>NZ_VFID01000002.1 GCF_006542425.1 Pseudoxanthomonas sp. z9 | reverse complement strand
GGCCGCCCCCCCCGCCCCCGCCGATGTGGCGGGGGTCTGCACCAATGCCAGCCGCGCCTGGACCATCATCCAGTACGACCTTCTGGGCCGTCCCACGCTCACACAGGCGCCGGACGGCAGCCAAGTGACGTCGCAGTACGCCGGCTTGGCCACGACCACGCGCGACGCGCGCAACAACCCCACCACGCAAGTGCGCAACGGCAAGGGCGAGGTGGTTTCGACGCAGGATGCCAGCGGCTTCATCACCCAGTTTGCCTATCGGGCCGACGGCAATCTGGTCAGCGTGACCCGCAATGCGGGTAACGGAACCATCACGAACAGCTTCACCTACGATGTGCTGGGCCGGAAAATCCAGCAGATCGATCCGGACAACGGCACCACCACTTTCGCCTACAACGCGCTGGGCGAGTTGATAGCCCAGACCGACAACGGCGGATACCGTACCGAGCGCGAGATTGACGCACGCGGCCGTGCCTGGCGAGTCACCGCCAAACTGGCCAACGGCACCATCGAAACGCAGTCCACTACTGAATACGACACGGCCGCCGGTGGTAGCGGACAACCCACCTGGGAATCCATCACCGGACAGTACGCGGCCTGGTCGGGGCAGGCCGGCACCGGGCTCAATTATCAACGCCATTTTGGCTACGACACGATGGGCCGCCCGACCAGCAACGGGGTCATCGTCGACGAGGGCATGTTCGGATCCGAAGTGCAGTACGACGAACTGGGACGGCCATGGAAATCGCGCGACGCCAGCGGCCTGTGGAGCAAGACCGAGTTCGGCGCCCGAGGGGCGGTGGCCACCTGCGCCAGCGATGACATGGACAGCCATCCGGCCTGCACCAGTCCCGTGGACACCTACATGCGTACGCTGGCCACCGATGCCTGGGGCAACGTGGTCCGGGACATCCGGGGCGGGCAAGCCAACCTGGAAGTGCGCCGGCAACATCATGCATTGACCGGCCGGCTGACCGAAATCTGTGCGGGCAATACCAGTTGCAACCTGGTGAAAGAAGCCTACGTATGGGATGCCGCTGGCAATCTGGCTTCGCACCAGAAGGAAGGCCGCTACCTGGAGCAGTTCACCTACGACAGCCTGAACCGGGTGACCGAAGGGCGGCTGACGATGGCCAACGGCGCCACCGTCAACCAGGTGCTGCTGGCCAATGCCTACGATGCACTCGGCAACGTGTGCAGCAAGGACGGGCAGGGCTACGCCTATCCCGGTGCCGACGGGTGCGTGGGGGCGCTGCCGATGGGGCAGGCCGCCGGCATCCCGGTCCTGGCCGCCCAGGCCATGCCAACCCCGCAACCCACGCAAGCGAGCGTGCAGCAACCCAGTGCACTCCCTTATGGGTCGGTCGCCACCGGCATGGTCAGCCAAGCCGCCGTGTCCTCCATCGCCAACAGTCCGCATGCGGTGAACCAGGTCGGGGCAGGCGCGTCCGCCACGTACTACCACTACGACGATCGCGGTAACCAGACCCTGCGCGATGCCCCGGGCACCGGTAACGATCGCACCATTCGCTACACAGCTGACAGCCGTGCGCACGAAATCCAGATGGGCAGCGGGCAAATCACGCGGTTCTGGTATGGGCCGGATGGTCAGCGCTTCAAGCGTACCGATGGCGCCACCACCACGCTCTACATCGGTGGCGTGGAAATCCTCATCCAGAACGGAGTGCAGACAAGCGCCCGCCGCTACGCGGCCGGCGTAGCTCTGCAGACCGTCGTGAACAATGTGGCGCAGAGCACGCGCTACCTGTTCCACGACCACCTCGGCAGCCTGGTGCGTATCGCCAACCCAAACGGCACCGTGGCCGAGGCACTGGACTATGCCACCTTCGGTGCACGCCGCACCTACGGCAATCCCGCCGGCACCGGCAGCGCCTCCAACTACACCCCACGCGGCTACACCGGGCATGAGTATGTGGATGGCGCGCAAGTCACCCACATGAACGGGCGCATCTACGACGAGCAACTGGCCCGCTTCCTGCAACCGGACCCGGTGGTGCAGGCACCGAGCAACGGCCAGAGCTGGAATGCCTATACCTATGTGTTCAACAACCCGCTGGCCTATACCGACCCCACCGGTCAGTTCGGCATCCTGGGTGGCCTGGCGCTGGGCTGGTTCATGCACAACAACGTGCACAAGGGGCTGATTCGTGGCGCGATGCGATCACTGGGTCCCAACGCCACGGGTTTGGCGGTGGGCGTGGGCTGCAGCTTCGCCGGACCTTGGGGCATCTTGTGCGCGGCAGGCGGCAGCTATGACGCGGCCCGGGCGTTCGGGGCCTCCTCGAAGGAAGCACGCCAGGCCGCGGTCGCGGGCGCGTTCACGGCGGCGGTGGGATATGGCCTGAACGTGAAGTACGGCGGCCAAGTGACCTATGGGCGGGTGGCCATCAGCGCCTTGGCTGGCGGCATCGCGGCCGAGATCCAGGGTGGCAAGTTCGGCAACGGCTTCGTCGCAGCGGGCCTGACCACGGCGGTGATGCCGCAAGTGGGGTACATCGACAATGATTTTGGTCGCACCGTCGTGGGTGCCATCATCGGAGGGACCATCTCGGAAGCCACAGGGGGGAAGTTTGCCAATGGTGCGATCAGCGGGGCCCTCCAGGCAGCAGTGACGAGGAATCCCGAGGAAGGGCGCAGAACGATCAGGGGAAGAAGAGACTCCACGGATGTTGTTCGTGATCCTGCTGTAGCGCGGGCAGCTGTTGCCGAGGCAGATGCGGCGCTGCACGACATTTATGGAAAGCCTTTTGAAACAATGGACGCATTGGCAATGGAACTCGATAGACGGCTTCCAACGATCGCTGACAAATACAGCACCGAGATAGGAGTTAGATTTTTCAGGGAAGGCAGTTACTTCTACGCGGGCGATGCTGTAAGCAATGGTGAGATCTGCACGCAAAGCAATATCTGCGGAGTTGCTGTCAACAGGAGTCTATTGAATGGCGAATACGGCAAAGGAATCGTCTCGGGGGACTACCACACTCACCCCAGATACAGTGGCCCAGGCTTTAGCTGGGGAGATGTAGTTTCAACATACCCTCGTACCAACTACACAAGCTATGTTTCGCACAGTGGTCACGCTCTCTATGCGCTTGATTGGTCGAATTATCCGGGCTGGTCTGCAGAACAGGTCTATCATTATCAGAAGTACAGAGTCGTTGGGGGTGGTGAATGAAAGTGAAGAAGTTACTTTGCACTCTGGCAGGCGCTTCTCTTCTTATGGGTTGCAACGAGATCCAGCGAGGGGGCGCCGCTAACGACGCATCGGGTGCTGGCAGAGCCTCTCATGCTTATCAGTGCACTGCGATGGAGGGGGATGTGTGCGTTCCTCTAACATTTAGCTTGCTATCTGACCCGAGTTTGTTCCATGGGAAGAAAATTGTCGCGTCTGGCTATGCAACTTGGGGGGAGCGAAGCTTGGTCGTATATCCGTCATTGGATATGGCGTGCTCGCAAACGATATCAAGCGGGATTGAGATAGATCACGGGGTTAGCATTCCAGTGAATCTGTCCGAAGACCTCGCAAGCAATGGGGTGGCCTCTATCATGCTTCAGGGTGTTTTCAAGTCCGATGAAAACGGGTTATCCGGCAGGTATATCGGTCACCTGGACGATGCGGTCATTGTCAACACGCAGCTTCCAAGAACCCTTCTCAAAGTTGATCCTCGCACTTTAAGGAAGAATCAATCCGGCGAAGTGGCCGATATTGCAATTGAATTGCCTAAAGCTTCATGCGGCTAGGATGCAATTCATGCAAATAGCCTTCTGGGCGTGGTTTTCATTCAGGTGATTGCTACGCACTAGGCTGGTGATCCTCGGAGCCCATACTTGTTAACGCTATTGCGCCATACACATGCAAATCGCTAGAAGATTGCTGACGAGTGTGGCGGTAGCTGCTCTCGTGCTAGTTGCCTCTTGCAAGGCCGCCGAAGAACCTTCCAGTACTGTGGAAGGAACGGTATCGTTGCGCGTAGAGGACGTTGGCAAGAGATTCCTGATTCTTCTTGCCAACAACTCATCCGAGCCCGTAACGATAAACAGGCTGCTGAGGCCAAACGGGTTCGATCCCGAGCTATCTTTCACTATTGACGGAAAACCCGCCACGTTCACGAAGATTCCTGGTCTTGGGCATGTTGCGCCTCAAGACACATCGGATCCCGCTCTGGTTCTCGGGCCTGACCATATTCACGGGAGATCGCTCCGAGATATCGACATGGCCTCGTTGTTCGGAATAGATGAAGGTCAATGCCGCATGATTAAGGTCATCTATAAGAACAAGTTGGATGTTCCTGGTATTTCAGACATTGAACTCACCTCCAACACGGTTAGATATTGCCACTAGCTCCATGACGTTACGGCTCCCAACGAGCTTCAACCGCCTCGTCTTTCGCCGGGCATCTTGGCTCTAAAGGCAGCTAATTCAGGTGAATAATGAAAGCGACGAATCTGGTTTTCATGCTGTCTTGGGTCGCTATCTTCATGGGTTGAAATCAGACTCATCGAGGAGCTGTTGTTCTTCGGCTGACGCATCCTCGATGCAGGTACTTGGGCGGCTTAAAAGATAGAATCTTTCCGATGCCAATGCGTAGTTTCTGGCTATCTTCAAGGACGTTTGTGGTCTTGGAGTTTCCGATTGCAAGGTGGCTGCATGGCTATTGAACTTGGTAAGGTACTTTTTCTTTTCGCCTTCATCGGCTTGACGTCGTGTTCAGGCAAGTCCTGGAGTGAGGACGAGTGCAAGACCGGCCAAGTTTGCACGCTTGCATCTCAACATGAGACCTACCTTGACCTCAGAGTCGTAAATATGACCAAGCGTCCCATCAGGCTGCCGGCGCTGCATGGGGTAGGCAGCGCCGAGTTGCCTGGTGTTTTCGTGATGGATTTCTCGGAGAGTGATACTTCAACTCCGCCAGGACCGAATCCGCCGCCCTTGGGGAATTGGGAAAGTCTCACCCTCTACCCCAAAGAGGGAATTTCGTTTGCGCTCTCGTGGGGCCAGTATCGAAAAATCTTCGAGCACGAGTCTGGATGTAAGAAGGTGACGGCGAACTTCATCATCAATTCTTGGGCGAGGCAGGGCATCTACCATGAATCTCCCATTACGCCTGCGAAGTTGCTTGTCTGCGTGCCTTCGTCAAAGAGAGCTTAGCTGAGGAAGGGGAGGGCGATGTCCGCCAATCATCGTCAGATGGCCAGACGACATATTGGGTCGAACGGTGGTGGTCGCCACCATCGTCGGAACAATGTCGGAGTGAAGGACCTCATGAAGCCAAGCATTTTTCTTTCGGCAGGAATGTTGGCCGCGATAAGCCTGATTGGGTGCCAGCCGCGGGGAGTTGAACCCCCCGTCGAATCGACCGCGCAGAAAGTCGACCTGCGCTGCACCGCGCATGGCGGTTTTGACGAGCGGGTATGCGCAACTTACGCTACGGCCGTGATCTCGAATCCGAGCAAGTACTTCGGACTAACGATTGCTGTGCGCGGCTTCTTGGCCGACGTGAATGGCGAAGATCTGTTGTTCTTGAACAAAGATGCTGCACTAATCAAAGACATATCATCTGCAATTCTATGTGACGACCCTAAGCATCTACTTCAGGGAGAAGTGGGCGGCTACGTCACGCTCTATGGCAAGTTTTCCAAGGCGCCAGACTCAAACTACTTGTTCGTTCCCGCAGGCAAGATGGTGGTGGAGAAAGCTCGGGATTCCTACGCTCATCGAGAGGTTGGGCCGTAGGGCTCACATTTGTGCCGCAGATGCCATCAACAACGTCAGGAATGAAGCTATTTTCGATACTTGGATGGATCGCTTTTGCTGCCTGTGGAAGTGTCAGTCATCTTGTTGAAAAACAGGGGAAAGAGGTTGTAATTGTTCATGCCAAAAGCGATACGCCATTCTCCGAGCTTACCGGCACCCGCACTATCACCCATGCACTGCAGCTTCGGTTCGGCTGCGCCTACCAATACGAAGAGGTGATTGCGGAAAGCGTCAATGCCGAAGTAGATAGTGATCCCGAGAAAATTAGCTTCATGATCGATACATCCGGAAAGGGATGCTCGCGACGCCCCTCCAGCTGGTACGTTCTTATCGGCCCAAAGGATCTTGATGAGGTGCAGCTTTACGTTGATCTGGTGGCAAGACTTATGGCGGGTGACTATAAGGATGAAACAAGTACCCCATCACTGATGGGTAGGCGGCCAGGTACCGTCGAAATCAGTCGCGACGGTGTCGAGCTGAGCTACGCTATTCCGCCTTTCTACTACCTGGTAAGTGTGGATATGGCCCAAGAGCCGCCCATGATCCTGGGCTCAAAGAAATGGCAATAGGCAAGCCTGTTTTTGTTCTTGCGAACCCTTGCTGGAATTGCCTGATGACATTAATCCGTCTAGAGATGGTCGTTCTGCTTGGCAACATGTTCCTGCTCGGGCGAAGTCTGCTCACAGGCGCCTGGGTTCTGCTTGGGATGCACCATGAAGTTCTGACAGGCCAAAGCTACGAGCATCCGCTTCGCGTGAAAGTCATGGCTACGATCCTGCTCATCCTTTGCGCCGCACTTACAGCGACACTGCTTCCGGTTTGGAAAAAGGCTGGCACTCGCTGGCTCATGGCCGCCTGTTGCCTGACGGCCCTCTCTGTTCTTGAGGTTGTTGAGTCGGTGATGATCTACACGCAGGTCGCGCACTATGGGCGCTATGAGTATGCGTACTATGTGTACGGTCCATTGTCGGCGGTCTGGGCGATCTTAAATTTCCTGATATTCCGTCGGGAAATCCAGGTCAACCGCGGTTGACCTGGGTGATGAAAGCGTGGGTGATCCGTATTGGAATTTTGGGGCCGCTGGGAAGCCTCGACTACACCGACGACATCTTCCAGCCCATCGCAAAGCTCAATGTTCAGCTTGTTCGGTAACAACAACCATGTGCCGGGGCTCGTCCGAACGTCGATAGTTGAAGATGAAAGGGTAGGTCGCTTCGAACTATCGCCAGGTCATCTACCTAACATTGAGCGCCAAAGCATTGAACACGTTCGATGGCGAAGGCTGACGTCTCATCACGTCCGCGATGGCGAACATTCGTTCCCAAGCATCAATGTGAGAATTAATTCGCCCAGTGAGTTCATCTTTAGCTCTTTGCTCAGGCGTCCCCACTTGTGCAGGAAATGAAGCGATCACAGAAATCAGTTGACGCAGTATGGGGAGTTGGCGTTCTGAGCTACCGAAGGTTAGACCGCACTCCATGAGTTCATGCATGAATGTGATCTTGTTCGGGGCAAGCTCATAAAGGCGTCACGCAGCTACTCCGCTGCCATCAATGCCGCAGATGCGGACGCCGAAAAAGGACATGGTGGAAGGGGCTTCCGCACACCATTTGACGAGCATGTCATCGGTTATTGATCAGACCATTCCCCACTTTCACCCAATGATGCCTCCTCCATGATCAGAGCGCTCAAGGCCTGTTCGCGTTGGGAGTCGTCAAGGTCAAATAGGTAATCCAAGGCCTCAATCGGGTGCCGGCGCAGAATTGGAGTGAGGAAGTTTCCAGTGGTGCTAGGCAGATATCGAGGATAAAGCGAACGAGCCCTGACTGCCTGTGAAAGCAGGAATTTTCTAAGAGACGCCGGCCGGTGTCGCCATGCCCCGGGAAGCCAACGATTTCAGGCGCATCGGGCTGGAAACAGGCACGGGCCCGCGGCCCGAAGCGCACATCACGCCACACGCGAGCGTAGCTGGCGCCTTTCCCGCGCATAGCCGCTCGGCGACCGGCCGACGTAGCGGGTGAACGCCGTACTGAACGTGCTCGCCGACGAATAGCCAACGCGCTCCGCGACTTTTTCGATCACCAGGTCCTGCCGGTCGAGGATGTCCTTGGCGATCGCCATTCGCCACGCAAGCAGGTATTCCATCGGCGGCATGCCGACCGCGCGGGTAAAGCGCTGGAAGTAGGCCGACCTCGACAGCGCCGCAGCCTTGGCCAACTGCTCCACTGTCCATGCGCGCGATGGGTCGCGATGCATCTCCCGGATCGACAGGGCGAGGCGCTCGTCCGCCAGTCCGCGCAGCAGTCCCGCTGGCGCCGTGTCGCCCGGTGTCGCCCGCAAGGCTTCGATGAGCAGGACCTCGACCAGCCGGGTCAGGATGAGGTCGCGCCCCGACCTGGTTTGCATCGCTTCCTCGCGCACGAGGCGCACCAGTACGCCGAAGCGGTCCTCGCCCCGGACGTGGATGACGGGTGGGAGCAGCGCCACCAGCAACGCGGTGTCCGGCGAATCGAAGACGAAGTAGCCGCCCAGCATGCGCACATCGGGCTCCCCCTCAGGGGAGCCATGCCGCAGTTCAGCGCCTTGCTCCGCGATGGTGGTGGGATCGAGGTGCTGCGGCTCGACGGGTTCGAACCCCGACAGGACGAATGCCGGCGTCGCCGGCAAGAACACGAAATCGCCTGCCTGCAGACGCAGCGGGTCCGTCCCATCGACCTGCAGAAGGCATGAGCCATCGGTCACCACACAAAAGCCGGGGTGCCCGAATGGTGCGTAGCGGACGCCCCATCGGCCAGCACCGGAAATGCTCTTCCCCATGACCTGGATGGGTCGGAGCAGGGCGATCAGCTCGGCGAGAGGGTCGATCATTGCAGGACTATGGCGAATGTTTTATGGACTCTACAGCATCGATAGTCCTGTGTCGCATGTCTATCGTAGTCGCACCTACCACCATGGAGTCCCCGCAATGAAGACCGTTCTGATCACTGGCAGTTCCTCCGGCTACGGGCTCGAAACCGCCCGTCACTTCCACGATCTCGGGTGGAATGTCATCGCCACGATGCGCCGGCCCAGTCCCGGCATCCTGCCCGCGTCCGACCGTATCAAGCTGGTAGCGCTGGATGTCACCCGCGCCGACAGCATCGCCCACGCTGTCGAGCAGGCCGGCCCGATCGATGTTCTCGTCAACAATGCGGGCATCGGCGTCATCGGGGCCTTCGAGGCCACGTCGATGCAAACCGTGCGCGAGGTGTTCGAGGCCAACACGTTCGGCGCGATGGCGATGGTGCAGGCCGTGATTCCGCAGATGCGCGAGCGAAGGGCGGGCACGATCGTGAACGTCACCTCGAGTGTCACCTTGGCCAGCATGCCCCTTGCTGCCGCCTACACAGCCAGCAAGACCGCCGTTGAAGGTTTCACCGGTTCGCTGGCGCACGAACTCGGCGCGTTCGGCATCCGGGTCAAGCTGGTCGAACCCGGCTACTGCCCGACGACGCGGTTCGCTGAGAACGGGGCAGAGCGCATGAACGGCCTCATCCCGGACACCTATGCGGATTATGCCCGCCCGATCTTCGACGCCTTCGCCCGCCCGCAGGCGACCACACAACCTCAAGATGTGGCCCAGGCGATCTGGCGCGCCGCGCACGACGTCTCCGACCAGCTCCATTTCCCGGCCGGCGCCGATGCCGTCGCATTGGCGGGGCCGCGATGAACCCGGCGGCGCGACGGGTCCTGTCCGTGCTTGATGGAATCGGGCTGCCCCATGCGGCTGGCGCAGTCAGATGACCTGTCAGACTTGGCTGGCCATATGACATCGATATGGCGGGACCCGTCCGAACGTCGATAGTTGAGGATGACAGGGCAGGTCGCTTCGAACTATCGCCAGGTTATCTGCCTAACATTGAACGCCAAAGCATTGAACGCGTTCGATGGCGAAGGCAGACTCGTCGCCGGAGTCCAAAAACTCCTACATTGAGCAGAGCCACCGTTGCAGTTCTCGGTGGCTCTTCCGTACCAGCACCATCGGTACTCCGACGTGGTGGAAGTCACGTCGGGAGGGCGGCTAATACAAGACCTCGCAAGAGGGAATACGCCCGCCGACTCAATGCGGTTTTTTGGCCTCCCGACATCCCCACTTGCCATCCGGCAACGGGGATCTTTCCCCACGGACCGGAGTACCGCCAATGAGTTCAGATTCCCCTACGCCCGCCATGCCGCGCACCGGCTATTTCTTTTCCGAAGCGGCCATCTACGAACTGAAACAACTGCGCAACCAACTCAACCTGATGGGCTGCCTCAGCGCCGCCTGCGGTGGCGACGAACACAACGAACCCACCATGGCCATCCACCGCTGGTACGCCAGCTTCGAGAACATGGAGCGGCAGGTCGACCGCATCATGAACCAGTCCGAATGGATATCGGTCACCCCGGCCCAGCCCGGCGACGGTCCAAAACGGAAGCTGCTGAAACGCAAACGCGCGATGCGCTGACGCGGCATACGCATGATGTCGGGGCAGGGGCGTCCTCCCCGACATGCCGTGCCGGCACGTCAGATCCGCAACGCTTCCACGACCAGCGAGAACGCCGGCGAATGCTGGCGGCGGCTGGGGTAGTAGAGGTGGTAGCCGGAGAAGGGCGGACACCAGTCCTGCAGCACGCGGACCAGCCTTCCTTCTTCGATGTGGGGCGCGAACTCTTCCTCGGGCAGGAAGGCGATGCCCAGTCCGTCCAGCGCCGCTAGCACGATATGGGGCGAGGTGTTGACGATCATCTGGCCATCGACCCGCACGTTCATCTGCCGGCCGCGACGCTCGAACTCCCAGACATATAGACCGCCGGATGTCGGGAACCGGATGTTGATGCAGTTGTGGCGGGTCAGATCCGCGGGTCCCTTGGGAACGGGATGCCTGGCGAAGTACGCGGGCGAAGCCACCGCGGCCATCCGCAGCTTGGGACTGATCGGCATGGCGATCATGTCCTTGTCGATGCTTTCTCCCAGGCGAACGCCGGCATCGAAGCGATCGGCCACGATGTCGCGCAGTCCGTAGCTGACATCGAATTCGATGCGGATGTCCGGGTAGCGGTGCATCACCGGCAGCAGCTTGGGAAGCAGGAGGGTCCGCAGGACATGGTCGCCGCTGGTGAGGCGGACCGTGCCGGCGGGTTTCTCCCGCAATTCGGTGAGCGCATCCAGTTCGGCTTCGATCTCGTCGAAGCGATTGCCGATGGCCTGGAGCAGCCGCTCGCCAGCAGGCGTGGCGGACACGCTGCGCGTGGTCCGGGTCAACAAGCGGATTTCCAGCCGTTCCTCCAGCGCCTTGATCGCCTGGCTGAGTGCCGACTGGGAAACCCCCAGCACCGCGCCGGCCCGGGTGAAGCTGCCTTCCCGGGCCACCGTGACGAAGGCCAGTAAATCATTGAGGTTGCGGCGTGCCATGGGCCAAGTCTGGCACGAATGATTGATTAGTTGAACTTATAAGGTCTAAAACAATTAATCATCTAATCAAACGTATCGCGCAAAGGCAGACTGGCCGGCATTCCCCTTCCGGAGCAGGAATTACCCATGTCTGTTCACGCCTACGGCGCATATGCCGGTGACAAGCCGCTGGAGCCCATGGAAATCACCCGGCGTGCGCCGGGTCCCCACGATGTCCAGATCGACATCGCCTACTGCGGCATCTGTCATTCCGACCTTCACCAGGTCCGGGCGGAGTGGGCGGGCACCCATTTTCCCTGTGTGCCAGGGCACGAGATCGTCGGGCAGGTCTCGGCGGTGGGGGCCCATGTCAAAGGATTCCGGATCGGTGATCGGGTGGGCGTCGGCTGCATCGTGGACAGTTGCCAGCATTGCGAGGAGTGCGACGCGGGGATGGAAAACTACTGCGATGGCATGGTCGGCACCTACAACTTCCCGACGGCGGACGCTCCCGGTTGGACGCTCGGCGGCTATTCCCGGCAGATCGTGGTGCACGAGCGGTATGTGCTGCGGGTGGGTCATCCGGAGGCGCAATTGGCGGCGGTCGCTCCGTTGCTCTGCGCCGGCATCACCACCTACTCACCCCTGAAGCACTGGGGCGCCGGTCCGGGCAAGAAGGTCGGGATTGTGGGCATCGGTGGTCTGGGCCACATGGGCATCAAGCTCGCCCACGCCATGGGGGCGCACGTGGTGGCGTTCACCACTTCCGAGTCCAAGCGCGAAGCCGCGCTGGCGCTGGGCGCCGACGAGGTGGTGGTCTCGCGCGATACGGAAGACATGGCGGCACACACCCAGAGCCTCGACCTGATCGTCAACACGGTCGCCGCACCGCACGATCTGGATGCGTTCCTGGTACTGCTCAAGCGCGATGGCGCCATGGTGCTGGTCGGTGCGCCCGCCACGCCTCATCCGTCGCCCGGCGTGTTCAGCCTCATCACCCGGCGCCGCACGCTGGCCGGATCGATGATTGGTGGCATCCCCGAAACGCAGGAGATGCTCGATTTCTGCGCCGAGCACGGCATCGTGGCCGACATCGAACTGATTCGGGCCGATGAAATCAATGCCGCTTACGAACGCATGCTCAAGGGCGAGGTCAAGTACCGCTTCGTGATCGACAACGCCACCCTCGCGTCTTGAACGCTGGAAATCCGGAGACATCACCATGAACGAAAAGAATTCAGCCACCTTGGATCTGCACGACGCCGGACGCCGCGACGTGCTGAAAATGGCTGGTGCGGCCGCGCTGGTCGGCGCGTCCTCGGCGTTCGCGCCATCCCTCGCATCCGCGGCCGGTGTGGACACCACCCAGCCGGTACAGGCATGGGACAAGGTCTTCCCGAAAAGCAGCAAGATCGACCACCGGAAGGTGACCTTCAAGAACCGCTATGGCATCACCCTGGCGGCCGATCTGTATCGACCGAAGGGCGCCAGCGGCAAGCGGGCGGCGATCGCCGTGGGCGGACCGTTTGGCGCGGTGAAGGAGCAATCGTCTGGCCTGTATGCGCAAACGATGGCCGAACGCGGTTTCGTCACCCTGGCATTCGACCCGTCCTATACCGGCGAAAGCGGCGGGGCGCCGCGCAATATCGCCTCGCCGGACATCAATACCGAAGATTTCAGTGCCGCCGTCGATTTCCTTGGCCTGCAGCCCGAGGTTGACCGTGAGCGTATCGGCGTCATCGGCATCTGCGGCTGGGGTGGCATGGCACTGAACGCCGTTGCCGCGGACAAGCGGGTCAAAGCAGTGGTGGCCAGCACCATGTACGACATGACGCGCGTCATGTCCAAGGGCTACAACGACAGCGTGACCCTGGAACAGCGTACGCAGGTGTTGGAGCAACTGGGTCGGCAGCGTTGGCAGGATGCCGAAAAGGGGGCGCCGGCCTATGGTCCGATCATGAACGAACTGAAGGGTGGGGAAGCGCAGTTCCTGGTGGATTATCACGACTACTACAGGACGCCGCGCGGCTTTCATGCCCGATCGGTCAACTCGAACGGTTCGTGGTCGCTGACGAATCCCTTGTCGTTCATGAATATGCCGATCCTGGCCTACATCCAGGAAATCTCGCCACGCCCGATCCTGATCATCCACGGCGAGAAGGCCCATTCGCGCTATTTCAGCGAAACCGCTTATGCCGCCGCGGCGGAGCCGAAGGAACTGATGATCATTCCCGGCGCCAATCACACGGACCTTTACGATCGCATGGACGTGATTCCGTTCGACAGGATGGCGGATTTCTTCGCGCAGCACCTGGTGGCGTAGCAGGTACAGCTCCCGGCGTCGCCTTGCCGCCCCTTCGGTCGCGCGGTGCTTCCAACGCGCGCGGCCCCTTTTGCGTACAGGAAAAAAGAATGTCAACGCCAACGCTCGTCGCCGCGGACGAAACCCGACAGCAAAGCAGCACGGCGCCCGCCCACTGGGGCGGGGTATTCGCCATGACGCTGTGCGTGTTCGCGCTGATCGCATCCGAGTTCATGCCGGTCAGCCTGCTGACGCCCATGGCCAACGACCTGGGTGTCAGCGAGGGCCTGGCGGGATACGGCATCGCCATTTCCGGCGCGTTCGCGGTGCTCATCAGCCTGTCCATTTCCGCGCTGGCGGGGAGCACGAACCGGAAAGTCCTATTGCTTGGACTGACCGCATTGATGGCGGTTTCCGGTGCGGTGGTCGCGCTGGCGCCCAACTACCTCACTTACATGGTGGGGCGTGCGCTGATTGGCGTGGTCATCGGCGGCTTCTGGTCGATGTCGGCCGCGACCGCGATGCGCCTGGTGCCGTCCAGCCAGGTGCTACGCGCCCTGGCCATCTTCAATGGCGGCAATGCGCTCGCGACCGTGATTGCCGCGCCATTGGGCAGCTATCTGGGCGGGGTCATCGGTTGGCGCGGAGCTTTCCTCTGCCTGATTCCAGTGGCGGCCCTCGCGCTGGTCTGGCAATGGGGCAGCCTGCCGGACATGACGGCCGAGCGCGCGCAGGGCTCAGGCAATGTGTTTCGCCTGTTCAAGCGCCGCGCGGTGGCGTTGGGCATGGCCGCCTGTGGTGTGTTCTTCATGGGGCAGTTCGCGCTGTTCACCTACGTGCGGCCTTTCCTGGAAACGGTGACGCACGTGGAGGTACCCACGCTCTCGCTCATCCTGCTGGGCATAGGTCTGGCGGGCTTTGTCGGTACCGTCGTCATCGGGGTGCTGCTGAAGCAGGGCCTTTACCGGACCCTGATCGCCATTCCCGTCCTGATGGCGGTGATCGCATTGGCGCTGATTCCGCTGGGGGCGTGGGTCTGGCCCGTCGCCTTCGCCCTGGCACTGTGGGGACTCCTCGCCACCGCGGCTCCGGTGGGGTGGTGGAGCTGGATCGCGAATGCACTGCCGGATGATGCCGAGGCGGGCGGTGGACTGATGGTGGCGGTGATCCAACTGGCCATTGCCCTGGGGTCCACCGTGGGCGGCATGCTGTTCGATCACAGCGGCTACCGCAGCACCTTCGTGGCGAGCGCCGCGGTGCTACTGCTCGGCGCCGGACTGACGTTGCTGACGTCGCGCGCCTCATTGTCCCGGGTGGACTGAACGCCATGCATCAGGGAGACGAGCCTTGAGCGGTCGCCTTCTTCGTTTGATCCGTTTCCGTCCATCAAAGCGGCTGCGCTTGCAGGCGCTGGGAAAAGAACGACTGGTGGACCAACGTGTACGGCTATCGCTTCGGCTCCGTGCCCAGTTGGGACGAGTCCACCCGCGTCGCCCCGTTCTTCCTGTGGAATCTGGATGTCCAGAAGAAGATCACGCCCAAGGCCACGATAGGCTTCAGCGTCGTCAACGTGTTCAACAACCTGCATCCCCGCGATGACAGCTTCATTAGCTATCCCTATTTCTGGCGTGCTTACAGCCCGCTGGGGCGGCAGGTGTTTGCCAACTATCGGGTTACCTTCTGATTTGCCGAAGTGTCCTTTGCAGTCCCCTTGGACCCGGCGTGAGCCGGGTTCTTTTTAGGTAGTGCTGGCGAAAGAGCATTGGTCAGAAATCTCTTTTATCAGGCGCTGCCTACCTGGTTTTCGATTAGGGCGTGTGATCGAAGGTGAGATTACGACGGGTCGTTCTTGCCGTTATATGACGCGAGCCGAGATCTAGCCGCTCGGCGATGTCTAGGGGCCAATGTGTGTCTGGCACGGCTAGTGAGCACCACGAAGGTTCGTCGCGGGCCCCCTGCGACATGTCCGCCGCGAGGTCGAGCATTGAGAGCTGCCGGAGCGGGGCCAGTACGGAGGTGAGACCAGCCCGAAGAAGAAACTGCGGGGCGGCCTCCCCCGGTCCTCTCTGGCCCGGAATCCGACGACCTTTGGTCCGCGGCCTCATCGAGAACCAGACAAACGAACGGATGGCCGTGGTCCGGCCAGCTACTCCCAGGCCGCCGCCTACGTCATTCTGCTGGCCAGGATGGAGTAGGACCTAGGGGACCTTGGCAGAGATCTCGTCTGAGCGGGGCGGGATACTATTCGACGCCGCCTAAGAATGGACCCTGTCTGAGTGGGCCGTCCAGCCGTCTTGCTTCGAGGGGGGAGGTCATCCCCAAGGATTTCACTCCCTCACGCAGAAGATGGCTCGCGAGCTTCCGGTACGAGACCCCAGATTGGCAGGGGATGTTCTGGCTGATGGCGGCCTAACGCGGGTTCGGTGCGAAGTCGGTGCCCCGACCGCAGCGGGGCACGCGCTAAGCCCGTCCGACAGGGCTATCCGTCATCGACGATCACTGGAACGCCTCGAGGGCGCCCTGTGTAGTTCCGGACTAAGTCTGGACTGAATAGGCACGCAGTTCACGCCAAAACGTAATGCCAACCCTTTCCGTGCCCCACGGTAACGGGAGGGCGCTAGGGTACAGATATGAAGCTCAGGACCCAACGCCGGATTGCCCTAGGTGCCCTTATTGCGGTGGCAATTCTGGCCATCGCATATGGCGTCTACTGGTGCATGGAGCCTGGCAGCGACAGGGCAGTACCCGATATTCCTCCCATTGCGGGCGGCCCCTCGAGCTAGCCAAATCGCTATGTAGCCCTAGTCACAGGCTGTTTGCGCCTATTGACAAAGTAACATCCCTAAGATAATCGTTGCGCCGCCAGGGACGGTAGCTGCGAGCCTGTCGTCTGCCTGCCAACGGGGAGTGTGGATATGACGGCAAGAACAGGATGTTGGGGTGCCGCTCTGCAAGTCGTTTTTGCGGTCATCCTATTAGCTTCGACCAGCGTTGACGCATGGGCAATGCGCCCAGTATGCGATTATTCTGAGCGCGCGAGTTGTACTCTCGGCCCCGGTGGTGTCACGAGTTGTACGGTCACTGCGGTTCGCGAGAACTGTCGCTGGGAGTACGAGGCCTCAGATTTCGAGTTTCTGTCCGGTTCTCGAGACCGGGAACCCCTCATCAGCCGTGAACCCATAGTAGGGGGGCGTGAGCCACTCACCGACCTTGCTGTGGGAAATGATGCGGTGTTGGCCTCGCTCATTGATTGCAACGAAAATTCCTCTGTTCCCCAAAGTACAGGCAGGCCGGTCAGCATTGCGACGGGAAAGAAGTACTTGCCCGAATTCGACTTCGGCGTCCTGCCGGAGGCGGGCGTTCAACTCGTGGTAGGGCGGACTTATGACAAATTCCTCGATAGAACGGGTATTTTCGGCCGCCGATGGGCGTCCACCCTTGAGTACACCCTGAGTTTTGATTACAGCGGAGTCCAGTGCCATGGGCGTTTGGATGCCATGGCATCCTGTGCGCCAGGCACGAATCCGCTGACGAAGATTTATGCCAATCGTACCAATGGCTATGCCTGGGTATTCAGCAAGGATGCTTCCGGCATTTGGCGGACGAGCAAGGGCGACGCGCTAACTGTCAACGGAACAGGCTGGAAGCTGCTGACTCGCGATGGTGAGCAGGTCGAAACCTACGATGCGCAAGGCCGCCCGCTGACGATTCGTGATGAACGCAATGTAGGACTGTCCTATAGCTACAACACAAGCAATCAACTTGCCACCATTACCCATTCTTCTGGCCGCGCGGTCCAACTGACCTGGGCATCCGGGAAAGTGAAGACAATCACCGCACCTGATGGGAAGGTCTATACGTACAACTACAATACCGGCGGATACCTCAGCAGTGTGGTGTATCCGGACACGCTAGGGACGCGAACCTATCACTACGAGGACACTGCGCAACCGGGGGGGCTCACTGGCGTTTCGGTGAATGGCGTGCGTTACAGTCGTTATGCGTACCAGGCTGATGGTCGTGCCGCCTCGTCTGGGCTGGAAGGCGGTGTTGAACGGAGTACCTTCGCCTATGGTGCGACGTACACCGACGTGACCAATCCGCTAGGGCAAACCACGCGCTATCAGATAGCGGATTTGAATGGGAGCAAGCAGGTGATTGGGGCCGAACGCCCCGCGAGTGCAGTGTGCCCCGTGGGCGCTCGGTACACGGCTTATGATGCAAATGGGAACACTGACTATGAGTTGGATGCGTTCGGCATCAAGACCGAATATACCTATGACGCAGATAACCGGCTGACTCAGAAGATTATTGGAATTGGTCCTGCCGGCGAGACTGACCAGCAACAGATAACCCAATACGTCTGGGATCCGGCAAAGAAGGGGCGGTTGCTCGCCGTGCGGGTCTATGGTGCGTCAATTAACCTGCTCATATCTGAAACTCTCTACGATTATTACGCTGACGGTGACTCTGCCGCCCGGTTGTTGCGGTCTGTGAAAACAATCAACCGCAGCGCCACCGGGATCGCCAATCAGGAGCGCATTACCTCTTATGGCTATGCCATTTACGCCAATGGCATGGTTCAGACCATGGTGATCGATGGTCCGGTGGCAGGCACCGGCGACCAGACGACGTATCAGTTCAATGCCACAGGAAATCTGATATCAGTCAGCAATTCATTGGGACATGCCACCATCTACTCCGGCTACAACGCGATGGGATTAGTCGGGAGAATCGCGGGGCCGAATGGCAGCATCACAGACTTCACTTACGACGCAGGCGGGCAAGTGCTGACCCGCAGTGACGTTATCGGAGGTGTCGCCCAGACTACGACCTACACGTATGACGCCCGGGGGAGATTGATAAAACTCACGACACCGGATGGTGCTGCAATGGTGTATGGCTACGATGCGCTGGACCGCCGCACCTACCTGTCCCGCACTTCTGACTATGAGGATGGGTTGCCGGAAACAACAAATGAGACGATGACCGAGCGGGTCAACTACACCTATGACCTGATTAGCAATGTGACTGTCTTTGAAATTCAGTCCATCTACAGGGGCAAGGAATACGACCCAGACCTTGGTAAGGTTCTCAATTTTGTCGGCACATCGACAAGCTACAAAAATTTCACCGACTACGATGAGGGAGGGTTTGTCAAGGCTAGGCGAGGTAATAACGGACAGCAGGTTAGTTATACCTACAACGCCAATGGGGACCTAGCCACGCGTGTCTCCGCCGGACGGACAACACGTTACTTCTACGACAGGATGCGCCGAAACAATCGCGTGCAAGATGCGCTGAATGGAAACACCTATCTGTATTACGACGCGGTAGGAAATCTCGTCAAGGTTACCGACCCGCGCGGGAAAAATACGACCTATGTCCACGATGGATTCGGGCAGGTTTGGGCGCAGACCAGTCCGGATACAGGCACTACCACCGCCGAGTACAACGCTGCCGGTCTGCGCACAAAATTCACGCGAAGCAATGGGGCTTCAACCTCACTTGGATACGACACGCTTGGCCGCCTTACAAGCACCATCGCGAACGGGCAGACGATATCCTACGGCTATGATTGGTGTACCAACGGCAAGGCAATGCTATGTAATGCTAATGGAGCAAGCAGCATCATCCACTTCGCTTATACAACGGAAGGTAGGGTAGCGACTCGCCGTGAGCTCACTACAGCCAACGGTGTGCAAAGTGACCATTCGACACGCTTTTACTACGACGGGATGGGGCGGACGACTGCCATCACCTATCCAAATGGCATGGCGGTGGGGTATGGCTATGCCGACGGGCATTTGAAAACAATGACGGTTAACATTGGAGGAACTGTCAGCAATGTCGTGCTTGGCGCGGAGAATCAACCGTTCGGTCCGCCCAATGCATGGGGCTACGGAAATGGGCTCCGTCGAGCCTATACGTACGATCAGGACCGTCGACTGACTTCGCTTGGGACCTATAATGGAAACAGTATTGTTCAGAAGCTGAACTATTCCTACAACGGCGCCGATGAGGTGACCCAGATTGCGGATGCCGTTAATAGCAATCTGACTCAGAACTTCGGTTATGACAGTCTAGGTCGCTTGACCAATTTTACCTCCCCTTCCGGGAACCAGAACTTCTACTACGATGCCAATGGCAACAAGAATCGACATGTGTGGACATGGGACGAGAGCTTGACTGTAAACGCAGCCAGTAATCGCATCGATGCTATGACCTCACATGCGTACACCCATGACAGCCTCGGCAATCGCGTGACACAGTCGTGGGGCGGCTCAACCGCCACCTACAATTACGACCCGTTCAATCGATTGATTAGTGCGTCGAGAAATACGGCCATCAGTCAAGCGGAGCCGAACTACACGACCGTAAGCCTGCCGGCTGGAACGACAGCGTACGCCTACAACGCTTTCAATGAACGTAGCTGGAAGTCGGCTCCAAGCCACGGCAACTATCGCTATGTCCATGCACCGGGAGGCAGCTTGTTGGCTGAGCTCAAGGACAATACCAGTGTCTGGACAAACTATCTCTGGTTCGACGGAAAACTCGTCGGGATGGTTCGCGCAAACCAGGTGTACTACTTCCATGCTGACCATCTGGGACGCCCAGAACTGGTCACCAACAATGCCAAGGCGGTCGTTTGGAGGGCCAATAATTTCGCATTTGACCGCAAGGTCTCGCTGGACAGTATCGGTGGATTGAACGTAGGGCTGCCGGGCCAATACTACGATCAGGAAACAAATCTTTGGTACAACCTCAATCGCTACTATGATGCGCGACTAGGACGTTATACGCAGAGCGATCCAATTGGTTTGGTTGGGGGCGTAAATACCTATACTTATGTGCACGGAAATCCAATTAGTTTCATAGATCCATCCGGACTGATCGACCTCAAAATCCCAGGCGTGCCGATATCCATTCATGCCAATCCTGGCCCTGAGGCCACTACGTTCCGTGCTGAGCACGACCCTCCGCATGTGCATTTGGGCAGCAATGATGGACCGAGAGTCGATACGGAGAATTTCAAGCCGTTATCTGAGGCCGATGCACGAAAGATGACAAAGGAACAGAGGAAGATGTGTGATGCCTTGAACGGAGGTCAAAAATCCCTAATCCGAGCGAGGCAAGCCGCCGTGTTTAGGTACGGCAAGTACATAATTAAGGCTATGTCGATGCCGCTGGTTGGTGCGGACTCGTTTACCAATGCGTGCAGGTCGGATCCACTTGAATGTGCAGAACTTATTGAAACTGCCGGCCCACCACCTTGGGGGAATTGATCATGACAAGGGATGACTATCTCCGACTTATGAAGTTTCCCAAGGAGTGGGAAACATTCAACCTAATGCCCGAGGAACTTGTGGATAAGCTCATAGGAATGTACGTGCCTGGACACGAGGATTCTTCAGAGCATGATAGAAATGGAGTCTTTCATTGGTGGCTGAAGCAGGCGCCAGACAAGGATGTGCTGATGAAATTGGTCAATCTGTCGTTCCTTGATCCGGATCAGATCATGGCGGCAGACGTTAGGGGGCATATTCTTCGCAGCACACAAGCCGATGAAGATGTCAAAGGGCTAATTCGGCGAGGTTCGGTCTAAGTCCCTATGCCTATGTGAGGGGGGATTCGACTGGTCGAATTGATTCGCAGGGGCTGCATGTTATAACGGATTGCGCGATAGGTTTTTTATCGCAGTATTTTCCGGCGGGTGCCAGGGGGCATCGAAAACAGGCTTGTTGTTGAGCTAATCGCAAGGGATTTTCATACGGCAAACAAACGGCGATCAGTGCGATGAAGCCGGGTAGGGAAGTCCAGGGCAATCCGGTGGGCATGTCGTTGCCAGGCAATCTGACCGATGTGGGGGAAACCAGCAATGTGATTAGCGCCCCCGAGCCGCATTTCTGAGACCCTTTGAAACTGGGCCGCCGACGTGATATCAAGTCGGCGGATTCAAGGGGGCAATATGGACGTTTCTTTCGTGACGCGGGCCTTCTACGGCTTCGCGATAGCCATGGTCATCTGCATGGTGCTGGGCGTCATCGCCGGCAAGCTGTTTGGCGGCACCAATAAGCGATTACAAAAGCTGACAGCACATCTTGTATTTGGCGGCGGCATGGTTCTTTTTATGCTGGTAGTTTTTCCGCGCCTACTCCAAAACATATAGACGGCTTGTCTTGGGAGATTAAGGATGGCATTGCAGATCAAGGTCGCGACTGCTGGCGGTAGTGAAACCTTTGTTCTTATTAACACGGATGCAAGTCACTGTCCTTTGTGCGGTCGGGATGTGCATCCTCTCAGGGTCTACGCACTTCAGATATCTAGCAACCATCTTCAAATTGCCTATCGATGCCCGAGCTCACAATGCATGGGGTTGTTTGTTTCATACTACGCGAGTGTAAGAAGCACGACCTATGAATTTCAGGGATCTGCGCCAAAGAGAGCTACACGTCCAGATTTCCCCGGCGCCATATCGGAGACTTCGCCCACGTTTGTCGAAATTATGGGGCAGGTGGCTGAGGCTGAAGCCCGCTCTCTCGATCAACTTGTAGGAATTGGTCTTAGAAAGGCGCTTGAGTTCTTAGTGAAAGACTACGCATCATTGCTTCAGCCAGAGAAGACGACAGGTATTCGCTCTAGCACGCTGGCGCAGTGTATTGAGAACTACGTTACGGATACCAATATCAAACAATGCGCAAAGCTCGCCACTTGGCTTGGGAATGACGAAACGCACTATGAGCGGAAGTGGACAACTAAAGATGTCACTGATTTGAGAATCTTGGTGCGTCTCTGCGTGAACTGGATAGAGACTTCACTTCTGACGAAGAAGTATCAGGAAGACATGGATGGCGGGAAGTGAGGTCGTATGCGCATTGGGGTGTAGGGGCTGAGCCCCTACGGTGACGCCTTCAACCGGCGCGCGTTCCGAAGCGCTGGGCCTGCCAGTCGGCCAGGTCTACAACAACGACCTTCACCAGCTGCCGCCGAACCGCTTTTCGTGACGCATTGCGGCTGCGGGCGGCGGTCAGGCGTTCTTCCTGTTCCAGACGCCAGAGGACGCCTTTCATGCGCTCTGGGCTGATACGGTCGCCGGCAGGTGAAACGCGCCACCGGCCACGCTGTTTCCAGCCCAGCCAATCAGCGGTCAGGTCGGTGTGGCCGTCAACGACGCGGGCGTAGTGCGCCAGCGCGGCAGGAATTGGGTTTCGTGCGGTCAGCTGGTCAGCACGGGGGACGAACAGGGCTCATAGGGCCTCCATGGCTCGGGAATCCCTGGAACCCTGCAACAGTCGGTCCAGCAGTAGGCGCAGGAGGGACCAGTAGTACCGCCAGACCCGCTGGGCACGGCGATATGTCTTTTCGCATAATGCATATTATGTAACAGCCTGGATGGGCAGCTGGCCCAGTCCCGATGCCGGCAACAGCTTTAAACGCCCTTGCCCTGGCCGGCCGAATCGCCCGCGGCTGCCTTGGCCGCCCGGGCTCCGCCACTATGTCCCCCAGCAGGATCGCACCAGTCCGAACGCCAAGGACGCGAGGACTACGAGAGTGATCGTCTGCAGCGTGCCGGCGATCATGTTGTTGCCGAAGACGTAATGCGTCCATTTGAAGGCGGGCTCAAATGTCTTGTTGCGTTGGTCAGGTTCCATGGCGTCACCGCATCTCAAGTCGCGGCATCCTAGCCGACGCGCTTGTCTTGCGGGTTGCTGCAGTCTGTGAGCAACGTTCTTCGGGGCGAGGAAAAGGAGGTTTCTTCAGCCGCCGCGACACCGTTGCCAGCCGCCGGCTTTTGCATGGACCTGTTCCCATCCATTTGCCAGGCGTTTGAAGGCCTGTCCGCCAATACAGGCGTAGCCAAGCTGTTTGGCTTCCGCGGAGCCAAGCGCGGGAAGCTCGACGATGCTTTCGGAGGGTCCTGGCCTGCCGGCCTGGCGCGCCTCATTGGCAAGAATCGTGTTTTCCATGCTCTGGCAGAAGCCATGCATGCCCGGATGCGGGTGGTTGCGGTACTGGTCGCATTTGAACGGCGTCGTGCCATTGGCCATCGAGTTGTGGGCCGCCTTCGGGGGCGACGTCACCCGTGGTGTTCCCTTGCCTCGTGCGCTTTGAACCTGTCCCAGCGCGGTGATCGAACAGGCGGCCAGCATGACCGCCAGGAATGTCCGTTTCATGCGATTTCCCCGTTTACGGGATGCAGGGTACCTGAGCCTGAGCCGGTCTGCGCGACCTCGCCAACGGATCTATTTCGGCGCTAGTACCGCCAGCCCGGCTTCGCCTGCTCGTTGTAGGCGTCATGCACGGCGAGGTCATGGCACAACAGGGCCCAGCCGAGCGTGGTCAGCCAGCAGGTGCTGGGGGCGCTGTGCGTCTGCAGTTCCACGAGTCCCCGCTCGGCCAGTTTCGATGCGGCTTCGCGCCAGGCGTCGGTTACGGTGATGCCTTCGGCTATCGTCATGACCCGGTCGTCTGATGATGCGCCGCAGAGTTCAACCAACAATTGCCGTTGCTGGCGGCTGAGGCCGCCGTAGCCGGTCACTTGCCTTCGCCTGGTGTGGGTTTGCTTGCACCATGGACCCGTCGAGGTAGGGTTTTGTTAACACCTGAAGGCCATTCGGACGCCCCGCCCCGCGCGAATGCTGACTAACGGCACCCCGACAAACGGCACTGCTTTTGACGGTCCTGACAACGGAGCATGGAGGTCGAAGCCCGTTCCGGGCGGCAAAGGGAATGCTCGGAAATGGCGCGGATCTTGGGATGGATCGTCATGACGTTTCTGGCGGTCGCGGTCGCCTGCTATGCAGTGGCGCTGCTGGCGTTGCCTGAATTTCGCCCGTCGCTGGTCCGGACGCTGATCGCCGAGCGCCCGGTCGCCGCCATCGCGCATTTTGCCGGGAGCGCATTGGCGCTCGCCATCGGGACCTTCCAGCTCAACCGCTGGCTTCGCAGCCGCTTTGGCGGCGGACATCGCTGGCTGGGTCGGCTCTACGTGGCGGGCGTGCTGGCCGGCGGCATTTCCGGTTTCGTGCTTGCGGTCCAGTCGTCGGGCGGGACCATCACCCAGGCTGGATTCGCGCTGCTGGCGGTGTGCTGGCTTGGCTGCACGTTCATGGCCTATCGCCATATCCGGGCCGGCAACATCGCGGAACACCGGCGCTGGATGATCCGCAGCTTCGCGCTGACGTTCGCGGCGGTCACGTTGCGCATCTACCTGCCCGTCAGCCAGATCGCGGGCATCGCGTTTCCGGTGGCCTATTCGGCCATCGCGTGGCTTTGCTGGATGCCGAACCTGCTGGTCGCCGAGGTCTACCTGCGGTTCGCCGGCGCCGGTGACTGGCGCGCGCAACGGATCGGCAGCCGCGCCTAGTCGATGCCCTGCCCCGCCCGCGCGTCATTCGTTGGCGAGCGGCTTGAACATCAGGAGGGAAGACGCCGGGCACAGCGCCGAGAACTGGGAGGTGGCGCGGACACTGGCGGGTGCCTGCTCGCGGTCGACCGGCTGGTAGCCCCGCGCAGCGAAGAAATCCGATGCGTTCGTAGTCAACAGATAGATCGCGCGGTACCCGCGTTGCCGGGCGAAGTCCTCAACGCGCGCGACCAGCCGGGTGCCCAGACCGGAGCCCCTGGATTGCCGGGAGACCGCCAGGGATCTCAGCAGTGCCAGCTCGCCGCAGCGTTCCAGCGCCACGCATCCTTCGAGCACGTCGTTCCGGCGCGCTCCGAGGAATTCGACACGCGCGCCGTTTGCGAGATCCGCGGTGGGGAGACCGCTGTCGGACAGCAGGTGGGTGACTGCCGCGTCGAGATCGATGGCTTGGATGGACGGCATGTCACCTGGCTCCGATGGCACGCTGGACACCCACGCAATACCAGCCCTGCGTCCGGTTGACGATGGCGACGACCGACAGCATCACTGGCACCTCGATCAGTACGCCGACCACGGTCGCCAGCGCCGCGCCGGAATGGACGCCGAACAGGCTGACCGCGGTGGCCACCGCCAGTTCGAAGAAGTTGCTGGCGCCAATCAGCGCCGAAGGGCCGGCCACGCTGTGGGCCACGCCCAGGCGCCGGTTCAACAGATAGGCCAGACCGGAATTGAAGTAGACCTGGATCAGGATGGGAACGGCCAGGATGGCGATCACCATCGGCTGTTCGATGATCTGGCGGCCCTGGAAGCCGAACAGCAGCACCAGCGTCAGCAGCAGCGCGGCCAGCGAGTATGGCCCCAACCTGTGCAACACCTTTTCCAGCCCCTGCTCCCCTGCCCGTTTCATCAACCAGCGGCGCATCACGACCGCAATGGCGACCGGCACGATGATGTAGAGGCCGACCGAGATGAGCAACGTGTCCCACGGCACGGTGATGGCGGACAGGCCCAGCAGCAGCGCCACCAGCGGTGCGAACGCCACCACCATGATGGCGTCGTTGAGCGCCACCTGGCTCAGGGTGAAATTGGCGTCGCCCCGGCAGAGATTGCTCCATACGAAGACCATCGCCGTGCAAGGCGCGGCGGCCAGCAGGATGAGTCCGGCCATGTACGAGTCAATCTGATCGGCCGGCAGCGAATCCGCGAACACATGTCGCAGGAAGAACCCGCCCAGCAGCGCCATCGAGAACGGCTTGACCGCCCAGTTGATGAACAGCGTGACGCCGATACCACGCCAATGCCGCCCGACTTCCTTCATCGCGCCGAAATCGACCTTCAGCAGCATCGGGATGATCATCAGCCAGATCAGCACCGCGACCGGCAGGTTGACCCTGGCGAGTTCCATCCCGCCCAGGCGGACGAAGGCCGCGGGAAACAGGTGGCCGAGGCCGGTCCCGACCAGGATGCACAGGCCGACCCAGACGGTCAGGTAGCGCTCGAAAAAACCGATGCGGGGCGCGGCCTCAGCCATGGGAAAGCGCCTCGTCCTCCGGCTCCACGAAACCGATCCGATCCAGTTGTGTCTTGAGCGCCTGCCGATCGTTCCAGGCCTCGGCCGGCAGCGCCAGGAAGGCCAGCAGCCGCGCCTTGATCACGCGATGCGCCTGGCGGAAGGCTGCGGCCTTCTCTTCGTCGGTACCGGAGACCGCCGCCGGATCCGGCAGGCCCCAATGCACGCGCAGGAAGTCGCCGAACACCACCGGGCAGGTTTCCGCGGCCGCCGAATCGCAGACCGTCACCACCAGGTCCATCGGCGCGGCATCCGCGGTCGCGAATTCGTCCCACGACTTGCTGCGCAGGCCGGCGGTCGAAATGCCTTCGGCCGCCAGCTGGGCGAGTGCATGTGGATTGACCTGCCCGGCCGGCTTGCTGCCGGCGCTGAATGCTTCGAACCGGTTGCCGGCCCACGCCCGGAGGGTGGCTTCGGCCAGCACGCTGCGGGCCGAATTGCCGGTGCACAGGAACAGGACGCGACGCTTCATGGGATCCCTCGGCTCAGCATTCACAGGAAGAGGCGGGCGCGCACGACTCGACGGGCGATCCGGCGCAGCAGTTGTGGGTGAGATAGGCCACCAGGCCGTTCATGGCCTCGAAGTTGGCCCGATAGCAGACGTTGCGACCGCGGTTCTCGCTTTCCGCCAGGCCGGCCTGGACCAGTTCCTTCAGGTGGAAGGAAAGCGTGGCGTTGGGAATGGCGAGCGCTTCGGCGATCTCGCCCGCCATGCGTCCGGCGGGGCCGGCCTCGACCAGCAGGCGATAGGCGGCCAGGCGGGTGGCGTGTCCCAGGGCGGTCAATGCGGCGATGGCTTGTTTCGTTTCCATATTTCCAGAATAATCGAAAGAATATGACAAAACAATCCTCGATCGCGGACATTCCCCACGTCAGCACGGAGCTGCTGCCCCTGCCCCGCCACGATTCGCTGGGAGCGGCGGGAAGCCACGCCCCGCGCATCCTGCTGCTCTACGGTTCCCTGCGTCCGCAATCCTTCAGCCGCAAGCTGGCGCTGGAAGCCGAGCGCATTCTGCGCCACCTGGGCGCGGAGACACGGGTATTCGATCCGCACGACCTGCCCCTGCTCGACAGCGTGCCCCGGGAGCATCCGAAGGTCCGGCAGTTGCGGGAGTGGTCGCAGTGGTCGGAAGGACAGGTGTGGGTGTCGCCCGAACGCCACGGCACGATCACCGGCGTGTTCAAGAACCAGATCGACTGGCTGCCGCTGGAGGATGGCAGCGTGCGCCCCACCCAGGGCAAGGCGCTGGCGGTCATGCAGGTCTGCGGAGGATCGCAGTCCTTCAACGTGGTCAACACGCTTCGCATCCTGGGGCGCTGGATGCGCATGGTGACCATCCCCAACCAGTCGTCGGTCGCCAAGGCCTGGCAGGAATTCGACGACGACGGCCGGATGAAACCGTCGCCGTTCCATGACCGCGTGGTGGACGTCATGGAGGAACTCATGAAGTTCACGCTGATGGTCCGGGATCGCAGTGACTATCTGACCGACCGCTACAGCGAGCGCAAGGGCGCGGTAGCCAAGGTGCAGGAAATCAACCGGAGGATGTAGCCGGTTTCGCCGCGATCAGGACTCGGGGCCCTTCAGCACGTAGTCCCCGGACCGGGCGCCGGGTACCAGTGTCCAGCCGGGCTTCAGCGCCAGCTTCCAGCCGGGACCGCGTGGCGTGGCTGCGCTGGCATCGGGGGCGGCGAGGATCACCGCTTTCCAGTCGCTTCTCATCACCGCGCCCTCCTCCACTTCCAGCGTGCCCCAGTCGTCGGTGACGCGCATGGTGGGATAGACGGTACCCACGCCGTCGAGCGGTTGCAGGTTGCTCGGGTTGAACTGGACGCTCATGTGCTTCAGGGCCAGGGTCAGCACCGGTCCCCGCACGAAGCGCGCGCGGTTGCGTTCGAGTTGCGCCAGGCGTTCCCGCTCGCGCGCGGTTTCCGTTTCGCGCAGCGCTGTGCCGCCATGGCGCGCGGCCGCCGCGGCCAGCGCCGCATCGCCTGTCGCCACTTCGAAGCCGCCAGCCTCGCGCAGGCGGGTGCCGAGATCCATCGCGGTGTCTCCCAGACGCTTGCGCCAGCCCGGCGCGAATTGGTCGAGCAACAGGCCGTAGGCTGGACCGGTCGCGTACGCGAAGGAGCGCACGAAGCTGGGATCGGCGACATGCGACTGGAGATCGTGGAGCGCCGCCTGAAGGCGAGCCTGCGGCGTCGCGTTTCCGAGCATCACGCCGGTGTACTCAGCCAGGCCTTCGTTGAGTTCCAACGCCGTCTCGTCCGCGCGGGCCTCGGGGAAACGCCGATGCCGGTCGGCGCGGAACGCCAGCGCGTCGGCGACCGCGGCGCGGCGGGCGGGGTCGCCATCCGCCTGCAGCGCGCTGGCCAATGCCCGCCATTCCAGTTGCAGGGTGTAGCGGCCCTCCAGCGTATCCAGATGCGGGTTCTCACCGCCCCGGGCATCGGCAATCGGCAAGTCCGGTTGCAGGCGATGGAACATCTCATGCGCGATCAGCGTGCCGCGCTTGCCTTCGTCTTCCGGCAAGGGCCACAGCATCTGGGTCCAGCGCGTGCCGGACCATTCGACGGCCGTGTTGGCGACGTTGGTCTCCGGCGGCAGCTCGCCGACGAACACGCCGTCCTGTTCGCGCAGCGCGCCCTTTGCGTCGGCCTGCGACGCGACGATGTGGCGGGTCTGCGGATCAACCAGCATGATGGGGCCGCACAGCGATGCGCCCCACAGGTGCCCGCCGTCTGCTTCGCATTGCGAGCGGGCCTGGCTGAAGACGGCGCGCGCGTCGGCGAGGGGAATCGCGGCGTCCTGGGCCAGCGCCGGCATCGCCGCGCACAGCAGGAACATCCCCATCCAGCGAATCCGATGTCTCATGGCGCTCCCTCCCGAGCGGTTTCCGTCATTGGATATCACGGAAACGGCCGGGCCGCAGTGCCATAGGTTGGCCGAAAGGGGGCACTCCACCCTCCCCTGTCGGAGAAGACGGCGCGAGGAGGCTTTCTGTCGCGCTGCGGCCGCGTCAGTCGGCCGTGGCCGGATAGCGGGCAGCCAGTTCCGCCACCAGCCGGCCTATCGCCGTTGGCGAGCGGCCACTGCTGATCGCGTCACGGATCTTGTCCAGCAACGTGGTGTCGCTCTGCACATGCAGGACGCGGCTGCCGGTCTGGCGTCGATGCTTGCGGTTGGCCCGGTAGTTGCGCGCGCGCTCGGCGGCGGTCATCGCCACGCCATGCAGCGGCGGACGGCCACGACGCCGGGGAAACACCATTTCCAGGGTGCCGGGATCGTTTGCGTCACGCATCACGTGGCTCCATCGTTTGGGATGATGGCTATTTTATGTGACGCGTCACGTAACGCAAATGATCTTTGGTTATCTGGGATGGGTGCGTCGAAAAGAAGAAAGCGGCCGCCCGGGTTCGAGCGGCCACGCGTCACGAAATCAGACCCGCCCTGCCCGCGCCAGCGCGAGGTACTCGTCGTCGGTGAACAGGCGAGAACGGACGAGGAAGCGCACGCCCTCCCCGTTCTCCAGCGAGAACATGCCACCGCGACCCGGCACGACATCGATGATCAACTGGGTGTGCTTCCAGTACTCGAACTGGGAAGGGCTGATGTAGAACGGCGCGCCGCCAATCTCGCCCAGTTGCACGTCGCGGTCGCCGACGATGAAGTCGCCGACCGGGAAACACATCGGCGAGGAACCGTCGCAGCAACCGCCGGACTGATGGAACAGCACCGGCCCGTGCCGGGCGCGCAGCGTCTGGATCAGCTGCAACGCCGGCAGCGTCGCCATCACTTGCAAGGGAGGGGGATTTGCGGTGGACGAGGCTTCGGTCACGGGCGGTGCCTTTGAACGGCAAACTCAGGCGGCCAGATCCAGCACCACCCGGCCCTCGATCTGGCCCTGGTGCATGCGCTGGAAGACCTGGTTGATGTTCTCCAGCCGATCGGTGGAGACCGTCGCCTTGACCTTGCCGAGCGCGGCGAAGTCCAGCGACTCCTGCAGATCCAGACGGGTGCCGACGATGGAGCCGCGCACGGTCACTCCGTTGAGCACCATGCCGAAGATATCGAGCGGGAACTGGCCCGGCGGCAATCCGTTGAGCGACACCGTGCCGCCGCGCCGGACCATGCCGATCGCCTGCTCGAACGCCTTGGGCGAGACCGCGGTGACCAGCGCGCCATGCGCGCCGCCGATTTCCTTTTTCAGGTAGGCCACCGGATCGGTGGTCCTGGCGTTGACGGTGACGGTGGCGCCGAGGCGCCTGGCGAGATCGAGTTTGGCGTCGTCCACGTCCACGGCGGCGACGTTCAAGCCCATTGCCCGCGCGTACTGCACCGCCATGTGCCCCAAACCGCCGATGCCGGAGATCACCACCCAATTGCCGGGACGGGTATCAGTCACCTTGAGTCCCTTGTAGACGGTCACGCCCGCGCACAGCACCGGCGCGATCTCGACGAAACCGATCCCCTTCGGCACATGCCCCACATAATCGGCGTTGGCCAGCGCGTATTCGGCGAATCCGCCGTTGACCGAATAACCGGTGTTCTGCTGCTGCTCGCACAGGGTTTCCCAGCCGCCCAGGCAGTGTTCGCAATGCCCGCAGGCCGAATACAGCCAGGGAATGCCGACCCGATCGCCTTCCTTCACGTGGGTGACGCCGGCACCCACGGCCACCACGTGGCCCACGCCCTCGTGGCCCGGAATGAATGGCGGGTTCGGCTTGACCGGCCAGTCGCCTTCGGCCGCGTGCAGATCCGTGTGGCAGACGCCGCAGGCTTCGATCTTCACCAGCACGTCGCCGGCGGCGGGACGCGGCACGGTCACCTCTTCGATGACCAGCGGCTTGCCGAACTCGCTAACCACGGCGGCTTTCATTGTCTTGTCCACGCATTTCTCCTGTTGGTTGCGCCGGGACCACCGTAGCGCGGTGGCCTCCCCGGCTCGTTGATTCCAATCAATCGGAAAACACGCGCGGGCGCCGCGGGTCGGAAGGCGCCCACGCGAGGGTTCAGAAGAAACCCAGTGCCTTGGGCGAATAGCTGACCAGCAGGTTCTTGGTCTGCTGGTAGTGGTCCAGCATCATCCGGTGGTTCTCGCGGCCGATGCCGGATTGCTTGTAGCCGCCGAAGGCCGCGTGCGCGGGATAGGCGTGGTAGCAGTTGGTCCACACCCGTCCGGCCTGGATGCCACGGCCCATCCGGTACAACCGCGCCGCGTCGCGGCTCCAGACGCCGGCGCCCAGCCCGTACAGGGTGTCGTTGGCGATCGCCAGCGCTTCGGCCTCGTCCTTGAAGGTGGTGACCGAGACCACCGGGCCGAAGATCTCTTCCTGGAAGATGCGCATCCGGTTATGGCCCTTGAACACCGTCGGCTGCACGTAATAGCCGCCGGCCAGATCACCGCCCTGCTCGTTGCGGGCACCGCCGATCAACACTTCGGCGCCTTCCTGCCGGCCGATGTCGATGTACGACAGGATCTTCTCCAGTTGTTCGCTGGATGCCTGAGCGCCGACCATCGTGTTGGGATCCAGCGGATTGCCCTGCTTGATCGCGGCGACGCGCTTGAGCGCGCGCTCCATGAACTTCTCGTAGATCGATTCCTGGATCAGCGCCCGCGACGGACAGGTGCAGACCTCGCCCTGGTTGAAGGCGAACAGCACGAAGCCCTCGATCGCCTTGTCCAGGAAATCGTCGTCCTCGGCCATGACGTCGGCGAAGAAAATGTTGGGCGACTTGCCGCCCAGTTCCAGGGTCACCGGGATCAGGTTCTGGCTGGCGTACTGCATGATCAGCCGGCCGGTCGTGGTCTCGCCGGTGAAGGCGATCTTGGCTATGCGCGGGCTGCTGGCCAGCGGCTTGCCGGCTTCCAGGCCGAAGCCATTGACCACGTTGAGCACGCCCGGCGGCAGCAGGTCGCCGATGATCTCCATCAGCACCAGGATGCTGGCCGGGGTCTGTTCGGCCGGCTTGAGCACCACGCAGTTGCCGGCGGCCAGCGCGGGCGCGAGCTTCCAGCACGCCATCAGCAGCGGGAAGTTCCAGGGGATGATCTGCCCCACCACCCCCAGCGGCTCGTGGAAGTGATAGGCGATGGTGTCGTGATCGATTTCGCTGATGCCGCCTTCCTGCGCGCGGATGGCACCGGCGAAGTAGCGGAAATGATCCGCGCACAGCGGAATGTCGGCATTGAGGGTTTCCCGGATCGGCTTGCCGTTGTCCCAGGTCTCGGCGTGCGCCAGCAGTTCCAGGTTCTGCTCGATGCGATCGGCAATCCGCAGCAACACGTTGGCACGTTCGGTCACCGAGGCCTTGCCCCACGCCTCGCGTGCGGCGTGCGCGGCGTCCAGCGCGGCCTCGATGTCGTCGGCGTTGGAACGCGGCACCTGGGTGAACACCTTGCCGTTGACCGGACTGGTGTTGTCGAAATACTGCCCCGAACGGGGTTCCACCCAGCGCCCGCCGATGAAGTTGGCGTAGCGCTGCTTGAAGATGGCGGACGGGTCCACGGCCTGTGGACGGGGGGCGGCGACGGCGTTCATCGGAATCTCCTGGCTTGTTCGGTTGGGGTTCCCGTCCAACGCAGGCCGCGTGCCAGCTTTTGTTGCTGCGCCGCGCCACGCCGCCATGCCGCCATTCCGCAAGGAAACCGCGCTGCCGCTGCGGCAACGCAACAAGCGTGTCGCTTGCGGAGTGTCCGCGGGTGTGCTGTGTATCGGGACAGCGGGCGGTTTTCCTGTCGCAAAATGCGACACATCGCCCGCGAGGACTTCCGGCATGTCCCGACCATCCGCCCCACCCGACGAACAACGCATCGCCCAGGCGCGGCGGGCTTTCTTCGAGGCCGGGCGCACCCCGGTGGGCCAGGTGCCGCCGGCCATCCTGCAATCGTGGCGGCGCTGCCTGGGCCTGGGCCTGGCGGCGAATGCGCGCCCGGCGATCGAACCGATCGACGCGCCCCGCCTGCGTACCCTGCGCGAGCAGCACGAGCAGCTCTGGCGATTGGCGCGCGCCGAGGTCGAAATGCTCGCCGCCGATGCCGCCAACACCGGCAGCATCGTCATCCTCACCGACGCCGAAGGCTGGATCCTCGACGCCGAGGGCAACGCCGAATTCCTCGACAAGGCCGGCCGGGTCGCGCTGATGCCGGGTGCGTGCTGGAACGAGGCGCGGGTGGGCACGAACGCGATCGGCACCGCGATCGCCGACGCCCGCGCGGTCGAGGTGCGCGGCGCCGAGCACTATGCGGCGCCGCACCGCATCCTCAACTGTTCGGCCGCGCCGGTGTTCGATCCGTACGGACGCATGGTCGGCGTGCTCGACATTTCCGGAGACGCCATGGTCGCGCCCATGCACGCGCTCGGCCTGGCGCAGTTGGCGGTCGCCAACATCGAACACCGCTACTTCGACGAAGGCATCACCGATGCCGACCTGCTACGCGTGCATGCCAACCCGGCGCTGCTGGGCAGTGCGCGCGAGGGGCTGCTGGCGTTCCGCAGCGGGCGGCTGGTGGCGGCCAACCGGGCCGGGCTGGCGCTGTTCGGACTGGAGCGAGGCGATCTCGGGCGCGCCTCCTACGAGGCGATGTTCGACGGCGCGCTGTCGCGCCTGCGCGACGACGGCGTATTGCAGGATCGCAGCGGCCGCCTGCTGCACGGACACGTCGATGGGCCGACCCGATCGCGGCGCGCCCGCGCGGCGTCGCCGATCACGGTGTCGGCGTCCGGTTCGGGAACCGAAGCGGGCGCACCGCTGTTCAACGCGAAACTGGAAGCCGAACTGGGACGCGCCTGCCGCGTGCTCGACGCCGGCATTCCGGTGCTGGTGCTGGGCGAGACCGGCACCGGCAAGGAAGTGTTCTCGCGCGAGCTGCACCGGCGCAGCGCCCGCGCCGGCAAACCCTTCGTGGCGGTCAATTGCGCCGCGCTGCCGGAGGGGCTGATCGAGGCCGAACTGTTCGGCTACGAGAGCGGCGCCTTCACCGGCGCGCGCAAGGACGGCAGCATCGGCCTGCTGCGGCAGGCCGACGGCGGGATCCTGTTCCTGGACGAAATCGGCGACATGCCGCTGGCGTTGCAACCGCGCCTGCTGCGCGTGCTGCAGGATCGCGAACTGTCGCCGCTGGGCGGCGGCAAGCCGGTCAAACTGGATTTCGCCCTGGTCTGCGCGACCCACCGGCGACTGGAAGACGCGGTGGCCGAAGGTCGCTTCCGGGCCGATCTCTACTATCGGATTTCCCATCACCTGGTCGAACTGGCGCCGCTGCGCGAGCAGCCCGGACGCGAGGGGCTGGTGCATTCGCTGTGGCAACGCATCGGCCAGGGACGCCGGCTGTCCGACGAGGCGGCCGAACGGCTGGCGCGCTACGCCTGGCCCGGCAACCTGCGTCAGCTCGTGGCGAGCCTGCGCACCCTTGCCGCACTGAGCGAACCCGGCAGCCTGATCGGCATCGATGCCCTGCCCGCCTACCTGCAGGTACGCATGGATACGCCCGCCGTGGTCGCACCGCCCGCGTCCGCACCGCTGGATTCGATGACCCGCGCGGCCATGCGCGCGGCGGTGGAAGCCTGCGACGGCAACGTCGCCCGCGCGGCGCGCCAACTGGGCATCAGCCGCAGCACCCTGTATCGCCAACTGGGCCGGGACCCGCGCCAGCGGCACTGACGCGCGTGGGCGGCGCGACGTTCAGCGTGCCGCCGCGCCGTCCACGAACAGGCGCGCGGCGTCGGCGAACTCGCGTTGCAGCGAAAGTCCTGGCACGGTCAACCAGCGCAGCAGCGCGGCCAGGTACAGATGGTGGAACCAGGTCGCCAGTTGCGCGGGCGGGAACCTGTCGCCCAGTTCGCCGCTCTCCTGCGCCGCGGCGATCAGGCGCTGCCACAGCGCGACGATGCCGCCATCGCCGATGTCCGCCTGCTCCGCCTCGTTGCCGAGGCTGGTGAAGCGATGGCGCAGATAGGCCATCAGGTGTTGCGGGTGCGCGCTGCACCACGCCGCTGAGGCGTCGAGGATGCAGGCCGCCCGCGAGGCGAAGCTCCGGCGGCGGGCGATGCTGTCGGCCAGGTGCGCCAGATCCTTCTCCAGTTCGGCGTCCAGCCAGCGTGCCAGCAGCGCTTCCTTGGTCGGGAAGTGGTTGTACAGCGTCCGCTTGGCGACGTCGGCCTCGGCCGCGATCTGTTCCATGGTCACCGCCTCGTAGCCCTGTTGCTCGAACAGGCGGGCGGCGGTGCCGGTCAACAAGTCCAGCATCCGCGTGCGCTTGCGCGCCCGGCGCCCGGGTTCCGCGGTTTCATCCATGGGGCCTGCCTCTTACATCAGATATACGATGTAAATTAGTATACGTCGTGCACATTTATTCCTGTCCATCCGCCGGGTCGTCCGGCGTCCGGAGACTCCCATGAAGTTCGCGGTTGCAACCTATGGTACCGAAGGCGATACCCGTCCCCTGGCCGCGCTGTGCCTGGCGCTGAATGCCGCCGGCCACGACACCCGGCTGCTCGCCGACGCGGCCACGCTCGGCTCCGCCCATGCCGCCGGCCTGGCGGCGACGCCGTTGTCCGGCGACATCCGCGGTGCGCTGTTGCCCGGACAGGCGCTGGCGACGGCGGTCGACCGCAAGGGCGGCTTCAACCGCACCGCCCGGGCGCTGGCCGATATCGCCAACGCCAACGTCATGCACTGGATGGGCGAGATCCGGGATGCGGCGACGGGATGCGATGCGCTGATCGTCTCCGGGCTGGCGGCGTTCGCCGGGCTTTCGGTTGCCGAGGCGCTGGACATTCCGGCCATCGGTGCGGGCCTGATTCCGATCACGCCCACCGGCGACTTCGCCTCGCCGTTCCTGGCGTCGCTCCCCGTGCCGCGCGCGTTGAACGCATCCAGCCATCGCCTCGTCAACGCGCTGCTTTGGCGCGCTTTCCGCAGCAGCACCAACGAGGCGCGCGCGCGCGTACTGGCGCTGCCGGCGAGAAAGCGGGTGTGGACCGAACACCCCATGCTGTATGGCGTGTCCCCCACCCTGCTGCCGCAACCGGCGGACTGGCCGGACAATGCGCGGGTCTGTGGCCAATGGACGCTGCCGGCGCCGGCGTGGACACCACCGCCCGCGCTGGAGCGCTGGCTCGACGCGGGCGAGCGGCCGCTTTACCTCGGCTTCGGCAGCATGGCCGGTTTCGATCGGCCCCGGCTGGTGCGGGCGATGGTCGACGCCGTCGCAGGCCGGCGCGCCCTGTTCCAGCCCGGCTGGAGCGGCGTGGCGCGCGACGCGCTGCCGGACAACTTCTTCATCGTCGACGAGACGCCGCACGACTGGTTGTTCCCGCGCACCTCGCTGGTGGTCCATCACGGTGGCTCGGGCACCAGTCATTCGGCCACCCGCGCCGGCGTGCCCTCGGTGGTGGTGCCGTTCGCCGGCGATCAGCCGTTCTGGGCGGATCGGCTGCGCCAACTCGGCGTGTCCGGCCAGCCGGTGAATGGAAAACGCCTGGACGCCTCCGCGCTGGCGCGGGCCGTCGCATTCGCCGAGCGCGCGGACACCCGTGCGCGCGCGACCGAACTCGGCCAGCGCATGCGGGCCGAGGATGGCGCGCGGGTCGCGGTGCGCGCAATCGAGCAACTGCTGTCAATCTGAGCCAGGCATCGTGGCGGCGCCGGCGACGAAAGGCGTCGGCCTTCTTCCCATGCGACGAGGAACGCCCGATGCCAATCTCCCGAATCCTCCCCTTCCTGCTGCTGGCCGGCGCGCTGTCGCTGCCCGGTGCGGCGCCCGCACGCGAACAGCCGGATACCCCGCCTCCGACAGTACGCGTGCGCGACCTGTATCCGCTCATCACCACACCGGCGATGACCGCCGCGCGTGATTTCCATGTGCGGCATTTCGGATTCCAGGTCCTGTTCGAAGCCAACTGGTTCGTCTATCTGTCCGGTCCCGCCGATGGCGACGGTCGTGGCGCCACCCTGGCGTTCATGACCCCGGATCATCCTTCCCGCCCGCCGGGACCCGAGGTCTTCAATGGCGAAGGCATGCTGCTGACCGTCGAGGTGGCGGATGCGTCGCTGCTGTACGACAAGCTTCGTCGGGAAGGCGCGCCGATTCTGCATCCGCTTACCGATGAACCGTGGGGCCAGCGGCGCTTCATGACCCGGGATCCCGCCGGCGTAAGCGTGGATGTGGTCCAGCAGATTCCGCCGCAAGACGGCTATTGGGAGCGCCACGCGCCGGCGGCGCGTTGAGTGGCCGCTCGCTGCAACGGCCGCGCCGAATCAGCCCGTGGCCGGTTCACCATTCTCCGACAGGCTGTCGATCAGGGCGCGCGACGCCGCCGACAAGCGACGATGCGGTGCGTAGATGAGGGAGAACGGACGCGAGCGTCCACGCAGTTGCGGCAGCACCTCGACCAGGCGGCCCTCGCGAAGATGGCCGTCGGCGATGAAATCGTAGGTCTGGCAGATGCCGGCACCGCCACTGGCCAGCGAAACCACGCCCAGTACGTCGTCCGATACGGCCAGCCGATCCGGCGGCGTCCATTCGAGGTCGCGTCCGTCTTCGCGGAACAGCCAGGGGGCGATGCGCCCGCTGCTGGGCATCACGAACGGAATGCAGGCGTGGTCGGCCAGTTGTTCCCTGCGGGTCGGCGTGCCGGCGCGGCGCAGGTAGTCGGGTGACGCGACCACGCACAACGCGGCATCCTCCAGCCGGCGCGCGGCCAGTCCGCTGTCGGGCAACGCGCCCAGCCGCACCGCCAGATCGAAGCCTTCGGCCACCAGATCGACATTGCGGTTGGAGATGTTGAGTTCGATGCGCACCTGCGGATGCTCGCGCGAAAAGCGCGCCAGCTTTTCCGGCAGCCGGTAATGCCCATAGGTGGTGGGCACGCTCAGCCGCACGCGTCCGGCCAGCGTGCCCGCCCTGCCCTGCACCGTGCGTTCGGCTTCGTCGAACAGCGCGAACGCGGCGCGCGCCTGCTCCAGGTACAGCTGGCCGGCCTCGGTCAATCCCAACCTGCGCGTGGTTCGCCGCAGCAACTGGTTGCCCAGGCGGTTTTCCAGCCGCGCGATGGCGCGGCTGATGACCGACGGCGTGGTGCCCAGGGCGACCGCGGCCGCGGTCAGCGAGCCCTGCTCGACCACGATCACGAAGACCTCCGCGTCACCCAGGTGATCGAACCGGCGCGCCATCTTTGCCTCGAAAGGAAAAATAAATTGCCAGCGAGCGAGTTTATCCCGGTTTGGGCACGAAATAGAGTGGCGGCCACTTCCGCCAAGCCGGCGAATTCTCAAGGAACACGCCATGAAATCACTCAAAGTACTGGCCGCCGCCCTCGCGCTGGCGCTCCCCGCCGCCCATGCCGACGCGGCCCATGTCCTAGTCGTGCTGTCCGATGCGGACCACCTGGATCTCAAGGACGGCCGGGTCTTCCCGACCGGCTTCTACCTCAACGAGCTGATGCAGCCGGTCAAGCTGTTCCTGGACGCGGGCCACCAGGTGACCTTCGCCACCCCGTCCGGCGTGGCGCCGACGGTCGATCGGGGCTCGCTGGACCCGATGTACTTCGGCGGCGACGCCGGTGCGCTAAAGGCGCATCAGGATCTGCTCGACCGATTGGCCCTGACCCGGCCGGCGCAATCGCCGGTACTGAGCCTGGCCCGGATCGAACAGATGGGCTACGGCCAGTTCGACGCGGTGTACGTGCCCGGCGGCCATGCGCCCATGCAGGATCTGCTGGCCTCGCCGGCGATGGGCCGCCTGCTGGCGGACTTCCACGGCCGCGGCAAGACCACCGCGCTGGTCTGCCACGGTCCGATCGCGTTGCTGTCCACCCTGTCCGGCAACGGCGCCTTCATCGGCGCGCTGGAAGCGGGCGGCAAGCCGGCGGCACCGGCCGACTGGATCTATGCCGGTTACCGGTTCACGGTGATCAGCAACCAGGAGGAGGAACAGGCCAAGGGCGCGCTGGGCGGTGGCGAGATGAAGTTCTATCCGCAAACCGCGCTGGAAACGGCCGGTGCGCACCACGTCGGCAACACTTCACCCTGGGCCGCCAATGTGGTGATCGATCGCGAACTCGTCACCGGCCAGAATCCGGCGTCCGCGATCGGCGTGGCCAACGCGGTGCTCGAACGACTGAAGTGAAGGTGCGGTGGATCCGGGAAACGCTTCGATCGCGTTTCCGGATCAATGCAGGCGCAGGCGCGAGTCGCGTTCGAGCGGCGGCGTGACCCGCAGGCTTTCCAGCGGCGCGCCCATGCGCAGCCAGACTTCGCGCAGGACGGCCTCGGCGCGCGGCCACGGCAGCATGCTCCAGCTGTCGAAGGTCTCGACGTACTTGTGGTGGAGGACATCGATGACGTCGGCCAGCGGTTGCGCGTGATGGCGCAGATAGGCGTCGTAGGCGAACCTGAGCACCGGCTCGTAGCGCGAGAACGACGTGCCCGGTTCATGGAAGTCGTGGGACACGTATTCCAGTTTCCAGTACCTCAATTCGGCCTGGACATCGACGACTTCGCAGCGATACCAGCGGCGCGCTGGGGGATGGATCGAACCCATGTGCCTAGCCTCCCGTGACGAGCGACAGGAATATCACGCCGCCTGTATTCATATCGTCAAATGCGCCCTGAACAGCGCCGGCCGATAACGCTTTCGCCACACCGGCTCCACCCGCTCTTGCCATTCCCGAAGGCATGGTGGGCGCGTGGCACCGGCACACCCTCCTTTGACGATACGCCGGTCACGCCGACATTCAGCGGGGTTCGTTTTCCGCAGTTTCCGGACCCACGGACCATCGGCAGCCACAGGAGAACCCACGCCGGGCAAACCGCTTCTCGCCCGGTGGACAAAGGGCCGGTCGATCGTCTGGATGACCCTTCGGTTCTCCACAGGAGCCTTTCGCAGGGCACATGAGCAAAGGCGACGGTCGGAAACGGCCGTCGCCTTTGTTTTTGATGCGGACAACGCCCTCATCCGCTTTCCCGGGCCGGCCGCGTCACGCGGCGCGACCCGGTCGCCCCATCAATTGCGATCGAAGTCGTACTGCGCCGACGCGGCGTTGCTGATGATGCCCGACAGCGGCAGCAACTGGGTCAGGAAGCGATTCCAGCGGGTCACGCCGGCCGGGCCCACCCACACCACGTCGCCGGCGCGCAGCGGGAAGCGATCCGCCAATGCGAAGGCCGCGGGCGAACCGGCGTCCAGGTGATAAACGGTGGCCGGTTCGCGCTGCAGATCCTCCATGCCGCGAATCACGTAGACCGCGCTGCCCTTGGCGGTGGTCGGATTCAACCCGCCGGTGCGACCGAGCGCCTGGGTCAGGCTCATGTCGGTGGTCTTGAAGTTGATCGCCTGCGGGCGCATCACCTCGCCGACCACATAGACTTCCTTGCGATCGTTGAACGGCAGGTACAGGCGATCGCCGGGCTTGAGGTAGACGTCGGCGGCGACCTTTCCGTCGCGATTCAACGCATCCAGATCCAGCGGATAGTCATGCCCGTCGCGGGTCAGCACGAAGCCGGCCAGATCCGCTTCCTCCACGTTGATGCGCGCCTTGCCGACCGCCTGCGCCAGGGTCAATGGCACGGTGGTGAATTCCTGCGGCGAGGTGTCGACGAAGGCGCCCTGCATGGCGACGCGTCCACCATGGCCGACCACGTTGACGTCGATCTGCGGTGAACGCAGATATTGTCCCAGGCGCGTGGACAGACTGCTGCGCAGATCTTCGATGGTCATGCCCTTGACGTTCATCTTGCCCGCGTACGGATAGAAGAACGTGCCGTCCGGCTGGACCAGGCGGCCGTTGGTGACAGCCTGCTGCTGGTTGCCCGCGGGGGTGGTCAGTTCCGGGTGATCCCAGACCGTGACCAGGATCGTGTCGCCGGGCTGGATGCGGTAGATCTCGGGCTTGTAGCCGGCAAGTTCGGGGGGCAGCGTGACCGCCTGGCGTGGCGCGGCGACCAGCTCGGGCGTGATCGCGACCATGCGGGCATCGCTGCCTTCGACGGTGCCGCCGCTGGCGGGACCGCTATGGGTCATGTGCTGGCCCGCGCAACCGGCCAGCAGCGCTGCCAGCAACAACGAAGTGGATAGGGATTTCACTCGCACACCTCTGTCAGCGGAAACGATGCGCGACCCGGCATGGCCGTGTCCGCTCACGCATGGTGTCAAGCGCGGCGTGAAAAGAACGGCGGCGGCAGGACAATGGCGGATGAACGCAGGTGCGCGATGCGCCGGACGGTCGCGCGCATCCCTGTTCACCGACGTCGGCTTCACAAATGCAGATGGGCGGCGGTGAGCGCGACGATTTCCTTGAATGCACGACCGCTGCGCCACAGGGCGCGCTGCGAGGGCAACCAGTAGCGCCACCAGCTGCGCGGCGCCCGGCCCTCGGGCACGGGTACCGGCATGACCCGGGCGCCCGCCTGTTCGAACAGCAGGGCCGCGCGCGGCATGTGCAGGGTGGAGGTCACCAGCAACAGGCGCGGGTGTTCGCTGCCGGCCAGTGGCAGGCTGTAGCGCGCATTGTCGCGGGTATTGCGGCTGCGTTCCTCCAGCACCAGCGCCGAACGCGGCACGCCGAGGCGCTCGATCGCCCGCGCCATGCGGCGGGCCTCGGTGGTGTCGCCCTCGCCGCCTCCGCTGAGGATGACGATCGGCGCGCGCCCGGCCTGCCAGGCGCGTGCGCCGGCGGCCAGGCGGCTGTAGCGCAGTTGCTCGGGGCGGACGTCCGGCCGTTCCAACCAGGCGTAGTGGCTGCCGCCGCCAAGCACCACGATGGCGTCCGCGCGTGGCAGGTCGGACGGATCCTCGACCACCGGGTAGCGGAATTCCAGCAGTCCGCGCAGGGTGTCGGAAGCGAACGGAAACGACCACAGCGCCGACCACAGCACCGCCGCAATCGCCACGCCCGCGCCAATCCGGCGACGACGCCACCACCACAACAACGCCGCCAGCACCAGCAGCGACAGGGTGAGCGTGGGTGGATAGGTCAGTGAAACCGCGAACTCCCGGAGCATCGACGCCGCGCCTCCACTCATATGACGATTCCGCGGCTGACGTAGATGTAGAACACCCCGCACGAAGCCAGCAGGCCGACCCGGATCAGCAGCGGATTGCGCAGCGGCGCGAACCGCGCGTGGCAGAGCACCGCCGCCAGGATCATCGACACCGCCAGCCAGGCCGGCAGCAGGTAGCGATTGGAGAAGAAGCCCCAGCCGATCAGGAAGAACGGCAGCGACATCACCAGATAGACCGAGGTGCTGTCGAGGATGCGCTGGCGCCATTGCGCCTGCACCAGCGGCGCGAGGAAATGCGGCAGCAGGTACCAGAAGATGGTGAACACGGCGAAGTCGATGCGCACGCCGGACCGGTACAGCGGATTGGCGGTGTATTCCATCACCACGTCATAGAAACCGGGCGCGCCGGCGCGCACCGCCAGCATCGAAAGCCCGGAGACGTAGGCGAGGAATGCACCGGCCGCGACCACGCGCAGCCAGCGCGTGCTCAGCAGCAGCGCGGGCGCGCAGGCCAGGTACATGGCGGACGACAGGTGCAGGCTGGCCGCGAGCGCGCCGGCCAGCGCGAACGTGCCCCACCGCCGGCGGTGGAAACCGAGCAGGGCCACGAACACCAGCGGCGCCGCCAGGCCCTGGCGGATCGCGTTGATCGAGGCGTTGGTGAACATCGGCGAGATGAACAGCAGCATCAGCGAGGCGCACAGCAGGGTCTGCCAGCTCACCGGCGTTTCCAGGTAGAACCGGTAGCGGCGGACCGCCAGCGCGACCATCACCAGCAGCAGGCCGAACAGCGTGAACTGGTAACCGGTGACGCCGAGTCCCAACTTGTACAGGGCATAGCTCAGGTAGACGAAGCCGGGCTCCAGCCGGGTTTCCGGCATGCCCTGCACCAGGTTCTCGAAGAAGCCGGCGTAGGTTTCGGTGTCGCTGCCGATATCCAGCGGACGCGTGCCGACCAGCCAGCACGCGAACAGGGCCACGCCGCCCAGCAGGATCATGCCCAGCCACCAGCGCGCCATCGCCTCGCCCTGGCTGCGGTGGCTGGTCTGCAGGTAGCGGGCCTGGATGGTGTTCATGAGGCGATTCCAGTCTGGCGAGAACGCATCGCCAGCAGCAGGCGCCGGCGGGTGCGCCGGACCAGCCCGATGCTGCGCGCGAACCAGTGCTCGGCCGGAGTGACCAGTCCCTTGCGCAGCAGCTCATGCCGGACTTCCTTGCCGGCGCGATGCATCGCGTCCAGATCCGCGGTCAGGCCGCCCGCGCCGAAGGTCGGTTTGTGCCAGTACGCGAGCACCTGGTTGAGCTTGGCGCAGCGGTAGCCGGAGAAGCCGATCTCCGCCCACAACAGGAAATCCTCGACCCGGCGGAAGCGTTCGTTGAAGCGGAACGGCAGATCGCGGCGCAGCACCACCGACGCGGTCGGGAACGGATTGTTGAGCAGGAAGCGGCGGCGGCCGATCGCGGTCACGCGCACCGGCGGGCGCAATGGCAGCAATCCGGCGCCGCGCTCGCGCACCGCCATCCGGTGCGCGATCAGGGCCAGGCCCGGGTCTGCTTCCAGCACGTCCATCTGCAAGGCGATTTTCTCCGGCACCCAGGTATCGTCGGCATCGAGGAAGGCGACGTACGGCTGGCTGGCGCGTTCCCATCCCAGGTTGCGCGCGCGCGACGGCCCGCCGTTGACGGGCGCGGCCACCACCACCACCCAGCCCGGCGGATACAGTTCGGCCAGCGCGTGCAGGGCGTCCAGGGTGCCGTCTCCGCTGGCGTCGTCGACCAGGATGACTTCCACCGGGCGCCGGGTCTGCGCCGCCACCGAGGCCACCGACGCGGCAATCGTGCCGGCGCACCGGTAACAGGGAATCACCACGCTGACCGGTGCGGTGGAGGGATCCGGCGGAAGGTGCGGCTTCATGCGTGTGCGTGCTCCAGCGCCCATGGTGCGCATTTGAATATGTCTTCGGCCTGGTCGGCGTACAGGGCGGGTGAAGAGCACTCCGGCTGGCGTTCGCGCAGCAAGGTGGCGATCACGTCGCTGAACGGATATCCCTGCGCGGTGGTGATGCGCCGCCGCTGCGGCAGGCCGATGTCGTCGGCGAAATCGCGGCATTTGCGGTGGTAGTCGACGATCGCGAACGGAACCCCGCACAGCCACGAGACGATGGCGCCGTGCAGGCGCGCGCTCACCATCGCGTCACAGCGGCCGATCGCGGCCACCATCGCCAGCGGATCCGGCTGGGTGTAGCGCAGCACCTCGACCGCGACGCCGCCTTCGCGCAGGCGCCGTGCGATCGCTTCGGCCAGTTCGCCGTCGCCGTGGCGCGGGTGCTCGTTGAGGCTGAACACGTCCACCACCAGTCGCCGCACGCGCGACTCGGCCAGGAGGGTCGCGACGAACGCATCCTCCCAGGCGCGCATCGCCGGCGCGCCATGCGCGCCACCTTCCGCGTACCGGCACGGCGCCACGCCTACCCGCAGGGGCGCGCCGGGTTCGGGTTGCGCGCGCACCGGCATCGACACCAGCCGCGGCAACAGCACGGCCAGATCGCAGCCGGCGTGCGCATGCGCGGACAGGCCCATGCGCTGGATCCATTCGTGCGAGCGGCGATCCCGCACCGACAGGTAGCTGAAGCGGTCCAGGAAGGACGCCGCCGCCGCTTCCTGCTCGGCGTTCGCGAAAGGACCGATCGAGACGCCGATCGCCGACAGCTTCAGGCCGCGATGGCGACGTGCCGTCTGCATCATCGGCTTGCGGAACGATTCGCGCGCGGTGATCACGGAACCTCCGCCCATCACCAGCACATCCGATCCGACGGTGGCGCTGGCGAAACTGAGCAGGCGGCTGCCCTTGCCCAGCGCTCCGCCCGCCCCGTACCAGTCGAGCGGATAGAACGCGGGCACGGTGCTGACGCCGGTCATGCCGGCCAGTGGTGGGCCGACCAGGCGCGGCGAGGCGTTCCAGTAGCGCTCGGCCGCGCGCGTGCAGATCACGCCGAACAGGTCGTCGCCGAAATTGCGCATTCCGTAGTAGCCGGTGAAAGCGACGCGGGGCTTGTCCATCAGTCCAGCTCCAGTGCGTCGACCCGGCGAGCGCCCCGATACATCAGGCCCAGCAGCAACGCCTCGGCGATGACGGTGGCAATCGCCGCACCCATTTCGGCGAAGGCGGGAATCAGCGCCAGGTTCAGCAGCACCGCCGCCAAAGCGGCCAGCGCCATCGCGTAGACCCGGTAGCGCATGTGACCCTCGGTGAGCAGCACCGAGCCGACCGCGGTGGACAGGAAGCGCAGCGGCACGCACAGCGCAAGCACCTGCAGCAGCGGCACCACCGTGCGATAGCCGGCGCCAAACACCTGCGTGGCCAGCGGCGCGGCGAACGCCAGCACGACGCCGCCGACGATGCCGCTGGCCAGCATGGCCACGGTGCCCCAGCGATAGGCCTGGCGGAACCGCGGGCGGTCATGCACCGCCCAGCGATGCAGCTTGGACAGCAGGAACTTCTGGTAGACCGTGGCCGGGAACAGGTAGATCGCGGTCATCACCGCCAGCGCGATGCCGAAATGACCGGCGGCCGCGTCCCCGGCGAGGTACTTCAGCAGCACCGTGCCGATCTGGAAGAACACCGGGTACAACACCGCCGCCATCCCGTACGGCCACGCCTGCACGCACAACTGGCGCACGCCCGGCGGACGCACCTGCAATGCGGCCGCATCCTGTGCGCCGTGGCCGCGCAGTGCCCAGTCGCCGCGTGCCATCGACCGCCATTGCGGCATCGCCGCGAACACCGCCAGCACCGCGACCGCGCTGTAGCCCAGCGCGACCATTTCGATGCGCATGCCGGACCAGGCCAGCGCGTACGCCGCCACCAGCAGGCGGCCCAGCGGCATCCACAATTGCCACGCGGCCAGTGCGCCATGACGCTCCTCCAGGCGCAGCTTGCTGCCGATCTGCTCGACCGCCAGCAGTCCGACAATCACCGGCAGCAGCAGCCACAGCAGTTGCCGGGTGCGTGCATCCACCGGCGGTCCCCACTCCGCCCACGCGGCCATGCCGACCAGCGCCAGCGTGGTGCTGGCGACGATGAAGCGCTCGGAGGCGCGCCGCCAGCGCTGGGCCTGCCAGCCCTCGGTACCGAACACCTTTAGCCGGAACTGCGACAGCCCGAAGCCGGCCAGCGGCGCGACCAGGGTGATGGTGGCGAGCGAGGAGGCGAACAGGCCGTACTCGGCCGGACCGAACCGGCGTGCCAACAGGGTCTGCGTGACGAACACCGCCACCGCCCCGGCGGCGGTGGCGAGCCACAACAGGGACAAGGCGTTCAGGGCGGGACGCAGCGGCATGGGCAGGATCCGGTTCATCATCCGGCCATCGCTCCCTGCAACCGCAACGGCACCAGCTCGCCATAGACCTCGCAGGTCTTGCGGATGACCACCTTCTCGTCGAAATCGGCGAGCGCGCGGGCGCGGGCGCGTTCGCCCAGCCGCCGCAGCAGATCACGATCGTCGTCCAGGCGCGCAATCACCCGCGCCAGCGAATCGGCGCTGCGCGGTTGCACGTGCAGGCCGTCCTCGCCATCGCGGCTCACCACCTCGCGGCACCCCGGCAGGTTGGTGGTCACCAGCGCGATGCCGCAGGCGCCGGCCTCGATCAGGCTCTTCGGCACGCCTTCGCGGTAGTAGCTGGGCAGCGCCATGACATCGACCGAACGCAGCAGCGCCGGCATGTCCTCGACATGGCCCAGCCACTCCAGCGTGCCCTGCGCGTGCCAGGCCTCGACTTCGGCCGCGGGCACCGAATGCGGGTTGCCCGGATCCGGCATGCCGGCGAGCAGGAACCGGACCTCGCGGCCCTGTGCGCGGAGGCGCTCCGCGGCGGCCGCGTATTCGCACACGCCCTTCTCGCGCAGCAGGCGCGCGGCCAGCAGCACCCGCAGCGGGCGCCGCGCGCCGCCTTCGGCATCGCGCAGCAGGAAGCGGCTGAGATCCACGCCGGATCCGCGGATCAGGCGGATGTTGTGCGGCGGCGCCAGGCGCGCGTCGGCGAAGGCCTGCGCGTCGTCCGGATTCTGCAGGATCACCCGCGAATGCTCGCCGCCCAGCGCACCGCGCATCAGCAGCGACACCAGCGGTCGCAACATGCGCGCCTTGGCACGATCGCTGGAAAAGACGTAACCCAGGCCGGTGACCGCGTTCACCACCGCCGGCACGCCGGCCGCGCGTGCCGCCAGCGCGCCGTACACGGCGCATTTGAGGGTGAAGCTGTGCAGCAGATCCGGGCGCTCCTCGCGCAGCACGCCGACCAGCCGGGCCAGGGTGCCGGCCTCGCGCCAGGGATTGAGGCTGGAACGTTCCATCGGCAATGGCCGCCAGCGGATGCCGTGCTGCTCGAAGCGATGGCCGAACTCGCCCGGTGGCGACACCATCACCACCTCCATGCCCATGGAGCGCAGTTGCAAAGCGGTGGAGAGTCGGAAGTTGTAGAGGTACCAGTCTGTATTCGCGAACAGGATGAACTTCATGCAGGCGCCGTGGGGGAAAGCGTCGACGTGATTCTAGAAAGTCGAGCCCGCAAAACCGTTCACGCGCTCACCACCAAATCGGCGAATTGCCCAACAAACGGGCAGAAAAAAGGCGGCCCGGAGGCCGCCTCTGCACGCGCTCGTCATCCTGCTGAGCGCCAGTTCACTTGCCTGTCCGACTACTTGGCGTAGCCGTTGCTGGTCACCCGGATGTCGTAGACGTCGCTGACCCGCGCCACATGCGCGCCGTTGCCCTTGTTGCCGTCGACGAATCCGGTCAGGTAGGTCAGCGGATAGACGGTCTTTTGGACGCCGTGCAGGCGGGTGTTGTTGTTGCGCGAGATGTTTCCGCTGTACTGGTAGTTGCGGGTTCCGCTGCCGAACATCATGCCGACCAGATAGTTGTGGCGGATGGTGTTCTGGGCGATGTAGCCGCTGTCCGGACCGATGGTCAGGATGCCGTGCCCGCCGTTGTATTCGATGGTGCAGCGCTTGATGGTGACGCCCTTCACCCGCTTGTACACCAGGATGCCGTTGCCGGCGTTGCCGTGGATATGGCAGTTCTCGATGTGCACGGTGGAGGTGGTGCGCAGGTCGCCCACGTCCGGCTCGATATCGATGCCACACGCCGGCGCGATGCCGTTGCAATCGCTGAATTCGCTGTCATACACCTTGACCCCCAGCGCATGGCCGATGGTCAGGCCCTGGCGGCGGTTGCCGGTGCAGACCACGTTGGCGATGACCACGTCGCTGCAGGGGATGGTCGGGGCGTTGGTGACCATCGCGCCGCCGATCGAGATGCCGTCGCCCCAGCATTTGGAGACGTGGATGTCGCGTATCGTGATCTTGGACGAGCCGCGGATCATGATGCCGTGGCCCCACTCCCCGGTCGTACCCAGGTGGGTTTCGCGATCGCCGATGATCTGGCCGCCGGAAATCTCCACGTTGCTGACCTTGTAGGCCATCAGCACGTAGGCCCGTTCCTTGTCGTTGCGCTTGGCGCGCAGGCGGGCGCCGTCCTGCAACAGCAGGTGCATGTTGCTGCGCAGGCGGACATTGCGGGTGGGATCGATGACGTAATCGCCCGCCGGCACCACCACCGTGCCGCCGCTCGAGGGCAGCGCGTCGATGGCGTACTGGAACGCGGTGGTGTCGTCGCTGGCGCCATCGCCACGGGCGCCCCAGTTCTTGACGTTGAGCGTGGTGCTGCCGCGCGTGCGGGTCGGCGGCACGTAGACCGCGGCCAGTACCTTGGGAATCCCCGTCGTGTAGAGTGCCGCCGGCAGCGCCAGCAACAAGGATTTGCGCAAGAATTCGCGCCGAGGCGTCCCTGCCTCGCGCACGTCGTGCACGAGTGCATTGTTTTTCACAGCCATGACCCCTGCGGGCCAAATGGCCCGGTAATAGGAAAACAAGAGGAATTGGCCAGGAAGATAACCGTGGCCGATGGGGAATATAGGGAAGTTTTGGTCGCCGTGCGCGAGCAGATCGCGTATCTGTGAAACGGCTCAATAACTGCTTGCGGAAGGATTCATTTTCTGCGGCAAAACGCGGTGTTTTCTCTACCGGAATCCATGGTCGAGTCCGCTTGTCGCGCGGTTCTGATTGCCACCTCTGAAATTTCGACCCTGTAGGAGCGACGTGAGTCGCGACCCGATGCATAACCCAGAAATTGACCCGTTCGGTCGCGACTTACGTCGCTCCTACAAAGGTGTGGCTTGGTGGTTTCAGCGGCCTGGGCGGCTGCTGGGGTCTATCTGGATGGACGAGGCGCCGCGGGCGACGTCGAGGTTCATCCAGCCGGCTTCCTTGCCGGAGCGCTTCGCCACCTGGGCGGCATTGCCACGCAGCTGATTGTCGCGCAGGCGGAAACCGCTGCTGCGCGCGCGGACGGTGATGCCGCGCAGGCCGTTGCCACGGATTTCGTTGCCCTCGATCAGGCCGCCGGTGGCAGCGCGCAGGTGCAGGCCGTCGCCACGGTTGGACAGGATCCGGCAGCGACGGACGGTGACGTCGTGGACACGCTCGTACAGCTGGATGCCCGCGCCCTGGTTGCCCTGCACCAGGCAGTCCTCGATCAGCACGTCGCGCGCGTCGCCTCCCGGGTCGGGCTCGACGTCGATGCCGCAGCCCGGCAGCACCCCGCCGGTGTCGAGGAATGACGAACGCAGCACCCGTACGTGGCGGGAACGGCCGATGGTAAGCCCCTGGCGGCGGTTGCCCTGGCAGACCACGTCCTGGATCAGCACGTCGCGGCTGGGCAACGGTGGCGAACCGCGAACCCGGGACAGGCCGCCCACCGAGATGCCATCCCCCCAGCATCGGGTGATGTACAGGTCGTGCAGGCGGATCCGGCTGGACCCGCGCACCATGATTCCGTGTCCCCATTCCCCCGTAGTGCCCAGGTGACGCTCGCGGTCGCCGATGATGCGCCCGCCCGACACCTCCACATCCTCGATCTGTTGCAGCAGCAATACGTAGGCGCGTGGCGCGGCGTTGCTCATCGCGACCAGGCGGGTATCGGCCGCCATCGAGAAATGCATGCGGCTGCGCAGGCGCAGGCTGCGCAGCGGATTGATCGGATAGTTGCCGGCGGGGACGACCACGGTGCCGCCGGCATCCGGCAGCGCGTCGATGGCGGCCTGGAATGCCCGGGTGTCGTCGCCCTGCCCGTCGCCGCGCGCGCCGAATTCACGCACGTCCAGGCGCGCGCCGCTTCCAGGCGCCGACGGCCGGGCGCCGACGGCGGGCAGAGCGCCAAGCGCCGCGCCCGCGACCAGGCCGTGCAGGCAACGGCGCCGCTGGCGGTCCATCGTCAGGCGGCCTGCTCCCGCGCGGCCGTCGACACGCCGCGCGCGGCCAGCCAGGGCAGCACGATCGCCAGCAGGTAGAACTTGGACGCGTGATACTTGTTGTCGAGCCGGCGCCGGTTGCGTTCCAGCCAGGGCACCGCGCCCGGCAGCAGATCCGAGAGGTCGCGGGCGAAGCCGTGCACCTGGTCGAAACGCTGCGCGGCCAGCCCGCACAGATCGAAACGGAAACTGCCCTTGCGCTGCACGTACGGCAGTTCCGCGAAGCGGGTCGCGATGTGGCGCCGGATCAGCATCTTGTTGACCCCGGTCTCCGGATCGACCTTCTGCCGGCGCGGTACCTCGCGATGGATCCATTCGCGCAGGTCGTGGTCGCAGAACGGATAGGCCGCGTCCAGTCCCAGCGCATGCGCCGTGTACAGGCCCTTGGCGAAGGCACCGGCCGAACCGGCGATCGACATCGACATGTCGCGCCATTCCCAGGCGCTGGTGGCGGTGGCGATTTCCTCCTGGAACAGGGTCACCCGCGCCCGCGAGCGCCGCGATATCGGATGCCCGAACAACGCGTCCACTTCCGCGTCGCTGAAGCGCGAACCCGGAAACACCCGCTCGATCGGGGTCATCTGCAGGGTGCCCAGCAGGAAGCACGCTTCGAAACTGCGATCCACGCCGGGCAAGGCGGTGACATCCACCGGCAGGCGCACCCCGCGCGCCAGCTTGCCCAGCAGGTGATGCTGGCGATCGACCGGCGTACCGAAATAGCTGTCCGCGCCCAGCCCGTCGATCACGCCATCGCCGCCGCGCGCCCGCACTTCCGTGCCCAGGTCCGCATAGGAGAGCAACGCGAAGTCGGCGGTCAGCAGCGGCATCCGCCCGGCCAGGGCCAGATAGCGGTCATAGGCGCGGCCGGGATCACAGATCAGTGATTCGTGGCGCAGGCCGAGCCGCCGCGCCACCTGCCGCGCCGATTCGACCTCGTTCTCCTCGCGTCCGCCCAGATAGGTGATGCAGGTCGCGTCGGGACGTGCATCCGCCAGCGCGATCGCCAGCGTGGTCGAATCCTTGCCACCGCTCTGCAGCAGCCACGGGGACGCCATCCCGGCGCAGGACCGCTCGATCGCCTCGCACAGCTTGCGGTGGTAGACCGCGATCCAGTCCTGCGGGTGGCGCGCCACCTCCGGCACTTCGCCGGCATTGCGGAACTTGAAGCGGAACCGTGGCGCGGTGTGCATGTCCTGGTCCGGCGAGAAACCGAAGGTGACCAGCTTGATGCCCTCGTAGATGGAATGCGGCGGATAGACGAACGCGTTGCGCAGCAGGTCCGCCACCGACACCGGGTCGATGCGCTGCGCATTGGGCTCCGACAGCGGAGAAAAGTCGGGCTTCCCGTAGTACGGGGACATCGTGATCTGCATGGTTCCTCCTTGTCGTTGCGACCCGCGTGCTCAGCGCGACCCGGCGGTGCGCGGCGCCGGCAGGTACTCGTAGTAGGTATAGGCGTACTGCCCTGCCCCGCGCTTCTCCACGCCATTGAAGATGGCGCCCTTCACCTCCACGCCGTTCTGCTCCAGGCGCTGCTTGGCCAGGGCGATCTCGCGTTGCTGGTTGAGGCCCCAGCGCACCACCAGCAGGCACGTGCCCGCATGCTGGCCGATCACGGCCGCGTCGGTCACCGCCAGCACCGGCGGAGTGTCGATCAGCACGATGTCGTAATCGTGCGCCACGTTCTTGAGCAGCGCGGAGAAGTTCTCGTGCATCAGCAGTTCGGACGGATTGGACGGCACCGCGCCACGCGAGATGAAAGACAGGTTGTCGGCCCCGGCGACCCGGCGGATGGCGTCCTCCAGCTCGATCCGGCCGAGGATCAGATCCGACAGACCGCCTTCCCAGCGCACGCCGACGGCGTCGTGCAGGGTGCCGCGGCGCATGTCGGCGTCGATCAGCAGGACCCGCTGGCCGGTCTGGGCGATGGTCACCGCCAGGTTGGCGCAGACGAAGGTCTTGCCCACGCCGGGACTCGGCGCGGAGATCATCAGCAGGTTGTTGCGGGTCTTCATCCGCGCGAAGTGCAGGCTGGTGCGCAGCGTGCGCAGCGCCTCCATCGCCAGGTCCGACGGCGCGCTCAGCGCCAGCAGGCGCTGGCGCCGCTCGCGACGGCGACCGCCGGTGCGCTGGGTGAGCTCGCGACCCTTCTCGCTGAAGGGAATCGAGGCATACACCGGCAGGCCCAGCAGCTCGATGTCGACCGGATCCTCCACCCCGCGGCGGAACAACTGGCGCATCAGCACGAAAGCGACCATCAGCACGGCGCCGAGCGCGGTGCCTGCCGCCAGCACCGGCAACGGCTTGGGCCAGGCCGGACTGTTGAGATTGACCGCCGCCGGATCGATCACCCGGGCGTTGCCGACCGCGCTGGCACGGGCGATGTTCAGCTGCTGCGCCTGGTCCAGCAGGTTGGCGTAGGTCTGGTTGGTCACCTCGACGTCGCGGTTGAGGCGGAACAGGCCCTGCTGGGTATCCGGCAGATCGCGGATCTGGCCCTGCAGGGCGGCGCGTTCGCCCTGGAACTGGTTGATCTGCTGCTGCAGGGTCTGGTAGGTCGGATGCGAAGGCGTGAAGCGGTTGGCGACCTCGGTCATCTGGATGCGCAACTGCTGGATGCCGGCGTCCAGGGCGATGGTCCGGTCCAGCAACGCGCGGTTCTGCACCGCCACGTCCAGGGTCTGGGTACGGGTCTGGAACTGGTTGAGCGCCGCCTGCGCCTTGGCCAGTTCCTCGCGCACGTTGGGCAACTGCTCGGTGACGAACTTCAGCCGGCTGGCTGCTTCGGCGGACGTGCGGGCCACGTTCTGGTGCACGTACTCGCGGGTCACCTCATCCAGCACGCGACGGGCGCGCTCGGGATCGGCGTTCGCGTAGGTCAAGGCGATGACGCCGGAATTGCGGCCCTGCTCGGTCGCGGTGATGTCCTGCTTGAGCGCCGCCATCACCGTGGTCGGGTCCCGCCGGGTCACGTCGAAACGCATGCCCGGATTGGCGACCAGGCGACGCACGAGCAATTCGGTGCCGCCGGCGCGCGCGGGCACGCCGGCCTTGCCCCGCAACAGCACGCGGCCATCCGGGGTGGACAGCACGTACTGGCCGCCTTCGCCGGCGGTGAGCCGCAACTGCGCGCCGGTCAGTTCGCGCGGGACTTCCAGATGCGCCACTTCCAGCACGTCGCCACCCCAGCCGTAGCCGCTCAGGCCCAGCCATGGCGAAGACAGCGCGCCGGGGTGGGACTTCTGGTAGCGACGGGCGATGAACTCGCCCAGCAACGGCAGGCGCGCGGGTTGCACGTCCACGTCCAGGTCCAGTCGCGTCATCGCCTCGCCGATCACCCGGCGCGAGGTCAGCAACTGCACTTCCGTCGCGCCCGGCGAGGTGGAAATGGGCGGCGGCCCCTGCATGGCGGCGTTGGTGCTGACGCCCGGCGGAATCGCCGGCCGGTTTTCCACCTGCACGACCGCATTGGCCTCGTAGGTCGGCGTCACCACCAGCACGTACAGCAGGCTGGCGAGGAAGAACGCGGCCGTCCCGAGCAGGATCATGCGCTTGTTCTGGTTGAGCGTCGCCACCAGGGTCGGCAGATCGACATCGCCCTCGCGGGGCGCGGGGCCGGGGGTCAGATCCGGACCGGGCGGAAACGTCCGCGTGATGAGTTGAGTGGCCATGGGGGAGTCACCTCGTTGCCGAATGGGATTCACGGAAGCCGGTCAGGACGCTTCTCGCACGCCATAGGCGTAGCGGATGTCCTCGGCTTCGGGGGGATGGGGCGGATGTCCGCCGGTACGAAGGCGCAGCAGCGCGTCGGGCACCTCGTCGCCGGGAAGGCCGGCGCGGGTATCGCCCGGTGTCGCCGAAGCCAGCGACTGGTAAACGGCAGGTTCGCTGAGCAGGGTCAGCACGCGGCCGGCGATGGCCAGCGCGGTGGTGCCGATGGCGATGCCGTTGCCCTCGCCATCCGGCGTGTCGCAGACGCGCAGCACGGGCTTGCCCTGCAACTGGCCGGGGAAGCCGCCGCCCTGCCCGGCCAGCACCAGCTGGGCGCGTTCGAGCAGGTGCAGCCAGGCCAGGTAGTCGGTCAATTCCAGGATGTGCACGTTGGCGAAGGCATGCAGCGCGGCGGAAACATCGCCGGCAGCACCATTGCCGGGGGATTCCTGCGGCCACACGATGTCCACGTCCGGGCGCCGGCGCGCGATCATTTCCAGTGCCTCGGCCAGTTGCACGGCGGCGTCCTGGTCCGGCGCGCAGGCGACCATCAGCAACGGGTTCTCGTCGCGCAGGAACGGGAAACGCCATGCAATCGCGCTGGCCAGCCTGGGTTCGGCGCGCAACACGTCCAGTCCCGTGCGCAGGGTCTCGGCGACGATGCCCTCCTGCACCAGCAGCCGCTCCTCCGGCACGCCCTCCAGGCGCAGGCGCTGGCCCGCATCCTCGCTCGCCGCCACGTGCAGCGCCGCCAGTGACTGGACGATGCGCCGGCTGGCTTCGTTGGGCCAGTGCGAAGGAGTCGCCGCACTGGCGTCGCCGTCCACGCAGACCACCGGGACGTCGTCGGCATGCGCGGCCAGGCTCAGTGCGAAGGTGGCTGGCGCATTGCCGGGCACCAGTACGACATCCGGACGCACCTGATCGAGCAGTTCGCGCGCGCCGGTGACCAGCGCGTCGGCGCCGTCGTCGCCGGACAGGCGATCCTGGGCCTTCAGGCCGAACAGGCGCAGCGCCGCCTCGCCGTCGGTGCCAGGCACTTCGGACAGGCACACGCTGGTCTGGAAACGGGCGTCATCGGCCAGCCGCTGCGCGATCGGCGCCACGCCCATCGCATCCGGCGTGGCCGCGACCACGCACAGGGCGCGCACCGGGCCCTCGCCGTCGGCGCCGCGGACGACCGGATAGGGTTCGTGATCCTCGCTGCTTACGGCACCGTGCGGCGCGAAACGGCGACCGGCGTTCGGGGTCGGTACGAACCGCGCCAGTCCGCGCGACGGCCAGCTGAAGCCGCGCGTGCGCATTTCGAGCAGGCGTGGCAGCCCCAGCAGGTAGATCACCGTGGCGGCGATGAACGACAGCAGGTTGACGACGTCCGGCACCGCCCGCAGGACGTAACCCAGCAAGGCCAGGACGATGCCGATCGACACCATCAGCGCCAGGGTCACGCGCGGCGAGAAACCGCTGTCCATCAGCAGATGGTGCAGGTGCTGGCGATCGGCACCGAACGGCGAGCGTCCCGCGCGGATGCGCCGGTACATCACCGCCAGCGTGTCCATCACCGGCAAGGCGACGCACCACAGCACGTCCACCGGCGCCAGCCGGCCGACCCGCGAATGGCTCAGGTAGATGAGACTCCAGCCGAGCAGGAACCCGATCGCGGTGCTGCCGGCGTCGCCCATGAAGATCTTGCGCCCATCCGGCCAGCCCAGATTGGCGAAGATGTAGGGAATCAGCGCCGCGAACAGCACCTGCAACATCAGCATGGCGCCCACCGCGGTCCAGCCCGCGCGGTCATACAGCAGCACCGAGCCGATGCACACCAGTGCGATCGAGGCGGCCAGGCCGTCGATGCCGTCGAGCATGTTGAAGGCGTTGATCAGTCCGATGACCGCGAAGATGGTCAGCGGGATGCCCCAGATGCCCAGCCGGAAGTCGCCCGGCAGCAGCCCTCCCATGTGATCGACGTAGTAGCCGGTGCTGAGGATCACCAGGGCGACGATCGCCGATTCGATCAGCAGGCGGGATTGCACGGTCAGGTGGACCACGTCGTCGGCCACGCCCATCGCCACGATCAGTGCCGCGCCCATCATCACGCTCATGACGAAGCGATCGATGAAGCCCAGGTAGGCCAGCCCCACCAGCAGCCCGATGAAGAAGCAGATGCCGCCGATCAGCGGCACCCGCCCGTTGTGCTGCTTGCGGGTGTCGGGCCTGTCCACCAGACCGACCCGGCGCGCCCACGGGCGCATCGAGAAGATGGCGAACAATGTCACCGCCAGCGCAATCGCGCTGGCGGCGATGATCCTCGGATGCTCCATCCAGAAATCCTCGCTACTCACTAGTCCATGATGGCCATCCTGTCCAACCGGTCATCCCTGGCAAAACCACTGTCCCGCGTGATGTGTGCGTTAGTGGATCGTTCCGTTTCCAATCTACGGACAGCATCTTGATGAGCGCATGAAAGCGTGAACTGCGTAAGGGGATCGGCTCAGCTGTGTGCAGGCACCGCGAACAATCGTGAATCGGAACCGATCGGCATGCGTTCGCACCAGGCACGTGCGGATTCCCCGATCAGATCGAAGGCGTGGACGAAGGCATCGCGCGGTTTTCCGCAGGGATCGCGTATCTCCCGCCGGCCGTTCCACCTGCCCAGCAGGTGCATGCGATTGCGCAGCGGCGGTGCGATGGCTTCGAGCGCGCGCAGTTGCCGCTGCTCCATCGCCAGGATGAGATCCGCCTCCACCAGCATGCGCAGATCGATCTGGCGGGCGACATGGCGGTCCAATCCCAGACCATTTTCCGCCAGCAGCTCGGCCGCGATCGGATGCAGGCCGTCGCCGACGCGCGCCGCCAGCCCGGCCGAACGCACCCGCAGGCCCGATCCGCGGCCGTGCGCATGCAGGACGGCCTCGGCCATCGGGCTGCGGCAGATGTTGCCGACGCAGACAATCAGTACCTGGTACATCGCGACACCATCGGATTCATGCGGTACAGCCTGCCAGCGCCGCCGTCGCGAGCGTGTATGTGCATGCTCTTCACATGCTCGTCAGCGCTTTCGTCCTATGCAGGGCGCGGTGGATGAACGGATTGCCGATTTCCGGAACATCATGCCGACGAAGCTGGAATCCATTGCCTATCGGTGTGCAGCATTTCGTCCAAAGCGAAAAGCAAATGGATCCCGGCTTTCGCCGGGACGACGGACATTCACCTTCACTTGAGAGCCAACCCATGCCCCTGCTGAGAGTCCGACTGACGGGAAGCGAAGCCGATGCCGCCACCGTGATGAGCGTGATACATGGCGTGGACGGCGTCGAGCGGGTCGAGGAAGTCGCGGATCTGATGCCGCACATGGACGACGAGGATTCCAGCTCGGCCGGACTGGTTGACGATCAGGGCGCCGGCGGCGTGCATGCCATCGAGATCGAAGTGCCGGGACCGCATGCCGGCGACGAGGTGCGCGAACTGATCATACGCAGTGCGGAGAGCCTGGGCATGGCGGTGGAATTCGTCGACGAGTTCTGACGGTCGATGCGAGGACCCGCCGCGCCCTTCGGCACGGCAGGTCCCGTCTGCGAAACCGGCAACGCCCGCGCGCCCTACATCATCTTGTCGCGCGCCTGCTCGGCACGGGCGGCGCCGATGGCGGTTTCGACGTTGCGTTCCTCTTCCGGCGGCGGCAATACGGCCGGCAGGCCCAGCGACTGGATCCACAACTCCCGGGCCCAGCCACGCGTGTGATAGAGATGGTGATCTTCCTGTTTCTCCACCTGGTCGTGCGCGGCCTTGAGGATCTTGCCTTCCTGCTTGCCCGCCTTTTCCGCGACCCGGCCGATCAGCTCCCAGTTCTGGTGGTCCTTGGTTTCGGCCAGGACCACGCATTCGGCGGCGACCAGTTCGGCGGCCGCGCCCCCGGCTTCAGCCATCGCCATCTCGATTGCCTTCACCAGCGAGCGGCCCTGATGCGCGACCACTTCACGGCCGGGACTGGCCGCCTCCGGATCCTTGCCAAGCTGTTCGAACACATCCAGCAGGATCTGCTCGTGCTGGCGGGTTTCCTCCAGGTACTTCTGCCATTCTTCCTTCAGGTCCTCGTTCTGCACCGCCTCCAGGGCGGCCGTGTAGACCTGGATGCCGCCGCGCTCGGTTTCCAGCGCCTGCAGCAGCAGTTCGTTCACTTGGGTCTGGTCGGTCATGGATGAGCGTGCCATCGGGATACTCCTTGCCGTCGGGTGGGAGAAAGATTCGTGGCGATTCGCCAACTTGCCGAATGTTCTAGCCTCCGCCATGCAAACGCGCCGTGACAATGCGTCGCCCCCGCGTGCATCCGCCTTTAACGCGATCGATGCACACACGCTCTTGCCGGACTCGGGAGTACAACCGCGCTGTCCTCCCTCCCGGCGTGCGTGGCACGCGGAATTCCAGATGAGTCCGCCAATCGATTCCGCCTGCTGCTACCTGCCCGAACGCGCGCCACCGGTCAACGTGCCGCTGGCGATCTATGCCTGCTCGATCGACGACGTGACCGGATGGTTCAGCGGCCGCTACGACGGCCGCGCATGGCATGCGGAACTCGAATTGGACGATGAGGAGGGCTGGTATGTGCTGGGTTGGCGCCAGCCGCACGCTCCCCTCGACGATGCCTGCGTGGCCTGCGGAGGGCTGCCGACCCATCCGTTGGGGCATGAGCCCCCGCTGCTGCGTACCGCCCCGCCCCACTAGGCATGGCGCGTCCGCGCCGGATGAATCCGCGCCATGCGGCGTCCGCTTCTTAACGAAGCATGGATATCCCCTGCACCCGCGATTTCCAGGGCGTGAGGGAAACTCGCGGGCGTGGACCCCGGAGAACATCCCGGTCGGCTGCACATTCAGTGGACGCACTCCTCGCGGAGCGTCGCCTTGACCCGCAGCCCCACAGGAGAACCGGCCCGAGGCCACAACGGTCGCCGGGAATGGCGGGTCAACCTCGTCTGGATCGCCAACCGGTTCTCCGCTTCCCGCACACGTTCTCTTGATGCCATCGCGGGAAAGGTGCAGTCCTGCAAGCCAAGCAGGAGATGCGCATGGGCAAGACGTCGATCGAAACTCGCCTCGCCGAACTGGAAGCGCTGTGCCGCCGCCTGGAGCCGGCGCTGGACAGGCGCACGCAACACCAGGATCAGGTGGTCGAAAGGGTACTTGAACATTTCGGCAGGCTGCAGGGCCAGCTCGCGGTGATGGGCTACGTGGCCTCCACGGTCATGCAGTCCGTGGACGAGCCGGTGCAGACGCGGTTGATCGCCTGCCTGCAGGTCGCGGCGGAGAATTTTCCGCTTGGCCTGCCGCCCCAGTTCGAGGACGGCTTCCGCGAATCGGCCGAAGCGCTGATCCCGGATATCTGGACCCTGCACTGATCGGGCCCGCTCCGCGTTCGCCCACGACAGGCCGCCGCGCGACCGGATCGCTCACGCCCTTGCCGGAAGTTCCGGCGGCGGCGCCGGGCCGATGTGCTCCAGGGTGCTGGCCAGATCCATCGGCCGGGCCAGCAGGTATCCCTGCACCTGGTCGCAATGATGGCGGTGCAGCCAGTCCAGTTGCGCACGGGTTTCCACGCCTTCGGCGACCAGGGTCAGGCCCAGGCTGTGCCCCAGCGTGATCATGGCGTGGCAGATTGCCGCGCTGCGGTCGTCATCGGCGACGTTGCGGACGAAGGTCTGGTCGATCTTCAGCGCGTCCAGTGGCAATTGGTGGAGGTAGGACATGCTGGAGAACCCGGTGCCGAAATCGTCCAGCGAGGTGCAGATGCCGTGTTTCTGCAACGTGCGCAGGGTCCGCATGGTGCCTTCCGGGCTGTCCAGCAGCATGCTTTCGGTGACCTCGATGTGCAGCGCGCCGCGCGGCAGCCCCTGGCGCTCGTGCAGGCGGATCAGGCGTTCGGCGAAATCGGGTCGGCGCAACTGCGCCGGCGACACGTTCACCGCGATCGGCAAGTCCGACCAACCCGCCGCGACCAGCTTGCGGTGGCATAGCGCCGCCTCCTCGATCACCCAGTCGCCCAGCGTCGTGATCAGCCCGGCATCCTCGGACAGCGGCACGAACTGCGATGGCGGCACGAACCCGCCGTCGGCCTGCGGCCAGCGCAGCAATGCTTCCAGGCAGACCGGCCGGCGATCCTGGAGCCGGTAGATGGGCTGGAAATGGAGCATGAAATCGCGCTGTTCCAGTGCCACGTGGATGCGCCCGATCATGCGCAGCCGTTCGCTGGCGGCCTGGGCCATCGGCGCGTCGAAGATGCGGATGGGCACGTCCTGCGACCGCGCCACGTGCGCGGCCAGTGCGGCGTGGCTGACCGCGTTCTCGAACGATTCGCCGTCGAACCGGGCCACGCCCACCCACGCCTCCAGGCTGCGGCGCGAGCCGCCCTGCTCCACCGGCAGGGTCATCGCGCGGTGCAGTGCGCCGACCGCTTCGTCGACATCCACGCCTGGTCGCAGCGCCACCACGAACGCCTCTGAGGGCACGAACGCGGTCTCGCCCCACGGATCGGCCAGCGTCTCCAGGCGGTTGGTCAGGGTGTCCAGCAGGCGCGTCGCGACCGCCTGGCCGAGGCTGTCGATCACCAGCTCGAGCCCGCGCAGTTGCACGTAGGCCAGCGCATAGCTGCCCTTGCCCTCGGCCGCGAGCGCGGCCTTCAGGCCGGGAAGGTTCAGCAGCCCGGTGGCGGTGTCATGGCTGGCGCGGTAGTTCAGCTCGCGCTCGTAGGCGAGCGTTTCACTGATGTCCTCGGCCAGCACCAGCCGCGCGGGGCGTCCGTCGTAGCTGATGGTGTCGGTGCGCACATGCACGTCGATCACGCTGCCGTCGCGCTTCAGGTGCTTCCAGACCTCTCCCTCGGGCGAGGGCGCCGGCTCGGTCAGCGACTGCAGCATGTCCACGGAACTGCGCGGCGGGCGGATGTCCATGATGGACATCGAGAGGAATTCCTCGCGGGTGTAGCCGTAATGGCGCTCGGCCGCCGCGTTGACCTCCAGGAAGCGCAAGGTTTCCAGATCGAAGACCCAGAACGGCATCGGATTGCGCTCGAACAGCAGGCGGTACTGGCGTTCGGTCTCCAGCAGGCGCGCCTGTGCACTGCGTTCATTGGTGATGTCCACCAGGGTGCCGGTCATCGCGCCGCCGCCTTCCTGCCGTTCGACCGCGCCGCCCCGGGTCAGCAGCCAGCGCACCTGCCCGTCCGGGCGCACGATCCGGTACTCGGCGGTGAACGGTTCGCGGCTCTGCCACGCCTGCGCGAAACGCGCGCGCAGCGCATCGCGGTCATCCGGGTGCACGAGCGCGTAGAACTCGTCCCGATCGGCACTGTTGTGATCGGGCCCCAGTCCGAAGATCTCCGATACCTGTTCGGACCACTCCACCCGGGGCGGCGACTGGCGCACGACCCAACTGCCGGTCTTGCCGATGCGCTGCGCCAGCCGCAGGCCCTCGCCGGCCCGGCGCACTTCCCGCACAAGGCGCTTCTGCGCACGCGCCGCCTGGCGGGTGTGGCGCATGAGGTACAGCAGGCTGGCCCAGTACAGCACGTAGGCGGCCAGGGATCCGAACAGCAGGAGATACCAGGGATGCAGGATCTCCGCGCGTCCCAGCCCCGCGCTGACGAACACGCCGTAGTCGTCCAGGTGCAGCCGCGAGGTGATCCGCACCACGCCGTCCACGCCGCTGCGGCGGATCATCGCGCTGCCCGCGTACGGCGGTCCGGATGGCAGGATCTCGGGGTAGCGGCGTCCGACGTATTGCGCCGCGTCACGGCTGCGCGCCAGCACCGTGCCATCGTGATCCATCACCGTCACCACGCCTTCCCGCCCGGTGTCCAGGCCGGTGACCAGGCGCTGGATTTCCGCCACCCGCAGGCGCGCCACGATCCAGCGGTCATCGTCCATCGACCTCAGCAGCGGCAGCAACCATTCGCCGTCCAGTTGCTGGAGTGCTCCGAAGCGCAGGGCATGCGGCGGCAATCCGCGCGGCGACGCCGGAATCCGCAGGCCATGGCCGGGCGTGATCGCGCGTCCGGCCGCATCCACGATGACGATGCTGTGCAGTTCCTGATGCCGGCCAACGACGCCGGCCACCGCTTCGCCGAGCAGCGCGGGCGCCGATTCGGGAACGGTGCGGAAGGTCTGCTGGGCGTCGCCGGCGATACCGGCCATGGCCCGTTCCAGGTTCCGCAGTTCCAGCCGCAGCAATCTGGCCGTGCCCTCGGCCAGCGCCATGCTCTGGCGCCGCGCCGCGTCCAGCCTCAGTTGATGGTCGCGGTAGACGAAATAGCCCAACAGATACGCGAGCACGAGCGCCAGCGCGATGCCCGACCAGGCGACCGTCCGGGTGGAGCGAACTATGGGCAATTCCTTGTGCGTATCCGTCATGGCGACGCTGAGCAGCCAGGTAGCGGAATGGTCGATGTCCCCCGGGCGCCACCATACCCCTGTGGGCGCTCAAGCGGAAGCCGGTGGCCGCGGGGGACCGCCCGGCGGTCGGCGACGGGCAATCAGGCGCTCTATCCAGGCCAGCAGGACCAGCACGGACAGCGTGGCCGCCGTGATCAGGAAAGCCAGCAGGTCGTAGTCGAATCCAACCGCCACGCCGATCACCGCCACCATCAGCAGCGAAGCCGCGGTGGTGATGCCCGTCACCGTGCCGGCGCCGCGCTGGGCGAAGATGGTGCCCGCGCCGATGAAGGACACGCCGGCGATCACCGCTTCCACCAGCCGGAACGGATCCACCGTGAGGATGGGGCTTGGCTCACGCATGCTCTCGGCCATCACCAGGCCGCCAATGCCGACCAGGAAGGCGGCCGCGCCGCCGACCAGCATGTGGGTGCGGAAACCCGCCGGCCGGTTCTTGATTTCGCGCTCCACGCCGATGCTGCCCGCCAGCGCCATCGCGTACACCACTTCCAGCAGCACGTTCCATTGATCCGCGAATCCGGAAGGCATGCGGTCGTCTCGCAACCCGGGAGATCGCAGCCTCGCGCGGTGGGAGTCAAGGTTCCGTGCGCGAAATGTTGGCGCGCGATGAAGACCCATCCACGCCGCGCTCACGCCGCGCTACCTAGGATGAAACCATGGAAAGCGAAAGTACCCTGGCAGCGGAACCACCGCTGATCGAGGAAGACTGGGCGCTGTTCCTGGATGTCGACGGTTCGCTCGCCGAACATGCGCCCACGCCGGATGCGGTGCGGATTGATCCCGCGATCAAACAGGCCCTGCCCGCGCTGTCCCGCAAATGCGGCGGCGCGCTGGCGCTGGTGAGCGGACGATCGGTGGAAGCGCTGGACGCCCTGTTCGACCCCGTGCATATCGCCGCGGTGGCCGGACTGCATGGGCTGGAACGGCGCTGGCACGCCGGGTGGGAGCCCGCGCCGGTGATGGATGCCGGTTTCCTCGCGCTGGCGGCGGAAGCCGAGGCGATCGCGGTGCGTTTTCCCGGCGCGTTGATTGAATGTCGCGGCGGCTGCCTGTTCCTGCACTGGCGCGCCGCGCCGGAGGCCGCGCCGGAACTGGGCGCTTTCGCAGAGTCCGCGCGCACGCGTTTGCCCCGCCATCGCCTGCACCCCGGTGCGCACGGCATCGAGATCCGTCCGCTTGGCATGGACAAGGGCGCGGCGATCGCGGCCTTCATGCAGGCACCACCGTTCCAGGGCCGGCGTCCGGCCTTCATCGGCGACGACCCCGCCGACGAACCGGGTTTCGCCCAGGTCAATGCGCTGGGCGGCGTCAGCGTGCTCATTGGCGCGGCGCGCGCGAGCGCGGCACGCCATCGGCTGGCTGGTCCCGGCGCGGTGCGCCGCTGGCTGCTGGATTCACTACACGACGAGGTATTGGCATGAACATCGATTCACGGCGCCGGCCCGTGGCCCGCGGCGAGGCTGATGCGGGACGCACGGTGCTGGTCTCCAACCGGGTCGCCCTGCCCGGCGAAACCCAGACCGGAGGCCTGGCAGTGGCGCTTGCCGCGGCCATGGAGGACGGTCCCGGCCTGTGGCTGGGCTGGAGCGGCCGCATGGCCAGCGACGCGCGCCTGCCGCTGGCGCGCACCCGCGCCGGTCGGCTGGAGTATGCATTGCTGGATCTGCCCGCGGACGAGTTCGACGCCTACTACCATGGTTTCGCCAACCGCGTGCTGTGGCCGCTGTTCCACTACCGCATCGATCTGGTCGACTACCACCGCGAGCACCACGAAGCCTGGTGGCGGGTCAACCGCAGGTTCGCCGAAGCCCTCGCCGGCCAGCTGCGTCCGGATGACACCGTGTGGGTGCACGACTACCACCTGATTCCGCTCGGCCAGTGCCTGCGCGAACTGGGCATCGACAACCGGATCGGTTTCTTCCTGCATATCCCGATGCCGCCGCCGGACGTGTTGTCGGCCCTGCCCGTCCACCGCCGCCTGCTCGGTGCGCTGGCCTGCTACGACCTAGCCGGCTTCCAGACCCGCACGGATCTGGACAATTACCTGCATGCGCTGCGCCAGCACGAGATCCGCGCGCAGGGCCGCAGCGGTGCGTTTCCCATCGGCATCGACGTCGAGGCGATCGTGGCGTGCGCGCAGAGCGACGAGGCCAGGACCGCCGAACGCGATCTGCGCGCCAGCCTGTCGGGCCGGCGGCTGGCGATCGGCGTGGATCGGCTCGATTACTCCAAGGGCCTGCCGGAGCGTTTCCGCGCGTTCGAGCGCCATCTGGAAAGCGGCGCGCCCTCCGCAGGCCAGCTTACCTATCTGCAGATCGCCCCGCCCAGCCGCATCCAGGTGCCCGAGTACCAGGAGGTGCGCCGCGAACTGGAAGGCCTGGCCGGCCACATCAACGGTCGCCACGCCAAGCCCGAGTGGACGCCCATCCGCTATGTCAACGACAGTTTTCCGCAGAGCATGCTGGCCGGCTTCCATCGCACCGCCGCGATCGGCCTGATCACGCCGCTGCGCGACGGCATGAACCTGGTCGCCAAGGAATACCTCGCCGCGCAGTCGCCGCTGGATCCGGGCGTCCTGGTGCTGTCGCGCTTCGCCGGCGCCGCCGAGGAGCTGACCGAGGCATTGCTGGTCAACCCGCACGACGCCGATGCGGTGGCCGACGCCATCGACGCGGCCGCGCGCATGCCGCTGCGCGAACGCCAGGATCGCTGGCACGCGTTGATGGCGAAGCTGCGTGGCAACGACGTCGGCCATTGGGCGCGTGGTTTCCTCGACAGGCTGCGCAATGGCGGCGATGCCCGCGACCCGGTGAAGGCACTGCCCGGCATGCGGGCCGGTGCATTGGCCGGAGTGACCGCGCCATGAAGATTGCCCAGATCTCCCCGCTGCTGGAAGCGGTGCCGCCACGACTGTACGGCGGCACCGAACGGGTGGTTTCCTATCTCACCGAGGCGCTGGTCGCGGCCGGCCATGACGTGACCCTGTTCGCCTCCGGCGACTCGCGCACCTCGGCCACCCTGGTGCCCGGTCGCGAATGCGCGATCCGGCTGGACGAGTCGCCGCTGAAGTCGCCGGTCGCCGCGCACCTGGCGATGCTGTCGGACGTGGCCCGGCGCGCCAACGAGTTCGACATCATCCACTTCCACATCGACCTGCTGCCGTTCCCGCTGTTCGAGCCCGTCGCCGCCCGTACGATCAGCACGCTGCACGGGCGCCAGGACAAGAAGGATCTGCCCGCCTACTACCGGCGCTGGCCGGAGTTTCCGCTGGTCTCCATTTCCGAAAGCCAGCGTCGGCCGATTCCCTGGGCCAACTGGCTGGGCACGGTCTACCACGGCCTGCCGGAGGATCTCTATCAGCCGGCGGAGAATCCGGCCGGCGACTACCTGGCGTTCCTGGGCAGGGTGTCGCGTGAAAAACGACTCGACCGCGCCATCAAGATCGCGCGCCGGGTCGGCCTGCCGCTGCGCATCGCGGCCAAGGTCGACACCCATGACCGCGTCTATTTCCGGGAAGTCATCCGGCCGTTGCTGGAGCAGGACGGCGTGGAGTTCATCGGCGAGATCAACGACGCGGAAAAGCCTGCCTTCCTCGGCAACGCGCGTGCGCTGTTGTTCCCTATCGATTGGCCGGAACCGTTCGGGCTGGTGATGATCGAGGCGATGGCCTGCGGCACTCCGGTCATTGGCTGGCGCTGCGGTTCGGTGCCGGAAGTGGTGGACGAAGGAGTCACCGGTCATATCGTCGACTCGATCGCCGCGGCCAGCGCGGCGGTCGAACGGGTGGACCGGATCGACCGCGCCCGCATCCGCGAAGTATTCGAACAACGCTTCTCCGTCACCGCGATGGCGCGCGAGTATGTCGGTCTCTACCAGACCCTGCTGACGCGTCCGGACCTGCGCATGGCCAAGGGTTGAACGATGGAATCAGCCGCCGACGCCGCCCTGTACACCCGCTATGTGTTGAAGGACGGCGACAGTTTCCTGGTCGCCAACAGCTACGGCGACATCGCGGGGCCCGCCGAGGGCTTCTTCATCAGCGATACCCGCGTGCTGTCGGGCTACAGGCTGCGGCTGGGTGACGAGGCGACGACCCTGCTCAGCGCGGCGGTGACCCAGGACAACGTGCTGTTCGTCGCCCACCTCACCAATCGTGCGCTTTCGCCGCTGGATGAAGCCGGCACGCCGCAGGGGCTGATCCACATCAGCCGCAACCGCTTCCTGTGCCAGGAACGGATGTACGAGCGCATCAGTTGCGTCAACTACGGCGAGCAGCGGGTCACCCTGCCGCTGCGCTTCACCCTGGCGGCGGACTTCTGGGACATGTTCGAGGTGCGCGGCAGCCGCCGCTCCGCGCGCGGGCGACTGATGGAACCGGAGCCGGGCGAAATCGGCTACGGCTTCCGCTACGTCGGCCTGGACAACGTCGAACGCGCCTCCTACATACGTTTTTCGATGGCGCCGGTGTTCGCCGGTGCCGGCGAACTGGAGTTTCCGTTGGTGCTGGAACCGGACGAGGTCCGCGAGTTCTACATCGAGGCCGGCGCCGACCCCGGCGAACCGCCCTCGCGCGAACGCTACCGCTACCAGGCCGCGCTGGCACGCCGCCGCATGCGTTCGCGCCAGCGGCGCGGCGCGCGCATCGTCAGCAGCGGTCCGCTGTTCGATCAGTGGATGCGCCAGTCGCGTTCGGATCTGGCGCTGCTGACCAGCGATCTGGAGACCGGCCCCTACCCTTACGCCGGCATCCCCTGGTTCTCGACCCCGTTTGGCCGCGACGCGGTGATCACCGCCCTGCAGACCCTGTGGCTGGATCCGGGGCTGGCGCGCGGCGTGCTGCGCTTCCTGGCCGAACACCAGGCCAAGGAGGACGCGCCGTTCCTGGACGCCTCGCCGGGCAAGATCATGCACGAGACCCGCAAGGGCGAGATGTCCAGCCTGCGCGAGCTGCCGTTCGGCCTGTACTACGGCGGCGTCGACACCACCCCGCTGTTCGTGATGCTCGCGCACGCCTACTGGCGCCGCACCGGCGACGATGCATTCATCCGCGGGCTGTGGCCATCGCTGGAAGCGGCCATCGGCTGGGTGGAGCGCGTATGCGACGCCAATCCGCTGGGCTTCCTCGACTATGCGCGCGGCGAGCAGAGCGGCCTGAGCAACCAGGGCTGGAAGGACAGCGGCGATTCGGTGTTCCATGCCGACGGCCGGCTCGCGCCCGGACCGATCGCGCTGGTCGAGGTGCAGGGGTATGTATACGCGGCACTGCGCGGCATCGCGGCGCTGGCGCCGCTTTGCGCGGACGAGGCAAGCGCGACCCAGCGCGCCACCGCCTGGGAGGCGCGCGCCGACCGCCTCCGCCAGGCCGTGGAAACGCACTTCTGGGACGAGGAACTGAAGTTCTACGGGCTGGCGATCGATGGCGAAGGCCAGTTGTGCCGGGTGCGCACCAGCAATCCGGGCCACCTGCTGTATACCGGCCTGGCCGCGCCCGAGCGCGCCGCCGGCGTCGCCGCGCAGTTGCTTTCCTCGCCGTTCTTCACCGGCTGGGGCGTGCGCACGGTCGCCCGTGGCGAGGCGCGCTACAACCCGATTTCCTACCACAACGGTTCGGTCTGGCCACACGACAACGCGCTGTGCGCCAGCGGCATCGCGCGCACCGGCTTTCGTGGTGGCGCGCCGCGGTTGCTGCGTGGCGCGTTCGAGGCGGCCGTTCACTTCGACATGCGCCTGCCGGAACTGTTCTGCGGGTTCTCGCGTACCCAGGGCGCGCCGCCGGTCGCCTACCCGGTGGCCTGCCTGCCTCAGGCGTGGGCGGCCGGATCGGCGCTGATGCTGTTGCAGGCCTGCCTGGGCATCGACATCGACGGTCGCGGCGAGATGGTGGAAATCAACCAGCCCGAACTGCCGCCGGGCATCGAGGACGTCACCATCAGCGATTTGCGGCTGGGCGCGCGCCGCTTCGATCTGGCCTTCCGCAAGGTCGGCGAGCGCATCAGCGTATTCGCCGAAGGCGAAGGCGCGCCCGGGCTGGCGGTCTGCATCCGCCAGTAAGGCGCACGCTCAGGCCAGTGGCACACCGGCTTCCGGCAGGCGCCGCAGCAGTTCGTACAGCAGCGCGCCGCGTACCGTCGCGACCCGGCGCGGGCCGTCGACATACACCGACAGGTTGAAGAAGATCTTGTTGTCCTTGACCTCTTCCACCAGCACCACCGGTTCCGGCCGCGGCAGCACGTCGGGGTTGGCGGAGATCACCTCCCGCGCCACCGCCACCGCCTTCTCCACGTCGGTCGTCGCCGCCGGCAGCGGCAGCAGGATCTTCACCAGTCCTTCGGAGCGGGTCAGCGTGCGATTGCGCACCACCTTGGTGATCAGTTCGGAATTGGGCACCAGCACGGTGGTGCGATCGGCCATGGTGATCTCGGTGGCGCGCACGTTGATCCGGCGCACGTCGCCCTCGGCGTCGCCCACCACCACCCAGTCGCCGACCCGCACCGGGCGTTCGGCCAGCAGGATCAGCCCGGATATGAAGTTCTGCACGATCGCCTGCAGGCCAAAGCCGATGCCAACGGTCAGCGCGCTGGCGATCCAGGTGATCTTGTCCAGGCCCACGCCCATCGCCGCCAGCGCCATCGATATCGCGATGACCACGCCCACGTAGGTCGCCACCGACACCAGCGAACTGCGCATGCCCGGATCCAGCCGCGTGGTCGGCAGATAGCGACGATTGAACCAGCGCCCGAACAAGCGGGTGGCCAGCATCACCGCCGCGAACACCAGCAGCGCCCGCACCAGATCGCCCGCGCCCAGCCGGAGCTGGCCGATCGCGATCACCGCCGTGCGCGGATGCAGGCGGCCGAACAGTTCGGAGGGACCCAGCCCGTAGGGCGCGGCCAGCAGCACCAGCGCGCACAGCAGCAACAACAGGCGCACTACGCCATAGACGATCGCGCCGACCTGATCGACCTTGCGCGGCTCAAGACCCAGTCGCCATGCCAGCACCCGCCCGGCGCGGCCACCGCCGCCCAGATAGGCGTCGATGGTGTCGCCGCTGGCCGCCGCCAGCAGATAGGTGAACACCAGCACCACGCCGCCCCACAGCGTCTGTTTGATCAGGAAGCCGCCGGCGCCGTAGTAACCCAGCAGCGTGGCGAACAGGCTGCCCAGGATCAGCGCCCAGCCCACCACCACCACGCCGCGCAGCAGGACACGATGGCGTCCCGCTGGAGCATCGGCGGGATTCGCGCGCAGGGCCAGTCCCAGCCGCGACCACACGCTCGCCAGCACCGCGGCCAGGAACACCACCACGCCCGCGATCGCCAGTCGCGACGCGTAGCCCTGCGCCGGCAGCCAGCGCACCACCAGGATCTCCAGCCAGGTCGCGGCGGCGACCGAACCGGCCAACAGCCACGGCACATGGCGCATCCTCGCGGCCACCTCGTCGGGAATGTCGGGCAGGCGCAGGCCCGCGTCGCCGCAGGAAAGCACGTTGCGACCCAGGCTGGCCATGAATGCCGCGAAGGCCAGCACCCCGATCAGCGGCGCCAGCAAGGCCGGCAGCGGCGAGCCGGTGGGCGTGCCCCATCCCAGTACCTGGCCGATCGCGATCAGCAGGGTCGCGCTGCACACGGTCGTACCGGCGACCCGCAGCAGCGCGGGCAGCGAACGCCGGATGCGTCCTTCGGGCAGCCGCGGGATCAGTTTCGATACCAGCCATGGAATGCCCCGCAGCGCACCCGCCCATGCCAGCAGCAGCGCCGCGAGCGCCCAGAAGCGGTCCGTCGCCTGCCTGCGCAGTTCCTGCCAGGCGCCGGCGAGGTCGCGTTCGATCGCGGGCACGGCGCGCGCCCATTCCAGCGCGGCGCCCTGCCACAGGCGCCGGCTGTAGGGCGGCGCATTGTCGCGTTCGCCCACTTCCTCCAGCATTTCACGCGCGCTGGTCTGCGCCGGTTCCGATGGCGTGCCGGTGGAGGACGCGGAGCGCGGTGCGGAAGCGGGAGCCGAAGCGAACGCTCCTGCCATGCCGATCATGGCAGCCGCGGCAATCAGCGCCGCCAGCACCCGCGCCGGCCCGCGCGCGGTGCGGCGGTGTCGCCGGCGGAAGAAAGAGACGGAAATCGCGCGCATGTCGAAGCGAAAATGGAGGATTCCGACCCTACCCGAGCATGCGGACCCGCCATGTGAAGGCTGGGTTGCACATGGTCTTCGCGTCTTCGAACCCATCATGGGTCATCCCGCCGAGGGGCAGCGCCATGTCGAACGAAACCATGCCCGCTTTCGTGATGGTCGAGGACACCGCCGTCACCCACGTATTCCCCGTCTCCGATCGTCCCGGCCGCTGGACCAGCGGGCAGCTGCCGGTGATCTACGCCGCCTGCAGCGCCGCCGCGGCGATGCTCGAACATCGTGCGCATCTGGAAAGCACGCCGGTCAATCAGCTGAAACTGATCGAGGCGCGCATTCCGTCCGGCTCGCTGCATGTCATCGAGGTCGCCGAGGATCTGCTCTGGCGGGAGCGTCCCTACCGGACCGAAGTGCAGGCGCTGGGCGATGCCTGGCTCGCCACCGGCAATACCCTGGCGGCGCGGGTTCCCAGCGCGCTGTGCCCGTGCGAACACAATCTTCTGCTCAATCCGCGCCACCCGCTGTTCCCGCAGGTCAGCTACCTGGCCGCGCACCGTTTCCGGATGGATCAGCGGCTGGGCTGAACCGGCGCCGCGCGTGCCGGGGACAACGTGCGCGCGGGTGTCGCGCGATCACCTTCATGAACATCAACACCGCATGCACGCCGCATCATGATGTGGCCGTGTCCGCTTCGCGTTGCCCTAACAGCCATTGGGCGATGCTCGCATGCTGGTGATCCACGAGAGTGAACATGCCGAATCCATGCTTTGCCATCGTCGACGACGACACCGAGTTCGCGTCGATGACCCTGGACATGGCCCGGCGCCGCGGCTTCACGGCACATGCCTTCCATCGCGTCGCCGATGCCGCGCCGTGGCTGGCACGCCACGACCCCGAGCTGACCCTGCTGGACATGCACCTGCCGGATGGCACCGGCTTCGACGTGCTCGAACGCATTCCGGTGCAGCACCAGGGTCAGATCGTGTTCGTCAGCGGCAGCAGCGACATCGAGCACGCGCGTCGGGCGGTGGCTTCGGCCGCGTCGGCCTACCTGCCCAAGCCGTTGCCTCCCACCCGCCTCATGGGCCTGCTCGACGATGTACGCCAGTCCCATCATGCGCGCGAGGCCGCGCTGCGCGAGGACGGCGACGGATTGCTCGGCGAAAGTCCGCCGATGCAGGCATTGCGCCAGGAAATCGCCCGCGCGGCGCCCCACGAGGTAAGCGTGCTGCTGTTCGGCGAGACCGGCAGCGGCAAGGAACTGGCGGCGCGCGCGATCCATGCGCAGAGCGGTCGCAGTGGCCGTTTCGTCGCGGTCAACTGCGGCGCGCTTCCGGGCGAACTGCTCGCCAGCGAGTTGTTCGGCCACGAGCGCGGCAGTTTCACCGGCGCCGCCGCGCGCCATCTGGGTTTCTTCGAGCAGGCGCAGGGAGGCACGCTGTTCCTCGACGAGATCGGCGACATGCCGCCAGCGCTGCAGGTCTACCTGCTGCGCGCATTGGAAACCGGCGTGGTGCAGCGGATCGGCGGCCAGGGCGAGGTGCCGATTGACGTGCGCGTCATCGCCGCCACCCATCGCCTGTCCGCGGAGGGGTGCGGCGATCTGCGCCAGGATCTTTACTTCCGCCTGGTCCGCTACCCCATCGAGGTGCCGCCGCTGCGCGCGCGCAAGCAGGATATCCCGCTGCTCGCCAATGCCTTCGTCGATCTGCTCAACCGGCGCACCGGATACGCCCGGCGGCTGGAGGAACGCTGCCTGCCGGGCCTGATGGCGCACGCCTGGCCGGGCAACGTGCGCGAACTGTCCAGCGCGGTCGAACTGGCCTACCTGCGCAGCCAGGACGACAGCGTGAGGGCGGTTCCGCTGCAGTTGGACCGGCGTGGATTGCCGGGTGATGACGACCCGGCGAGCGTGCGTTTCCAGGTGGGCATGACCTTCGCCCAGGTGGAGGCGGAAATGTTGCGAAAGACCCTGGCCTTCCACGCCGGCGACAAGACCGCGACCGCCCGGGCCCTCGGCATCAGCGTGCGCACCGTGCACAACCACCTGGCCAGGAAGCGCGACGATGTCTGACTGGCAGCACGATCTGCGCAACGAGTTGAACCTGATCCTGTATGCCAATTCCATCGCGCGGGAAGCGCTCGCGCAGGGCCAGATCGACGACGTCCGCTCGGGCCTGGACCGGATCGACATGGCCGTTGTCCAGTGCGGCGCGTTGCTGGACCGCATGGTCATCGGCGGCTCCCCGTTGCAGGGCGAGGCCGGCGCCGCCCCGCGCGGGTGATTCCGCGGTACGCCATCCGCGTCAGTGATGGCGCGTGGATGGCATGCTTCCGGATGGCATGCTGCCGCCAGCATCCGGTTCCGCGCTTCCCTCGTCGCCCTCGATGCCACGCTCGCGCGTCTGCTGCCGGCGATTGGCCCCGCGCGCTTCGCCGCCGCGCGCGCCGATCCGGGCCATGTGCGTACGGTCCTGGCTGACCGCCTCGCCACCCTTGCGTCCCGCTTCGCGGGCTTCCTCGGAGTCGAACTGGTGCGCGTTGCCGCTACGGTGCGCGGCGCGTCCGCCCTTGCGTGCGATTTCGCGTTGCCGTTCCGGATCCATCGCGGCAAATCCGCGCGGCTCCCGGCGCCTGCCCTGCTCTTGTCCACGCGGGGCGGAAGTGGCGGTGCCATGGGTGTTCGTCGAGGAAGGATTCAATGACAGTGGGGTACGGGACATGGGAACGCCTTCTGTTGGGAGGAAGTGCGGCGGTCGGTGTAGCCGCTCGCCGTGGCGTACTCCGCAATGTCCATGCCAACGGTGGAGCTCGCGCAGGCGCGTCCAAGCGACCGCGCGGGCGGCACATGCTGCATCCCGTGAAATTTCTGCGTCAGGGCGCGGGCGCTGGCGAGCGCGTGGCACGGTCCTGCAGGCACGCCGCGAGTTCGTCGCCGACCTTGCCGTCGCACTCGGTCGCGGTGGGCGGCGGCTGGGTCAGGTGGACCGGCTCGTCCTTCACCGCGGCCTTGTCGTCGGCGCCGGCATCGACCCTTTCACCGGGCGGCGTGCTGCTGCCCGTGCTGGCCGGGGGAACCGAAGGATCGTCCCGGCGGTCGCAGGCCGGCATCACGGTCATGGCCATGGCCCACACCAGGCCGGCGATCATCCAGCGTTTCATGTTCACCTCCGCGCGCGTTGCGCTTCATTCGCCTACCGCTACCCACGCAAACCGCGTGCCGATCCGCTCCGCGCACAAACTTCCTTTCGGCGCAAAAGCTGCCTGCCGAGGCCGCCCGGCGCTGGCGGCGCCCGCGCCTGCCGGACTGCGGCGATGGCATGCCGTTTGCGTGCCGTCCACGGACGGAGTGGCGCACCGCGCTCCCTTCCACTCCTTTCTTCCAGGAGCAGGCAATGGACGAGAACAGACACGACGAGAGCAGACACGACGACGGCAGGCACGTGGGCGTCGAACTGAAGGCCGCGATAGGCGAACTGCGGCAACTGGCAACGCAGCTGGCAGACGCCAGCCGCGAATGGTGGCAGAACCGGAGACAGGACATGAACCAGTACAACCGGCAATACGGCAGGCAACACGAAGGCATGCGTCCGGAGAACAGGCATCCCGACGACGAGCGTTCCTCGCGTGGCTATGGCGAAGGCTATGGCACCGCCGGTATCCAGTCATCGCGAACGCGCGCACAGGCCCGGGAAGAAGGCCGCTTCGGCGAAGACGAGTACGAGCGCTGGGGACGCGGCCGCGAGTCCGACGAGGATGTGCGCGGGCAATACGGCGGCGGTCGCGGGCGTTCCGGATTCAGCGGCCGCGGCGATGCCGGCCAGCGTGAATACGGACGGGGCTTCGACGACAGCGACTTCGCCGGTGGTTATCGTCCGGCCGGGCGCGCGGACGACCGCGAAAGCGGCTATTACGACCCGCCGGGCGAATACAGCCAGGGCTGGGGACGCGAGCGTGATCCGGGCCGGATCTACGGGCCCGAGGATTTCAGCCAGCGCTACGCGCAGGGCGACGTGTTCGCCGGAAGCGGCTATGGGCGCAGCGGGCGCTATCCACGCGAACCCGGCGTCGGCTACGGCAGCAGTTCCGGCTACGGTTACGGCCAGTCCTCCGGCGGGATGGGTCGCAGCCCGTCCGACTGGCGCGACGACACCCGCGCCGGGGCCTCCGGGTATGGCCAGGAATCCGGCCAACGGAATTTCCGCGGACGCGGGCCGCGCGGCTACACCCGTTCCGACGAACGCATCACCGAGGATCTCAATGAACGCTTCACCGACGACCCCTACCTGGACGCGGACGATCTGCAGATCAGCGTAAGTGGCGGCGTCGCCACCCTGAGCGGCATGGTGGAACAACGCTGGATGAAGCACCGCGCCGAGGACATCGCCGATGCATGCGGCGGCGTGCGCGAGGTCCACAACGAGATCCGGGTGACGCCGGGCATGGGGCGGACCGGCGACACCGGGCTTGAAACCTCGAGCGCATCCGAAGCCGGCGGCCGCAATCGCGGCGCCACGAACCGTCCCGCCACCCCCTCCACCACGGGCAGCACCACGCCCGCCGGGGGCAGCACCCACTGAGCGCTCCACGCCAACCACGATCACGGCCACCCCGCTGGCGGCCGTGAGGAGGCAATCCGCATGAAGCACCGGACATCCCTGATCGCGTGGCTGGCACTGGCAACCGGCGCGATCGTGCTGCTCCGCCATCTGGCCGCACGACCGCGCGAGGACAGTTCCAGCTCGGATTTCGACGAGGACGCATTCATCGAATCGGCGCTCGCGCTGGGATTGCGCGAACGCCGCCTGGCCAACGGCATCCTGGAACATGCCGGGGATGAATCGTTGCGCACCCTCGCCCGCATGATCCTGGCCCAGCACCAGGCCGAGGACGGGGTATGGGCGGGCCTCGACACATCGGCCGCGGGCGAGGATGCGTCGATCCGCCTGCCCGGATTCAAGCCCGCCGAGTACGAGCATCATGCCGCGCTCGCGATGCAGTCCATGCTGGATGAGGCCTGGCCGCTGTTCGACCTGGCCTCGCAGCGGTGCACCCGTGATGACCTGCGCGACTGGGCGCTGCGCATGCTGGCGTGGCTGGAGGAATCCGAACAGGTCCTCGCGCCAATCCTGGAACGCGTCGCGCCGGATGTTCCCGGTCGCCCCCAGCCCAGCCCCGAAGGGGTCTACTAGTGGCGTCCGTCCGCCAGAGGCGCGTCTCCATCACTCCACGACCGACAGGAGCCTTCCCATGGCCCGATGCGATGTATGCGGCAACGACTACGACAAGAGCTTCACCCTGACCCAGCAGGGACGCACCGGCACTTTCGACGCCTTCGAGTGCGCGATCCATGCCTTCGCGCCGCGCTGCGCGCATTGCGGCTGCGCGGTCATCGGCCATGGGATGGAAAGTGACGGCACCATCTACTGCTGTGCGCATTGCGCCAAGCAGTCCGGCGAAACCGGGCTGCGCGACCGTACCGACTGAACGGCGGCCAGCCGCGCCCCCGGGCCGACTAGCCGTAAGGTCCGCCCATCACCGGCAGCACCGCGCCGTTGATGTAGGAGGCGGTGACCGGTGAAGCCAGGAACACGTAGGCCGGCGAAAGCTCTTCCGGCTGCGCGGGACGGCCCATGTCGCTGTCCTTGCCGAAGGTGGCGACTTTCTCCGCCTCGCGATCCGCCGGATTCAGTGGCGTCCATACCGGCCCCGGCGCCACCGCGTTGACCCGGATGCCGCGTGGCAGCAGGTTGCTCGCCAGCGATTTGGTGAATGCGTGGATGGCGCCCTTGGTCGCCGCATAGTCGAGCAGTTCCTTGCTGCCGAAAAGTCCGGTTTCCGATCCGCTGTTGATGATGCTCGCCCCCTCCCCCAGGTGCGGCAGCGCGGCGCGGGTCATGTTGAAGTAGCCACCGATGTTGGTCTGCAGGGTCTCGGCCAACTGGGCGTCGCTGATGTCCTCCAGCCGCTTGGCGTGTTGCTGGAACGCGGCGTTGTTGACCAGCACGTCAAGGCCGCCGAAGGCCGCCACCACGTCCGCCACCGCGCGCTCGCAGAACCGGCCATCGCGTACGTCCCCGCTGACCAGCAGGCAGCGGCGTCCTTCGGCTTCCACATGGCGCGCGGTCTCGCGTGCATCCTCGTGCTCGTCCAGGTACACGATCGCCACGTCGGCCCCTTCGCGCGCGAACAGCACCGCCACCGCGCGCCCGATGCCGGAGTCCCCCCCGGTGACGATTGCCCGCAGGCCCTGGAGCTTGCCGCTGCCGCGATAGTCGGGAGCCAGGAAGCGCGGCTCCAGCTCGAGATCGGCTTCGTTGCCCGGCTTGCGCAGATGCTGCCGGCTCAACGGCGGTTCGGGTTGCCGGCGACTGCCGGCCTGCACCGGCTGCTTCTTCGCCGACGGTGCCCGTGCGTTCCTGGCCATGGCTTCTTCCTGCAGGCGCCGCTGCCTTTGCGCGGTCTTCGCCGCGGCGCCCGCGCCGGCCGCTGACGATGGCTTCTTGGCGGGACTGCGCGGCGTAGCCTGCTTCGCCGCCTTCTTTTCATCGCGTTTCATGTTCACTCCCGGTTATGCAAAAACAGGAACGGTTTTGGCCTTGCAACTGAACAAGCACGCTAGAACCGTCGCCGTGAGCGCAATGAAAACGCGTGCTCTTCACGCGCTCTGCACTTCAGGTGAAATTTTTTCGCGCGCCCGGAAACGAGTGCTTCCATGCGCACGCGCACGCGCGTTCGCGTTGCCGTTTCCAGTCATTTTCGAGTGGCATGCAATCTGCTAAGTAACCGCATCCCCCACAGATCAGGATGCATCCCATGACCAAAGCCGTGCCGATGAAGCTTCCCGCCGACTTCACCTGGGTGGAAGCGACCGCCGACGATACATGGGCCGGGGCAAGGCTCATGATCGAGGGTTGCAGGGTGCTGGAAATCCATCCCTGCCGCGACGGCTGGCTGGTGAGCGTGCGACTGCACGATCCGCTCAATCCGCAGGCCAATGTCGCCGTGCGTTCGGTGGCGGCGGGCATGCGCTGGGCCGCGCGTTGGGCCCGCAGCCGCATCGCCCGCCTGCGCGTGCTCGCGGCCGGCGAACGCCGGCACGCCGTCGCGGTCGCGCCAATGCCGCTGCCGATCCCGGCGAGCGCGACCGTCGCGCCGCGCAGCCCTTCGATCCAGGAGCTGGCCGATGCCTGATTCGCGCACGCGCCCCGGCGCCTGAGCGCGATGCCGCGCGTACCGCCCGCGCGGGTACCGCTGGCCAAACCGGTCGAGACCGTTCCCGCCGGTTCGCTACGGCGGTTGCGGCTGCGCGCCGCGGACTGCAGGGCGTGTCCGCTCTGGCGCGACGCCACCCAGACCGTCTTCGGCCGCGGTCCGGCCCGGGCGGCGGTGATGTTCATCGGCGAACAGCCCGGCGATCAGGAGGATCGCCAGGGCGAGCCGTTCGTGGGACCGGCCGGGCGTCTGCTGCGCGAACTGCTGGAACAAAGCGGACTTGCGGTGGACGAGGTGTACCTGACCAACACCGTCAAGCACTTCAAGTTCCGTCAGCGCGGCAAGGTGCGCCTGCACCAGCGCGCAAACGCCGGCGAACAGGCCGCATGCCGGCCGTGGCTGGCCGCAGAACTGCTGCGGCTGCGCCCGCGCTGGGTGGTGGCGCTGGGCGCGATGGCTTCGCAGACGCTGTTTGGCAATGCGTTCCGGCTGACTCGCGAGCGCGGTCGCTGGCGTGCGTTGGATGAACGCACCGAGGCCATCGCCAGTTGGCATCCGTCCGCCATCTTGCGCATGCAGGGCCAGGCGCGTGAGCAGGCGTTGCGCGAACTGCGCCGTGATCTCCGCCAGGTCGCCGCGCGCGTGGCTGGCGCGACGCCCCCTCCCTAGTAACCCCTTCCCCGCATCCCTGCCCCGACGACGAGGAGCGCATGCCATGAAGAACAGACCCGAGGCCCCATCCCGCAACAACCCGCACAGCGACGAGCAAAAGGCGCATACCGCCGATCGCCTGCGCAACGACAAGGCGCGCTGGAAGGAACACGACCAGCCGGACGTGCCACGCGGCACCGGCCGGCGCGATCCGGAGCACGACTATCCGGATCCGCTCGGCACCGGCGACCGCAACCGCCGCTGAATTCCAGCCCGCTCCCCTCTGGATTCGACGGATCGTTCACGCCGGTACCACTGGCGCGCTTCCAGACTGGAGCCGTTCCTCCCAATGGAGCACGCCATGAACCGCGACCGCAAGGATCCGCCCGCACCGGACGAGCATCGGGACGCACCCGAGACACCGCACGAACGGCAGAAACGCAAGCAACGCGAAAGCGAGAACCAGGACGAATCACTGGAGGAAACCTTCCCCGCCAGTGATCCGGTTTCGCCGTTCGTCCCCGCCAAGGCGCCGGATTGACCTCAGGCGCGATGCCGGCGGTGCCACGCCGCGATCGCCGGCGGGACGCGCGCGTCGAGCGCCAGGTCCAGCGCGATCTGTTCGTCGCAGAGGTCCCGCAACGCCTGCGCGAACGGATGGCGCGCGGAGGATTCCGGTTCGACGCCCGCGTCGAACATCGCCTGCCAGATCGCTTCGGCCCGGCCATAGGGGTCATCACCGCCGCGAAGCACGGCGTCGCGCAGCCATGGCCGCGCCGGATGCAGTCGAAAACCTTGCGCCGCCATCGCGTCCATGTGGGTGCGGATGTCCTGCTGGGCGCCCCGGAACCACTCGGTATGGCCGCCCGCGGCCGCCACCGACAACAGCGGTGCGGGTGCGTTGCATGCGCGCAACGAGCGTTTCAGCGCGGTTTCCCACGCCTGCGCCTCGGCCAATGCGTCGGCCTGCAACAACAGGGCGTGGTCGAGGTCGAAGAACTCGAACCAGCGTGGCGCCAGGCCGCGGATGCGGCCCAGTGGATCCCGCGAGATGCCGAGCTTGGCCAGATCCTCGCCGGCACAGGGAAACAGATACAGGAACGCGCTCATGCCCGGCTCAGCGCGGCGCCCGCTCCTCGCGCGAGCGCGCGGTCCGATCGCGACGCAGGGCGCTGATCACGATGCCCACGCCCAGGCCGGCGCCGAGCAGGAACAGCAACAGCGCGACGGTCGGATAGCCCCACAGGGTGCTGCGGGTCTCCACCCGCATCATCAGCGAGGACGCCACGATCAGCGCGGCGGTGACCAGTCCGGCGGCGATCCGGTTGGCGATCTTCTGCAGGTTTTCCATCAACCGCGACTCCTCCAGCCCGGCCACCCGCAGCTGCAGCTTGTTTTCCGCCACCAGCGACAGCGCGTCGGACAACTTGCGCGGGCCTTCCCGCAGCAGGGTCTGGATCTCGATCAGTTCGCTGGCGACGTTGGATGAGGAGAACGACTGGCGCAGGCGCGCGCGCATCACATGCTGCAGGTGGCGCTCGACCACGGCCTTCAAATCCATGTCCGGAGCGAGGTGGCGGCAAACCGCATCCAGGTTGAGCAGCGCCTTGCCGAGCAGGCTCAGCTCCGGTGGCGTGCGCAGGCCGCTGGTGGTGGCGACCCGAACCAGTTCCAGCACCACCCGGCCCGAAGACGCGGTGCCCGCATGGGCGTTGTAATGGCTGACCAGATGACCGACCTCGCGCACGAAACGCTCCTCGTCGTAGTCCTCCAGCCGCGTGCCCATCGCGATGGCCTCGTCGGCGGCCTGTTCACCGCGTCCATCCACCGCGGCGAACAGCAACTTGAGCAGGCAATCGCGCCGCTTGGGCGGCACGTTGACCACCATGCCCAAATCGAATACCGCCAGCCTGCCGTCCCGGGTTACCCGCAGATTTCCCGGATGCGGATCGGCGTGGATTTCGCCATGCACGAAGATCTGATCCAGATAGCCGCGCAACAGCGCCGATGCCAGCGCGTCCATCGGCTGCTCGGTGCGGCGCACGCCGGGAATCTGATCCACCCGGATGCCGTCGGCCAGTTCCATGGTCAGCACCCGCCGCCGGCTCAGGTCGGCGACGGGCGCGGGCACCCACAGTTCCGGGAACGGCGCCAGGTGCAGGCGGAACCGCACCAGATTCTCCGCCTCGGCTTGGTAATCCAGCTCGGCCAGCAGCGTGCGGCTGAATTCCTCCAGCCAATCGGCGAAGCGCACGCGCCGTCCCATCTCGGTGAAACGATCGGCATTGCGGGCGAAGCCGCGCAGCAATTCCAGATCCCCGAGCAGTTGCTGGGCGACGCCCGGCTTCTGCACCTTGACCGCCACCGGCGTGCCGTCGCGCAGCCGGGCGCGGTGCACCTGCGCCAGCGACGCCGAGCCCAGCGGTTTGGGCTCGAACTCGGAGAAGGCGTGGCTGACGCGCACGCCGAGTTCGGTTTCCACCACCTCGCGCACGGCCTCGAACGACACCGGTTCCACCCGCTCCTGCATGCGTTCGAAGGAGCTGGCGAACGCCGGCGGCACGATGTCCGGCCGAGTCGAGAGCATCTGGCCGATCTTCACGAAGGCCGGGCCGAGCGCCTCCAGATCCTGGGCCAGTTCCTGCGGCGTGCCTTCCGGCACCTGCAGCGCGGCGTCCTCCAGGCTGGTGTCCAGTCCCGAGAACAGGCCCGAGTTCCGATAGCGGAACAGGAAGCGCAGGATCTGCCCGCGCCGCCGGCCCGCGCCCTGCGACGCTTCGACATGTGGATGAGAGTCCATGCTCGGATTCCTGATCGGGAATCCCATTGTCGCGGCGCGGTGATCACGCCAGGTGAAAGCCGGTGCGACCGCAACGACGCGCGTGTCACCCGTCCCCACTTCTCCACGTTCAGTCGTGGCCCAGATGCTCCTCGATCAGCCTGCGCAGGGTCGCCACTTCCACCGGCTTGGCCAGGTGCGCGTCGAATCCGGCTTCGCGCGATCGCCGCTTGTCCTCCTCGTGGGTCCAGCCGCTCAGCGCCACCAGGGTCAGCGCCGCGCCGCTGTTCAGGGCGCGCATGCGGGTGGCGGTGTCGTAGCCGCTGATGCCGGGCATGCCCAGATCCATCAGGACCATCTCCGGCGCGAAACCGGCGAAACGCGCCAGCGCCGCTTCGCCATCGTAGGCCACCGCGACATCGTGGCCGGCAAACTCCAGGTACTCGGCGATGGCGTCGGCGGCGTCGCGGTTGTCGTCCACCACCATGACCCGATGGCGGTGGCTGGACGTGGGGTATTCGGTGGCCATGTCGTCTTCTCCGGGATGGGATGTGTTGACCAGCGGCAATTCGACTTCGAAGCGGCTGCCCTGGCCGATGCCGTCGCTGTGCGCGGACACGCGGCCGCCGTGCAGTTCGACGATGCTGCGCACCAGGGTCAGGCCGATACCCAGTCCGCTCCGCATCTGCTGCTTTTCCTGCCGGATCTGGGCAAACAGGTTGAAAATCTCGCCAATCCGCCCGGGCGGCATGCCCACGCCGTTGTCGACGACGCTGATCCGCAGCCAGCCAGCCTCCCGCGACGAGGCCAGCGCGATGCGGCCCGGCGCGTGGGTGAACTTGGCGGCATTGTTCAGGAGATTGGAAAAAACCTGCGCCAGTCGCACCGGGTCGCCATCGACAATGCAGGCGGTCGGCGCCAGCGCTACCTCCAGTTGATGCCCGGCCTGTTCGATCCACGGCCGGCTGGTGTCGATGGCGACCTGCAGCACCTCGTTGACATCCAACTGCTCGCGGCGGAGATCGATGGTGCCGTGGGTGATCCGCGAGACCTCCAGCAGATCCTCGACCAGCCGCACCATGTGATCGACCTGCCGCTGCATCCGCGCGAGCGCGGGCGCGAACGGCGCGTCGCCGGCCTCCACCAGCAGTTCCAGGGTGGTCCGCAGCGGTGCCAGCGGATTGCGCAGTTCGTGGGCGAGGATCGCCAGGAACTCGTCCTTGCGCCGGCTCTGGTCCGCCTGCAGTTCCAGCAGCTCGCGCTGGCGCGCGTGCAGGTTCTTGAACTGCTGGATGTCGGTGGTCGTGCCCAGCCATTCGACGATGCGTCCGCGCGGGTCCTTCAACGCGCGCGAGCGGGTGGAATGCCAGACAAAGATGCCGGTATCTGCCTGGCGGACGCGATGTTCGACCATCATCTCCTCGCGTTCGCCCGCGCGCGCCCACGCCTGCAGGGTGGCGTCCCGGTCCTCGGGATGGATCGCCGCCAGCCAGCCCAGACCGATGGCGTCCTGCTGGGATTGCCCGGTGAATTGCTCCCATTGCGGGCTGGCCCAGGTCCAGTAGCCGCGGTCGGAGGAGCGCCACACCAGCTGCGGGATGCCCTCGATCAGCGTGGACAACCGCCATTCGCTCTCGCGCAGCGCGCTTTCCACCCGTCGGCGCTCGGTGATGTCCTGGGCCACCGAGATGCCGCCGGCCACCTTGCCGTCGCGCCACAGCGGCACCGCGCCGAACACGATCCAGCGCTCCTCGCCATCCAGGTACAGGTGGAAATCCACGGTGGGCGGCACCGTTTCCCCGCGCAGCGCCCGCGAACTCGGATACTCGCTCGGCAACAGCAGGTTGCCTTCGGCGTCATAGGCGCGCCAGCGGGGCCGCGGCTCGCGCGAGGGGAGCATGTTGCCGACCAGTTCCTGCAGGCGGGGGTTGGCCATCAGGTAACGGCCTTCGGTATCGAACAGGCCGATGCCCACCGGCACGTGTTCGATGACCGCGGCCAGTTGCACCTGGCTTTCGCGCACGGCGTCGTTGATCCGGCGCCGCTCGCTTATGTCGCTGAAGAGGATGCCGAGCTGGTGGCCAATCCCTTCCAGCGGAAAGGCGTAGACCTCGAACCAGCGTCCGCCCATGCCCAGGGTCTGTTTCTCGAACCGCCGTGGCTGCCCGGTGAGCGCGACCTCGCCGTACAACTCGTACCAGGAGCCTTCCAGATCGGCGACGACCTCGCGCGCGGTGCGCCCGACCACATCGGCGAGTCCGGTATGGCGCGCGAACGCACCATTGATCTCGATGAAGCGGTAATCCCAGGCATGGCCATCGGCGTCGAACAGCACGTCGATGATGCAGAAGCCTTGATCGATGGACTCGAACAACTGGCGGAACCGCGCCTCGCTGCGACGCAGTTCCACCGCCACCCGCGTGCGCAGCACCGATGCCGAGGTGCGCTCGCCCACATCCCGCACCAGCGCCTGCTCGGCGGCGGTCCAGATCCTTGGCTCGGCATGATGCACCGCGAGGATCGCCGGAGCGTCCGTGTCCCCCACAAGCGATACGCTGATGTGCGCGCGGATGCCGCTGTCGCGATAGGCGCGCCGCTGCTGCGGCGACAGGCCCTGGATTGACTGGGTATCGTCACAGGAAAGCGTGCCGCCTCCCCGCATCGATTCGCCCACGAAGTCGCCGAATTCGTCCAGCCGCCGCAGCCCTTCCAGCGGTGGCAGGCGGCCATTGCCGGATTCGACCTGCAGCGTGAACCTCTCGCCCGCCTTGTCCATTTCGGCGTAGCAGACGCGATCGACGCGCAGGTGGCGGGCCAGGTGCGCGGCGGCGAATGCCATCACCTCGCGCGCATCGCGGATCCGCCGGATGCCATCCTCCAACGCCAGCAGGACGGACTGGCTGCCTGTGTCGGGACTGCGCACTTCCAGCATGGGACCGGTCCCTGGATGACCCCGCCACGCTGTGACAAGGCCGGTGAAGGCAATGTCGAGGACGCTGGCGCGCCGGCGTGCTCAGGCGTGCTCAGGCGTGCTCGGCCAGTCCCGGCCAGTCCGGATGTCCGCTGGAGTCGTACCACTGCTGGGCGCGGCGCAGCGCCTCGGGCTTGCTCAGGGAACGCTCGGCGTAGAAGTACCAGCGCGATCCGGTGGTCTTCTGCAACTGCTCGTGGACCAGGCGGAATCCCCGCCCCAGATCCGCACCGACGTCACCCTGCACCAGTTCGGCGTGCTCGGGGGAAATCAGCAGGGAATAGGTTCCGCTCATGGATGCAGTCCTCCAGCTCCCTTATCGCATATCGACCGGTGGAATCCGTGCACGCGCTCTTCGCATCCGACCCGCCGCGGGCCGCCATTGATTCAGGTCAATGCCGCCGACCGCCAGCGCGCTAACCTGCCCGCAGTCCATCCGGGGAACCGCCGCACATGCATCCAATCCTTCGCGAAATCCTGCTGGAGCCGGTCGGCTGGCTCGCCATCGGCGGCAGCCTGGTGATGTTCGGCATCGGCATCTGGGTCAGCCTGTTCCTGCGCAAGAAAATGCGCGAGGAAGAACGACGTCGCGGCGGCAAATAGCCGCTGGAACGCGTATCGCGGGAAACCCGCCGTGCGGACCGCGCCGGGCGGTCCGGCTGGTCTTTTTTGGGGAAGCCGCAGCGGCTGGGGAGTTCAGCCCTGCGGCACTCCCGTCATGTCCGGCAGGTGGTGGGCCACGCCCTTGTGGCAATCGATGCAGGTCTTTTTCCGGGTGCCCAGCCACAGCTTGTGGGTCTGGGCCGCGCGCGATCCCTGCCGGGTCAGGTCCATCGACGAATAGTCGTGGCAGTTGCGGCACTCCAGCGAGTCATTGGCCTTCAACCGCTCCCACTCGTGCATCGCCAGTTCCAGCCGGTGATCGAGGAACTTCTCGCGGGTATCAATCGTGCCGAACACCTTGCCCCAGACTTCCTTGGACGCCTGCATCTTGCGGGCGATCTTGTTGGTCCAGTTGTGCGGCACATGGCAGTCCGGGCAGGTCGCGCGCACGCCGGAACGGTTGGTGTAGTGGATGGTCGTCTTCAGTTCCTGGAAGACGTTGTCGCGCATTTCATGGCAACCGGTGCAGAACGTCTCGGTGTTGGTGGCCTCCAGCGCGGTGTTGAACCCGCCCCAGAACACGATGCCGGCGACGAAACCGGCCACCGTCAGGAAACCCAGGCTGTAGTGCCGGCTGGGTGCTCGCAGGGTGCGCCAGATGGGCAGCAGGCGTTGCTTGATCCGTTCCCACATGGCTCATTCGCTCCCCTGCTTGGCCGGTGTCGTCGGCGCGGCCGGCGTCGTCGCGATGACACTGTCGATGTCCTGGAAGTTGTTCGCCACCAGCGGCTTGGCGTCGGTCTGGACCACGTGGCACTGGTTGCAGAAGTAGCGGCGCGGCGAAATCGTGGCAAGGAACTGATCGTCCCGGTCCATGTAGTGGGTCACGCTGACCGGCGGCGCCTGGAAGGTGGCGGCATTGGCGCGCGCATGGCACAGCATGCAGCGGTTGCTGTTCTTGTCGACCTGGTAGCCGTCGATGGCGTGCGGAATGGTCGGCGGTTGCATCGGATAGGCACGCACCCGCTTGATGTCGGTGTTCTCGACCCGCGCCATCGGTGGCGGCGCGCCTTCCTGGTCGATCGGCACGCCGCGGCGGATGGCGTCGATCTGGGCGCCGGGCGGCGGCGCGTCGACCGCGGGTGCGGCGACGCCGGCGGCTTCGGGCGGCGCCACCGCTTCCGGTGAGCGGTGGCTGCCGAACATCCAGCCGGCGGCGAACACCAGTATCCCCAGCACCACCGTCAGGCCCACGGCGATCAGCAATGGCTTGTTGCGCATGGCGAAGCTCCTAGACGGCCAGCACCTTGACGGCGCACTTCTTGTAGTCGGTCTGCTTGGAAATCGGGTCGGTCGCGTCCAGGGTGACCTTGTTGATCAGCTGGCCGGCATCGAACCACGGCACGAAGATGACGCCGGGCGGCATCCGGTTGCGGCCGCGCGTCTCCACCCGCGACAGCATCTCGCCGCGCCGCGACACCACCTTGACCTCGTCGCCGCGCTTGAGCCCGCGCTCGCGCGCGTCGTCGGGATTCATGAACACCACCGCGGCCGGGAAGCTGCGGTACAACTCCGGCACGCGCATGGTCATCGACCCGGAATGCCAGTGCTCCAGCACGCGGCCGGTGACCAACCACAGGTTGTAATCCTCGTCCGGCGACTCGGCCGGCGGCTCGTACGGCAAGGCCCAGATCACCGCCTTGCCGTCGGGGTTGCCGTAGAACTGGAAGCCGGTGCCGGCCTTGACGTAGGGATCCGCGCCTTCGCGATAGCGCCAGCGGGTTTCCTTGCCGTCGACCACCGGCCAGCGCAGGCCGCGCGCCTTGTGGTAGGCGTCGAACGGCGCCAGGTCGTGGCCGTGGCCGCGGCCAAACGCGGCGTATTCCTCGAACAGGCCCTTCTGCACGTAGAACTCGAAGGCCGCCGATTCGTCGTTGGCGTAGCCCGCTTCGATATCGCTGACCGGAAAGCGATCGACATTGCCGTTGCGGTACAGCACGTCGAACAGGGTCTTGCCCTTGAACTGCGGATTGGCCGCCAGCAACTCGGCCGACCAGCATTCGTCGGTGGTGAAGCGCTTGGCGAACTCCATCAGCTGCCACAGGTCCGAGCGCGCCTGTCCCGGCGCCTTGACCAACTGGTGCCAGAATTGGGTGCGCCGCTCGGCGTTGCCGTACGCACCCTCCTTCTCCACCCACATCGCCGCCGGCAGGATCAGGTCCGCGGCCTGCGCGGTGACGGTGGGATAGGCATCGGACACGACGATGAAGTTGTCCGGGTTGCGGTAGCCGGGCCAGGTTTCCTCGCGCAGGTTGGCCGCCGCCTGCATGTTGTTGTTGACCATTACCCAGTAGGCGTTGAGCTTGCCGTCCTTCAACGCCCGGTTCTGCTCGACCGCGTGATAGCCCGGCTTGGGCTTGATGGTGCCGTGCGGGACCTTCCAGATTTCCTCGGCGTGCCTGCGGTGCTCGGGGTTGGTCACCACCATGTCCGCCGGCAGGCGATGGCTGAAGGTGCCGACCTCGCGCGCGGTGCCGCAGGCCGAGGGCTGGCCGGTCAGCGAGAACGGGCTGTTGCCCGGGGTGGCGATCTTGCCGGTCAGCAGGTGCAGGTTGTAGACCATGTTGTTGGCCCACACGCCGCGGGTGTGCTGGTTGAAGCCCATGGTCCAGAACGAGGTGACCTTGATCTTCGGATCCGCGTACAGCTCGGCGAGTTTCTCCAGCCAGCCACGCTCGACCCCGGTCATCTCCACCGCCTTGTCCAGCGTGTACGGGGCGACGAAACGGGCGAAGGCCTCGAAGTCGATGGGCTCGCCGCCATTGGGATCCTTGGCGTTCTTCGCCTTCATCTCCAGCGGATTGTCCGGGCGCAGGCCATAGCCGATGTCGTCGTTGCCGCGCTTGAAGGTGGTGTGCTTGTTGACGAAGTCCTGGTTGACCTTGCCGGTGCGGATGATGTGGTTGGCGATGTAGTTGAGGATGACCAGATCGGTCTGCGGCTTGAACACGATCGGGATGTCGGCCAGCTCGAAGCTGCGATGCTCGAAGGTCGACATCACCGCCACCTTCACGTGCGGATGCGAGAGCCGTCGATCGGTCACCCGGGTCCACAGGATCGGATGCATCTCGGCCATGTTCGAGCCCCACAGCACGAACGCGTCGGCCGCCTCGATGTCGTCATAGCAGCCCATCGGCTCGTCCATGCCGAAGGTGCGCATGAAGCCCATCACCGCCGAGGCCATGCAATGGCGGGCATTGGGGTCGATGTGGTTGCTGCGGAAGCCGGCCTTCATCAGCTTGTTGGCGGCATAGCCCTCGAAGATGGTCCACTGGCCGGAGCCGAACATGCCGATGGCATCGCTGCCCTTCTCCTTCAGCACCCGCTTGAACTGCGCGGCCATCACGTCGAAGGCCTCGTCCCAGCCGACCTGCTCGAACTCGCCGTCTTTCGCGTAGGCGCCGTTCTTCTTGCGCAGCAGCGGCATGGTCAGGCGATCCGTGCCGTACAGGATCTTGGACAGGAAATAGCCCTTGACGCAGTTGATGCCGCGGTTGACCTCCGCGTGCACGTCGCCGTGGGTGGCCACCACCCGGCCGTTCTTGACCGCCACGTTGACCCCGCAGCCGGTGCCGCAGTAACGGCATGGCGCCTTGTCCCACTTGAGCGTGGTCAGGTCGCCTTCGGTCACCAGGTTGCTGCCGTCGCCCGCCAGCGGCAGGCCGGCCGCCGCCGCCGCGGTGGCGACGGCGCTGTTGCGGATGAATTCCCGGCGTGTGCTCATGGATGGACTCCGGCAAGGTTTGATTCGGGATGCGCCTCCACCTCCGCCTCCAGCGCGTCACGCGGCTCGGCATGGTGGTAGACCAGCAGTACGTTGAGCACGCCGGGCACGGCGCGCAGTTGTTCGATCCGATCCATCACTGCGTAGCGGTCGGCGGATTCGCACAGCACCACGCTGCGGGTCTCCCCGGGGATCGCCAGTTCCAGTTCGGGCGAGGCGGCAATGGCCGCGGCCAGGCCCTCCGTCGCGTCGGTCCGGTGCTGGATCACGAAGCTGGCGATGTGCAGTTCGTCGTCGCCGGGCTGGCTCATGCGGCGGTCTCCACGGATGCGTGCAGGTGGATGGCGGTGGCCGGGCAGACCGACACGCAGGCGCCGCACCCGTTGCAGCCGTCGCTGTCGATATGGGCGGCGCCGCGCCCGGCGGGCGGAATCCGGATGGCCGACTGCGGGCAGATCTCGCGGCAGCTGGCGCAGACCACGCCCTGCGCGCCAAGACAGGCTTCGTCCACGCTCGCGCGATAGGTCCAGGGCGGCTGCACGCCGTCGTCGCGCAGCGCGCCCGGCGCGCAGGCATCGACGCAGGCATGGCAGAAGGTGCATTCACCGCGTTCCGGTTCGAACACGGCCTTGCCCTTGCGCAGCACCAGCACCCGCTCGGGACAGGCGTCCACGCAGGCGACACAGCCGGTGCAGGCATTCGCGAACGCGGTGCCGCGCAATGCCCAGGGGGGACGCAAGGTCGACGGGGAAGTGGCCGGCCGGGCGCGCCCTGGCGACACCGGCGATTCGCCGTCGCTGCGGCCGAACAGCAATGCGCGTCGCGAAATCGGGCGTGCCTGGCTCATCGCTCAACCCGTCGGCGGACCGGCGAACATCTGGTAGATCCAGACCAGGAAACCATAGCCGGCGACGATCAGCACCGCGCTCAACGGAAAGACGACGACGGTGAGCAACAGGAACGCGAGGCGCTCCCGGGCCTTGCTCGCGACGTCCTGGCGGGGTGGATGCTCCATGATGCTCACCTGGCATTGAATGGCTGGGCGAACCGCGGAGCGAGCCTAGCACAAACTTTCCAACATGAACGTGTCGCGGGTCGGCAGGACGTTGCCGCGGACGATGCAGAGCGCTCGGACGTGATCGCGATCTACTGGCGTTCGCGCAATGCGGCCCATTCCTCCGGTGTGTTGCAACCGACCAGGGTGGCATTCCACGCGCCCGCCGCGAGCATCTCGCCCGCGAGCGCATGGTGGATCGCGCGCAACGAACGCTGGTCCGGCGGCAGATCGACGATGCCGGCCAGGATCGCGCGGGTGCGCGCATCCAGGGTGATGCGCATCGGCAACGGGTGGCCTTCGAACATCGCGCAATCCACGGATGCGGCGACCAGCGCGTGCAATGCCGGGGCTTCCAGCAGCGGCATGTCCACCGGTACCACCAGCCAGACGCCGTCCGGCAGCCGCTGCACCAGTTGCGCGAGCGCCGCCGCCGGTCCGGCGTCGCCGATGTCGTCGGGAATGGCGTCTGCCCCCGGACGCACGCCGCTGATCACCACCCGCGTGGCGCCGGCATCGGACAGCAGCGCGCGCATGTGCTCCAGCAGCGGGCGGCCCCGCCATTCGAGCAGCGCCTTGTCACGGCCCATGCGCGAGGAACGTCCGCCGGCGAGCACGATGCCTTGCCAGGCGGGAAGCACGGCGTCATTCATGGCCTGCCATCACGGGTGTCCCTGCCGCCACGCCAGCGGTTCCAGATGCCCGGGCGGATACACGTCGACGACCTGGCCCGGTTCCATCACGGTACTGCCATCGCCGGTTTCGGGCAGTACCAACCATGCCTGCGACGACAGGAACGGCGCGAGCCGGAAGGATTCCTGGCGTGGCAACGGATGCACCGCCAACCGCCCCTCTCCGTCGCTCTCCAGCATCGCGTGCAGGTGCGTGCGCAGGTTGGCGCGCGCATGCACCGGCGCGGCCAGCGGCAGGCGCGTGGGCCGTTCGCGTGGCAGCCCCAGCATCGCGCGCAGCAGCGGTTCCACGAAGAAGCGCAGACCGACCGCGCAGGAAGCCGGATTGCCGGGCAGGCCGACGTGCAGCGGCCCTTCGCGCAGGCGCGCGCACAGCAGCGGCTTGCCGGGTCGGATCGCCACGCCGTGGAAGCGCAGTTCCGCGCCACGCGCGCGCAGGCTGTCGGGGACGAAATCGAAACGTCCCCTGGACACCGCGCCGGTGCTGATCACCAGATCCGGCTGGTGCGCCAATACACGGTCCAGCGCGGCAGCGAACCCGGCGGGATCATCGCCGACCCGTTCGCATGCCACCATCTCGGCGCCGGCCGCATGCAGGCGCAGCCGCAGGAACGGCGTGTTGCTGTCGTGGATCCAGGCGCCCTCGCCCGCCTCGCCGCCCTCGGCCAGTTCGCGGCCGGTGGCGATCAACGCCACCCGTGGTCGCCGCACCAGCGGCACGCGTTCGATGCCGAGCGCGGCCAGCAGCATGATCCGCGCGGGGTCCAGCCGTTCGGACTTCGCCAGCACACGTGCGCCCTCGGCGATGTCCTCGCCGCGTCGGCGCACGTTGGCGCCCGCCCGCACCGGTTCGCGCAGGCGAATGCGCGCAGGCGGCGCGCCCTCGTCGCCGCCGAGCGCATCGACGCGTTCGACCGGCACCACCGAGTCCAGGCCGTCCGGCATCACCGCGCCGGTCATGATTTCCCACGCGCCCTGTCGTGCCGTTCCATCCGGCCGGGCTGCGGCATCGCCGGCGGCCGTCGAGCCAAGTACCGGCCATTCCGTCCCGGCTTCCCCCGTCGCATCGCCCAACGCCAGCGCGAAGCCGTCCATCGCCGCGTTGTCGAAGCGCGGCAAGGGCGCGGGACTGTGGACGTCCGCCGCCAGCACCCGGCCGGCGCCATCGAAGGCCGCCAGCGATTCGGCGTCCAGCGGCGCGGCATCGCGCAGCAACAGGGCCAGGGCTTCCTCGTATCCGATCACGCGTACTCCTTCAGAACATTCCCGCCTCGCGGGCACGCAGGCCGCGCGTGCCCCGATCGTGTCGGTCCCCGGCGACGGTCCGGGATGGCCGGCATCCTCACATAGCTGAAGGTTTCCGGCCAACCCGCGCGGGGTTGATTCAGGTCAAGGCGCCGGTGGCCGGCATTGCCTAGCCTTTGTCCATGCCCGCCCTTTCCGCCCTCTTCGACCCCGAACTGCTCCGGCGTTACGACAAGCCGGGGCCGCGCTACACCTCCTACCCGACCGCGCCGCAGTTCTCGGCCCAGTTCCAGGAGGCGGAACTGCGCGAAGTGGCCGCGATCACCAACGGCGATCCGATCCCGCGCCCGCTCTCGCTGTACCTGCACATCCCGTTCTGCACCAGCCCCTGCTTCTACTGCGGTTGCAACCGCATCATCACCCGCGAGAAGGCGCGCGGCGACGCCTACCTGACCCGTCTGTACCGGGAAATCGCGCTGGTCTCGCCGCTGTTCGATCGCGACCGCGACGTCAACCAGGTGCACTTCGGTGGCGGCACGCCCAACTTCCTGTCGCCGGACCAGATCGCCGAGGTCGTCGACGTACTGCGCCGGCACTTCTCGTTCGCCTCCGGCGCCGGTTTCGACTGCTCGATCGAGCTGGATCCGCGCTTCATCAGCCCGGACGAAGTGGGCCAACTGGCCCGCGCCGGCTTCAACCGCGCCAGCCTGGGCGTGCAGGACTTCGACCCCGACGTGCAGCAGGCGGTCAACCGCGTGCAGGGCGTCGAGGACACCCTGGCGATCATCGACGCCTGCCGTACCCATGGCATGCGCTCGGTGAATGTCGACCTGATCTACGGCCTGCCCCGGCAGACCCTCGCCGGTTTCTCGCGCACGCTCGACATCACCCTGAAGGCGCGCCCGGACCGGCTGGCGATCTACAGCTACGCGCACCTGCCGGCGCTGTTCCGCCCGCAGCAGCGCATCCATGCCGAGGAGCTGCCCTCCCCCGAACAGAAACTCGACCTGCTGCGCTGCGCCATCGACAAGCTGGGCGAAGCCGGCTACGTCTACATCGGCATGGATCACTTCGCCCTGCCCGAGGATGACCTGGCGCGGGCGCAGCAGCGCGGCGACCTGCACCGCAACTTCATGGGCTACTCCACCCACGCCGAAAGCGATTTGATCGGCCTGGGCGTCAGCGCGATCAGCCATGTCGGCGCCAGCTTCAGCCAGAACCCGCGCGACATCGGCAGCTGGGAGCAGATGATCGACAGCGGCCGCCTGCCGGTGTGGCGCGGCATGCGTCTGGACGAGGACGACCTGCTGCGTGCCGATGTCATCCAGCAGCTGATGTGCCACGGCCGCATCGACTTCGACGCGATCGAGCGCCGTCACGTGATCGACTTCCGCGACTACTTCGCCGACGCGCTGGCGCGGCTGGAGCCGCTGCAGGCCGACGGGCTGGTCGAGGTGGGGCCTCGGGAGGTATGCGCGACCTCGCGCGGACGCCTGCTGTTGCGTATCATCGCCATGTGCTTCGACCGATACCTGCCCGCCTCCGCGGAGGCCGCGACCACGCGGTTCTCGCGAACCATCTGACCTCATCCGGGACGTCCGCATGAGCTCGCCGGTCGTTTTCCCGCGTACCGACGCCACCATTCTCTCGGACGACGGCGATTCGCTGACGTTCTGCTCGACCTGCGCGTTCTCCCAGGCCTGCCTGAGCGAGGGCATGGACAAGCGCGCGCTGATGGACCTGCACGTGCTGGTCGAACACGTCGGCCCGCTGCAACCGGGCGAGCACGTGTTCCGCGAGGGGGATTCCTTCAGCGCCATCGCCGCGGTGCGCGCCGGCACGGTCAAGACCTACCAGGTCGATCGCGACGGCCACGAGCAGGTGCTGGGCTTCCATCTGCCCGGCGAGGTGATTGGCCTCAACGCGATCCACGGCGACCGCTATCCCTGCAACGCGATCGCGCTGGATACGGTGATGCTGTGCCGGTTCTCGTTCCCCAAGATCGCCCTGCTCGCCACCCGCCTGCCGAACCTGCAGCAGCATCTGTTCCGGCTGATGAGCCACGACATCGGCGTGGCCTCGCTGTTCGCCCGCGACAACAGCGCCGACGAGCGGATGGCGGCGTTCCTGATCGGACTGTCGCGGCGGCTGGCCGCGCGCGGCTATTCCTCTCGCCGGTTCCAGCTGACCATGTCGCGCACCGACATCGCCAACTACCTGCGCCAGGCGCCGGAAACGGTGAGCCGGGTGCTGCGCCGGTTCGAGCGCGAGGGCCTGGTCCACATCAAGCAGCGCGATGTGGAGGTCCTGGACATGGATCGTCTGCACGAACTCGCCGCCACGGTGCTGCGCGACTGAGGTCGCCCCGGCGCCACGCGCCCGCTTGCACGCGAATGCCATCGGCTTGACGTAGGTCATGGAGGGGATCCAGACGCGGGCGGAACATGCCTGCGGTTCCCACGGAGTCCCGCATCATGAATTCCACACGCAAGCTGTGGGCAGGGTTGGCCGCCCTGCTCATCGCCTCGTTCGCCGTCCTGCTCTGGGTCGGCAGCGAGGTCCATCGACAGGCGCCGCCCCTGCCCGAACAGGTGGTCGACGCCAATGGCCAGGTGCTTTACACCCGCAAGGACATCGAGACCGGCCGCCAGGTCTGGCAGTCGATCGGTGGCCAGCAACTGGGCTCCATCTGGGGCCACGGCGGCTACGTGGCCCCTGACTGGGGCGCGGACTGGCTGCACCGGGAGGCCGAGGCCATCCTCGACATCTGGGCCAAGCGCGAAGCCGGCGCCGCCAGCTACAAGGAACTGGATGCTCCCACCCAGGCCGCGTACGCCACCCGCGTGCAGGCGCTGATGCGTCCCAACACCTACGATGCCGCCACCGGCACGGTGACCGTGGACGCCGACCGCGCCGCCGCCATCCGCACGGTCGCCGCGCACTACGAGCAGCTGTTCGGCAAGGATCCGGCGATGGTGGAACTGCGCGAGGCCTACGCCATGCGCAACGACACCGTGCCCGACGCCGAGCACCGCCGCCAGCTCACCGGGTTCTACTGGTGGGCCGCGTGGTCGTCGGTGACCCAGCGTCCCGGCGCCGAGATCAGCTACACCGCCAACTGGCCGGCCGACGAACTGGTCGGCAACACTCCGCCGCCGAGCGCGTTCCTGTGGACGGTCTTCAGCGTGCTGTTCCTGATCGCCGGCGTCGGCCTGCTCGGCTGGCACTACGCGGTCAACCATGGTGACGAGCTGGCGCCGGTGCTGCCCAAGCGGGATCCGCTGGCCGACATCAAGGTCACCCCGTCGATGCGCGCCACCGCCAAGTACTTCTGGGTGGTCATCGCGCTGTTCCTGGTGCAGATCCTGCTCGGCGCGATCACCGCCCATTACCAGGTCGAAGGCCAGGAAGCCTACGGCTTCGCCCTGTCCGACGTGCTGCCGTATGCGCTGACGCGCACCTGGCACACGCAACTGGCAGTGCTGTGGATCGCCACCGCCTGGCTGGGCATGGGCCTGTACATCGGTCCGGCGATTTCCGGACACGAGCCGAAGTTCCAGCGCCTGGGCGTGAACCTGCTGTGGGTCTGCCTGCTGATCATCGTGGTCGGTGCGTTCGCCGGACAGTGGTTCGCGGTGATGCAGAAGCTCGGCCTGAAGCACAACTTCTGGTTCGGCCACCAGGGCTGGGAATACGTCGACCTCGGCCGCTTCTGGCAGTGGTTCCTGTTCATCGGCCTGACCCTGTGGCTGGTGCTGGTCGGCCGCGCCCTGTGGCCGGCGATGCGCAACGGCGGCGATTCGCGTTCCATCGTCTCCCTGCTGTTCCTGTCCACCGTCGCCATCGGCGTGTTCTACGCCGCCGGCCTGATGTGGGGCGAGCATACGCACCTGTCGATGGTCGAATACTGGCGCTGGTGGGTGGTGCACCTGTGGGTGGAAGGCTTCTTCGAGGTCTTCGCGGTGGCGGTCATCGCCTTCCTGTTCACCCGCCTGGGCATGCTGCAGGTCAAGTCGGCCACGGTGGCGGTGCTGTTCGCGACCATCGTGTTCATGGCCGGCGGCGTGCTGGGCACCCTGCACCACCTGTACTTCACCGGCACCCCGACCGCGGTCATCGCCATCGGCGCGAGCTTCTCGGCGCTGGAAGTGGTGCCGCTGGCCTACGTCGGCTTCGAGGCCTACCACAGCTACAGGATGGGCAAGGCCACGCCGTGGATGCAACGCTACCGCTGGCCGATCCTGTTCTTCATCGCGGTCGCGTTCTGGAACCTGGTGGGCGCCGGCCTGTTCGGCTTCCTGATCAATCCGCCGCTGCCGCTGTACTACATGCAGGGCCTGAACCTGACCCCGACCCACGGCCACACCGCGCTGTTCGGCGTGTACGGCATGCTCGGCATCGGCCTGATGCTGTTCTGCCTGCGTGGCCTCAAGCCGGACGTGCAGTGGAACGAAAAGCTGCTGAAGACCGCGTTCTGGTCGCTCAACATCGGCCTGGCCGGCATGGCCCTGTTCACCCTGCTGCCGCTGGGCATCCTCCAGCTCAACGCCGCGCTGAAGCACGGCTACTGGTACGCGCGCTCGGCCGAGTTCATGCAGCAGCCGATCGTGGACATGCTGGTGTGGATGCGGGTTCCCTCGGACACGCTGTTCAGCGTCGGCGCGGTCGCCCTGGCCTGGTTCGTGTTCCGCCTGTGGGTGGCGCCACGCCGGGAAGCGCTGCCTGCAGCGGTGCCGCAGGAAGGTTGATTCCCGTTCCCGAGGTTCCAACCGCAACGAAAAAGAGCCGCGCAAGCGGCTCTTTTTTTATCGGCGATTCGAAAACTCGCGCGATGTCGCCGGCGCGGGACGTTCCGGTCAGCCGGAACAGCCGCAGCCACCGCAGCCGCAACCGCCGCCTCGCTGCCCCTCCTCCGGCACGTCCTCGACATGTTCGCCGACGGTGGCGAGGATTTCGCGCACCCGCGCCGGCGCCAGCGTGGTCAGGATCGACAGACGACCGTTGGCGGATTCGAACTGGACCTCCGCGTCGGGATCCCATTCGCGCAGGGCATGGGTCATGGCGCGGGTGCGTTGCTGGAGTGGTTCGTCGGTGAGTTCGGGAGCGGACATCGGGTTTCCTTGCTGAGTGTGGGCCGGGGCCATCGCCCCGGTGCCGGGCAAGGTAAGCAGCTCCGGTGGCGCCGGCATTGACCCGCATCAAGTGGTCGTCCGGATGTCGCGACTGACGTCGCTCCCACAGGAAGTGATTCGGCGAGCCTTTGTGGGAGCGACGCAAGTCGCGACCGTCTCTCCAACACATCCGACCTCCATCAACCGCCCGAATCCCTCCCCCGTCATTCCAGCGCAAGCTGGAATCCATCGAGATCCCTGGCTGCCGGGAACGCTGGCCGGAACCCGGATAGGCCCGACGTTCGCCGGAACGACGATGCGGGGAATCGGCAGGACAACGCGGGCGGGACTCCCCCCGGCAGGGATCCGCATCCCGCCTGATCCAGGTCAAGGAAGGCACCGGCGCCGCGGCGCAGACTGCGGCCATGCGACCGATTCCCGTTTCCAACCCGCCCTCGCCCCCCGCCGGCATGTCCGCGCGCCAGTTGCTGCAGGCACCGCACCGGCTGATGTTCTTCATCGGCGCCGGCAACGTGCTGCTGGCGATGCTGTGGTGGACGGCCTGGCTGGCCGCGCAGTACACCGGCGCCTGGCGCATGCCGGACATCGCGGTACCGCCGGGTTGGCTGCATGCCTTCCTGATGCAGTACCTGGTGCTGCCGAGTTTCATCTTCGGCTTCCTGCTGACGGTATTCCCGCGCTGGATGGGCTTGCCGGATCTGCCGCGCTGGCGCTACGCGCCGGTGGGCGCCGGCCTGATGGGCGGACAACTGGCCATCCTGCTGTCCACGCTGGGTTGGGACGCCGGTTTCACGGTCGGCCTGTGGATGGCGCTGGCCGGCTGGCTGGCCGGCGTCGCCACCCTGGGGCGCCTGCTGCTGCGCGACACCGCGCGTTCCTGGCACGCACGTTCCTGTTTCGCCGCGCTGCTGCTCGGCTGCACCGGACTGGTGTGCTTCCTGGTGTTCGTGCTGACCGGCGACGCGTGGTACGCCTTCGCCAGCATCAAGCTCGGCGGCGTGGTGATGCTGCTGCCCATCTATCTGACCGTGGCGCACCGCATGTTTCCGTTCTTCGCCGCCAACGCGGTGCCGGGCTACCAGCCCTGGCGGCCGATGGCCTGGCTGGGCGCGATGTGGGGCTTCCTGCTGCTGCACCTGCTGCTGGAGCTGCGCCACGCCTACGCGTGGCTGTGGCTGCCGGACGCGGCGCTGCTGATCGCCAGCGGCGTGGCGTTGTGGCGCTGGTGGCCGCGCGGACGCATGCCTGGATTGCTGGCGGTGCTGTTCGTCGGCACGGCGTGGCTGCCGATCACCTTCGCGCTGTATACCACGCAGAGCGTCATCTACCTGCTCACGGGTGAATTCGTGCTGGGACGCGCGCCGATGCACGCGATGTTCATCGGCTTCTTCGGCAGCGTGCTGGTGGCGATGGTCACCCGGGTCACCCAGGGTCATTCCGGGCGGCCGTTGAAGATGCCGGCGCCGGCCTGGTTCGCCTTCGCCGCGCTGCAGATCGTGGCGGTGACGCGGGTGGTCGCCGAAATCGCCCCCGACGCCCTGTTCTGGCAGGTCGCCTCGGCGATCGGCTGGCTGCTGGCGCTGCTGCCGTGGGTGACCCGCATCGGCCGCATCTACCTGAGCCCGCGCGCCGACGGGCGGCCGGGCTGACGCCATGATCACCTTCTATCCCGACATCAAGCAGGTCCACATCGCCGCCGCGCTCACCAGCGGCACGCTGTTCGCACTGCGTGGACTGGGGCTGTCGCTGGGCATGCGCTGGCCGCGCGTGGCGCCGCTGCGCTATCTCAGCTACACGATCGACACCGTGCTGCTGACCGCGGCGATGATGCTGCTGACGATCCTGCCCGCCGGGCTGTTCGCCAACGGCTGGCTGGTCGTGAAGGTCGCTCTCATCCTCGCGTACGTGGTGCTGGGCGTTCTCGCCTTTCAGCCGACGCGGGGAAGACTGTCCCGCATCGTGCTGTATGCGGTCGCGTTGCTGTGCTTCCTGCAGGTTTACGGCATCGCGCGCGCGCACCATCCGATGGGCCTGCTGGCCCTGCTGGGGTAACCCCATGAACGAAGCGCTGCTGCCGCCGGATCCGTGCTCGCCCTGTGCCGGCTGGATACGCGAATCCTTCGATGCGGCCGGCGCCACGCTGGCCTGTCCCGAATCGGACGATGCCGCGATGGACGGCGAAACCCCATGTCCCTGATGCGATTGGATCTGCGCGAACTCGCGCCACCGGAACCGATGCAGCGGATCCTCGCCAGCCTCGACACCCTGCCGCGCGGTGGGCGGCTGGTCGCGCTCACGCCGTTCCGCCCGTTGCCGCTGATGTCGCTGCTCGACGCCTGGGGCTACGCCTATCGGGTGCACGACCTGCCCGCCGGCGATGCCTGCATCGCGATCTGCCACGCCGACGATCGCGCTGCGCTGGAACCGCCGCGAATCGCATGAGCGGACTGGCGTTCGCCCAGGCACCACCGCCCGGGCAGCCGCTGCGCTTCCTGCTGGCGTCGCTGGCCTGGGGCGTCCTCGCTGGCGCCTGGTTGCTGTGGAGCGGTGAAACCGCGCTGCTGACGCGCTGGGCGCCGCATACGCTGGTGCTGGTGCACCTGTTCACCCTGGGCGTGCTCGGCAATGCGATGCTCGGCAGCCTGATCCAGTTTCTGCCGGTCGCCGCCGGCAGTCCGTTGCCCCGCCCCGTACTCGCGCCATGGTGGCATGCGGCATTCAATGGCGGATTGCTCCTGCTGGTGCCGGCGCTGATGTTTCCGCACCCGCTGCTCACCGGCGCGGCCTCGCTGCTGCTGGCGCCACCGTTGCTGCTATTCGCAGTCGGCGGCCTGATCGCGGTGGCACGTGGAACCGGTGCGCGCGTGGCGCGCTTCGGTATCGGCGTCGCGCTGGCGTCACTGCTGATCACCGCCTCGCTCGGACTGGCGGGGCTGGCGATTCTCTCGGGCAGGATGGCGCTTCCGCTGGATCGAATCGCCAACCTGCACGCCGCGTTTGGGCTCGCGGGCTGGGCGCTCGCCCTGCTCGGCGCGGTTGCCAGCATCACCCTGCCGATGCTGCAGGGAACGCGGCGCATTCCCGCTGGCTGGCTGCTGATCTGGCTGGGGCTGCTGGTCGCCGGCCTCGGCGCGGCGGGTTGGCGCGCGCTGGCCGATGTGCCCATTCATCCGGCGCGCGTCCTCGCCCTGCCCGCGCTGGTGTTCTGCCTGGCGGTTCCGATCCTGCAATCGCGTGCGCCACATCCGCGCAATCCGGTGCTGCGCCGGTTCTGGCTGGCCGGCTGCACCGCGCTGGCGGCGGCTTGCCTGGCCATCATGGCGCCAGACCTGTCCCCGCGCGCCATGCTGGCGATTGGCGTGCTGGTGATCGCGGTCGGCCTGCCACTGCTGGTGCTGGGCATGCTGCTGGAGATCATCGGCTTCCTGGCCTGGATCGAACTGCGCCGGCGTCACCCGCGCGGCGTGCGCGTGCCGGGGGTGGACCGGCTGCTCGAGGACAGCCACAAGCAGTGGCTGCTGTACGCCCACCTGGCGGCGGGCGGGCTGCTGCTGGCCGCGACCGCGGATCCCGCGCTGGCGCGGCTGGCCGGCACCGCGCTGATGCTCGCGTGGGGCGCCAGCGGAGCGGTGATCCTGCGCTGCTGGCGCGGGGCGCTGCGCTTCCGGCCCGCTTGATCTGGGTCAATGGCAGCCCGGCCGGCGCTGCCTAGGATGTGCCCACCATACCGGTGATCGCCATGCCGCCGTTCGAATCGCCCATCGCGCCGGACCCGTCCGGCCATCGTCCCGTTGCCGTTTCCGCGCCGGCATCCGTCGTGGGGGCGGTTCCATGCTGAGCCGCCTGGCCCTGGGCGGCACGCGCGCGGCGATCGATCGGGTCGACGACGCGATGGTGATCCTGCTGGGCGGACGCCAGCGGCTGGCTGGATTGGCCGGCCGGATCAAGCGCGACGCGGGCCTGGCGCAGACCGACGCACGGCGCGAACACCGGGTCCGGGAGCGCGCGCGCCGGCTCGCGAACCGCGCCGGCATTTCTCCATCCAGCGCCGAGCGACTGATGCGGCTGCTGATCGCCGAAGCCCATCGCCGCCAGTCGCGGGCTTCTTCCTCCCTTTCCGAACCGACCCCTCCCATGGCCCATTCCGGTCCTTCATCGAACCGCTCCGCTTCCGCGCCTTCCGCCTTGCTCCGCTGGCTGCCCCCACCACGTCGCCTGCGGCCCTGGCTGGCACGGATTCCGGAACCGCTGCGCCAACGCGCGGCGTTGCGCCTGATCGCGCCCGCGTTGGCCTCGCCGCAGGTGCGGCGCGTCCTGGAGCCGGTTGCCAGCCGCCGGCTCGGTATAGAAGTCACCGACCTCGATCAGCGCTGGGTGTTCGAACTGCACGCCGACGGCCTGCACATCGCACAGGGCGACGCGGAAGCCACGGTGAGCGGCAGCGCCACCGATCTGCTGCTGCTGGCCAGCCGGCTGGAGGACGCCGATACCCTGTTTTTCCAGCGCCGCCTGATGCTGACCGGCGACACCGAACTCGGGTTGTTCCTGCGTAACCTGCTCGACCGGTTGCCGTGGGAGTCGTTTCCACTCGGTTCGCGCATCCTGCTTCAGCGCAGCGCCCGGCTGGCCCGCGACGCTCGCGCCGTGCATCGCCGCCACCACGGACAAGCCGCATGAACGCGGCCTTCCGTCCGCGCTGGCGTCCGGAACTCGAGGACCGCTACGCGGATCTGACCGCGCGCGTCGGTGATACCGTGCCGTGCCTGGAATGGCCGCTGCACCTGCCCTGGATTGACGCCATCCGTGAACTCAAGCGCGAACGCGGCGCGGTGATCATGGCGCACAGCTACCAGTCGCCGGAGATCTTCCACGGCGTGGCCGATGTCACCGGCGACTCGCTGGCGCTGGCCCAGGCCGCCGCCGACTGCGATGCGGAAATCATCGTGCTGTGCGGCGTCCACTTCATGGCCGAGACCGCCAAGATCCTGGCGCCGACGCGCACCGTGCTGATTCCGGATCCCGACGCCGGCTGTTCGCTGGCGGCCTCCATCACCGCCGACGACGTGCGCGCGTTGCGCGCGCGCCATCCCGGCGCGCCGGTGGTCAGCTACGTCAACACAAGCGCGGCGGTGAAGGCCGAATCCGATGCCTGCTGCACCTCCGCCAACGCGGTGCAGGTGGTCGAGGCGATGGGCGCGGACAAGGTCATCTTCCTGCCCGACGCCTTCCTGGGCCATCACGTCGCCGCCCAGACCGGCGTTGAACTGGTGCTGTGGGACGGCCGCTGCGAAGTGCACGAGCAGTTCACCGCGCAGCAGGCGAGGCATACCCGCGAGACCTTCGACGCGCGCCTGGTCGCGCATCCGGAGTGCCCGCCGGAAGTGCAGCGCGAGGCCGATTTCGTCGGTTCGACCACCGCGATGGGCGCGTGGCTGGAACGCGAGCGTCCGCGCCGGGTCGCCCTGATCACCGAATGCTCGATGGCCGACAACCTGCGCCATCGCTTTCCCGATGTCGAGTTCATCAAGCCCTGCAACCTGTGCCCGCACATGAAGCGGATCACCCTGCCGAACATCCATGCCTGCCTGCGCGAGCTGCGCCACGTGGTGGAAGTGCCGGAACAGGTGGCCGCCGGCGCGCGCGCCGCGCTGGCGCGGATGCTCGCGGTGGGCCGGGGCGAACGCCCGTGAGCGGCGCGCCGCCACTGGTGGTGGTGGGTTGCGGCGTCGCCGGACTCGCGACCGCACTGTCGGCCGCGCCGCGCAGGGTGCTGTTGCTGGGCCGCGCGCCGGCGGGTATCGACTGTTGCACCGCGCTGGCCCAGGGCGGCATCGCCGCGGCGCTGGACAGCGGCGACAGCGCCGACGCCCATGCGCACGACACCCTGGCCGCCGGCGCCGATCACAACGACTACGACGCGGTCCGCTACCTGGTCGACAACGCGGTAATGGCCGTGCGCTGGCTGCAGGCGCAGGGGGTTCCCTTCGACCTGGAAGGCACGCGCTTCCTGCTGGGTCGCGAGGGCGGGCATCGGCGCAACCGCATCGTCCACGCCGGCGGCGATGCCAGCGGTGCCTCGCTGCTGCTGGCGCTGATCCGCGCGGCGCAGAACGCGCCGCACATCGACTGGCGTCCGCCGGCGACGCTGGATGCGCTGCGGGTCGGCGACCATGGCGTCAGCGGACTGCGCATCGTCTGGCCGGGCGAAGGCCGCAGCGAGGACATCGACTGCGCCGATCTGGTGCTCGCCACCGGTGGCTGCGGCGCGCTGTTCGCCGCCAGCACCAATCCCTCCGGCGCCGATGGCAACGGCCTGGCGCTGGCGCTCGCCGCGGGCGCGCAGGCGCGCGATCTGGAATTCGTCCAGTTCCACCCCACCGCGCTGTCGGTCAGGGTCGACGGCGCGCTGCCACTGATTACCGAAGCGCTGCGCGGCGCCGGCGCGCGCCTGTACGACGACGACGGCGCTCCGATCATGCTCGGCCACCATCCGCTGGGCGATCTCGCGCCACGCGACGTGGTGGCCCGGCAGGTATGGCAGGCGCAACAGGCGGGCCAGCGCATCTGGCTGGATGCCACCCATCTGCACGAGACCTGGCTGCTGCAGTTCCCCACCGTATACGCGCTGTGCCGCGCGCACGGCATCGACCCGCGGGTGCAGCGCATCCCGGTCACCCCCGCCGCGCACTTCCACATGGGTGGCATCGCCGTGGATCTGGACGGGCGCAGCGCGGTGGAAGGGTTGTACGCGGTCGGCGAGGCCGCGTGCAACGGCGTGCACGGCGCCAATCGACTGGCCAGCAATTCGCTGCTGGAAGGCGTGGTCTACGGCCGCCGTCTGGGCCAGTCGCTGGCCGGCATCCATCGCCATCTGCCCGCCGAACACGGCCGCTGGGTGATGCGCGGACGCGACGCCGGCCCGTCCGCGTCGCTGGATCTGCGCACACTGACCTGGCGCGCATTGGGACCGGTGCGCGACGGAGCGGTCATGCGCGAGGCGCGTGAGGAACTGGCGCGCGACGCCGGCCTTGCCGGCAGCTGGCAGGGCGAACTGGTCACGCGGATCCTGGACGCGGCGCTGGCGCGGACCCGCAGCCTGGGCGCGCATTACCGGAGCGACGCGCCAGTCGACTGAACCGCGCCGCACCTGTCATTCGAACTCGTGGGATGCGAAAGCGGCGGAATGACTCGCGCCGCTTCGTTCGACATCCGTCTTCAGGCCGGTCCTGGCGCCGCCAGCGACGCGCGTCCCGGCTTGCCGTGCCAGTAGCCATTGCGCGCGCCCAGTCGCGGCGGTGGCAGCGGCGCGCGCAGCATCCGGTGGAAATGATCCACCACCGCCGCCATGTCGTCCTGCGCGGGTGACAGCCGCAGGATGTCCACGCCACAGGCAATCAGCTCGTCGCGCTCGGGCGCCATGTCAACAATCTCCATGCCCTGCACCTGGATGCCGTTGATCACCATGAACGCCTCGCCTTCGCGGGTACCCAGCGGCAGTCCGTCGGGATGCTCGATGCAGCGGAAACCGCAGTCGTCCTTGGGCACGTCGTAGGCGCGAGCGGTGAAGCAGCGCGCCGACCAGGCCAGCGGCAGGCGTCCCCAGGCCATGATTTCCAGTTCCGGCATCGGCGTGCCCTGCTCCACCATCGCCGCGCGCAGTTCTTCCAGCAACCGGCGCCCTTGCTCCACGCCGGGCACCCAGCGCACCAGCCCGTCCTCGATCAGCAGGCCCAGGGCGACGTGGTTGTAGACATTCAGCGTGGGCCCGGCCACGAACGGCAGGCCGCGCTCGCGGCAGACCTGCACGGCCGACAGATCGTTGGCTTCCAGCAGGAACGCGCCGTTCTCCGCCAGTCGCACCACCGTCGACAGTTCGGACTCGGCTTCGATCAACGCCAGCGACGACAGCACGATCTGCTTGCCGCTGCCGGCCAGTTCCTCCGCCAGCGCCAGCCAGTCGCGGGTGCGCAGTTCACGGCGCTTGCTGCACACGGTCTCGCCGAGATAGAGGATGTCCAGTGGCCACTGCGCGGCCTCGCGATAGAAGGCCAGCACGCGCTCGCGCGGCCAGAAATACTGCAAGGGTCCAAGACTGAGTTTCATCGTCAATGCCAGGCGCGGTGATAGGGGCCGAGGGTGGTCTGCTGGCCCTCGGCGTGGGCGGAAAGATCGGCCTGCCAGTCCTCGCGCAGGCGCCAGCTGGCCGGGGCGCGCGCCTGCGCGTCGATGGCTTCGCGCCAGACCCGGGTCACGGTGCGCACGTACGCCGCGCCGCGCTGCCGGCCCTCGATCTTCAGCGCCGCCACGCCGGCCTCGGCCAGGCGCGGCAGCAATTCCAGGGTGTTGAGGCTGGTGGGTTCCTCCAGTGCATGGAAGATCTCGCCGCCGACGGCGTAGCGCCCCTTGCACACGGTGGGATAGCCGGCCGGCTCGGTCGCGCCGAAACGGTCGATGAGCATGCCGTTCAGGCGCACGCTGCGGCCCTGGTCCGGATGTTCCTCCCAGCGCACGAAGCTGGCGGGCGAGCACACGCCGTGGCGATTCGGCGACACCCCGGTGACGTAGCTGGACAGCTGGCAGCGTCCCTCCACCATGATGCACAGGCTGCCGAACGCGAACACCTCCAGCGGCACCGGCGAGGACTGGCACAGTCGCTCGACCTGCTGCACCGAGAGCACGCGCGGCAATACCGCGCGGGCGATGCCGAAACGCTCGTGCGCATAGCGCAACGCCGCTGCGGTGGTCGCCGAGCCCTGCACCGACAGATGCCTCGCCAGCCCGGGGTGTTGCCGCGACGCGTAGTGCAGCACCGCCATCTCGGCGGCGATGATGGCGTCGGCGCCGAACGCGGCCGCCTGATCCACCGCGTGCCGCCATTGCGGCAGCCGCGCGCTGTCCGGGTACGTGTTCAGCGCCAGGTACACCTGGCGTCCGCGTGCATGCGCATAGGCGATGCCTTCCCGCATTTCGGCGTCGTCGAAGTTCAGGCCGGGAAACGCGCGCGCGTTGGTCTGGTCGCGGAAGCCCGCGTAGACCGCATCGGCGCCGGCGTCGATGGCGGCCTTCAGCGCCGGCAGGTTGCCGGCGGGACATACCAGTTGCATCAGGGGGTTCTCCAGTCGGCGGAATGCACGGGGCGCGGCGCCCAGGCGGCGACCGCTTCAATGCCGGCTTCGGCCGGGTTCGCGTCGAGACCGCCGGCCTCGGCGGCGGCGGTCCGGCATACCTGCCGCCACAATGCATCCACGCGTTGCTCGACCTGCGGATCCAGGGTGATCGGGCGTCCCCATTCGCGCGCGCTCTCGCCGGCCCATTTACGGGTCGCGTCCAGGCCGAGCTTGGAGCCCACGCCCGAGACCGGGGTGGCGAAATCCAGGTAGTCGATCGGCGTGTTCTCCACCAGCATGCTGTCCCGTGCCGGATCCACCCGGGTGGACACCGCCCAGATCACCTGTGCCCAATCGCGCACGTCGATGTCCTCGTCGGTGACGATGACGAACTTGGTGTAGGTGAACTGGCGAAGATAGGACCAGATGCCCATCATCACCCGCCGTGCGTGCCCGGCGTACTGCTTGCGGATGCTGACCACCGCGACCCGGTACGAGCACGCTTCCGGCGGAAGGTAGAAGTCCACGATCTCCGGAAACACCTTGCGCAGGATCGGCACGAAGATGTCATTCAGCGCCATCGACAGCACCGAGGGTTCGTCGAACGGCGCCCGACCCATGTAACTGCCGTGGTAGATGGCGCGACGACGCAGGCGCATGCGCTCGATGGTGAATACCGGGAAGTGCGCCTGCGCATTGTAGTAGCCGGTGTGATCTCCGAACGGGCCTTCCAGCGCGGTGTCGCCGGGATGGATGAAACCCTCCAGCAGGATTTCCGCGCCCGCCGGCGCATCCAGACCGGTCAAGGCGCTGCGCCAGACCCGCGTGCGCGCGGCCCGCAGCAGGCCGGCGAATTCGTATTCCGACAGCGTGTCCGGCACCGGCGCCACCGCCGCCAGCAGCGTGGCCGGATCGGCGCCGATCGCGACCAGCACCGGAAAGGGTTTCTCCGGATGCGCGGCCTGCCAGCTGGCGTAATCGAGCGCGCCGCCGCGATGTGGCAGCCAGCGCATGATCACCCGGTTGCGGCCGATCACCTGTTGCCGGTAAATCGCCACGTTCTGCCGCTGCTGGTGGATGCCACGGGTGATCACCAGGCCGAAAGTGATCAGGCGATCGACGTCTTCCGGCCAGCAACGCTGGATCGGCAGGCGTCCCAGATCGACATCCTCGCCTTCCAGCACCTCTTCGTTGAAGGCCGCGTCGTCAACCACGCGCGGCGCCACGTAGGCCAGTTGCGCCAATCCCGGCCAATCGGACAGCGCGCTGCGCAGATTGCCGGGCCAGCGCGGTTCTTTGATGCTGGCCAGCAGTTCGCCCAGTTCGCGCAGCGAGGCCAGCGGCCTGCCGGCCAGCGCCAGTTCGATGCGGCGGCGATGGCCGAACAGATTGCCCAGCAACGCATGGTGCGAGCCGGCGTTGTGCATCAGCAGCGCCGGCCCGGATTCGCGCAGGGCCCGCAGGCTCAACGCGGTGCTTTCCAGCTCCGGACTGACCGGCGCGTCGATGTCCAGCAACTGTCCGTGCCCGGAAAGATGTTCCAGGAATTCGCGCAGATCGTGGAAGGCCATGCCGCGTCCTGTGGCGGGAAGGGAGGCGGCATTGTCCTCACGCCCCGCCACGGGACACATTGATCCACGTCAAGCCGGAACGGCTCAGTACGTGTACTGCACCTGCACCCAGAACTTGTCGGTATCCACCGTGCGGGCGGTGTCACTGCTGCGGTAACTCGCCAGCTTGAGCAGGCCTTCCAGTCCCTTCACCCCGGGAATCGCGTGGCGCCAGGACAGATCCAGCTCGCGGCCGAAACGGTCGCCGCCGCGATCGCTGCGGAAGTCGTGATACCAGGTTTGCCATTCGCCACCGCCCAGCGGCAGGCTGAAGCCGGCGTAGGCATCGCGCAGCCCGTCGGCCGGCGTGGTCAGGAACTGATCGGCCCAACCCTGGAACGCGTGCTTGGTCGCCAGCGGTGTCTGGAACGCGCGGTTGCCCGTGCCGCCGCCTGCGCCCAGCACTTCGTAGCCGGCCTTCCACTGGATGTCCTGCCAGCGGTAGCCGGCTTCGGCCAGCCAGTAGCGACTGTCCAGCCGCCACGGGTTTCCCGCCAGCTCGCGCTGCCGCGCGTGTTCCAGCACGTAGGAGAACCCGCCAGCCTTGCCCTGCACGCGCAGGCCGCTGGTGCGGCTGGACAGCGTGCCCGGCGGCGCACCGGGTGCCACCGCGAGGTTGTCCAGGCCCAGCCGGTAGTGGTAGCCGATGGCGCTCAGGTTCGACGAGAACGCGTACTGCGCCTGCAGCAGGTGGCTGTGGCCCTCGATGTCGGCCGGCGCGGTGCGGCTGACCGGACGGGTGTCGTCCGGGCCGAACACGCTGTTGATGTTGTCCAGATAGGCGTAGGTCAGTTTCCAGCCGGCGCCCGGCGCCAGTTCGATCATCGCGCCGTCGTAGGTCTGCTCGTTCTGCCGCCAGCCCACGCCGCCGACGAAGCGCTGGTTGCCCAGGTTGATGCGCTGGCGGCCGACCTGCGCGCTGCCCCAGTCCGCCGCGTAGCGGATCAGCGCCTGGTTGACCTCGGTGCCTTCCGGATCGCCGACCGTGGCGTAACCGGCGCGGCCGTTGCGGGTGTCGTTGAAATGTTCCGCGCCCAGATGGCGGACATCGTCGATTTCCACCAGCCCGGACAGGCCGTGCCAGCGCGGTGTGCGATAGCCGATGCGAGTGCGCAGGCTATGCGCCTTGGCGGTGTCGAGCGCATTGTCCTGATCGACCTGTTCGAAGCGGTAGCGGGCGTCCAGGATCAGCTTGCCGCCGGTGTCGACCGGCGAGGCGGCGATGGCCGGGAGTGCGAGGACCAGGCAAGGCAGGCCCGGCAATACGCGGATGAGGTGTTTCATGTGTGTATTCCCCTTTCTCTTTTTTGTGCTTGGATGGCGCGTGTCGATGCGCGCTCAGTAGCTGTAGTTGAGCTTCAGCCAGGCGGTGCGGCCGGGCTCGTTGATCCGCACCGGATCGGCCGGATAGCCGAACGCGCTGTTGCCGCCGAGGTTGAGGTGTTCGCTGTAGGCGCGGTCGAACAGGTTGTCGATGCCGGCGGTGAGTTGCAGCCGGTCGCTGAAGCGGTAGCCCCCGTTCACCGAGAACACCGCGAAGCCCGCGCTCGGGCCAAGATCGCGCCCGACCACGTTGCCCTGCCCCGTGCTCACCCGATCCTGGTCGTCGACGACGCGCAGCAGCGTGCCCCACGACCAGCGCCGGTATTCGCGACTGGCCGACAGGCGCAGCTCCAGCGGCGTCATCTGCGGCAGCGGCTTGCCACTGGCGCGGTCCTCGCCCCAGGCATAGGCCAGCGCGCCGCCGAGCTTCCAGCCATCGGCCGGCCGCCATTCCACGCCCGCCTCGCCGCCGCGGATATCGGCATCGATGTTGCGCGCGCGGGTGGTCGCGCCCATGCCCATCATTCCGGGCAGGTAGTCGAACAGGATGTAGTCCTGCATGCGACCGGCATAGACCGACACCCATGCCTCGACGCGTTCGCCACGATATTGCAGGCCCATGTCCAGCTGGGTGGTGCGCTCGGGCTGGATGCCGGCGAAGGCGTTGACCGCGCCGGCCGGCCCGCGCTTGGGCGAGAACAATTCCCAGTAGTCGGGCATGCGCTGGGTGTGGCCCAGGCCCACATAGGCGCCAAGCCGTCCGGACATGTCGTATTCGTAGCGGACGAACGCACTGGGCAGGGTTTCGTTGCGTTCCTGCCCAGCGGTCGGATTGGGCATCGGCATCATCCCGCCGGTGCTGCGGCGCAGATCCCGCACCTGCGCGCGGTCCAGGCGCAACCCGCTCATCAGGTGGTGCTTGTCGGTGATGTGCCAGTGCGATTCGGCGAACGCGCCGAAACTGCGGAAGCGTGCATCCACCGTCCACGGCTGCGACTGGTAGGTGCCGCGCCCCATGCCGCTGCGCTGGCGGTGGCGGCTGTCGCGCAGATCCACGCCGGCGGTGATTTCCCATTCGCCCTGTTGCCAGGTCGCGGCCGCGCGCCCGCCCCAGGTCCGGTGGCCCACGTTGCTGGCCATCGGCATCGGCATGCTGCTGGATGGATCCGGCCGCCGCAGCGTGTAGTTGTCCATCACGTGGTCGACATCGTTGAGATACAGGTTGGCCTTGAAGGCATCCAGCACGCCGTCGATGTCGCTCTTCTCGAAACGCAGGCCGAGGCTGTCGCGGCGGAAGCGCGAACCGTCCATGCCGCGGCCGGCGTAGCGCGCCTGCGCGTCGCCGGTGCCGGCACTCAGCTCCAGCACGGTGTTCGGGTCCGGCGTCCAGCCCAGCGCGGCGTCCGCGTTCCACTTGCGCCATGCCGACGGTACTTCGGCGCCGTTGCCGTCCTGGTAGTCGTCCGCTTCCGAACGGTTGCCGCCCAGCCGCACGTACCCGGTGGGGTTGCCGAGCGTGGCGTCCACCACCTGGTCGTTGCGGTTGCGGCTGCCGGCCAGCGCGCTGGCGTTGACGCGCACGCCAGGGCGATCGAAGTACGGAATCTCGCGCTCGAAGCGCACCGTGCCGGCCGACGCGCCACCGCCCCACAGCACCGTCTGCGGTCCCTTGATGACCACCAGGCGATCGTAGGTTTCCGGCGCGATGTAGGACATCGCGTTGTCCATGCGCGAGGGACAAGCGCCGCTCAGCGCGCCGTCGTTGGTCATCAGGTTCAGGCGTGAACCGAACATGCCGCGCAGCACCGGATCACCGTTGGTGCCACCGCTGCGCAACAGGGCGAAGCCGGGAATCGTCTTCAGATAGTCGGCGCCGTCGCTGGCCGGCACCGGCTGGCGCGGCAGTTTGGGATCGGTGACGAAGGTGGTCGCCATCGCAGGCGCCACGCCGACCACCACCACGCCATTGAGTTCGGTGGGCGAAGCGGGTCCCGTGTCATGCACATGCTGCCCGGCATCGTTGGGGGGTGCCTCACCGGCGATCACGGCCGAAGCCGGCAGCAGCGCGAGGGACAGGGCGACGGCAAGACAATCTCTACGCATGACATGACACTCCGTTTAGGTCGATGCCATTGTCTGGAGTCGCTCCAACGTTGGGATGCGTCAGGTTGTCGCAGGCGGGGGCAATCTTGATCCATGTCAAGCCGGTCGCATTTGCCTGCCTTTTTCACCGAATCGGGGGCGGCGATTGATGCAAATCAAGGCGACCGCGAAGGTCGGACAACTAACGTTCCTCCATCGGCCCAAGGCCATGACAAGGAACGCGCCATGAAGCGCAAGAGCAACTCCCTGCTTTATTACGCCCTCGCCTGCGCGATGGGCGCCACCCTCGCCGGCAACGCCTTCGCCGCCGACAACGGCGCCGCCCAGGGCGATCCGATCAAGGCGGTCCTGACCGCCCCGCCGATGGTGCCGCCGCCGATCACGCGCAGCACGCCGGCCAAGGTCATCGTGGATCTGGAAGTGGTCGAGAAGGAGATGAAGATCTCCGACGGCGTGACCTACAACTTCTGGACTTTCGGCGGTTCGGTGCCCGGCAGCTTCATCCGCGTGCGCCAGGGCGACACGGTGGAATTCCACCTGAAGAACCACCACAGCTCGCACATGCCGCACAACATCGACCTGCACGCCGTGACCGGCACGGGCGGTGGCGCCGAGGCGACGTTCACCCTGCCTGGCCACGAAACGCAGTTCACGTTCAAGGCGCTGAATCCGGGCCTGTACGTCTACCACTGCGCGATGCCGCCGGTCGGCATGCACATCGCCAACGGCATGTACGGCCTGATCCTGGTCGAACCGCCGGAAGGCCTGCCGAAGGTGGACAAGGAGTTCTACGTGATGCAGGGCGACTTCTATACCGAGGGCAAGTACGGCGAACCCGGCCTGCAGCCCTTCAGCCTGGAAAAGGCCATCGACGAGCATCCGACCTACGTGGTGTTCAACGGCGCCGAAGGCTCGCTCACGGGCGACAACGCACTGCAGGCCAAGGCCGGCGAGACCATCCGCATGTTCGTCGGCAACGGCGGCCCCAACCTGGTGTCGAGCTTCCACGTCATCGGCGAGATCTTCGACAAGGTGTACATGGAAGGCGGCAGCAAGTACCAGGAAAACGTGCAGACCACGCTGGTGCCGGCGGGTGGCGCGACCATCGTCGAATTCAAGGCCGATGTGCCGGGCAATTTCGTGCTGGTCGATCACAGCATCTTCCGTACCTTCCACAAGGGTTCGCTCGGCATCCTGAAGGTCGGCGGTGAACCCAAGCACGACATCTACACCGGCCAGCAGTCCAGCAAGGAGTACCCGCAGGGCGAGCCTGCCGGCAAGTAAGCGAAGAAACCACGTGAGGATGCCCATGCACCGGAGACTGCCCGCCTTGTTGCTTGCATGCCTCGTCGCACCGGCGATGGCGGGTGGTCCCGGCTACGTGGGCGTGCCGGGTGGAAGCTTTCGCTCGGCCATCCGCTACGAGGAAAGCAGCGAGGCGCGTTCCGTCCCGGCCTTCGCCCTGATGGAACGCGCGGTCAGCAACGCCGACTTCGCCCGCTTCGTCGAGCGGCAGCCGCAATGGCGGCGGGATCGGGTACCGGCGCTGTTCGCCGGTCCCGGTTACCTCGGACACTGGCAAACGGCCACCGGGCCGGGTGCGGCGGTCGATGCCGACGCACCGGTGGTGCAGGTGAGCTGGTATGCCGCCGACGCCTACTGCCGTGCGCAGGACGCGCGCCTGCCGACGTTCCTGGAATGGGAGTACGTGGCAGCCGCCGACGCATACCGCCGCGACGCCCGCGGCGATCAGGGCTGGCAGGCCCGGCTGCTCAACGATGCTACCGCCCGCGCCCTCGATGCCGGCGACGCGCCGCCCAACGCCTACGGCATCCACGGCCTGCATGGCGTGGCGTGGGAATGGGTGGACGACTTCGCCACCCTGATGGGCGACAGCGACAAGCGCGGCGCCGACGATGGCGACAAGCTCAAGTACTGCGGCGCCACCTCGCTGGCCTTCAACGACCGCCAGCACTACGGCGTGATGAAACGCTTCGCCCTGCTGTCCGCCCTGCAACCGGTCAACACCCTCGGCAACCTCGGATTCCGCTGCGCAAGGAGCCAGCCATGAAGATGCCCTTTTCCTTCCTCCTGCTCGGGCTGGCGCTTCTGCAGCCCGGCCTCCCGGTCGCTGCGCAGGCGCTGCCGGGCGATTCCCTCTACCAACTGGATGCGCAGGTCACCGACCAGGACGGCAACACCGGCCAATGGCGGGATCTGCGCGGCAAGCCGCGCATCGTGTCGATGTTCTACACCAACTGCCACCTCATGTGCCCCCTCATCATCGAGAACGGCAAGGCGGTGCAGAAACAGCTGACGCCCGCCGAACGCGCGCGCGTGGAGCTGGTGATGATCAGCCTGGATCCCGCCCGCGATACCCCGCAGGCCCTGCGCGACACCGCGCAGCGGCACCGCGTGCCCGCGCAATGGCGGTTCCTGCAACCCGGCGCCAACGATGCCCGCGCGATCGCCAGCGTGCTCGACGTGCGCTACCGCCCGCGCGAGGACGGCAGCATCAACCACACCAGCGTGCTGGTGCTGGTGGATGCGGATGGCCGCGTCCTCGCCCGCTCCGAGGTGGCCAGCGCGATGCCGGATCCGGCCTTCGTCGCCGCCGTCCGCACCGCCCTGTCCGTCTCCGCCTCCCCCGTCCACTGAATTCTCTTTCCATTACCCCCGAAACCACACCAAGGAGTTTCTAATGAAAGTCGTTTCCGCTTCCCTGCTCGCCCTGGGCCTGATGGCCGCCGCCGGCATGGCCCAGGCCGCCAACAACTGCACCGTCAGCCTGAAGGGCGACGACGCGATGAAGTTCGATCTGAAGACGGCCACCGTCTCGGCCAGTTGCCCGACGATCACCATCGAGCTGACCCATACCGGCAAGATGCCGGCCGCCGCGATGGGCCACAACGTGGTCATCTCGGCCGCCAAGGACATGGACGGCATCGCCCGCGACGCCATCAAGGCCGGCGTGGGCAACCACTACGTGCCCAAGGGCGACGCCCGCGTGCTCGCCGCCACCACCCTGATCGGCGGTGGCCAGAAGACCAAGATCACCCTGCCCGGCAAGAAGCTGACCGCCGGCGGCGACTACAACTTCTTCTGCAGCTTCCCCGGCCACTCCACCTTGATGAAGGGCAAGTTGGTAGTGACGAAGTAACTCGTCGGGGACAGGGGCGCCGGGGCCGGTTTTCCGGCGCTCCTGCTTTCACCGTCGCATTTCCCTTCCCACACTGACCGCTGGTGCCGCCATGGAATACCACATCCCCCTCCCCGGCCCGTCCGTGGATCCGATCACCATCGAACGGGTGCTGCAGGAATTCGACCCCGCCGGCCTGGTCGATCTGGACGCCAAGGCGGGCAAGCTGCGCATCTCCACCGTGGTGATGGACATCGAACTGGTGTTCATCATGGAACAGGCCGGACATCCGGTGCGCCTGACCCAGATCGAACGCATTCCCTCGGTGTGCTGCGGGGGCTGCAGCGGCTGAACCGCTGCATGCGCACATCGCAGGCACGCTCCGTTGTTTGGGCGCTCCGCCGCGCCCATGGAATGAGCCGTGCTGTCAGCAACGCGGCGCCAGGGCTTGATCGCGATCAATTTGTACCCGTTCGCGATGCGATACCGTGCCCGGGTCGAAGTTCCGGAAAGCCGCCATGCGCATCCATCCTTCTGAAGACGGCGGCCCGGGGCTCGGGCTGTGCAGCGAGGCCGACGTCGTCACGCTGGTGGAGACGTTCTACCTGCGCGTGCGCCAGGACGACCTGCTGGGTCCCTTCTTCGAAGCGCGCGTGCGGGACTGGGCCGCGCACCATTCACTGCTGGTCGCATTCTGGTCGTCGTTGCTGCGCGGCACGCGCCGCTTCCACGGCGCACCGGTGAGCTGTCATCTGGGGATGGCGGGACTGACCGAAGCCATGTTCCTGCGCTGGCTGGCCCTGTTCCGCCAGACCACCGCCGACTGCGGCAACCAAGCGATGCGTCGCGAAGCCGACGCCGCCGCCCTGCGCATGGCCAACCATTTCTGGCAGCGCTACCAGGCCAGGCGGATGCCGGCCTGCGCACCCGCGCCGCTTCCGGTGGATTGAAACACCGGCACATCCGGCGAGACCCGATAGTCCGGCGCATCGTGGAAGGCACGGATACACCCTGCCGGGGGGACGATGGGCCTATCCCGCTCGCGCCGGCACCGGCGGCGATTCCATCTCGATGGGGACCATCCGCAGCAGGACGCGGCTGGCCTCCTGCTGCTCGGGCAGGGACAGCAGTTCCAGGAAACGCGTCTCGCCGGTGGTCAGCACCGCCACCGCCAGGCCATCGCGGTAAAGCACGCGCGAGCCAGGCACGCGCGCGACCTTCTCGCCGGGCAGCAGCGTGCCGAGCAGGTTGGCCGGATCGGTGGCGGCGATCGCCAGCCACTTGCCATCGGCCGGACGACGGCGCACCTGGCGCAGCGCGGCGACGGCTTCCGGCAGGGCGAACTGTTCGCCCGGAATGCCGCTGATGAAGCGGCCGCCGCGGATTTCACCGCGCGCTTCGAGGCGCTGGTAGATCCGTGCGAGCTCGCGCCAGGGCGGCAGCCATGCGGCCTCGCGTTCGAGCAGTCGCCAGCAGACCACGCCGTAGCGCCGCAGCAGCATACGCGCGACGTGTTCGACCGCCTCGGCCCGCGCCTCGCCACTGGCCGATGGCGCGCCGGCGCGGATCAGCGCCCAGCGGCCGGCGTCCTGGATGCCGAACATCGGCTTGCGGCGGCGATGGCGGGATCCACCATCGCGCTTGGACGCGGGGACCAGCAATGCGCGCAAGCCGCCGAAACTGTCGCAGTGGACGCGTCCCCGCACCACCAGTTCGGCCAACGCGTCTTCCAGCTCGGTGCGCAACAGATGCGCGCCGTCACTGATTTCATCGAAGAACGAGGCACCGTGCGCGCCGAGATAATCCACCACGCGACGCGCCCGCGAACCCAGATCGTCATCGTCCACCGGCGCCGGGGCCAGGCGCGTCCACAGCGGCGCCTGCCGGCGCGGCAACAGCAGGATCGGCGTGCCGCGCAACGAAACATTGCCACGCCCGCCGCCCTCGCTGGCGGGCGGACGCAGTCGTGTCCACAGCGTGCGTCCCGCGGTGCACAGATCGTCCAGCCAATGAATCGCGTAACCACGCACGCGCGCCGGCAGCAGGTCCGCTTCCCAACTGGCGGCGGGCGCCTCGAATCCTTCCAGTTGCCCCAGCACGCCGGCCAGCGCTTCCGGTCCACTGACCCGCTCCGCCTCGCTCAGGTGCTGCCAGTCGAACAGGAAGCGCTGGAAATCGCGCGGTTCGACCGGTTCTATTTCGCGCCGCAGTTGCTTGAGCGTGTAGCGATGGATGCGCGCCAGCAGGTGTCGTTCGCACCACTCCTCTTCGCGCGCGCCGGGCGTGAAATGGCCCTGCATCACGTAGCCTTCGCTCTGCAGGGCCAGCAACGCCGGATCCACCTCGTTCACCGGCAATGCCAGCGAATGCGCGACCGCCGTGGCGGGCACCGGCCCCAGCGCGGTCAGGCGCGCGCGCAACAACTCGCGCAACGCGGTCTCGCGCGGCCAGTCGGCCTGCGCGTATTCGTCGGGCGCCTCGACCACCGGCTCGATCGGCGCGGCGGGGAACAGGGCACGCAGCATCGGCAATTGCTCGGTCGCCAGCCACAGCGCCTGCGTGCCGTCATCGCCCACCTGCATGCGGGTCGCGCGTCCGTCCGCCGCCAGTGCTCGCAGCCATTCCTGCCAGCCGGCGTTGCCGGCGGCTTCATCGGCGGTGATGGCGCCCACGCCGGTCAGTGCTTCATGCATCTCGTCGGGATTGCGCGGCTGCGGCCAGGCTTCCTCGCGCACCGCCTGGATCGCCCCGACATCCAGCTTGCCGAGTTCGTCGGCCGATTCGGCCTCGCGATAGAGCCGGCCCTGCACCGCCTGGGTGCGGCGTTCCTCCAGCGGCGCGTCGTCGAGGAAGGCATAGGGACGCGCGTTGATCACTTCGGCCGCCAGCGGCGACGGCAACGGCAGATCCCGCGCGACGACTTCGATCTCCCCGGCTTCCAGCCAGCGCAGCAATTGTAGCCAGCCGTCGGCGTCCATCGCCTCGTGCAGGCAATCGTCCAGGGTCTGCGCGACCAGCGGGTGATCCGGAATCTCGCGCTCGCCGACGATGTTTTCCAGACACGCGACCTGATCCGGGAACACCGTCGCCAGCAAATCCTCCGACTTCATCCGCTGCAACTGCGTCGGCACCTTGCGGCCGCCGACGAAGCGCGGCAGCGCCAGCGCGGTGGTCGCGTTCCAGCGCCAGCGCACGCCGAACAGCGGCGCGTCCAGCAGCGCCTGCACCAGCACGTCCAGCGCCGACGACGAATGCAGGTAGCGCGAGACCTCGATCAAGGGGAAGCTGTGGCTGGTCGACAGCGACAGGATGATCGCGTCCTCGGTCGCGGCGGCCTGCAGCTCGAAATTGAACTGGCGGCAGAAGCGCTTGCGCAGGGCCAGGCCCCAGGCGCGGTTGAGCCGGCTGCCGAACGGCGAATGCAGGATCAGCTGGGTGCCGCCGGATTCGTCGAAGAAACGCTCCAGCACGATCCGCGACTGGCTGGGCACCTGGCCCAGCGCGGCCAGGGTCTTGTCCAGGTAATCGGCGATCTGGCGCGCGGCTTCCTCGTCCAGCGCAACGTCCCGCATCAGCCAGCGCATGCCGGCGTCCACGCCGTCCGCGGCGATCGCGGCGGCCACCGCTTCGCGTAGTCGAGACACGCCGAACGACAGTTCATCGCTGCGTCCGGGGGCCTCGCCCAGCCAGAACGGAATGTTGGGCGGCGCGCCGCGCGCGTCTTCCACCCGCACCCGGCCCGGTTCCACCCGCAGGATGCGGTAGCTGGCGTTGCCCAGCTGGAACACATCGCCGGACAGGCTTTCGACCGCGAAGTCCTCGTTGACCGTACCGATGGTGTGGGCTTCCGGTTCCAGGATCACCGCGTAGTCGCCAGTGTCGGGAATGGTGCCCCCGGACATCAGCGCGGTCATCCGCGCGCCCTTGCGCTCGCGCAACCGGTGGTGCACGGCGTCGCGGTGCAGGTAGCCCGCGCGCGGCCCGCGCCGGGTGCTGAACCCGTCCGCCAGCATCCGCACCACCGCCGCGTAGTCCTCGCGCGTCAGCGTGGCGTACGGCGCCGCCCGCCGGACCAGCGCGTACAACGCATCCTCATCCCATTCCTGGCTGGCGGTCTCGGCGACCAGTTGCTGGGCGAGCACGTCCAGCGGCGCGACCGGGATGCGCAAGGCATCGAGTTCACCGCGCCGGACGCAATCGAGTAGCGCGGCGCATTCGATCAGTTCGTCGCGCGACTGCGGGAACAGGCGCGCCTTCGGTACCCCGCCCACCGCATGGCCGGAACGGCCCGCGCGTTGCAGGAAGGTGGCGATCGATCGTGGCGAGCCCAACTGGCACACCAGATCTACGTCGCCGATGTCCAGGCCCAGTTCCAGCGAGGCGGTCGCCACCAGCACGTTGAGATCGCCGCGCTTGAGCCGCTGTTCGGCGTCCAGGCGCGCCTCTTTCGCCAGGCTGCCGTGATGCGCCGCCACGCCCTCCTTGCCCAGCCGCTCGCCGAGGTGGCGGGCGGCGCGTTCGGCCATGCGCCGGGTGTTGACGAACACCAGCGTGGTGCGGTGTTCGCGCACCAGCGCCGCGACCCGGTCGTAGACCTGTTCCCACTGGTCGTTGGACATCACCGCGCCCAGCGGCGTCGGCGGCAGCTCCAGCGCCAGATCGCGCTGCTTGCCGTAACCGATATCGACGATTTCGCAGGCCGGTGGTTCGGCTCCGTCACCCGCGCCGACCAGGAACCGCGCCACCGCGTCGATGGGTTTCTGGGTCGCCGACAGGCCGACCCGCACCGGCGGCCGCGCGCACAGCGCCTGCAGGCGTTCCAGCGACAGCGCCAGGTGGCTGCCGCGCTTGCTGGCGGCGACCGCGTGGATCTCGTCGACGATCACCGTGCGCACGCCGGACAGCATCGTCCGGCCGGAAGCCGAACCCAACAGCACGTACAGCGATTCGGGCGTGGTCACCAGCACGTGCGGCGGCTTGCGGAACACCTTCTGGCGCTCGCCCGCGGGTGTGTCGCCGGTGCGCACCGCCGTGCGGATCTCGACGTCGGGCAGGCCCATGTCCGCGAGTTCGGCGCGAATGCCGGCCAGCGGCGCGTCGAGATTGAGGTGGATGTCGTTGGACAGCGCCTTCAGCGGCGAGACGTAGACCACGGCGGTCTCGTCCGGCAACCCGCCCTCGTCCAGCCCGCGCCGGACCAGGTCGTCGAGCGCGGCGAGGAAGGCCGTCAGGGTCTTGCCCGAACCAGTCGGGGCCGCCACCAGCGTATGGCGGCCCGCGCGGATCGCCGGCCACGCCGCCCGCTGCGCGGGGGTGGGACCGGGAAACGCACGCGCGAACCAGCGGGCGACGGCGGGATGGAACGAATCCAGCGGCATGGCGGCGACGATACCGGGAAATGGCCCGGAAAACGGTGAAAACCTGCGATCGAGATGGTGTCGTTCGCGGGCGGATCCAAGCGCGCAGGGTGAATGGACGCCGTTCCGTTGGCTCCATTTTTCGTTTGGAAAACGGTCAGATCACGGCATGCTTCCCGCGTCCCCCGCGACGTGGGGGAAGGTGCCGAAGGCGGATGGGGGCAAAGGGGGCCACGCGAAGAGCGCCCCCATCCGGCGCTGGCGCGCCCCCTTCCCCCGCGTTGCGGGGGAAGGAACATGTCCGGGCGTGCGGGATGAACGGATACCGTTCGTCGATTCCGTTCTTCCGCTTGAGGAAACGGTCAGTTCACAGTTCGCTTTCCCTCTCCCTTCCCCCGCGACGCGGGGGAAGGTGCCGAAGGCGGATGGGGGCAAAGGGTCCACGCGAAGAGCGCCCCCATCCGGTGCTGGCGCGCCACCTTCCCCCGCGTTGCGGGGGAAGGAACAGGTCCGGGCGTGCAGGATGAACGGATGCCGTTCGTTGATTCCGTTCTTCCGCTTGAGGAAAACGGTCAGTTCACAGTCCGCTTTCCCCTCCCTTCCCCCGCAACGCGGGGGAAGGGACCATTCGATTTGGAAACTGCGACCTGCGCTTGCTTCCTAGCCCGCCGCAGGCAACTCAATCCGGATCACGGTGCCCGCGCCGACGGCGCTGTCCACGCCGATGCGGCCGCCGGCGCGCTGGATCAGATCGCGCGCCACCGACAGGCCAAGGCCGGTGCCCTCGCCGGCCGGTTTGGTGGTGAAGAACGGATCGAATGCGCGCGCCTGCACCTCCGGCGTCATGCCGGTGCCGGTGTCGCGAAAGCCGATGACCACACCGCCTTCGCCGGTGCCGGCGGTGACCTCGAACACCCCGCCGCCCGGCATCGCGTGGTTGGCGTTGGCGGCGATGTTCAGCACCATCAGTTCGAACTGGGTGCGATCGAAGCGGATCGGCGGCAGTCCTTCCGCCGCGTCCAGGCGGACATCGACCGTCGGGTCGAACAGCTGGCGCAGCATCGGCCGCAACTCGCGCAGGCTTTCGCCCGCGTCGAACGTCTGCAGGTGGGTCTCGTCCTGTCGGGCGAACGCCAGCAGCTTGTGGGTCACCAGGGTCGCGCGGCGCGCCGCCGATTCCACCCCGGCCAGGGCTTCCTTGAGTGCGGCCGGATCCTCCTGGCGCTTGCCGCGCCCGGCGTAGCCGAGGATCAGCGACAGCAGGTTGCCGAAATCGTGGGCGACGCCGCTGGCGAGGCGGCCCACCGCCTCGACCTTCTGTGCGTGGATCAACTGTTCCTGCGCGCGTTCGCGCTCGCGCGCCTCCTGCTCCAGCAGGCGGTTGCTCTCGGCCAGCGCGTTGCCACGCTGGTTGGCCTCGCGCAGGCTTTCGCGCAGCGCCACGGAACTGCGATCCAGCACCACCGCGATCATCAGGAACATCGCGAAGCGCGCGGCCAGATCGACCAGCCGGTTGTACACCTCGCCGTCGCGCGCGATCTCCAGCCACATGCCGCCGCAGAACGCCACGGCGATGCAGGCGAACATCACCCACAAGGCGCGCCGGCCGACCACCAGGCCCGCGATGGCCATCCAGATCACCAGGATCGGCTGCTCGTAGACCTGCGCGTCGAATCCGGTGGACAGATAGCTGGGCACCACGGTGACGGCGAACACCACCAGCAGCAGAGAGGAGGCCGCACCGAACCGGCCACGCCGGATCAGCCAGAAGCTGGCGCCGGCCGCGGCACTCACCGCAAGGCTGAACACCATGCTGGCGATCTCACCCGGCCGCCAGGGAATGTCCACCGACGCGCGGTAGATCCAGGCCAGCGGCGGCAGCACCGCCAACAGCAGCGAGATCACCTGGATCATCGGTGCGTTGCGGCGATCCACCGGATCGGCGATCGGCACGTCGCGGAACCAGTCCCGCACGCCTCGCAGGAGCGGTCCGATCAGCGGAATGCGCGCGCCGCGCGCGGGAACGACCGATGGAGAGGGTTCGATCATGGGGGGTCCTCAGGGATGCCTAGCCGCTGGCCGGGCGACTGCGGACGGCCGCCCTCCCCGGCGCCGTCCGAACATCCCCGGACCTGCGGATTATAGGCCCGGCGCCGGCTTTTCCCCGGTCGTGCCCGCCTGCAACCTGACTTCGACCCGGCGGTTCGGGATCAGGCATTCGCGCAGTGCCTCGCGCGGCTTCACGCCGTCGCAGGCCTGCACCTGTTCGGTATCGCCCCGGAAGGTATAGCGGATGGCGTCGGCGGGCACCCCTCGCTCGACCAGCCATTCCCGCACGGTGCGCGCGCGGCGCTCGGACAGGCCCTGGTTGTAGTCGTAGCCCCTGCCCTGCAGGCGATCGGCGTGCCCCACCAGTTCCACCGCCTCCAGGGTCCGGCCTTCCTCGCGCAACCGTGCCAGCTCCCGCTCCAGGCTCTGCAGCGAGTAGGCGCGGATGTCGCCGCGGCCATCGCGATCGAACTCGAACAGCACGTTGGCGGTCAGCACCGCCGGTGCGGCCGGCATGGCGGCTACACCACACTGGCGCGCCAGTGCCTCGGCGTCGCTGACGAGATCCTCGGCAATCTGGATATAGGGCTTGGAATGCCGCCACTGCTGCTGGTTGAACTCGTTGCCGGCATGCACCAGTTCCACCTCGCCGCAAGCCACCGCCTGCTGCGCGCAGACGAAACCCGGGGTGCCGTGGATGGCGCCCAGGCGCTTCCACAGGTCCTCGCGCACGCGTGCCGCGCCGTTGACCAGCGGGGTGTCGGTCGGCAGCGGCGAAACGCCCTGCTCCATCCCCACGATCAGCTTCTCCGATTCGGTCAGCGCTTCCTGCGGAAACGCGCTGCGATCATTGCGGGTGTATTCGTGGAAGGACACGTCCAGCCAGCACTGGGCCTTGGACAGGTGGTAGTCGCGTACCGGGCGACCGCCGTCGTTGAGCGCCTGGATGCGCCCCTGGGTGGCCTCGTAGCCGGACAGATCGGCGTGGATGGCCTCGTCGGTAACGCGATCGCGTGGCGGGACGAGCTGCGTCTGCTGCGCGGCGGCCGTGCCGGCCAGGGCGGCCAGGATGGCGGCGGTGATGAGCGTGGACTTGGTGATGGTCATATGGGGTTCCTCAGCGCACCGGATCGCGGTAGCGGGCGTCTTCCCTGCGGAAGAGGTCTTCGTCGAACTTGAAGCGCAGGCGGATGAACGCGCCCTGCTGGGTGTACTCGTAGCCGGTCAGGTCCTCGTCGCCGCGGAAACCGGTGGCGTTGTAGCCGACCGACAGCCACAGGTTCTGCCGCAGCAGGCGCCCGACTTCCACGCCGAACGCGTACTGGTTGGCGCCGTACTGGCCACGGAAGGTCGAGGCCAGCACGCCGATGTCCCAGTTCTCGGTGATGTCGTAGACCACGCGGCCCGACAGCAGCACCGCGCGGAAGTCGTCGTTGACCCGGCCGGTGTCGGCATAGAAGAAGCTGTCCTGCTGCCACTTCGCCGCGACCCGGCCGGTCAGCCACCACGGCCGCGATGGATGCCAGTCGGCGTGCGCGGACACGATGTGCGCGCTGGTGCGGATGTCCTGGCCGGTATCGGAACCGAAACCGGAACCGTCCATGCCGCTCTCGTCCTTCTCCAGCTTGTACTCGTAGCGCGCCAGCGCGTTGATCCGGTTGGTATCGGTGTCGCGGTAGGCCACGCCGACCTGGAAGCGATCCTGCAGCACGTCGCCGCGGGACGCGTAGGCGGTGCGCAGCAGGTAGTTGCGCGCCAGCACGGTCCAGTCGCGGTTGAGCTTGCGCGCCGCGAGGAACTGCAACAGGGTGGTGTTGTAGGCCTCGTCCGTCGGGGTTTCGGCGACGTCGTCGGAAATCCGGTGTTCCAGCCGGATGTTGCCCCGCCACAGCGGATTGGCGCTGTAGTCCAGGGCGATGCCTATCCCGGTCGAATCGCCGACGTTGCCGGAGATCACGTTGGTATGCTCCAGCGAGGTGTCCAGGCGCAGTCCCTCGCGCAGGTCCCAGCGGTTGCGCATGCCCGAGGCCGCCTGGATGTCGCGGCCGGCGATGGCGTCGCGCAGCCGATATTCCGAGAACAGCTGGGTATCGCGCAGGAAGCTGGTATCCACGCCCAGCGCCACGGTGTCGGCCTCGCGGCCGTCCTGGGTCAGGCCGTTGACGCCGCTGATGCCGGTCTGTTTCTCGTAACGGCCATACAGGCGGCTGCGCTCCCGCAACTGGAAGTCCACGCCGAGGGCGATGCGGTTGCGATCCTCGCCATGGATGTCCTGCTCCACCTCGCCGCCCAGGTTCAGGCGATCGCTGGCGCGGTAGCCGACGCCGAAGCGCAGCATGTCCGAGGACAGCTCGGTGCCGACCGGCAGGCCGCTGGCGACATCGTTGGGGTTGCCATTGCTGATGATCGGCAGGCCGGTCAACGGGTCCAGCGGCTGCTGGCCGTAACCGAGCGCACCGCCGCCGGCGCCGGTGGCGTAGCCGCCGGACAGTCCGCCCAGGTTGCCGTAGCCGCTGTTGGTCGCCCAGGTGTAATAGGCGCCGACGGTTTCGCGGATGGCGCGGTAGCCGAAATCCAGGGTCAGCTTGTCGGTCACCTTGACGCGCGTGCCGACGCTGCCGGCATTGCGCTCGCCGCCGTCGGGATTGCGGTCTTCGCTGCGCAACCCCTCCGCGTACAGCTCGAAGCGCTCGTTCAAGCGGTAACGCGTGGTCAGGCTGTACTCGCCCCGCCCGCCGTACAACGGCGACGCCTGGTTGTTGAACTCCGGATCCGACTGTCCGGCGAACAGTTTCAGGTCCGCCCTCTTGCCGGCATGCCCCAGCTCCACGCGCCAGGCGTTGCCTTCCACCAGCCCGCTCAGCCCCTGCAACGCAGGCGTGCCGTATTGGTTGATGGAGTTGGTGTTGACCTCGCTGCGCGTGCGCGCCGCCTCGGCCACCAGCCAGGTGTTTTCACCCAGGCGGTAGCCGACGTTGGCGCTGCCCATCTCGAAGCTGGCGAACGGATTGCGGTCGTCCACGTAGGAGCCGCCGATCTCGCCGTTCTGGCCGACCCGCAGTTGCGCGTCGCCACCGACCACCCAGAACTTTTCGGTGCCCTGATCCAGTTCGTAGGTGATGCGCAGCGATACCGGATTCAGATCGCCATCGAACGAGGGCAGGAAGCTGTTGAGCAGGATGCGGCCGGAGAACGGCTCGAAGCTGTAGTCCACCAGCCGGGCCAGCGGACGCACCGAGACGATGCGCGAAGGCTGGTTGCGATCGCGCACCACGACCTCGACCCGCTCGCTGCCTTCCAGCACCGCGTTGTTGCGCAGGCCGTAGGGGCCGCTTCCCTGGCTGGGCAGTTCCTCGATGACCTGGCGCAGCGAGTCCTCGATGGCGAACACGTTGCCGCGCACGCGCGCGTTCTCGAAGTGCCAGCCCAGTCCGGTCGCGGTGCGGTTGTAGGTGCCCAGCACGCGCTGCGGCGCACGCTCGCCGAAGCCGACGCCGGTCTGGGTGGCGATGCTGTCGCCGGTCTGGAAATCGCCATACAGCAGGTAGTTGCGGCCATTGTCCACGCGCACGTACAGGCGCTCGGCCGAACGCGCGTCGAAACCGCGCAGCGACGCGTCGCCATACACCGGATAGAACTCCTCCGGCTGGATGTCGCGCAGCAGGCGGGCCCGCACTTCCTTGTCCGAGTCGTAGGCGGCGGTCAGCAGGTACTCGCCCTTGATCCGGCCCTTGACGAAGAACGCCGCGCGCGCCGCGCCGTTGGCCTTGCCGTTGTTGAACTGCTTTTCCCAGCGGCGGATTTCGCGTTCGAATCCGTCACCGCGGGTGCTGCCGTCGATCAGGTTGTCGCCCTTGCGGCGGAAGTTGATCACGCCCTCGATGAGGCCGGTCGCGATCATCTCGCGCATTTCCGGCACGAAGCCGACCACGCCCTCGGCGGTCTCGCCGCCGGAGGTCACCCGCAGCAGCACGTCCTGCGGGTCGTGCGGCGCCAGCAGGTCGAACTCGGCGCGGCCGTCGCGCACCGGCACCTGCACGCCGGGCGTGACCTTGTCCGCGTCCAGGTGGCCGGGGCCGAGTTCGTCGGTGCGGCCATCGGGCAGCTTGATGCGGCCGCCGGAGTTCTCGACGGTCGCGAAGGCCTCACCGGCCAGCGGCTTGCCATCGGCGCCGAACAACTGGATCACCACGTGCACCGGCGACTGGCCGTCGGCCGGAACGCCATCGCGATCCACCTCCACCACCACCCGCTGCACGCCGGCGTTGGCGCGGTAGTCGACATTGCCAGGTTGCGCATACAACGGTTGCGAGGTGGCCTGCTGGCTTTGCGGCGATTGCGGGAACAGCGGTGTCGCCTGCCCCAGCACCGGGGTGAAGCGCTGGTCGCCGGAAACGTTCTGGGCCATCGCCATGGCCGGCATCAGCACCAGCGACAACGCCAGGCTCAGCGGTTTGCGGGAGAAAGGTTGGGGACGCATGGTCTTCCTGGCCTGGCGGACGCGGGCGGGTCGCGGAATGCGGCTCATGGCTGCACCTCCGTGCCGGCGGCGGGACTCGGGGCGGTCGCCCTCGGATCCACGATCGGGCGCTGGTTCGCCGAGTCGGTGCCCTGCTGCGGGCTGCGCAGCGGCTTGCTCTCGAAGCGCAGCGGCGATTGCCCCGGTTCGGTCTCCGGCGCGCGGATCTCGCCCTGGGTGCGGCGTGCCTTGACCTGTTCGATCACCGGGTTGGAGCAACTGCCCTCGATGAAGTCGGCGCGATGCAGCTCGCCGTTCTTGAGGTCGATGAACAGGCTGTCGGCGTCACCCAGGTTGCGGTTGCTGCTGGTGGTCAGGCGCGAGCCGACCGGCAGCGTGGACGCGTCCACCTTCAGGGTGTGGCTCTTTGGCGGCAGGCCGCAGTAGCTGTACTTGCCCTCCGAATCGCTGATCAGCCAGGTGCCGTCCTCGAAGTACATGCGCACGCCGGGGATGCCCAGTTCTTCCTTGTCCTGCACGTGGTTGACGTTGCAGTCCACGAACACCTTGCCCAGCACGCAGCCCTCGTCGGCGAACACGCCGCCGCTGACGATCACGCGGTACTCGGCCGGATTGGACGGCACGGTGCCGCCGTTCGGATACGGCGCCAGCGTGTTCGGATCCACGCAACCTCCGGTGATCGAACAGCCCCAGGCGCGCGCGCGGTTGATGCCGTCGCCTTGCTGGCTGCCCACGCCCACGCGGACGCGGTAGCTCAGCACCTTCTGCGCGCCGACCGCCAGCGAACCGACGTCGAACACCAGGGTCGGTCCAGGCTTGCCGATCGGGTCGGCGATGCCGCTGCCATCCACCCGCGCGGTACCGGCGATGAAGGTGAAGCCATGTGGCAGGCGGTCGATGACGTTGACCGTGCCCAGCGCGGCGCCCGCGGTCTGGCGGATGGTGATCGTGTAGACCAGGCTGTCGCCCACTTCCACGGTCTTGCGGTCGCCGGTCTTGGTGATGACCAGGCCGGGCGCCACCTGCGGATCCAGCGGGATGTGGTTGTGCACCGGCGCGGCCACGCCCGAACCCAGGTTGACCTCCAGGTAATAGGTGGTCGCATTGCCGGCCGGACCGGTCGGCGCGGTCGCGTTCGTCTGCACCGGATAACCCAGGCCCGGCGTGGACGGCGGCGTCAGCGGCGAGTTTTCCGCCGGAATCATGCCGGACTCGAAGGTATAGCCAGCCGGCGGAGTCACCGCGATCTGGAACCGGCATGAGGCCGGCGCGCCCGGCGCCATCAGGAACTGGTAGAAACCGTCGGCGCCGACCGTCATCGAGATCGCGTTGCCCTGCACGGTGTAGCCGCCCATGGCCGCGTTGAGCACATGCTGTTCCGGCGCATAGGCCGGGCAGCTGCCGATCGGCGTCAGGGTCACCCGCGAGCCCGGGACTGGGCTGCGCGTCACCGCGTCGTAGATCACGCCGCCCGGATTCAGCGGCAGGCTCTGCTGCGGCAGGTTCGCACCGGGGGCAAGCACCACCGACAGACGGGTGACGCCGTCGGTGCTGCTCGGGCAGGAACTGGCGGTTCCCCCGCTGATCGCGCCGGTGGCATCGCATGGCGCGGGCGGGCCGCCGGCGGTTTCGCCGTTGACCGGCCAACCCCACACCACGCCGGTGGCGGGGTCGCGGAAGCGGATGTCCAGCGGCACGCCGGGAATCTGATCGGCAATCGAGTAGGAACCGTCGACGCCGGTGGCGGCCGTACCCACGACCTGTCCATTGGCGTCCACGACTTCCACGGTCCAGCCACCCAGACGGCGATCGCCACCGTCGATCAGGCCGAAGTCGCTGCCCTGGTCGAACCACACCGTGCCGGAGACCGACGCGGCCAATTGCACCGGCGTGGGCAGGCGGCAGGCGTTCTGGGTGATCGCCGGGTCGCAGACCGGCAGGTCGTCGACGTTGCCCTCGAAGTTGGCGCGTTCTTCCTGCGTCGGCGTGCGGAACTCGTTCTCCCCGCCGCCCTCGACCAGCACCGCGTTGTTCACCGGCGATGCCGCCGCCGCGGTGGCGGCCACGCGCACGCGTGCCACGATGGTGTCGGTCGCGGTCGCGCCGGCGGCGATGACCGTGCTGCTGGCGCAGCGGAAGCGGTTGTCGCCGATGGCGCCGGTGCAGTTCCAGCCGGACCCGGCCGGCGTGGCGTCCAGGGTCAAGCCGGCAGGCAGGCGATCCTCCACCACGTATTCGCCCGCGCTCGCCTGCTGACCGATGTTGCGCACGCGGATGGTGTAGGTGCCCACGTTGTTGACGGTAAAGGTCGCCGGGGTGGCAGTCTTGCTGACCACCAGGTCGGGCGAATCGCCGATCTCGCCGAAGTTGTTGTCGATCGACTGGCCGCCCGGCGGCAGCACGATGCCGTTGATGGCCGACGGCGTGGTCGTCACCGGCGTGGCGGTACCGGTCGACGTGCCATCGATGGTGCCCGGCGTGGTGATGCCATTGAGGGTCTCGGCCGGTTGGGTCGGTTCGGTCACCGTGTAGGTGCCCGGACGCAGGTCTTCGAAGCGGTACCGGCCCTCGCTGTCGGTGGTGACGGTGACGTTGACGGTTTCGCCGAGATCGTTGGTGCCGGTGAGCACCACCTGCACGTTCGGGAAGCCGCCCTCGCCCGTGTCGATGACGCCATTGTTGTTGCCGTCGTTGTAGACCCGGCCCGAGATGGTGCCGGCGGGAACCTCGCCGAAGTTGTTGTTGGCCGCTTCCTCGCCCACGCCCAGGGTGATGCCGTCGATCACCGACGGTGCGGTGGTCGGCGCGGTCGCGGTGCCGCCACCAGTGCCCGGTACGGTGATGCCGTTGAGCGTGCCGGTCGGTTGCTCGGGTTCAGTGACCGTGTAGGTGCCCGGCGGCAGTTCGGTGAACGCGTAGCCGCCATCCGGCTGGGTGGTGACTTCGCGGGTGATGGTGTTGCCGGCCAGATCGGTACCGGTCAGGCGCACGACCACCGAACCGATGCCCTGCTCCGACGGATCGATGACGCCATCGTTGTCCAGATCGCGCCAGACGCGGCCGCTGATTGCGCTGTTGAGCGGAATCTCGCCGAACAGGTTGTTCTCCGAGGCGGCGCCCGGCGTGGTCAGGTCGATCGTGCTGATCGCGCTCGGTACGGTGGTGATCGGCGTGGCGGTGCCGGACGGCGTGCCACCGACCGTGCCGGCCATCGTCTGGCCGTTGCTGGTGCCGGTCGGCTGCTGCGGTTCGGTCACGGTGTAGGTGCCCGGACGCAGGCCCTCGAAACGGAAATCGCCGTTGGCGTCCGTGGTCGTGGTCAGATCCACCGCCGCCCCGCTGTCGTCGGTACCGATGAGGCGGATGGTCACGCTCTCGATGCCGGTCTCGCTGGCACCGGCCTGCGCGCCGTCATTGTTGGCGTCGAAGAACACCCGGCCGGAGACCGACACGCCCAGGGTTTCGCCGAAGTCGTTGCGCACGGAGGACTCGCCCGCCCCCAGCGCGATGCCGGCGACGGCGCTGGGCACGGTCGCGATCGGCGTGGCGGTGCCGGCGGGCGTGCCGCCGATGTTGCCGGCCACGGTGATGCCGTTGATCGTCGTCGCCCCACCCACCACCGGCTGCGCGGCCTGCTCGGTCACGGTGTAGGTGCCGGCCAGCAGATCGCCGAAGCGGTAGTCGCCGTTGGCGTCGGTGATCGCCTCGGCCACCGGATTGCCGAGCGCGTCGCGCGTGCCCGCGGGCAGGCTGACCCGCACGCCGCCGATGCCGTTCTCGCCGGCCTCGCGCACGCCGTTGTTGTTGGCGTCCAGCCACACGCTGCCGGACAGCGCGCCGGCCAGTTCGCCGAAGTCGTTGTCGCGCGAACCGGCCACCGGCAGGTTGGTCACCGGGATCTGGTTGACGCCGTTTTCCTGCCCTTCGGCCAGGCCGGTCGGCTGGGTCTCGCTGATGAGGTAGTTCTGGCCGGCGACCGCGCCGCCGTAGCTGTAGTCGCCGTTGGCGTCGGTGGTCAGGGTGACCGGTGCCGGATCGTCCGCCGTGCCGAACTGGCCGTCCGGACCGGCGCCCTGGATCACGACGGTGACGCCGGGGATGCCGGCGTCGCCGCCGTTGTGGTCGCCATCGTCGTTGCGGTCCAGGTACACCCTGCCGCTGATGATGGCGTTGGCCAGCTCGCCAAACAGGTAGCCGGTGGCATCCTGGCCAGCGGACAGCACGATGCCGTCGATCACGTTGGTGGTGCTCGCAGTGCCCGGGGTAGTCGCGTTGCCCGGCGTATGCCGGCCATCCAGGTAGCCGGCCGGCTGCGTTTCGGTGACGGTGTAGCTGGTGCCTGCCTGCGGCGGCAGCAGATCGGCAAACCGGTAGGCGCCGGTGCCGTCGGTCTGCGCGGTCATGTTCACCGGCTGCCCCAGCACGTCGGTGCCGGTCAGGGTGAGCGTGACGTTGCCGATCGGATTCTCGCCGCTGTCGAAAGCGCCGTTGTTGTTGTTGCCGGCGGTGGCCGAGAAGTCCTCGAACACGCTGCCCGCCAGCGAACCCAGCACTTCGCCGAAATCGTTGCCGGACGAACCGGCGATGGTCAGATTGTTGATCTCGATGAGATTGGCCGGATGCTCGCTGCCTTCGCCGTAGCCTTCCGGCTGGGTTTCGCTGACGCGATAGTTCTGGCCAACCACCAGATCGGTGAACTGGTACGCGCCATTGGCATCGGTCTGCAGGATGACCGGCGCGGGATCGTCGCCATTGCCGAACACCCCGTCCGCACCCGCACCGGTCAGCGTGACGGTGACATCGCGCAAACCACCATTGGGCTGCGAGTTGATCGTGCCCGCGTCGCCGGCGTCGAAATCGCCGTTGCGGTTGCGATCCACGTATACGTTGCCGGAGATCGCCGAGATCGCATCTTCGCCGAAGTTGAACTGCACGCCGTCCAGGCCGGCGCCCAGATCGATGTCGCTGATCCGATCGGTGGTCGCGGCATCACCGGCCACGCCGGTGGCTGCCGTGCAGCCGGTCGTGCAGGCCGCGCCGCCGATCTGGCCGGGGTTCACCGCACCGGGCCGGTTGCGGTAGTTGCCTGCCGGCAGCACCTCGCGCAGCGTGTAGGTGATCAGCGGATCCAGCCCGGTGAAACTGTAGGCACCGGTGCCATCGGTCGTGGTGGTGCCGATCACCGCGCCGGTCGCCGCATTCAGCAGTTCCACCGTGGCGCCGGCGATCGCGCCGTCCCCGCCGTTGCGGGTGTTGTTGTAGTTGCCATCCACGTAGACGAAGCCGGACAGCGAAGGCAGCCGGACTTCCGGGAAGTTGTAGCGCACGCCCGCCTGGCTGGCGCCCACCGCGATGCCGGTGAACACGGTGTCGGGCGAACCGGTGGCGTAGGTGCCGCCCAGCGAGGGTTCGGCGCCACCACTGGTCGGCGGGGCCACCGGCCCATCGACGAAGCCCGCCGGCTGCGACTGGGTCAGCGTGTAGCCTCCCGCGCCCGCAGGCGACAGGTCGCCAAAGCTGTAGCTGCCATCGGCGGCGGTGGTGGTGGTGAGATTGACCGCGTTTCCATAAGCATCGGTACCGGTCAGGCGGATGCTGACGCCGCCGATGCCGGGTTCACCGGCAACGCCCTGGTGGGTGCCGCCATTGGCGCCGGCGCGATCCCGATCCTGGAACACCACGCCGGCCAGCGACGAACGCGTGACCAGGATGTCTTCGTCATCGATGTTGTTGCCCGGATTCGGGTCCACCTGTTCGGTGGCGATGCGGGTGGTATTGACCTGCGCGGCCGGGCCGGGATACGAAGTCCAGCGCACCGGAATGATCACGCGCACCTTGCCGGTGACGGTCACGTCGCCCAGGTTGCAGGTCAACGCCAGCCCGGCGGCCGTGCACGCGCCCGTCCCGTTGGGCTGTTCGTCGCCACCCGGCGAAGGACCTTTCTTCTGCCATTGGACCGGACCGGTGATCTCCAGCCCGTTCGGCAGGGTGTCGGTGATGACCGTGCCGGTGCCGTTCTGCGGACTGGTGCCGCTGCGATCGCGCGACAGGCTGGCGCCGGGGCCGTCGTTCGCGCCTTCCAGCACCCAGTAGAACGGCTGGCGCAGCGCCACTGTCGTCGCCGGGGCCGCCGGCAGGGCGACATCCGGATCCAGGTCGGGAGCGTCGGTGAACACGTGCTTGGCGACGCGAACGTCGGCGCGCGCGCGAATCGTGGTCGGTTCGTCGGCCGCGTTGTTCGTCGGGTTGGTGTCGGTCTCGGCCAGGGTGGCCTGGACCTGGTTGCGCACGGTGTCGCCGCTGCCGCCGGGCGCCGTCAGGTAGCGGTATTGGACGTACACATAGCTGGTCGCATTGACGCCCAGCGTGCCCAGCACGTTGCTGCCGCCGAAACCGGAGCCAGGCACGTCGCACTCGATGTTCAGCCCGGGATCGGCGGGCGTGGTACCCGCGCCGGTGAACGGGTTGGTGCTGTTGACCGTGCAACCGGTGGTGCTGAAACCGCCCGCGGGGCCTGTCTGTGTTCCGGGCGCGATGCCGATGAACTCGACCTGGCGCCCGTTCGGCGCCCGGAAGGTATCGGTGATCCGCACGCTGGTGGCCACCGACGGGCCACGATTGAGCACGGTGATGCGATAGGTGATGAGGTTGGCCGCGGTGTTGACCGCGTCGTAGCCCAGCGGATCCACGCCGCCGGTGAAGCCCAGATCGTCCTTGTTGACGACCAGATCCGCCGCGCCCTGCTCGAAGGTCAGCGAGGCATCCTTCCGGTCGTCGGCGATGCTGGCATCGGTGTTGTAGTCGAACGGCCCGTTGGCATCGGTGCCGCTGGCGCCATTGGTGATTTCGAAGCTGGCGACATTGGTGAATTCGCGGCCGGCCGGGTTGTTGTTGCTGTTGACGTTCGGCCGGATCTGCACGCGCAGGCTCTCGGTCTGCCGGAACGCCAGGTTGACCGCCGGACAGGTGATGACCACCTGCGATGGCGAGCCGGTCGGGTTGGCATAGGACATGCCGCCGGCGGTCGCCGTGGCGGTGGTGCCGCCGGTCGCGCTGTGCGTGCACACCACGTTGTTGGGGGTACGGGTGGCCGACACCAGCACGAAACCCGTGTCGTTGGGCGGCAGGGTGAAGACGTCCTGGAAGATCACCCCGGGGACCGCCGACGGGCCCTCGTTGTAGTAGCTCATCACATAGTTGCTGACCACGCCCACCCGGCCCACGTTGCCCGTGGTGATGTCCTTGGCGGTGGTGGCCACGTTGGCGCGGCGCTCGACCCGCACCCAGTCGCTGGCCTGGTTGTTGGCGCCGTTGATTTCGCCCACGGAACTGGCGACATCCGGATCCACGGCCACGCCGGCGGTGTTGCAGAATGCGCCGCTGGCCGGCGCGCCCGCGCCGCAGCTGCCCGGGCTCTGGCCGATGCTGTCGAAGAAGGGGAAGCCCACCGTGATGGTGATGTCGGCCGAAGCGCCCACCGCCAGCGCGGTATCGCCGGAGCGGCAGTTCACCGAGGGGCCGTCGATGTCGCAGTTCCAGCCCGCCGGCCAGACCGCGTTGATGCTGGTGCGATCCACGCCTGCGGTATTGCCGTTGACGAAACCGGGAATGGTGTCGTTGACGACGATGCCGCTGGCCGGCACCGCGTCGGTGATGGCCAGGTTGGTCACCCGCAGCGTGTAGGTGTAGCTGTTGGTGCCCAGCGGGATGACGTTGTCGGCGCCGCCGTCGTTGCCGCGGGTCCACTTCTCGATCTGCAGGTCGACGCGATCGTTGGTGGTGCGGGTGCCGTCGCCGGCGCAGTCGTTGGTGGTATTGCGATCCTCGTTGATGCTGCCGGTGCTCGGCTCCAGCGAACCGCCGGAGCCACCGGTGCAGGCATTGTTGGTCAGCGCCAGATCCGGGGTCCGTGCGCGGGTGATGATCCGCAGCGCCGGTGTATCGGCGTCGCGCGCCAGGTCATAGCGGGACGGATCCAGATCGCAGGTGACCACCTGCGCCGGTCCACCCGCGCTCCAGGTCACGGGCGCGACCGAACAGGTCCATTCGCCGGCGCTGCCGCCGCTGATGAACTCCTCGCCCGCCGCCAGCCGGTCCACGACCTGCACGTTGCCGGTCGCCGCACGCGGACCGTAGTTGTGCACGCCGATGGTGGAGGTCATCAGGCTGTCGGCATCGGGTCCGCTGCCGGGCCAGATCGCGACCAGCGCCGGTGTCTTGCGTTTGGCCAGGCCCAGATCGGCGCCGTTGGGCATCACGCTGAACTGGACGCTGCCGGTGTTGTTGGCGGATACCGGATCCGGGGTCTGCGACGTCACCGTCGCGGTGTTGGTCACATCGCCGCTGCTGTTGGCGCCATTGGAAGGCACCATCGCGGTGATGGTGAAACTGGTGGATGCGCCGGGCGCCAGATCACCGGCGTAGCTGCATCCGCGGGTGGTGTCCCCGGCGGTCGTGGCGCACGTCCAGCCCGCGGGCTGGTTGCCGCCGGTGATGGTGAAGCCGGCGGGCAGCACGTCCGTCCAGCTCGGATTGGTGGCCGCGCTGGGACCCAGGTTGCTGACATTGACGGTGAAGGTGATCGGATCGCCGGAGATGGCCGGCGCCGGGTTGGCGCTCTTGCTGATCGCCATGTCCGCGCCGGGCGTGACCGCGGTGGTGACATCGTCGGTATTGTTGGCCGGGTTCGGATCCGGCATCGAACCCGCATTGACCACGGCGGAGTTGATGATGTTGCCGCCACCGACATTCACCTTCGCGCGGAACGAGAAGGCGCTGCTCGCACCCGGCGCCAGGGTGCCGGCGTGGGTCGCGGTCATCGTGGCCGGATTGAAACTCCAGGCCGGGCCGCTGAAGCTGCCGGGGACCAGGCTGACACCCGCCGGCAGCGTATCCCGCACGTTGAAACCGGACGACGCGCCGGGACCGTCATTGGTGACGGTCAGCGTGTAGGTCACTTCGTCGCCGCCGATCACCGAGGCCGACGAGGCGGATTTCTCCAGCCGCAGATCACCCGACAGATCCAGCGTGGTCTGCTGGCTGAGCAGGTTGTTGCTGGGTTCGCCGTCGGCGGCAAAGAAATCGTGGTTCGTCGGCAGGCTCGCCAGGGGTTCGCCCGCACCGGGCTGGGTGGCGCTGGCGCGTCCGACGGCGCCATGGATGAACACCGACCCCGGGGCCATGCCGGTGGTGAGCATCTGGATGTCGAATTGGGCGGCCGGCTGCCCCGCCGACAGCGTCTCTTCCAGTGCGCAGCGGATCCTGACCGGAGCGCCACCCAGGTTGGTGCAGAACGTCGGCAACGTGCCGGCGGTTGCGTTTGCCGGGAGGTCGAACAGGACGACCGCATCGTCGATCAGGTCGACGTCGCCATTCTCCACCACGACGTGATAGACGACCGGTCCGCCGACCGGAGTCGGGTCGTAGCCGGTATCGGTCAGGCCGCTGATCTGCAGATCGGCGGCGGCGGCCAGCGTTGGTGCGAGCAAGGCTGCCAGCAACAGCACGGTTCGGCGAAAGCCGCGTCCGATGCGTTGCCTCTCCCGCGGAAGAACGGTGCCCTCATCGGCGTCATGGGTGGAGACGCGCACGCGCGCGCATTCGGCGCGAAGCGCCGCAACGACTTGGAGGACCACAGTTTTCCCCTGTTCCGTACACCGCCTTGTGGGCGGTCCTGGTAGCCGCCGGCGCGAAGGACGGTCCTGGCGGCAGTCGCCGCGACGGAACCGGACTTCCCGAAAGACGGTTGCTCTCGCGCCGGAAACGACGCGGCCGCCAAGCGCAGGTTTTGTGCGCTGCAACGGCAGGGGAATCTTATTTTGTGATTCTTATCACCTCAATAACGGAACTTCACTCACACTTTCAATTGTTCTCGAACGCTCTCGTGCGGTGCCCGGGCACGCCACGGACCACGGTCCGCTCAACCGCCTTCGTGCAACCACAGATAGCCGATGCCCCGCACCGCGCGCAGCGGCAGCGCGTGCCCGCTCGCGGCCCGCACGCGCTGGCGCAGGCGATGCAGCAGTACTTCTAGCCGATGTGGATCGAAATCGGCGGGCGATTCGGTCATGCCGGCGATCAGGCGTTCGCGATCCACCGGTTCGCCGGGCTGTTCGAGCAACATGCGCAGGAACACCCGTTCCGCTTCACCCAGGCTCAACTCCACGCCGTCGGGCGTGCGCAGCTTCCAGCCACCGGCGACCAGCGCCCAGCGCGGCGTGGGTTCCGCCGCCGTGATCCGTTCGCTACTGGACAGGCGGCGCCGCAGGCTGGCGATGCCCGCGGCCAGCACATCCATGTCCACGGGCTTGACCAGGTACAGATCCGCGCCGGTGCTGAGCCCGCGCGCCATGTCGTCGCTTTTCCCGCGCGCGGTCAGCATCACGATGCCGACCGAGGCGATCTGGTGCAGGTGGCGGGCAACCGCATAGCCATCCTCGCCGGGAAGACCGATATCCAGCAGCACGATGTCGCAGGACTGCACGGCCAGGTGCCGGTAAAGCGCTTCGGCACTGGCGAAGCCCACGGCCTGGAAACCGCGCTCGGCCAGTTCCGACACGAGCAGTTCGCGAAGTTCGTCGTCGTCTTCCGTCACCGCGATGCGGGCGGACGTCAGGGGGGCTTCGGGCATGGAGTCAAGCGGGCTGGATGCTTAGTGTTGTGATTCGCATTACGCTTTCAGCATATCGGATCCGCCGTGATAACGGTTACCGATCGTGCTCCCACCACGCGTGATTTTCCAAGGCTCTCTTCTGCTCTCCCATCCTCTCCGGAACTGGCCCCATGTCGCGTCCGGTTGCGACCCCGTGGACAAGCAAATGCCCGTCCTGGGGACGGGCATTCGGGTGCCGCGGCGATGAAATCCGGACTCAGTCCTTCCAGGTTTTCCGGATCGGATGGGCCTCGGTATTGAACACCACCGCGTCGAAGTCCAGCACGGTCTTGGGCGTGAACAGCAGGTAGTAGTACTTGAAGGTCTCGGCGAACAGGAAGCTTTCCATCGAGTCGTTCTTCTCCTTGCTGCGCACATCCTTCAGCGCGGCGAAGCCGTGCTCGGTGCGGGTGTGGCGGACGAAGTCCTCGAAGAACTCCTTGCCCATGCCGCGATAGCGCGCATCGCCGGTGTAGTGATGCAGGTAGTACGCCGACTCGACGATCTCCGGACGCAACGGATAGCCCGGCGAGGTCACTTCCATCTTCGCGTAGTCGATCGCCTCCGGCTCGATGCCGTGCAGGCGCCACATCTTCAGGCCGGATTCCTGCAGGCGCTTGGCGCGCTCCAGGTCGCCGCCGAACGCGAGCAGGCCCGGCATGAACGCGTCCAGCGCGCCATAGGTGGTCTGGGTGCGCTTGCCGGTATTCATGTCGGCGTAGCCGTACCACAGCTCACCCTCGCGCACTTCGTCGGCCAGGTACTGATTGATCGGGCCGATGCTCTCATCCCACATGCGCTTGCAGTCGGCATCGCCGAACAGCTTCCAGCACTTGAACAGGTACTCGTAGTACGAATCGATGCCGCCGGCGATGTGGCTGGTCGGATTGGTCCATTCGCCAGTCTCGACGTTGATGTTCAGACCCACCAGGCCAATCTTCGAGCGGCGGTTGAAGGTCTCGGTCAGCGCCCGCTTGGCCTTGTCGTAATAGATCGGATTTCCGGTCAGCTTGCTCAGCGCGCCGAACTCGATCAGCAGGGTGCCGGTCTCGGCCGGATTGCTGACCGTGCCGCGGACCTTGCCGGTGCGCAGGTTGACGTGGGTGTACGGCAGGCCGGTCTTGCTCTCGAACACCGGCAGCAGGCGCTTGCCCAGATCCTCGGCCAGCTTGAGCAGGCGCTCGTCACCGCTGAGCTGGTAGCCGGAGATCAACCCACCCAGCAGGCGGATGGTGATCTCGAAGTTCTGCACGTACATGTCGTGATCGAACGAGAGCTGGGTGGCGATGAGTTCGCGCGCTTCGGTCGCTTCCTTGTCCAGGCCCAGCAGGATCAGCGTATCCAGCGCATCCACCGGTGACATCAGCAGCGACTTCTCGTACCAGTCGCGCGGCTGGCCGCTGATCGGCTTGAGATCGTCATGGCCCTTCGCGAATTGCATGTAACCCTGCCACGCATGACGGGCCTCGGCCTTGACCTGTTCGGCCAGACGCGCGGCCTCGGCTTCGTCCACCGCCGGCACGTCCGCGTTGGCGGTCTTGGCGGCCGGTGCCGGCGTTTCGGTGGTCACGGGTGCGGCCGTTTCGGCTGCCGGCTTCTGGCTGCAGGCGGTACCGGCCACCAGGGTCAATGCCATCACTACCGCGCCGGCCAGGCGCTGGCCACGCAGGGCGCGACGGGGGGAATTCGTCGGGTTGGATACGTCGTGCATGGGAGTTCCTCTTTGCGGAAAACGATCAGGGCGCCGACGCGGACATCGCGTCGGCGAGGGATTGCAGGGTAAGTGCCTTGCGCAGCGTCGCGGCATCGGTTTTCGAAGACACGCGCAGATTGACGGCTTCGCCGGGCAGCAGGTCCAGCGCGTTGTCGGACAGCGTCGCGTCCAGATCGCCGAAGTCAAGCCACAACGCGCGCACGAACACCGGCGAGCGCAGGGTCAGCCGATAGCCGTCACCGTCGGCGGCCAGCTCGGTGTCGATCCGCGGCGCCGGCAGGCGCAGGTCCTTCGGCGCGGTGAAGTAGACCAGACCGCGCGAAACCGTCTCGCCACCGCGAACCAGATCGAACACCGCGAACGTGCGCGCGGGATCCGCGCCGCCCAGCAGTTCAGCGTCGCCGAACTCGCCGGCCGGCGTGGCCGACAGCGCCGCGATCGTGGCCGGCTGGCGACGTTCCTTCAGCACGCGGCCGTCGAAATCCATCACCCGCAGGCGCCATTCGGCCTCCGTCGGCGTGGTCAGGTCGGACAGCAGCGACAACCGGGTCACGCCCTCCTTGCGCAATGCAGCGACCGCCAGCGGTGCGAAGAAACGGCGCGCGTGGAAGTTCAACGGCTTCCAGCGTCCGTAGAAGTCCACGCTCGACCACGAGGCGCCTGGCCAGACATCGTTGAGCTGCCAGTACAGCGAACCCATCGTGTACGGCCGCGAGGCGCGGTGATGCAGCGCGGCCAGCTCGATGCCATCGGCCTGCATCACCCGGCTCAGGTAGACGAAACCGGGGAAATCGCGCGGCTTGCCGTACTCGCGCTCGATGTACAGCGACAGCCGGGTGTTGCCCTCGCCGGCCAGGAACTTCTGGTGCGCCTTGATCACCGGGCTGTCGACCGCCTGCTCTTCCGGCTTGGCGAAGCTGGCGATGGTGCGCAGGTCCGGCCACGCCTGCAGGCCGAACTCGGACATGAAGCGCGGGGTTTCGTCCAGGTAGGCCTGCACCGGCTTGGAACCGGCCCAGACGTCCCAGTAATGCTTGTCGCCCTTGCGCGAATCGTTGGCCTTCTCGTCCAGGTCGTTGCTGGGCGAACTGGACCAGTACGGCACGCCCAGTCCCTGCTCGCCCACCACCTGGCGCAGGTCCTGTCCGAACAGCGCCACATAACCCTGCCAGACCTGGTCGGCGAACACCGGATCCGCCGCGACCAGCTGCTTGCGGTGGCCCCAGTCCTTCCACGCGGTCTCTTCCTCGTTGTTGCCGCACCACAGCACGATGCTGGGGTGGTGGCGCAGGCGGCGGATGTTGTCGCGCGCCTCGGCGACCACGTTGGCGCGGAACGCCGGGTCGTAGCCCGGCTGCATGCCGCCGCCGAACATGAAGTCCTGCCAGACCAGCAGGCCGAGTTCGTCGGCGATCTCGAAGAACACATCGTCTTCGTAATAGCCGCCGCCCCAGTTGCGCAGCATGTTCATGTTGGCGTCGCGGGCGGCGGTCAACGCCGCGCGCACGCGCTTCTCGTCGGCGCGCGGCGGAAACGCGTCGAACGGGATGACGTTCGCACCCTTGGCGAACACCGGCACGCCGTTGATCACGAAGGCGAAGCCCTGGCCCTGCCCGTCCGCGTCGACATCGCGCTTGAGTTCGACCGTGCGCAGGCCGGTGCGGCGCTCGCTGCCCGCCTGCCCGCCCTTGGCCTTGACCGTGGCGCGGAACATGTAGCGTGCCTGTTCGCCGTAGCCTACCGGCCACCAGCGACGCGGCTTGGGCAGGGTCATTTCCACCGTCACCGGCTGGACACCGGCGGTCAGCGCGGCCTTGCGGCGCAGGACGTCGACGCGGCGGCCGTCCGGGTCCAGCACTTCGACTTCCACTTCGGCGGAGGTGGCGCGCGCGGCGTCCACTTCCACCAGCACCGCCAGGCGCGCCTGGCGCTCGTCCAGCGCATCGGTGCGCACGGCCAGATCGGTGATGCGCAGGTCGGTCCAGCTCTCCAGCCGGATCGGCCGCCAGATGCCGGCGGTCACGTAGCGCGGGCCCCAGTCCCAGCCGAAGTGGTAGCCGGGTTTGCGCACGAAATTGCCGACCATCGCGTCCTTCGGCTCGTCGCCATAGGGCGAAGGATAGTTGCCGGCGATCTTGTGCGGCATCGCCTGCACTTTCGGCAGCAGCGTGCGGATCGGCGAACGCAACACCACCCGCAGTTCATTGCCGCTGGTCTTCAGCCGCCCGTCCACGCGCACGCGCCAGGTGCGGTGGCTGTTGTCCGCCTTCAGCAGCGGCTGGCCGTTGAGTTCGACCTCGGCGAAGGTATCCAGCCCCTCGAACACCAGTTCCGCGTGCGGACGCGCCAGCGTGGCGGCATCGACGTCGAAGCGGCCCAGGTATTCCCAATCGGCCAGGCCGATCCATTGCAGGCCGGCTTCCGGCGCGCCGACGTAGGGATCCGGAATCACTCCGTTGGCGAACAGATCGGTATGGACCGTGCCCGGCACCGCGGCCTTCGCCCATCCGGCGGCTTGCGGGTGCGCCGCAAGCTGGGCGTCGCCGGGCAGCAGGCGGAAGCGCCAGTCGGCGCTGACCGCATGCGACTGCGCGGCCGGCTGCGCGATCGCGGTGGTGGCCAGCAACAGCCACGCGATGCAGAGCATCGCGCGCATCCAGGCGGGAACCGTGGCGGCAATGGGTTGGACTCTCATGAACTCGCTCCTCCTCGTCGGCCGACACGGCTCGGTGCCGTGACGGCACCCGCGTGGCCTGATCCTGCGCCGTTCCCGCCACGCACGCGCGTCGCGGAAACCCGTGTGTCCGTCCGCGACCCGGCATCCCGGATCCGGCCGGACCTCCTGCTTCAATGCCGCAGCTGCGTCGCGTCCAGCGGTTGCAGCGACGCGTCGCCCTTCGCCCAGCTCAGCCCGAGGCCGATATCGCCCGAGCGCTGGTAGAAATCCAGCCGCAGCCGATGCCAGCCCTGGCGCAGCGGCACGCTGCCTTCCACCGGCTGATCGTAGGTCTCGTTGCGCACCACCGCCTCGCCGTCGATGGTCAGCGCGGACGCGTCGTCGGCCTGCGCGCGGAAACGGTACAGGCCGTCCTCGGGCACGTGCAGCCAGCCCTCGAACACCAGCCCGAAATGCTCGTGGCGGCCGTAGCCGCGCCAGTCGAACGCCTGCGCGCTGCCACTGCGCACCGGCTTGGCCGCTTCCATCTCGGCGAAGCGGTCGAAGGTGCCTTCGTAGTAGCGGTAGGACACGCCGGAAGCACGCGCGTCCTTCGGTTCCGGCTGTGCCGGCTTGTAGCGGCGATTGCGCAGGGTCGCGCGGTGGATGCCGCTCTCGCGTCCATCGGCGGTGATGGTCAGCGTGCGCACCGTGACCGCGCCGTCGGCCGGCACGATGACGCTGACCGGCCCGGTCGCTTTCGGCGAGGCGGTGATCGGAACGCTGCCGTCCAGGGTGTAGTGGATGCGGCTGCCAGGCACGCGCGGCCGCAGATCCAGCGTGTACTGGTCCTGCTCCACGGCCAGGCCGTCGCGCAGGCCCCACGGCGCCGGGATGCGGTAACGGAAGCCGGCCTGTGCCAGGCGCGGATACTGGCCGGACAGGCGTCGATCGAAGGCGTCGAAATCGCGCTGCGCCTGCGGCGTCCATGCGATCTCGGCCAGCGCCAACAGGCGCGGGAACACCATGTATTCGACCACCTCCTCGCGCGGCATGCGCTCGGTCCACACGTTCGCCTGCACGCCGAGGATGTGGTGGCGCTTGTCGGCCTCCAGTTCCACCGGCACCGGATCGTAGGCGTAGACGGTCTCGATCGGCAGCTCGCCGCCCTTCTGCCAGAGCTCGGTGTCCTTCGGACCCTGGCCATAGTCGAGGTAGCAGCAGCGCGTCGGCGACATGATCACGTCATTGCCGTGGCGCGCGGCGGCGATCCCGCCGGCCTCGCCACGCCACGACATCACCGTCGCATCCGGGGCAAGGCCGCCTTCGAGGATTTCATCCCAGCCGATCAGGCGCTTGCCGCGCGAGTGCAGGAAGCGCTCCATCCGGCGGATGAACCAGCTCTGCAGTTCGTGTTCGTCCTTCAGGCCCTCGCGGCGGATGACCTCCTGCGCCGCCGCGCTCTGCTGCCAGCGCGTCTTCGGCGCTTCGTCGCCGCCGATGTGCACATATGGCGCCGGGAACAGCGGGATGACCTCGTCCAGCACATTCTCCAGGAAGGTGAAGGTCGGCTCGGTCGGGCAGAAAATGTCGTCGAACACGCCCCAGGTGGTGCCGGTCTCGAACGGTCCCGGCGTGCAGCCCAGTTCCGGATAGGCGGCCAAGGCGGCCAGCGCATGGCCCGGCATCTCGATTTCCGGGATCACCGTGATGTGCAGCGACGCCGCGTAGGCGACCACGTCGCGCACCTCGTCCTGGGTGTAGAAGCCGCCGTAGGGTTTGCCGTCGCCATCGGTTTCCTTGCGCTGCCCGCCCACTTCGGTCAGGCGCGGATAGCGCTTGATCTCGATGCGCCAGCCCTGGTCGTCGGTGAGATGCCAGTGGAAGCGGTTGAGCTTGTAGTGCGCCATCCGGTCCAGCAGCCGCTTGATGAAATCAACCGGGAACAGGTGGCGGCCCACGTCCAGGTGCATGCCGCGATAGGCGAAGCGCGGCGCGTCATCGATACGCTGCGCCGGCAGCTCCAGCCGCTGGGCGCGGTCGATGGGCAGCAGTTGCATCAGCGTCTGCACACCATAGAACTGGCCGGCGGCGTCGCCGCGCAGGCTGACGCCCTGCGGCTGCACATGCAGTTGGTAGGCCTCGGCGGCGATGTCCTTGCCGGCGGGCGCCAACCGGATCACGTCGGCGGTTTTCGCCGATGCCTTGCCGCAATCGCGCAGCGCCCAGCCTTGCCGCTCGCGCAGCCAGGCATTGAACAGATCGGCATTCGCCTGCGCGTCCTTGCCTTCCGCGCACAGCCGCGTGGCAGGCGACAGCACGAAGGTTCCGGTTTCCGGTTTGACCGATGCCGGCAACGGCACCAGCGAAGGCGCCGATGCCTGTGCGGATGCCTGTGCGTGCGCGAATCCCGATGCCAGCAGGATCAGTCCTGCCGCCAGCCAACGTTGCATCGATCCAAAACTTGACGCGTGTATTCCGTGCAAAGCCCTTCCCTCCTCGCTCGGTGTGGTGGCCCGGCTCAGCCGCGCGGGCGCACCACGTTCAGTACCTCATGGCATGCGCCCATGGTGTGGTAGTCCGTCTTGCCGGCCGGACTCTTCTCGTCGCTGTACTTGCGGTTGTCCGCATCCAGGATGCGGTACCACGCGCCGTAGCGGTGATCGACGAAATGTTTCCAGGCGTAGTCCCACAGGCGGTCATACCACTGCCAGTAGGATGCATCGCCGGTGCCCTGCGCCAGCAGCGCGGCGGCGGCCAGCGATTCGGCCTGCACCCAGAAATACTTGTCGTCGTCGCACACCGCGCCGTCCGGGGCGAAGCCGTAGTACAGACCGCCACGCGTCTCGTCCCAGGAACGCGCCACCGCGACATCGAACAGGTGGCGCGCGGTCGGCACCAGCCAGTCGGCGTCGACATGGCGATCCAGGATCATCAGCAGCTTGGCCCACTCGGTCTGGTGGCCGGGCTGGAATCCCCACGGGCGGAACAGGTGCTTGGGATTGTCGCGGTTGTAGTCCCAGTCGATGTTCCACCGGGTGTCGTAGTGTTCCCACACCAGTCCGTCGGCCTTGGCGGCCTGGCGGCGGGTCATGTGATCGGCCAGTTGCAGGGCGCGCTCGACATAGCGGCGCTCGCCGGTGGCCTCGAACGCCGCCAGCATCGCCTCGCACATGTGCATGTTGGCGTTCTGGCCGCGGTAGCCGGTGAAATTCCACTGCCCGTCGGCCTCGTCCTTGTACAGGCCGAATTCCGGTTCCCAGAACCGCTGCTCCAGCAGGTTCCAGGTTTCGTCCATCCAGCCGCGCGCCTCTTCCACGCCGGCCTTGACGCCGCAGGAATAGGCCAGCAGGACGAAGGCCACGCCGTAGCAGTGGTTCATGTCGTCCTCGACCACGCCGTCGCGCAGCGTCCACGCATAGCCACCGGTGGCCGGATTGCGGTGCACGTCGCGCAGGTAGCGCAGGCCGTGCTTCACCGCGTCCAGGTACTCGGCGTTGCCGAACTCGCGGAACGCCATCGCGTAGTTGAAGACAAAACGCGTGCTGCTGACCAGGTGGCGATGGCCGGCGTCGTAGACGCTGCCGTCGTCGCGGAAATAATGGAAGAAGCCGCCGGCCGGATCGATGGCGCGCGGATGGTAGAAGGCCATGGTCTGCGCGATGTGTTCGCGCAGGAACGCGGGCGACCGGAAATCCGGCGCAATATCAGGCGTGCTCATGTTGGTCCTGCAGCAGTTGTTGGACTTCGGCCAGGGTCGGCATGGCGGCGAAGGCGCCCTTGCGGGTCACCGCCAGCGCGCCGACGGCGGCGCCGAAGCGGAGGGTGTCCTCGATGGCCGCGCGGTCGTGGCAGAACGAGGCGAAACCCGCGCCATCCCCGCCCCGCTCGCCCAGCCGGAACAGCAGGCCGCCGACGAAGGCGTCGCCCGCGGCCGTGGTGTCGCGCGTCTCGACCCGGAAACTGCTCACGCGTCCATCGGCCTGGCGGGTGAACCAGCGGATCGGCGCGGCGCCGTCGGTGATGATCAGCAACTGGGCGTGGCCTTCGAACAGGCGCTCACGCACCCGGGTTTCGCCTTCCGCGCCACCGCCGAACGGACGCGCCAGATAATCGAGTTCTTCCTGCGACAGCTTCACCAGGTCCGCATTGCCCAGCGCTTCCCAAAGCCGCGGCGCCGGATCCACGCCGGCCGGCCACAGCGCCGGGCGCAGGTTCAAATCCAGGCTGACCACCGCGCCGGCCGCGCGCGCGCGCAGCATGCCATTGAACGTCGTCTCGGCAATCGTCGGCTCGGTCAGGCTGTTGGAGCAGACATGGAAGCTGCCGGTGCCGTGGAAGCAACTCGGCTGGAAATGCTCGGTGCGGAACAGCAGATCCGCCGCCGGCGGCCGGTAGAAGCTGAAACTGCGCTCGCCGGTCGCGTCCAGGGCGACAAAGGCCAGTGCGGTCTTGGCCTCGCCGGTACGCACGATGCAGTCGGTGGCGACGCCGGCCGATTCCAGGCTCTCGCGCAGGAAGTCACCGAACATGTCCTCGCCCAGCATGCCGGCGAAATGGGTGTCCGCGCCCAGCCGGGCCGCGGCCACCGCCACGTTGGCGGGTGCGCCGCCGGCGTACTGCAGGAAGGCGCGCGGGGTATCCGGCGTGGCCGGGGGCTGGGCGAGTAGATCGATCAAAACCTCGCCGAAACAAACGATCTTCGACATTTGGGCCTTACGCTCCCTTGGCCGCCGAGGCGTCCGGGCGCGAACCCGAGAGGCCATAGAAAATGATGTAGCCGTAGCAGAGCAGCGGCAGGATGAAGGCGTGATGCAGGCCAATGTTGTCCGCCAGCACGCCCTGCAGGTACGGAATGATCGCGCCGCCGACGATTGCCATGATCAGCAGGCTGGACGCCTTGCCGGTCAGCGGTCCCAGGCGCTCGATGCCCAGCGCGAAGATGGTCGGGAACATGATCGAGTTGAACAGGCCCGTGGCCACCACGCTGTACACGGCAACCGGGCCCTCGGCCAGCATGGTGATCGCCAGCAGCGCGACATTCACCGCGGCGAAGATCGCCAGCAGCTTGCGCGGCGAGAACTTGACCATGATCGCCGAGCCGACGAAACGGCCGATCATCGCCATCGTCCAGTAGGCGGCGACGTAGTGGGTGGCTTCCTGCTCGGTGAAGCCGCCGATGTTCGGCATCGACAGGTAGTTGACCAGGAAGCTGCCGATCGCCACTTCGGCGCCGACATAGAAGAAGATGCCCAGCACGCCGTACAGCACGTGGCGATGGCGCAGCGCCTCGCCCAGCGTGTGCTTGACCGGATCCGCCTGCTCGGTGGATTCGGTCAGTGCCGGCAGGCGGAACAGGAACACGAACACCGCCAGCAGGAACAGCGCGATGCCCAGGCCCACGTACGGGCCCTGCACCGCCTGCGCTTCCTGGACGCGATAGGCCAGTTGTTCGGCTTCCGGCATCGCCGCGATCTGATCGGCGCTCTTGACCGTGTTGCCCAGGATCAACAGGCCGCCGAAGATCGGCGCAATGGCCGTACCCAGCGAATTGAGCGCCTGCGCCAAGGTCAACCGGCTGGAACTGGTCTGCTCCGGTCCCAGCAGCGCGACATAGGGATTGGCCGCCACCTGCAATACGGTGATGCCGGTGGCCAGCACGAACAGCGCGCCGAGGAAGGCTTCATAGATGCGCAGTTCGGCCGCCGGCCAGAAGCCCAGCGCGCCGATGCCGGCGATCACCAGGCCCGCCACGATGCCTTTCTTGTAGCCCAGGTGCGCGACCAGCCGGCCGGCCGGCAGCGACATCAGGAAGTAGGCGCCGAAGAAGGTGAACTGCACGAGCATCGCGCGCGCATAGTTCAGCTCGAACACCGCCTTCAGGTGCGGGATGAGGATGTCGTTGAGGCAGGTCAGGAAGCCCCACATGAAGAAGATCGTGGTGACCACGGCCAGGGCCACGCGGGTGTTGACCGCCGGAGCGGCGGCGGAGGTCCGGGGCTGGGGTGTCGGAGCAAAGGCCATGTGGGGGCTCGCCTCAGGGTTCGGTGGGTACGAAGGAACGGAAGAACATCATGGGCGCGGCGCCCCGCTGCTTTCGCGGATGCGCAGTTCCACCGATGCGGTGGTGCGCTGCGGCGGCGCCTCGGGTTCGCCCAGGCGGCGCAGCAGCAGTTCGGCGGCCTGCCGGCCACGCTCGCGCGGGTTCACCGCCAGCGTGGTCAGCGGCGGCGATGTCACCGCGGCCTCGGAAATATCGTCGAATCCGGTGACCGCGAAATCGCGGCCCGGATGGATCCCGCGCGACGCCAGTCCCAGCATCAGGCCGAGCGCGACCGTGTCGTTGTAGCAGACCGCCGCGGTCGGGGCCGGTTCGCTGGCGAACAGTTCGCCGGTACGGGATGCCGCTTCCAGGCGATTGGGCGCCGACTCGATCATCCGGCCGTCCTCGACTGCCAGGCCGGCTTCCTGCATCGCCTGCGCGTAGCCCGCGCGGCGCTGCCGGCAGGACGACGAATCCGCGTGGCCGCCGAAGAAGGCGATGCGGCGATGGCCCAGATTGATCAGGTGCTGCGTCGCCATGTAGGCGCCACGCTGGTTGTCCAGCGCCAGGAAATCCCAGTCGGCGCCATCCAGCTCACGGTTGAACAGCAGCACGTTGCCGTGCGCGCCCAGCACCTGCCGCAACTGCGCGCTGTCGCTGCCCTCGGCGGGCGAGAGGATCAATCCGGCCGGCATGTGTTCCATCAGCGTGGACAGCACCGCCTGCTGGCGTTCGGGCGATTCGGCGGTGCTGCCGAGCAGGGTCACGTAACCCCGCGCGCCCAGCGCCTCGTCCACGCCCGCCGCGAATTCGGCGAAGAACGGGTTGGACAGATCGTTGATCACCAGCGCCACGCTGGAGGACGTCTGCCGGCGCAGGTTGGCGGCGCCGCGGTTGTAGACATACCGCTGGCGGCGCAGTTCGGCTTCCACCCGCGCACGGGTGTCGGCGTGCACCAGCGGACTGCCGCGCAGCACCAGTGAAACGGTCGCGCGCGAAACCCCGATGGCATTGGCGATGTCGGTGACCGTGACCGCCCGCTTGCCGGCCTTGCGGCCCGCGCCTGCGCGGGCACCCTTCCCTGTCGCGGTGGCTTTGTCTTTCATCTGTTCGTAACGTCCCGGGAAGCCGCAAGCCTAAACGATCGCGCGGGGGAAAATGCCATGCCGGCCGCCGGACCGGTGGGAGAGAGAGCCGGAGCGGCGGCGGACATGGCGGTAACTCACTGGCCGCCCGCGGACGGAGCGGCGCAGAACGATGCCGGCAGATCGGCCGCGCGGGTGCCCCAGCCGGTGGTCGGCGGCGTGGCGGTCAGCGCGTACTCGATGCGGCCGCCCTGCTGCAGGCGATTCCAGTCCAGCCAGACCGGTGCATGCGCCTGCCCGTCCACGCGCACGCCATCCACATACTGCAGCGTGCGGCCGTCGGCGCCCGGCGCGTCGATGCGCAGGGTGCGGCCCTGGCCCAGGTCCATCTCGACCCGGCTGAAGCGCGGCGCATGCAGCAGGAACTGGCCGGTGCCGGGCACGGCCGGATACAGGCCCATCGCGCTGAACAGGTACCAAGCCGACATCGTGCCGAGATCATCGTTGCCGGTGACGCCGTTGGGCGCGTTGGTGAACAGCTGCTGGGCCGCGCGCAGCACGGTGGTGGTCTTCCACGGCTGGCCGATCAGCGTGTACATCCACGGCGCGTGCAGATCCGGCTCGTTGTTGGGGTTGTAGCGGTACTGGTTGTAGTAGCTGTACGGGCCGACCACCCACTCCTTGCGGGCCGCATGCAGCGGATCCTTCAGCAGCGCGTCGTAGGCGAAGAAGGTGTCCAGGCGCTTGCCGGCCTCTTCGGCGCCATGCATCGCCTCGACCAGCCCGGGCACGTCCTGCTGGACCAGCCACTGGTACTGCCAGGCGGTGCCTTCATGGAAACCGTGGTGCGAGCGCGGGCTGTAGTGACCATCGGCCGGTACGTACCAGCCGCCGTCCTCCATGCGCGCGCGCGGGAAGCCGGTGAAGCCGGTTTCCTCGTCACGAACGTCGGCGTCCCACACCTTGCGCCAGTTGCGGCCGCGCTCGCGCAGCACCGCCACGTCCTCGCCCAGGCCCAGGCCGTCGGCCATCTGCGCCAGCGAGCAGTCGGCCAGCGCGTATTCCAGCGTGGCCGAACCGCCGTGGTGCGGATCCACGTCCATGCCCTTGGACGGCCAGGCGCGGTCGTACTGCACGAAACCATTGGCCAGATAGCTGGCGTTGCCGGAACGGCCGGCATGGCGCGAGTTGGTCGGCGGCATCTCGAAGGCGTTCTGGCGCAACGCCGCATAGGCCTGCTTCTCCACGCCCTTGAGCGCGCCGAAACGCCACAGGTCGACCATGAACGGGGTGACCGGATCACCGGTCATCACGTTGGTCTCGAAGTTGGCGTAGCCCCAGCGCGGCAGCCAGCCGCCCTGCTCGTGGATTGCCAGCAGCGAGCGGCCGATGTCGCGGGTGCGCTCGGGGCGAAGCATCGCCAGCAGCTGGTTCTGCGAACGGTAGGTGTCCCACAGCGAGAAGTACTCGTAGTAGGTCCAGCCGTCGGCGCGGTGGATCTGTTCGTCGTAGCCGCGATAGCGGCCGTCGGCGTCGCTGCCGGTCAGCGGCTGCAGCAGCGCGTGGTACAGCGCGGTGTAGAACACCGTGCGATCGTCCTGGTTGCCGCCCTGCACGCGGATGCTGGCCAGTTCCTTGCGCCAGGTGTCCTCGGCCTGCTTGCGCATCTGCTCGAAGCCGAGCAGCTTGCCGCCGCGCATGCCGTCGCTGCGCAGGTTGTTGCGCGCGCCTTCGGCATCGACGTGGGAGATCGCGCTGATCGCGGTGACCGCCTTGCCCTTGCTCGTGTCGAAGCTCAGCCAGGCACCGTTGAGCTTGGCCTCGCCTTCCATGCTGTGGCGCGCGCCCGGCAGGCCGCCGGTCTCGCCCCAGGTACCGAACGCCTTGAACGGGCGATCGAACTCGATGCGGAACCAGGTGGTGTACTGGTGGCCACCGCAGAAGCTGCGGGTGACCAGCTTGCCTTCCACCACGCGATCGCCGACCACGTCGACGGTGCTGCCGATCACCGAATGGCGTTCGTTGGCCTGCGCCACGTTGACCAGCACGTGGCCTTCGTTGGCGCCGGCGGAGAAGGTATAGCGCTCGGCCGCCGCGCGGGTCAGCGCGGTCGCCTCGGCGTCGATGCCGCCGTAATCGAGCAGGCGCACCTTGTAGTAGCCCGCCTGCCCCACCTCGCCGTCGTGGCTGTAGCGGGAGGCATAGGTCTTGTGGTTGAAACGCTTGGGATCCTGGGTGTCGAAATCGCCGCCCGGTCCGATCGTGCCGGTGACCGGCAGGACCGAGACCTGGCCGCCCTGCTCCCAGCAACCGGCGCCGGACAGGAACGAATGGCCGAAGCCGCGGATCTTGGGATCGTCGTAACGCCAGCCCGTATAGTGCTCACCGATGGGGCTGACCTGGATCAGGCCGAATGGCGCCGAAGCGCCCGGGAAGGTATTGCCGTCGTCCTTGCTGCCGATGAAGGTGTTCACCTCGCGCACCGGATCCACCGCCGGAGCGGCGTGGATCATCGGTGTGGCCAGCGCCAGCAGGCCGGCCAGGGCCAGTGCGGCGGGACGGGCGCGCGTGGAAACCGGTACTCGGGACGTCGGTGTCATGCGGTCTGATTACCTTGTATGCGTGCGATCTGGCGACCGCGGGTTGAAGCTTCCTGGAGCCCGGACGGCATCCCCTCGGGAAGGATGCCGCCGGATTGTATGACGCGTACTGCGACTTGCCGGAGCGGGCAGGATGGCCCGGCCGTAGCGGGACCATCCTGCCCGGGCCGCCCCGGAGGACGGAGGAGACTCCGGGTCCTGCTTAGAACGTGAACACGTATTCCATCGCGACCTCGCGACCCACCGCGCTCAACAGGCGGGTCGGGGCGAAGTCGTAGTCGAGCTTGTACGGATCCTTGTGGTTCCAGCTGGCCGCGTTGAACGCGTTGTTCACGTAGAAATTCAGCTTGGCGTGCTCGCTGATGCGATAGCCGACGTTGAAGTTCCAGGTGATGAACGGTCCGACGCGTCCGAAGTAGCGCTTGGTGGACTGGCCCGCATTCGGGTTCGGGTTCGGCTGGCCGTTCGGCAGCGTGGCCGGCTCGTGGCAGTTCAGACCCGGGCTGTCGCTGGGGACATAACCATCGGCGAACGGCAGGCAGCCGCCCGTCGTGCTGGTGTCCGCGGCGTTCCAGTGGTAGCGCACGCCCGGCACCGAACCGACGCGGTCGGCATACACGTTCGCGTTCCAGTTGCCGCGCTGCCACGCCACGCTCGCACGCAGCTTGCTGCGCAGATCGCGGTCGCGGCGCTCCGGATTCGGATCGTTGTCGTACTTCTGCTCCTTGGTCGACAACTGGTTGGTGTAGTTGAAACCGAACTGGAAGTCGCCCCAGTTGTCGGTGTCCAGCCGGTAGCGGCCGCTCACGTCGATACCCTTGACCTCGCGATTGGCGAGATTGAACGGGCCACGCTCGATCGAAACCAGGCGACCTTCGCTATCGCGATTGACGCGCGCAAGGATGCCGGCGCAGTAGGCCTCGCCCGCGGGGTTGGTCCACGTCGTGTTGTTGATCTTCTTGCCGGTCAGGCAGCCCGCTTCGCTGGTCAGGATCTCCTCGCTGCCGACGTCGACGATCATGTCGTCCAGGCTGATCGCCCAGTAGTCGGCGGTGAACGACAGGTTCTGCATCACGTCCCAGACGAAACCGACGGTCCAGGAATCACCGGTTTCCGACTTCAGCAGCGGCGTGCCTCGACGGTTCACGTCGAACTGGTACCACACGTCCGTGTTGCCGACGCCGCAATTGTTCACCAGGTAGGCGCCGCTCTGGATGCAGCGCAACTGGTCGGTGCTGGTCTCCGCCGCGGTGCTGGGCTGGCCCAGCAGGTAGTGCATGTCGGGCGCGTGGAAGCTGGTGGCGTAAGAGCCGCGAACCAGCAGGTTGTCCAGCGGACGCCATTCCAGGCCGAAATTCCAGGTGGTTTCCTTCTGCGAACCGATGTCCAGGGTGTCGGCGGAATTGAATGCCTTGTAGGAGCCATAGCGGTCGTAGCGCGCCGCCGCGGTGGCGGTCAACGACGTCAGCAGCGGCACCTGGAACTCCACGCCCGCGGAGTAGCGGGTGCGCTCGCCCCCACCGCGATCCACGTTCTGCAGGTCGAAATCGATGCCGGCGCGGGCATCCGGGTTCAGCTTGTAACCCTGCTGGGCCGCTTCGACGACCGCCGCGAACGCGATCGGGCCTGCCCAGCCCTCGAACAGGTCGCCGGTGACATCAAAGGACGCCTGGTTGACCCAGGACGCCGCCTTGTTGACCGCCACGGTGCCGAACTGGCCGTAGGCCGCGGGCGTGATCGGGTTCCACCAGCGCTCTTCGTTGAGATCGTAGATGGCTTCACCGTCGGCGGTGGTGCCCAGGCGCGGACCGAGGAAATAGTCGTACGACTTCTGCTCGTCCACCACGTTCTGGCGCTCTTCCACGCGGTAGTAGGAACGGCCGACCGAGGCATTCCAATCGAAGCGATCGGCGAAGCTGCCGCGCAGACCCGCGCTCCAGTCCCAGGACAGCTCGCGATTGGTGTTGCGGAGCTTGTCCATGCCACCGACTTCGTTGGCGGTCAGCTGGCGGGAACCGATCAACGGGCTTCCGCTCTGCTGATCGATGAAATAGCCATTGGCGTCATCGACCAGATAGACGCTGGGAGGCGAAGTACTCCACAGTGCTTCGGAATGGTAGACCGCGATGTTCGACCAGGCCTGCATGCCATTCGCGAAATCCCAGGTGCCGTAGAGATTGCCCGAAAGATTCTCGGCGCCACCGGTCAGCAGCCAGTTGGCGTAGTCGGCGCTCATGCCGCACAGGCGACCGGTGTTGTTGATGGTGTCGGTTGCGTAGTTGTAGGTCAGGCGATCCGCCGTGTAGTACTCGCCGCCGAACTTTTCGCAGGTGCCGGTCGGCGGCGCCAGGCGCATGCCGCTGCCGGCATCGATCAGCGCCAGGCCGACCGTCGGCCGGAAACCGACCTTGCGCTGTTCGGTGTTCCAGGACGAATAGGGGGCATCATCGGAATCGTCCATGGCCGGACGGTCCCGTCCGAACAGCGGATCTCGCTTGTTGTACTGCAGCGCGTAGGTCACGCTCCACTGCTGGCCGGTCTTGCCACCGGCCCAGGAAAGATCCCAGGTGTCGCGGCCACCTTCGGTCGAGGAACCGCCACGGATGCGGAACTCGTCGCCGTCGTAATTCGTCTTCAGGATGACGTTGACCACGCCGGCGATGGCGTCGGAACCGTAGATCGCCGACGCGCCGCCGGTCAGCACTTCCACGCGCTCGACCGCGGCGGCGGGAATGTTGCTGTAGTTGGAGAAATTGGTTTCGCCACCGTACGGCAGCGGGTAATCGGCGACGCGGCGGCCGTTGACCAGCAGCAACGTGCGGTTGGGGCCCATGCCGCGCAGGTTCAGGCCGCTGGCATTGGGAGTATGCGAACCCCACTGGGAGTCCGCCTCGACCGTGCCGGTGGCTTCGGTCAGGGTGGTCAACACGTCATAGACGGTGACGAAGCCTTCCTTCTTGATCTGGTCGGCGGTGATCACGTTGACCGGCGCCGGGCCTTCCACCTGGGCGCGCTTGATGCGCGAGCCGGTGACGGTGACGGTGTCGAGCTCCTTGGTGGGTTCGGAAGAAGCGGCCTCCTGGGCGGCCACGGACAGCGTGGGGAGCATCGCCAGCAGCAACGCGCTGCTTAGGACATTGCGACGATAGCGGTGGGACTGAGCCATTTTGCGAAGTACTCGGGGTGATTGTGGTGTGGTTTTTGACTTGCGGTACGGCGGCGTCCAGAAGATTTCTCTCGATCTAACCCTGTACTTGAATCGTTCCAACGACTCAGGCACCTCTCTCTGGATCGATCTAAATTAAGCATGCGTAAATGCGAGATGGCATTCCGCAACGCAGCAAATCAGGCGGACTGGCTTTTTGAATCGAGATAAATGTTTCGAATCAATGGCTTGAGGGCGATGGTTTCACGCCCCTGCCATGCATCCATGACAAGCGGATGAACAAAGTGCGCAAACCCACCCCGCCGCTCACCCGCGGCGCACGCGAGCCCGTGGGTCAGGGCGCGGTGAGCGCCCGCCTGAATGCGGCGACGATCGCCGGATCGGTTTCCTGGCGGTCGTAGTCGAGCCCGGCCAGCGCCGGATTGTGGAACGCCATTGTCGTGGCGCGCCGTGCCTTGGCCGAGGCATGCACCTCGTTCACGCCGGTCGCCTGCACCAGTCCCGCGACATTGCCCGGCGTCAGCCCGGCCCCGGCCAGGATCGCGATGCGACCGGCCGCCTGCCGCACATGGCTCGCGATAGCCGCGGCACCCAGCACCGCGTCGGCCTGGCCACCCGAGGTCAGCACCCGATCGCAACCCAGCGCCACGATCGCTTCCAGCGCCCTGGCCGGATCGCGGACCGCGTCGAAGGCGCGATGGAACGTGACCCCCATCCCCGATGCCGCCGCCACCAATTCGCGGCACAGCGGCAGATCGATGTCGCCGCCCGCGTCAAGCGCGCCGATCACCACACCGTCGCAGCCCAGCTGCCGGCAGGCCGCGATGTCATGCAGCATCACCTCGGTTTCTTCCGGGCCATACAGGAAGTCGCCGGCCCGTGGTCGAATCAGCACGAAGATCGGAATCGACAACCGATCCCGGGTCCTCGCCAGGGTGCCGTAGGAAGGCGTGGTGCCGCCCTCGCCCAGGTTCTCGCACAGTTCGATCCGATCCGCGCCGCCGGCCTGCGCCGCGAGCGCGGACAGGTGCGAGTTGGCGGCGATTTCCAGCAGGCAACCGGCGGGCTGTCCGTTCATGACTGCGTGGTCGTGTAGACCGAGCCGGACTCGCGCAGATCGTCGCGCTTGTCGGCGTCGCACACCGCGTAGACGAAACCGCGATGCAACGCGAACGCACCGACCTCGCCATGCTTGTTGAGCGCCAGGAAGCACACCTGCAGGTTCCTGCTGGCTTCCGGACGCTTGCGCACCACCCGGTCGATGGCTTCGCGGCAGGCATCCATCGGCGAGCGGCCCTGTCGCATCAGTTCCACCACCAGGAAACTGGCGGCATTGCGGATCATTTCCTCGCCCACGCCGGAGGCGGTGGCGGCGCCGACCTCGTTGTCGACGTAGAGGCCGGCGCCGATGATCGGGCTGTCGCCGACCCGGCCGTGCATCTTCCAGGCCATGCCGCTGGTGGTGCAGGCACCGGCCAGCCGGCCCTGCGCATCGATCGCGAGCATGCCGATGGTGTCGTGGTTGTCCTTGTTGCCGGGCTGGCCGCGCCGCTCGGCGTTGATCTCCGGCTTGTACTCGGCGGTCTTCAGCCACTCGCGCCAGGCCTTCTCGGCCTGCGGCGTGAGCAGGTGTTTCTTCTCGAAGCCCTCGGCGACCGCGAACTGCTGCGCGCCCTCGCCCACCAGCATCACGTGCGGGGTTTTCTCCATGACGCGACGCGCCACCGAGATCGGATGCAGGATGTCCTCCAGCGCGGCCACCGAACCACAGCGGCCGTCGCCATCCATGATGCTGGCGTCCAGGGTCAGCACGCCGTCGCGATCCGGATTGCCGCAATGACCGACCGTGGGATTGCACAGCTCGCTCTCGGCCCAGCGCGCCCCGGTTTCCACCGCGTCCAGCGCGCTGCCGCCACGGGCCAGCACCGGCCAGGCCGCCTGGTTGGCGGGCACGCCGAAATCCCAGGTGGACACCACCCGCGCGCCGGGCGCGGACGCGGCGCCCGCGCGCATGGCGGGCAACGACAGGGCACCGGCGGCCAACAGGCCGGCCTGCAGGAACTGCCTGCGATCAGTCATCGGATCCTCCCTCGGGATGGGCGCGCGCGGCGCCGTGTCGATTCAATCCAGGTGGTGCGAGGCATACCACGCGGCCGCGCCCATCACGCCGAGTTGGCCGTGATCGACCCGCCACACCGGCACGTGCCGCAGCACGTGGCCGAGCACGCCCTTGTTGAGATAACGCTCGCGGAATGTTCCATTGCGCAGGAACTGTTCGATGTGGCCGGAAATGCCACCGGCCAGATAGACCGCCTTGGCACCGAACGCAATCGCCAGATCGCCGGTCAGGCTGCCCAGCCAGCCGCAGAACACCTCGACGGTTTCCACCGCCAGCGGATCCTCGCCCGCCTGCGCGGCGGCGATCAGCTGTTCGGGTGTCTGCCAGCGCGGCGCCTTGCCGCGAATCTCGCACAGGCACGGATACAGGTTCATCAGGCCGTTGCCTGACAGCACGCGCTCGTTGTCCACGTGTGGCCAGCGCTTCATCAGCAGGGCCAGCACGTCCATTTCCAGCGCGTTGCCCGGCGCCAGCGCGGCATGGCCGAACTCGCTGGCCAGCACCGGCCGCGTGCCGCCCTCGAAACGCAGCGCGGCGCCGAGCCCGGTGCCCGGGCCGAGCACCAGCGCGGGCCAATGGAAGGTATGCGGATGCTCGCCGCTCAGCGGCGACAGGCCGTCGGCGTGCAGATAGGGAATCGCGTAGGCGACCGCCTCGAAATCGTTGATCAGCGACAACGTCGCCAATCCAGAGGCCTGCCGGGTACGCTCCAGCGACACCGGCCACGGCAGGTTGGAATTGACCAGGGTGTCGCCATCCAGCAGCCCGGCGATCGCCACCACCGCTGCATCGGCCGTGGCGCGCTCATCGACGGCGAACCTGTGCAGGATGGCGGCCAGATCGGGATACTCGGCGCAGGCGTACTTCTGGTATGCGAGCACGCGCGGCGCGTGTCCAGCCGCCACCACGACCTTGGCCAGGCGCGCGAAGGTCCCGCCGACATCGGCGACGATCAGTTCCCGGCCGGGCGAGGCATGCGTGGCTTGGGTCATCTGCGGCACTTCAGGATTGGCCGGGTACGGTACCGCTGCTGCATTCACGCGTTTGCCCTAGTTTGGATCGATTCAAGCGCCTGGATTCTGTGGCATCGCAAGGCGTTTGGAAAGATGCCGGATCCATACCGGGGCGTACTCCAATGGGCACTCGGAAACACACCTGTTCACTTTAACAGGCATCCGCTGGCGGTTCGCAGCCGGACTGGACCCGCCTCCAATGCTTATCCGGGCGTGTACGACACGGCATTCCGCTGCACATTCATCGGTCAGGCGGTTAAAGTACCTGCAGTCATGTCCCTTCCCTCGCTGCTGCTGCGGATCCTGTTGAGCGTCACCCTGCTGGTCTCGGGGACGGGCAACGCCGTGGCCGCGCTGCAGATGCACCTGGCCCAGGCCAGCCTGCCGCATCACGGACATGCCATGGACGATTGCGGCATGCCGGCCAAGGCCGAACCGGCGCCGTCCGCTCCCTGCCACGATGCGGACGGCGCCCGGGTCGCTCCCGAACCGGTGCCGGTCCACGATCACGGCCAGCCCGATTGCTGTTCCACCGGTCACTGCGACGGTTTCTGCGCCCAGCAAGCCCCCGTCACGATGCCCGCCGCGTGGGCCGGCCACGGGCCGCGCGCCAACGCCGACCCCATCGGGCCGGTCCCCGCCGGGCATCCCGCCCCGCCGCTTCCTTCCCCGCAGCGACCTCCCATCACCTGAATCCGGCCGCAGGGCCGTGGATATTCCGCGCCGCCGCGACATTGCCGTCGTCCCGCGCGTTTTCCCGCAGTTCCGACCCCGGGCTGCCCCAGAATATCGTCAGGAGTTTTCATGTCTTCCGATTCTTTCGGCGCGGGATCCGGTTCCGGATTCCAGCTTTCCCGGCGCCGCTTCGTCACCGGCCTGGCCGTGGGCGGCGTTGCCGCCGGTTTTGGCCTCGCGCGCCTGCCCGCATGGGCGAACACCGCCCATTCGATGTACCAGGCGCCGGTGCTGACCGGCACCGATTTCGATCTCGCCATCGGCACCTCGCCGGTCAACTTCACCGGCCGTACCCGCCCCGCGATCACCGTCAACGGCAGCCTGCCGGCGCCGATCCTGCGCTGGCGCGAAGGCGACACCGTCACCCTGCGGGTCGCCAACCGCCTGGCCGACGCGCACAGTTCGATCCACTGGCACGGCATCCTGCTGCCGGCCAACATGGACGGCGTGCCCGGCCTGAGTTTCGACGGCATCGCGCCCGGCGAAACCTACCAGTACCGGTTCCAGCTCAAGCAGTCCGGCACCTACTGGTACCACAGCCATTCGATGTTCCAGGAACAGGCCGGCCTGTATGGCGCGCTGGTCATCGACCCGGCCGAGCCACCGCCCTATCGCTTCGATCGCGAACACGTCGTGCTGCTGTCCGACTGGACCGATCTGGATCCGGCCGCGCTGTTCCGGCGGATGAAGAAGATGCCGATGCACGACAACACCTACCAGCGCACGGTCGGCGATTTCGCCCGCGACGTCCGCCGCGACGGCTGGGCGGCGACGCTGTCCGATCGCGGCATGTGGGGACGCATGCGGATGACGCCCTCGGACATCTCCGACATCAACGCGCACACCTACACCTACCTGATGAACGGCAACGCGCCCGCCGGCAACTGGACCGGGCTGTTCCGCTCCGGCGAAAAGGTGCTGCTGCGTTTCATCAACGGCTCGGCGATGACCTACTTCGACGTGCGCATCCCCGGCCTGAAGATGACGGTGGTCGCCGCCGATGGCCTGTACATCCATCCGGTCACCGTCGACGAGTTCCGCATCGCGGTGGCCGAGACCTTCGACGTGCTGGTCGAACCCGGCGGCCAGGACGCCTTCACCATCTTCGCCCAGGACATGGGCCGCACCGGCTACGCGCGCGGCACGCTGGCGGTGCGCCAGGGTCTGGAAGCGCCGGTGCCAGCGCGTGATCCGCGCCCGCTGCTGACCATGTCGGACATGGGTCATGACATGGGCGGCGGCGGCCACGACATGGGCGGCCACAAGGGCATGGAAGGCGGTTGCGGCGCGAACATGTCCGGCCAGAAGGGCATGGAGGGCCGCTGCGGCGCCAGCATGGGCCACGGTGCGCATGGCGGCGGCAAGGCACCCGTGCATGCGCCGAGCGAAGCCGGCAATCCGCTGATCGACATGCAGACGGCGGCCACTTCGCCCAAGCTGGACGATCCCGGCATCGGCCTGCGCGACAACGGCCGCAAGGTGTTGACCTATGGCGACATGAAGAGCCTGTTCGACGATCCCGACGGCCGCGATCCGGGCCGCGAGGTCGAACTGCATCTCACCGGACATATGGAGAAGTTCGCCTGGTCGTTCAACGGCATCCCCTTCGCCGGCGCCGAGCCGCTGCGCCTGAACTACGGCGAGCGCATGCGCATCGTGCTGGTCAACGACACGATGATGCAGCACCCGATCCACCTGCATGGCCTGTGGAGCGATCTGGAGGATGACCAGGGCAACTTCCACCTGCGCAAGCACACCATCGACATGCCGCCGGGCACGCGCCGTACCTATCGCGTGCGCGCCGACGCGCTTGGCCGCTGGGCGTTCCACTGCCACCTGCTGTACCACATGGAAGCCGGCATGATGCGGGAAGTGCGGGTGGAGGAATGAACATGCGCACTCATCTCCCGCTCGGCCTGCTGGCCGCCGCACTGGGCCTGACCCTCTCCGCCCAGGTCCAGGCACAACAGCACGACCATGCCGCGCATGCGCCCCCTGCGCCTGCACAGCAGAAACCGCCGGTCCCCGTCGAGGAAACCCCGAAGGCGGATGATTCGAAGACGGATCACTCGCAGATGGATCATTCGAAGATGGACCATTCGCAGATGGACCATTCGCAGAGTGCTCCAACGCAGATGGACCATTCCAAGATGGACCACTCTCAGATGGACCACGGAACGGCGGCCAAGGCTCCCACCGATCCGCGCGAACCCATTCCGGCCGTCACCGACGCCGATCGCGCCGCCGCTTTCCCCTCCCTCAAGCCGCATGCGATGGAACATGCGCCGGCGTTCAATTCGCTGGTGATGATCAACCGCCTGGAAGGCTGGGATGCGGACCACGGCACCGGGCAGGCCTGGGAAGGCAGCGCCTGGTTCGGCACCGATCTCAACCGGTTGTGGTTGCGCAGCGAGGGCGAGCGCGAAGGCTCGCGCACCGAATCCTCCGAACTGGAGGTGCTGTATGGCCGCAGCGTCTCGCCCTGGTGGGATGTGGTGGTGGGCGTGAAGCAGGATTTCCGTCCGGCCGATTCGCGCACCTGGGCCGCCTTCGGCGTGCAAGGGCTGGCGCCGTACAAGTTCGAGATGTCCGCCACCGCTTACGTGGGTGAATCCGGGCAGGTCATAGCCACGGTGGAAGCCGAATACGAACTGCTGCTGACCAACCGCCTGATCCTGCAACCGCTGGTCGAAGCGAGCTTCTCGTCCAGGGACGTGCCCGAGTACGGCGAAGGCACCGGCCTCAACAAGGTCGAAGCCGGCCTGCGCCTGCGCTACGAAATCAACCGGCGCTTCGCGCCCTACGTGGGCGTGGTGCACGAGCGGCTGTTCGGCGGCACCGCCGACTACCGGCGCGGCGAAGGTGGTGACACCCGCGATACCCGCTTCGTGGCCGGCGTCCGCTTCTGGTTCTGACAACCCGGCGGCGGCGTTGCGCGCCGTCGCCTCATCCCGATTCGATTGGAGAATGATCCGATGAAGAAAAATATTTCCGCATCCGCCCTGATGGCGCTCGCCCTGCTGGCCGCCCCCGCGTTCGCCCAGGATCACGCCGGCCACGGCAGCCATACCGGTCATGGCACGCCGGCCCCGGCGAAGAAAACCAACGCCGCCGGCAACGGCAACGCATCGTTCGAAAGCCTCGACAAGAACCGCGACGGCTTCGTCAGCAAGGCCGAACTGCCCGAGCGCCACCCGCTGTTGCCGCACTTCGGAATGGGTGACAAGAACGGCGACGGCAAGCTGGACCGCAAGGAATTCGCCAGCGCGATGGCGATGCTGTAACCCGTCCGGCGGAATCCGGAGGGATTCCGCCGGCTTTCCGGAGAAGAAACCACCATGAACTCCCTGCTGAAACACCTCACCGCCGGCGCGGTCCTGGCCGGCACCAGCATGCTGCTGGTGGCCTGTGGCGCCGCGCCCGGCGCGGCCTCGGCCAGTGACCGCGTCGCGCTCGCCGCCGTCCCCTCGCCCGCCCAGGCCGCTGTGGAAACCGCGGCCGCTTCCGCGACCGCCACGACTGCCGCAACCTCCTCTGCCGCCACGCCCGCCCACCTGCCGCTGATCCGCGTGCACAAGAGTCCCAGCTGCGGTTGCTGCGGCGTCTGGGTCGATCATGTCCGCGCCGCCGGTTTCCCGGTCGAGGTGCACGATACCGAGGACATGATGACGGTGAAGGATCGCCTCGGTGTGCCCGAGCCGATGATGTCCTGCCATACCGCCGAGGTGGATGGCTATTTCGTCGAAGGCCATGTTCCGGCCGAGGACATCAAGCGCCTGCTCGCCGAAAAGCCGAAGGCTCGCGGCATCGCCGTGCCCGGCATGCCGCTCGGTTCTCCCGGCATGGAAATGCCGGATGGCCGCACCCAGCCTTACGAAGTGGCGTTGGTTGACGACAATGGCGCGACCGAGACTTTCTCGCGCCATCCCTGAAAGAAGAAAAGCCCCGGCGGGAGAGACTTCCGCCGGGGCAATGGGGTGTTTCCGTCAGATCTTGAAGTCGTCGTAGGCGATCCGCGCCTCGTCCACGCCCAGCCGCTTCAGCAGTTGCCGCGTCGCCATCAGCATGGCCGGCGGGCCACACAGATAGAAATCGCAGGCATGCAGATCCGGATGGTCGCGCAGCAGGGTGTGCTCGGCCACCTCGTGCACCAAGCCCCGCAGCAGCCCGTCACCGCACTCGGCCTCGTCCGACAGCACCAGGTGCCAGCTGAAGTTGGCGTGCCGTTGCGCCAGCGCCGCCATTTCCTCGATGTAGGGCGCGTCGCGCAGGCTGCGTGCGCCGTACCAGAAGTGCATGCGCTCGCCTGCCCCGCCGTCGAGGCAGGCATGGATCATCGCCCGCAGCGGGGCCATGCCCGCGCCGCCGCCGATGAACACCTTCTCCCGATGACCCGGCTTGATCGCGAAATCGCCGAACGGTCCACTGAAGCGCACCTTGTCGCCGGCCTTCAGCGAATACAGGTAGGTCGAGCCCTTGCCGGTCGGCATCCGCTTCTTGCCTTGCGCGCCCGGATTGAAGCGCGCCAACAGGCTCAGCCGTCCCTCCGTGTTCGCCACCGGCAGCGACAGCGAATAGGAACGCCGCACCGCTTCCTTGTTGACCAGATCGGCTGGCAGTTCCAGCGCTCGCCAGTCGTCGCGATGATGTTCCGGATGCGCCAGATCGTGTGGACGCAGGCGGTAATCCGGCACGTGGACCTGGAGGTAGGCGCCGGGCTGGTATTCCTCGCCCAGCGCGGTGTCCGTCTTCAGCACGATCTCGCGCAGGAACGGCGTCACCGCTTCCACCCGTTCGACCACCGCCTCGTGTTCGGTCCACAGGCGGCTGCCACCCGACACTTCGACATGGGTGTCCTTGTCGACGTGCAGGTTGCAGGCCAGCCGATAGCCGAGTTTCAGGCGTGATTCGGGCAGGTGCGCGCGGTCGGCCGCGGTCGCCGGTGGTGGCGCGCCGCGGAAGCGCACCTCGCACAGACCACAGCTCTGCCCGCCACCGCAGTTCGAAGGCAATTGCAGGCCGTTGCGCGCCAGCGCCAGGTAGACGTTGTCGCCATCGGCGGCGGCCACGGTGCGCAGGCAGGTGCCATCGGGATCGTGCACGGCCAGCTCATGCCCGCCACGCCACCGGCGCGGCACGAATTCGCTCAGTCGGAAGCTCGCGAACAGCAGCCAGACGCCGGTCAGCGCCATCCACAGCCCGCCGATGCCCGCCGACACCACCAGCGGATTGTTGAAGTCCACCCGTCCGCTGTAATCCATGATGTGCAGCATCCAGAACACGTCGAACAGCCGCCAGGTGCGGTTGCGGTGCTGCAGCACCTGGCCGGTGTCCGCGGCCAGATAGACCGTCGTTTCCTCGGTGTCGTCGAAATCCACCCGCCACAACCGGCCCGGGTGATCGCGCACTTCCAGCGTGCGTTCCAGCAGGCGTGCCGGAGCCGCCTGCCCGGGTCCGGTGTAGGACGCTCGCGCCAGTTGTCCCGCCAGCGCCGCGTCGATGGCCAGGCGTGTTCCCGTCCGCGCATCGACCAGATGCGTGCGGGTGCCGTCGAACACCTGGTAGACGGGACGTTCGAGCAGCCAGCCCGAAGCGACCGTGAACGCATCCCCGCCGACCGCCGCCAGCGCCGCGGAGGCCGGTCGCGCGTCCGCCGGCCAGGCCCGCGGTTCCGCCGCATGCGCGCGGAATTCGTGGCCCTGCACCTTGTCGTGCTCCAGCCAGGCCATCATCAGGCCGCTGGCCATCCACAGCACGAACTGCACGGCGATGATCAGCCCGACCCACTTGTGTAGTTTCCTCAGCCAGGGCGTCATGCGCTGCGCCTCCGGGTGAAGCTGTAGAACAGCAACCAGGCGCCGCTCAGCGCGAACAGCAAGCCACTCGCCGCGGCCACCCGCAGCAGGGTGTTGTTGACGTCCGTGCGCTTTTCGTAATCCATGATGTGGAACATCCACAGGAAATCGAACCAGCGCCACAGGCTGTGCCGGCGCGCCAGCAATTCACCGGTGTCGGGCGAGAAATACAGCGTGGTCTGGCCACGGTCGTCGAACCGCACCGCCCACATCGGCACCGGCCGGGTCTGCACTTCACGGGGGGCGCGGGTGATCCATTCGGCGCCGGTCACGTCCGCCTCGCCCTGGTAGACCGCCTTGGCCAGCGCGACCACGGTCGTGCGTTCCAGCGGAGTGATGCGCTCGCCGGTGCCGGCATCGACCAGGGAGGCGCGATCGCCCTGGCGGATTTCGTAGACCTCACGGTCCAGCAGGCGCTTGATCTTCAGTGCGGTGATATCGGGGTAGCGCGTGGCCAGATCCGCCTGCGCCACGCGCGGCGCGGCGGCGACCAGCGGATCCGTGTGGCTGTGCGCCAGGTGATCGCCATGGATGATGTCGAGCGGCACGACGGTCATGTAGACGCCGCTGATCATCCACAGCAGCGCCTGTATTCCGACGATCAGCCCGATCCATTTATGGGCGCGGCGCGCCCAGAAAGCGGGTTTCATTCGAATGTTCCTGTTGGTTGCGGCGTCGCCGCGATCGCCCCGTCCGCCGGCTGGCCGGCGGACGGGTCACGGTTCACCAGCGGTAGCCGAAACGCGCGTACCAGCGCCGGCCCAGCAGGTCGTAGGTCATCGTGTCGGTGTTGCCGTCCGTGTAGCTCTGGATGAACGGCGCCTGCTTGTCCCACAGGTTGTCGATGCCGAACGAGACATCGAACGACTGCCCCACCGGTGCGAACTTCACCTGCACGTTGTGATAGGTCAGGCTCGGCGCGTGATCGCCAGTGAACCCCTTCGTGGCGGTGATGTCGTCGGTCTTGCCGATGTACTGCACGCTGTAGGAACCGGACCAGGCATCGCGCTTGGCCGTCAGCGAGGTGAAGGCCCGCCAGTGCGCGTAGCTGCCGCGTCCGCCGGTGATCTTGCCGGCATATTCGATCAGGTCCGCGCCCGGGAACGGCCGCACGTCATAGCGATCCAGGTAGGACACATCCATGCTGAAGGTCGAGTCGAAACCCATCGCCTCGAACTCGTACAGGCCGCCCAGATCGATGCCGGAGATTCGCTCGTTGGCCGCGTTGACTGGCTGCGAGGACAGGAAGTCCACTTCGCCGGTGACCGGGTTGCGGGTGAAGTTCTCGCTGCCGCAGAACGGATGCGCCAGGCCGGGGGTGTTGTAGCAGATGGACAGCTTGGTCGACCCGTCGATGCGCTGGATCGCGTTGTCGATGCGGATGTTGAAGTAGTCCACGGTCAGGGTCAGGCCCGGCAGGAAGCCCGGCGTCCACACCGCGCCCACCGTCAGCGACTTGGCGTCCTCCGGTTCCAGATCCGGATTGCCGCCGGAGGTGGTCAGGATGGTGTTGCCCGGCTGCACGTAGCCAGCCGGCACGCCGTAGGCCTGGCAGTTCTGGCGCACGGTCGGATCGATGGTGGTGCTTGTGCTCCAGCCGCTGCAGGGATCGGTCGTGGTCAGATTGCCCTCGGCGACGCCGCCGAACAGCTCGGGGATGTTCGGGATGCGGAAGGCGGTGGCGTAGTTGGCGCGGATCTTGAGCGACGGCATCACCTGCCAGTCCAGGCCGACCTTGTAGTTGATGTCCTCGCCGAACAGGTCGTAGTCCGAATAGCGGACGGCGGCGTTGAGGATCAGCGAATCGGCGATGGCGCTGTCCATCAACAGCGGCACGGCGAACTCGACGAAGGCTTCCTTGGCGGTGTACTCGCCGGCAATCGGATCCTGCTGGTTGGTGTTGGCGATGCCCATCACGGTCAGCGGATCCGGATCGCGCCAGCCGCGTTCCTTGCGGACCTCGATGCCGGAGGCAAAGCCCACCCAGCCTGCCGGCATCTCGAACAGCTGGCCGCTGATGTTGGCGGTGAAGCTCTTCTGTTCGTTGCCGCCATGGTCGCGGGTGGTGAACAGGATGTAGTCCAGCACTTCCTGGGTGACGTCGCCGTAGCCCAGGTAGTCGGCGCAGGGGATCGCCGCGCCCGGCGCATTGCTGCAGATCGCGGTGTCGAGGGTCTGGTCCACGCGGTCCAGGTTGGCCACCTTGGTGGAGCCGTCCAGGCCGGTGTTGCGGCCCCAGTTCAACGCGGCCGACCAGTCCCAGTTCATGCCCCACTGGCCTTCCAGGCCGACCACGGCGCGGAAGGTGTTGGTGTCCTGGAAGAACCGGCGGGTGCCGGCCTCCTCAAGGCGGCGGCGCTGCAACAGCAGGTCCTGCCCGGTCGGATTGGTCGGGTGATCGGCGGCGATGTTGATCGGCCGGTATACGCCCAGGCCGCCCGGCGTCGCGAGCTGGTGCGACTGGCGGTTGGTGTACATCAGTTCGGTGAACAGGCGCGTGGTATCACTGAGCTGGGTGTCGCCGAACAGGCTGAAGCTCAGGCGCTTGATCGGGTTGACCGCGTTGAGGGTCGGGTTGCCGTTGTAGTTGTGCTTGGCCGCCGAATACGGCTCGTAGAAGTCGCCGTCGCCGTTCGGATCCTGGTTGAAGTTGACCCGGCTGCCGTCGGCCAGCAAGGCGCGGCCGCCGACGGTGGTTGAACTTCCCGAGCAGACCAGGCCGCCGGTGTCCTCGTCCACCGCCAGCCCGCAAGGCGCGCGCGTGGCCATGTTGACGCTGCCGCTTTCCGAATAGCTCAGTCCGGCCATCAGCGAGCCGCGATCGCTGGTGGTGCCCCAGACCAGATCGAAGGATCCATCTTCGCCGTCGCTCTCGAAGGTCTGGCCATAGCGCATCGCCAGTTCGGCGCCTTCGAAGTTCTTCTTGGTGATGATGTTGACCACGCCGGCCACGGCGTCCGCGCCGTAGATGGCCGACGCACCGTCCTTCAGCACTTCGATGCGCTCGATCAGCGCCACCGGGATCATGTTCAGGTCGACCGAGCTATTGGCGCCGGTACCGCCATTGACCACGCGACGGCCATTGAGCAGCACCAGGGTGCGGTTGATGCCCAGGCCACGCAGGTTGACCTGGGTGGTGCCGTAGCCGTTCTCGGCCCAGTAGGCATTGGTCTGGCTGCCGGCGAAACCGGCGGAGGCCGGCAGGCGCTGCAGCAGGGTTTCCACCGACGTGGCGCCGGAACGTTCGATGGTTTCGGCGTCGACGACGGTCACCGGACCGACGCCGGATATCTGCAAGCGCTTGATGTGGCTGCCGGTGACCTGGACGGTGTCCAGCGTGGTCGCCTGTTCCTGCGGGGCGGATGCATTGTCGGCGGTGGCGGTGTCCTGCGCGTGCAGGGTGTGGACGAAGCCTGCGCACAGCAGTGCGCCGACGGCCGCGGCCAGCGGATTGGGTTTGAAAAACATGGGCTCTCTCCCCGTGTCGGGTGTCTTGTCTGTTCGGATGGTGTCCCGCGGGAAATGCCCGGCAGGACGAACGGCCGCACTCGCGGCCATGACAAGCTCAGCCGATCGGAGGTCGGAACACGCGCGAGACGCCGCTGCGCACGGCCGGCAACAGCGGCGGATTCAGATAAGGCGCATCGAGGACATGCTGGGCGGCGAACAACGGCGCCGTGCGTCCCGGATAGAAGGTGAGCACGCAACTGCAGGCGCAACTGGTCGCGCTGCCGCAATCGCAATCATCGTGGTGATCGCCGTTCGTCGGATCGCCGGTCAACCAGCCCGCGTCGGCGGTGCAGGCGGGCGCGCCGCGATCGGGTTTTGCCTGTTCATCATGCTGGCGATGGCCGCCCTGCCCGCTTTCACCATCGCCGAGCGCGGCCAGATCATCAACCGCCATCCGGGTCGCCGCCCACGCACTGGCCGCGCCATCCAGGCAGAGGACGGTGATCAGGACCAGTCGCAGGAGCAGGCGAATCGACATCGAAAAAAACGGCCACCAGGTTGTCTATACGAGAGACTTAACACTTATCGAAAACGGGTGTCAACCGTTTGTGCGCTGCGGCATCGAAATGACTGGCGGCAGTTGTATAGACATGACATGCTTTTTGCATGGAGACGCCCAAGCCGCACTACCTCAAGCTGAAGCAGTACATCCTTCGCCACATCACCAATGGCGATTGGCCGCCATTGAGCCGGGTGCCCAGCGAGAACGATCTGGTGGTCAAGTTCGGCGTCTCGCGAATGACCGTCAACCGCGCGCTGCGCGAACTCAGCGACTCCGGGGTGCTCACCCGCGTGCAGGGCGTCGGCACCTTCGTCGCCGGCCCGAAGGCCGAATCCGCCATGTTCGAAGTGCGCAGCATCCGCGAGGAAATCGTCGCACGCGGGCAGGTCCACAGCGTGCAGGTGCTGATCGGCGAGGCCGTCGTCGCGCGTCCCACCGTCACCAGCCAGTTCGGCCTGGAATCCGGCGCCGAACTGTTCCACACCCGCCTGCTGCACAAGGCCAACGGCAAACCGCTGCAGCTGGAGGACCGCTTCGTCAATCCGGCCAGCGCGCCGGACTACCTGGGCATCGATTTCCAGACCGAGATTCCGCACCAGTACCTGATGCGCGTGGCGCCGCTGGAGCGCACCGAACACGTCATCGAGGCCGAGACCGCCAACAAACGGCTGGCCGCGCAACTGGAGATCGCCGAGGGCGATCCTGTGCTGGTGCTGACCCGCCGCACCTGGTCGCGCGGCCAGGTCGTCACCTGGGTCCGCCTCACCTACCCCGCTTCCCGCTATCGGTTCGTCGGCACCTTCCAGGTCGGCGCCACCATCACTCCCGGAGGATAACCATGACCGCCACCGATCCCTCGCGCACCGCCGGTGCCCGTCCCGTCCGCTCGCCGCGCGGCACCGACCTGCATTGCCGCAGCTGGCTGACCGAAGCGGCCTACCGCATGCTGCAGAACAACCTGGATCCGGAAGTGGCCGAGCGCCCCGACGAACTGGTCGTGTACGGCGGCATCGGTCGCGCCGCGCGCAACTGGGCCTGCTTCGACAAGATCCTGGAAACCCTGCGCACGCTGGGCGACGACGAGACCCTGCTGATCCAGTCCGGCAAGCCGGTCGGCGTGTTTCGCACCCACGCCGACGCGCCGCGCGTGCTGCTCGCCAATTCCAATCTGGTCCCGCACTGGGCCACCTGGGACCACTTCAACGAGCTCGATAAGAAGGGCCTGATGATGTACGGCCAGATGACCGCCGGCAGCTGGATCTACATCGGCAGCCAGGGCATCGTCCAGGGCACCTACGAAACCTTCGTCGAACTCGGCCGCCAGCACTACGGCGGCGACTGGTCCGGCAAGTGGATCCTCACCGCCGGCCTCGGCGGCATGGGTGGCGCGCAGGCGCTGGCGGCGACGCTGGCCGGCGCCAGCAGCATCGTCATCGAATGCCAGGAATCGCGCATCGACTTCCGCATGCGCACCCGCTACGTGGACTTCAAGGCCCGGAGCATCGAGGAGGCGCTGGAGATCATCCGCACCACCGATCGCCCGGTCTCGGTCGGCCTGCTCGGCAACGCGGCCGAGCTGTTGCCGAAGTTCGTCGAGTTGGCGCGCCAGGGCGTGGCCAGGCCGGACGCGGTCACCGACCAGACCTCCGCGCATGATCTGATCAACGGCTACCTGCCGGCTGGCTGGACCGTCGAGCAATGGGTCGCCGCGCGCAACGGTGGCGACGCCGAGCGCGCCGCGCTGACCGATGCCGCCGCCGGGTCCTGCGCCGTCCACGTCAAGGCGATGCTCGATTTCCACCACATGGGCGTGCCGACGATCGACTACGGCAACAACATCCGCCAGGTCGCCAAGGATCGCGGCGTCGCCAACGCCTTCGATTTCCCCGGCTTCGTCCCGGCCTGCATCCGCCCACTGTTCTGCCGTGGTATGGGCCCGTTCCGCTGGGTCACGCTGAGCGGCGATCCGGAGGACATCTACAAGACCGACGCCAAGATCAAGGAACTGTTCCCCGACAACGCCCATCTGCACCGCTGGCTGGACCAGGCGCGCGAGCGCATCGCCTTCCAGGGCCTGCCCGCGCGCATCTGCTGGCTGGGCCTGGGCGAGCGCCATCGCGCCGCGCTGGCGTTCAACGAAATGGTCCGCAACGGCGAACTCAAGGCGCCGATCGTGATCGGCCGCGATCACCTCGACTGCGGTTCGGTCGCCAGCCCCAACCGTGAGACCGAAGGCATGCGCGACGGCTCCGACGCGGTCTCGGACTGGCCGCTGCTCAACGCCATGCTGGCGACGTCCGGCGGCGCCACCTGGGTCAGCCTGCACCACGGCGGCGGCGTCGGCATGGGCTTCTCCCAGCATTCGGGCGTGGTCATCGTCTGCGACGGCAGCGAGGCCGCCGACCAGCGCCTGTCGCGCGTCCTGTTCAACGATCCGGCGATGGGCGTGATGCGCCACGCCGACGCCGGCTACGAGGACGCCCTCGCCTGTGCCCGCGAACATCACCTGCACCTGCCCGCCATCACCGGATAAGCCTCCATGTTGAATCTCGTTCCCGGCCAGTTGTCGCTGGCCCAGATCCGCACCATCGCCAACACGTTCGAGCCGATCCAGCTGGATCCGGCCTGCCTGCCTGCGGTGCGCGCCTCCGCCGAAACGGTGCAGTCGATCGTCGCCGCCGGCGCGCCGGCATACGGCATCAATACCGGCTTCGGCAAGCTCGCCAAGGTGCACATCCCGGTCGACCAGTTGGAACAGCTGCAGACCAACCTGGTGCGCTCGCACGCGGTCGGCATGGGCCCGCTGCTGGACGACGACACCGTGCGCCTAATCCTGGCGCTGAAGATCGCTTCACTGGCGCGCGGTTTTTCCGGCGTGCGGGAGCAGACCCTGCAAGCACTGATCGCGATGTACAACGCGCAGATCTGGCCGTGCATTCCCTCGCAGGGCTCGGTCGGCGCCTCCGGCGATCTGGCGCCGCTGTCGCACCTGAGCCTGGCCGCGATGGGCGAAGGCCAGGTCCGCGTCAACGGTGAACTGCGCGACGCCGGTGACGCGCTGCGCGCCGCGGGCATCGCCCCGATCAAACTCGCCGCCAAGGAAGGCCTGGCCCTGCTCAACGGCACCCAGGTCTCCACCGGCATCGCCCTGCGCGCCCTGTTCGCGGCCGAGCAGGTCTACTCGGCCGCGGTACTGGCCGGCGCGCTGAGCGTGGACGCGGCCTGCGGTTCCGACGCGCCGTTCGATCCGCGCATCCACGCCGTGCGCGGCCAGCCCGGCCAGATCGAGGTCGCCGCCGAATACCTGCGCCTGCTGCGCGGCAGCGCCATCCGCGAATCGCACCGCCACAACGACACCCGCGTGCAGGATCCCTACAGCCTGCGCTGCCAGCCGCAGGTCATGGGCGCCTGCCGCGACCAGTTGCAGCAGGCCGCGCGCACGCTGTGGATCGAAGCCAACGCGGTGTCCGACAACCCGCTGGTGTTCACCGACACCGGCGACGTGATCTCCGGCGGCAACTTCCACGCCGAGCCGGTGGCCTTCGCCGCCGACCAGATCACGATTGCCGTCTCCGAAGTCGGCGCGCTGTCCGAACGCCGCATCGCCCTGTTGATCGACGCCAGCATTTCCGGCCTGCCGGCCTTCCTGGTGGCCGAGCCGGGCATCAACTCCGGTTTCATGATCGCCCACGTCACCGCCGCCGCGCTCGCCAGCGAGAACAAGACCCTCGCCCATCCCGCCAGTGTCGATTCGCTGCCCACCTCGGCCAACCAGGAGGATCACGTCAGCATGGCGACCTTCGCCGCGCGCAAGGCCGGCGACGTGGCGACCAACGTGCGCCGCATCGTCGCCATCGAGCTGCTGGCCGCCGCCCAGGGCATCGATTTCCGCCGTCCGCTGAAGTCTTCCGATCTGCTCGAAGCCGCCCACGCCCGCGTCCGCGCGGAAGTCCCGCACTACGGTGAGGACCGCTACCTGGCGCCGGAAATGCAGGCATTGGAAGCGCTGGTCGCCAGCGGTACATTGACCGCCTTCGTCGACATGCCGCTCGGGGTATCCGCGTGATTCCAGGCTGGAAAGGCCGCATCGACCCGCCCGGCGACGGCGACACCCGCCGCTGGCACCAGATCGTCGCCACGCCCGAGGCGCGCGCGCGCGCCGGCGTAGCGCTGGTGGGTTTCGCCTGCGACGAGGGCATCCGCCGCAACAACGGCCGCACCGGCGCGGCGCAGGGCCCGATGGTCCTGCGCGCGGCGCTGTCGAACCTGCCGGTGCGCGACGACGCCCCGCTGTACGACGCGGGCGACGTGATCTGCGAAGGCGAGGATCTGGAAGGCGCGCAGGCGGCATTCGGCGCCCGCGTCGCCGCCCTGCTCGACGCCGGCCACCTGCCGATCGGCCTGGGGGGCGGGCACGAGATCGCTTTCGCCAGCTACCAGGGCCTGGTCGGCCACCTGCGCGAGCGCCGCCCGCGCGTGGGCATCGTCAACTTCGACGCGCATTTCGATCTGCGCCAGCAACCGGTCGGCAGTTCCGGCACGCCGTTCCTGCAGGCGCTGGATCACGCCGCCGGCATCGGCCTGGACGCGCAGTACCTGTGCCTGGGCATCAGCGCCTCGGCCAATACCCGCCAGTTGTTCGAGACCGCCCGCCAGCGGGGCGTGCGCTATCTGCTCGACGACGAGATGGACATGCGGCGGCTGGACCTGTGCCAGCAGCGCGTGGCCGACTGGCTGCGCGATGTCGACCTGATCTACCTGACCATCTGCCTGGACGTGCTGCCGCACGCGATGGCGCCCGGGGTCAGCGCCCCCAGCGCCCGCGGCGTGCCGCTGGAGGTGCTGGAGCCGCTGCTGGAAACCATCGCGGCCACCGGCAAGGTCGCGCTGATGGACGTGGCGGAGCTGTCGCCACCGTTCGACCGCGACAACGGCACCGCCCGGGTCGCCGCCCGCTTGATCCACCGCGCGGCGCACGCCATCCGCGGTTGAGCCCGCCAGCGCAACAAAACCCTTGACTCTTGACCAAGGTCAAGGGTGCAGAATGGCGTCATTCCGAACCGGAGAACGCTATGAACATCGGCCAATTGGCACGCCTGGCGGGCGTGCCCATCGATACCGTCCGCTACTACGAGCGCCAGCAGCTGCTGCCGCCGCCCAGCCGCAGCCCCGCCGGCTACCGCCGCTATGAAGGCTCGGACGTCACCCGCCTGACCTTCATCCGCCGCGCCAAGGCGCTCGGCTTCACCCTGGACGAGGTCCGCGATCTGCTGGACATCAGCGCCGGACGCGAGGACATGGGCCAGATGAAGGCCGCCGCCGCCAGCAAGCTGGCCGTCGTCGAGGAGCGCCTGGCCGAGATGACCCGCATGCGCGACGCGCTGCGCACCCTGGTCGACGCCTGTCCGGGCCATGGCGATCTGAGCGAATGCCCGATCGTGGCCGCCCTCGCCGAGGAACCGAAATGAGCGGGTCCTGCCATTCGCACGACAAGCCGGATGCCAACAAGGCGCAAGGCGGATGCTGCGGTGGCGGTTCCTCTTCCTCCCCGACCGCCGCCGTTCGTGATCCGGTCTGCGGCATGAGCGTGGATCCGGCGACCGCGCCGCATCACGTCGAACACGACGGCCAGACCTATTACTTCTGCTCGGCCGGCTGCCGCGACAAGTTCGTCACCGAGCCGGCGCGGTTCCTCACCGCGCATGCCGCCGAAGAGAAGGCATCGGCGTGCTGCGGCACCGGAAAAGCCGAAACCGCCAGTGCGGCGAAGGCTAATGACACGTGCTGCCACGGTGGCGATGCCGACCACGCGCATGCGGGCTCCAACGACCACGCGCACGGACATGCCCATCACCACGCCACCGTGCCTTCCTACGCCGCTCATGATCACGCACACCCTCACGCCGCACACGCCGCGGGCACCGTGATCGATCCGGTCTGCGGCATGCGCGTGGATCCGACCACCACCGCTCACCACGCCGAACACGCCGGCCAGGCCTACCACTTCTGCTCGGCCGGCTGCCGCGCCAAATTCGTCGCCGATCCGCCCCGCTGGCTGGCGCCGAAACGCGAGCCCGAACCGGCCGTGCCCGGCGCGCAGTACACCTGCCCCATGCATCCGGAAATCGTCCGCGACGGTCCCGGCACCTGCCCGATCTGCGGCATGGCGCTGGAGCCGATGATGCCTTCGCTGGATGACGGCGAGAATCCGGAACTCACCGACTTCCGCCGCCGCTTCTGGTGGACCCTGCCGCTGAGCGTGGCGACCCTGGTGCTGGCGATGTTCGGCCAGTACTTCCACGGCCTGTCGCCGACCACGCGCACCTGGATCGAACTGGTACTCAGCACGCCGGTAGTGCTGTGGGCGGCCTGGCCGTTCTTCCAGCGCTGGGCGCAATCCATCCGCAACCGCAGCCCCAACATGTGGACGCTGATCGGTACCGGCGTCGGCGCCGCCTACGGCTACAGCGTGGTGGCGACGGTGGCGCCGGATCTGTTCCCCGCCTCGTTCCACGAGCACGGCCGGGTCGGCGTGTACTTCGAGGCCGCCGCGATCATCGTCTCGCTGACCCTGCTGGGCCAGTTGCTGGAACTGAAGGCGCGCTCGCAGACCTCGGCGGCGATCAAGGCGCTGCTCGGACTCGCCCCCAAGACCGCCCGCCGCCTGCGCGAGGACGGCCAGGAAGAGGACATCGAACTCTCGCACGTCCACGTCGGCGATCGCCTGCGCGTGCGTCCCGGCGAAAAGGTGCCGGTGGACGGCGTGGTGATCGAAGGGCGCTCGCACATCGACGAGTCGATGCTGACCGGCGAACCGGTACCGGTGTCCAAGGAAAACGGCGACAGCGTCATCGGCGCCACCATCAACGGCTCCGGTAGCCTGATCATCCGCGCCGAGCGGGTCGGCAGCGACAGCGTGCTCGCCCAGATCGTGCAACTGGTGGCGCAGGCGCAACGCTCGCGCGCGCCGATGCAGCGGCTGGCCGACAAGGTGTCGTTCTGGTTCGTGCTGGCGGTGCTGGCCGCGGCCGTGCTGACCTTCCTGGGCTGGGGCCTGTTCGGTCCGGAACCTTCGTGGACCTATGCCGTACTCAACGCGGTCTCGGTGCTGATCATCGCCTGCCCCTGTGCGCTGGGCCTGGCCACGCCGATGTCGATCATGGTCTCGACCGGCCGTGCCGCCCAGCTGGGCGTGCTGTTCCGCGACGCCGAGGCCATCGAGACCCTGCGCAAGGTCGATACCCTCATCGTCGACAAGACCGGCACGCTCACCGAAGGCCGTCCGGCGTTCCGCGTCCTGATTCCGGCCAGCGGATTCGAGGAGAACGAAGCGCTGCGGCTGGCCGCCAGCCTGGACGCCGGCAGCGAACATCCGCTGGCGCACGCCATCGTCGCCGAAGCGCGCGAACGCGGCATTGCGCTGTCGACCGCGCAGGACTTCGAATCCTCCAGCGGCATCGGCGTGCGCGGCCACGTGGACGGCCACGCACTGGCGCTGGGCAACACCGCGCTGATGCAGGAAGCCGGCGTGGACGTGTCGGCGCTGGATGCCGACGCCCGCCGCCTGCGCGCGGAAGGCGCCAGCGTGATGTTCCTGGCCGTGGACGGCCGCGCCGCCGGCCTGATCGCGGTGGCCGACCCGATCAAGATCACCACGCCCTCGGCGCTGCGCGCGTTGCAGGCCATCGGCGTGCGCATCGTGATGGCGACCGGCGACGGCGAGCGCACCGCGCAGGCGGTGGCGTCGCAGGTCGGCATCGACGAGGTCCACGGCGAAGTGCGTCCGGCCGACAAGGCCGCGCTGGTCGCCCGTCTGAAGGCCGAAGGCCGGGTGGTCGCAATGGCCGGCGACGGCATCAACGACGCCCCCGCCCTCGCCTCCGCCGACGTCGGCATCGCCATGGGCACCGGCACCGACGTGGCGATGTCCAGCGCGCAGGTCACCCTGGTCAAGGGCGATCTGGGCGGCATCGTCCGCGCCAAGGCACTGTCGGAAGCAACCGTGCGCAACATGCGCCAGAACCTGGGCTTCGCATTCTTCTACAACGCCCTGGGCGTGCCGGTCGCCGCCGGCCTGCTGTACCTGTTCGGCGGTCCGCTGCTCTCACCGATGCTGGCCGCGCTGGCGATGAGCCTGAGCTCGGCCTCGGTGGTCGCCAACGCGCTGCGCCTGCGCCACCAATCGCTGCCGATGGCCGCCTGAAGCCGCTGCTCCCGTGAACGGATGCGCCGCTAGAATGCGGCGCATCCTTCAGGCGCGGGGTCCAGCGGTACATGGAAGATTCGCAGATACGGTCCGGCGCAACCTCCCCCTGGCGCTACCTGCTGCTGGTCGCCGTGCCGCTGCTGGCGGCGCTGCTGCTCTCGCGCTGGCCGCTGCCGGTGTCCGCGCCCTCGGCGGCGCCCGTCGCCGACACCGCGCATGCGGGCACCGGCACGCCGCTGTCGCTGTTCCTGCTGCAATTGCTGGTGGTGCTGTCGGCGGCGAAGGGCGCGGGCTGGCTGCTGCGCCGCTTCGGCCAACCGGCCGTCATCGGCGAAATGGCCGCCGGCCTGCTGCTGGGGCCGCTGCTGTTCGGTGCGGTGATGCCGGAGACCCAGGCCTGGCTGTTCGCGCCCGGTTCGCTCGGTGCGCTTGGCTTGATCAGCCAGTTGGGCGTGCTGATGTTCCTGTTCGTCGCCGGCGCGGAACTGGAACTGTCCACCCTGCATGGCCGCCGCGCCTTCGCCGTGCTGGTCAGCCACAGTGGCATCGCCTTGCCGTTCCTGTGCGGCGTGCTGCTGGCGTTCGTGCTGTTCAACGCGCATGCGCCGGCCGGTGTCGGCTTTGCCAACTTCGCGCTGTTCATGGGTGTGTCGCTCAGCATCACCGCCTTTCCGGTGCTGCTGCGCATCCTGTCCGACCGCGGCATCACCCACACCCCGCTCGGCCGCATCGCGGTCGCCTGCGCCGCACTGGGCGACGCCAGCGCGTGGTGCCTGCTGGCCGCCATCGTCGCCTCGGTGCAGGCCAGCGGCTGGAGTGCGGCGCTGATCAGCCTGCTGGGCACGCTGGCGTTCGCCGCCGCGATGATCGCGCTGGTGCGGCCGTGGCTGTCCCGCCAGGAAGTGGCTCCCGAACGCGAAGGCCGCCACCTGATCGGACTGTTGCTGATGGCGCTGGCCGCCGCACTGGTCACCGAACTGCTGGGCATCCACGCCTTGTTCGGCGCCTTCCTGGCCGGCATCGCGGTATCCGGCAATGCCCGCCTGCGCGAACTGCTGATCCAGAAGGTCGAACCCTTCGCCATCTCGCTGCTGCTGCCGCTGTTCTTCGCCATGACCGGGCTGCGCCTGCGCGTGGACGGCTGGCAGGCCGGCGACCTGCTTCTATGCGTGGTCGTGATCCTCGTCGCCAGCCTCGGCAAGGGCCTGGGCACCTGGCTGGCCGCGCGCAGCGCGGGCATGCCGCGGACCGACGCGCTGCGCCTGGGCGCGCTGATGAACACGCGTGGCCTGATGGAACTGATCGTGCTCAATCTCGGCTATGAGATGGGCCTGATTGGTGACCGCCTGTTCGCCGTACTGGTGATCATGGCGCTGGTCACCACCGCGATGACCGGCCCGCTGCTCAACGTCATCGAGCGCCGCGCGCGTTCGGCGCAGCACACATAGGCCCTCCCCCGCGCGCGGGGAGGGTTGGGGTTGGGGCAAGCGGAAAAATCCCGAGCCATGACAACCAGCTTCGGAAACACAGCACACCGACGGCGAGTGATGGACAGCGACCGATGAAAAGCGCCCCCATCCCAGCCTTCCCCCGCACGCGGGGGAAGGGGCAAAAACCTCGCGATCGCAGCGGCACGCACACAGCCCCCTCCCCCGCCTGCGGGGGAGGGTTGGGGTGGGGGCAAGCGGAAGAATCCCGAGCCATGACAACCAACGTCGGAACCACACCACCACACCGACTGCGAGGAATGGAAAACGATCGCTGAAATGCGCCCCCATCCCAGCCTTCCCCCGCGCGCGGGGGAAGGGGCAGAACATCGCGGTGGCGGGCGTGAGTGCTTTCTTCAGCGCCTTCCCCTTCGTTCGCCAACGTTGTACGAACTCACCGCTCGTATCTTCATTCCGCCCCATTCAGATACATCCGGCACACAACGCGGCTGCGCCACTTCCGTGACAACAGAAACATTGAATCGAAAACGTTCAAAGTTAGTCGACATCGCGCAAGCGCATCAGCAGACTCCGGCATCAGGAGTTCGAAAAACTCCCACACAGTAGTACTACCTCCGTCATTCCGGTGGTTTTCTTATCACTGAGTGACAGCCGGCGGCCTTCGTCTTCGCCGGGAGGGGGCGAATACAAGACCCGAAAGGGAAATTAGCCCATCCGACCTGTGTGCGGTTTTTCGACTCCCGGCTCCCGGCCGCGCTTTCGCGTGCCGGGATACTTCAACGAAGAAATGGAGGTCCCAATGACCAACCCACGTATGGTCTATCTGTTGGAAGAACAAACGCAGCTCAACATGATCCAGCTGCGTGATCACGTCAAACTGCTGTCCACGCTGTCCAGTCCGCGTTTCCGCAAGGACGAGCATCACTGCCTGCCGATTCCCTTGCAGGCCCTGAGCGACTGCTTCGCCTATATCGCCCAGGACATCAACGACATGTTGGACGCCCTGCGCTACCACTACGGCGAACCCGAAGCGGACGAAGCCGCCAGCAACGCGTAACAAAAACGCGGGCTGCTAGCGCCCGCGTTCTGTGTCCACAACCAATGCGTGGAACCACGCACCACGCATCGGTCCCCATGCGCAATGCACACCGCCAACTCGCTCATGGAAATTCAAAGAGTGAGTGGAATGAGCAGGATACCTCTCAGGAATCATGAGCTTCGATGCTCGTCATCAGCGCATGCATTGAGATGAACCTGCGTGCCAGTCATTCCGGCTACCAGATCTGATCGCGAAACGGCGTCCTCCTGATGTTCCTATAAGCTCCACCAGCTTGCCGGACCATGTTGAATATCCAAGCGCAAACGGCAACGCCCCAGCTGACCGCGACGGTTGCGATCGCCACGGCATAAAACCGATCAATCGCAGTCATCCATCCCGCCAGAAATGCGACGCCGGATAGCACCATCCCGGCAATGATGGCGAAATTCATCAACCACATCGACTTAGGAATGCCGATCATCTCCGACTCCTCATTGCCGGACTCCCAACGGGTAAAGTGCCTGTGGCGCAAAAGCGAGAAGAACCGAGATCACGATCAGCAGGACATAACAGAGGCTGAAAATTCGAAGCACTGACCTGGAACGCCAGTCGATCTCATTGGCAAGCCCTGAGAAGGCCAACCGGAATACTCCACGCAGGCAGGAAAACCACCAGTCAATCTCGCGAATGCCGGCGGCGCTGAAAACCGCCGGCGAATCGCGTTTCAGACGCTTCAATATCTTCCATGTGCCGAGAAAACTCACGATAACGACGATGTAAAACATCGGGAGGATGATCTTCATGGCATCGTCCGTGGCCCCTCTCGATGGCCGTTGTCCCCTCACTTCACCTTCGCGTAAGTCCCCTTCAGCGCCACGCCCGACATGATGTTGCCGGCGTAGCATTCGTAATTGGTGGGGCTCTTGAATTCGTTCTTCTTGAAGTAGCTGGTGATGTCGACCACCGCGTTGGCGCCGCGCGCCTTGGCGCTTTCCTGGAAGGCCTTGAGCACCGACAGGGCGACCCAGCGGCAGGATTCGACATCGCTCTTGCCGACGCCATTGGTTTTCTTGTTGGAGACGTCCTCGCCCATGCGCGAGACCACCGCGGGGTGGGCCTGGCCGGACAGGTAGAAACGCACGCTGCCGTCGATGCCGGCTTCCTTGGCCTGCGGCGAGTCGATCAGGTCCTGCAGCGGCAGTTCCAGGCGGGTGTCGCCGGCGAAGGCGTTCGGCGCGGCGATGGATAGGGTCAGCAGGGCGGCGGTGAGAAGGCGTTTCATCGGGGTACTCCTTGTAGTGGAAAAGACGGTCGTCATTCCTGCCAGCGGCGGAAAATCAGCGAGGTGTTGATGCCGCCGAAGGCGAAGTTGTTGCTCATCACGTGTTCGGCCCGCAGTTCGCGGCCCTCGCCGGTAATGTAGTCCAGCTCGGCGCAGCGCGGATCGCGCGCTTCCAGGTTGAGCGTGGGGGCGAACCAGCCCTCGCGCATCATCTGGATGGTCGCCCAGGCCTCGTAGGCTCCGCAGGCGCCCAGGGTGTGGCCGACGTAGCTCTTCAGCGAGCTGATCGGAATGCGCGGACCGAACACCTGCGCGGTCGCGGTGGTCTCGGCGATGTCGCCGTGATCGGTGGCGGTGCCGTGCGCGTTGACGTAGTCGATGGCGTCCGGCGTCAGGCCGGCGTCTTCCAGCGCCAGTTGCATCGCCTCGGCCATGGTGTCGGCGCTGGGCTGGGTGACGTGCTGGCCGTCGCTGTTGGTGCCGTAGCCCACGACCTCGGCCAGGATGTGGGCACCACGCGCGCGCGCATGTTCCAGTTCTTCCAGGATCAGCGTGCAGGCGCCCTCGCCCAGCACCAGCCCGTCGCGACCGGCGTCGAACGGGCGCGGCGTGCTCTGCGGATCGTCGTTGCGCACGCTGGTGGCGAACAGGGTGTCGAACACCGCCGCGGCGGTGGCGTCGAGCTGTTCGGCGCCGCCGGCGACCATTGCGATCTGCTTGCCGAAGCGAATCGCCTCGTAGGCCGAACCGATGCCCTGGCTGCCCGAGGTACAGGCGCTGGAGGTGGTGATGACCCGGCCGGTCAGGCCGAAGAACACGCCGATATTGACCGGCGCGGTGTGGCTCATCATCTTCAGGTAGGTGGTGGCGTTGATGCCTTCGGTGGTGTGCTCGTTGAGCATCCGGCCGAAGTCGCCGATGGCGCTGTGGGTACCGGCGGACGAACCGTAGGACACGCCAACCTTGCCGCTACCCAGCAGCGGATCGCCCAGCAAACCAGCCTGCTCCAACGCCAGTTCGGTGGCGCGCACGGCCATCAGCGCGACCCGGCCCATGCTGCGGGTGGTCTTGCGGTTGTAGTGCGGCGGCAATTCGAACTCGGCGGCCGGCGCGGCCAGCTTGGTGTTGAGGCCATCGTAGATGTCCCACTCTTGCATGTGCCGCACGGCGTTGCGGCACTCGCGCAGGCGCAGGTGCACGCTGGGCCAGTCGTTGCCGAGCGGGCTGATCGTGCCGGCGCCGGTGACTACCACGCGTTTCAGTTGGGTGCTCATCCGATCAGCCCTCCGTTGACGGAGATGACCTGGCGGGTCACGTAGGCCGCCGCCGGCGACAGCAGGAACGCCACCACCGCGGCGACTTCCTCCGGTTGCCCCATGCGCCGCATCGGAATCAGCTTGAGCGCTTCCTCGGCCACTTCGCCGGCCACCATCTCGGTGTTGATCAACCCCGGCGCGACGCAGTTGACGGTGATTTCGCGGCTGGCCAGTTCCAGTGCCAGCGCCTTGGTCGCGCCGATGATGCCGGCCTTGGCGGCGCTGTAGTTGGCCTGCCCGCGGTTGCCGACCAGGCCCGACACCGACGACAGGGTGACGATGCGGCCGGGCTTGCGCCGGCGCACCATCGGCATGGTCAGCGGGTTGAGCACGTTGTAGAACGCATCCAGGTTGGTGTGGATCACCGCGTCCCAGTCCTCCCCGCTCATCGCCGGGAAGGCGTTGTCTCGGGCGATGCCCGCGTTGCAGACCACGCCGTAGTAGGCGCCGTGCGCGGCCACGTCGGCTTCCAGCGCCTGCGCGGCGGCGGCGCGATCGCCCACGTCGAAACCCATCACCCGCGCCTGCCGGCCAAGCGCGCGGATCTCCGCGGCCACGGCCTCGGCTTCCTCCACCCGGCTGCGGTAATGCACCACCACGTCGAACCCGTCCTGCGCGGCACGCAGCGCGATCGCGCGGCCAATGCCACGGCTGGCCCCGGTGACCAGGACCGTCGAGTCTCCACTCATGCTTGCTCGTTCTCCAGATAGGCCATCGCGTCCGGTGGTTCGAACACCGACACGTTGGCGCTTGCGATTTCGTCCCCGTTCGCCTCGATCCGGCAGGCGAACATCCCCAGGCCATTGTCGCCCAACAGCTCGCGGATCGCCTCCACCCGCAGCAGGGTGCCGGCCGGGAAATGGGGCCAGGCCGACTGGTAGCGGCGGGTGCCCAGCAGGAAACCGATACTCGGCTCGCCGCCGGCCTGGCGGGCGCGACAGCCGGCCCAGGCGGCGATGGCCTGGGCCATGTATTCGACCCCGACCCAGGCCGGCACGCCGGCCTCCTCGCTGAACGGCCCGTCGGCCGGGACCCGCACCTCGACCGCCACCCGCTCATCGTCCCAGTCGAGCAGGCGGTCGATCAGGCGCAGGGTGCCGCGGTGCGGGATGACCCGTTCGATGTCGTACAGCGGATGCGCCGCATCGGCGGCCGGCGACGGGCGCGCGTTGTCCAGATTCATCATCCGGCTCCCAGCAGCAGCACGGCATTGCTGCCGCCAAAGGCGAAAGAATGGCTGAGCACATGCCGCAGCGGACGCGCGGCGCGCTCGCCGGGTGCGGCGAAGTGCAGCGGCGCCAGCTCCGGATCCACCTCGCCGTCCCACCAGTGCGGCGGCAGCTTGTGTCCGGGATTGGCCGCCAGCGCGAGCCACGACAGCCCGGCCTCGATCGCGCCCGCCGCGCCCAGGGTGTGCCCGGTCAGCGGCTTGGTCGAACTCACCGGCGTGCCGGGCCGCATCGTCGCGGCGACCGCGCGGCTTTCCATCGCATCGTTCTGCGGCGTGGCGGTGCCGTGCAGGTTGACGTAGTCGATGTCATCGGCCTGCACGCCCGCGCGCGCCAATGCCTGTCCGATCGCGGCGATGGCGCCGACGCCCTGCGGCTCGGGTGCGGAAATGTGGTGGGCATCGGCGGTTTCGCCCCCCCCGGCCAGCCGTACCGGTCCGGGTTCACGGGTCATCAGGAACAGCGCGGCGCCCTCGCCGATGTTGATGCCGTTGCGATGACGCGAGAACGGATTGCAGCGGGCGGCCGATACCGACTCCAGCGCGCTGAAGCCGTCGATGGTGAAGCGGCAAAGAGAATCCGCGCCGCCCGCGATCACCGCGTCGACGATGCCGGCGCGCAGCAGGCGCGCCCCCGAAGCCAGGGCCTTGGCACTGGAGGAACAGGCGGTCGATATCGTCCAGGCCGGACCGTGCACGCCCGCTTCGGCGGCGACGAACCGCGCCGGCGTGCCGATTTCCTGCTGGGCGTAGTGGAAGCCCGCCGGCCAACTGCCGTGTTCGTGCTTGAACGGCAAGGCCTGTTCGGATTCGCCGATGCCGGAGGTGCTGGTCCCCAGCACCACCGCCACCCGGTCGGCGCCATATCGGTCGATGGCGGCGGCCACGGCCGGTGCGATCTGGGTGAATGCGCCGCGCAACAGCGCGTTGTTGCGTCCGCGCAACGGCAGCGGGCAGTCGGACAGATCCGGCAGGACGCCGGTCACCGCGCCCAGCATGAGCGGTCGCCCGGGGGTGAGCGCTTCGCTGAGGCGCACGCCGCCGGGCGCCTCGCCGGCGAACAGCGCGGTCGCCACCGCGTCGCGGCCGGTGCCCAGCGCGCAGGTGATGCCGAGTTCGTTGAGGAAGACCGGCGCGGTGTTCACGGGTTGGCCCCTCCGCCCACGGTCTGGATGTCCAGCGCGTAGCCTTCGGCCAGGTTGCGCAGCCGCAGGTTGTCCGGCGCGTCGCGGGTCAGCACCAGCCAGGCGGTGCCGTCGCGCAGCAGCCGACGCTCGTGGCCATCGTCCTCCACCCGCCACCCGGCGGGCAAGGCGCCACGCACGGCTTCCAGCGGCCACAGGGCGAACTGGAGATCATCCAGCACGCGCTCGCCGCGCACCGCCGCCGGCAGCCAGGGCGCGCGTTGCTGGTGCAGTTCGCGGCCATCCCATTGCAGGCGCACGCCGGATTGGCCGAGTGCCTGCACCGCCAGCCGCACTTCCTGCGCGTCCACTTCCAGCAAGGCATCCAGATCGCGTTGCTGCGCGCCGAACTGGAAATGCAGGCGCTGCTGCACCGCCAGCGGCTGGCCCAGTGCGGCAGGCGCCAGCCGCAGCGGCGGCAACGCGACCGCCGGTGCCGGCGCGCGGTGCGTGCAGGCCGCCAGCAGGCACAGCATGCCCAACAGGACGATCAGGCGTCGCACAGTTCCTCCAGCACGCGCAGGCGGCGGCCGGTGTCGGCGACGTACGGGTTGCGGGTATCCCAGGCGTAGCCGGCCAGGATCGAGCAGATCATGCGGCGGATCTCCGGCTGCTGGTCAGGATGGAAAATGATCTTCTGGAAGCCGCCCGCATACCACGCCTCCACGAAACGGCGGAAGGTCTGCACGCCCGCGCGCAGCGGTATCGAGTAGTCGGTTTCCCAGTCCACCGTTTCGCCCGCGTAGCGGCGCCGCAGGCAGTCGGCCGCGAGTTGCGCCGACTTGAAGGCGATGGTCACGCCCGAGGAGAACACCGGATCCAGGAACTCGCCGGCGTTGCCCAGCAGCGCGTAGCCCGGCCCCCACAGCGAGTTCACGTTGGCCGAGTAACCGGTGATCTGGCGCACCGGCAGCACCGCCCACTCGGCGTCCTTCAGCAGCCGGGTCAGGTTGGGATCCTCGCCGACGATCGCCTGCAGGCGCTCCAGCTCCGTGCCCGGATAGCGGTTGAGGAATTCCATTTCCGCGACCACGCCCAGCGAGCAGCAGCCATTGGAGAACGGGATGGTCCAATACCATACGTCGACGTGCTCGGGGTGGGTGGTGATCAGGATCTTGTTGCGATCGAAGCCGGCATCCTGCGCGATGTGGTCGCGAACGTGCGTGAAGATGGCCCCGCGCACCGGGAAATTCGACGGCGATTCCAGTTTCAGCAGCTTGGGCAGCAGCCGTCCGAAGCCGCTGGCGTCCAGCATGAAGTCCGCTTCGACCTGATAGGTCTCGCCCTCCGGCGAACGCACAGTCACCCGCGGGCGCTCGCCCGGTTCGGCGGCCAGCACCTCGTGGCGATAACGGACCTCCGCGCCCATCCGCTCCGCGCCCTTGGCCAGTACGTGGTCGAAGTCGGCGCGCTGCACCTGGTAGGTGGTGCCCCAGCCCGGCGAGAACTTGTCGCGGAAATCGAACTGGGTGGTGCGCTCGCCGCGCACGAACGCGGCGCCGTTCTTGTACTGGAAGCCGGCTTCCACCACGTCCTGCAGCAGCCCGGCGGCCTCGATGTATTCCATGCTCTGCGGCAGCAGGCTCTCGCCGATGGAGAAGCGCGGGAACTGCTCGCGTTCCAGGATCAGCACGCGGCGTCCCTGCTGGCGCAGCATCGCCGCCGCCACCGAGCCCGCCGGGCCCGCGCCGATGATCAGGATTTCCGTCTGTTCGATTTTCATTCCTTGCTACTCGTGCTCTTGAGGGGACGGGGAAGCCGCCGATGGGCGGAACAACGGTGAAACCAGCCAGACCAGGCCGATGCCCAGCAGCAGGGTGAGGCCGAACGCGCGCAACGCCGGTGTCGCCGACAGCGCCAGCAGCCCGAACGACAGCCAGGTGCTGGCCGCGCCGATGCACACCGCCATCCAGGCACTGGCGTCGCCGCGGTGTTCGGTCAGGAAGATGCCGTAGTCGATGCCCATGCCCAGCAACAGCAGCAGGGCCAGCACGTTGAACAGTTGCAGCGGCTGCCCGGCCAGCCCCAGCAGCGCCACGGTCAACGCGCCGGCCAGCAGGGTCGGCAACATCACCCGCCAGGCACCGGCGCGGTAGCGCCACCACAGCAACGCATACACCAGCACCGCACCGGCCAGCAGCAGACCACTCATCAGGTGGCGGTAATGGCGCAGCAGCCGCGAGAAGTCGGCGGTGCGATCGACCCAGCGCACCCCGGGCAGTTGCGCGGCCTGTTGTTCCAGCAACGCCAGCGCGCCTTCGCGCCCCAGATCGTCTATCAGGACCACACTGGCCAATTGTCCGCCCACCTGCCCCAGCCACTGGTGGCGGAACGGCGCGGACACCGGTGAGGCCAGCCATGCCTCGGGTCGCAAGGCCGTGGCGCTGAAATCCGGTCGCGCCAGCGATTCGCCCAGCACCTGCCCGACCTGCGCCATCACCGCGCTTTCCACCCGCCCGCTCAACGCGGCATCGGCCTGTTGCCGTCGCTGCGACGGCAACCAGTCGCTGATGGCGCGGTAGCCGCCGATGCGACCATCGGTTTCCAGCTTGCGCAGGCGTGCGGTCAATGCTTCCTCGCGTTGTAGCAGCGTCTCGGCATCGCCGGCGCGGATCAGGAAGAACTGCGCCGGACTGGGCATCCCCAGCAGCCGCCCCACTTCGATCTGCTGGGCCATCACCGCCGGCGGTGAGGATTGCAGGCTGCGCAGGTCGTCATTACCGCGCACGCGTAGCAGGCCGGCGACCAGCACCACCGCCAGCACCGCACCCGCCACGATCCAGCCACGGCTGCGAACGGCGCGCGGCCAGCGTTCCAGCGACCGGCCAATCGCCTGCGAGAAACGCGTGTCGCGCACCTGGCCGCCATCGAGCCAGGGGAACAGACAGATCACCGTCAGGAACGCGCCGGTCAATCCGACCACCGAGAACAGCGCCATCTGCCGCAGGCCCGGGAACGGCGCCAATCCCAGCGCCAGATAGGCCAGCGCGCTGGTCGCCAGCGCCAGCCACAGGCCCGGCAACAGGTGGCGCAGCAACGCCCAGCGTCGTTCCGCCGCCACGCCCTGGCGCGAGGCGAACCAGTGGATGCCGTAGTCCTCGGCCACGCCGACCAGGCTGGCGCCGAAAATCAGGGTCAGCAGGTGGACCTGGCCGAATACCAGCGCGGTCACCGACAGCGCGGTCGCGCAACCGATGATCAGCGACGCGGCCACCAGCAGGATCGGACGCAGCGAACGGAACGCCAGCCACACCAGCAGCAACACCGCCGCCAGCGAGCCCCAGCCGATGGTGTTGATTTCGCGGTTGGCCTGCACCGCCGCCGCCTCGGCATGCAGCGGCACGCCCGCGCGCAGCACCCGCACCGAGGGCTCGGCCGTGCGCGCGGCTGCGCCAGCGCGATCCAGCGCGTCCTGGATGATGCGTTCGCCATCGAGCCGGAACGCCGAGGCGCGGGTCTGGAAGGTGAGCACGCTCCAGTGCAGGCCGTCCTTCTCCAGCAGGCCGTCCTCGCCCACGCGCAGCCCCGACGCCTGCGCACGCGCCTGCCACCATTGCGGCCACAGGCCGAGCGGGTCCTGTCGCCATTCGGTCAACCGGGGTGCGCCCATGGGTCCGTACAGCGCGGCTAGCGCTTGCTCGGCGAAGGTGCCGACTCCGGTGCTCGTCAATTGCCCGCGCTGTCCGGGCGTCAACAGGCGATCGCGATACGGTGCGTAGAAGGCCTGCGCCTGCGGAAACCAGTCGGCGGCGTTGTCGGCCGCGGCAAACGGCAACCGCGCCGTGTCCTCGCCGGCCAGGGAGCGCCGGAACGCCGCCTCGGCCCGGCGCGCCTGCTCCGGCGTGGCCGCGCCCAGCAACACCACAATCTGGCGCGCGCCGGCATCGGCGATGCGCTCGGTGGCATCGGCCAGCACGCGATCGTCGGCATCGCGCGGCAACAGCGCCAGGATGTCGCTGTCGATCGGCGGATGCTGCCAGAACCGCCACTGGTGCGCCGCGACCGCGGCCACCACGAGCAGCCACAGCAGGGCCAGCCAGCGCCAGCCCGCGCGCCAGCGGCGATCCCGCGCGTCCAGGCCTTCAGTCAAAGCGGCGCGCCTCGTCCGCCGCCAGCGTGGCCGGCGTGTCCTTCAGCGCGGAAAACCGCAACAGCGTGCTGTCCCCGTTGGCTTCCTCGATCCGCACCTCGCGGACGTAGCGATCGCCGCTCAGCTCGATACGCGCGAACGCCTTGGCCAGCGCCGCCGAACGCGGTTTCAGGCCCAGCCGCCAGCCGTTGTCCGGCAACGCCTGCACCTGGGTTTCGAAACGCGAGGACAGCGCGGCGACATCGCCGCTGACCAGCGCGAACATCATCGCGTTGACCGAGCGCAGGGCCGGCTGTTCGCGGCCGTCCACCTCGACCCGCTGGCTGCCGTCGCGCTGGCGGCTGAGGATGCGATCGCGGGTGATCACCATCTCGGACGGGAACGGCTTTTCCGTCGCCCAGATCACGCCTTTCTGCCGCGCCACCACGAACCGGCCCTGCGAGCGCAGCGGGTTCTTGAAGCCGGTGATGCGCTTTTCCTGTTCGAACTGGCCGCGCAGCACTTCGACCTGGGCGACGCGCTGCTGGATCACCGCCAGATCGTCCGCGGCGCGGACGGACGGCAACCACAGAACCGCGGCCAGCGCCAGCATCGACGACAACAGGAAGCTCGACCTACGTTTCATTCAACCTGCACTCCCAGCCGTTCCCACAGCACCGGCGGACACACATAGAGCATCTCGCCTGAAGCCGCCTCGACCGCCACCTGGAGGGTGTGGGCGCGAGTCAGGACCTGTTCGGATTCGGCATCGCGGATCACGTACTCCAGCTTCAGCCGGTTCTCCCACTCCACGATTTCCGCGCGTACCACCAGCGGCTGCGCGTAGCGCAGGGGACGGATGTACTTGATGCGCGCATCCACCACCGGCCACAGGAAACCGGAAGCCTGCATCTGCGGATAGTCGTAGTCGAACCGTTGCAGCAGCGTGCAGCGGGCGATTTCCAGGAACTTGAAATAATTGCCATGCCAGACCACCTGCATCGGATCGCAGTCGTGGAAGGCCGGCGACAGCGCGATCTCGCAGGACAGGTCAGGCGTCGGCATACAGGCCCCAGCGCCGCTCGCGCACGTCCTCGCACAGCGCGCGCAACTCGTTGTCCAGCGCGCGGTCCTCCACGACCAGGGCGATGCGGCCGCGCAGATCCGCGTACATCGCCGCCGCCTGCTCGCCGAACACGGCCGAACCACCGGCGCGCGCGCGCAGTTCCACCGCCTGGCGGGCGGCGATCAGCATGGCCGCGACCACCTGTTCGGTCAGGGTGATCACGCGCAGGCAGTCGCGGGCGGCGATCGTGCCCATGCTGACCTTGTCCTGGTTGTGGCATTCGGTCGAGCGCGAGAACACCGAGGCCGGCATGGTCAGCTTGAGCGCTTCGGCGGTCCACGCGGACACGCTGATCTGCAAGGCCTTCAGGCCGTGGTTGATGGCCGCGCGCGGGCCGGTCGCGGCGGACAGGTTGGATGGCAGGCCGTGATTGAAGCGGGTGTCCACCAGCAGCGCCAGCTGGCGATCCAGCAGATCGGCCAGGTTGGCGACCGCGTTCTTCATCGCGTCCATCGCGAAAGCGATGTGGCCACCGTAGAAATGCCCGCCATGCAGGATCTGGCCGCGTTCGGGATCGATCAGCGGATTGTCGTTAGCGCTGTTGAGCTCGGTTTCGATCAACTGGCGGAAGAACGGCAGCGCATCTTCCAGCACGCCGATCACGTGCGGCGCGCAACGCAGCGAATAGCGGTCCTGCAGGCGCTGCTCGTTGCGTGGCGGACGATCGCTGTGCAGATCCTGGCGCAGGCGCGCGGCGGTCCGCGACTGGCCCGGATGCGGCTTGGCGTCGAACAGCACCTGGTCGAAATGGTGCGCGTTGCCGTCGCTGGCCAGCACATTGAACGCGGTCAGCCGGGTCGCCAGCCGGCCCAGGTAGTCGGCGCGCTCCCAGGCCAGGCAGGCCAGCGCGGTCATCACCGCGGTGCCGTTCATGATGGCCAGGCCTTCCTTCGGCCGCAGCTTGAGCGGGGTCATGCCGATCTCCGCCAACGCTTCGGCCGCGGGCCGGCGCACGCCGGCGTGGATGACGTCGCGTTCACCGCACAGCACCGCCGCCACGTAGGACAGCGGAGTCAGGTCACCGCTCGCGCCCACCGAGCCTTCGGCCGGAATCAGCGGCAGCACGTCGTGCCGGAGCAGGTTCTCCAGTCCGTCGAGCAGCCCCTGGCTGACGCCGGACATGCCGCGCGCCAGCGATGCCAGCCGCGCCGCGAGGACCGCGCGGGTCTCGCCGGCGTCAAGGAACCGGCCCAGTCCACAGCCATGGTAGGTGTAGAGGTGGTGCGGCAGTTCGGCGACCAGTTCCGGCGGAATGTTGACCGTGCAGGAATCGCCGTAACCGGTGGTTACGCCGTAGATGACGCCGTCCTCGCGCAGCACCCGATCCAGGAAGTCGGCGCCGCGCGCGATCCTTGCGCGGAAACCGGCGTCGTCGGACAGGCGCGCCTCGCGTTGCCGGCGCGCCAGCGCCGTCACGTCCTCGATGCGCAGCGGGGCATCGCCGAACCGGACCGCGCCGGCATCAGTCTCGTGGGGAAGCGTCATGCGGAACCTGATCCCAGAAGGGAAAGAAATTGAACCAGTCGTAAGGCGCGCCGACCAACTGGCGCTCCAGCCATTGTGCGAACCGCCCGGCGTGTTCGGCCAGCGCCGCGTCGCGCGAGCCGCGCGGCAGGCGGATGTTTTCGGCAAAGGGTTCGAAGCGCACTTCGTAACCATCGCCGGCGTGGGTGCAAGCCATCGTGAACACCGGGCAGCCCAGCGCCGAGGCCAGTGCATAGGCGCCAATCGGGAACGGCGCCGGATGGCCCAGGAACGGTACCCGCACGCTGCGCCCGCCCTGCAGGGGCACCCGGTCCCCGGCGATGGCGACGAACTCGCCGGCGGCAATGCGTTCGGCCAGCACCGTGGCGGTGGCCGGCCCCAACTCGGTCACCTGCATCAGGCGCACGCCGTTGGCCGGGTCCAGCCGATCCAGCAGGCGGTTGAAGCGGGCGGCGTGCGCGGTATGCACCAGCGCGGTCAGGCGGAAACCCGGCACCCGGTCGGCCAGTGCCTGGCACAGTTCCAGGCAGCCGATGTGGGCGGTGATGATCAGCCCGCCGCGGCGCTGCGCGACCATCGCCATCATCACGTCGCGATGGGTGATCACTTGCTGTTCGGGATAGCGGTGGCCCATCGCCAGGATCTTGTCCAGCAGGGTCTCGGCGAACATGAAGAAATGGCGCAGGCTGTGCCATGCACCCGGTTCGCCTCCGAACACGCCGCGATCGTGCGCGTGCAGCCGGCGCAGGTACTGCAGCGACGCCGCACGCGCGGTGGCGTTGCCCAGCCAGTGGAAGAACACGACCGGATAGGCGCACAGCCGGAACGGCCAGCGCCCGAGCCAGCGGTGCACGCCGCACAGGAAGCGCACGCCGGCCACCGAGGTGGACTCGGCGATGTCGGCCCAGTGCGGCTGTCCGGCGGCGCTCACGCGGGCACCGCCCGTCCACGCAGCAGCCAGCGCGGCAGGCGCCGCAGCATGCCGAAGAACAGGCGCGCGTGCATGCGGCTGATCCGGACGTTGTCGCGCCAGACATCGAAATGCGAGACGCCGTCGCTGGGATAGGTCACCCGGGTCGGCAGGTTGATCACCGCCACGCCGCGCCAGAACAGCCGCACGATGATCTCGATATCGAAATCCATCCGCCGGCCAATCGGCTCCTGCGCCATCAGCGCCAGCACCGGCGCCAGCGGATAGACGCGGAAGCCGCACATCGAATCGCGGATGGCGAACGACAGCGTGTTGATCCAGACCCAGACGTGGGTCAGGTAGCGGCCATACAGCCGTCCTTTGGGCACGCTTTCGTCGTATTCGGGCACGCCGCAGATGATCGCCTGCGGTCGCTGCCGCGACGCTTCGGCGAAACGCGGAATGTCGGCGGGATCGTGCTGACCGTCGGCGTCGATCTGCAATGCGTGGCTGGCGCCCAGCCGCGCGGCTTCGCGGAACCCCGCCATCACCGCCCCGCCCTTGCCCTGGTTGTGCGCCAGCCGCAGCAGCCGCACGCGCGGCGCATGCGCATCGGCCAACGCATCCAGCACCCGTGCGCAGGCCGGGCCGGATCCGTCGTCCACCAGCAGGCAGTCCAAACCGGAAGCGAGCACGCCGGTGACCATCGCGCCAATCGCGTGTTCGTGATCGAACACCGGGATGATCACCATCAAGCGATCGGCCGACATGGCTCAGCGCCCTTCCTGCGCCGCGAACACGACCCGGCCACTGGCATGCGGACCATGCGCGGAGGTGTACTGGAATGCCAGCGTCGATTTTTCCGCCGCCCATTGCAGGTGCAGGCGGATGCGATCGCCCGGACGCGCGACGCGCTGGAACTTCAGGGCTTCCATGCGCAGGAACCGGGGCGGCAATGGAAAGGCCTCCCGGCCGAAGCGGATCGCCCAGTCGAGCTGAGCGACCCCCGGCAGGATGGTGGCTTGGGGGAAATGACCGTCGAATACCGCCAGATCAGCGTCCAGATCCAGTTCCAGTTCGGCCGCCAGCGGTTCGCGTACCCGCCAGTGCGGTTCCGGACGTTCCGGCCGGAACAGCGCGGTCAGCGCCCGCTCGGTGACCTTGCCCTGCGGATTGACCGGCAGGGCGACCGCGTAACGCCAACGGCGTGGACGCACGACCGCGTCATGGCGCCCGGCCAGATGTTGCGACAACTGCTGCGAGAGCGCGCGGCGACCATGCCCGCGCAGGTAGTCCCAGCCGGTCTCGTTGGGCACCACCACCGCCACCAGCGCGTCGCGTGCGCCGGGCAGCACGCAGACGCGGGCTTCGGCGACCTGCGGATGGGCGGCGATGTCGCGCTCCAGGCCGTCCAGCGACACCCGGCGCTCCTCGATCTTGACGATGCGATCCGCGCGCCCCAGCAGGCGGAAGCCGTCTCCGTCGGCGCGTACCCGGTCCTCGCTGGTCCACCACTCCTGCGCCTGCGCCAGATGCGGCGAGCGCACCTGCAGGCGTTCGTCCTGGACCCGCCAGGTCACCCCGGGCAACGCGCGCCAGGCCGGTTGCTCGTCGTCCCAGCGCCGCCATGCGATGCCGCCGGTTTCGCTGCTGCCGTAGATTTCGGTCGGCGCCACGCCCAGCCGGCGGCGGGCTTCCAGCGCGGCCTCGGCCGGCAAGGCGCCACCGGAAGAGAACACCGCCCGCAATCGCCCGCCCAGCGAGGCCCAGTCCAGTTGCTGCGGCAGCCGCTTCAGGTGCGCCGGGCTGGCCACCAGCAACGCCGTCTGTCCGGCCAGGGCGGCCAGCAGGTCCTCGTGGAAGAAGGTGCGCGGCGCGATCGGCCGGCCGGCGGCCAGCGGCCACAGCACGCGGAACAGCAGCCCGTAGATGTGCTGGTGGGACACCGTGCCATGCACCGTCGCCGCGCCGAGGTCCGCGCCGAAAGCGGCTTCCAGCGCTTCCACCTCCCGCGCCAGCTGATCCAGCCGCTTCTCGATGGCGACCGGCTCGCCGGTGCTGCCGGAGGTGAACACCAGCAACCGGGTTGCGGCCTCGTCCAGCGGCGCGAGGCCCGCTTCCGGCACCATGCCGGCCGGCGCCAGGCCGCCATCGGGGAAGTCGCCTGCAAAGCCATCGACCTGCCCAGCCAGCCGTTCACGGGTGGCCGGCAGGTTGTCGGCGCACAGGAATACCCGCTTGCCGGCGTGCCAGGCGCCGAACAGGGCCGCGGCGAAGGCCGTCGCGTCCTCGAAGTACAGCGCCCAGTCATGCCCCCCGGCCCCGGCGAACGCCGCCCGCCAGGCCAGTACCCGGGCCCGGAACGCCGGGTGGTCGCAGTCCGGCCCGACCCACCGTCCCATCCGGGCATCGACCGCGACGCGGTCCAGCGGCAACCACTCACTCATGCCGGTGCGCCGCCCGCACGCGCTGCCGCACCAGCCACTCGCCGGCGAACAAGGCGCCCATCAACAGGTAGGCGATGCCGCCGTTGTAGAGCGCCCAGACGCGATCGGTGGTCCATAGAGCCGTTGCCAGCGCCAGTGCGCCATTGAAGATGAAGAACACGCACCACACCTGGGTGACCCGGCGGGTATAGACGACCGCGCGCGCCGGCAGATCCGGCTCGCTCACGCGGGCGATCCGCTCCACCACCGTGGGCGGGAAGCGCAGGCTCACCGCGAACACCACCAGCATCACCGCGTTGACCAGCGCCGGATACAGCTTCAGCGGCAGCGCATCGTTGAACACCGTGGTCAGCGCGGCCAGGACCGCCGCCCCGCCCGCCGCCGCCAGCCACACTGGCTGGCGGGTCGCCAGCGCGCGCAGCAGCGCCAGCGCCATCAGCAGCAGTGCCAGCCAGCGCGGCTCGAACCGGCCCAGCGCCAGGTAGACGACCAGCGGATAGGCCAGCGACAGGGCAATGAACAATGCCGCGCGGACCCGGTTCGCCATGAGCGCGCCGCGCCTTGATCAGGCGGCTTGGTCGCGGATCAGGCCATACAGCACGTCGACGACGTCCTGCACCGTGCGGACGGTCTTGAACGCGTCCGGTTGCAGGTTGCGGCCCAGCAGCGGCTTGAGCTGGACGATCAGATCGACCGCGTCGATGCTGTCGATGTCCAGGTCGTCGTACAGGCGCGATTCCGGCGTGATCTTCGCCGGATCGATTTCGAAGGTGTCGTGCAGGATCGTGGCGATCCGGTCGAATAGTTCGTTCTTGGTCATTTCAATCCCCTCGCCGCGCCCTTCACGCCGCCCGCTGCGACGCAACGAACTCGGCCAGCGCGCGCACGCTGGAAAAATGCTTGCGGGTTTCCTGCGAGTCCGCCGACAGGCTGACGCCGTAGCGCTTCTGCAAGGCCAGGCCCAGTTCCAGCGCGTCGATCGAATCCAGCCCCAGTCCCTCGACGAACAGCGGCGCCGCCGTGTCGATGTCATCGGGACCAATGTCCTCGAGGGACAGGGCGGCGATGATCAATTCCTTGATCTCGTGCTCAAGTGCCTGCACGCGTTTCCTCTCCAGAAAAATAATGCGTCAAATAATCGGTGAGCCGCCTGGCGGCTGCCGCGTCCCCTCCGGTTCCGGACTCGGCGGCGTTCAGGAACCGTGCGATCGGCAGGTCTTCCTGAACGTCCACCACCACATGGAACCGGCGCGTGGGCACACGATACCATTTCTCCCCTTTCCCCAGCGTCATCGGCGTGCAGCTCAGCCTTACCGGCGTGATGTCCAGGCGGCCGCGGACGGCGATGTTGGCGGCCCCGCGCTGCAGCTTCGGCGGTTGCCCGCGCACGGTCCGGGTGCCCTCCGGAAAAATCACCAGGTTGCCGCCCGCCTTCACCGCCGCGATGCAATCATCCACCAGCCCGGCGCCATCGTCGTTGGATACGTAACCCGCGGCCCGGACCGGCCCGCGCATGAACGGATTGCGCGCCACCGCCGACTTCACCACGCAATCGGCGTTGGGCAGCAGCGAGACCAGGAACACCACGTCGATCAGGGTCGGATGATTGGCCAGGATCAGCAGGCCATCGCGTTGCAGGCGCTCGTGGTGGCGGACTTCGTAAGTCAACAGGCCCAACCGGCGCATCAGTTCCACGTGCGCGGCGAAACTGCGCTGTACGGTGCGCCGGACCAGCCGCCGCCGGCGCGACGGGTCGCGCACGAACCATTGCATCGGCGGGAACACCAACACCCTCAGCACCAGCCCGCCGACGCCGAAGGCCAGGAAACTGAGGCCGGTCCCGAATACCCGCCACAGGTGGTCCAGGCGGTCACCCACCGTGGTGCCACTCCCATTGCCGCCCATCCGCCACATGCCGCAGCGTGCCGGAACCGGCCAGCAGGAACCGCAACACATCCAGGCTGTGCGGCAGATTCGCGGGTTCCGGTTCGCCGGCCTCCGCTGTCGCTGCGCCGCAGCCTAGGCCCACGGCGATGCCGTCACCGCGATCCGTCGGCGCGACCCGCCAGCACCAGGCATGGAAAGGATCCGGTTCGTCCCTGAAATCGGCATAGACCTCGGGCAGCGCGGCGTCGTAGACCACCACCAGCACTTCGGGCGAGCCATCCCCGAGCAATCCCGCCGCCTCCACCAGCGCCGCTTCCGGCGTGGCGTGTCCGGCGGCGAGCGCCAGATAGTTGCCACGCTCGCCGCGCACGATCGAATACAGCGCCGCGATCGCGTTGTGCACGGAAAGGCCGAAACTGGTGGGCGAAAGGGTTTCGCGACGGCTCAGCGATTCCAGCAATTCCACCGAGCAGGCCACGTCGCCGTGCCGCGAGGCGAACACGAACGGAATGCCTTCCGCTTCCGCGCGCTGGCACCAATAGGCGGTCTGGATCGCCATCCGCCCCAACCGATCGATTCGCCGCCGCTGCATTGGCGGCACCTCGCCCAGTGCCGGCGTGCCCTCGCCGTGGGGCGGAAACGGCTGGCGCGCCCATGCCCGCCAGGCATCGGCGGTTTCCAGCCCGGGCGCCCAGGCGGCCCATTCGGCGATGGTGAACTGAATCCTCACGATGCTGCGGTCCGGCCGGTTTCTGCGAGCGCCCTATTCCACCGGATGCGTTCCGAATCCGCCACCGTGAAATTTTTTTTTCACAGATGCTTGCAAGTCGGCAAAGCCCCCCCTACAATTTCGCTTCTCCCGCCGCGTGGGGCCATAGCTCAGCTGGGAGAGCGCTTGCATGGCATGCAAGAGGTCGCCGGTTCGATCCCGGCTGGCTCCACCAACTTTCCAGGCATTAGGCCGTCTGGAAAGAAAAATCCAAGCGGCAAAGTTTCAAACGCGTCCCCATCGTCTAGAGGCCTAGGACATCACCCTTTCACGGTGGCGACCGGGGTTCGAATCCCCGTGGGGACGCCAATTTTGAAGAAGCAATCAGGGCTCGGGAAACCGGGCCCTGATTGTTTTTGCGTTGCCGGAATAACGGGAAACTGGCTACGGAAAGATTCTGCACGGGCTGACGAAACCCGCTTGGTTCCTGCTACGCGGATGCGTGTTGTCCAACTCGTGATTCATTACCCGCGCAAGCGTTCATCCCGCCTCGCTCCACCTGCTCGCCCGCGCAGGAATCGGTTTCGATGTGCGGCTAAGCCGCGTCGAGCGCGGCGGTTTCCACCGCCTTCAACGTCGCCACGCCATGTCCCTGGTCGGCCAGGTATTCCAGCCATTTGCCGAGGAACGTATTCATGCGCATGCGGTGGCTGATCACTTCCGCCGGCGGCGGATACAGCCCGATCACGTCTTGCCAGCGACGGCCCACGTAGCAGTGCGTGGCCTCGGCCTGATGCGCATCGCGGTACAGGCGCACGAACGCGGATGGATCCGGTTCGCCGGTGAGCGGATCGCGCAGATCGTAGGTGAGCCGCAACTCGACCGTGTAGCGGTGGGTCTCGATCACTTCCAGGCGCACGTCCAGGCCGTCGCCGACCGAGGAAATGTAGGTTCCCGCGGTCAGGTGGTCCGGCGCGAACAACCGCATCAACCGCACGTGGTTTTCCGCATACAGCGCCATCAGCCAGCCGAAGCGGCTGAGCTTGGGAATGCGTGCCTGGCGGTCGGTGGCGGGAGGTTGCATGGAGCCGATGCTACACGCTGGCCGGCGCCGGCGGCAGCATTGACGGCATCGCCCGGGAAGCCTAAGTTAAGGTTTCCCGCCGCCGGAATTTCGCGGCGCGTCCTGGCCCCTTCCGGCCCGCCTCCCCGCCTCAGAACATCTCGCGCTGCAGCCCCAGCGTGGACAGCACCTTGCTGGAGATTTCCTCGATCGACTTGTTGGTGGTGCTGAGGGTGGGAATGCGCTCCACCTGGAACATCGCCTCGGCCGCGGCGACCTCGCGCTTGCAGGTATCCATCTGCGCATAACGGGAATTGGGACGCCGTTCCTGCCGTATCTGGTGCAGGCGATCCGGATCGATGGTCAGGCCGAACAGCTTGCGTCGGTACGGGCGCAGCCGCGGCGGCAGGCGATCGGTTTCCAGATCCTGATCGGTCAACGGATAGTTGGCCGCGCGCACGCCATAGTGCAGCGCCAGGTACACGCAGGTAGGCGTCTTGCCGGCACGCGACACCGCCACCAGGATGACATCGGCTTCCTCGTATTCCAGCGCGATACCGTCGTCGTGGGTCAGGGCGAAGTTCATCGCGTTGATGCGGCGATGATAGGTCTCGAAGTCGACCAGGCCGTGCGCCTGGCCCACCCGCGATTGCCGGGGGGTACCCAGCTCGCGCTCCAGCGGCTCGATGAACGGCGCGAACACGTCCAGCATCAAGGCGCCACTCTCGGCCAGCACCCCGCTCAGGGCTGGATCCACGCAGGAATTGACCACGATCGGCCGGGCCCCGAGCGCGACCCCGGCCCGACGGATGCGGTCGGCCGCGTCCCGGGCCTTTTCCTCGTCGTCGACGAAGGAAATCCGGTCGGTCTGGAAGCGGAAACCGGTGAACTGCGTCAACAGACTGTGACCGATGGTCTCGGCGGTGATGCCGGTACCATCGGAGACATAGAACACCGGCCGGGTCACCAGGCCGGGCTGGTCCGGATTCATCATGAAACCCCCTTCAGATCAAGCTTGTCTGCAATTGGTATTGCATAGCATCATATCGCCTCTTTCCCCACGGACACGGCCCGGCCGAGGGTCTCGGCGCGGCGCACGGTCAGCTTTGGAGCTTAACGCTTGAACGAGAACATCCTCTGGCTGCATGCGTTGCGCCTGTCCGATCTTGCCCGTGTCGGCGGCAAGAATTCCTCGCTTGGCGAAATGATCGGCCACCTGGCCGGCCTGGGCGTGTCCGTGCCGGGCGGCTACGCGACCACGGCCGAGGCGTTCAAGGCGTTCATCGCCCACAACGACCTGTCCAAGCGGATTTTCGACAAGCTGGCCACGCTGGATGTCGAGGACGTGCCGGCGCTGACCGCCGCCGGTCGCGAGATTCGCGGCTGGGTCATCGACGCCCCGCTGCAACCGGACCTGGATCAGGACATCCGCACCGCCTACGCGCAACTGTGCGCGGAAAACGGCGGCGGCGAAGTGGCGGTCGCGGTGCGCTCCTCCGCCACCGCCGAGGATCTGCCCGACGCCAGCTTCGCCGGCCAGCAGGAAACCTTCCTCAACGTCACCGGCGCCGATGACGTGGTCCACAAGGTGAAGGAGGTCTTCGCCTCGCTGTACAACGATCGCGCCATCGCCTACCGCGTGCACCACGGTTTCAAGCACGAGGACGTGTTCCTGTCCGCCGGCGTGCAGTTGATGGTGCGATCGGACGTGGGATCCTCCGGCGTGCTGTTCACCCTGGACACCGAATCCGGTTTCCGCGAGGTGGTGTTCGTCACCGCCAGCTACGGCCTGGGCGAGAACGTCGTGCAGGGCGCGGTGAATCCGGACGAGTTCTACGTCTACAAGCCCACCCTGGCGCAGGGCAAGCCGGCAATCCTGCGCCGCGCCCTGGGCAGCAAGCAGATCCGGATGGTCTATTCGGACAAGCCCGGCGAGCGCGTGCGCAACGAGGACACCCCGGCGGAACTGCGGAGCAAGTTCTCCATTTCCGATGCCGACGTGCAGGAGCTGTCGAAGCAGGCGCTGGTCATCGAAAAACACTACGGCCGCCCGATGGACATCGAATGGGCGAAGGACGGCGTCAGCGGCAAGCTGTTCATCGTGCAGGCCCGTCCGGAGACGGTGAAGTCGCGCGCCAAGGCCACCCAGATCGAACGCTACGCGCTGGAAAAGCGCGGCACGGTCATCGCCGAGGGCCGCGCGATCGGCCAGAAAATCGGCAGCGGCGTGGCCCGCGTGGTGCGCTCGCTGGATGACATGAACCGCGTGCAGGCCGGCGACGTGCTGGTCGCCGACATGACCGACCCCGATTGGGAGCCGGTGATGAAGCGCGCTTCGGCCATCGTCACCAACCGCGGCGGCCGCACCTGCCACGCGGCGATCATCGCCCGCGAACTGGGCGTGCCGGCGGTGGTTGGCACCGGCAACGCGCTGGACAGCATCGCCGACGGCGTGGAAGTGACGGTCAGCTGCGCCGAGGGCGATACCGGTTTCATCTACGACGGCGCCCTGCCCTTCGAGCGCACGACGACCGATCTGGACAACATGCCGCCGGCGCCGCTGAAGATCATGATGAACGTCGCCAACCCGGAGCGCGCGTTCGACTTCGGCCAGTTGCCCAACGCCGGCATCGGCCTGGCCCGGCTGGAAATGATCATCGCCAGCCACATCGGCGTGCATCCGCTGGCGCTGCTGGAATACGACCGCCAGGATCTGGAAACCCGTCGCAAGATCGACGCCAAGATGGCCGGCTACGCGGATCCGGTGAGTTTCTACGTGGATCGCCTGGCCGAGGGCATCGCGACCATCACCGCTTCGGTCGCGCCGAACCCGGTCATCGTGCGTCTGTCGGATTTCAAGTCCAACGAATACGCCAACCTGATCGGCGGCACCCGCTACGAGCCGCATGAAGAGAACCCGATGATAGGCTTCCGCGGCGCCAGCCGCTACGTCGACGCCTCGTTCGAGCCCGCCTTCGCGCTGGAGTGCCGCGCGGTGCGCAAGGTCCGCGACGAGATGGGCCTGGACAACCTGTGGGTGATGATCCCGTTCGTGCGCACCCTGGAGGAAGGCCGCAAGGTGGTCGAAGTGCTGGCCCGCCACGGCCTCAAGCAGGGCGATGGCGCTACTGCCGACAAGCCGGGCCTGAAGATCATCATGATGTGCGAGGTACCCTCGAACGCCCTGCTGGCCGACGAGTTCCTGGACATTTTCGACGGCTTCTCGATTGGCTCCAACGACCTGACCCAGCTGACCCTGGGCCTGGACCGCGATTCCAGCATCGTCGCCAACCTGTTCGACGAACGGAACCCGGCGGTCAAGAAACTGCTGTCGATGGCCATCCAGGCCGCGCGCGCCAGGGGCAAGTACGTCGGCATCTGCGGCCAGGGTCCGTCCGACCATCCGGATCTGGCCGAATGGCTGATGCAGGAAGGCATCGAGTCGGTGTCGCTGAACCCTGACACCGTGGTCGATACCTGGCTGCGTCTGGCGAAGCGAAAAGCGGCATAATCCGGGCCGCATGGCCCTGATCACCCTTCCCACCAAGACGCCCGCCGCGGCGTCCACGCCCCCCGCCACCCGCGCGTTCGACTGGAGTTCGATCGACTGGGTGGCGGTGCTCACCAACTGGGCGATCGCCGCCGCCATTGTCCTGTTGGGCTACTGGCTGTCCAAATGGATCAGCCGGATCGTCTACCGCGCGCTGACCCGCGGAGGGGTCGAGGCAACCCTCGCCGGCTTCCTGCGCAATGTCTGCTACGCGGTGATGATGGTGGTGGTGCTGATCGCCGCGCTGCAGAAGATCGGCGTACCCACCACCTCGGTGCTGGCGGTGGTCGGCGCGGCCGGCCTGGCGGTCGGCCTGGCGCTCAAGGACTCGCTGTCCAACATCGCCTCCGGGGTGATGCTGATCGTGCTGCGCCCCTTCCGCGACGGCGACCATGTGCAGGCCGCCGGACTGGAGGGTGTGATCGAGGAAGTGCGCATCTTCCAGACCCGCCTGCGCACCTTCGACAACCGCCTGATCGTGCTGCCCAACAGCATGATCACCACCGCCCCCATCATCAACTTCACCGCCAAGCCGCGACGCCGCATCGATATCCTGGTGGGCGTGGGCTATGACGACGATCTGAAGCAGGCCAAGGAAGTGCTGCTGTCGCTGGCGCAGGCCAACCCGCTGGTGCTGGCCGATCCCGCTCCAGCGGTCATCGTGAGCAAATTGAGCGAAAGCAGCGTCGATCTGACCCTGCAAGCCTGGGTGAAGACCAAGGACTTCGGCGATGCCCGCAGCCAGCTGACCGAAGCGGTGCGCACCGACATCATCGGCCACGGCCTCAATATCCCGTACCCGCAACGCGACCTGCACGTGTACCACCACAACGCCGACGGTACCCCGCTCACCCACCTCATCACCCGCGCCGTCGCCGATGACGGCGATGTGGCGCCGCCGGTGACGCCCGCGCCCTGACCCGCCCGTTCCTGTGGGAGCGACATCAGTCGCGATTACCTCAGCGGGCGACGACAGTCCGGTGTTGATGATCCATCGGGTCGCGACTGACGTCGCCCCTACAACCAATTGCCCCATGTAGGAGCGACGTCAGTCGCGATTGCACACCGGGCGACGAGGGTCGTCCGGCTGATGCTCCATCGGGTCGCGACTGACGTCGCTCCTACAACCAATTGCCCCATGTGAGAGCGACGTCAGTCGCGACCGGATACTTTCCGAACGGGGCCATCGCGACTCACGTCGCTCCCACAGCTACAGGGAAGGCAGCCTCAGCCGGCCAGTTCGGCCAGGTGCTTGCGGTAGTGGCGCAGTTCCTCGATGGAATCGCGCACGTCGCTCAGCGCGGTGTGCGCGGCCTGCTTGCGCACGCCCTCCAGTACCGGCGGCGCCCAGCGGCGCGCCAGTTCCTTCAGGGTACTGACGTCCAGGTTGCGGTAATGGAAGTACTTTTCCAGGCGCGGCATCAGGCGATGCAGGAAACGGCGATCCTGGCAGATGGAATTGCCGCACATCGGCGAGGCGTTGGCCGGCACCCATTCGGCCAGGAAGGCCACGGTCAGCGCCTCCGCCTGGCCCAGGCTGACCTGGCTGTCCAGCACCCGCTGCCACAGCCCGGACTTGCGGTGCTGGTTGCGGTTCCAGTCGTCCATGGCTTCCAGCGCCTCCAGCGGATGGGCGATGGCCAGTTCCGGCCCCTCGGCCAGCACGTTCAACTGCGAATCGGTGACCACCGTGGCGATCTCCAGGATGGAGTCTCCGCCCGTGTCCAACCCGGTCATTTCCAGGTCGATCCAGATGAGTCGGTCGTTGTTCGCGTTGCTGGCTGCCATGCACCTGTCCGTCGGGGAATGAGGCCGGGAATCCGGCGCGTTGCGGGAAATCCGCGTGATGTCATCATAACGCAGACGCCCACCACGACCGGCCCATGAACAATTTCGCGCACTATGCCGTCCTGACCGCGATGCTGGCGCCCGCGTTCTTCCTGACCGCCACCGCCTCCCTGCTGCTGTCGGCCAACAACCGCCTGGCCCGCATCATCGACCGCGCCCGCACCCTGCTGCGCGAGCTGGTCGACGTCGAGGACGAGCACGAACGCCAGCTCTACGAGATGCGCATCCGCCTGCAGCGTCGCCGCAGCCTGATCATCCTGCGCGCCGGCCAGCTCCTGTACGGCGCCATCAGCTGCTTCGTCGGTACCAGCCTGGCGGTGGCGGTGGACACCTTCCTCGAACACCGGCTGGGTAGCCTGCCCACCTGGCTGGCCGCGGTCGGGGTCCTGGCGATGCTCGCCGCCAGCCTGTTGCTGGCGCGTGAATCCACCCTCGCGGTGACCGCCATCAACGAGGAAATGGATCACCGCCATGTCAAACGCCGTTAGGGCGGAGCCTGCTCCGCCTTACAGGAGCGGACGCCCGCGCTTGGCGCGGAAATAGTTGGTCAGGCGGCGGCTGGCTTCTTCTCCCAGCACCCCACCCTGCACTTCCACGCGATGGTTGTGGCGCGGGTCGGCCAGCAGGTCGAACACGCTGCCGCAGGCGCCGGTTTTCGGATCGGCCGCGCCATAGACCACCCGCGCCACCCGCGCATGCACCAGCGCCATCGCGCACATCGCGCAAGGCTCCAGGGTGACGTACAGGGTCGTGCCGACCAGCCGATGGTTGCCCAGCGCCTGCCCGGCGCGGCGCATGGCGACGATCTCCGCGTGCGCGCTGGGGTCGTGTTCGGCCAGGTTGCGGTTCCAGCCCTCGCCCAGCACCTGCCCGTCGGCATCCACCAGCACCGCGCCCACCGGAATCTCGTCGTCCTCGCGTTCGGCCCGCTCGGCCAGCGCCAGCGCATGCTGCATCCAGCGGATATCGTCGTCGGGCGTGGCCATCTTGCGAGTGGATTTCGGCGAGAAGTTCGTCATCGTGATCGATGCAGGCCACGAACGTCAATGTGATGGCCGGTACGCGGCCCGTGGCACGCGCGCCACCGCATGCCATCCCCTATACGCAGGTATATCCCGGCCAAACCACCGCAGTCTGGGCCTGCAGTGATGTCGTGCGGATAATTTCACCGTCGCGCAACGGCGGTCGATGACCACGCCGAGGCGTCTCCCGCTTCCGCGCGCAGGTGCGCTTCCCGGAGATTTCCCATGGACCCCGACCCTGACGGGCGCTTCGCCGCGTCCCCGCCCACACCGATCCGCATACAACCGGCGCCGCTGCCGGGGTCCCGCCGCGCCTGATCGCCGGTGACTCCGCGGGCGTCGTCCCGGAGGTCACCATGAATCGTACGTTCCTCTATCCCGCGCTGCGCGGCGCCCTTTGCGCACGTGATGTCGTCGCCTTGCGCCGCCTCTATGCAGAGCATGGCGCCGCCGCTTTCGCCGGCGCGCTTTCCACCTGTTCCTCGCGCGTCTCGGCCGATGCGCTGTCGTTGCTGCCGCTGCGGGGCCGGATCCGCGTCCTGCCACACCTGCCGCCGCCAGCCCGCGCGCAGTTGGAATCGCTGTGCTGTCCCACGCGCGCCACCGCATCGCCCTCACCGTCCATCCGGCTTTCCGGTGGGTACGGGCCATGAAGACGCAGCCCTCGCAAGCGTCCGCCACCCCCGCGAACTTCCATTTCTTTCGCGTCAGCCTGCGCCTGCGCACCGGCTGGAGCGACACGGTCGAAGCACGGATCCGGCGCGCGCGCGGCCTGCACATCAGATTCGTGCACCGGCGCGAACAGGCCATCGTCCTCGGCATCGACGCACCCGGGGAAGCACGCCGCGAACTGGCCCGGCTGGTGCGGCTCATGTCCTGCCATCCCGGCGTGCGCGCGGTGCGTTGGGAAGTCGTGCCCACCACCGCCGATGCGTTCGAACCCCTCGCCTGAATCGTCCGGCCGACATCGCGTCGTCGTGCGATTGCCCTTCCCTTCCAGGAGTCTCCCATGAACCTGCTCAAGACTTGGTTCGATACCTTTCTGCGCAGCCGCCGCGCCGCCGGCCTGTTCGGCCGTCGCGCCATGCCCGAGGCCGGCTTCGGCCGTACCGATGCGCGCATGCCCCCCCTGCTCCCGTCCCGTACCCTGATGCAGGTGGCGCGGGACGACCTGCCTGCCGCGCTCTCGCGGCTGGAGTCCCACGAGGACGGCCTGAGCATGGCCGAAGCCGTGGCGCGCCGCGCGCGCTTCGGTCCCAATGAAGTCGATCATGAAAAGCCGCTGCCGTGGTGGCGCCACCTGTGGCAGTGCTACCGCAACCCCTTCAACCTCCTGCTGACCGTGCTGGCGGCCGTGTCCTACCTCACCGAGGACGCCAAGGCGACCGTGGTCATCGGCACGATGGTGTTGCTGTCCACCCTGATCCGGTTCGTCCAGGAAGGGCGCTCCAACCGCGCGGCCGAGCGGCTCAAGGCACTGGTTGGCAACACCGCCACCGTGATCCGGCGCGATCTGGGCACCGAGGCGGCCGATGTCGCCGAGCGCTACTTCGGCACCCGACTGCATTCGCGCCGCCCGCCCCACCGGCAGGAACTCCCGATCCGTGATCTGGTCCCCGGCGATCACATCGTGCTGTCGGCCGGCGACATGATTCCCGCCGACTGCCGGGTGCTGGTCGCCAAGGATCTGTTCGTCGCCCAGGCGGCGATGACCGGCGAATCGCTGCCGGTGGAAAAATTCGCCGACGTCCGCGGCGACGAAGGCGGCGTGCTTGAACAGAACAACCTGCTGTTCATGGGCACGAACGTGGTTTCCGGCACCGCCACCGCACTGGTGGTGGCGACCGGCGCGGAAACCTGCTTCGGCGCCGTCGCGCATCGGGTCACCGCCAGCGACCATGCACCCACCGCGTTCCAGGCCGGCGTCAACAGCGTCAGCTGGCTGCTGATCCGTTTCGCCCTGGTGATGGTCCCGTTCGTGCTGCTGATCAACGGCTTCACCAAGGGCGACTGGATGGAGGCGTTCCTGTTCGCCCTGTCGGTCGCGGTCGGGCTGACCCCGGAAATGCTGCCGATGATCGTCACCTCCACCCTAGCCAAGGGTGCGGTATTGCTGGCGCGGCGGAAAGTCATCGTCAAGCGGCTGGACGCGATCCAGAACTTCGGCGCGATGGAAGTGCTGTGCACCGACAAGACCGGCACCCTGACCCAGGACCGGATCGCGCTGGAACGCCACACCGACGTGTTCGGGAACGATTCGGAGGACGTGCTCAAGTTCGCCTACCTCAACAGCCACTACCAGACCGGCCTCAAGAACCTGCTGGATCGTGCGGTGCTGGAGCATGTCGAACTGCAGACCGAGCTTCGGCTCGCCCAGGACTACCGCAAGGTCGACGAAATCCCGTTCGACTTCGAACGCCGGCGGATGTCGGTGGTGGTGTCCGAACGCGAGGATCACCATGAACTGATCTGCAAGGGCGCGGTCGAGGAAATGCTGGCGGTCTGCACGCAGGTCCGCGACGGCGACACCGTGGTGCCGCTGGATTCCCGGATGCTCGCGCGGGTCCGCCGGGTCACCCAGGAACTCAACGAGGAAGGCCTGCGGGTGGTCGCGGTGGCGATGAAGGAAACCCCGCCCGCCCGCGACGCCTATTCCGTCATCGACGAACGCGATCTGATCCTGGTGGGCTACGTGGCCTTTCTCGATCCGCCCAAGGAATCGGCGGCGCCGGCCCTGCGCGCCCTGGCCGACCATGGCGTGGAAGTGAAGGTGCTGACCGGCGACAACGAACTGGTCGCCGCCCGGGTGTGCTCGCAGGTCGGCCTGGAAGGCGACGCGGTGATCACCGGTCCACAACTGGACCGGATGACCGATGCCAGCCTGATCGCCGCGGTCCAGCGCTACCGCGTGTTCGCCCGGCTCACCCCGCTGCACAAGGAACGCCTGGTGCGCGCCCTGCGTGGCCAGGGCAAGGTGGTCGGCTTCCTCGGCGACGGCATCAACGACGCGCCGGCGCTGCGCGCGGCCGACATCGGCATCAGCGTGGACGGCGCGGTGGACATCGCCAAGGAGGCCGCCGACATCATCCTGCTGGAAAAGAGCCTGATGGTGCTGGAGGAAGGCGTGATCCAGGGCCGCCGCACCTTCTGCAACATGCTCAAGTACATCCGCATGACCGCCAGTTCCAACTTCGGCAACGTGTTCTCGGTGCTGGTGGCCTCGGCGTTCCTGCCGTTCCTGCCGATGCTGCCGCTGCAACTGCTGGTGCAGAACCTGCTGTACGACGTGTCGCAGATCGCCATCCCGTTCGACCACGTGGACGAGGAACTGGTGCGCCGGCCGCTGAAGTGGAACCCGGGCGACATCGGCCGCTTCATGGTGTTCTTCGGCCCGATCAGCTCGATCTTCGACATCACCTGCTTCGTGGTGATGTGGCATGTGTTCGCCGCCGACACCGTGGCCGAACAGGGCCTGTTCCAGTCCGGCTGGTTCGTGGTCGGCCTGCTCACCCAGACCCTGATCGTGCACATGATCCGCACGCCGCGGTTGCCGTTCGTGCAGAGCCTGGCCGCGCCCGCGCTGCTGGCGATGACCGGTGTGATCATGCTCGTCGGCGTGCTGCTGCCCATGAGCCCGTTGGCCGGCTACTTCGGGCTGCAGGCCCTGCCGACCGGCTACTGGCCGTTCCTGGTGGCCATCCTGCTGGGCTATGCGGTCCTGACCACGTTGCTGAAGCGTTTCTACATCCACCGCTTCGGCTGGCAATGAGCGGGTGGCCACGCCGTCCGCTGGCGAGCACGACATGAACCTGGATCCCCATCTGCCCCCGTTCGACGCGGGTGCGACCCTGAGCTCGCTGATCAGCCTGGGCACGGCCTTCCTGCTCGGCTCGCTGATCGGCTTCGAACGCCAGATCCGCCAGCGCACGGCGGGCTTGCGCACCAATACCCTGGTGGCGGTGGGCGCGGCCGTGTTCGTCGATCTGGCGGTGCGCTTCCACGCCCTTCACGGCGGCACGCCCACGCCGTTGCAGGTGGTGGCCTATGTCATCTCCGGCATCGGCTTCCTCGGTGCCGGCGCGATCATGAAGGAAGGCGTGCAGGTCTCCGGCCTCAACACGGCGGCGACGCTGTGGGGCTCGGCCGCGGTCGGCGCCTGCGCCGGCGCCAAGCTGTTGCCGGAGGCGGCGATGGCGGCACTGTTCGTGCTCACCGCGAATACGGCCCTGCGTCCGGTCGTCAACCGCATCAATCGCCGACCGGTGCAGGAGGAATTCAGCGAGGCGACCTACGTCGTGCGCGTGGTCTGCCGGCACGCCGCCCAGGTCGGCGTGCTGCAGCGGACCGCCGACCTGCTGGAGGCCGCGCACTATCCAATCCGCTCGATCGAGCAGCAGCCCTTCGGCAGCGAGGAAATCGAGCTCGAAGCGGTCCTGTACGCGACCGCCGTGGATGCCGACGAACTGGACGCCGTGATGACGGCCATCTCGCGCCTGCCGGGCGTGACCCAGGCGTTCTGGAACGCCAGCGCCGAGGAGTGAACCCGGCAAAGCGATGCGCGGTCCGGTCAAGGGCCCCGGTGCTATCCTGCGCCGGCCTGAGCATCGCCACGGGGACACGGACACCGGGATCATGCGCGTCAATTCTTCCCGCCTGGGCCTGGGCGTCGCCGTCGCGCTGGCGGTCATGGCCGCCATCTTCGTCGCCGATACCTCCACCGACTATGCGGTGGCGGCAGCGGGTTTCTACACGGTGGTGATCCTGGCGGCCGCGCGACGATTGTCGGCGCGGCAGCTCATGGTCCTGGCCTGCGCCTGCATCCTGCTGACCCTGCTGAGCTTCGCCCTGTCCGGCTTCGGCAACTACCGGGTCGGCCTGATCAACTCCGGCATCGGCATCGTCACGATCCTGGTCACCACCTACCTGGCGCTGAAGATGGAAGCGGCACGGGCCGACGCCCAGGAAGCGCAGGCCAGGCTGCTGCGAGTGGCGCGCGCTTCCACGCTGGGCGAGCTGACCACTTCCATCGCCCACGAGGTCAACCAGCCGCTGGCCGCAATCGTCACCAGCGGCAACGCCTGCCAGCGCTGGCTGGCGCAGGCGCCGCCGAACCTGGACAAGGCGCGGCAGGCGGTGGAGCGCATGCTGGACGATGCGCGGCGTGCCAGCGACGTCATCGTCCGCGTCCGCGGCATGACCCGCGGGCAAGCGCAGCAACCGTACGCCTTCGCCATCAATCCGGCCATCGAGGAAGTCCTGTCGCTGGCGCGCGCGGAACTGGAGCGTCACGGCATCCCGGTCACGCTGGAGCTGTCCGAGGAACTGCCGCCGGTGTTCGCCGATCGCGTGCAGATCCAGCAGGTACTCGCCAATCTGGTCCTGAACGCGGTGGAGGCGATGTCGGCCACTCCGCCAGGCCGGCGCTCGTTGCGCGTGGGCAGCGCACGCGCGCCCGACGGACAGGTGCGCATAAGCGTGGCCGACACCGGCACCGGCCTGCCCGCCACGATGGATGACCAGCCTTTCGAGGCGTTCTGGACCACCAAGACCGACGGCCTCGGTCTGGGCCTGAGTATCAGTCGGGGCATCGTCGAGGCCAGTGGCGGCCGTATCCGCGCGACGAACCGCGCGCAAGGCGGCGCCGAACTGGTATTCGAGCTTCCTCCCGCACCGGGGACGTCCGCATGAGGACAGTGGCATGAATCGAGCCCGTCCCCCCGCCGCTCCGGCCCCAGCTCCGGAGCCGATCGTTCATGTGATCGATGACGATCGCTCGGTGCGCGCGGCGCTCGAGGATCTGCTGGCCTCGGTGGGCCTGCGGGTGCGCGCTTTCGCTTCGGTCGGCGACTTCATCGCCGCCCCTCGCGAGGAAGCCCCCGGCTGCCTGATCCTCGATGTGCGCATGCCCGGACAGAGCGGCATGGATTTCCATCGGCAGATGGGCGAACTGGGCATCGCCCTGCCGGTCATCTTCATCACCGGCCACGGCGACATCGCCATGGGCGTGGAAGCGATGAAGAATGGCGCGCTCGAATTCCTGACCAAGCCCTTCCGCGATCAGGATCTGCTGGATGCGATCCAGCGCGGCATCGAGCAGGATCGCGCGCGCCGCACGGAAGAAGGCGCCATCGACGAACTGCGCCGGCGATGGGCTTCGCTCAATGCCGGCGAGCAAGCAGTGATCCAGGGCGTGGTACGGGGCCGGCTCAACAAGCAGATCGCCGCGGATCTGGGGGTCAGCGAGATCACCGTGAAGGTCCGGCGCGCGCAGTTGATGCGCAAGATGCAGGCGAAGACGCTGGTGGATCTGGTGCGGATGTACGACCGCCTGCAGGCGTCCTGAGGATTGCGCGGCGGCGCTTGCCGGGCAGGCTTACTCCGGATACGTCCTGGTCATCGACGAAGCGCGGGGGCCCGCCCACTCGCGAAACATGCGTGCACGCGCTTGACCTCAAGTCCACTTGAGGGCCGACACTCGCCTGAGATGCGGCCGCCGGACGTTTGTTTCCTGCACCGGCATTGTGCCGGCCGCGCGCTTTCCCCCTCGCGAAAAGAAACCGAGATGCCGAAGATCGTCACCGCCCTGCTCGAAAGTCCGATCCTGTGGTTCATCGCCCGCCTGGCCCTGGCGGTGGTGTTCGTCTCCTCCGGCCTGGCCAAACTGATTGATTTCGACGCCGGCATGCAGGAGATGCGCGGCGCCGGCCTGGAACCGGCGCTGTTCTTCAACCTGGCCACCATCGGCGTACTGCTTGGCGGCGCGGCGCTGATCCTGCTGGATCGGTTGGTGTGGCTCGGCGCGGCGGTGCTGTCCGTGTTCCTGGTCCTGACCATCCTCGTCGTGCACACCTTCTGGAACCAGAGCGACGGCCAGGCGCAACTGTCGCTGTTCTTCGCCCTGGAACATGTCTCGGTCGTCGGCGGGCTGATCGCCGCCGCGGTCGCCAGTCACCAGAGGCATCGCGTGAACCTTGCGGCGCCGCGTTGACATACCGCCGGTGGATTCAGGCGACGCCTAGCTTCCCACGCTCTCCCTCGCGAGGCGTCGCGAGTTCCTCCGGGCTCACGAAATCGGCCAGATCCGCCGCCTCGTAGAACGGCCGGATTTCGACCTCGCTCGGACCCGACATCGGCGCGCGCCTCGCCCAGGCCATGGCCTCGTCGATGTCCTTGACCTCCCAGATCGAGAAGCCGGCGATCAGCTCCTTGGTCTCGGCGAACGGCCCGTCGGTGACCGTCAGGTGGGCGCCGTCGTAACTGAGGCGCTTGGCCTCGGTGTTGTTCTTCAGGCCGGCGGCGGCCACGAAGATGCCGGCCTGGACCAGTTCCTCGGTGAACCGGTCCATCGCCGCGAAGGCCTCAAGTGCCTCCGGGGTGGGATCGCCGATTTTGTCGCCGCCCTCGATGGCTTTCACGAAAACCAGTACGCGCATGTCTGTCTCCTGATGGAGTCCGCCCCATTGGCGGCTCATCTGGACGACGAGTCAACGAAGCAGCAATCGACGCGCCTCGAAATCTTCTCAGAAACAATCGATAAACCATTGTTCCATAAGGTAGAAGCCGTGCAGCGGATTACTCCCACTCGATAGTGGCGGGCGGCTTCCCACTGATGTCGTAAACGACACGAGAAACACCGCGCAACTCATTGATAATCCTGTTGGAAACGGTGCCCAACAACTCATACGGCAGGTGTGCCCAATGGGCGGTCATGAAATCGATGGTCTCGACCGCGCGCAGCGCGATCACCCACTCGTAGGCGCGGGCGTCGCCGACCACGCCGACCGACTTGACCGGCAGGAACACCGCGAACGCCTGGCTGACCTTGTCGTACCAGTCGGCCTTGCGCAGTTCCTCGATGAAGATGGCATCGGCGCGCGCCAGCAGGTCGGCGTACTCGGCCTTGACCTCGCCCAGGATGCGCACGCCCAGGCCCGGGCCCGGGAACGGGTGGCGGTAGACCATCGTGCGCGGCAGGCCCAGCTCCACGCCCAGCCGGCGCACCTCGTCCTTGAACAGTTCGCGCAGCGGCTCGACCAGGCCCAGCTTCATGTGCTCGGGCAGGCCGCCGACATTGTGGTGGCTCTTGATGACATGGGCCTTGCCGGTCTTGCTGCCAGCCGACTCGATCACGTCCGGGTAGATGGTGCCCTGCGCCAGCCACTTGGCGTTCTTCAGCTTGTTCGATTCTTCCTCGAAGATTTCGACGAACAGGTTGCCGATGATCTTGCGCTTGGCTTCCGGATCGCTGACGCCTTCCAGCGCCTTGAAGTAGCGCTCGGCGGCATTGACCCGCACGATCTTCACGCCCATGTGCTCGGCGAACATCGCCATCACCTGGTCGCCTTCCTGCCAGCGCAGCAGCCCGGTGTCCACGAACACGCAGGTCAGTTGTTCGCCAATCGCCTTGTGCAGCAGCGCGGCGACCACCGAGGAATCGACGCCGCCGGACAGGCCCAGGATGACCTCGTCGGAACCGACCTGCTCGCGCACGCGGGCGATCTGATCGTCGATGATGTTGGCGGCGGTCCACAGGGTCTTGCAGCCGCAGATCTCGGCGACGAAGCGGCGCAGCAGGGTCTGGCCCTGCTTGGTGTGGGTGACTTCCGGATGGAACTGCACGCCGTACCAGCGCTTTTCCTCCAGCGCCATCGCGGCAACCGGGATGCGATCGGTGACGGCGGTAATCGTCCAGCCCGGTGGCGCCTTGGCGACGTGATCGCCATGGCTCATCCATACGTCGATGCGCGGATCGCCATCATGGTCGGTCAGCCCGCCGAGCAGCGCGTCATGCGCCACCAGCTCGACTTCGGCGTGGCCGAATTCGCGGGCGTCGGCCGCTTCGGTCGCGCCGCCCAGTTGCGCGGCCAGGGTCTGCATGCCATAGCAGATGCCGAGAATCGGCAGGCCGGCGTCGAACACCTGCTGCGGCGCCTTCGGCGCGCCCGGCAGCGTGGTGGATTCCGGGCCACCGGAAAGAATGATGCCCTTGGCACCGAACTTCGCGATTTCCTCGGGGTCGTGATCCCAGGCCCAGATTTCGCAGTAGACACCGATCTCGCGAATGCGGCGGGCAATCAGCTGCGTGTACTGCGCGCCGAAATCAAGGATGAGGATTTTGTCGCTGTGCAGATCGGTCATGGCGCCCGCATTCGGAGTGGAGTCGGGAACGGATGCGGCCATGCTGGGGGTATCGATTCCCGATTCCCGATTCCCCATTCCCGGATGGATCACCCCATCCGGTAGTTCGGCGGTTCCTTGGTGATCTGCACGTCATGGACGTGGCTCTCGCGCTGGCCGGCGCCGGTGATCACCACGAACTTCGGCTTGCTGCGCATCTCCTCGATGGTCGCGCACCCCACGTAGCCCATGGTGGCGCGCAGGCCGCCGACCAGTTGATGGATGATGCCGCCGACCGAGCCACGGTACGGGACGCGGCCTTCGATGCCTTCCGGCACCAGCTTGTCGGCGTCGCTCGCGTCCTGGAAATAGCGGTCCTTGGAGCCCTTCTCCATCGCGCCCAGGCTGCCCATGCCGCGATAGCTCTTGTAGCTGCGGCCCTGGAACAATTCGACCTCGCCCGGGGCTTCCTCGGTGCCGGCGAACAGGCCGCCGATCATCACCGTGGAGGCACCGGCGGCAATCGCCTTGCCGATGTCGCCGGAATAGCGGATGCCGCCGTCGGCGATCAGCGGGATGCGATCCTGCAGCGCCTCGGCGACCATGTCGACCGCGGTGATCTGCGGCACGCCCACGCCGGCCACCATGCGGGTGGTGCAGATCGAACCCGGGCCCACGCCGACCTTGACCGCGTCGGCGCCGGCGTCCATCAACGCCAGCGCGGCATCACCGGTGACGATGTTGCCGCCGATGACCTGCAGCGACGGGAACCGCTTCTTGACCCAGGCCACGCGATCCAGCACGCCCTGCGAATGGCCGTGCGCGGTATCGACGATGACCACGTCCACGCCGGCCGCCACCAGGGCTTCCACGCGCTGATCGGTATCGCCGCCCACGCCCACCGCGGCGCCGACGACCAGCCGGCTGGCGCTGTCCTTGGCGGCGTTGGGGTTGTCGGTCTTCTTCTGGATGTCCTTGACGGTGATCAGGCCGCGCAGCTCGAAGCCGTCGTTGACCACCAGTACCTTCTCGATGCGGTGCTTGTGCAGCAGCTGCAGCACTTCGGCATCGCTGGCACCTTCGCGGACCGTGATCAGCCGGTCCTTCTTGGTCATGATGTGGCGGACCGGATCGTCGAGCTTGGTCTCGAAGCGCATGTCGCGACTGGTGACGATGCCGACCAGCTGGCCGCCGTCGACCACCGGCACGCCGGAGATGTTACGCGCGCGGGTCAGCTTGAGGACTTCGGCGATCGTCGTCTCGGGACCGACGGTGAACGGCTCCTTGATGACACCGGCCTCGAACTTCTTGACCTTGGCCACTTCCGCGGCCTGCTGTTCGACGGTCAGGTTCTTGTGGACGATGCCGATGCCGCCCAGCTGCGCCATCGCGATGGCCAGGCGGGCTTCGGTGACGGTATCCATGGCCGCCGAGACGATGGGAAGGTTCAGGCGAAGGTCGCGCGTGAGGCGCGTCCCCAGGCTGACGTCTTTCGGCAGGACGATGGAATGGGCGGGGACGAGCGAGACGTCGTCGTAAGTCAGTGCTTCAGCCTGGATGCGGAGCATCGGCGGACCCGGAGTGTGGGGAAGCGCGATATTGTAGCCCGTTACGGCCCTGATTGTCAGCGGCCAGCGGGATTCAGCGTGCCGCGAGCGCGGCTTCCGCGGCTTCCAGGGTGTTCTGCATCAGCGTGGCCACGGTCATCGGCCCCACCCCGCCCGGCACCGGCGTGATCCAGCTGGCCCGGGCGGCGGCCTCGTCGAAACCGACATCGCCAACCAGCCGCCCGTCATCCAGCCGGTTGATGCCCACGTCGATGACCACCGCGCCCGGCTTGACCCACTGCCCCGGAATCAGCCCCGGCCGCCCCACCGCCACCACCAGGATGTCGGCGTCGCGGACCCGCGCTTCCAGCACGTCCGGCGGGGTGAACTTGTGGCAACTGGTCACCGTGCAGCCGGCGATCAGCAGTTCCAGCGCCATTGGCCGGCCAACGTGGTTGCTCACGCCCACGATGGTGGCGTTCTGGCCGCGCACCGGCCGGTCCGTGTAGGCCAGCAGGGTGGTGATGCCGCGCGGCGTGCACGGACGCAGGCCGAACTGGCGCAGGGCCAGGTGGCCGACGTTGGCCGGATGGAAACCGTCCACGTCCTTGCGCGGGTCGATGCGCTCGATCAGCCGGCTGGCGTCGGGAATGCCCGGCAGCGGCAACTGCACCAGGATGCCGTGGATCTTCGGATCCGCGTTCAACTGGTCGATCAGCGCCAGCAGTTGCGCCTCGCTGGTGCCAGCGGGCAGATCGTAGTCGTAGGCGTGGATGCCGACCTTTTCCGCCGCCCGGCGCTTGTTGCGCACATATACGGTGGAAGCGGGATCGCCGCCCACCAGCACCACCGCCAGCCCCGGCCGGTCGCCGCCCGCGGCCAGGCGCGCGTCCACCCTCGCCTTCAGTTCGTCGAGCAGGTTTTCGGCAACGCGGCGGCCGTCCAGGATTCGGGCAGTCATCGGGATCGGAGGGGATCGGAGCGGTGTAGAGTCCGCATATTCTCCCCGATTCCGGCTTTCCTGTGTGAGCGGCGACGCGCGGCCGCCCCGCGGAAACGCCGCCACAGGAACCCGCATGAACGACACCATCGCCATCGAAGCCGCCGCTTTCCGCCGCCTGCTCCAGCACCTGAACGAGCAGCGCCCGGACGTGCAGAACATCGATCTGATGATCCTGGCCGGCTTCTGCCGCAACTGCCTGGCCGACTGGTACCGCGAGGCGGCCGCCGAGCAGGGGCAGCCGATGGACAAGGAACAGGCGCGCGAGCGCGTCTACGGCATGCCGTTCGCCGAATGGAAAGCACGGCACCAGCCGGAAGCCACTCCGGAGCAACTGGCGGCATTCGAAGCGGCCCGGAAGCGGCATGGCTGAGGGACGCGGGCGGCGCATGTGGCCGTGGCTGGCCCTCCTCGCCCTGCCGGTGCTGGCCTGGCTGGCGCTGTGCGCCGGCATGTACGCGCAGCAGCGTCATTTCATCTATTTCCCGCAGGCCACGCGCACGCTCGTCGCCGGCACGGACTTCGAACTCCGCCGCGATGACCTGACCCTGCACGGATGGCGACTGCATCCCGATCAGGCCGATGCCTTGATCTATTTTGGCGGCAATGCCGAGCGCGTGCAGGACAATGCCGCCGACTTCGACCGCGCGCTGCCGGACTGGAGCATCTACCTGCTGCCATATCGCGGCTACGGTGCCAATGCCGGCAGCCCTGACGAGGCCAGATTGGTAGCCGATGCGCTCGCCTTGTACGACGATGTTCGCAAGCGTCATCCGCATGGCCGTATCGCAGTGATCGGGCGCAGCCTCGGCAGCGCGATCGCGGTGCAGGTCGCGGCGCGGCGGCCGGTCGATCGGCTGGTGCTGGTCACGCCCTTCGACAGCCTCGCCGCCGTGGCCGGCACCCACTATCCCTGGCTGCCGGTGCGATGGCTGCTGCGTGACCGCTACGAGTCGGTCCGTCACCTGCCCGCGCATCGCGGCGAATGGCTGCTGCTGCGCGCCGGACACGATGCCGTGGTGCCGCCCGCGCACACGGATCGGCTGGTCGCGGCGGCGGCGACACCGCCGCGCGTGATCGCCTTCGCCGATGCCGGACACGATGACCTGTCCGCATCGCCGCGCTACTGGTCGGGCATCGCCGATTTCCTGCGCGAAGGCTCGCCAGTCCCCGCGGGTCGGGAAACTACTCCTCTTCCTCTTCGCCGATGACCTGGGCGGCCTCGTCGTTGAGCGCCCGCGCCTCGCGCCGCGGCGGCGTGAACGGCGTGGGGCTCGGCTTGAACGGCTGGTTGCCGCGCATCAGCGGGATGCCGGCGCGCACATCGCCCGCGGCGATTTCCAGTTCGAACCGCTCGGCGTCGAGCCGGCGCACTTCCTCGGCGATCTCGGCCGCCTCGTCCTCCGGCACGCCCAACTGGATCAGGGCCGCTTCGCCGAAGTTCACCGCCGACTCGAAGGTCTCGCGGATCTGGTAGTCGACGCCGGCGGCGACGAGCGCCAGCGAATGCTCGCGATCGAAGGAGCGGACCAGCAGCTTGGCCTGCGGAAATTCCTGCCGGGCCAGTTCCACGATCCGGCTGGCCGACTCGCGCTTGTCGATGCAGACCGCGATGGCGCGGGCGCTGTCGGCTCCGGAGGCATGCAGCACATCCAGGCGGGTGCCATCGCCGTAGTAGATCTTGAAGCCGAATTCCTCGGCACTGCGGATCATCTCGATGTCGTTGTCGATGATGGTCACGTCCACGTCGCGCGCCAGCAGCGACTGGCTCATCACCTGGCCGAAGCGGCCAAAGCCGATGATCAGCACGCTACCGCTCAGGCCCTCGGCCTTGTCCACGCCTTCCAGGTTGGCCTGGGTCTTGGGCGCGAAACGGCGGAACAAGGTGGCGAACAACGGCGTCAATGCCATCGACAGCACCACGATCGCGGTCAGGTTGGCGGCGATCTCCGCATCGATGACGTGCGCCGCGGCGGCGGCGCCGAACAGCACGAAGGCGAACTCGCCGCCCTGCGCCATGACCACCGCGCGATCCAGCGCCTCGGCATGGCAGGTCCGGGTCAACCGCGCGACCGCGTAGATGGCGATGGCCTTGACCAGCATCATCGCCAGCACCGCGCTCAGGATCAGCGGCCAATGGCCCCATACCACGCCCAGGTCCAGGGCCATGCCCACGCCCAGGAAGAACAGGCCCAGCAGGATGCCGCGGAAGGGCTCGATGTCCGCCTCGATCTGGTGGCGGAAGGTGGATTCGGACAACAACACGCCGGCGAGGAACGCGCCCATCGCCATCGACAGGCCGCCCAGTTGCATCAGCAGCGCCGCGCCCAGCACCACCAGCAGCGCGGCGGCGGTCATCACCTCGCGCGCGCGCGCCGCCGCCAGGATCCGGAACAGCGGGTTGAGCAGCCAGATGCCGGCCGCGACCAGTCCGGCCACCGACGCGGCGGCGATGCCGATGCCGAGCCAGCGCGACTCACCACCACGGGCGGCGACATCCGGCGACATCAGCGCGACCACCGCCAGCAGCGGCACGATCAGCAGATCCTCGAACAACAGGATGGACACGATCCGCTGTCCGCGCGGCAATGCAATGTCACCGCGCTCGCCCAGCAACTGCATGACCACCGCGGTGGAGGTCAGCACGAAACCCATGGCACCGATGAAGGAAACCGGCAGCGAATAGCCGAAGGCCAGTCCCACGCCGGTCAGGGCGATCCCGCAGGCCAGGATCTGCAGCGTGCCGAGCCCGAAGATCTCGCCACGCAGGCTCCACAGGTGCGAAGGCCGCATTTCCAGGCCAATCACGAACAGGAACATCACCACGCCCAGTTCGGCCACATGCAGGATGGCCTGGGCATCGGAGAACCAGCCCAGCCCGAACGGACCAATCAGCAAACCGGCGGCGAGGTAGCCCAGCACGGAGCCCAGGCCGAGGCGACGGAAAATCGGCACGGCGACGACGGCCGCGCCCAGCAGGGCGACGACCTTGACCAGGTCGCTGGTGGTGGATTCGACTGACATGGCGGCCAGTCTAGCGTTACCCACCCCTGTCCGTCGTCGCGATCAACTCATCGGCCGTGTTCAGGCCTCGGATGCATGGCCTGGCGCCCTGCCCCGGCGCAGCGCCCGCGTTTCCCAGATCGCCACCGTCATCATCACCAGGGTCGTGCCAATGCCCAGCGACAGCGCAGAAGGATGCGCCAACGCGACCCAGCCACCCATCAGCGCCAACAGGACCAGTCCGGCCAGATGCGAAAGCGGCGGGAAACGACGCTCGCGGGTAAGCCATTTGAACAGCGCGTTGCCGCTCAGGTAGAGCGCGGGACCGCCCAGGATCGCGACGGTCCCCGCCGGCGAAGCGTGATCCGGATGCACCAGCACCAGTTCGTCGGCCACCGCGCAGACGATGATGCCCGCGACGATCAGCAGGTGCGTGTAGGTATACGCCACCCGCGCCAGGCGTCCGGGATCTTCGGAGTGCGCGATGCGGTGGCTGGCATGTTCCGCGCCCGAGTCGAAGTACACCCACCACATCGCCACGCTGCCCAGGAAGGCGGCCAGGAAGCCCGCCACGGTCGCCGGTGTCCAGGCCAGGCCGGCAAAGGTGGCGCCGGTGACCAGCAACGACTCACCCAACGCGATGATCACGAACAGCATGCAGCGTTCGGCCAGATGCGCGCCGTCCACGTCCCAGTCGCTGGTCCGCGACCGTCCCAGGCCCGGCACACGGAAGTACATCGCGGGCGCCGCGTACTCGATGCCCAGCGCAACCAGCCAGCAGATCAATCGCTGCTGGTCTTCCAGCAAGCCGCCGGCAAGCCAGAACGCACCGGACAGCAGCAGCCACAGGCTCATCCGCAGGAAGTTGTCGCGCTGGTCCCGGTGTCCACGAAAGGCGCGCACCATGAACAGCGAACGTCCCACCTGCATGACGGCGAACAGCAGTCCGAAGGCCAAACCCGTCGCGCCGAATGCCTGTGGAATCGACGAGGACAGCACCAGCCCACCCAGCATCAGCGCGAACAGCAGCAACCGCACCGCGGTCGTATCCGGATTCAGCCAGTTGGTGCACCACGAGGTGAAGATCCACAGCCACCAGATCGCCAGGAACAGCGCCGATGTACGCAGGAACCCACCCAGGTCCAAATGCTCTAGCAGCGTATGCGACAGCTGGGTTACCGCGAACACGAATACCAGGTCGAAGAACAGTTCGGTCATCGAGACCTTGCCGCTGTCCCGCTGGCCACGCGTGCGCAGCCATGAGCCGTTCGTTTCCATGCGACGCTTCCTTGGCGGATTCAGTGGGAACGCGTACGCAGCCACCATGCCAGTGCGGTGGCGACCGGCACGGCATAGATGAGCAACTGGATGGGCAGTTCCTCGCCCAGCGAATAGCCATGCGACAAGCCGGTGCGCAGGTTCCAGCCCACCACGCCCAGCCAGGCCAGCGCGAAGCCGCCGGCCCACAGGCCCCGCTTGCCGGCTGGCGAGAAATGCATGGCCAGCGCGGCCAATACCAGACCCAGTACGATCAAGATCAGCGTGCGCATCCCGTTCCCCTTCGAAGTGGAGACTGCCGTGGGCGGCCGTGGCGTCCGGGCGGACGCCACGGTGCGAACATAACCCAAGGTCCGCCGCCCGTGCCACGGCCGCAGCGGCGAACCTTGTCGGCGCGTCAACGCGTGGTGTAGCCGCCGTTGGCGAAGATCGTCTGGCCGGTGATCCACCAGCCATCGGTGACCAGGAAGCGCACGATCGGGGCGATGTCCTCGATATCGGTCAGGCCTTTCTTCGAGTAGGCGCTGAGCGCGGCCGCGGTGCTGTGGTAGGCGGTGGACTCGGCGGTTTCCTGGCCGTAGAAGAACGGCGTGTCCATCGGTCCCGGGCCGATCGCGTTCACCGAGATGCCACGCGCGCCGAACTCCTTGGAGGCGGCACGGGTGTAGTGCTCCACCGGCGCCTTGCTGCCCGGATAGACCGCGTAGAACGGGGTGTAGGCGGCCAGCAACGAGCTGACGATGGTGACGATCTTGCCACCGTCCGCCAATGACCTGCCGGCCTGCTGGATGAAGAAGAAGGCCGCTTTCGAGTTGACGTCGAAACTGCGGTCGTAGTCGTCTTCGGTGACCTCCAGGATCGGCTTCTTGATGACCAGGCCGGCGGTATTGACCGCGATGTCCGCGCGACCGAAGTGCTGCACGGTGCGCTCGAACAGTTCGACGTTGTTGCCGACCACCGACAGATCGCCCTGGAACAGGATGGCCTCGGTGCCGCCCGCTTTCAGCTCGGCGGCGGTGTGCTCGGCGTCGGCGCGGGAAGCGTCGCTGTTGTAGTGGATGGCGATGCCGGCGACGCCCGCTTCCGCGAACTGGCGGGCAATCAGGGCGCCCAGGTTCTTGCCGCCGCCGGCGATCACGGCGACCTTGCCTTGCAGGGAATGGCTCATGACGTGCTCCAGGAGTGAGGGGAGCCGGCAGTTTGAATTCTCGGATTTATCTGATAAACAGAACCCAATCTCAAAGTCTTTTCGGGGAAACCGAACAATCGATCATGGATCTGCTCCAATCCCTGGCGATCTTCCAGCGCGTGGCCGAGACAGGCAGCTTCACCCGCGCCGCCGACGGCCTGGGCCTGGCGACGTCCTCGGTATCCGCCGCCATCCAGAAACTGGAGGAGCGATTGGGCGTGGGCCTGTTCCAGCGCACCACCCGCCGGGTCCACCTGACCGGCGAAGGCGAACTGCTGTACGAACGCGCCGGCCGTCTGCTCTCGGATGCGGGCGAGGTCGATGGCCTGTTCCGCGCCGAGCAGCCGCCCGAAGGACTGCTGCGGGTCGAGGTGCCGGCGCGCATCGCCCGCCGCCTGATCGCGCCGGCCCTGCCCGAATTCCTGCGCCGCTATCCGGATGTCCGGTTGGAACTGGGCAGCACGGACAAGTTCAGCGATCTGCTGGAGGAAGGCATCGACTGCGTGCTGCGGGTGGGCGAATCAGGCGAGCAGGATCTGGCCAGTCGCCCCCTGGGCCGGCTGCCGCAGACCACCTGCGCCAGCCCCGCGTTGCTGGCCGAACATGGCATGCCCACCGATCTGCAACGGCTGGCCACGTTGCCCGCGGTCCATTTCGGCCGCGTCGCCGCGGGCAAGCCGGAACTCTGGGAGTATCTCGACGACCGGCACGGGCGCACGCACGAATTGTCCATGAAGGGGCGCGTGGCCGTAAGCAACGCCGAAGCCTATATCGCCTGCTGCCTGGCTGGACTGGGCGTCATCCAGGTGCCGCGCTACGACGTGGCGCACCTGATTGCGCGCGGCGAACTGCTGGAAATCCTCGTCCCCGGCTTCCACCCGCCCAGCCTGCCGATCGCGGTGCTGTATCCCCCGCGCCGGCGCCAGTCACGGCTGCTGCGGTTGTTCGTCGACTGGCTGGAGTTGCAGATTTCGCCGCATACGCAGCCACCGTCCTCGGCCTGATCCGGGCGTTGAATCCGCGACACCCGGCGCCATCGCGATGGCGCGCGCTCAGCCTACCCCGCAGAACCTGGCGTAGTCGATGTAGCCGGGGAACGCCACGCCGGGCGCGCAGACCGGGCAATGCGGATCGGCGCGCAGGCGGGTCTCGCGGAATCGCATGCCCAGCGCATCGAAATGCAGCAGGCGCCCGCTCAGCGGTTCGCCCGCGCCCAGCAGCAGCTTGATCACTTCGGTCGCCTGGAGCAGTCCGATTACCCCCGGCAAGACGCCCAGCACACCGGCTTCAGCGCAGTTGGGGGCGAATTCCGGCGGCGGCGGTTCCGGGAACAGGCAGCGGTAGCACGGCGCCTGCCCACGCTGGCGGCCCGCATCGAACACGCTCACCTGCCCCTCGAAACGTTGCACCGCGCCGTAGACCAGCGGCTTGCCCAGCTTCACGCACGCATCGTTGAGCAGATAGCGCACCGGGAAGTTGTCGGCGCCGTCCAGCACCACGTCCACGCCTTCGAGCAGGCGCTCGACGTTGGCCGAAGTGACCCGTTCCTGCACCGTTTCGATCCGCGTGCCGGGGTTGAGTGCATTGAGCGTGGCCTGGGCGGAATCGACCTTGGCCTGGCCGATGCGCGCCTCGGTATGGAGAATCTGCCGCTGCAGGTTGCTGCGATCGACGACATCGTCGTCGGCGATGCGCAGATGGCCGATACCGGCCGCGGCCAGGTAATAACCGGCTGGCGAGCCCAGCCCACCGGCGCCGATCATCAAAACCCTCGCCTCGCGCAGGCGGCGCTGCCCTTCCACCCCGACTTCCGGCAACAGCAGGTGGCGCGAGTAGCGGTCGTAGAAATCGGCGGCTTCCGCGTCGAGTTGTGGTTTGACCACCGGCAACCCTTCGTCGATCCAGCGGCCGGTTCCACCCGCGACCGACAGCAATCGCGCATACCCGGCCGCCTGCAACGATCTGGCGGCATCCATCGAGCGGCCGCCACGCTGGCAGATCAGGACGACCTCGCGTTGCGGATCGGGAAGGTGACGGGACGGGTCGGCCAGCAGATCGCCCTTGGCCACGCCGATGGCGCCTTCGGCCTGGCCCCCCACGCGCTCGTGTTCCTCGCGCACGTCGATGAAGACGGCGCCGTGGGCCAGATGCTCACGCACCTGCGCCGGGGTGATTTCACGGATGTCCATGCACGGATTATCGCGCAGTTCGCCGGCGCCGGCGTCCACGCCGATCAGTACGGCAGGATTTCCACCACGTCGTCCGCGCCGTAGTCGTGTTCGCCGTCCGGCAGCACGATCAGTGCGTTGCTGTCGGCTGCGCCGCGCAGGCGATGCGAGGCGTCGGCGGCATTCGGAACCACGCGCAAAACCCCGTCCGCATCCGGTTGCAGCCGTCCGCGCAGGAACTCGTGGCGAACGTGGTTTTTCCGCCAGGGCGCGGCCAGTCGCGCATGCCAGCGTGGCCGGCCTTCGCTTCGACCCTGCAGGCCGTCCAGCAACGGAACGCCCAGGGCAAGGAAGGTCGCCAGCACCGAGACCGGATTGCCCGGCAGCGACAGGAATACCGCCTGTTTCCGTTCGCCGAACAGGACCGGCATGCCCGGCTTCATCCGCACCCTCCAGAAATGGACCTTGCCACTCTCGGCGAGAAAGCCGGGCAGGAAGTCCTTCTCGCCGGCGGAAACACCACCGCAGGTCAACACCACGTCGAACGCCGAGGCGGCGTCTTCCAGTTGGATGCGGACCCTTTCGGGATCGTCCGGCAGCGTTGGCCAGGCGGTCGGCTCCAGTCCCTGCTGGCGGAGCAATCCCATCAGCAGTTCGCGGTTGCTGTTGTAGATGCGCCCCGGCGGCAGCGGCATCCCGGGTTCGACCAGTTCGTCACCGGTGGTGAACACCGCCACCGTCGGTCGACGCGTCACCGCGACGTCCGCGATGCCCAGGGCCGCCAGCAGGCTGGTCCGGACCGGGCTCAGCACCTGACCCGCGGCCAGGATCGGTTCGCCCGCCGCGACATCCTCGCCCGCGCGCCGGATGTCCGCACCGGCGACCGGTGCATCCTTCAGTTCAATCCATCCGCCGTCTTCGCGGACGTCTTCTTTCATGACGACCGTGTCCGCGCCGGCCGGCAACGCCGCGCCGGTGGTGATGCGCACGCAGGTTCCCGCGGCGATCGGCGCATCGCTGCCCTCGGCACCGGCATACTGCTCGCCGGCGATGCGCAGGCGCGCCGGCTGTCCGGCGCCGGCAAGATCGGCATGACGCAGCGCGAATCCGTCCATCCGGCTGTTGTCGAATGGCGGCAGCGCGATGGGCGCGGTGATGGCCTCCGCCAGGATCCGCCCTTCGGCGCGTCGGACCGGGATGCGTTCGATCCCGAGCATACGCGCCGTGGCCACGCTGCGGACGATCGCCAACGCTTCATCGAACGCGAGCCTGCCGGGAATGTCCGCGCGCATGCTCCGATGGCCTACTTGCCGCGCTTGACGTGGCGGATCAACCGGCGCTTGCGCGCGATCTGGCGATCGGTCAGCTCGTTCTTCTTGCCCTCGTAAGGGTTGGTGCCTTCCTTGAACACGAACCGCACCGGCGTGCCGACGAGCTTGAAGCGCTTGCGGAAGAAGTTCTCCAGATAGCGCTTGTACGAGTCCGGCAGCACCTTCAGGCGGGTGCCGTGGACGACGAAAGTCGGCGGATTGCTGCCGCCCGGATGCACGTAGCGCAGCTTGGAAACATGGCCGCGGATGCTCGGCGGCGGATTGGACTCGTATGCCACCTCCAGCGCCTTGTTGATCTCGCTGGTGGCGAACTCGCGGGTCGCCGAGGCATGCGCGCGGTGGATGGCGCGGAACAGCTCGCGCAAGCCGGAACCGTGCTTGGCGGAAATGCGTACCGCCTCGGCCCATTCGACGAAATTCAGCTTGCGCGACAGCAGGGCTTCGGCCTGCTCGCGCTGGTAGGTGGTCAGTCCATCCCACTTGTTGATCGCCACGACCAGCGCGCGGCCGGCGTCGAGGATGGCGCCGAGCACGCTGGCGTCCTGGTCGGTGACGCCCTCGCTGGCGTCCAGCAGCAGCACCGCGACCTGGCACTGCTCGATGGCCTGCAGGGTCTTGACCACGCTGAACTTCTCGACCGCCTCGTCGACGCGCGATTTGCGGCGCAGGCCGGCGGTGTCCACCAGCCGGTACTGGCGTCCGTCGCGTTCCAGATCCACCGCGATCGAATCGCGGGTAGTCCCGGGCACCTCGGAGGCGATCATCCGCTCCTCGCCGAGCAGGCGGTTGACCAGGGTCGACTTGCCCACGTTGGGGCGGCCGACGAAGGCCACCCGCATCCGGTTGGGATCGTTGTCGAGGGTCTCGGCCTCGCCCTCTTCCGGCAGCCGCTCCAGCACCTGTTCGAGCAGGTCGTCGATGCCCTGCCGGTGCGCGGCGGAAATCGTCATCACGTCGTCGAAGCCGTAGCGGGCGAACTCGGCGCGCGCGCCGGGTTCGTCCACGCCGTCGATCTTGTTGATCACCAGCAGGGTCGGCCGGGCCGCCTTGCGCAACCAGCGCAGGATGTCGTCGTCCAGCGCCGACGGGCCCTCGCGGCCATCGACGATGAACAGCACCAGATCCGCCTCCTCGGCCGCCGCGCGCGCCTGCCGGGCGGTGGCGCCGGCCAGGCCTTCCTCCTCGCCCGCGATGCCGCCGGTGTCGACCACCACGAAGGACTGCTCCGCATCGGGTCGACAAACGCCGTAGTGGCGATCGCGGGTCACGCCCGGCTGGTCGTGGACCAGGGCGTCGCGGCTGCGGGTCAGCGCATTGAACAGCGTCGATTTACCGACATTGGGACGGCCCACCAGGGCGACGAGCGGAAGCATGGATTGAACCGGAAAAGGATGGGAAGGCAGGAAAACGGGGATGAAGGGCGGCGGGGCCGAAGCCTTCCGGCCCCTGCCGGGCCGGTTCCGCATGATGCCGAGCCGGCCCGGAAAAGGGAACTCGTAAACGGAAAGCGGCCCGGCGCATTCGCTCCGGACCGCCTTGGTTCGGTACCGCGCTGGCTTACTTGAAGCGGAACGCGGTCAGCTCGCCCTCGACGTTCTGGATGAGCAGGATGCCGTCGGCCACCACCGGCTTGGCACGGATGGCCTTGCCGCCAGCACGCGCGCGCGCCGCTTCCTCGCCATTGTCCAGTTTCAGCCAGTGCACGTAGCCGTCGAAATCGCCCACCACCGCGTAGTCGCCGTGAATCGACGGTGCGGTCAGCGAGCGGCGGAGCATTTTCGGGTTGGACCAGGTGGCGTTGCCGCTATAGCGGTCCAGGCCCCACACCGTGCCGCCCTGATCGGCGACCACGACATAGCTGCTGGTCACGCCCAGGCCACCCGGGCCACCGTTGTCGCGCTGCCACAGCGGCCGCCCGCTGGGACCTTCGATCGCGACGGTTTCCTTCTTGTAGCTGGTGGCGAACAGGGTGGTGCCGTCCAGTACCGGCGGACCGTCAACGTCGGCCATGCGATCCAGCTCGCTGCGGCCGTCCGCGCTGCCCACGGTCTGGCTCCAGACCTGGCGCCCGTCGCGCAGCGACAGTGCCGCGACCGTGCCGTCGTCGTTGCCGACGAACACCACGCCCGGTCCCAGCGTCACCGGCGCATTGCCGCGCACGGTCAGGCTGGGCAGTTCGCTGGTCCAGAACCAGCGACGCTCGCCGCTGGCGGCGTCAAAGGCGGTCACCCGGCCATCGTTGGTACGCACCAGCACGTAGCCCTGGCCGACCGCCGGCGCCGTGATGACCTCGTTGGGCACCTTGGCGCGCCACTTCTCGGTGCCATCGTTGGCGTCCAGCGCGATCACGCGGCCGTCCAGCGTGCCGATCACGACCAGGCCGTCACCCGCGCCGGGGCCGCCGGAGAAGCGCCACTCGATCTTGCGCTTGGCCGCCTTCTTGGCCAGCTTGGCGGCTTCCTTGCGGGCGCGCTTGGCCGCCTTGGTTTCCTCTTCGCCCGACGCCGGTTCCTCGGCGACCTGATCGGGCTGGGCGGCATCACCCGCCCGGGTCTTCTCGGGCTTGAAATGCCAGACTTCCTTGCCGGTCTGCAGATCGAGCGCGCGTACACCGCCTTCCACGGCGGCCGCGTACACCCGGCCATCGGCGACCACCGGTCCCTGCTGCAGGCCCAGGCGATCCTCGCCCTTGCCCACGTTGGCGCTCCAGAGCTTCGCCACTTCCACCGAGGGGGTGAACTCGACCAGTTCGGCCGGCTCGGTCGGCTTCTCGTCCTTCTTGTTGCCGCCGAACCAGCCCTTGATGGTGCTGCAGCCCGACAGGACCAGCACCAGGGCCGCCATCGCCAGCAACCGCTTGCCCGTTGCGTTCCTTGCCATCATGCAGACTCTCCGGTCTTCGGCGGAGTGCCGCCCGCGTCGGTCAGTTTCAGTTCCACCAGGCGGCGCTGCGGCGAGGCAACGTCGAGACTGGTCAGTGCCTTGGTATAGGCGTCGCGCGCCTCGGCCGCCTTGCCGCTGGCCATCAACGCGTCGCCGCGGATTTCCAGGCTGGTCGAATCCTTGGCATCGGCCAGCAGCTTCAAGGCCTCGTCGTGCTTGCCGGCGTCCACCAGCAGGCGCGCCAGCCGCTGCTGGACAATGGCGTGAAGCGAGGAATCGGCCTGGATCGCCCGCAACGTGGTGATGGCGGCATCGCGTTGTCCGGCGTCCACCTGGGCCTTGGCCAGCTGCAGCGCGGCCAGGTCGCCATAGACCCCGTCCTTGCCGCCCAGCGAGGCGACCGCCGCTTCGGCCTTCTTCAGATCGTTGGCGGCAATGCCGTCGATCGCCTTCTCGTAATTCAGGTTGGCCTGCTCGTCTTGCTGCTGGCGGTTCTTCTGCCACCACTGGCCGCCGAAAATCACCGCCAGTCCCAGCGCGACGCCGCCAATCAATCCGGCGCCATTGTTCCTCAGCCAACTGCGGACGCGTTCGCCCTGTTCGTGCTCGTCGAGCAGATCATCAATCGCCATGCGTACTCTCGCCCCGTCCGAGCGGGGTCTTGATTTTGGTTGGACAAACCCGCGCTCGGGTCAGTCGGCGACCGGTGCGAGGGAACCGTCAGAGGATACCGTAAAGCGCGCGACATTCGCGCGCCGGTACGGCGTCAGGTCCACCGTACTACCGGCTTGCTGAACCTCGACCGCCGCCGCGTTGCCCAGGACAATCCGCCCGACCTGGCCGGCCGGATAGCTGCGCTGGTCCCCCGCTTTCAGCAGGGCCTGCTCGATGCCGCTGCCATCCGGAGCGACGATCTGGACCCAGCTGTCGCCCTTGAACACCAGGCTGAGCGCCGCCTCCGGTGCCCGGCTGATGGGTGGGGTCAACGACGCCACGTAAGGCGTCGCGGCCGGACGCTGCGCGGGCGCCGCGGTACCGCCGGCGGTACCGGTGACCGCCGGCTTCTGCGGGATCACGTCCAGCGACGCGGTGGTCTGGCCGCCGTTGCCGCCCAGGTGCGGCCGGGTCGCCATCCATACCGGCGTGGCGATGACCGCGGTGATGACCACGTACACGGCCCGTCGCTTGGCGCTTTCGAACAGGCGCTGCGCCTTGGGCGTGTAGCTGTGGCTCACCAGTTCCGCCGGACGGACGGTTTCCAGATCGGCCTGCGCAAGGAAGGGAGCGATGTCGACCTTCAGCAGGCGCGCATAGCTGCGCAGTTGCCCGCGGACGAACACCGGTGCCCCGAGCTGCGACCACTGTTCCCCTTCCAGGGCCTGCAGCACCTTGAGCGGCATCTTCAGCCGATTCCCCACGTCCTCCAGGCTGAGACCCGCCTTCTCCCGCGCGTCCCGCAGGAACGCGCCGCAGCCCTGCAGGTGCTGCGTATCAATCGAGTTGGAACCCGTCATTGTTCTGCCTTTCCCCCAGTTTGAGCGTCTGACGCGTCGGGGAACTCCGCCCGAAGTTGCTGAACATATCGACCGGCAGCAGCCCTGTCGCCGAGTCTTTCTTCGATTTGTGATGCAAGTTTTAGCACGTCGGCGCTGGCGGGTGCAGCCGCCAGCCTGCGCTCGACGAATGCCCGGGCTTCGAAATAACGCCCGGCACGGTACTCGTGTTCGGCCATGGAAAGCAGCCCGAAGGCATTGCGTGGATCCAGTGCCAGCGCCTGCCGCAGATCGCGCTCGGCCCGCTCGCCCTGCCCCGCCTTGTCGGCGCACCCGCCCGCGTTGGCGAGCACGGCGGCCGGGGTCTCGTATTCGCTGTCCTGCAGCGCACGGTCGAACCACACCAGCGATTCGGCCGGATAGCCGTTCGCGCAGAGCCAGGCACCGTAGTTGTTCTGCTCGGCGCCCCGCCCCGGCGCCAGTTCGGTGGCCCGCCGGTAGTGCTCGCCCGCCGCCTTGGCCTGGCCGCGCTGCTCGGCCACGACGGCCAGGATGGTCTGCGCGTCGGCGGACTGGGGATCGCTCTTCATCGCGGCCCGGGCACCGCGCTCGGCAACCTCGAGGTCGCCGGCCTGCAGCCGCTGGGTCGCCAGGGCCAGGGCACGCTCGACTTCCATCCGGCGCTTGGTCTCGGCACTGTCGCTGATCTGGTAGGTCGGCGCGATCTGCTCGCCGTCCTTGCGTTCCACACTGGGTCTGATGAAAGTCAGCCGGCTGCAGCCGGTCGCCACCAGCACCAGGCCCAGCAGCAGCAGCCAGGGCTTATGCGGCCGCATCACCGATGCCCTGTTCCTGCAACTGGCGGCGGAACTCGGCCTGGCGGCGGGTGCGATCCATCACCTGCCCTTTCAGCTGTCCGCAGGCCGCATCGATGTCGTCGCCGCGGGTCCGCCGGACCATGGTCAATACATGCGCGTCCAGCAACAGTTTCTGGAACGCGCGGATCTCTTCCTCGCCCGAGCGCTCGTAGCGCGTGCCCGGGAACGGGTTGAACGGAATCAGGTTGACCTTGCCCGCATCCTTGAGCTGGGTCGCATTGCTGAATTTTCGCATCAACTGGGCGAGCTGGCGCGCATGCTCGGGCTGGTCGTTGACATCCTTCATCAACGTGTACTCGAAAGTCACCGAGTCGCGCTTCTTGTTGGCGCGCAGGTAACGCGCGCACGAGGCCATCAGTTCCGCGATCGGATACTTCCGGTTGAGCGGCACCAACTGCTCGCGCAGCGCATCGTTGGGCGCATGCAGCGAGACCGCGAGCGAGACGTCGGTTTCGGTCGAAAGCCGATCGATCATCGGCACCAGTCCGGACGTCGACAGGGTCACGCGCTTGCTGGCCAGGCCGTAGCCCAGGTCGTCGCGCATGATGTTCATCGCGCGCACGACGTTGTCGAAATTGAGCAGCGGCTCGCCCATGCCCATCATCACCACGTTGGTGAGACGGCGGTTCTGCGCCGGCACGTTGCCCAGGTGGCGCGCGGTGATCCAGACCTGTCCGATGATTTCGGCGGTGGTCAGATTGCGGTTGAAGCCCTGGGTCGCGGTGGAACAAAACGTGCAGTTGAGCCCGCAGCCCACCTGCGAGGACACGCACAGCGTGCCGCGGTTCTTGTCGGGGATATAGACGGTTTCGACCGCGTTCTTGCCGTCCACGCCCATGCCCAGCAGCCACTTGTGGGTGCCATCGGCGGAAGGCTTGTCGAACACGACGCCGGGGACGACGACCTCGGCATGTTCCTGCAGCTTGGCGCGCAGGTTCTTGCCGAGATCGGTCATCTGCTCGAAATCGGTGACGTAGCGGTGATGAATCCACTTCATCACCTGGTGGGCGCGGAACTTCTGCTCGCCGAGTTGTTCGACGAAGAAATGCTCCATGCCGTCCCGATCGAGGTCCAGCAGGTTCTGTTTCGCAGGCACGCCCGCGCCGATCACCGCCGGCTGCGCATCCGCGGCCAGCTTCAGTTCAATCGGCGCGAGTTCGTGGCTGCTCATCGCTGGCTCAGCGCGAGAACACTTCGGTGGCGGCGAAGAAGTACGCGATTTCGATGTTCGCGTTCTCGACCGAGTCCGAACCGTGCGCCGCATTGGCATCGATGGAATCGGCGAAGTCGGCGCGGATCGTGCCCGGCGCGGCTTCCTTCGGATTGGTGGCACCGAGGATCTCGCGATGCTTGAGCACCGCGTTCTCGCCTTCCAGCACCTGGATGGCGACCGGACCGGAGATCATGAATTCAACCAGCGCGTTGAAGAACGGACGCTCGCGATGCACGGCGTAGAAACCTTCGGCCTCGCGACGCGACAGGTGCTTCATCTTCGCGGCGACGATCTTGAGACCGGCCTTTTCGAAACGGGCATAGATTTCGCCGACGACGTTCTTGGCAACGGCATCGGGCTTGACGATCGACAGGGTGCGCTCCAGCGCCATGGGGATTTCTCCGTTGGGCGGGCCACTTTCGGCCCAAGGTTAACATGAAAAAACCCGCGTCGAAACACGGGCTTAGCCTGAATTGCGGAGCGAGATTCTAACGTATTGGCCGCAATTGCGCACCTGGCCGAGACCAGATTGCTGCAGAGCAGCATGACATCCATACGTAAGCGGATGGACAATCAAACAAGCGTTTGATTAGCAGGTCCGACCGCATGGGCAATACCCCTCACTTCTCCACCAAGGAGCGCATCCTCGGCGCCGCCGAGGAACTGTTCGCCCAATACGGCTTCGCGGGAACATCCCTGCGGCAGGTGACCAGCCGGGCCGACGTCAACATCGCCGCCGTCAACTACCACTTCGGCTCCAAGGAAAACCTGGTCAACGAAGTCTTTCGGCGGCGCATGGACGAAATGAGCGGCCAGCGGCTGGGCCAGCTACGGGCAGCCCTGGAGCAGCGTCCGGGCGAACTGGAGCCGATCCTGGCCGCCTTTGTCGAGCCCGCCCTGGCCCTGGCCCAGGATCGCCACGGCGGCGGCGCCTTTGTCCGGGTCATCGCCCGCGCCTATGCCGAGAAGAACGACGGCCTGCGCAAATTCCTGTCCGACCACTACGGCCATGTCCTGCGCGAGTTCGGCAAGGCCATCGCCGGCTGCGTGCCCGGCCTGAGCAAGGAAGAGCTGTACTGGCGGCTGGATTTCCTGTCCGGCGCGCTGACCTATGCCATGGCTGACTTCGGGCTCATCAAGCGTCCCCATGGCGTCACCGAGGCGGTGCACCGTGAGCGGGCCGCCCGCGAACTCATCCGTTTCGCCGAGGCCGGCCTGCGCGCCGACCACGTCAAATAACCCCCTGACATCCAAGGATTCCCGAAATGTCCAATCCATTGCTTGTGCGCAAGGCGGCCGTGCTGGGTGCCGGCGTGATGGGCGCGCAGATCGCCGCCCACCTGACCAACGCCGGCGTCGACACGGTGCTGTTCGACCTGGCCGCGAAGGAAGGCCACCCCGACGGCGTCGTGCTGAAGGCCATCGCCAACCTGGGCAAGCTGAGCCCGGCCCCGCTCGCCAGCAAGACGCTGGCCGAGGCGATCAGCCCGGCCAACTACGATACCGGGCTGGACCAGCTGAAGGACTGCGACCTGATCATCGAGGCCATCGCCGAACGGATGGACTGGAAGCAGGACCTCTACAAGAAAATCGCCCCGTTCGTCGCCGAGCACACGGTGCTGGCGAGCAACACCTCGGGCCTGGGCATCAACAAGCTGGCCGAAGTACTGCCGGAACAACTTCGCCATCGTTTCTGCGGCGTGCATTTCTTCAACCCGCCGCGCTACATGCACCTGGCCGAACTGATTCCGGCAAGGACCACGGAAGCTGCCGTGCTGGAGGGGCTGGAAACCTTCCTCACCACCACCCTGGGCAAGGGCGTGGTCTATGCGAAGGACACCCCCAACTTCATCGGCAACCGCATCGGCGTGTTCTCGATCCTGGCCACCATCCACCACACCCAGCAGTTCGGCCTGGGTTTCGACGAGGTCGATGGCCTGACCGGGCCGCTGGTAGGTCGTCCCAAGTCGGCGACCTACCGGACCTCCGACGTGGTCGGCCTGGACACCATGGCCCACGTCATCAAGACCATGGCTGACACCCTTCCCGATGATCCGTGGCACGGCTACTTCAAGTCGCCGGCCTGGCTGGACGCGCTGATCGCCAAGGGCGCGCTCGGCCAGAAGGCCGGGGCCGGCATCTTCCGCAAGGTCGGCAAGGACATCGTGGTGCTGGATCTGCAGAAGCAGGACTACCGTCCCGCCGACCGCTCCGCAGCGGCGGAAGTGGTCGAGATCCTCAAGCTGAAGAACCCGGCCGAGAAGTTCGCCCGCTTGCGCGAAAGCCAGCATCCACAGGCGCAGTTCCTGTGGGCGGTGTTCCGCGATCTGTTCCACTACAGCGCCTTCCACCTGGCCGACATCGCCGAAACCGCGCGCGACGTCGACCTGGCCATCCGCTGGGGCTACGGCTGGTCGCTGGGGCCGTTCGAAACCTGGCAGGCCGCCGGCTGGAAGCAGGTGGCGCAGTGGATCGCCGACGACATCGTCGCCGGCAAGAGCATGAGCAATGCGCCGCTGCCGGACTGGGTGTTCGATGGTCGTGAAGGCGTGCACGCCGCCGATGGCAGCTACAGCCCGGCGCGCAACGCCAAGCTGCCGCGTTCCGCGCTGCCGGTGTATCGCCGCCAGCGCTTCCCGGATCCGCTGCTGGGCGAATCCTTCCCGCAGGGCGAGACGGTGTTCGAGAACGACGGCGTGCGCCTGTGGACCGATGGCGACGGCGTGGGCGTGGTCAGCTTCAAGACCAAGATGAACACGGTGTCCGATGCCGTGCTGGAAGGCGTGCAGCAGGCGGTGGCCATCGCCGAGCAGAAGTTCAAGGGCCTGGTGATCTGGCAGCCGAAGGAGCCCTTCTCCGCCGGCGCGGATCTGGCCGGTGCGCTCGGCGCCTTGCAGGCCGGGAAGATCGCCGAGTTCGAGGCCATGGTCGCCAATTTCCAGGCCACCAGCCAGCGCATCAAGTACTCGCTGGTGCCGGTCGTGGCCGCGGTGCGCGGCCTGGCGCTCGGCGGCGGCTGCGAGTTCCAGATGCACAGCGCCCGTACCGTGGCTTCGCTGGAAAGCTACATCGGCCTGGTCGAAGCGGGCGTGGGCCTGCTACCTGCCGGCGGCGGCCTGAAGGAAATCGCGGTACGCGCCTCGCAGGCGGCCGGACCGGGCGGCGACGTGTTCGCCGAACTCAAGCGCACGTTCGAGACGGTGGCCATGGCCAAGGTCTCGGCTTCAGCCGTCGAAGCCAAGGAACTGGGCCTCATGCGGGCGAACGACCTTGTCGTGTTCAACGCCTACGAGCAGTTGCATATCGCCAGGCAGCAGGTGCTGGCACTGGCCGAAAGCGGCTATCGCCCGCCGCTGCCGGCACGCCGCATCCAGGTCGCCGGCGATGTCGGCATCGCCACGTTCAAGATGCTGCTGGTCAACATGCTGGAAGGCCGCTTCATCAGCGAATACGACTATGAAATCGCCACCCGCATCGCCACCGTGCTGTGCGGCGGTGAAGTGGATCGCGGCGCCCTGGTCGACGAGGAATGGCTGCTGGCGCTGGAGCGCAAGCATTTCGTCGAACTGGCCCAGCAGGAAAAGACCCAGGCCCGCATCGCGCACATGCTGAAGACGGGCAAGCCGCTTAGGAACTGAGAATCGGGAATGGAGAATGGGGAATCGTGAAAGCGGGTCCCCTCTCCATACCTTCACTAACATTGCCGGCAGAGGGAAATGACGGGAACAAGCGGAAACCAGTTTCGCGATTCCCGATTCTCGATTCCCCATTCCCGGCTTTCGGAGAAAGCCAAATGAGCAAGCAAATCCAGGACGCCTACATCGTCGCCGCCACCCGCACCCCGGTCGGCAAGGCGCCCAAGGGCGTGTTCCGCAATACCCGGCCCGACGACATGCTCGCGCACGTGCTGAAGTCGGTCATCGCGCAGGCGCCGGGCATCGACGTCAACCGCATCGATGACGCCATCATCGGCTGCGCGATGCCCGAAGGTGAGCAAGGCATGAACGTGGCCCGCATCGGCGTGCTGCTGGCCGGGCTGCCCAACACCATCGCCGCGCAGACCATCAACCGCTTCTGTTCCTCCGGCCTGCAGGCGGTGGCGATGGCCGCCGACCAGATCCGGCTGGGCAATGCCGACCTGATGCTGGCGGGCGGTACCGAGTCGATGTCGATGGTGCCGATGATGGGCAACAAGGTCGCGCTGTCGCCGTCCGTGTTCAAGGACGACCATGTCGCGATCGCCTACGGCATGGGCATCACCGCCGAGAAGGTCGCCGAGGAATGGAAGGTTTCCCGCGAGGAACAGGATGCCTTCGCCCTGGCGTCCCACCAGAAGGCGCTGGCGGCTATCGCCGCCGGCGAATTCAAGGACGAAATCTCGCCCTATGAGGTCCTGTCGCACCTGCCGGATCTGGCGGGCAACACCATCCGCCTGAAGAAGCTGCTGGTCGAGAACGACGAAGGTCCGCGTCCCGACACCTCGCTGGAGGGTCTGGGCAAGCTGCGCCCGGTGTTCCGCAACGGCCAGTTCGGTGGCAGCGTGACCGCGGGCAATTCCTCGCAGATGAGCGATGGTGCCGGTGCGGTGCTGCTGGCGTCCGAACAGGCCATCAAGGACTACGGCCTGACGCCGTTGGCGCGTTTCGTCAGCTTCTCGGTTGCCGGCGTGCGCCCGGAAGTGATGGGCATCGGTCCGATCGCGGCGATTCCCAAGGCGCTGAAGCAGGCGGGGCTGAGCAAGGATCAGCTGGACTGGATCGAACTCAACGAAGCGTTCGCCGCGCAGGCGCTCGCCGTCATCCGCGACAGCGAGCTCGACCCGGCCAAGATCAACCCGCTGGGTGGCGCCATCGCGCTGGGTCATCCGCTGGGCGCCACCGGTGCAGTCCGCACGGCCACCATCGTCCATGGCCTGCGCCGTCGCCAGCAGAAGTACGGCATGGTGACGATGTGCATTGGCACCGGCATGGGCGCCGCCGGCATCTTCGAGTCGCTCTGACGCCCCGATCCCGCTACTCGGAAAAACAAGAATGGCGCCACCCGGCGCCATTCTTTTGTCCGTGTTTCACCATGAGCCTCAAGCCAGGCGGGTACCGTTGGGAACCGTGCGCTCCAGCGTGGTGATCACGACGCCTTCCTCGGTCGGAAAGCCGGTGAGCAGGAACTCGGAGATGAAGGGACCGACCTGCTTGGGCGGGAAATTGATGACCCCCACGATCTGGCGGCCGACCAGATCCCCCTCCTCGTAGAGTGCGCGTATCTGCGCGCTGGTCTTGCGCACGCCGTGGACTCCGAAGTCCACCCACAGCTTCCAGGCCGGCTTGCGTGCCTCGGGAAATGGCTCGACACGCATGACCGTGCCCGCACAGAGCCATACCTTCTCGAACTCGGCCCAGGTCAACGTGGCATCCACCCGCGCGCTACTCCAGATCGGTCACACCCAGTTCGCTCAGCGCATCCTGCATCATGTTGCGTGCGGCGTCGCTCAGCTTTTCGTGATCCAGCGCATAACGGATGGTGGCCTCGATGAGGCCGATGTGGGTACCGCAGTCGAAGCGCGTCCCCTGGAAACGGTAGGCGTGGACCGGCTTCTGCGCGAGCAGGGTCGCGATGGCGTCGGTCAGTTGGATTTCCCCGCCGGCTCCCGGCGTGGTGTTCTCCAGCAGATCGAAAATGCTGCCGTCCAGAACGTAGCGCCCCACCACCGCCAGTGTGCTCGGCGCCACTTCGGGCTTGGGCTTCTCAACGATGGCGTTGATCCGGCCGGACCGGCCCGAGAACGCATCCGTGGCGACGATGCCGTAGCTGCCGGTCTGCTCCCGGGCAACGTCCTGCACCGCGATCATGCTGGCACCGGTCGCCTCGGCGGCGTCGGCCATCTGTTTCAGCGCTCCCGCGCCCCGGTTCCAGATGAGATCGTCTGGCAGCAGGACCGCGAACGGTTCGTTGCCCACGATGGGCTTGGCGCATAGCACCGCATGGCCAAGTCCCAGTGCTTCGGCCTGGGTGACGAACACGGCGCGCACCCCCTCGGGCAGCACGTTGCGGACCAGTTCGAGCTGCTCGCGCTTGCCGGCGCGCTCCAGCTTCTGCTCCAGTTCGTAGGCCTTGTCGAAGTAGTCAGCCACCGCGTGCTTGTAGCGGTTGGTGACGAAAATCAGGGTATCGCAACCCGCTTCGATGGCTTCGTCCACGGCATACTGGATCAGCGGCCGATCGATGATCGGCAGCATTTCCTTGGGAACGGTCTTGGTGGCGGGAAGAAAACGGGTTCCCAGGCCTGCAACGGGAAATACGGCCTTGCGGATGCGTCCAGTCATCGGGTCCTGCGGGCTTCGCGAGCGGGGAAGGTCACGATGGTAGCCGAAGCGGGTTCAAGAGATTGTTCAAGCGGCGAGAACTCGGGTACCGCGATGCGCAGGATCTCCTGCATCTCGTCGACATCGTAACGGCCATAGGCGGCCCGCAGGCGCTGCAAGGCCAGTTCGATGAAATCGGCCGACACGGTGCGTGCCTCGGCCTGCATGATCTTGGAATGGGAGGTGGGCCGGTAGGCCTCATCCGCGTGGAACAGGTTTTCGTGCAGCTTCTCGCCCGGACGAAGACCGGTATAGACGATGGCGATGTCGCGGCCCGGCTGCTTGCCCGCCAGCCGGATCATCTGCTCTGCCAGCAGCCGGATCGGCACGGCTTCGCCCATATCCAGCGTATAGATGGCGGCATGCGCCGCACCGGCCGCCGCCTGCAGGATCAATTGGCTGGCCTCCGGAATCGTCATGAAGTAACGGGTCACTTCCGGGTCGGTCACCGTCACCGGCCCACCCTTGCGGATCTGCTCGCGGAACAGCGGCACCACGCTGCCGGCGGAATCCAGCACATTGCCGAAGCGGACGGTGACGAACCGGGTTCCGCCAGCATGGCCATCGTCCGTGGCCTGGCAAACCATCTCGGCGAGCCGCTTGGTCGCTCCCAGGACATTGACCGGGTCCACTGCCTTGTCGGTGGAGATCAGGACGAACGTCCCTACCCCGCTGCGGCGGCAGGCCTTGGCCACCATATCCGTGGCCAGCACGTTGTTGCCTACCGCTTCGCGCAGGTGCTGTTCCAGCAGCGGGACCTGCTTGTAGGCGGCGGCGTGGAAGACCGCATCCGGTTCGGCCAGTGCCAGCGCGTGTTCGACGACCGCGGGATCTCCGCAGTTACCGAGCACGGGAAGGATCTCCAGATCCGGAAACGCCCGTCGCAGATCCGCCTGGATGGTGATCAGGGCCAGTTCGTCGATTTCGAGCAGGGCGATGCGCTGGGCGCCATGGCGCGCGCACTGCCGACACAGTTCGGATCCGATCGAGCCACCGGCGCCCGTCACCAGGACGGTCCGGCCACCCAGCCAGCCGCGGATCAGTTTCCAGTCCGGGGTCACCGATTTCCGCCCCAGCAGATCCTCGATGGCCACCTCCTTGAGGTCGCCCGGCATGGCATGTCCCTCGAGGACATTGATCAGCCTCGGCACCATGCGAAACGGCAGGCCGGTACTTTCGCAAATGGCGACGACCCGTTGCATGCTCGGTGCGTCCAATGACGGCATCGCAATGACCAGCATCCGCGCCGCGCTCTCGCGGGCGACGCTGGCCGCCTGGTCCAGGCTGCCCAACACCGGCACCCCCATCAGCTTGGAGCCGTGCAACTTGACCGCATCGTCCAGGAAGCCGATTGGCTGGTAGACCCCCGTCCTGCGCAGTTCGCGGACCAGCGCCTCGCCCGCCCGGCCCGCACCGAGGACGAGCACACGCGAGGCGTTCTCATGCAGCCGACTGGTCTGCAGGTCCTTCCAGGCCCGATACAGCAGGCGCGGCAAGCCCAGGAAAGCGACCAGCGCGAACGGATAGAACGCCAGTACCGCCCGCGGCAACGAGCCGAAGCGGTTATAGAAGAACAAGCCGACCACGATAGCCAGGAACCCCAGGCCGCTGGCCTTCACGATGTTCCAGAGATCCGGCAGGCTGGCGAAGCGCCACAGCCCCCGATAGAGCCCCATCCACCAGAACACCAGCCCCTGCCCGGCGACCACGATGGCGACTTCATTCGACCAGAAGGGATAACCGGGCGACTGCGGCAGCATGGCGTAGCGCACGAAGTGCAGCAGTTGCCAGCACAGCCACACCATGAACAGGTCATGGGTCGCCACCAGCAGGCGCGGTAGGAATGCCGTCGTCCGGTCCCGCCAAGATTGCATGCAACTCCTCCCTGACCCTATGCCAATCCCTTGCGCGACCATCCCCAGAGCGCAAGCGCGAATGCGTACCAAGCCACCAAAGCAATGAGCCCTGACCCGGCCCCGGCATTAGACAGCATCCACATTAACAAGAGCGTAACACCACTGAACAAGCCATAGAGCGAGGTTACGGCTACATGACCGTAACGCCGGGCGGCGCGCTGGTAGACATGTGTGACATGTGGGGTCCACCAGCGCTCGCCGTTAAGAATGCGCGTAGCGAGCGTGAAGCCGGCGTCGACAAGGAACGCGGCCAGCGGCAGCAGCAAGAGTATCGACGGGGTCGCCGAGTCCCTGGAAGCAACGCTCAGGAGTACCGCCAATGCGAATCCCAGCGCCCCGCTGCCGACATCCCCCAGGAAAATCCGCGCGCGGGGAAAGTTGAACGGCAGGAAACCGCAGCACGCCGCGAACAGGGCGGCAGCCAGCCAGGACCACGGTCCCTGGAGGAAGAACGCGCCCGCCAAGCCGGCGATCAGCGCCTGGCTCGTGGCCAGGCCATCTATCCCGTCCATGAAATTCCAGACGTTGACCAGGCTTACGATCGCGATGATGGCCAACAGCCCCTGCCAAGTCGGCGCTCCCTGGCGATACAGGGCGACGGCAAACACGAGGGCGGCGATCACATGGACCAGCAACCGCCAGGACGCCGGCAGCGGACGATGGTCGTCCCACCAGCCCACCCCGGCAACCATTGCCAGGCCGACCCCGAACGCGGCGAACAGTTCACGCTCCCCCGGTGTCCGCCAGCCAAGCATCACCGCGGCCAGCAGCAGCGCCACCACAATGGCGATCCCGCCCCCTCGCGGCGTGGCAATCGAGTGGCTTCGGCGTTCGCCGGGCTGATCGACCAGACGGCGGTGCAGCGCGTAGCGGCGCGCCAGCCAGGTACCTGCCGCCGCCGCCACGAAGTGCAGCATCAGCCAGGGGATGAATCCGGGCATCAGACGACGGCGTAGTTCAACAACGGCTTGATGCTGCCCCACTCCTTGCAGCTGGGGCATTGCCAGTGGTGGGTGCGCGCGCCGAAGCCGCACCGGGTGCAGCGGTAGCTGGGATTGCGGACCAACAACTGGTCCGTGATGTGCTTGAGATCGTGCAGGGTCGCGGCCGGATCGGCGCCTTCGGCCAAGGTCAGGTCGATGAGGGCCGCCTCGCCCCGCACCGAAGGCCGGTCCTTGAGTTGTCTCGCCAGGTAGGCGCGCGCGGCGGCGACGCCGTCTTGCCCTTCCACCAGCTTGGTCAATGCCAGCACCGGCGCGATGCCGCGGTAGTGCTCGCTCATTTCCGACAGGAACGTCCGCGCACCGGACAAATCGCCGACCTTCTCGTAGTTGGCCAGCAGTCCTGGCAGGACTTCGGGCAGGTAGTCCGGGTCGTGGCGCGCGGCGCGCTCGTAGGCCCGGATGGCCGCTTCATGGTTGCCGGCATCCGATTCCAGACGCCCTTCCAGGATGCCCGCGCGCACGCAGCCCGCATCGGCCTGGTAGGCGCGCGCGATGGCCGCCCGAGCGGCCACGACATCATTGGCGGTGCGATGACGCTCGGCCAGTTCGCACTCGAACTGCGCGACCAGCTTGCCCATCGCCTCGCCGGTGACTTCCTCGTAGCGCATCGCGTTGTCGATGGCTTTTTCCCAGTCGCGCTCGGCCTGGTAGATGCCGATCAGGTGCTTGAGCGCCTGTGGCGCGCGCTGGTCGATGCGGGCCAGATCACTGAACACGGTCTCGGCCCGATCCAGCAGGCCCGAGCGCATGTAGTCCTCGCCCAGCGCCAGCAGGGCCTGGACCTTTTGCTGGTCGCTCAGATCCGGGCGCTGTACGAGTCCCTGGTGCAGGCGGATCGCCCGATCCACCTCGCCACGGCGCCGGAACAGGTGCCCCAGCGCGACCTGGGTCTCGAAGGTTTCCTTGTCCAGTTCGGCGATGTGCAGGAACAGCTCGATGGCCTTGTCCGGCTGCTCGTTGAGCAGATAGTTCAGGCCTCGGAAATAGGTGCTGGAAAGACGACTGACCTGGGTGTCGCCATGGCGCTGGCCGCCGCGCCGGCCAATGATCCAGCCGCTCAGCGCGGCCAGTGGCAGGAACAGGAAGAACCAGAACCACTCGTTGAGGAATTCCATCGATCAGGGGCCCGTGCCGGGAGTTGGCGGGAGAGAAGAGGAGGCCGCGGAGGCCTGGACCTTGTTCGCCTTGCGCAGGCGCGCATAAAGCGGCAGCACCATGGTGGCCATGACGATCAGGCCGCCGATGAGCACGCCGAACAGCAGCGAGAGGATGATCGCGACACCGGACGAGGTCGGAATCTCGGTGAACAGCAGTTTCAGCACGATTGGCTGGGTGTTGAGCACACCGATCACCAGACCGGCGGCGAGAAAAATCAATGCGACAACCAGGCGGATGGTACTCATCGGGCGACTCCCTGCGCTTGCCAGTCGGCGCTAGCTTAGCCGAGCGTTGGCCTTGTGCGCAGCAGTGCATGGCGCCGGCTTGCGGTTCCGGCCCGGCCGGACGTCGCAGGAAACGGAAGAATCAGTCCGCGCTTTCTTCCACTGGGGTGACGTCGCTGACGCGTTCGCGCAGCTCCTTGCCCGGCTTGAAGTGGGGGACGTGCTTGGCCGGAAGGGCCACGGAATCACCGGTCTTGGGGTTGCGGCCCATGCGCGGCGGGCGGTAGTGCAGCGAGAAACTGCCGAACCCACGGATTTCGATGCGATCGCCCTGCGCCAGCGCCCCGGCCATCATTTCCAGCAACGCCTTCACGGCCAGGTCGACATCTTCGGCCTTGAGGTGCGGCTGGCGGCGGGTCAGGATTTCGATGAGTTCTGATTTGGTCATCGCGCAGGCTTTCGGACGGATACGTTCCGCACCGGCCCGGGTCATTGACCCGGGCCGGCCGGAAGCTTGTGTTGCTTACAACGGACTTGCTTGGCTTACTCGGACTTGTTGCCGTCCAGCTGCGCACGCAGCAGCGCGCCCAGCGTGGTGGTGCCGCCCGACGCGGACTGGTATTCCTCCAGCACTTCGCGCATTTCGGCTTCGTCCTTGGCCTTGATCGACAGCTGCAGGGTGCGGCCCTTGCGATCCATGCCGATGAACTTGGCTTCGATCTTGTCGCCGACCTTCAGGTGCTGGCTGGCGTCGTCGATGCGTTCGTTGGCGATGTCGCGGGCCGACACGTAGCCTTCGATGCCGTCGGCCAGTTCGACCACGGCGCCCTTGGCGTCGACTTCCTTCACCACGCCCTCGACCTTCGAGCCCTTCGGATGCGCGGCCATGTACTGGCCGAACGGATCCTGCTCCAGCTGCTTGACGCCCAGGCTGATGCGCTCGCGCTCCGGATCAACGGCCAGCACCACGGCTTCCAGCGTGTCGCCCTTCTTGAAGTTGCGCACGATGTCTTCGCCGGTGGTGTTCCAGCTGATGTCGGACAGGTGGACCAGGCCGTCGATGCCGCCGTCCAGGCCGATGAAGATGCCGAAGTCGGTGATCGACTTGATCTGGCCGGACACCTTGTCGTTCTTCTTGTGGGTGGCCGCGAAGGTTTCCCACGGGTTGGCGGCAACCTGCTTCATGCCCAGCGAGATGCGGCGACGCTCTTCGTCCACGTCCAGCACCATCACTTCGACCTCGTCGCCGACCTGCACGACCTTGGACGGGTTGACGTTCTTGTTGGTCCAGTCCATCTCGGACACGTGCACCAGGCCTTCCACGCCCGGCTCGATCTCGACGAACGCGCCGTAATCGGTGACGTTGGAGACCTTGCCGAACACGCGGCTGTTGGCCGGATAACGGCGGGCGATGTTGTCCCACGGATCCTCGCCCAGTTGCTTCAGGCCCAGCGAGACGCGGTTGCGCTCACGGTCGTACTTGAGCACGCGGACGTCCAGTTCCTGGCCGACCTCGACCACTTCGGACGGATGACGCACGCGCTTCCACGCCATGTCGGTGATGTGCAGCAAGCCGTCGATGCCGCCCAGGTCGACGAACGCGCCGTAGTCGGTGAGGTTCTTGACCACACCCTTCAGCACCACGCCTTCCTGCAGCTTGTCCATCAGCTGCTCGCGCTCTTCCGAATGCTCGCTCTCGACCACCGCGCGGCGGGAGACGACCACATTGTTGCGCTTGCGATCCAGCTTGATGAGCTTGAACTCCAGCTCCTTGCCTTCCAGGTAGCCCGGATCGCGGACCGGACGGACGTCGACCAGCGAGCCCGGCAGGAACGCGCGGACGTCCTTGATGTCGACGGTGAAGCCACCCTTGACCTTGCCGCTGATGCGACCGGTGATGGTTTCGTTCTTCTCCAGCGCCTGCTCCAGCTCGTCCCACACCATGGCGCGCTTGGCCTTCTCGCGCGACAGGACGGTTTCGCCGAAGCCGTTCTCGATCGAGTCGAGGGCCACCTTCACTTCGTCGCCCACGCCCACGTCGATTTCGCCGGCGTCGTTCCGGAACTGTTCGATCGGCACGATGCCTTCGGACTTCAGGCCGGCGTTGATCACCACCACGTCGTTGCGGACTTCCACGACGACGCCGGTGACGATGGCGCCCGGCTTCAGCTTGGCCAGTTGGGTCTGGCTCTGTTCAAACAGTTCGGCAAATGATTCGGTCATTGTTGATTACTCGGTTGGACACACGGACGGTGCTCGCCTGGCGGCGTTCCCCCGTCCACCCTTTCGGCACATGGGAAAAGTGCCGTGTGTAGTTGAAGTGGAAAAACCGTCGCCCCGGTGCGGACACCGGAGAACGGGGCTGTTTCTGCTGACGGATTCCGCGGCGTGCCGTGAACCGGAAGTCGCCGCGATGAATTGCGATCAACGACTCACGATGGCCAGCACACGCCCCACGACTTCGTCGATGCCCAGGCCGGTGGTGTCGATGTGGACGGCGTCGTCGGCCGGCCGCAGGGGCGCCACCGTGCGCTGCGCGTCACGGGCATCGCGGGCGAGAATCTCGCGTAGCAGACCGTCTAAGGTAACCGAAACCCCTTTGTCTTTCAACTGCTTATAGCGCCTTTCCGCCCTTTCCTCGGCGCTGGCGGTCAGGAACACCTTGTAGGAGGCATCCGGGAAGATGACCGTACCCATGTCGCGCCCGTCGGCAACCAGCCCCGGAAGCTGCCGGAAGGCCCGCTGGCGCTCCTTCAGGGCCGAGCGGACCTCGGGAATCGCGGCGATGGCCGAGGCCAGCGCGCCGGTGGTTTCCAGTCGCAGCTCCTCGGTGGCGTCCACATCGTCGACGATGACCCGCAGGCCCTGCGGGCCGTCCTGGAAGCGGACCTGCGTATCGAAGGTGCAGCGGACCAGCGCCGCGGGGTCGGAAATGTCGAGATCCGCCCAGCTCGCCGCCACCCCGACCGCCCGGTACAGCGCGCCGGAATCCAGGTAATGCCAGCCCAGGCGGTCGGCGACGATGCGGCTGACCGTGCCCTTGCCGGCCCCGGACGGGCCATCGATGGTGAGGACGGGAATGGTCTCGGGCATGGGGAATCCTGTGGTTTTCACACTATTATGCCGCCCCGCCCGCACCGCGGGCGCCGGCGTTTCCCGCCACTTCCGGCAACCACTTGATACGGCTGGGGAAATACCTTTAGAATAGCGGGCTTCGTTTCGCCCCATATTCTTTTTACGCCGAGGTTTCATCATGAAGGTCCTGTCCTCCCTGAAGTCGGCGAAGGCCCGTCACCGCGACTGCAAGGTGGTCCGCCGCCGCGGTAAGGTCTTCGTGATCTGCAAGTCCAATCCGCGTTTCAAGGCGCGCCAGCGCTGAGTTTCCGCGCCGCGGGCGACCTTCCGGTCCCACCCGCGCGGAGCTCCCGGAAAACCGCCTTCGGGCGGTTTTTTGTTGCGGCGCATTTGCTATAAATGCCGCTTCTTTCCGGGGGAGTCTCGCCATGAACCGCCGCATCCTCGCTGTTCCGATGTCAATGCTGCTGGGCATGAGCGCCAGCGCCTTCGCCGCAGACACCCTGCTCGTCGATCGCGTGCAGGAAACCGCCGCCCAGGCCGCGCCGGTGCGCGGCTGGACCAGCACCCAGGTGCAGGCGCGCTTCGGCGAACCGCAGCAGAAGCTGGAACCGCGCGGCGGCCAGAAGCGGCAATGGCCCACGATCCATCGCTGGGTCTATCCCGCATTCACCGTGTATTTCGAGCGCGACCGCGTGATCGACGTGGTCGCCAACCAGGCCGGTCCGGACGAAATCGGACCCAAGCCGCCCATCCGTTGACCGCACACCGATTGGTACGATGACCGACGCTTTCCGTTTTCCCGCCGAGTGGGAACCCCAGTCCGCGATCCTGATTGCCTGGCCGCATGCCGACACCGACTGGGCCGAACGCCTGGGCGAGGTCGAGGAAACCTACGTGGCGCTGGTAGCGGCCATCACCCGCTTCCAGGACGTGGTGATCTGCGTCGCCGACGATGATCTGCAGATCTATGCGGAAGCCCGGCTGCGCTCGGCGCGGGTGGACATGGACCGGGTTCGCTTCGTGCCGGCCGAGTACGACGACACCTGGCTGCGTGACTCCGGTCCGATCAGCCTGCGCGACGGCGGTCGCTTCAAGCTGCTCGATTTCCGCTTCACCGGCTGGGGCGGCAAGTTCGAGGCCAGCCGCGACGATCGCCTGGTGGGCGAGCTGTCCGGCATGAACCTGTTTCATAACTATTTCGTTCAAAGCATTGATTTTGCATTGGAAGGTGGCGCCATCGAAACCGACGGCGAAGGCACGTTGCTGACCACCTGGCAATGCCTGCACGAGCGCCATCCGCAGGCCAGCCGCGAGGAGCTGACCGCCCGGCTGGGCGGCTGGCTGAAACAGGATCGGGTGCTGTGGCTGGACCACGGCTACCTGGAAGGTGACGACACCGACGCCCATATCGACACCCTCGCCCGCTTCGCGCCGGACAACGCCATCGTGTTCCAGGCCTGCGACGATCCGGCCGACTCGCACTTCGCCGAACTCCAGGCGATGGCGGCCGACATTGCCGCCCTGCGCACCCGCACCGGCGAACCCTACCGCCCGTTCCCGCTGCCCTGGGCGCAACCGGTCCTGGACGACGGTCGCCGCCTGGCCGCCTCGTACGCGAACTATCTGATCCTCAATGGCGCGGTGCTGATGCCGGCCTACGGCGACCCGGCCGACGCCAAGGCGGCGGAAGTTCTGGCGGCGGCCTATCCCGGCCGCGAAATCGTGCAGGTGCCGTGCCGGGCGCTGATCTGGCAGAACGGCAGCCTCCATTGCATCACCATGCAACTGCCGCAGGGCTTGCTCTCCGCGGTCTGAGTGGCGGACTCGGCAATTCGAAACAAACGGGGTGGATTCGCATGAATCCGCCCCGTTTCACATTTCGGGTCGAAACATCGCGACTAGGTCTTTGGTTGGGGCGGCATTGAACGCTTCGTTTACACATGAGTGATACCAATCACTGATAACGCTCTCTTGCCCCGCGCGAAGGAGTCCACGATGTACACACGTCGCCAGTTCCTTGCTTCCACCGCCGCGGCTGCCGCCGGTCTTGGCCTCGCAGCCTGCCGGGATACCGCCGAGGCCGGCATGACCCAGAGCGCGCCTGGCAAGACGCCCCCCGCGGCCGACGCCGCGCCGCCAGGACCGCTCAACACCCGGCTGATTCCGCGCACGCAGGAGCGCATTCCCGTCATCGGGATGGGCACCTCCGGTAGTTTCGAAGTGGGAAGCAGCGCGGCGGAACAGGATCCGTTGCGCGAGGTGTTGAAACGTTTCTTCGCCGCGGGCGCCAGCGTCATCGATACCGCGCCGACCTACAGCACCGCCGAGGACGTGCTCGGTCCCCTGCTGGCCGAGCAGAGCCTGCGATCCAAGGCCTGGCTGGCGACCAAGCTCTCCGGCGTCACCGGGCGCGAGGAAGGCCTGGCCCAGTTCAACGACAGCCTGCGCCGCCTGCGGACCGACAAGGTCGAACTGCTGCAGGTCCACAACCTCGGGGATCTGAAGGCGCAACTGGCGCTCGCGCGCGAACTCAAGCAGCAGGGCAAGGTGCGCTACGTCGGCGTCACCCACTACGTCGAGCGCGCGCAGGACGAACTCGCCGACATCGTCCAGGCGGAGAAACCCGACTTCCTGCAGATCAACTATTCGGTCGTTTCGCGCGGTGCGGAGAAACGGGTGCTGCCGCTGGCGCAGGACCTTGGCGTGGGCGTGATGATCAACCGCGCGTTCGAGGATGGCCGCTTGTTCGCGCAGGTGAAGGACAAGCCGCTCCCCGGCTGGGCGGCCGAGGCCGGCATCACCAGTTGGGCGCAGGCGTTCCTGAAGTTCGCCTTGAGCCATCCGGCGGTGACGGTGGTGATTCCCGCCACCGGCAAGCCGGAGCGGCAGAGCGACAACCTGCGCGCCGGCGTCGGACCGGATCTCGATGCCACCCAGCGCCAGTCGCTGATCGCCCAATTCGCCTGAGTACCCGATGAGCGACGCCTCGCCGCGCCCCAACCTGATCGCCCGCCTGTTCAACGTCGAACCCCGCGAGACCGCCGCGGTCGTCGCGGGACTGGCGCTGTTCTTCCTGCTGTTCACCGGCTACTTCATGCTGCGTCCCGTGCGCGAGACGATGGGCGTGGCCGGCGGCGTGGACAACCTGCAATGGCTGTTCACCGGCACCTTCGTGGCGACCCTGGCGGCGATGCCGCTGTTCGGCTGGGTGGCGGCGCGGGTGCGGCGGCGGCACATCCTGCCATGGACCTTCGGCTTCTTCGTGCTGAACCTGCTGGTTTTCGCCGCGCTGTTTGCCTGGCAGCCGGAGAACGTCTGGATCGCACGCACGTTCTACATCTGGCTGTCGGTGTTCAACCTGCTCACCATCTCGTTGGCCTGGAGCGTGCTAGCGGACCTGTTCGTGGTGGCGCAGGCCAAGCGGCTGTTCGCGTTGATGGCCGGCGGTGCGAGCCTCGGCGGTTTATGCGGCCCCATCCTCGGCACCCTGCTGGTCGAGCCGTTGGGGCATGCGGGGCTGGTACTGCTGTCCGCGCTGTTCCTGGCCGGCAGCATCGCCGCCGCCAACTGGCTGCAGCGCTGGCGCGACGCGCATCCGCTTCCGGTCCAGGACGCCGCCGCCCGCAGCCGCCCGCTGGGCGGGAACCCGTTCGCGGGCGCGACGGCGGTGTTCCGCTCGCCGTACCTGCTCGGCATTGCCCTGTTCGTGCTGTTGCTCGCCAGCGTCAGCACCTTCCTGTACTTCGAACAAGCGCGGCTGGTCGCCGAAACCTTCCCGGACCGTACCCGCCAGACCCAGGTGTTCGGCCTGATCGACACCATCGTGCAGAGCCTGGCGATCCTCACCCAGATCTTCATCACCGGTCAGATCGCGCGCCGGCTTGGCGTCGGCATCCTGCTGGTACTGGTGCCGCTGGTAACCGCTGCCGGTTTCCTGTGGCTGGCGCTGGCGCCGACCTTCGCGGTGTTCGCGGTGGTGATGGTGGTGCGCCGCGCCGGCGAATACGCGTTGGTGCGGCCGGGCCGCGAAATGCTCTACACCGTGGTCGGCGCCGAGGACAAGTACAAGGCGAAGAACTTCATCGACACCGTGGTCTACCGCGGCGCCGACGCCCTCAGCGGCTGGGTGAAGCGGATGCTGGACCTGGTCGCCGAGCATCCCGCGCTGGCGATGTTCATCGGCGCCGGCATCGCCTTGGTCTGGGCCGGCAATGGCGCCTGGCTGGGACGTGCCCAGCGGCGTCGCGAGCAGGCCGGCGGCTGACGCCGGCGCATCCGCCGTTCACCCGCGGTCGGCCCGGGACCGGGCCATCCGCGTTACCATGCGCGTCCGCTCAACACCGCTCCTGCCATGACCCGCAAGACCTCCCTGCCCGTCGCCCTGATCCAGGAAAAGAACCACGGCGATGCCGACGCCAACCTGTCGGTCATCGAGGAACGCGTGGCCGAGGCCGCCTGCCGCGGCGCACGCTTGGTGCTGCTGCAGGAACTGCACAACGGTCCGTACTTCTGCCAGCACGAGTCGGTCGGCGAATTCGACCTGGCCGAGCCGATTCCCGGCCCCAGCACCGAACGCCTGGGCCGCCTGGCGAAACAACACAACGTCGTGCTGGTGAGCTCGCTGTTCGAACGCCGCGCCACCGGGCTGTACCACAACACCGCGGTGGTGTTCGAGAAGGACGGCAGCATCGCGGGCAAGTACCGCAAGATGCACATCCCGGATGATCCGGGCTTCTACGAGAAGTTCTATTTCACTCCCGGCGACATCGGCTTCAAGCCGATCGACACTTCGGTCGGTCGCCTGGGCGTGCTGGTGTGCTGGGACCAGTGGTATCCGGAAGCCGCGCGCCTGATGGCGCTGGCCGGCGCCGAGCTGTTGCTGTACCCGACCGCGATTGGCTGGGATCCTGACGACGCGCAGGAAGAAAAGAATCGCCAGCGCGATGCGTGGGTGCTGAGCCATCGCGGCCATGCCGTCGCCAACGGCCTGCCGGTGCTCAGTTGCAACCGCGTCGGCCACGAACCCTCGCCGCTGGGCACGTCCGGCATCCAGTTCTGGGGCAACAGCCACGTGCTGGGTCCGCAGGGCGAGTTCCTCGCCGAGGCCGGCACCGACGCCACCCTCCTGAGCGTGGAAGTGGACATGGAACGCAGCGAGCACGTGCGCCGGATCTGGCCGTTCCTGCGTGACCGCCGCATCGACGCCTATGGCGATCTGCTCAAGCGCTACATCGACTGAGGCATCACCCGCTTGCCCCTGCACATCCGCGACGCCACCGAGGCCGACATCCCGGCCATCGCCGCCCTGTACGCCGACGAAGTCCGCGAGCGCGTGGCGACCTACGAGTACGACGTGCCCGACGAGGCCGAGATGGCGTCACGCCTGCGCGCGGTGCAGGCGGCGGGCTATCCCTATTTCGTCGCCGAGCGCGACGGCCGCTTCGCCGGCTACGCCTACGCCAGCAGCTACCGCGGCCGCATCGGCTACCGCTGGACCGTGGAGGACACGGTCTATATCGTTCCCGAGCAACAGGGCCAGGGCGTCGGCAGGGCGCTGCTGCAACGCCTGATCGACGCCTGCGAAGCCAGCGGCTTCCGGCAGATGATCGCGGTGATTGGCGAACCCGCCAACGGCGCCTCCGTCGCCCTGCACGAAAAGCTGGGCTTCCGCATCGTCGGCGTCTTCCCCGGCCTGGGCCGCAAGCATGGCCGCTGGCTCGATACCGTGCAGATGCAGCGCGCGCTCGGCGCGGGCGATGGCGCGGCCCCTTCCGATGAATGACACCATGAACGACCCCACGCCGTCCCCTCTTCCCGCCGCGCACGATCCGCTGGCCGGCCAGCCGCACCAGATCGTCGAACGCGACGGCATCCGCTACACCCTGCTTGGCACCGCGCACGTCTCGCGCAGCAGCGTGGACGCCGTGCGCGCGGCGGTCGCCAGCGGCACCTACGACAGCGTGGCGGTCGAGCTCGACGCCGGCCGGTTGCAATCGCTCACCGATCCCGATGCCCTGGCGAAGCTGGATCTGGTCAAGGTGCTGCGCGAGGGCAAGACCCACCTGTTCGCCGCCAACCTGGCCCTGGCCGCGTACCAGCGCCGACTGGCCGAGCAGTTGGACGTGGAACCGGGCGCGGAGCTCAAGGCCGGCGCGCTCGATGCGCGCGAGCGTGGCCTGCCGGTGCACCTGATCGATCGCGAGGTCGGCCTGACTTTCAAGCGTGCCCTGCACCGGTTGAGCTGGTGGGGCCGGGCCAAGATCAGCGCCGGCATCCTGGCCGGCATGTTCGCCGACGAGGAAGTCGGCGATGCGGAAATCGAGAAGCTGAAACAGGGCGACATGCTCGAATCGAGCTTCGGCGAATTCGCCCAGGACAACCCGGCGCTGTACGAGGCCGTGATCGCCGAGCGGGATCGCTACATGGCCACGCGCCTGCGCCAGGCCGGCGGCCAGCAGGCTGCGGGCGACAAGCCGCATGAAATGCTGGCGGTGGTCGGCGCCGGCCACCTGCACGGGCTGGCCCGGCACCTGCGCGAGGACAATGACGAACCGGCCGCCACGCTCGCCGAACTGGAACACATTCCGGAAAAGAGCAGCATTCCCTGGTTCACCATTGTGCTGACCACGTTCGTCCTTGGTGGCTTCGCCTGGGGTTTCTACCGGGGCGGCGTGGACGTCGGTTCGGATCTCATCGTGCAGTGGGTACTCGCGACCGGCGCTCTCGGTGCGTTGGGTTGCGCCATCGCAGGGGGACATCCCCTGAGCATCATCGCCGCGTTCATCGCATCCCCGCTCACCCCGCTGCATCCAGCACTGGCGTCCGGCACCGTGAGCGCCCTGGTCGAGGCGACCCTGCGCAAACCGACCTATGCGGATTTCATGGCGCTGCGCGACGACGTGCAGACCCTGCGTGGCTGGTGGCGAAACCGGGTGGCACGGGTGCTGCTCAACTTCTTCCTGACCAGCCTGGGCACGGCCATCGGTGTATGGACCGGCGGCCTGCGCATGCTGGGCAAACTGTTCGGCTGATCCGGCTGCCGATTGTCCGCTCCGGATCCGCTCGCTCGATTGCGGCAACAGGTGCGGCACTGGACGGCCGACGCCGTCCTGCGCGCGCCGGATCAATGGCGTCGGCGTGGTGATGTGCTGGATCGCCTGGAAGCCTCCGGTTTCCAGGCAGAGGCCGGGCTGTCCCGGCAGGCGGCCGCGCTACGCGAGGAGTTGGAAGCGATCCATCGCGATTTCTGCGCGACACTGCGTGGCGCCATCCGCCAGGGCCGGGGCGCGGAGGCGCTCATTGGATTGGCGGCGGCAGATGAAGGCGGAGCGCCCGATGACAATGGCGATGGCTATGACGCACTGGATGCGTTGCTGGCCGAGGTGCTCGCGCCGGATGCGCCCTCGGCGGACATCGGCGAGCTGCTTCCGGACATGGTGTTCTACCAGCCCACGCCTGCGCGACACTTGCTGGCGCTGCTGCGCCGGCTGGATCTGCGCGAATCCGATGTCCTGATCGATCTTGGCTCGGGGCTGGGCCATCTCCCGTTGCTGACCGCCATCCTCACCCCCGCGCGTGCCATTGGCATCGAAGTGGAAGCCGCCTACGTTGCCAACGCACGCCGCAGCGCCGACACGCTCGCGCTGGATCGGATCCGGTTTCTCGCCGGCGATGTCCGTACCGCCGATCTGTCTACCGGCACGGTGTTCTACCTGTACTCGCCTTTCGGCGGCGCGATGCTCGGCGAGGTCTTGGCCCTCCTTGAGCAGATGGCGCGTGCAAGACCGTTGCGGCTGGCCACGCTGGGCCCCTGCACCCGGGATATGGCGGCCGTTGGCTGGCTGCACACCCGCGATGCCGTGCGTGGCGACGTCCCCGTCCTGTTCCACAGCCGCTGACTCCGCCACACACGTCATTCCGGCAATCTTGTCGACACAAATGATAATGACTATCATTTACATGTTTTGTCACAAAAGCAGACGGCATGGATGGGTTTACCCGCGTTTTCGTCCGCGAGCGCCAGCGCATCGTTCACCTCGCCCGACGGATCGTCGGCTGCGACAGCACGGCCGAGGACATCGTGCAGGACACCTACCTGCGGCTGAAGGATCGCCATCTGGGTGAAGCGGATCTCAGCCTGGTGTTCCGCACCGCGCAGAACCTGGCGCTGGATCATCTGCGATCCCGGCGCGTGCGCCACGAGCATGCACGCCAAGCCAGCCACGATACCGACGTTTCCTCCGCATCCCCGGAACAGATGGCGGACAGCCGCGCGCGTCTGGAAGGACTGCTGCAAACCCTGCGCGAACTGCCGCCGCGCACGCGCCGGGTGTTCCTCATGCAACGCATCGATGGCTGGACCTACCCGCAAATCGGCCAGGCGCTCGGCGTATCGACCAGCACGGTCGAAAAGGAGATGATGCTGGCCATGCATCGCTGCCGCGATTTCCTGCGCCGGCAGGCACAGGCCGAGTCAACCGCGGTCGCCGGTGAACGTTACACGTTGACCTGATCCACATACTGGCCACCGCTCCCAGGCACCCATGTCGGCACCCCACGAGAGCCCAACTCCTTCCCCCTCCGACCAGGCCATTGCCTGGCACGTGCGCCTGCATTCGGGTGTGCCGATGGAGGAGGCCGAGCAGGAACGATTCCTGGCATGGCTGGGTGAACCCGCACACCAGACCGCGTGGGAAGAGACGCTGCAGTTGTCCGAGCAACTGGAACAACCCGCGCGCATGCTCGCGAGCGAGTTTAGTCATATTACTTCCACGCCCCCGTCCCGCGCCGGGCAACCCACGTGGATGGCGGTCGCGGCGTTGTTGCTGTGTTGCGTGGTGATCTACTGCCTGTTGCGTTGAGACGGCGTTCTGCCCGTTGAGTGATTCCCATTGCTGGCGCGTTGTACGTGCGCACCCCACCCGGGGCGAACACCACGCCATTTCAGGAATCACATCATGTCCCCCACCCCCGTTCCCACGCTTCCTTTCCGCCATCCCCTGGCCCAGGCCATCGCCCTGGCGTGCGCGCTGCTGCCTGGACTCGCCCGCGCGCAGGCCGCCTCGGACGGACCGACGACGCTGGATGCGATCGAAGTCCACGGTGAAAAGGAAAACAAGAACTCCTATACGATCCGCGAAACCGGCAGCGCGACCAAGTTGAATCTGTCCCTGCGCGAAACCCCGCAGTCGGTCACCGTCATCACCCGCCAGCGCCTGGACGACATGGGATTGTTCAGCCTGTCCGGCGTGATGCAGCAGGTCACCGGCGTGTTCGTCCAGTACACCGACAGCGAACGCGTCAACTACAACTCGCGCGGCTACGCCATCAGCAATATCCAGGTCGACGGCATGCTCAACACCGGCGGCTATGTGAAGGCCGACGGTGATTCGGCGGTGTACGAACGCATCGAAGTGGTCCGCGGCGCCACCGGCCTGACCACCGGCGCCGGTGACCCCTCCGGCACGATCAACCTCATCCGCAAGCGACCGACCTCCGAGTTCGCGATGACCACCGGCCTCACCGTGGGTCGCTGGAGCAACCACCGCTTCGAAACCGACATCAGCGGGCCGCTGGGATGGAACGGACGGTTGCGCGGCCGGCTGGTGGCCGCCAAACAGCAGAGCGATTCGTGGCGTGACTTCTACACGCTCGACAAGAATGTGCTGTACGGCGTGATCGAAGCCGACCTGACGGCACGCACGTTGTTGACCGCCGGCTACGACTACCAGTCGCCGGAAACCCAGGGCGCCACCTGGGGCACGGTGCCCTACTGGAACGCCGACGGCAGCCTGGCGCGGTTGCCACGCCGCACCAACCTGTCGGCCCGGTGGAGTTCCTGGCCCCGCGAAGATCGCCAGGCCTTCGCCCGCCTGGAACAGTCCTTCGCCAATGGCTGGCTGGCCAGGCTCGCCTACACCCGCGCGGACAGCGGAACCGACGGCTACATGTTCTACGGCGGCAACGGTTTCCCGCGTGCCGACGGCAGCGGCATCACCGTCTGGAACTCCTATTTCCTCGGCAGCACGCGCAGCGACGCGCTGGAGTTCAACGCCAGCGGTCCGCTGCGTCTGTTCGGCCGCGAGCACACACTGCTGTTCGGTTACAGCACGCTGACCCAGCGCGAATACACGCCCTACACCGAGAACGTGCTGCCCGCCGGCTACGCCAGTTGGGACGATTACCTGCGCATTCCCGACTGGCGGACCTGGGACGGTAACGTGCCCCGCTTCGACAGCATCCGCTACGGCCACGACAGCTACCGCTCCCGGGTCAAGCAGACCGCAGGCTTCTTCGCCGCGCGCCTGAACTTCACCGACGCCCTCAAGGCCGTGGTCGGCGCACGCTACAGCAGTTGGGAAACCGCCAGCGAGGAACGCTACAACCCCGCCGGGATCCTGGAAGCGCGCAATGGCTACAAGGTCGATGACGTGCTGACGCCCTACGCCGGCATGCTGTACGACATCAACGACACCCTCACCGTGTACGGCAGCTACACCAACATCTTCAAGCCGCAGGAATACCGCGACAGGAACAACCGCTACCTGGATCCGAACGAGGGCGACAGCTACGAGCTGGGCCTGAAGGGCGAGTTCTTCAATGGCGGCCTGAACGCCAGCGCCGCGGTATTCCGCAGCGAGCAGGACAACCTGGCCGAGATCGACGACTCGGTGCCGCCGCGGATCATCAACGGTTCGCCGACCTATGCCTACAAGTCCACCGGCAAGGGCAACAAGGTGGAAGGCTGGGAACTGGAGGTGCAGGGCCAGATCAATGAAGACTGGAACATCGCCGGCGGTTTCACCCACGCCAAGGCGGAGAACGCGGCCGGCGTGCGTATCAACACCATGCAGCCGGTGGATCTGTTCCGGCTTAACACCTACTACCGCCTGCCCGGTCGCTGGAACCGGCTGAGCGTGGGCGGCGGCGTCACCTGGCAGGGCAAGCTCACCGGCACCGGCAATCGCCCGACGGGTGCATACAATCCGGACGGCACCCCAATCACCCAGCGTGCGCCGCTGGAGCAACCGTCCTTCCACCTGCTCAACCTGTCGGCCAGCTATCGCTTCAGCGACAACATCACCGCCAGCCTCAACGTCAACAACCTGCTGGACAAGGCGTATTACAGCCGGATGGGTTTCTACAACGGCGTGCATTGGGGCGAGCCGCGCAACATCACCCTGAACCTGCGCATCCACCTCTGAACCCGGCATCGACCGCCCCCCCCTGGCAATCCTTGAGGGATGCGGTGGCCTGGCCCGTTGTAGAGGGATGGACACCGGCGCCCGATGGCGTCGGCCGCCGCCAGGGAAGGCGGCTCCCGGGCAGGTGGCGAAGCCGCCTGCCTTTCCTGCTTCAAGCCTGGATGCGTTCGTGAAACCTCTTTTCTCCCCTCGTCCCCGACGCCTTGCCGGCGTGTTCAGGCACCCGCGCGTCGGCATCGCCTCGCGCAGCCTCGCGGCCATCCTTGGTGGCTACGCGCTGGCCGCCACCACCTCGTCCTGCCTCGCCCTGGCGTTGCCGATGGATCGCGCCCAGGCCGTGCTGACAGGCATGCTGGTCGCGATCGTCGTCTGCGCCTGCGCCGCGCTGTGGGCGTTCGCGGTACGCACCGCCCTGCGCGCCTGGATCGGCATCGCCCTGCCCGCGCTGCTGATGGGCGTGGGCACGACCTGGCTGGGACCTGCGGCATGAAGCAGGGTTTCCGCCAGTCGATGGCCTGGCTGCATACCTGGACAGGCTTGCTGGTCGGCTGGCTGCTGCTGCTGATTTTCATGGCCGGTACCGCCAGCTATTACCGCGAGGAAATCAGCCGCTGGATGCGTCCGGAGGTGCCCAGCACCCTCGCGCGGGGGCCGGAAGCGGCCGAGCGTGCGCTTCAATACCTGCAACGGCACGCGGCGCGGGCCGAAAGCTGGACCGTCACCCTGCCAGATGAACGCACCGGCACCTTGCGGATGTTCTGGCGCAATCCCGAGTCCGCCACGCCCACGGACGACGGCAAACGGCGGGGCCGCCGCGGTGGCCGCTTCGGCGACGCCACGGTCAACCCCGACACCGGCGAAGCAATCGCCGCGCGCGAAACCCGTGGCGGCGATTTCTTCTACCGCCTGCATTTCGACCTGCACTACATCCCGGTGGTGTGGGCGCGTTACCTGGTCGGTTTCTGCGCGATGTTCATGCTGGTAGCGATCATCACCGGCGTGATCACCCACAAGAAGATCTTCAAGGACTTCTTCACTTTCCGGCCCGGCAAGGGCCAGCGTTCCTGGCTGGATTTCCACAATGTCAGCGCGGTGATGGCGCTGCCGTACCACGCGATGATTACCTACACCGGCATCGTCACCCTGATGTTCATGTACCTGCCCTGGGGCGTGAAGGCGGCCTACCCGGCCGACGAGGATGCGTTCTTCAGCGCCGCGTTCGCCCAGTTCGGCGAACCGCGCACGGCGGCGGGAACGCCCACGGCCGGCGCGGACATCGCGCACCTTCTCGAGGCTTCCCGCCTGCATTGGCAGGGCGACGAGCCGGGCGGGTTCACCATCCACCATCCTGGCGACGCCCATGCGATCGTCGAAGTGTTCCAGCGCACCGGCAAACGCCTGTCAATCGACACGCCGTCGGTGCGTTTCGATGGCGTCACCGGACAGCTGCTGGACGCCACGCCCGCGCCGGGCGGCGCCACCCGGACCCGCGGCGTGATGTACGGCCTGCACTTGGCCCGCTTTGCCGACCCGCTGTTGCGCCTGCTGTTCTTCCTGTCCGGACTCGCTGGCTGCCTGATGGTCGCCAGCGGCGTGATCCTGTGGGCCATCAAGGAGCGTCCCAAACACCTGAAGGCGGGGCGCATCGGTTTCGGCCTGCGCCTGGTGGATGCGCTCAACATCGGCACGGTCGCGGGCCTACCGATCGCGTTCGCGGCTTACTTCTGGGGCAATCGGCTGCTGCCGCTGGCGATCGCCGAGCGTGCGTCCGCCGAGGCGAACGTGTTTTTCGCGGTCTGGGCAGTGGCGCTGCTGGCCGCGTTCGCCTGGCCGAAACGCGCCATGTGGGCCTGGCAGCTCTATGCCGGCGCACTGCTGTTCCTGCTTCTGCCGGTGCTCAACGCGCTGACCACCTCGACGCACCTGGGTGTCTCGCTCGCGCAGCGCGACTGGGTGATGGCCGGTTTTGATCTCGCCATGTTCGCACTCGGCGCCGGTCTGGCCTGTGCCGGCCGGCGGATGCAGCGCTGGCAACCGCCTGCAAGCGCGGCGGCGCGGCGGCGGCAGAGCGCCAACGTCGTGGACACCGGGCCGGCCGGAGCAGGCGCATGAGCACGCTCCTGTTCCTACTGCTGACGGCCCTCGCCTACGCCGGTTTCGCGGCGCTGTGCCTGTCGATGGAAAAGCATCAGATGGATCTGCATGGCACCGCACGGGCCGGTGCCGGCCGGATGCGCCAGTGGCGCTGGCTAGGCTGGGGCCTGCTGGCGCTGGCCCTGCTGGTGGCCGGCCAGGCCGAAGACTGGGCGCGCGGCCCGGTGATCTGGCTGGGTGCGATGACTGCCGCCGGTTTGTCGCTGACGCTGGGTGTCCTGCCCTATCGGCCACGCTGGCTGGCTGGCGTTGCCGGGTCCCTGGCCGGTCTCGTCGTGCTGATGGCGATCCACAGATGGCTGGCGTGATCGCCGGTCCCTCCCCTTACCCCTCGTCGGAGCCGATTGATGAGCCTGCACGCGATTGAGCGCGTCACCCACGTCCACCACTGGAACGACAGCCTGTTCTCGTTCCGCACCACCCGCGATCCGGGCCTGCGCTTCGAGAGCGGACACTTCGTCATGATCGGCCTCGAGGTCGAAGGTCGCCCCCTGATGCGGGCCTACAGCATTGCCAGCCCGCATTGGGAAGAACATCTCGAATTCTTCAGCATCAAGGTCCAGGACGGCCAGTTGACGTCCCGGCTGCAGCATCTTCAGGTAGGCGATCCGGTACTAGTCAGCCGCAAGCCGACGGGTACGCTGGTTCTGCATGACCTGCATCCGGGGCGCCATCTCTACCTGCTCGGCACGGGTACGGGCCTGGCGCCCTTCATGAGCATCATCCAGGATCCGGAAACCTACGAACGCTACGAGAAAGTCATCGTGGCACATGGCGTCCGCCACATCAGCGACCTGGCCTACTCGGATTTCATCGAGCGGGACCTGCCGGCGCATCCATTCCTGGGCGATCAGATCCGGCGGAAACTGATCTACCACCCGACGGTAACCCGCGAAGCTTTCCGCAACCATGGCCGGCTTACCGCTCAGATCGCCGATGGTCGCCTCGCGGAAACATCCGGATTGCACGCGCTGCATCCGGCCCGCGATCGCTTCATGATCTGCGGCAGCCCGTCGATGCTCGCGGAAATCCGCGCCCTGCTGGATCAGCGCGGGTTCCAGTGCTCGCCCCGCACCGGTCATCCCGGCGATTACGTGTTCGAACGCGCCTTCGTGGAGAAGTAGACGCGCGCCGCGTGGGTGCCTGCCCCTGCGGAAAGATGCCGGGAAGACTCGCCTTCGCCAACTGCTTCATTCTTCAAACAGAAAAGCCGGCTTGCGCCGGCTTTTCCGTCAACCACGCTGTCCGCGCTATTCCGTATGCAACGCGGTCAGGCTGGCGGCCGCCGGCGCATCGCCCTTGCCACGCGCACGCCGGAGCGCCCGGACCGTACCGCTGCGCAGATCGTCGAGAAGCGCGTAGATGGTCGGCAGGAACAACAGGCTGGCCACTGTGGAGAACGCCAGGCCGCCAGCGATGGCACGCGCCATCGGGAAGTAAGGCGGACCGTCGCCGGCCAGTTGGGTGTTGCTGATCGCAATCGGCACCATCGCCAGGATCGCCGTGCCCATCGTCATCATGATCGGGCGCAGCCGCTCACGGCTGCCTTCTACCAGCGCATCGGTGCGGGACATGCCGCGCCGTCGCAGGTTGTTGATGTGCTCGATCATCACGATGCCGTTGTTAACCACCACGCCCATCAGCACCAGGATGCCGATGAAGGCCATGATGTTGAACTCGGTGCCGGTCAGCCAGAACAGCCAGAACACGCCCAGCACCGAGAACAGCACGCCGCTCATGATCGCGGAGGGGAACAGCAGCGACTCGAACACCGCCGCCATCACCACGTAGATCATGATCAGGGCGAGCAGCACGTTGAACATCATCTGCTGCATGGCTTCCTGATCCTCCTGGAAGCCGCCACCATCGAAGCTGTAGGCGTAACCCGGCGGATAGGCCAACGGCTTGAGGGTATCCTCCATCGCCTTGCGCGCTTCCGGCATCGAGACCTTGTCGGCCAGGTTGGCCTGGATGGTCAGCGTGGTCTGGCGATTGGAACGCTGTACCTCGTTCGCCGAAGGCTTGATGACCACGTCGACCATTGCCAGCAACGGCACGCTGCGACCGTCGGGGGCGCGCACGGTGAACGATTCGAGGTCCTCGGAGCCGTAGTGCTCGGCGCCGGAGAAACGCACCCACACCGGCACCTCGTTCTCGCCGCGGCGGAACTCGCGCAGCGGCGCGCCGCGCAGGGCCAGTTCCACAAAACGCCCCACTTCCTGCGCACTGAAACCAAACGCCAGCGCACGCTCGCGATCCACCCGCACGGCCAGTTCACTGTTGCGATCGCCGCTGTTCACGCGTACGTCGGTCAGCTCCTTGCGCTTGGCCAGGATCGGCACGACCTCGTTGGCCAGTTCGGTCAGGGTCTGGGTGGAGTCGCCCACCAGTTGCACCGACACGCTCTGCGCCTGCTGGCCGCCACCGCCGCCCGGCCCGCCCTGGTCGCCGATGCCGACGTTGGCCCGCGCCGACTTCGGCAGATCCTTGCGGATGGCATCGATCAGCTGCTTGCTCTCGGTGATGTCCTTGGTGTCGAGCTTGATGTTGGTGCCGCCCCAGCCCTGCTCGCTGAAGAACGAGTAGATCTGGGTGATTTTGAAGCGCTTGCGGTTGGCTTCCAGATAGGCCTCGATCTTGCCGACTTCCTGCGACATCTGCTCCTTGGTGTAGGCGCCCTTCCACTGGTAGAAGATGCGGGTCTCGCCGGCATCCTCGCCACCGAACATGTTGGTCTTCATCTGGGTCATCGGCACTACGCTGGCCGCGATGATCAGCAGGATGCCCAGCACGCTCCAGCCGCGATGGACCAGGGTCCAGCGCAGCAGGCCGGCATAGCGGCGCTGCATGCGCGGGATCAGGCCGTCTGGCTTGCTGACCGCCGGTGGCGTCTTGAGCCGCGCGGAAATCATGGGAATCAGGCTCACCGCCACCAGCCACGACGCCAGCAGCGACACCGAGATGGTGATCGCGATCTGGGTCAGGAAGATGCTCAGCATGTTGCGGTCGCCGAACATCGTCGGCAAAAACACGATGCAGTGGCAGAGCGTGCCCGCCGACAGCGCGATGGCGACGTGGCGGGTGCCAATGATCGAGGCCAGTACCGGTTGTCCCGGTATCCGCTCGCGTTCCTGGTAGATGCTCTCCACCACGACCACCGCGTTGTCCACCAGCATGCCCACCGCCAGCAGCAGGCCCATCATGCTGAGGATATTCAGGGTGACCCCGGCGAAGTACATGAAACCCAGGGTCATCACGAAACAGATCGGAATCGCCAGGGTCACCATCAGCGTCGACGGCCAATGACGCAGGAAGAAGAACAGCACCGCGATAGACAGCACCAGGCCGATACCGCCGGCCTCGGCCAGGCTCAGCAGTGAGGAGGTGACGTTGTCACCCTGGTTGTCCATTACCAGCACCTGCACGTCGTTCAGTGCCGGGCTTTCGCGAATCGCCTCCACTTCCTTCAGCGCCGCGCTGGAGACTTCCACCAGATTGGCGTTGCGCTCCTTGAAGATGTCCAGGCCCACCGCCGCGCGCCCATCCAGGCGCCGGCCATAGTCCATGCGCGCCGGCTTGAGCCGGACCTCGGCGATGTCGCCCAGGCGCAGGCCGTTGTTGTTCAGCACCAACGCGCGCAGCTGCTCGAGATCGGCCAGCTCGCCGACCGGCTGCACGCGCAGGCGACGGCCACCGTCGGTGATCTGCCCGGCCGACACCGAGAAGTTGACCGCCTGCAGGCGAGTGGTCAGCTCGTTGAGGCTGAGATTATGCGCGGTCAGGCGATCCGGCTCGATCGCGATTTCCACTTCGTTGGCCGGCGCGCCGGAGACTTCCACCCGCGCCACGCCGGGAATGCGTTCCAGCCGACGCTTGAACTCGCGATCGATCATGTCGTACGCGCCGGTCAGGTCGGTGGCGCTGGCCAGGCGTACCCGCAGGATTGGCTCGTCGGTGGTGGAGAACTTGAAGACGAAGTAGCGCTGGAGGTCATCCGGCAGATCGTCGCGGATGGCGTCGATGCGCTCGCGCGCCTCCGAGGCGGCGATGGCCACGTCGCGATCCCAGTCTGAGAACTGGATGAAGATGTTGGCCCCGTCCGAGCGCGCGGAGCTGTCCATCCGCTTGATGCCGGTCATGGTCGAGAGGGTTTCCTCGACCGGCCGCAACACCGTGCGCTCGACCTCTTCCGGGGTCGAGCCGGTGTACGGCAACTGCACCATGATGAACGGCGGCGACACGTCCGGGAACGCTTCCAGCGGCAGCCGGATCGCCGCGATCATGCCGATCACGAACAAGGACACGAAGAACATGACCGTCGTGACCGGCCGCTTGATGCTGAACTCGGCGACGCTCATGCATGCTCCGCGGCGGCTTGGCCACCTTCACCATCGATGCCTTCGGCCGAGGCGCGGTTGCGACGGCCGCGCTCCAGGTAGTAGTCATCGGCGCGGCGGTCCAGCAGGTTGTAGACCACCGGGATGACCAGCAGGGTCAGCAGGGTCGACACCAGCAGGCCACCGATCACGGTGATGGCCATCGGCGAACGTACCTCGGCGCCCGGGCTGCCGAACAGCGGCGCCACCGCGAGCGGCAGGAAGCCGAACAAGGTGCACAGCGTGGTCATCACGATCGGCCGCAGGCGGGAACGCGCACCTTCGATCAGCGCCTCGCGCTTGGCCACGCCGGCCTCGCGCAACTGGTTCACCTTGTCGATCAGGATGATCGCGTTCTTCACCACCAGGCCAACCAACAGGATCAGACCGATGAAGACCACCACCGACACCGGCGAGCGCGTCATCAGCAGCGCCAGCACCGCGCCGACCAGGGCCAGCGGGATGGTGAACAGGATGACGAACGGATGCAGCAGCGACTCGAACTGCGAGGCCATCACCAGGTAGACCAGGAACACCGCCAGGGCGAACGCGAACAGCAGCGAGCGCACCGACTCGGCGAGTTCCTCGCCCTGTCCGCCGATGTGCATGCCGATGGCCGCGCCCAGCGGTTCCTTGGCGACCATGTCGCGCACCTCGGCGACGGCGCCGCCCAGGTCGATGTCGCGCAGGTTGGCCGACACGATCGCCACCCGGATCTGGTCGGTGCGATGAATCTCGCTGGGACCGGTGGTGGACACCACGTCGGCGACCGCGTCCAGGGTTACCGGCCGGCTGCTGCCGGGATTGACGATCAGGCGGCGGATGCTCTCCACGCTGGCGCGGTCGGTTTCCTGCGCGCGCACCAGCACGTCGATCTTGCGATCGCGGAAGCTGTAGCGCGTGGCCACTTCACCGCGGACCTTCTTCACCACCACGTCGGCAATCTGGCGGGTAGTCAGGCCCAGCGCACCGGCGCGCTCCTGATCGAAGCGGATCTGGATCTCCGGGAAGCCCTCCTCCACCGTCGACTTGACGTCGGCGTAATGCGGATTGTTGCGCAGCATCGCCGCCAGCTTGCGGCCGGCCTGCTCGATCGACACCAGATCCTGGCCGCGCAGTTCCACTTCCAGCGGGGTGGAGAAACTGAACAGTTCGGGACGGGCGAAGTCCACCTGCACGCCGGCGTGTGACTGCATGGTCGCGCGCAGGCGCTCGGTCTCGGCGGCCTCGATCTTCTCGCTGCCACCACCGGCCATCACCACCGTCAGCTTGCCGATGTTCTCGCCGCTCTCGGTCGGGCTGGCATCCAGGCGGGTACCGCTGCCACTGACGCCGTATAGGGCCTGTACGCCGTCATCCTTGGCGTGCCTTTCCTGCAACTCGCGGACCAGCGCATCGGTTTCCTTCAGCGGCGTGCCCGGCGGCAGCTTGACCGTCATCTCGAAGCGATCCTGGGCCAACTGCGGAATCAGATCCGCACCCAGCATCGGTACCGTCAGCAGGGTCAGGCCAAATGCCGTGGCGGCGAAGCCCAGCACCAGCCAGGGCCGCGCCAGCGAGGCCGGCAACAGGCGCAGGTAGGCACGCTCGGCGCCGTTGTACGGCATCATCACCAGGTCGCTGAGCTTGCGCATGATCGGACCGACCACCGCGACCACGCCGCGCCACGCCTTGACCACGAACCAGGCGATGCCGAAGAACACCGAGCGGAACACCAGCCCGATCAGGTGGCTGACGAAGGCGAACGGACGCTGCCAGGCCGACTTCGGCTGCCAGCGCGGATGCGGCGCTTCCTCCGGGAACGCCAGCGGCGGGCGCCCCTTGAGCGAGCTCAGCATCGGGATCAGGGTCATCGCCACCACCAGCGAAATCGCGATGGCGATCGCCACGGTCAGCGCCTGATCGCGGAACAACTGGCCGGCGATGCCTTCCACGAACACCAGCGGCAGGAACACCGCCACCGTGGTCAGGGTCGACGCCACCACCGCCATGCTCACCTCGCGGGTGCCGGCGATCGCCGCCTGCAATATGCCCAGCCCACGCTCGCGCGCCTTGGCGATGCTCTCCAGCACCACGATCGAATCGTCCACCACCAGGCCGGTCGCCAGCGCCAGGCCACCAAGCGACATGACGTTGAGGCTCAGGTCCAACTGGTCCATGAAGAAGAACGTGGTGACGATCGACACCGGCAGCGACAGGCTGATGACGAACGTGCTCCAGCCGTCTCGCAGGAACATGAAGATGATCAGGATCGCCAGGATGCCGCCGATGACCGCGTCCTTCTTGACGTCGGCAATCGCGTGTTCGATGAACAGCGACTGGTCCTCGATGGTGGTCAGCTCGACGTCCGGCGGAATCTGGCTCTTGAGTTCCTCCAGCTTCTTCTTGACCGCGTCGGCGGTGGACACGGTGTTGGCATCACCTTCCTTGTAGATGGCCAGTTCCACCGCTTCCTTGCCTGCCAGGCGGATGATCGCCTCGCGCTCCTTGTAGCCCTGGCGGACATCCGCGACGTCCTTCAGCCGCACCGCCATGCCGCCGGCGATGGCGCTGGTGTCGCTCGAAGACGCGCTCTGCACCGAAGCCGCCGCGGCCATCGCCGCCGCCGAACCCGTGGACGCGGCGATCGCCGCCATCTGCGCGGCCGCCGATTGCGCGGCGCTGCTGCCACCGTTGGTCTGCGCGGTGATCAGCATTTCGCGGATTTCGTTGACCGTGGCGAACTGGTTGACCGTGCGCACCAGGTATCGCTGCGAACCCTCTTCCAGGCGGCCGCCGGAGATGTTGATGTTCTCCTGCTGCAGGCGCTGGATGACGTTGTCGATCGGCAGGTTGAGCTGGGCCAGCTTCTGCTGATCGATGTCGACCTGGATCTCGTCTTCCAGGCCGCCGCCGACCTTGACCGCGGCCACACCCTCGACGGGCTCGAGCTTCTTCTTCAGATCGTCGTCGGCGTAGCGGCGCAGCTCGGTGAGCAGGCGCACTGCGTCGGCGTCATTGGCCGGGGCGTTCTTGTTGGACAGCGCCAGGCGGACGATCGGCTCGGTCGACGGGTTGAAGCGCAGCAGCACCGGGGCCTTGGCCTCCAGCGGCAATTGCAGCACTTCCATCTTGTCGCGGACTTCCAGGCTGGCCTGGTCCATGTCCGTGCCCCAGGCGAATTCCAGCACCACGTCGCTCTGGCCGGTGCGCGAGACCGACTTGAGCTTGCGCAGGTTCTTGACCACGCCCAGCGCTTCCTCGACCGGCTCGGAAATCAGGGTCTCGATTTCCGACGGCGCCGCACCGGTGTACTCGGTGCGCACGGTCAGGGTGGGATAGCTCAGATCCGGCAGCAGGTTGACCTTCAGGCTGCCGAGGGCGATGACGCCGAACAGCAGCATGGTGACCGTGATCATTGCGATGGTCACCCGGCGGCGGGTGGAGAATTCCACCAGGCCGCCGCCCAGCCGCCCCTGCGGCTGGGTCTCATGGGGATCCGGATGGCCGCTCATTGCTTGCTACCAGCCTCGACGGCCTGATCCTTCGCAGCCACCGCCTTCGGGGCGGGATCACCGATCACCTGCACGGCGCTGCCATCGCGCAGGGCAACCTTGCCGGCGGTAACCACGCGATCGCCCGCCTTCAGGCCTTCCCGGACTTCCAGCCATTCGCCATCGGCATAGCCCAGCTTCACCGGTACCCGCGCGGCCTTGCCGTCGCGGACCACGAACACCGCCGGATCGCCATCGTCCAGCAGCGCGATGCGCGGCACCACCAGCGCATCGGCACGCTGGTCGTAGTCGATGCGGATGCGGCTGAACATGCCCGGCTGCAGGGTCTTGTCGGCGAACGCGCAGACCACCCGGAAGGTGCCGCTGCCGGCATCCACCACGCTGGCGACGCGATCGACCACGCCTTCGAAGGTCTTGCCGGGCAACGCGTCGGCCTGCAACAGGACCGGCAGGCCGGCTTTCAGGGTCGCCAGTTCGCGTTCGGGCACGTTGAGCGTGGCTTCCAGCTTCGAGTTGTCGACGATGCGGAAGATCGGCGTGTTGATCTGGACGAAGTTGCCGGTCTTGATCGAGCGCGACGCGATCGTGCCGGAAATCGGGGCTACCACCGTCGTGTAGGACAGTTCCAGCTTGGTCAGGTTGTACTGCGCGCGCGCGTTCTCCAGGTCGAACTTGATCTGGTCCACGTCGTTGGCGCTGATCATCTGCTGATCGACCAGTTGGCGGGCGCGGTGGTAGTTGTTCTCCAGCTTGCGCATCTGCGCCTCGGCCTGGGCCACGGCCAGGCGCGCGCGATCCGGATCCAGCCGCACCAGCGCCTGCCCGGCACTGATCTGCTGGCCTTCCTCGACCATCACCGCCAGCGCCACGCCGGAGGTCTTGGCGACCACCTGCGACTCGGCACGCGGTTCCAGGGTGGTGGTGCCGGTGTAGCTGGCGGCCACGGCGCGGCGGCTGGCCGTCACCGCTTCCACCGGCACCGCGTCGGCGGCCTTGGCCTCGGCCCCGTTCTTGGCCTGGGCTTCGGGCGCGGGGCCGCCGCCCTTGCAGGCTGACAACACGAGCATGCCGCAGAGGACAGGCAGCATGGCCAGGCGCAGGTGGGAGCGGCCGGATTGGGGGTGGGCTCGGGACATGGGGTGGACCGTGGTGGTGTTGTTTAGGTGTTGTATGAAGGTATATCACCCATTCAGCCGGAATCATGCGCCGAAGGTCATGGTGACCAGCTTCCGTAATGGCCGCTTTTGCGGCGACGATGTGCGCGGCGTGACCGGATCCGGTTGCCGCCAAGGGTGCATCGACCGTGCGGCACCGGCGTGACCGTCCGGCGGATGGCGGCATTCGTGACGTTAACGTTATACTTCGCGAAGCCAAGCGCTGCGGTTGGACGCGGCGCGCGCAAATGAGAGTCCCGGATTAACGACATGATGCGACCGCTTCCGCTCGCCGCTTGCCTTGCCTTGGCCGCCGCCCTGCCGATGGCCGCCCTGACCGCCCAGACCCCCACCAGCGACGCCGCGCCCGCGCCGACGCCTGCTGCTGCGGCTCCGGCGGCTGCTCCCGCCGCCCCCGCCGCCGCGCCGATCACCGGCAACGCCGACAAGGGCCGGACCCTGACCTACACCTGTCAGGGCTGCCACGGCATCACCGGCTACAAGAACGCCTACCCGAACTACCACGTGCCGCGCATCGGCGGCCAGTCGGCCGAATATCTGGTCAATGCGCTGACCGAATACAAGAAGGGGGCCCGCAAGCACCCGACCATGCAGGCGCAGTCCGAAAGCTTCTCGGATCAGGACATCGCCGACATCGCCGCCTTCCTTTCCACGGTCAAGTAATCGCCATGCCCAACGCCAAGCACGCCCAGCGTCTAGCCATCGCCCTGCTCGCCGCCTTCGCCCTGGCGGCATGCTCCAAGGTGGAAACCAACGAGACCGCCGCCGCCGATCCCGGCCACGCCAGCGGCGAGCACGGTTCCAGTTCCTCCGCCGGCCTCCCGGCGGGTCGTATCGCCGCCGGCGAGCAGTTGGCCAATGCCAAGGGCAAGGCCACCGGTCAGAGCTGCATCGACTGCCACGGTGCGGACGGCAATGCGCCCATCGACGGCACCTACCCGAAGCTGGGTGGCCAGTACGCCGACTACATCGCGCATGCGCTGCAGGCGTACCGCGCCGGCGATCGCCAGCACGCGCTGATGTCGCCGCAGGCCGCCGGCCTGAGCGACCAGGACATCTCGGATCTGGCCGCCTACTTCGGTTCGCGCGAGTCCAAGCTGCGCGACCTGCACGGCGTGCACTGAAGCGCGACAGCAGGAAAACATCCTCGTTGGAGACGGAGCCGCAAGGCTCCGTTTCTTTTTGCGTCGGCGATATCCGCAACGCCCGGCCCCCCTCATCGGGCCTGGATTCGGGCCGGGTGCCGCATGCCATGCGGTCTTGCATCATTGTGATGCCATCGCTGGATGGTTGGTCCGAAAACGCCAGATGTTTCTCCAAGTCGTATACCGCGCCACGAACGGCTACACCCGTGGCGCCCGGCATCAGGAATCGGTGGGAATCGGCGTCCGCTTGGTGGGGATTTCCGGTGGCGGTCGCGCCGAAGCCGGTTGTTCGTTGAGGTTGGGATCGAACAGCCCGCAGCCGCCGCCCAGTTGCAGCACGGACACCACGCAGCGGATTTTCTTGCGGGTGCCGGGAATTGGAATCACCGCTTCGCGGATGTTGCGCCGGACCCATTCGGCCAGCAGCGATTCGTTCGGGACCCAGTATTTGTCGAAGCTGGTCGGTTCGTAGTCGTAGGGTGGACGCTGGAGCCAGGTGCCGGAGCTGTCGATCTTCTCGCGCGTCCACTGGTCGTTTCCGCCGCCAGGCGCGCCGCGCTCGCTGGCGGTTGCCGGCCCCTCACCGGCACCGGCGCCGGTCGGCACCCGCACGCTGCCATCGGCGTTGAACAGGCCCGGCTTCTGCCCGGCATTGGCGCCGCTGTCGCCAGCGACATTGCGCCGCGAAGCCCCCCAATCATCGCCGCGCTGCGGTGTGGCCCAGCCGCCGCTGCGATCGGCCTGCGCCGGTCCCGATCGTGTCGCCCCGGGCTGCAGGCCTTTCGACGCCGAAGGCGTGGCCGCCTGCGAACCTGTGCCGGTATCGCGGGCGGTGGCCGGGGCCGGCGTGCTCGCCGCACTGGCATTGCCCTGCGTCGTGGCCGGGCGCGGCGCCGGAATCTCGCGTTCGCGCACGCCCGGGGCCGGCTGTTGCAGATCGCGCACCGGCGCCACCCGCGTCGGCACCTGCGCCGTGCGCACCTGTGGCAACGGCGCGGCGACCTCGCGCTCCTGCACCTGCGGCACCGGTCGGTTGATTTGCGGTGCGGAGATCCCGCGCTGCGTCTCCACGCGCGGTACCGCCGGGGTTTCCAGCACGGTGACCTCGCGCTGCGGCACGCTCAGTTCGCGCGGGGTGATCGTCGGCGCGGTGACCGCGTCGCGACGCAGGTTGGGCGGCGGCAACACGTACTCGGTGGTTGGCGCCGGCACTTCGGTCACCTGCACCGGCTGCGGCGCCTGCGGTGCCGGCTCGGCAACCTCGCGTTCGCGCACCTGCGGTGTTTCGGTCGCCAGCGTCGGCGACGGCGGCACGAACTCGGGCATCCGCCGGGGCGTGGCCACCGTACTGGCATCCTGGCTCGCGGCCTCGCCACCGGAAGCGGCCGGCGCCGGCGAAGCGGTTGCCTGCGGCGCGCCGCCACCGGTTTCCTCCGGCGTGCCGCGACCGACGAATTCGACCTGCACGCGGCTGCTGTCGCCGGCTTCCGCCGGCGAGGGCGGCAGGCGCACCACCGCGACCCAGACCAGCAGCAGCACGAACAACAGGTGCATCAGCAGACTGGTGAAACCGGCCAGCCAGCGGATGCCGCGTTCCTCGCGCGGCGGTGGATCCCAGTCCTGGTAGAACAGCGAACGCAGACCGCCCCAGAACCCCAGCGCCGGCGCAATCGCGCCGGGTGGCGGCGGCGGTCGCAGCATCAGATCCGTGACGATGGCTTCGGACCTTTCGCGGGTGATGATGCCGAGCCGTTCCGGCAGCGCGCGCAGCCAGAGTCCCCAGCCATACGGCAGGCCGGTGTGACGCTCGAGTATGGGAGCCGCCTTGCGCGGCAACAGCGCCTGGATGATGAGTTCGGCGGCTCGCGTCACCGGCGCGGGGCTGCGTCAGGCCGCGTTGCCGCGGGGAATGTAGGGAGCCGCGCCGGTATCGTGATCGGTCGCATCGCGCACCGCCGTCACGCCGGGCACGCGCGCGAGCAGGGTCTTCTCGATGCCCTGCTTCAGGGTCACGTCGGCCATGCCGCAACCATGGCAACCGCCGCCGAAGCGCAGGTACACCACGCCTTCGCCGGTCACCTGCTCCACCGCCACCTTGCCCTTGTGCTGGGCCAGCTGCGGATTGATCTCGTTCTCCACCACCCAGCGCACGCGCTCGACCAGCGAGGCGGACTCGGCGGGCACCTCGCCCTTGATCTTGGGTGCCTTGATGGTCAGCTGGGTGCTGGCGCCCTGGTAGACGTAGTCGATCTCGGCCCCATCCAGCCAGGCCACGCTGTCGGCCTGCACGTACAGGGTGAATCCGTCGCAGTCCACCGCCCACTCGTCGCCGGCCAGATCGCGCGGTTCGGCGAACTCCAGACGCGCATCGGCGCGCGGAGTGCCCGCATGCACCGCGCTGAGCCGCACACCGAGACCGGGCAGCGACTCGCGCTCGATCAGTTTGCGGAAATGGGCCTGTGCGCTGTCGGAAATCTGGATCATGCGGGGTATTCTAGCGTTCCGGTCGGGGCTTGCCCGTCCGGACCATCGTAACGTGTGCCGGCGTTCAGCGGACCGGCCTTTCGGAGGACCCATGACCGACCTGATCCCCCTCGCCCAGGCCCATTGCGTGCCCCTGCGCGGCGGCGAGCACAAGCTGGGCCAGGCCCGCATCGCCGAACTGATGCCGGAACTGCCCGGCTGGGAGCTGGTCGAGGACGGCCATGCGCTGTGCAAGACCTTCGCGTTCGCCAACTACCACGAGACCATGGCGTTCGTGAACGCGCTGGCCTACGTCGCCCACCGCGAGGACCATCACCCGGATTTGGGCGTACATTACAACCGCGCGGTGGTCCGCTATTCGACCCACGATGTTGGCGGACTCAGCGAAAACGACTTCATCTGCGCGGCCAAGGCCGAGGCACTGGTCACCGGAGCTCCCTGATGAGAATTCTTCCCCAGTTGGCGACTTGCACCGTGCTGGCGGCAATGCTGTCCGCCTGCGGAGGTTCCGGTACCCCGACCGCGCCGGTGGCGGCACCGACCGAGCTTGCGGCGGTCGATACTCCCCCGCCCGAGTATCCGATTGAACTGGCCTGTGCCGGCATCGGCGGCGTATCGACCCTGAAGGTCGTTGTCGGCATCGAAGGCATCCCGACCGAAGTCGGCGTGTTCAAGAGCAGCGGCCAACCGGCGCTGGACGAGGCGGCGCAGAAGGCGGTGCATGGCTGGCAGTTCAAGGCCGCAACCCGCAATGGCCAGGCGGTCAGCCAGACGATCCAGGTGCCGGTGACCTTCACCCCGCCCGCGGAACGGCCGAACCAGTGCTTCGCGCTGGATTCGCAACGCCAGGGGTGAACCCGCGCCGCCGGGATGGTTGCTGGCATGGACGCCGGCGCGAGCCCAGCCCGCTCATTGGCCGGCGGCTCACCCCAGCCGGTTCAGCACTTCCGCCAATTCCGGTGCCAGCGGCGCGTTGAGCAGATAGGGCGTCTTGCCGCCGTCGAGCGCGAATTCCAGCGAGGCGGCGTGCAGGAACAGCCGCTTCAGACCGGCTTGATCGCGCAGGCGCTTGTTGACCGCCGGATCGCCGTACTTGTCGTCCCCGGCCACCGGGTGCCCGAGGTGTTGCGCATGCACGCGGATCTGGTGGGTGCGGCCGGTCTCGATGACGACCTCGCAATAGGAGTGCCCGCCGCGCCGCTCCAGTACACGGAAATGGCTCAGCGACGCCTTGCCGGCGGGATTGACCTGCACATGCCGCTCGCCGCCCTGGCGCAGGCCGACATGCAAGGGCGCGTCCACGCTCATCACGCCGTCCGGCATCCGCCCCACCAACAGGGTCAGATAGCGCTTCTCGATGCCGCGCCCCTCGTCGCTGTCGTTCTCGCGCATCAGCGCCTGCAGTTCGGACAGCGCGGAACGCTTCTTGGCCATGATCAGCAGGCCGGAGGTATCCCGGTCCAGGCGGTGGACCAGCTCCAGTGTCTGTCCCGGGCGCAGGGCGCGCATGGTCTCGATGGCGCCATGGCTGATCCCGCTGCCACCGTGACTGGCCACTCCGGACGGCTTGTTGATGACCAGCAGGCGGGCGTCCTCGAACACGATTGCCGCCTCCATCCGTTGCAGGAACCCGGTCGGCGGCGGTGCCTTGTCTCCAACTTCGGTGAGATTGACGGGGGGAATCCGGACCTCATCGCCCGCCTCCAGTTTCCGTTCCGCCTTGGCCCGGCCACCGTTGACCCGGACCTGCCCGCTTCGGACCAGCTTGTAGACCAGGCTGCGCGGCGCCCCCTTCAGCTGGCCCAGCAGGAAGTTGTCCAGCCGCTGGCCGCCGCGATCCTCGGGCACCCTGACCAGGCGGACGGCGGCTTTGGTTCCGGCGGGGGGCGATGAGGCGGGGGGCGGAGCGGTCATGGTCACTATTATTCTGTTACACTCGGCGGGCGAGATAAGGGTTTGATTTCGCAGGGAGTTGTCGGCTTGGAAGCAAGCCGTGGGCCAGAAGCCCGGCTTCCCGCGATTCCGGCAGGCGCGCGGCCACCGCCCCAGGGGCGGCCATGTTAGCGGCTTGCCGGCGAACCCGGATACCGCCGGACGCGTGACGGCGCCCGTAGCTGAACATGTCCCGCGCGGCGCCACCACTGGTTGGGAAGCTGCCGCCGGCCCGTAACACACTTTGAAAAAAAAGCGCTCCCGCGGCCTGCCGTGGTGTCGTAGCGCTGGAAACCCAACCCGCCCCGCTGCGCCTGCGCAAGGGGCGGAGCACCGTTCCAGAGGCGAAACGCCATGGCGTTCCGCGCGGTAGTAGCGCGCGAGGAACGCAAACAATGAAACGCATGCTGATCAATGCGACGCAGGCTGAAGAACTGCGCGTCGCCATCGTGGACGGCCAGACCCTTTACGACATCGATATCGAACAGCCGTCGAAAGAGCAGAAGAAGTCCAATATCTACAAGGGCCGCATCACCCGGCTCGAACCCTCCCTCGAAGCCGCCTTCGTCGACTACGGTGCCGACCGGCATGGCTTCCTGCCGCTGAAGGAAATCTCCCGCGATTACTTCCAGGCCGGGGTCGACCACAACAAGGCCGGCCTGCGCGAACTGCTGCGCGAAGGCCAGGAAGTCGTCGTCCAGGTGGACAAGGACGAGCGTGGCAATAAGGGCGCCGCCCTGACCACGTTCATCTCCCTGGCCGGCCGCTACATGGTGCTGATGCCCAACTCGCCCACCGCCGGTGGCGTGTCGCGCCGCATCGAGGGCGATGACCGTGCCGAGCTGAAGCGGGCCATGGACTCGCTGGCCATCCCCGACGACATGGGCGTCATCATCCGCACCGCCGGCGTCGGCCGCGATGCCGAGGAACTGCAGTGGGACCTGGATTACCTGCTGCAGGTCTGGAAGGCGATTGCCGAGGCCGCGCTGACCAAGCCGGCACCGTTCCTGATCTACCAGGAGTCGCGCCTGATCGTGCGCGCCCTGCGCGACTACCTGCGCGCGGACATCGGCGAAATCCTCGTCGACACCGAGGAACTGCACGAGACCGCGCGCGAGTTCATGCAGCAGGTCATGCCGCAGAGCCTGCGCAAGCTCAAGCACTACAAGGACGACATCCCGCTGTTCAACCGCTTCCAGATCGAATCCCAGATCGAAGGCGCGTATGAACGCAATGTCCGCCTGCCCTCCGGCGGCTCCATCGTGGTCGACCAGACCGAGGCGCTGACCGCCATCGACGTCAACTCGGCGCGCGCCACCAAGGGCGGCGACATCGAGGAGACCGCGTTCCACACCAACCTGGAGGCGGCCGAGGAAGTGGCCCGCCAGCTGCGCCTGCGCGATCTGGGCGGCCTGGTGGTGATCGACTTCATCGACATGTCGAGCAACAAGCACCAGCGCGAGGTCGAGAACCGCCTGCAAAACGCGCTGAAGTACGATCGCGCCCGCGTGCAGCTGGGCCGCATCTCGCGCTTCGGCCTGATGGAAATGAGCCGCCAGCGCCTGCGTCCGTCGCTGGGCGAATCCAGCCAGATCGTCTGCCCGCGCTGCGACGGCCACGGCCGCATGCGCAGCGTGGAGTCGCTGTCGCTGTCCATCATCCGCGTCGCCGAGGAGCACGCGATGAAGGAAAACACCGGACAGGTCCTGGTCCAGGCGCCGGTGGAAATCGCCAATTTCCTGCTCAACGAGAAGCGCAGCGCGCTGCGCGAAATCGAGACCCGCCACGACGCGCCGATCATCATCGTTGCCGACGAGGCGCTGCACACCCCGCACTACGAAGTCACGCGCGTCCGCGAGAACGAACTGGGCGAGGAAACCACCAAGCCCAGCTACCAGCGCGGCACCCCGCGCAAGTTGCCGGTGCATGCGCTGACCAAGGCACAGCTGAACATCCCGGCCGCCCCGGCGGTGACCCATGTGAAGCACTCTCAGCCCGCGCCGGTGCGCGAGGAACGCGAAACCCCGGCGCCCGCTCCGGTCGCACCCACGCCTGCCCCGGCGCCGGTCGCCGCGCCGGCTTCCGGCGGCCTGTTCGGCTGGCTCAAGCGACTGGTCGGCGCCGAAAGTGCGCCGGCACCCGCGCCGCAGCCGCGTCAGCAGGACAACCGCCAGCCGCGCAACGAGCGCAATGATCGCGGCCAGCGCCGCGACGGCCGCCAGCAGCAGGGCCAGGGGCGCGGCGGCAATGGCCAGCAGCGCCGCGAGGAAGGCCGCGGCAAGGGCCAGCAGAACAACGCCGGCGGCCAGAACCCGCAGAACGCGCAGCAGAAGCCGCGCAACGAACAGCAGCCCAAGCAGCAGGGACAGCAGCAGCCCAAGCAGAGGCAGCAATCGCAGCCGCAGGCGCCCCGCCAGCAGGGCCAGGGTCAACAAGGCCAGACCCAGCAGCAGGCACCGAAGCCGCCGCGCGGCGAACAGGCCCAGCCGGCGCAAAAACCGCAGGCCGCCCCGGCCTCGAAGCCTGAAACCGCTTCGCCGGTTGCGGTTGCTCCCGCCGAAGCCGAGGTGAGCAAGGTCGCAGCCGTGACCGCGGTCGCCCCGGCGGAAGTCCCGCGTCCGCAGCCGCATGTTCCGTCCGAGACCATCGCCGAACCCGCGGTGGACGCAAGCAATCAGGACGGTGTGACGACCGCGTCCGATGAAGGCGCCGCCGGTGATGCCGCGCAGGGCGAAGGTGGCGGACGTCGTCGCCGTGGCCGCCGCGGTGGCCGTCGTCGTCGTCGTGGCAATGCCGAGGGCGCGACGCTGGCCGACGATCAAGCCGGCGACGATCTTTCGGATCTGGGGCCGGACGAACAGGATGCGGTCGCCAGCCGTTCGCAACCGGAGTTCGATTTCGACGACGAGGAACCGACGGCCGCGCCGTCCCGTCCCGCCGCTGTCGCGCCGGTGACGCCCGCTTCGGCCGCGCCGAACCAGGACAAGCCCGCGACGGCTGCCGTGACGCAGACCACTCCCACGGTCGTCCCGACGGCACCGGTCGAAGTCGTTGCCGAAGCGCGTGCCGAAGTCGCCGCGGTCGCGGACAACGGCGATGTGCGTGCCGTCATCGCCGAAACCGTGGAGGTCGAAGCGCAGGCCGGCAACGAGATCGTCCAGGCGGTCCAGCAGGACATCGCGACGGAGTCTCCTCCGGTTGCGTCCACGGCCCCCGCGCCCGAAGCCCCGGCCGCCACGCCCGCTCCGATCGAGGTGGCCTCCACTCCGGTGGCGACCAGCACTGAAGTCGTGGCCGAGCCGGCCAGCGAGCAGGCACGCGCCGAACGAGCGGAGCCGGCTCCGGCCGCCCAGCCGGCGACGCCTTCCGCGCCACCGCGCGGCACCACCGGCTCGCTGTTCTTCGCGCTGGATGCGGACACTCCACCGTCGGTGACGCGCGGCCTGTTCGAACCCGTCGCCACGCCCAAGCCGACCGCGCCGGAGACCTCGACCGGCATCGCCCATAACGACGATGAAGAGCAGCCGGTGGATCCGGATCATCCGGAGAACGAGCGCAGCGCCTGACATCTCCAGATGCATCGGCACGACGAAAACCGGCTGGCGACAGCCGGTTTTCTTTTGTCCGCAGGAAAGACCCGATGCGCACCCGGCACCGGATAAAACGCCTCGCTAGAGCGATTTTGCCGGGTCCAGCAATCCGTACTGGGCGGCCAGCCTCGCCAAGGCGATGTTATCGGTGACGCCCGCCTTCTCGAATAGGCGCGTCTTGTGCGTGTTGACGGTCTTGGCGCTCAGGCTCAGGCGCTTGGCGATTTCTTCCTGGCGCAAACCCTGGATCAGCAGCATGGCGACTTCCAGCTCACGGGGCGAGAGTGCGTCGAAAGGAGAACCATCCCCGGCCACGTTGAGCAACGCCAGGTTCTGGGCCACGCTGCTGCCCAGGTAACGTTTGCCGCGCGCGACGTCGCGCACCGCGCGGATCAGCTCCTGGGCGTCGCCGCCCTTGCCCAGATAGCCGGAGGCGCCAGCTTCCAGCAGGCGCTTGGGCAACGGCCCGTCTTCCAGCACCGACACGATGATCACCCGCGTTTCCTGATCGCCGCGCACGATGCGCTCGGTCACTTCCAGCCCGCTGTAACCGGGCAGGTGCAGATCGCACAGCACCACGTCGGGCTTCAGCTTGCGGATGACCGGCAGGGCCTCCTCGCCGCTCTCGGCTTCGCCCACCACCTCGAAATCGGTTTCCTGCGCAAGGATCATCCGCATGCCGGTTCGCACCAGCGCGTGATCATCAATCAGGAACACTCGAATCGTCATGCCACATCCCCTTCCGAGCCTCGGCTCAACACCGAGCGTATTCCCGGAATGCGGCCATCGCAACTCACATTCTAGCCGTCCATGCGCGACGCGATGACCTCCCACTGGTCATGCATCGTCCTGGTTCCCGGCTCATGCATACTCGCCGTTCACGCCTTCGGAAGGAGCCTTGAATGACATCGAAAACATCGGCACGCCCGTTCTGGGCCGGCCTGTTGCTGCTGGTTGCCCTGCCCGTCTGCGCCGCCGACGGCGGCGATGCGGCGGAATGGAAAGGCCAGGTCGCCCGCATCAGCGCGGGCGCCGATACCGCCGCCCGCGGACAGGCCATCACCAATCGCCTGGACGCCATGGGCGTGACCTGGCGCGAAGAGGCCTTCGAACAGAAGAACAAGCACGGTCGCAATCTGCTCGCCGACCTGGGCGGAAAAGCCGATGCACCGCTGCTGCTGATCGGCGCGCACTACGATCGCGTCGCGGTCGGCCACGGCGCGACCGACAACGCATCCGGTTCCGCCGCGGTGCTGGAACTGGCCGCGCGCCTGAAGGCACGGCCACTGGCCAACCATCGCGTGCAGATCGCGTTCTGGGATCTGGAGGAAGCCGGCCTGCTCGGTTCGCACGCCTACGTCACCACGCCGGGACGCGAGAAACCCGCGCTGTATGTCAACTTCGACGTGTTCGGCTGGGGCGATACCCTGTGGATGATGTCACCGCAGGCCGATTCCCCGCTGATCGCCGCGCTGCGCGGGGCGAGCACGGGGCGCAAGCTGGGATTCCAGCCGGGTGAACACTACCCGCCCACCGACCATCTCGCCTTCCTCAAGCAGGAATGGCCGGCGGTTTCCTTCTCACTGGTGGGACGCGACGAAATCGACCCCATCCTGGCGGTCTTCGGCGGCAAGCAACCTGCCACCGCGCCGAAGGTCATGCAGGTCATTCACAGCCCGCGTGACACCGTCGCCGAACTCGACGACGGACGCGTGGACGATGCCCTGGATGTCATCGAGCAGGGATTGCGCGAATGGGACGCCGCCGCGCGCTAGGACACACCGGGAAAGGAGAACCTTGCCGGGGCGGCTTGCGAGAACCGCCCCGGCTTTCCGGACGGCGACGGTGTCGGGCTCGCGACTGACCGCCGGGCATCCGCGCCTGTGCGCGGACGTTGGGCTCTCTGGCGGCTCCCGGGTCATCGGCCGGTCCGGGAAGTGGGCCGGGGTGATCGGCACCTGCCACTTCCGGGATTTATACGTGCTCCGGCGCGAAGAACCCGTGTAGAGAAAACGTATCCCGCACACGTGCGGGTCATACCAAAGGCGCAGGCGTTCTTTGCACGGAGATGACATCCCTGTCGCTAGCCTGTCGGCAACCGATGCTGCCTTGCCGCGCCATGATGACGCTCGATCTCCCCCATTCGCCCGGCCACGATGGCAGCTTCCTGCTGTCGATCAACGAATCCGAACCCCTGCATTTTCCGTCGCGCATTTCAGCGCTCGCCTACGCCAGCAAGCTTGCCTGGCAACGCGAACAGCAAGGCCTCGACTACGCGATCAATGTAGAGGGAGGCGACGGCAAATGGCGCCTGTTCCGTGGCGTGCGCCGGCTGCGTGCCTGACCTGGGTCCCGGGACATCGGATTTTTCCTACAGCAGGTCGGGCATTGCACCGACTGACTGGTCGCGTGCGCCGCGGCATTCTGGACGCGTTCCCGGAAGCACGCCCTGCGACGGTCAGGATGACCGCTCTGCAATGGAAAACGGGCGCCGCCTTTGAGCAAGCGGAAGCGGCCCGGGAACCTCCCCCTTCAAGGTCCGGCCTGGATGGTGCCGGACCTTTCTTTTTTTGCGATGGCCCGATGACGGCCGAAAACGGTGAGTCCATGCATGCCGGCTGTGGCAGCATCGCGGCATTCCCCTCAGGACCACCAGCATGCCAACCACCGCCGAACACACCGCCCTCTTTCGCCAGTTGCACGCCGATGGGCTGCTGCTGCTCGCCAACGCCTGGGACGCGGGCAGCGCGCGCCTGATTGAATCGCTGGGCGCACGCGCCAGCGCCACCACCAGCGCGGGCCTGGCATGGTCGCAGGGCTATCCGGACGGCGACCATCTGCCGGTCGCGCGGCTGCTGGACAGCGTCGACAGCATCGTCCGTGTCCTGTCGACGCCGTTGACCGTCGATATCGAAGGCGGCTACTCGGATGATCCCGACACCGTCGCCGACACCGTGCTGCTACTGGTCCGGCGGGGCGTGTCGGGCATCAACCTCGAGGACGGCGAAGACGATCCCGCCGTGCTGTGCGCCAAGATCGCGCGCATCCGCGAGCGTTGCCGGGACGCGGGCAGCGACGTGTTCGTCAACGTGCGCACCGACGTCTATCTGCGCCGGCTCGCTCCGGTGGGTGCGGCCAGCGTGCAGGAAACCCTGGCGCGCGCAGCGCTCTACCGCGAGGCTGGCGCCGATGGGCTGTTCGTGCCGGGCGTGGTCGAGGAACCCGAGATCACCGCCATCGCCCAGGGTGCGGGCCTGCCCTTGAATGTCCTGTGGCGCACGGCCTTGCCGGATCCCGAACGACTTCGCCAGTGCGGCGTGCGTCGCCTCAGCGCCGGCTCGGATCTCGCCGAATCGGTCGCCGGTCATCTGCAACGGCGTGCGCAGTCGTTCCTCACCGGGGGAGCCGGTATGCCGGCGGATCCGCAGGCGATGGGCTATGGCCAGCTCAATGCGCTGTTCGCGCCCGCCTGATCGGCTTGTCCATCGCGCGCCGCGCCGTTCCCGGTGTGGCGCCTCAGTCGCGGCCCAATGATTCGACCAGGAAATCCACGACCGCGCGCACGCCGGGCAGTTGCCCGCGCCGGTGCGGCATCACCAGCGTGGTGCTCACCCGCCCAGCATGCCACCCCGGTAAAACACGGGACAACGCGCCTCCATCCAGATCCGGCCGGCACAAGGATTCCGGCAGGCAGGCGATACCCAAGCCGGCGCCGGCAGCCGCCCGCAGCACCTGCGATTCATTGGCAATCATGCGCGGCCGTGGCGTCACCTGCACCGTTCGCGCGTCCGCATCCTCCCGCATGAGCGTCCAGCGCATCGCGCCGGCACCACTCAACAGGCCATCGTGCCCCTCGAGTGCTCCCGGCTCCGCCGGCATTCCGTGGGCGTCCAGATAGCCGGGCGAAGCCACCAGTACGATGCTTTCCTGGACGATCCGTCGCTGCACCAGTCCCGAATCGGGCAACGGTGCGAAATGGCTGCGCACGGCGATGTCATAACCTTCCTGGACCACGTCCACGAAGCGATCGGTCACGTCCAGTTGCAGACGCAGGCGCGGGAACCGTTGCGCCAGCCGCGGCAGGTGCGCCGCCAGTTGTCCCTGCGCCACCGGCACGGACGCGGTCATGCGCACGGTGCCGCTGGGCTCGGCCACCCGCTGGCGCACGATGTCCTGCGCGGCCTCGGCCTCGATGATCGAGGCACGGGCATGCTCGTAGAAGTCCCGCCCGATGTCGGTCAGGGTGAAGCTGCGCGAGGTGCGATGGATCAAGCGCACTTGCAGCGCTTCTTCCAGTTCGGCCACGCGCTTGCTCAGGGTCGACTTGGGCAGACCCAGCCGGCGCGATGCCGGCGCGAAACCGCCGTGTTCGACGGCGGCGACGAAGAACAGCAGGTCATTGAGGTTCAGCACCGGAAGTCCATGGATGTGGACGATAAGTCGCCATTTTGCGTACTACACGGGCAAAGTCCACGACTTTATCGTTTCTTCACCGGCCGGGACTTCCCTCTCCACTCCAAGGATCTTCTTCCATGACCACCACCACTACCACCCTGCTGTATGGCGTGCCCTCGGGCTGCTCCTTCGGTTCCATCGTCGCGCTGGAATGGCTTGGCCTGCCCTATCGGCTCAGTCGGATTGCCATGCCCGAGGAAGTCACCGGCGATGACTACCGGCGTCTGAATCCGGCCGGTGAAACCCCCACCCTGATCACCAAGGACGGCGAGATCGTCAGCGAAAGCATGGCCATCCTCAGCCATCTCGGCGCACGCGGCCTGGACACCGGGCTGGCATTCGCCCAAGGCACTCCGGGCTTCGATCGGCTCAACCAGATGCTGGCGTTCCTCAACACCACGTTCTTCAACGCCTTCAGCCCGCTGTGGCATGCGCTGGAGCACGGCAGCGAAGGCGCGGAGAAACAGGTACTGCGCGAGTATGGTCGCGGCAAGGTCGTACGCGCGCATGCCTTGCTGGAACAGCTGCTGGGCGACCGTCCCTGGTTGCTCGGTGATCGGCGCACGTTGGCCGATGCCTACTTCGTCGGCATCGCCCGCTGGACGAAGTACCACGACCTGATCGACCGTCGCGACTACCCGAACCTGCAGCGCCTGTTCGACAAGCTGGAATCCGATCCGGCGGTGATCTTCGCGCATGCGATCGAAGCCGGGCGCCCGGCGGTGTCCGCGGGTGGATTCCAGGGACATGTGCCGCTGCATGGCGTGCTCGGAGAGTTCCGCCGGGCGGCCTGATCCCCGGGCAATGAATGGCCTCCGGCGGCATCCCGTCGCCGGAGGCGCAAGAACCGGAGAGTCGCCGGAAGGCATCGCCGACACACTGGCGCCTCTTCTCCACGAGGATTCTCCATGAAGGTTCTGCAAGGCAAGGTCGCCATCGTCACCGGCGCGAGTTCCGGCATCGGCGAAGCCAGTGCCCGGTTGTTCGCGCGCGAAGGCGCCCGCATCGTCGCGGTCGCACGCGGCGAGGAGGGCCTGCGCCGGCTGGTCTCCGCCATCGTCGACGAGGGCGGTGAAGCGTTCGCGGTCGCCGGCGACGTGCGTGACGAAAGCTGCACCCAGGCCGCGGTACGCGCGGCGACCGAACATTTCGGCGGACTCGACATCGCGTTCAACAACGCCGGCACGCTTGGCGAGATGGGACCGACGCTGGACGTCTCCGTACAGGGCTGGCGCGACACCCTGGACATCAACCTGACGAGCGCGTTCCTGGCCGCGAAACACCAATTGCCGGCGATGCAGGCACGCGGTGGCGGCTCGCTGATTTTCACGTCGACCTTCGTCGGCCACACGGTCGGCCTGCCCGGCGCGGCCGCCTACGCGGCGAGCAAGGCCGGCCTGCTCGGCCTGACCCGCGCCCTGGCGGCGGAGTTCGGCGCCGAAGGCATCCGTGTCAACGCGCTGCTGCCTGGTGGCACCGACACGCCGATGGCACGGGCGATGAACGGCACCGCGGAATCCTGGGCCTTCGTCGAGAACCTGCACGCGCTCAAGCGCACCGCCACGCCGGAGGAACAGGCGCGCTCGGCGTTGTATCTGGCGTCCGACGCCTCCTCCTTCACCACCGGCACCGCGCTGCTGGTCGATGGCGGCGTTTCGATCACCCGCATGTAGAGGCGGCGCGCCCGGAACTTTCCCGCTTTCCCTCCTCGCCTGTCCCCGCGCGCCACGCTAGAGTGGCGGCGGGGAATCGGCTCAACGGCGGTCCACAGCGGCCGCCATGGGGGAACATCGATGAAGACGAACACCATGGGATGGGTCGGCGCGGCGCTGTGCCTGGCAACGGCTACCGCATCGGCGCAGGAAGCGCCGTTGTCGGAGGAACAGCAGATCCTGCTGCGCGCGGCGCAGAACGTCACCACCCGCACCGAAACGGTCAGCAGGATTCTCGACTATTGCACCCGCCAGGACGCCGGCTTCGCCGCCACCGGGCTGGACAGCATCCGCGCCTGGCGGCAACGCAACCAGGCCTACGTGGATCTGGGCCCTGCCCTGCGCGAGGAGACCTACGCGATGGGCGTGCGCCAGTTCGGCGTCACCCGCGAAGAAGCCGAAGCCGCGCTCATGGCTGCGGTCGAAGAGGTCGCCGGCACCTTCGCCGAGGAGATGGAACAGGTCGATGAACCCGCCCGCCGGCGCCACGCCTGCGACGCCTATGCGCGCAAGATCAGCGACGGCGAACTGGACATCGGCTTCGAACGTCCCGAGGTGAAAGCGATGCTCGACGCCCGCCTCGATGGAACGCGCAAACGCTAGCCGGCGATGGCGTCGGAGTTCCCGGCGAGCCAGGCCGCCAGTTTCTCCAGTCCGACTTCGGTCCCCTCGCGGCGTTCGCCATGATCGGTATAGCCGTCCAGGAACACGACCTGTTCGGTGAACGACATCAGCGTGCCGCCGGCATCGGGCCGCAGCGACACCGTCACCAGCGATACCGAGATGCGCCGCTCGCCCAGCAGCAGGTCGTAGGCGTAGATGATGCGCCGCTCGGGCACGATGTCGAGGAAATGCGCACGGAACACGTGCGCGAGTCCATCGCTGTCATGGACCTGGTTGTATTCGCTGCCGCCGATGCGGAAATCCAGCGCGTAGCCGGCGTTGTTCCAGTCGTCGTGGCAGGAGAACCACGCCTGCTTGGCCTCGGCCTGCGACCACGCCGCGAACACCCGCGCCGGCGTTGCCGGCAGCTTGCGATCGATGCGGAAGTGGGTGTGTGCCTCGGACAGTTCAGAAAGGGGCGGCATGCGATGCTCCTTGGGCAGTTTCAGCGGGAGGAATCCGCGTCATCGGATCCGGTGCGGGCGAGGAAGGCTTCCAGCCGGTCGAAGCGACGCCGCCAGCTACGCTCGCGTTGAGCCGCCCACGCTTCGACCTGGGCCAGCGCGCCCGGTATCAACCGGAACGTGCGCACGCGCCCCTGCTTCTCCGAGGCCACCAGTCCGCCCCGCTCCAATACGGCCAGGTGCTTGACCACCGACGGCATCGCCAGGTCCAGTGGGCGCGCCAGCTCCGATACCGAAGCCGGTCCCTGGCTGAGTTGATCGACCATCCGCCGCCGGCTGTCGTCGGCCAGCGCATGGAACAGCGCGTCCAGGCGTTCGGAAGCCTGCGCCGCCATGGTCAGTCCGTCTCCAGCGGTTGCAGGAAGCGTGCGGGTATCCGCTCGCGATAGGGAAAAAGATCGAAGTAAGGCCGCGCCTCGTCATAGGTGCGGCGCACCGAGGGCCGCGCCATCAGGCGTTCGAAATAGGCCGCCAGCGCGCCGAGTCCGGGCGGAAACGGGTGCACGATGCCGGCATAGAACAGCGCCGGCGACGCGGAGCAGTCGGCCAGGCTGAAAGTGTCGCCGGTGATCCATTCGCGTCCGGCCAGTTGCTTTTCCAGCATGGCATAGGCGCTATCGAGCGTGGCCAGCGCTTCGGCCACGCCGCGTGCGTCGTGCTCACCGTCGCCGCGGAGGCGGTCGATGACGACTTTCTGTACCGGCTGATGGACGTAGTGGTCGAAGAACCGATCCCATAGCCGCACCTGCAATGCGGCTTCCGGCTCCGTCGGCAACATGGGGCGCAGCCCGGGATAGTGCTGGTCCAGGTACTCCACCACGATGCTGGATTCCGGAATCACCGCGTCGCGGCGCACATCGCGCAGCACCGGCATCTTACCCACCGGCCAGACCTCCAGGAACGCATCCAGCGAATCGGCGTTGTCGTGCCGGACGATGACGCCCTCGAAGGGCGTGCCGTGCTCGTACAGCGCGATGAGCACCTTGTGGCAGAACGAGGCGAGCGGATGGTAGTAGAGCACCAGGTCCATCGATGTCCTCCGGGGGAGGCGTGCCGGGATGGCGCGCCAAATAGTTTCCATGTTGGCTAAGTATTAGCCCGGCAAGGGACCGGGCGCAAGTGCCCGCGCCGGCTTCCGCTTGGTCACCCCGGCCGTGCCCTTTGTCCCAGCCGCGTTGTCCCGCGACGCGCGGATGTTCATCGTGGCCGCTCCCCGCGCCCGCCATCCGGAACATCGCCCATGCATTCCCTGTTCAACGGCTATCCCTGGATCCGTGCCGGAACCAGCCTGCAGCTCCTGCGCATCGTCACCGCGGTCCTGTTCATGGCCCATGCTGCGGTCCGCATCTTCAACGGCACGATTCCCCGTTTCGCCGAATTCATGGAGGCGCAGGGATTCCCGCACGGCTCGGCCTGGGTCTGGGCAATCACTTTGTACGAACTCACCGCCGGCACGCTGCTCGTACTCAACCTCGGCGTGCGCTGGGCGGCGTCGGGCCTGGCGGTGATTGCCGGCGTCGGCATCCTGCTCATCCACTGGAAGAACGGTTGGTTCGTCGGCGAGCACGGCGTCGGCGGCAGCGAGTACAGCATCGCGCTGCTCGCCATGCTGCTGGTGATCGCCGCGCATGACGCCAATCGACACGCGCAGGCCGTCGCCGCCCTCACGCCGCAGGTGAAGGACAAGGCGCCACCACCGCTGGTGCGGTTGACCGGAACGGATTGATGCGGTCGCTGGGAGCGCTACGCCGGTGACGGCACCGGAATGCCACGGCGGATCAAGCCGTGGATCTGATCGCGGTAGTTGCGGCCACTGACCAACCGGCGTCCGGTATGCAGGTCGATCCGGTAGCGGCCCGACCCCATCGGCATGATTTCCCGGATCGCGCCCGCGCGGACAATGGTCGAGCGGTGCACGCGCAGGAACGCCAGCGCGTCCAGTTCCGCCTCGAACGACGCCAGCGTGCGACGCAGGGTGTAGCGTCCCTGCTGGCAGTCGATGTCCAGGTAGTTGCCCTGCGCCTCGACGACGTTGATCTGGCTCTCCGGCACCAGTTGCACGCGCTGCCCGACTTGCAGCGGAATCCGGCGCACACCGTCGTCGACCGTCGCCACCTGCAGGCCCTGCAATGCCAGGCGCTCGCGCAGGCGCTCCACCGTCTGTTGCAGGCGCTCGGCCGACAGCGGCTTCAACAGATAGTCCACCGCGCGGGCATCGAAGGCGCGCGCGCCGTGTTCGTGATAGGCGGTGACGAACACCACCAGCGGCTGCGGTCCACGCCATTGCGTGAGCGCGGAAAATCCATCGCCGCCGGGCATCTCGATGTCCAGGAACAGCACGTCGATGGCGGTCCTGCGGGCCGCCTCCAGCAGTTCCTCCACGTCCACGCACTCGGCCACCACCGCGATGCTGCCGCCGGCGACCTTTTCCAGCAGCCGGCGCAGGCGCGCGCGCGACAGCGGTTCGTCATCGACGATGGCGGCTTTCAGGCTCATGCCACCCGCTCCAGCGGACGGGTGCCCAGCGTCGTCGCGTCGGCCGCAGGCAACGGGATTTCCAACTCGACCAGATACCGGTCGGGGGAGGTATCCGGCCTCGACAGGCGCGCCCGATCGCCATACAGCAGTTGCAGGCGTCCGGCGACGCCGCGCAGGCCCACGCCGTTGCCGGCGACGGTAGCGGTGCCGGGTTCGGCGCTGTTCTCCACGGCAAGATGAAGGGCGCGATGGATCACCCTCGCCCGGATCAGCAACCCGCCGGGAGACTTGCGCCGTGCGATGCCGTGGACGATGGCGTTCTCGACCAGCGGCTGCAGTATCAGTACCGGCACCGGCACGTCCAGGCAGTCGGCATCGATTTCCCGGCGCACCTGCAAACGGCTGGTCAAGCGGATCTTTTCGATCATCAGGTAGTGATCCACCACCGCCAGTTCGTCGCGCAGCGGCCGCTCCTGCATTTCGTCCTGCTTGAGCCCGTCGCGCAGCAGCGCCGACAGCGAAACCAGCATGCGATCGGCCAGATCCCGATCCACATGCACCATCTCCGCCACCGAATTCAACGCATTGAACAGGAAGTGCGGGTTGACCTGCGCGCGCAGTGCTTCGAGCCGGGTGGAAACCAGGCTTTTCTCGATGTCGGCGATGCGCTTTTCGCGCTCGCGCGAACGCTCGTAGTACACGAACGCGTGCGCCACGCCAATTACCGTCCATGCCGTCATCAGGTTGTTGCGGATGCTGGTGACCACCACTTCGCCAAAATGCGGCAGGACGTCGTACCACTGGAAGATCGGGTCGGTCACGTAGACGTAGGCGGCCTTCAGCACGATGATGGCCGCCACGCCCAGCGACTGGACACCCAGCGCCCGCATGACCGACCCGCGCTCGATGGGAAAGCGCCTGACCAGCCAGAGGATGCCCAGGCTGAAGGGCACCCAGGTCATCCAGCCACCGAAGCTGAAATGCAGCGCGCGCGACCAGGCGATCGGCTTGCCATCGGTGTCGCCCATTGCCACCACCTGGCTGGCGAACATCAACGAGTAGGCGGTCCACCACAGCAGGACCATCCAGACGATCAGGGGAATCTTGAAGGGGCGCTTGTCCACGGGCGTCACCCTACCGCTCCGCCGCGGCGCCGTACAGGCGTCCGGCGGGCCTTTTTTCGGGGCGGTCGGCACGCATGGCGTTCGTCACGCGTCCGGTGCCGTTCGTCACAGCCCGATGGCGGCCCTGTCCCCTCGACGCGAAAGATGCTCCCACTCCCGCCGGGCGGACAACGCCAGGAAGCCACGGCTTCCGCGCAAGGACGACGGCTTCCACCACGAGAGGATCCCATGGCACACCGACTTCTTTTCTTGCTTCCCCTGGCCCTGGCGGGCGCGACCCCGGTCGCGTGGGCCGGCGAATGCGAGGACAATTTCAGCAAATCCGGCAGCGTGTTTTCCGGCGCCGACTTCTCCAGCAAGGTGACGGTGTCGGATCTGTCCGTGGCCGACGCGATGGGCCAGATCCGCGGCATCATGATCGCCGAGAAGATGGACGTGATCACCGAGGACGCGGGCACCGGCACGATGCTGGTGGAACAGCGCTCGACCAATTTCACCCGCGCCGTCCCCACGCTGATCAATGTCAGCCAGGAGGGCAACGCGGCGGTGGTGGAGATGACGGTCAAGACCGAGAAGGGCCAGTTCGCCAAGGCCGATTCGATGCGTCCGTACATGTGCCAGCTGATGGCGAAGATCAAGGGCGGCAAGGAAGGCAGGACCGCCGGCGCGCAGGGCGCGCGCACCCAGAATGTGGCGGACACCACGTTCAAGGATGTGTACGTGTTCTCCCGCGAGATCGCGCGCGAGGCCAAGGGCAACGCGCTGGTGGTCAACGCCCGCCACAAGGGACGCAAGTACAGCCTGAAGGGACGCGTGGACTACATCCAGGAGGATGGCGCCGAGTACAACGTCTCCTTCGACATTCCCGACGAGAGCGAGGTACTGATCAAGGTGCCCGGCGACGACCAGCCCCGCGTGGGCGTGGCCTGCCTGTTCAACGCCAACCAGCTCGCCAACGTGCTGACTTTCCGCAAGGGTGACTATGCGACCTTCACCGGCAGCTTCCACCGCTACGACGATTTCAAGCGGATGCTGTGGCTGGAGAACTGCGTGCAGACGAAGAAGAAAAAGTGACGCTGTGCAGGCGCCGTGGGTTACAGGCGACTGCCACGTCAATCCATGGACGGGTATGAAAACGCCCCCGCAGGGGGCGTTCTGCAAGGGTTTGGCGGAGAGAGTGGGATTCGAACCCACGGAAGGTTTGACCCTTCGCCGGTTTTCAAGACCGGTGCCTTAAACCGCTCGGCCATCTCTCCGTTGTAGTTTCAACGCCGCGCTAAAACATGGGCGCCGGTTTCGCTGGCGCGCATTTTCGCATGAAGCCGGCACGCATGCTTACGAGGCCTTCTTGACCTTGCCGGCCCGGGCGTTGTCCAGGGCCAGTTCCAGCGCCTTTTCCGCGGCCTCTGAACACTTGCCACCGCAGTCCAGGCGCGAGGCCTCGATCTGCTGGGGTAGGTGTTCGGCCAGGAAGTCGATGAACACCCGCACCGCCGGCAGCAGGCCGCGGCGGGAGGCGAACACGGCATGGCAGATGCCCTGCGGCAGCGACCATTCCGGCAGCACCACTTCCAGTTCGCCCTTGCGCACGGCCTCGGCGCAGACGGTTTCCGGCAACAGGGTGATGCCGTAGCCGTCCTTCGCCATCGCCTGCAGCAGCGGGAAGTCGAAACCGGCCAGGCGTGGCTGCAGTTCAACCCGGCGCACCTCGCCATCCGGACCGTGCAGTTCCCAGCGCTGGCGCGCCTCGTCCTCGCTGATGCTCAGGGTGACGTGGCTGGTCAGATCTTCCGGCGCCTGAGGGCGTCCGGCGCGATTGAGGTACTTCGGGCTGGCCACCAGCAGTTCCTGGATCTGGCCGAAGCTGCGCATCACCAGGCTGCCATCGTCGTCGAGCTTGGCGCGCACGCGCAGCGCCACGTCGTAGCCTTCGTTGATGATGTCCACGCGTCGGTTGTTGACGTGCAGCTGCAGCCGCACCTTCGGATACTTGTCGAGGAACTTGGGCAGGATCTTCGGCAATTGCATCTGCGCCACCGCCACCGGCACGCTGACCCGCACCACGCCGCGCGGCTCGGCGCTGAGCCGATCGACCACCTCGCGCGCGGCCTGGGCTTCGGCCAGCATCGTCTGCGCGTGCCGGTGCACGCTCATGCCCACGTCGGTCACCGCGAAGCGGCGGGTGGAACGCTGCAGCAGGCGCACGCCCAGATCGGTCTCCAGCTGGCTGATACGCCGGCTCAACCGCGACTTGGGAATGCCCAGAGCGCGCTCGGCCGCGGCGAAGCCGCCGTGGTCAACCACCATGGCGAAGTAATAAAGGTCGTTGAGGTCGTGCTGCATGACTATAGTTCCATTATCAGAACAATCAGTGATATTAGACCAGCTTTATCCTGTTTTCGCAACAACCCAAGATGGCGTCCAACGCGGCGCGGCCGCATCCACCCGACAAAGCCATCATGAAACTATTGCACATCGACAGCAGCGCGCTGGCCGGCAACTCGGTCACCCGCCAACTCACCGCCGCCATCGTAGCCCGTTGGCAGGACCAGGTGCCTGGTCTGAAGGTCACCTACCGCGATCTGGACGCCGATCCCCTGCCCCACCTGACCGGTCCGGTGCTGGCCAAGGTCGATCCGGCGGTGGCCGCCGCCAGCGAGGAGACGCTCAAGCAGTTCCTGGACGCCGACGTCGTGGTCATCGGGGCGCCGATGTACAACTTCGGCATTCCCTCGACCCTGAAAGCCTGGATTGACCGCGTCGCCGTGGCTGGGCGCACCTTCCGCTACACCGAGAAGGGGCCGGAAGGGCTGGCTGGCAACAAGAAGGTGATCATCGCCAGCGGTCGTGGCGGCATCCACAGCGGCGCCGCCAGCGACTTCCAGGAGCCCTACCTGAAGTTCGTACTGGGTTTCATGGGCATCACCGACGTGGAATTCGTCCGCGCAGAGGGCGTGAACTATTCGCCGCAACATCGCGTCGACGCGCTTGCCAGCGCGCTGGCTTCGATTCCGCTGCCGCAGCGCCTGGCTGCCTGATCGCCCGGCATCCCCGTTCTGCAGTTCCTCTCTCCGGGCCCGCGCAAGCGGGCCCTTTCTTTTGTCCGCGTTCTCGGGCCGGGCACGAACGCCAACACATGACTATGCTGGCGCGCATCGGATAGCCATATCTTCCCCATGCCCGCCACCACGAAGCCCGCACGCGCCGCTTACCGCAAGGCCGCCGTCCTGGAGCCGGTGGGCGCCGATCAGGCGCTGGCGATGCTGAAGCAACAAGCGAGTGCATCCCATCGCGATGGACTCGCCCGTTTCGGCATTCCCGACGAGCACGCCCTGGGCGTGCCGATGGCGAAGATCCAGGCCATTGGCAAGCGCATCGGCCGCCAGCCCGCGCTTGCGCCGGCCCTGTGGGACACCGGCGTGTACGAGGCGCGCCTGCTGGTCGCCTTCGTGGTCGACCCCGCGCGATTGAGCGCCGCGCAGATGGACCGCTGGTGCCGCGATTTCGACAATTGGGCGGTCTGCGACACCCTCTGCTTCCATCTGTTCGATCGCAGCCCGCATGCCTGGCGCAAGGTGGCGCAATGGAGTGGCCGGCGCGGCGAGTTCGAGAAACGCGCCGCGTTCGCCCTGCTCGCCGGCCTGGCAGTGCACGACAAGGCGACGGCCGATGACGGATTCGCCGAAGGACTGCGGTTGATCGAGGCCGCTGCCGCCGATCCGCGCAACTTCGTCAGGAAAGCGGTCAGCTGGGCCTTGCGGGCCATCGGCCAGCGTCGCGCCGGGTTGCACGCGACCGCCATTGCGCTGGCGCGCCGGCTGGCGGCGTCGGAGGACGCCGCCGAGCGCTGGATCGGCAAGGATGCGCTTCGCGATCTCACCCGCCCGCAGATCGCGCAGCGGCTGGCGCGGCGGTAAATGGTGGATGCGGGTTGCCAGCGAACAGTAAATCCCCCTCGGTCCCCCTTCTCCGAAGGGGGAGGCGTGGAGCCGGTGGCGGAGCAAGCTCCGCTCTATGGGGTTCGCGTGCGGATCAGGCGATGCGGTCGGCGCCGCCCATGTAGGGGCGCAGCACTTCGGGCACGGTAATCGAGCCGTCGGCGTTCTGGTAGTTCTCCATCACCGCGATCAGCGCACGCCCCACCGCGGTGCCGGACCCGTTGAGGGTATGCACCGGCTCGGGCTTGCCCGTGGCCGGGTTGCGCCAGCGCGCCTGCATGCGGCGGGCCTGGAAATCCTCGCAGTTGGAGCACGAGGAAATTTCGCGGTAGGTCTGCTGCGACGGCAGCCAGACTTCCAGATCGTAGGTCTTGGTGGCGGAAAAACCCATGTCGCCCGAGCACAGCAGCATGCGGCGGTATGGCAGGCCCAGTTTCTCCAGCACCACTTCGGCGCTGCGGGTCATGCGCTCGTGCTCGTCGTAGCTTTCCGCGGGGCGCGCGATCGAGACCAGTTCCACCTTCTCGAACTGATGCTGGCGGATGAAGCCGCGCACGTCGCGGCCGCTGCTGCCGGCCTCGGAACGGAAGCACAGCGAATGCGCGGTCATGCGCAGCGGCAGGCGCGCGTCGTCGACGATTTCGTCGCGGACAATGTTGGTCAGCGAGATCTCGGAGGTGGAGATCAGATAGCGCTTGTGCTCGCCCAGCTGGGTGCTGAACATGTCTTCTTCGAACTTGGGCAACTGGCCGGTGCCGTACAGGCTCTCGGCGTTGACGATCAGCGGCACGTTGGTTTCCTCGTAGCCGTGTTCGCCGGTATGCAGGTCCAGCATGAACTGCGCCAGCGCGCGGTGCAGGCGGGCCAGTTGGCCGCGCAGCACGGTGAAGCGCGCGCCGGAGATCTTGGCGGCGGTGTCACCGTCCAGCCAGCCGTGGCGGGCGCCGAGCTCGACGTGGTCCTTGACCGGGAAGTCGAACACCGGCGGAGTGCCCCAGCGATGCTGTTCGACGTTCTGGCTCTCGTCGCTGCCGTTCGGGACGCTGGCGTGCGGAAGGTTGGGAATGCCCAGCGCGATCGCCTCGATCTCGCCGCGGATTTCGTCCAGCTTCACTTCCGAGGCCTTGAGCTCGTCGCCGAAACCGGCCACCTCGGCCATCAGTGCGGCCACGTCCTCACCCTTGGCCTTGGCCTGGCCAATCGCCTTGGAACGGGTGTTGCGCAGGTTCTGCAATTCCTCGGTGCGCTTCTGGATCTGCTTGCGCGCCGACTCCAGTTCGGCCAGCCGGGACACGTCCAGGTCGAAACCCCGGCTGTCCTTCAGGCGTTGGGCGAGTTCGGCGGTCTGGGTGCGAAGCAGGGCGGGATCGAGCATGGGATTCGGAGCGAATATGCGGCAGGACGCCGATTATCGCCTTTTATGCGCCGTCATGCCTCGCAGCGTTCACCCCGGGCGTGTCAGAATCGGCGCAGTCACCACGGTGCCTTCCATGTCCGCTTCCCGCGAATCCCCGGATTCCGAACTCGTGTTCCGCCTGCCCCGCCGCACCCTGCGCATCGCCGGCATCGCCTTCGGCGCCGGGCTGCTGCTGTTCGTGATTGTCTGGCTGGTCGGCCGCGGCGACGACGGCTTCTACCAGCCCGAGGCCACGGTCGAGGGCACCAAGCCGGTGGTCGAGGCCCTGCCCGAGCCACTGCCCGCGCGCGGTGGCGCCAGCGGCCTGGAGGAACCCCGCCAGGAAGGCAACGAGCGTCCGCAACTGGTCGAACAGGCGCCGATGCCGGCACCGATCGAGGAAGCTCCCGCACCGGCCGCGCCCGCGGTACCGGATGCGCCCGCGGCGCCGGCCGCCGGCGTGGTGCTGGCGCCAGGCGATCAGCCGGTGCCGATGGCGGGCCAGACGCCTCCGCCCGCCTACCCCTCCGCCGCGCTGCGGCGGGGCGATGCCGGCACGGTGATGGTGCGGGTGGAAGTCGGCGCCGACGGCGTGCCCACCGACGTCTCGGTCGAGGCCCGCAGCGGCTCGCGCGATCTGGATCGCGCCGCGCTCGACGCGGTCCGTCGCTGGCGCTTCAATCCGGCCCAGCGCGACGGCCAGCCGGTGGCATCCAGCGTGGTCGTTCCGATCGACTTCAACTTGCAGCAATGAGCCGGGAACTGGCGCGCAGCTGAACCGTCGGCGCGCCAGCTGAATCGCGACTTTCCCGATCCGGGCGACTTTACCGGCCGCTCACGCGATGCCAACAAACCTCCATGCAAGACTCGATGCCAACGCAGCAACGCGTGGACGAGGAGGTTTTTCCATGGCCCATACGCATCCCCAGCCCGAATGGAGTCCTTCCGAAACGGCTGATACGACGCCGCCACGGGAGAAGAACGCATCCCTGGTGTTGTTGTGGGTGATTGCCCTGCTTGCCGTCGTGGCAGCTGGACTGGCGTGGTACAAGCAGCGCCAGCCGGCATCATTGCCGCTGGAAAGCGCGACGCCCCCGGTAACCGCGCCGGCGATTACGCCTGACGGCGAAGCAGCGGCCGCGGCCGCGCGCACCGACAAGCCGCGCACCGAAGCACGCCGCAGCGTCGCTTCCGCCGAACGTACCGCGCGTTCGCAGGGACCGCGGTTGATGACCGGCAATCCTTCGCCGCAATACCCCGCCGCCGCGCTTCGCGCCGGCATCGGAGGCACGGTGATGGTACGGGCCGAACTGGACGCCAGTGGCCAGCCGGTCGATGTCGATGTGGTTCGCCGCAGCGGCAATCGTGATCTGGATCGCGCCGCCGTGCAGGCCGTGCGCAAGTGGCGCTTCGAGCCGGCCCTGCGCAACGGCAAGGCGGTCGCCAGTACGGTGCAGGTTCCGGTGGATTTCAAGCCGATTTGAAGCCTGGCCTGAAACGCAAAATTGAAAAAGGGAAGCCGGCGACGGCTTCCCTTTTTCTTTGGTGCTTGTCTGTAGGAGCGACGTAAGTCGCGACCTGCCAAGCAAGAAGAGGACATCGGGTCGCGACTTACGTCGCTCCTACAGGGATTGTGGGACTCACGCAGGCCGCAAGGCGAAGCCGGCGCCGGTGGCCAGGGTGTCGAAGCCGGGGAACGAGGTCGCCACATTGGCGATGTCACCGACCCGCACTTCGCCGCCGCTGCGCTGACCGGCCACCGCGAACGACATGGCGATGCGGTGGTCGCCGTGGCTGTCGATGTGGCCGCCCTGCAGGGCGCCCGGATGGATGGTGCCACCGTCCGGGGTTTCGTCCACCTGCAGGCCCAGCGTGCGCAGGCCGGCGGCCATCGTCGCCAGCCGATCGGATTCCTTGACCCGCAACTCGGCCGCGCCACGCACCACGGTCGGGCCTTCGGCGCAAGCCGCGGCGACGAACAGCGCGGGGAATTCGTCGATCATGTCCGGCACCAGCGTCTCGGGCACTTCGATGCCGCGCAACGGCGCGTGCCGCACGACCAGATCGGCGACCGGTTCTCCACCCTGCTCCGCCCGGTTTTCCTCGCGGATGTCCGCGCCCATCAGACGCAGCGCGGTCAGCAGGCCGGTCCGGCGCGGATTGAGGCCGACCGCGCGCAGGCGCAGTTCCGAACCGGGCACGATGCTGGCGGCGACCAGGAAGAACGCCGAAGAGGAAAAGTCGGCCGGCACCACGACATCGGTCGCGCGCAGGCGCTGGCCGCCGCGCAGGCGCGCGTGACCGGGCGAGAATTCGATGTCGGCGCCGAACGCGGCCAGCATGCGCTCGGTGTAGTCGCGGGTGGGATGCGGTTCGTGGACGATGGTCTCGCCCTGCGCATACAGGCCCGCCAGCAGCACCGCCGATTTCACCTGCGCGCTGGCGACTTCCAGGGTGTAGTCGATGCCGTGCAGCGGCTGGCCTCCGTGGATGCGCAGCGGCGGCAGGCCGCCCTCTTCCGTGTCGATGCGCGCGCCCATCCGTGCCAGCGGCGCGGTGATGCGGCGCATCGGTCGGCGCGACAGCGACTCGTCGCCGACCAGTACGCTGTCGAACGGCTGCGCCGCCAGCAGACCGGCCAACAGGCGCATGCCGGTGCCGGCATTGCCGCAGTCAAGCTCACTGCCCGCCGCCTTCAAGCCATCCACGCCGACGCCATGCACGATGCGGCGCGACGGCGACGGGGTTTCGATGCGCACGCCGAGCTTCTGGAAAATCGCTGCGGTCGCGCGGGTGTCCTCGCCCTCCAGGAAGCCGTCGATCTGCGAGACGCCATCGGCCAGCGCGGCGAACATCACCGCGCGATGCGACACCGACTTGTCGCCGGGAATGGTCAGTTCGCCGCGCAGCGGCTGTCCGGGAGAAGCAATCCAGTCGTTCATTTGCAGGGAATCGGGAATGGGAAATGGAGAATCGAAACAGTGGCGTCACGTGGAACGGGGAACATCCGGTAAAGGTGAATCTGCCTGCCTGGACGATTCCCTATTCCCGATTCCCCATTCCCGTATCAGGGCACCGCCACCGGGTAGGAACCGAGGACCTTGATCTGGGCGGAGTGCGCCTCGAGTTCGGCCAGGGCCTGCTTCATGCCTTCGTCGTCGACGTGGCCGGCCAGATCGATGAAGAAGCCGTATTCCCACTTCGCGTGGTGCGACGGCCGCGATTCGATCCGGTTCATGCTGATGCCGTGGCGTGCGAACGGGCTGAGCACGTCGAACAACGCGCCGGGCTTGTCGTGGATGAAGACCAGCACCGAGGTGCGATCGTGGCCCGACGGCGGGAAGATGCTGCGGCCGATGACCAGGAAGCGGGTGGTGTTGTCCTTGTCGTCCTGGATGGGGCTCATCACCACCTTCTTCAGGCCGTAGACGTGGCCGGCGCTTTCACCGGCGATGCAGGCGGCATCATCGGAATTGCGCGCGCGGCGTGCGCCCTCGGCGTTGCTGGACACCGGAATCTTCTCGACCTTGGGCAGGTTGGCGCGCAGCCAGCCGGCGGTCTGGGCGAAGGATTGCGGATGGCCGTAGATGCGTTCGATGTCGTCGATGCGGCCGGTGCGCGAGAGCAGGAACTGGTGCACGCGCAGCTCGACTTCGCCGCAGATCTTCAGGTTGGAGGTGAGGAACATGTCCAGGGTGACCTGGATGGTGCCCTGCCCCGAGTTCTCCACCGGCACCACGCCGAAATCGGCGTTGCCGCTCTCCACTTCCTGGAACACTTCCTCGATGCTCGCCAGCGGCAGGCCATGCGCCGAACGGCCGAAGTGCTTGAGCACGGCCTGCTGGCTGAAGGTGCCTTCCGGTCCGAGGAAGCCGATCTTCAGCGGCTCCTGCTGGGCCAGGCAGGCCGACATGATTTCGCGGAACACGTGCACCAGCACTTCATCGCTGAGCGGGCCCTCGTTGCGGTCCACCACCATTCGCAGCACCTGCGCCTCGCGCTCGGGGCGGTAGTAGTCCACCGCCGCGGCCAGCTTGCCCTTGGCCTTGCCGACCTGGTGGGCGAAGCGCGCGCGCTCGGCGATCAGTGCCTGGATCTCGCGATCGATGCCGTCAATCTTGGCGCGCACGTCGGCCAGCACCGGTGCGGCGACGGCGGGTGCGGCGGCCTTGCCGCGGGCGGGCGGCTTGGCGTTCTTGCCGGTGGTTTTCCTGGGCTTTGCGGCCATGTGTCTGTTCTCTGATGCTTCTTGTGGGAGCGACGTCAGTCGCGACCGGAAACCTTGCAGTCGCGACTGACGCCGCTCCTACATTGGATGTCGTTCAACCATTGCGCTGCTGGAAGTCGCGCATGAAATCCGCCAGCGCCTGCGCGCCGGCCAGCGGCATGGCGTTGTACAGCGAGGCGCGGATGCCGCCGACCGCCTTGTGGCCCTTCAGTGCCAGCAGGCCGGCCTGCTTCGACTCGCTGACGAAGCGCGCGGTCAGATCCTCGTCCGGCAGGAAGAACGGGATGTTCATCCGCGAACGCACCGCCTTGGCCACCTCGTTGCGGTAGAAGCCCCCGGAGCCATCGATGGCCTGGTAGACCAGCGCCGACTTGGCCGCGTTGCGGCGGGCGAACTCGGCGACGCCGCCTTCGTCCAGCATCCATTTCACGGTCAGGCCCAGCAGGTACCAGTTCCAGGTCGGCGGCGTGTTGAGCATCGAATCGCGCGCGGCGTGCGAGCGGTAGTCGAAGATGTCGGCGCGTGGCTGGCCGGCGCGTTCCAGCAGGTCGCGGCGGACGATGACCACCGAGATGCCGACCGGGCCGAGGTTCTTCTGCGCACCGGCGTAGATCAGCCCGAACTTCGAAACGTCCAATGGTTCGGAGGCGATGTTCGAGCTGAAGTCGGCGAACAGCGGTGCCGCGCCCACGTCCGGCACGTCGCGGAACTCGAGGCCGTGGATGGTTTCGTTGGCGGTGATATGCACGTAGGCCGCGTCGTCGCTCAACCGCCAGTCGGCGCGCGCGGGAATGTCGTGGAAACCGCCCGGTTCGCCGTCGGCGGCCACGTTGACGGCCACGTACGGCTTGGCCTGCTTGACCGCGGTCTTGCCCCAGTGGCCGCTGACCACGTAGTCGACAGCCTGCCCCGGAGCGGCGAAGTTCAGCGGCAGCAGCGCCTGCTGGGTGGTGGCGCCACCGGACAGGAACAGCACCGCGTAGTCGTCGGGGATGGCGAGCAGGCTCCGCAGATCCGCTTCGGCCTGGGCGGCCACCGCGATGAAATCCGCGCTGCGATGGCTGATTTCGACGATGGAGGCGCCGACGCCGTTCCATTCCAGCATTTCGGCCTGCGCCTGCCGCAGTACCGGTTCGGGAAGGGTGGCGGGACCGGCACTGAAGTTGTACGCGCGCGTCATAAGGCACCTGAACGGGGACACCGTAGTATGCCGCAGTGCATCAGTTGCAGGGGCAACCTTTGCCGTCGGGTCCGTTTTTTTCGCGCGCTGCAGGCTGTCCGGCGTATAAACGGAATACGGCCGGAGCGAAGCGGCGCGGTTTCCGGCGAAACCTTCCGGGTGATTGGTGCCTCTGTTTTCCTGTCCACGACCGTCGTTTGGAGTCTCCCATGTCCCTCCGGGATGCCCTCAGGATTCCCGCTTCCGAAATCACCGATGAAGCGGTCTACCGCCAGCGCCGCGATTTGCTGCGGGCGATGGCGTTCGCCCCCGTCCTGGCCCTGGCCGGCTGCGCCGACGCCGAGCCGCCGGCGCCGCCCCGGGCCGCCATCACCCCCGAGCAGGCCCGGTCCGGTTTCCGCACCGACGAGGCGCTGACCCGCTACGAGGACGTCACCAGCTACAACAACTTCTACGAATTCGGCACCGGCAAGGCCGACCCGTCCACCGCCCGCAAGACCCTGCGCACCTCGCCGTGGTCGGTGGTGGTCGGCGGCGAGTGCGAGCATCCGGGCAAACTGGCGCTGGAGGATCTGATCAAGGGCCTGACCCCGGAAGAGCGGGTCTACCGGCTGCGCTGCGTGGAAGGCTGGTCGATGGTGATTCCCTGGCTGGGCGTGCCGCTGGGCGCGGTGCTGAAGAAGTTCGCACCCACCTCCAAGGCCCGCTACGTTGCCTTCACCACCCTGGCCGATCCGGTGCAGATGCCGGGCATCCGCTACCGCTCGATCGAATGGCCGTACAAGGAGGGCCTGCGCATCGACGAGGCGATGCACCCGCTGACCCTGCTCGCCACCGGCCTGTACGGCAAGCCGCTGCCGCAGCAGAACGGCGCGCCGCTGCGGCTGGTGGTGCCGTGGAAATACGGCTTCAAGAGCATCAAGTCGATCGTGGCGATCACGTTCGTGGAGAAGATGCCGGAGACCGCCTGGCACGAGCTGCAACCGTCGGAGTACGGCTTCTTCTCCAACGTCAATCCGGCTGTCGATCATCCGCGCTGGAGCCAGAAGACCGAACGCCGCATCGCCGGCACCACCAACCGGGTGTTCGCCGAGCGCATTCCGACCCGCCTGTTCAACGGTTATGGCCCGCAGGTCGCCTCGATGTACGCGGGGCTGGATCTGAAGAAGTGGTATTGAAGTGATATGCAGCTGACCAGGGACGCCAGCCGGACTGGCGAGGGCTCCGCGGCGTGAACCGGGCCAGGCCATCTTCCCGTCCATGGCTGGCCAAGACGCTGGTGCACGCGCTGGCGCTGACGCCGCTGGCGATCCTGGCCTGGCAGTTCTGGTCGGTGCTGAATACCGGCAGCGACGCGCTCGGCGCGGATCCGGTCGCCGAGGTCGAACATCGCACCGGACTGTGGGCGCTGCGGATGCTGATGATCGCCCTGGCCATCACGCCGCTGCGGCAGCTGACCGGCCAGGCGGTGCTGATCCGGTTCCGTCGCATGCTGGGCCTGTACGCCTTCTTCTACGCCACCTTGCACCTGACCAGCTACCTGGTACTGGACCTGCAGGGCTACTGGACGCAGATCTTCGAGGAAATCGCCAAGCGGCCGTACATCACGGTGGGCTTCACCGCCTGGCTGCTGCTGGTTCCGCTCGCGATCACCTCCACCCAGGGCTGGATCCGGCGCCTGGGCCGACGTTGGGGCCAGTTGCACAAGGCGGTCTATGCGGTCGGCGTGCTGGCCGTCCTGCATTTCTGGTGGCTGGTGAAATCGGATATCCGCGAACCCCTGCTCTACGCCGGCATCCTGGCGGTGCTGCTGGGCTGGCGGCTGGGCAAGCGCCTCAGCCGGAGCCGAACAACAGCAGCGCGCTGAGCGCGGCGGCCAACAGCAGTGCCGCCAACAGCAGCCAGGGCCAGCGACGCACCGTACCGGCGCGCCTGGGGGGCGGCGCTTCGGTTTCCGCCGCCCCGATCGGCTCGCGTTCGCCTTCGCCCAAGGGAGCATCCGTGCGGGTCCAGGGCACTTCCACCACGAATCGGTGCTGGGGATCGAACACCAGTTGGTCGCCGGCGACCAGCAGCGCCTCGCGTGTCCCCACCCCGTTCACCAGGCTGCCGTCAGCGGATCCCAGATCCCGCAGCAGCACCCGGTCACCCTGCACTTCCAGTTGCGCGTGGCGCTCGGCGAATACCGGATCGTCCACCCGGATAACCGCCTCGCGGGCACGGCCGACCAGCACCGGTCGCAGCAGCGGGATGCTGCGGCCGTGGTACTTGCCGCCCACGCCACGCAGGATGATGCGGGGATCCGGCGCGGCGGGTGTCGGCTCGGACACGGGCTCCGGCGGCAGGTGCGATGCCTGCACCAGCAGTTCGACGCCGTCCACGTAGATGGTGTCGCCGGCACGCAGCAGCGCCATCCGCTGGACCGGACGTCCGTTCACGTGCACCCCGCGCATGCCGGTGGGGACCTGCAGCCACAGGCCGCGGCGATCCACGCAGATGCGCACCAGCAAGGCGCCCTGGAGATGATCACCGACACCGACGTGACCGGAGGCTTCGCGCACGATCCGGTGCACGCCCATCGACAGCGGGCGATCCGGTTGCGCGCGGTTGGAGAAATGAAGTCGCAGTTGTTCCACCGGCGGCAGCCTAGCGCACGCGGGGGCACCACATCCAGCCTGCTTGCGAATGTGAACGGCTTGCGGACAATAGGCGGCCAATCCGGAGAGAACGCCATGGCCACCATCGACATCGTCCACGAGCACAGCAAGACCCCGGCGCAGGCGAGGAAGGCGGTGGAAGACGTGGCGCGCAAACTCGCCGAACGCTTCGACATGGATTACGGCTGGGACGGCGATACCCTGAACTTCCGCCGCTCCGGCGTCGACGGCCGCATCGCACTGCTGCCGAGCCAGTTGCGGGTCACCGCCGACCTGGGCTTCCTGCTCTCGGCGATGAAAGGCCCGATCGAATCGGAGATCCGGCGCGTGCTGGGCGAGAAGTTCGTCTGAGGCGGGCAAACCCTGCTCCTGTGGGAGCGACGTGAGTCGCGAGCTTTTGCCGTTTCGCGCGGTAATGAATCGCGCTTTCGCGACTTACGTCGCTCCCACATCTGTCGCTCCCGCAATTGAAGAGGGCGTCACCCGAACGGCGCCGGATCGCCGGCGAACAGCCGCCGCGAGGCTTCGCGTTCGGCCTGTTCGATGTCGCGGACGAACGCCTTGCCGTCGCCCAATGCCGAAAACGCGGCGAAGCCGCGTTCCAGGAACCCCTGCAGTTCGCCCAGACCGGTTGCCTTGGCCGGGCCGCGCGAGAGCTTGAGCAGGGTCAGCACCCCGCGCATCTTCACGGCCTTCGCCAGCCCCACCCCCAAGCGCGCGATCAGGTCGATCTGGTGGGCGCGCAGGCGCGGTCGCCCGACCCGACGATAGGCCTGCGCGTACAGCGCCTCGTCCAGCCGCTTGCGGCGCGGTGCCAACGTTTCCAGCGCCTCGGCCATGCGCAGGTCCAGGGCATGGGTCAGCGCGCCCAGTTCAATCGCGTCGGCGACCGTTTCCAATACCGCCGCCGGCAACAGCCGCTGCATCATCGGCACGACCTTGGCGACGCTGGCGTCGCGGCGACTGAAGTCCTGGTCACCGTAGACATCGGTGAGGAAGAACATCGCCGCGCCCCGACGCTGCGGATCGGCGAGGAAATGGCGGAAACTGCGCTCCAGCCGCTCGGCTTGCCAACGCCGGAGCTCGGGCAGCCAGGCCAGCCGGTTGCGCGGCTCGCGTCGGGGATCGTGCAGGGCCTGGTGGCAGGCCAGGCGGCGGCCGAGCCGCTCGCCGACGGAAGAAGGACGGGCCATGAACCGGATGATCCGGCCCCGCCGCGCCGGCCGCAAGCCGCCCCGCCGGTCGGCTACACTCGCCGCATCCTCCTGTGCGGGAACCGCATGCTCTCCATCCACAGTGCCCGCAAGCGTGGCGACGGCGGCCGGATCGGCCTGGCCATCGCCGGTGGCGGTCCCATCGGCGGCATGTACGAGCTGGGCGCCCTGCGCGCGATGGACGAGGCCCTGGACGGACTGGACCTGACCCGGCTGGATTGCTACGTGGGCGTCAGTTCCGGCGCGTTCCTGGCCGCCGGGCTGGCCAACCGGATAAGCACGGCGGAGATCTGCCGGATCTTCATCACCGGCACCAGCGACGACGCCGAGTTCCGGCCCGAGACCTTCCTGCGTCCCAACGTCAACGAATACCTGCGCCGGCTGGCCAGCCTGCCTGGCCTGTACGCGCAGTGGGCGCAGCGGCTGCTGCGCAATCCGGGCAAGGCGGTGCGCTGGTCGGATCTGATTCTGCGCTTCGGTGGACTGGTGCCCACCGGCCTGTTCGACAACGCAGGCGTGGAGGATTTCCTCCGTGACGTGTTCAGCCGGCGCGGCCGCAGCAATGATTTCCGCACCCTGGGCGCGGATCTGTTCGTGGTGGCGGTGGATCTGGATACCGGCGAGGCGGTCCGGTTCGGCGAACGCGGCTGGGACGACGTGCCGATCTCGCAGGCCGTGCAGGCCAGCGCGGCCCTGCCGGGGCTGTATCCGCCGGTGGAAATCCGCGGCCGCCATTTCCTGGACGGCGCGCTGCGCCGGACCATGCATGCCTCCACCGTGCTGGATCGCGACATCGACCTGATGATTGGCATCAACCCGCTGGTGCCGTTCGACGCCACCCGCGCGGCGCCACAGGCGGACGAGGCCGAACAGGTCGGTCTGGCCAGCGGCGGACTGCCGGCGGTGCTCTCGCAGACGCTGCGCACGCTGCTGCAGTCGCGCATGCAGATCGGCCTGGAAAAATATCCGCTGCGCTATCCCGACATCGATCAGCTGGTGTTCGAACCCAACGCCGGCGACAGCGAACTGTTCTTCACCAACCTGTTCAGTTTTTCCTCGCGCCATCGCGTCTGCCAGTTGGCCTACCGCAACACCCTGGCCGACCTGCGCCGGCGCGCGCCGGTGCTGGAACCGATGCTGGCCGCGCATGGCATCCGCCTGCGCCGTGACATCATCGACGACCCGCAGCGCTCGATCCTGGACGGCCTGGACATCACTCCGCGCATGACCGACGCCACTGCACGGCTGCGTCGCGCCCTGGACGACGTGGACCAATGGATCGCCACGCATCGCGCCGCGCGCATCTGAACCCTGCCGCCGTGCTGGTGTGAAAACTCTAGACGTGGCCGCGATTCTGGACCACGTTCCCTACACCTCCATCGACGGAATCCCATGGCCACCCTGAAGAAATCCGCCCGCAAGAAGTCCGCCTCGTCCGCCCAGCAGGACAACCTGCAGGCGCAAGCGCAGCGCCTTTCCAAGAACCTCAGCGAATCGGCGCAGCAGGTCTGGCTGGCCGGGGTCGGCGCGTTCGGCCGTGCCCAGGCCGAAGGCAGCAAGCTGTTCGAAACCCTGGTCAAGGAAGGGCTGTCGCTGGAGCAGACCACCCGCAAGCTGGCGGGCGGACGGGTCGATGCGGTTCGCGATGCGGTCGAAAGCACGGTCGGCCAGGCCCGCGAGCGCGCCTCCGACACCTGGGATCGGCTGGAAAAGGTGTTCGAGGATCGCGTGCAGCGCGCACTGCGCCGGCTGGAAGTACCCAGCCGCGAGGATCTCGGTGCCCTGCTCGATCGCGTCGATGCGCTCAATGCTGAACTGCGTCGCCTGGGTGGCGCTCCATCGGCGCGAAAGCCGGCCCGCAAGGCCGCGCCCGCCGTGAAGAAGGCTGCCGCGACGAAGAAGGCGACGGCCGCCAAGCGCGCCCCCGCCGGCGCAAAACGCACCAGCACGAAGCGTGCCGCCAAGAAAAACGCGGGCTGAACGCACCCTGCCGGTGCAACCTGGAATCGGTCGAATTTCTTGTTGCAAGGCAACATGGATCGCGCAACAATCAATCCGGGCCCGCCAGTCCACACGAAGTACGTATGCTCCCCTCCCCTTACGACTTCGGACTGGCGGGCCTTCTTGTTTCCGGCGTTCGCCCGGCTCCCTGAGTTCCGCCGCTGCCCACGCGTTCCGCGCGGTCCTGGCCGTGTACTGGTTTTCCTGACAGCGGTTTGCCCACCGCTTGGTTAGAATCCGCCGACTCTTCAAACAACCCCCGCGGTATTCATGCTCTTCTGGCTGTCTGGACTGGCCGTTGCCCTGCTGACCGGTGTGGCCGTCAGCGTTTATCTGTGGTGGGTACGCCGCCGCAAGGATGAAATCGCGGCGGGCCTGCATGCGCTCTCCGGCCTGCGCTGGCGCGAATTCTCCCGCTTGGTGCTGACCGCGCTGGAACGGCGCGGCATGGCCGTGGTCGCCGCCGGCCCGGACGAGACCCGCGACCCGCGCGGGATCTTTCCGCTCACCTTGCGCGGACAGCGCTGGCTGCTGTCGTGCAAGCACGGCTCGGCCTATCGCATCGGCGCCGCCTCGGTGGAGGAACTGGCCTCCAGCGTCCGCCTGGGCAATGCCGCCGGCGGCATCCTGGCCACCGAGGGACAACTCGAGCAGGAAGGCCGCGTCGCCGCCCAGAGCCACAACATCGAAGTGCTGGACGGCCCGCGCCTGTGGGACGAACTCGCGCCGCTGGTCGAAGTCGACCTGCGCCAGCAGATCGTCGGCCAGGCCGCCGCCCGCGCGAAGCGCCACATCGCCATCGGCTGGCTGGGCAGCGTGGCGGTGGGCGCGCTGGTGGCCACGACGCTGGCAAATTCGGGGCTGGACGTCGAAGGCGCCGCCGTGCCCAAGACACCGATCCCCGCCCCCGCGTCCACGGCGGCGCCCGCCACAAACGCGATGACGGTCTATCGTGAACCGACCGAAGCGGAACTCGAAGACCAGCGGATGGCGGTGTCTCGCGCCTTGTCGGGCACGCCCGGCGTGGTTCGCGGTGTATGGCAGACCCGGCTGACACTGGTGGTGGATTACCAGGGCGACGAAACCGGGATCTGGCCCAAGATCTGCCAGCAGGTGGAGCTCTACCCGGCGCTGCGCACGGTCCGTGTCCAGCTCAATCCCCCCGCCGGCAGCAAGGAGCCGGTACGCTGGCGCCAATGCAAGACGATCTGACGCCTTACCAGCGCATCGGCGGCGAAGCCGGTGTGCGCGAGCTGACCCGGCGGATGTACGCCCTGATGGACACGTTGCCCGAGGCGGCCGCGGTCCGTGCGATCCATCCGCCGGATCTGGCGGACAGCGAGCAGAAGCTGTTCGAGTTCCTGAGCGGCTGGCTGGGCGGCCCGCCGCTGTTCACCGAGCGCCGGGGCGCGCCGATGCTGCGCGCCCGCCATCTGCCGTTCGCGATCGGGATGGACGAGGCCAGCGGCTGGCTGGCGTGCTTCCACCAGGCCATGCAGGAAACGGTGGCCGACGCGGCGCTGCGCGAATTCCTGTGGAGCCGAATCGAACCCCTGGCGCTGCACATGCGCAACCAGCAGGCGCTGCCTACGGGATGGACGGGCGCCTGACCACGGCGCTTAGAGCGGAGCTTGCTCCGCTATCCTGGCTTTTTCTCCGCGCCCATTCCCGCGTGATGCACGGGCGGCCCTGATCCGCCGGGATCCCAAGAGAGTCCCGGCGCGGCGGAGCAAGCTCCCCGCTACCAGTGCACGCCCCGCATCAGCGCCGCAAACGCGATCTGCTCCTGGCTCGGCGCGGCCTCCTTGAGCGCCTGCCGATCCCCCTTGGCCGCCGCCGAATCCGGGAACAGCTCGAACGCCGTGCTCATGATCACCTCATAGGCCTTCGGCGCCACCGCATTGACCAGCGCGGCGAAAATGCCCAGTCGGGTCGCGATGCGGCTGGGCTTCTCGATGATGCCCTTCACCACCAGATCCGCCGCCTCGTCCGGGGTCAGCGTCGGCACGCTGTCGTACATCTTGGTCGGGGCGATCATCGGGGTCTTCACCAGCGGCATGTTGATGGTGGTGAAGCTGATGCCCTTGCCCGACAGTTCGCCCTGCGCGCAGCGGCTGAATGCATCCAGCGCCGCCTTCGACGCCACGTAGGCGGAGAAACGCGGCGAGTTGGCCAGCACGCCGATCGAGCTGATGTTGATGATGTGGCCCTTGCGGCGGTGGGTCATGCTTGGCAGGAAGCCCATGATCAGGCGCAGGCTGCCGAAATAGTTCAGCTGCATGGTGCGCTCGAAATCGTGGAAACGGTCATAGCTGAGCTCGATCGAGCGACGGATGGAGCGGCCGGCGTTGTTGATCAGCACGTCGACGTGGCCGTGCTCATCCAGCACTTGCCGGATCAGGCGATCGCAATCGGCCATGTCCGCCAGATCCGCGGTATAGGCGAACACCTTGCCGCCCTTGGCTTTCATCTCGTCGCGGGCCTTGAACAGTTCCTCCTCGCCACGCGCCACGATCACCGTGACCGCGCCGGCCTCGGCCACGCGCTGGGCGGTGGACAGGCCGATGCCGGAGGAACCGCCGGTGATGACCACGACCTTGTTGCGCACCTTGCCCTTGAGCGAACGGTCCACAAAAAGATCCGGATCCAGGTGCCGCTCCCAGTAGTCCCACAGGCGCCAGGCGTACCCGTCCAGGCGTGGCACCGCGATGTTCGTGCCCTTGAGCGCGCGCTCGGTCTCGCGGCTGTCGAAACGGGTTGGATAGGTGATGAACTTGAGCACTTCCTTCGGGATCTTGAAGTCGCGCAGCAGCATGCCGATGAAGCGGCGCACCGGCGGCAGGTTGCCGACCGCCGCGCGGATGCCGCTGGGCACGAAGGCGAACATGCGCGCGTCCAGCCGCATGGTCATTTCCGGCGCGTGGCCGGCGCGGCAGAAGGTGTTGAGCACCTCGCCCACCCGCATCGGCTCCGGGTCGGTCAGGTGGAAGGTGTGGCCATCCAGCTTGGGCTTGTGGGCGATGTGGTCCATCGCGTCGGCCACGAAATCCACCGGCACGATGTTGATGCGGCCGCCCTCTATGCCGAGCACCGGCACCCATTGCGGCAGCAGCTCGCGCAGCTTCTTGATCAGGGTGAAGAAGTAGTACGGGCCGTCGATCTTGTCGATTTCGCCGGTCTTCGAGTGCCCGACCACCATGCCGGGGCGATATATGCGCCACTTGAAACGGGTTTCCCGGCGTACCATCGCCTCGGAATCGTGCTTGGTGCGCAGGTAGGGATCATCCAGGCCTTCGGCCTCCTCGAACATGTCCTCGCGGAAGATGCCCGGATACAGGCCGGCGGCGGCGATCGAACTGGTGTGATGGAACAGCGGCACCTTCAGCGCGGCCGCCAGGTCCAGCGCGTGGCGGGTGCCGTCGATGTTGGCGGCCTGCTGAGACTCCACGCTGGCGGTCAGATCGTAGACTGCGGCCAAATGGAAGAAATGCTTGACCTTGCCGGTCAGGTTGCGCAGTTGTGCGGGGGTCAACCCGCAACGGGGCTTGGTCATGTCACCCGCCACCGCGACTACCCGTTTCGGGTCCCAGCCGGATTTCCTGGCGATGGCGTCGAACTTCTTCTGCGAATCCTTGCGTACCAGCACGTACACCGTGCCGCTTCGCTTGAGCAGGTTGGAGACCAGGTAGCGGCCGATGAATCCGGTGGCGCCGGTGACGAAGTAGCTCATGGATACCGTCCCGAGTAGACGGGCAGGCCCTCCGCCTGCCCTGCGCGGTTAACTTGCCAGAGCCGTTTGGGTTCCACAATCCCGCCCCGATTGACCGGTCATGCCCCGCGTGGTGTGATGCCGGCACTATTGGGAGGTAGTCCTCATGTCTGATCTGAATTCCGCTTTCGAACAGGCTTCCCGTGACATCCAGGGCCTGGCCGAACGCCCCGACAACGAAACCCTGCTGCGCCTGTACGCGCTGTACAAGCAGGGTTCGGAGGGTGATGTGAAGGGCGACAAGCCCGGTTTCTTCGATTTCGTGGGCACCGCCAAGTACGAGGCCTGGGCCAAGCTCAAGGGCACCGCTCCCGGGGACGCGCAGAAGAAGTACGTGGACCTGGTGAAGAAGCTGACCGCCTGAGGCCGTGGCGCGCGATACCCGCCAGCGCATCCTCGATGCCTCGCTCGCGATGTTCAATGCGCAGGGCGAGCCACACGTCACCACCAACCACATCGCCGACGAGCTGGAGATCAGCCCCGGCAACCTGTACTACCACTTCCGCAACAAGGACGACATCATCGAACAGCTGTTCGCCCGCTACGAGGAGCGGATGGACGTCGCCCTCACCGCGCCGGTGGACCGCTTGCCGGGGCTCGAGGACATCTGGCTGCAACTGCACCTGGTGTTCGAGTGCATCTGGGACTATCGCTTCCTGTACCGGGATCTGGTGGAGATCCTCAGCCGCAACCGTCGCCTGCGGATCCGATTCGCCCGCCTGCTCAAGCGCGCCGACGACAGCGCGCATGCGGTGATGCGCGGACTGGGCCAGGCCGGGGTGATGCGCGCCTCGGCCGCGGAGCTGGCCGCGACCGCGACCAACATCCTGGTGGTGGCCACGTTCTGGCTGAACTACGCGGCCGCGCGTGGGGACAAGGACGAGCAGATCGCCATTCGCCATGGCATCGTGCAGGTGATGATGCTGGTGGCGCCGTTCCTGCGCGATGCGGAACGGGTGCATTTGAATACCTTGACGACGGCCTACGTCGATTGAACATGGAGAGCGGAGCCGTTCCCGGGCACGGCGCGCGTCAGCGCCAAAAGGCGCAGAGGCAAAGACCGCAAGCGGCGTAGCAACGTCCGCTCCGCCCAATCAAGCGCGCTTGCGCCCCGTACCCTTGCGCGCGGCGGCCGCCCGCTTGCGCGGCGCCGGTCGAGCGGACTTCGCGGCCGCTGGCTTGCGACGTCCCTTCGGCGCCGGCTTCGACGAGCCCAGGCCCAGTTTCTCCAGCACCGGTGCCAACCGCGTCTCCACGTCCGCGCTGAACCGGCCCACCGATGCCTCGCCCTGCATCCGCACCTGCCGCAGCGTGGCCTGTGCCTGCCGCGCGATGCGTTTAATGTCCTGCTTCGCCGACGTCAGGCGCCGGGCGCCGCGGCGGCGCGCGATCGCGACCGCGCCGAGGCCGGCAAGCCAGACATGGCGGAGGTTGGGTTCCGGGGCCTTGGCCCGCGGGGTGGTCTTGTTCCTGGCAGTCATGGGGGACTCCTCGACACCGGCCACGGTGGCAGGCTTCCGGATTCGATGCTGAAGCCGCGGCATCGAGCAAACACACTAGCGGCGCGGGGCTTGTCAGCGGCAAGGGCTGCGGCCATGCTCATTCGAACCATCAAGGGAGGGAGTCGGCATGGCGGGCAAGCAGGCGAAATGGGCACCGTTTCCATTGGATGCCAAGGCGTTCAGCTACGCGGGCGACGCCCTGAAGAAGGCCTGGCCGGCGCTGCATGCGGGCGATGCCGAGCCCTACCCCGACGCCAAGCGTGCGCAGGCCCTGATCGACGCCGCCGGCAAGGCCGCCAAGGGCCAGGATGCCGCCGGCGTGGCGAGTGCGTTGCAGGAGGCCTGGCGAGCCTTCCATCGCGGCGACTTCCAGACTGCCTTCGAGGCCGGCCAGGCGCTCGGCCCGCTCGGCGCCTCGGTCGCGGTCAAGGCGCTGGGCATCCATGCGACCTATCTGGTCGATGACGAGGACGAAAAACTCAAGCGCTTCGAGCAGGCCGCCAAGCTGGCCGAGGCCGCGGTCAAGGCATTGCCGGAGGAAGCCAACAGCCACTATCGCCATGCATTCGCGCTGGGGCGATACAGCCAGGGGCTGAGCATCGTCAAGGCGCTCAAGCAGGGCATCGCGGGCAAGGTGCGCGAAGCGCTGGACGCCACCCTTGAACGGGCACCCAAGCATGCCGAGGCGCATACCGCGCTGGCGCTGTACCACGCGGAGATCATCGACAAGATCGGCGCCATGATCGGCGGCCTGACCTACGGTGCGAAAGCCGCCGAGGCCGAATCGCACATCAAGGCCGCGCTGAAGCTGACGCCCGACTCGCCCATCGCCCACGTCGAGCATGCCAACGTGCTGCTGCTGTTGTACGGCGACAAGAAGGAAGATGCGGCGGCGGCAGCTTTCGAGAAAGCCGGCAAGCTGAAGCCGCGCGACGCCATGGAGGCCCTCGATGCCCGGCATGCGAACGAGCAGCTTGAATAAACGCTGCGCGGTGGCGTTGCTGCTGGCGTGCATTGGAACCGCGCAGGCGCAGCAGCGCCCGGTCCCGCCCCCGCCGATAGCGCCTTCGTCGGTGCCGGCCGCTCCGGCATCGGCGAACGCGCCCGTGCCCGTGCCCGCGCAGGATTCCGTCGAGGGAACCGGCGACCCGCTGTTCGATGCCCTCACCTGTCGCAGCGGTCCGGACATCGGCCGCCTGCTGCCGCGCCTGCGCCGGGAACGCCCCGATGATTTCGTGCAGGCCGAGCGGCAGTATTCGGATCCACCGATGGACCTGTACCGGCTGGAGACGCCGGTACAGGCCTGGGGCCATGAAAGCGATGCGGTGGTCATCACCGCCAACCGGGTACTGATGGTGGTGGGCGGCAGCGCCGACGACGTCGCCCGCGTCCTTGAAGCCAGTCTCGCCGACAGCCAGGCGCCGTTGTCCGGTGCGCTCGACGACCTGCATGCACTGGTCCTGTATACGGAGGATCGCCCGGGCCTGCGGCAGCGCGTGCTGATCGGTTGCGAGTATCGCTTCCCGGATCTTGCGCTGCTGGACGACCCGGACGACGCCTGGCGCAAGACGCCAACGCCCTGAGTCCACGCAGCGGGGCAATCTCCGCTCCTCGCCTTTGTCTTGCAGGGCCAGACTTGCCCTGCTGCGGGAGTCCGATGTCGCGAAAAAGCGACGAAGCGGGCTCCGTCCCACCGGTTCTCCCCGGCCCTAAAGTTCCGCCGCGCCCTGCCGAATAAGGCGCGCGCGGCGTACCGCACCTGCGCGTCTTCCGCACGAAATTCTCATCCCGGGCCTAAAGGTTTTCCGGGCAACGCCGTTATCCCTTTCGCAAGCAGAGGGCGACTAGCCAACAAACCAACAAACCGGCAGCACCCTCTTTCCATCAACGCCGGGACCCAAATAAGAGGAGACGACCCATGGCACAGGTAATCAACACCAATACGATGTCGTTGAACGCTCAGCGCAACCTGAGCACCAGCGGCACTTCACTGGCCACCACCATCCAGCGCCTGTCCTCCGGACTGCGCATCAACAGCGCCAAGGACGATGCCGCCGGATTGGCCATCTCCGAGCGCTTCAGCACCCAGATCCGGGGCCTGGACGTGGCCGTGCGCAATGCCAACGACGGCATCTCGCTGGCCCAGGTCGCCGAAGGTTCGCTGAGCGAAATCGGCAACAACCTGCAGCGCATCCGCGAACTGGCCGTGCAGTCGGCCAACGCCTCCAACTCCTCGACCGACCGCGCCGCACTGAACGCGGAAGTCAAGCAGCTGAGCGCGGAAATCGATCGCGTCGCCAAGCAGGCCGACTTCAATGGCACCAAGCTGCTGGACGGCACCTTCACCAGCCAGCTGTTCCAGGTCGGCGCCAACGCCGGCCAGGCCATCGCCATCGACAAGGTGGTCGACGCCCGCTCGCAGACCCTGGGCGGCGTGCAGTTCGCCAACGTCTACGTGGGCACCGCGCTGGACAACGCCGGCACCGCGGGAGTCAACGAGGATCTGGCCACCGTCGACACCGTGTTCTCGCAGTTGCAGTTGACGGTGACCCCGCCGGGCGGCGGCGCCGCCAGCACGGTCAACATCGGCGCGTTCGAAGTGAAGGCCGGCCAGTCCATCTCCCAGGCGACGGCCGCGGCCGTCAACGCCAAGCTGGGCGAGACCGGCGTCTACGCCGAGGTGAAGTCCGGCGTGCTGAACCTGACCTCGGTCGAGGCCGGCCAGACCTTCGCGCTGGCCTTCGCCGGCCCGACGGTGACCGGCGCCACGCCGGCGACCCTGGCCAACATCGGCCTGACCCAGACCAGCACCAACGGCGGCGCCCTGACCGGCGTCACCGGCAGCTTCGTCAAGGATCTGGACATCACTTCCTTCGCCGGCGCCCAGCAGGCGCTGGAAATCGTCGACAAGGCACTGACCGCGGTGAACGGCGCGCGCGCCGACCTGGGTGCCATCCAGAACCGCTTCACCTCGGTGGTCGCCAACCTGCAGACCAGCTCGGAAAACCTGGCCGCCTCGCGCAGCCGCATCCGCGACACCGACTTCGCCAAGGAAACCGCCGAACTGACCCGCACCCAGATCCTGCAGCAGGCCGGCACGGCCATGCTCGCCCAGGCCAACCAGGTGCCGCAGAACGTCCTGAGCCTGTTGCAACGTTAACCCTCGCGTCCCCGATGGCACGGCGGGGAATCGTTGAAAACTCGTTCCCCGTGCAGAGAACGCCCAAGGAGTCGAACTCATGGCACAAGTGATCAACACCAACACGATTTCGCTGAACGCCCAGCGCAACCTGGGCACCAGCGGATCCTCGTTGGCCACCACCATCCAGCGGCTGTCTTCCGGCCTGCGCATCAACAGCGCCAAGGACGACGCCGCCGGCCTGGCCATCTCGGAACGCTTCAGCACCCAGATCCGGGGCCTGGACGTGGCCGTGCGCAATGCCAACGACGGCATCTCGCTGGCCCAGGTCGCGGAAGGCTCGCTGACCGAAATCGGCAACAACCTGCAGCGCATCCGCGAGCTGGCCGTGCAGTCCGCCAACGCGACCAACTCGTCGTCGGATCGCGCCGCGCTGAACGCCGAAGTCAAGCAGCTGACCTCGGAAATCGACCGCGTCGCCAAGCAGGCTGATTTCAACGGCAGCAAGCTGCTGGACGGTTCGTTCTCCAGCCAGCTGTTCCAGGTCGGCGCCAATGCCGGCCAGGCCATCGCCATCGACAAGGTCGTCAACGCCAAGGCCGAAGCACTGGGTGGTTCGATGTTCGCCCAAGCCAGCTTCACCGCCAACGCCAGCACCACCGCCGGCGCCGGCCCGTACAGCTATGACGCCGGCACCATCGCCGCGTTCACGGTCACCAACGGTGGCACCACCACCAGCTTCGCGGCCATCGACATCGCCGCGTCCGGCGCCACCTACGCGACCGCGGCCGAAGCGGCCACGGCCAGCCAGGTCGCCAAGGGCACGGCGATCGCCGCGGCCGTGAACGCCAAGACCGGCGATACCGGCATCACCGCGGAAGTGAACACCACCACCGGTGCGGTCTCGTTCTCGTCCTGGAAGGAAGGCAAGGTCGGCGACCAGATCACCAGCACGCTGGCCGGCGGCACCCTGACCAACACCGCCATCGCCGCCACCGACGCCAAGTTCGTGGACGACCTGGACATCTCCACCTTCTCCGGCGCGCAGAAGGCGCTGCAGATCGTCGACAAGGCGCTGACCTCGGTCAACAGCGCGCGCGCCGACCTGGGTGCCATCCAGAACCGCTTCACCTCGGTGGTCGCCAACCTGCAGACCAGCTCGGAAAACCTGGCCGCCTCGCGCAGCCGCATCCGCGACACCGACTTCGCCAAGGAAACCGCCGAACTGACCCGCACCCAGATCCTGCAGCAGGCCGGCACGGCCATGCTGGCCCAGGCCAACCAGGTGCCGCAGAACGTCCTCAGCCTGCTCCGCTAATCACGGAGAACAAAGCCGGGGCGGACTCTTTCCCCGTCCGCCCCGGCCAGGCACCACTTTCGCCCTTCGCATCAACGCCAAAGGAAACCTCTCATGGCACAAGTCATCAACACCAATACGATCTCGTTGAACGCCCAGCGCAACCTGGGCACCAGCGGGTCCTCGCTGGCCACCACCATCCAGCGGCTGTCTTCCGGCCTGCGCATCAACAGCGCCCGCGACGACGCCGCCGGCCTGGCCATCTCCGAGCGCTTCAGCACCCAGATCCGCGGCCTGGACGTGGCCGTGCGCAACGCCAACGACGGCATCTCGCTGGCCCAGGTCGCGGAAGGTTCGCTGACCGAAATCGGCAACAACCTGCAGCGCATCCGCGAACTGGCCGTGCAGTCGGCCAACGCGTCGAACTCCGGTTCCGACCGCGCCGCGCTGAACGCCGAAGTCAAGCAGCTGGCCGCGGAAATCGATCGCGTCGCCAAGCAGGCCGACTTCAACGGCACCAAGCTGCTGGACGGCTCGTTCTCCAGCCAGTTGTTCCAGGTCGGCGCCAATGCCGGCCAGGCCATCGCCATCGACAAGGTCGTCAACGCCAAGGCCGACGCGCTGGGCGGCGCCAAGTTCGACTCCAACGCCCTGACCCTGGCCGACCTGACCACCAACGCGGCGGTCAAGGTCACCGGCCTGAAGGTCAACGGCGTGAGCATCGACGAGGTCAACGTGGCCCAGGGCGCCACCGGCGCGGAAACCGCCGCCGCCGCGCGCAGCGCGCTGGTCACCGCGATCAACGCCAAGATGGGCGAGACCGGCGTCTACGCCGAGGTCAACGGCACCACCGGCGTCACCCTGACCTCGGTCAAGGACAGCACCAACACCGACGGTTCGTTCAAGGCGATCACCGCCACGGTCGGCACCTGGACCGGCGTGAACGCGGCCGACTCCGGCCAGACCTACACGGCCAAGACCGCCGCCACCACCACCGCCACCAACACCTTCGTGTCGGCCCTGGACATCTCGGGCTTCAAGGGTGCGCAGCAGGCGCTGGAAATCGTCGACAAGGCGCTGACCTCGGTCAACAGCGCGCGCGCCGACCTGGGTGCCATCCAGAACCGCTTCACCTCGGTGGTCGCCAACCTGCAGACCAGCTCGGAAAATCTGGCCGCCTCGCGCAGCCGCATCCGCGACACCGACTTCGCCAAGGAAACCGCCGAACTGACCCGCACCCAGATCCTGCAGCAGGCCGGTACGGCCATGCTGGCCCAGGCCAACCAGGTGCCGCAGAACGTGCTCAGCCTGCTGCGCTGATCGGTTCCCACCGCTCCACTGTTTCAGCTTCCTGTCGCATACGGACGGATTCGTCTCCCTCCGTCTTGGCAGTACCCAAACCCCTTCCGGAAACGGGAGGGGTTTCTTTTTTTGGGGATTCGAGATAGGGGATTCGGGATTGGCAAAAGCACTGATCGCCAATCCCGAATCACGAATCCCGGCTCCACTGGCACAAATCCTGCATCAGACCGGTCGTCCCGCATTTCTCGCCGACCGGGGCTCAAGCGCCGGCGGCGGGAGACGGAGAAATGCGGGCTAAAGATCGGCCTCCGGAGGCCGCTACCACTACACGGGCGACACCGCCATCCATCAGGGATGCCAGGGTCGCCCCGACGCCCGTTCCGGAACGGGCACGACAGGAGATCCTCGATGGCAGACTACTCGCTCGGTTATGGTGGTGTCGGCTCCGGCCTGGACATCACCGGCATGGTGGAGAAGCTGGTGGCAGCGGACCGCAAGCCCGCCGACGCCCGCCTCAACCGCATCGAGTCGAGCGCCAAGTTCAAGGTCTCCGCGCTGGGCACGGTCAGCTCGGCCTTCAGCACGCTGGAAACCGCGCTGAAGGCGCTCAAGGCGGCTGATGCCTTCGACAGCCGCACCAGCAAGGTCGGCACCGAAACCGTGCTGGGCGCGATCGCCGGCAAGGGCACGCCCAGCGGCGAGTACCGGATCGAAGTGCTGGACCTGGCCACCGCCAACAAGTGGACCGCCGACCAGCCCGTTTCGGCCGAACAGACCTTCGGTGCCGGCAAACTGACGCTGACGGTGGGCGGCGAGACGCTCGACATCGACATCGCCGAAGGTGCCCGCCTGGTCGACGTGCGCAGCGCGATCAACGACGCCGCGCGCAGCAAGGGCGTGCAGGCCAGCGTGATCACCTCCAACGACGGCCTGTTCCTGTCGGTGGCCTCGGACAAGCCCGGCGTCGCCAACGGCATCTCGCTGGCCTTCGGCGAAGGCGGCGCGGACCTGCAGAACCTGGTCAACAGCATGGTCGAACGAACTCCCGCCGCGGATGCGCGGGTCTCCATCGACGGCCTGACCGTGACCGCCAGCAGCAACAAGATCACCGATGCCGTGCCCGGACTGACCCTGGATCTGAAGACCAAGGGCACCAGCACCGTCTCCATCTCCAGCGACGTGGCCGCCAGCCGCAAGCTGGTGCAGGACTTCGTGACCGCGTACAACGCCGCGATCACCGCCATCAACAGCTCGACCAAGTACGACGCCGGCACGGACACGCCGTCGGCGCTGACCGGCGACGCGCAGATGCGCGGCATCGCCGGCCAACTGCGCGGCGTACTGGGTGATCTGCTGGGCAACCTCGCCCAGCAGGGCCTGGATGCCAAGACCCTGGGCCTGCAGACCAAGGGCTATCCGGCTTCGGACGGCACCTTGACCCTGGATGCGACCAAGTTCGACGCGCTGATGACATCGAATCCGGAAAAGGTGCGCGCCGCCTTCACCGGCGACAACGGGTTCGCCGGCAAGCTGCAGGCGACCGTGGCCACCTACATCGGCAAGGAAGGCTCGCTCACCCGCCGCACCGATGGCCTGAACGCCCAGATCAAGGACATCGGCAACCAGCGCAAGGCGCTGGATGCGCGCATGGAATCGGTCGGCAATCGCTACAAGGCGCAGTTCGTGGCGCTGGACAACATGATGTCGCGCATGAACAGCACCAGTTCGTACCTTTCGCAGCAGCTTGCCGCACTGGCCTCGCAGTAAGGCCACATCCGCGGGGGTTCCGCGGGAGACAGGAGAGAGAAGGAATGTCAGCCCATTCTTACGCCGCGCAGTACCGCAACACGGGCATCAGCAGCGCCGTGATGGAAGCCGATCCGCACCGCCTGGTCGCCTTGTTGCTGGCCGGTGCCTGCGATCGCATCCGGCTGGCGGAGGCCTGCGTGGAGCACGGCGACCTGGCTCGCAAGGGCAAGGCCATCGGCGAGGTCTGCGCGATCATCGGCCATCTCAATGGTTCGCTGGATCACGAGGCCGGCGGCGAAATCGCCGGCAGCCTGTCGGCGCTGTACGACTACCTGCAGGGCCGCCTGATCGAGGCCAACCTGCACAACGACGCGGCCGCATTGCGCGAATCGCTGGAACTGCTCGGCGAAATCGAGTCGGCCTGGAACGCCATTCCCGCCGAGCAGCGGCAGCGCCCGGCCGTGGTCCAGGGGGCCTGAGATGACCGCGGTGTCGATGGACGCCCTGTTCGCGCAATTGCAGGCCATGCACGACGGCCTGCAGAACGGCGACCTGGACACCGTGCAGGGCCTGCTGGACCAGCATGACCGCGATGTCCGCGATTTCATGCAGGCCGCGCAGGGCCGCGATACCGGCACCGACGCGCTGTCCAACCTGCTGTATGCGCAGTTGCAGTTGCAGGACCGCCTGCGCGACGCCCGCGACGCGGCCGCGCGCAAGCTGCGCGAGTCGCAGCAGGCCGAGCGCGCCGCGCGTGCCTACCTGTCGACACCGGGAGCCTGAGCCATGCCCACGCGCGTGCCCCTGCTGAGCCATCCGGCGGAAACCGAACTGTTTGGCGACGCCCTGACCTGCGAAGCCTGGCTGCCGGCGGGATTCCGCGCCGGCGAGGCGCGCCAGCCGCCGGCCGCGGCCGAATCGCTGCTGCACGCACTGGCGATCGCCGAGGACGCGCGCGGAGACGACACCGACGATCGCAAGGGCGAGCCGTCGATCTCGTTCCAGCGCCTGGAAGCCAAGGTCGACCTGCTGATGAACCTGGTCGGCAAGCTGGCGCGCCAGCGCGACGACGCCCTGCCCCTGCGCGGGCTGCGCTGGTCGCACCTGGGCTTGCGCCTGGACGCCGCCGAGCCTTTCGCGATCGGCCAGGGCGAAGCTGCGACGGCGCTGATCGAACCGGCCAGTTGGCTGAGCGATTACATCGAACTGCCGGCACGGGTGCTGGCGACATCCACCACCGCCGACGGCCAGCATCACCTGTGGCTGCGCTTCGCACCGCTCGGCGCCGGCCTGGCCGACGCCCTGGAGCGGCACCTGTTCCGGCTGCACCGCCGCCAGATCGCCGAAGCGCGGCTGATGGCGCGCCAGGCCGACTGAGGTTCATCACCCTCGCTCTCGTCTGCGAACGACTGCCGGCCGCACGGACAACGGGCGCGCTGACGGAAACCCGTCGCGCGGGGACAAGCTTGTGTGACGAACTTCAAGCTTTGACGGCTTCGACACTTAAGTAACATTGGCGGGATCCCGACGTGCCGCTATCGTGGCCCGACTTCCCCTCCGAGCCCTGCCCCCTCCTGTGCGTGTCCTGATCGTTGATGACCATACCCTGGTGCGTGCCGGCATCGGCCGCCTGCTCCAGTCGATCGCGGACGTGGACGTGGTGGCGGAGGCTTCGGACGCGCAGCAGGCGCTGGACATGGCCGCGATCCACCGGCCCGATGTCATCCTGCTGGACCTGTCGCTGCCCGATCGCAGCGGACTGGATCTGCTCAAGCCGCTGAAGGAATCGCTGCCGCAGACCAAGGTCGTGATCATGTCGATGCACAACGATCCCGGCCAGGTGCGCAGCGCGCTGGATCGCGGCTGCGCCGGCTTCGTGGTCAAGGAGGCCGCGCCGATGGAACTGGAACTGGCCCTGCGCGCGGCCGCCGCCGGCCAGGTGTTCCTAAGTCCGCAGGTGTCGTCGAAGATGCTGGCGCCGATGCTCGGCCAGGCGCGGCCGACCGGCATCGACGCGCTGTCGCCGCGCCAGCGCCAGATCCTGCGCAAGCTGGGCGGCGGCATGAGCAGCAAGGAAATCGCCGCGCACCTGGGCATCAGCGTCAAGACCGTGGAAACCCACCGTGCGCGGATGATGGAGTCGCTGGGCTGCCGGCGCGCCAACGATCTGCTGCTGCTGGCCGCGCGCCACCAGAACGATCTGGCCTGAGGTTTCTGGCCCGGGCCTTGCAAGACAAGGGGGCGTCCGCCGTTCCCGCGGCGGCGCACCGTCGCCAGGTCTTCCCAAGGCCCCCGACGGCGCTCTCCCCGCCATTCACCCGACACCCCATCGCGTCCAAAGTCCGGCGATGTCAGGAAATCCCTGACAGCGCCCTCGGGCATACCCCCACCATAACCAGAAACGCCCTGATTCTTTTTCCGCCGCGCGCGGCGCAAAGTTCCCCCACGACGTGAAATCCACGTGAACGTCGAATCGGGGCAACGATGCAAACGCGGCGAATGGGGATTAGGGGATGAAGACGGGACTCACCACGCAGCTCGGCCAGCAACTGCACCTCACGCCGCAGCTGCTGCAATCGATCCGGCTGCTGCAACTGGACGGCCTGCAACTGGAAATGGAAGTCCGCCGCGCGCTGGACGCCAATCCGCTGCTGGAACTGGAAGAGGAGCCCGTCGCCGTCGGCGAGCAGGGCGATGCCGCCAGCGCCCCGCTGGAAACCGCCGCCTTCGACGAACTGCCCGAAACCTCGATGTGGGACGTGCACGGCGGCGGCTGGCAGGACGGCGACGAGGACCGCCTGCAAGGCCTGGAAGACGGTGGCAGCACCGACCCGCAAGTGCGCGCGCTGCAGTCGCTGGCGCTGGAACTGGATGCGCCCGCGCTGGCCGTGGCCGCGTTCTGGCTCGAACACACCGACGAGGCCGGCTACCTGGATGCCGACGCAGACGCGCTGGCCGCCCAGGCCGCCGAACGCTTCGCCATCACCGCCGCCGCGGCCGAAGTCGTCCGCCAGCGCATCCTGCACGGCGAATGCGCCGGCCTGGCCGCGCGCGACTTGCGCGAATGCCTGCGGGTGCAGTTGGCCACCCTGCCCGGCCGCGTGCCGGCCCGCCACATCGCCGCCCGCATTCTCGACGAAGCACTGGACCTGCTGGCCGCGCACGATGAAAACGCACTCGCCGCCCGCCTGCACCTGGATCCGGAACAGATCCGCGAAGGCATCCGCCTGATCCTGTCGCTGCAGCCGCGTCCGGCCGAAACCCTGCTGCCCGCCGTTACCGGCCACGTCGTGCCGGACGTGGTCGCCTGGCATGCCGACTGCGCCTGGCGGGTCGCGCTGAACCCGGCCACCACCCCGCGCCTGTCGGTGTCGCCGCTGCACGAGCGCGCGCTGGACCAGTTGGATCCGAAGGCCGAACAGGGCGACGGCGCACGCCGCCTGCGCGAGTTGCTGCAGGAAGCGCGCTGGCTGACCCGCGGCCTGTCGATGCGCTACGAGACCTTGCTGCGCACCGCCCGCGCCATCGTCGAACGCCAGGCCGGCTTCCTCGCCCATGGCGACGAGGCGATGGCGCCGCTGACCCTGAAGGAAATCGCCGACGAAATCGGCATGCACGAATCCACCGTCTCGCGCATCACCACCGGCAAGTACATGCAGACCCCGCGCGGCACCTTCGAGCTGAAGCATTTCTTCGCCGTCCGCCTGGAGGGCGCGAGCGTGTCCGGCCCGGCGGTGCGCGCGATGGTTCGCCGCCTGATCGAGAACGAACCCGCGCACAAACCGCTGGCCGACGAGGCCATTGCCGGCCTGCTGGCCCGCCAGGGCATCCACATCGCCCGCCGCACGGTCGCCAAGTATCGGGAACAGCTGGACATCGCCTCCGCACGCGACCGCCGGCGCGGTAACGTGTCGGCCTTGGCCAGGGCCGGATAAGGAAGCACGCGCATGAACAAGATCACCGTACTGCTGGTGGACGACCACGAGGGTTTCATCAACGCGGCCATCCGCCACCTGCGCAAGCTGGACTGGCTGGACATCGTCGGCCGCGCCAGCAACGGCCTGGAGGCGATCGAGCGTTCCGAATCGCTGCGCCCGGACGTGGTGCTGATGGACCTGGCCATGCCCGAAATGGGCGGCCTGCAGGCCACCCGCCTGATCAAGACCCAGGACCAGCCGCCGTTCGTGGTCATCGCCAGCCACTTCGACGACGCCGAACACCGCGAGCACGCCAGCCGCGCCGGCGCCGACGAATTCGTCAGCAAGCTTTCCTACATCCAGGAAGTCCTGCCCATCCTGGAAAAGTTCCGAGACAACCGCCATGAGTGAATCCCGAATCCTTGTCCTCGACGCCGATGCCGCCCGCGCGGTGCGGGTGACCGACCTGCTGGAGTTCATGGACCTGACCCCGCGCTGGGCCGCGGAGGCCGGCGACGTGGACATCCGCCGGCACCGCCCGCACGACTTCATGGCGGTGATCGTCGGCCGGATCGAGGATGGCCCGTCCACCCGCGCGCTGTTCGCCTGGCTGGGCGACGCGCCATTGCCGCCGCCGGTGCTGCTGCTGGAGGGCGAACCGGCTGCGTTCGCCACCGCCCACGGCCTGCACGAGGCCGGAGTGTGGCCGCTGGACACGCCGATCCGCCACAGCCAGCTGGAAAGCTGCCTGCGCCGGGCCAGCCTCAAGCGCCTGGACACCGAGCACCAGGCGCAGACCGCGCAGGGCAACGGCCCGACCGGCAACAGCCCGGCGGTGGTGCGCCTGCGCCGGCTGATCGACCAGGTCGCCGCGTTCGACACCACCGTGCTGGTGCTGGGCGAATCCGGCACCGGCAAGGAAGTGGTGGCGCGTGCCATCCACGAGCATTCGCCGCGCCGCGACGGTCCGTTCGTGGCCATCAACTGCGGCGCGATTCCGCCGGACCTGCTGGAAAGCGAGCTGTTCGGCCACGAGAAAGGCGCCTTCACCGGCGCGCTGAGCGCGCGCAAGGGCCGCTTCGAGATGGCCGAGGGCGGCACCCTGCTGCTGGACGAAATCGGCGACATGAGCCTGCCGATGCAGGTCAAGCTGCTGCGCGTGCTGCAGGAGCGCAGCTTCGAGCGCGTGGGCGGCAACCAGACCATCCGCTGCAACGTGCGGGTGATCGCCGCGACCCACCGCAACCTGGAGGATCGCATCGCCGAAGGCCACTTCCGCGAGGATCTGTTCTACCGCCTCAACGTGTTCCCGATCGAGATGCCCGCGCTGCGCGAGCGCCTCGACGATCTGCCGGCACTGGTCACCACCCTGGCGATGCAACTGGCCCGCACCGGCCGCGGCGAAGTGCGGTTCGCCGACGAGACCCTGCAGGCACTGCGCTTCTATCCCTGGCCGGGCAACGTGCGCGAGCTGACCAACCTGGTCGAGCGCATGGCGGTGCTGCATCCCGGCGGCCTGGTGCGGGTGCAGGATCTGCCGCGCCGCTACCTGCCAGAAGACAGCCTGCTGCCTGCGCCGGTGGCCGAGGTGCCGCCCGCGCCTGCGCCCCGCGCCGCCGGCCTCGACGCGGCCTCCGTGGAGGTACAGGTCGCCGCCGCCGCGTCCGATCGCCTGCCCGAGGATGGCATCGACCTGCGCGAGCACATCGCCCGCATCGAACTCAACCTGATTCGCGACGCCCTGGATCGCGCCGGCGGCGTGGTCGCCCACGCGGCCCAGCTGCTCGGCCTGCGTCGCACCACCCTGGTGGAAAAGCTGCGCAAGTACGGCGTGGAACGCGAGGACGCGCTGGCGACGGAAAACTGACAGGCCCGGCGCGGCGGTTGCGGCACGCATCTTGCACCGTTAACCCCAGACACTCCGCCGAACCGCGCCCATGTCCGATTCCGTCGCTTCCATCCTGTCGCAGATCCGCAGCTACCAGCACCAGCTGGGCACGCGCGCGCTGGAACCGGTGCAGAACCCGAACGCGGTCCAGTTCGGCCAGCCCGCGGTCAAGGCGCCCAGCTTCGGCGAAACCCTGCAGAACGCACTGCAAGGCGTCAACGACGCACAGAAGACCGCCGGTGCGCTGTCGCAGGCGTTCGAACTGGGCGACCCGCGCGCCGACCTGGCGCGGGTGATGGTCGCCGCCCAGCAGTCGCAGGTCGCGTTCCGCGCCACCGTCGAAGTCCGCAACCGTCTCGTCCAGGCCTACCAGGACGTGATGAACATGCCCCTGTAAACCATCGCCTCGCCTGAGCCCGAACGCACCGGAACCGCACGCCCATGGCCCTGACCCTGTCCAAGGAATCGTTGAAGGAATCGCTGAACGCCGAGAAGGCGGGCGCGGCGCTGTCGAAAATCCAGGACTTCCCGGTGTTCCGCCAGCTCGGCACGCTGCTGATGATCGCCGGCGCGGTCGCGGTCGGCCTGATGGTGTTCTTCTGGTCGCAGAAGCCCGACTTCACCCCGCTCTACACCGGGCTGGATGCCAAGGCCACCGCCGAAGCCGCCGACCTGCTGCGCGCCGCGCAGATTCCGTTCAAGCTCGACCAGGCCAGCGGCGCCATCTCGGTGCCGGCGGAAAACCTGCACGACGCCCGCCTGAAGCTGGCGAGTTCCGGCCTTGCCGAGAACGGCCGGCTGGGCTTTGAACTGATGGAACGCGATCCCGGTTTCGGCGTCAGCCAGTTCGTCGAGAACGCCCGCTACCAGCACGCGCTGGAAACCGAGCTGGTGCGCACCATCACCACCCTGCGCCCGGTCCGTGACGCGCGGGTGCACCTGGCCATTCCCAAGCCCAGCGCGTTCACCCGCCAGCGCGAGGTCGCCAGCGCCTCGGTAGTGCTGGAACTGCGTTCGGGCGCGATGCTGGAACGCAATCAGGTCGATGCCATCGTGCACCTGGTGTCCTCGAGCATTCCGGACCTGGCGCCGGAACGCGTCACCGTGGTCGACCAGAGCGGCCGCATGCTGACCATCAGCGATCCCAACAGCGAGGCCGCGCTCAACGCCGCCCAGTTCGAGCGCGTGCGCAAGCTGGAAACCTCGCTCAACCAGCGCGTCAAGGAACTGCTGGAACCGCTGACCGGCCCGGGCCGGGTCAACGCCGAAGTCGCGGTGGACATGGACTTCTCGGTGGTCGAGGAAGCGCGCGAGACCTTCGCCAACGATCCGGCCAAGGTACGCAGCGAACAGGTCAGCCAGAACACGGTCGCCAAGCCGGGACCGGAGGGCGTGCCCGGCGCGACCAGTAACACGCCGCCCGGTCCCAACGCGGCCGCCGCGCCCAATCCCGAGGCGCCGGTGGAAACCGCCAGCAGCGCGACCCGCAATTTCGAGATGGATCGCACCCTGCAGCACCCCGCCAGCCCGCCGGACGGGTGCGCCGGGTCACCGCCGCGGTGCTGGTCGATCACGTGCCGCGCGCCGGCGCCAACGGCAAGACCACGATGGTGCCGCTGGACGCGGCCACCCTCGCCCGGGTCGAGGCGCTGGTGAAGGAAGCGGTCGGATTCGATGCCGCGCGCGGCGACTCCGTGTCGGTGATGAACGCGCCGTTCGTGCGCGAGCCGGCGCCGGCGGAGGAGGTGTCGTTCTGGGAAAGCCCGTGGCTGCAGAATCCGATGGTGCGGGACGTCGCCCGCTACGGCCTGGGCGCGATCGTGGTGCTGGCGCTGCTGTTCGGCGTGTTGCGCCCGGCGATGCGCCAGATCATCCAGCCACGGGCGAAAAGGGCCGCCCCCGACGCGGTGGACGTGAGCCTGGTCGACGAAGGCGACGAGGATGCCCGCATCGTCGCCGCGCTGCGCCAGGACCGTGCCGAGATCAGCGTGCCGCGCGCGCTGGCCTCCGATGCCTACGAGGACCGGCTGCGCCACGCCCGCGAGGCGGTCAAGAACGATTCCAAGCAGGTCGCGCAGGTGGTGAAGGACTGGGTGGCCAGCGATGATTAATCCCAACGACACCGAGCTGACCGGCGTGCAGCGCGCCGCCGTCCTGCTGCTCTCGCTGGGTGAGCAGGATGCCGCCGAAGTGCTCAAGCACATGAACGCCAAGGAGGTGCAGAAGCTCGGCATCGCCATGGCCACCATCAGCGGCATCAGCCGCGAGCAGGTGCTGCAGGTGATGGACAGCTTCAACCACTCGCTGGACAAGCAGACCTCGCTGGGCATGGGCGCCGACGACTACGTGCGCAAGGTGCTGGTGCAGGCGCTGGGCGAGGACAAGGCCGGCAGCCTGATCGACCGCATCCTGCTGGGCCGCAACACCACCGGCCTGGACACCCTGAAGTGGATGGACCCGCGCGCGATCGCCGATCTGGTGCGCAACGAGCACCCGCAGATCATCGCCATCGTGCTGTCCCACCTGGACGGTGATCAGGCCGCCGAGACCCTCAAGATGCTGCCCGAGCGCGCGCGTTCGGACGTGCTGCTGCGCATCGCCACCCTCGACGGCATCCCGCCCAACGCGCTCAACGAACTCAACGAGATCATGGAACGCCAGTTCTCCGGCAACCAGAACCTGAAGTCGTCCAGCATCGGCGGCATCAAGGTGGCGGCGAACATCCTCAATTTCATGGACAGCGGCCAGGACCAGACCATCCTGGGCGCCATCAACCACATCGACGCCGATCTGGGCGCGCGCATCCAGGACCTGATGTTCGTGTTCGACAACCTCATCGATCTGGACGACCGCGAACTGCAGGCGATGCTGCGCGAAGTGCCCAACGACCGCCTGGGCCTGGCCCTGCGCGGCGCCGACGCCAGGGTGCGCGAGAAGATCACCCGCAACATGTCCCAGCGCGCCGCGCAGATCCTGATGGAGGACATGGAGGCGCGCGGCCCGGTGCGGCTGTCCGACGTGGAAGGCGCGCAGAAGGAAATCCTCGCCATCGTCCGCCGCCTGGCCGACCAGGGCGTCATCTCGCTCAACGCCAGCAGTGAGGAGATGGTATGAACGATCCGGTGCGCTGGATGGCCCCGCCGCTGGATTTTATGGCCCGCCGCGACGCCGCGGCCGAAGTGCCGATGCTGCGTCCGCCCAGCCTGGAGGAAATCCAGGCCATCGAGGAAGCGGCCTACCGCGAAGGCCTGGAGCGTGGTCGCGCCGAAGGGCATGCCGAGGGCTTCGCCCAGGGCCAGAACGAGGTGCGCCGGCTGACCGCGCAGATCGAGGGCATCCTGGACAACTTCTCGCGCCCGCTGGATCGACTGGAAAACGAAGTGATGGGCGCGCTGTCGGAGCTGGCGGTGCGGATCGCCGGCAGCCTGGTCGGACGCGCCTACCAGGCCGATCCAATGCTGCTGTCGGAATTGGCCAGCGCCGCGCTCGACGCGGTCGGCGGCACCAGCCGCGAGGTCGAACTGCGCCTGCATCCGGACGATATCGCCGCGTTGACGCCGGTGCTGTCGATGATGCCGACCACCCGCCTGACCGCGGACACCTCGCTCAGCCGTGGCGACCTGCGCGTGCACGCCGAGAGCGTGCGCATCGACGGTACCCTGGAAGCGCGCCTGCGCGGCGCGCTGGAGAACGTATTGCAACGCGGAGGCGCCCTCGGATGAGCGCGCAACCGCTGGAATGGCTGAACGCGCGCGACCTGAGGCTGGCCGCGCGGCTGTCGCAGATCCGTCCCAACCTGGGTAGCCACGGCCTGATCCGCGAAGGCATCCTGCGTCGCGCGGTCGGCCTGACCCTGGAGGCGATCGGCTGCGAGGCGCCGCTGGGCGCCACCTGCAAGGTCGAAGTGGTCGATGGCGGCTGGGTCGACGCGGAAGTGGTCGGCTTCGCCGGCGAACGCACCTACCTGATGCCCAGCGCCGAACTGCACGGCCTGCTGCCGAACGCGCGGGTGGTGCCGCTGCGCCGCCGTGGCGGCGTGGAAGTCGGCGAAGGCCTGCTGGGCCGGGTCATCGACTCGGACGGCGTGCCGCTGGACGGGCGCGGCCCGATCCGCGCCGAGTCCACGGTGAGCCTGTCGGGCGTGGCGATCAATCCGCTCTCGCGCGAACCCATCACCCAGCCGCTGGACGTGGGCGTGCGCGCGATCAACGCGCTGCTGCCGATCGGCCGCGGCCAGCGCGTGGGCCTGTTCGCCGGCTCGGGCGTCGGCAAGTCGACCCTGCTGGGCATGATGACCCGCTACACCGCCGCCGACGTGATCGTGGTCGGCCTGATCGGCGAACGCGGCCGCGAAGTGCGCGATTTCGTCGAGAGCACGCTCGGCCCGGCGGGACTGGCGCGCGCGGTGGTGGTCGCCAGTCCGGCCGATCGCCCGCCGCTGGCGCGCCTGCAGGGCGCCTATCGCGCCACCGCGATCGCCGAGTGGTTCCGCGACCAGGGCCTGAATGTCCTGTTGCTGATGGATTCGCTGACCCGTTTCGCCCAGGCCCAGCGCGAAATCGGCCTGTCGGTGGGCGAACCGCCGACCACCCGTGGTTACCCGCCGTCGGTGTTCGCGCGCCTGCCCGCGCTGGTCGAACGCGCCGGCAACGGCTCGGCCGGGCGCGGTTCCATCACCGCCTTCTACACCGTGCTGACCGAAGGCGACGATCCCCAGGATCCAATCGCCGACGCCGCCCGCGCCATCCTCGACGGCCACATCCTGCTCTCGCGCCGGGTCGCCGACAGCGGCCTGTATCCAGCCATCGACGTCGAATCCTCGGTCAGCCGCGTGGTTACCGAGATTGCCGACGAGACCTGGCGCGATCGCATCCGCAAGCTCAAGCGGCTGCTGTCGGCCTACACCAGCAACCGCGACCTGATCGCCATCGGCGCCTACCAGCGCGGCAGCGACCCGACCGTGGACGAAGCGCTGGAACGCTGGCCGGAGATCGTCGAATTCCTCGGCCAGGACGTGGCCCGCTCGGCGGATCTGCGCAACAGCCGCGACGCGCTGGAACAACTGGTCGAACGCAACGCGCAAGCCCGCAAGGAATCCTAAGCCATGATGCAATCCCGTCGAATCGACCCGCTGCTGCGCCGCGCCCAGGAGAAGGAAGACGCGGTCGCCCGCGATCTGGCCGAGCGCCAGCGCACGCTGGCGATGCACGAATCGCGGCTGGAGGAACTGCGTCGCTACGCCGACGAATACGCCGGCAGCCAGATGGCCGCGACCAGCCCGGCCCAGCTGGCCAACCGGCGGGCCTTCCTGGATCGCCTGGACAGCGCGGTGCAGCAGCAGGCGCAGACCGTGGACCGCAGCCGCGCCAGCGTGGACATCGAGCGCGACCGGCTGCTGCTGGCCAGTCGCGACAAGCAGGTGCTGGAACAACTGGCCGCCAGCTACCGGGTGCAGGAGCACCAGGTGGTCGAGCGCCGCAACCAGCGCGAGATGGATGACCTGGGCGCGCGCCGCGCGCGCCTGGCGGCGACCGCCGCCGCCGAGGAAACCGAGGAAAGCAAGTGAAGGCCGATGCTTCCGGCTGGCTCGGCGGCATGGGCGCGAACGCCGGTACCGGCATCGCCGGCGCGAACGGTCCGCGCACGGCCGAACCCTCGGCGAAGAAACCCGCCTTCGAGCAGTTGCTGCGCCGCGATGCGCCCGGCGCCCGTTCCGAATCCACCGTGCCGGCCGGCAAGCGCCAGCGCGATGCCACTCCGGCGCGCGAATCCGCGCGGGATGCGCGCACGGACGAACCCGCCCGCGCGCAGGCGGATGAGGCGAACGCTTCCGCCGACGACGCCGCATCCGCGTCAGCCGCCACCGCGCAGGCGGAACGCGACACGCGAAAGGACCGCCACGAAAGCGCCAACGAGGACGCCGCCTGGCCCCCCGCCGGACTGATCCTGGCGGTGTTCCCGCCTCCCCTGGACAGCCTTGCCGGCACGCCGGAAAGCGTCCCGCCGGGAACCCCGGGGCACGGCACATCCGCGTTGTCGACCGGTTTCCCGGCCGGACTGCGCCTGGCCGCGAACGCGATGCCGATGGCAAGCACCATGCTCGCCGAAGGTGGACTGGCCACGCCAACCACCAGCACGGAGGCCGCGCCAGCGGATCCGCTCGCCTTTACCAGCGCGATGGCGAACGCCGCCCGGCCCTCCGACGCTCCTCCGGTATCCGCATCCACCGGCACCGCTCCGGCCGCGATTCCGCTCGCCGACCTCGCCGCCGGCGAATCCGTGCCCCTGCCCGCCACGCTCGCCGCCGGACTGGCCGCGCTCAAGGACATGGCCGGCGATGCCGGCGGCGCCGACGCGGACGCGCCCGTGCCGATCGCCGCTCCCCTGGCCGGCATGCCCGCGCCCGCCTCCGATTACGGTCTTGCCCGCACCGCCACCGTCAATCCGCTGGCGTCGATGACGCCGGACCTGCGCGGTGACCGTTTCGGCGACACCCTCGGCACCCAGATGACCTGGATGGCCGAACAGAAAATCGGCCATGCCCACATTCGGGTCAGCCCCGGCGATCTGGGCGCGATCGAAGTCAGCCTGCGCCTGGACGGCGATCGCGTGCACGCCGATTTCAGCAGCGCGCAGCCGGAAGTCCGGCAGGCGTTGCAGGACAGCCTGCCGCGCCTGCGCGAGATGCTGGGCCAGCAGGGTTTCCAGCTGGCGCAGGCCGACGTCGGCCACCGCCAGCAGCCGCAATCCTCGCCGGCCCAGACCAACACCTCACGTGGAGGCGGCGACGGCACGACCTCGACGACGGACACCGACACCGCCCCCCGCGGCGCGCCGGTTCGCATCGCCCGCGGATTGCTGGACGCCTACGCCTGATCCGCGACGCCACGTGGAGCGGAGCTTGCTCCGCTGCTTGGGCATTTGCTCTGGCCTGAATGGTTCGTTCGTCATCGGTATCGCGCGCCAGCACCCGGTAACCCTTCCTGATGAAGGCCGGACGGAATGGCAAAGCCGGAGTAGCGGAGCAAGCTCCGCTCTACGTCGGTGTCCCGGCCGGGCTGTCGGCGGCTCCGCACGACGGCGTGTGCCCCCGCCGGATTTCCGGCACCGCCTCGCCAGTTCCACGGCACGCCACTTGCATCTTCTCCCGCGTCCACCCAGGAGAACGCCCGCGTGCCCCCCGCCGAGAAACCCGACCCCAAGCTGCTCAAACCGACGCCCAAGGCGGGCAAGCCCTGGCTGATCATCGGCCTGGTCGCGCTGGTCGCCGCCGGTGCGGCCGGCGGCGGCGCGTGGTTCTTCGCGTCGCGCAACGCCGCGCCCGCCAAGCCCGAAGCCAAGGCCGCGCCTGACGCCGGCAAGGTACCCGCCCCGGCGCAGTACTTCGCCCTAGAGCCGCCCTTCGTGGTCAACCTGATCGGCTCGGCCGGCGGCGCGCGCTACCTGCAGGTCGAAGTGCAACTGATGACCCGCGACCCGGAATCGCTCAAGGCCATCGAACTGCATGCCCCGGCGCTGCGCGCCAAGCTGCTGATGCTGTTCGCCCAGCAGAACGCCGAGGAGCTGATCACCCGTGCCGGCAAGGAAAAGCTGCAGGCACAGGCACTGGCCGAAGTGCGCAAGCTGATGAAGGCGGAAACCGGCAAGCCGGGGGCCGAGCAACTGCTGTTCACCAGTTTCGTGATGCAGTAAGGGGAAGCCCGCGATGATGAGCGACCTGCTTTCGCAAGACGAAATCGACGCCCTGCTCCATGGCGTCGATTCCGGTGCGATCGAGACCGACGAGCCGCCGCAGGACCCCGGCGTCGCACGCCTGTACGACTTCGCCAGCCAGGACCGCATCGTCCGCGGCCGCCTGCCCACGCTGGAGATGATCAACGAGCGCTTCACCCGCACCTGGCGCATCGGCCTGTTCAACCTGCTGCGCCGCTCGGCCGATTTGTCGGTGCGTGGCATCGAGATGATCAAGTTCGGCGAATACCTGCATTCGCTGTACGTGCCGACCAACCTCAACCTGATCCGGCTCAAGCCACTGCGCGGGGTCGGCCTGATGGTGTTCGAGCCCAAGCTCGTCTACACGGTGGTGGACAACTTCTTCGGCGGCGACGGGCGCTATCCGGCCAAGATCGAGGGCCGCGAGTTCACCGCCACCGAGATGCGGGTGATCCACCTGCTGCTCAAGCAGACCTTCACCGATCTGGTCGACGCCTGGGCGCCGGTGATGCCGGTGGAATTCGAGTACATCAACTCGGAAGTCAATCCGCACTTCGCCAACATCGTCAGCCCGCGCGAGTACGTGGTGGTCAGCCGCTTCCACGTCGAACTGGACGGCGGCGGCGGCGATCTGCACATCACCTTGCCCTATTCCATGCTGGAGCCGATCCGCGAACTGCTCGACGCCGGCATCCAGTCCGACCGCGTGCACGACGATGACAGCTTCCGCGACAGCGTCAACGAACTGCTGCGCGGCGCCGAGGTCACCCTGTCCAGCGTGCTCGCCGAGAAGCGCATCAGCCTGCGCGATCTCACCCGCCTCAAGGTGGGCGACATCCTGCCCATCGACCTGCCGCGCACGGTGCCGGTGTGCGTCGAACAGGTACCGGTGTTCACCGGCGAGTTCGGCACCTCCAACGGCAACAACGCGGTGAAGATCCTCGCCCACCGTCCGCCCGGCGCGCTGGTCACGCCGCCACCCGCGGCGCCCTCGCTCGCATCGACCGCTTCCGACATCGCCACCCAGGATTCCCTGCCATGAACCAACCCCTCACCGAAGAAGCCGCCGCCGCGCAATTCGAGGCCCTGCAGGCCGACGCCGGACGCAGCCTCAGCGACATGAGCCTGGACGTCATCCTGGACGTGCCGGTGGTGCTGTCGCTGGAAGTCGGCCGCACCCGCATCCCGATCCGCAACCTGCTGCAGCTCAACCAGGGCTCGGTGGTGGAACTGGAGCGCGGCGCGGGCGAGCCGCTGGACGTGTTCGTCAACGGCACCCTGATCGCGCATGGCGAAGTGGTGGTCGTCAACGAACGCTTCGGCGTGCGCCTGACCGACGTGGTCAGCCCCAGCGAACGCATCCGCCGCCTGCGCTGAGCCGTCCTCATGTCGTTTCCGCTTCCCCTGATCGCCGCCGCGGCCACGGCCGCCACGCCCGCGCAGAAGATTGGCCACGCCGCGCCGGCCACGCCCGGCATCGGCGGCGCGCTGGTCGGCCTGGTCCTGGTGCTGGGCCTGATCCTCGGCCTGGCCTGGCTGCTCAAGCGCCTGCCCGGCGCCGGCCTGGGCCTGCGCCCGAACGATCAGCTGCGGATCGTCACCAGCCTGTCGGTCGGCACCAAGGAGCGCCTGCTGGTGGTCGAGATCGGCGGCGAACAACTTCTGCTGGGCGTGAGCCCGGGCGGCATCGCCCACCTGCATCGCCTGCCCGAACCGCTGCCGCCGGTGCCGGTGCAGCCCCTGCCCAACTTCGCCGAACTGCTGGCCAAGCGCCTGCGCAAAGAGAAATGACGATGCGTCGCCTGTTGCCCTTCCTGTTGTGCCTGTGGCTGCTGGCCGCGCCGGTGCTGGCCTTCGCGCAGAACGCGCAGGCCGCGGCGGCACCCGCGACGCCCGTCGCCGCGAATACCGCCGCGCCCACGCCGCCGGGCAAGCCGACCCTGCCCACGCTGCCAGACGTCAACGTCGGCCAGATTGGCGATCGCAACGTCAGCCTGCCGCTGCAGACGCTGCTGCTGATGACGGCGATCACCCTGATCCCGTCGATCCTGTTGGCGATGACCGCGTTCACCCGCATCATCATCGTGCTCGGCCTGCTGCGGCAGGCGCTGGGCACCGGCCAGACCCCGTCCAACCAGGTGCTGGTGGGCCTGGCCCTGTTCCTGACCATGCTGGTGATGATGCCGGTGGGCGAGAAGGCCTGGGCGCAGGGCATGGCGCCCTATCTGGACGGCCAGATCGACTTCGGCACCGCCTGGACCCTGACCACCGGCCCGCTGCGCGACTTCATGCTCGCGCAGGTGCGTGAAACCGACCTGATGACCTTCGCCGGCATGGCCGGCCACGCCAGCTACGCGAGTCCGGCCGATGTGCCGTTCCCGATCGTGGTCGCCTCCTTCATGACCAGCGAACTGAAGACCGCGTTCGAAATCGGCTTCCTGATCTTCATCCCCTTCGTGATCATCGACCTGGTCGTGGCCAGCGTGCTGATGTCGATGGGCATGATGATGCTCTCGCCGATGCTCGTCTCGGCGCCCTTCAAGATCCTGCTGTTCGTGCTGGTCGACGGCTGGGTCCTGATCGTCGGCTCGCTGGCGGCGAGCTTCAACTAGCCGGAAATGGGGAATCGGGAATGGAGAATCGCAAGAGCGACTTCCCGACAGCCTGATTTCTCGCACACCGATTCCCTATTCCCCATTCCCGATTCCCGTAGACAATGACTCCCGAAACCGCATTGACCGAACTGCGTGGTGGCCTTGAAATCGCGCTGTGGGTGGGTGGGCCGCTGCTGCTGGTGGTGCTGATCGTCGGCGTGGTGATTGGCGTGATCCAGGCGGCGACGCAGTTGAACGAGCCGACCATCGCGTTCGTCGCCAAGGCCATCGCGCTGACCGCGGCGCTGTTCGCCACCGGCAGCTATCTGATGGGGACGCTGGTGGAGTACACCACGGCGCTGTTCCAGCGCTTGCCGCATCTGATTGGGTGAGGCGGTGGTGACGGTGGGCCAGGCATCGCGGGGGAATCCCCCCCTGCCCCCCCTTTTTCAAAGGGGGGAATGTCCGGGTGCCGTTCTGGTTTTTCCACGGTGGCGGCCTGCCGAATGTGTTGACAACCCGGCGGGGATGCGCGGATGAATGCCGCCACCCAGATGGTCATCGATGGGCAGCAGGCGTTCGGCCTGATCACCACGCTGCTGTGGGTGATGCTGCGCACCGGCGCGATGCTGATGGCGATGCCGCTGGTCGGTACCCGCGCGGTGCCGGTACGGGTGCGGGTGATCCTCGCCGGCGCGCTGTCGCTGGCGCTGGCGCCGATGCTGCCGTCGCCGCCCACCCAGATCGCCTTCGATTCGGCCAACGTGTTGACGGCCGCGCGCGAGCTGGCGGTTGGCGCCTGCATCGGCTTCCTGCTGCGGCTGGCGTTCGAAGCCGGTGCGCTGGCCGGTGAATTGATCTCGCAGGGCACCGGCCTGGCCTTCGCGCAGATGTCGGACCCGCTGCGCGGTGTCAATTCCGGCGTGGTCGGCCAGTGGTTCTACCTGGCCTTCGGGTTGGTGTTCTTCACCCTCAACGGGCACCTCGCACTGGTGGCGCTGCTGGTCGACAGCTATCACTCGCTGCCGATCGGCACCGCGTTGCCGGATCCCCAGGCGGTGCTGCAGGTCGCACCGGCGTTCTTCATGCAGATCCTGCGCGCGGCCCTGAGCCTGGCGTTGCCGGTGATGGTGGCGATGCTGGCGGTGAATCTGGCATTCGGCGTGCTGGGCCGCGCGGCACCGGCGCTCAATCCGATCCAGTTGGGCCTGCCGACCGCGTTGCTGTTGGGACTATTCCTGCTGGCGCTGTTGTCGGGGGAACTGGGACCGCCGGTACAGCGCATCTTCGACCAGACCTTCGATGCGGCGCGGCAGCTGACGCCGTAGAGCGGAGCTCGCTCCGCTGCCCTGGCCTTTGCTTTTGCCTTCTTTCAAGCGTCATCGATATCGGGTGCCGCCGCGCGTGATTGCCAGGGGCGCTTCACCTTGGCGCGCTTGCGTCGGGGTTCGGGAACCCAAGCAAAAAACAGAGCAGGAGCCGCGGAGGAACGCCGTCGATGTCCAACGGGCAACACGATGGCGAAAGCCCCGTCTACGCCGCCGCCCTGCGCAGCAAGGCGGCGTCCTCGCTGCGCAAATCCCGCTCCCGTCCGATCAGGTGCACCTCGTTCAAGCACGGCTTCGAGAGCCGATGCACGCGCACCCGCGAGCGATAGGCAGTGCCGAGCGCCGAATCCAGCGGGACGATCGACCATCCGCGGCCCTGTGCCACGCTCTCCAGTGCTTCCTCCAGTTCGTCGAAATGATCGCTGCGGTGCCAGCGTGCCGGCAGCGGCAACTGCTGGCTTTCGAACCAGCGGAAGAACACGTAGTCGAACTCCTCGTAGGTCACGAACGGCAACGAGGCGATCTGCGCAGCACCGGGCGTGGCGCGTCGCGCCTTGGGGCCGACCAGCGCCAATTCCTCCTCGCCCAACGGCACCGAGGCGATGCCGGCGGTCACCAGCGGGCGATAGCTCACGCCCAGCGCCACCCGTCCGGTTTCCAGCAAGGCCAGCACCTGGCTGGCGGTGCGGAACAGCACTTCCAGCGGGCGCTCGGGCGGCAGCAGCGACAGCAGGCGCGGCACCAGCCGGTACCGGCCGAAGCCGGACACGCAGGCCACCCGCAGTGGTTCGGCGGCGACATCCTCGCGCACGTTCTGCCAGGCCTGGCCCAGATCCAGATAGGCGCGCTCGATCGAGGCGGCCAGCACCCGCCCGCGCGGGGTCAGCACCAACCGGCTGCCGCTGCGCCGGAACAGCGGCGTGCCGAGTTGGCGCTCGAGCTGCTGCAGATCGTAGGTCACGGCCGAGGGCGACTTGTGCAGACTGCGCGCGGCGGCGTTGACGCCGCCCTCGGCGACCACGGTGCGGAACACGGCGAGACGACGGAAATCGGGAAGCATCGGCCGGAGGAAAGCGGAAGGAACGCCGATGGTAAGCCGGGCGCGATCATTCCATGTCATTGAATGGCGACGCCGGGATTTGAAATGGCCGGGGGCGCGCGTCCGGCCTAGGCTGTCGCCCTTCCCCTTCCCCTTCGCCGGATGCCCGCCATGCGATTGCTGTCCGCCTGCCTGCTGCTGGCTGCGCTGTTGCCCACCGCCCACGCCGCTTCCGCCGCCAGTCCGGCGGTGTCCACCCGCGACAGTGGCGATGCTGCCCATCTGTTCGGTTACTGGCCCAAGGCCGGCCAGCGTGAAGCCTTCGACGAGGGTTATCGCCGCCATCTGGCGTGGCACCGGCAGGCGGGAGATCCGCTGGTGTGGTACGGCTGGTATGTCAGCGACGGCAAGCGCGCCGGGATGTTCGTCGACGGCAGCTTCGGCGCCCCGTTCGCGGCGTTCGACCGGCGCGTCGATCCGGCCGGCGACGGCGCCGACGCCGCGCGCAACGTCACCCCGTTCGTGGAACCGGCGCTGCGCGCCAGCTACCGGTTGCGGCGGGATCTGAGCAGCGGCTTCCCGCTGGAACGCTGGCAGCCTTCGCCCCGTCTGCTGGTCACCCGCTACGCGGTCCGGCCCGGTGCGCGCGCGGGGTTCGAACAAGCGGTCCGGATCGCCCGCGCGGCGCTGCCAGCCGATGCGCCGGCACACAGCTGGTACGAGCCCGTCAGTGGCGATGCGCCCGGTTATCTGCATCTGGTCGCGCTGCGCGACTGGCAGGACCATGACCGAGGCGACGGCAGCCTGGACGCCCTGCTCGCCGGGTCCCGCGATCCACGGGCAGCGGACGCGGCCGCCGCGCTGGCCACCGCGGTGCTGTCGGCGGAAACCGAGACCTGGGACTACCGCGCCGACCTGAGCCTGATTCCTGCCCGCTGAACCGCCCCCTCTCTTGAGGTGTGGGAGCGACGTCAGTCGCGATTCGGGATGCCGGCCGCCCTTCGCGACTGACGTCGCTCCCACAAGGGCGGCGCATCCTGGGGTGGCGGTTCCGTGATGCCGGGGTTCCGGTCGCGACTGACGTCGCTCCTACGAGGGCTATCCGGCGGGCCGGCAACGATTCCTTGACGGGCTTCACCCGAAGTCGGAATTCCGGCACTAGACTTGCTTCGGGAAAGACGACGAAATCACGATGCGGGCGCCACCGGGCGCCAGACCCTGACCGGGATGACCTCAAAGAACCGCGACATCCGCCTGGAACTGATCACCCTGCTGGGCGTGACCACGACCGTGGTGATCGCCGCCTTCGCGATCTACCGCTGGCTGCACGGCAATTTCCTGGCGCTGGCGGTGGACGGGGTGATCGCGGCGGCCATTTTCAGCGTGGTGGTCTATGCCCGGAACAGCGGCAACAGCGCCCGCGCCGGCAATCTGCTGTGCCTGCTCAACTCCAGCGCCTGCCTGCTGGCGGTCTGGCTGATCGGCCCGATCGCCATCACCTGGCTCTACCTGGTCCTGCTGACCAACTTCTTCCTCGCCGACCGCCGGCTGGCGCTGGGCGCCGGCCTGGTGATGCTGGTGGTGCTGTGCCTGCTGCCGGGGGTGTTCCCGGACGTGTTCCATGCGGTGTCCACCCTGGTGACCGCGGCCTTGACCGCGCTGTTCTCCTACATCTTCGCCACCCGCAGCCAGGACGACCGGGTCGAGCTGCAGGAACTGGCCTCGCTGGACGCGCTGACCAACGTGCCCAACCGGCGGATGATGGAGCGCGCGCTCACCCACGCCCTGGAGCAGCAGACGCTGGGCCGCGGGCGGTACGGACTGATCGTGCTGGACCTGGATCACTTCAAGGAGGTCAACGACCTCTATGGCCACGCCGCCGGCGACGAGGCCATCGCCGACCTGGCCTCGATCCTGCGTTTCGAGATGCGCAAGGACGACCAAGTCTACCGGTTCGGCGGCGAGGAATTCGTGGTGCTGCTGAAGGTCTCCAGCCGCGATGAACTGGAGTCGGCCACCGAACGCCTGCGCAAGGCGGTGCGCGCGTCCCTGCGCGGGCCGGGCGGACGCATCACCATCTCGCTGGGCGGTGCCCTGCTTGGCCACGAACGCGACTGGCACGACTGGTTCTCGCGCGCCGACGCCGCCCTGTACCGGGCCAAGTCCAACGGCCGCGACAGCTACGTGATCGCCGAAGACCTGTTCTGATCCTCGCCCAGGCCGCTCCCCCGATCTTCGGAAGTGGCACGGTGACCGGGGCGAGGTCCGTTTCCCGTCGCCGGACTGGAACGGGACTTGCAGCGTGGTGGTCGGTTTTCCCGACGCAGCGCCATGGCCGAACAGGACGAAAGCGGCGAACGCACAGAACAGCCCAGTGAAAAACGCCTGCGCGAGGCCCGCGAACAGGGCAACATCCCGCGTTCGCGCGAGCTGGCGACGGCGGCGGTGTTCGGCGCCGGCGTGATCGCGCTGCTGACCATGGCCATGCCGCTGGCGCGCGGCTCGCTGGGCTGGATGAAGATCGCGCTCAGCCCGGATCCCCAGCTGTTCAAGCATCCGGACCAGTTGTTCGGCCACGTCGGCAGCCTGCTGCTGCAACTGCTGTGGGTGATGCTGCCGATGATCGGGCTGTGCCTGCTGGCCGGCTTCCTCGGCCCGGTGCTGATGGGTGGATTGCAGTTCTCCGGCAAGGCGTTGACACCGGATCTGAAGCGGCTCAGCCCGATGGCCGGGCTCAAGCGCCTGTATGGCGCCGAGAGCGTGGCCGAACTGCTGAAGTCGCTGCTGCGCGTGGTCTTCATCGGCCTGGCCGCTGGCCTGAGCCTGAAGCTGGGCCTGAATTCCCTGCGCGAGCTGCTGACCATGCCGCTGGAGCAGGCCGTGCGCACCGGCATGGGATTCGCCGGCGGCCTGCTGCTGGCCTGCGCCGGCGCGTTGGCGCTGCTGGCCGCCATCGACGCCCCGTACCAGAAATGGAACTGGATGCGGAAGCTGAAGATGACCCGCCAGGAATTGCGCGAGGAACTGAAGGAAAGCGAGGGACGGCCGGAAGTGAAGGGCCGGATCCGGCAGATGCAGCACCAGCTGTCGCAGCGCCGGATGATCGAGGAAGTGCCGACCGCCGACGTCATCGTGGTCAACCCGACCCACTACGCGGTGGCGCTGAAGTACGAGGCCGGCCAAATGGGCGCGCCGCGGATGGTCGCCAAGGGCGTGGACGAAATCGCCCTGCGCATCCGCGAAGTCGCCGAGGCGCACCGGGTCGCCATCGTGTCGGCGCCGCCACTGGCACGCGCCTTGTATCGCGAAGGGCAACTCGGCCGGGAGATCCCCGTGAGACTGTATACCGCCGTCGCCCAGATCCTGTCCTACGTCTACCAGTTGCGCGCCTGGCGCGACGGTACCCTGGCCGAGCATCCGGACCTGCCGGCGGTGGACGTGGATGAGGGCAAGCCCGCATGAGCGCGGTGCCCAGCCCCACCTCCCGGATGATGGACATGCTGCGCCACGGCCTGGGCGCGCCGCTGGTCGTGCTGGCGATGCTGGCGATGGTGATCGTCCCGCTGGCGCCGCCGGTGCTGGACGCGCTCTTCAGTTTCAACATCGCCATCTCGCTGGTGGTGCTGCTGGCGGTGGTCTACGTGCGCCGGCCGCTCGACTTCACCATCTTCCCGATCGTGCTGCTGATGACCACGATGCTGCGGCTGGCACTCAACGTGGCTTCCACCCGGGTGGTGTTGCTGCACGGCCAGGACGGCCACGGTGCCGCCGGCAAGGTCATCGAGGCGTTCGGCGAGTTCGTGGTCGGCGGCAACTTCGCGGTCGGCCTGGTGGTGTTCGCGATCCTGACCATCATCAACTTCGTGGTCATCACCAAGGGTGCCGGGCGCATCTCGGAAGTGTCGGCGCGCTTCATCCTGGACGCGATGCCCGGCAAGCAGATGGCGATCGACGCCGACCTCAACGCCGGCCTGCTGACCCGCGAGGAAGCCAAGGCCCGGCGCGAGGAAGTGCGCGAGGAAGCCGACTTCTACGGCGCGATGGACGGCGCCAGCAAGTTCATCCGCGGCGACGCCATCGCCGGCATCCTGATCCTCTTCATCAACCTGGTCGGCGGCCTGGCGATTGGCGTGCTCCAGCACGGCCTGCCGGTCGGCGAGGCGGCCAAGATCTATACCCTGCTGTCGATCGGCGACGGCCTGGTGGCGCAGTTGCCGGCGCTGCTGGTGTCCTCGGCGGTGGCGATGCTGGTCACCCGCGCCTCGCGCGCGCAGGACATGGGCAACGCGATGGTGGGCCAGGTGTTCGGCCAGCACAAGGCGCTGGCGGTGGCCGCCAGCCTGATCGGCGTGGTCGGGCTGGTCCCGGGCATGCCCAATGTCGTGTTTTTGACGCTGGCCGCGGTGCTGGGCTACATCGCCTGGAAACTGTGGAAGAAGCAACAACCCGGCGCCGGCGGCGAAAGCGCCGCGGGCGCCGATCCCGCGCTGCCCGCGCCGTCCAACCCGCAGGCCGAACTGACCTGGGATGAAGTGCGTCCGGTGGACCCGCTGGGCCTGGAGGTCGGCTACCGGCTGATTCCGCTGGTGGACAAGGCCCAGGGCGGCGAACTGATGTCGCGGATCAAGGCGGTGCGCCGCAAGCTCACCCAGGATCTGGGTTTCCTGATTCCACCGGTGCACATCCGCGACAACCTGGAACTGCCTTCCAATGGTTATCGCCTGCTGGTGCACGGCGTGCCGGTGGCCACCGCCGAGATTCATCCGGATCGCGAACTGGCGCTGGACCCCGGCGGCGCGTTCGGCACCCTCGACGGCATCCCCGGGCGGGATCCCGCGTTCGGCCTGGACGCCACCTGGATCACCCCGGGCCAGCACGCGATGGCCGAATCACTGGGCTACACCGTGGTCGATGCCTCGACCGTGGTCGCCACCCACCTGTCACACCTGGTCCGCGAGCACGCGCCGGAACTGCTGGGCCACGAGGAGGTGCAGCAACTGCTCGCCAACCTCGGCAAGACCGCGCCCAAGCTGGTCGAGGATCTGACACCCAAGACGCTCACCCTGTCGACGGTGGTGCGGGTGCTGCAGAACCTGCTGATCGAGCGCGTGCCGATCCGCCAGTTGCGCCGGATCGTCGAGGCGCTGGTCGAATTCGGCCCGCAGAACCCGGATCCGGCCGCGCTCACCGCCGCCGTGCGCACGTCGCTGGGCCGTTTCATCGTCCAGGAAATCTCCGGCATGGCCCCGGAGCTTCCCGTCTACACCCTGGCGCCGCAACTGGAACGTGTCTTGCAGGACAGCGTGCAGGGCACCGGCGCCGCGCTGGAACCCGGCCTGGCCGAACGGCTCCACCAGAGCCTGGCCGACTGCGTCGCCCAGCAGGACGCGCGCAGCGAGCCGGCGGTGGTGCTGGTCCCCGGCGGCGTCCGCGCCGCGCTGGCCCGGCTGGTTCGCCACAGCGTCCCCACGCTGTCGGTCCTGTCCTACAGCGAAGTGCCGGAGGACAAGCGGTTGAAGCTGGTGGGGACGATTAGTTGATTGGATCGGGAATGGGGAATCGGGAATGGGGAATCGCAAAAGCGGACTCCCGTTGCGGAGACAGACGATGAAACGAATACGACACAACGATGAGAAACCCGGCCGCGTCAGCGCCATGAATTCTTCGATTCCCCATTCCCGATTCCCGATTCCCGGCCTCATCCCATGAAAATCAAACGTTTCGTCGCTCCCGACATGCGCTCCGCCTTCGCGCTGGTCCGGCAGGAACAGGGGCCGGATGCGGTGATCCTTTCCAATCGCATGACCGACGACGGCGTCGAGATCGTGGCGGCCTCCAACTACGACGAGACGCTGGTGCAGCGCACGCTGGAAGCAATGCGTCCGGCCGAACCGGCGCCTTCGTTCGCGCGCGCCGCGCCGTCCGTGTCCGCCGAATCACGCGCCGCCGCCAACCGCCAGGCGACGGAGATGTCGCCGGCCGAAGCGGCTGCGGCCTACTTCAACCGGGTCGCCGCCGCGGCGCCCATCGAATCGCGCGTGGCCGAGGAGTCGCGCGCCCCGGTCGAGCCGCCGTCGGCGTTCATCGCGCCGGTGCCCTCGTTCGCGCGGGAAATCCCGGCCGAGCCGTCCGCGCCCGCCGCCTTCGCGCTGGATCCGATGTCGTTCGCCGCGCGCCTGGCCGCGAGCCTGCCGGCGGTGCCGGCGGAACTGTCCACGATGGCGTCGGCCCCCGCCACGCCCGTCGCCGCGTCGCAGCCGGAAGCCGTCGCACCGGTGCTGAGCGTGGTCGCCGACAACGGCGCGCGTGCGCGCGCCGAGGACGAGCAGTTGGTGCAGATGCGCGCCGAACTGGCGGCGATGCGCGAAATGATCGAGGGCGAGATGCACCGCCTTACCGACGAGCGCCTGCGCGGTTCGCCGGTGCGCGCGCAGGCGATGGAACTGATGGACGATTACGGCTTCGACGCCGGCATCACCCGCGACGTCGCCCTGCAGATTCCCGCCGACACCGAACTGCATCGCGGACGCGGCCTGATGCTGGGCCTGCTCTCGCGCAGGCTGCCAATCCTGCCGGTGGACCCGCTGGAACAGGGCGGCGTGATCGCCCTGGTCGGCCCGACCGGCGCCGGCAAGACCACCACCATCGCCAAGCTGGCCGCGGCCTACGCCGATCGCCACAACCCGCGCGACGTGGCCCTGGTCACCACCGACACCGTGCGCGTGGGCGGCCGCGAACAGTTGCACAGCTACGGCCGCCAGCTCGGCATCGCCGTGCACGAGGCCGACAGCGACGTGCGCCTGGCCCAGACCCTGGAACGCCTGCGCGACTACAAGCTGGTGCTGATCGACACTGCCGGCATGGGCCAGCGCGACCGCAACCTGGTCGGCCAGCTCAACTGGCTGCGTGCCGCCGGGCAGGTGCACACGCTGCTGGTGCTGCCGGCCAACTCGCATTTCGGCGATCTGGACGAGGTGGTCCGCCGCTTCAGCGGCGCCCAGCCGCACGGCGTGGTGCTGACCAAGGTCGACGAGACCGGCCGGCTCGGCAGCGCGCTGTCGGTGATCGTCGATCACCAGTTGCCGATGGCCTGGATCACCGACGGCCAGCGCGTGCCGGAAGACCTGCATCGCGCCAGCGCGCCCAACCTGGTGCTGCGCCTGGACCAGTTGCGCCGCGAAGCCGACGAACCCAGCCACGCGGAGGCCATCCATGTCGCATGAACACCTGCTGCAGACCAATCCGCGCAGCACGCCGCCGCTGACCGGCGCCTTCCATCCGGTCCGCGTGATCGCGGTGACCGGCGGCAAGGGCGGCGTCGGCAAGACCAACGTGTCGGTCAACTTGGCCGCATCGCTGGCCGAGATGGGCAAGCGCACCCTGCTGATGGACGCCGACCTGGGCCTGGCCAACGTCGACGTGCTGCTTGGCCTGGCGCCGAAATACACCCTGGCGGATCTGGTCGCGGAGCGTTGCCAGTTGGAGGACGTGCTGCTGGAAGGGCCGGACGGCCTGCTGATCGTGCCGGCCTCGTCGGGTTTCCGGCACATGGCCGAACTCTCGCCGGCCGAACACGTCGGCCTGGTCAACGTGTTCTCGGAACTGCAACGCGCCCTGGACGTGATGGTGGTGGACACCGCCGCCGGCATCACCGACAGCGTGCTGACCTTCTGCCAGGCCGCGCAGGACACGGTGGTGGTGGTGTGTGACGAGCCGGCCTCGATCACCGACGCCTACGCCCTGATCAAGGTGCTCTCGCGCGAACGCGGCGTGGACCGCGTGCACGTCATCGCCAACATGGTCCGCGACCCCAACGAGGGCCGCAAGCTGTACGAGAAACTGGCCCGCGTGTGCGAGCGCTTCCTCGGCGACGTCGCCCTGCACTACCTGGGCGCGGTGCCGCAGGACGACTGGCTGCGCCGCGCGGTGCAGCGCCAGCAGGCGGTGGTGAAGGCGTATCCGGGCAGCCCGTCGGCGCGCGCCATCAACGAAATCGCCCGGGTCACCGCACGCTGGCAGCCGCCGTCCGGCGCCCGCGGCAATGTCGAGTTCTTCGTCGAACGCATGATCAACCGGAGCGTGCCAGCATGAACACCGGCGCCGCCCAATACCGTGCCGTCCAGAAAGCGGCGGCCACCGACTTCGTCACGATGCACGCGGACCTGGTCCGCCGCATCGCCCACCATCTGGCCGCGCGCCTGCCCGCCAGCGTGGAGATCGACGACCTGATCCAGGCCGGCATGATTGGCCTGCTGGAAGCCTCGCGCAGCTACGACGCCGAACAGGGCGCCTCGTTCGAGACCTTCGCCTCGATCCGCATCCGCGGCTCGATGATCGACGAAATCCGCCGCGGCGACTGGGTACCGCGCTCGGTACACCGGCGCGCCCGCCAGGCCGCCGCCACCGTGCGCGAGATCGAGCAGCGCACGGGTCGCGCCGCCATCGCCACCGAAGTCGCCTCGGCGATGGAAATGCCGCTGCCCGAATACCTGCGCCTGCTCGAAGATGCCGCCCGCGGCCAGGTGCTGAGCCTGGAATCGCACATCGAGGACCACGGCGAACCGCAGACCGCGGTCACCGGCGGCCCCAACCCGCAGCAACAGCTCGAGCGCGGCGAGTTCCGCCAGTCGCTGATCAAGGCCATTGGCCAGTTGCCCGAGCGCGAACAGTTGGTCCTGTCCATGTATTACGAGCAGGAACTCAACCTCAAGGAAATCGGCGCCGTCCTCGGCGTCAGCGAGTCCCGCGTCTGCCAGATCCACGGCCAGGCCATGCTGCGCCTGCGTGGTCGGCTGAACGTGTTCGAGAGCGTGGACGCCGGGTTGGAGGATTGAGCGGGGATTGGGGAGTCGGGATTGGGGATTGGGGATTCGCAAGAGCCTTTGCTTTTGCCTCCCCCTTTGAAAAAGGGGGATTGAGGGGATTTGCTTTGGGCGCCAACAGCAAGCGCTTCTCAACAGCCGAATGGCTGGTCAATCCCCCGTCGCCCGCTCCGCGGGCGCCCGCCCCCTTTTTCAAGGGAGGCTCTTTGAATCCCCAATCCCCAATCCCTGCCCCAGCCCAATCCCGGCCCAAAAGTTTCCCCGCCACCTGCCGATAAGGCTCTCGAGCCCCCTCTACCCTGCTGCACCCGGAGCCCTTCGTGACAGCCAACAAGAACATGCGGATCCTGATCGTGGACGACTTCTCGACGATGCGTCGCATCATCAAGAACCTCCTCAACGATCTGGGCTATACGAATACCGCCGAGGCCGACGACGGCTCCAGCGCGCTGACCGCGCTGGCCCAGGGCAGTTTCGACTTCGTGGTGACCGACTGGAACATGCCGGGCATGACCGGTATCGAACTGCTCAAGGCGATCCGCGCCGACGACCGCTTCAAGACCCTGCCGGTGCTGATGGTCACCGCCGAGGCCAAGCGCGAGCAGATCATCGAAGCGGCGCAGAACGGCGTGAACGGCTACATCATCAAGCCGTTCACCGCGCAGACGCTGGAAGAGAAACTCGGCAAGATCTTCGAGCGGCTCGGGGCCGCCGCCTGATGGCTGCGGTCATGGAAGCCGGCAGCGCCCGCGCCGCGCTGGTCGAACGCCTGCAACACGCGCTGGATGCGCTGGAACAGGGCGACGAGGCCGGCTGGCGGCGCGAGCTGGACACCATCGCGGCCTGGCGTACGCAACCGATGATGCAGGGCTTGGGCCGGTTGGCCCGCGAACTGGCGCAGACGCTGGGCGAGCTGCCGCCGACCCACGGCGCCGGCGATCTCGACGACGCCTGCGCGCGCCTGGATCACGTGGTGGCGATGACCGAACAGGCCAGCCACAAGACCCTGGACCTGGCCGAACAATGCCGCGGCCTGGCCGACCAGCTCAAGACGACGGCGCTCAGCGGCGAACAGACCCAGGTGGTGGACCAGATCCGCGCCGGCCTGTCGGAAATGGCATTGGCGCAGAGCTACCAGGACCTGACCGGCCAGATCATCCGTCGCGTCGCCGGCATCGTCCGCCGCGTGCACGAAGGCTTCGGCGAACTGGGCCTGCCGCCGCCGGAAAGGAAGAAGGACGACGGCCTGGCCGGTCCCGCGGTGGCGGGCCTGGACAAGGCGGCGTTCTCGCAGGACGACGCCGACGATCTGCTGTCGGGGCTCGGGCTCTAACCGTCCGCCCACGCATCCCGCCGAACCCGAGCCGAACCATGTCCGCCGTCACGCCCGAAATCGCCGCCGACTTTCTCATCGAGGCCCAGGAAATCCTGGATCGCCTCGGCGAGCAGTTGGTGACGCTGGAACAGGATCCCGGCGACAGCGAACAGCTCAACGCCGTGTTCCGCGGTTTCCATACGCTCAAGGGCGGCGCCGGTTTCCTCGGCATCCAGGCGATGGTGAACCTGTGCCATGCCGCCGAGGAAGCGCTGGGCATGGTCCGCGCCGGCAAGGCGACCCTGGAAGCGGATCATTTCGACGCCGCCCAGCAATCGCTGGACTGGCTGCAACGCATGCTCGACGCGGTCGCCGCCGGCGAGGAGCCGCCACATGCGCCGGCCGCGCTGATCGCCCAGTTCAACGTCGATGCCTCGCCCGCGCCGGCCCGCGCGCCGGTGGCCGCGCCCGCCGCCGGCGGGAGTGATCTGATCAGCGACGACGAGTTCGAGGCCCTGCTCGATCAACTGCATGGCGGCGCCGCACCCGCCGCCACGACCGTCGCGCCGATGGGCGGGGATCTGATCGGCGAGGACGAATTCGAGGCCCTGCTGGATCAACTGCACGGCGGCGCCGCGCCCGGCGCGGCGACGGCGCGTCCGGCGGCCGCATCCCCACCCCAACCCGCTCCGGCTCGCCCGGCGGCGCCCGCCCCCGCCGCGCCGGCCCGTCCGTCCCGCGCGAGCGAGGCCGAGCAGACCATCCGCGTGGACACCAAGCGGCTCGACGCGATCGTCAATCTGGTCGGCGAGCTGGTGCTGTCGCGCAACCGCCTGAAGACCCTGCGTGCGCGCCTGCGCGACGAGGAACTGGATCGCGCGGTCAGTGGCCTGGACATCGCCACCGCACGCCTGCAGAACGCGGTCATGCGTACCCGCATGCAACCGGTGGGCAAGGTGTTCTCGCGCTTTCCCAAGGTCGCGCGCGACGTGGCCCGTTCGCTGAAGAAGGAAGTGGATCTGGAGCTGGTCGGCGCCGACACCGAACTGGATCGCAACCTCGTCGAGGCGCTGTCCGACCCGCTGGTGCATCTGGTCCGCAACGCCATCGACCACGGCATCGAGCTGCCGGATCTGCGCGAGGCCACCGGCAAGCCGCGCAGCGGCCAGGTCCGACTGGCGGCCCAGCAGGAAGGCGACTACGTCACCATCGAAATCCGCGACGACGGCGCCGGCATCGATCCGGAGCGCCTGCGCGACAAGGCGCTGGAAAAGGGCCTGATCGAACCGGAGGCCGCCGCCCGCCTGTCGCACGACGAATGCCTGCAGCTGATCTTCCTGCCGGGCTTTTCGACCAAGACCGAGATCACCGACATCTCCGGCCGCGGCGTCGGCATGGACGTGGTGCAATCGCGCATCCGCGAACTCAGCGGACAGATCCAGATCCATTCGCAGCTGGGCCGCGGCAGCCGCTTCCTGATCCGGGTACCACTGACCCTGGCGATCCTGCCGACCCTGCTGGTGCAGGCCGGCGATCCGGTCTACGCGCTCCCGTTGGCGCGGGTGATGGAAGTGCTGCACGCGCCAGCCTCCAGCCTGCGCTGGTTCGACGGCCAGGCCGTGCTGGATCGGCAGTCCACGACCCTGCCGCTGGTGGATCTGCGTCGCTGGCTGGGCGTGGAGGCGGTCAAGGCACCGCTGCTGACCATCGTCGTGCTGCAGATGGGCGACCAGCGCTTCGGCCTGGTCGTGGACCAGGTGCGCGGGCGCGAGGAGGTGGTGATCAAGCCGCTGCCGCGCGCGGTGCGCGGCCTGCGCGGCTACGCCGGCGCGACCCTGATCGGCGACGGCCGCATGGCGTTGATCCTGGACGTCGACGGCCTGCGCGAAGCGGCCGCGTGATTCGCCATCGGCGGCGCCGCGGACACCATCCACGCACCACGATGACCGTTGCATGACCCTGTGACGACGGTCGCGGCCCCCACCTCCGGCACACCCGCCAACTCAAGTCCAGACCGCCAGCGCCGATACCACTGCATATGGACATCTTCAGCCTCATCGGTCTCATCCTCGCCCTGGTCGCCCTGGTCGGCGGCAGCATCCTCAAGGGTGCGGGCGTGTCGTCGCTGTGGTCCTCGGCGGCCTTCGTCATCGTCATCCTCGGCACCGTCGCCGCCATCCTCGTGCATACGCCGCCAGCGGTGTTCAAGCGCGCGGTGTCGATCGCGCGGTGGGTGATCCGCCCGCCGGGCGCCGATCACGACGGGCTGGTCGCGCAGATCGTCGAGTGGAGCAACATCGCCCGCAAGCAGGGCCTGCTGGGGCTGGAACCGCTGGTCAACGAACAGAGCGATCCCTTCCTGAAAAAGGGCCTGCAGATGCTGGTTGATGGCCTGGAGCCGGAAGCCATCCGGCACATGCTGGAAATCGATCTCAACAGCCAGGAGCACCAGGACCTGGCCGCGGCCAAGGTGTTCGAGGCGATGGGCATCTACGCGCCCACGCTCGGCATCATCGGCGCGGTGTTCGGCCTGATCGCGGTGATGAAGAACCTGGCCGATCCGAGCAAGCTGGGCCACGGCATCGCCGCCGCGTTCACCGCCACCATCTACGGCATCGCCTCGGCCAACCTGTTCTTCCTGCCGGTCGCCAGCAAGCTCAAGAGCGTGATCGGCGGACAGAGCCGCGAGCGCGAGATGATCATCGAGGGCCTGATCGCAATCGCCCAGGGCGAGAACCCGCGCAACATCGAATCCAAGCTGGCCGGCTTCCTGCACTGATCGGGCACCCGCATGGCACGCCGGAAATCCCACGAGGAACATGTCAACCACGAGGCCTGGGCCATTCCCTATGCCGACCTGATGACGCTGCTGCTGGCCTTCTTCGTGGTCATGTATGCCATCTCCACCCTCAACGAGGGCAAGTACCGGGTGATGGCCGATGCGCTCACCGCCGCGTTCGGCGGCGCGCCGCGCACGATCAATCCGGTCCAGGTCGGCAACCATCAGCTGCAGGGCGCCGATTTCGATCGGCCCTCGCCGATCAAGTCCGGCGCCAAGCAGGGGCCGTCCGCGCCCTCGCCCGCGCCCAACGTCACCCTGCTGGCGGCAATGGCCTCGCAGATGAACATGAGCGTGGATGCCAAGGGCATGCAGAACGCCCACCAGCAACTGGACACCATCGCCGACAACATCGAGAAGGCGCTGGCGCCACTGGTCGACCAGAAGCTGGTGGTGGTGCGCCGCGCCGAACTCTGGCTGGAAGTGCAGATCAACAGCGACATCCTGTTCGCCACCGGTTCGGCCGCGCTGGAACCGGCCGCGCAGAGCACCGTCTCCAGCCTCGCCGACGTGCTGGCCGGCGTGCCCAATGGCGTGCGCGTGGAAGGCTATACCGACGACCGCCCGATCCGGACCTACCAGTTCCCGTCCAACTGGGAACTGTCCGCGGCGCGCGCGGCCAGCGTGGTGCACCTGTTCGTGCGCGACGGCATTCCGCCGGAACGACTGGCGATGATCGGCTACGGCGAGTTCCGTCCGATCGGCGACAACGCCACCGTGGAAGGCCGCAACAGCAACCGCCGGGTACTGCTGGTGATCCTGGCCAGCGAGGGCGAACACGCACCGGGCGGATCGCTGCCGGCGATTGCCGCCGCGCCCGCGCTGCCGGCGGTCGCGCCGGCGCAGGCCGAAACACTGACGCCCGCGACGGCCGCCGACGCCGACGCGATGGCGCCCACCCTTGAAGGAGGATCCAACTGATGCGCGTGTGGGCAATCGCCAACCAGAAGGGCGGCGTGGGCAAGACCACCACCACCCTGGCGCTGGGCCGCGGCCTGGCGATGCGCGGCCAGCGCGTCCTGCTGATGGATCTGGATCCGCACTCCTCGCTGACCCGCGCCTTCGGCCTGCTCGCCGAACCGGCCCCGGCCGGCGTGCTGGATCTGTTCGACCAGCCGACCGCGGAGCTGGGCCCGCTGGTGCGCGAGACGGGCATCGACAACCTGTCCTTCGTCGCCGCGCAGACCGCACTGGCCACGCTGGAACGCCGCAGCGCCACCCAGCCCGGGCTGGGCATGGCGCTGGCCAACGCGCTGGCGCGCGGCGGCCAGGACTACGACTACGTGCTGTTCGACTGCCCGCCCACGCTAGGCCTGCTGATGGTCAACGCGCTGGCGGCGGCCGATCGCGTGATCATCCCGACCCAGACCGAACCGCTGGCGCTGCATGGCCTCAACGGCATGTGCCGGACCGTGGACATGATCGAACGCTCGCGTCGGCGCCCGCTGCCGGCCTCGGTCCTGCCGACCCTGCACGACAAGCGCACCCGCACCGGCAACGACACCCTGCGGCAGATGCAGGAAACCCACGGCGATCGCGTGTGGGACGACGCCATTCCCAACGACACCCGCATCTGCAGCGTCGACGAACTGGTCAAGCCGCTGTCGGCCGGCCAGTACCCCGGCCGCGGCCTGTCCGCGTATCGCCGCGCGCTCGATTGGCTGCTGGCCAGCGACCGCGTGCAGATGGAGCAGGCCGCGTGAACGCGCAGCCGGCGCTGGACGATTACCTGCGGGACCTGCTGGGCGGCGATGTCGCGCCCGCGATCACCCCGGCCGTCGCCACGCCGCCATCGCCGCCACCTTTGCTGGCGGTGGTGAATCCGGTCGCCCCGCCGCAGGCGGACGCCCCAGCGCCGGAAATACCCGCGGTCCTGGCCCTGGCCGCCGGAACGGAATCTTCCCTGTCGCACGCGCACGACGGCGCCGAGCCATTCGATCCGTTGCACGAGGAAGTCCTGGAACGCCTGCTCGCCACCACGCGCGGCATCGCGGTGGCCGACGATCCCGATGCCGTCCTCGCGCTCCAGCAGGTCGAGGCCGCGCCAACGGCCGTCGCGCAGGCGCCCGCCATCGGCATCGCGCCCGTGGCCGTCGAAGTCGTGGTCGTGGAAACCAGTGCCGCCGAATCCGTGTCCGTGGAATCCATGTCCCCCGAATCCGTATCCATCGAACAAGGACCGCTCGAAATCCCGCCGGCCGAGCGCGCGCCGGCGGCAGCGCCCGCGATGGCGCCGATGGCCGCGGCGGATCTGATCACCGACGACGAATTCGAGGCGCTGCTGGACCAGTTGCACGGCGGCGCGGCGCCCGGCGCACAGGCGCCCGCCGTTGCCGCGACGGCGCAGGCCGAGCCGACTCCGCCCGCGCCAATGTCCGTCGCCGCGGCACCCGCGCCGGCCACCGTTCCGTCCCGACCGGCGCCACCGCCCCCCGCGCGTCCCGCATCCTCGTCGCCCGCCATTCCCGCCTACGCCAAGCCGGTGTTCGACATGCTGCAGAGACAACGCGACGACGAGGACGACGCCCCGGCCAGCTCACCGCACGGCGAGCGCCGGCGCGCCAGCGACCGCACCACCCGCTGGCTGCGGATGCGCTGCGACGACCAGCACTACGCACTGGAACTGCTGAAGGTGCAGGAAGTCGTCCTGCCGGCCACCCTGCTGCCGCTGCGCGGCGCGGCCACGCACATGCTGGGTGTGATGAACCTGCGCGGCCAGGTGGTGCCGGTGATCGACCTGGGCCTGTACCTGGGCCGCGCCGAAATCGCCCCTGACAGCCAGGTGCGCATCGTGGTGCTGGAGGAAAACGGCGAAATCCTCGGCCTGCGCGTCTCCGCGGTGGAGGACGTCACCCGCCTCACCGAGCAGCAGATCGAACCGCCGGACAATACCCGCATGTGCCGCATCACCCATCCATTGTTTCGCGGCGTCGCCCGGCTTTCCGGGCGGACGGTGATTTTGCTGGATGCTTCGGAGTTGTTGGGCTGAGAGCGGGGATTGGGGATTCGGGATTCGGGAAAGCCGAGCTTTTCCTCCCCCTTTGAAAAAGGGGGACCGAGGGGGATTTGCTCTTGGCGCCAAGCAAATCCCCCGTCGACCGCTACGCGCTCGCCCGCCCCCTTTTGCAAAGGGGGCTATCCATGTTCGTTCCCACGGCACATCCCAAGTCGCGACGCACTTCCCACTTTTTCATGCACCCGCTCAAGACCGGCCCGGTCCGGCCGATACCACGCAGGAACCGACCCATCGGAGCGATGATGAGCGCAGTACCCCTGGGCGCGGACCTCGGCATCGAGGCCGCCAGCGATCTCAAGCAGCAACTGGTGCCGCACCTGGCCCAGCCGCAGCCCCTGCTGCTGGATGCCGGGACCGTGCAGCGCGTGCACACCGCCAGCCTGCAGGTGTTGTGCACCTTCTTCCGCGAACGCGAGCAGGCCGGCCGCGCCACCGCCTTCGCCGGCAGCAGCCCCGCCTTCCGCGACGCCGCCCGCCTGCTGGGCCTGGCCGACCGGCTGGGTCTTTCCTCTTCCGACAACAACGATTCGAAAACTGTGGAGAACGCCGCATGAGCGCACGTATTTTGGTGGTGGACGATTCGGCCTCGATGCGCCAGATGGTCGCCTTCGCCCTGAGCTCCGCCGGATACGCCGTGGACGAGGCCGAGGACGGCCAGGTCGCCCTGGGACGCGCGCAGGGACAGCGCTTCAACGCGGTGGTCACCGACGTCAACATGCCGAACATGGACGGCATCGCGCTGATCCGCGCCCTGCGCGGGCTGCCCGACTACAAGTTCACCCCGCTGCTGATGCTCACCACCGAATCGGCCGCCGACAAGAAGGCCGAGGGCAAGGCGGCAGGCGCGACCGGCTGGCTGGTCAAGCCGTTCAATCCGGAACAACTGGTCGCCACCATCCAGAAAGTCCTGGGCTGATCCGCCCGCTTCCACGACTTCCGCACTTTCCTGACGCCGCCCGGGTTCCGCACCGATGAACATGGACATGCAACGCTTCCACGCCACCTTCTTCGAGGAAAGCCGCGAAGGGCTGGAGGCAATGGAAGCGGGCCTGCTGCAACTGGAGCAGGGCAACCGCGACGGCGAGCTGATCAATTCGATCTTCCGCGCCGCGCATTCCATCAAGGGTGGCGCGGCCACCTTCGGCTTCGATGCGGTCGCCGGCCTGACCCACGTGCTGGAAACGCTGTTGGACGAGCTGCGCGCCGGCAAGCGCGAGGTCGCCACCCCGGCGATTGACGCGATGCTGGCGTCGGTGGACGTGCTGCGCAGCCTGCTGGCCGAGGCCGAGCACGGCCATCCCGCCGATCCCGCCGCGGTGAAGGACGTGCACGCGCGCCTGACCGCGGTGCTGTCCGGCGACGGCGCGTCCGCCACCAGCGCCGCCCCGGTGGCCAAGGACGCCGCGCCGGAAGGTTGGCGCATCGGCTTCACCCCGGCACCCTCGCTGTTCATGACCGGCAACGATCCGCTGCGGATCCTGCGCGAACTGGAGCACCTGGCGCCGCTGGAAGTCGCCTGCCGGATCGATCGCCTGCCCGGCTTCGAGCAGATGGATCCGCTGGAAGCCTATCTGGCCTGGGATCTCGGCCTGCTCGGTCCGGTGCCGCGCACCGCCGTCGAGGAAGCCTTCGCCTGGGTCGTCGATGACTGCGAACTGGACATCCAGCCGATCCCCGCCGCGATCGCCGCGCCGCCCGCTCCGATCGAGGCCATCGCCCTCGCCGCCTCCGGAAACGCCGGTGCCGCCACGCCCGCGGCCGCCGGCAACGACGCCGCCGAGAGTTCGATCCGCGTCAGCGTCGACAAGATCGATGGCCTGATCAACCTGGTCGGCGAACTGGTGATCACCCAGGCGATGCTCAAGCAGGTGTCCGGCCTGCTGGATCCTGCGCAGTGCGAACGCCTGTTCGCCGGCCTGGATCTGCTGGAACGCAATACCCGCGATCTGCAGGAAGCGGTGATTGGCGTACGCATGCTGCCCGTGGACGCGGTGTTCCGCCGCTTCCCGCGCCTCGTCCGCGACCTGTCCTCGCGCCTGGGCAAGCAGGTCCGCCTGCGCACGATTGGCGAGGGCACCGAACTGGACAAGGGCCTGATCGAGCGCATCGCCGATCCGCTGGTGCACCTGGTCCGCAACGCGATCGATCACGGCCTGGAAATGCCCGACACCCGCCGCGACGCGGGCAAGGACGAAACCGGCACCATCACCCTGGCCGCTTCGCACCAGGGCGGCCACATCGTCATCGAGGTCAGCGATGATGGCCGCGGCCTCAACCGCGAGCGGATCCTGGCCAAGGCCGCCGAGCGTGGCCTGCATGTGCCGGAGAATCCTTCCGACACGCAGGTCTGGGATCTGATCTTCCAACCCGGCTTCTCCACCGCCGACGCGGTCACTGATCTGTCCGGCCGCGGCGTCGGCATGGACGTGGTGCGCCGGAACATCCAGGCGCTGGGCGGCGAAGTGCAACTGGAAAGCAGCGCCGGCCACGGCACCCGGGTGGTGATCCGGCTGCCGCTGACCCTGGCCATCCTCGACGGCATGACCGTCGCGGTGGGCGAGGAAACCCTGATCCTGCCGCTGGGCTACGTGCTGGAAGCGCTGCAGCCACAGGCCGAGGACGTGCGCACGCTGGCCGGCGAAGGCCGCGTGCTGCGCGTGCGCGGCGAATACCTGCCGCTGCTGTCGCTCAACGAGTTCTATCGCTACGGCCACGCCCGCACCGCGCAGCCGCTGGTGGTGGTGGTCGAGGGCGATGGCCAGAAGCTGGCGCTGGAAGTGGACGAACTGCTCGGCCAGCAGCAGGTCGTGGTCAAGAACCTCGAGAACAACTACCGGCGCGTGGACGGGATTTCCGGCGCCACCATCCTGGGCGACGGCCGCGTCGCCCTCATCGTCGACGTGGGTGGACTGGTGCGCTCGCTGCGCATGCCGCAAGCGGCCTGATCGTCCCGCCACCTCTCCTCTCCACCACAGCCTGCATGCGTGGCCGCCTCCGGGTGGCCGCGCAAGGCGCGCGCTTGCCAGATCCTTCCATCATGAAATCCGCCGTCGTTTCCCGCCTTTTCCTTGCCCTGATCCCGCTGTTGGCCTTTTCCATCCCGCCCGCGTCCGCCGCCGAAGGCGACACCACCGGCGCGCAGCTCAAACCGTGGCCCCCGCGCATCGCATTCGCCAACGGCACCGAACTGGCGGCCACCGGCAACTACGCCTATGACCTCGTCCGTTTCGATGGCGACGGTTATGGCGCCGCCACCGCGCTGGAGGACGACGAGGACTTCCGCCGCAAGGAATTCGGCTTCACCCTCAAGCGCAAGGGCTTCTACGACGTCGCGGTCAGCTACGACTTCCATGCCGACACCTGGATGGACGTGGCGTTGCGGGTGGAAACCAAGGCGCTGTTCGGCCACGATGCCGGCAAGCTGCGCATCGGCCAGTTCAAGCTGCCGGTGGGTTTCGAGGGCTATACCTCCACCCGCGCCGGCAGCTTCCTGGAGAACGCGCTGCCGACCCAGGCGTTCTATGAAAGCCGTCGCGTCGGCGCGGAATGGGCGTTCGAGCGCCCCGCCTATCTGTGGAACCTCGGCTACTTCTTCGGCAACGACCTGCAGGGCAACAATCCCGGCACCACCCTCGCCGCGCGCGCCGCGTGGACGCCGCGCAAGCAGGCCGGCCATGTGCTGCACCTGGGGCTGTCGGCATCGGAGGAGCATCCGCACAGCGAAGTGAATGGACGCGGCCAGACCGTGCTGCCGAGCGTGCGCTGGCGCGCGCGTCCGGAGACCGCGCTCACCGATACGCGGCTGGTCGATTCGGGCAGCCTGAGCCGGGTGGACCGCATCCGCCGCGAAGGCGTGGAAGCGCTGTGGATCGAAGGCCCCTGGTCCCTGCAGGGCGAGTACCTGCGCCAGCGGACCACCCGCGACGCGGGCCTGCGCGGCTACTCCGCCGATGGCTGGTATGTCACGGGCAGTTGGCTGATCACCGGCGAATCGCGCACCTACAACGCCGGCAACGTCGCCAATCCGGTGCCCGCGCATGCCTACGGCGCCTGGGAACTGCTGCTGCGCCACAGCCGCATCGATCTGGACAACGACGGCATCCGCGGCGGCCGCGAAAACAACTGGACGCTGGGCGTGAACGCCTATCTCAACCGCTACTTCCGCCTGCAGGCCAACCTGACCCGGGTGGACGCCCAGCGGGCCGGACGTCGTGCGGATCCGCGCCTCCTGCAACTGCGCGCGCAGTTCTATTTCTGATTCACCCCGCCCGGCCGCACGCCGCGCAGGGGCGCGGCGCCGACGTTTCGACGTCGGGCGCGCCCTTACGACCAACGCACCGTCAAGTTTCAGGCGGTGCCGCCGCTAGTAGCGGCATGACATTCCGTCACCGACGCGCCCGGCCACACGGGGAGGCTCCGCGCGCCGTTCCTCCTGGAGAGAGAAGCAAGCAATGAACTGGTTCCGCAACCTGCCGATCGCCCGCAAGCTGGCGGTGGCCTTCACCGTCACCGTGATCCTCACCGTCCTGCTGGGCGCCCTGTCGCTGTGGCGGCTGTCGGTGGCCAACGCGCAGATGCTCGCCGTCAACGAGAACTGGATGCCCGCGGTCCAGCACCTGGGCGAAATGCGCGCCCAGCTCGGCGAGTACCGCACCTACGAGCAGTCGCAGCTGACCAAGCAGGGCCAGCCGGAAGAAATCGCCGACTACGAGAAGAAGCTGGCCGACACCCGCAAGCTGATCGATACCGAGGAGGCGGCGTACAACGCCATTCCCACCGAATCCACCGCCAAGGAGAAGGCGATCTACGAGAAGGTGAAGAAGGCGCGCGCCGCCTATTTCGAAGCGCACGACCGCATCTCGGCGGCGGTGGCGGCCGATGACTTCGAGGCCGCGAAAGCCATCTCCACCAACGAGTCGCGCTTCCTGCGCCGCGAACTGTTCAACCAGCTCAAGGCGCTGTCGCAGTACAACGTGGACAACCTGGCGGCGGAAGTCGCCGCTTCCGAGCGCGCCTACTCGCGCACCGTGCTGGCGATGTGCGTCGGCCTGGGCGTGGCGGTGCTGCTGGCGGTGTTCCTGGCCATCGCCATCACCCGCTCCATCACCGGCCCGCTGGGCCAGGTCGTGCGCGCGGTGAACGCGGTGTCCCGTGGCGATCTGTCGGTCAAGGTCGAACGCGGACACCGCGACGAACTGGGCCAGATGCTCGCCTCCACCGACGAGATGATGAAGATGCTGCGCCGGTTTTCCGACGAGACCCAGCACATGGTCCACATGCACGCCGGCGAGAACATCTCCCAGCGCGTGTCGGAGGATTTCCCCGGCGTATACGGCGACCTGGCGCGCGGCATCAACACGATGATGTTCGAGCACCTGGATGCCATCGTCGACGCCATCGCCATCCTCAACCGCTACGCGGCGGGCGATCTCTCGCAGGACGCGCGCCGCCTGCCCGGCCAGCGGGCGATGCTGCACGAGTCGATGGATCGCGCCAAGGCCAGCCTGTCGGCCATCAATGGCGAGATCAAGCGCCTGGCGGCCGCCGCGGCCGTGGGCGATTTCAGCCAGCGCGGCGATGCGCAGCGCTTCGAGCACGATTTCCGGGTGATGATCGACGGCCTGAACGCGATGATGGCGGTCAGCGACACCAACCTCGGCCAGCTGTCGCAGCTGTTGCAGGCCATCGCCCGCGGCGATTTGACCACCCGCATGGACGGCGACTTCCACGGCGTGTTCGCCCGCATGCGCGACGACGCCAACGCCACCGTCGCCCAGCTCACCGACATCGTCAGCCGGATTCAGGACGCCTCCACCGCCATCAACACCGCCGCCGGCGAGATTGCTTCGGGCAACGCCGACCTGTCCCGCCGCACCGAGCAGCAGGCCGCCAACCTGGAAGAAACCGCTGCCTCCATGGAGGAACTGACCTCCACCGTGCGCCAGAACGCCGACTCGGCCCGCCAGGCCAACCAGTTGGCCATCGGCGCGGCTTCCGTCGCCTCCCAGGGCGGCAACGTCGTCGGCCAGGTCGTCACCACCATGCGCGACATCGAAGCGGCCTCGCGCAAGATTGCCGAAATCATCGCCGTCATCGACGGCATCGCCTTCCAGACCAACATCCTGGCCCTCAATGCAGCGGTGGAAGCCGCCCGTGCCGGCGAACAGGGCCGCGGCTTCGCGGTGGTGGCCTCGGAGGTGCGCACCCTGGCCCAGCGCAGCGCCAACGCCGCCAAGGAAATCAAGGGCCTGATTGAGGCCTCGGTGGACCAGGTGGCCACCGGCTCTTCGCTGGT
>NZ_VFID01000016.1 GCF_006542425.1 Pseudoxanthomonas sp. z9 | reverse complement strand
CCCTTTGAAAAAGGGGGATTGAGGGGGATTTGCTTTTGGCGCCGAGAGCAAGAACTTTTCAACCGCCGAATGGCGGGTCCATCCCCCGTCACCTGCTTCGCAGGCGCCCGCCCCCTTTGGCATAGGGGGCTCCATGAGCGGTATCTTCCGCTGCGCATCGCGAGCATACAGGCCCTTCGGCCTTGGCTTTTGCTCCTGGGGCCTCATCCGCAGCGATGGCGTCGATGGGCAAGCCCGAAGGGCGCCGCGCACGGCGCGCGGTGTTTTGAGCAGACACAAGAGGATGTGCCTTCCCGAAACGTCCATCGGTGACACGGCCCCCGGCCGCGCAGCGGCTGGGGCGCGAGGACCGGGGTGTGCTTGACCAGCCCTCGGCTGTTGAAAGCGTCCTTTGGGTTACTTTTTTTTTTTGCACAAGCAAAGAAAGGTGACGCGCGCGGCAAGTGCACCAGGGCGAGCAACCGACGACAGTCCGCGCGCTAGCGCCCGATATCGGTCACCCCCAAAAAGCGAAAGGCAAACGCCCATGCAGCGCAACAAGCTCCGCTCCACGCCGGGTTTATGAAAGTGCGCTGCTGCGCTACGGTATGCCCCATGCAAGACCCCGCCCGCGACGTCCTCACTCCCAGCCAGCTCAATACCCTGGCCCGCGACCTCCTCGAAGGCGCGTTCCCGCTGATCTGGGTGGAAGGCGAGCTCGGCAACGTCACCCGCCCCGCCTCCGGACACCTGTACTTCACCCTCAAGGACGTCCGCGCGCAGGTCCGCTGCGCCATGTTCAAGCCCAAGAGCCAGTGGCTGCGTTTCGTTCCGCGCGAAGGACTGCGGGTGCTCGCGCGCGGTCGCTTGACCCTGTATGAAGCGCGCGGCGACTACCAACTGGTCATCGATCACCTGGAGGAAGCCGGAGAAGGCGCGCTGCGGCGGGCATTCGAGGCACTGAAGGCCAGGCTCGCGGCCGAGGGCCTGTTCGACGAGGGCCGCAAGCGCGCCCTGCCCGCGCACCCGCGCCGCCTGGCGGTCATCACCTCGCCCAGCGGGGCCGCCGTGCGCGACGTGCTGAGCGTGCTGGGTCGGCGCTTTCCGTTGCTGGAAGTGGACATCCTGCCGGTGCAGGTCCAGGGCGAAGCCGCGCCCGCGCAGATCGTGTCGATGCTCCGGCGCGCCGCCGACAGTGGCCGCTACGACACGATCCTGGTGACCCGTGGTGGCGGTTCGCTGGAGGACCTGTGGGCCTTCAACGATGAACAGCTGGCGCGCGCGATCGCGGCTTCGCCGGTCCCGGTGGTGTCCGCGGTCGGCCACGAGACCGACTTCACCCTGGCCGACTTCGCAGCCGACCTGCGCGCACCCACGCCCTCGGTCGCGGCCGAACTGCTGGTGCCGGACATTCGCGATCTCGCGACCCGCCTGCGCACGCTGCAGCGACGCCTGCTCGATCTGCAGCGTCACCACCTGCGCCAGGCCATGCAGCGCGCCGACCGCGCGGCGCTGCGCATGAACGCGCTGCGTCCGCAGGCACGCCTGGCGCTGATCCGCCACCGCCAGGACGCGGCGATGCGGCGCCTGCAGGCGCTGTGGCGGGAACGCTCGGAACAGCGGCGCGCGCGCCTGCGCCACGCCGCGGCCGTCCTGCGCGCCGCGCAACCGCAGCGCCAACTCGCGCAACTGCGCGCGCGGCTGGAAGCGTTGCGCGTGCGTCCGCAGGCCGCGGTGGCCCGCCAGTTGCAGCGCGACGCCCTGCGGTTGCGCGGACTGGCTCGTTCACTGGAAACGGTGAGCCCGCTGGCGACGGTGGCGCGCGGCTACGCCATCGTCACCCGGGATGACGGCACGCTGGTGCGCTCGGTGGCACAGGTACAGCCGGGCGACGCCGTGCAGGCACGCCTGGCCGATGGCGACCTGAAGCTGCGCGTCGAATAGCGCACCCGTTCCGGCCCGGCGTTGGCCGGCCCGATCTGCGGTCCACCCGTCCCGCTTTGTTCCCGATCTCCAGCCGGCTCAACCCCGTTTTTCTTCCGCATGCGTTTGACCTTCCCGACCCATCGGGAGAATCGCCATGCGCCACGCTCGTCCCAGCCTCACCCTGCTCGCCATTGCCCTGCTGGCCGCCTGCCAGTCGCAGCCGGTGGCGCAGTCGCCGTCATCCACGTCCTCCGGCGCTCCTGACGCCGACATCACCGCGAACCTGGTCGCGGCCGAGGCGTCCGCCGCCGCCGACGCGGCAGCCGCCAGCGCCACCCTGGACACGGTCCGGGTCCGTCAACAGGCCGATGCCCGGGTGCGAGCCGAATACGGCCGCCCCATGCCCAGCGCGGCCGCGGCGCCTCCCCCTCCCGCCGCCATGAAGATGAACGCCGGGTACGTGGCGCTGCAAAGTCCCGGGTTCGTCTCCCCATCCGAACCGGCGAACACCGAACGCTACGCCGCACGCGACGACAACCCGGTCCACCGCGTCGGCGAGCAGCCGGTGTCGACCTTCTCCATCGACGTGGATACCGGCAGCTACAGCAACGTGCGGCGAATGCTGCGCGATGGCGTCCGCCCGCCCGCCGACGCGGTGCGCGCGGAGGAGTTCATCAACTACTTCGACTATCACCATCCCGCGCCGGCCAATCGCGACACGCCATTCCGGGTGACCACCGAACTCGCCGCCGCGCCCTGGAACGGCAAGCGCCAGATCCTGATGGTCGGCATCAAGGGCTACGACGTGCCCAAGGCGACCCTGCCGCCCGCCAACCTCGTGTTCCTCATCGACACCTCCGGCTCGATGGATTCGCCGGACAAGCTGCCGTTGCTGAAACAGGCGTTCGCGCAACTGGTACCACAGCTGCGCTCGCAGGATCGCGTCTCCATGGTGGTCTATGCCGGTTCGGCGGGACTGGTGCTTCCGCCTACCCCTGGCGACCACCACGACGAGATCCTCGGCGCGCTGGACCACCTGCAGGCCGGCGGTTCGACCAACGGCGGCGACGGCATCCGGCTGGCCTACGCGATGGCCAGGCAGGCGTTCGTGAAGGATGGCGTCAACCGGGTGATCCTGGCTACCGACGGCGATTTCAATGTCGGCACCGTCGACCAGGGCGCACTGGAGACGCTGGTCGGCGATCAGCGCAAATCGGGCATCGCGCTGACCACGCTGGGCTTCGGCCAGGGCAATTACAACGACGCGATGGCCGAGCGGCTGGCCGACGTCGGCGATGGCAACCATGCCTACATCGACACCCTGCAGGAGGCACGCAAGGTGCTGGTGGAGGAAATGCAGTCCACCTTGCTGACCATCGCCCGCGACGTGAAGATCCAGATCGAGTTCAATCCGGCCTACGTGTCCGAGTACCGCCTGATCGGCTACGAGAATCGCCTGCTCAAGCGCGAGGACTTCGCCAACGACAAGGTCGATGCCGGCGATATCGGCGCGGGCCACGAAGTCACCGCGCTGTACGAGATCACACCCACCGGTTCCGGCGCCGATCGCCTGCCGCCGCTGCGCTATGGCCAGGCCGGCTCCAATACCGCGTCCGCATCGCGCGGCGTAGCCGGTGGCGAGATCGCCCACCTCCAGTTGCGCTACAAGCCACCGGGCCAGGACGCCAGTCGCCTGATCGCGACACCGATCCGCGCCGATGCCCTGAGCCCGAAACCCAGCGAAGGCTTCCGCTTCGCCACCGCGGTGGCGGCCTACGCCGACCTGCTGCGCGGCGGGCAGCACATCGACAACTGGAGCTGGGCCCAGGTACTGGCCGCCGCGCGCGGCGCCGAAGGCGCGGATCGGTTCGGCCTGCGCCGCGAATTCACCGGCATGGTGGAACAGGCGCGGCAACTCGCCTCCGCGCAGGCGACCGATACGCCCGCCATCGCCGCCGGCGAATAGGCAAAGGCACACCATCGGCAAGGAGCGCCGTCCCGGCGCGGGCTTTCCCGGGACGGCGAAGCGAATGGTTTGATTCAATCCCGGCGGCGGACGCCGCCGTCCGCCGCTCAGCGGGCGCCCATGTGCGCGGCGGGCCGTCCCAGCAGGTAGCCCTGGCCGAAGTTGCAGCCCAGTTCCAGCAAGGCGCTGCGCTGCTCCTCGGTCTCGATGCCCTCGGCGATGGTGTCGATGCCCAGGGTGCTGGCCAGCGCGAGGATGGCGCGGACCAGGCCGGGACTCTCCGGCCGGGTTTCGTCACCGATGCCGGCCACGAAGCTGCGATCGATCTTCAGTACCGAGATCGGAAAACGGTGGAGGTACGACAGCGCCGAGAAACCGGTGCCGAAGTCGTCGAGCTGCGCCAGGATGCCGTGCTCGCGCAGCGTGCTGAGGATGCGCAAGGTGCGCGGCGCGTCGTCGAGCAGCGCCACCTCCGTGATTTCCACCCGCAACCGCGCCGGATCCGCGCCCTGGGCCTCGAACAGCGCCAGCAGGCGGTCGGCGAAGTCCGGTGAGCGGAAATGCCGTGGCGACACGTTGACCGACACATAGCCATCGCCGCCGCGCGCGATCTGGCTCACCACCTGTTCGTAGATCAGCCAGTCGACCTGTTCGATCAACCCGCTGTCCTCGCCCAGGCTGATGAACTCGGCCGGCGCCAGCAATCCGCGCCGCTCGTGCTGCCAGCGCAGCAACGCCTCGTAACCGACCACCTCGCCGTCGTCCAGCCGCAGGATCGGCTGGTAGTACGGCACGAAATCGCGGTTGTTGATCGCGCGGCGCAGGTCCGCCTGCAGATCCAGGCTGTGCATCGCCGCCTCGCGCATGGCCTCGTCGAACATCGCGCAGCGATCACGCCCCTGTTCCTTGGCCCGGTACATCGCCGCGTCGGCGTCGCGCAGCAGTTCCTCGCCGTTGCGGTAGCGCGGGTGCCAGACCGCGATGCCCAGGCTGGCCGAGGGATACAGTTCGCGCCCGGCCACCCACATCGGCCGGCTCAGCACCGCCAGCAAGCGCTGCGCCAGCTCGCGGATGTTCTCCTCGCCGTCGGCGTACTCCATCAGGATGGCGAACTCGTCGCCGCCCAGGCGCGAGACCACGTCGCTGCCGCGCACGGTCATGGTGATGCGGCGCGCCACCTCGATCAGCAGTTCGTCGCCGGCCGCGTGGCCGATGCTGTCGTTGACCAGCTTGAAGCGATCCAGATCCAGGAACAGCACCGCGAACGCCTGGCCGTCGCCATGCCGGGCACGCTCGATGGCCGCGGACAGCCGGTCCAGCAGATGCGGGCGATTGGGCAGTCCGGTCAGCGCGTCGTGGGTGGCCTGGTAGGTCAGGCGCTGCTCGGCGCGCAGGCGTTCGTTGATCTGGGCGCGCAGCTGGGTGTTGGCGTCGGCCAGCTCGCGGGTACGTTCCTCCACCCGCCGTTCCAGCTCGGCGTGCGCGGCGCGCAGGTTCTCCTGCGCGCGCTGCCGGCCCAGGCCGTTGCCGATGTTGTGGGCGACGAAGTTCAGCAGGCTCTGGTCGTGCTGGGTGAACTTCACCTCCGGCGAATAACTCTGCACCACCACCACGCCCTGCACGTCGTCGCCCTGGAACAGCGGCACGCCCAGCCAGCTGTGGGCCGGCGGTCCGTGCTGGACGACCTTGCCCTCGCCGCTGAGCTGGGCGATGACGGCGCGGTCGGCCAATAGCGCCTTTCCGGTCTCGATGACGTATTCGGTCAGGCCGTTGCCGATCCGGCGCGACCGCCGCAGCGGGTCGCGCTCGTCGATCGAATACGGGAAGGTCAGGGTCTGCCGGTCCTCGCTGAGCAGCGCGATGTAGAAATTGCGCGCGTCGATCAGTTCGTCCACCACCGCGTGCACGTCGGCGTAGAAGCGCTCCAGGCTCTCGGAGGTGATGGCGAGGTCGGCGATCCGGAACAGCGCGCTCTGCAGTTTCTCCGCGCGCTTGCGCTCGATGATTTCGGCCTGCAGCTCGCGGTTGGCGCGCTGCAGTTCGTGGGTGCGCGCTTCCACCCGGTGTTCCAGGTCCGCGTGCGCGTGCTTGCGATCCAGCGCGGTGAGGATGTGCTGGGCCACGTAGCCCAGCAGCGCGCGATCCTCGTCGGCATAGCTGGCCGGGGTGTCGTAGCTCTGCACCACGATGGCGCCGCACACGCGATCGTCGCGGCGCATCGGCACGCCCAGCCAGTCCAGGCTGTCCGGGCCGTGGCTGGGATCGCGGATGACCCCCAGTTTCTGCCGGATCACCGCCGAAGGTCCGCGCAACGGCTGGCCGTGGCGCAGCAGCGCGAAGGTCATGCTGTTGGCCATCTCCTCTTCGGTGAACTCGCGCTCCGGCTCGGCGACGTAGGCATCCTTCTGATCGGCGAAATACAGGAAGCGGATGGTCCGGCGCTGGTCGTCGTAGGAAACGATGTAGCAGTTCTCCGCATACATCAGCGAATTCACCACCGCGTGGATGCGGCGGAGCATCTCGCTCATCTCCAGCCCGGTGCCGGCCAGATCGGCGATTTCGTACAGCGCCTGCTGCAGGCGCTTGGATTTTTCCAGCGAAACGATCCGGGCATGCGCGCGCGCCGTGTCCAGGGTCGCGCCGATCATCGCCTTGGCCAGCCGGCACCAGGAGTCGCGCCTCGCCTCCGGCACCGGTTGCGGCAATGCCACCGCCAGTGCCATCCGCGCGTTGCCGTCGGCGTTTTCCCAGGCCAGCAGCCAGCCATCCTCCGGGTCGACCGGCGAACCCTCGCTCAGCGCGTGTTCGGCGCGCCGGCGCAGGCCGGCGGGGGCTTCGGCCGTGGCGACGCCGCCCGCGCCCAGCGCCCAGTCGCGCCAGCTGATCGCCAGTTCGGCGCCTGGCGGCAGGCCTTCCAGCAGCACGCCCAGGATCCGTTCGGGTGCCACCGCCTCTCCTTCGCCGGGCAAGGTGCCGACACGCTCGTTCTGGCTGGGCACCCCGGTTCCGGACAGCATTGGCTTCAAATGAAAGTTCCCCGTGCCGAGCATAACGCCAATGCGGTCCGTGAACGGCAACCCGCGCCACAAACTCCGGTGCGAACCCCGCAATGGCCGTCCATCCGTTTTCACGGACATGCATTTCGTTCCGGTCCCCGCCCTGCTTTTCGAAGCGTCCTGCCCCGTGCCGGATGCATTTTCGTTCAGCAACCTGACGCTCGGCCGCTTCCCGGAAAAGCGCGAAGCCCTTACGCTGATCGCAGTGAACGACGCCGCCGAACCCGCCGATGAAGCATTGATGCTGGCCTACGCCGCCGGCGATGCATCGGCTTTCGAGCGGCTCTACGCCCGCCACCGGGGACCGCTGTACCGGTTCCTGTTGCGCAACCTGCGCGACGGCGCGCTGGCGGACGAGTTTTTCCAGGATGTCTGGCAGCGGGTCATCAGTGCGCGCCAGGGCTGGAAACCGGAGGCGGCCTTCACCACCTGGCTGTTCCGGATCGCCCACAATCGCCTGAACGACCATTGGCGGGCCGCCCGCCATCGCCCGGCGGCCCCCGAGGACGCGGACGAGCGCACCGCGCGGGTGCCGGATCCGGACACGCCCGAGCGGCAGCTCTCCGAGTTCGAGCAGCGGCGGCGCCTGCAGATGGCGTTGTCCGAACTTCCCGAGGACCAGCGCCAGGTGGTGCAGTTGCGGCTGGAGCAGGAACTGAGCCTGGAGGAAATCGGCGACATCACCGGCGTGGGTCGGGAAACCGTCAAATCGCGGCTGCGTTACGCGATGGACAAGTTGCGCGCGAGACTGAACGAATGAACCGCCGTCCCCCCGAACCGTTGAGTGCCGAAGAACGCCAGCTGGCCGATCAGCTGGCGCGGCTGGGGCCGCACGGCGAGCCCTCGCCCACGCTTGATGCCCGCATCCTGGCGGCTGCGCACGACGCGGTGGCGGCCCGTGCGGCCGCGCCGCGCAAACCGCGCTGGCCCGTGGCGATGGGCCTGGCCGCCAGCGCCCTGCTGGCGGTGGGCATCGCCTGGCAGCTTCGACCGGTCGACGAGGTCCCCTCGGCGGAGCAGACGGCCTTGCCCGAGGCGCGCCTCGTGATCGCCGACGAACCCCAGGCGGCGGACGCCGCGGACGCCGCGCCGGCCGACGCCCCGCCCGCATCCGCCCGGCAAGTCGCCCCGCCGGCACCGGCCTCGGTCGTGCAGCCACCCACGGTGGCCAAGCCGATGGCCATGCCCCATCGCGGCCCGGCCGAACGCGTGGCCACGCGTGAAGCCACCCCGCCCGCCAGACGGCAGGCTCCCGCTCCGCAAGCCGCGGCCGAGCCGGCATCCGTACCCGCCGTCGAATACGGCCACCCGCTGGCCGCGCCGCCTGCGCCCCCCCCGCCTGTCGCCGCGACAGCCCGCGCCGATGCCACCACCCTGGACAGCGTCGCCATGCCACCCGCGTCCGTGCAGTCCTACGGGAATGCCAGCGGCGCCGATCGCCCGGGCTTCGTCGCCGATCCGGAAACCGCCGCCGCGATTGCCGCCAGTCGCGAGAAGGCGCGCGCTGAACAGGCCCGCGATGCCGCCGACGCGGCCGAAGCCGCCCGTGGCGGCGCGGAGGCGCGCGCGCGGCGCGTCCTCTCCGCGCCCAAGGCCACGCCGCAGCCCGCGCCGCCGCAGCCCGCGATCACCACTTCGGCGCCGGTCGTGCCGGCCCCTGCCAGTGCCACCCGCAACGCGCTCAAGCGCACCGACCTGCAGTTGCCGGTCATCGAGGACACCAAGCTGCCGCCGGAAGACTGGCTGGAGCGCATCCGCCTGCGCCGGGATCTGGGCGATCGCGCCAGCGCGACCGACAGCCTGGTGCGCTTCAAGCAGAACCATCCCTTCCAGAAGGTTCCCGACGATCTGAAGGAACTGCTGGGCGAATGAGCCACACCCTGGCCGCCCAGGCCTCGCACCTGCTGGAGGTCAAGCACAGCCGATTCCTGGTCGCCGCCGCGCCGGTGGCCAGCCCGGAGGACGCGTTGGCGTTCCTGGCCGACGTCGCCGACCCCGCCGCCACCCACAATTGCTGGGCCTATCGGATCGGCGCCGAGTACCGCTCCAGCGACGACGGCGAACCGGCCGGCACCGCCGGGCGTCCGATCCTGGCCGCCATCGACGGCCAGGGCTACGACCAGGTGATGGTGGTGGTGACCCGCTGGTACGGCGGCATCAAGCTGGGCGCCGGTGGTCTGGTCCGCGCGTACGGTGGCGCGGCCGCCGAATGCCTGCGGCTGGCCGAACGCAGGCCGCTGATCGTGATGCGGACGCTGGAACTGGCCGCGCCGTTCGAGGACCTGGGAGCCGTGCATGCCGCCCTGGCCGGATTCGGCGCGGAGAAACTGGACGAGTCCTTCGACGAGCACGGTGCCCGCCTGCGCCTGCGCCTGCCGGCCGAACAGGGGGACGCCTTGAAAATCCACCTGCGCGACGCCACCCGTAACCGGGTGCGCTGGTCCGGGCCGGAGCCGGATGCCTGATCGGGATGCTTGATCCGGAAGGATCCGGTCGCGCGAGAATCCAACCCGCAAGCATTGTGGAAGCGGTCCGGCGCCGGGCCGCTTCCACAGCGTTTCCGATGGAACCTTCATGAGTGCTGCCCAAGCGCCGGCCGATGCCGGCACCGACGATGCCCGCGCTACCCGCTCCAAGGCCAAGCTGGGCAGCCTGCGCGCGTTGTGGCCCTTCATCCGCCAGCACGCCGGCCTGTTCACCGCCTGGCTGGTCGCCCTGGCGGTTGCCTCGGTGGCCACCCTGAGCCTGCCTACCGCTTTCAAGCAGATGATCGACCAGGGCTTCGGCGCCGGCGGTGCCGGCATCAACCAGGCCTTCGGCGCGATGTTCGTGGTGGTGGTGGTGCTGGCGCTGGCCAGCGCCGCGCGCTTCTACTTCGTCTCGTTGCTCGGCGAAAAGGTGGTGGCGGATCTGCGCCAGCGCCTGTACGCGCACCTGATCGGCCTGGACGCGGAATTCCACGATCGCACCCGCAGCGGCGAACTGATCTCGCGCCTGTCCGCCGACAGCGAACTGCTGCGCAGCGTGGTCGCCAGCAGCATGTCGGTGGCCCTGCGCAGCAGCGTGACCGTGATCGGCAGCCTGGTGATGCTGTTCGTCACCAGTCCGCGCCTGGCCGGATTCGCGCTGCTGGGCATCCCGCTGGCGGTGCTGCCGATCGTGCTGGGCTCGCGCCGGCTGGGCAAGGCCTCGCGCGCCAGCCAGGACCGGGTGGCCGATGCCAACACGCTGGCCAGCGAAACCCTGGGCGCGGTGCGCACCGTGCAGTCGCACGCGCGTGAAAGCTACGAACGCGGCCGCTTCGACGCCGCGCTGTCGGTGGCGGTGGACACTTCGCGCCGGCGCATCCGCGCCCAGGCCTGGGTGACCGCGGCGGCCATCACCCTGATCTTCGGCACCATCGTGCTGGTCCTGTGGATGGGCGCGCACGACGTGGCCGAGGGCGCGATGACCGCCGGCACGCTGGCCCAGTTCGTCCTCTACGCCCTGATCGGCGGTGGTTCGGTCGGCGCGCTGGCGGAAGTCTGGAACGAGTTGCAGCGCGCGGCCGGCGGCATGGGCCGCATCGCCGAACTGTTCGAGGAAACGCCGCGCATCGCCGCGCCCGCGCGGCCGCGTGCGCTGCCCGAGCCGCTGCATGGCGAGATCCGTTTCGAGCAGGTGGTGTTCCACTATCCGTCGCGCCCGGACCTGCCCGCGCTCGATGGCTTCGACCTGGCGGTGAAGCCCGGCGAGACGGTCGCGCTGGTGGGTCCGTCGGGTGCCGGCAAGAGCACCGTGTTCTCCATGCTGCTGCGCTTCCATGACGTGCAGTCCGGCGCGATCCGCGTGGACGGCGTCGATGTGCGCGAGCTGGATCCGACCGGCCTGCGTGAACGGATCGCGCTGGTTCCCCAGCAACCGACCATCTTCGCCGCCAGCGCGGCCGACAACATCCGCTACGGTCGACTCGACGCCAGCGACGAGCAGGTACGCGCCGCCGCCGAGGCGGCCGAGGCCGATGATTTCCTGCGCGAGCTTCCCGACGGCTTCGACAGCCAATTGGGCGAACGCGGCGCGCGCCTGTCCGGCGGCCAGCAGCAGCGCATCGCGATTGCGCGCGCCTTGCTGAAAGACGCGCCGATCCTGTTGCTGGACGAGGCCACCAGCGCGCTCGACGCGCAGAGCGAACGCGCCGTGCAGCATGCGCTGGAACGGCTGATGCAGGGCCGCACCACCCTGGTCATCGCCCATCGCCTGGCCACGGTGCTCAAGGCCGATCGCATCGTGGTGATGGATCGCGGCCGCATCGTCGCGCAGGGCACGCACGAGGAACTGCTGGCGCAGGACGGCCTGTACGCGGAGCTGGCACGCCTGCAGTTCCTCGACTGAGGCTGCCACCGACCGCGCGCGCCGGTTAACATCCGCACTCCACCGGATTCCATCGCGAAGGACCTGCCATGACCGACTGCAGCTGCGAACATCCCCTCAACGATTCCCAGTACATGAGCCGGGGCGGACAGGACCTCAAGAGTTGCCCGCGCTGTTCCAGCCAGGCGGGTCGGCATGTCTTCCATCCGGTCGGCCATTTCGGCATGCGCACGATGGCCGATGGCCAGGAAATCGTGCAGTCCTGGTGTCCGGCCTGCCGCTCCAACTCCACGCCGGAGAAGCCCGCCTACGCGTGCCGTTGATCACGCGCGGCAGTCGAACGGCGTCGGACATGTCCACTCCCGGGCACAGGCGGCAATGAACCTGGCCCTGTTCGATTTCGACGGCACCCTCACGGTCCGCGAGATGATGCCGGACTTCATGCGCGCCGCGGTTCCGCCGATGCGCCTGGCCGTGGGCCAGGTGGTGCTGGCACCGATGGTGCTCGGTTACCGCGCCGGCTGGGTATCGGGCCACCGGGTGCGCGCGACCATCGTGGATTTCGGTTTCCGCCGGGTCGCCGAAAGCCGCCTGCGCGATGCCGGCAAGGCATTCGCCGAGCAGTTATTGCCCGGCGTGCTGCGAGCCGACGCGATGGCCCGCCTGCACTGGCATCGCGATCGCGGCGATACGGTGGTGGTGGTGTCCGGCGGCCTGGACACCTATCTCTCGCACTGGTGTCAGGCACAGGGACTGGAACTGCTCTGTTCGCAACTGGAAAGCCGCGACGGCCGGATGACCGGCCGCTATCGCGGCGCGCAGTGCGTGGGCGGGGAAAAGGCGCGCCGCATCCGCGAACGTTACGACCTGTCACGCTACGAGCGCATCCACGCCTACGGCGATACCCACGAGGATCACGCCATGCTCGGCCTGGCGCACGAGGCGTGGTACCGCGGCCAGCCCTGGCGTCGCAGCTGACGGTTTCCGGATGGGGCATGGCAGCCCCGTTGCGACACTCCTGTTCGACTGATCCGGTGACGGATCACGCCGCTTCCGGCGCGGGCTCCGGTTCCGGCAGCACCAGCGGCACCCTGATGCGGGCGCGGCTCGGGAACGCATGCCGCAGGATCCGCCAGGCCACCTGGCCGAACTGGCGCGGCAGCGAGCCGGTGTTGTAGTGCTGGCCATAACGCGCGCAGATTTCGCGCACTTCCACTGCCATTTCCGCATAGCGGTTGGCCGGGATGTCGGGATAGAAGTGGTGTTCGATCTGGTGGCTCAGGTTGCCGGACATCACGTTCATCCACCGGCCGCCGCCAATGTTGGAGGACCCGCGCAGTTGGCGCAGGTACCAGTGGCCGCGCGATTCGTTCTTGATGCATTCCTTCGGGAAGGTCTCGGCGTCGGCGGTGAAATGCCCGCAGAAGATGATCACGTAGGTCCACACGTTGCGCATGCCATTGGCGACCAGGTTGCCCAGCAGCACCGGCAGGAAGAACGGGCCGGCCAGGGCCGGGAACACCAGGTAGTCCTTGATCAACTGGCGCGACATCTTGCGCAGCACCGGACGCGCCTTGCGGCGCAGCTGCGCACCGGTCATCTTGCCGTGCCACCAGCGGCCCAGCTTGAGATCCTGGATGGCCACGCCCCACTGGAAATACAGCGCGAAAAAGATCGCGACAACCGGCTGCACCAGGTAGAACGGCTTCCACTTCTGCTCGGGGAAGATCCGCAGCAGGCCGTAGCCGATGTCGTCGTCCAGGCCGCGTATGTTGGTGTAGGTGTGATGGCGGAAGTTGTGCGTGTGCCGCCAGTTCTCGCTGGTCGCGACGATGTCCCACTCGTAGGTCCGGCCGTTGATCTGCGGATCGCCCATCCAGTCGTACTGGCCGTGGATGACGTTGTGGCCCAGTTCCATGTTCTCCAGGATCTTGGCCCCGCCCAGCAGCAGCGCACCAAGGATCCAGGTCGGCCAGAACAGCCATGCCCAGGCCTGCCCGGCCACCAGCAGGCCGCCCAGCAGCGCCGAAGCGAACAACAGCGCGCGCGCGGCCACTTCGGTATAGCGGACCGCGGCGATGATGCGGCGGATGTAGCGCGCGTCGCGCTCGCCCACCGTGGCCACCGTGCGTGCGCGCAGCGCGTCCAGTTCTTCGCCGAAGCGATCCAGTTCGGCGGGGGTCAGGGCCCGGTTGCGTGAAGCGCTCATCAGAGATCCAGTTCCAGATCGGTCACGGCGCTGTTGATGCACAGCTTCAGCGCCTGGGTGGGTTCCTGCGCCAGCGCGCCGCTGGGCAGATGACGGGTGGCGCCGGCGGCCTTGCCGCAGGCGCAGGTATTGCAGATGCCCATGCGGCAGCCGGACTCGGGTTTCAGGCCGGCTTCCTCCAGCGCCACCAGCAATGACTGTCCGCGCGCCACCTGCACACGGCGGCCACTGCGGGTCAGATGGACTTCGACTTCGCCACTGTCTTCGATGGCATTCGGCGGCGGGCTGAACGCCTCGGCCTGGAAGCCGGCGACGCGGCCTTCCAGCAAGCGCCTCGCGGTCTCGACGAAACCACCGGGACCGCAGGCCATCGCCCGCCGTCCGGCCAATGCTGGGATCCTTGCGTCCAGCCAATCGCCGTCAATACGGCCAGCCTGCTCGTCGGCCTCCCGTGCGGCCTCGCCGGTCAGGCCGAGATGCACGCGGAAACGCGGATGGCGGATCGCCAATGCACGCAGCTCATCCAGGAAGCACAGCTCCTCGCGGGTGCGCGCCCAGTAAGCGAGATCCAGATCCACCGGCATCCCCTGGGCCGCCAGTTCCCGGGTCAACGCCATCAGCGGGGTGATGCCGCTGCCGGCCGCTAGGAACAGCCAACCGCCCTCGGGGTGCGCCGGCAGGCACAGCTCGCCGAACGCCGGACCCAGTTCGAACACTTCGCCCGCCCGGGCCTGGCCGTACATATACTGGCTGACCCGCCCCGCCTCGATCGCCTTGACGGTGATCGCCAGCAGGCCGTCCGCGCGCGGCGGTTCAGTCAGGCTGTAGCTGCGGGTATGGCGGACGCCATCGATTTCCACGCCCAGACTGACGTGCTGCCCCGGCCGAAATCCAGCCCAGTGCCGGTTCGGCCTGAGCCAGAGCATCACCGCGCCCCTCGCGGCTTGCTCGCGGGCCACCAGACGCGCGCGCGGCCGGTCCCAGGTCCAGTTGCGGTTGAGCCTGCCGGCCCAGAAATCGAAGACATCGGGCGCGACCAGCGGACTGATCAGCCGCCGCAGCGCACCCGATGGGCGGCGGGGGGCGGGAAGGACACGGGCGTTCATGGGGGCACTATACCGATGTCAATACAGTCGTGTATACAACCGTATATTAATTCTTGCCGCTATGATGCCGGCCAGTCCCTTTCCATTCAGCCCCGTACGCTTCCATCCATGTCCACCTCCCTCCTCCCGCACGACGACCACGGCCCCGGCCGCAAGGCGACGATCTCCCGGGAGGATCTGCTGGCGGCGGCGCTGAAACTGCTCGGACCGCACCGCAGCGTCTCCACCCTCAGCCTGCGCGAGGTCGCGCGCGAGGCGGGCATCGCCCCGAACAGCTTCTACCGGCAGTTCCGCGACATGGATGAACTGGCGGTGGCGCTGATCGATCTGGCCGGCAGTTCGCTGCGCAAGATCATCGGCGAGGCCCGCCAGCGTGCCGCCGGCAGCGATCGCAGCGTGGTGCGCAGTTCGGTGGAAGCCTTCATCGAACAGTTGCGCGCCGACGACAAGCTGCTGCACGTGCTGCTGCGCGAGGGCACGGTCGGTTCCGACGCGTTCAAGCAGGCGGTGGACCGTGAACTCGAATTCTTCGAGGAAGAACTGCGCATCGACCTGATCCGGCTGGCGATCCGCGACAACGCACCGCTGCACGAGCCGGCGCTGGTCTCCAAGGCCATCACCCGGCTGGTGTTCGCGATGGGCGCCACCGCGATGGATCTGCCGCCGGAAAAGGATCCGGAGCTGATCGATCAGGTCTCGCAGATGGTGCGCATGATCATCACCGGTTCGCGCGCGCTCGCCGCCGGCCGCTGACCCCGCCCGCTCAAGGCGCGGCTCAGGGGACGATCCGGATCGGCGTGCCGACCGGCACCCGCTGCCATATCTCGTCCATTTCCGCATTGGTCACCGCGATGCAGCCATCGGTCCAGTCGCCGCGGTAGCCCGGCGGCGTCGCGCCATGGATCATGATGTCGCCGCCCGGATCCACGCCACGCGCACGCGCCTGCCGGCGATCCGCCTCGTTCGGATAGGAAACGCGCAGCGACAGGTGGAAACGGCTGCGCGGGTTGCGGTAGGTGATGCGGTAATCGCCTTCCGGCGTCTTCTCGTCGCCCTGCTGGCGCTTATGCCCGATCGGCGCATCGCCCAGGGCGATCCGGTAGGTGGCGATGACCTGGCCGGCGCGCAGCAGTTCCATGCGCCGTTGCGCCTTGTAGACCCGGATGGCATCGGCCCGCTGTGCGGCGGGCAGCAGGTCCGGCGGCTCGCTGGCCCGCGTACCGCCGGCCAAGGCCAACACGGCCCACAGCAGGCCTGCCGCGCAGCCGCGGAAGCTGACCATCCACCGGCCCGTCCTGATCGTTTTTTCCATGAAGGCGATGCTAGCCCGTCCTGATCAGGGAACGTGGCATTTCCCTGCGCTTGTTTTTTCAAGCCTTGCCGGTTGATCCGACGCGCGCGATAGCCACCGGCATCCATGAGGCATGAAGTTTCCCTGCGCAGGAACGGCCTGCGGCCGCGCGCCTTTCGAACCGTCCAGGTATCCACCAAAGCGCGCGCCGGTCCGGTGCTCCCGGCGCGCGGATGGCTATGCCGGCAGCGCGCGGGCCAACAGGGTGTCGGACGCGGCGATGCCCGGCTGGCTTCCGAAAGCCCATCCGTGTCCCTGCTCCAGCCGGGCGCCGATGAAGGCGCTGGCGGCGGGACTGCCGGCGCGCAGCAACACGGCCGCCTGCAGGGCCACTGCCAGCCGTTCGGTCAGGTTGCGCGCACCGGCTTCGGCGGCATGCGGCAGGTCCGCCGTCAATCTCGCCACGAAGCCATCGAAAGCCGGCTCCCTGCCCGCCACGGACTCCAGTTCGGTCGCCAGCGCCGCGCGGGTTTCCGGCTCGCGTGCCAGCGCGCGCAGGACGTCCAGGCACTGGATGTTGCCGCTGCCTTCCCAGATGGAATTGAGCGGCGCCTGCCGGTACAGCCGTGGCAGGATGGATTCCTCGACGTAGCCCGCGCCCCCCAGGCACTCCTGCGCCTCGTTGACGAAGGCGGGCGTGCGCTTGCAGATCCAGTATTTGCCGATGGCGGTGGCGATGCGTGCGAAGGCGGCCTCGCCGGGGTCGCGCGGCGCGCGGTCGACGGCGCGCGCCACCCGCAGCGCGAAAGCCGTGGCCGCCTCGGATTCGATCGCCAGATCCGCCAGCACGTTCGCCATCAGCGGATGGTCGGCGATCGCCTTGCCGAAGGTGCTGCGGTGGCGTGCATGATGCAACGCCTGCGCCAGCGCCATGCGCATTTCCGCCGCCGAGCCGAGCATGCAGTCGAGCCGGGTGAGCATCACCATCTCGATGATGGTCGCCACGCCGCGTCCCTCCTCGCCCACCCGCCAGGCCAATGCGTTGCGGAACTCCACTTCGCTGGAGGCGTTGGACCAGTCGCCCAGCTTGTCCTTCAACCGCATCAGCGCGAAGCCGTTGCGTTCGCCATCGGGCAGGCGACGCGGCATCAGCAGGCAGGTCAGCCCGCCAGGCGCCTGAGCCAGCACCAGGAAGCCATCGCACATCGGCGCGGAGAAGAACCACTTGTGCCCGACCAGCCGGTAACCCTCGCCGTCCGGCGTCGCGGTGGTGGTGTTGGCGCGCACGTCCGAGCCGCCCTGCTTCTCGGTCATGCCCATGCCCAGGGTGATGCCGGTCTTGTCGGCCAGCGGCAGATCGCGCGGGTCGTACAGCGGCGCGGCGGCCGCGTCCGCCCAGGCCGCCAGCACCGGTTCGCGCCGCAGCACCGGCACCGCCGCATGGGTCATGGTCAGCGGACAACTGGTGCCGGCGTCGGCCTGGTGGTGCAGATAGCTCAGCGCCGCCCTCGCCACGTGCGCACCGGGTTGCGGGTCATGCCAGGACAGGCCCGCCACGCCATGCGTCTTGGCCGCCTCCATCAGCCGGTGATAGGCCGGATGGAACTCCACCGTATCGACGCGATGGCCGAAGCGATCGTGCGTGCGCAGGCGCGGACGATCGCGGTTCGCATCAAAGCCGATGCGGTACAGCTCGTCGCCGGCCAACCCGCCGTATACGGCCAGCCGCGCCGTGAACCCGGCAGCGCCTTCGCGGTCGACCGCCTCGCGCAGGGCGATGTCGTCGGCCCACAGGTCGCGTGGCTCGAACGCGGGCGGCTGGTTCTCGACCCGATGGGTTTCGAAGTGCGGCAATCCGTTCATCGTGGACTCCATTGCGGCATGCGCATGGATTCTCCCCCAAAAGCACGCCGGGTGCGGGCGTCGGGCCCGCTTGTTCAGCCCAGCCCGGCGAGCGCCTGCAGGAACGCCGGCTGCAGCGCCAACTTGCCGAACACGCCATGCTGGGTGCCACTGAGCACGCGCAGCATGTGCCGGCTTCCCCACGGCAGGCGTCCCAAGGGCAGGAACGCGACATCGCGCGTGCGTGCGATCCAGTCATGCTCGGACTGGAAGATCGGCGTCAGCCAGCGGCTCCAGAACTGGTAGATGCGCACATGCGCCTCGCGCTCGCGCTGGTAGCGCGCCAGTGCGGCCTCGATGCAGGTTTCCGCACGCAGCGCGTCGCGCAGCGCCAGCGCGTCCATCAGTGCCATGTTCACGCCCTGCCCGAGCTGCGGGCTCATCGAGTGGGCCGCATCCCCGGCCATCACCAGGCGGCCACGCGACCAGCGATCCAGCGCGGCATCGCGGTAGCTCGCGCGCGCCAGTTGTGCAGGCTCGACCAATCCCGCCAGTTGCGGTTCGATCCCGGGCCAGATCGCGGCTACTTCGCGCCGCCAGCCTTCAATGCCCTGGCCATGCCACTGTTCGAACGTGGCGGTCGGCAGGCTCCAGAAGAAACTGAGCCTCGGCGTGTCGTCATCCGGGCGTGTACCCACCGGCAGCATGCCGATCATCTTGCGCGCGGCGACATAGCGCTGGCGCAATTCGTCCGGCCATGGCCATTCCCCCTGCGGCACCAGGCACCACAGCGCCCCCCAGGGATACGGCGCATCCAACCTGACCGCGCCCGTGTGCCGGCGCAGCCGCGAGGCCGAACCATCGGCGGCGATGATCAGATCGTAGGGACCATGGCGGGCGCCGGTGTGATCGCGCAGCCAGCGCGTGTCTTCCTCGACCTCCTCGATGGACACGCCCTGGCGCACTTCGGTCCGTCCCGGCCAGGCGTCGGCCAACAGTGCGAACAGCGCGCCGCGCTGCATGCCCAGGCCGAACAGCCCGGTGTCCAGTCGCGCATAGCGCATGTCCATCACCGCGCGGCCGCAGGGCGTCTCCCCGTACAACCGGCGCACGCGCCGTCCATGCGCCAGCGCGGCCTCCAGCAGTCCGAGCTCCCACAGCACCTGCAAGCCGGTCGGCTGCAGCAGGAATCCGGCGCCCACCGGCCCCAGTTGCGGCGCACGCTCGAACACCTCCACCGTATGCCCGTCGCGCGACAGCAGCAGCGCCAGCGCCTGGCCCGCGGTGCCGTATCCGACGATGGCGACGTGTTGTTTCCGCATCCGTGTGGGTCTCCCCTTCCCTCATAAAAAACCCCGCCGAAGCGGGGTTCGAGAAATCTCGCAGCGTTGCAATCAGTCGGACGGCGTGACGCTGCCGGCCTGTGCGCCCTTCGGGCCCTGGGTCACTTCATAGGTCACTCGCTGGCCTTCTTTCAGGCTGCGGAAGCCCTTGGAGTTGATCGCGGAGTGATGCACGAAGACATCGGCGCTGCCATCTTCTGGCGCGATGAATCCGAAGCCCTTGGCATCGTTGAACCATTTCACGGTACCGTACGGCATAGCGCTTGCGTTTCCTTTGTAAGGTGCGGGTGGTTAACGTGCGGCGGCAACCGCACCCGCGGAGTATGCAAAGGCTTGGCCGTGTTGACAATCACCCGCGCGCGAGTTCGCCTATCAGTTCCGGCAATCCCGCCGAGGCCGCTTCGACGTTGGCCAGTACCTCGGCCATGGTGATCTCCTCGCCGGTGCCGCAGCCGGCCGCCCAGTTGGCGACGATGGCCAGACAGGCGTAATCCAGCCCCAGTTCGCGCGCCAGCCCGGCTTCGGGCATGCCGGTCATGCCCACCAGATCGCAACCATCGCGGCGCATCCGCGCGATCTCCGCCTTGGTTTCCAGGCGCGGCCCTTGGGTGGCGCCATAACAACCGCCATCCACAAGTTTGACGCCGGTCACGCGCGCGGCCGCGGCGATCTTGTGCCGCAGCAAAGGGGTGTAGGGCTCACCGAAATCCACATGCAGCACTTCACTGCCGGGCTCCTCGCAGATCGTGGAGATGCGTCCCCAGGTGTAATCGATGATCTGATCCGGGCAGGCCAGCACGCGCGGGCCGAACCGTTCGGTAATGCCGCCGACCGTATTGAGCGCCAGCACCCGGGTCGCGCCGATGTCCTTCAACGCGGCGAGGTTGGCGCGGTAGTTCACCTGGTGCGGCGGCACCGAATGGCCTTCGCCGTGGCGGGCCAGGAACGCCACCTTCTGCCCCAGCAGGTGACCGATGCGGATCGGCCCGGACGGTTTGCCGAAGCGGGTCTCCACTTCGCGCGTTTCGACGTCGGCCAGCGCGGCCAGGCGATAGACGCCGGTGCCGCCGATCACGGCCAGCGCGATGCCGCTCATGCCTCTTCCTTCAGCGCGTAGATGGCCGGCAGGTTGCGACCCTGCTCGTAGTAGTCCATGCCGAAACCGAACACGTAGCGATCCGCCACTTCCACGCCCATGTAATCGGCCCGCACGCCCTCGACGCAGCGGTCGTGGCGCTTGACGCTGAGCGCGGCGATGCGCACGTCGGTGGCGCCCTGCTCCAGGCACCACTGGCGCACGGCCAGAAGCGTATGGCCCTCGTCGAGAATGTCATCGACCAGCAGCACCCGGCGACCATACAGCGCGGTGGCCGGGCGATGCTTCCACACCAGCTCGCCACCGGCGGTCTCGCCGCGATAGCGGGTGGCATGCAGGTAATCGAATTCCAGATCCAGCCCGCGCGCGCCCAGTTCCAGCGCCAACTGGCCGGCGAACGGCAGCGCGCCGTGCATGATGGTCAGGTAGACCGGCACTTCGCCGGCGTAGTCACGCGCGATCGGTTCGGCCATATCCGCAATCGCCTGGTCCAGGGTGGCGCGATCCACCAGCAGATCGGCATTGGCCAGCGCATCGGCCAGCGAAGGACGCGTCGTTCCCAGTTTGCTCATCACACCACTCCTGTATTGCCGAGCACGCGCGCCTGCGCCTGCCCATAACGTTGATCGGCCAGCAGGCCGTCCCAGCCCAGCGCGCCACGGCCGATCAGGCCCAGCAGCGCCGCGGTGTTCAGGGCGCGCCCTTCCACCGCCTTGAGCGACTCTTCCACCAGTTTCGGCGAGCACACCAGCACGACGTCGCAGCCGGCATCCAGGTGCAGATCGATGCGCTCCTTCACGCCGCCGGCGGAGAACGCCGCGGCCATGCCGATGTCGTCGGAGAACACCACCCCGCGGAAACCCATATCCGCGCGCAGGATGTCCTGGATCCAGCGCGGCGAGTAGCCGGCCGGCTCCGGCGCCACCGCCGGGTATTTCACGTGCGCCATCATCACCGCGTCCGCGCCGGCCTCGATGCCGGCCACGAACGGCAGCAGATCCTGCCCGCGCAGTTCCTCCAGCGTGCGCGGATCGGCCGCGTCGTCGAAGTGCGTGTCTTCCAGCACCGTGCCGTGCCCGGGGAAATGCTTGAGGGTGGCCGGCATGCCGACGCTGTGCATGCCCTGCACATAGGCGCGGGTGAACGCGGCGACCACCTGCGGATCCGCGTCGAACGCGCGGTCGCCGATGGCACGGTTGCCGCGCGCCAGATCCACCACCGGCGCAAAGCTCAGGTCGATGCCGCTGGCGCGGATCTCGCTGGCCATCAGCCAGGCGTGTTCCTGCGCCAGTTGCAGGGCGCCCTGCGGGTCCTCGGCGTAGCGCTTGCCGAAGCCTTCCAGCGGCGGCAGCGCGCTGTAGCCCTCGCGGAAGCGCTGCACGCGGCCACCTTCCTGGTCCACGCAGATCAGCTGCGGGCGCGGCGCCGCATCGCGGATGGCGGCGGACAGCTCGGTGACCTGCGCGCGCGAGGCGAAGTTGCGGGTGAACAGGATGAGGCCGGCGACGGCGTCGTGCTGCAGCCAGTCGCGCTCCTGGGCGCTGAGTTCGGTGCCGGCAATGCCGATGACAAGCATGGTGGGGTCCTCAGGGAAGGTCGCTGGCGTCGCGTTCGGCCGCGGACCACTGCGAGTACGGGCGCGATGCCAGGGCCAGATTGTAATAGCGCGGCCTGTCGGTGACCTGCCTGCCGATCCAGTCCGGTTTCACGAAGGCTTCATCGGCGCTGGCCAGTTCAATCTCGGCCACCACCAGGCCGGCGTTCTCGCCCAGGAACTCGTCCACCTCCCACAGGTGCCCGGCATGGCGGACATGGTGGCGGCGCTTGTCGATCAGTCCGCCCACGCACAGGTCCAGCAGCGCGCGCGCCTCTTCCACCGGGATGGGATAGTCGAACTCCTGGCGGGTGTGGCCGAGCTCGCGCGACTTGAGGTTGAGATAAGCCTCGTTGCCCTGGATGCGCACGCGCACCGACGCCTTCTGCCGGCCCTCGTCCATCGCCGCCATGTCGTTGATGTAGCCCTGCGCCATCGGCACCACCTCGTGCGCGGCCTCGCGCCAGCCGTCACCGGTAACCAGGAATTTGCGTTCGATTTCTACAGGCATGGGATGGAGCCGTGAATGGGGAATGGAGAATCGGGAATCGTTGAATCAGGGAGCGGGGAGCAAGCGCATTGGCTTTCGATTCCCCGTTCCCGATTCCCTATTCCCGTCGTTCAAACAACGCAATCGATTCGACGTGGGCGGTGTGCGGGAACATGTCCATCACCCCGGCCGACTTCAGTTCGTAGCCTTGTTCGTTGACCAGGAAGCCGGCGTCGCGGGCCAGCGAGCCGGGGTGGCAGCTGACGTAGACGATACGGTTGAATTGTTTCAGCGGCAGCTGTTGCAGCACTTCGATGGCGCCCGAGCGCGGCGGGTCCAGCAGCAGCTTGTCGAAGCCCTGGCGCATCCAGCCCGTGCCGCGCTGGTCCTGGGTCAGGTCGGCGGCATGGAACTGCGCGTTCGCCAGTCCGTTGCGCCGTGCGTTCTCGCGCGCCCGCGCCACCAGGCCGGCATCGCCTTCCACGCCCACCACCTCGCCGACCAGCCGCGCCATCGGCAGGGTGAAGTTGCCCAGGCCGCAGAACAGATCCAGCACGCGATCCCGTGGCTGCGGATCCAGCAGCTCGAAGGTCCGCGCGATCATCTTCTGGTTCAACCCGGCGTTGACCTGGATGAAGTCCAGCGGGCGGAACGCCAGTTCCACGTTCCACTGCGGCAACACGAAGGCCAGCGCCGGCGCCTCGGGCCACAAGGGGTGCACGCTGTCCACGCCGCCCGGCTGCAGGAAGATGGCGAACGAATGCTGCTGGCCGAACGCCACCAGCGCGGCGCGATCGGCGTCGCCCAGCGGCTTCAGATGGCGGAACACCAGTGCGATGCCGCTGAACTCCGCAGTAGCGTCGCCGGCGATGAATTCGATCTGGGGGATATCGGCGCGTGCGTGCAGGCCATCGACCAGCGCCGCCAGCGCGGTGATGCGCCCGCCGATCTCGGGGATGACGGTATGGCATTCGGACAGATCGGCGACGAAGCGCGGATCCTGCTCGCGGAAACCGACCAGCGTCTTGTCCTTCTTGTCGACCCGGCGCACCGAGAAGCGGCCCTTGCGCCGGTAGCCCCAGCTCGCATCCACCAGCGGCGCCAGCACGCTGCCGGGAGCGACATGGCCGATGCGCTCCAGGTTTTCCATCAGCACCCGCTGCTTGGCGTGGATCTGCTTGTCCTCGTCCAGGTGCTGGAGCACGCAGCCACCGCAGGTACCGAAATGCGCACAACGCGGCGCCACCCGATCCGGCGAGGCCTGCAGCACGTCCAGCGTGCGCGCTTCGTCGAAGTGGCGGTTCTTGGCGGTCTGTTCGGCCATCACCCGCTCGCCCGGCAACGCGCCGGCCACGAACACGGCCTTGCCGCTCTCGCCCGGCGCGGCAGGCCGGCGGGCGACGCCCCGGCCGTCGTGGGTCAGGTCGAGGATCTGGGCTTCAAAAGGGGTTTTGTCGATGCGGGGGGAACGGCTGCGGGCCACGTGGCGAAAGCTGCGTGCAATTACGGGGCGTCATTGTCGCATGAGCGGGGGTGGGCCTTTCCCGACTCCCCGCCAAAAGCAAATCCCCCGCCGCCCGCTGCGCGGCCGCCCGCCCCCTTTTTCAAAGGGGGCTTGAAAGCAATCTCCCAGCTCCGATGCGTTCGAGATGCTCAAGAAAACCTGGCTTTTGCCTCCCCTTGGCCAGCCATTCGGCTGTTGAAGGCGCAAAAGGGAGACCGAGCGGGATTTGCTCCTCAGCCCCCGGCGTCCTACTTCTGCTTCCACCCGCCCGCGTCCTGGTACCACCAGCCCCCCCGGGCGCTGGCGATCCACTGCTGGGCGAAGGTCTGGCGGATCTGCGCCTCCCACTCCGGATGGCCGTTGGCCACCGCAATCTCGCGGTAGACCGCCTTGCGGTCGCGGTTGTCGTCGGCCACCGCCTGGGTGATCGCCACCCGGTCCTTGAGCGCCAGCTTGCCGGCGTCGCGCACTTCGATCATGCCGTCGCGGGTCAGTCCGAGCGCACCGGCATCGAAACCGGCCTGCAACTGGTTGCGGAAGCGGGTGGCCATGCGGCCCTGGATGGCTTGGATGGCCGGGGTCTTGATGTTGATGTCCGCGCTTTCCTGCGCGTGCGCGCTGGCAATGCCGACCAGCGACAGCCAGTCGAAACCACGGCGCGAGACCGGCACCAGCGATGCGCTGCCGCCCGGGGTCGCCGGCACGCTGGAATCGGGCTTGGCCTCCGGCGTGGCAGGCGACTTGGCGTCGTCGCCGATCACCTTCTCGACGAACTCGCGTGCGGCCTCCTTGGCTTCGGCGGCCGGGAAATAGACGTTGATGGTGACGCATGCGGTCAGCAGCAGCGCGGCGGCGACAGAGGTTCCCAACCAACGATGCATGTGTGTCTCTCCTGGGTAGCTACTGGAATACCGGTTTGCTTTCGCCGCGGGTCACGTCGCCGAGGCGCTTGACCAGGGTCGGCCAGTCGACCTGGTGGTTGAATCCCACCACGGTCAGGCGTGGCAGGCCCTGGCCTTCGACAATGATAAAACCGGCTCCGGCTGAACCCAGCCCGTCCATCCTGCAGACCTCCTCGGACAGGCGACAGCGGATGCCGATGCGACGATAGCCGAAGTCATCGAACAGTTTGAGCGCCTGCGCCTGCAGGCTGCCGCCGAGCCCCTGGCCGCCGCCGACGCTGGACAGATCCTGCACGGCGCGCTGGCTGATCCGCTGGCGCCCGCGCCACTGCGGATCGGTATGCAGGTCGGCGTCGAAGCCCTGCGGGCTCCAGTCCACCAGGCGCAGATCACGGATATGGCCATCCAGCGCGCCGGTGATTTCACCGAAGCCGAACACCCCGGTGAGCGCCTGCAGATCCAGATCATCCAGCGCGATGTCCGCCGACAGCGTGGGCGCGGTGCCGAACGGACGTTCCATCGACAGGCCGGAGACCTCCACGCTGCCGCCGAACATGTGCGCGGTCAGCGTGCCGTCGAAATCGAGGCGATCCTCGGCATAACGCACGCGCGGGATGCGTCCACTGAGGTTGCCCTGGAACGCGGGCCAGTGCATGGCCGAGGCGAGCTGGCCGATGTCCAGGTCCTTCACGCTCAGGCCGAAGTCGAACGCCAGCCCGCCCGACGCCCGCGGCGGATGCAGGTTCAGGGCTTCGAAGGTCAGGCCGCCGCCCAGCGCCGGCACGGTGACCGCTTCGCGCAACGCGAGTGCCCCGTCGCCACTGTGGAGCGGGAATTCGGCCGCGCCAAACGGCAGTCCGTGCAGGGCGCCGCCGCGCCAGCGCAGCACGCTGTCGCGCCGGGTGCCCCCGGACAGCACCGGATTGCCCTGCACGCCCAGCAGGCGGAAACGATCGCGACCATCGATCAGATCGACATCGCGCAGTTCCATCTCCGCCTCGCGCAGCGCGCCGGCGTGCAGATCCACCCGCGCCGCCAGCGCACCGCCCATGCGCAGATCCGACAGGCCGGCCAGGCCCAGCCAACCGGACAGGTAACGCGCCTGCAACGGTGCCAGATCATCGCTGCGCATCCGCAGCGCGGCATCGCTCAGGTTCAAGGCGGGGTCCAGGCTCAGGCCGCCGGTCACCTGCAAGGCCGCGCCGTCGTCCCAGGCCAGCGTCGGCAATTCCCAGCGTCCGTCCGGCCAGCGCCGCGCGGCCACGTCCACCCCCACCGGCGTATCCGGCAAGGCGATGTAGGCGTTGCCCGCGAGCAGTTCGCCGCCGCGCAGCTCGCCGTCCAGGGTGACCAGCCTCTGCCGCGGAAACTGGCGGTAGTCGATCCGCAAGGCCGCCGACAGGCCTTCGGCGGCGATGCTGCCGTCCGGCGTGTCGAGCGAGAGTCCGCCGAGCCGGAGCGGTCCGGAGACCTGCAGCGGACCGCGTTCGGGCACGCGCAGGTCCAGCCTGCCATCCAGGCGTCCACCTTTCAGACGCGCATCCGCCCAGCCCTGCGCGACCAGCGCCTGCGCCCAGCTCACCGGGACCTGCACCAGATCGATCCGGGTGAGGTCCGGCGCGGCCGCGTTGCGCTCCATCGCCAGCGACGCGGGGCCGCCGGCCAGCCGGGCACGGGTATGGGTCACATCGATGGCCACCTCCAGCCGCAACGGCGAACCGCCGGCCTGGGTCACCCGTCCGTCGCACCGCCACCGTTCCCCGGCCTCGCGCCGCAACGGACAGCTCCAATGAACGTCGTGCCAGCGATAGCCCAGATCGTCCGCGCGCAGGCCGCGTGCCCGCAGGGACAGCTCGCCGGTGTCGGCGGCCGCCGGCCAGGCCAGGCGCACGTGCACGTCCTCCAGCACCGCCACGGGCGTGCTCACCCGTGCGATATGCGCACTCGCCACACGGGCCTGCGCCGGAACCAGCGGCGTCAACCCGATCAGCATCAGCAGCGTTAACATGCGAACGCACATGGAGGCAGCATAACGATGTCCGGGGACGAAGGAATGAAGCCACGCCTGTTGCTGGTCGAGGACGACCCGATCAGCCACGCCTTCATGCTGGCCGCGCTGCAGGCGCTGCCCGCCCAGGTCGACAGCGCCGATTCGGTCGCCGATGCGCTGCGGCGGGAAGACCAGCACGACCTCTGGCTCATCGACGCGAACCTGCCCGACGGCAGCGGCGCGCAACTGCTTGGTGGCCTGCGTCGCCTGCGCACGCGCACGGCGGCATTGGCCCACACTGCCGACCCTTCGTCAGAGCGGCGCGAATCCCTGCTTGCGGCCGGCTTCGCGGCGGTGCTGGTCAAGCCGCTGTCCGCGGCGGAACTGCAAGCGGCCGTGCGCCGGCACCTGCCTCCGGGCGTGGCGGCCACGCACGACTGGGACGAATCGGCCGCGCTGAAGGCGCTCAATGGCAACCGGGAACACGTGGCGACCTTGCGTCGACTGTTCCTGGACGAGTTGCCTGCCAGCGTCGGCGTGGTCGAACAGTCCTTTCGCGACGGCGACCAGGAAGCGCTGCGCGCCGTCCTGCACAAGCTGCGCGCCAGCTGCGGGTTCGTCGGCGCCAGCCGGCTGGCGACGGCCGCGCAGCGACTGCATCACGCACCCGGTTCGCTGGAAGCGCTGATGGACTTCCGCGCCGCGGCCGATGCGCTTCGCGATTGATGCAGGCGCTTCGCGCCTCAGGCGCGCGGCTTCAACCGGCCCAGTTCACTGATCAGTTCCCAGGACTTGAGCCCGCGCGGCCCCAGGTGGTGCGCCAGGACCCCGCGCAGGGCCAGGCGCAGGCTGACCAGATCCTCGGCCGGGGGCGCCTGGCTGGCCGCCAGCGCCAGCAGCGCGCGTCCGGTGGCGGCGGCGCTGCGATCGCTGTGGCCACGATCGCTGAGCAGGCGACGCGGTCCCTGTTCCGGATCCAGTTGGTAGCGCGCCGCCGGATCGATCGCGCGGCCATCGCTGTCGTGTTCCAGGGAGAAGCCGAACCCCAGTGCCTCCAGCAGATCCCGTTCGAACCGCCGCAACGTCCACGCCAGCGGCTGGCCATCGCGAATCCGTTCGCGCGCGGCGGCATAGGCATGGAAGAGATCCGGCAGCGGATCGTGGCGGGGCGCCAGCCGCAGCACCAGTTCATTGAGATAGAAGCCCGCCAGCATCGCGTCGCCGCCCAGCCGCGGTGCGGTGTCCAGCGCCTCGGCGGCCACCAGCCGGGCCAGTTCGCCACGCAATTCGGCATCCAGGCGGATGTACTGCAACGGTTGCAACGCGGCGCGCAGCGCCTGCTTCTTCGGCCCGGTCACGCCGCGCGCCACCAATCCCAGCCGGCCGCGATCCTCGCTCAGCACTTCCACCAGCAGGCTGGTCTCGCGCCAGGGTCGCGCATGCAGGACGAACGCGTGTTCGCCGGTGAGCTGCATTTCAGCGGGAATCGGGAATGGGGAATCGGGAATCGAAAGCCGTGTCGCATCGTCTGCCGACATCTGCGGCATCCGAGGTAACAGCGAGAAGGGAAACCGGATGGAGCCGGACGATTCCCGACTCCCCATTCCCCATTCCCGGCTTACTCATAACCGAACGCCTTGAGGGCGGTTTCGTCGTCGGACCAGCCTTCGCGCACGCGCACCCAGGTTTCCAGGAAGACCTTGCGGCCGAACAGGTGTTCCATCTGCATGCGCGCCTTGCTGCCGATTTCCTTCAGCCGCGCGCCGCCCTTGCCGATGACGATCGCCTTCTGGCTTTCGCGTTCCACCCACACCACCGCGCCGATGCGCAGCAGTTCGCCCTGCTTGGGCGAGGTTTCCTCGGTGAAGCGTTCGATTTCCACGGTGGTGGCGTACGGCAGTTCCGCGCCGAGCTGGCGCATCAACTGCTCGCGGATCAGTTCGCCGGCCAGGAAGCGTTCGCTGCGATCGGTGATCTCGTCCTCGCCGAACATCGGCGGGGCCTCGGGCAGCAACGCCAGCACGTCCTTCACCAGTGCTTCCAGGCCATTGCGCTTGAGCGCGGAGATCGGATGCACGGCGGCGAACTTGCGCCCCTCGGAAACCTGCGCCAGGAAAGGCAGCAGCGCGCTCTTCTCGCGCAGCCGATCCACCTTGTTGATCACCAGCACCACCGGGATGCCGGCGTCGCTGAGCACGTTGTAGGCCAGGGTGTCCTCGTCTTCCCAGCGGCCGGCCTCGATCACCAGCAGGCCCGCGTCCACGCCTTCCAGCGCGCCACGCGCCGCGCGGTTCATCACCCGGCTCATCGCCGACGCGGAGAACTTGCCCTGCTGCTTGTGCAAACCGGGCGTGTCGACCAGCACGATCTGGCCGGCCGGGAACGTCGCGATGCCCAGCAGGCGATGGCGGGTGGTCTGTGGCCGGCTGGACACGATGCTGACCTTGGCGCCCACCAGCGCGTTGGTCAGGGTGGACTTGCCCACGTTGGGGCGGCCAATCACGGCAACGCTGCCGCTGTGCGTTTGGGGGGTGTCGCTCATTCGACGGTGTTCCGTTTGGTCTCTGCCAGTTGATCCAGCAGGGCCGCGGCGGCGGCCTGCTCGGCGATGCGCCGTGAGGTGCCCTCGCCCTCGGCCGACAGCGGTGGTTCCTGGATGCTGCAACGGGCCACGAACTGCTTGGCGTGATCGTCGCCGCTCTCGGACACCAGCTCGTACAGCGGCAACGGCCGCTGGCGCGCCTGCAGCCATTCCTGCAGGCGGGTCTTGGCGTCCTTTTCGGGCTTGCCGACCGGCAGCGCGGCCAGCGAGTCCTCGAACCACGGCAACACCACCGCCCGGCACGCCTCGAAGCCGGCGTCCAGATAGATGGCGGCCACCAGCGCTTCCAGCGCGTCGGCGAGGATCGAGTCGCGACGATGTCCGCCGGACTTCATTTCTCCCGGCCCCATCGTCAGCCGCGCGCCCAGTTCCATGCGCCGGGCGATGGTGGCCAGCGACGCCTCGCGCACCAGTTCGGCGCGCGCGCGGGTCAACGCGCCTTCGTCGGCCTTGGGCCAGCGCTGGAACAGCGCCTCGGCGACCAGCAGGTTGACGATGCCGTCGCCGAGGAATTCCAGCCGTTCGTTGTGCGGCGCCCCGGCGCTGCGATGGGTCAGGGCCTGCCCCAGCAAACCCTGATTGACGAACTCATGCGTGAGCCGGAGTACGCTCAAACCTTATTCCGAACCGCCGCGGCGGGTCAGTTCCTCGGTGGTGTCGAACTTGCCGACCACGTCGAGGTTGCCGACCATCGAGCGGCGCACTTCGTAATTGACCTTCATCAGCCAACCACCGTCGGTGCGTTCGAAGTTGACGTTGGCCGGCTTGACGTTCTCGGTGTAGTCGATCGCCAGGTGGCGGAAGAACTTGTCCTGGATGCGCTGCGGATCCATGTCGGCGATGCCCGGCTCAGCCGCCAGGCCACGCATCGCGGTGCGGACCGAGTAGTACTCCTGGTACATCGGGAACAGTTTCATGGCGATGAACGCGGCGAACCCCACCACCGCGAGCACGACCAGGAAGCCAATCAAGGTGATGCCACTCTGATGCTTGTGATTCATTGCCAGTCCCCCGTTGAACACGCCCTGGATGATGTTGCCGTCACTGGATGCGGTTGCCGATCCGGGACGGTTCGAAGCTCCCCTTGCAGAACCAGTCCTCGCAGTTCAGCCAGATCAGGAAGGCCTTGCCGCGCAGGTTCTCTTCCGGCAGGAAGTGGGTCTGGGTCCACAGCCGGCCGTCCTCGCTATTATCACGATTGTCGCCCATCACGAAATAGTGGCCCGGCGGCACGATCCACTCGCCCTCGCCGGTGGCCCGCTCCAGCACTTCCAGCACCTTGTGCGGACGGCCCGGGAGCTGTTCCTCCAGCAGGGTCGCGCTCTCCGCGCCCATCGGCAGGCCACGGCCGGCGTAGGTGCCCAGGGTCTGGTAGGCCAGCGGCTGGCCGTTGATGGAAACCGTATTGCCCTGGAAGCCGATGCGGTCGCCCGGCAGGCCGATCACGCGCTTGATCCAGTTGTTCTCCGGGTCGTGCGGCGGCTTGAACACCACCACGTCGCCACGCTTGGGTTCGCCGATGGCGACGAACTTGCGGTTGTTGATCGGCAGGCGCAGGCCGTAGGCGAACTTGTTGACCAGGATGAAGTCGCCGATCAGCAGGTTCGGCATCATCGAGCTGGACGGGATCTTGTACGGCTCGGCGACGAAGCTGCGCAGCACCAGCACGATTGCCAGCACCGGGAAAAACGCCCGCGAGTAGTCCACCAGCACCGGTTCCTCGTCCAGCAACCCGCCGCGCGCGGAACGGCGCTTGGCGAAGAACAGCTTGTCGAGCAGCCAGATAACGCCGGTGAGCAGCGTCAACACGACCAGGATAGTTTCGAACCAGACCATACGTTTTCCTAAAACCGGGAATGGAGAATCGGGAGTCGAGAATGGAGTTTCCGGCCAACGGCCAAGCGCTTCGCAGTCGCCTTGCCGATTCCCGATTCCCGATTCCCCATTCCCACCATCATTTGTTGTCGACCTGCAGCACTGCCAGGAAAGCTTCCTGCGGGATTTCCACCCGGCCGACCTGCTTCATCCGCTTCTTGCCTTCCTTCTGCTTCTCCAGCAGCTTCTTCTTGCGGGTGATGTCGCCACCATAGCATTTGGCCAGCACGTTCTTGCGCATGGCCTTGACCGTGCTGCGGGCGATGATCTGCGAGCCGACCGCGGCCTGGATGGCCACGTCGAACATCTGCCGCGGAATCAGCTCGCGCATCTTCTCGGTCAGCTCGCGACCGCGGCGATCGGCTTGGCCGCGGTGGACGATCAGCGACAGCGCATCGACCTTGTCGCCATTGATCAGGGTGTCCACCCGCACGAACGGGCCGGCCTGGAAGCGCAGGAAGTGGTAGTCCAGCGAAGCGTAACCGCGACTCACCGACTTGAGCTTGTCGAAGAAATCCAGCACGACTTCGGCCATGGGCAGCTCATAGCTGATCTGCACCTGGCTACCCATGTAGGTGATGCCGATCTGGCTGCCGCGCTTCTCCTCGCACAGCGTGATCACGCTGCCCACGTAGTCCGGCGGGGTCAGGATGTTGGCGCGGATGATCGGCTCGCGAATTTCCTCGATCTGGTTCACCGGCGGCAGCTTGGCCGGGTTGTCCAGCGGCATCACCGTGTCATCGGTCTTCAGGATTTCATACACCACCGTCGGCGCGGTGCTGATCAGGTTCAGGTCGTACTCGCGCTCCAGGCGCTCCTGCACGATTTCCATGTGCAGCATGCCCAGGAAGCCGCAACGGAAACCGAAGCCCATCGCCTCGGAGCTTTCCGGCTCGAAGCGCAGCGCCGCGTCGTTCAGGCGCAGCTTCTCCAGCGCCTCGCGCAGCGACGGGTAGTCCTCGGCATCCACCGGGAACAGGCCGGCGAACACGCGCGGCTGCATTTCCTGGAAGCCGGGCAGCGGCTTGGGTGCCGGGTCGCCGGCCAGGGTCAGGGTGTCGCCGACCGGCGCGCCGTGCACGTCCTTGATGGACGCGGTGATCCAGCCCACCTCGCCCGCGCCCAGCTTCGACAGCACCTTGCGCTTGGGGGTGAACACGCCGACGCTGTCGACCTGGTGGGTACGGCCGGTCGACATCACCAGGATCTTGCTGCCCGGAACGATGTCGCCCTGCATGACCCGCACCAGCGAGACCACGCCCAGGTAGTTGTCGAACCAGGAATCAATGATTAGCGCCTGCAGCTTGTCGGTGTCGCGCGGCTGCGGCGGCGGGATGCGCTGGACGATGGCTTCCAGCACCAGATCCACGTTCAGGCCGGTCTTGGCGCTGACCGGTACCGCGTCCTCGGCGTCGATGCCGATGACCGCCTCGATCTCGCTCTTGGCACGCTCGATGTCGGCGGTGGGCAGGTCAATCTTGTTCAGCACCGGCACCACTTCCAGCCCCTGCTCCACCGCGGTGTAGCAATTGGCGACCGACTGCGCTTCCACGCCCTGGGCGGCATCGACCACCAGCAGCGCGCCCTCGCAGGCCGCCAGCGAACGCGAGACTTCATAGCTGAAGTCGACATGGCCGGGAGTGTCGATGAAGTTCAGGAAATAGGTCTGCCCGTCCTTGGCCTTGTACGGCAGGGATACGGATTGTGCCTTGATGGTGATGCCGCGCTCGCGCTCAATCGGATTGGAGTCGAGCACCTGCGCTTCCATTTCGCGGGCCTGGAGGCCGCCGCAAAGCTGGATGATGCGATCGGCCAGGGTCGACTTGCCGTGGTCGACGTGCGCGATGATGGAGAAATTGCGGATGTTCCGCATGGAATCAGAGGACATGTGGGGGCGGCGGCCACGGCCGTCGTCAGGATAACGGGGCATTATCGCATGGCCGGGGCCCGGGACCGAGGCATCCTGCGCCATGACTAACTTTGAAGCTCCAGCCGTTGACTTCCTCCCAGCCGGTCTGTAATTGGACTTACTCGGGCAAATGATGCCCGTATACAGCATCGTTCACACACTGGCAATCAGGGGAAATCATGAAGAAAATCAGCTGGATTCTGCTCGTTCTAGTCGTGGCCGGGGTTGCGCCTGTCAATCTCTCGGCCAGGGAGGTCAGCTGTATATCCCTCGGTAACGGCGGATATCTCTGCTGTTCCCTCTGGGAAAATGGCGAGGTCACATGCGCTATGTCGCTATATGCATGAAAGCAAGGAGGCTGCCTCAGAGGCAGCCTCCTTATTTCTCCGCCCCAAATTCTGCAGTTGGCTATTGAGAAGTACCCTTGTCCGCTGTCACGGCAAAGAAACTGGTGGCGCCTCCCCGGCGGGCCAGGAACATGACCGTCTGGCCAGGCTTCACGCCCTTAAGCTGCTCATTTAGCGAGGAAACGGAACCCACAGGCGTGCGCCCCACTTGCAAGATCACCATGCCAGGAGCCAATCCGGCTTCACGCGCAGCAACACCGGTAATGCGTGAGATCAAAACCCCCTCACCCGTCTTCAACCCCATCTGCTTGCGGGTATTTGCGTCCAGATCCTGAGCGACAATGCCCAATGAATTGGTGACTGCCGCCTGTGCGGATTTGCCAGGCACGGCGGGCAAGCCACCGGCGGAGGCCACGTTCTCGTTGAGCTCGGTCAGGGTGACCCCCAGGTCACGCGGCTTGCCTTCCCGCAGGACCGTGATGGTGGCCTTGGTACCCGGCGTCAGCGCGCCCACCAGCGGTGGAAGGTCACTGGACTCATTGATGGGCGCGCCGTTGAACGCCTTGATGATATCGCCCGGGGCGAGCCCTGCCCTGGCGGCCGGGCTGTCTTCCAGCACTTCGGTGACCAACGCGCCACGGGTGTCGGGTGCGCCAAGGCCGCGAGCCTTGTCGGTATCCAAGGGTTGCACCACCACGCCCAACTGGCCACGGCTGACCTTGCCGGTCGCCTTCAGCTGGTCCACCGCGCCCATCGCCAGATCGATCGGAATCGCGAAGCTGATGCCCATATAGCCGCCGGAGGCGGAGAAGATCTGCGAGTTGATGCCGACCACTTCACCGCGGGTGTTGAGCAGCGGGCCACCGGAGTTGCCCTGGTTGATCGCCACGTCGGTCTGGATGAAGGGCACGTAGCGTTGTTCCTGGCCGCCGGTGCTGCGACCGACCGCGCTGACCACGCCGGCGGTGACCGAATGGTCCAGGCCGAACGGCGAACCGATCGCCACCACCCACTGGCCCGGCTTGAGCGTCCTGGAGTCACCCAGGCGCACCACCGGCAGGCCCTTGGCCTCGATCTTCAGCAATGCCACGTCGTACTGCTGGTCGCTGCCGATCACCTTGGCGGTGAACTCGCGGCGATCCGGCAACTTCACCTTCACCTCGTCGGCGCCGTCGATCACGTGGTGGTTGGTCAGCACGTAGCCGTCGGCGGAAATGATGAAGCCCGAACCGGCGGAGACGCCGCGCGGGCCACGGCCACGATCCCCCGGGCCCGGCATCTGGAAGCCGGGCGGCAGCATGCGGCGGAAGAATTCGGGAATCTCGTCCTCGCCCATCGCTTCGCCGGCATCGGCGGTCCGGCGGCTGCCGATCTGGGCTTCGATATTGACCACGCCGGGACCGACCTGTTCGACCAGGTTGGTGAAATCCGGCAGGCCGCTCACCAGTTGCGGCGCGGACGACTGCGCCACCGCGGGAACGGACGCGGCGACCGAGGTCGCCGGCGCGGGATCGGCCGGGCGCGCGCAGGCGGCCAGCGGCACGGTGAGGATCAGCAGGGACAACACGTTGGAACGGGCACTCAGACTCATCGAATGCGGGCCTCGATTACGGATGGCGGTTCTTGGGGTGGGAAACCCGGCGCGGTCCCGCGCCGGGGAATGACGATGCGGCCGCGCTCAGCGCTGCGGCACGCGGGCCGGTTCGACCGGCGGTACCGATGGGGCCTCGGTGGAGGGCTCGAACGGGTAGAACGTACGGGCACCCGCATCACTGGAGAAGCCGGCGTTGAAGGCGCCGCTGGCCGGGTACTGCGACAGCGTCGAGCGCGGCCACGGCCGGGCCTGCGGGGCGGCCGGCGCCGGCGAGAACGGATTGCCGTTGCGGGCGATCGCACTCGCCGGGGATACGGACGCCGGCAGGATGGGAGCGTTGTTGGCGACAGCGGGCACCGCGACCGGCGGCGTGGCGCGGGCCACGGCCCGGACCGGCTCGCGCATCACCCGGCCCGCGGCGCTGCGGGCCGCCTGCTGGGTGCGGGTGGCGCTGCGACGGGAAGCGGCATCGGCACGGCGCGGCACGCTGGCCACGGCCACTGCGGCGGTGGCCGCCGAGGCCAGGGCCTGTTCGGCCGCTCCGGCGCCATCGGCCAGCGTGCCGGTATCGGCGGCGGTGGCGGGAATACCCGCGCCGTCAGCCGGTGCGGTCGGCACCGCAGCCACCGATGGGGCGGCGGAAGCGGCGTCATCCTGCGGGGCCTGCTGGCGAACCATGAACAAGGCGACCAGGGCGACCGAGGCGGCCAATGCACCGCCGCCCCAGCGGGCCAGGCGGCCACGCGGCGCGCCGGTCGTTTCCTGGTTGGCGGCCGGCTGGCGGGCCTCGGCGGCCACGGCCAGCGCCACCCGCGCGGCAAAGCCTTCCGGCGCGGGCGCCTGGGCCTGGCCACGCAGCACGTCGCCGCACAGCTGCCAGCGTTCCCAGCAGGCGTTCAGTTCGCCGTCGTGCTGCAGGCGGCGCAGCAGGAAACGGGCTTCATCGGGCGACAACTCGCCGTCCATCAACGCCGAAAGCTGCTGGCGGTTGTGGATGTCCAGTTTGTCGAGTTCTACGGTCATGGGCGGCTACGCTCCCGGGTGGCACTTTCTGTATCGAGCAAGGGTCGCAACTCGGCATCGATGGCTTCACGCGCACGGAAAATGCGGGAACGCACGGTGCCGATGGGGCAATCCATCTTCTGCGCGATTTCCTCATAGCTCAGACCTTCCACCTCGCGCAGGGTGATGGCGGTCCTCAATTCCTCGGGCAGCGCGTCCACGGCCTTCATCACCGTGCGCTCCAGTTCCTGGCGCATCAATTCGCGTTCGGGGGTATCCGTGTCGCGAAGACGGCTGCCGGCGTCGTACTGCTCGGCGTCGGCGGCGTCGACGTCATCCGTCGGCGGCCTGCGGTTGTGCGCTACGAGGTGGTTCTTGGCGGTATTCACTGCAATCCGATGAAGCCACGTATAGAACTGGGCATCGCCGCGGAAGTTCCCCAGCGCGCGATAAGCGCGCAGGAAGGTTTCCTGGGCCACGTCCTGGCATTCGCTCCAGTCATGGATGTAGCGCCCGATCAGGGCCACCACCCGATGCTGGTACTTGCGCACCAGCAGATCGAAGGCCGCGCTGTCGCCGCGCTGCACCCGCTTGACCAGTTCGAGGTCCAACTCCTGTGTTGAATCGGTTCCGGCCATGCCGGGCTGCACTCCTGTGAGCTCGGCCATCAGCCGGGCAATGTGACCGCATCCGCGGAAAAAAGTTCACGGGTGGGTCTCGGGCCCGACCGGCCCCGTTTCCCATCCCGCCGGCGCTCCGGGCCTGGCCATCGCGCGGCTACGGGCAACGACGCCCGGAACCTGCGTGCCAGCCGGAAAAAACCGGCGGTATATCAAGAATTTAACCGCCGGCACGGGATCATTTCCCCGGCCGTCGATCAACCCCTCTCCCGGATATGCGGATTTGACGCGGGTTAAACAACCTCGGGATGATAGCGGTCTTGTCCATACGTAAACGGATGGTCCGATCATGGCCGCAAACTTCGATGGGCTTCGATTCAGTCACTGGCAGACCGAACTGCGCAGCGACGGCATCGTCGTCCTCAGCTTCGACCGCCAGGGTGCCAGCGTCAACGCGTTCTCCCAGGACGCGCTGATCGAGCTGTCCGACCTGCTCGAACGCCTCGCCATCGACCCACCCAAGGGATTGGTACTGCGCTCGGCCAAGAGCTCCGGTTTCATCGCCGGCGCGGACCTGAAGGAGTTCCAGGAATTCGATCGCCGCGGCACCGTCAGCGACGCCATCCGTCGCGGCCAGAGCGTGTTCCAGAAGCTGGCCGAACTGCCCTGCCCGACCGTCTCGGCCATCCACGGCTTCTGCATGGGCGGCGGCACCGAGATTTCGCTGGCCTGCCGCTACCGCGTGGCCTCCAGCGACGCGTCCACCCGCATCGGCCTGCCCGAGGTGAAGCTAGGCATCTTCCCGGGCTGGGGTGGCAGCGCGCGCCTGCCGCGGCTGATCGGCTCGCCCAAGGCGATGGACATGATGCTCACCGGCCGCACGCTGTCGGCCAGCGCCGCGCGCGCGATGGGGCTGGTCGACAAGGTGGTGGAACCGGCGATATTGCTGGACACCGCCATCGGCCTGCTCCAGAACGGCGTGCAGCGTCCGTTCCAGCAGCGCTTCCTGGGCTGGATCAGCAACACCTGGATCGCGCGCCGGATCCTGGCGCCGCAGATGACCAAGCAGGTCGCGCGCAAGGCGCCGCGCGCGCACTACCCCGCGCCCTACGCGCTCATCAACACCTGGCAGCAATCCGGCGGCAAGGGCATCCAGGGCCGTCTGGACGCCGAGCGCAAGGCGGTGGTCAAGCTGGCGTCCACCCCGACCGCGCGCAACCTGGTGCGGATCTTCTTCCTGACCGAGCGGCTCAAGGGCCTGGGCGGCAAGGATCACGGCATCCAGCGCGTGCACGTGGTCGGCGCCGGCGTGATGGGCGGCGACATCGCCGCCTGGTCGGCCTACAAGGGTTTCGAAGTCACCCTGCAGGATCGCGAGCAGCGTTTCATCGACGGCGCGATGAGCCGCGCGCAGGAACTGTTCGCCAAGCGGGTGAAGGACGAGGCCAAGCGTCCGGCCGTTGCCGCGCGGCTGAAGAGCGATCTGGCCGGCGACGGCGTGCCGGAAGCGGATCTGGTGATCGAGGCGATCATCGAGAACCCGGAAGCCAAGCGCGATCTGTACCAGTCGGTCGAGCCGCGCCTGAAGCCCGACGCGCTGCTGACCACCAACACCTCGTCCATTCCGCTGACCGAACTGCGTGAACACATCCAGCGCCCGGCGCAGTTCGCCGGCCTGCACTACTTCAATCCGGTCGCGCTGATGCCGCTGGTGGAAATCATCCGCCACGACGCGATGGCGCCGGAGACCGAAAAGCGCCTGGCCGCGTTCTGCAAGGCCATCGACAAGCTGCCGGTGCCGGTCGCCGGCACGCCCGGCTTCCTGGTCAACCGCGTGCTGTTCCCGTACATGCTGGAAGCGGCCAACGCGTATGCCGAAGGCATTCCCGGCCCGGTCATCGACAAGGCGGCGGTGAAGTTCGGCATGCCGATGGGGCCGATCGAGCTGATCGACACCGTCGGCCTGGACGTGGCCGCCGGTGTGGGCATGGAACTGGCCCCATTCCTCGGCCTCACGGTTCCCGCCGCGCTCGGCAACGTGGAAGCGGGCAAGCGCGGCAAGAAGGACGGCCAGGGCCTGTACAAGTGGGAGAACGGCAAGCCGGTCAAGCCGGAGGTGCCGCAGGACTACAAAGCACCGGAAGATCTGGAAGACCGCCTGATCCTGCCGCTGCTCAATGAAGCGGTGGCCTGCCTGTACGACGGCGTGGTGTCCGACGGCGATCTGCTGGATGCCGGCGTGATCTTCGGCACCGGTTTCGCCCCGTTTCGCGGCGGCCCCATCCAGTACATCCGCAGCACCGGCGCCGACACGCTGCTGGCCAGGCTCAAGGCCCTGCAAGCGCGCCACGGCGACCGCTTCGCCCCGCGTCCCGGCTGGGATTCGGAAGCGCTGCGGCAACCGGCTGCATGAGTCAAAAGAAAAGGCCGCGATGCGGCCTTTTCTTTTGAGCCTCCTCTTGTGGGAGCGACGTCAGTCGCGATTCGCGATACCGAACGCGTCCTGACGAACGTCGATCCGGATTCACAGGTTCGCGACTGACGTCGCTCCCACAAGGATGCCGGCCCAGGATCCGATAATGTCGACGAGGTTGGCTATGATCCGCCCGCATGAACCCACCCTCCTTCAATTGGCAGCCCCTGCTCGAACAATGGCAGCTCACCGTGGATGGCGACGCCTTCGCCACGCCCGGCAGCCAATTGCTGCCGGTGCGCTGGCAGGACCGCCCCGCCATGCTCAAGCGCGCACTGACTCCGGAGGAAGAGTCCGGGGGTGTATTGATGTGCTGGTGGAACGGCGATGGCGCCGCGCATGTGTATGCGCATGAAGCCGACACCCTGCTGATGGAACGCGCCACCGGCACGCGCGATCTGCTCGCGATGGCGCTCAACGGCCAGGACGACGAGGCCAGCCGCATCCTCTGCGCCACCCTCGCCCGCCTGCATGCGCCACGCGCCACTCCGCCGCCTGCGCACCTGGTGCCGCTGCGTCCGTGGTTTCGTTCGCTGGAAGCGGCGTCGGGAGAAAACGCGCGCTTCGCCCGCTCCTGGGCTGCCGCCCGGGCACTGCTGGAACACCCGCAGGATCCGGTGGTCCTGCATGGCGACATGCACCATCGCAACGTGCTGGACTTCGGCGAACGCGGCTGGCTCGCCATCGATCCGAAATGCGTCACTGGCGAACGCGGCTTCGACTACGCCAACCTGCTGACCAATCCGGACCTGCCCACCGTCGCCCGGCCCGATCGTTTCCACCGCCAGTTCGACGTGATTGCCGGGGTCGCGCAGTTGGAGCCGCAACGCCTGCTGCGCTGGGTGGTCGCCTTCGCCGGCCTGTCGGCGGCGTGGTTCCTGGAGGATGAGGACGAACAGGGCATCGCTTCGGATTTCGCTGTCGCCGATCTTGCGCAGGCGATGCTGGACGGTTGAAAGGCATCTGTCTGCTGATTTCGCGGGACGGGTGAAGTATCCGCGGCCTGCCGGGTCATGTCAGTCCGTGCTCGGCTTTCACAGGGTGGCGAGCGAGCCAGGACGGCATGGCGAAGGAGCGCCCCCATCCGCCCTTCGGGCACCTTCCCCCGCAGCGCGGGGGAAGGGACTTTGACGGGCATCAGTGGCCTGCGCATCAGACCACTATCAACAGAAAAAACGCATGCAGAAAACGGAGGCCAGCCCCCGCCCGGCGCTCCGATTCGGGTACGCTTGCGCCGGTCGTTCCCGTCCCCGCTTCCGGGAGTTCGCATGTTCGATACCATCAGGCACCGTCGCATCGCCGCTGTCGTCGCTTTGATCTACGTCGCGGTGCAGTCGTTCCAGTGGTACGTGTTCGCGCAACTGCCCGAGGCGGGAGAGCCGGTCCAGCAGCTGTTGCAGGGTCCGCATCCGCTCAATGTAGCGAGGGCGACCAGCATGCTGCTGTCCTTCTTCGGACTGGCCTATCTGTTCCTGGTTTCTTGCGGTATCGCCTGGCGGCGCAATCCGACACTGGCGATGCTGGCCTTCCTCGGCTTCTTCGTGTTCTGCCTGCTGGAGGTCCAGTTGCGCGCGGTGGAGCTGTTCCATGTCTACCTGGCCCTGCCAGCCCAGTACCAGGCCACCGCCAACCCGGTCGAACATGCGCGCATCCTGGCCGCGCAAGGCAGCTTCCAATCGGTGCAATACGCGCTGTATTTCCCGCTGGGCCTGTCGTGGCTGCTGGGCAGCGTGCTGATATGCCTCGCGCTGGGCCGCGACCGCATGCACTGGCTGGCGCTGTGGGCCTTCGGCCTCAATGCCGTGCGACTGTTCCTGCGGATGATCGACAGCTACCTCATCGGACCGAAGTTCGACGCGCTCTATGGCACGCTCTACCTACCGCTGGTCTACCTGAGCTTCGTGCCGCTGGCGATCTGGCTGTGGCGCCAGAAGACCCCGCCGTCCTCATAGGGTGGGTCAAAGCGCACCCAGGTCATGCCTGCGCGATTGTCAGCCACATCCGGAAGAACAGAAACAACGACAGTGGGGGACCCAGCGCCGCCGCACAGGTCATCGCCCATCGGCGTACACCGCGCACCGCGTGCGCCCTACCCAGTTTCCAGGCTACGACAAGATTGATGCCCCAGGCCAGGAGGATGGAGAATCCGGGTTCATGCCCATTTCTTTCCAGGACCACCGCGATTGCGCCCGCAGTGGCGAACGCAATCAGAAACCACCTTCCTGCATCCCAGAAGTGGTGTGGTGACTCAATCCGCATTCTTCCTCCTTGTTCGCTTCATAATCGTGGTTTGCCTGAGGTCATTGACGCTTGTTCCAACATGCCATTCCACAGTAAGCCAGTCCTCCGCAAATGACTCCCAGCACCGGCGCGACAAAAATGCCTATCCACATGGCGACGTAGGCAGGCCCATCGCAGGGTGATTGGCAATCGCCGTCCGGGATGAGCAGGCGCATCAACACAGCCAAGGATCCCAAAGCCCCCAGGACGAAGCCCACGACACCGGCGAGCAGCGCCAAGCCTTCTCTCAGGAATCGCATCGAACACCTCCTTGCCATGGACCGGTCCCAGTCCGCCAATTCTTTGCCCGTCGAAGGTGGGCGTCTGTTCTCCGGTCACCTCTCCGCTTCCGGTCCAAAGATGATGGTGGGGCGGGCTCACACTCCTACGCGTGTTCGTGAAATGGTGGAACAAGTCCGTGTTCACCCAGCACTGTCTTGTAGTGATCCAGATAGGCCAGCAAGGTATCGCGCAAGTCGGTGAGTTCATCCTGTGCTTCCGATGGAAGCACGCCGCGCGCAGCCTCACAGGCCGCGTCGGCACACTGGAACATCATGAACAATGCATCGCCCTGCACCAGCACGCCCGGATGCTTGCGGCCGTGATGGCGCAACACGACTGCGTTGGTGCGGTCAGAATAGATTTCCACGCGTTCTTCGTACATTCCCCCTCCCAAGGTCCTGTCGTTCCGGACGCCCGTGTTGCGCCATTCAACATCCCATCGGCACCGCGAACACCAGCCGCGTCACCGGTTTCCAACGACCGTCCACACGCGCTTCCACCTGGATGCGGATTTCGCTGATGGTGGAATACATCGGCGAGTCGGCCGGTGACTGGATGTCCTTGATGAGGCCCAGCCAATGCTCCGTGGTCTCCTGCGTGTCGCTCCAACCGGCCAATGCCTTGCGGGCGGCGACGCGGATTTCATCGGGAGTGGCCCGGGGAACGCATCCGGATTCCTCGTCGGTCGGTGTTGGCACGGTGAAACGGCGCCCGTCGGCGCTGCTGGCGATATGCCATTCCGATACGCAATGGCGGAAGTCGATCAGGTCCACATGCGGACCTTCTCCGCTGATGCCCAGGCTGGTTTCAAACTGCACACGCACGCGGTACTCGCCACCCGGTCCGCCCCCGGGCGTCAGATTCAGGGTACCGCCGTAGATTTCATCGCCCGGATCCAGGCTTTCTTCGATGCGAGCGCCGGGTGCGTCCCAGGTATAGGCGCCGGCGGACAACTCGGGCGCGTTGAGGGTGATGCGGTCCAGCGACTGCGCCGAAGCCGTGCCGCACAGGCCGGCCAGCAACCAGGCCACTCCCATGATCCGTTGGTCCAACTTCCCTGTCATCGCCCGTCCCCCGCCGGTCGCGGCACTTTAGCCGAGCTGGAACGGGCGGACAATCCGCAGCGGTGGCGAACTTTTCCGGGTGAACCGCCTTGGCCGGCGATGCTTCAACGCCAGCTGTTCTTCCGGCTCGGCGGCGGCGGCTGGCTTTCGTCCAGGACGGGCACCAGCTTGCCCAGACCGACGCGGCTGAAATCCCCGTTGCCGTGGAAGTCGAGCTGGCCGAAGCTCTTCGCGTTCAATGCATCGCTCCCCAGGAAGACTTCCTCGCCAACGACCAGCGGCCGGATCGTGCTGCACACCGCCTGCGGAATCCGCAGCACGCTGATACCGGCCTGCTTCCATGCCACGTCGGGGAGAATCCGGCGGACCACGGAACTGTCCACCCACACATCCACCGTATCGTCCGTGATCGAACGGCACTTCCCGATTCCAATATCGAACGCCATGCAACCTCCTACTGGGCCGTACTTCTGAGAGTAAACAAATAGCCGCGCGCCATGAGCAGTTCCCGCATTCGGGTTTCCGCGCCATGCCGGTCGAACGCCTCGCCCACCCAGAGTCCGTAGCTCGGGCGTCCCGGATGATCGCCGCCGCGCGCCTGCCGCGTCACGTTGATGTCCAGCGAGCCGCAGGCTGTCGCCCACATGACCCGCAACTCGTCCGGACCCACGGACTGCGCGGCGCCCACATGCAGGACAAACACCTGACGACGACCTCGGGACACGATGCATCCTTGGCCAGCAGGCCATGAGTGTGTGCCGAAAGGAAGTGTGGTCGCCTTGGATGGATGGCGAGAATGAGCTGCCGCTCAGCAAGTCCTACACATATACGCCCTTGGGGCGGCTCCTGCAAGAATCGGGGATTCGAACTCACTCCTCCTTAACAAACAGCATCCTAGTTTTCAGGCATGGGGCCACGAGGTATACGCATGCTCAGACTCAGCCAACCCAAGACGCTGGAGGACGAATCCCGGCAGTTGCCGCTGCTGATCAAGAGCGTCACGGACTACGCCATCTACATGCTCGATCCCGAAGGCTACATCTGCTCCTGGAACCCCGGCGGCCAACGCATCAAGGGCTATTCCGCGCAGGAAATCATCGGCGAACATTTCTCCCGCTTCTACACGCCCGAGGATGTCGCCGCCGGGATTCCCCGCAACAATCTCCGTGCCGCCGCCGAACACGGCGGCCTCTCCGCCGAAGGCTGGCGCGTGCGCAAGGACGGCAGCCGGTTCCTGGCCAGCATCGTCATCGAGCCCATCTGGGAAGAAGGCGACCTGATCGGATTCGCCAAGGTCACCCGCGACATCACCGAGCGGTACGCAGCGCAGCAACGGCTGGAGGAAGCGCGCGAAGCCCTGCTCCAGGCGCAGAAGATGGAGGCCATCGGCAAACTGACCCTGGGGCTGGCGCACGATTTCAACAATCTGCTCACGGTCATCCTCAACAGCCTGGACGTGATTGCCGCCAGGACGGCGGGCAACGACAACATCGCCTCGCCGCTGAAAGCCGCCATCCGCGCCTGCGATCGCGGAGCCCTGCTCACCCGCCAGTTGCTGACCTTCGGTCGCGGACAGGACCTGCTTTCACAACCTACCCACCTGAGCGAACTCATTCGCAAGTCGGCCGACCTGTTCGAACGCGCCTGCGCGGATCAGGTCAACCTGCGCTTCGAGCTGTCCGACAATCTGCCGTTCGTGCTGGTGGACCGGGCCCAGTTGGAAGCGGCCATCCTCAATCTCGTCTGCAACAGCCGGGATGCCTTGTCCGGAAGCGGCCAAATCATCGTGCGGACGTCCGCCGGCCTGATGAACAATCCCTTGCGGCCCGACAGCGAGCCCTCGCTCCATGCCTGCGCCGAGGTCAGCGATGACGGGCCCGGCATCCCCGCTGAACTGCAGGCCAAGGTATTCGACCCGTTCTTCACGACCAAGGAAGTAGGAAAGGGAAGCGGCCTCGGACTCAGCCAGGTGTTCGGCCTGGCCACCCAGTCCGGTGGGTTTGTCCAACTCGTTAGCAGTCCCGGTCAAGGCGCCACGTTCCGCATCTGGTTGCCGGCAGGCATGGAGAAAGACGATGGAGAAGGTTCGCAGGATACTGTTCGTTGAAGACGAACCCGACATCGCGGAAGTCGTGGCGGACGCCCTTTCTTCTGAAGGGTTCGAGGTCTGCGTGGCCGCCAACGGCCGTGACGCACTGGAATTGCTTCACACCGGCATTCCATTCGATTCGGTCATCACCGATGTGAGCATGCCGGACGGCGTCTCAGGCATCGACGTGGCCCACGAGGCCGCGCGGCTCAATCCCGCGGCGAAAATCATCGTCGCCTCCGGCCATCAGCTGGGGCATCTGCCGCAGCTGCCGGAACGCTTCGAGTTCATTCCCAAGCCGTATCGGTTGCTGGGATTGTTGAATGCGATCAGCTGACGATATGTAGCGTCGGCGTCTCAGGGCGGGGTCGGCGCTCGTGGCGACTGGATGGCCGGCGCGTGCCGCGCCATCAGTTCCACCACCCAGTCGATGAACACGCGCAGCTTGCGGCTGACGTGCCGGCTGGGCGGGAACGCCAGATACAACGGCATCGCGTCGAGTTGCCAGTCTTCGAACAGCCGCACCAGTTCGCCGCGCGCCACCGGTCCGTTTGCCATGTACTGCGGTAGCCATATCACCCCCAGGCCGGCCACGCCCGCGGCGAGATAGGCATTGCCGTCATCCACCGACAACACATGACGCCCCTGCACGTGCACTTCTTCTCCCTCCTGGCGCAGCGGGGACATCAGGGCGCTGCGGATGCGGGAGCCGCGGTAACCGACGATGCGGTGCCCGCCGTCTTCCAGCGCCTGCGGATGCGCCGGCGTGCCGTTGCGCGCGAGGTAGGCCGGGGCAGCATAGACACCGAGGGGCAGATCGGCGACATGGCGGGCGCGCAGGGACGGATCGGCAAGTTCGCCGCCGCGCACCACGCAGTCCACGTTCTCGTCGATCAAATCCACCTTGCGATCGCTTGCACCCACATCGAGCTGGATATCCGGATAGCGCGCGTGGAAATCGGGAAGCGCGGGCACCAGCACCAGGCTGGCCAGCGGTGCTGGCACGTCCACGCGCAGCCGTCCGCGCGGCGACGTGGAGCCGGCCGACAGGCTGGTCTCGGCGTCGTCCAGATCGCCCAGCAGGCGCACCACCCGTTCGTAGTACGCGGCGCCATCCGCGGTGACGTTGACCTTGCGCGTGGTGCGGTTCAGCAGTTTCACCCGCAGATGCGTTTCCAGTTGCTGAACCAGTTGGGTGACGCGGGTCTTGCTGGACTGCAGGGTTTCGGCCGCGCGGGTGAAGCTGCCGGTTTCCACCACGCGGACGAAGGCCTGCATCGCATCGAGACGGTCCATGGGGGTTCCGGACATTGGGATTGTTTGAATTCTACAAACAGTGATCCCGCGTTCGGCGTGTTTATCGCCCCGGCGCGGCTGCCTAGAGTGTCCGGCAGATTCCGGGGCCGTCCGTCCCGAGAGGAAAATCCCATGAATACCCGTGATGTCGTTTTTCCCCCGGGCCGCCGCGCCCTGTACGAGCGCAACCGCTATTCCCCGGCCGCGCGCTGCAATGGTTTCCTGTTCGTGTCCGGGCAGGTCGGCAGCCGCGAGGACGGCTCGCCGGAGCCGGATTTCGAGGCGCAAGTCCGGCTGGCGTTCGCCAATCTCGAAGCAACCCTGAAAGCCGGCGGATGCGGGCTGGACGACATCGTCGACGTGATCACCTTCCATACCGATCCGGAGCACCAGTTCGACACCATCATGCAGATCAAGGACGAAGTCTTTCCGGAAACGCCCTATCCCAACTGGACCGCGGTCGGCGTCAACTGGTTGGCGGGCTTCGACTTCGAGATCAAGGTGATTGCGCGGATTCCTGGCTGAGTTCGGCTGTCCCCTGATGGTAGACCATGCGCCACTGATTCTGGTCGAGGCGCCAGATTGAGCAGCGCCGGGATACAGCGACCGAGTCGCTCGTAGTACGCGTTACCGAGTAAGTGACTAGACCGACCGTGGGCGCGATCAGGCACACCGTGAGATTTTCTGCGCGGAACAAAATGCCCGTCTCCGAAGGAAGCCGAGCGAGCACCTCGTCTTTTCCAAACGACCTGCCGCTCGCTGCCACTTCAATGAAGTCGTCCGCGATGAGCCTGTCCAGAAGAACGGCATCGGAACGGCCTGCGGGATCGAGCAGAGCCAATTCCAGTTGTTTCAACAGCTTGGATTCATCTGTCATGACTATTGACTACCTGGTTGCGCATACCCGGAATCGGGTTATTCGTACATCTACGGAACACCTGATGGGATGCCGGTCCCGGCCCATCCGATATAGCCGCTCAGCCAAGCGAGCAAATAGACGCAAAAGTGGCACTTCCGATTTCCTCGCGGCTTCCGCCTGTGTGTTCCCGGACAGATCAGCTGCCCGCAAAAAACCAACTGGTTACTTTGGCAGACTGGACCGGATCAGGGCCGCCGTTTCGGCCAGTTGCCCAGCGGAAACCCGCACCCTGGCCAGACGTTGCGCATCTCCGCTGGGGTCGTGGCTTGTCCCCCTTTGGCGTCCGGCGCCATCGAAGGTCGCGAGCTGTGGCGGGCCGATGCCCCAATCGCTGCCCTTCTGCCGGGGCACGACATGGAAATGGAAGTGCGGCGTTTCCTGCCCGCTGTAGACCCCGTTGTTCTGGAACGTCAGTATTCCGAGAGGCTGGTAGGCGTTGACGAGCGCCTCGGCGACCCGCTTGGCCGAGCCCATGATCTCCTCGCATTCCCGGGGCGAAAGATCGAGCAGCGTGGCGACATGCCGACGCGTGACCACGCAGCACTGGCCGATCTCGAACTGCCAGGGATTGATCAGGGTGAGCGTGTGTTCGCTTTCATCGATGACCGCCCACCGGTCTTCGCGGCCCGCCGTCTCGCAAATGTCGCAGGGATCTCTTATGGGAAGTTCGATCAATTGTTCTCTCCTGTTCGGTCGGCAGGTCGGCACACAGGCGCTGGGCGTGCACCGGGTTCAAGAGCTGGAGCAGTTCGGCAGTCACGGCCTTGGCCCCCAACTTGCCGGCCATCGGATTCTTGGCCCGGGCACTCGAATGGTCGGCAGCCATCCGGAGGATGGGGCATCCCGTTGGGACGCTGGATCCTAGGCGTGCCGGGTCCGGCCAACAAGCCGGTGTGCCCGCGATAGCGGTCTGCCCTGGCCTGCCCGATGCCTGCATTCCGTTGACAGGACGAGTCCGGGGCCCCTGTCCGGACAGTCCCCGCCGCCCCCGATGAACCTGTTCGAACGCGAATCGCAGCTCGATGCCCTGGCGGACTTGCTCCAGAAAGCGCAGGGCGGCGCCGGCAGCGTCGTGCTCATCGGCGGCGAGGCGGGCATTGGCAAGACCAGCCTGGTGACCGCCCTGCGCCAGCGGCGGGACGCCATGAACCTCTGGTGGGGCGCCTGCGATGCACTGCAAACGCCGCATCCGCTCGCCCCCCTGCACGACATCATCCGCAACAACCCGGTCTCTTTCGGCGCCCGTGTCGACCAGTTGGAGCGCATGCAGCTCTTCAGCGTCGTCCTGTCCGAGCTCCGGGCGGCGCCCACGCTTTTCGTGGTCGAGGATGCGCACTGGGCGGACGAGGCGACACTGGATTTGCTCCGTTTCCTGGGCAGGCGCCTGGAGCAGGTGCCTTGCCTGCTGGTGGTGACCTACCGCGACGATGAAGTGTCGGCGCAGCATCCCTTGCGCCGGTTGATGGGCGATCTGCCCCGGGTATCCGTCACCCGCATGCAGGTGCCCCGCCTGACCGCGCCGGCCGTGGAAGCCATGGCCCGGGGTTCGTTGCATTCGCACGAGGGGCTGTACGAAGTCACCCAGGGCAATCCCTTCTTTGTCAGCGAAATGCTGCGCCGGGGCACCGAAACCGTGCCGCACGGCGTGGAGGACCTGGTGCTGGCGCGTTTCGCCCGGCTCGGCCCCGCCGCACAGGAACTGGCGCAACTGGCGGCGATCGTGCCGCGGCACATCCAGGGCTGGTTGCTGGAGGCGGTACTCGCGCCGGCGGTCGATACGATCGAGGAATGCCTGGATACCGGACTGCTGGTCGCCCATGGCGAAGCCTTCGCCTACCGGCATGAACTGGCACGCGTGGCGATTGAAAACTCGCTGTCCGGCCCACGTGCACAGCGGTTGCACGCACGCGTGCTGGCGGCGCTGGAGGGCGTGCCCGCGCACCGTGCGCCACTGGCGTGGCAGGTGCATCATGCCGCCCGCGCCCGCGACACGGAAGCGGTGCTGCGCCTGGCGCCGGCCGCCGCCGAAGAGGCACAGCGCAGCGGTGCCCATCGCGAAGCCGCCGCGCATTTCCGCACCGCATTGGCATTCGCCGACCTGCAGCCGGATGCGATCCGGGCCATCCTGCTGGAGCGGCTCTCCTACGAGTGCTACCTGACCGAACAGATTGGCGAAGCCCTGGCCACGCGCGGCGCGGCACGCGACCTCTGGCGCGACCTGGGTGAAACCCTCCGGCAGGGTGATGCCACCCGCTGGCTCTCACGCCTGAGCTGGTACAACGGCCAGACCGCGCCCGCGCAGGCCTATGCGGACGAAGCCATCCAACTGCTGGGCGACCCGCCGGCGGGTCGCGAACGGGCGATGGCCTACAGCAATCGCGCGCAGCTGCACATGTTGCAGGGCGAGAATGGCGACGCCATCCAGTGGGGCCAACGTGCGCTGCAATTGGCGCGCGAGCTCGGCGACAGGGAAATCGAGGCGCATGCGCTGAACAACATCGGCACGGCGCAGCTCGACGGCGACGATGATGCCGGTGCCATCACCCTGGAGCAGAGCCTGCGGACCTCGCTGGAGCACGGTTTCGAGGAACACGCCGCGCGCGCCTATGTGAACCTGGCGTACGACGCCGTCATGCGCAAGCGCCTGCCCGCCGCGCAGGACTGGCTCGATCACGGCCTGGCCTACTGCGAAGCACGCGATCTGGACGCATGGGCGGGCTATCTGGCGGCGATGCAGGCCAGCGCCCGGTTCGCCGCCGGCCAGTGGGAAACCGCCGCCAGCCAGGCGGCGCAGTTGCTGCGCGCGCCCAACCTCGCCCCCATCAGCCGCGTCATCGTGCTCACGGTGCTGGGGCACGTGCGTGTGCGCCGTGGCGATCCGGATGCCCTGCCGGTGCTGGAGGAAGCGCTGCAACTGGCGTTGCCCATGCAATCCTTCCTCCGCATCGCGCCGGTGGTGGCCGCGCGGGTCGAAGCGGCCTGGCTGCAGGGCGATGAGCCGGGCGCCACCGCCGCCATGGCCGCACTGGTGTCGACCCACGCCCGATCGCGCTACCACCATGGGCTGATGGACGAAATTTCGTACTACCGGAATCCAGGCGGCCATCCGGGCGAGACTTCCACGCATACGCCCGCCTTCACCCTGCAACGCACCGGCCAGTGGCGCGAGGCTGCCGAGGCGTGGCGGGACCTCGGCTGTCCTTACGAGCAGGCGCGCGCCCTGGCCGAGGGGGACGAAGCAGCCCGGCGCGCCGCGCTGGCCATTTTCGAAGAGCTTGGTGCAAGCCCCATGGTGGCGCGCCTGCGCCGCGTATTGCGCGAGGCCGGCGTGCGTGGCGTCCCGCGCGGACAGCGTGCTTCCACCCAGGCCAATCCCTGCGCCCTGACCTCGCGCGAAGTCGAAGTCCTGCAACTGCTGTGCGGCGGCCTGCGCAACGCCCAGATCGCACAGCGCCTGTCGCGTTCCGTACGCACGGTGGACCACCACGTCGCCGCCGCATTCGCCAAGCTGGGCGTCGGCACCCGCACCGAGGCCGTGGCGGCCGCGCTGGCGATGGGCATCCGCGCCAGAAAATAGGCAATCGCCCCGCGCAATCTGGGCAGCCTCGCCGACGCGGCGCGGAAAGCGGCTCCGTAACCTTTTCAGCACAGCAATCCGCTGTGTCCCTTACGGAATCCCGCCATGAAAACCTCCCTCAATCCCCTGCGCGCATTGGCCGTCACGGCCCTGTGCGCCCTGGCCCTGACCGGCTTCGCGGTGGCGAACGCCACCAGTGCCAAAAGCGGCGCGGCCAGCGCCAACCACCGCTACCTCATCCAGCGTTCCTTCCCCCAGGGCGCGCTCGACGGCCTGGATGCCGCCACCAAGGCCAAGGTCAACCAGACCAACGCCAAGTTCGGCGTGAAGTGGCTGATGTCCTTCGCCAATGGCGACAAGACCAAGACCTTCTGCATCTACGAAGGCCCGACCGAAGCCGCCATCCGCCAGGCGGCGCAGGCCAACCACCTGCCCGTCGACACCATCACCGAAGTGCCCGTCACCCTCGAAGCCCGCTGAATCCGTCGGGTGCGCGGCCGCATGGTCGCGCGCCCTTCGCCTTCCTCTTTCCGGAGAAACTCCCATGCCCCGTTATGTCATCGAACGCAACTTCCCCACCGGCCTCAACATTCCCATGACCGAGGCGGGCGCCAGCGCCTGCCTGGGCGTGGTCGCCACCAACGCCAAGGAAGGCGTGACCTGGGTGCACTCCTACGTGAGTGCCGACAAGAGCAAGACCTTCTGCATCTACGACGGTCCGGATCCCGAGGCCATCCGCCGGGCCGCGGGCGACAACCACCTGCCGCTGGAACGCATCACCCAGGTGAACGTCCTGGCCCCTTACTTCTACCGCTAGGAGGACGCCGACCATGTCCCGTTCACTGGCCGTGTTGTACGGCGGCGTCTGCTACGCGGCATTCCTGGTGACGTTCCTGTACGCCATCGCCTTTGTCGCCGGCATGGGCGTGCCGAAGCACATCGACAATGGGGTGGCCACGCCCCAGGTGGCCGCGCTGATGATCGATATTGCCCTGCTGGCCCTGTTCGCCGTCCAGCACAGCGGCATGGCACGGCCCGCGTTCAAGCGGTGGTGGACACGCTTCGTGCCGCAATCGATTGAACGCAGCACCTTCGTGCTGGTGAGCAGCGGGGTGCTGGCGCTGCTGTTCTGGCAGTGGCGTCCCCTGCCGCAGGTGATCTGGCAGGTGGACAACGGCCTGGCAAGCGGCCTGCTATGGGCCGTATCCCTGCTGGGCTGGCTGCTGGTGCTGACCAGTTCGTTCGCGATCAATCACTTCGAATTGTTCGGTCTGCGGCAGGTGTGGCTGCATGCGCGGCGGCGTTCGCCGAAGGACGAGCCCTTCGTCCTCCGTGCCATGTACCGGATCGTGCGCCATCCGCTGATGCTGGGGTTCCTGATCGCGTTCTGGGCCACCCCCGCCATGAGCCTGGGACACCTGCTGTTCGCGGTCGTGGTCACCGGCTACATCGTGGTGGCGGTCAGGTTCCTGGAGGAACGCGATCTGGTGGCCGTCCACGGCGATGCCTATCGCGACTACCAGCGCAGGGTTCCCATGTTGTTGCCCCTGCGCAAGCGTGTTTGAGCTTGCGGATACCAACGTTGTTCCGGCGTGGCGGGAATTTCCCGCCACGCCTCGTTCCGGACGCGACCGCCCACGACTTCGGCGATTCGGGTATCCACCCTCCACGTGCCCACCACATGACCACCGATGGCATACGTGACAATGAAGAGGTGTGTACTGTCGACAATGCCAGGCGCGAAAGGACGTTTGGCCGACCAGGTCCGCTCTTCCGTGTCATGCCACCATTGATCCGCCTCATCCATCTTCCTGACCTCGTCCGCCCGATGTTGCATGACAAGGCGAATCGCTTCTGCATGAGGCGATGCTTCCGCTCCCGCCATATCCGCCGCATGCAAATGGGGCACCACCAACATGCAGACAAGAAAGAACAAGGTTCGCGCAGCTCTCATGATCGCCCCCGCGACACGATTTCCATGAACAAATCACCGTCCATGCGCTCCAACAGCCGCTTCAGGGCGGCAAGCTCCGGCTCCAGCCGTTGAACGAACGAATCGGCGTCCATGAGTGAATCCACAAGGGAATGCCGGTCATTGTGCCATCAACCGCCTCGCGAAGCCGCAAGGCATCGCTTCGGCCCGGCCTCAATGCAGCAACAGCTTCACCACGTTCTCGAAGTCATAACCAAAGGTTCCATCCTCCTTGGCGATCAGGCGGGCCTTCGAGGCGGCATCGAGGAAACGATCGGTAATCTCGAAACCCCCGCCCGCCTGGACGACATCGAGGCTGGCCCTCTCATCCCTGACGGCGTGCTCCAGCAATTCGGTGAATGCAAGAACACGGAACATCAGCGATATCTGCTGCTCCTGCGAAAGCCCATGCCCCTCTATTTCCTTCTGGAGGGCCTGGATTCCCAATTGGGCAAGCTCACCGCCTGCCTCGACTTCATGTTCGGTCTGCAGGTCTCCGTTGAGCGCGGCCTGGTAGATGCCGATGCCGAAGTTCAACAGTTCCGGGGCGATGGGGGGAGTGTTCTCCTGGAGGATGTCCTGCGCATTCATTGAGACCACCTCGACAAGTCCTGCTTCACACGATCGATTCCGGCCCAGGGGTGCTTCCTGAGACGGGAGATGCGCGCCACCGCCGAGGCGATGTCGAACGCGGCGCTGCTTTTTATCTTGCCCAGTTCTTCCCAGCGCAACGGCATCGCCACCGGCGCACCTGGCCGGGCGCGCAGGGAAAAGGAGGCGACGCTGGTCGCACCCCGGCCGTTGCGGAGATAGTCCACGAAGATCTTGTTGTTGCGGAAGCGCTTGCTGGAGGTCGACACGTACTTCAGCGGATCGACCTTGGCCATGCCTTCGGCGAAGGCATGCGCGAACGGCTTCACCAGATCCCAGTCGCACCCGGGCTTGAGCGGCACCACCACGTGCAGGCCCTTGCCTCCCGAGGTCCGGACGAAGGATTCCAGGCCGACGCTTTCCAGCAACTTGCGCACATGCCGGGCGGCGGTCACCACGTCCGGCCAGGCCACGCCGGGGCCGGGATCCAGATCGAACACCACCCGGTTGGCCAGGTCCGGGTTGTCGGCTTGCGCGCCCCAGGGATGGAATTCCAGCGCATTGAACTGGACCAGTTCCATGACGCCCGCCGCGTCGTTCACCACCAGGTAGTCGGCGTTGTTCCCGGCCTCCTCCTTCAGCCGGACAAAGGACACCAGTTCCATCCCGGGGGTGTGGTGTTTCTGGAAAAAGCAGGGTTTTTCCGTGCCGCTGGGACAACGGATGATGGATAGCGGACGCCCCGCGATTTCGGGAAGCAGGAAGTCCATCACCCGCTGGTAGTAATCGGCCACGTCCTGTTTGGTGGCGTGGATGTCCGGATAGAGCACCTTGGTCGGGCTGCTCAATTCCGGCGCTTCCCGCGCCTTTTTCGCAGAACGGGCAGTGCCGGCGCCCTTGCGCCTGGCCGGCGACGGTGTCGTCGTACCGCGATCGCTGTCGGACAGGTCCGCCACATCCTTGTCCGGTCTCACCGCCTTGAGCGAGGCTTGCCGCAGCAGGCTGCTGCCGCCGGTGCCGCGATAGAAAACCTCCACCACGAAGCGCGGCTTGAACCACCGGGCCTTGCGCAGATCAGTGTCGTTCTCGGGAACGAAGACCGTGGGCCTGGCGCCTCCGGCCTCGCCGATGCCCTTGGCTACTTCCCGCAGCATTTCGTCGCTGAAGCCGGTCCCTACCCGTCCGGCGTAGCGCCAGCCATGCTCGGCGTCCGGCCTGGCCAACAGCAGCGAGCCGAAACCGCTCCGGGCGCCCTTGGGCGGGGTCCAGCCCACCACGGCGAATTCGTCCGACGCCAGTTGCTTGGTCTTGCGCCAATCATCGCTTCGTCCCGGGTGGTAACCGCGATCTCCGCGCTTGGAGATGATGCCCTCGAAATGCTGCTGGCCCGCCATGGCGTAAGCGTCCTCGCCGTTGCCCTCCACGTGGGAACTGTAGGCCAGGTGCGTGGGCGGGTTGCCCAGCACGTCCTCCAGCAGCGCCTTGCGCGCCTTGAGCGGCGCTTCGGAAATATCCACGCCATCGATGTGCAGCAGATCGAACAGGACCAGCGACAGCGCGCCCTGTTTCTCGCCGGACAAGGTGGCCTGCAGGAGATTGAAATCCTGCTTGGTGCCGCCGCCGGCAATCAGTTCGCCGTCGAGCGCGGCCGACGTCAGGCCCAGTTCGCCCAGGGCATCGGCCACCTCCGGCACCTTGCCGGTCCATTCCAGCGCGTTGCGCGACCACAGGCGGACCTCGCCGTCGGCGATGGTCACCAGGATTCGATAACCGTCCCATTTGATTTCGTGCAGCCACTGCTCACCCTGCGGCGGCGCGTCGCCCAGGCGCGCCAGCTGCGCCTGGAACGGTCCATCCGGGACTTTGCCTTTCCGGGCCCCGGGCAGCTTGCCGGCCCGCTTTGCCCAATCCCGCGCACGGCGCTTGCGGGGAGCCTTGACCGCGGTCTTGCCCTGCTTGGCCCGTTTGCCGGTTCCGGCCCGCCTGGCGTCGGCCGGCGGCGGCGGGGTGACATCGCCCAACAGATCGTCGGCCTCCAACTTGCCGGCGTATTCGTCATCGTCCTTGAACAACAGCCACTGCGGCTGTTTTGCGGGCTTGCCGGATCGGACCAGGTGCCAGCCACCACGCAACTTCCTGCCGAACAGTTCGAAGCGCAGATGCCCTTTGGCGAGTTGGGCCTCCGGGTCGCCCTCGCTGGCCCACACGCCGTGGTCGAACTGCGCCACGTGGCCGCCGCCATATTCGCCCCTGGGGATTTCGCCCTCGAACGTGGCGTAGTCCACCGGGTGATCCTCCACCTCGACCGCCATGCGCTTGACCTTGGGGTCGTAGCTGGGCCCCTTGGGCACGGCCCAGCTCTTCAGCGCATCGCCCACCTGCAGCCGGAAGTCGTAGTGCCGGCGACTGGCGTGGTGCAACTGGACGACGAAGATCGACCGCCTGCCCCGCGGCAGGGCCTTGCCCGGCTCGGGTTCGCGGGTCTTGTCGAAGCTGCGCTTGCGACGGTATTCGGTCAGGGACATGCCGGTGAACTACGTATTGCCCTTCAGCCATTCACCGACATCGTCGGCCGAATTGCCCACCGACTTGACCGCCTCGCGCAGTCGTCCCTCCGACACACCGAAGCGTTCGGTCCAGTAGCGGATCTCGTGATCCTCGTTCAATGCGATGCGGCTGCGGTCGGGCTCGCCGCGTTGGGTGAGGTCGTCGGACATGGCGCTGCTCCTGTGAGGGTGGTCCTTTCAGATAGCCCCGTGCATGTCGAAGGGGCGTCAATGCGGAGTTGGCACGCGCTCGCTACCCGGTCTTCATCCGGCCCGCCGGGAAGTGGGCGAATGCCGGTTACCCGTCGACAGCCCGCCACCTGGATGCCGATGAACATCCTCTTCATCACGAACGTTCGAACGTCAGATGCTCATGCAACAGGAGTGGGCAGATGACCGATTCCCCGCGTCCACGCGATCCCCTGGAAAAAACCCGCGCGCCTGCCGAACCGGGGCGTCGTGGCGAACAGCCCGGAAAACGCACCAACGAAGAGCGCAATGACCCGGTATCGGAACCCGGGGCGCGCGAAGGAAATCCGGCGCGGAAGAAGCGCGTCAATCCCGATTGATCCGCCTCCACGCGCGGGCGGAGTCAACATCAACCGGGCGTCAGCACGACCTTGCGGCAATCCTCCCGCTTCTGGTCGAACACCTCGTAACCGCGCGCGGCGTCGCCCAGCGGCAGCCGGTGGGTGATGATGGCTTCCGGGGCGAGCCGTCCCTCCTGGATCATCTGCAACAACTCCGGCATGAAGCGCTGCACGTGGGTCTGGCCCATGCGGAAGGTCAGCCCCTTGTCGAAGGCGTCTCCAATCAGGAATGCGTGGATGAAGCCGGCATAGACGCCGGGAATGCTCACCACCCCGCCGCGGCGCGTGGCCGCGATGCACTGGCGCAGGGCGTGGCCGCTGCTGCCTTCCAGCTTCATCGTCGTCAGCACGGTCTCGGTCGTGGAGCCCTTGGCCTCGAAACCGACCGCCTCGATGCTGGCATCGACGCCGCGTCCGCCGGTGGCCTGGACAATCTGCTCGGCGGGATCGTCCTGTTCGTCGAAGTCGATGGGGTGCACGCCATAGGTCGTGCGGGCAAACTCGAGCCGATACGGATGATGATCCACCATGAAGATGCGGTCGGCCCCCAGCATGCGGCAACACGCCGCACTCATCTGTCCCACCGGCCCCGCGCCGAATATCGCCACCGTGCTGCCGGGCTTGATGTTCGCGTTGACCGCCGCCTGGTAGCCGGTGGGCAGGATGTCCGACAGGAACAGCACCTGCTCGTCCGCCAGTCCTTCCGGTATCACCAGCGGCCCGACGTTGGCCTTGGGCACGCGCACATACTCGGCCTGGCCGCCCGCCACGCCGCCATACAGGGCGCTGTAGCCGAACAGCGCGGCCGGCGGCGTCAGCTGCTTGCGGTTGAGCGCGGCGCCGCCGCCCGGATTGGTGTTCTGGCACGACGCATATTCCGACAACAGGCAGAAGAAGCAGGTGCCGCAGGCGATCACGAACGGCACCACCACCCGATCTCCCCGGGCGATGCGCACCACGTCCGGCCCGGCGTCCTCGACCACGCCCATGAATTCGTGGCCCAGGATGTCGCCGTCCTCCATGCCCGGCATCTTGCCGCGATACAGGTGCAGATCCGAACCGCAGATGGCCGTGGCCGTCACCCGCAGGATGATGTCGTCGCTGTCCTGCACCACCGGATCCGGCACGGTTTCGACGCGGACATCCCGGGTTCCGTGGTAAGTGAGCGCGCGCATGGATCCTCCTCTCATTCGATGACCGGATGCGGGGACTGCTCATTAGGCGACACGCCGCATCGGGCGTCGCCGCCGTGCTTCAGGTCAACCATCCCGGACCGTCCAGCCGAAGCACGGGTTCGATCAGCAGCCAAAGGACGACGAGCACGATTGCCACGCCAATGGCGATCGTCAGGGCAATCCAGCCACCACCCGATGTCAGCTTCACCGAAGCGCCTCCATGGGTTCGAGCCTGCGCGCGGGACGGTGAAAGGAGAATGATTTTGGAAACCGGGCCGTGCGGCCACCCGACCCTGCCGTGGCGTGCTTTCAAGACCGCATCGCGGGCTTGTCCGACCCACGCAACAACATGATCTGTGAGCCGGCACGACCGTCGAGCCGGTCAACATCCACGGCCGTGTCGATGCGGCCATGGATGGCCAGGACGTCTTTCACCACCCGATCCACATCGTCCCGGTTGGAGACATCCGCCGTCATCGCATGCGCCCGACCGCCATCGGCCGCGATGGCATGGACAATCTCGTTGAGGGTGTCGGAACTCCTCGATACCAGCACCACCTCGGCCCCACGCTCGGCCGCCAGCAGTGCCGTGCACAGGCCGATGCCACTGGACGCGCCGGTTATCACGACGACCTGCTCGTTGATGGGTTTGTGCTTCATGTTGTTCTCCTGGGCGAGGCCTCAAGCAAGACCCCGGCCGATAGGTGGGGATGAGACGCGCACCGGCTTCATTCGCGCGGGTTCATTTGCGCTTCGTGTCGGGCCGGACCACATGCCATTGCCCCCACTTGTCCTTGACGCCGTCTCCCGAGGTGCGGCCCGGCCCCTGATCGCCCGCATAGCGATAGATGGCATAGCCGCCATAGGTGACATGTTGCCCGCCCTTCGCGCGCGGAGCGGAAGAGACCAGCGCGCCGTCTATGCCGGTTCCCGCCTGCGCCTTGCCGTTGCTCGCCACGACCGGTGGCCAGGCACGCTCGCAGGTTTCATCGCATTGGCTGCCGTCGTAGTTGCCTTCCATGAAATAGACGGCCGCGCCGCTGGCATCCGTCAGATAGCCCGCCGGACCGCCCGCCAGCGACAATCGGGGTGCCTGCTCGTCCGGTCCGGCACTTTCCACAGCCGTTCCCTCGGTGGGATCCGGCTGGCCGGGCGCGGTTGCCGATGCGGGTGCTGATGCAGGCGCCGCGGGGGGTGCCGGCGTGTCGGCGACGTTTTTCCGCGCTTCTTCTGGCGGGGGCTGGCACGCCGCCAAGAGCACGACGAGTCCCGCAATCAGGATTCTCATGTCGATTCTCCTTCCGGTTTTCTCGTCCCCAGTCTCGGTCCTGCGTTGTGAAGAAGATGATGAGCAGAATGCGCAAGCGACCTCTGCAAGACCGCCGGAACATTCACCCTCTCTTGTCCTTTCCGGGCGGATAAGTCGCGCATCCACCCCACCGGGAGCAGACCATGAAACGCGCGCTTGTCAGCATCTCCGCCATCGCACTCATCAGCGTCCTGGCTGGCTGCAAGGAACCCGACGCGCCCGCCAGCGAGACCGCCTCGACGCAGCCGGAGCCGGCGGCGGCCACCCCGTCCGCAGATACGGCGTCCGCGCCCCCGGCGCCGGATACGGCCACCACGGCGGATGCCGCCATGCCCGCCGACGCCGGCAACGTCGCCGCCACGCCAGATGAGCGCGGTGCGCTGGGCGTGCTGAATGCCATCAACGAGCACGAGATTGCCGTCGGCAACCAGGCCATCGAAAAAGGCGTGACCGGCGACGTCGCGGACTACGCCAAACTGATGATCCAGGCGCACACCGAGAACCGCGACCAGACCGCTGCGTTTGGTCCCGATGCGCAGAACAAGGACGCGATGGCCCAGAAGGACAAGGGCTCGGCGGAACTGGCATCGCTGGACAAGCTGACGGGCGACACCTACGCCAAGGCCTATGTCGACGCGATGGTCAAAGGGCATACCGAGGCGCTGGCCGCGCTGGACGACAAGCTCATCCCCAAGGCGACCACGCAAGCCATCAAGGACCACCTGGCGACGACCCGCGAGCATGTCGCCAACCATCTTGAGCGCGCGAAGGCGCTCAAGAAGTAAACCGGCTGGCACGGGATGGCGACGGGCCGCCTTGAATGACGCATGCGCACGCAGGCGATACGGCACCGGCATATCCAGCTTGAAGGCCACGACCTCTTCCTTCGCGAGGCCGGGCCGCCCGGCGCGCCGGTGCTGCTCCTGCCCCATGGCTATCCCTGCTCGTCCTTCCAGTTCCGGCGGCTGATGCCGGCGCTGGCCGACCGCTGGCGGACGGTGGCGTTCGACTGGCCAGGCTTCGGTTACAGCGATACGCCGGATCCGGGGGAGTTCGGTTACGACTTCGACGCCTACGAATCCGTGCTGACGGCGGTGGCCGACCATCTGGGTCTGCAGCGCTACGCCTTGTGGCTGCACGACTATGGTTCGCAGATCGGGTTGCGCCATGCCATCGCCCATCCGGATCGCATCGCGGCCCTGATCATCCAGAACGGGGACATCTACGAGGACGTGCTCGGTCCCAAGTACGAAACCATCCAGGCGTACTGGCGGAACAAGACGACCGAGGCGCATCGACCGCTGGAGGAAGCCGTCAGCGAGGAAGGCTTCCGGCACGAGTTCGTCGGCGAAGTGAACGGGACCGTCGCCCAGCGCGTGCCGCCGGACCTATGGAAACTGCATTGGCCGCTAATGGACACACCGGTGCGCCGGCAGGTCGCCGTCGGCCTGATGGAAAAGCTGGAGGTCAATCTGGCGTGGTTCCCCCGCTACCAGGCCTACCTGCGCGAGCAACAGCCCCCTGCCCTGATCGTCTGGGGCCCGGAGGATGGCTACATGCCGGCCGAATCCGCGCGGGCCTATCTACGCGACCTGCCGCGGGCCGAACTGCATCTCATCGAAGACGCCGGCCATTGGCTGCTGGAAACCCATTTTGACGAAGCGCTGCCGCTGGTGCGGGATTTTCTGACGCGTTGTCATGCATGATCCGGAACATCCGGCGCTGGGGCTGAGCCGCGTCGCGACGGATCCATCTGCCATGCCCATGCGATATACCCGTCAGCCCTGTCCCGGATAACGCTTTGTCAGCTCGTTGAGAATCCGCTTGCGCAGGGCTTCCGGGAGCGGCTCGCCAAAGGCGGGCAAGAGCATGAAGCGGGGATTCACCGGATTGCAGACCACGACATCCTCCCGCCCTCCCCGTCCTTCCACGAACCAGCCCGGCAGCGACAGCACGGGCACGACCTTCACCGGTTCCCCCAGCGCGTCCGTCAATGCCTTCTGCAGCCATCTCGCCTGACCCTTGGCCTGGTCCAGGGGCTTGGTCTCCACGTGTTCCGGGAACCGCAGGGTCTTGCCGTCGTAGCGCACCCTGGCGTTCTCCTTTCCGCCCTGTTCCGGCTTCATCCGTGACTTGGATTCCACCGCAAACACCGCGTGAGGCGAGATGACCACGTGATCGATGTTGAACTTGTCGGCCGGAATGTCGTGCAGGACGTAGCAGCCCTCGCCGATCAGCGGGGTCAGGCACTGTGCGGTGGCCAGCTCGGCTTCGAGTCCTTGCCGCAGCCTGCGGACCGTTTGCCCGTTGACGATCACCTTGCGGATGATCCACGCCAGCATCGCCACGGCCGCCAGCGCCAGGATGGCGTCGCCCCCGCCGAAGCGGATTTTCGACCAATCGAGCTTGTCCAGCCTTGCCAGCATCCAGCCGGACAGGAAGAGGGGTCCAAGCGCAACCGCCATGCCCATGGCTTCGTAGAAATCATCCGTGGCCTTGTCCAGTGACCGGCGCAATTGCTCTCCGGCCTGATGATGCAGGGAGATGGTGAGCGGAGAGCGACGGTTGTCGCGCGCCAGCACACGACGCCACAACAGGACCGTGCCCAGTACCAGAAACACCGGCAACGCCACCGCAATCAGCAATAACCATATGTGCATCCTTTCCCCCTTGTGTTACTTCCCGACGCCGATGGTGGCGAACTTGTTCCGTGGTTGCAACCGAACCAAATCCAGAATCATTGATGCAACCGATGCCATGTTTCGTTTTTTTCGCCGCACAGGACGTTACTTGTAATAGACATTGATCTCGGCGCCGGTGTTGAATGGACCGAGGACGGGCTTGTCGGTCAGCCATTTGAGTTGGGCGTTGAATTTTCTCTCCACCACCTTGTCCCTGCTGTGGGGAACCAGTGAAAATTCCTTGTTGAAAGGAACCACAGCTCCGTCTTCCGCGCTCAGCAGGGTGATGCCCACTGACTGATTGTCCTTGGGCACCAGCACGTGATTGTCCTGAACGGTGCCGTTGGTGGGCGTCATCACGGCGCCCAGCGCGTATGCGTTGTCGCAGTCTTTTTTGGCGGTGATGCTGAAAGGCAGCTCCTTGATGACCTTGTTCCGCCCGGCCTGCAACGAACTGATGCTGCCGAAGCGGACGGTATCAGGCTGGATGCTCAGTGTGGACGCGCAGGCGACGTAACGCAGCTGGTTGAGGCCGCGCAGCGTCATGCGGAAGTTGTTTCTCTGGACGGTGTTGTTGATACCGCCCTTACCATCCAGCTGAAAGATGACATAGCTTTCCACGCCTGCGATGCTCCCTTCCTTCGCCACGCTGGACGCCGGGGACAACTTCGAGATGAAGAAATTGTAGGAGATCTTGAAAGTCCGGGCCTCTTTTTCGCAATGCCCCAGAGGCGCGCTTCGCGGGCATGCTTCGATCCAGAAGTCCTCGAGCACGACCCCGCAACCATGTTGCAGCTTGCTGCTGGAACAGCGGTAGTCCGTGCCATTCACGTTTACGCCGACCTCCAGTTCGCCGCTCAACCCGGTCAGACCCGGGTCAAGAGGGCTCAGCCAGAAATGAACCTGTTCGCGATCCGTGGGCGTGCGGTCCGCCCAGCACGTGATGGTCGCTTCCTGCTGCGGCGAACGCCAGAGCACGCTGTCCTTGGCCAATTGCGCCGGCACTGCGATCGTTTCGCTGATCGTGATATCGCCATCGATCTCCCCTCTGGCACCGACGAAGCCGGGCTTGTCCTTGTGACAGGCCAAGGCAAGGCTTTCCTGCGCCAGCACGAGCAGCAGCATCCCCAAGAGGGTTCGGACAACGGTGTTCATGGTGTTTCAACAACCTCGCAATAAGGGAGTGCATCCGCGCTCGAATGACGATGGTGGTGCACGAAACATGACCGACCATCGCCGTGGTGACGGCCCCCCTCCCCTCGCATGGAGGGAAAGGTTCCGGTCTGTCAGGGACGATTCGTACACGCGGGCGGCAGCGCCGGGAACCGGCAAGCCCAGGTGAGGCGAGGCGAGATTCTCAGGGACGTCGACCCGTCGTTGCCGTAGGAATCTTCCTAAAAGCACTGGGGATTGATCGGCCCATGCATTCGCGCGGCCGGTTCAAGACGGTGGGGTCGTCGTTGACGCCCCCGCGTTGGGGGAACCAGAATCCAGCCGGCATGTCGTATGCCGGTGCATCGAACTCAGCCTGCACGCAAGGGTTTCGCCTCTGGCGCCCCGCCCCCTGGAGAATGGAAGATGTCGCGAAAACTCACCGTCTTCCGCTTCGCCTGGGCGCTCCTGCTGGCAGCGGTCGCACCGGCATGGGCTCAAGCACCGCAAGGCGCGTCCACGGCCGCCAAGGCGACGCCCCGTGCGACCGATGAAAGCACCTGGGCCCCCGGCCCCTGGCAACCGCCGGAAGGGTTGAAGCAAATCCCGGTATGGCCCGGCGCCGCGCCCGACATGAAGCCGGGCGTCCCCGCGCCGGAGCGCATCGAGATTGCCCGGACACCCGACGCGCTCCACGGCACTACCTCCGAAGCGGCATGGGATGTCTCCCGCCCCACCCTCACCGTTTTTCCGCCCAAGGGAAAGAACACCGGCGTTGGCGTCATCGTGTTTCCCGGCGGCGGCTTCCGGGCGGTGGTCGTCACCAAGCAGGGCACCGAGATCTGCGACTGGCTGACCTCGCAGGGCATCGCCTGCTTCCTGCTGAAGTACCGCGTGCCCGCCCGCGACAACCATCACTGGCCAGCAGAGTGCCCCTGCTTCCGCTCCAGGATGCGCAACGCGCGATCCGGCTGGTGCGCGCCCAGGCGGAGGACCTGCATCTCGACCCGGCCAAAATCGGCGTCATGGGATTCTCCGCCGGTGGATTCCTGGTGGCCCAGACCAGCAACATCGTCGCTCCCGCCTACAAACCCATCGACGCGACGGACACGCTGAGCAGTCGCCCGGACTTCGCCATCGCCTTCTATCCCGGCCACCTGTGCCGGCAAGGCGACACCCTGGAAGCCAGCATCAACGTCACGAAGGACACGCCGCCGACGTTCCTGCTACAGGCCTGGGACGACGACGTCGACCCGGTCTGCAACAGCACCCTGTACGCCCGTGCCCTGAATGCCGCAGGCGTTCCCGCCGAAGTGCATCTGTTCGCCCGGGGCGGCCACGCGTTTGGCTTGCGGCGCATGGACCATCCCGTGGTCGGGATGTGGCCCGGCCTGCTCAAGGCATGGCTGGTGGAGATGGGTGTTCTGGCGCCCGTGGTGGCGGGAGCGGCGACGGACAGCGGATCGTAGCGGCCGCAAGCCTCGGGGATGCCGGCCTAGCGCACCTGTCGCCTGAGCCCGCTCCCCCGAAACAGGTCCCGTCAGAATGAATCGCCGGATCGCTTACTGGTCCGCACTCAAATAAGCAAATCTAGATACCAGCGCCCGAGAACGGTGCCGCGAATATCAAGAACAGATGCGCCGCGATTAATAGCAGGCCGCCCGCCTGAGTCCATGAGCGCACATGCGGATACCGGAAAAAGGCAAACAGGCAGGCTGGAAGGATGACCACTTCCGCGAATAGCGTGGAGCCCCAAAGGACGCCGAGCAGCGGGGTGAGAACGGCATTCCTGGAGAACGTAATCAAGCCATAAAGCGCGAGCATGGATAGTGGCGGCAAAGCGAATAGCACCACCGATGGAAGACTCGCTGCGCGTTCTGTGGTCATCAGCGTACCTGACCATGGTGGCTCGGCTGGTCAGCGTACATGCTGCGCTGCTCGGGGTCGATAGCGGGCATTTGAGCCAAGAAATCTGCTCCCAGCAAGGAACGGCCCCTGTTCCCCCCTCCTGGCGCCTGAATCAAGCCGGGTCCGGAAGCTGCCTCAGCTCGAATGAAGACTCAGCCGGCAAGCTCCGTGGAGAACGTAAGCCGGTTGCCATCCGGGTCGACAATCTGGAGTTCGCGCGTCTTCCAGGCGGTGTTGTGGGGCGGGTTGGCTTTGACACGCCCCGTCGCCTGAAACGCCCGATAGCACTCGTCCACCGCTGGCACCATGAAGTAAACGGCGCCACCAACCTGGCAGTCACCCGCGTGTTCCGTCAGGAAGATCGACTGCCCGTCCCGCGTGAGTTGCGCAAAGACGGGGAAGCCCGGCTCGTGCCGATACTCCCAGTCGACGGTGAAGCCGAGGCCTTCGGTATAGAACGGGAAGCTGATGGCCGCGTTGGTCACGCGAAGAACCGGAACAACGGTCTGGGTCATGACATCCCTCTCTGCGAGCCCATGGCGCGCGCCCCAAAGTGGGGGTGCACGGGGGATTCTGGGCACGCGCTCGTCGGCCCGTCAATCACGTGCTTCCTGTCAGGATCCGGGACCTGGCTATTCGCCAACGGCACCAAACCGGAGATGCCGATGTTGGGATAACAGGGAGCAGCGGCCAGTCTCAGCCTGCTCTGCTTTGCCTCGTATTGCTGGCTTGAGCAGGCTCTGCCCCAGACGGCATTCGGCTATCGCTTTCGCCCGCAGTCTTTCGCAGGGACTTTCCTGGTTTGGCCTCTTTTTCCAATGACTTCAGCATGTCAATGGCGGGCTGATGGCCCAACTCCGCGGATCGGCGCAGATAGCGCGTGGCGCGCTCCGGATCTTTTTTTGGCGAAAGGCCATTCGCATCCATCAGGTAAAGCATGAACAAAGCGTGCTTGTGGTCCTGGTCGGCGGCTTCCAGATACCAGTGGTAGGCGCGTTCCGGCTTGGCCGGGCCTCCCTTTCCCAGTAAGAACAACTCCGCCAGCAATGTTTGGGAACTGGCTCCTCCCCTGACCGCCCCCTGCGCACACCAGTTGTGGGCTTCGGCATAGTCCAAGGGCGCTTTATCTCCATAGATGTAGCGATAGCAAAGCGCGTGGATGGCCCCAAGGTCTCCCTTGATTGCGTACGGCCTTACTTTCTCCACCGGCAGCTTGTTGTAGTCCTCGCGTTCGCCCGAGTCATCCGCTGCGTACGCCGTCCCACAAACCAGCATCCATAGTCCGAGCGCTATGCGAATCCCTGCCACCATCGTTGTTCTCCTGTTTCCACATTCATTGAAAAAGTGCAGCACGCCACGCCATCAAATCTTCGGGTCCGAGGCGCTTCCCCGGGATCCGCCCAGCACTTCCCTTCCCCCGGTTGCCGGTGGCGGCACTCTAGCCGAGACGCACGGGCCGGACAAACCAGTAAGGGTTCAATGAAGGGCATCGACGGGCCTATAAACCTTTGACGCCACCACGGCATCCAACACCTGTCTTCTTTACCTTGCCGCGCCCATGCCCGCTTCCGTCACTGGTCTTGCACCTCGCGCTCTGACAGGTCTGGCGGTTGCCCTGCTCACCCTGCTCCTGCCCGGCCAGGTGCGTGCCGAATGTGGAAAGTGCAAGGAAATCGCGGAGAAATTCGCTCGCGAGGAAGGTTTCAATGGCACCGTGCTGGTCACGCGGAATGGCCGGGAGATTTATAGCGGCGCCTTTGGCACAGCGGACGCGGAAGCCGGGACGCCGATGACGCCGCGGACGCGCTTCGAGGCCGGTTCGATTTCCAAGTGGGTGGCGGCCATCGTGACGATGCGGCTGGTGGAACAGGGCCGGCTGGCGCTGGACGCGCCGATTACCACCTATCTGCAGGACTACCGGGCCGATACCGGCCACAAGCTCACGCTGCGCTGGCTGATGAGCCATTCCAGCGGCGTGCCCAACCAGTGGGACGCCGCGGCCAAGGCCGACCCGACGCCCAAGCAGCAGTCGCTGGACAACGCCACGGCGGTACGCACCTACGCCAGCGGCGATCTGGCGTTTGAACCCGGGACCGACTGGGACTACTCGCATTCGAACTGGCTGATCGTCAAGGCGATTGTCGAACGCGTCAGCGGACAACCTTATGCCGCGCTGGTGCGCACCGTGCTGACCTTCCCGTTGGGACTGCGCGACAGCGGCATCTTCGTCGGCGACTCGGTCCACGTCACCGGCATGGCCGCGGGCTATGCCGCGTTGCAACCGGTCGTGACACCCCGGCAAAACCCGGTGCCCGACTTCATGATGCTGGCCGGCGGTTATTACACCAGCGTGGGTGACCTGCAGCGGCTGATGGACGGGGTCTTCAACCATCGCGTCCTGTCGCCCGCCAGCGTCGCCACGTTGATGGACGTGGTTCGCCCCGCGCAAAACTACGCACTGGGTGGCCGGGTCAAGACGTTGCCGGTGGCGGGAAAGCCGCGCCCGGTGGCGTGGGAGTACGGCTCCAACGGCGCGTTCCGTGTCCTCGCCTGGCGGGTGCTGGAAGACGGTCACAGCGTGATCCTGGCCAACAACACCAGCTTCGACCATATGCGCATCGGGGATTTGGCGACTGCGTTGCTGGATGCCAGTTATGGGGAACCGGCGTCGCCGTGAGGGCAGGTTCGACCCCGCGTTAGCACTGCCAAGCCGGAACGCTCAGGGGCAGTATCGCGCCTGTCGTGCCATCTCTTGCGCCAGTCGCTCGCGGCCACTGGCGCTACCGTCCGTCTTCAATTCATCGATATTGCGGCGGATCCGAGGACAGGGATCGGTGGTGTAGCCCGGCGGCCAGAAGCCGAGTATCTGGGAAGCGCCTTCAATGACGTCCTTGCCGGTGAGGGGTTTGCGCATGGGGATGCGCTCAGTGGGAGCGGCGAAGCGGTCGAGACGGGTGTCCCCCTTTAGAACCTGTCTGGAGAAGTCAGGGGAATGGAGATCAGTCAGGTCCAGATTGAGCGGCCGTGCGCCACCATGGCCTGCCGCTCCGAGACCGTCCCATTTCGGAGTCGGCACGCGAGAATAAATCCTCGCTTGGACAGATTGAGTCCGTTTGGAAGTCGGAGCCACCACCGACTCAGCGCCGAGCTCAGGAGTCGAAGGCCTCCCAGGCACTTCACGTTCGATGAACATCAAACGGGTCACCGGTACGTCAACCTCAAATTTCTCGTTTTTCAGGCTGACCGAAACGAGAGCCCTGAAAATAATCAAGTTAACAAGTACAGCTGCGATAGCGCCAAGCCACCAATCATGTCTGGCGCTCATCGCCGTTCCATCTGCCAAACTTCATATCGAGCATCAGCCTAGGATCAGACAGAATTGCCTTGGCAAATTCATTGAGTTTCTCACCGGAAAGCGGCCCGAATACCGGACGCCCACGAAATCCTCTTTGAATGTACTGCCACTGGTGAATTCGGCCTCGCATCAATACTTCCAATTGTGAAAATACCTTTACGGTTGTTCCGTACTCATCCAGCAGGCCATGCAGTACATGACGCGAATCCGTTTCACTCACTATCCCGTCACAGGGTCGGATCAATTCCCCAATCCGGATACGGAATCCGTCAAGCCTATCTGAAACTTCCGAAACCATCGGAAGGACGGCGGATCTAGTTCTCGACGAAAGACCACCAACTCCGAGCGCCACATTGAATGGCCGCCCCAGAAATGGAACCAGAAAGGTGTCATCCACGCTGCGAAATACATCTGGCATTATGATGACCACCGCGCCAGATCTCAGCGCCTTGAAAGCTCTTGCGATCCCGGAGCGCGTGTTATGCAGGATGCTCACGCCAGACTCAGGGCCTCCGAATACCCTTTTGTAGACGTCATCGAACGTCTTGTTCCCACTCAGGTTCTCGGGCGATTCATAGAATATGTAGACCTCGCGCGCCCCTCTCGCTCTGCCTGCAATGGCGAGAATGGAGAGAACGAAAAGACCGCAATGAGGGATGGCGACAATCAGCCCTGTCTTTTCCTTAAAAACCTCATCAACTTCTTGATAGACCGTACCATCCATCTTCTCGATAAGGCGTATCAGACCTGCCCCTCCCACGCGGTCGATCACCAAGAAATACGCCATTTGCATCAACTTCCAGGCGTAAAAATCCCCTATCTTTGAGCCACTCTCAGTACACGCCATACGAATAGCTGACACTTCATTCGTGGTCATTCGCCCACAAATTATCCTTTCGATCCACACTGACCTTCTTTCAAAACGGCGCAAGCATGCCGCCGCCTTTCTGGCGAACGACAAAAACGCAGAAACAGCAATCATGCCAACCTCCTGCGATGCTCCGTCAGTTGCTCCAAGACAGACTCAAGCAATTCATTACTCCCCGCATCCAGTCGGGAAAGAAGGAGAACTGATTGATAGAGCCGAGTCATTTGTTTGGCTTGCTCACGCCTGAACTTGATACTCCTGCGCTCTTGAACGGACGCCATGATCCAGTCCTCAGCCTTAGAACAGGCGGCGTAGTAGGCATCAAGAGCGTCCCGAATCTCTTGCCGCTTTCCACTTCGATGGCGAACCGACTCAAATCCATGCCCGCTCCAATAGCGAACAGAAAAGTGATACTTGACGGTTAGAGCCAGCTCCAGGGCTGGGTAGAAAGAAGCTTCCTCACCACTCCCCATCAGCAGGCAAGCATGACTTGCCTCAACAAGTTGATCCGTAAACACCCCAATTCGGAATTTTCCAGATCCGCCAAACCCAGACATCCGAGACAGAATTTCCGACGGCTCGATGAGCATCGAATAGTCAAGACCAAACTCTTTGCAAACTTCCTTATCCCCAACGAACCACCAACCACCAAGAGCGCCCAACTCCCATGCGACATCCAAGAATTTAAATGTGGAGGGCAGAAGTAGAAGCTCCATTTGCCCACAAGACTCCATCATCCCCATGATGGACTTCGCTTCGGCATCGCTCATGCGCAGCACATGACGTCGTCGGTCCAGGGAGCCCTGCCCCCTGGACCGCGCGACGTCTACCAGGTGCACTTGCTCACTTGGCAGCTAATCGGTGGATTCTCCGGCTCAGGATGCACCTGAAGGAGTTGATTGATCTGCTCGATCGCAGACGAACCGGCCCTCATCGTCATTTCCAATACATCAAGACCTACATTCATCAGATCCATGAATTACTCCAACTAGTTTGTGATAGCACCCCTAATAGCGCAGGCGCGCCTCGATAGTGCAGAGCGAACTCGACGTGTTCAATAACCACACATCCAAAATTAGGCACGTCACATGTACGTGATTTCATTTGGATTGAATGACCCCGTGTTGGCGCGGTCAGTCCACGGGCTGTGTCAGCTGCTTGCAGTCGACGAAGACGCGGTGGGTGGCGCTGAGGATTTCGTGCAGTAGTACGGATGAACCGAGAAAGCGAGTGAGTGCCCGGCATCAGAGGCGATAGCCGCGGAATCGCCGAAGGCCGCATAAGGCAACGTGCCATGCACTTCCTGACCGGGTTCCAGGCGCACCTCACCGCATCCGCCGGGGCAGTACGCGCTACCGGTGGGCAGCAAGGCTTTCTCTCCGCTGGACGTAGTCAGCACGGCACCGTCAAATCCAGACGGCAGGCCGTCCTCGTCCGGCCAGGCTTCCTTCGATAAGCAAAGTGCCGCCACCGCCCGGGACGTCCAGGTAATGTCGAAACGACGTTGTGCCGCGTTATCGACAATGGTCAGATCGTAGTCGGATGGTGAAGCCCAACGAATGGGAACCGTAGTCGCGCAAGCCGTGATGACCGCCAACACCAGCACGGCAAGATGCCGATTCACTGTGCATGATCCTTCAAATGGTCCGGGTTCATCAGGCGCTGCTGACCAAGCGACGTCTTGGCGCTTTGCCACCTTCGGCACCTTACCCAATCTTCCGGACTGACCGGCCCACGCGTTGGCGCGGCCAGTCCGGGGGTGCGTTAGCGCTGTTTGCCGTCCAGGAAGATGTGGTGGGCGGTGTTGAGGATGCGTCGCAGGTGGCGGGCGTGGTCGTAGAGGAGTTCGGTGACCGGGAGGACGTGGACGGGGATGCGGATGGTGTCGTCCTGGGCGCTGCGGGGGGCGATGAGGACGGCGGCCAGTTGGAATTGCTCGGCCATGCGCCGGAGCTGGCGTTGGCTGTCCTCGGTGATCAGGTAGCCGCGATCGGGCCTGGGGGTGGCGGGCTTCTTTCCGTTCATGCAAACACTCCTTCTGCTCTCCACGCACGGGATGTGCGTGGTTGTCGGGAGGTTCAAAGCCGCTTAGAGACGGTGGGCGTATTTCCCTGACGGGTGTTGTATTAGCCACCCTCCCGACGCAGAGCTTGCGTCGGTCCGTATTGTGACACGCAATACGGAAAAGCCACCGCGTTTCGGTGGTGGCTTCCGCTCTAAGAGGAGCTTTGAAACTCCGGAGATGGAGTCTGCTACAGGGTGGGGTTGGAGTCGACTAACATTGAATGAAGCCAAGTGTCATGATTCACTGAAACTTATTTCTCTGCTGCGGCGCAACCCCTCCCTTTCGCAAAATTCCTGCATTAACTCGAAAAATATCAGGAATATTGAATTTTCCGTTAGTCCGCTGCTCCAACACTCCCACCTCACTCAGCAAGATAGCGAGCATCGAGTAGACTTCATGCTTATGAAGACCCTCAGTTACTACGAGCTCAATAGGTGCGCTAGCGCCACTATATCTGCTCTTAATAACGTCCACCGTATCGTCGTGCTTCCATTTTCCATACACCTCTGCCGGCTCACAGGGAACTAGCAATCCTCGCAACGGTTTTAAGGCGGTGGAAATCCATGGATAGTCTTCCTCCAGCTCCCGTAGCCGATCCCCGGACGCCTCGCGAACCCCCTGAATTATCCCCAGATGGTTCATTGCGGTTCTTGGGTTATCCAGATCGTTTTCCGATGCAGCAGTCCGCATAACCTTCAAAAATGTTCTTGGTGATATTTCGCCTTTTGCGTCTGAGAGGTGAGTTGGAATCCAAGTATAGGGCCTTCCCCTCTTAGCTCCCCCTCCCATCATTGCACCAGCGATTAGATCGAAGAGTTTTCCCTGACTATTTGGATTAGAAACAAGACCAGTTGGTATTCCCAGTCTCGAGTGTACGTCCACAGGATTTACACCAACTCTCTTACAATATCTACTTAAAGCCGCTTTACCTTCCTGCCTGCGGAAAACCTCGAAGAAGAAGAGACCGTATAGATCAGAGACCTTCCAAGCTAATCTTTTGGCACTACCCGAAATTTTTGACGCGTCTGGAAAGCGGAAAAGTCCTCTGTTCTCAGCCTGGTCAGGCCGCATAAAAATTTTAAGTCGAATTGACTTATAGCTTCGCATTGCGAGAGCTGTTTTTAGCAAGCCCTGGGTAAGCTCCTGGATTCTGGTCCATTCTGTTGCCAGTTGATCTAGCTGATCAAAAATGAACAGAATTCTCTTTCCATTCTTAGACAATTCAAGATCTGCAGAGCGAAACACAGAAACCTGATTATCCGGATTAGATCTCAACCATTCGACCAGCTTAGAAAATTCTTGCGGCACTTTAATTTTGCCAATTTCAGCGAGATCTTTTACAAGAACCGCTCTCCAGATGATGTCTGTTGGGACGCGCTTTGCTATTTTTTCCAAATGCGCCCTGGATATAGTTCCCTTGGAACCTTCAGCATCAGAGAATCCAAATTTGACGATTACGTCGCTCAGTCCCCATGCCTTACCGACGCTGTAGCGAGCGGAAATTGCGGCCCTCGTATCGTCATTAGCTAGTGCTAATGACCAAAAAGTCTTACCCATCCCTCTATTGCCAATAACGAGAGCAACATCAGGATCAAGCGCCTCCATATGGGATTCAGGAAAGTACATCTCTTCCAGCGTTGGCTCCGCACCACTGGACGAAGCGGCCAACGCAGGTAGCTCTAGGACGACATCCCTAATTACTGAAGCTGTTTTCACTAGTTATTCCTTTCAAGCTCTAGGAGTTGCCAAGCTCTGGAGAGGAAGTCCCCAAATGGTCCCCGATAAACTTCTTCATCGAGATGAGTGGAATCTCCTACTGGATCAAAAGCTTCATAGTCCGGGTTGTTAAGCACATACCAGGCATCGTGGGGCGTATGAATCCCTTCTTCACTAGGAGATGGATTGAAATCACTAACAATCACGTCTCCATTGTCATCAAAAGCTTCGTTCTCATATAAATAGTCAGAACAAAGCTCATAGACGCTGTCTCGAAAAGCCTCTCGCTTGGAATTTGCGGATGGGGCCTTCGCTTGAACGAAATGGACTCGCTCACGCCACTCTGCAAAATCAGACGGTGAACGCGAATTAATGCTCTTTGCGATATGCGAGAGCATGAAAGAGTAACCCCTATATGTTTGAGGTTGGGCCACTCCAAAAAGAAGCAACTCTGCTCCCAGTGATAGCAGTGGTCCTGCAGTGATCTCCGCCAACCCTGCGCGGGCATCTATCAAGACTGCGTCATATCTTGCATATGACGTGAATCTATTAATCATCTCGTCAATTTGCATTGCTACTGATGATGTTGCTCCACTTCCTGTGGAATCCTCCAGCAAGGCTCTCGACAACTTAGAAATCATCATCTCGGGATGATCGTCTGTCGTGCGCCCAACTGCTGGCACCACATCAACCGAACCGGTTCCAAAACGACTTACGCCGACGAAATCATAAAGTTCCTCTTCACGGATTCCGTCCAATGAGTTCTCTACCAAGTAGTCGACCACGCCAAAATTAGGACGCCTGTCATTCTCCACGTCCTTAGATGCTGGCAAAAACATGTACCCTATCCCCGGTGCCTCTACATCCAAGTCAATTGCAAGCACCCGCTTCCCATTTACTGCAAGATCTGCAGCCAAGACTGCCAGCGCAGTAGAACGACCTACGCCGCCTTTCAACGATCCAAAGACTAGTCGCTTCGGATTCTTCCTCTCCTTTTGCGGTGCACTCAGCCAATCAGCGCCCACAATTCGCCTATCGATATAAGAGAAAAAAATCCTCTTGCCATCTACATCTTTCTCGATGCGGGCAATAGATGATTCCTTCATTAGTGCCGAAAGTATCGAATTTGCTATGACGGGCGATTCTGGCGCATAAGCGCCTAACACGTCTTTCATTTTTGAAGCGATTTCATCTCCCTTCTTTATTCTTTTGTCGCCAACCATCAGACGCCCTTTGACGTCCCTGACGATAAGCGTTGAGAGCTCAGGCGTTAAGCCGGACTCAATCAATATACTCAGCAAGGATCTCAAGCTTTCATGGTATTTCATACGACGATCCTTAATTAGAAAACTAAATTCTGCACTAGATACTCGGCATCATTGCGCCATTCCAGTACTTGCTCTTCCCTTAGGGGACAATGCCTCTCGTCTGCATACCTGATGTTGATATCCCAGCCAGCAAACCGCGTTTGCAACGAAGCATCCAACAACACGGCAGCGATCGGAGAAGACATTCGACCGCGAGCATGTGTGGAAATGAGAATTTCAGCACTTTTAATCAATTGCTTAATGCTAGGGAGATGCGCCCTTAGGGGATTGTTTCTATTTAATGCCACCAGCTGACGTGAGAGACCTGCTTGAGTAAGTGCAAACTTGATGGCGGTCTCACCAGAAATTCCATAGTGATAACCAGCGTCATCTAGCTTGGTCTCATCCAGCAAAGTGGTCGCAGTCTCAAGATGGCGCTTAGCGGCGACGTCGTACTTTTCTGCCATCCCTGCACTCCATATCCTTATTTCCAATCACTACATTGTATGCGTCGGCTTATCCGCGTTCAGCGTGCCGGCCAGGATGGTCTCGATGCGGTTCTTGATGGCTTCGCCATCGCTGTTGTCGGGGAATTGCACGCCGATGCCGGCGGTGCGGGCGCCCTGGGCGCCGGCGGGGGTCACCCACACCACCTTGCCGGCGACGGGCAGGCGTTCGGTGGATTCGGGGAGGGTGAGCAGGAGGAAGACTTCGTCGCCCAGGAAGTAGCGCTTGGGGGTGGGGACGAAGATGCCGCCACCCTTCATGAAGGGCATGTAGGCGTTGTAGAGGGCGGCCTTGTCCTTGACGGCGAGCGACAGGATGCCCTGGCGACCGGTGGCGGCGGGTGTGTTCATCGGTGTCCCCTTGCTCCTTGTGACGTCAGCCGCGTGCGGCGCGGGTGGGGCGCGGTTCGCCCATCTGTCGCGTCCACAGCAGCAGCAGTTCGGCCACCGCCAGATCCCCCCGGACGGTGGTACGCAGCAAATCCCTTGTCCGGTTGGCGGCGTCGAACCACGCGGCCAGCTTGGTCAATCGGGCGGTGTCGGTCAAGCCGGCGTCGCTGGCGCGGGCCAGGGCCAGATCGGCGGCGTGGCGCAGGCGGGCGTCGGCCAGTTCGTCGTTGGCCCACTTCTGCGCGGTTTCCACCACGCCCAGCTGGCCGCGGGCGAGCTTGTCCAGGTCGCTGGCGACCTGCTTGCGCAGGGCCAGGCCGTCCTCGCGCAGCCACTGGTCGGCCAGGCCGGGATGGCCGCGGGCGGCGTCCAGGGCTTCCTGCGCGGCGGCGGCGGTGTGGCCCTGCCCTTGCAGCCACTCCAGTGCCTCGGCGCGTGGCGGCAGGCGGAATTCCAGCCGCTGGCAGCGGCTGCGGATGGTGGCCGGCAGGCGCGCGGGTTGGGCGCTGAGCAGCCACAGGTAGCGGCCGGGCGCGGGTTCTTCCAGGGTCTTGAGCAGGGCGTTGCAGGCCGAGCGGTTGATGGCGTCGGCCGGGTCGATGAGGGCGACCTGGGCGCTGCCGTATTGCGGGGTGAGCGCGAGCTTCTGCGAGAGGTCGCGAATCTGGTCGATGACAATCTCGGTGCGCAGCTTGGTGCCATCCTTGGTCAAGCCAAAGGACACCACCTGCAAATCCGGATGGGTGCCGGCGGCCATCAGCGCGGCGGCGCGTTGGGCCTGCGCGGCATTGCCACCGGACAACACATGCAAGGCCAGCCGTTCGGCGACGGCGCGCTTGCCCAGTCCGGCCGGTCCGCAGATGAGCAGGCCGTGGCCCATGCGGCCACCGTCCAGGGCGGCGACGGCGTGGTCGTAGGCGCGTTGCTGCCAGGGCGAGAACTCGGTCATTCCGGGGTCACTTCCACATCATTCCAGGGTTTCGAGGGTTTCCAGCCATTGCCAGAGGGCGTCGCGCACGGCGGCGCCGACCTGGGCCGGGGTCTGGCTGGCGTCGATCAGGCGGAAGCGCTGCGGTTCCTCGGCGGCGCGCTGGCGGAAGCCCTGGCGCACGCGTTCGAAGAAGTCGTCCTGTTCGCTTTCGATGCGATCGGGCCAGAGGTCGCGACCGGCGGCGCGGGCGCGGCCTTCGCGCACGTCCAGATCCAGCAGCAGGGTCAGGCCGGGCTTGATGCCGACGGCCTGGCGTTCCAGTTCGGCAATCCAGCGCGCGTCCAGGCCGCGGCCGGCGCCCTGGTAGGCGTAGCTGGAATCGGTGAAGCGATCGCTGACGACGAAGGCGCCGCGTTGCAGCGCCGGACGGATGACCTGGCGCACGTGCTGGGCGCGGGCGGCGAACACGAGCAACAGTTCGGTGTCGGCATGCAGCGGTTCGTCGCGCGGGTTGAGGACGAGCTCGCGGATGCGTTCGGCCAGCGGGGTGCCGCCGGGTTCGCGGGTGAGTACGACTTCGTGGCCGCGCGCCTGCAACAGATCGCGCAGGGCGGTGATGGCGCTGGTCTTGCCGGCGCCCTCGCCGCCTTCCAGGCTGATGAAGTGCGGATGGCTGAGGACGGATTGCGTCATGGTTGCGCCGCCTTGTCGAGGGTCTCCCGGCGGGTGACGAGGTAACGGGCGACGGCGGCGTTGTGCTGGTCCAGCGAAGCGGAGAACACGTGCTTGCCGCTGCCGTCGCCGACGGCGACGAAGTACAGCGCGTCGCCGGCTTCGGGTTTGACCGCCGCGCGCAGGGCGTCCACGCCGGGCATGGCGATGGGCGTGGGCGGCAGGCCGGTGCGGGTGTAGGTGTTGTAGGGCGTGTCGGCCAGCAGGTCGCGCTTGCGGATGTTGCCGTCATAGCCGCTGCCCAGGCCGTAGATGACGGTGGGATCGGTCTGCAGGCGCATGCCGATTTTCAGGCGACGGGCGAATACACCGGCGATGGCCGGGCGCTCGGAGGCGATGCCGGTTTCCTTTTCGACGATGGAGGCGAGGATGAGCGCTTCCTCCGGCGAGGCCAGCGGCGCCTGCGGGTCGCGTTCGGCCCAAGCGCTGGCGAGCGCCTTGTCCATGGCGTCGTAGGCGCGCTTGAGCACGTCGAGGTCGGTTTCGCGGCGGGTGTAGACGTAGGTCTCGGGCAGGAAGCGGCCTTCGGGATGCTGGCCGGCGTGGCCGAGCGCCTTCATCAGCGCGGCATCGTCGAGCTGGGCGGTTTCCTGCTTGAGCGGGGTGGCGGCTTTCAGCGCGTTGCGCAGTTGGCGGATGTTCCAGCCTTCGACGATGGTGAAACGGTATTGCACGGTCTTGCCGTCGCGCATGCGGGTGAGCAGGTCGCGCGGGGTGGTGCCGGGTTGCAGGGCGTATTCGCCGACCTTGAGCTTGCCGGCGGCGTCGAGTTCGCGGGCGAGCAGTTGCCATTCGATGTTCTGGCCGTCGGTCACGCCCTGGTCGCGCAGCTTGCGCAGGACGGTGCCGAAGGCGTCGCCGCTGGCGACTTCGATGACCTGATCGCCCTTGAGGCCGGTGAGCGGTTCATCGGCGAAGCCATGGTAGCGCTGGTACAGCCAGGCGCCGCCGGCGGCCGCGGCCAGCAGCAGCAGAATCAGGACGATGACGATGTTGCGGCAGCCGCTTTTGCAACCTGAAGCCACGTAGGTCTCGGAGTGGGACGGAAGCTGGGGAGGATAACCGCTCGGTGTTAAGGGGGCGATGGGTTGACAGGTGGGGTTGGGGGTGTGGGGAAAAGCGTGCCCCCATCCGCCCTTCGGGCACCTTCCCCCGCTTTGCGGGGGAAGGGACTTGCGTTGGGGTTTTGGTTGTTATTTCGGTGGGGGCTGGAATGCATTTGGGCGAGGTGCGCGGAGATGGGTCCGGGCGTTCGTCGGGATGACGAAAGGGGCTGTGGGTGAGTCGCGGAAAGGCTGCCCCCATCCGCCCTTCGGGCACCTTCCCCCGCGTTGCGGGGGAAGGGACTTTCGTTGGGGTTTTGGGTTGTTATTTCGGTGGGGGCCGGAATGCATTTGGGCGAGGTGCGCGGAGATGGGTCCGGGCGTTCGCCGGGATGACGAAAGGGGGCTGTGGGTGAGTCGCGGGAAGGCTGCCCCCATCCGCCCCGTTGGGGCACCTTCCCCCGCGTTGCGGGGGAAGGGCCGTTTTCTTTGCGGATATGCGGGGGCGGCATGCCTCGAAAATCGCGAGGCGAGTCCCTTCCCCCGCAGAGCGGGGGAAGGTGCCCGGAGGGCGGATGGGGGCACGCTCCGCGCCCACCCCACCTACCGGCTTGCGCCGTAATGACGGCCCAAAAATCCCTACGCAAATCTCTTCCCTGCAAACCGGGATAAGAGAGTCGGTCAGGCTTCCAGGGCTTTCAGGACGCCGCGGGCTTTGGCGCGGGTTTCGTCGAGTTCGCGGTCGGGGATGGAGTCGGCGACGATGCCAGCGCCGGTGCGGAAGCGGACTTCGGTGCCGCCGTCGCGCGGGAGGACTTCGGCGCTGCGGATGAGGATGTTGAGGTCCAGGTCGCCGTCGCGGTTGAGCCAGCCGAAGGCGCCGGTGTAGGCGCCGCGGGCGACCTGTTCCAGTTCGGCGATGATCTGCATGCAGCGCACCTTGGGGCAGCCGGTGATGGTGCCGCCGGGGAAGGTGGCGCGGATGACCTGGCCGGGCGTGGCGTCGGGTTTTAGGTGGCCGCGCACGTTGCTGACGATGTGGTGGACGTGGGCGTAGCTTTCGACGGTCATCAGTTCGTCGACCTGCACGCTGCCGGGCAGGCAGACGCGGCCCAGGTCGTTGCGTTCCAGATCGATGAGCATGACGTGCTCGGCGCGTTCCTTGGGATGGCCGACGAGTTCGCGGATGCGGGCGGCGTCATCGTCGCCGGGAAAGCGCGGGCGGGTACCGGCGATGGGGCGGGTTTCGACCACGTCGCCGCGCACGGAGACGAGGCGTTCGGGCGAGGAGCTGACCACGGCCCAGCCCTGCCCCGCGAACAGGCCGGCGAACGGTGCGGGATTGGCGGTGCGCAGGCGCGCGTACAGCGTTGAAGGTTCCAGGGTGCCGTCGAACCACGCCTTCCAGGCGCGCGAGAGGTTGACCTGGAAGACGTCGCCGGCGGCGAGGTAGTCGAGGATGCGGACGACGCCGTCGGTGAAGCGTTCGGGGGCGTCCTCGTCGATGCGCAGTGGCGGATGCCAGGCAGGCAACGCCGGTGCGGGTGCAGCGAGGTCGGCGGCGATGCGGTCGAGCAATGCGGCATGGCCCCGTTCGGCGATGGCCACGCAGTCGCCGGTGCCGCGGTCGCGCAGGATGGCGGCGGGACAGCGCAGGGCGACGGCGATGGGCATGCGCGCGTCGTCATCGCGCGGGGGCAGTTGCAGGACGGGTTCGACTTCGCCGGCCAGTTCGTAGGCCAGCAGCAAGGCCCAGCCGCCGCGAAACGGCCAGCGCGGTTCCTCGCGATCGATGCGCGCGGCGTGCCAGTGGGCGTCGAGGGTGTCGAGGAAGTTGGTGTCCTGTTGCATGCCGTGCAGATCGCGCACGCGGCCGTCGTGATGCAGGGTGAAGCCCTCGCCTTCGGCGGCCATCAGCAGCAGGTCCCAGCGTCCCTGCACGGTGCCGGAGGCGACCGATTCCAGCAGCACCGGATAGCGCGCTGGATCGCGCCGGTGCAGAGCCAGCAGATCGGTGTCGGGGGACAGCGCGCGGGTTTCGATCATGGTCTTGCGGGGGCGCGGGGAAGCAGGGTGCATTGTGCCGGATGTGGTGGGTGGAGACATCGCGGCGTGCCCCCATCCGCCCTTCGGGCACCTTCCCCCGCAACGCGGGGGAAGGGCGATGTATCAACCTTCCCGTGAACTGCAACGAAAGTCTCTTCCCCCGCCTGCGGGGGAAGGTGCCCGACAGGGCGGATGGGGGCGCTTTTCCCATGAGCAAACAAAAAACCCCTCGCCTTCCAGCGAGGGGTTTCGTATATCGCGCGATGTCGCCCGAGCCTCAGATCCGCTTGAACACCAGCGTGCCGTTCGTTCCGCCGAAGCCGAAACCATTGGACACCGCGATGTCGATCTTCTTTTCGCGCGCGGTGTGCGGGACGTAGTCCAGGTCGCAGCCTTCGCTCGGGTTGTCCAGGTTGATGGTCGGCGGAATGATGCCGTGGTGGATCGCCAGCACGGAGAAGATGGCTTCCGCGCCGCCGGCCGCGCCCAGCAGGTGGCCGGTCATCGACTTGGTGGAGCTGACCATGATCTTGTACGCGTGGTCGCCCAGCGCGCGCTTGATGGCCAGGGTTTCGGCGAGGTCGCCCTGCGGGGTGGAGGTGCCGTGCGCGTTGAGGTATTCGACCTGTTCGGCGGTGATGCCGGCGTCCTTCATGGCCGCGACCAGGCAGCGGGCCGGGCCTTCGCCGTTTTCGCTGGGGGCGGTCATGTGGTGGGCGTCGGAGCTGGCGCCGAAGCCGGCCAGTTCCGCATAGATGCGCGCGCCGCGCGCCTTGGCGTGTTCGTACTCTTCCAGGATCAGCACGCCCGCGCCGTCGCCCAGCACGAAGCCGTCGCGATCGCGATCCCACGGGCGCGAGGCGCGGGTGGGATCGTCGTTGCGGGTGGACATGGCCTTCATGGTGCAGAAGCCGGCCATGGAGGTCGGCGAGGAGCCGAGTTCGGCGCCGCCGGCGACCATCACGTCGGCATCGCCGTACTGGATGGCGCGCATGGCCACGCCGATGGAATGGTTGGAGGTGGCACAGGCCGAGACGACCGAGAAACTCGGGCCCTTGATGCCCTTCAGGATCGACAGCTGGCCGGGCAGCATGTTGATGATGGTGCTGGGCACGTAGAACGGCGAGACCTTGCGCGGGCCGCCTTCGTGCAGCTTGATGGTCTGTTCCTCGATGCCGTGGATGCCGCCGATGCCCGAGCCGATGATGGCGCCGATGCGCTCGCCATTGGCTTCGGTGATTTCCAGTCCGGAATCGTCCAGCGCCATGAAGGAGGCGGCGATGCCGTAGTGGATGAACGGATCCATCTTCTTCGCGTCCTTGGGGGAGACGAAGGTGGTGGGATCGAAGTTGCGGATTTCGCCCGCGATCTGGGTGGTGTAGGCCGACACATCGAACGAGGTGACCGGACCGATGCCGGAACGGCCGTTGACGATGCCATCCCAGCTGGTGGCCATGTCGTTGCCCAGCGGCGACACCAAACCCATTCCCGTAATGACGACGCGACGCCGGCTCATAACACGCTCCTCAAATGCATTTGTTTCGGTACGCCCGTTTTGCTTGCCGGGCGGTGCGACCCCGGACACGCGCGGGGCCGCATTCGCGGCCCCGACACGAAGACTTCAGAACGCCGGGCTTACGCCTTGACGTGGGCCTTGACGTAGTCGATGGCCTGCTGCACCGAAGTGATCTTTTCGGCTTCTTCGTCCGGAATTTCGCACTCGAACTCTTCTTCCAGCGCCATCACCAGTTCAACGGTGTCCAGCGAGTCGGCGCCCAGGTCATCGACGAACGATGCGCTGTTGGTGACTTCTTCTTCCTTCACGCCGAGTTGTTCGACGACGATTTTCTTGACGCGTTCTTCGATGCTGCTCATTGGATATCGCTCCAGACGGAGATTGGGTGACTAGTTGATATTGCCACGCTTGGCGATGGCAAACCGGGGGATAGTGTAGTGGAAACCGGCGGCGGCGGGCAGATGCCCGGATCCGTCACCAAATCAACCACTTACCGCTATTTTTTGTTACGGCATGTACATGCCGCCGTTGACGTGCAAGGTCTCGCCGGTGATGTAGCCGGCCAAGGGGCCGGCCAGGAACGCGACCGCGCGGGCGATGTCGGCCGGTTCGCCGAAGCGTCCGAGCGCGATCTGGCCGAGCATGGCGTTCTTGGCGTCTTCCGGCAGCGACTTGGTCATGTCGGTGTCGATGAAGCCGGGCGCGACCACATTGACGGTGACGCCGCGGCTGCCGATTTCCTTGGCCAGCGACTTGGAGAAGGCGATGATGCCGGCCTTGGCGGCGGCGTAGTTGGCCTGCCCCGCGTTGCCGGTGACGCCGATGACCGAGGCGATGTTGACGATGCGGCCCTTGCGCGCCTTCATCATGCCGCGCATCACCGCCTTGGAGGTGCGGTAGACGCTGGTGAGGTTGGTGTCGAGGATGGCCTGCCAGTCCTCGTCCTTCATGCGCATGAGCAGGTTGTCGCGGGTGATGCCGGCGTTGTTGACCAGGATCGAGACCGGACCGAACTGCTTGGCGATGTCCTCGATCAGCGCCTCGACGGCGGCCGCATCGGTGACGTTGAGTTCGCGGCCGTGGCCGCCGCGCTCGGCCAGGCGCTCGCCGATGGCCTGCGCGCCACCAGCGGTGGTGGCGGTGCCGATGACGGTCGCGCCCTGGGCGGCGAGCTCATCGGCGATGGCCGCGCCGATGCCGCGGCTGGCGCCGGTGACGAGAGCGATTTCGCCTTGCAGGGGTTTGCTCATTGCGGGGTCCTCGGAATCAGGGGCGCGCGCGATGCGCGCGCCGGAAGGATGGAGCGGCGGGGCTCAGGCGGCCCAGTCCGCCAGCGCGGCCTGGAAGTCGCCGACGCCGCCGATGGCGCGCGCGTCCAGCGCCTTGTCGATGCGCTTGACCAGACCGGTCAGCACCTTGCCGGGGCCGCATTCAGCCACCCGGACGACGCCCTGCCCGGCCAGCGCCTGCACGCATTCGGTCCAGCGCACCGGCAGGTACAGCTGGCGCACCAGCGCGTCGCGCAGGCCGTCCAGATCCGCATGCACCCGCGCGTCGACATTCTGCACCACCGGCAGCGCCGGGGTGTGCCAGCTCAGGCCGGCCATGACCTCGGCCAGGCGGTTGGCGGCTTCGCGCATCAGCGGGGTGTGCGAGGGCACGCTGACCGCCAGCTTGACCACCTTGCGCACGCCGCGCTCGCCCAGCAGGGCGATGGCGCGTTCCACGGCTTCGGTGTCGCCGCCGATCACGATCTGTCCGGGCGAGTTGTAGTTGGCCGGCACGACCACGCGCGCGTTGGAGGCCTGTTCGCAGACTTCGGCGACCACGGCGTCCTCGGCGCCGAGCACGGCGGCCATCGCGCCGACGCCTTCGGGCGCGGCTTCCTGCATCAACTGGCCGCGCAGGCGCACCAGGTGCGCGCCGTCGCGCAGCGTCAGCGCGCCGGCGGCGACCAGCGCGGTGTATTCACCCAGGCTGTGGCCGGCGAGCACGGCCGGTTGGGCGCCGCCCTGCTGCTGCCACGCGCGCCACACCGCCACGCCCGCGGCGAGCAGCGCCGGCTGGGTGTATTCGGTGCGGTTGAGCATTTCTTCCGGGCCGCCCTGCGAGAGCGCCCACAGATCCACGCCGGCGCCGTCGGAGGCCTCGGCGAACGCTTCGCGCACGATCGGATGCAGCTCCGACAGTTCGGCCAGCATGCCGAGCGACTGCGAGCCCTGGCCGGGGAAAACGAATGCGAGCGGGGTGGAAGTCACGCGGGGGGGTCCGGTGAAAAAAAACGAGCGGGGATGATACGTGCGAAAGCGCCGGATTGTCTGTACCCAGGCGTATTGCGCGCCCCGCCCCGCGCCTCCGGGACCGCCCCCACCCACACGCCTCCCTGTGGGAGCGACGTCAGTCGCGAGCTTCCTGCGCAAACCCACCACGCCTCGATGAGGCCCTCGATGTGGTCACCTCGCCTGCCTGTAACGATGGCGAATTCATCGATGCGCAACACGTGCGGCAGGATGCGCGATGACGCGGCCTTTTCGCGTATGGCGTGTTGCCTGTTTCCGAAAAACAAAAGGCGCTCCGAAGAGCGCCCCTTGCCATATCGCGGATGGAACCGTCGCCTGCGATCAGTAACGCAGCAGCGCCGAGCCCCAGGTGAAACCGCCGCCGAAGGCTTCCAGCAGCACCAGCTGGCCGCGCTGCACGCGACCGGAGCGAATCGCTTCGTCCAGCGCCAGCGGCACCGAACCGGAGGAGGTGTTGCCGTGCTTGTCGACGGTGACGATGACGTTGTCCATCGACATCTCCAGGCGGCGCGCGGTCGCCTCGATGATGCGCAGGTTGGCCTGGTGCGGAATCAGCCAGTCCAGATCGTGCTTGTCCAGGCCGTTGGCTTCCAGGGTTTCGTCCACGACCGAGTCCAGCGCCTTGACGGCGTACTTGAACACGTCGTTGCCCTTCATGTGGATGCGAATGCCGTTGTTCGGCGCTTCGTTGTCGAAGCCGGCGGACACGCCGACCGGGTTCCACAGCAGTTCCTTCTTGCTGCCGTCGGCATGCAGGTGGGTGCTGAGGATGCCGGTTTCGGTGTCGGCCTTGAGCACGGCCGCGCCGGCGCCATCGCCGAACAGCACGCAGGTGGTGCGCTCGGTCCAGTCGACGATGCGGCTGAGGGTTTCGGTGCCGATGACCAGGGCGGTCTTGACGTCACCGGAACGAATGAACTTGTCGGCCACGCTCAGGGCGTACAGGAAGCCCGAGCAGGCGGCATTGACGTCCATCGCGGCGCAGCCTTCGGCGCCCAGGCGGGCCTGGATGAGGCAGGCGGTGGACGGGAAAATCAGATCGGGGGTGGTGGTGCCCACCACGATCATGTCGATCTCGGAGGCATCGACGCCGGCGGCTTCCAGCGCGCGCAGGGCGGCCTGGTAGCCGAGATCGCCCGCGGTCTGGCCTTCCGCGGCGATGTGGCGCTCGCGGATGCCGGTGCGGCTCTGAATCCATTCGTCGCTGGTGTCGACCAGCTTGGCCAGGTCGTCGTTGGTCAGGACCTTCTCAGGCAGGTAGCTGCCGGTTCCGGCGATACGCGCGTAAATACGCCCGTTGGATTGCTGGCTCATGCCTGCTCCCGTTGCTGGCCCGCAACGGGGCCCTGGATACCACGACGATGATGGCGGGCGCGTCCGCGGTTGAGCGGACGCGCCGGGAGCGCATCAATCTTCTTCGACGACCGAGGTCTTGGTCGCGATGACCTTCTTGCCGCGGTAGTAGCCGTCGGCGGTCACGTGGTGACGCAGGTGGGTCTCACCGGAAGTCGGATCGGTGGACAGCTGCTTGGCGGTCAGGGCGTCGTGCGAACGGCGCTGACCACGGCGGGACGGGGTGACTCGGGATTTCTGCACAGCCATGGGATTGCTCCAGCTATAAACCTTGAAATGAATCTGCGATTCGTAGTGCCAGACCGCCGAAGCGGCTAGTTCTTTTTCAGCGAGGCCAGCGCCGCGAACGGGTTGGCCTTTGCCAATTCTTCTTCCTGCGCCGGCCAGTCACGTTCCACCGCGTCGGATTCCGGATTGACCGGAACCACCGGAACGGCGAGGACCAGTTCGTCCTCCACCAGATCCGCCGGGTGCAGCATGCCGTCCTCCGGCACCAGCAGCGCTTCGTAGTCCGGCGGCAACGCGGCCTCGTCGGCCTCGTCGCGCACCAGGCCCAGCCGCTGCACGAGACTGACCGGAAGCAGGAATCGTTGCAGGCTGCGCTGGCACACCAGCGGCAACTGCGCCTCGATCCTCAACTCCACGTACGGCACCCGCAGCGCGTCTTGATCGAATTCGATCGTGTAGCGTGCTTCGCCATCGGTATCGTTCAGCAGACCCTGCAGGCGCTTCATGGAAGACAGCGGCAGGCGACCTTCGAAACTGCGCCGTGCCGCGACCATGCGCCAAGCATCCAACATCTCGGGCGTATTCGCGGACATAAGCCGCTGAATGTTAAGGACTGCGCGCCGAGCTGTCAAACCTGTCCAACGGTCACAGGATAAGGGATTGCCGGACGCGGCCCCGCTCGGCAGACTGCCCGCCCCCGTCTCCCGGCCCGCCATGATGCCCCTGCTGCTCGCCTCGACCTCCCGCTACCGCCGCGAACTGCTGGAACGGCTGCGTTTGCCCTTCCATGTGGCCCGCCCGGACGTGGACGAGGCGACCGCGCCCGGCGAGGCTCCGGCCGCGCTGGCGGCCCGGCTGGCCAGTCTCAAGGCCGCTGCGATCGCCGCCCACCACCCCGAGGCCTGGGTGATCGGGGCCGACCAGGTGGCCGAGGTGGACGGCCAGGCCATCGGCAAGCCCGGCCACCGCGAGGCGGCCATCACCCAGCTGACCGCCATGTCCGGCCGGGCCATCCGTTTCCACACCGCGCTGTGCCTGTTGCGGGACCAGAGCCGGCATGAGGCCAGCGATGTGACCACGGTGCGGTTCCGCACGCTGTCGGCGGAGGAAATCGAACGCTATGTGGACGCCGAGCAGCCATTCGACTGCGCCGGCAGCTTCAAGAGCGAGGGCCTGGGCATCACCCTGTTCGAGGCCATCGACTCGCAGGATCCGACCGCCCTGATCGGCCTGCCGCTGATCGCGCTGTCGCGCCTGCTGCGCGAGGCGGGATTCCAGTTGCCCTGACCGGGTCCCCCTTGTAGCGCGGGCCTCGGCCCGCTCTCGCAATCCGCCCAGTCACGGCTCGATATCGATCGGCTGCTCTTCCCAGTCCTCGACGCTGCCGTCGTTGCCGTGCAGGCGCAGGCCCAGCCAGTGCCGTCCGGGCGGCAGGGCCGACGCATCCACGTCCGCGCGGAACCCGACCCGCGGGTGCTGCGGATCGTTGGAGATGCGCCAGAACGCGGCCACGCCCGGCTCGGGCCTGCCGTATTCGGCCTTGGCCACCGGTTTGCCGTCGATCAGCACCTCGACGCCCTTCAGGCCCACGCCTTCCTTGAACGCCCAGCCCTGCACGGGGAAGCGCGCGGACACGCCGGCGCGCGACACCGGCGCGTCGATCCAGGCCATCGCCGGGGCCACGCAGGCGCCCTTTGCTTTTTCCTTCGGCAAGGCGAACAGCAGGAAACGCTGGTGACCGTGGTCGATGTTGACCACGCGCGGCCGCGGCAGCGGCCCGACCTGCCCGCACAGCGTGTGGTAGTAGTCCAGCAGGTGCTTGTACTGCATGTCGCCATGGCCTATCACCAGCAACACCGGCGTGTCGCGGGTGCCGTCGTCCTGCAGTTTCCAGAGCTGCAATTGCGGCGCGCGGCCATGCTTGCGGTTGAGCGGATGATCGAGCACGCGGATGTCCGGATCGTCGAGCGCGAAGCCCAGTTCCGCGCCCACCTTGAAGCTGCCGGCCAGCAGCGTGGTGTCGGCCGGCAGGCGCGCGCGTTCCTCGCGTACGGCGCGGGCCAGGTGCGACCAGCCGGCGAAGTTGTAGGGGTAGTACTTCTCCGCCGCGAAGCGCTCGCGCCATGACGGCACCGAGGCCACCAGGTAATACCCCAGCATCGCCATCATGCCCACGCCGGCCAGTATCCACAGCGCGCGCCGCCAGAATCGCGGCCAGCCGGCGATCAGCGCGGGCACCGCCAGGATCAGCGCCAGGTAGCCGGGCAGCGGCCAGTGGAAACTCACCCGCTCGACGTCGGCAAAGAAACCCAGCGCGAAGAAGCCCAGCGTGGAGGCCATGCCGAGCAGGCCGAAGTAGCGCCATTGCGAGGGCACGCCGGCGGCCCCGCGGCTGGCACGGAAACCCGCGATCATCAATGCGGCGAACAGCAGTGGCGTGACCATCAACGCCTGGATGATCACGAACCAGGCGCCGGTGGGCTGGAACGACCACGGATGGCGATCGACCAACTGGAAGCGCAGACCGGCGTCGGCATATTCCAGGTTCCATGCCAGCAGCGGCGCCCACGCGGCGACGCCGACCGCCAGCGCGATCCAGATGCGCGGGTCGCGCAGGATGCGGCGTCCTTCCGGCAGGCACAGCAGGGCGATGAAGCCCACGCCGATCACCCCGAGGAAGCGGTAATGGCTGAGTGCGCCGATGGCCAGTCCGAGCGCGAGTTCGGCGGCGGACGTGGCATCGATCTCGCGCAGCAGGCGCGCGCCAGCATCTAGGCACAGCACCGCCGCCAGCGCCATCGGCACATCCGGCAGCGCCAGCAGGCCCAGCGTGCCCGACAGCGGCATCAGCACGGTCAGGGTGCCGGCCTGCCAGCCGGCGGCCTCGTCGAACCAGCGGCGCGTGATGTGCGCGATCAGCCAGGGAATCAGCGCGGCCATGATCAGGAACGGCGCGCGCAGGGCCAGGCGGTGCTGGCCGCCCAGTTCGGTGCCCAGCCGGGTCAGCCAGGCGGTGAGGCCGGGCAGATCCGAATAGGCGGCGGCCAGGTGGCGGCCTTCCTGCCAGTAGAACGCCTCGTCGACGAACAGCGGCAGGCGGGCCGCGATCACGACCTTGATCACGGATGCGATCAGCCAGACCGCCAGAAAGGTTTTCCTTGCGCTTGCCACGTCCTGCATGCCGCTACACTTCCTCTTCATCCCAACGGTCAGGTCCCGAGCACGCGATGCCCACCACGCCCACGCCGCCTATGCTATCCGATGCCCTGCGCGATGCCCTCAAGCGCGCGCAGGAACAAGTCAATGCACTGGTGCTGGGCAAGGCATACGAGGTGCGGCTGGCGTTCGTGGCGCTGCTGTCCGACGGTCACCTGTTGATCGAGGATCTGCCGGGCCTGGGCAAGACCACGCTGGCGCATGCGCTGGCGGCCACGCTCGGATTGGGCTTCCAGCGCGTGCAGTTCACTTCGGATCTGTTGCCGGCCGACGTGCTGGGCGTGTCGGTCTACGACGGCGCGGCGCGGCAGTTCCAGTTCCATCCCGGCCCGGTGTTCACCCAGGTGCTGCTGGCCGATGAAATCAACCGCGCGCCGCCGCGCACGCAGAGCGCGCTGCTGGAAGCGATGGCCGAGCATCAGGTGACGCTGGACGGCGTGACCCATGGATTGCCGGATCCGTTCTTCGTGATCGCCACCCAGAATCCGGTGGATCTGTCGGGCACCTATCCCCTGCCCGACTCGCAGCTGGATCGTTTCCTGCTGCGGCTGGCGCTGGGCTATCCCGGCGCGGATGCCGAGCGCGCGCTGCTGGCCGGCGAGGATCGGCGCGCGCTGATCGCGCAGACCCTGCCGGTGCTGAGTTCGGACGACGTGCTGGCGCTGCGCGCGGCGGTGAACCAGGTGCACGCCAGCGACGCGCTGATCGTCTACGTGCAGGCACTGCTGGCGCGCAGCCGCCATCATCCGGGCGTGCGCGTGGGCCTGTCGCCGCGCGCGGGCATCGCGCTGCTGCGCGCGGCGCGCGCGCATGCGCTGCTGCTCGGCCGCGCGCACGTGCTGCCGGAAGACATCCAGGCACTGTTCGGCGTGGTGGCCGCGCACCGGCTGGTCGCCGAGGCGGAAGCCGATTCGACCGCCGCGCTGGCCAAGGCGATCCTGCACGCGGTGGCGGTGGACTGAGTCGATGGCGGACACGCTGCGGCAACGGTTGCGCCGGCGCCTGTCGCGGTTCGCGCGGCCGCGCCAGTCCGAGCCCCTGCCGGCCCGGCTGGACCGTCGCCGGGTGTATGTGCTGCCCACGCGTTTCGGGCTGTTCTATGCGGTGCTGGTGACCGCCATGCTGGTCGGCGCGCTCAACTACAACAACAACCCGGCGTTGCTGCTGGCGCTGTTGCTGGCCTCGGCCGGGCTGGCCAGCCTGATCGCCGCGCACCTGCAACTGTCCGGCCTGCAGCTGGACGCGGTGTCCGCCGAACCGGTGCCGGCCGGGCAACCGCTGCGGGTGCAGGTCGCGCTGTCCACGCGCGATCAGCGCGAGCGCCGCGGACTGCGGCTCTCGTGCCTGGAGATCGCCGGCGGCGTGCCGGTGATCACCGGAGACGCGGTGGTGGCGGAACTGATCGTGCCCACGATCCGCCGCGGCTGGCTGGATCCGGATCGGCTGGAGATCTGGACCACGCAACCGCTTGGCCTGGCGCGCGCCTGGGCCTGGTTCTGGCCGCGCCAGTGGCTGCTGGTGTATCCGTCGCCGGAACCGAACGGTCCTCCCCTGCCCGACTCGGAGGGTGGCGGCAGCCGCGCCCGGCGCCAGGCCAGCGGCGACGACGTGCACCATCTGCGCGCCTACCGCGCCGGGGATCCGTTGCGCGCGATTGCCTGGAAGCCCTCCGCGCGGCGCGAGCACCTGCTGGTGCGCGAGTTCGAACAGCCGGTGGGCCTGGAAGTGGATCTGGCGTGGTCGGCGCTGGCCGCGCTGCCGGGCGAACAACGCATCCGCCGGCTCGCCCACTGGGTGGATCTGGCCGAGCGCGAGGGCCGCCGCTACCGGCTTCGCTTGCCCGGCGACGTCGCGCTGGGCCCCTCGCGCGGCCCCGCGCACCGGCATGCCTGCCTGCGCGCACTGGCATTGTTGCCGCATGGCTAAGGCCGCCACGCCCCGCGCCGGGACGCTGGACGCCGGCAGTCGCCTGTGGGCGCTGCTTGCGACCGGGCTGTGCCTGCTGGCGCTGTTGATCCAGTTGCCGGCCGGAGTGGCGACCGGCATCGGCGCGCTGGCGGTGGCGACGACCGCGCTGTCCTGGCGGCGCGCGCTGCCCGGCCCGCTGCGGCTGCTGCTGGCGCTGCTGATCATCGGCGCGGTGCTGGCGGTGATGGGCATGCGCTTCGGCCGCGATACCGGATGCGCGCTGCTGGCGGCGATGCTGGCGCTGAAGCCGGCGGAGACGGTGAGCCTGCGCGATGCGCGCAGCCTGCTGGGATTCGCGCTGTTCGCGCCGTTCTCGGCGTTCCTGCTGGACCAGGGACCGCTCACCCTGCTGCTGGCCGCGCTCGGCGTGGCCGCGGGCCTGCTGGCGCTGTCGCAACTGGCCGACGCGGAAGCCGATGCGCCGATGCCGCGCGTGTCCCTGCGCCAGCGCCTGTGGCGGGTGGGCCGGTTGCTGCTGATCGGATTGCCGCTGATGCTGGCGACGTTCTGGTTCTTCCCGCGCTTTCCTTCCCCGCTGTGGGGCGTACCCGAGCGCGCGCTGGCCCAGCCGGGATTGTCCGATCGGATGTCGCCGGGCGGCTGGCTGGACCTGATGGCCGACGACAACCCGGCCCTGCGCGTGCAGTTCTCCGGCGCGGTGCCGAAGCCGGAGGAGATGTACTGGCGCGGACTAGTGCTGTGGGACTACGACGGTCGCGAGTGGACGCGCTCGCCGTGGATCGCGACCTTGCCGGCGGCGCCGGCGGTGTCGGCACAGGCACCGCGCTGGGACTACGAGATGATGGTGGAACCGACCGAGCAGCGCTGGCTGGTGGCGCTGGATCTGCCGGTGTCCACGCCCGTCGATGCGCAACTGGATCGGGATCGGGCGCTGGTGGCCACGCAGCCCATGAACGGCGTCACCCGTTGGCGCGTGGCTTCGGCGCCGCCGTCGCGCTTCGACACCCGACTGCCTGCACCATTGCGCGAACGTGCCCTGGCATTGCCGGCCGGCCTGAATCCGCGGACCCATGCACTGGCGCAGCAGTGGCGGCGCGAAGCCGGCGGCGACGATCCGGCCATCGTGCGGCGCGCGCTGGAATGGATCCGGCGCGACTTCGGCTACACCCTGGATACGCCGCTGCCCGGACGCGATGCGGTCGACGAGTTCCTGTTCGACCAGCAGCGCGGGTACTGCGAACACTTCAGTTCGGCGTTCACCACGCTGATGCGCGCCTCGGGCATTCCGGCGCGGGTCGTGGTGGGTTACGCCGGCGGTTATCGCAACCGTTTCGGCGATTACTGGATCGTGCGCAAGATGGATGCGCATGCCTGGAGCGAGGTGTGGCTGCCGCAGCGCGGCTGGGTGCGTGTGGACCCCACCGCCGCGGTGGCGCCGGAGCGGATCTTCGACACGCTGGAAGATCGCCTGGGCGCGGACACCGGCGCGGTGTTCCAGCGCAATCCGCTGTTCGACGCCGGCGACTGGCTGCGGCGCGGCTGGAACGATCTGGTGCTGGGTTTCGACGCCCGCCGCCAGCAGCACATGCTCAGGGCGCTGGGTCTTCCCCCGCTGGACGCCAGCCGGCTGGGCGCGTTGTTCGCGCTGGCCGCGCTGCTTGCCGTGGGTGCGATGGCCTGGTTGCTGGCCCGCGGAGAACGCGAACGCGATCCCTTGCTGCGGGCCTGGCACGCGCTGGGCGCGCGTTATGCCCGGATCGGACTGGGTCGTCAGCCCCACGAGCCGGCGCTGGACTGGGCGCGGCGGGTCGCTGCCAGCCATGCGGCCGCCGGCACGACGCTGGTCCCGCTCAGCCAACGTTTCGCCGAGGCGCGCTACGCTGCCGCCGTTAGCGACATTCCCGCGCTGGTTCGCGACCTGCGCCGCCATCGGCCCTGAAGGAGATTTCCATGAAACTTCGTCACCTCATGCTAGCCGGCGCCGTCGCGGCTCTCGCCGCCTGCGCCACCGCCCCGCAACCGCTGCAGGGCACCTTCACCCCGGTCACCCCGCGCGACGCCGTCGCCGGCGCGCAAGTGGGCTCGCAGGTGCGCTGGGGCGGCCGCATCATCGAAACCAAGCCCGGCCAGGACAGCACCTGCTTCCAGCTGGTCTCGCGTCCGCTGAACGCCACCGGCCGGCCGATGGAATCGGCGCCGGATGCAACCGACGGCCGCTTCCTCGCCTGCCGCTCGGGCTTCTACGATCCGGCCGTGTTCGCGCCGGGCCGCGAAGTGACCTTCGTCGGGCGCATCAACAGCTACGAGAACACCCGCATCGGCGAGTACGACTACCGCCTGCCGAAGGTGGACGCCGACGTGGTCTACCTGTGGCCGGAAGTCCGCGAGGTCGAAGTGCGTCCGTCACCGTTCTATGACCCGTTCTGGGGACCCTACTGGGGACCGCGCTGGGGTTATTGGGGCTGGTGGTGATCGCCCTCGTGGCCTGAGGATTGGCCGGATGCAAAAACGCCGCTCATCGAGCGGCGTTTTTTCTGGATGGTTTCCGGCATCGCTGGAACACCCTTTCCTCGTCATTCCGGCGAACGCCGGAATCCACTTCATCGGGAGGGAGAACCACGCCGAGTGTCCGGGCATCGCGCCGACATGGATTCCAGCTTGCGCTGGAATGACGGGGTGCGGAGGGCGCGCCGTGGGAGATCAGCGACCCGGGACGCCGAAGTGGCCCAGCGGGGCGCCGGCCAGCAGGTGCAGATGCAGGTGGAACACGGTCTGCCCGGCGTGTTCGCGGCAGTTCATCACCACCCGGTAGCCGTCCTGGGCGAAGCCTTCGCGGCGCGCGTATTCGGCCGCCGCCAGCACCAGCTTGCCGACCAGCGCGGCCTGTTCCGGCAGCAGGTCGTCCATGGTGGGAATCAGCACCTGCTTCGGAATGAACAGCACGTGCACCGGCGCCTGCGGCGCGATGTCCTTGAAACCGAGCACCTCATCGTCTTCGTAGACGATGTTGGCGGGAATCTCGCGGCGGAGGATCTTGCCGAACAGGGTGTCGTTCTGGGTCATGGCGCGGTCCGGGATGGGGTGGGTGCAAAGCATAGTGCTTGGCGGGCGGCATCGATGCATTGTGGGAGCGTTGTGGGAGCGACGTGAGTCGCGATTGCTTTTCTGCTGTCGTTTCATCCGACACTACTATCGCGACTTACGTCGCTCCCACAAGACAGGGTGGGAAGTGCTTCAGGGCATCTCGCTGCGCGAGCCGAAGGCGTGCGAGAGGGTGCCGCGATCCACGTATTCGAGTTCGCCACCCAGCGGCACGCCGTGGGCCAGGCGGCTGGGTTTGACGTTGTGCTGGCGGGCCAGCTGCGCGAGGTAGTGCGCGGTGGCCTCGCCTTCCACGGTGGGATTGGTGGCGATGATCAGCTCGCTGATCTCGCCCTGCTTCAGGCGTTCGCCGAGCTGTTCCAGGCCCAGTTCGCGCGGGCCGATGCCGTCCAGCGGCGACAGCCGGCCCTGCAGGATGAAGTACACCCCGCGATAGCCGGTGGCCTGCTCGATGGCGAGTCGATCGGCGGGCGATTCCACCGCGCACAGCAGGTGCCGATCGCGGCTGCCGCTGGCGCAGATCGCGCAGATCTCGCCCTCGGTGAAATCGCGGCACTGGCTGCAGTGCCCGATCCGCTCCAGCGCCACGGACAGGGTCTCGGCCAGGTGCTTGCCGCCCTCGCGCTCGCGCTCCAGCAGGTGGTAGGCCATGCGCTGGGCGGTCTTCTGGCCCACGCCCGGCAGCACGCGCAGGGATTCGATCAGTTGTTCGAGCAGGGAGGTTGTCACGCGATGACTTCGTAGCGGGCCCGTTCGCAGAGCGGATATGCGGCCATGAAGGACGCGATGCGTTCGCGCATCGCGTCGATCGAATCGCCGTAAAGATACAGCGCCGTCTCGGTCGGCCCTTCCCAATAGCTCTGGATGCTGCCGATGCCGTCCATCAGCCGCTCGATTTCCGACCAGACATGATTGACGTCGGATTCGGCATAGACCTCGGGTTTCAGCTCCGTGCCGTTCAAGTAGATCGCCAGTCCCCGCTGCTTGCCGAAGGCGACCTCCCGCCGCTCGCCATCCTGTTCGAATTCCAGCCGGGACCCCCGCGGGGCGCCCATCCGTTCCAACAGGTCGCAAAGCGCGGGCACGGCCGTGTCCATGTCGTACACGTCCAGATCAATGCCGCAGTACTCGATTTCACCGGTCTGCCGCTGCATCGTTCCGCCTCCCGTCACCTCGGCCACTCCGGAGGCCTCCAAGGCTTCCTGCAGGGGATCCTCGTACAGTTCCAGGCGATCGAGCGGAAGAAGACGCGCATTCAAGCGCGCATAGACGAAGGTTGCCTGGGCGGACATCGGGACGGTCTGCGGATGATCCGTTGGCTCAGAACGGCAGCTTCATGCCCGGCGGCATCGGCATGCCGGCGGTCAGCGCGCCCATGCGCGACTTGGATTCGGCATCGATCTTGTTGGAGGCATCGTTGAAGGCCGCGGCCACCAGATCCTCCAGCATTTCCTGGTCACCGAGCAGCGACGGATCGATGCGGACCTTGCGGCACTCCTTGGCGCCGGTGAGGGTCACGCTGACCATGCCGCCGCCGGCGTTGCCGGTGATTTCCAGCTTGGCGATCTCTTCCTGGGCGCGTTGCAGGTTTTCCTGCATCTTCTGCGCCTGCTGCATGAGTTGGGCGATGTTTCCACGCATGTGTGCTTACTCTTCGAATGGACGGATGGAATCCGGTACGACCTTCGCGCCGTGTTGCTCGATCAGGCGCTGCACGTCCGGGTGGTTCATGAAATTCTGCTCGGCGGCGATCTGCTGTTCGCCGCGTTCGCGGTCGGTGCGCTGGCGCAGCGTTTCCGAGCCTGCCGGCGCGGCCTGGAACACGATCTTCGGCGCGGTGCCATAGCGCTGGGCGATGGCGTCGCCGAGATCGCGGACGGAACGCTCCGAGCGCAGGTAGTCGAAGCCCGGATCCAGCGACAGTTGCAGCACGCCGCTGTCGTAGCCGACAAACGCCGCGTTCTCGACCAACTGGCGGGTGGCGCCCTTCAGCTCGCTGTTGCTGGCGAAGTGCATCCACACATCGGCGTTGGTGATGCCGATGTCGGAGGAAAAGGCGAAGTCGCGATCGGCCGGATGAGCTTCCTGTTTCGGCGCCGACGCCGCGGCGACCGGCGCCGGCGCGGGCGGTGGCGGAGTCATCGCCTGGGAAGGCGCGATCGCGGCCGGCGCGGAAGACGCGGCGCGCGGTGGTTCGGCCGGCCACGGCGGCGGGTCGTCATCGACGGCGGACGCGGGCGTTGACGCGACCGCAGGCCGCGGTGTGGCGACAGGAGCGACCTGTTCGGCCACCGCGCGCACGGGCGCGGCTTCCGGGGGGGCGGAAGCCGCGCTCGCCATCGCGGCGGGCGTCGACGCCGCTGGCCGCGTGGTCGGCACGGCTTCGCCCTTGCCCTCGCCCGCCGCGGGGGCCGGGCGGAACGCCAGCATGCGCAGCACGCTCATTTCGAAACCGGCGCGGGCGCTGGGCGCCAGCGGCAGATCGCGACGTCCGCCGAGCGCCATCTGGTACCACAGCTGCACCACTTCCGGCCGCAGTTGCGATGCGAATCTATCCGCATCCACGCCCTCGCCGTCCTGGCCGGCGCCGGGCACCAATTGGCGCACCTGGATGCGATGCAGCGCTTCGGCGAGCGCTTCCAGCACGCCATCCCAGTCGGGCGAGAAATCGGCCAGCGCAGCGACCACCTGCAACAGGCGTTCGCCGTCGCCTTCGGCCAGCGCCTCCAGCATCGCGCCAACCTGGGTGCGATCGACCGTGCCGAGCATGGTGCGCACGCCCTCGTCGCGCAGCGCGCCGCCGGCATAGGCGATGGCCTGATCCAGCAGCGACAGGCCGTCGCGCAGGCTGCCGTCGGCGGCCTTGGCGATCTGGCGGATCGCGCCGTCGTCGGCCTCGATGCCTTCGGCGCCCAGGATCTTGGCGATCTGGCCGGCGATCTGCGGCTCTTCCAGCCGCTTGAGGTTGAACTGCAGGCAGCGCGACAGCACCGTCACCGGCAGCTTCTGCGGATCGGTGGTGGCGAGCAGGAACTTGACGTGTTCCGGCGGCTCTTCCAGCGTCTTCAGCAGCGCGTTGAACGCCGCCTTCGACAGCATGTGCACTTCGTCGATCAGGTAGACCTTGAACTTGCCACGCGAGGGCATGTACTGCGCGTTCTCGATCACCTCGCGGACGTCGTCCACGCCGGTGTTGGACGCGGCGTCGATTTCCAGCAGATCGATGTAGCGGCCCGCGTCGATGTCCAGGCAGGCCGCGCACTGGCCGCAGGGATCGGCACTGGTGCCCTTCTCGCAGTTCAGCGACTTGGCGAAGATGCGGGCGATGGTGGTCTTGCCGACGCCGCGGGTGCCGGTGAACAGGAAGGCATGATGGACGCGGCCGGTATCCAGCGCGTTGCTGAGCGCGCGGACCACGTGTTCCTGCCCCACCAGTTCGGCGAAGCGCTTCGGACGCCACTTGCGGGCGAGGACGAGATAGCTCATCGGAGGATTTTGCCACACCCGGTCGCGGTCAAGGCCGGAACCGGTGGGTACACTGCCGACCAGGACGGACGCCGGACGCGTCCATGACAGGGATCCGCATGTTCCATCGTTTTCGGGCCGTTCCGGCCACCTGCTGCCTGCTGTTCACCGCGTTTTCGGCCAGCGCCGCCGCGCCGGCGGTCCGCAGCGAGGTCAAGGGCCTGCATATCGCCGCCCGCGACGCGCTGCCCGCGCCACGCGAGCCACAGGTGCTGGAGGAAGGCCATTTCTGCCGGATGCAGGTCACCGAACCGAAGACCACGGCCGGCCGCGCCGTCGCCGCGCGCGGCTGGTACGTCACCAGCGAGGTCCAGGCCGGTGGGTATACCAGCGTGGGCGCCTTCAGCCGCGGGGGCGAAGGCACCAGCGGTACCTGCTTCATCGCCGACGGCAACGTGTTCGTGTTCCGCGGCCCGGCGCTGGCGGCCATCGTGTATGGCGACCCGCCCGAGGACGAGTACGTGGGCGGACTGATTGGTGGCGTTGCCGGTACGACGTTGCCGGATCGGGTCCGGATCACGGACCGGACGCCGCCCAACCTGGCCCAGGCCGACCTCCGCTTCAGCGCGGACGCCATTGAAGTAGCGGCGGTGGCTGAACGGGAAACATTCTGTAGCAACCTGGTGATTCCCAATCTCCGTGGCATGGACATCCCGGAAGCCCGGAAGATCCTGGCCAAGGCGGGCTGGCGCCCGGCTCCGCCAGCGGCGACGGACGAGGAAGACCGCTTCGACGCCGCCGCGGGCTATCGCGCCAAGGGGCTGACCGAATTCGAAACCTGCTCCGGTACCGGCTATGGCTTCTGCGCGGTGAACTATGAACGCGCCGACGGCGCGCAACTGCACGTGACCACGCTCGGCGACGAGCCGCCCACCGTCTCCGCCTACGACGTCCAGTGCAAGGCCCGGTGAACCCTCCGGATGTTTTTGCCCTGCCCGGGGAAATTCCGTAGAATGCGCGACTCCCCGCGGACCGGCCGGTCCCTGGGGACCCGGAGAGGTGTCCGAGTGGTTGAAGGAGCACGCCTGGAAAGTGTGTAAGCGTCTAAACCGCGCTTCGGGGGTTCGAATCCCCCTCTCTCCGCCAGATTGAATGACGTAGTGAAGGCTCCATGTCCGTGATGTTTCGCCGGGACTTGGAGAGGGGGTGAGAACCCCCGGGTTCGACAAACCGCGCAGCGGTTTGCACGGCGAAGCCGCCCGCAGGGCGAGGCGCGCAGCGCCGAGTGAATCCCCCTCTCTCCGCCAGATTTCAGAAACCCCTGAGCAATCAGGGGTTTTTTATTGGGCGCATGGAAGAAAGGAAATCCGGTGTGCGCCTGGTTTGTGCCATCGCGTTGAACGTTCTGATGTCTCGGAACAATCCTATTCCCCAGTCATCTTTCAAAGGACTAGGTTCCGCCCGTGGGTGTTCTATTGCGGCCGTTCAGGGCATTCAACCGAGTCACTCCTGCCACGCCTGCCAGATACCCATCCTCCGGCACGGGGGGCGTGCCGTTACGGGAGAAATGCCATGAGAGTATTGTCAGCGGAAGAGGTTGCTGTGGTCAGTGGTGGCCTGCGGCAGGTGTTTTGGGGGTTCATCTCCAATCTGATCTACGACGCAGCCAGAGGCATCGCCGACATGGACCATGATGCTTCGTCGTTCCAATCCGGCGAAGCCACGCTGGTGTCCAATACCTACGGCGCCTGATGACGTTCTGGAAAGCAAACAGCACCCGGCCAAGCCGGGTGCTGTTTCGTCCTGTTCCGTGGCGGTCGGCGGCATGATGGGTTGGCATCGGCGTATTGCATGCACGGATTGCGCATCTTTCAGCGTTCGCCAGCTATTGACGCTTCCTCCCCTGCTCGCCTTGCTCACGCTCACATTGGCGGCAGGAGCCGCGTTGGTGTTGCAGTATCTGGGCATTCCTCCAGTCGACACGTCATTGGCAAACAACAAACTCGCCGGTTGGGATTGGCCGGGAATCGTGCTGTTCTCGCCACTGCTGGAAACCCTGCTGCTCGGTGGTGCGTTCAAACTGATGGCATCTCGCCTCGACCGACGACTTGCCGCCCTGTTGGCGGCCCTGCTGCTTGCGGGCATGCACGAATGGTACGCGGGCGGCTGGGGATGGGTGGTCCTGGCGCCGCTCTGCGTGTTTACCGCCCCTTTTGCGCTGACCCGGCGTTTCCGCGATGCCGCGTTGCTGGGAGGGTTGACCCATGCCTTCCACAACTTCTATGCCTGCATCCTGATTTCCTGGTTTCCCGCCTAACGGGAATCCTTGCCTACGCGAGTGACGCATGGGACAATGCGCGACTTGCTGGTCCTCCCGCTCTTTTGGCGCAACCTTATGAATTGGTTGTGGTTTTGAGTCGAGCGAGCCGCTTTTGCGCAGCTCGATAGGATGGATTCGGCACGCCGCCGAAAGGCGCGCTGTCTATGGTGACCCCGTCGGTCCCTCGCGACGCTAGGTTGAAAACCCCGCCAGGGCCGGAAGGCAGCAACGGTATCGACTGATGCGGGCGCCGAGGTCAACCGGCGGGGTCATCGCCTTTTTGGGCAGGCGGAAAAAGCGCATCCCGGCCATTTGTTCCTTCCTCCCGTTGCGACGGCATCATTGCCATTAGCGGCGAGCTATCGCGGGGCGCGGCCCCGAGGTCAACCGGCGGGGTCATGCCTTTTTGGGCAGGCGGAAAAAGCGCATCCCGGCCATTTGTTCCCTCCTCCCGTTGCGACGACATCATTGCCATTGGCGGCGAGCTATCGCGGGGCGCGGCGCCGAGGTCAACCGGCGGGGTCATCGCCTTTTCCGACCCTGTAGCGCCGAGCTTGTCTCGACGGCGGAAGGTCACCGGCATTCGGACCGATCAAGCGGAGCAAGCTCCGCTCTACGGGAACAGGACCACCGCGCCGGGTTCGCGGCCGGTGACCCAGTAATCGATGACCTGCCATTTCTGGGTGTCCACCACGGCGATGCGATCACCGCCGCTGAGTGCGATGTAGGCGCGCGGTTTCACCGGATCGACGGTGATGCCGATCGGCAACGCGCCACGGCCCAGTGCGGTGTCGCGGATGTCCATGCCTTCGCGCGTCAGCGGCAGCCGGGCCAGCGCGAGCTTGGTGCGGGCGTCGAAGACCTGGAGTTCGGCGTTGCGGGCATTCACCACACAGGCATGGCGGCCATCCGGAGTGAACGCCACCCGCAGCGGGAAGCCACGGCTGGACATCCGCCGCCGCACCGCCAGTGTCTTGGGATCGTGGACGGTGACGGTGCCTTCGTCGCGATTGGCGACCCACAGCTCCAGGCCGTCGGGACGCAGGGCGATGCCTTCGGCGCCCTTGCCCGCCGGCCGCTCCAGCAGCAGCTTGCCGGTGACCAGATCGATGCGGCTGATCGTGCCGCGGCCCAGCTTGCTGACGTAGCCGACGCGGCGATCCGCGCTCACTACGAGCATGTGGCCGATGCCGTCGCCGATATCGATGGCGCGGGTCACCTTGCCTTCGTCCACGTCCACCAGCAGCAGGCTGGCGCTGCCCTCGGCGGTGACCGCCACGCGCCCGGCGTCCAGGAAACGGATGCCGTGGGGCGCGCCATGGGTGCCCAGGTCGATGGTGCGGGTCGGACGGCCTGCGTGCAGGTCCAGCACCGACAGCGTGCTGCCGGACACTTCGCTGCCGTAGTTGCTGACCACTGCGGTGCGGCCGTCCGGCGAGATGGCAATCTCATGCGGCGAATCGCCGGTGCGGTACTCCCCGCGCTTGCGACCATCCTGCGCGGACAGTCGCCAGACGCTGTCGGCGGCCTGGTTGCTGACCAGCAAATCCGCGCACCCTCCGGACAACGGCGCGCACAGCGCCAACCACAACAGCAAACGTCCCTGCTTCCTGTTCCGCGTATGCATCCTTTCCTCAATCCGTTGTCGGTGTCGGGTGCAGCCAGCCGGCGTCGCCGGCCACATAGCGTTCGTGCTTCCAGATCGGAACGCGTGATTTCACTTCATCGATGATCCAGCGGCAGGCCGCGAAGGCGGCATCGCGGTGACCGGCGCTCACCCCGACCCAGACCGCGAGGTCGCCGGTGGCCAGTTCGCCGATCCGGTGCACGCAGCGCGCGTCGTGGATGGCGAACCGCTCGCAGGCTTCGGCCAGGATCCGCTCGCCTTCCTTTTCCGCCAGTGCCACATAGGCTTCATAACGCAAACCGTTCACGGCGCGGCCATCGTTGTGGTTGCGCACCCAGCCCTCGAAGGCGGCGAACGCGCCGGCGCGTTCGTCCAGCAGCGCCGAGCGCAGCGGCGCCGGATCGAACGGGACATCGCTCAGGGCAAAACGCGGCATGGCTCAGCCTCCGCTCACCGGCGGGATGAACGCGACCTCGCTGCCTTCGCGCGGTGCGTCCTCCCAACGGGCGAAATCCCCGTCCACCGCCACGCGCAGGTGGGCGACGGGCAGACGGAAGCCGTGGCGCGCCTGCAACTCGGCGTAGACGCCGCGCAGATCCGGCGCGCCGGTGATCAGGGTTTCCTCGGCCACGCCGGCGGCATCGCGCAGGCTGGCGAAGTAACGCACGGTCAGTCGTCGGCTCATGCCAGCGTCCCCACGTCGCGCTTGCCGCCGCGCTTGCCGAGCAGGCGCGCCGGTCCCAGCACGATGGCATGCGACAACGCCTTGCACATGTCGTACACGGTCAGTGCGGCCACGGTCGCGCCGGTCAGCGCCTCCATCTCCACGCCGGTGCGATGGGTGGTACGCACCGTGCAGCGGATGTCCAGGCTGCGCTCGTCGTGCCAGTCGATGGCGATGCGACAGCCGTCGATGGGCAGCGGATGGCAGAACGGAATCAGTTCGTGCGTGCGCTTGACCGCCATGGTGCCGGCGATGATGGCGGTGTCGATGATGCCGCCCTTGGCGCTGCGCAGGCCATTGGCGCGCAGTTGCTGCGCGACGGCGGCCGGAAACTTCACCCGGCATTCCGCGCTCGCTTCGCGCGCGGTTGCCGGCTTGGCGGACACGTCCACCATCGCCGGGCGTCCGGCGGCGTCGAGGTGCGTCAGCGCAGGGGTCGGTTTCTTCATGGGTCGGCATGCGGTCCAGGCCGCACATGGTAGCGTCCGGCGCGGGCGGCGCACATCCGGGATCAGCCGCCGATCAGGTACATCTCGACCGGCCGGCCATGGCGGGCGCCGGCCTGGCCGCGCTGCTCGCTATAGCGGTCCTCGCGCGAGCGCCACAGCGAGGCCACATGCGCCGTCAGCGCGTGCTCGCCCTGCGCCAGCGCCGAACGCAGGTCGGCGCCGTCGCTGGCGAACAGGCAGGTATACAGGTGGCCGTCGGCCGACACCCGGGCCCGGTGGCAGTCGCCACAGAACGGCGCGCTGACCGAACTGACGAAACCGATTTCGCCCTGGCCATCGTCGAAGGCATGTCGCTCGGCCACCTCGCCCCGGTAGTTGGCCTGCACCGGATGCAGCGGCCAGCGCGCGGCGATGCGATCGCGCAGTTCCGCCGACGGCACCATCTGGTCGCGCCGCCAGCCGTTGCGGGTGCCCACGTCCATGTATTCGATGAAGCGCACCACGTGGCCACTGCCGCGGAAGTGTTCCAGCAGCGGCAGCACCTGCCGCTCGTTGAGGCCGCGCTGGACCACGCAGTTGATCTTGAGCCGCTCGAAACCCGCGGCCACCGCCGCGTCGATGCCGGCCAGCACGTCCTGCACGCGGCCACGGCCGCCGGACATGGCCGCGAACACGTCCGGATCCAGCGCATCCAGGCTGACGGTCAGGCGACGCAGGCCGGCCTGCTTCAAGGCCGCCGCCTGCGCACGCAGCAGCGTGCCATTGGTGGTCAGCGCCACGTCGTCCAGGCCCGGCAAACGTGTGAGGCGGGCGACCAGATCCGGCAGACCCTTGCGCAGCAGAGGCTCGCCGCCGGTCAGGCGCAGCTTGGTGACGCCCAGCGAAATGAAGGCACGCACCAGCGTTTCGATCTGGTCGAAGGACAGCCGCGAGGCGGCATCCAGTCCGTAGTCGTCCGGCACCCGATCGGCCGGCATGCAATAGCCGCAGCGGAAGTTGCACGCTTCGATCACCGACAGACGCAGGTCGCGCAACGGCCGGCCCAGGCGATCTTCCGGCGGTGGCGGGATCGCGTTCACGGTGTTTCCATCCCATCGCGCGGCGGCTTCAACGACAGCGCCTGCCCGGGTTCGGCGACCTGGTGGCCACGCGCGCGCATCGCCGCGCCGTCGGCGGTGCTGGCGTAGTGGTACAGCACGCAGCGCGCCAGCAACGTCGGTGGGTACTCACGTTCCAGATCCTCGATCCCGCTGTGCGAGGGATTGCCGTGCAGCGCGCAGTCGTGCGCGATCACTTCATCGGCATCGGCGAAGCGCGCCAGCATCTCCGGAATCGGTCGGGTGTCGCCGGTCCACACCAGGCTCCCGGGCAGGCGCAGGCCGAACGCGGTCTCCGGCCAGTGGTGGCGTACCGGGAATGCCTCCAGCCGCACGCCCTCGTGCCAGAACGCGCCGCCGACCGGAATCAGCTGGAATGCGTCCCAGAAATTGGCGCCGCCCTCGGCCAGCACGTTGGGATACTCGCCCACGCGCTGGTGCAGCAGCGGCACCACCGGCGCGGGCACGTACAGGCGCACGCGGCCCCGGCGCGAGGATTCGAAATAGTGGCCGACGAACAGGCGTTCGAAGCCCGCCACGTGATCCAGGTGCACATGGGTCACGAACAGCGCCTGCGGCCATTCGCCGTAGTGTTCCAGAAACGCGGTCAGGCCTTCGCCGCCGCAGTCGATGGTCAGCCAGGGGCGGCCATCGCGCTCGATCGTGGCCATCGCCGACCCCAGCGCCACCGCCGTCGCACTGCCCACGCCATGGAAGCGCAGCCGCCAGTCCATCTCAGAAACCCCGTGACCAGGCCTGATCATAGGCCCGGCGCAGGCGGGCGAAGTCCTGGCGCACGTCCTCGCCGGACCGCGATCCGCGCAGCTTCAGCAACGAGCGCAGCAGGCGCGCCAGGTTCTGTTCGCGCCAGCCGGTGGCCGGAATGCGCAGGCGGCCGCGATCGAAGTCGATCAGCCAGCCCTTGCCCTGCTCGTCGAACAGGATGTTGTGGGCGTTGAGGTCGGCATGCTGGAGCCCGGCCCGGTGGAAGCGGGCAATCAGCCGGCCGGCCTCTTCCCAGGGTGCGCGCAGTTCCTGCGCGAGGGTGGCCAGCGAGGTCACCCCGACCAGCCGTTCCATCAGCAGGGCGGCGCGATAGAACATGCCTTCGTGGACGTACTGGGCCGCGACCGGCTGCGGCACCGGCAGGCCGCGCGCCAGCAGTGCGCGCATCAGCCGGAACTCGGCGAAACTGCGGGTCTTGTCCGGGCCCCGCCACAGGTAGCGGTCCCGGCTGGCGCGCGCGGCCAGGCCGCCGCGCAGGTAGCGCCGCAGCACGCACTGGCTGGACGGCGCTTCGATGAACCAGGCCCCGCCGCGCCCGCCGTCGCCGACCGGTTGGGCGCGATCGCCCCACTTCTCCGGCACGAACCAGTCCGGATTGGCTTGCCGCAGGTGCTGGCGGTCGAACAGAATCGCACCGTATCCGCGGCCTTCGCGGAACGGCGTCAGGGATTCCGTGGCGTCGAAACTGACCATCCAGCGAGTCTAACAACTCTTGTCCGCCATCCCCCAATCGATCTGTCTGCTGCGCCTGTCGGCGCTAGGCGACGTGACCCACGTGGTGCCGCTGGTGCGCACCCTGCAGCGGCACTGGCCGCGGACTCGCCTGCACTGGGTCATCGACAAGGCCGGGCACAAGCTGCTGGACGGCCTGGAGGGCGTGACCTTTCACACCTACGACAAGCGCAGCGGCCTGGCCGGCATGCGCGCCCTGCGCCGGGAGCTGCCGGCCGGCGGCTTCGACGTGCTGCTGCAGATGCAGGTGGCCCTGCGCGCCAACGTGCTGTCGGCCTTCATCCCGGCCCGACGCCGCATCGGCTACGACCACGCGCGCTCCAAGGACCTGCATGGCCTCTTCATCAACGAACGCATCCCGGACCGGCCCGGCATCCACGTGCTGGACGCGATCGGCAGCTTCTGCGAACCGCTGGGCCTGAAGCAGGGCCCGGTGACCTGGGACCTGCCCTATCCGCAGGCCGCGCGCGACTGGGCCGCCGCACAGTGGCCGCAGGACGGCGCCCCGGTGCTGATGATTTCCCCGTGCTCCAGCCACGTGCGCCGCAACTGGCACGCGGACCGCTACGCAGCGCTCGCCGATCACGCCGCCGGCCATGGCTGGCGGGTGGTGCTGTGCGGTGGCCGCAGCGATCTGGAGCGCAGCACCACCGACGCGATCCTCGCCGCGATGCGCGCGCCGGCGCTGGATCTGGTCGGCAAGGACACGCTGAAGCAGTTGCCCGCGCTGCTGGAGCGCGCCGACCTGCTGGTCACGCCGGACTCCGGCCCGATGCATATCGCCAACGCGGTCGGCACCAAGGTGCTGGGCCTGCACGCGGCGAGCAATCCGCGCCGCAGCGGTCCGTACTCGGATGTCCGCTACTGCGTGGACCGCTATGACGCCGCCGCGCGCAAGTACCTGGGCAAGCCGGCCGACGCGCTGAAATGGGGCACCAAGATCGAATTCGACGAGGTGATGGATCTGGTCACCGTCGAGGATGCGATCGCGGCGTTCGAGCGTTATCGGGCCGACACGCAGGTGGATAAGTCTTGACCGGGCCGTCCCTCCCGCTCGACCAGGACATCGAGTGGCGCGTGGGACGCAACCTGCTGGTGTTCCAGCGGATCGAACTGAACCTGAAGTTCTATTTGGCCCAAAGCCAAGTTTCGGGATCGCTGGATGATTTTCCAGCGAAGGCCCGTATGCAGGCCGAGGACGCCATGAAGCAGACACTGGGGCAAGCTACGCACCAGCTTATCCAGCGAGAAGTGGAAGGGGACAGCAATGCATCCCTGCCGGAGAACAATTTCCGTTTCAGTACGCGCTGCACCTATTCCGATACCGAGGCAAGGCAACAGGCCCACGAAGCGTTCGACCGCATCGTGAAGATGCGCAACGAGCTTATCCATGAATTCCTCGTCAAGTTTCCCCTTGCCCAGCGCGATGCGGACATGGAGGTAACTGCCTACCTGGACGCCCAGTACAAGAGCGCCTGCGCCGTGCTTTCGGATACCCGGGTTCGTCTGCAAGAATTTTATGAACTCCGGAGATCGTTCGCGGAGTACCTCGCCTCTCCCGAACTCGCACGGATAATCGCCGTAGATGGCGCGCCCGGCGAGTAAGCTGTTTGAACGCCTTCTGCCAGTTCACCCGCCCATGTCGCTCGCCACCTTGCTTGGAACCGAACTGCCGCTGCTGCAAGCACCAATGGCCGGCGTGCAGGGCAGCCGGCTGGCCATTGCAGTGAGCCAGGCCGGTGGTCTCGGCGCCCTGCCCTGCGCGATGCTGTCAGCGGACGCCATCCGCGCGGAAGTCGCGGCCATCCGCGCGCAGACCGGCGCGCCATTCAATCTCAATTTCTTCTGCCATGCGCCGCCGCAACCGGATCCGGCGCGTGAAGCCGCCTGGCGGCTCAAGCTGACCGCCGACTACGCCCGCTTCGGCCTGGATCCGGAAGCCTTTCCGGCCGGCGCGGGACGGCGGCCTTTCGATGCCGATCTGCTGGCGCTGATGCGCGAACTGCGCCCGCCCGTGGTCAGCTTCCACTTCGGGCTGCCGGATGAAGCGCTGCTCGCGCCGCTGCGCGAATGGGGCTGCACGTTGCTGTCCTCGGCCACCACGGTGGAGGAAGCGCGCTGGCTGGAGGCGCGCGGCGTCGATGCAATCATCGCGCAGGGACTGGAAGCCGGCGGGCACCGCGGCCTGTTCCTCACCGACGACCTCACCACCCAGTCCGGCACCTTCACCCTGTTGCCGCAGATCGTCGCAGCGGTGCGTTGCCCGGTGATTGCCGCCGGCGGCATCGCCGACGCGGCCGGCGTGGCGGCGGCGATGGCGCTGGGCGCGGCGGGCGTGCAGGTCGGCACGGCTTTCCTGCTATGCCCCGAGTCCGATACCGGCCCCCTCCACCGCGCGGCCCTGCAAGGCCCGGGGGCGGCGCATACCGCGCTGACCAACGTGTTCACCGGCCGCCCCGCGCGCGGCATCGTCAACCATGCGATGCGCACGCTGGGGCCGATGACCTCTGACACGCCCGCGTTCCCGCTCGCCAGCGCGGCAATGGCACCGTTGCGGCAGGCCGCCGAAGCGCGTGGCAGCGACGACTACTCGCCGCTGTGGGCGGGCCAGAACGTCTCCGGTGCCCGTCCGGTATCGGCCGCGCAACAGGTCTGGGATCTGGCACGCGGATTCGGATCGCAGGAACCACCCTGCCTGGTCTGATGGGATTGTCGCCAACAGGCGACAGGCGCCGTGGAGATCGCTATCATCCCGTCTGCGTTGTCCATGTCGGGCCCCGCCGTAAGCGTTTACGTCAATCAACGCGCCATGGCCGCCGGATCCGTCCGGGGCTGTTCCCCGGTCCATCCCGGGTGGCGCCTGTGATCGACCGGCTTACGGAGATGTCATGAAACCCGACGCAACACCCCTCAAGCGCGGTATCCCGCGCAAACTCCCCGCCCGCTGCGCGCAATGGCTGATGCCGTTGCTGCTTTCCGTGCTGATGACTTGCGTGGTCTCGATGATCAGCACCCTGCGCAGCGCCGGCCTGCATCCGCACCTGGGATGGCTGTGGCTCAGTGCCTGGGGACTGTCCTGGCTGATCGCCTTCCCGACGCTGCTGGTGATGCTGCCGCTGGTGCGGCGCCTGACCGCGTGGATGGTCGAGAGTCCGCGTTCGTGAGCAAGGCCACCGGGACGCCCAGGCGTCCCGGTGCGCCGGCAGGAGCTTACGGCGCCGCGCCGGTCTTGTAGTCCTGGTAGGACTTCTCTTCCACGTAGCTGGAACCCAGTGCCAGGTTGATGTCCTTCTTGATGCGCGCGCGCTCGTCGTTCTCGAAGTAGACGCTGCGCGCCAGGCGGACGAATTCCTCGTCGAACGCCTGCGCCTTTTCCTTGACGCGGATGTCGTCCTCGATCACCCACAGGCGCTCGTTCACCGCCTTGAGCTGGGCGCGCAGCTCGCCGATGTTGTTGACCGCCGCCGGATGCGCCATCCAGGTTTTTTCCAGCGCGGACAGTTCATTGCGCACGTTGGCCAGCTTGGCCGGGTCGCTCATCCGCTCGGACTTGATCTGCAGGATGGCGATCTTGTCGAGCAGTTCGCCGAAGGAAACGGGGACGAGGATTTCGGACATGGTGCGGTACCGCGAAAACGGGATGGCCAGTGTACCGGATGGCGGATACACGCCCGCTCGCGCGGCGCTAACATGGTCGCTTTCCGCATCGGGATGTCCTCCATGAATTCATCGGCCCAACGGGTTGTCGTCACCGGCGCTTTCGGCGCGCTTGGCCGGGTGGTGGTGCGGTCGCTGGTCGCCTCGGGCGCGACCGTGGCGGCACTGGATCACGCGCCGGCTCCCGCCGAAGCCACCGCCGGCGTGCATGCCTTCGGCGGTATCGACCTGGCCGATGCCGAGGCGGCGGTGAGCGCGCTGGCGCAGGCCAACCAGGCGCTCGGTGGCATCGACGCGCTGGTGAACATCGCCGGCGGCTTCCGCTGGGAAACCCTGGCCGAGGGCAGCCTGGACACCTGGGACCGGCTTTACCGGCTGAACCTGCGTACCGCCGTGGCCGCCAGTCAGGCGACGCTGCCGTTCCTGCTGGCCGCCGGTGGCGGCCGCATCGTCAACATCGGCGCGGCCGGCGCGGTCAAGGCCGGCACCGGCATGGGCGCGTATGCGGCCTCCAAGGCCGGCGTGGCACGGTTGACCGAGGCGATGGCCGAGGAGTTCAAGGATCGCGGCATCACCGTCAACGCGCTGCTGCCCAGCATCATCGATACGCCCGCCAACCGCGCCGACATGCCGGACGCCGACACTTCGCGCTGGGTGACCCCGGAGCAACTGGCCGGCGTGGTCCGTTTCCTGCTGTCGGAGCCGGCCGCGGCCATCACCGGCGCATTGATTCCGGTGACCGGCAAAGTCTGAAGACTTCCGGAAACGCAAAAGCCCCCTTGCGGGGGCCTTGCAACGTGCGGAGAGGGGGGATTCACTCGGCACTGCGTGCCTCGCCCTGCGGGCGGCTTCGCCGTGCAGAACGGCTGCGCCGTTCTGTCGAACCCGTCGGGGTTCTCTCCAGATCCCCGCACTCCGCCAAATACGCAAAAGCCCCCTTGCGGGGGCCCTTGTAACGTGCGGAGAAGGGGGGATTCACTCGGCACTGCGTGCCTCGCCCTGCGGGCGGCTTCGCCGTGCAGAACGGCTGCGCCGTTCTGTCGAACCCGTCGGGGTTCTCTCCAGATCCCCGCATTCCACCAGATACGCAAAAGCCCCCTTGCGGGGGCCCTTGCGTATCTGGCGGAGAGGGGGGGATTCGAACCCCCGATACGCTATTAACGTATGCCTGATTTCGAGTCAGGTACATTCAACCACTCTGCCACCTCTCCGGTGGTCCCCGGCGCGCGGCCGGGGGCGTGAATGATACGGGTCGGGCCCTTCTCCGACAAGCCGAAACTGAAGATTCCGGCCGGATTCGTCGTTTCCCACTGAACGGAAACTCTCCCGGGCTCGCTTTTGCTTGCCCGCTGTCCGTTTCGCCCGGATCATTCCGTATCAACCAGCAGGGAACTTCCTCCCCCGCTCCCACCATCAGGACGTCAATGATCGAATTCGGGCACATCACCCACGTAGGCCTCAGAAGGGAGCTGAACGAGGACACCTACTACGGCGACAGCGAGCTGGGACTGTGGCTGGTGGCCGATGGCATGGGGGGGCACGCCTGCGGCGAGGTGGCCAGCGCGCTGGCGCGCGAGACCATCGTGCGCGAAATCCGCGACGGGACGCCGCTGCACCAGGCCATCCGCATCGCCGACGAGGAGATCATCCGCACCTCCCGGCGCCGCAACGACACCCTGCCGATGGGCACCACCGTGGTGGCCGCGCGGGTCCAGGGCAACCGTTTCGAGGTGGCCTGGGTCGGCGACAGCCGCGCCTATCTGTGGCGCGACGGCCAGTTGGCCCAGTTGAGCCAGGACCACAGCTACGTGCAGGAACTGATCGCCCAGGGCTCGCTGACCAGCGAACAGGCGCGCTCGCATCCGCATCGCAACGTCGTGACCCAGGCGCTGGGCGTGACCGATCCGACCCATCTCAACGTGGAGACCCTCACCGGCGAACTGCGCCCGGGCATGCAACTGTTGCTGTGCAGCGACGGGCTGACCGAGGAAGTGGACGATCGCAGCATCGCCGACACCCTGAGGCTGTCCGACTGCAGCGCGCAGGAATGCGTGGATTGCCTGATCGCCGCGGCCCTGGACGGTGGCGGTTCGGACAACGTCACCGCCATCCTGGTGCGTTGTCACTGACGTAGAGCGGAGCTTCTTGCTCCGCTTGCCCTCGGATCTCCCGCCCCGGTTCGCCGAGCAAGCTCGGCGCTGCAAGGTATGTTGCCTGCTCCGCCCCGAGATTCAGGCGACGGCGGTTTCGGTCATGGCCGGGGCGTCCAGTTCATCCCACAATGCCCTGCCGGCTTTCTTGCGCAGTTTTTCCAGGCGGGCCTCGTGCGCGGCCTGTTCGGCCTCGCCGATCTGCACGCGTGGGCGCGGACCACTGGCCATGCCGCTGAAGTCGGTCGCCGCCAACGCCGCGCCTGAACTCGGCTCGTCCAGACCGGCGAAGCCGATTTCCCGTTGACCGGCGGTCAACGCGAGGTAGACATCGCAGAGCAACTGGGCGTCGAGCAGCGCGCCGTGCAACTGGCGGTGGGTATTGTCCACGCCCAGCCGCTTGCACAGCGCATCCAGCGAATTGCGCTGCCCCGGGAAGCGCTGGCGCGCCAGCAGCAGTGAATCCTCCACGGTCACCCGGTCCAGCAGGCGCCCGTAGTTTTCGCCCAGCAACGACAGCTCATAGTCCAGGAAACCGACGTCGAACGCGGCGTTGTGGATGATTAGTTCGGCACCGTCGATGAAGGCAAGGAACTCGTCGGCGATCTGCGCGAAGAGCGGCTTGTCCGACAGGAAGTCCAGGCTCAGGCCGGTGACCTCCGCCGCGCCCTGCTCGAACTCGCGCTGCGGATGGATGTACTGGTGGTAGGTGCGGCCGGTGGGCCGGCGTTCGAGCAGTTCGACACAACCGATTTCCACGATGCGGTTGCCCTTCTTCCATTCCAGGCCGGTGGTTTCGGTGTCGAGGATGATCTGTCGCATGCGTCTGTCTTGCCTATTGCTTGTCTGATTGCCAGGCGAACAACTTCAGTTCGATGTCGTCCGCCGCGAGCCGGATCATTTCACGGTACCCGAAATCCAGGTCCCGCAGGGTCCGGATCGAGGCCGCGTTGTCCGGGTCCACCACCGCCAGCACGGTGGCGATGTCCTGTTCGCGCGCCGCCGCGAGCACCGCCCGCGCGGCCTCGGCCACGTAGCCGTTGCCGCGAAAACGCGGCAACAGGGCGTAGCCAAGATCGGGATGCGCCAGCGGGGGCCGCTTGATCAATCCGCACATGCCCACCGCCGCGCCGTCCTCGCGCCGTTCCACCCGATACAGGCCGAAACCGTTGAGCCGGTAGCTCGCCACCGGTCCGTCGCGCAGGTAGTCGGCGGCCTGCGCCAGCGAGTGCACCCCGCGGTCGCCGATGTAGCGGAGGAAATCCGGATCGTTGAGCAGTTCCAGCACGAAGGCGGTATCGCCGGGCGCGTGCTCCGACAGCTCGAACAGGCGCAGGCGCTCGGTTTCGAGCACGGGTGAAAGATTCATGCCGCTTACTTTACCGCGCCGCCGTCTCGGAACCTGAGCGCCTGCATGCGCGCCAGCTGATCAACGCGTTCGTTGTCCGGATCCCCGTTGTGGCCCTTCACCCAGTGCCATTCAATGCGATGGCGCCGGGTGGCCTCGTGCAGGCGCTCCCACAGATCGCGGTTCTTGACCGGCTCGCCGGCGGCGGTCTTCCAGTTGCGTCGCACCCAGTTGGGCATCCACTCGGTGATGCCCTGGCGCACATACTGCGAATCGATGTACAGCGCGATGTTGCAGCTTTCGGTCAGCGTCTCCAACGCGACGATGGCCGCCATCAGCTCCATCCTGTTGTTGGTGGTCTGGGCTTCGCCCCCGGAAAGTTCGCGCTCCTTCTTCTGGTAGCGCAGCAGGGCGGCCCAGCCCCCGGGCCCGGGATTGCCCAGGCAGGAGCCGTCGGTGTGGATGGAAATCTGCTTCATTGCTTCCTGTGCTTTTTGGGTTCAGGCGTGCGCCGCGCCGGTGTTCCAGCCGCGCCGGGCCGGCGCGGGCGGAATCAGGGCGGCGACGCGTTTTTCGGCTTCCAGCACGCAGACCGCGCGGAACCGGTTGGAGGAAAGATGCGGCGCCATCGCGGTGCCGCGTAGCAGCGGCCCCTGGTAGCCGGCGACGGCGGCGAGCGGGTGCAGGCCGGCCTGGCGAAGCGCGCCCTGCCAGCCGGCGGCATCGCGGACCCGCAGGGCGGTGCCGCGCCAGCGCCACCGGTACGGGCTGATGGGGTTGAGCGTGTACAGCCGCAGGCGTCCGCCGGGAGCGAGCACGCGCGCGCACTCGCCCAGCAGATCGGTCGCCGAACCGGCCTCCGGTACGTGCTGGACAACGATGCTGCCGAAGGCCTCGCTGGGCAGCGGCAGGGGCAGTTCGCAGCGCAGATCGCCGCTGAAGCCGTCCGGATGCCGCCACAGCCACAACTGCCGGCTGAAGCCGTGGAGCACGACCGGCGGGCGAGGCGCCTCGGGGGAGAGCCACAGCGCGGGCTGGGCCGGCCGCAGCGTCAGCCATTGGCCGGCGGCAACGGTCTCGGCCGCCAGCAGGGCCTGCCCGCGCCCGGCACCGAACCATGCCAGGGCATCGGGTTGACGGCTGAACTCGAAGGCAGGCATGTTCGGGATTGTAGTGGACGACCCTTCCAGCGTCCCTCCCCAAAACCATCGCCCATGCGCCTGACCGCCCTGCCCGCCTTCGACGACAACTACATCTGGGCGCTGGCCGACGACGACGGCGACGCGCTGATCGTGGACCCCGGGGACGCCGCACCGGTGCTGGCCGCCGCCGACCAGGGCCTGTGGCCCGCGGCGGTCCTGCTGACCCATCACCACAACGACCATATCGGCGGCGTGGCCGCGCTGCGCGCCCGCTGGCCGACCCTGCCGGTCTACGCACCGGAGGACGAGCGGATTCCCTTCGACTGCGTGCGGGTGGGCGATGGTGCCCGGGTGAGGCTGAAGAACTGGCGCCTGGAGGTGCTGGCGGTGCCGGGCCATACCCGCAGCCACATCGCCTATCTGGGCGGGGGCCAGGACCAGGACCACCTGTTCTGCGGTGATACCTTGTTCAGCCTGGGCTGTGGGCGGATGTTCGAAGGTACGCCGTCCCAGATGCTGGGCTCGCTGGACCGCCTGGCCGCCCTGCCCGGCTCGACCGCCGTCTGCTGCGGCCACGAGTACACCCTGGCCAACGCCGCGTTCGCCCGCACGGTGGATCCCGCCAACGAGGCGTTGCGTCGCAGAACCGAGGAAGTCCACGCCATGCGCCAAGCCGGCCGTCCGACCCTGCCGTCGACCCTGGCCCAGGAAACCGCGACCAACCCGTTCCTGCGGGTGGACAGCGAGGCCGTGCGCGCGGCCGTGGCGCACCGGCTGGGCCGCGTGCCCGCCGACCGGGTCGAGACCTTCGCCGAACTGCGGCGCTGGAAGGACCAGTTCCGCGCATGAGCCGGCGCGGCCCGCTTCCTGGCCCGTTTCCCGGCCTGCGAGCCGGCCTGCTCGCGCTGGCCTGCTGCACCAGTCTGGGCCTGGCACTGTCGCCGGCACGGGCAAGCCAGTCTTCGGCGCCCCCGATCGAACTGGTCACCGTGCCGCCCAGCCAGCAGGAAAGCGGGCTGGAGATCTACCAGCGTTTCCGCGCCGGACTCGCCGAACCGCAATGCGATGCCGCCGCCACCGGCCCGCGCTGGAAGAAACACTTCGCCCACGCGCCGAGCCAACTGGTCAAATCCGACGACGTGCTGCCGCTGTTCGGCTACGTCGTGGACGCGCTGCGCGAGGCGCATCTACCCACCGAGTTCGCGCTCATTCCCTTCGTGGAAAGCGGCTACAAGCCCGGCGCGCGCAATGCCAGCGGTCCCGCGGGCTTGTGGCAGTTCATCGGCGTGACCGCACGCAACCATGGCGTGCCGGTACGGGAAAGTTACGACGGCCGGCTTTCGCCGGTGGATTCGACCCAGGCCGCGGTACGCTACCTCAAGACCCTGTACGGCATGTTCGGCGGCGATTGGCGGCTGGCCGTGATGGCCTACAACGCCGGCGAATACCGCGTGCTGCAGTCGATGCGCCGCGCCGGCATGAACGCGCAGAACGCGCGGCCGGCCGAACTGCCCGGCCTGTCCAGCATCACCTACGCCTATGTGGAGAAACTGCACGCGTTGGCCTGCATCTTCGAACAGGCCGACGATCGTGGCGAGTGGCTGAAACGGCTGGACCGTCCGGTGCCTCGCCTGTCCGCGCACGCCCTGCCCCGCGATGCCGCCAGCCTGGAGCGCTGGGCGGACGCCAACGGTCACGACAGCGTGCTGCTCAAGCGGCTGAATCCGGCATTGGGCAAAGGCGTCCCGCGCCTGGACAAGCCGGTCAGGATTCTCGCTCCCGATTCCCGGGGCATCGCGACGTTGGCGTCCTCTCCCCAACTCGCCGATACGTCGTTCGAAACGGAGCCTGCGCCCGGTCCGTCCGCCACCGGCATCGGCGCCGCGGGCGCTTCGCCACCGTCGAGGGACACCACCGTCGCCAGCGCATCCCGGCGCTCGCACACCGTTCGCGCCGGCGAATCCGCCTGGACCATTGCGCGACGTTACGGCCTCAAGCCCCAGCAGTTGCTGTCGCGCAATGGCCTGAAATCCGATGCCATCCTGCGCCCGGGCATGGTGCTGGCGCTGGACGAAAACCGGCCCTGACACGACACGCCGGGCGCTTCCCGATCGCGAACGGCAGCCTGCGCGATCACTGGATTCTTCGCACGCCCGTCCCTGTCCGCAGAGGAAGGGATGCTCCCGTGCGAGGGCTGAGTCGAAGGCCAGGATGTCTTGCGGATGTTTCATTGGCATGCCGGCACCCGCCAACGTGATGCGGCAGCCGTTGCTCCATGAAAAAGCCCGGCATTTGCCGGGCTTTTTCTTTACTGCGTCGGTCGAACGCTTACAGGCGATCTTCCATCACGGTGACCTTGTACTGCTTGCGCATGGCGTCGATGAAACCCTGGGCGGCGGCACCTCCGCCCAACTGGATCAACTGCTGCTTCATGCCATCGCGCTGCTCGGCCGGCACCTGCGCGGCATCGCCGTCGGTGACCTTGGTGACCGCGAACACGGCGAACGCACCGCCGCCCAGCGCGACCTTGCCGGTCGACGCCTTGCCGGCCGCCGGACGCGGCACCGCGAAGATCGCCTCGTTGCCTTCCGCGGTCGGTACCGGCATGCCGCGCGGCATGCCCGGCATTTCGTTGAACTGGAGCTTGTCGGCAGTGGCGATCGCCTGCAGCGTCTCGCCCTTGGCGATGCGCGCCAGCACCGCGTCGGCGGCGGCGGCGGTGGCCTTCTCCTGGCGATCGGCGCGAATCGCGGCGATCACCGCGTCGCGGACCTGGGCCAGCGGCTGCGGCTGCTCCGGCGTGTGGCCGACCACGCGGATCACCACGCTGTGGCTGGGCGCGATCTCGATCGGATCGCTGACCGTGCCGTCCTGCACCAGCGTATCGGAGAACGCGCTGCGCAGCACCGCCGGGTTGGCGGCGATACCGCTGGCGTTGGCACGCGAGAACGGCCCGATCTTCTGCACCGGCAGGCCGACGGCCTTCGCGGCCGGCTCCAGCGCGGTGGGATTCTTCAGCACTTCGTTGACCAGCTTGCCGGCCAGCTCGTTGTACGCACGCTCGGCGTCGGCGGTGCCCTGCTCGCGGGCGAGTTCGTCGCGGACTTCCTCGAAGCTCTTGCCCTGGCCCGGCTTGATCTCGTTGAGCTTCAGCACGTGATAGCCGAAGTCGCTCTTGACCGGGCCCCGGATCTCGCCGGCCTGCATGGCGAACGCGGCGTCCTCGAACGGCTTGACCATCGATCCGTCGCGCGCGAACGCCGGCAGCAAGCCGCCGGTGTCCTTGGAACCCGGATCTTCCGAATTGGCCTTGGCCAGCGCGGCGAAGTCAGCACCCTGCCTGGCCTGCGCGGCCAGCGCGGCGGCCTTGTCCTCGGCCTTCTTCAAGGTCGCGGCGTCGGCACCGGCCGGCGCGCCGATCAGGATGTGCGACACCACGCGCTGTTCCGGCGCCACGAAGCGGTTCTTCTCGGTTTCATAGCGCTTGCGCAGGGTCGCCTCGTCCGGCGCCGCGGCGCCCGGCAGGGTCGCGCCGTTGACTTCGACATACTCCAGCGAGACCGTTTCCGGCTGGCGGTACTCGGCCTTGTGGCCGTCGTACCACTTCTGGATGTCGGCATCGGACACCGGCGTGGTATCCGGCGCGGCCGGCGGCACCAGCGCCAGGCCCACGTCGCGGGTCTGCGCCAGCAGCTTGAACAGCCGATCCAGCTCGCCCTTGGTGACGAAATCGGAGGTGCCGATGCCCTCGGGCATCACCATCATCTTCTGGCGCTCGCGTTCCTGCTCCTGGAATTTCAGTGGCGACAGCGCCGGCACCTGCGAAGCCAGCACCAGTTGGTAGCGTTCGGCATTGAATTTGCCGTCGACCTGGAAGGCCGGTTCCGCGGCGATGGCCTGGTTGACCGCTGCATCGCCGATCACGATGCCGGCACGCTCGGAGGCCAACGCCAGCACGCGCTGGTTGATCAATTGCTCCAGGATCTTGAGCTTGTTCTCCTTGCTCTCGAACTCGCGCGCGTCGAAGTTCTCGCCCAGCATCTGGCGCTGCTGCTGGCGCGCGGCCTCGAAGGTCGTGCGGAATTCGTCGACCGTGATTTCCTTGCGCTGCCACAGCCTGGACACCGGCCACCAGTTCGGCGCGGACTTCCACCAGGTGGGCGGCGCCTCGACGGTCGCGACATCATTGGCCGTGCCGCCGGTCATGTACTCGTTCACGCCGACAAAGGCGAACGGGATGATCAGCAGGCCCAGGATGAGGGTGGCGATCCACCCGGATGTCTTATCGCGGAGTTTTTGCAGCATCGATGCGTGGCTCGATTTCAGTAGCCGGGCAGTTTACCGCGCTTCGCGGTGGTTCGCCGCAAACCGGGCGTAACGCCCTGCCCCGTTCATCCACGACCATGGGCAGCGGTCCCCGGAAAAGCAGAAAGCCCGCTTTCGCGGGCTTTCCGGGATAACTGGCGGAGTGGACGGGACTCGAACCCGCGACCTCCGGCGTGACAGGCCAGCATTCTAACCGACTGAACTACCACTCCGCGCTGAGTCGACCATTGTACGGGGCTTCCGGGATTTGTGCCAGACCGGCCGGGCAGATTTTCAGGTTCGGTCCCGCATCGGCGTCGTGCCGAGGCTCGCCGCCTCTCCCTGCCCATGCTGTCAGGCGTCCACGGGGCGCCGTGGATCGCCTTCCGCCGCGCTTCCGGCGACCCGGGGGGATGCCCAGGAACGGCGATCGCGGGTCGCCAGCGTGCGTTCAACCTCATCCCTGCCACGCGCTCCCCCGCGAATGGATCCACCCGACCTTCTTCGTCCCGGGATTGGTCGTCATCGGTCCCCTGTCGTCCGTACCCGACCGTCGTGCGCACCTCCCCTCTCACCGGCACACCATGTTCGCGTGGGTCGCAGCGCGCCCACGCGAACGCCACCGGTCCGTCCCCAGAACCGGGAGTCCCACGGGGCGGTGGCGAGTGCTTCCCGGGGTTACAGCGGAACCGGAGCCGGTTCGCTCGCCTGCTTCCCGCCTGCGTGAGCAACAGGTTCCTCGACGCGACCGACAGCATCCATCAGCACTTGAGAACTAACAACGCAAAGAGGCCCCGGAATCATCCCGATAGAATCAAGCGCTGATCGCACTGCCATTGCTCCTGTCATGCCCTCCTCTCGCCGGCTTCGACTCCTCACCTGGCTATTCCTGCCCCTCTCGATGATGGCCTCCGGTCACTCCAGCGATGGCGCCGCCGAGACCGGACATCCGGTGAGCGCCGCAACGTTCCTCATCCCCTATCTGCATGCCGATGGCCGGTTCGGTTTTGTCGATGGCCATGGGCAGGCCCCGTTCCCAGGGACCTTTGAGGATGCACAGCCGTTTACCGAAGGCCGGGCCGCGGTGAAATCGGGCGGAAAATGGGGCTACATCGACCGGCGGGGTCGTTGGATCGTGCGTCCGCGTTTCACCGAAGCCAGGCCATTCAGGGACGGCGAGGCCTGGGCCGCCATCGTCAAACCGTCGACCCGAAGTGGATTCATCGATCTGAATCCGTTTCATTCCGCAGGAAGCCGGAAGTGTTATCTCATCTCTCCGGAAGGCCACACACGATCCTGTGGCGGCGACTATCCCGATCGCTATGACGTGGCATCCAGCCGTATCCGGGAGCCGTCCTCGGATTCCCTAAAACTTCGCGTGGTGCGGGCTCCGGACGGCAAGAGTGTCGGCGTGCTGGGTGCCGATGGCGGCCACATCGTCCCGTTCGGCATCTATGACGATCTGCGATATCAGTACGACCACCTTTTCGTGGTTCACCGCGCGCGGGGCTGGGGCATCCTGGATGCGGCGCGCAACGTGGAAGTCGTGACCGCGGATCGGCCAAGCTTCGAGTACCTGAAATATACCTCTCCCGATCTGCCGCTCCGCCTGCTGGTCGTACGACGCGACGACGACACCCGCTGCATCCTCGATCACGCGGGGGTTGAGCTCCATTGCGGCCTGAGCGAGGTTTCGCCTTGGGGAGAGACTCTTATCGCGGCCAGCAATGGGCAGAAGCAATGGGGAGCCCTCGATACGCGCGGACAACTGATCATCCCGTTCCGGTATGAGGGCGAGTTCAGGTTTCGCGACGGGCTCGCCCGCGTGCGCGCAGGAGGCCGTGAGTTCTACATCGATTTGCAGGGGCGCGAGTACCGCGCATCCACCCGGCCTGACTGACGAAGCCAAAAAGAGGCGCGGTCCCTGCGGGACGCCCAGCCGCCGCGCTCGCTCCCCGCCTGCATCGATCCGATGGCTGGAAACAAGGAACAGTCGCATCAACGCGTTTCCGCAATCGTCAGGCAACAAAAAACCCCTGATTTCTCAGGGGTTTTTCATGTTCGTGGCGGAGTGGACGGGACTCGAACCCGCGACCTCCGGCGTGACAGGCCAGCATTCTAACCGACTGAACTACCACTCCGCGGAAACTAAAACAGTTGGTCCGGTTTGGTGGGTGCTGAGGGTTTCGAACCCCCGACCCTCGCCTTGTAAGGGCGACGCTCTACCGCTGAGCTAAGCACCCGTTCAACCGACCGGACTCACTCGGCAGCAGCGAGCCAATTAGTTTACGGCATCCTTCAGGGCTTTGCCAGCCTTGAAAGCGGGATTCTTGGAAGCCTTGATCTTGATGGTGTCGCCGGTCTTCGGGTTGCGGCCGGTACGGGCGGCGCGCTTGCGCACCTGGAAGGTGCCGAAGCCCACGAGGGTCACGCTATCGCCCTTCTTCAGGGCCTTGGTGATGCTGGAAATCACGGCGTCGACGGCACGTCCAGCTTCAGCCTTGGACATTTCGGCTTCGTCGGCGACGGCATCAACCAATTCGGTTTTGTTCATGTAGAAACTCCTTTTGCGGAACAACCGCGGAATGTGTAACCGGAATGCGCGGGAATCTGATCGTCACGCGCTTCCGATCGTCTTCCACGAACACGACGAGAACGATGCTCATCATGTTTGCGGGTGACGCCGTTATACCAGCGGGTATACAGGCACGCAAGCCGAAAACCCAATAATGACGCGGGTTTTGCGGCTTTTTTACCTTCCGCGTGTGCCGCGATTCAGTGCTTGACGTCGGGCTGCACGGGCGCCTTGCGGCGGGCCGGCACGCGCCGCGGCTTGCCCCCCTCGGCCGGTGCCGCGGCGGGCGCCAGTGGCCGTTCCAGCGCGAGATCCAGCACCTCATCGATCCAGCGGACCGGCACGATCTTCAGGCCCTGGGTGACGTTGGCGGGAATGTCGGCGAGATCCTTGCGGTTCTCTTCCGGGATGATCACGGTGGTGATGCCGCCGCGCAGCGCCGCCAGCAGTTTCTCCTTCAGGCCACCGATGGCGGATACGCGTCCGCGCAAGGTGATCTCGCCGGTCATCGCCACGTCGGCCCGCACCGGCGTGCGGGTCAGCGTGGAGACCAGTGCGGTCACCATCGCGGCGCCCGCGCTCGGGCCATCCTTCGGCGTCGCGCCATCGGGCACGTGCAGGTGCACGTCGTGCTTCTGCAGGTACTCGGCATCGATGCCCAGCGCGGTGGCGCGCGCGCGCACCACCGACATCGCGGCGGCCGCGGATTCCTTCATCACGTCGCCCAACTGGCCGGTCAAGGTCAGCAGGCCCTTGCCCGGCACCAGCGCGACTTCGATCTGCAGCAGATCGCCGCCTACTTCGGTCCAGGCCAGCCCGGTGACCAGGCCAATCTCGTTCTGCTCCTCGGCGCGACCGAAATCGAAGCGGCGCACGCCGGAATACTTGTCCAGGTTCTTCGAACTGACCTGCACCAGCGCGCCCTTTTTCTTTTTCCTGGCCGGCTGCGGGCCGGCCAGCGCGATTTCCTTGACCACCTTGCGGCAGATCTTGGCGATTTCGCGTTCCAGGTTGCGCACGCCGGATTCGCGCGTGTAGTAACGCACCAGGTCGCGGATGGCGTCCTCGGCGATCGTGAGCTCTTCCGGCTTCAGGCCGTTGGCCTTGATCTGCTTGGGCAGCAGGTAGCGCAGGGCGATGTTGAGCTTCTCATCCTCGGTATAGCCCGGGATGCGGATGACTTCCATGCGATCCAGCAACGGGCCGGGGATGTTGAGCGAGTTGGAGGTCGCGACGAACATCACTTCGGACAGGTCCAGATCCACTTCCAGGTAGTGATCGTTGAAGGCGCTGTTCTGCTCCGGATCCAGCACTTCCAGCAGCGCCGACGAGGGATCGCCACGGAAGTCCATCGACATCTTGTCGATTTCATCCAGCACGAACAGCGGATTCTTGCTGCCGGTCTTGTTGAGGTTCTGCACGATGCGGCCCGGCATCGAACCCACGTAGGTGCGGCGGTGGCCCCGGATCTCGGCCTCGTCGCGCACGCCGCCCAGCGACATGCGCACGAACTTGCGGTTGGTCGCCTTGGCGATTGACTGGCCTAGCGAGGTCTTGCCCACGCCCGGCGGTCCGACCAGGCACAGGATCGGGCCGCGCATCTTCTGCACGCGCGACTGCACCGCGAGGTACTCGAGGATCCGTTCCTTGACCTTGTCCAGGCCGTAATGATCGGCGTCCAGGGTTTCCTGCGCGACCTTCAGATCCTTGCGAACCTTGCTGCGCTTCTTCCACGGCACGCCCAGCAGCCAGTCCAGGTAGTTGCGCACGACCGCCGCCTCGGCGGACATCGGCGACATCTGCTTGAGCTTGTTGAGTTCGTTCTTGGCCTTGGTTTCCACCGCCTTGGGCATGCCGGCTTCGGCGATCTTGCGGGCCAGTTCTTCCTGCTCGTTCGGCGCGTCGTCGAGCTCGCCCAGTTCCTTCTGGATCGCCTTCATCTGCTCGTTGAGGTAGTACTCGCGCTGGCTCTTCTCCATCTGCGACTTGACCCGGCCGCGGATGCGCTTTTCCAGTTGCTGCACGTCGATTTCGCCATCGACGAAGCCGACCAGCAGTTCCAGTCGTTCGCCGATGCCGATGGTTTCCAGCAGGCGCTGCTTGTCGCTCAGGCGCACGCCCAGGTGGGCGGCAATGGTGTCAGCCAGGCGACCGGGCTCATCGATGCCGGCCAGTGTCTGCAGCAGTTCCGGCGGCAGCTTGCGGTTGGTCTTGACGTACTGTTCGAACAGGCCCATCAGCGAACGCGCCACCGCTTCGATTTCGCGCGGCTCGCGGCCTTCGGTGGATTCGATTTCCTCGCCCTCGCCGTACAGCGAACCGTCGCGCTCGACGACGTTGGACACCTTCACGCGGGAAACGCCTTCGACCAGCACCTTGATGGTGCCGTCCGGGAGCTTCAGCAACTGCAGGACCTGGGCCAGGGTGCCGATGCTGTAGAGATCGGCGGCCACCGGATCGTCGGTCTCGGCTGACTTCTGGGCCAGCAGCAGGATGCGCTTGTCCGCTTCCATGGCCTGTTCCAGCGCGCGCATGGACTTGTCGCGGCCGACGAACAGGGGAATGACCATGTGCGGGAACACCACTACGTCGCGTAGCGGCAGGACCGGCAGGTCGAGAACTTCAGTGGGGGTACGGCGGGGCATGGGGGCTCCAGCGGATGCGGAATTACGGAGGCCAAAAAAGCCAATGGCCCCGTTATGGGGCCATTGTCGGGAGGATGCAAGTGCAACCTCAAAATGTTAATTGAATCAATCACTTGCGCCGAATGCTCGGCCTCGCTTCATTCCGCGGCGGCGACCTTCTGGGCCGGCGGATTCTGGTAGATCAGGTACGGCTCGGATTTATGCTCGATGACCGATTCGTCCACCACCACCTTGCTGACGTTTTCCAGCGACGGCAGGTCGTACATGGTGTCCAGCAGGACCGACTCGACGATGGTGCGCAGGCCACGCGCGCCGGTCTTGCGCTTGAGCGCCTTGCGGGCAATCGCCGACAGCGCGTCCGCACGGAACTCCAGTTCCACGCCTTCCATGTCGAACAGCTTCTTGAACTGCTTGGTGATGGCGTTCTTGGGTTCGGTGAGGATCTTGACCAGGGCCGGCTCGTCCAGCTCCTCCAGGGTCGCGACCACCGGCAGGCGGCCGACGAACTCGGGGATCAGGCCGAACTTGATCAGATCTTCCGGCTCGACCTCGGACAGCAGCTTGCCGGTCTCGGTCTTGCGCTCGGCGCTGCGGACCTTGGCGCCGAAGCCAATCCCGCTCGCCTCGGTGGAACGCTGCTGGATGATCTTGTCCAGGCCGGCGAACGCGCCGCCGCAGATGAACAATATGTTCTTGGTGTCCACCTGCAGGAATTCCTGCTGCGGGTGCTTGCGACCGCCCTGCGGCGGCACGCTGGCGACGGTGCCTTCGATCAGCTTCAACAGTGCCTGCTGCACGCCTTCGCCGGACACGTCGCGGGTGATCGACGGGTTTTCGCTCTTGCGCGAAATCTTGTCGATTTCATCGATGTAGACGATGCCCTGCTGCGCCTTCTCGACGTCGTAGTCGCACTTCTGCAGCAGCTTCTGGATGATGTTCTCCACGTCCTCGCCCACGTAACCGGCTTCGGTCAGCGTGGTGGCGTCGGCGATGGTGAACGGCACGTTGAGCAGGCGGGCCAAAGTCTCGGCCAGCAGGGTCTTGCCGGAACCGGTCGGGCCGGCCAGCAGGATGTTCGACTTGGCCAGTTCGACGTCGTCGTTCTTCTGCCGGCTCTCGATGCGCTTGTAGTGGTTGTAGACCGCCACCGCCAGGGTGCGCTTGGCGCGCTGCTGGCCGATCACGTACTGATCCAGGACTTCCAGGATCTCGCGCGGCTTGGGCAGGTGGCTGCGGGCGGACTGCGCCTTCTCCTCGAGTTCCTCGCGGATGATGTCGTTGCACAGCTCCACGCATTCATCACAGATGAACACGCTGGGACCCGCGATCAACTTGCGGACTTCATGCTGGCTCTTGCCGCAGAACGAGCAATACAGGATCTTGCTGCTGTCGCCGGTACGGCCCTGACGGTCTTCGCTCATGCTTCGATTACTCGGTCACCCTGCCCGCTAGGCGGACTCGGTCGGAGAATAGCACACGGCCCCGGCCTGTCAGCCGGGTCCGCGGAGGGGGTGGCAGGCGCGGAAAACGGGCCCGCGCCCGGGGTTCACGCCGGCTGGATGGTCTCTTCAGGACGGCGTTCCAGCACCTGGTCGACCAGGCCATAGGCCTGCGCGTCGGCGGCGCTCTTGAAATTGTCGCGCTCGGTGTCGCGCTCGATGGTTTCCAGGGCCTGGCCGGTGTGCTTGGCCAGGATCTGGTTCAGGCGCGAACGCAGGGTCAGGATTTCACGGGCATGGATGTCGATGTCCGTGGCCTGGCCCTGGAAGCCGCCCAGCGGCTGGTGGATCATCACCCGCGAATTGGGCAGCGCGTAGCGCTTGCCCTTGGCGCCGGCGGCCAGCAGCAGCGCGCCCATGCTGGCGGCCTGGCCGATGCAGACGGTGCTGACGTCCGGCTTGATGTACTGCATGGTGTCGTAGATCGCCATGCCGGCAGTGACCACGCCGCCGGGCGAATTGATGTACAGGCTGATGTCCTTCTCGGGATTCTCGGCCTCGAGGAACAGCATCTGCGCCACGATCACGTTCGCCACCTGGTCGTCCACACCGCCGACCAGGAAGATCATGCGCTCCTTGAGCAGGCGCGAATAGATGTCGTAGGCGCGCTCGCCGCGGCTGGTCTGTTCGACCACCATCGGCACCAGGTTCAAGGCTTTGGTTTCAATGCTCATCGGCTTATTCGCGCCCAAATTGTCGTGGAGGGGTCCGGCCTAGGATAGCCGGACCGGGACGGGCTGGGGCCTGTCGGCCCCGGCGAACCGCCGTTAGTTCCGGATGGCTTCCTGGAAGCTCAGCGACTGCTCCGTGTGCTGGGCGCGCTCGGCGATCCAGTCGATCACCTGCTCTTCCATCACCCGGGACTGCAGTCCTCCCATCAACTGGGGATCGTTGCGGTACAACTCAATGACCTGCTCCGGCTCCTCGTAGGTGGAGGCGATCAGGCGCAGGGTCTCGTTCAGGCGCTTGGGGTCCAGGCGCAGCTGGTTGCGGCGGGCCACCTCGCCCACCAGCAGGCCGACCAGGACGCGCTTGCGGGCCGCATCCATGAAGCCTTCGTGGGCGTTCGGCGGGATCTGCACCTGCTGGCCATTGCGGGCGGCCTGATCGGCGGTCTGCTGGACCATCGCGCGGGCCTCGTTCTCGACCAGGCGCGGCGGCATTTCCACGTGCGCCCAGGCGGCAATCAGCTGCTCGCCGACTTCCCGGCGCAGGCGACCCATCAGCGCGCCCTTGAGCTCGCGCTCCAGATTGCTGCGGATGTCGCGGCGGAACTGCTCGGCGTCACCGCTCTTCACACCGAAGCTGCGGATGAATTCCTTGTCGACCGCCGGCAGCACGGACTCGGCCACTTCGGTGACCTTCACGTACACGTCCACCTGGCGGCCGGCCAGCTGCGGCACGCGCCAGTCGGCGGGGAACTGCACCTGGATGGTCTTTTCCTCGCCGGCGGCCAGGCCGATCAGGCCCTTCTCGATGTCGGCGAACATCACGCCCGAGCCGATCAGGGTGGCCCCCTTTTCCGAGCCCCCGGCGGGCAGGCGCTCGTCACCGGCCTGCGACCAGGTTTCCAGTTCGACACGATCGCCTTCCTTCGCGCCGCGCTGCACCACTTCGAAGGTGCGGCGCTGCAGGCGCAGGTTCTCGACCATCTGGTCGATGTCGGCGTCGGCCACTTCGGCGGTGTGGCGGATGACGTTGAGCTTGGCGACGTCGATCTCGCCGAAATCCGGCACCACTTCGAAGGTGGCGATGAAATCCAGCTCGCCCTCGCCATTCTTCTCGATGCGGGGATTGCCGGCCAATTGCAGCTCGTTGTCGCGCACGGCATTGTTGAAGGTCTCGCGCAGCAGGCCGTCAAGGGCCTCGGCGCGGACCTGCTGGCCGAAGCGCTGCTCGATCACCTTGGTGGGCACCTTGCCGGGACGGAACCCCTTGATGCGGGCGGTGCGCGCGATTTCGCGCAGGCGGCCACCGATATGGGTATCCAGACGCTCAGCCGGCAGGCTGAAGGTCATGCGGCGTTCGAGGTTGCCGACCGATTCGACCGAAACTTGCATACTCACTGGCTCCTGCTGCCCGGGTCCCATGCCCGGGCATGATGTTGATGAATTCGGGTCGCCCGCGGACACGCGACGTGCCGACCGGCGGAACGGAATAGTTTCGCCTATTCCGGGCTTTCCTGCCAACCGCAGGCGCCGGGGGACGGGAATTTCGGGGCAATCCGGGAAATGGCCGGGGCCCGGGATTCCGGGCCGGTCCCGGAAACGTCCGGAAGGACGTGGTGCGAAAGGAGGGACTCGAACCCTCACGGGGGTTACCCGCTGGAACCTAAATCCAGTGCGTCTACCAATTCCGCCACTTTCGCAGGGGCGCCGGCATTCTACCCAGCCGGGAAGGCCGACGGAGCATCCCGGAAAAGAAAACGCCCGACCTCGCGGTCGGGCGTTCTGTTTGGTGGGCCGTCAAGGATTCGAACCTTGGACCTATTGATTAAGAGTCAACTGCTCTACCAACTGAGCTAACGGCCCCAAAAACTGGACGCGTAGTGTAACCGCATCTTCTTTTTCTTACAAACCCCCGCGTGCGCGAAGGCGTTGCTGGGTGGGGTGGCTGAGGGGACTCGAACCCCCGACATCTGGAATCACAATCCAGTACTCTAACCAACTGAGCTACAGCCACCACTGAAACTTTTTCTACCGCATTTGTCCGTCGCTTGCGCCGGATGGCGCGCCCGACAGGACTCGAACCTGTAACCGCCGGCTTAGAAGGCCGGTGCTCTATCCGGTTGAGCTACGGGCGCCCGGACCGGATTGTCGCATCCCTGTCGTCGGGACGAACCAGACTGGTCGGGGTAGAGGGATTCGAACCCCCGACCCTCTGCTCCCAAAGCAGATGCGCTACCAGACTGCGCTATACCCCGACGAGGGCCCCGGCATCGGCGCCAGGCAGCGTCGACAAGGCCGTCTATTGTCGGAATCTGCCGCCTTCCTGTCAAACGCCGCGTCCGGCCATGGGCATCGGCTATGCTCCGCGGCTGGGGACAGAAGTCCGAATCAACCATGAGGGAACCATGATACGCAGCGGCAATCCGGCTCTTAAGGAGTCCACCTTCCTCGACCTGGGCAGCGGCGCGGTGGTTTCGCGCGACGCCGGCGCGATGACCCTGAACGGCACGGTCAACCGGACCGGCATCCTGCTGTTGCTGTGCGTGCTGACCGCCACCTACACCTGGAATACCGCCCTCACCCCGACCGGCGAGCTGGCTCCGGGCGCCATGCTGTACATCCTGGGCGGTCTCATCGGCGGCTTCGTGCTGGCGATGGTCACCATCTTCAAGAAGACCTGGGCGCCAGTCACCGCGCCGCTGTACGCATTGGCCGAAGGCCTGTTCCTGGGCGCCATCTCGGCGATGTACGAAGTGAAGTTCAACGGCATCGTGCTGCAGGCGGTGCTGCTGACCTTCGGCACCCTGTTCGCGCTGCTGATGGCCTACCGCTCGGGCTGGATCAAGGCCACCGAGAACTTCAAGCTGGGCGTGGTCGCGGCCACCGGCGGCATCGCGCTGATCTACCTGGCCACGATCGTGCTGGGCTTCTTCAACATCAACATTCCCTACATCCACGACTCGGGTCTTATCGGCATCGCCTTCAGCCTGTTCGTGGTGGTGGTGGCGGCGTTGAACCTGGTGCTGGATTTCGATTTCATCGAGACCGGCGTGGAGCAGAACGCACCCAAGTACATGGAGTGGTATGCGGCGTTCGGCCTGATGGTCACCCTGATCTGGCTGTACATCGAGTTCCTGCGCCTGCTGTCCAAGCTGCAGTCGCGCAACTGAGCACCTCGCGCGAGCAAACGAAAAAAGGGGCGCCATGCGCCCCTTTTTTTGCTTTCCGGATGCCCGCTCAGTTTCCCGGCACGGCGGCGGTACGCCGCGCGGGCAGGATCATGAAGAAGATCGCGGCCAGCGCGAGCAACCAGCAATAGTGGACGCTGCCGGCCAGCGCCAGCGGTGAAACCGCGGCCAGCGAGGAGGCCAGCAGGATCTGCGCGCCATACGGCAGCACGCCCTGGATCACGCAGGCGAAAATATCGAGCACGCTGGCCGAACGGCGCGGCGTGATGCCGTGGCGTTCGGCGATGTCCTTGGCAAGACTGCCCGTGATGAGGATGGCCACGGTGTTGTTGGCGGTCAGGACGTCGGTCCCCGCGGAGAGCGCGGCGATACTGAACTCACCGGAGCGTCGCCCGGTATGGCCGCGGGCGAAACGGGCAATCGTCCGCGCCAGCCAGTCCAGGCCCCCGCTCGCCTTCATCAGCGCTCCCAGTCCTCCGATCAGGATCGAAAGCAGGGTCACTTCCACCATGCTCTCGAATCCCGCGTAAATGTCGCCGGCAAGATCGACCGGCGTGTAGTCGCCAGCGAAGATGAAGCCGAAAACGCCGGAAAGCGCCAAGCCGATCGCCAGCACCACCACCACGTCCAGGCCAATCAGGGCCAGTATCAGCACCAGGACGTAGGGCAACACCAGCCAGGGCGACGCCCCGCCCGGCGCCAGCACCGGTGCGCCATCGCCCTGGAATGCCAGCAGCGCGGCCGTGGCGATGGCCGCCGGCAGCGCGATCTTGAAGTTCTCGCGGAACTTGTCGCGCATCTCCGCGCCCTGGCTGCGGGTCGCCGCAATCGTGGTATCCGAGATCACCGACAGGTTGTCGCCGAACATCGCGCCGCCGATGACCGCGCCGACGACCAGGGCGCGATCCAGGCCGGCGGCATCGGCGACACCCAGCGCGATGGGCACCACGGCGGCGATCGTGCCCATCGAAGTACCGATGGCCAGCGACACGAAGGAAGCGACCAGGAACAATCCGGGCAGGATCAGCGACGGCGGCAACGCGCCCAGTCCCAACGCAACCACCGCATCCACCGCGCCGATGGCCTTGGACACAGTGGCGAACGCACCGGCCAGCAGGAAGATCAGGCACATCAGCATCACGTTGGCATCGCCCATGCCACCGAGCAGCGTCGGCGAGGCCGCCACGCCGCGCCGATGGGCCAGCCATGCCCCCAGCGCCAGCGCCGGCAGGATCGCCACCGGCGCACGCAACTGGTAGAAGCCCATGGCGTCGCCCTGGGACGTGTAGTACAGGCCGGCGCCGAAGAACAGGGCCAGGAACAGCAGCAACGGGGTCAGCGCGAGCGCGCTGGGGCGGACGGTCATCGTGGGCGGTGGGGGCAGGCGGGAAACCGGCGATTGTCCGGCTTGCCACGGCCCGGTCCAAGCCCCGCGGACAGGATGAACGCAAACAAAAACGGGACGCTGGGCGTCCCGTTTCCGTGTTTCAGGCCGGGAAAACCCGGCGCCGACGGGATCAGACCCGGCTGGCGATCGCCTTGGCGAAGGACATCGTGGTGCCCTCCCCGCCCAGATCCGGGGTCAGCGAATCCTTGGCCTCCAGGGTGTCGATGATTGCCGCGCGCAGGCGCTCGGCCTTGTCCGGCTGGCCAAGGTGATCGAGCATCTGCGCCGCGCCCAGCAGCAGCGCGCACGGGTTGGCGATGCCCTTGCCGGCGATGTCCGGGGCCGAGCCGTGGACGGCCTCGAAGATCGCCGCATCGACGCCGATGTTGGCGCCCGGGGCCAGGCCCAGGCCGCCGACCAGGCCGGCGCACAGGTCGGAGATGATGTCGCCGAACAGGTTGGTGGTGACGATGATGTCGAACTGCTCCGGACGCATCACCAGCTGCATGCAGGTGTTGTCCACGATCATCTCGTTGCACTGGATGTCGGGGTACTGCGCGGCCACTTCGCGGGCGACCTTCAGGAACAGGCCCGAGGTGGTCTTGAGGATGTTGGCCTTGTGCACCACGGTGACCTTCTTGCGGCCGGTCTTGCGGGCCAGGTCGAAGGCGTAGCGGACGATCCGCTCGGAACCCTTGCGGGTGATCTTCTGGGTCAGCAGCGCGGTTTCGCCGTCTTCCGAAATCGACTGGCCTTCACCAATGTAGGCGCCTTCGGTGTTCTCGCGGACCGTGATCAGATCCACGCCCGAGGGGAAGCGCGACTTGGTGTTGGGAAACGACTTGGCCGGACGGACGTTCGCGTACAGGTCGAAATGGCGGCGCAGGGCCACGTTGATCGAGCTGAAGCCCTCGCCCACCGGCGTGGTCAGCGGGCTCTTCAGGGCCACGCCGTTCTTGCGGATCGAGTCCAGGGTCGCCTGCGGCAGCAGGTCGCCGTGCTTTTCCAGCGCGACCATGCCGGCATCGGCTTCCTCGTAGCTCAGGCCCACTTTCAGGGCTTCGAGCACGTGCAGGGTCGCGTCCATGATCTCCGGGCCGATACCGTCGCCGCGGATGACCGTAATCGTCTGGGTCATTTGCTTGGGATTCCGAACAGGGGCGCCGTGCGGGCCGGGAACCGGGATGCAGGCGCGAAGGGGGTTTCAAGTCCGCCAATTATGCCTGAACCCCCCGTACGGTCCCAAATCGACCATGGTCTGGGGGCTGCGGGAGAGTCCGCCGGAGCGCCGCGACGGGCGCTCCGGCGTCCCGGAAGCGCCGGCCGGCCTCAGCCGTGGTCGTGCGCCTGCGGCGCCCCGGCCGCGCCGTTTTCCAGCTGATCCAGGAAATCGACCGCCCGGCGTAGATGCGGGATGACGATCGAGCCGCCCACCACCAGCCCGACCGAGAACGCCTCGAAGAATTCGTCGCGGTTGACTCCTGCTTCCTTGCACTGGGCCACGTGGTAGCTGATGCAGTCGTCGCAGCGCAGCACCATCGAGGCCACCAGCCCCAGCAATTCCTTGGTCTTCACGTCCAGCGCGCCGGGCTGGTAGGTCTGGGTGTCCAGGGCGAAGAAGCGGCGAACGACCTGGTTCGGTTCGGCCAGAATGCGTTCGTTCATGCGCTGGCGGAATTCGGTGAATTCGCGCAGGCGATCCTTCTCGCCGCCGCTCACGCGCCCTCTCCTGCCAGCAGCGGCTCCAGTTTGCCGGCGCGGTGCAGGGCGATCATGTCGTCGTAACCGCCGACGTGGGTCTCGCCGATGAAGATCTGCGGGACGCTGGTGCGGCGCGCGCGGGCGACCATGCGATCGCGTTCGCCCGGCTCCAGGTCGATGCGGACTTCCTTCCAGCTCTGGCCCTTGCTCTTGAGGAAATTCTTCGCGGCCACGCAGTAAGGGCAGATCGCGGTCGTGTAGAGGGTGATGGCGGGGCCGCCGGTGTCGGTATCGCTCAAGGAATCCTCCGGAATGGAACAACGCGTTCAAAGTCGGGTCTGAGGGGCAATATGGGCATCGGATCGCGTGCTTTCCAGCCGGATGCATGGAACAGTGCGGACCGGGGGTCCGGTTAACCGCATGTTCACTCGTTGCCGGCGGCAAAGCGTCATCCTGCCGCTCGCAAGCCTGCCGCCATTGTCCGACAACGGAGTTCCGTTTGCGCCTTCCGCTGCTTTCCACCGCCCTCACCGTGCTCCTGGCCGCGCCGCTGGCGCAAGGGCAGGACGTGCGCCTGCCGGACATCGGTTCCTCCGCCGGCGAGGTGCTGAGCCCGGCACGCCAGGCGGAGTACGGCGGCATGATGCTGCGCGAGCTGCGCAATTACGGCTACCTGCTGGAAGACCCGCTGCTGGACGACTGGCTGCAGAAGGTCGGTACCCGGCTGGGCGCGGAAAGCGACTCGCCGCGCCAGAGCTATACGTTCTTTCTGATGAAGGACCGGCAGATCAACGCCTTCGCCACCCTGGGCGGCTACATCGGCACCAACGCGGGGCTGATCCTGACCGCCGAGCGCGAGGACGAGGTCGCCGCGGTGCTGTCGCACGAAATCGCCCACGTCACCCAGCAGCACGTGCTGCGCGGGGTCGAACGGGCCCAGCGCGATCAGATTCCGATCCTGCTCGGCATGCTGGGCGCGATCGTGCTGGCGCAGAGCGCCGGCGGCAATTCCAGCGGCGACGCCTCGATGGCGGCGGTCGCCAGCGGCATGGGCCTGATGCAGCAGCGCCAGATCGACTACACCCGTTCCAACGAATCCGAGGCCGATCGCCTGGGCATCCGCACCCTGTCCCGCGCCGGCTACGACGTGGACGCCATGGCCGGCTTCTTCGCCCGCATGGCCCAGGCCACCCGCGCCAACCGCGGCACCGGCCGCGAGGCGTACCCGGACTACCTGATGACCCACCCGGTCACCACCACCCGCATCAGCGAGGCCAAGGAACGCGCCGAGCAGATGCGCAAGGACAACCTGACCCTGATCACCCGGGTTCCCGGTGGCGGCGAGCGGGTCGAGCGGTTCGATCCCAAGCGCGTGACCGTGCCGGAGAAGGACAGCGACAATCCGCTGCTGCCCCTGTCCGTGCGCCTGCCGGGTGATCTGTTCAGCCGCGGCCCGACCGGCGACTTCGACTGGGCCCGGGAACGCCTGCGGGTGCTCAGCGCGACCACCGCCGACGGCGCCGCACGCGACTACGAGACCATCCGCCGCGAGTCCGGCAAGGGCCTGACCGACGCCCAGCGCTATGGCGTGGCCCTGGCCCACCTGGGGTCGGGACGGCCGGACGTGGCACTGACCGAACTGGCGCCCCTGCTGGCCGAACATCCGGGCAACCTGTGGCTGGAACTGGCGACCGCCGAGGCCGAATCCCGCGCGGGCCGCACCGCGGCGGCCAACCAGCGGCTCGCCCGCCTGCTCCAGCAGATGCCGAACAACCGCCCCATCGCGCTGACTTTCGCCCGCGTCCTCAACGAACAGGGGGGCGCCGAGGCCGGCCGGCACGCCCAGGCGGTGCTGCGTCCGCTGCTGTCCCGGGCGGGCAACGACCCGGTGTTCCAGCAGGAATTCGGCCGGGCCAACGAGCTGGCGGGCGACCTGGTCCGCGCCGGCGAGGCCTTCGCCGAGGCGGCCTTCCTCAACGGAAGGCCCGAACAGGCGCTCATCCAGTTGCAGAATCTCAAGAAGCGCAGCGATCTGGACTATTACGCCCGCGCCCGCATCGACGCCCGCATCTCGGTCATCACCCCGCAGGTGCTCGAACTGCGGCGCCAGGGCGTGCGCGATCCGGACATCGAACGGCGCTAGGCCCGGCCGCCGGGCCCGCCGAAGGCGGCCAGCCGACACGGCTGTCATATGACGGCCGCGCGGCATGTCATGTTTCCGTCATAAAATTGTCGTCTACTGGTGCGGTACCCCACAGACGACGGTAATCGCGTGCAGAAGCACATCCTGATCGTTGACGACGAGCCGGCCATCCGCGACATGGTCGCCTTCGCCCTGCGCAAGGGCGATTACGAACCCGTGCATGCGGGCGACGCCCGCGAGGCCCAGAACGCCATCGCCGACCGGGTGCCCGACCTCATCCTGCTGGACTGGATGCTGCCCGGCACCAGCGGCCTGGAGCTGGCGCGCCGCTGGCGCAAGGACGCGATGACCCGCGACGTCCCCATCATCATGCTCACCGCCCGCGGCGAGGAGAATGATCGGGTCGGCGGCCTGGAGGCCGGCGTTGACGACTACGTGGTCAAGCCGTTCTCGGCACGCGAACTGCTGGCGCGCATCCGCGCGGTCATGCGCCGTTCCCGCGAGGACGACGAGGACGGCAGCGTCGGCATCGGCCCGCTGCGCATCGACGGCGCCGCCCACCGGGTGTTCGCCGGCGATACGCCGGTGCCGATCGGCCCGACCGAGTACCGCCTGCTGCATTTCTTCATGACCCACCCCGAGCGGGTCTATTCGCGCACGCAGTTGCTGGACCATGTCTGGGGCGGCAGCGTGTACGTGGAGGAGCGCACGGTGGACGTGCACATCCGCCGCCTGCGCAAGACCCTGGAACCGCACGGCCTGGAGAACATGGTGCAGACCGTGCGTGGTTCCGGCTACCGGTTCTCGGCGTCGGTCTAGGCGCGGGATTCGGCATTGGGGATTCAGGATTCGATGTTTCCCCCGCCTGCTCCCGCTGGCTGTCATAAATAACTGCCTACAATCGGTCCATGCCCCAATACATACGCTCCGCCTGGTTCAAGACGCTCGGTCAACTGGCGGGTGTGCTGGCCCTTGCGGTGGTCGTTGGATTGCTGATTGGCCATGTATGGCCGGTCGTCACCCTGGCCGCGCTGGGCGTGGTGGCCTGGCACTACTGGCGGTTGCGCAAGGTGCTGGTGCGGCTGACCGCGCGCCAGCGGCTGGAGCCCGCGCGCGGCAATGGCGTCTGGAACGAACTGGATCGGCTGCTGTTCCGCGGCCACGCGGAAATGCGCGCGCGCAAGCGCCGGCTGCTGGACATGCTGCGCGCCTACCGCGCCGCCGCCGCGGCGTTGCCGGACGCGGTGGTGGTGGTGGAGCGCAACAACCAGCGCGTGCAGTGGTTCAACAAGGCCGCCACCAGCCTGCTCGGGCTGCAGTATCCGACCGACATCGGCGCGCCGATCGGCGATCGGCTGCAACCGTTGCCGATGTCGCATTGGCTGGCCGCCGGCCGCAATGCCGAGCCGATGCTGGACGCCGCCTCTCCGGTGGACCCGCAATTGCGCCTCAACCTGCGCCTGATTCCCTATTCCGACCAGTACTGGCTGCTGGTCGCGCGCGACGTCAGCAAGATGCTGAGGCTGGAACAGATGCGCCGCGACTTCGTTGCCAACGTCTCGCATGAACTGCGCACGCCCCTGACCGTGGTCCACGGCTATCTCGACATGCTGGACCCGCAGGACTTCCCGGACTGGGCACCGATGCTGGCGGAAATGCAGAAGCAGTCCCAGCGCATGACCCAACTGGTCGAGGATCTGCTGACCCTCTCGCGGCTGGAGGCGCAGGACAGCCTTCCGGACGAAAGCGTGGCGATGGCGCCGATGCTGGCGACCCTGCGCCGCGAGGCCGAGGCGCTCAGCCACAAGCGCCATACCGTGGTGGTGGAAGACGAGGCCGGCGTGGATTTGTGGGGTTCCAACAAGGAACTGCACAGCGCGTTCTCCAATCTGGTCAGCAACGCGGTCCGCTACACGCCGGCTGGCGGCACCATTACCGTGCGCTTCGTGCGCGAGGGCGATGGGGCCATGCTGAGCGTGCGCGACACCGGCTACGGCATCCCGGCTGCGCACCTGCCGCGCATCACCGAACGTTTCTACCGCGTGTCCACCAGCCGATCGCGCGAAAGCGGCGGCACCGGCCTGGGCCTGTCGATCGTCAAGCACGTGCTGAACCTGCACCAGGCGCGGCTGGACATCCAGAGCGAGGTCGGCCACGGTAGCGTGTTCTCGGTGCACTTCGGCGGCGAGCGCGTGCATCCGCGCGCTCCCGCGCCCTCCCCTTCCCTGCCCCACGGCCAGATCGCATGAACGCCGCCATCGACACGACGCCAGACCATCTGAGCAACGAAGACGCCCTACGCGATCCCTCGCTCTACCTCAATCGCGAACTGTCGCAGCTGGATTTCAACTTCCGCGTGCTGGCGCAGGCGCAGGATCCGCAGGTTCCGCTGCTGGAGCGGCTGCGCTTCCTGTGCATCTCGTGCACCAACCTGGACGAGTTCTTCGAGATCCGCGCGGCCACCGTCCGCCATGCGCAGGACTTCGGCCTGCCGCCGGCCGCCGACGGGTTCAGTCCGACGGTCGTGCTCAACCGCATCCACGATCGCGCCGCGGAACTGGTGGATGCGCAGTACAAGTGCTGGAACGAGGTGCTGCGGCCGGCGCTGAACGAGGCCGGTGTGCGGGTGTTCGGACGCGGCGCGTGGAGCGCGCGGCAGACCCGCTGGCTGCGCGCCTATTTCCGCAACGAGATCATGCCGGTGCTGTCACCGCTGGGCCTGGACCCCGCGCACCCGTTCCCCAAGATCCTCAACAAGTCGCTCAACATCGTGGTGGTGCTGAAGGGCAAGGACGCGTTCGGCCGCGCCGGCCACCTGGCGATCGTGCGCGCGCCGCGCTCGTTGCCGCGCATCATCCACCTGCCCTCGCGCGTGTCCGGTGGCGAGAACGACTTCGTGCTGCTGTCCTCGGTGCTGTCGGCGTTCGTCGACGAGTTGTTCCCGGGCATGGAGGTCAAGGGTTCCTACCAGTTCCGCGTCACCCGCAACTCCGAAGTGGTGGTGGACGAGGAGGAAGTGGAGAACCTGGCACTGGCGCTGCGCGACGAACTGATCGGCCGCGGCTACCGGCCGGCGGTGCGGCTGGAAATCGCCCAGGACTGCCCGAAGCCGATCATCCGCACCCTGCTGCAGAACTTCGCCCTGCCCGACAACGCGGTCTACCTGATCGACGGACCGGTCAACCTCAACCGGGTCATCCAGGTGTACGACCTGGTGCAGCGCCCGGAACTCAAGTACCCCGTCTTCACCCCGCGCACCCTGCGCGACAGCGATGCCATCTTCGACAAGGTCGATGACGGCGACGTGCTGCTGCACCATCCCTTCGACGCGTTCACCCCGGTGCTGGAGCTGCTGAAGCAGGCGGCGGTGGATCCGAACGTACTGGCGATCAAGCAGACCCTGTACCGCACCGGCAAGGACTCGGCGATCGTCGATGCGCTGGTGCAGGCGGCGCGCAACGGCAAGGACGTCACCGTGGTGGTGGAACTGCGCGCGCGCTTCGACGAGGACGCCAACCTGGGCGTGGCCGATCGCCTGCAGGAAGCCGGCGTGCAGGTGGTGTATGGCGTGGTCGGCTACAAGACCCACGCCAAGATGCTGCTGATCGTGCGACGCGAGGGCAAGAAGCTGCGTCGCTACGTGCACCTGGGCACCGGCAATTACCACAGCGGCACCGCCCGCGCCTACACCGATCTGGGCCTGATCACCGCCGATGCGGACATTGGCAACGACGTGCACCTGCTGTTCCAGCAGTTGTCCGGCCTGGCCCCGTCGACCAAGCTCAAGCGCCTGCTGCAATCCCCTTTCACCCTGCATGCCGGCCTCATCCGCAAGATCGAGCGCGAGGCGAAGCTGGCCAAGGCCGGCAAGCCGGCCCGCATCATCGCCAAGATCAACGCGCTCAACGAGCCGCGCCTGATTCGCGCGCTGTACGCGGCCTCGCAGGCCGGCGTGCGCATCGACCTGATCGTGCGCGGCGCCTGCGCGCTGCGGCCGGGCGTGCCGGGGGTTTCCGAGAACATCCACGTGCGCTCGATCGTCGGCCGCTTCCTGGAACACAGCCGCGTCTACTGGTTCGGCAACGACGGCAACCCCGAGCTTTACTGCGCCAGCGCGGACTGGCTGGAACGCAACCTGCTGCACCGTGTCGAGACCTGCTTCCCGATCCTGGATCCGGACCTGGCCAGGCGGGTGTTCCGCGACGGCCTGCAGAATTACCTGGACGACAACCAGAACGCCTGGGTGCTGGATGCCGACGGCAACTACCACAAGGTCGTACCGGCCGAGGGCGAAGCGCCGCATTCGGCGCAGGCGACCCTGCTGGCCGGGGTCTGAGGGCGATGCAAGTGCCTGAAATGGCACGGACCGCGTTGCCAAGCCGCCGTCCCTGCCTCTAGGCTTTTCCGATGCCGCCCGTCTCCGCCCCCGTCTCGCCGCCGCCCCACGACGGCGAACAGCTTGCCGCCATCGATCTCGGTTCCAACAGCTTCCACATGATCGTGGCACGCTACACGCTGGGCCAGTTGCGCGTGGTCGATCGCCTGCGCGAGACCGTGCGCATGGCCGACGGCCTGGACGGCAAGGGCGGGCTGTCGCAGGCGGCGCGCGAACGCGCGCTGGATTGCCTGTCCCGCTTCGGCCAGCGCATCCGCGACATCCCGGCCAGCCGGGTACGCGCGCTGGCGACCAACACGGTCCGCCAGCTGGCCGATCCGCAGTCTTTCCTGGTGCCGGCCGAAGCCGCGCTGGGCAAGCCGATCGAAGTGGTGTCCGGCCGCGAGGAGGCGCGCCTGATCTACCTGGGCGTGGCCCACGCGCAGCCGCCCAAGGCTGGGCAGTTGCGCCTGGTCATCGACATCGGCGGCGGTTCCACCGAATTCATCATCGGCCGTGGCATGGAGACCCTGGAGCGCGAAAGCCTGCAGGCCGGCTGCATCGCCAGCACCCGCCGCTTCTTCCCCGGCGGCAAGCTGTCCAAGAAGCGCTGGAAGGAAGCCCTCACCGAAATCGCCGCCGAGTTCCAGCAGTTCGCCGGCCAGTACCGCTCGCTGGGCTGGCAGGAGGCGATCGGTTCCTCCGGCACCAACAAGGCGATCGGCGAAATCTGCGCGGCGATGAAACTGACCAAGGGCGCGGTCACCGCCGAGGCCCTGCCGCAGGTGCGCGATCGCCTGCTGCAGGCGGAGCGCATCGACGCCATCGACCTGCCCGGCCTGTCCAGCGACCGCCGCCCGATCATCGCCGGCGGCGTGCTGGTGCTGGAGGCCGCCTTCGAGGCGTTGGGCCTGCAGCGGCTGATGGTCAGCAAGGCGGCCATGCGCGAAGGCATCCTGTACGACATGCTGGGCCGCGGCAGCGACAACGATCCGCGCGACATGTCGGCGGCCGCGCTGACCCAGCGCTACGGCATCGATGAAACCCAGGCCGCGCGGGTGGAAGCCACCGCGCTGCGCCTGCACGAGCAGGTCGCCGGTGCCTGGAAACTGGACGATGACGATGCCCGCATGCTCGGCTGGGCCGCGCGCCTGCACGAGATCGGCCTGGTCATTGCCCACAGCCAGTACCACGCGCACGGCGCCTATGTGCTGGAGAACTCCGACATCGCCGGCTTCTCCCGGCAGGAGCAGCAGGTCCTGGCGGCGCTGGTGCGCACGCATCGGCGCAACATTCCCAAGACCGCCTTCGACGCCCTGCCCGACCGCCTGCTGTTGTCGGCCAAGCGCAAGGCGGCGCTGCTGCGACTGGCGGTGCTGCTGCATCGCGCGCACGAGGCCGCGCCGATTCCGCGCCTCGAGCTCACCGCCGAGGGCGACGAACTCCGGCTGGTGGTCGATCGCCGCTGGATCGAGGCCCGGCCGCTATTGAAGTCGGACCTGGTCGGCGAGCCCGAGGACATGCAGGGCCTGGGCATCACCTTCAAACCCTTCGTCGCCTGAGCCGATCCGCCTGGCCGCTGCAAACCGCAAACGCCCGCGCTAGACTCCGCCCGGGAAACCGTCGAGGCCACGCCGGGCGGCGCCGGATCGGACAGGGGACCGATCCCGCCTCGCCATAAAACCGCCCTGCGCCCGTGTCCGCCGATCGTTTTCCGCCCTGCCTTCAGGAGGAAGTCATGCGGAACGATGCTCCCTGGAATGCCATCCTGGCCCAAGGCGGGCCCGGCGCGCTGGCCATCGGCCACAACGTCGATCGCGTGCTCGACGCGGTACGCACCCATCTGGGCATGGACGTGGCGTTCATCTCCGAATTCGGTGGCCACTACCGGACCTTCCGCCACGTGGCGGGTTCGATTGAACCGATGCCGATCCGTCCCGGCGACAGCAGCCCGCTCGATGAAGGCTACTGCCTGCGCGTGGTCGAGGGCCGCATTCCGCAGTTGATACCGGATACCACCGCGGTGCCGGCGCTGGCCGCGATTCCGGAGACCGCGCAGGTGCCGATCGGCGCGCACATCAGCGTTCCCATCCGCCTGCGCGACGGCCGCGTCTACGGCACCTTCTGCTGTTTCAGCCTGCGCCCGCACCTGTCGCTGGGCGAACGCGACCTGCACATGATGCGCGCCTTCGCGGATCTGCTCGCCTACCAGATCGACGGCGATCTGGATGCCGTGCGCCAGCACCAGGAAAAGGTCGAGCGGATCACTTCGGTGCTCGAAATGGGCCAGCCCAGCATCGTCTACCAGCCGATCTACCACCTCGCCGAAGAACGCATCATCGGTATCGAATGCCTGTCGCGGTTCGATATCAATCCACCGCGGCCCCCGGACCTGTGGTTCAACGAGGCGCGCGAAATCGGCCTGGGCGTGCGGATGGAACTCAACGCGATCCTTACCGCGCTCGATGGCCTGCGCCACGTCCCCGGCGACTTCTATGTATCGGTCAATGTCTCGCCGCAGACGCTCATCGGCGGCGAGATTGCCGGCTACCTGGACGAACTTCCGCCGCATCGGCTGGTGCTGGAAATCACCGAGCACGACTACGTGGAGGACTACGCGGTGCTGCGGGAGCGGCTGGCGCCGCTGCGCCGGCTGGGCGTGCGCGTCGCGGTCGACGATGCCGGCGCCGGCTACGCGAGCATGCGCCACGTATTGGCCACCAGCCCGGACATCATCAAGCTCGACATGACCCTGACCCGAAGCATCGACACCGATTCACCGCGCCGCGCACTGGCCGCGGCGCTGATCGCCTTCGCCCGCGAAACCCACAGCGGCATCGTCGCCGAAGGCGTGGAGACGGCGGAAGAACTGGCCGCGCTGCGCGCGCTGGGCGTGCCGGACGCGCAGGGCTATTTCCTGTCGCGACCGCTGTCGTTGCCGGCGCTGCTGGCGCTGCTGGAGCCGCCGGGCAATCGGGTCCACTGATAGGTCGCCTCCGGAGCGGTGCGCCGCTCTGGCATGATCCGGCGTCCTGACCGGAACCCGTCCCATGCGCCGCTATCCCATTCCCCATACCGACCTGCGCGCCTCGCGGATCGCCTGCGGTTGCATGCAGCTGAGCCGCGCCTGGGACGACACCGATCCCACCGCGGAGGAACGCCGGCAGGCCGCGCAGCTCATCGAGACCGCGCTGGAACAAGGCATCAACCTGTTCGACCATGCCGACATCTACGCGCGCGGCAAGTCCGAAAGGCTGTTCGGCGATTGGCTGGTGGCATCGCCCTCGCGCCGGGACGAACTGATCCTGCAATCCAAGTGCGGCATCCGCTTCGCCCATGATCCGCGCCCGGATTCGCCGGGCCGCTACGATTTCAGCCACGCGCACCTCATCGCATCCGTCGAAGGCAGCCTGCGCCGACTGCGCACCGACTACCTGGATCTGCTGTTGCTGCACCGACCGGATCCGTTGGGTGTACCGGAAGAAGTCGCGCGCGCCTTCGACGATCTGCATCGCAGCGGCAAGGTGCGGCATTTCGGCGTCAGCAACCACACCGCCAGCCAGATCGCGCTGCTGCGGGCGCATGTCGATCGGCCACTGGTCGCCAACCAGGTCGAAATCAGCCTGCTGCACCATCACCTGATCAACGAGGGCGTGATCGCCGCCACCAGCGGCACCGCCTATACCGCCTCGGCCGGCACGCTGGACGAATGCAGGCGCCAGAGCATCCTGCTGCAGGCCTGGTCGCCGCTGGCCGGTGGCCGGATCTCGCACCCAGAAACCGCCGAGCCCGCACTGCGTCCGACCGCCGAGGCCGTCGCCCTGCTCGCCGACCGCCACGGCGTTTCGCCCGAAGCGATCCTGCTGGCCTGGCTGCTGCGCCATCCCGCCGGCATCCAGCCGGTCATCGGCACCACCCGCCCCGATCGCCTGGCCGCGGCCTGCGCCGCCGACCGCATCGAACTGAGCCGCGAGGAGTGGTATGCACTGTTCACCGCGGCGCGGGGTGGTCCGGTGCCTTGAGGGCGGGGATGACCGGCCATACGGCCGTTGAAAGCGGGGATTGGGGATTGGGGATGGCGGGATCTTCCGCTTTTGCGTCCCCCTTTGAAAAAGGGGGATTGAGGGGGATTTTGCTTTTTGCGCCAAGAGCAAATCCCCCGTCACCTGCTTCGCAGGTGCCCGCCCCCTTTTTCAAAGGGGGCTGAGCCGGGCGGCTACTCGATAGGGAACTCCGCCTTGGCTCCTCGAAGGCATCTTCCGCGGAAATCCAATCCCACCGCGCCCTGTCACGCGAACGCCATGTAACTGCAATGCGGGTTTCATCGCCGGTCTCCACCATACGCAAAACGTGGAGTCGCGCATGCGGTACGCCATCGTCACCGAAACCTATCCGCCCGAGGTCAACGGCGTTGCCTTGACCGTGCAGGGGCTGGAACAGGGTCTGCGCGCGCGCGGGCATCGGGTCTCGCTGGTGCGGCCGCGCCAGGAAGGCGACCCGCGCGAGCTCGACGACACCACCCTGGTGCGTGGCGCGGCGCTGCCCCGCTATCCCGGGCTGAAATTCGGCCTGCCGGCGGCGCGCCGCCTGGTCCGGCTGTGGAGCGAATCCGCACCGGATGCGATCTACGTGGCCACGGAAGGCCCGCTGGGCTGGTCGGCGCTGCGCGCGGCGCGGCGGCTGGGCATTCCGGTCGCGACCGGCTTCCACACCCGCTTCGACGAATACATGCGCGACTACGGCGCGGCGTTCCTGCAACAAACCGCGATGCGCTGGATGCGGCGATTCCACAACGGGGCCGACGCCACCCTGGTGCCGACCCGCGAGCTGCAGGAATTCCTGACCACACAGGGCTTCGCGCGGGTGGTGCGACTGGCCCGTGCGGTCGACACCTCGCAGTTCTCGCCGGTGCACCGGGATCACGGCCTGCGCGCGGAATGGGGCGCGGGCGCGGACACGCCGGTGGCGATCTACGTGGGCCGCATCGCCGCGGAAAAGAACCTCACCCTGGCCGTGCAGGCGTTCCGCGCGATCCAGCGCGACCGCCCCGACGCGCGTTTCGTCTGGGTCGGCGACGGTCCGGCGCGCGAGCGGTTGGCGGCGGCCAATCCCGATTTCGTGTTCTGCGGGGTTCAGCGTGGCACGGCGCTGGCGCGGCATTTCGCCAGCGGCGATCTGTTCCTGTTCCCCAGCCACAGCGAAACCTTCGGCAACGTGACCCTGGAAGCCATGGCCAGCGGCGTGCCGACCGTGGCCTTCGACTACGGCGCCGCGCGCGAGCACCTGCGCAGCGGCGTGCACGGCTTCGCGGTGCGCGACGACGATGCGTTCGTGGCCGCGGCCGTGCGGCTGGGATCCGACGACGCGCTGCGTCGGCGCCTCGGCGCCGATGCCAGCGAGGCCGTGCGGGTACTGCGCCCGGAACAGGTCGCCACCGATTTCGACAACCTGCTGGCCGGTCTGGCCGCGCAAAGGAGGCCGCATGAGAACGTCGCTACCGCGTAACGCGCTCCGGGGCCGCGACGCGGGCTGGTGCCTGCGCGCCAACCGCTGGGGCGAATGGCAGGGCGTGCGCCGCTTCTTCGCGGTGATCAGCCGCCTGGGCGACGGCGTGTTCTGGTACGTGCTGATGGGCGCGCTGATCGTGATGGACGGGCTGGATGGCCTGGCCGCCTCCGCGCACCTGGCCGCCACCGGCGTGATCGCATTGACCCTCTACAAGCTGCTCAAGCGCTGGACCCGCCGCCCGCGCCCGTTCGCTTCGGACGTGAGGATCCGCGCGTGGATCGCGCCGCTGGACGAATTCAGTTTTCCCTCCGGCCACACGTTGCACGCGGTCGCCTTCACCGTGGTCGCGATGGCCCATTACCCCGCGCTGGCGGTGCTGCTGATTCCGTTCGCGGCTTGCGTGGCGGTATCGCGGGTGGTGCTGGGCCTGCACTATCCCAGCGACGTGCTGGCCGCCACCGCGATCGGCTCCGCACTGGCCGGATTGTCGCTATGGCTGGTGCCGGGCGTGTCGCTGTTCGCCTGAGCGAACCGGAAAACCGCAGGAAAAAAAGAAGGCCGGATTCCTGCGAATCCGGCCTTCTTCACATCACGAGGATGATGCTCAGTTTTCCAGCAGCGGCTTGCGCGGCAGTTTCTGCTCGCGCATCGCGGCGTGGTAGGCGAACGAGGCCAGGATCGCCGCCGCCTGCTTCAGGTCTTCCGGCGACGCGTGATCGTAGGTGTCCAGATCGCTGTGGTGGACGTTGCTGAAGTAATCCAGGCCATCCTGCACGAACTGGAAGCCGGGCAGGCCGACGCGATCAAACGAAACGTGGTCGGTGCTGCCGGTGTTGCGCACGGTCACGATGGTGGCGCCGACGTCGTTGAACGGCTTCAGCCAGGCTTCGAAGATCGGCATCGCCGCCTGGTTTTCCTGCGCGTAGATGCCGCGAATCTTGCCGGAGCCGTTGTCCAGGTTGAAGTAGGCCGAGAACTTGTCGTAGTCGCGCTTGCGCTGGAGCGGGCCGGTGCGCTCCTGGAAGTAGCGCGGCAGCTTCTTCTGTTCCGGATCGGTGGCTTCCGGGTAATCGGCGAAGTGCTTGGCGACGTAGGCCGCCGAACCGATCAGGCCCTGCTCCTCGCCGCTCCACAGCGCCACCCGGATGGTGCGGCGCGGCTTGGCGCCCACCGCCTTGAGGATGCGCATGGCTTCCATCATCACCGCCACGCCGGCGGCGTTGTCGGCCGCGCCGGTGCCGGCGTGCCAGGAATCCATGTGTGCGCCGATCATCACGATCTCGTCGGCCTTGCCGCTTCCCGGGATCTCGGCAATCGTGTTGTAGCCGGGATCATTGGTCTCGCTGGTGAACTGCGCGTCCACGTTGATGCGCAGGCGCACGTCCTGCTTGCGCTCGATTGCGCGCAGCAACGGGTTGTAATGCTCGGCCGCCACCGCCAGTTCCGGAATGCCGGCCGGTTCGCCGGCACGGCGCGAACCGCCGCCGCCGACCCGGATGATGCCGTTGTCCCAGCCACTGATGCTGAGCGCGGCCAGCGCGCCTTCCTCGGTCAGGAAACGGTTGGTCGCCTGCACCAGATCCTGGCGCTGCCGGTACTCGGCCAGGCGCTTGCCGCGCTCGGCCGGGTTGGTGTCCTTGGGCACGCTGAAGGACAGCAGTTCGGTCAGGCCGGCTTCGTCGTAGCGGCGCGAATCCGCCTCGGTGCCGGGCTTGTACTCGCGGGCTTCGCTGAGCAGGACAATCTTGCCCTTCAGCTTGCCTTTGTACTTGTCCAGGTCCGCCTTGGTCTTGAGGGTGACGACCACCGCCTCGCCTTCGACCGGGCCCTGCGTGCCGGGGGTCCAGGCCTTGGGCACGGCGCGCAGCGAGGTCACCCGCGGCGCCAGCAGTTCCACGCTCGCGGAGCGATAGGTCCAGCCGCGGCCGAAGTCGTCGAACGCCTCGTCATGGACGTTCGACAGTCCCCATTCGGTGAACTTGCCGCGCGACCAGGCATTGGCCTGCGCCATGCCCGGCGAGTTGGTCAGGCGCGGCCCGATTTCCTCGGTCAGGTGGCCGAAGGTCGCCATCACCTGCGACCGGTGGAATGCCTCCTGGCGGATGCGGTTGACCATGTCCAGGTCCACCGGTTCATTCGCCTGCGCCATTCCGGCCAGGCCCAGGCACAACGCCATCACGCTCCGCTTCAACACGCCCCTGCTCTCCCCGGGTTAGTCCCCGAATGTGCACAAAGGATCGAGTCTGCCCCGGCCAAAGGTCATGGTCCCCCTGCCATCAGTCATGGTCGGGGCGGAGAGCCAGCGAGAGCCGGGCTCAGCGGAACGGTTCGCGGCGGGCGCGTTGCAATGCGGGAATGCCCTGCCCGGTCCAGTCGCGATCATTGGCCACCTGCGCCTGGCCACGACTGGCATCCAGCGCGTCGAAGTCGAGCTCGGCGATGGCCCAGACCTCGTCGCCGCGGGTCTGCGCCAGCGCGCCGTCGGCCGGAAAACCGCGATCCATCGGCGCGAACAGGGCCGCCTCGCCGGTATTCACGTCCAGCGCCGGACTCCATTCGGCGATGCCGGCGGTAACCGCCTGAGCCACGAAGAAACGGTTCTCCAGCGCGCGCGCCAGGCAACCGACCCGCACGCGGGTGGCGCCTGCCTCGGTATCGGTGCAACTGGGCACCACCAGCAGGCGTGCACCGGCTTCGTACTGCGCGCGCACCGGCAGCGGGAACTCGCTGTCGTAACAGACCGCGATGCCGGCGCGGACGCCTTCCACATCGAACACATTCAGCGCGTCGCCGCCCTCGATCACGCCGGTGGCCTTCTCGAAACCGGTGAGTTGCAGTTTGTCCTGCCAGCCATGGCGGCCGTTAGGCGTGAACCAGTAGCTGCGATTGCGGTAGCGCCGTTCGCCCACGGCGAGCAGGAACGAGCCGGCCACCACATGCAGGCGCAGTTCCGTCGCCAGCTTCGGAAACAGCATCATCCAGTCCGCGTGCAGCGCCTGGGTCGCCGCCAGCGAGGCTTCCAGATCGCCGCGCACATCCGCCGCGAAGATCGCGGCCAGTTCCAGCGACAGGTACTCGGGCAGCACCGCCACCTTCGCGCCCCGCGCGGCCGCCTCGTCCAGCAATCGCGCCAGCCGTTCGGCGAAGGCGGCGAAGTCGCGCGGCGCCTGGATCGGATACTTGGCCACGGCGACCTTCATGGCGTGGCCTCCAGCGGGCGCAGCCAGAACGTCAGCGCATGCGGGATTTCGCCGCGATCGATCTCGTCCCACGCCAGTTGCATGGTCATCCCGTCCCTGCGCCGGTAGCCGCGCTTGTGCCAGAAAACCTCGTTGCCGCGATGCCCCACCGGCCGGCGCGGGTCTTGCGGATCACGGTCCACCGCGCAGAACGCGGTCCAGCGGAAACCGCCCAGCGCGCGCGCATGCGCCTCGCGGCGGTCGAAGAAGGCATGGCCGATGCCGCGCCCGCGATACGCCGGCAGCAGCACCGATTCGCCGAAATAGAACACCTCGCGCGGTGCGATGTCCGTTGCCAGAAAGGGCACACGGAACGCTTCGGTGTCGTCCAGCAGCGGCAGCCCGGTGGATGCGCCGACCACGCGTCCGTCGTCCAGCGCCAGCACGAACAGGCTGCGCGGCGACGCCGCGTAGGCCGCCAGGTAATCGCGCTCGTAGTCGAAATCACCCTCGTACAGGTAGGGCCAGTCACGGAACACGGCCACGCGCAGGCGCGCCACGTCGGCCAGCCAGGGCCCGATGTCCGGTCCGCGGAATACACGGATGTCAAAGCAGGAATCCATCCGCGAACTTTACCGCAGGCCCGGCACGGCGACCGCGCTCACGGCATGGGATCGCCGCCGAAGCCGTCCGGCGGCGAGTCGATTTCCGCGCCGGCAACCCTGCGGCCCGCCGCCACCGCCGCGCCCGCGAGCAGGCCACCCACGATCAGCATCGCCTGCATGGCCATCACCATCAGCACGCCCAAGCCCTCGCCCGGGCCTCCGTCGTGGCCCGGCTGCGATAACGCGTGGCAGTGCTGCAACCAGAGCAGCGACAACAGCAGTTGCGGCAACAGGAACAGAACCCCATACAGACGCCATGAAATCACCGCCGCCATGACGTAGAACAGCAGGACCAGAACGGTTCCCGCCAGCATCACCGGCATCGTTCGGAGCCTCCCGCCGACAGGCTCCGCCAATCGTCCCAGTCGTAGACCAGGATGCCGGATTCGGGCAACACCCACAGGCGCGCGCGGCCATCCCGCGAGCAGGTCATGAAACGACGCGCGCGCGGTGGTTCACCCGTTGCCTGCCACGGCCCCCAGACGATGGGGACGGCATGCCGCGAAAGGCCTTCCCTGGCCTCCGTCGCGTCCTGCAGGAACATCATCGGCCGACTGCACAGGGCATCGCGCGTCTCCGCCGCAAGCCGGAACCCCAGCCAGCCCCGGTGCACGTGCCGCAGCGGCAACAGCAGCCTGGCCAGCGCGCGTTCGCTCGTGCCGAGCGCCCGGCCTTCATCTCCTTCGAGGGCGATCACGGCCTCGGTGTGCAGGCAGGCGGGCAACACCCTGCACGCGCGGCGATGCAATGTCTGCGGGTCCAGCATGGGCGTGCCTCAGCGCAACCCGTTGCCCAGGTCGTACCAGTCGACCTTGCGGGTCACCCACATGATCACCGCCAGGATGCCGAACAGCAGCAGCGTGCCCATCAGCAGCGCATTGGTCTCCGACAACAGCAGCATGTACAGCACGCCGTACAGCGCGGTCAGCATCACCGCGAACCCGGCCGCGCGCAGCCAACTGCGCAAGACCCCGGACAGATAGAAGAACTGCAGTCCGATGCACGCCACCGCCGACACCAGGTACGCCTTCCAGAAGGCGATGTGTTCGGACAGGCTGAGCAGCAACAGGAAGAAGATCGCCAGCGCCAGGCCGACCAGCAGGTACTGTAGCGGATGGATCGGCAGGCGCTTGATCAGCTCGAACAGGGCAAAGCCGACGAAGGTCAGCACCACGAACAGGATGCCGTACTTGCTGGCGCGATCGGCCTGGGTATAGATGTCCACCGGATCGACCAGATGGATGTCGGCGCTGTCGATGCGAGTGAGCGAGGGGCCTTCCGAGGACGCGTCGACGGCGGCCTGGCCGGTCAGCGGCATGCGCCGGGTGAAATCGCCTTCGGCGCTGGCCAGTTGCGCCTGCGCGTTGCTGGCCAGGGAGGAGATTTCCCAGTTGGCGGTGAAGCCGCTGGCCTCGACGGTGCGCTGGGTCGGCAGGAAGCGGCCGCCGAACAACGGATGCGGCCATTCCGAGTGCACGTCGATGCGGTTGCTGTCGGCGATCGGGCTGATGCCCAGCGATTCGGTGCCGGCCAGGCCGAAGTCCAGCTGCACGTTGCTGGCCGGCAGGAGCACGCCTCCCTCGCCGCCCAGCACCGCGTGGACGCCGCTCATCCGCGCGGACATCGCGCCGGTGCCGCCCTCGAAGGCGAGCGCGCGTCCGTCGACCTTGACGACCGGCGTTCCCACCAGCCCGCGCACGTCGCTCAATCCCATCACCAGGATGGGCTTGCCGTAGATGCGGCCTTCCGTCTGCTCCAGTACCAGCGACTCGAAGTGCGCGCTCATCCGCGCCGACCACTGGTAGGTGCGCACGTCGTACAGGCCGATGCGCCGCAGCGCGGGCTTCATGCCGCCCGCCGCCTGCAGGGTCTTGGGCGTCTGCAGCACGTAGCCACGCACGGTTTCCTGGCGGATTTCCGGCTTGCCTTCGGCGTTGACCACCGTGGTGTTGCTGGTCTTCTGCCAGGGCACGACGCGCAGCGGCCCGATCACCTGTTGCGGTCCGGCCATGCTCTCGGCGATGCGTTCGACCGCCTGCGTCTGGTAACGCTCGCGATCGCTGATCACGCCGCGCACCATCAGCAGGGGGATCATCAACAGCAGCACCAGACCGCCCACGGTCAGGAACCGCAACAACAGCTTCAACGACTTCATGTCTTCGCCCATCCGGGTGTGGAGATGGACAAAGCCTGGCGCCGGCCGGTGGGCAGGCGTGGAAGCGGATTTGAAGTCTGTGTGAAGTGGGTTGCCGGCGCCTTCTCCCTTGTGTGGGAGCGACGTGAGTCGCGATTCGACCCAGCAGGGTTTCGCGACTTACGTCGCTCCCACAGGATGGAGGGTTCCGATCAGGCCGCGGGCAGGGTCAGCACGGCTTCGGCGCCGCCGTCGGGATGGTTGCGCAGGACGATGTCGCCGCCGTGCAGGCGCGCGACTTCGCGCACGAACGGCAGGCCCAGGCCGGAACTGCGCAGGCCGCTGCCCGGGCGGGCCAGCGAATAGAAGCGCTCGAAGATGCGTTCATGCGCGTAGTCGGGAATGCCCGGCCCGTGATCGCGCACGCTCAGCTGGACGCGATCGCCGGCGGCATCGGCGGCCAGCACCACCTCCGCGCCGGGCGGCGAAAAAGCGATGGCGTTGTCGAGCAGGTTGCTCAGCGCCTGGCGGAGCAGGAAGGGATCGCCGCTCAGGCGCAGGCCCGGCGCGCCGCGCACGCGCAGGTCCAGGCCGGCGGCGCGCATCTCGGCGGCCTCGCGCACGGCTTCCAGCAATTCGTCCGCCGTCACCGTCTGGCGCTTCTGCAGCCAGCCATGCTGTTCCACCTCGGCCAGCGCCAGCAGCTTGTCGATGGTCTCGGTCAGGCGCTGTTCCTGGGTCTGGATGTTGCGGGCGAAGCGCTGTCGTTCGGCTTCCGGCAACGGCTCCTGCAACAGCTCGGCCGCGCCGCGGATCGCCGCCAGCGGGCTCTTCATCTCGTGGGTCAGCGACTGCACGTACTGCTCGACGTAGGCCTTGCCCTCCAGTTTGCGCCGCATCGCCTCCAGCGCGCGCCCCAGATCGCCGATCTCGTCGCGGCGCGGCTTGGGCGGTGGCACCGGCTCGCCGGCGGCCACCGCCTGCGCGTAGCGGTTCAGGCGGCGGATGCCGCTCACCAGCCACCAGGTGATCAGCGCGCCGATCAGCGCGGACAGGCCGATCAGCCAGGCGCCGCGGCGCATGATGCTGCGCTGGCTGGCGGTGATGAACGGATCGATGGTGTGGTTGGGCTGCGCCACCGTCAGCACGCCAATCAGCCGGTCGCCGTCGCGGATGGGCGCGGCCACGTGCATCACCGTGCGCTCCGGGTCGTCGGGTGTCTCCGGGCTGGAACGCGCGCCGTACTCGCCGCGCAGGGTCAGGTAGACATCGTTCCAGCGCGAATTGTCGCGGCCGACGTCGCGGCCCTGCGAATCGTAGACCACGATCCCGCGCGCATCGGTGACGGTCACCCGGTACTCGATGTGGCGCTTGGGGAAACTCCAGATGCGTGCGCGCAGGTCACGTCCCGCGGCTTCGGCCACCTTGGCCGCGAACTGGCCGTCGGCGATGCGGCCGGCCTTCAGATCGTCGGCGGCCATCACCGCCAGCAGGTTGGCGGTGTCGACCAGGGTGGATTCCATCGCCTGGCGCACGCCCGGCTTGACCTCGTTGACGAACACCCGCATCACGAAGAACGCGGCCAGTCCGACAATCAGGAAGAAGGCGAGGAACAGGCGGGCGCCCAGGCGCATGATCAGATCTCGATGGCGTAGCCGAGCCCACGATGGGTGCGGATCGGATCCGGCTCCGCGCCGGCCGCGCGCAGCTTGCCGCGCAGCGTCTTGATGTGGGTATCGACGGTGCGGTCCATGCTCTCGGCATCGCTGTCCCAGCCGCGATCCATCAACTGCGCGCGGCTGAGGATCGCGCCGGGCCGCTGCAGCAGCGCCGCCAGCACGGCGTATTCGTAACGGGTCAGATCCAGCGGGCGATCCTGGTAATGGATCCGGTGCCCGTCGCGATCGATGGCGAAACCGCCCTGTCGGATCCAGCCCGCGTCCGGCGCGGCCGGATGCAGCCGACGCAGCCGCGCGCGGACCCTCGCGACCAGTTCGCGCGGCGAGAACGGCTTGGCGACATAGTCGTCCGCTCCCAGTTCGAGCCCCAGCACGCGGTCGATCTCGTCGTTGCGCGCGGTCAGGAAGATCACCGGCACGTCGCTGAAGGCGCGCAATTCACGGCAGACGTCGAAGCCGCTGGCGTCGGGCAGGCCGACGTCCAGCACCACCACGTCCACGCCACCGGCGCGCACCCGCGGCACGACCTCGCGGGCGAGCTGACAATGCTCGGTTTCCAGTCCCTCGCTGCGCAGCGCGTACAACACGGTGTCGGCGATGGCGGCTTCGTCTTCGGCAATCAGGATCAGCGGCATGCGGCACAGGATAGTCGGCCCCCGCGCGGGCCGCCACGCGCCGGGCTCAACCCGTCGCCATCCGGACGAGGGATGCGCCGGCGCCATCGGCCATTTCCGCAATCAGGCGTGGCACCAGCGCATCCAGTTCGGCCTCGGCCGCCGCCAGCGAACCGGCCAGGCGCGCGTCGGCGAATTCGTCGTACTCCACCGCGATGCGGTCCACCCGATCGATGCCCAGGTACGCCAGCGGCACGGCGATGCCGTCCTCGACATGGTTCAGATGCGCCAGGCGTCCGCCCGGGCCGTAGCCGAAATCGCCGCGCGCGCCCAGCAGGACCAGTCGCCGGCCCTGCCCGGCCAGCATCGGCCAGTACGGCTCCCCGGCCCGACTGCGGTCGAAGCCGAACGTGCGCCCGACTCGCACCACGTTGTCGATCCACGCCTTGAGCTGGGCCGGCATGCCGAAGTTGTACATCGGCGCGGCGATCACGATCAGCTCGCTGGCAATCAGTTCGTCCACGAGGGCATCGCTCTCGCGCAGGGTTTCGCGCATCCGCTCGTCGCGCTGCTCCGGCCGGGTGAACGCCGCCCGCACCCAATCGCCAGTAACCGGCGCGGGCGGATGCAGGCCCACGTCGCGACGCACCACCCGGTCGTGCGGACGCCGCGCCTTCCAGCGACGGAGGAATCCGGCACTGAGGCGGCGGGTGTGCGAGCCATGCGCCTGCTGGTCCGAGCGGCCCGCGCGGGCGCTGGAGTCGATGCACAGGATGTTCATTTTCACTCATCTTTTGCGGCGCACCGGAACAGGTGCATGATGCGCATTTTCCCGGGGCTAAAGCCCCGATAAAAACGATATTTGCGAACCCATACAGATGAGCAGAATTCACCCTATCACCCGCCTGCCGTCGCTCAACGCACTGCGCGTGTTCGAAGCGGCCGCGCGGCATTCGAGCTTCCGGCGGGCCGCCGAGGAACTGGCGCTCACCCCCACCGCCGTCAGCCACCAGATCCGTCTGCTGGAAGACCGGCTGGGACTGCCACTGTTCACCCGCCAGGCCCGGCGGGTGGCGCTCACCGAGGCCGGCCAGCGGCTGTATCCGGTGCTGCGCGACAGCTTCGACAGCATTGGCCAGACCCTGGCGGCGCTGCGCGCGCCCTCGCCACGCCTGGCGGTCACGGTTTCGGCCACCCGTGGCTTCGCCGCGCAATGGCTGCTGCCGCGGCTGCCGGCGTTCGCCGATGCGCATCCGGACATCGATCTGCACCTGCATGCCTCCGACGCACCGGTGGATCTGCTCGCGGGCCAGGCCGATCTGGCCCTGCGCTACGGCCGGATGCCACCGCCCGGCCTGCATGCGGACATCCTGCTGCGCTGCCGGTTCGCGCCGGTGTGCAGTCCGCGCCTGGACCTGCGCGACCCGGCACGGCTGGGCGCGTTCCCGCGCCTGCGCTTCGAATGGCGACAGCGTGATCGCGCCACGCCCGATTGGCCGCTGTGGTTCCGCAAGGCGGGACTGGCCGCCGGCGATGCGCCGGAACGGTTGTTCTCCGACGAATCGCACGCCATCGTCGCCGCGATCTCGGGCCAGGGCGTGCTGCTGGCGAACCTGGCGCTGGTGGCCGGCGAGCTGCGCGACGGCACCCTGGATCAACCCTTCGGTCCGGTGCTGGAAGGCCATCCGATCCGGATGCTGTGGCCGCCGCGCCACGCAGGCAACGACGCGGTGGCGCACGTGCGCGCCTGGCTGCGGGAACAGGCCGGGGAGTCGCCGGGCACCGGCGCGGGCGCCGATGCGTTCCCGGCGACGGATTGAATCCCGGCATACTTCACCGATGAACTATCGCCATGCCTTCCACGCCGGCAACCACGCCGACGTCCTCAAGCACGTCCTGCTGCTGGCCCTGCTGGATGCACTCAAGCGCAAGGACACGCCGTTCTTCGTGCTGGACACGCACGCCGGCCGCGGGCGTTACCTGTTGGGCGCCAGCGAGAGCCGCAAGACCGCCGAGGCCGATGGCGGCATCGTCCGTTTGTTCGACAGCGCCCGCCTGCCCGCGCCGGTGGAGGACTACCTGCGCGCGGTGCAGGCCGACAATCCCGTGGGTGCGCTGGTCGCCTATCCAGGCTCGCCATTGCTCGCGGCACAGGCGATGCGCACGCAGGACCGACTGGCCGCATGCGAGCTGCAACCCGAGGAAGCGGCCGAACTGAAGGCGCTGTTCGCCCACGATCCGCGGGTGGCGGTGCATGCGCGCGACGGCTACGCGGCGATGCGCGCACTGCTGCCACCGCGGCTAGGCGAAACCCGCTTCGCCCGCGGGCTGGTGCTGATCGATCCGCCCTACGAAGCGCAAGACGCGGAGTACCCGCAGATCCTCGATGCCCTGCGCGAAGGCCTGCACCGCTGGCCCGCCGCGACCTATGCGGTGTGGTACCCGATCAAGCAGCGGCGCAGCCTGCTGCCGTTCTTCCGCAAGGTGGCGGCGCTACCGGCCAAGTCTGCGCTGGTGGCCGAGCTCCAGGTCCGCCCGGACGATTCGCCGCTGCGGCTCACTGGCAGCGGCATGCTGGTGATCAATCCGCCCTGGCAGTTCGACACCACCATCGCGCCCGCGTTGCCGGCCCTGCAGGCGGCGCTGGGAGAAGCGGGCGCCAGCAGCCGGCTGGAGTGGATCAAGCGCGAGGCCACGGCCGCGTCCGGCAAGCGTCCGGGCTAGGCGCGTCCACCTCCACGATCCCGCCGGGAGGCTGTGCGAGAATCGCCGCTCCCTTCCTCGCGCATCCCTCCATGGCCGGATCCAGCCTGTTCGCCCTCATCGACGACATCGCCACCTTGCTGGACGACGTCTCGGCGATGACCAAGATCGCCACCAAGAAAACCGCCGGTGTGCTTGGCGACGATCTGGCGCTCAATGCCCAGCAGGTCTCCGGCATCAAGGCCGATCGCGAACTGCCGGTGGTGTGGGCGGTGGCCAAGGGCTCGCTGGTCAACAAGGCGATCCTGGTGCCGGCCGCGCTGGCGATCAGCGCGCTGGAAACCTGGCTGCACGGGCGCGGCATCAACATCCCGCTGATCACCCCGCTGCTGATGCTCGGCGGCGCCTTCCTCTGCTACGAGGGCGTTGAGAAGCTGGCGCACAAGTTCCTGCACGGCAAAGGCGAGGACGAACAGGAGCACGCCGAACGCGTGCGCGCGGTGCAGGACGAACAGGTCGACATGGTCGCCTTCGAACAGCAGCGCATCCGCGGTGCGGTCCGCACCGACTTCATCCTGTCGGCGGAGATCATCGTGATCTCGCTCGGCACCCTGGCCGGCCGCACCTTCCTCGAGCAGTTGCTCACGCTGGTGACGATCGCCCTGATCATGACCGTCGGCGTGTATGGCCTGGTCGGCGGCATCGTCAAGCTCGACGACGCCGGCCTGGCGCTGAACCGCGACGAGCGCGAGGGCGGCTGGCCGCGCTTCAAGCGCGCTCTGGGCCGCGGCATCCTGCACAGCGCGCCCTATCTGATGAAGTTCCTGTCCATCGCCGGCACCGCCGCGATGTTCCTGGTCGGCGGCGGCATCCTGGTGCACGGCATCGGCGCCCTCCACCACTTCATCGAACCGTACGCGCAGGGCGCCCTCGGCGGGCTGCTGTCGATGCTGTTCAACGCCGGTGTCGGCATCGTCGCCGGCGCCCTGATCGTGGCGGTCACGGTGCTGATCGGGCGGCTGCGCGGGAAACGCCACGCTGCCTGAACCGCTGTTCAGGCGCCTCGCCCGCCTGGGGGATTTCGTGCGAGCATGATCACATGACCGCGCCGAAACGACTGCCCCCCTGGCATGAACACTTCCGCCTGCCCAGCGGGCGCGAGTTGCTGATCCGCCCTATCCGACCCGAGGACGCCGGCCCCATCCAGGGCGCCTTCACCCTGCTGGGACCGGACGAAATCCGCCAGCGCTTCCTGTACGCCCTGCGCGAACTGACCCCGGAAATGGCCCAGCGCCTGAGCCAGCCGGATCCGCAGACCGAGTTCGCCCTGGTCGCCGCCGAATCGCTGCCGCCGGGCGAAGCCCTGGTCGGCGCGGTGGCGCGCGCGTCGGTGGTCAACCGCACCCGCGAAGCCGAGTTCGCCATCCTGGTCAGCCATTTCATCGCCGGCCAGGGCCTGGGCCGCCACCTGATGCGCCGGCTGGTGAAGTGGGCGCGCTCGAAAAAGCTGGACCGGCTCTACGGCGACGTGCTGGACAGCAACCTGCCGATGCTGCAACTGGCCCAGTCGTTGGGCTTCAAGCAGGTCCGCGAGGCCGACGCCGCGCCCGGCCTGGTGCGGGTGGTGCTGGACCTCAACGAAGTCGCCTGATCCGGAAGTCTGATCCGGAAGCCCGAGCGGGCCACTTTCCGACCGGCGGACGGCCGTCCGCCACCGACATCGCCGTCATCATGACTGTCTGGGGAGGCCTGCGGCAGGCACTGTCGCGCGCGGTCGGAGGGCACCCCGATGGGCATCGACGAAACCCGGCTCAACACCTTCCTCGGCAAGGCCGTCGAGGACCTCGGCGCGGCGATCAGCGCCACCCTGATCCTGGCCGGCGACCGGCTGGGCCTGTACAAGGCGCTGGCGGAGGGACCGCTCACGCCCGCGGCGCTGGCCGAGCGCACCGGCACCCACGAACGCTACCTGCGCGAATGGCTGGCCAACCAGGCCGCCGGCGGCTACGTCACCTACGATCCCGGCAGCGGCGAGTACCGGCTGGAACCCGAACAGGCGCTGTGCCTGGCCGACCCGGCCAGTCCGGTGGATCTGGCCGGCGCGTACTACATCATCGAGGCGGTCTTCCATGCGCTGGATCGCACCGTGGACAACTTCCGCACCGGTGCGGGGCTGGAATGGGGCGATCACCACGCCTGCCTGTTCCACGGCACCGAACGGTTCTTCCGCGCCGGCTACAACGCGCACCTGCTCGGCGAATGGTTGCCGGCGCTGGATGGCGTGGTCGCCAAGCTCACTGCCGGTGCGCTGGTCGCCGACGTCGGTTGCGGCCACGGTGCCAGCACCCTGCTGATGGCGCGCGCCTATCCGCGCTCGCGCTTCATCGGCTACGACTACCACCCCGAATCGATCCGGGTGGCTGGCGAACGCGCGCGCGAGGCCGGGTTGGACAACGCGCGCTTCGAGGTCGCCGACGCCACCGGCTACGGCGAGCGCGACTTCGATCTGATCGCCTTCTTCGATTGCCTGCACGACATGGCCGACCCGGTCGGCGCGGCGCGCCATGCCCGCCAGGCGCTGAAGCCGGACGGACACTGCCTGCTGGTGGAACCGTTTGCTGGCGACAACGTCGAGGACAACCTCAATCCGGTCGGCCGGGTCTACTACGGCGCGTCCTCGCAGATCTGCGTGCCGGTGTCGCTGGCCCGCCACGGTCCGGCGCTGGGCGCGCAGGCCGGTGAGGCGCGCCTGCGCGCGGTGATGGAAGCCGGTGGCTTCGGCCGCTTCCGGCGCGCGGCGCAGACCCCTTTCAACCTGGTGTTCGAAGCACGCCCCTGAGCCACGGGAGATGCCCATGCCACGCTATGTGATCGAACGCGACCTGCCCGGCGCCGGCCTGCTGCCGGCGGAGGAACTGCGCGCCATCTCGCGCAAATCCTGCGAGGTGCTGGAGGAATTGGGACCACAGGTGCAGTGGCTGCAGAGCTACGTCACCGCCGACAAGGTGTACTGCATCTACGTGGCGCCGAACGAGGACCTGATCCGCGAGCACGCGCGGATGGGCGGTTTCCCCGCCAATCGCATCGCCGAAGTCCATGCGGTGATCGACCCGGTCACCGCCGAATGACGGCAATGCCGGCGGCGCCGGTGCCGGCGTTTACCCGGGCGGCAGCGGTGGCGCGGTAGACTGGCGGTCCCTTGCGCTGGTGGCGGACGACGCCTCCGGCGCTGCCGCTGTTTTGTGCGCCGATGACCACCGATCCGAATTCCGCTTCCTCCACCCCCGTTCCTCCCCTGCCCCGCGGCGCCCAGGCCCGCGCCTGGTGGCGCGCGCCGGCCTCGCCGTCCGCGCTGGCCTGGTTCCTGGCCCGCGCGGCGCTCGCCCACGACGGTCCAATCGTGGCGATTGCCCGCGACAACCACCAGGCGCACCAGTTGGAAGGCGATCTGCGCACGCTGCTGGGCGAACCGGGACGCCCGGATCTGCCGGTGCTGCCTTTCCCCGACTGGGAAACGCTGTCCTACGATCGCTTCAGCCCGCATCCGGACATCGTTTCCCAGCGCCTGGCCGCGCTGCACCGCCTGCCCGCGCTGAAGCGCGGCATCGTGGTGGTGCCGGTGCAGACGCTGATGCAGCGGCTGCCGCCGCTGCGCCACGTGGTCGGCGGCAGCTTCGACTACCGGGTCGGACAGGTGCTGGACTTCGACGCCGAGAAGCGCCGGCTGGAAACGGCCAGCTACCGACACGTGCCGCAGGTGCTGGATCCGGGTGATTTCGCCGTGCGCGGCGGCCTGCTCGATGTCTATCCAATGGGCGCCGACGCGCCGCTGCGCATCGAACTGCTGGACGACACCATCGACTCGATCCGCCAGTTCGATCCGGAAAGCCAGCGTTCGCTGGATAAAACCGACGCGGTGCAGTTGCTGCCCGGCCGCGAGGTACCGCTGGACGAGGCCTCGCTGGCGCGGGCGATGAACCTGCTGCGCGATCGTTTCGACGTCGACACCCGCCGCAGCGCGCTCTATCAGGATCTCAAGTCCGGGCTGGCCCCGGCCGGCGTGGAGTACTACCTGCCGTTGTTCTTCGAGCAGACCGCCACCCTGTTCGACTACCTGGGCGAACGTGCCCTGCCACTGCTGGCCGATGGCGCCAGCGCCGCCGCCGACGCGTTCTGGACGCAGACGCAGGGCCGCTACGAGCAGCGCCGCCACGACATCGAGCGCCCGTTGCTGCCGCCGGAGGATCTGTACCTGCCGCCGGACAGCCTGCGCGAACGCCTCAACCAGTCCGCGCGCATCGAAGTGTGTGCAACGGATCATCCGCGCCATGCCGACGCCGTGCCGCTGGGCGACCAGCCTTCGCCGACGCTGCCGCTGGCGCAGAAGGATCAGGCGCCGGGCCAGGCACTGCGTTCGTTCCTGGACCACTATCCCGGACGGGTGTTGATCGCCGCCGACTCGGCCGGCCGCCGCGAAGCGCTGCTGGAAGTGCTGCAATCGGCCGAACTGAAACCGGCGGTGCTGCACGATCTGCCCGCCTTCCTCGCCGACGGCCAACGCTTCGGCATCGCGGTCGCGCCGCTGGAAGACGGTTTCGCCCTGGACGCACCGGCGATCGCGGTGCTCACCGAGCGCCAGTTGTTCCCGGAACGCGCCACCCAGCCGTATCGCCGCAAGCGCACCGGTCGCGAACCCGACAGCATCATCCGCGACCTCGGTGAACTGAGCGAAGGCGCGCCGATCGTCCACGAGGATCACGGCGTCGGCCGCTACCGCGGCCTGGTGGTGCTGGAAGCCGGCGGCCTGCCCGGCGAGTACCTGGAAATCGAGTACGCCAAGGGCGACCGCCTGTACGTGCCGGTCGCGCAGCTGCACCTGATCAGCCGCTACTCCGGCGCCTCGGTGGAGACCGCGCCGCTGCATTCGCTGGGTGGCGAAGCCTGGACCAAGGCCAAGAAGAAGGCCGCCGAGAAGGTCCGCGACGTGGCCGCCGAACTGCTGGAAATCCAGGCCCGCCGGCAGGCGCGCGCCGGGCTGGCGCTGCCGGTGGATCGGGCGATGTACGAACCGTTCGCCGCCGCGTTCCCGTTCGAGGAAACCCCGGACCAGCATGCCGCCATCGAGGCGGTGCTGCGCGATCTGGGCAGCAGCCAGCCGATGGATCGGGTGGTCTGCGGCGACGTCGGTTTCGGCAAGACCGAAGTGGCGGTGCGCGCGGCCTTCGCCGCCGCCAGCGCCGGCAAGCAGGTCGCGGTGCTGGTGCCGACCACGCTGCTGGCCGAACAGCATTACCGCAACTTCCGCGATCGCTTCGCCGACTGGCCGCTGCGGGTCGAGGTGCTGTCGCGCTTCAAGACCGCCAAGGAAATCAAGGCCGAACTGGAGAAGCTGGCCGAAGGCAAGCTGGACGTGATCGTCGGCACCCACCGGCTGCTGCAGCCGGACGTGAAGTTCAAGGATCTGGGCCTGGTCATCGTCGACGAGGAACAGCGTTTCGGCGTGCGCCAGAAGGAGGCGCTGAAGGCGCTGCGCGCCAACGTCCATCTGCTGACCCTCACCGCCACGCCGATTCCGCGCACGCTCAACATGGCGATGGCGGGACTGCGCGATCTGTCGATCATCGCCACTCCGCCGGCCAACCGCATGGCGGTGCAGACATTCATCACCCCATGGGACCGCACCCTGTTGCGCGAAGCCTTCCAGCGCGAGCTCTCGCGCGGCGGCCAGGTGTACTTCCTGCACAACGACGTCGAGACCATTGGCCGCATGCAGCGCGATCTGCAGGAACTGGTGCCGGAAGCGCGCATCGGCGTGGCGCATGGACAGATGCCCGAGCGCGAGCTGGAACAGGTGATGCTGGGTTTCCAGAAGCAGCGCTTCAACGTGCTGCTGTGCACGACGATCATCGAATCGGGCATCGACATCCCCAACGCCAACACCATCGTCATCCATCGCGCCGATCGCTTCGGGTTGGCCCAGCTGCACCAGCTGCGTGGCCGCGTCGGCCGTTCGCACCACCGCAGCTACGCCTACCTGGTGGTGCCGGACAAGCGCAGCATGACCGCCGACGCCGAGCGACGGCTGGACGCGATCGCGGCGATGGACGAACTGGGCGCCGGCTTCCTGCTGGCCACCCACGATCTGGAAATCCGCGGCGCCGGCGAACTGCTGGGCGAGGACCAGAGCGGACAGATGGCCGAGATCGGCTTCAGCCTGTACACCGAACTGCTGGAGCGCGCGGTGCGCTCGATCCGCCAGGGCAAGCTGCCGGACGCGGACCTGGGCCAGGAGGCGCGCGGCGCCGAGGTCGAACTGCATGTGCCGGCGCTGATTCCGGACGACTACCTGCCCGACGTGCATACCCGCCTGACCCTGTACAAGCGCATCAGCAGCGCGCGCGACCGCGACGAGCTGCGCGACCTGCAGGTGGAGATGGTCGATCGCTTCGGCCTGCTGCCGGATCCGGTGAAGTACCTGTTCGCTGCCGCCGAACTGAAGCTCGACGCCACCGCCCTGGGCATCCGTAAACTGGACCTGGGCGAGGCTGGCGGCCGCATCGTGTTCGAGGCCAAGCCGAATATCGACCCAATGTCGGTCATCCAGCTGATCCAGAAACAGCCCCGCATCTACAGCATGGATGGCCCGGACAAGCTGCGCATCAAACTGCCGATGGTGGAACCGGCGGATCGCTTCAATGCCGCCAGGGGTCTATTGACCGCGCTCAAGGTGGCATGACGGCATCAATCAACCTGGCAGGATCTTGTGGGAGCGACGTCAGTCGCGATTGCCGTTGGCGACACGGCTGAAAAGCATTCGCGACTCACGTCGCTCCCACAGTTGGAATTGCGGGTTCATTGCAACTGCGACTTGATGGGCAGCCATTCCAGTAACTTGACGGTGCCTCTACTCCACTGGCCGATGCCTGGCGGATGTGCGGGAGCGAGGTGAGTCGCGATTGCCGTTGGCGGTCTGGCTGAAAAGCATCGCGACTGACGTCGCTCCCACAGTTGGGGAATTGCCGGCACCACAACTGCGATTCGATGGGCAGCCATTCCGGCGACTTGACGGGGCCTCACTCCACAGGCCGATGCCTGGCGGATTTGTGGGAGCGACGTGAGTCGCGATTTCCGTTGGCGGTCTGGCTGAAAAGCATCGCGACTGACGTCGCTCCCACAGTTGGGGAATTGCCGGCACTACAACTGCGACTCGATGGGCAGCCATTCCAGCACCTTGACGGTGCCGCGACGCCACAGGCCGACGCCGGGTTCATGGTCCCAGGTCCGTGGCGGAGTCACCGAGCCGTCGTCCCAGCGCAGTTGGCCGTCGGCCAGGCGCAAACGATAGCTGTGCGCGGGCGAGGTCTTGTCGTGGTAGCGCCGGGCCAGTTCGGTGGCGGTACCGGCATCCTCGAAGAACACGCCCATCTCGGTGTTGAGGCTGACCGAACGCGGGTCCAGGTTGAACGAACCGACGAAGCCGGACGTGTCGTCGACCACGAACGCCTTGGTGTGCAGGCTGGCGCCGCTGGAGCCGAACAGGCTGCTGTCCTCCTGCGCGCCGCGCGGCATCAGTTCGTACAGCTTCACGCCCTCGCGCAGCAGCGGCGTCCGGTAGGGCGCATAGCCGCTGTGCACGGCGGTCACGTCGGTGGCCGCCAGCGAATTGGTCAGCACGCCGACCTCCACGCCGCGCCGGCGCAGCCCGGCCAGCCACGCCACGCCGTCACGGCCGGGCACGAAGTACGGCGAGATCAGCCAGACCCGTTCCCGCGCCCCGGAGACCGCCGGGACCAGCCGGTTGATCAGCCAGCCGTCCCCGCCGTTGCCCTCGCCTTTCTCCGGCGGATCGGAATGCACCTGGGTCGACGCAGGCCAGTGCAGCGGCATCCGTCCCTCGACGAAGGCGCGCACGCCGGGGGAATTTTCCACCCGCTTCAGATAGGGCGCGGCACGGCGCGAGCGCTGCGCCTTGTCCACGTCGGCGCGCAGTTCGGCCAGCGCGTTTTTGTCCGCGCGCGCCAGCGCATGCAGCGGAATCACCGAGCCGCTGTTCCAGAACGCGTCGAAAATCGCTTCGGTCTGGCGCACCGCCGGTCCCAGCAGGGCCGCGTCCAGGTCCAGGAAATTGGTATCGGTGGCCGCGTCGAAATACTCGTCGCCGATATTGCGTCCCCCCACCACCGCAATCCGCCCATCGGCGATCCACGCCTTGTTGTGCATGCGCCGGTTGAGGCTGACGCCGCGCAGCAGCATTTCCATGCCGCGTCCGAGGAAGCCGGCACGGTTGCGCGACGGATTGAACATCCGCACCTCGATGTTCGGGTGCTGGTCCAGCGCCACCAGCAGCGAATCGCGGCCATGCGCGTTCATGTCGTCCAGCAGCAGGCGCACGCGCACGCCGCGGTCGGCGGCGCGCAGCAGTTCGCGATCGAGCAACTGTCCGGTGAGATCGTCGTGCCAGATGTAGTACTGCAGATCCAGGCTGCGCCCCGCCGCCTGCGCGGTCAGCGCGCGGATCGCGAAGGCGTCCAGGTTGTCCGACACCAGGCCAAGCCCGCTCCGATCCGGATGCGCTTCGGTCAGCGGCGCGATGGCGCGATCCAGCGCGGTGGCGTTGGCGGCGATCGGCAGGGCCTGCGTCGCCGGCCCCTGCACGCGCGCGGCGAACCGGCCGTAGCTGTAGAGCGACACCAGGCTGGCGATGACCAGGGTCAGCAGGATCAGGCCCAGCAGGCGAAGCTTGCGTGCCATCGTGGGCTCCTCGGGGACATGCGCCGATTCTACCGGGTGGGTCCTGACGGGTGTGTTCGTGCCCCACGTTCCCGTCGGCCCTTGTTCGCCGGTTCGTTTCCGCACCGACGCGACGGACGATGGCCGCCGCGCGGATCGCCCGCCGGCAGGCCTGCGATATGCTGCGCGCGCCCTCGCAGGAGTTTTCCATGACGACCTCGCTGAACCGTTTCCTGTGCCTTCTGTTCGTCGCGGCCGCGCTGGCCCTGTCCGGCTGCGCCAGCACGCCGTCGGCAGATGGCGCCACCTTCGTGGTGGTCCGGCACGCCGAGAAGGCCACCGACGACCCGGAAGACCCGCAGTTGTCGGAGGCCGGCCTGCGCCGCGCGCAGCGGCTGGCCGAAGTCCTGGCCGACGCGCCGGTGGTCGCGATCTACGCGACCGAGTTCAAACGTACCCGCCAGACCGCCCAGCCCACCGCGGATCGCCGGCACATTCCCGTCGACACCTACTTCTCGCGCGGCCCCGCCGCCGAAAGCGCCGCCCGCTGGCGCCGCGACCACGATCACGGCACGGTGCTGATCGTCGGCCACAGCAATACCGTGCCGGACCTGGTGGCCGCCCTGTCCGGCCAGCCGGCCACGCCGATGCCGGAGACCGAGTACGACCGCCTGACCCGCATCCACGTCGGCGCCGACGGCCGCGTGCGGGTGGAGATTACGCGCTACTGACCGCGCACGCCGTGTGCACGGAGCGTACCGGCGGCATCGGTTAACCTGCGCCGATGAACGACGCGCCCCCCGTGTTCGGCGCGTGGGACGGCAGCGCCCGCCACGCCCGCCTGCTGCAGAAGGAACTCGCCCGCCAGGTCCGCCTGCGCGACGATTTCGAACCACCACGCCATCTGGCCGGTTTCGATGTCGGTTTCGAGGAGGGCGGCGCGACCACGCGCGCGGCGGTGGTGCTGCTCGACGCGCGCGATCTGCAACCGATCGAAACCCAGGTCGCGCGCGTGCCGACCTCGATGCCCTACGTGCCGGGCCTGCTCAGTTTCCGCGAACTCCCGGCGCTGCTGGCGGCGCTGGCGATGCTGCGGCAGGCGCCGGATCTGGTGCTGGTCGACGGCCAGGGCATCGCCCACCCGCGCCGGCTCGGCATCGCCGCGCATTTCGGCGTGGCGACCGGCCTGCCCAGCATCGGCGTGGCGAAGAAGCCGCTGTGCGGCCGTTTCGATCCACCCGGCGATCGCGGCGGCGACCACACGCCGCTGCTCGACGGCGGCGAACAGATCGGCTGGGCGCTGCGCAGCAAGCCGCGTTGCCTGCCGCTGATCGTCTCGCCCGGCCACCGCGTCTCGATGGCCGGCGCGCTCGAATGGACGCTGCGGTGCCTGCGCGGCTACCGCCTGCCGGAACCCACGCGCCTGGCCGACCGGCTGGCGTCGCGACGGGGCGACGTCCCGCTCGCCCCTCGATAGGCAGGGCGACGGGGATGGATGCGGGGCGATGCGTCCACCGCGGAAACAATCCGTTGCCGCCGCCGGCCCTGCGCCCGTCATGGCGCTGTGCCATCCTGCGCGCAGCCACCCACGGAGGACGCCATGACCCTCATCATTCCCCCCCGCACCCATGATCTGGGCGGATTCCAGGTCCGTCGCGCGGTGCCCAGCCTGCAGGCGCGCAGCGTCGGCCCGTTCGTGTTCGTGGACCACATGGGTCCGGCGACCTTCGACGAAGGCCGCGGTGTGGACGTACGCCCGCATCCGCACATCGGCCTGGCCACGGTGACCTTCCTGTGGAGCGGCGCGATCAACCACAAGGACACGCTGGGTTCGGAGCAGATCATCCTGCCCGGCGACGTCAACTGGATGACCGCCGGCCGCGGCATCGCCCACTCCGAACGCACCCCCGCCGACGTGCGCGCGCATCCGCATCCGCTGCATGGCATGCAGACCTGGGTGGCGCTGCCGAGGGCCTACGAAGAGGTCGCGCCCGAATTCCACCACCACAAGGCCGACACCTTGCCGCAGCGGCGCCATGACGGCACCTGGCTGCGGGTGATCGCCGGCCGCGCCTATGGCGAGGAATCACCGGTGCGGGTGTTCGCCGACACCTTCAACGTGGCGCTGGATCTGGAAGCGGATGCCGAGCACGCCATTGACAGTGGCCATGTCGAGCGTGCGCTGTACGTGCTGGAGGGCGACGCCCAGCTCGACGGCGCCGACATTCCCGACAAGCACCTGGTGGTGCTGGATCCCGGCGCCCGGCCGGTGCTACGCGCGAAGACACCGGTGAAGGCGCTGCTGCTCGGGGGCGAGCCACTCGACGCGCATCGGCACATCTGGTGGAACTTCGTCTCCAGTTCGAAGGAGCGGATCGAACAGGCCAAGGACGATTGGCGCGAAGGAAAGTTCGGCCAGGTGCCCGGTGAGACCGAGTTCATTCCCTTGCCCGATCATTAATCAAGAGTGATGGTTGTCACACTTTTTTGAGTCACCCAAGGCATACTGGTGCCGCACCCGGGCGATCCTCGTGCGCGTGCGGCCCGTCGGACGACGGTTCCATCCATTCCTTGGGGGATTACAGATGAGTCTTGGAAAGAAACTCGCGGCGGAGTTCCTGGGTACTTTCTGGCTGGTGCTGGGCGGCTGCGGCAGCGCGGTGCTGGCAGCCAAATTCGGCGGTGACGCCAATCCACTGGGCATCGGCTTCCTCGGCGTCGCCCTGGCGTTCGGCCTGACCGTGCTGACCGGCGCCTATGCGTTCGGCCATATCTCCGGCGGCCATTTCAATCCGGCGGTCAGTTTCGGCCTGTGGGCCGGCGGCCGCTTCTCCATCAAGGAACTGGTGCCCTACATCGTCGCCCAGGTCCTGGGCGGTGCCGCGGCGGGCTTCATCCTGCTGCAGATCGCCAGTGGCGCCAGCGGGTTCGCGATCGATCCCAATGCGGCCGGCGCATTCGCCAGTAACGGCTATGGGGCGATGTCGCCCGGCGGCTATTCGGTGGCAGCGGCGTTCCTGACCGAAGTGGTGCTGACCGCGTTCTTCCTGATCGTCATCATGGGCTCCACCCACGGCCGCGCGCCGGCGGGCTTCGCGCCGATCGCGATTGGGCTGGCCCTGACCCTGATCCACCTGATCAGCATCCCGGTCACCAACACCTCGGTGAATCCGGCCCGCTCCACCGCCGTGGCACTGTTCGCCGGCCCGACCGCGATCAGCCAGCTGTGGCTGTTCTGGCTGGCGCCGATCCTTGGCGGCCTGCTCGGCGGCGTGATCTACAAGGCGATTGGCAAGGACTGACCTCGCCGCATGCGTTGCGAGAAAAGCCGGGCACTGCCCGGCTTTTTTTGTCACTTCATCTCTTCCCTGTGGGAGCGACGTAAGTCGCGATGACCATCAGTCGCAGGATGGCGGGACGTACGGTTCCTTTCTTTCGGAATTTGATGCCGGAAACGGTTCGCGACTTACGTCGCTCCCACAGGCCGGCATCTCGGGATGCGATCAGAACCGCCCTTCCTGGAAGTCGACGAAAGCTTGCATGATTTCCTGCTTGCTGTTCATCACGAACGGACCATGCCGCACCACCGGCTCGCGCAGCGGGCGACCGGCGACCAGAATCGCGCGGGCCGGTTGGTTGCCGGCGCGCAACGCGAGGCCATTGCCACCTCCGAGCACGGCCATTTCATGGGTCTCCAGTGCGCGGGCTTCCTCGCCCTCGCCCACCGTCAACGCGCCTTCGAAGGCATACACGAACGCGTTGTGGCCTTCGGGCAGGACGTAATCCCACGCCTTGCCGGCGTCGAGCGCGATATCGAGGTAGACCGGATCGGTGGCCGGTTGTGAGATCGGACCTTCCACGTCGCCGACCCGGCCGGCGATCACCTTGATGCCCACGCCCGGTCCAGGCGAGGCGGTCGGAATGCGTTCCGGTGCGAATTCCTGGTACTTCGGTTCGGTCATCTTCTCGCGCGCCGGCAGGTTCACCCACAACTGGAAGCCGCGCATGCGGCCGGATTCCTGCTCCGGCATCTCCGAATGCACCAGGCCGCGGCCGGCGGTCATCCACTGCACCGAGCCCGGCGTCAGCAGGCCTTCGTTGCCGTGGTTGTCGCGATGGCGCATGCGCCCGTCGAGCATGTAGGTGACGGTCTCGAAGCCGCGGTGCGGGTGCTCCGGAAAGCCGGCGATGTAGTCCTCGGCGCGATCGGTGCCGAATTCGTCCAGCAGCAGGAACGGATCCAGATCCGGCAGATCCGGGCCGCCGATGACGCGGGTCAACTTGACGCCGGCGCCATCGGAGGTCGCGCGACCGCGCACCTTGCGCAGGACACGGGCGGGATGGATATCGACGGGGGTGTTCATGGTGACCTCCTGGGCAATGCCGGGAAGATGGCAGCGCGGCGCCGGTTTCGGAATGGCGGCGCCCGTAACCATCTGTTCCAGCCATGGACCCGCCGCCCTTCCAGACCGCCGCAAGCCGGGAACGGACGGCGTGCCGGCAGGCGCCCCTGCCGGCCGCCAGCCAACCAGCGCGCCATTCACATCGCGGATACGGCCATCCCATCGAAAGCGCAATGGCGTGGTGGGCACTCCTGACCGAGGCCGGCGATCAGGCCACGTAGACAGACTTGATGTTCATGAACTCGTGGATGCCGTGCTCGGCCAGTTCACGCCCGAAGCCCGAACGCTTGGTGCCGCCGAACGGCAGGCGCACGTCGCTGCGCACGATCGCGTTGACGAAGGCTGCGCCGACCTGCAACTGGCGCGCCACCCGATCGCCACGCTCGGCATTGCCGGTCCAGACGCTGCCGCCCAGGCCGAACGTGGTGTCGTTGGCGACCCGCACCGCCTCGGCCTCGTCGCGCACGCGCAGGATGCTGGCGACCGGACCGAACAGTTCTTCCTCGTAGGCCGGCATGCCGGGCTTCACCCCATCCAGGATCGAGGCGGGATAGCCGGCATGCGAGGCATCCGGCTCGCACCCCAGCAGGGCCTTCGCGCCCCTGGCGATGCTCGCCTGCACCTGCCGATGCAGTTCGGCGCGCAGATCCTGGCGCGCCATCGGCGCCAGCGTGGTGGCATCGTCCTGCGGATCGCCCAGGCGCAGTTTCGCCGCTGCTTCGCTGAAGCGCTGCACGAAGCGATCGGCGATCGCCTCGACCACGATGAAACGCTTGGCGGCGATGCAGGTCTGCCCCGCATTGCCGAAACGGGACGCGATCGCACCGGCCACGGTCTTGTCCAGATCCGCGTCCTCCAGCACCACGAAGGCGTCGCTGCCGCCCAGCTCCATCACGCACTTCTTGAGCTGCTGGCCGGCGTTTCCCGCCACCGAGCGGCCCGCGCGTTCGCTGCCGGTCAGGGTTACCGCGGCGATGCGCGGATCCCGGATGACCTCGGCGGCCTGATCGTTGTTGATATGCAGCACGCCGAACACACCGGCCGGAATACCCGCGCCATGCAGCGCGTCGGCGATGACGTCGGCGCAGCCCGGCACATTGCTGGCGTGCTTGAGCACGGCGACATTGCCCGCCATCAGTGCCGGCGCCAGGAACCGGAACACCTGCCAGATCGGGAAGTTCCATGGCATCACCGCGAACACGCAGCCGATGGGTTCATAGCGCACGTAGCTGCGGCTGCCATCGGTGGTGATCGGCTCGTCCCTCAGGTAATCGGCCGCGTGGTTGGCGTAGTAGTCGCAGGCACCGGCGCATTTGTCGATTTCGGCCAGGGCTTCCTTGCGCAGCTTGCCCATCTCGGCGGTCATCACCCGCTGGGTGTCGTCGCGACGGCGGCGCAGTTCCGAGCCGACCCGGCGCAGCAGTTCGCCACGCTCGGCCAGCGGACGCGCCGACCAGGCGCGGAAGGCCGGCTGCGAGGCCGCCAGCACGGCCTCGACCGCGGCGGCGTCCATCAATGGTTGGGAACGGTCGACCTTGCCGGTCGCGGGATTGACGATGTCTACCTTCATGACGATCTCTGGGTTCTCGGGCAGGCACCCATTCTGGCGCCCGCCGCGTTAGCGCCGGGTGGGCCCGGTCAGCCGTTTTCCTGCAGCGCCAGCTGCATGTCGCGCTGGCGGCGCTTCTCCTCGCGGTACATCAGCCACCAACCGGCCAGCGCCGCGAGCGAGACGATCGCGATCATCAGCGTCGCCAGCGCGTTGATCTTGGGACTCAGGCCCAGGCGCACCGAGGAGAACACCTTCATCGGCAGGGTCGTCGAGCTGGGGCCGGCGACGAAGCTGGCGATCACCACGTCGTCCAGCGACAGGGTGAACGCGAGCAGCCAGCCGGACACCAGCGCCGGCGCGATGATCGGCAGGGTGATCAGGAAGAATACCTTGAGCCGGTTCGCTCCCAGATCCATCGCCGCCTCCTCCAGCGACTTGTCCAGTTCGGACAGGCGCGAGGAGATCACCACGGTGACGAAGGAAACGGTCAGGGTGACGTGGGCGATCCAGATCGCGATGACGCCCTTGGACGGCAGGCCCAGCAGTCCGCCCATCGACACCAGCATCAGCAGGATCGACAGGCCGATGATCACCTCCGGCATCACCAGCGGCGCGGTGATCAGCGCGCCGAACAGGGTCTTGCCGGGGAAGCGCCGCATCCGGGTCATCACCAGCGCCGCCAGGGTGCCCAGCACCATCGCCGCGGTGGCGGTCCAGAACGCGATCTTCAGGCTGATCCAGGCCGCCTGCAGCATCTGCTGGTCGCGGAACAGCTCGCCGTACCACTTCACCGAGAATCCCGACCAGACCGTGGCCAGGCGCGACTCGTTGAACGAGTAGACCATCAGGATCAGGATCGGCAGGTACAGGAAGGCGAAGCCGAAACCCAGCACCAGCCAGGTCAGGCTGCGTTGGCGCAGGCGGCTCATGTCAGCCTCCCTTCCAGCTCGCGCTGCTGCACCCGGTTGAAGATCAGGATCGGGATCATCAGCAGGATCAGCATGACGATCGCCACCGCCGAGGCCGCCGGCCAGTCGCGGTTGTTGAAGAACTCGTTCCACAGCACCCGGCCGATCATCAGCGTGTCCGGACCACCGAGCAGTTCGGGGATGACGAACTCGCCCACCGCCGGGATCATCACCAGCATGCAGCCGGCGATGATGCCGGCGCGCGACAGCGGCAGGGTGATGGTGAAGAAGGCCTTCCACGGCTTGGCGCCCAGGTCATAGGCGGCTTCCAGCAGGCGCTGGTCGTGCTTGACCAGGTTGGTGTAAAGCGGCAGCACCATGAACGGCAGGTAGGCATAGACGATGCCGATGTAGGCGGCCATCGGCGTGTACAGGATCTGCAAGGGCTCGTTGATGATGCCAAGCTTCATCAGCAGGTTGTTGAGCAGGCCGTTGTTCTTGAGGATGCCGATCCAGGCGTAGATGCGGATCAGGAACGAGGTCCACGACGGCAGCACCACCAGCATCATCGCGATGTTGCGGCTGGAGGGTGGCAGGCGCGCGATCACGTAGGCGATGGGATAGCCGATCAGCAGCGCGAAGAAGGTCGAGATGGCCGCGATCTGGATCGAGCTCAGGTAGGCCTGGATGTACTGGGAATCGGTGAACAGCGCCGCGTAGTTGCCCAGGTTGAGCTTGAGCGAGAGCGCCTCGTCCACGTATTCCAGGATCGGCGTGTACGGCGGCATGGCGATGGCCAGCCGCGAAAACGAGATCTTCAGGACGATCAGGAAGGGAATGGCGAAGAACAGCAGCAGCCACAGGTAAGGGACCGAGATCACCGCCCAGCGCGGGCCCGGCGTGGCTTTCTTGATCAGGTCGCGGAGTTTCATGAGGTCAGCACCACCCCGTCGTTGTCGCCCCACCACACCCAGACCTCGTCGTTCCAGGTGAGGCCTTCGCTGGCCCAGCGCTGCACGTTGGCGAAGTTGGCCATGAACTTGTAGCCGCCCGGCAGGCGCACGTGGTAGACCGAATGGCTGCCGAAATAGGCGATGTCCTCGATCACGCCCTTGGCTTTGTTGTATTCCTGCGCCGGCTCTTCCTTGCCGATGCCCAGCTTCTCCGGCCGCACCGCGAACGAGACTTCCTGGCCCTCGAAGCCGGAGATGCCGTGGCCCACGTAGACCGGCACCGGCAGCAGCGGGCTGCGGATGGTGACGTAGTCGGATTCGTCCTCCTCCACCACGCCGTCGATCAGGTTGACCGAGCCGATGAACTCGGCGGCGAAACGGCTGGTCGGCTGCTCGTAGATTTCATCCGGCGTGCCGACCTGGCGGATCCAGCCCTGGTCCATCAGGGCGATGCGGGTGGCCATGGTCATGGCCTCTTCCTGGTCGTGGGTGACCATCACGCAGGTCACCCCGGATTTCTCGATGATGTTGACCAGCTCCAGTTGCATCTGCGAGCGCAGTTTCTTGTCCAGCGCGCCCATCGGTTCATCCAGCAGCAGCAGCTTCGGCCCCTTGGCCAGCGAACGCGCCAGTGCCACGCGCTGCTGCTGGCCGCCGGAGAGCTGGTGCGGCTTGCGCCTGGCCAGTTTGCCCAGTTGCACCAGCCCCAGCATCTCCTCGACCCGCTTCTTGATGGCCTCCCTGGACAGGCCGTCCTGCTTGAGGCCGAAGGCGATGTTCTGCTCCACGGTCATGTGCGGGAACAGCGCGTAGGACTGGAACATCATGTTGAGCGGCCGCTCGTAGGGCGGCAGATCGTTGAGCAGTTGTCCGTCCAGGTAGATCTTGCCGGCGGTGGGTTTCTCGAAACCGGCCAGGCAACGCAATAGGGTGGACTTGCCGCTGCCCGAGCCGCCCAGCAGCGCGAAGATCTCACCCTTGCGGATGGTCAGGTTGGTGTCGTCCACGGCGACGAAACCGTCGAATTCCTTGCGCACGTCGACGATGCGCAGGTAGGCATCGGCACCGGCCTTGGCGGTCGCGGTGTCCTTGCCGTTGCCGGGAGGTGGGTTGTCAGCCGCCATCGGGTTCCCCTGTACCGCGCCGTGCAAGCGGCGCCGGTGTTCTCTGGATATGGAATGAAAATGTGGAAGGTCCAGGGCGGGCGTCGTCGCCCGCCCCTTCGCATGGATTACTTGCCGGTCTTCAGCTCGGTCCAGATCCGGGTGTACTGGCGATCCACTTCCGGCGGCAGGATGGCGAAGGTGAACAGCTTGGCCTCGACTTCCGGCGGCGGATACACGGTCGGATCCTCGACGATGGTCTTGTCCATCAGCACCTTGGCCTTGGGAATGGCGTTGGGGTAATGGATGAAGTTGGAGTTGTTGGCCATCACCTGCGGATCCAGCAGGTAGTTGATGAAGGCGTAGGCGTTGTCCACGTGCTTGGCGTCCTTCGGGATGGCCAGCATGTCGAACCACTGCGGCGCACCTTCCTTCGGGATGGCGTAGGCGATCTTGACGCCGTTGCCCGCCTCCTCGGCGCGATCGCGCGCCTGGATGATGTCACCGGACCAGCCCACCACCAGGCAGGTATCGCCGTTGGCCATCGCGTCGATGTACTGCGAGGAGTGGAAGTTGGTGATGTACGGGCGCACCGACTTCAGCAGCGCGGCGGCCTTGTCGATGACCTTGGGATCGAAACTGTTGGGATCCTCGCCCAGGTAGTTCAGCGCCATCGGGATGACTTCGGACGGTGTGTCCAGCAGGGTCACGCCGCAGTCCTTGAGCTTGGACACGTTCTCCGGCTTGAACACGATATCCAGGCTGTTGGCGATGTCGGTATTGCCGAACGCCGCCTTGACTTTGTCGATGTTGTAGCCGATGCCGGTGGTGCCCCACATGTAGGGAATGGCGTACTGATTGCCCGGATCCTGTCGCTCGATGCGCTTCATCAGCTCGGGATCGAGGTTGGCGTAGTTGGGAATCCTGCTCTTGTCCAGCGGCATGAACACGCCCGCCTGGATCTGCCGGCCAAGGAAGTTCAGGGTCGGCACCACGATGTCGTAACCGCTGGACCCGGCCAGCAGCTTGGTCTCGACCACTTCGTTGCTGTCGAACACGTCGTAGGTGACCTTGATCCCGCTCTGCTTCTCGAAGTTCGGGATGGTGTCCTCGGCGATGTAGTCCGACCAGTTGTAGACGTTCACTTCCTTGGCCCCGTCGGCCTTGGCGGTGCCGGCCGCCCCCTTGTCGGCATCAGGCTTGCCGCCGCAGGCGGCCAGGGTGGTACAGAGGAGGACAGCGGTGGCCAGGATTCGCAGTTTCATCAAGCTCTCTCCAGAGTTGCGCCAGGCATGGCAGTGATGAGTGGTGCGTTCTTGCGGTTTGACTGCGGGCACTCCGGGGAATGCCCTGTTCGTATCCGGGACACGTGGCCCCGGCAATCCCCCCCAAAGACCAGGGCCGCGCGTGGCGGCCCTGCTCCGGTTACTTGCCTGTCTTCAGTTCGGTCCAGATCCGGGTGTACTGGCGGTCCACTTCCGGCGGCAGCACCGCGAAGGTGAACAGCTTGGCGTCGACCTCGGCCGGCGGATAGATGGTCGGATCGTTGGCGATCGACGGCTCGATCATCGGCTTGGACGCCGGCACCGCGTTCGGATAGGTCACGAAATTGGTGTTGGCCGCCGCCACCTTCGGATCCAGCATGTTGTTGATGAAGGCGTAGGCGTTCTCGACATGCTTGGCATCCTTGGGGATGGCCATCATGTCGAACCACTGCGGCGCGCCTTCCTTGGGAATCGAGTAGCCGATGTGCACGCCGTTTTCCGCCTCGTCGGCGCGATCGCGCGCCTGGATGACGTCGCCCGACCAGCCCACCACCAGGCACACGTCGCCGTTGGCCAGGTCGTTGATGTAGGACGAGGAATGGAAGTTGCGGATATACGGCCGGATGCCCTTCAGCAACGCCGCGGCCTTGTCGATGACCTTGGGATCGAAGCTGTGCGGATCCTCGCCCAGGTAATTCAGCGCGATCGGGATCAGCTCGGACGGGGTATCCAATACGGTCACGCCGCAGTCCTTGAGCTTGGACAGGTTCTCCGGCTTGAACACCAGGTCCCAGCTGCCGGTGACGTCGGTGTTGCCGAACGCCGCCTTGACCTTGTCCACGTTGTAGCCGATGCCGCTGGTGCCCCACAGGTACGGCACGGCGTACTGGTTGCCCGGATCCTGCAGGGCGATGCGCTCCAGCAGCTTCGGGTCGACATTCTTCAGGTTCGGGATCTTCGACTTGTCCAGCGGCAGGAACACGCCGGCCTGGATCTGCCGGCCGAGGAAGCTCAGCGAGGGCACCACCACGTCGTAGCCGCTGGAACCGGCCAGCAGCTTGGTCTCGACCATCTCGTCGCTGTCGAACACGTCGTAGGTGACCTTGATCCCGGTCTGCTTCTCGAAGTTCGGAATGGTGTCCTCGGCGATGTAGTCCGACCAGTTGTAGACGTTGACGACCTTCTCGTCGGCCGCCTTGGCCGCCTTCTTTTCCCCGCCACCGCCACTGCCGCCGCAGGCCACCAGGGTACCGGCCGCGGCCAGCGCAATCGTCAATGCTCGGAACTTCATGGGGCTTCTCCTGGAAGCAGAAAGGTGATGGCGGACATGATACGCCCCGCCACCGGCCTGGGAACCCGTTGACGACCCGCCGTTTCCATCATCAGCGACCCAGCGCCTGGGCGGTGTCGTCCAGCGCCTTCCATGCCTTGTCGAACAGTTCGTCCACCTGCTCGCGGGTGATCACCAGTGGTGGCGACAGCAGCATCGCATCCCAGGTGGCCCGCAGGATCAGGCCGCGCTTGAGCGCGAAGTCGCGGCACATCACTCCGACCGAACCGCGATCCGGGAAGAACCCGCGCTTGCCCTTGTCCGGCACCAGTTCCAGTGCCCCGACCAGGCCGGCGATGCGTGCCTGCCCGACCAGCCGGTGTTCGCCCAACTCGGCCCAGCGCTGGGCCAGATAGGGCGCGATCTCGGTCCTGGCGCGTTCGACGATCTTCTCTTCCTGCAGGATGCGGATGTTCTCCAGCGCCACCGCCGCGCACACCGGGTGGCCGGAATAGGTCGCGCCATGGGCGAGTTCGCCGCCCTGCGCCTTGAGCACGTTCGCCACGCGGTCGTTGAACATCGCCGCGCCCAGCGGGATGTAGCCGGAGGTGATGCCCTTGGCCACCGGCATGATGTCAGGCTGGAAGCCGAAGTACTGCGAGCCGAACCATTCGCCGGTGCGGCCGAAGCCGCAGATGACCTCGTCGGCGATCAGCAGCACGTCATACTTGCGGCAGATGCGTTCGATTTCCGGCCAGTAGGTGCGCGGCGGGATGTACACGCCGATGGCGCCCATGATCGGTTCGCCGATGAAGGCGGCGACCCGTTCCGGCCCCAGCTCCAGGATCTTGTCTTCCAGCCGGCGCGCCGCGACCTGGCCGTACTCGTCCTCGGACAGCTCGCCGCCGTCGGCGAACCAGAACGGCGGATCGATGTGGTGGATGTCCGGAATCGGCAGCCCGCCCTGCTTGTGCATGCCCTTCATGCCGCCCAGGCTGGCACCGGCCATGGTGGTGCCGTGGTAGCCGTCGTGGCGACCGATGAAGATGTTCTTGCGCGGCTGGTCCTGCACCGCCCAGAAGTGCCGCACCAGCCGCAGGATGGTGTCGTTGGCCTCGGATCCGGAATTGACGAAGAAGGAATGGTTGATGTCGCCCGGCGCCAGTTCGGCCAGCTTGGCCGCCAGTTCGATGGTCGGCTCGGTGGTGCACTGGAAGAAGCTGTTGTAGTACGCCAGTTGGGTCATCTGCTTCGACGCGACCTCGCCCAGTTCCCTGCGCCCGTAACCGATGTTGACGCACCACAGGCCGGCGAAGGCATCGAGCAACTGGTTGCCCTCGGCATCCCACACGTAGCAGCCCTCGCCGCGGGTGAGGATGCGGGTGCCCTTCTTGGCCAGGGCGGCGTTGTCGTTGAAGGGATGCAGGTGGTGTTCGGCGTCGAGTTTCTGGAGGGTGCGGATGTCGAGGTGTTCCATGGGGACTCCGGGATGACGTTCTTTATGGCTTGTTGTCTACGCTGGACTCGAACTGAAGCGCTCAGGGCGCTTGCGCGTGATGGTGTCGTCGGTGCTCACCGATGGCCCAAAAAATCTCGCACCATGAACACTCAGACGTTCAACAGCAGGAATTCCCGCTCCCACGAACTGATCACGCGGAAGAAGGTCTCATACTCCTTGCGCTTCACCGACACGTACGCCCGCACGAACCGCGGCCCCAGCATCTCCTGCAACGGCTTGCACGCCTCCAGCCCGTCCAGCGCCTCGCCCAGCGAGCGCGGCAGGTCGTAGCCGATTTCCTTGGCGCTGCCGGCGGTCGGCGCAGTCGGCTTGAGCTTCTCGCGGATGCCCAGCAGGCCGCAGGCCAGGGTCGCGGCCATCGCCAGGTAGGGATTGGCGTCGGAACCGGCGAAGCGGCTTTCCACCCGCATGTTCTCCGGGGTGTCCATCGGCACCCGCAGGCCGCAGGTGCGGTTGTCGTAGCCCCACTGCACGTTGCTGGGCGAGACCTCGCCGAACATCAGCCGGCGGTAGGAATTGACGTTGGGCGCGAAGAACGCCATCGCCATCGGCACGTACTTCTGCAGGCCGGCCAGGTAATGCCCGAACACCGGACTGAACTTGCCCGGATCCTTGCCGGTGAACACGTTGTGGCCCTTCTTCGCGTCCACCACGCTCTGGTGGATGTGCATCGCGCTGCCGGGCTCGTTCTCCATCGGCTTGGCCAGGAAGGTGGCGTAGACACCGTGCCGCATCGCCGCCTCGCGCATGGTGCGCTTGAACAGGAACACCTGATCGGCCAGCGCCATCGCGCCGGCGTGGGTGAAATTGACTTCCAGCTGGGCCGCGCCGGATTCGTGGATCAGCGTGTCCACGTCCAGTTCCATCGCCTCGCAGTAGTCGTACATCAGGTCCAGGATCGGATCGAACTCGTTGACCGCGTCGATCGAATACGACTGGCGCGCGGTTTCCGGGCGCCCGGAACGGCCGGCCGGCGGCAACAGCGGGAAATCCGGGTCGGTGTTCTTCTGCACCAGGAAGAACTCCAGCTCCGGCGCGACCACCGGGCGCAGGCCGGCCTTTTCGTACTCGGCCAATACCCGTCGCAGCACGTTGCGCGGCGCCAGTTCGTGCGGCTGCCCGGCCTTGGTGTAGCAGTCGTGGATGATCTGCGCTGTGGGATCGGCGGCCCACGGCACCATCCGCACCGTGTCCGGATCCGGGCGCAGCATCATGTCCGAGTCCGACGGCGAGGTCAGTTCGTAATAGTCGTCCGGATAGTCGCCGGTGACGGTGGTGGCGAAGATGCCCTCCGGCAGGCGGGTGCCGTAGTCGTGCGAGAACTTGTCGGCGGGAATGATCTTGCCGCGCGCATTGCCGGTGATGTCCGGCACCAGGCATTCGACCTCGGTGATGCGGCGTTCCTTCAGCCAGCGCCGCAGCGCGCTCTCTTCGGCCTGCTGCGGCGTGGTCGGTTTTCGGGTGTTCTTTTTCTGGCTCATGGGGATACGGTTCGGAGTCGTGAACGGGAAGGACGCAAGCGCTTCATGCCGCGCGGGGCGGCGGGCGTTCGCGTGCGCGCCGTTCGGCACGCTCCCGGCAGGCGGCTCCGAACGCCTGGAAGATCGACAGGTAGAACGGGTTCCCGGCGACCCGCCATTCCGGATGCCACTGCACGCCGAGCAGGAAGCCCGGGCCGTCATGGCGGAAGGCCTCGATCAGCCCGTCCGGCGCGGTGGCTTCCACGATCAGATCGCGGCCGAGCCGGCGCACGCCCTGTCCGTGCAGCGAATTGACCTTCACCCGCTCCACACCGGCCCAGCGCGCCAGCAGGCCGTCCGGCGCCAGCGCGATGTCGTGCGCGGGGCCGTACTGGACGTCGAGCGGATCGTCCGGACGTTCGCGGTGATCCAGGAAGCCGGGCTGCTCGTGCACCTTCTGGTACAGGCTGCCGCCGAGGGCGACGTTGACCTCCTGGAAACCGCGGCAGATCGCCAGCAGCGGCACGCCCATGTCCATCGCCAGCGGAATCAGCGCCAGGTTGGTGGCGTCGCGGCGCGGATCCAGCAGGTTGCCTTCGTAGCTGGATTCGTCGCTGTAGTGATGCGGTTCGATGTTGCTGACCGAGCCCGTCAGCAGGACGCCGTCGACGCGGCGCAGGAACTCGCGCAGCGGCAACGCCGGGTCCAGGGTGGGCAGCAGCACCGGCATCGCGCCGGCGCCGTCGACCACCGCGCGGATGTACTTCTCTCCGACCGCGAGGAAGGGATGCGCGCCGATTTGCTTGTGATCGGTCGGCAGGCCGACCAGCGGCTGGCTGGTCATGCAGGGGGCTCGGGATGGCTTGGAGCCACCTTAGCCCGGCCGTTTTATTTTTACAACACGGGGTGCGAATCAGCGCCCATGCGCCCCGGATTGGTGCGTAGCAGCACCGGTTTCGGGCGTTTTTGAGATGCTAGGCGGCGAGTGTCGTTGAGTATTCTTGACAACGCATCTCCTCTGCTAAGCTGCCTCCGGCCTTCCGGAGCGCCTGCATGAACCTCCCTTCCCACCCCGAATCGTCCGCCGCCGCGGGCCTGCCCGAGGACGACGCGCTCACCCTGCGCGGCATCCACGGCTGCGAACTGATCGACCTGATCCTGCCCGACATGAACGGCCTACTGCGCGGCAAGCGCATCACCCGCGACGCGCTGGACAAGGTCTACACGGATGGGGTGTGCCTGCCGATGTCGTTGATCGCCACCGACATCACCGGCAACACGGTCGAGGAAACCGGCCTGGGCTACGACATCGGCGACGAGGATCGCATCTGCCGGCCCGTGCCGGGTTCGCTGCGCTCCGTGCCTTGGGCGCCGCGGCCGATGGCGCAACTGCTGCTGGCGATGGAGGACGCGGCCGGCGGCCTGTTCGAGGCCAACCCGCGCGAGGTGCTGCGGCGGGTACTGGCGCGCTACGCCGCGCGCGGGCTCAAGCCGGTGGTGGCGGTGGAACTGGAGTTCTACCTGTTCGAACAGCGCCCGGACGCCGACGGCCGTCCGGTGGCATCCCGCAACCCCGCCACCGGCGCGCCCAACCGCAGCACGCAGGTCTACTACATGGAAGATCTCAACGACTACCGCGGCTTCACCGACGCGGTCGCCGCCGCCTGCCGCGCCCAGCGCATTCCGGCCGACACCGCCGTCGCGGAATACGCGCCCGGCCAGTTCGAGATCAACCTCAAGCACCGCGACGACGCCCTGCTGGCGTGCGATGACGCCATCTACCTGAAGCGCGCGATCAAGGCGATCGCCCAGCAGCAGGGCGCGCTGGCCAGCTTCATGGCCAAGCCGCTGGTCGACCAGGCCGGCAGCGGCATGCACATCCACGTCAGCGTGCTGGATGGCGAAGGCCGCAACGTGTTCGCCTCGCCGGTCGGACAGCCGGCCGACGCACTGCGGCACGCCATCGGCGGCCTGCAGCGCAGCGCCGCCGACTGCCTGCTGCTGTTCGCGCCCAATGCCAACAGCTACCGGCGCTTCGTGCTCAACGCGTTCGTGCCGCTCAATACCTGCTGGGGCTACAACAACCGCACCGTCGCCATGCGCATCCCGCACGGCGGCGAGGCCAATACACGGGTCGAACATCGCATCGCCGGCGCCGACGCCAACGTCTACCTGGTCACCGCCGCGGTGCTGGCGGGCATGCTGCACGGCATCGAGAACGGCTTCGACCCCGGCCCGCCGATCACCGGCAACGCCTACGAGCAGACCGAGAACCTGACCCCGTTCTGGCGCGACACCATCGACGATTTCCTCGCCAGCAACTTCGTCGCCGAATGGTTCGGTACCCCGTTCCGGCACATCTACGGCCAGCAGAAGCTCAAGGAGATGCGCAGCTTCAATACCCAGGTCACCGATCTGGAGTACGACTGGTACCTGCGGTCGGTATGAGCCGGCGCGACACCGCCGCCTATCCGCCCTCCTGGTACGCGGCCAGCGCCGCGCCGCTGTCGCCGCAGCCGCGGCTGGAAGGCGAGCTGCAGGCCGACGTGTGCATCCTCGGCGCCGGTTATACCGGCCTGTCGGCGGCGCTGGAACTGGCCGAAGCCGGTTATCGCGTGATCGTGCTGGAAGCCGAGCGGATCGGTTGGGGCGCCAGCGGCCGCAACGGCGGCCAGGCGATCGTCGGCTACGGTTGCGAGCAGGACACCCTGGAACGGCTGGTCGGGCGCGCCGATGCACGGCGCCTGTTCGATTTCTCGCGCGAGGGCATGACCCTGATGCGGGACCGCATCCAGCGCCATGCCATCGCCTGCGACTGGCGCGACGGACACGCCAGCGTGCCCATCAAACCGCGCCAGGCGCAGGCGCTGAAGCGCTGGCAGGCGCACATGGCCGAGCACTACGACTACCCGATGGAATGGTGGGATCGCGAACAACTGCGCGCGCAACTGGCCAGTGATCGCTATCTCGGCGCCATCTACGACCCGCTCAGCGGCCATCTGCATCCGCTCGAATACGCTTTTGGGCTGGCCCGCGCCGCGCTGGCGGCGGGCGTGCGCATCTTCGAGCATTCGCGCGTCGTCCGGCTGGAACGTGGCGCCGCGCCGGTCCTGCACACCGACGCCGGGCGGGTCCGCTGCGACTTCGCCGTGCTGGCCGGCAATGCCTGGCTACGCGGCGTCGCGCCGGAGCTGGAATCGCGGATCATGCCGGTCGGCACCTACATCGGCGCCACCACGCCACTGGGCGAGGAACGCGCCCGCGCCCTGATCCGCAACGACATGGCGGTGGCGGACGTGAACTGGGCGCTGGACTATTTTCGCCTGAGCCGCGACCACCGCCTGCTGTTCGGCGGCCGCGCCAGCTATTCCACCTTGCCCCCGCCCAACCTGCGCGGCACCATGGCGCGGCGGATGCGGCGGGTCTTCCCGCAACTGGCCGATGTCGACATCGAGTACGTCTGGGGTGGCTACGTCGACATTTCGCTCAACCGCGCCCCGCACTGGGGCCGGCTGGCGCCCAACGTCTACTTCGCCCAGGGTTTCAGCGGACACGGCGTGGCGGCCACCGGCCTGGCCGGCAAGGTCATCGCCGATGCCATCCGCGGGCAGGCCGAACGGCTGGACGCCTTCGCCCGCATCCCGCACCGGCCCTTCCCCGGCGGCCGCCTGCTGCGCACCCCGATGCTGGTGGCGGCGATGGCCTGGTACAAGTTACGGGACGCACTCTGGTAGGGATTTTCCACCGGTTTGATCGGAATCAATGCCCGCCGGGCGGGCTCTTCCTAGAGTGTTTTCCAGGCACGCATACCCCGGCGTGCGGGAAGTACCGACATGGCCCTACTCGTCTGGCAGGACGACCTGAACACCGGCGTGGACGTGATCGACGCCCAGCACCGCCGCATCGTCGAGATGATCAACCGCCTGCACATCGCCAACCGTTCGATGGAACGGATCGCGGTGGCCGAGGTCATCGAGGAACTGGTCGACTACACCCTCTCCCACTTCGCCTTCGAGGAGGAGCTGATGGAGGAGGCCGGCTATCCGTTCTCGGCCGCGCACAAGCGCGTGCACCAGTTGTTCGCCAAGCGCGTGGGCGAATACCGGATGCGCTTCGAGGCCGGCGACGACATCGGCGACGAGCTGCGTTCCATGCTCGCCCGCTGGCTGTACAACCACATCCGCAGCGACGACAAGGACTATGCCGACGCGGTGAAGCACCACCTCAACCTGTTCGCCCGCGAGCACCAGGAAGGCGGCTGGCTGGGGCGCACCCTCAAGCGGCTGTTCCGGTGACGCGGCGCTCGCTCCGCTGACCGGCCAGCGGCTTCGGACGCATTCCGCCGAGCAAGCTCGGCGCTACATGCCGGCTTCGCTCCGCTGCGCCATGCCCGGCCAAGCCACGCCCCTCAACGCGAACGCGGCATCAGCCAAAGCGCCAGCAAGGTGAGCACCGCGGCGCCGCACAGGTAGTAGCCCACGTAGGCCAGCCCGAACTGTTCGGCCAGCTTGGTCGCCACGTAGGGTGCCAGCGACGCGCCGAAGATGCCGGCCAGGTTGAACGCAAGCGATGCGCCGGTATAGCGCACCTCGGTGGGAAACATCTCCGCCAGGATCGTGCCGCACGGTCCATAGGTCAGGCCCATGATGCCAAGGCCCAAGGCCAGGAACAGCAGTACGCCGGCGGCGCTGCCGGAAGAGAACAGCGGCGCGAACGCAAGCCCGAACGCGAAGATCGCGATGCTGGCGAGGATCATCGCCCGCCGCCGTCCGCGCCGATCTGCGTACAGCGCGGCCACTGGAATGCCGATGGCGAAGAACAGCACGCCGACCATCTGCAGCAACAGGAACTGCTCGCGTGAATAGCCCAGCCGCGAGGTGCCCCAGCTCAGCGCGAACACGGTCATCAGGTAGAACAGCACGAAGGTCGCCATCGCCGCGAAGGTGCCGGCCAGCAGCGCGCGCGGATGCTGCTTCAGCACGGTGATCATCGGCAGGCGCACGCGCTCGTCGCGGTCCAGGGTCTTCTGGAAATCCGGTGTCTCGGTGATGCGCAGGCGTACCCACAGGCCGACGATCACCAGCGCCGCGCTGGCCAGGAACGGGATGCGCCAGCCCCAGGCGAGGAACTGCGCGTCGGTCATCAATTCGGTCAGCAGCAGGAAGATGCCGGTCGAGCACAGGAAGCCAATCGGCGCGCCCAGTTGCGGGAACATGCCGTACCAGGCGCGCTTGCCCGGCGGCGCGTTCTCGGTCGCCAGCAGCACCGCACCGCCCCACTCGCCGCCCAGCCCCAGGCCCTGGCCGAACCGGCACAGCGCCAATAGCAACGGCGCGAAGATGCCGATGCTGGCGTAGGTCGGCAGCAGGCCGATGGCGACGGTGGACAGGCCCATGGTCAGCAAGGCGGCCACCAGCGTCGCCTTGCGGCCGATCCGGTCCCCGTAGTGGCCGAATATCGCCGAACCGACCGGTCGGGCGAAGAACGCCAGCGCGAAGGTCGCCAATGATTGCAGCGTCGCCGCGCCGGCGTCGGCCTCGGGGAAGAACAGTTTCGGGAACACCAGCACCGCGGCGGTGGCGTAGATGTAGAAATCGAAGAATTCGATGGTGGTGCCGATGAGGCTGGCGAACAGGACGCGACGGGGCGAGTTGCCCGGCAGGGCGGGATCGGCGACGGCAGTGGCGGTCATGGGGGCGCGGAAGGGGGTGACGGCCCGATTCTGGCAGATCCGGAAGGGGCGCAAAGGCAAATCCCCCTCGGTCCCCCTTTGCAAAGGGGGGAGGACCAGCCGTTCGATTGGCTTGCCTCTGACGCAAAAGGCATTCCCCCTCGGTCCCCCTTTTGCAAAGGGGAAGGTCATCGCGGACTGTCGTGATAATGAAGGACAGCCCCCTTTGAAAAAGGGGGCGGGCGCCTGCGAAGCAGGCGACGGGGGAATCGCTCTTGGCGCCATCCCACCAGGCCAGCAACTCCCCTTCCCCGCTTTCATGCGATCCTCCCCACGTTCTCCCTTCATGCAGGAGCCCGACCATGGATGAGGACCTGGACAGCCTTTCGCGCGACGAACTGATCGCCGAAATACGCCGCCTGCGCGCCGGCATCCGCGAGCATCGCGACAGCAGCGGCCACGACCTGTGCTGGCACCATCCCGCGCTGTGGGGCTTGCTGCCGGAGAAGAGCGACCCGCGACCCGAAGTGCCCGACTGGCCGCAGTTCCTGCGCGGTTGCATCCGCTACCGCCAATCGCTGGATCGGCAACTGCCCGATGCCCCGCGAACGAATCGCCCGTTCCCCCCCGACGACGCCGATCGGTAGGAGCGACGTGAGTCGCGACCGTCGTCCGAGGAACTTACTGTGGGAGCGACGTCAGTCGCGAAACTCGCAACGCTCCGCAAAGTCTGTCGTATGCGGAGCAAAAGCATCGCGACTCACGTCGCTCCCACAGGGAAACATGTTTTTGGCCGTATCAATCCGCGAGATTGATCCAGGTCGCCTTGATCTCGGTGTACTTGTCGAAGGCGTGCAGCGATTTGTCGCGGCCGTTGCCGGACTGCCCGTAGGAGCGACGTGAGTCGCGACCGTGGCCCGAGGAACTTCCCGTGGGAGCGACGTCAGTCGCGAAACTCGCAGCGATCCACGAAGTCTCTGAGCAAAAGCATCGCGACTCACGTCGCTCCCACGGGGAAATCTGTTTTTGTCCGTATCAATCCTCGAGATTGATCCAGGTCGCCTTGATCTCGGTGTACTTGTCGAAGGCGTGCAGTGATTTGTCGCGGCCGTTGCCGGACTGCCCGTAGGAGCGACGTGAGTCGCGACCGTGGCCCGAGGAACTTCCCTGTGGGAGCGACGTCAGTCGCGAAACTCGCAGCGATCCGCAAAGTCTCTGAGCAAAAGCATCGCGACTCACGTCGCTCCCACAGGGATATCTGTTTTTGTCCGTATCAATCCTCGAGATTGATCCAGGCCGCCTTGATCTCGGTGTACATGCCGAAGGCGTGCAGTGATTTGTCGCGGCCGTTGCCGGACTGCCCGTAGGAGCGACGTGAGTCGCGACCGTGGCCCGAGGAACTTCCCTGTGGGAGCGACGTCAGTCGCGAAACTCGCAGCGGTCCGCGAAGTCTCTGAGCAAAAGCATCGCGACTCACGTCGCTCCCACGGGGAAATCTGTTTTTGTCCGTATCAATCCTCGAGATTGATCCAGGTCGCCTTGATCTCGGTGTACTTGTCGAAGGCGTGCAGCGATTTGTCGCGGCCGTTGCCGGACTGCCCGTAGGAGCGACGTGAGTCGCGACCGTGGCCCGAGGAACTTCCCGTGGGAGCGACGTCAGTCGCGAAACTCGCAGCGATCCACGAAGTCTCTGAGCAAAAGCATCGCGACTCACGTCGCTCCCACGGGGATATCTGTTTTTGTCCGTATCAATCCTCGAGATTGATCCAGGTCGCCTTGATCTCGGTGTACTTGTCGAAGGCGTGCAGTGATTTGTCGCGGCCGTTGCCGGACTGCCCGTAGGAGCGACGTGAGTCGCGACCGTGGCCCGAGGAACTTCCCTGTGGGAGCGACGTCAGTCGCGAAACTCGCAGCGATCCGCAAAGTCTCTGAGCAAAAGCATCGCGACTCACGTCGCTCCCACAGGGATATCTGTTTTTGTCCGTATCAATCCTCGAGATTGATCCAGGCCGCCTTGATCTCGGTGTACATGCCGAAGGCGTGCAGTGATTTGTCGCGGCCGTTGCCGGACTGCCCGTAGGAGCGACGTGAGTCGCGACCGTGGCCCGAGGAACTTCCCTGTGGGAGCGACGTCAGTCGCGAAACTCGCAGCGGTCCGCGAAGTCTCTGAGCAAAAGCATCGCGACTCACGTCGCTCCCACGGGGAAATCTGTTTTTGTCCGTATCAATCCTCGAGATTGATCCAGGTCGCCTTGATCTCGGTGTACTTGTCGAAGGCGTGCAGTGATTGTCGCGGCCGTTGCCGGACTGTCCGTAGGAGCGACGTGAGTCGCGACCGTGGCCCGAGGAACTTCCCTGTGGGAGCGACGTCAGTCGCGAAACTCGCAGCGATCCGCAAAGTATCTCGTATGCGGAGCAAAAGCATCGCGACTCACGTCGCTCCCACAGGGAAATCTGTTTTTGTCCGTATCAATCCTCGAGATTGATCCAGGTCGCCTTGATCTCGGTGTACTTGTCGAAGGCGTGCAGTGATTTGTCGCGGCCGTTGCCGGACTGCTTGTAGCCGCCGAACGGCGCGGTCATGTCGCCGCCGTCCCAGTAATTCACCCAGACGCTGCCGGCGCGCAGCTTGCGCGCGACACGGTGCGCACGGGCGATGTCGCGGGTCCAGACCCCGGCGGCCAGGCCGTATTCGGTGTCGTTGGCCATGCGCAGCGCCTGTTCCTCGTTGTCGAAGGCAATCACCGACAGCACCGGTCCGAAGATTTCCTCGCGCGAGATGGTGTGATCGTGGGCCACGCCGTCGAACACCGTGGGTTCGATATAGCAGCCGCCGGACACCACCTCGGCGCGTCCGCCACCCAGCACCAGGTGCGCACCTTCGGCCACGCCTTTCTCGATGTAGCCGAGCACGCGGTTCGTCTGGGTCTCGTCGACCATCGCGCCCATCGGCGCGCCCGGGTCCAGCGGATGGCGGGGCTGCATCTTCCGTCCCGCCTCGACCACGCGGGCGACGAACTCGTCCTTGATCGCGCGTTCCACCAGCAGGCGCGAAGCGGCAGTGCAGACCTCGCCCTGGTTGTAGAAGATGCCGCCGGCCGCGGCCTCGGCGGCCTTGTCCAGATCCGGCGCGTCGGCGAACACGAGGTTCGGACTCTTGCCGCCGCATTCCATGTAGGCGCGTTTCATGTTCGACAAGCCGGCGCACTGCAACAGGCGCTTGCCGACCGCCGTCGAGCCGGTGAACACCAGTCCGTCCACGTCCATGTGCAATGCCAGCGGCTCACCGGCCTCCTTGCCGAAGCCAGGCACGACGTTGAACACGCCGGCGGGAATGCCCGCCGCCATCGCCAGTTCGGCCAGCCGGATCGCGCTCAGTGGCGATTTCTCCGAAGGTTTCAGCACGATCGAATTGCCGGTCGCAAGCGCGGGCGCGAACTTCCAGGCCGCCATCAGCATCGGGAAATTCCACGGCACGATCGCGCCGACCACGCCGAGCGGTTCGCGGGTCACCAGACCGAGTTCGTCCGGTCCCGTGGCGGCGATTTCGCCGTACACCTTGTCCAGCGCCTCGCCGGTCCAGCTCACGCAGCGGATCGTCGCGGCCACGTCCACCTGGCGCGCGTCGGTGACCGGCTTGCCCATGTCCAGCGATTCCAGCAGCGCCAGTTCGTCGCCATGCGTTTCGATCAGCTGGGCGAATTTCAGCAGCACCTTCTTGCGGTGGGTCGGTTTCGCGTTCGCCCAGGCGCCTGCCTCGAAGCTGCGTCGCGCCGCTGCCACCGCGCGATCGATGTCCTCGCTTCCGCCCTCGGCGACCTTTGCCAGCACCCGCCCGTCGATCGGACTGACGCAGTCGAAGGTCTTGCCGCCGGCCGCGTCCACGTAACGGCCGTCGATGAACGCCTGGCTGCGGATGGACAACCCGGCGGCCATCGCCAGCCAGTCTTCGCGGGTGCGGGGTGCGTTCATCGTCGGCTCCTGGGGGAAGGGAAATGCAGTGCCGCCCGCGCGGGGCGACGGCGATGGAATCAGAACGTGGCGGGAGTATTGGCGCTGACGATCACCGCGTCGCCCTCGCCCACGTTGCGGAAACGGTGCGGCACCCGGCTCTCGAAGTAGTACGCCTCGCCGGGGCCGAGCACCCGGACCTGATCGCCGACGGTGACCTCGACCTGCCCGGCGATGATCACTCCGCCCTCCTCGCCGTCATGGCGCAGCATGGTTTCGCCGGTGTCGGTGCCGGCCGGCATCACCTCGCGCAGGATGCACATCTGCCGCTGCGGGCGGTGCTGGCCGACCAGAAAGTAATGCACGCCGTTGCTGCCCACGTCCGGCAGGTCCGCCACACCATAGAACGGGTTGTCGGGCAGGCCGGCTTCCAGATCCAGGGTGAAGAAATCGGCCAGCGAGATCGGGATGCCGTCCAGCACCTTCTTCAGCGAGCTGACCGAGGGGCTGACCTTGTTCTGTTCGATCAGCGAGATGGTGCTGTTGGTGACGCCCACGCGCTTGGCCAGCTCGCGCTGGCTGAGGTGCTTGGATTTGCGGACCAGTTGCAGGCGGGCGCCGATGTCCATTCCCGTGGGCGTACCGGTGGCGGATGTTGCGGATACTTTACACCCGGTGAGGAGGGCGTCAATTTGGGCGACCGCTCGCGCTTTTGCCTTTGCTCTCGCCTTCCGGGCCCCATGAAGCCGGCAGGCCGGGCGGGCGAACACCCTGAAGGGGCGGCGCGCAGGGCGCGGGCCGTTTCGGTCAGGCACGGGGGGCGCACCATCCAGAATTGCCCGTCCGGACGGCAAACCCGGCCCGTGCAGCGGGTCGGGCGGCGCCTGAGGGGTGTGCTTTCCTTGGCCACTTTCTTTGCACAAGCAACGATATTGACTCGCGCTCGCAGACGCGAAGGCCATCGCCTTTGCTTCAGGGGTTCCCAAACCGCCATCGGGGCTGTCCAGCGGCAGTTGTAAAGTTTATTCAACGCGGTAAGCTTCGGCCCTACCCCGCAGCCAGGAGCCGCCATGAGCGCCGACGCCCCCTCCTCCTCCCGCGCACTGGCGGATTTCTATGAAACGCAGGCCCTGCAGGCGCCCGAATCACTCAACGCGTTCTGGATGCCGTTCACCGCCAACAAGCAGTTCAAGGCGGCGCCACGCCTGCTCGCCAGCGCCTCCGGCATGCATTACCGCTCGGTCGATGGCCGCGAGATCCTCGATGCCACGTCGGGCCTGTGGTGCTGCAACGCCGGCCACGCGCGGCCGCGCATCGTCGAGGCGGTGAAGAAGCAAATCGAGACGCTCGACTTCGCGCCCAATTTCTCGATGAGCTCGCCGCTGCCGTTCGTGCTGGCCGAGCGGCTGGCGGAACTGACCCCGGGCGACCTCAACCATGTCTTCTATACCAACTCCGGATCCGAATCGGTCGACAGCGCGCTTAAGATCGCGCTGGCCTACCACCGCGCGCGCGGCGAAGGCCAACGCACCCGCCTGATCGGCCGCGAGAAGGCCTATCACGGGGTCGGTTTCGGCGGCATCTCGGTCGGCGGCCTGCCCAACAACCGCAAGTGGTTCGGCAGCCTGTTGCCGGGCGTGGATCACCTGCGCCATACCCTGGATCTGGAGCGCAACACGTTCTCGCGCGGCCTGCCGCCGTTCGGCATCGAACTGGCCGAGGATCTGGAGCGGATGGTCGCGCTGCACGACGCCTCCACCATCGCCGCGGTGATCATCGAACCGATCTCCGGCTCGGCTGGCGTGATCATCCCGCCGGAAGGCTATCTGCGCCGCATCCGCGAGATCTGCGACAAGTACGGCATCCTGCTGATCTTCGACGAGGTCATCACCGGCTTCGGCCGCCTCGGCCGCGCATTCGGCGCGCAGCGCTTCGACGTCACCCCGGACATCATCACCGCCGCCAAGGGCCTGACCAACGGCTGCGTGCCGATGGGCGCGGTGTTCGTCTCGGAGAAGATCCACGACGTGTTCACCCACGGCCCGGACAACGCCATCGACCTGTTCCATGGCTATACCTATTCCGGCCATCCGCTGGCCTGCGCCGCCGCGCTGGCGACGCTGGACACCTATGCGGAAGAGAACCTGTTCGAGCGCTCGCTGGAACTGGGCGACTACTGGGAAGACGCCATCCACGGCCTGCGCGGCCTGCCGAACATCGCCGACATCCGCAACTTCGGCCTGGTCGGCGCCATCGAGATGGCACCGCGGGCCGGCGCGCCGGGCGCCCGCGCCTACGACGTGTTCAACCGCGCCTTCCACGAGGGCAACCTGCTGACCCGGGTCACCGGCGATGTCATCGCGCTGTCGCCGCCGTTGATCGCCGAACGCGGGCACATCGATCGCATCTTCGCCACCCTGGCCGATATCATCCGCACCACCGCCTGACGCTTTCCCGCTTCCCGACATCCGCCCCTGCACGCCCCGGCGCTCCCCACGCGCATCCATCCTCACGCAACGGAGAGAAACATGCTGATCGGCGTTCCCAAGGAAATAAAGAACCATGAGTACCGCATTGGCCTGACTCCGGCCGGTGCGCGCGAACTGATTGCCCATGGTCACCAGGTGATGGTGCAGAAGGACGGCGGCAAGGCGATCGGCCTGACCGACGAACAGTATGCGAAGGCGGGGGCGGAGATCGTCTCCGGCGCCGACGAAATCTTCCGTCGCGCCGACATGATCATCAAGGTCAAGGAACCGCAACCGGTGGAATGCGCGATGCTGCGGCCCGGCCAGGTCCTCTACACCTACCTGCACCTGGCGCCGGATCCGGAACAGACCAAGGCGCTGGTCGCCTCGGGCGTCACCGCGATCGCCTACGAGACCGTCACCGACAACCGTGGCGGCCTGCCACTGCTGGCGCCGATGAGCGAAGTGGCCGGGCGCATGTCGATCCAGGCCGGCGCGCACGCCCTGGAAAAGGCGCAGGGCGGATCCGGCATCCTGCTCGGCGGCGTGCCGGGGGTGAAACCGGCGGAAGTGCTGGTCATCGGCGGCGGCGTGGTCGGATTGAACGCTGCGCGCATGGCGATGGGCCTGGGCGCGCACGTGACCATCCTCGACCGCTCCATCGACCGCCTGAAGTACATCGACGAGCTGTACGGCGATCGCCTGACCACCATCTACTCCACCCACGACGCCATCGAGGAACGCCTGCCCTACACCGACCTGGTGATCGGCGCGGTGCTGATCCCCGGCGCGGCCGCGCCCAAGCTGGTGTCGCGCGCGCAGCTGAAGCTGATGCGCCCGGGCTCGGTGCTGGTGGACGTGGCCATCGATCAGGGCGGCTGCTTCGAGACCAGCCATCCCACCACCCACCAGGACCCGACCTACGAGGTGGATGGCGTCATCCACTACTGCGTCGCCAACATGCCCGGCGGCGTGGCCCGCACCTCCACCTTCGCCCTGACCAACGCCACCCTGCCCTTCGCCGTGCAACTGGCGAACAAGGGCGCGCGCCGCGCCTTGCTGGACGATCCCCACCTGCTCAACGGCCTGAACGTCTACGCCGGCAAGATCACCTACCGCGCGGTGGCCGAGGATCTGGGCTATCCCTACGTACCGGCGGCGCAGGCGCTGGGCTGAACCCGAACGCGAACTCCCCCATGATCGACACCCTGCACCACTTCATCAACGGCCACCCGGTGGCCGGCACCAGCGGCCGTCATGGCGAGGTTTTCGACCCCGCCTCCGGCCAGGTGGCCGCGCATGTCCCGCTGGCCTCGGCCGACGAGGTCGCGGTGGCGGTGCATACCGCGCAGGCCGCGTTTCCGGCCTGGAGCGCGGTCACCCCGCTCAATCGCGCGCGGGTGCTGTTCCGGTTCAAGGAGCTGGTGGAACGCCATGCGGACGAGCTCGCCCTGCGCATCACCTACGAGCACGGCAAGGTGCTGTCGGATGCGCGCGGCGAGGTGACCCGCGGGCTGGAGGTGGTGGAATTCGCCTGCGGCATCCCGCACCTGCTCAAGGGCGAGCATTCGATGAACGTCGGCCGCGACGTGGATTCGTGGAGCGAACATGCGCCGTTGGGCGTGGTCGCCGGCATCACCCCGTTCAATTTCCCGGCGATGGTGCCGCTGTGGATGTTCCCGGTGGCGCTGGCCTGCGGCAACACCTTCGTGCTCAAGCCATCCGAACGGGATCCCTCCGCCTCGATGATGCTGGCCGGACTGCTGCGCCAGGCCGGCCTGCCGGATGGCGCGTTCAACGTGGTGAACGGCGACAAGGAAGCGGTGGATGCGCTGCTGGACGACCCGCGCGTGCAGGCGGTCAGCTTCGTCGGCTCCACCCCCATCGCCGAATACATCTACGCGCGCGGCAGCGCCAACGGCAAGCGGGTACAGGCGCTGGGTGGAGCGAAGAACCACATGGTGGTGTTGCCCGACGCCGATCTCGACGGCGCGGCCGCCGCCCTGCTCGGCGCCGGCTACGGGTCGGCCGGCGAGCGCTGCATGGCGATCTCGGTGGCCGTGTGCGTGGGCGATCACACCGCCGACGCGCTGATCGAAAGGCTGGCCCCGCAGGTCGCCGCACTGAAGATTGGCGCCGGCAGCCGCGATACCGAAATGGGCCCGCTGGTGACCGGCGCGCACCGCGACAAGGTGCGCGGCTACGTGGATCTGGGTGTCGCCGAAGGCGCCACCCTGGTGGTGGATGGACGCGGGCTGGCCGTGGAAGGCTCGCCCGACGGTTTCTTCCTCGGCGGCTGCCTGTTCGATCACGTCACTCCGGACATGCGCATCTACCGCGAAGAGATCTTCGGCCCGGTGCTGTGCGTGGTGCGGGTGCCGGATTTCGACACCGCACTGCGACTGGTCAACGAACACGAATACGGCAACGGCGCCGCGGTGTTCACCCGCGACGGTGGCGCCGCGCGCGAGTTCGCCCACCAGGTACAGGCCGGCATGGTCGGCATCAACGTGCCGATCCCGGTGCCGATGGCCTTCCACAGCTTCGGCGGTTGGAAGCGCTCGCTGTTCGGCCCGCTGCACGTGCACGGCCCGGACGGCGTGCGCTTCTACACCCGCCTGAAGACCATCACCGCCCGCTGGCCCGAAGGCGCGCGCGGCGCCGAATTCGTGATGCCGACGATGAAGTGAGCGTCAGTGTTCTTTACCACCTGATTGTGGGAGCGACGTAAGTCTCGAGCTTTTCGCGTTTTCCCCGGCTCCGTCATCGCGACTCACGTCGCTCCCACAAGGGATGCTTTGGCTGGCGTCACGTCTTCATCGCATTGACCCTGGCCGTGACCGTCGGCCCAGCCGGAGCGAGCGTTGGCGCATCCTTCCGTTTGACTGTGAGAGCGACGTAAGTCGCGAGCTTTTGCGCGATTTTCCCGGCTCCGTCATCGCGACTCACGTCGCTCCCACAAGGGGTACTTTGGCTGGCGTCACGTCTTCATCGCATTGACCCTGGCCGTGACCATTGGCCCAGCCGGAGCTAGCGTCGGCCCATCCTTCCGTTTGACTGTGGGAGCGACGTAAGTCGCGAGCTTTTGTGCGTTTTTTCCGGCTTCGTCATCGCGACTAACGTCGCTCCCACAAAGGCAAGAATGGTGGAGGTTACTTCTTCACGACATTGGCCCTGGCCGTGACCTTCTGGCCGGCGGTCAGCATGGCATTGGGGGCCAGGACGACCTGTTCGCCCGGCTTCAGGCCGGAGAGCACTTCGGCTTCGTTGCCCAGGTTGCGGCCGAGCACGACCTTGCGGAATTGCAGCAGCGCGTCGCCACCCACCACCGCCACCTGCGCGCCGCCGGCGTCCTGCGCCACCGCCGAGACGGGCACCAGCACCGCTGGCACCGCGCGCGGCACCTTCAGGCCGATTTCGCCCAGCATGCCGGCGGGAATCCGGCCTTCCGGATTGGGCAGGCGCAGCTCGATGCGCATCGCGCCGACGCTGCTGGAAATGTTCTGCGCGCTGCGCACCACTTCCACTTCGAATGCCTGATCGGCCAGTTCCAGGAAGCGCATCTGCCCGGCCATGCCCGGACGCACCTGCAAGGCCGCGTTTTGCGGCACGTCCACCACGATGCGCAGCGGATCCAGCGCGTTGACCTCGAACATCGGCAGGGTCGCGGAGGCCGAATCGCCGACCACGCGATCGCCGCGTTCGACATTCCGCGCCACCACCACGCCATCGAACGGCGCGCGCACGATCTGGAAGCCCTGGCGTTCGCGGGCGCTGGACAGGCGCGCCTGGGCAGCCGAGGTGGCCGCGCGCGCGGCGCTCAGGCTCGCCAGGCGTTCGCTGTGCAGTTCCTTGGAAATGGCGCCGGATCCGACCAGCACGTCGGCGCGATCGAAGTTGGCCTTGGCCAGTGCCTGGTTGGCCTGCGCCAGTTCCAGATCCGCGGCAGCTTCGCGCACGGCCTGATCGACTTCCGGGGTGGCGATCGTCGCCAGCACCTGGCCGGCCTTGACGTGATCGCCCAGATCCACCCGGCGCTCGCTGACGAAACCGGTGGCGCGCGCATACAGCTTGGCCGACTCGCCGGCTTCGGCGCGCGCCGGCAGCCTCAACTCGGACTGCGGATCCGCGGCCTTGGCCGGAGTGGTCAACACGTCCGGCACGACGGTTGCGGGCTGGGTGGCGGCGGAGCTGCGGCCGCAGCCGCTGAGGGTGGCGATGCCGGCCACGACGGCGGCGGCCAGCAACAGGCCGGTAACGGGAACGGTCTTCATGGGGAGACTCCTGCACCGGCGGCGTCGCCGGTGGCGGTGGGGGAGGAAACATCGGAGATATCGATGGCCCGCGCGGCTTCGGCGCGGCGCTTCTGCCGGCGGCCGACCACGGCCAGGATCGAGGGCACCAGCACCAGCGTGGCCGGGGTGCCGAACAGCAGGCCGCCAATCACCGCGCGGCCCAGCGGCGCGTTCTGCTCGCCGCCATCGCCCAATCCGATCGCCATCGGGATGATGCCCAGCACCATCGCGCTGGCCGTCATCAGCACCGGACGCAGGCGCACGGCGGCGGATTCGTACGCGGCCAGTTCCGGATCGTGGCCGTCGGCGATCAGGCCGCGCGCGAAGCTGGTCACCAGCACGCTGTTGGCGGTGGACACGCCAATCACCATCATCAGGCCCATCAACGCGGGCACGCTCAGCGGCGTGCCGGTGACGAACAGGCCGATCGCCGCGCCGGCGATGGCGACCGGCAGGCCGGACATCGCCACCAGCGGCTGGATCCACGACTGGAAGTTGATCACCAGCACCAGGAATACCAGTACCGCCGACATCAGCAGCCCGCCGGCCAGTTCGCCATAGGCGTTCTGCATCTCGCCGGCCTGGCCGGTGATCTCGATCCGGTTGCCCGGCTTCATCCGCGCCTGCACGTCGGCGGTGATGCGGGTCAGGCGCGAATACACCGAGCCCAGATCGGTACCCTGCACGTTCGCCAGCACGCTGACGGTGGGCGCGAGCGTGGTGCGGGCGATGCTGGCCGGCACATTGCGCGGGGTGACGGTGGCGATGTTGCGCAGCAGGACCGCCTGCCCTTCCCCGCCAATCCGCAGCGGCATGTTCAGCAGGGTTTCGGCATCGGGAAGGCTGGCCGGCGGCGCCTGCACCTGCACGGTGTAGGCGATCGCGTTGACGGTGTCGGTCCAGTACACCGGCGTGACCGTGCCGGAGGTGCCGAGCACCGACAGCACCGCGCGGCTGGCCTGCTGCGCGTCAAGGCCCAGCTGGGCGGCGCGGGTGCGATCGATGTGCACGCGGTATTCGGGCAGGTCCAGGATTTGCCGCAGCGCCACGTCCACCGCGCCCGGTTCCTGGCGCAGACGGCTTTCCACTTCGCGCGCCAGCGCCAGATTGCCCGGTACGTCACGTCCGATCAGGCGCACCTCGAAGGCGGCGGCGGCCGAGCCGGCCAGGGTCCGGCTGGTGGCGTCCGGCGGACGCTCGAATACCTTCACGTCGGGGAAGCGCTCGGCCATGCGCTGGCGGATCTGGGCCAGGTAGTCGCGGGTCGGCGCATGCGGCGAGCGCAGCTGCAGCATCAGCTCGGCCTCGAACGATCCGACCACCGCGCTGTCCACCAGCGACAGGTTGATCGCGTCCGGCACGCCGATCTGTTCGTACACGGTCTGCAATTCCCCGGCCGGGATGATCCGCCGGATCTCGCGCTGGATTTCGGTCAGCCGCTGGGTGGTCTGCTCCAGCCGCGTGCCCGAGGGCATGCGCACCTGCAGGCGCAGCTGGCCGGCATCGACCTGCGGAAAGTACTCGCGTCCCAGCAGCGCGCCGGCACCCACGCCCACCGCGATCACCAGCAGCGCGGCGATCGCCAGCACGCCGCCGTGATGGCCCAGCCGCACCAGCAGTGCGTGGTGGCGTTCGCGCAGCGATTCCAGGGTGTGCTCGATCCTGTGGTTGATGCCAAGCAGCAGCTTTTCAGGCGCCCAGCGCGGATTCTCGCGGCTGCGGATGTCGGCCGGCAGCAGCAGGTAGCACAGCACCGGGATCAGGGTGCGCGAGAGCAGGAACGAGGCGATCATCGCGAAGATCACCGCCAGCGCCAGCGGGGTGAACACCCACGCCGACAGGCCGGTCATCAGCAGGATCGGCGTCAGCACGATGCAGATGGACACGGTGGAGACGAACTCGGGAAACACCACCTCGCGGGCGCTGTCCAGGATCGCCGTGGGCACGTCCTTGCCCAGGGCGATGTTGCGGTTGGTGTTCTCCACGTCCACCACCGCGTTGTCGACCAGGATGCCGATCGCCAGCGCCAGGCCGCCGAGGGTCATCACGTTGAAGGTGTAGCCCAGCAGATCCAGCATCGCCACGCTGGCCAGCAGCGCCAGCGGGATGGCCGACAACACGATCAGGCTGGAACGCCAGGAACCGATGAACACCAGCACCACCAGCGCGACGAGCAGGCCGACCAGCACCGCTTCGTGCTGGATGGATGCGATCGCATTGTCGACGAACACCGACTGATCGAAGATCGGCGCGATGCGCATGCCCGGCGGCGCCGAGGCCTCGATTTCCGGCAGCCGCTCGCGCACCGCGCGCACGATTTCAACCGCCGAGGCGCCACCCAGCTTGATCAGCGCCACCGACACCGCGCTGGAGCCGTCCATCCGCGCCACGTTGGTCTGCAGCGCGCCGCCGTCGCGGACCGAGGCGACGTCGCGCACGTACAGCACGATGCCATTGCGGGTGGCGACTGGAAGGTCCAGGAACTCCTGCACCGAGGCGGGACTGGCGTCGAGCGAGATCTGCAGCTCGCGCGCGCCCTCGCGGATGGAGCCGGATGGCAGGGTCGGGCTACCGCGCTCCAGCGCACCGGTGATGTCGGACGGGGTCAGGCCGTAGGTCTGCAAGGCGGACGGATTCAGGTCCACCATCACCTGCCGCGCGGCGCCACCGTAGGGCAGCGTCATGCGGATGCCGGGAATGGTCTGGATCTGCGAACGCAGTTGCAGGCGCGCGTAGTCGTACAGCTGCGCCTCGGTCAGCGAATCCGACGACAGCACCAGTTGCAGCACCGGCGTGCTGGACACGTTGTTGCGCACCACCAATGGCGGCGAGGTGCCCGGCGGCATGCGCCGCAGGATGGTCTGCGAGACCGCGGTAATCTGGCCCAGCGCGCGATCCAGGCTGACGTTGGGCTGGAAGTCGATGCGGATGATGCTGGCGCCGTTGATGGTCTCCGAACGCACTTCCTTCAGGTCATCCACGGTGTTGAGGATGGCCGCCTCGGAGAAGGTGGTGATCTTGGCGGCCATGTCCGCGGCCGACAGACCGTTGTAGGTCCAGACCAGGTTGATGGACGGAATGCCGACCTCGGGCAGGATGTCGGTCGGCATGCGCCGGGCCGACAGGGTGCCGAACAGCAGGATCAGGATGGCGAGCACCCCGATGGTGTAGCGACGGTTGAGCGCGTACTGGACGATCCACATGGGGGCGTGCTTCCAACGACGGGGGAAGCCGGTACGCGGGCGGCACCCCGGCGAGCGGGCACCACCCCGCGTCGCGAGGCGCGCAGGCGCCTCATCCGGTGGGGGACCTTTACGTTAGTCGGCTCATGGGCGCATTCGTTAGTACATTGCTGCCCAATGCTTGCCTATTTCTGCAAACCCGCGCAGCGACCTTTGCATGGGCGGCCGTGCTTCCGAATAATCGTCCTACCCCCGCCCCCCTCCATCGCCATGAGCGCCAACACTTCCGCGGATACCCTCGCCCAGCGCACGACCTGCGCGGCGAAGGCCGAACTGGCGGATCGGATTGCCCAATTGGCAACGTCCGATGGCAGCCACGCCACCGCCATCCCGCAACTGCACCTGATGCGGCGGGATACGCCGACCCCCTGCATTCCCACGGTCTACGAACCGCGCCTGTGCATCGTCGCCCAGGGCAGCAAGGAGTCGACCCTGGCCGGGCAGACCTATCGCTACGACCCGCTCAACTACCTGGTGGTGTCGGTGACCCTGCCGATGATCGGCCAGGTGATCGAGGCGACGCCGGAGAAGCCCTACCTGTCGCTGCGCCTGGACATCGACCCGGCGGTGATCGCCTCGCTGATGCTGGATGCCGGACCGCAGCCCACCTCCAACCGTCTCGACCCCGGACTGTATGCCGCCAAGGTGACGACCCCGTTACTGGACGCGGTGCTGCGGCTGATGCGCCTGCTTGATACGCCGACGGATCTGCCGGTGCTGGCGCCTTTGGCGATTCGCGAAATCTTCTACCGCGTGCTGGTCGGCGACCTCGGCCACAGCCTGCGCGAGATCGCCGCCGCCGACACCCGCTCGCACCGCATCTCGCGCGCGGTCGCGCACCTGCGCCAGCGCTTCCTGCATCCGCTCAACATCGACGAACTGGCGCAGTCGGTGCACATGAGCACCTCGTCGCTGCATCACCAGTTCAAGGCGGTGACCACGCTGTCGCCACTGCAGTTCCAGAAGCAGTTGCGCCTGCACGAGGCGCGCCGGCTGATGCTGGCCGACGGCATCGACGCGGTCGCCGCCGCGCACCGGGTCGGCTACGAGAGCCCGTCGCAGTTCAGTCGCGAGTACAAGCGCCTGTTCGGCGCGCCGCCGCGTTCGGAGATCGGGCAGGTGCGCTTCAACGCGCGCCAGGTCTGAGGTTTCAGGCGCCGGCCTTTTTCCGCGGTTTGGCGGGCCGGGTCATCCGGATCCAGGTCGGCGCGTGATCGCTGGGCTTGGGCAGCCCGCGCACCCAGCGGTCCACGCCTGCCTCGTTCAGGCGCGCGGCGGCCGGCGGATTCAGCAGCAGGTGATCGATGCGCAGGCCGGCGTCGCGCTCCCAGTGCTGGCGGAAATAGTCCCAGAACGTATAGACGTGCTTCTCCGGATGCCGCTCGCGAAGCGCGTCGACCCAGCCCGTCTTCAGCAGCTTCGCGTAGCGCTCCCGGCTTTCCGGTTGCAACAACGCATCCTTTCGCCAGGAACGCGGGTTGTAGATGTCCTCGTCGGTGGGCACCACGTTGTAGTCGCCGGCCATCACCACCGGCTGTTCCAGCACGTACAACCTGCGCGCGTGGCGGATGAAGCGATCGAACCACTTGAGCTTGTAGTCGAACTTCGGCCCCGGCTGTGGATTGCCGTTGGGCAGGTACAGGCAGGCCACGCGCAGGCCGAAGGCATCGACTTCCAGATAGCGCGCATGACTGTCTCCGGGATCGCCCGGCAGGCTGCGGCGCACCTCCGTGGACGCTTCGCCGCGGGTCAGCACCGCCACGCCGTTCCAGGAGCGCTGGCCCACCCAGCGCGCGTGATAACCCTCCGCTTCCAGTTCCGCGCGGGGGAAGCCCTCGTCCAGCGCTTTGAGTTCCTGCAGGCAGGCCACGTCCGGTGTCTCCCGCCGCAGCCATGCGATCAGATGCGGCAGGCGGGTGCGGATGCCGTTGACGTTGAATGTCGCCACGGTCAGCGTGCGTCGCCGGTTCACGGCCATCGATGGCCTTCCCTCGGCAGGTCGTCGCGCTGCTGGCGCAGCACGCAGAAGCGGTGCCCGGTCGGCGCCTGCATCACCCACCAGTCGCGGACCTGCGCGACCCGCCGCGCGCCAAGCGCTTCCAGCCGGCGCACTTCCGCTTCCACGTCGGTCGATTCGATGTCCAGGTGGACGCGGCTGGGATGCCGGACCGCCTGCAACAGGATGCCCGGCTGGCCGGGCGCGGTGTCGAGCTGCCGACAATGGCCATCGTCCGGATCCGGCAGGCGCCGCCATGGCTGGCCCAGTGCGCCGGACCAGAATCCTGCCGCGGCATCCAGTTCCGGCTGCCGGCAATCGATGACCAGTTGCGCCAGGGGGCTGCGGTGCATCGCCCTCTCCCTGTGCGGGTGTGCTTCCAACCTAGGGTCGGTGCCATCACGGGGGGGTGAAAAGCGCGCTTTCACGTGCCGCTGGCATCGCCCGAAGGATGCTGCGGACAGATGCCACGGGAGACACCGCTTGGTTTCGCGCCACTCCACTCCGTCTGCGCCCGCCGCGCTGCTGATCATCGACATGATCAACCTGTTCGACTACCCGGGCGGCGCGGCCCTGGCGCGCCAGGCACGGCCGCTGGCGCGCCGCCTGCAGGCGCTCAAGCAGCGCTTCCACCAGGCCGGCGCGCCGGTCATCTACGTCAACGACAATTTCATGCACTGGCAGGCCGACTTCAAGGAGCTCGTCGCCATCTGCGCGCATCCGCGCGCGCCCGGCGCCGCGATCGCCGAAAACCTGCGCCCGGGACCGGAGGACTACTACATCCTCAAGCCCAAGCATTCGGCCTTCCTTTGCACGCCGTTGGCACTGCTGCTGGCGAAGCTGGGCGTGCGCCGGCTGGTGCTCACCGGCATCGCCGCCGACGCCTGCATCCTGGCGACCGCGATGGACGCGCACGCGCGCGAGTACGCGCTGGAAATTCCCCGCGACGGCGTGGCTTCGCGCACCCCGCGACTGCGCGATCTCGCGCTGGCGACCCTGCAGGGCGCCGCAGGCATCGGCATCAGCCGCGTCTCGCGCATCCGGCCCTGAGGGCGGGCCAGGTCACGTCGGGACGTAGCCGGTCAGCAGCGCGTGCTCCCATTCCGGCCGCCCGCGTCCGCGTGCCAGCCGGGCCATCGCGTGGTGATCGTAGGGCAAGGCGATATGCGCCACCTGCCAGCCATGCGCAGCTTTCTCCAGGATCGCGTAGCGCGCATCCGGCGAACCGTTCTCGACTTCATAAGGCACCGGATGGTCGTCGCGATACGCCTGCAGGCCGACGCTGCCGGGATTGAACAGCAGTTGCCCGATCGGCGTGCGCAACGCGCGCGGCACATGGGTGTGCCCGCACGCGATGACAGGAGCGGTTTCACCCGCCAGGCGCGAGGTCACTTCATCCGCCGACGCCATCCGCGTCCCCGGCCCCACCACCGTTTCCAGCAGGTGTTCGCAATCGCTGCGCGGGGTTCCGTGGCACAGCAACAACTCGTCGTCCACGCGCACGCAGGACTCCAGCGAGCGCAACCAGTCCAGTTCCGCCTCGCCCAGTTGCGAGGCGGCGTGGCGATCCGATTCCCCGCCCCGCCCGTCACGCAGCAGTTCCAGGATCTGGCGCTCGTGGTTGCCGGCCAGCGACAGCCAGCCGGAATCCATCAGGAAGCGGGCGGTCTCGCGCGGCAGCAGCGGCCCGGACAGGTTGTCGCCCAGGTTGACCACGCGGGTGACGCCGCGTGCACGGATATCCGCCGCCACCGCTTCCAGCGCGGCGAGGTTGCCATGGATGTCGGAGAAGACGGCGATGCGGGTCATGCGGCGGCCAGCCTGTCGGACAAGCGGGTGAATCTAGCAGAATGCCGCGCCGTAGGCGGTGCGATACTTTGGCCGGCCGTGCAGGCCGGAACGGTGGTCTTTCCGCCCGGGAGCCGAATCATGAGCATCGAAGTGCGTGGCGTGTGCGCCTTGCTGCAGGTCTTCGACATGCCGACCTCGGTCCGCTTCTATCGCGACGTGCTGGGGTTCGAGATCGTCCAGACCTCGGCGCGCGAGGGCGACCGGTTCGACTGGGGATTGCTGCGGCTGGGCGAAGCGGAGCTGATGCTGAACACGGCATACGAGGCGGATGACCGGCCGGTATCGCCGGATCCTGCACGCCTGTCGCAGCATCGCGACGTCTGCCTCTACTTCGGTTGCCCCGATCCGGACGCGACCTACCGGCATTTGCGGGAAAAAGGAATGGACGTGGCACCTCCCAAGATCGCGCCCTATGGGATGAAGCAGTTGTACGTCAGCGATCCGGATGGCTTCCTGTTGTGTTTCCAGTGGTCCTCCACATGAGCGGCGCAGCCTTCAGGATCCGGGTGCTGCGGTCCGAGGACGCCGAATCCGTGCTCCGACTCAACGCCGCGGCGACGCCGGCGGTATTCGCGTTCGACGCGTTCGAGCTGGCACGGCTGATGGCGATGTCCGGCCTGCATCTGGCGGTCACTGCGCCGGAAGGCGGCCTGGTGGGCTACGCGCTGGCCTTTTCCCACGACCAGCCCTACGACGGCGAGGAGTTCCTGGCGCTTGGCCGGAGCATCGGGGTGCCCTTCCACTACGTCGATCAGATCGTGGTTGATCCGCACGCGCGCGCCGCGGGTCTCGGACGGATGCTGTATGAGCGGCTGGCGGAACACGCAACCGCCCGGGGTGCCAACGTGCTCTGCTGCGAGGTCAACCTGTCGCCGCCGAATCCTGTTTCGCTCGCCTTCCACCAGCGCATCGGTTTCAACCGTCTGGATGACATGGCCACCGTCGACGGGCGTACCGTCGCCCTGCTCCGCAAGGACCTGCCGGCGGGCGACTAAGTGGATCAGTGCACTGCCGGGTGTCCGGCCTCCCGTACTTCCGGTGACGTCGCGGCGATGCGCTTCGCCGTAGCGGCCCATACGCTGTCGCGTGGCCCCAGGCGCGCACGCCGTCGCGCATGTGCCGCCATCAGCACCAGCGCGCCCGCACCGAGCAATGCGATGCCGTCCACCCAAGCCAACATGCCGGGAGCGAACCACGCACCCCCCAGATGCCAACGACCGGCCAGACTGCTGAGCGGAATCAGCAAGGTGGCCGCCGCGGCAAACAGCGCCAGTTCCGACGACGCGCGACCGGCCCCGCGCAGGAAGGCCCATCCGACCGTCCCCAGGAACACCGCGTAGTAGACGATGCGATGCCACAGCGCCGGATCCTCGACGCGCCCCGGCAGCCATTTGGCCGCGGCGAGCGTGGCGGAGATGCCGGCGACGCAACCCAGCGCCACGCCCACGGTCAGGCAGGCCATCACCCGGCTCGAACGGCGCTGCGCGACGATGCCCTGGCCACGTTCCTTCCTGCGCCGCGACTCCAGCCAAAGCACGTTGCCGGTGTAGAACAGCATCGCCCCGGCCAGGCCCAGCAGGAAGTATGCCCAACGCACGGGCAGGCCACCGAAGTTGCCGAAGTGCAGGCTGAAGAAGCTGGCGATCGCGGTTTCGTAGCCCGCATGGCGGCCGGGAATGTCGTCGCGATGCAGTTCACCGGTATACGGATTCGCGCCGACCAGGGTGGAGATGCGGCCACGGATCGGATGGCGCGGATCCACGCCCTCCAGCCGCACCTGGGTCACCCCGCCACGGCTCTGGTAGCTCACCGCCAGCACCTCGAAACCCGGCGCCTGCAGACGCGCCTGCCGCACCAGTTCGGCCGGCGCCAGCACCTGTGCGCCGGGCGGCCGTTCCGGAGGCGGCTCCCTGCCCCATTCGATCGCGGTCGGATACACCGCCCGTTCCTGCAGATCGTAGAACTGGTCGTGGAAGGCGAACACCACGGCGGTGAGCGCCATGACGATGTGGAACGGCAGGCTCAGGATACCCAGCGCGTTGTGCGCGTCCAGCCACATGCGCTTGAGGTTGTGGCCGATGCGCAGCGCGAACAGATCCTTGACCAGGGTCGGCAACAGGACGATCACGCCGGATACCAGCGCCACGCAGTACAGCAGCGCGATGATGCCCATGATCGGCATTGCCACTTCGTGCGGGAACGGCAGGCCGACCTGCTGGTGCAGGACGTCGATCCATTCGGCGACTTCGGTTTTCTCGAGCGCCTGGGTCCGCAGGCGGCCCTGGCCATCCAGTGACGCGGCGAAGCTGGTGACCTCGCCCCTCCGCTCGCCCCGTACGTGCCACAGCATCCGCGCCGGTGTGTCCGGCGTGGGCGTGATGCGGATTTCGTAGTCGCGTGCGGCTTCCGGATGCGCGGCGACGGTCGCGGCGATGAGTTCGGGCGCCCGTTCCAGCGGCACGGCGGGCGCAAGTTGGCTCGGTGGACTGGCCCAGCGCTCGATCGGTTTTTCGAACATGGTCAGCGCGCCGGCATAGAACGCGATGAACAGGCACAGCCCACTGAGGATGCCCACCCAGATATGGACGTCCTTGTAGACCTTGATGATGTCGTTGCGGATGCGCATGCGAAAAACCGGTGGAAGGAGTCAGCCCAGCAGCCCCCGGCTGGCATGCAGCAGGCCGAACGCCAGCGCGTTGGCCAGTGACAGCCACAGCCACGCGCGCAAAGAGGTGCGGAACAGGAACACGAAACCCAGCACGACTGCCCAGATAGGCGCCATCAGCCACATGTTGAATTGCAGCTTGCCCGGCCCGCCGGCGATGCCGCCCGGTCCCCACCAGGCAAACAGGCCCGACAGCGACAGCGCCAGGCCGAAGCCCAGCAGCAGGCCCGCGCAACTCTTGCCTAGCCAGTGCCGGCTCTGCAGTTTCGGAGCGGCCTGGCTCATCGGGTCGTCCTTTTCCGGTTGCGCGCGCGCCATGCGCCGAGGAACGGCATCAGCGACCACACCAGCATCAACAGGGTCAGCCAGGTGAACGTGGCGGCGAGCGCGCTGAGCAGTTGCAGCAGCGCCAGCAGCGAGATCAACAGGCACAGGCCACCCGGCCAGCCGCGCGCACGCGCCGGCCACGGCCCGGCGGCGCGCCACGCCTGTTGCGGCGAGGCCAGATAAAGCAGCGCGGCACCGGCGATGCCGGTGCCCGCGGCCAGCGCGACCAGGACGGGATTCATGGCGACGCCAGGCCTGCGAACGCGGGCAGGAACAGTGGCAATGACGCGCCCAGCGTCTGTCCGTGCGAAAGACCCGGCAGCGGGACGTAGCGTGCTTCCACGCCACGCGCTTTTTGTTGTTCCACCAGAGACTTCGCCGCGCCCGGCGGCACCGCGTCGCGTGCGCGCCGCATGGGGGCGTGATCCGGTCGATCGGCGTTTGCGGGTCGTTGCTCGGCTTCGGTGGCCCCCACCCCGGCCCTCCCCCGCAGGCGGGGGAGGGAGTCATTGGGCATCCCGTTTTCGCCCCTTCCCCCGCTTGCGGGGGAAGGCTGGGATGCGGGCGCCTTTCCCGAAGCGACATCAGCGCCGTTCTCACCCGCCGCCAACCACAACGTCACCGCCGTGGCCGGTGCAGCATTGCCGGCCTCCTTCAACAGATACCCCTCTCCCCACCACAACGAAGGATCCACCGCCGCATAGGTGGCAAACGCATCCGGCCGCGAGAACAGCGCATGCAACACGAACACGCCGCCGTAGGAATGTCCCCAGATCGCCTGCCGCGCATCGTCCAGCGGCACCACTTGCCGCACGCGCTCGCGCGCGGCGCCGGTGAGGAGGTCGAGGAAACCATCCGCGCCGCCATTGCGCCGCCCCAGCGGATCGACCTGCGCGGCCTCCCCGCCGGGCAGGCGCGGCGTGTAGTCGTGCGCGCGCGCCGCGCTGTCGATGCGCAGATCGTTGTCGTGGGCGACGAACACCAGCAGCGGCGGCGAAGGTGCCTTCGCCAATGCCTGCAACAGGGTTGCCGGGGTTTCCATCAGCGCCGCGTTGCCGTCCAGCAGCCAGACCGCCGGATAGCCCGTCGCGGGTGGCGGCGCCAGCGGAATCCCGAGGTTGAACCGATATCCCTGTCCGCCCGCTTCCGTCGACAGGGTGACGCGCTCGAAACGGTATCCCGGCGCACCCGTGTCGGCGACGGTAGTGCCGACGCGGCGGCTCAGGTCCGGCTGCGCGACGACAGGCATCGCCGTCGCCAGCAACGCCGCCGCGATGAGGGCAAGCAGCGCCCTCACCAGCTGAACCTCGCCGTCGCCGTCACCGTGCGGCCGCTGCCGTAGTAACAGGAAGAGATGCCACCGCAGGTCGAGACATACAGCTTGTCCGACAGATTGCTGACGTTGAGGCTGAACTGCGTATGCACGCCGCCGAGATCGCCCAGGTCGTAGCGCAGGGCAGCATCGAACAGCGTGTAAGCGGGAATCCGGTACACGTTGGCGCTGTCGCCGTAGCTTTCGCCGTTGTAGCGCACGCCCGCGGCCAGGCTCAGTCCGCCCAGCGCGCCGCCCTGGAAGGTGTAGTCCGCCCACAGCGAGGCGGTGTAGTCCGGCACCATCGCGATCTGCTTGCCCTGGTAGAGGTCGCTGCGGGTCATCTCGGAGTCCATCCGGGTCGCCGCGCCGATCACGCTGAAGCCCTCCAGTGGGGTGATGCGGCCTTCCAGCTCGATGCCGCGCACGCGGCCCTCGCCATCCTGGATGGAGCAGCGATCCTGGCCGGTGGCGCCGCAGTTGCTGTGCGCGGTGTCCGGATCCTGGGTCAGCACGTTCTGCTGGCGCAGGTCGTACACCGACAACGTCACCAGGCCATCGAAACCGGCGGGCTGGTACTTCAGGCCCGCCTCCCACTGTTTGCCGGTGATCGGATCGAACGGTGTGCGGGTGAAACTCTGCAACACGCTGGTGGTGGACGGCTGGAACGACTCGGCGTAGCTCACGTACGGCGTGAGTCCGTTGTCGAACAGGTAGACCACGCCGGCGCGGCCGGTGAACGCCTCGGCGTCCAGCTGCGTGCGCGTCCACGGTCCGGTGACGCCGGTGGCCACGGTGTGGCTGGCGGTCGCGGTGTCGTCCTTGGTCCAGTCGTAGCGGCCGCCGAGGGTGAAGCGCCAGTTGTCCAGCGCGATCTGGTCCTGCAGGTACACGCCGGTCTGGCGGTTGATGCCGCGCGAAAGGCTGATGCTGCGGGTGACCGGGACGTAACCGGTGTAGACCGGACGGAAGATGTCGATCGGCGCGGGATTGGTCATCGCCCCGCGCTGGGCGTCCCAATCAGCCTTCTGCCAGTCCATGCCCAGCAGCAGCGTGTGCGAAGCCGCGCCCGTGTCGAACTTGCCCTGCAGGCGGGTATCGACGGTGTCACCATCCGAGTCGCCCGTGCCCCAGGTGGCGCGCCGATTCTGGGTGCGTCCGTCGGGATTGAGGCCACCGCTGGTAACCACGGTCTGGAACAGCGAGTCCACATGCGTGCGCCGCGCGCTCTGGCTCACCGTCCAGTTCGCATTGAACGCGTGCTCGAACAGCCAGCCGGCGGTCCAGATGGTGCGATCGAAGGTGTTCCAGTCCGGCTCGCCGATGAAGGTGGTGTTCTTCATCCGGCCATAGCGGGTCGGTCGCAGGGTGCCGTCCATCGGCAGGAACTGGTAGGTCGAGCCGCCGTCGTCCTTCTGGTACAGGCCCAGCAGGGTCAGGCGCGTGCGCTCGGCGATCTGCCAGCTGTAGCTCGGCGCGAGGAAGCCATGCTTCTGTTCGGTGTGCTTGATCTGGGTATCGCCGTCGCGATACAGGCCGACCAGGCGGAACAGATGCGCATCGCCCTGCTTGCCCGCGCCGACGTCGAACGCGGCGCTGGCCTGGCCGTGACCGTCGACGCCGATGCGCAATTGCTGCTCCGCGTCGGGCCGCGGGGTCTTGCTGACCTGGTTGACCATGCCGCCCGGGGCGACCTGGCCGTACATGACCGCGGACGGCCCCTTCAGCACTTCCACCCGTTCCAGGTTCCAGCTGTCGAACATGGTCCGGTTCCACTGCCCGCCCTGCGGCGCGCGCATGCCGTCGAGGGTGACGTTGTTGCTCCAGCTGCCGGCATCGAAGCCGCGGATGCGGAAATCATCGACGCGGTTGTCGATACCGGTGCTTTCCAGGCTGACGCCGGCCACGTAGCGCATGGCGTCGTTGAGGTTCTGCACGCCGCGCGCATCCAGTTCCTCGCGCGCGATCACCGACACCGACTGCGGCGTCTCGGCGATGGTGGTATCGGTCTTGGTCGCGCCTTGCGCGTGGGAAGTGGTCCGGTAGGCATTGACCCGGACGGTATCGAGCGTGGTGGGCGCGGGGGCGTCCGCCTCGCCCGCCGACGGCAGCGCGGTCTGCGCCGTGGCGGCGGCGGACAATGCCAGGAGCGAGGCGAGGGAGAGGGAAAGCGGGGTGCGCGCGAAAGCGCGCCGTTGCATGCTGGACACGGAACCAACCTGGAATGAAGAGGGTTGGCTGACTGCGTCCGCAGCGGCTATTGGGGCAATTCTACCTGGATGAGAATGATTCGCAATTGATTTAAATCAAGCTGACCTGGATTTTCGGGATTCCCCGTCCCGAAGAAGGCCGGGTCCCCTTCCTGCGGGTGGGTCGAACTACCATGAGATCTCTGCAACGCCACGCAAAGAGCGATTCCAGGTTCGCTGGAATGACGAGGTCAGGGATTTGACCAAGCCCGTCAGGCCGCCCGCAGCATCAGGAACAGGCGGACGCTGTAGTACCCGTCCTGCGCCGCCCAACCCGCTGACGCCAATGCCCGTTCGCCCACATCCCACGGCTCGCTGTCGCGCAGGGATTCGACAGTGAACGCGCCGTTGAGATTGCAGAAGAAAAACCGGAACCAGTGCGTGTGCCCCGCCAGCGGCTCGGCGCGGATCGCGGCTTCCAGTCGCGCGAACAGCCCCTCCGGTATCGGCGGTTGCGCGCCCGCCGAACCACGGGTGCCGAAATTGCCGATGTGCGCGGTGTATTCCCGGTCGCCGATCGACCAGGTCTCCACCGTCACCTGCTCCTCGTCCGCCTGCCCCCACAGCGCCGACAGGAACACATGGAAGGAATTGCGGGTGAAGTTGGCCAACCCGTCATTGAGTCCATCCTCGCCCTCGCCGATACCGGCGAAGTTCTCCTCGACGATGGTGTTGTCCGCCAGCACCACATGCACGTCCAGCCTTCCGGTGGTATCGCCGGGATGCCAGATCGCACGCATCGCCGGCAACTCGCCGTTCGGCGCGATCCAGTCGCCCTCCACCACATGGGCGACGCCGTGGTGTTCAAACAGTTGGGACAGGGCTTCGGTGACGGTGGACGTAATCATCAAGGCTTCACTTCATTTCCAGCCGCCATCATCGCGGCTGTAACCCGCTCCGCCAAGCACTCCCAGAACTCCCTTCCCCCGCTTGCGGGGGAAGGTGCCCGAAGGGCGGATGGGGGCACGCGATGCCGTCGGGCGGCGCTTGCTCCACTCCCCAAGACCATCAAACGCCGAGCAAGCTCGGCGCTACACCGCCCCACCATCCTCCTTCCGCCGGCTGAAAACCAATACGCCCTCACCCACAGTGACCTGCAATTCATCCCCCACCGCGAATCCGCATTGCTCCAGCCATCGTCCTGACAGCCGCAGCATCGGTACAGCACGTCCCACCACCTGTTCGCCACGACGCTCGTCGTAGTACTGGTAACCCACCGTGCAGCGCCGGGGAATGCGAAATCGCGGACGTGGCGTTGGTGTTTCCGATGCAGTATTTACTTCGGCGATGATTGGCGCCCTCGCCGGTTCTGACGGCTTTGACCGGCCAACGCGACGTTTGGCGGCGGACTCGGGAGCGTTCGACACGGACACTGCAACCTTGCTGGTCCGTGTGTTCTTCTTTTGGGGAGACATCATGTCTGGATTCCTTGTGGAGTGAGGAATCCGCCGCTCGCTGCTAAACGAAGGCGACGGACGGTGCGCGGTTAGCAGACCGGTCCACAAGAACCGGCAGACCTTGCGGCCTCCGCGCACCGCCCGCCATGAAACGGGCATGCCCATGCACCGATATTCGGGCACAAGAAAAGCGCCAGTCATCGGAGATGGGCGCTGGTGCGCCTTGTGGTTGCGGGCTGCTAAACCCGTCTGCCGGATTGACGGCAGCACTGCGATGTTGCGACGACACACAACGAAGATCAAGCACGTAGAGCGGAGTTTGCTTCGCTCCCCCTGGCGAACGTCACGCGCTCCCTTCCCCCGCTTGCGGGGGAAGGTGCCCGAAGGGCGGATGGGGGCACACGATGCCGTGAAGCGGAGCTGGCTCGGCCACCACCCAAGCCACAAACACCGAGCAAGCTCGGCGCTACCTCATACCAGGATGGCGTTCGTCTCCAGCCAATTGCCGCAGGCTTCGACCTGGTCCTCCCACCCGATCCAATCGTCCTCCGACTCACCGCGATACACCGCCACCGCATGCTGCAGGACCGGATGATGTTCACCAGGCAGATGCGCAAGGACATGTTCCGCCGCGACGTCCTTGGCGACAATCCCGCCCGTCCGCAACGTCACCCACATGCGCGCGAGGGTGAGCAGCGCGTGCTTCTCTTCGCCGCGCCAGTTGCGCGCCACCTCCGGCATCATCGCGAGGATGGCGTCGCGGATGTCCGCGTGTGGAATCGCCGGCAGCAGATCTGCCGCCGGCGGTCCGTGCAAGGCGATGCCCTTGGCGCGCGCCTGATCCAGCAGTAGAGCAATATCGGGATCTGGCTCGGCTGCGGGAACCTCGCCTGCTTCCAGCGCGGTCCGCAGCCATTCGCCGAACTGCAATTCGCGCCGGGCCGGAGCGCGCCACGGCTGGATATCGTCAAGAACCAGGAAGGTCACTTCCAGCGGACGCAATCCACCCCTCGCCGGGTACACGGAAATGACCAGCAGATCCCGCATCAACGGGCCGCGTTCGGCATCGGCCAATGGCCGCCGCAGGATCGCGAGCAGATCGATATCGCTCTGGGCGCGCAAGCCGCCTTCGACAAAGGAGCCGTAAAGATAGATGGCCAGCAGGTTGTCCCCCAATCCTTCCTGCAACGCATCGATGGCGTCGCGGGCCTGGGTGGGCACGTTGATGGCATGGATTGTCTGCAGAGAATTCACGACGTCAGGCCAGCCAGGTCTCGCCGATGCCGATTGCCGCGAGCCACCCACCATGAGGCCAGGCCCGCGCCCAGCGTCCAAGCCAGCAGGGTCTTGCCGCCGACCGGCAGACTGCCGATGGCCGCCAGCGCGACGACACAGGTCGCGACGAACGCCAGCAAGGCCGCGAGGATGTGCACGGACGCCAGCCGAAGCGCGACTCCATGGATTACCAGGGCAACCAACCACGCGCCGGGTCCAAACAGCACGAAAACATCCCATAGCTCCACGGGAAATCCTCGCGGCATGGCGATCGCGGCGGTGCGGGCCAGCGCATGGATGGAAACCTGGCAGGTCACGAACGCGGATGCGATTCCGATTGCCACGCCAAGCAATGCATTCCTCATGGTTGCTCCTGTTCTTCGCGCGGGCCGATGAGGAAACATACCATCCATCCCGTCATTTCCACGGGCCGGTCCGTGCCGCATGCGGCTCTTCCGCAGCGGCACGGAAGAAGGCGCTTCGGCGGGAGGCCACCGATATCGGAACGCCCTCCTCGGACAGGTTCGGATTGAATATCGGAGCGCCGTGATATTTCCCGTCCCGGCGCGAATCACGGTCGTACCTTTGCCCGGAGTCGCCTCCATGCCATCCGCCCTCCACCCGCCGGACCGCTGATCCGCCCAGCGGCCACGCGCCGCGTCATCCCCTGTTTCCACGCGCGTTCCTGCCGTCCCACGGCGGGCCGGGGACGCGCATGTCCCGATAAAGGAACCCTGCCATGCCTTCCTCTTCACTTCCCGCTTCCCCCGCCGACGGCGAGCGCCTGCATGGCCTGGACGCACTGCGCGGACTCGCGCTGCTGCTGGGCCTGGTGGTCCACGCCAGCATGGCTTTCATGCCGGGCGCGAAGGCGTTCTGGATCGCCCACGATCCGGATCCTTCCGCCTGGATCGGCCTTGGCTTCTACATTCCGCACATGTTCCGGATGGTGCTGTTCTTCCTGCTGGCCGGCTTTTTCGGCCGGCTGGCTTGCGAACGATTGGGAACCGGCGGTTTCATCCGCGATCGCGGCAGGCGCGTCACCCTGGTCCTGCTGGCCGGCTGGCCGCTGGTGATGACCGGCATCGTGTCGGCGCTGGCGCTGGGCGCGATGCTGGACAACGGCGGCACCCTGCCGCCGTCGCCACCGCCGCCACCGCTCACGCCGGAGACGTTTCCGCTGACCCACTTGTGGTTCCTGTATGTGCTGACGCTCTGCTACGCGGTGCTGCTGGCGCTGCGCGCCGTCATCGGCCGCCTGCCGTTCTCGCCGGTCCTGCTGCGATGGGGCGACGCGGTCACCCGCGTGCTGGCATCCCGCGCCGGACCGGCGTTGCTGGCCCTGCCGCTGGCGATCGCATTGGCGACCACGGCGAAGTGGTACGCGTTCTTCGGCATTCCCACTCCGGATCAATCGCTGTATCCCCCGCTGGCCGCGTGCGTCGCTTTCGGCAGCGCATTCCTGTTCGGCTGGTGGCTGCATCGCGGGCACGATCTGCTGCCCGGACTGGCGCGGCTTTGGCGAACTCAGCTCGTCATCGCGGCGGCATGCACGCTGACCTGCCTGGCACTACTGGGAGGCCAGGTGGTGCTGGTCCCCGCCGCGCAGGAACCGCGCACCTGGCTATACGCGGCGCTCTACGCGCTGGGCGCGTGGAGCTGGACCTTCGGCCTCACCGGCGCGGCGCTGCGGGCATTCGCGCAGGCACATCCCTTCCGCCGCTATCTGGCCGACGCGTCCTACTGGATCTACCTTGCACACATCCCGGTGGTGATGGCCCTGCAGGTGCTGATCGTGCGCGTGCCAGGCCCCGCCGGCCTGAAGTTCGTCGCCGTCCTGCTGATCGCGCTGGCGTTGCTGCTGGGCAGCTACGGGCTGTTCGTCCGCACCACCCGGTTGGGCGGCTGGATCAACGGGCGTCGGCATCCTCGCCGCTGGTCGTGACGGGTAATTCGTGGACGAATCCGCCCCACACCGTCGGTGGGATGCCGGTTCCCTCACCCGCTCCGTTGGCGCGTCAGGTCAACGCGGTCATCACCGCCATCCGATACGCAGGCCGTGCTTTCAGAAGCTCATACCAGGCGGACAGATGCGGCGTCGCCGCGCGCTCGATCGGCATCTCGAACCATGCATAGATGAAGCTGCCCAGCGGGATGTCGCCCATGCCGAAACGCTCGCCGGAAAGGTAGGGCTGTCCGGCCAGCGCCTGTTCGGGGATCCTCAGCAGTTCGTCGATTTCGTGGATGGCGGCATGGATGGCATTCCAGTCCTGTCGCTCGGGCGGGGTGCGCAACACACCCCAGAACACCGTGCGGAACGGTCCGGCGAAGGTGGAGGTGGTCCAATCCATCCATTTGTCCGCGACTGCCCGCGCCATCGGATCCGTCGCATACAGATCCGCGGTGCCGTACCGCGCCATCAGATAGCGGACGATAGCGTTGGATTCCCAAAGGACGAAATCGCCATCTTCGATCATGGGCACCCGGCCATTCGGATTCTTCTGGCGGTATTCCGCGCTGTCCACCACGCCGAACGCACCACCGGCGTTGATCGATTCGTAGGCCAGGCCCAGTTCCTGCGCCGTCCACAGCACCTTGCGGACGTTGGAGGAATTGATGCGTCCCCAGATCTTCAGCATGTCGCGGGTTCCTTCGGGAGAGGTGAGCGATGGTGGATGTCCATGCGCCTGGTTCATCGGGCACGCAGTATAGCGACCCTCTGATTACGCCTTCGTTCTGCTTCGTCAGCCGCGCAGCGTTTCCGCCGCCACTTCGCGCAGGGCATCGCTGATCTGCCTGAGCGTGGTGGATCGCACCGCCGCGTGCTGCCAGTACAGCGGCACGTCGATCCAGCGCGACGGGTCGATGTTGACGATCGCCTTCGCCTTCAATACGGGCGCGGCCATGGATTCCGGCGCCAGGCACCAGCCCAGGCCGAGCGCGGCGGCGTCCACGAAACCTGTGGACGTGGGAAGGTAATGCGTGGGCGGGGCGATGCGCGCGCGGGTGATGCGGCGGACGAAGCGCGCCTGCAGCTCGTCCTTGCGGTTGTAGACCACCATCGGCGCCCGCGCGAGCGAGGCGGCGTCCACGCCCGACGGGAAATGCCGCGCGGCAAAGTCTGGCGAGGCGATCGCGCAGTAGCGCATGGTGCCCAGCGGATGCACGTTGCAGCCCTGCAGCGCGCGTGCCTCGGCGGTGACGGCGCCCAGTACGGTGCCGTCGCGCAGCAGTTCCAGGGTGTGATCCTGATCGTCCACGCGCACATCGAACAGGTAGCCGTGGCGCTGGTGCAGGCGTGCCAGGGCGGCGATGAACCAGGTTTCCAGCGAGTCGTCGTTCACCGCGATGGTGATCGAGCGCGTGGCCGGCGCGGCGCTGGTCTCGGGCAGGAAGTCCGCCAGCGCCTCGGCTTCCAGCGCCTGCATCGGCCGGACGCGACGCAGCAGTTTTTCCCCGGCGGGCGTGGGCCGGCATGGCGCCTGGCGCACGACGATGACCTGGCCGAGGCGATCCTCCAGCGCCTTGATCCGCTGCGAGATGGCCGAAGGCGTGACCGAGAGACGGCGTGCCGCGGCTTCGAAGCTGCCTTCTTCCAGCACGGCAGCGAACGCGGCCAATTGGGGATGGATGAGGTCCATGGGCGGTGGCCTTGATTAGGTTTGCTTCATTACGTGAAGTAAAAACAGTTTGCCTTAATCCAGCGGGCGCGACAGGCTCCCCTCCCGCCCAAAGGAACACCACCATGCTGTTTGCCCCCGCCTCCGCCGGATTCGTCGCCGGCGCCGGCCTGATCATGGCCATCGGCGCGCAGAACGCTTTCGTGCTGCGCCAGGGCCTGCAACGCCGGCACGTCGGCCTGGTCGTGCTGACCTGCATGTTCGGCGACATCCTGCTGATCGCCTGTGGCGTGGCCGGCATCGGCGCGCTGGCGCGGCAGTGGCCGGCGTTGCTGGAAGCGCTTCGCTACGGCGGCGCGGCGTTCCTGGGCGTCTACGGATGGCTGGCCGCGCGGCGTGCCTGGCATGGCATGGGCTCACTCTCGCCTTCGGCCGGCGGGGAAGCCGACGGGCGCCGGGTGTGGCTGGCCTGTCTGGCCTTCACCTTCCTCAATCCACATGTCTACCTGGACACGATGGTGCTGCTGGGCAGCCTGTCCACCCGCTATGCGGGTTCGGCGCGGATCGCGTTCGCGGTGGGTGCCTGCCTCGCCAGCGCGGCGTGGTTCTCGACCCTCGGCTACGGCGCACGCCTGTTGCTGCCGGCGTTCCGCAATCCGATGGCCTGGCGGGTGCTGGATGCGCTGATGGCGGTGTTCATGGGCGCGCTTTGCCTGCTGTTGTTGCTGCGGCCGCTGGACTGAGTTCCGGCTTGCGAACCCGCTATCGCGCGCCCCGCTCCCGCACCCGGTTCCGCCCCTCGGCCTTGGCCTGGTAGAGCGCCTCGTCCGCTTCGGTCAGCACTTCATGCACGCGTCCGCCCTGCACCGCCGCGATGAATCCCACGCCGATGCTCACCGTGACCCGCCCTTCCGGCGTGGGGGACGGCAGCGCCAGTTGTTCGATCGCCTCACGCATGGCCGTGGCAACGTTCAGCGCGCCCGCCCGGCTGATCGACGGCAGCAACGCGGCGAACTCCTCGCCGCCGTAGCGCGCCACCGTATCGGACGACCGCGAGGCGCAACCCGCCAGCGCATGCGCGACCGCCTGGAGGATGCGATCCCCCTCCGGATGCCCGTAGGTGTCGTTGAGCTGCTTGAAATGGTCGATGTCGATCAGCAGCAGCGCCAGCGAATCACCCGAGCGCATCGAGCGCCGCCACTCGCGCTCCATGGTTTCCTCGAAGTGGCGGCGATTGGGAATCCGGGTCAGTCCGTCGATGCGCGAGAGCGCGTCGAAGTAGTCGCGTTCCTCGTAGGTCTGGATTTGCAGGAGAACCCCGCGGATGCCTGCACCCAGCGTCGCCAGCACGAAGCCCACGGTGCCCAGCAAGGGCTGCGCCTGCACCACCAGCGCGGAAATCAGCATCAGCGTCAGCGGCAGGAACAGGTGGCTGCCGGCCCGCGCCAGATGGCTGCGACGCGGCGGGTAGGCACGGACGGGTTCCACCGACGGGACTTTCCACGCCAGCGCCGCCAGCCACAGGAAGGGAAGCGGGATGATCAGATCGACCCAGTAGCCGAAATCGACATCGGCGAAGAAGTGGTTGATCGCCACCGCGACCAGCAGGTAAGCGACCGCGAAACACGACAGCGCGCGGAAAAACGCGCGGGTGCGGGTTGCGGTGGCGGTCACCAGCCGGGTCACCGCGAATACGGCGATGAACAGGTTTTCCAGGTCCAGCATCATCCGCAGGTCCAGGAAACCCGGGCTGCCGATGTCCTGATCCGCCGCCAGCGCCGCGGTGCGCATCGCGTACAACGCGCCCAGCGCGAGCGCCAGCACCGCGTCGATCAGCCGCAGGTACCAGGCTTCCCTGCCGACGCTGGCAATCGCGAATGTCAGCGGCACCCCGTAGAGCACGTACAGCAGCAGGCTCGCGGTGCCGGCGCCCGGGCTGCCGGTGCGAACCTGCCACATCGCCATGAACATGCCCGACGCCCACAACAGCATGGCGAACCCGACGGCCGCCCAGTTCTGGTCCCACCGGCGCGTTCGCCACATCCGCGCCGCGCAACTGGCCGCCGCGAGCGCCGGCGCGACCACCAGGAAGGGAAACGACGCCATTGGCGCCGCGGCCGACAGGCCGATCGCGCAGGCATGCGCCGCGACATACAGCAACATGATCAGGTAGGCCATGTCGGCTCCGGTGTCCTTTCTCCACCCGTCATCGCCACTAAAAATTGCGCTTCGTGATGTCCGGGTCAAGAGGGGAAGTTCCCCTCCAGTTCCGTCACCAGCGCCGCAAAGTGGGCCGAAGCGCCCATTTCGTTCAGGAAGGCAGCCATTCCTCCATCGGTTGCGGCCGGCCGAAGTGGTAACCCTGCCCCCATTGCACCCCCATGGCTCCCAACTGTTCGGCCAGGCTGGCGTTCTCCACGTACTCGGCGACCGTGGTGAGCCCATGCGCGTTGGCCACCGCCACCGCCGCGCGGACGATCTCCAGGTCGCTGCGCTGACTCTGCAGGTTGCGCACGAACTGTCCGTCGATCTTCAGGCTGTCCACCGGCATCTGCTTGAGCCGCTCGAAATTCTGCACGCCGCTGCCGAAGTCATCCAGCGCCAACCGGCATCCACGCGCACGCAGGTCCCGGAACAGCGTCAAGGCCGAGGCCTGGTTGGTGATGGCCGCGGTCTCGGTCAGTTCGAAGCACAGCGCGTGCAAGGGCAGCGGCGCGTCTTCCAGCAACGTCGACAATCGGGCCCGGAATGACGCCGATGCCAGGCTTTTTCCGCTCAGATTGACGCCGATGCGGGTGATGCCGGACACGCGATCCGGACGTGCGCGCAGCCAGCCAAACAACCTCTCGACGACCGCGATGTCCAGTTCCGCCGCGTGGCCGCCATCCTCGAGTTCGCTCATGAAATCCCCCGGCAGCAGCAGGCGTCCGTCAAGGGTGCGTAGCCGGCACAGTACTTCTCCCTGGAAGCCGGGGCTCGATGGTCCGCCATCAATCCGGACGATGGGTTGCGCATACAGCGCGATGCGCCCGGCGTGGATGGCCGCCAGTGCTTCCGCCGCCACCGCCAGGCGATCCCGGCGTGACTGCGGATTGTTTTCCGCATGCGAAGCCGCGGTCGCGCGCAACGGGCTTTTTTCGCCAGACCGGCGCGCGCTCAATGCCGCGTCGCAGGCGTCGGCCAGGCAGTCATCCAGCGCCTGCGAGCCCAGTTGCGCCGGCACCGCCAGGCCGAGATAGGGATTGACGTGCAGCCGGGCGCCCTGCCACTGGAACACGTATCCCTGCAACCGCCGCAGGATCTCCTCCATGCGCGCGGCATCTTCCTCCGGCCCCGAGGATTCGCGCGGCAAAAGCACGAACTCGCCGCCGCCCAGATGATGGGCCTCGGCCAACGGTCGCATGATCCGGCCGGCCTCGCGCAGCAGCAATGTCTGCGCACGCCAGCCGTAGCTGCCGAGCACGCGTTCGATCTGATCCAGCAGCAGGAACCCGACCACCGGCGGCGGGCGCGACAGCCTGCGCCAGCGCTCGCGGAGCGCATGCGCGTTCGCCAGCCCGCTGCTGGCGTCGTGCCGGCCCATGGCACGCACGTGGCGGTAGCGGCCCAGCCGTTCGCGGTTAACCAGGAACAGCATCGCCAGCATCAGCGCGATGAAATTGATTTCGACCAGATGCAGCGCCAACCGCGCCATCTGCACGGTGTCGGCCGCATACTGCGCCTGTCCGGTCAGCGCATGCAGCATGACCAGGTGCGCGAGGGTCAACGCCGGCATCGAGTACTCGACCCGCCAACGCAGCATGGCGATGCTGAGCAGGGCCGCGACCAGGGCACGGTAGTCGTACAGCCAGAACATCCAGGCCGGCGAACCCGCGCCGCCCGCGTCTTTCTCGAACGGCACATCCTCCAGCAGCAGCCCCGCCAACAGCCCCAGGCACAGCCAGATCACGGCGGCGACCCAGCGCTGTCCGGATTCTCGGGACAAGCGTTCGTCGCTCCAGAACAGCAGCAGCGGAAGGGTCAGCATGCCCACGCCGACGTGCTTGGCAATCAGCAACTGGAAGGCGACGTTGGCGATGGAGGCAGGCGATTCGCCCGCCGCCGCATACAGCGCCGCCGTCAACGCCGCCCAGCCGGCGGGAAACACCAGCAGGCCAACGAGTGCGTACTTGCCCATGCCGGTGGCGTGCAACCAGCGGCGACCGCCGAAAGGGCCGCCGGCCCAGCGTGCGCACAGTTCGGTCCAGCGCCACTGCAGCGCCAGCGTCGCTGCCACGCCGACGATGTAGGGAATTTCCGGCGACTGCAGTCGCGCGCGCCACCACCAGCCCAGGAAACTCGCCACGAAGGCCGTCGCGAGTACCCGCCTGTCGCCCCCCATCAGCGCGACCGCGAACAACAGGCCGGTCTGCACATGCGCCAGCGAACCCCGTCCTCCGAGCCACGGCTGGTCGAAGAATCTGGCGTCATAGCCCACATCGATGTTCTGCAGCAGGATGCAGGCCAGTGATACCAGCCCCGCATCCACCCACCATCGGCGACGAAGTGACTCCAACCGGCGTCCCCCTGCTGCCATGCGGGCGCCCGGATCACCGGGATCCCGCTACGATGGCCCCACCCTACTCCGACTTGTCGGCGGTTGCGACAAGGAAATCTCGCGCGTATCAGACAGGGATGAACACCCCCCGGATAATCTGGCCTTGTTCATTCCGTGGCGGTCTCCGGCCCGGGACCACGGCAACAAGGCACCACGTCACTTCAATCCTGCAAGCGCCACGGCATCCGTGTGACGGGGAGAAACATAGGTTGTCGTTCCCGTCAGCCGACATCGTCCATCTTCCATGAACAGCGCGCACTCCCTCTTCAGATCTCCGCTTCTCGCTACCGCCACGGCGGATCACCCGCCGGCGCCGCGAGCTGGCGCGCCTTCTCACGCAGCGTACTTGCCTTGTCCATGTTCCCTTTAGCCGCGTGGGCCTCCGCCAGGCTGTCCCAGACATTGGCCGACGCAGGGAACAGGACGGTATTCAGTTCGAACACGCGCAATGCCGCGTCCACGCCCAGGTTCTCGCGCACGGCGTAGCCGGTGCTGTTGACGACCCGCTCCAGGTCGGCGGCGTCGAGGACGCTGTTCGCGCGAATCGTCCGGGCCTGCGCCTGGACGTCGCCTTCGGCGGGCGTCTGCAACGCGTACGCCACCAGTGTTTCCGACAACGCCTCCGCCGGGAACTGGTCCGGCGCCGCCGCCATCGCACTGTCCACCAGGACCCGCGACCAGACGTTGCGGGTACTGCCATTGGTCAGATAGGCGAAGACATGGACGTCATCGTCCAGCGAATCCTTGAACACGATGCGGACCCGCACGCGGGCGCCACCGTCATGGCCGACCTGCCGGTAGCCGTCGCTCTCGCCGTACTCCCAGCCGGCGGCGAACCAGCCGCGCTTTCCACCGGACAGCGTGCGCGGCTGCCAGAGACGGCGCAGGGTCGTCTTGCCCACCAATTCACCCGAGCTCATCGCCCGCAGGAAACGGCCCAGGTCGTCCAGCGTCAGATACAGGCCGGCATGGCCGTAGGCATAGGTGGGCCAGGCCAGGTCCTGTTCCCGTTGCAGACGACCTTCCTTGCCGATGTAACTGGTCACCACGCCTCGAGGGGGCAATCCGGCCGGACCCAGCCAGGTGTGGCGCATGCCGAGTCTGTCGAGGATGCGCGTCTCCACGATCCGCGGATACGGCTTCCGGTAGCGGGCTTCCAGCAGCGCGGCCAGCACCAGATAGTTGGTCTGCGTGTAGCGCGTGTCGGTGCCGGGAGCGAACTGCATCGGCCTGTCCGCCAGCGAGGTGAACACATCCGCCAGATCCGGGGCGAACACCGTGTCCGCCGCCGCGCCCGCACCGTTCCGGTTGTCGAAATACTCCGGCACGCCCGAGGTGTGATCGAGGAAATCCCGCACGGCAATGGTTCGCCAGGTCACCGGCAGTCCGGGCAGATAGGCGCTCGCCGGCGTATTCAGGTCCACCTGCCCCTTCTCGACCAGTTGCATGATCAGCGTGCTGGTGAACAGCTTGGCCAGTGAATAGGCGGGAAAGACATCGCCGCTCGCGACCCGCCGGTGCGTTTCCACGTCGGCCTCGCCGTCCACGCCCTGGAACACCACCTTGCCATCATGCGCGACCAGCAATGCCTGGCCGGCGATGCCGTAGCGCGCGCGGTTGAGCGTCATTTGCCGTTCCAGTGAACGGGACAGCGCATTGTCGTCGCACGCGAAGGCGGCACCCGGCAACACGGCAACCAGCACGATCAGCACCGCCATCAACCTTTTGCACTTCATTCCGTCGCTCCTGTTGCCGAGCCCACCCACCCTCCCCCGCGGGCGGGGGAGGGGCAGTTTTTTGCTTGCCTTGTGATGCAGGCGATCTGGCCCGGCGCTCACCGGACGAAGAAGGCGGTGCGCGCCACGCCCGCATTGTTGCTCCGCCCCATCCAGGCGCGCACCTCCAGCTCATGCAGCCCGGATCGCTCGACGGGAATGTCCGCGCCGAACAAGCCGCTGTCCGGATCGAACCGGAGCGGATAGCGGCGTAGCGTGCCGCCGTCGACCGTCACATGGAGTTCGACCTCGGTGTCGGCCACGCGCCACGGCCCCTGCGCGGAAATCGTGCAGCCGCACAGCATCGTGACCCCCACCCGCACCGGCACGTTCGTACCGGTCTTGATCCACTGATAGGCGACCGGGCTGGCCAGATCGACAATCAGGCCCGGCAATTCCAGCAGCCAGCCATCGCCTGCGGTCAGGTGCCGGCCCGGCAGGATCCACTGCGTGCTGGTGGCGGTCGTGATGGCCTGCGGCTGGCCGAGCGGCCCGGTCACGCTTGCGGTGACCCGGCGCGGGCGATCCAGGTCAAGGGTTGTCCGGAACAGCGCCGAATCGGCGGTGGAAACTTTCCCGCCCGGCTTCCTTCCAGCGTCCATGATGATCCGGGTGTCGCCGGTGCTGCCCGATGTCTGACCCCGGACCAGGATCTCGCCGGTGTCCGCATCGCTCAGGACCACCCGCACCGGTGCGGTGTAGCCGCCGAGGAACTTGGCGCCCCGTGCCAGTACCCGGACTTCCACGTCCGTCCGTTCCGCATGGGCCGGACCGGCCACGCCGGCACAGACGAAAAGAAGGCACCACGCAACACGGATGGGAAAATGCATGAACAGGCTCCAGGGGAGTGTGGAAAGACGGCATATCACCGGCAGGCCCACCGCTAGGACGGCCTCGCGTGGGAGAATCCTTCCCCGTCCGGATACCGGCGGCGCGGTCCGGGAAAGCCTGGAGCCATCTGGCAGAATCGGCCACTGACATGTCGTGACATCGGCTGACATGTCGTCACCGCAAGGCTTTCGGGCCACGGGAATCAGGAGAAAGCGATGCTGTGCTTCGATGACGTCCGGCTGGATACGACCACCTTGCAGGCGTTCCGGAAAGATATTCCGCTGGATGCCCCGCCCCAGGTGGTGGAAGTCCTGGCCTACCTGATCGAGCACCGGGACCGGATTGTTACCCGCAACGAACTGCTCGAACGATTCTGGCCACGCGCCGGCACCGGCGGCGACGCCGCCCTCAACACCTGCATCCGCCGCATCCGCACCCTGCTGGAAGACGATGCCGAAACCCCGCGCTACATCCAGACCCGACCGCGCGCGGGCTATCGCTTCATCGCCACGCTGGCCGGCGAAGGCGATACCGCGGGACCACTGCCACCACCGGCTGCGCGCACCTCGCACCGGTGGCCGCTGGCCGGCGGCCTGCTTGCCGTGGCGCTGGGCGTCGGCGGCGCGCTGTGGGCGCATGCGGCGCTGTCCCCGCCCCAACATCGCATCGCCATCGAACCGGTGCAGGGCCTGTGCGAATACGTGCTGTTCCCGAAGTTCAATGCCGGCCTGCGCGAAAGCCTGACCGCGCGGATCAGCCACCGCCTGCCTGCCGGTTACAGCGTGGCCGCCGACAGCCGGGAAGCGGACCTGCACGCCCGCGTCAGCGTCCGGCAGACGCCGCGCCAGACCGTCGTGGTGCTGACCCTGGTCGACAAACGGGACGGACGCCTGCTGTGGTCGGGTGAGTACACCGGCGACACGGACATGGACGACTATGTGCCCTTGCAGCGCTCGCTGGCCGAGCGCATGGCGGCGGGACTGACCGGCGCGCTCGAAAACAAGCGTTCGTGACCGCAACGCCGCCACCGTGACGACGCATCGCGGCAGTTGCGGCGTGGAGCGGCATCGCCCTACTCCTCGATCGCCTCGATGCCCCGGCGGCGCAGGTCATCCAGATGCGCGCGCATTTCCGCCAACCGCTCGGGGGAATGCCCCTCCCATTCCGCAACCTCGCCGATCACGCGGAAGGGATGCGCCGAACGGTACGAACGGGTGGGGTTGCCGGGAAACCGCTTGTCGGTCAGGTTGGGATCGTCTTCGATGGGACCGGTCGGCTCTACGAGGTAGATCCTGCCCGGCCCGTCTCCCACGGCCAGTTCCGCGCCCCAGATCGCCGCGTCCAGCGTTGCGGACAGGTAGACGAACCGGGACTGCCGGCGCGTGCCGTAGTTGGAGGTGCGTCCGGGCGCGATTAATTCACCCGCTTTCAGGTCGGCCTTGGTGCCGTGGTAATAGGTTTGCGAATCCGCCATCGTTTTGCTCGCTGTCCTGTCGTTTCGACAGGCCGGCGATGCTGACGCATGCCCCGGGCCTTGCCGCACCCCCCCCGCCGTTATATAAATTCATGGCGGGAGGCGCGTGGCGCCTCCCGTTTTTTTTTCGCCGCTTTCATTTGCCGGCCATCACACCGCCAGGCGATGGTTGCCCGGCTTTCCCGAAGCAGACTCGACCGTCGCCTCGGGCAGAATGTCGCAATCCGCCAAATACATTCCTCCGGACCGGCGGTACGCTTGTTTCCCTGCGTCTGCACTTTATCCCTCCCCTTCGACGGAGATTCCCATGAAGACGATGTTCGCTGTCCTGCTGACCGCTGTCGCACTGCAAGCCGTGCCCGCCCTCGCCGACTCGCCGGCATCGTCTCCGCTGGCTGGAAAGTGGGCGATCGACGTCGACAAGCTGCCGATGCCGCCGGAAGCGCGGCCCAAGAGCGTGACCCTGGAGTTCCATACCCAGGCCGACGGCAAATGGAACACGCAGGTCAAGATCGTCAATCCGGATGGCAGCACGATGCATTCGGATGCCACGCTGCCCCTGGACGGCACACCGGGTCCGGTCACCGGCGACTACTGGGCCGACGTGTCGGCGATGAAAATGCCCGCTCCCAACGTGCTGGTGCTGCAACTGGCGTACAAGGGCACGCCCTCCTCCACCCGCATCTACACCGTCACCGGGGACGGCAAGACGCTGACCGAAACCAAGGCGTTCTTCAGCAAGGAAGGCAGCCCGATGCTGCAGACCACCACCTTCAGTCGCGTTCCCTGACGGTGACGCCGGGGTCAACCCATGCGGAACAAGGGACGAGATTCACGCGCCCTTGTTCTTCTCATCCCAGGGCATGGGTTCCCACAATTCCACCTTGTTGCCATCGGGATCCATGATCCAGGCGAACTTGCCGTTCTCGTGCGACTCCGGGCCACCCACGATCTGCACGTCCGCCGCGCGCAGCTGGGCGAGCAACTCATCGAGGTTGTCGACCCGGTAGTTGATCATGAAGGACGATTCGCTGGGGCTGAACCACTGGCTCTCCCGCTGGGCGAGATGCCACACCGTCAGTCCACCATCCTCGGCCTTATCATCCGGCCAGCGCAGGACCGCGCCGCCCCAGGATTCCAACGGCATGCCCAGGTGCTTCTCGTACCAGGCGGCCAACGCGGCGCTGTCGCCCCTGCACTTCAGAAAGACGCCACCGATTCCGGTAATCCTTGCCATCTCCGCCCCCAGCCCGTTGAGTTGCGATGCCGAAAGCCGGCCCGCGCTAGCAAATGCTCGATGGGGCGCTGCCGGGAGTCAAGGTGGTCATCGCCAGGGGCATCCTCCAGGTGTCGCGACGTATGGCTCATGCCTCACCAGGTCCCCCTTCCTCGCGATCCCGCTCGTATCGCTTCCCCAGCGGGAACGCCGGCAGCCATGCCTCCCGGCGGACGGTCCAGCACTCGTAGGTCGGCACCAGCTGACCGGGGACGTCCAGCGCCCCCAGATGCAGTTCGATTTCATCACCACTGCGGGCGAACACCGAAGAGCCGCAACGCGGACAGAAATGGCGCCCGGCGTAGTCGCGGGTTTCACCTTCGATGGCCACCGCCTCCTGCGGGAACATCGCCGCCGCAAAGAACAGCGCGCCGTGATGCTTGCGGCAATCCAGACAATGGCAGATGCCGACCCGATAGGGACGTCCCGACGCCACCAACCTGACGTCGCCACACAGGCAGCCAGCAGTGAATCGCTCCATGGGTGCATGTCCTCGTATCGGTCGGTCTGCCCTTTTACAACATCGGTGTTCGGTTCGCATGTCCGGGCACGCGGTTTGGCCGAAGCACGATCCGCCACGCTTTTCCGCATTTGCGGTGTAGTGGAACCGACCGGACGGATGCTATGTTCGCCCGGCCGCCAATCCAGGATGGACGCCATGCCCGCAGTTGCACGACTCGCTCTCCTTCTCGGCATCTCCCTGTTCGCACCGCACGTCCTCGCCGGGGCGCCGGTTGCGGAAACCGGCGAACTCCAGGGCGCCCCGTGGCGCATCGATGTTCCGGACAACTGGAACGGCGAACTCATCATGCTGGCACATGGATTCGAACCCGTCGGGACGCCACGCCCATCCGCCTGGCCCGCGAACGAGGCCACGCCCGCGCTGCTCGGCGCCGGCTACGCCGTGGCGCAAAGCGGTTACCGCACGCAGGGCTGGGCAGTCGCCGACGCGGTCGCGGATACCGAACGCCTGCGCCAGCATTTCATCACCCGGCATCCGGAAACCCGGCGCACCTGGATTCTTGGCTTCTCGATGGGGGGTGCGATCGCGATCGCCAGCCTGGAGCGGCAGCCCGACCATTACGCCGGCGGTGTCGCATTGTGCGGCGCCACCCTCCCCGGTGACGTGTTGGCCAGCGATCTGCTGACCACGCTGGTGGCCTTCGACTACTTCTTCCCGAAAGCGGGAGAATTGCCGGCGGACGGCCTCATCTCGCCGGCGGCGGCCGCGCTTCCCCAGATGCAGCTCCACCAGGGCATCGCGGCGGCGCTGCAAACACGGCCGGAAACGGCGCAGCGACTGGCCACCCGCCTGGAAGTGACACCCGAGGAACTCGCCGGCGTCATCAGCCTGCATGCGCTGGTGTTCCATGACATGGCCAGGCGATACGGCGGCATGCCGGTTGGAAACCAGGACACGGTCTATGCCGGATTCGGCGATGACGCGGCCTTCAACGCCGGCGTGAAGCGCTACCCGGCGGATCCGGCGGTCAGCACCAGATTCGCCGACGAACTGGCGCTGACCGGCGCGCTGAAGCGACCGCTGGTGATCCAGTTCAATCATCGCGATCCGACCATCGTGCCGCGCATGCAAGGCGTCTATCCGCAGCTGGCGGCCAAGGCGGGGGCGACATCGCTGCCCACGGTGCTTCCGGCGGCCGGCGAAGGACATTGCGGCTTCTCCGACGAGCAGACCGTCGCCGCGTTGAAAGTGCTCGCCGGAAAGGCCGATGCGATACCCGCGCCCTGACCTCCCACGGATGGAATGACGCACAATCGCGCGTGAACGATCAACACGTAATCAGGCATCATGACGCAAGCCCAGGTCCACATTCTCGCAGCCGCCTTCATTTTCTTCATCCTTGGCGCGGGAATGATCCATGTGACCTGGATAAACCCGTCATCCCGTTTTCGTCCCATCTTCTGCGCACGCTGGCGGTTGTTCGGACGCGTCGCATCCAGCTTCGGCGCGCTGGCGCAATCTTTTACCCTGCTTTCACTGGCGCTGGCGGCCCTGTTTTCGGGACTTGGTTTGCCCTTCGCTAGATTCACCCTCATCCCGTTTGGAATCGGCATCGTCGCCACCGGGATTGCACGGCTCGGCGATCTGAGGGACGACGAGATCTGACGACAAAGGGATTCAATTTTTCGCTGCACTGTCTGCCTGGACAGGAACTTCCTGGACATCAGCGGTACGTCTCGTGCACGTCTATCGTTTCAGATTTTCCGAATCGCCATATCGTCGCCCAGCAACCTCACCGGTAAGGCCCGGGTCCGTTCCAGACCAGTTCGCCCTGCTTGTAGACCTGCATCATGTTGACGGCCTGGCGGGCGTCGCCGATGGACTTCATTTCCGGGGCGTCCGGATCCAGCGCGCGGCATTTGCCCGAGCCGCGCTTCAGCGCGATCTCCAGTGGGCAGACCATGTAGTAGCGCGTTCCCGGCAGCGGCAGGAACAACTCCTTCATGCCCTGGTCGGCCCAGGAGCGCAATTGGACTTCGTTGCGCACGTCGTAATAGACCAGGTAACCGCCCAGCTCCATGCTGGGTCCGTTGGCCGTCATGTCGCGGCCGCGTCCGTTGCGGATGGCGGGGCTGTTGGTCATCCCGGCGTTCTCCGGCGCGGCGTCTTCCGCCATCAGGCCCGGCGGCCGTCCCGTCCAGGTCTCGGGACGGCGGCGGGCCGACGAGGGCGTGCTGGGCGGTTGTGGCTGCGATTGGCTCTGGCGCGGGACCGTGCTGGGGCTACGTCGCGCATCGCGGCTGTCGGACGGCATCCGCGCCTCGGGCGGTACCGGATCGTCGGCCCGGTCGACCAGCCTGGACGGGATGCGCGACGCCGCGGGCGGCGGCGGGACGGGTTCGGGTGGCCGCGCAGGCGGCGGGCTGGGCGGCGCCTGCACGGGCTGGTCGGACTGGTTGGGTTCGCCGATGAAATCCACCCGGACCCGGCTGCCGCCGGCAGCGCTCTGCGGCGCCGTCACCGTGGGCTTGGAGGAATACAGCAGGATGAACAGCATCAGCAGATGCAGCAGCGCGCTGAACAGCGCGGCGATCCAGGATTGCGAGCGTTCGACCCTGGGATCGGCTGCCCAGGTCTCCACGCGCTTCGAGGCGTTGCTCATGCCGCCAGGGGTGCGTGGGGGATGCGGGCCATCATGGGGGAGATCGACATTACGCGACGTGGGGAGTTCCGCATGGTAACGCGTCGGGGCGCGGCTTCCGATCCGGAACTTGTATAGGTTCCCCACTTTCCCGTCGCCGGTCCGCGTCTTTTCCCCCCAACTCGACGGGCCGGCGCCCGCGCGGCTTGTGAGCCAGCCACCGGAAACATAGGATCGCCCGCATCAGGGGATGGCGCGCCCACCGGCGCCCACGGACAAATCGCGTGGCCGGAGCACTTCCATGAGGTTCGCAGGACGCATCACCGACTGGAACGGCGAACGGGGCTTCGGTTTTGTCGTCCCCCACGGAGGCGGCGACCGCGCCTTCGTTCACGTCAGCGAATTCCAGCGAGGTTCGCGACCGCCGGTGGTTGGCGATCTGATCTCGTACGAAACCAGGAAAGACGCCAAGGGCCGATTGAACGCAAAGACCATCCGTTTTGCCGGCCAGAAGATTGAAGCCCCCGGGAAGCACCGACGCATTCCACGCCTGGGCATCGCCCTGGCGTTCTTCCTTCTGGTGGCGATTTTCACTCTTTTCGGCAAAGTCCCCGTCATGGTTTCGCTAGCCTACGTGGCCGTCAGTCTGGTTTCCTATGTGCTGTATTGCCTCGACAAGGCAGCGGCGAAAAAGGAATATCGCCGGATTCCGGAAACGACTCTCCATTTCATCGACCTTCTTTTCGGTTGGCCGGGCGGGCTGGTCGCGCAGCAACAATGCCGGCACAAAACCGCGAAGGATTCATTCCAGCGCACTTTCTGGCTGACGGTCCTGTTGAATCTCGCAGGTGCGTTCGTGCTGGTCGCGAGCGGCATCGCCCAGCGGCTTTCCAGCACCTTGCTCGGGGCCTGACAAGGCGCGTATCCGAAGTCGTTCGACGATCCGGCGCGGTTCGTCGTCCGGTATCACGACATCGTCCATCCGACAGCCCGCGACATGAAACCGATCCGCAGATTCAATCTTTACCTGACTCCCCTGCTGGACTTTCCGACGATACGAAGCGGCCGGGTCATCGACAGGCTGAATCGCGTCGATAGCACGGAGTGCCCTCTGTTCATCGCCGCGCTGGAGAGCGGCTTCCTTCACGCGATGCCGAAACTGCGCGAGGTTCACCTGACCTTGCTGGCATCGGACCGGGAGGAGGTGTCGGAAGCGCCATCGGAGCGTCGAGGTTCCGCCCGCGTCACGGTTCGTTTCGACGCGACGTCCGTGCTGCATGCAAGCGACGCCGACCTCGGCTGGCGGCTCTACCGGGCCGGCCTGTTGGGCCTGCTCGCGATATGCGATCACGGAATCCCCGGTCACGCATCGCGATCCGCGCTCGGCTCCCTCCACGCATCGATCCCGCTTCCCCGGGCGCATCCCTTCCCGACCGCCACGAAGGAGCAATGGGCGCTCTTCCATGCCTACTCCCTTCATTCGGAGGGGAAAGCATCAGGAAGCCTCACCATCGAACTTGCAGCGCCGGAAGGCAGTCCTCCGGGCTACGACTTCCAGCCCGTCTTCGACCAGCTGACCGCCGCACTCGCCGACAGGAAACTCGGTACTTGGGTGGGAGACAGCGGAAACGACATCGAATTCAAATCGAAAGACCTGAACACCGCGCGGGCTTTGGTGGAGGACCTGCTTGCAGGCAGCTTCGCGGGCAGCTTCAAGATTGGTCTGCTGCACGACTAGCGTCCCGCCAATCGGGCGGCTTCGGGCATCGCCGTCGACGGATCGCGTTCGCCCCCGCACGGTATCGGGCCGGGCAGTGCCCGGCCCAGGCCGAATTCGCATCTTGCGGCTTCGGACGTTCCGCGACGTCGTTCCAACGGGTTCGTTCAACGCGATACCGGCTTCAGCAGATCCTCCATGCCAAGATTCCGGTACATCTCGCGGCGCACGCGGTCACCCACGGCGTTGACCGTCTCCGCGCCGTCCTGCGAGGGATCCACGTGCACGCGGAACGGACGTTGCCCGTGCGGCAGATCGATCACGCGGGCGATGGCCGCCGCCACGTCGTCCACGTTGGCATCGGCGGGTTCCAGCGCCTTCAATCCTTCCAGGATCCGCTCGGGCACGCCGGCGTAGGGACCGGTGTCGTACTCGGCCGCGCGGGCCGCATCGGCGGGCTTGCCGGCATGGGCGAAGTGGTTGGTGCCGGCGGTGTAGGCGCCCGGCACCACGATGGTGGTTTCGATGCCCCAGCGGGACAGTTCGGTCGAGTACGACACCGCCAGCGAGTCCATCGCCGCCTTGGCGGCGAAGTACGGCGCCAGATAGGGCGGCGTGCCGCCGCGCGTGCTGCTGGAACCCACCCACACCAGCCATCCCCTGCCCTGCGCGCGCAGGTGCGGCAGCGCCGCGCGGTTGACCCGCTGCGTCCCGACCACGTTGACGTCATAGAGCTGCAGGTACTGCTCGGGCGAGAACGCTTCGGCCGGTCCGAACACCATGTGGCCAGCGTTGTGCACCACCCCGTCGAGGCGGTCGGCATCGGCCAGGATGGCACGCACGGCGGCCTCGGCCGAAGCGTCGGACTGCACGTCCAGTTCCAGCGTGCGCAGGTCCACGCCTTTCTCGCGCGCGTACCGCGCCGCCGCTTCCACCTGCGGCGCGTTGCGCCCGGCGGTGTCGCGCATGCTGGCATACACCGTGTGTCCCCGGTCCGCCAGATGGCGGGCGGTCAGGGCGCCAAAACCGGACGAGGCGCCGGTTACCAGGATGATCTTGTTCATTGCGAAGTCTCCGGAAGGAAAAGGGCTCAGACCATGCCGCCGTTGGCGCGGATGACCTGGCCGTTGATCCAGCCGCCCTGCGGGCCGGCGAGGAAGGCCACGACCGCGGCGATGTCCGCCGGCTTACCCAGGCGCTCGAGCGGATTCATCTTCGCCAGGCGTTCGATCAGTTCCGGCGACTTGCCTTCCAGGAACAGATCGGTGGCGGTCGGCCCCGGCGCGACGGCATTGACCGTGATCGCGCGCCCGCGCAGTTCCTTGGACAGGATCGCGGTCATGGTTTCCACCGCTGCCTTGGTCGCGGCGTATACGCCGTAGGTTTCCAGCTTGGTACCGACCAGGCTGGTGGACAGGTTGACGATGCGGCCGCCGTCGCGCAGGCGCCGCGCCGCTTCGCGCATGCCGTTGAAGCTGCCCTTGAGGTTGATGGCGATCAGCCGGTCGAACGCGGCATCGTCCACCTGTGCAAGAGTGGCCTGTTCCAGGATGCCGGCGTTGTTGATCAGCGCATCGACGCCGCCGTAGCGGGCCTCGGCCGCATCGAACAAGCGCTGCATCGCGACCGGATCGCTGACGTCGGCCTGCAATGCGATGGCTTCCGCGCCTTCGGCGACGAGGCGGTTCGCCAGCGCCTCGGCGTCGTCGCGCCGGCCGGCGTAGTTGATGACCACCGCATGGCCATCGGCGGCGAGGCGTTCGGAAATGGCGGCACCGATGCCGCGGGAACCGCCGGTGACGATGGCGACCGGACGGGAGGTTTGCGTGTTCATGGAGGGAGCTCGTTGGACCGCCCGATTGGCGGTGGAGCTACCTTATTGGCGGAGCTGTTCCGGATAATCTGGCAATATCCGCCAACACTATTCGGGAATCCGGACAATGGACCGCTTCGACGCCCTGCGGGTCTTCGTCAGGATCGTGGAACGCCGCAGCTTCACCCGCGCCGCGGAGGATCTGGCGCTGCCCCGCGCCACCGTGACCGACGCCATCAAGGCACTGGAATCGCGCCTGGGCGTGCGCCTGCTGCAACGGACCACCCGCCAGGTCAGCCTCACCCTGGAAGGGGAAATCTTCTACGCCCGCAGCCTGCGCCTGATCGCCGACATGGAGGACGCCGAAGGCGCCTTCCGTGATACGCGCCCGAAAGGCCCTCTGCGCATCGAAGTGCATGGCACCCTCGCCCGCCATCTGCTGTTTCCACGGCTTCCGGCGTTCCTGGAGGCCTATCCCGACATCGAACTGGATGTCAGCGAAGGCGACCGCTACGTGGACCTGGTACGGGAAGGTGTCGACTGCGCCGTCCGCGTCGGCGAACTGCGCGACAGCGATCTCGTCGCCCGCCGCCTGACCCTGCTGCCCGAGGCCACCGCCGCCTCGCCGGCCTACTGCGAACGCCACGGCATGCCGACGGACGTGGATGCCCTGGAAACCAGTGGCCACGTGATGGTCGGCTTCAAGTCGACCGCCATCGGCGCGTTGTTGCCGCTGGAGTTCCAGCAGGAAGGGCGCGTCCGCCACCTCACCCTGCCCACCCGCGTGCGGGTCAGCGGCGCCGAATCCTACGTGGGCGCCGCCTTCGCCGGCTTCGGCATCATCCAGGCGCCGCGCTACCGGCTGGACGGCTACTTCGCCGCCGGCACGCTGGTCCCGTTGCTCGAACGTTTCCCGCCGCTGCCCAGTCCGGTCAACATCGTCTACGCGCGTACCCGCCTGCCGTCGCCGCGGCTGCGGGCGTTCATCGATTGGGCAGGCGGGGTTTTCGACGCAGGCTGACGCCGCGCCCGAACGCGGATGCGGGCCGGCCAAACGCCATCTAGCCGGTCGTCGGTTTCCCGGTTCTTCCCCTTGACACAATTAGATATTTAGCTAATTGTCGCAACATGAGCCAGGTCTTCAGAGCCCTTTCCGACCCCACCCGCCGCCGGGTCCTGCAACTGCTGCGTCAGGGGCCGCTGAGCGCGGGCGAGCTCAGCGACCAGTTCGATGTCTCCAAGCCCACCATGTCGGCGCATTTCGCCGTGTTGAAGGAAGCCGATCTGGTCCATGCGGAAAAGGCCGGCAAATCCGTGATCTACCACCTGAAGCTCTCGGTGCTCGAGGATGCGCTGCTGGGTTTTGTCCATTCGTTCGGCGCCGGGTCGCCGAAGAAATCCAAGAAGGAGACGGCACGATGAACAAAGAACTGGTTTCGGATCTCGCATGGGGCGTCGGCATCGTGCTGCTCGCGCTCGGCGCCACCTACGCGCGCAAGCTTGGATACATCGATGGCGAAACCGTCACCCGTCTGGTCATGGGCGCCATCGGCCTGATGGTCGCCTGGTTCGGCAATCGCATGCCCAAACGCTTCGTTCCCGAGGCCTGGGCGCGCCGGGCCACGCGGGTCGGCGGTTGGTCCCTCGCCCTGAGCGGCCTCGTCTACGCCGGACTGTGGGCATTCGCTCCGACCCGGGTCGCGGCGGCGGGCGGTTCGCTGGCCGTCCTGCTGGGGATAGCCGTGACCATCGGTTATTGCCTGTCTTTGCGCGGCAAGACGAAGGTGTCCTAGTCCGATACGGCAGAATCCGGAATTCAACCATCAAGGAGTCGGGGCGCATGTCGGACACCGCCATCAACCTGCGGGACAAACTGGCCCGGTTCTCGGACCACTGGTCGCCCCGCGTCATCGCCGAGATGAACGACTACCAGTTCAAGCTGGCCAAAGTGCAGGGCGAATTCGTCTGGCACGCCCACGCGGACACGGATGAAGTGTTCATCGTCCTGGAAGGCGAACTGACGCTGGAGTTCAGGGACAAGTCCGTGCCGCTTGCCGCCGGGGAAATGTACGTCGTTCCCAAGGGCGTCGAGCACCGGCCCGTGGCCGCGCGGGAATGCTGCATCATGCTGGTGGAGCCGCGCGGCGTGATCAACACGGGGGATGCGGGGGGCACGTATACCGCGCGGAATGATGTGTGGGTGTAACTTATCTGGAACTGCCAGGCTCCCGTTCTCGCCCGGAATCCTCCCTCACGCCCATGCCGGCTGTCCCGGCTCCAGCGGCACGCAGCCGTCGTAGCGCCCAGGCACCGGGATGTAGCGCAGGGCCTGGGTGAGGCCGACTTCGGAATTGAAATAGGTCTGCAGCGCAAGCGCGCGCACGCTGTTGAACCAGTGTTTGTCCCCAGTCTTCTGCGCGGCCGCATCCAGCTCCGTGAGCAGGCGTTCGCGTTCCGCCACGGGCAGCGAGGCGAAACTGCCGCCGCGTTCACGGCAGGCGGTGCGAAGTTCCTGCAAGCCGGTGGCGACGCGCTGCTGCGTTTCCGGGCTCTCGCAGTCGGCCAGCATCAGCACCATCATCGCGCCGACGCCGGCGGCCTTGGCACCGGGAGATGCAGGCGTCGTCGGCAGCAGCGTATCCGCGATGTCCTCCAGCAAGGTCCGGTCGTCCTGCGCCGGGGACGGCGTCGCGGTAGCGGCCTCGGCGTCGCCGGGCATGCCGGCACACAGCAACAAGCCAGTCGCAGCCAACGCACTGCCGGCCAGCGCGGTCTTCAGCGCCTCGCGACGGGTGATGTTTTGCTTGGCATCGCTCACAGGTTCTGTCTCCCCAATTCCTCGACGGCGCGGTTCACCGCGCGCGCGGTCAGCGCCATGTAGAGCAGCGACGGCGACTGGTTGCCGGTGGACGTCATGCAGGCGCCGTCGGTGACGAAGACGTTCGGGCATGCATGCAGCTGATTCCATTGGTTGAGCATCGAGGTAGCCGGATCACGCCCCATCCGGCAGCCACCCATCTCGTGGATATCGCGCCCGGGATACCATTGGGTGTCCGCGGTCTCGATGTCGCGGCAACCGGCGACTTCCATCATCTCCTTCGCCTGCTCGCGCCAGTCGCGGACCATCTTTTCGTCGTTGTCGTCGTACTCCACCGACGTCACCAGCTGCGGGATGCCCCATGAATCCTTGAGCGTGTCGTGCAGGCGGACGTGGTTGCTTTCCTTGGGAATGGTCTCGCCCTGCATGTACATGTAGACCTTCCACTGTCCCGGCCGCGCCTGCGCGTCCTTGAACGCGCCGCCCATGCGGCCGGGCGCGGGCGCGCCGCGTTCGCGGAACGCGCCGGTGAACGTGGTGTAGCCGCCGACGAAATCCATCTCGTGCCGCTTGAGGTTGCGGAAGTTGGGGATGATGCATTCCGAAGGACGGCGTCCGTAGTAGTAGCCGTCCTCGAACCCGTCGATCAGACCGCCGCCGTTGGCGCGATAGCTCTGGAAGGCCACGTACCTGCCGAGCAGGCCGTTGTCGTTGCCCAGCCCGTGCGGGAAGCGCGCGGAGATCGAGTTCAGCAGGATCAGCACGGAGTTCAGCGCGGATGCATTCACGAACACGATGCGCGCGCGGTATTCGGTGATCTCCCCGGTATGCGCGTCCACCACCCGCACGCCCGCCGCGCGGCCCTTGCGCTCGTCGTGGATGATCGAGTGCACCACCGCATCGGGACGGATGGTCAGGTTGCCGGTCCTGGCCGCCCACGGCAGCGTGGACGAGTTGGAGCTGAAATAGGCGCCATAGGGACAGCCGCGCCAGCACATGTTGCGCGACATGCAGGGGCCGCGCCCCTGATCCAGGTGGATCTGCTCGGGTTTGGTCAGGTGCGCCCAGCGGCCCTGCACCACGTAGCGATCGCCGTAGTGTTTGCGGATGCGCTCGCTGTAGGTCTTCTCGACGCAGTTGAAATCGAACGGCGGCTGGAACTCGCCATCAGGCATCGAATCCAGGCCGTCCAGGTTGCCGGACACGCCGATGAATTTCTCCACGTGCGAGTACCACGGCGCGATGTCGTCATAGCCGATCGGCCAGCCGATACCGTAGCCGTCGCGTTCCGGCGCCTCGAAGTCGTAGCGGCTCCAGCGCTGGCAGGCGCGTCCCCACATGATCGATTTCCCGCCGACCTGATAACCGCGAATCCAGTCGAACGGCTTTTCCTGCACGTAGGGATGATCGGCGTCTTTGGTGAAGAAGTGCAGCACATCCTCGGCGGCGATCCGGGAAGCCACCGGGTTCTCTTCCCGGTACTTGCGCGTCAGCGCCCCGCCATGTGGCAGCTCCCACGGCGACAACCACGCGGTTGGATAGTCCTTGACGTGCTCGACGTTGCGGCCGCGTTCCAGCACCAGCGTCTTCAGGCCCTTCTCGCACAGTTCCTTGGCGGCCCAGCCGCCGGAGATGCCGGAGCCAATGACGATGGCGTCGTAAGTGTTGTCGTCGGCCATGCTCACAACGCCGGGGTCAGGGTGATATTGCGGAACTCGACGGGACCATGATCGCCTTGCAGCATCAGCGGACCCGGCGCGCCCTCGTCGCTGTCGAGCGCGCCGCCGGTGATGCCGGGAATCTCGCGATCGCAGATCACGGTCTTGCCATTGACCGCGACGGTCACCTTGCGCCCGACCAGGGTGATGTCCAGCGACTGCCATTCGCCCGGCTTCGCGGAAGCATCCTCGCTGGGTGCCAGGAAACCATAGATCGCGCCGAGGCTGTCGCTGGCCGGCTCGCCGAAGGTGTCGGCGATCTGCACCTCATGGCGGCCGCGCAGGTACACGCCGCTGTTGCTGCCCTTGGGAAAACGCAATTCCACGTGCAGCTTGAAATCGGTGAAGCGCTGTTCGCTGACCAGGTTGGCGCCGGCCTTGGCATTGCGCAGCACGCCGTCTTCCACGGACCATTGCGACGACTGGCCGATCGCACGCCAGCCTTCCAGCCCCTTGCCGCCGAGCAGGCGGATCGGCTGTCCCCAGCGCGGAGTTCCGATGCGGTGCAACAACGGTGCGCGCACCGCGCTCCAGTCGTGGCGCTTGCCGTCCGGCAGTTGCATCGTCCCGGAGAGCTTGCCGTCTTTCAGGCGTCCCTGGAACGACAGATCGCCGTTGCCGCCCTCCCATTGCGGAGGAATGGCGAAGCGCATTTCGCCGTTATCCGTTTCCACCCGCGACACCGGTCGCGCACTGCCGGCGGCGCCGACGAACTGTCCGACCAGCGCACTCGCGCCGGAACGGCGGATTTCCAGCCAGGAAGGCACGTCGCCGGTGGGCGTATGCACGGTGATGTCCCAGCGTCCAGTCAGCGCATCGGCGGGATTTTCCGCAGCCGTCGCGGAAACGGCGGACAGGCTCGCGAGCAGACCAAGCGCGAGCAGTGCTGGCAGGGTTCGGCGTGCGGCCATGGCGTTCCCGTTTGCTGGCAGAGGCGACCGACTTTAAATGACAGCGCTGGACAACGCTACGTGCCAGGCCGGACATTTCCACGAATCCAGTGCTGGAGAAGGTATCGGATTGGCATCGTATTTCCCTTCGCAACGCGCCGTCGGAAGCGGTCTTTAATTTTGTGCGGTGCGAGAAAATCTGTATCCGGTAGGAGGCGCGCCCTGTTCAGATAAAGGAAGCTTCGTCCGTCAGGGTCCTGCCGGGACCTCGGCGCTTTGATGCGACTCGATTCGGGCATCATTGCAATCTCCCTTCCCGCCAGGCACAGCGGTACGGAACGGGGCGACCGGCTCTCTCCGGGAGGCGGAAGGCAGCGGAGCAAGCTCCGCTCTACGCGGCGTCGTTTTCCCCAGACAAGACGAGGGCACCATGGCGATGTACCTGATTTCCTTTCCCAGCGCGGCGATGGTCGTGCCCGACGACGAAATGCAGGCGGTGGGCCGTGACGCCAATGCCGTGATCGACGAGGCCAAGGCCGCCGGCGTCTACCTCTTTGCCGGCGGCATCGAGGAACGCGTGTCCCCCGTGCTCGTTTCCGCCAACGGCACCTTCGCCGAAGGTGGCTACTCCTGGGCGCCCCCGCTGACCGGCGGCTTCACCGTACTGGAACTGCCTTCTCGCGAGGAGGCCATCGCATGGGCCGCACGCATCGCGAAAGCCTGCCGCTGCGACCAGGAGTTGCGGGTGATTGTTTGATCCGCGATCTTGAAGCCGCCAGGAAGTGCGCACCAACCGATAGGCCACAAGGTAGATTCGATGTCTGATTCTGATCAGGATCTGGAAAAGCGACTAATGGCAGCCGCAGTCTTTGAGTTGCGGGTGCTTCTTGCGTCTTATATTGGCGGTGACCAACCGCCCTCCATCCGTGCTCCGGCTGAGTTTGCGTATGCCCTCCACAATCAGGCCCTTGCGATCCTGGAAGGAAAACCTGTCGACGTCCCCGCAGCCCTCAGATCGTTGGAGCGTTTGGCCCCTCTCTTGGGTGAGAGGTATCTGAGTCATTTCCATCGTGTTGTGTTCGCAGATCCGGACACACCATGAGCACACACAGAATGATATTCCGGCCGGCGAGCGTTGCTCGTTCACCCATCCATCTGGGTGAACTCACCGGCTACGCCTACGGCTGCTCCGAGATCACGCCTTCAATCCACTCACGGTAGTGGCTCAGGCGGACATTGCAGCTGATCTGGCCATAGCGTCCCGGCCGTGCCGTCATGACGTGGCCGTGGACGAATTTCCAGGACGCCAGTCCGGCCAACGCCCGTTGGCCCTCGTTCTGGATCAGCACCGGGCCGCCGCTGTCCCCGTTGCCCAGTATGCCCTCCAGGGGCAGGGCCGCCGGCGGTTCGTCGAATTCGTAGCAGAACCAGCGGTCATGCGCGCTGCTGACTTTGTTGAACGCGCGGCGAAGCTCCGTCCGATGTGGGCTTTCCGGAGCGTAACCGCTCGCGCCCGTGCCCGTCGCGCCCTTCCCCACGATCTCTACAATCTGGCCGAACTCCTTGCCGTCCTTGTAGAGCGCGACGGGAGCGACGTCCGCGACAGGCTGTTTCAGCTTGATCAGGGCGACGTCGTCGGAATTGGCAAGGAACACCACGATCAACATCGCCTCTCCGGTGGCCGTGGCCTGCTCGATCAGGTCATGCGGCAGCGTCTTGTAGCCGGGATGGGTGACGACGCGTTCGACGCTTCTGGGTACGCCATTGATGACGACCTGCTCCAGTTTTGAATGCGCGGGAATCGTGTGCGCCGCGGTGATGGCCCACTGGGGAGCAATCAATATTCCGTGCCCTTCACCGGGCATGTCGACGAGGGCGGGAAATTCGGAGGCCGGAATCCGGTACTTCGCATCATCGACGTCATGCCGGATGACGATGGCGGTGGCTGCCGATGACACCATGAGGAGCGTTGTGAGCAACAAGGTTCGGATCATGTGCGGGGCCGAGGCGGAAGTGCGTTTCTGGTGAAGCGGCAAGATACTTGAATCCGTTCCCACGTGCCCGATCTGCGCCTCCCCCTGGCACACGACGGGGTTCTTCGCGCAGTCCCAGGAGAACCGGAAGAGTGTGCACAGGGCTTGCGACCCTGGCATGACAACAAGCGGCGGTTCACCGGCCTCGCCCCTGCCTAGCCCGCACCCCTTGCATCCATCCTTGGACCCGCCCCGCAACCTTTTCCGCCCCACCGCGCTGGTATAGTGCGGCGAGCATAGGGGCACGGTGCCCGTCCACGAACAGAAGGGAGTTGGTCATGGGTCTTGTACAGGCGGTGGCAGGTGCGGTTGGCGGTGTTCTGGCGGACCAGTGGAAGGATTTCTACACCGTGCCGGAGGGCTTGCCGGCGACGGCGGCGCTGTTCGCGGCGGTGCCGCGCGGGACCAACGCGGGGCGTGGTTCCAATACCCGCGGCTCCTCCAACATCATCACCAACGGCTCGAAGATCGTCGTGCCCGAGGGGTACGGGCTGCTGCTGTTCCAGGACGGCGCGGTGACCGGCTTCGTCGCCGAACCAGGTGGCTATGAATGGCGCTCGGACGACGTGAACTCGCAGTCGATCTTCGCCGGCGACGGCCTGGTCAGCCCGCTGATCAAGCAGAGCTGGGAGCGTTTCAAGTTCGGTGGCCAGCCAGGTTCGCAGCAGGCCGCGTTCTTCGTGTCGCTGAAGGAGCTGCCCGACAACCGCTTCGGCACCCAGTCGGAAATCTACTGGGACGACGGCTTCCTCAATACCCAGGTCGGCGCGGTGACGCGCGGCTCCTACACGCTGAAGATCACCGACCCGATCCTGTTCGTGAAGAACTTCGTACCGGCGCGCTACCTGCAACCGGGCGAAGTGTTCGATTTCACCGACATGGACAACGCCGCCGCCAGCCAGTTGTTCAATGAAGTGGTGGGTTCGCTGGCGCCGGCCTTCAGCCTGTATACGAACGATCCGGCCAAGGGCAACCGCATCACCAAACTGCAGCAGGACTCGCTGGGCTTCGCCAAAAGCCTGTCCGATGCAGTCGAGCAGGGTTACCAGTGGAGCTCGCAACGCGGGCTGGCGATCGTCAAGACCGCCATCGTTTCGATCGAGTACGACGCCAACACCCGCGAACTGCTCAAGACCGTGCAGCGCGCCGATGCGCTGTCCGGCGGACGCGGCAACTCCAATCTGCAGGCCAGCGTGGCGCAGGGCATCCAGTCGGCCGGCGAGAACGGCGGCGCCGCCGGGCTGGTCGGACTGGGCATGGCGACCGGCATGGTCGGCGGTGTCGGCAGCCTGCAGCAGCCGGTGACCCCGGCCGCGCCCGCGGCCGAAGACCCGGTGGCCCGGTTGAAGAAGGCCAAGGAGATGCTGGACCTCGGCCTCATCACCCAGGCCGACTACGACGCGCTCAAGGCCAAGGCATTGGGTCTGTAACAGCAGGCGTTCCGCAACCATGTCCGACCCCAAGACCCCGCCGCCGTTGCCGGCGGCGCCCGTGACCGGCCCCGGCTCGCCACGGGACGTGCCGCCCCTGCCCGGCCAGTTTCCGGTCGATCCGGCCACCCTGCCCGGCGCCATCCGCGATGAACTGGAGGCGCCTGATCCGGTGGCGCTGGATACCTCCGCAGCCGAACTAAAGGACGGTCTGAACCGCTGCCCGAAATGCGGCGCCACCGATGTCCGTCTCAGGCTCGGCACCGACGTGCTGGTCTGCCAGTACTGCCGGCATGAATGGCACGGCGCGCGTGTGGAAGAGGAGTTCGGGCTGGGCGAAGGCCTCGACCAGCTGCGCGGCACGGTCATCGCCTCGGGTGCGCGCGACATCGAAGCCGACGCCGCCAGCCTGATGAGTTTCAAATGCACCGGCTGCGGCGCCGAAGTCACCGTCAACACCGAAACCACGATGACGGCGCGCTGCCACTGGTGCCGCCACGTGTTCGGCGTCAACGAACAGGTCGCCAACGGCGCGGTGCCCGATGCCGTGCTGCCGTTCCATATCGGCAAGGAGGATGCGGTCGCGCGCATCCGCCAGTTCGTGGACAAGCGCCGCCTGTTCGCGCTGAAGGCGTTCAAGGAACAGTTCACGCCCGAGAATGTCGTCGGCGTCTACCTGCCCTACATGATCGTCGATGGCAACGCGAGTGCGGCCGTCGCCGGCAAGGGCGAAATCAAGACTCGCGAGTACACGCGCGGCAGCGGCGACAAGAAGAAGACCTACTACGACGCCGACGTGTACCAGGTGAACCGCGCGGTGGATTTCACCGTGGACGACCTGCCGCTGGAATCCTCCTCCGATCGCGGCAACCTGGACACCCGCGTCAACACCAACAACATCATCAACACCATCCTGCCGTTCGATACCAAGAATGCGCTGAAATGGAACGCCTCGTACCTGCTGGGTTTCACCTCGGAGAAACGCAACCTGGACGTCGAGCGGATGCGGCCGCGCCTGGAAGACCAGTTGCTGTCCATCGCACGCGCCCAGGTCGAAGGCTCCGTGCGCCGCTACGACCGCGGCGTGCGCTGGGAGCGCGAGCAGCTCGAAGTCCACGGCACCCGCTGGGTGTCGATGTACCTGCCGGTCTGGCTGTACTCCTATCACCAGCCCGGCCGCAATGGCGGCATGCTGCACTACATCGCGGTGAACGGCCGCACCGGCGAAACCATGGGCAGCGTGCCCGTGCAGCAATGGAAACTGCTGCTGGCCGCGCTGGCCACCGGCACCTTCATCGAATCCCTGGTCCTTTGGTTCCTGGTGGTGGCGTCATGAGCGACGAAGGCGGACTCTGGTTGCTGGCGGCCGGCCCGGTCGGCGCGACGGCGCTCTATTGGGCCCTGTACCGGTACTACCGCAACACCGACAAGTCACACGCCTTCGAGCGCGAGACCACGGTCGAAGCCAAGCCGGTGACCGGTTCGGACTCGAAGGTCGATACCGTGACCGGTACGCGTGAGACACGCATCAGCGGGGACAACGTGCATGACTACCGGGCGCGGGTGCGGCGGGATGAAGGGTGACGGCGGCGCATACCTGATCGTCGTCGCCCCTGCTCCAGGGGCTGCACTCCAAGCGAACAGTCATCACGATTGTCCGATCAGGTCGGTCGCGGTGCCGGAGACCCTCGACGGCGCCCAGCGCATAGACTTCTCGCTGGGACGGATCCGCCTGCATGCTACTGGTAATGGCGATTGGAACCAGGACAAATTGCTGGCGGCGGTCAAGGCCAAGGGTGCCGAATCAAGGTACTGAAAAAGGCCTGAAGCAGTGCAAGGCGCAGTCGCTTGAAATCCCTTCCCTGCCATCCTTGCCAACCCCGTTGGACACCATACCAACGTTTCCAGCATGTCATCTCAAATGGGTTCGGCTGGACGTCAGTCGCGCGAACCAAATTCAGTAACTTCTTGCATATGGGACGACAACAAGCCCAGATCGACCTGCACCTCCCAATCATCAAACCGCCTGTCCGAGTCGAGACGAACCACCACGTGCATTCTTGGTTCTTCATCCAGATAGCAATCCTTGCATCGCTTGACCGACAGGATTTGCATCGTCGAGCCTTCGGGAAAGTCCGTCCTGGCGAGAACCTCCGGCCCACCGAAGCCTGGCGACTGGACTATCTCGTAAATGCTCGGCAACGGGCCGTAGTTGCGTTCCATGCTGATGCGATAGATCTCCATGTCTTCCGTGGTTCTGTATCGGGTTCCCACATATTTCGAGTACTCGGGTTCACCACTGACGTCCTCATAGCTCACGAAGCCGCAACCAGTCAGCAACAGGAACGTCAGGGCCGCAACGCATCTGAGCAGCATAGAAATTGGTCCCCGATTGGGCCAAGCCGGAAAGGTCCTGGATTTGATGAACTGCCGGTCACCACTGAAGGGCCTATCCAAGACACCACCAAAACCAAAGGTGATGATCTTTGCTACCGATGGCATGATCGCCCCGCCCTTTGGCGATACCCTGGATACCCTCGCTCAATGGCGCTAGCCATGAGGTTCCCAGCGTAACGACGGCCGGTTCGATTGCCGGCGGAAAGGACCAATCGTCCGGGCGTGCGGACAAGATTACCTTCAGCTTGTCCGGCGCCTGCCAGGCCGCGAGACCGGACTTGTTGTTGGGTACGCGCAACTGATCGTTGGCCGGCGCTGAAATGCTCACGGTTCGAGTCCCCTCGCCATCCCTGGACAGGGCGTCAAGCAAGGCCACCAGCGAATGGCAGCCTGCCGCATCTGCATTGAAGTGCCAGCCCGGGTAGTTGCGCTCGTTCTCGGTATAGCGCCACAGCGAGATTCGCCCGGATTGCTTCCATATATGTGCTGCCCGCATCAACAACATCCAGCCTGTGAAGAAATCGGGAAACCCTCTTTGCGGTAGCTTCGCAACAATCAGCAACCCAATCAATCGATTTATCTGACCGATCCGAAGGGAATCCTGGCGCCTTATGCCGTGAATCCTGTCCGTTGTAAATGTTGGTGGAACAATTTGCGCATCGGGTCGGCCATCCTCCAAAGGATCTTCGGTGGTGCCGGGTAACCATCTCCCCCTACGTCCCATCCCCGATGCGCGTATCGACCGCGATCCAGTTGGTTTCCCAATGGCGTCCACCGTCGTCCGAGTAAGCCTGCTCGAATCGCGCCGAGTTGGGGGTGATGTCAGAGATGACGAAGCGCACCAGGATGGCCTTGCCGTCGAGGTCTTCCTGGCCGTAGAACTCGCCACGGCCGTTGCGGAAGCTGCCGTGGACCGGACGGGTCAGGGTGCCGCTGCGGGCGCCGGCGTAGTGCAGGCTCCACTGCCCGGCCTGCGGGTTGTACAGGCGCAGGCTCACGCCTTCGATGTTTCCGGTCGGGCCCGCCACGCGCAGTTCAACCAGGTTGGCGCGTCCGTCCAGCACTTTCCGGACGACGCTGGTACCGGCGTATTCCACCCACTCCTGCGAGCCGGACAACGGCTTGGCCAGCCGCCACAGTTCGGTCTTCCAGGTGCCGATTTCCCAGTCGAAGTCGTGCTGGCCGTCGCCCGGCACGACAGCGACGACTGGCGGCGTCCGTGCCGACGCGTTCATCGCCAGCAATGCCACGGCCAGGCAGGTGCCGCCGAGCCAGCTTCGCGCAGGGTTTTGCATCGTCTCGTCCCGTCTCCCATGATGCGCGCAGGATAGGAACGCGAGGCCAGCATGAACAAGAAGGTACCTGCGGGTAACCATGCCCGGCCCAATCCGCTCGAAGGCTGCCCGCTGGCGGCCGCCTTCGCCGCCATCGGCGGCAAGTGGAAACTGACGATCCTCTACTGGCTGGCGCACAGCGAACTGCACTTCGCCGGCCTGCAACACCGCGTCACCCCGATCTCGAACAAGGTGCTCGCCGAACAATTGCGGGAGCTCGAAGCTCATGGCCTAGTAGATCGCATCCCTACCGGCCCCGTGCCCGCGCCGGTGATTTACCAGCTGACCGAGTACGGCAAGACCTTGCTGCCAATAGTCGAGGGGGTGCGGGTGTGGGGGGAAGGCCACTTGCGGCGGTCTTCGGTGGAACAGCGGACCGACTCCATGGGGTGCGATACCGAGGTCCGTTCCCACGAAGCGGACATTAGCTCCGCCGAGGCGGCCTTGCCCGGCGGACCGTCCGCTATCGGCGGCCATTCGTCGCGTGAAACATCTGGCATGTCAAATGCCACGCGAAAAGACCCAGAGCTGGTAGTAATACGTGGCCGCCAAACGGCTCCGACGCTTGCGGCGTCAAGCTGGCCGAACTCGCAGGAGTAGCCAGTCCATCTGATACCATTCCCCTCGACTTGTTGGAGGGTGCCTCCGATGGGAAATCTGGGGATATCGGCGTGGTATAGAGCGCCGATGGGTGGGCTACAGGAAAACATCAGGGCAACCGCGCTACATGCTCGAAGCGAGAATTTCGATGTTCGCTTGGCTCTGCCGTTTGGACCGTTTCGAGACTCCTTGTTGGCCCAAGGCTTCGGTGTCATTGGTGTCGACTTCGACTGCGAGAAGTCGCTTGGCGAAGCTAGGGACTATCTCGCGCCGTGCAATGTTCTCCACGCACACCCGGGGCCATCCCGTCAGCTCCTTCTCGATCTGTCAGCCAAGACCGGTGCGCCGCTGTTCTTCACGGTGCATGGCGAGTGGGTCGATTCGATCGCGCAGTATGCCGATCGGCTGGCTCACGTCTTCTGCGTATCCGCGTCGATTCGACGTCGGGTCCATAGCCTGATCCCGGCTTGCCACGACCGCATCAGCATTGCCCCCAACGGTGTTGATTTCACTCACTTCGCGGCGCCGTCGGCGGTCGAGGCGAGGACGATCGTGGTGGCCTCCCGCTTCGATGCAGACAAGCGGAACGTCGTTGACCTAGTTCGGCTCATGTGGGAGCGGCAAGCTGCCGAACAAGATTTCGACGTGGAGTGGATCGTTGCCGGGCAGGGCACCCTCATCGGGGAGCTTCATGAGGCCGCTGAATCGCTTTACTCGAACGCCGGAAAGCGCTTGGTAGCGTTCGATGGGTGGATCACATCGCCACAACTGGCGAAGCGATACAGCGAAGCCTCGGCGATTATTGCTGCCGGCCGCGGCGCGATGGAGGCCATTGCGATGGGGCGCCCGGGCATAGCCGTGGGAAGTGGAGGGGCATGTCCGTTGTTCGACATGCCGGGGCTGCTCGCGGCCGCTGAATGCAACTTTGGCGGCCTCGGATCGGCGGCGTTGGCTGATCTCGACATCCCGTCGCTATGGACGTCCTTGAGCAGCGCATCAAGTGGCGGCTATGCCGACTTCGGCAGAGAAGGATCCGCATTCATCCGTAAGCACCTGCATGTTGACGCGATCAACGCGAGGATGTTCGAGCGCTATCGGGATGTTCTTTCCGCCTGACCCATCGGCAAGGCAATCTCAGGTTCATCAACACCGCGTCGTGAAGGTCGCGCAATGCCCCGGGCAAATCGTCTGGATCAATGTCCGCTTCCGGCCATGAAGAGACGTTCGCGGACGGTGTTTCCGAAGCAGGCCGGGGGCGTAGCCGCAGCGGGCCGCCGCTCCCACCTTCATAGACGGCCTGGATGGCCTTGCGTCCCCGGACGGGCGGACGATTGCTTTGCAGGATGAAGCCATCCTCCGCGAACGGGACGATATTTCCGTTCTTACGGAACTTCTTGAATTGGAAAGTCGCTCCCGTCTTTTCTGAATTTTTCTCCAGAAATGGAGAGTCGTTGTCTAACGAGAGTTTCCTGATTCTGGAGCGACTCCAATCCCTCGGCCATCGCAAATCGCTTGTCAGGCGCAGCCAAATCGACCGATATCAACACCAGTCGTTGTCCTTTTTCCACTAGGCCTCTTCTTTCACGAAGACCTGATCGACCACCCCTGGTCGCCGGGCAATCACCTTTACCCATGGCTTATCTAGACCAACTACGCCATGCGCGTACTCGACTCACGAGTACTTTGCCCAGGACGCCGATGCTATAAGCGCAGCGAAGACGATTCCCGCACCTATTACAAGATTTCTACTTGACCTGCTATCCGATAGATAGATCTCACCGTATACCCGATGAGATCTACTATCTTTGACGTCCGATCGGAGGAGCGAAGACATTCCCTTACCCGCCTATACTCTTCAAGGCCACACGTCTTCTGAAACATTGGAAATCCGAGCCAGATTTACTCTATCGAGTTCATCAACTCCCACATTCCCGGATGCGTCCAATCCACACGAACTAGCCAAGGATTGTCATTTTTCTTTACGAGTAGCGTAATCTGACCCGCACTAGAATCCGGGCTAGGAAAATACCGCAATCCAGAAATATCCAAGTTTGTTTTGAACAGCGCAACCTTCTTTCCATAGACTCCACCTGCGCTCTTCAAGAACACGGCAACCTCTGACGAGGATGGACTCCGCCAAAGTCCTAGGTAGGACTCCTTAATTCCAGACTGATCTCTTAGATAGCCAATCCTGGACGCTTGGACAAAGTTGGAACCCAGATCGGCGTCGCCACTGATGATATCCGGCCCCTTGAAAGGATATCGCGCCTCCTCCCTGGCTATCCTCCCTTCTATATGCATGGCTATCCCGCCATGGAGGTAAATTCCATCAACCATAAATCCGACTATCTTCGTTACACAGGGTCCTAGTGCTTCTTGGACTCCCGCCACCTGGTATCCCCCAAGCCCCCCGAACCCTTCACTTTCAAACGTTCTTGAAACCTCATCAGCAGGGACATCCTTCAATTGGATATCAGTGATGTTTCCCTTTCTGCATGAATCCGCCTCACCAGCGTCAACATTTCCAGACCCAGGCTTTGGCGGCGCGTTCTGATTATCCATGTCCGAGAAGATCAGCCACGGCTGGCCGGGGGTGCGGCGAAGCGTGAGGGTGAACTTGCCGGTGTCGCCGGGGCTATCACCGTAGCCGTAGGCGCCGACGATGTAGCCGGTCGTGGCTTCGGTGTAAAAGGCGAGCGCGCGTAGCCGCAGCGGACCGCCGCTTCCGCCTTCATAGGTGGCCTGGATGGCCTTGCGTCCGCGGACGGGCGGACGATTGCTTTGCAGGATGAAGCCATCCTCCGCGAACAGCGCCGCGAGGGCCGCCGCGTCACCCGCGCGCCATGCGCTCTCGTAGTCGCGGAGTACTCGATCCAGTTCGGGCGGCAGCGTGACACTGGGAACGTCGGTGGGCTCTGGAGCATCTTGTGCAAAAACTGGCACCGCAACCAACATCAGGGCGAAGGCGACAACATCAAGGAAAAGACGGCTCATAGGTCTCAACCAAATCGGAGTTCAGTAGTTGGGAAAACGGAATAGAGACTCAACAGGTTGGCCATTATCACAGAGTTAAGAAAATCTACACTCCGCCTGTTCTTGCAACTGCACTAATCATCCCTGCCTAGCAGATGTCCGCTTTCGGCCAGGAGCGACATCCAAGCGCACACGAATCTCACAAGTTACTAGCGAGCTCGACGGAGGCCAACTCGTCGAACCTTGCCACTACTTCGGCGGCCGACGTCCCCCAACTTCCGCCGTTCAACTTTCAGAAACAAAGACGGCGCATTCGCGAAGTTGAACTCGACTCCCGATTCCGGCAGGTCCTGTAGCTGGATCCGAACCACTGCGCGGCCTTGTTCGAGATGCCATACCAATTCGTCGATGATCGGGTTCCAGCCATCTCGGTCTAGCTTCTCGATCCACTGCATGGGTGCGGGAACTCCAAAAATTTCCGCTTTGGTCGAAACCGGACGTTAGCACCCGACTTGCGGTCCGGCCAGCTCGATGGCCGCTTTCGGCCAGAAACGGACATCGGGAAACACTGAATTAAGCCTGCCAGCAAAGCGGTTCGGCTTGAATGAATTGTCAGGGGGCGGCTAGAGCTCTTGCCACGATACCGCTACATGGTTGGGCGATAGCGAAACCGTAAAACCAAAGGGAAAGGCATCACTAATGTCTGGGCCAAACTCAATCACCCGAACGTTTCCATTGGCTCGAACATCACCGCGCCCGCCGGCCAACGCTTCCCCCAGCGACTTCGCATTAGTAGCTGACCAGTATCGCGCTACTGCTCGAACGAGGTCATCCTGAGTGAGCGGCGCACGCGAGCCGACAGGCTTAGATACAGAGACTTCGACGCCAAGGTCCACGCAGCCGCCATAACCGATCTGTATCTTTCGACCGGAAGCCTCGACCCAGAGGAACTCGGAGGGTGAGATCTGCGTGGCTCCAGGGATCTTTTTAGCCTTCGCCGAGAGCTGTTGAGCGACAGCCGTCAGATCAAAGTCGCACTGATCTTTTGCCAGCGCTCGGAATGGCATGACAAACAGAAATACAGATGCCACGCATACGATTATCTTCATCCGGCACCTAATTACCTGATAGCCGGATCCACGGTCCGGTCATACGACTTCTACGCAGCGCACCGTATGGTGGGCTGTCCCTTGATACCGCTGGATCTTATGGCCGCTGGCACCGGCCAACAAGCCGACGTATAACCGGACCTACAGAGGCTGTGTCTAAAGGTACGTTACCTGGGTTTGGGCGCGCCCCTAATCGAGCGAGCGAGACTCGCCCGTTCTTCGACCGCGTAAGATATCCCCGGATGTCCGCTTTGGGTCATAAGCAGTCAACCGACAAACAGCGTCATGGTCTTCAGCCTTTGAGGAAGTAGTTTAAGCACCGGTGCTCAACACACCTCCCCCGCTAGCGGTGTCCGCGTCCGTCCTCGCGGTTTTCCGATATCGACCGGAGGCCAACATGGCAGGCAACAAGACCCGCCGCCCCTACCCTCGCGAGCGCCAACTCAAAACCGGCTACGCCTATTACCCACACACCGGCAAGGGCCGCCCCACGCCGCCCTTCCCCTCGCTGCGCCTGCAAGGCCGCTGGCTGGAGCAGGCTGGCTTTTCGATTGGCCAGACCATCCAGGTACGCATACGCGCCGGCCGCCTGGTATCGGAGCCGGTGAAGTCGGATTAGTGGGACTATCCGCCGCCCCGGGGCGGCGGTATCCGGACTCAGAAGCGGGTGAGCTTCCAGCAGCGGTGGATGCGGGCGTTGCGCTCGAAGTCCGGGGGGAGGGTCTGCGGAGTGATGTCCTCGCAGCGGGCGAAGGCGGCGATTTCGTTTTCGTCCAGGCGGAAGCGGCGGAAGTTGTTGCTGAAGTACAGCACGCCGTTGGGCGCCAGTCGGGCGACCGCCGCGCGCAGCAGGCGCACGTGTTCCTTCTGGATGTCGAAGTCGTCGGCGCGGGCGGAGTTGGAGAAGGTAGGCGGGTCGCAGAAGATCAGGTCGTATTCGCCCTGCTCGGCTTCCAGCCAGCGCACCGCGTCGGCCTGCACGAGGCGGTGGTGGGCGCCGCCGAAGTTATTGCCGGCCAGATTGCGCCCGCACCATTCCAGGTAGGTGCCGGACAGGTCCACGCTGGTGGTGGTGGCCGCGCCGCCGACGGCGGCCTGCACGCTGGCGACGCCGGTGTAGCTGAAAAGGTTGAGGAAGCGCTTGCCGCGCGCTTCCTGGGCCATGCGCCGGCGCAGCGGGCGGTGATCCAGGAACAGGCCGGTGTCGAGGTAGTCGAACAGGTTGACCTGCAGGCGGGCGTTGTTTTCCCGCACCCACAGGGTCTGGTCCTTCTGGTCGAAGCGGCCGTACTTGCTGCCGCCCTTGCCGCGCGCGCGCGACTTGATCGCCACCCGATCCGGCGGCGCGGCGAAGACTTCGCGCGCGGCGGCCAGCAGCTCGCTGAAACGGCGGCGCACGTCGGTTTCCGGGATGCTGGCCGGGGCGGCGTATTCCTGGATGTGCAGGTAGGCGCCGCCGTCGTTCTCGGCTTCGTACACGTCGATGGCGGCGGCGTATTCGGGCAGGTCGGCGTCGTAGGCGCGATAGCAGGTGACGTCTTCGCGGGCGCGCCAGCTCTTGAGCTTCTTGAGGTTCTTGCGGATGCGGTTGGCGACCATCTGCGCGCCTTCGCTGAGCGGACGCGGTTCGCTGCGCTCGCGGGCGGGCGCGGCGACGGGATCGCAGACGATCAGCGCGCACTCGATGGCGCCGTTGAACACCTGGTATTTCTTCTGCGCGCGCAGGCCGGTGGCGTGGGCCAGATCGGCGTTGCCGCACAGCAGGCTGGCGCGCCAACCGGGCACGGCGCGTTGCAGCGCGTCGCCGAGCATGCGGTACAGCGTCGCGTCGGCGGCCAGGCGTTCGTCGTAGGGCGGATTGCAGACCACCAGGCCGCCGCCTTCGCCGGGGGCTTCCAGCTGGGCGACGTCGCGGGTCTGGAATTGAATCTGCCCGGCCAATCCCGCCAGGGTCGCGTTCTCGCTGGCGGCGCGGATGGCGCGTGAATCCAGATCGCTGCCGAAGAAACGCGGTTGCAGCGCGCGACGGCCTTCGGTCTCGCGGGCGACGGCGTCGGCGAACAGATCGCGCCAGGCCTGCGTGTCGAAGCCCAGCCAGCGCGTCGGCAGCGCGTTGCCGTGGCGTTGCAGGCCGGGGGCGACGTCGGCCGCCATCAGCGCGCCTTCAATCAGCAAGGTGCCGCTGCCGCACATGGGATCCAGCAGCGCGCCACCGGCGTGGTACAGCGCCGGCCAACCGCCGCGCATCAATACGCCGGCGGCGAGGTTTTCCTTCAACGGCGCCTCGTTCTGTTCGCGGCGCCAGCCGCGGCGGTGCATCGGACCACCGCCGAGATCAATCGACAGCGTGGCGCGGCCCTTGCGCAGCGACAGGTTGATGCGCACGTCCGGCTGTTCGACATCCACCGAGGGACGTTCCAGTCCCTGCTGGCGCAGGCGATCCACCACCGCGTCCTTGATCCGCTGGGCGGCGTAGCGCGCGTGGGTGATGGTCTGGCCGGAGACATGCGCGTCCACCGCGAGGGTGAGTTCCGGGCGCAGGTGGTTTTCCCAGGCGATGGCGGCGGCGCCGTCGTAGAGCACCTGCTCGTCCGGACAGTCGTAGTCGGCGATGGGCCACAGCACGCGGCTGGCCAGGCGCGACCACAGCACGGCGCGCTGGGCGTCGCGCAGTTCGCCTTCGACGTTGACGCCGGCGATGGTGGCGGTGGCGCGGTGGGCGCCCAGCGCCGTCAGCTCGTCGGCGAGCAGGTACTCCAGGCCCTTGGCGCAGGAAACAAAGAACTTCAAGTGGACTCCGGAACTCGGGACGACGGGGCGCGGACGGGCGCGGTTTTGCCGGGCAATTTTGCCGGATTGGGGGTGGAAACACACGGAAAACCGGCCCCGCGCGCGCTCAGGCGTGCGACAGGGCCCAGCTTTCCCGCGACAGGTGCAGGCGATGGGTCAGGTCCAGCCGTTCCAGCAGGGCCTCGTCGTGGGAGACCACGGCCAGCGCGCCGCGGTACTGGCGCAGCATGCTTTCCAGCGCGTCCAGCCCGGCCAGATCCAGATGGTTGCCGGGTTCGTCCAGCAGCAGCAGGCCCGCCGGCTGCGCGGCGTACAGCACGCAGGCCAGCGCGGCCTTGAGGCGCTCGCCGCCGCTGAGTTTCGCGCTGGGGCCGTCGATGTGGCCGGCGTCCAGCCCCAACAGCGCCAACCGGGTGCGCAGCGCGGCCTCGCCCGCGTCCGGGTTGGCCTCGCGCAACTGCGCCAACACGCTGGCGGCGGGATCCAGCCCGGCCAGGCGCTGATCCAGCCACGCCACCGGCACGTGCGCGCGGCGATGTCCGGACAAGAGCGGCACCTGCCCGGCCAGCACCTTCAGCAGCGTGGATTTGCCGCTGCCGTTGGCACCGGTGATGCCGATGCGCTGGCGCCCGGTGAGGGTGAGGTTCATGCCTTGGGCGGTGGCGGGTACGAACGGCAGCACCGCGTCTTCCAGGCGCAAGGCGATACGGTCCTGCGCGGAGGCCGCATCGGGCGCGAACAGGGCCAGTTCCACCGCGGGCTCCTGCCTGCGCGCGGCCTCGCGTAACTGCGCGCCGAGCTGTTCGCGCGCGGCCTGCTGGCGGGCGGCGAAACGGCCGGCGCTGTCCTCGCTGCGGTCCTTGCGCAGGCCCATCAGGATCGGTGCCTGGTTGGCGTCGCGCGCGTCGCGGTTGCCGCGCGCCTGCCGGCGTTGCTGGCGTTCGCGCTGTTCGCGCAGCGCGCGTTCCTGGCGCTGCACGGCGGCCTTGGTCTGCTCCAGTTCGCGCTGCGCCTGCGCCTGCTCCTCCGCCTTGCGCGCGGCGTAGAAACCATAACCGCCGCCGTAGGTCCGCAGGCCGTGCGGCGACAGTTCCTCGATGCGGGCGAAGGTGTCGAGCAGGCGGCGATCGTGGCTGATCACCAGCAGGCCGTTCTGCCATTGGGCGAGTTGCGCGTGCAGGCGCTGGCGTTGCGGCGCGTCGAGGTGGTTGCTGGGTTCGTCGAGGATCAGGAAGTCGGCCTCGGACAGGAACGCGCCGGCCAGCGCCACGCGCATCGCCTCGCCGCCGCTGAGGGTGTCGGCGGCGCGATCCGGCGCGAGATCCGGCAGGCCCTGCGCCTCCAATGCCTGCGCGAGTTGCTGGCGGATGTCCCAACGATCGCCCAACGCATCGAAATCGCGCACCTCGGCGCTGCCGGCCTCGATGCGCGCAAGCGCGTCCAGCGGACCATCGACGCCGGCGAGCGAGGCGACGGTGGCGCCGGGTGGCACGCGGATCTGTTGCGGCAGGTAGTGCACGCGGCCGCTGGCGGCGCGCTTGCCGGCGGTGGGTTCGACCTCTCCGGCCAGCAGGCGCGCAAGCACGCTCTTGCCCACGCCATTGCGCCCCACCAGCCCGGTCGGGGGGGCGTCCAGGTGCAGGTCGAGATCGGAGAAAAGGATCCTGCCGTCGGGCAGGGACAACGACGCGCGGTCGAGCGTCAGGAAAGGATTCGTCATGCGGATTCCATGTGATGCCACGGGAACTCCCTCGGCGCGGGGCCGGCGGGAACCTGGGCCGTCTGAAGCGACGGCGGCATCAATGGCGCATGGGCGTGGACACCTGGGACGAATCGAGGCCGCGATTCTAGCGGCAGTCGCGCGGCCGCGGCCAGACGCGGGCTGAACGCGGCGCGGCGGGGTTACAGCGAGGCGAGCAACTGGCCGAACGCGTCGGCGGAGGCTGCCACGTGCGAAGACAGGCGATGCGCGTCGTCGACCATCAGCAGGCGCGCGCGGCGGGCGTGCGCCCAGTCGACGACGAGCTGCGCGGGAATCAGTTCATCGTCCCAGCCGTGGATGACCGAAATCGGCACCGGCGCGGCGTCCAGTCCCGGCAGCGGCCCCATGGTGGTGGGCGGCGCCATCAGGAACAGGCCGCGCACCGGCACTTCCAGCGAGATGCGGCCGGCGATGTAGGCGCCGAGGCTGGAGCCGGCGAGCACCAGCGGGCCACGGCTGGCGGCGGCGAGCGCGAGGCCGCGCAGGCGTTCCAGCCGCGCGGGCACGTCACCGAGCGAGCTGATCTCGCGGCGCGCGTCCAGATCGGTGTAGTCGGGACGTTCGTGGGTCCAGCCCAGGCGCTCGGCGACGTCCGCCAGCGCGGTGACCTTGGTGGCGTCGGGGCCGCTTTCGAAACCGTGCGAGAGGATGCAGTGGCCGCGAATCCGGGAGGGCGGGCTCACAGCGCCTCCACGCGATCGCCGATGCGGAACACGCCGCCTTCGAGGATGCGCGCGCACAGGCCGCCGTGGCCGCGCATGGCGTTGTAGCCGCCCGGGCCGAGCGCGTCTTCCATGCGCGAACAGGGATCGCATTCGTCGGTGCCTTCCAGCACGACGTCGCCGATGCGGAAGCGGCGCTCCTTCAGCGCGATCAGCGGAATCCCGGAGACCACCACGTTCCGTCGCAGCAGCGCCGGTTGCAGATCCGCACGCGCGGCCAGCGCGGCGATGGCCGGCAGGTGTTCGGCCTGGATGAGGGTGATGCCGCGCTTGCCGCTGCCGCCGGCATAGCGGTCGCCGACCAGGCCGATGCCGGTGACGGCTTCGACCTGCTGCACCGGCACCATCGCCACGTCGCGGGCGGGACGCAGGCCAATCCATTCGACCTGGCCGGCGCGCGGCAGGCGGGCCATCAACTGGGCAAGCGGGGAATCGGGAGACAGGGGCATGGGGATCATCCCGCCGCGACGGCCGCGGCGCAGGCCGCCAGTTTACTTGAGCCGCGCGCCGGTATCGGCCTGCTAGCATGCCCGGCATGTCCGACGCGCCCGCCATCCACTCCGCTCCCCTGCCCTATGAAACCCGGCTGGAGCCGCGCCCGCTGGCACAGGTGGATCTGGTGGTGATCCATTGCACCGAGCTGCCGGATCTGGCGACGGCGCGGCGGTTTGGCGAGGAGATCCTGTATCCGGGGTCGGGTACCGGCAACAGCGGGCACTTCTATATCGATCGCGACGGCAGCGTGCACCAGTACGTGGCGCTGGACCGGGTGGCGCACCATGTGCGCGGTTACAACCCGCGCGCCATTGGCATCGAGCTGGTGAACATCGGCCGCTATCCGCATTGGCTGGCGAGCGACCACCAGCGGATGGAAGAGCCGTATACCGAAGCGCAGATCGAGGCGTTGATTGCGCTGCTGCGCTGGCTGCCGTCGCAACTGCCGGCGCTACGGTGGATTGCCGGGCACGAGGATCTGGATCGGACGCTGGAGCCGGCGAGCGATGATCCGGCGGTGCAGGTGCAGCGGAAACTGGATCCGGGGCCACTGTTCCCGTGGGAACGGGTGATGGTGGCGGTGGGGCTGACACGGTTGGAGCCCTGATGGGGTTTCCTTGTGGGAGCGACGTCAGTCGCGACCGGAAGCCATCGGGTCGCGACTGACGTCGCTCCTACAGGTGGGGGTTGTGGGTCTTCCCGCCAGAAGCAAATCCCCCTCGGTCCCCCTTCTGCGAAGGGGGAGGCAAAGCTTGCTTCCGAGCGGAATTTTGGTGGCGCATGTTTTTCCGTGGGAAACGGGCGATGGCAGCAGTGTGACTGGTGCGGTGGGTGCCCTGATGGGGTTTCTTTGTGGGAGCGACGTCAGTCGCGATTCGGGATCCCGGATTCGCGACTGACGTCGCTCCCACAGGTGGGGGTTGTGGGTTTTCCCGCCAAAAGCAAATCCCCCTCGGTCCCCCTTCTGCGAAGGGGGAGGCAAAGCTTGCTTCCGAGCGGAATTTTGGGCGGCGCATGTTTTCCGCAGATACAGGTGATGGCAGCAGTGTGACTGGTGCGGTGGGTGCCCTGATGGGGTTTCCTTGTGGGAGCGACGTCAGTCGCGATTCGGGATCCCGGATTCGCGACTGACGTCGCTCCCACAGGTGGGGGTTGTGGGTTTTCCCGCCAAAAGCAAATCCCCCTCGGTCCCCCTTCTGCGAAGGGGGAGGCAAGAGCGGGGATGTCCTCGATCTGATGCTCCAATCCCGAATCCCGAATCCCGAATCCCGAATGCCCAATCCGGCCCTGAGGCCCCAAGCCCCCGCCCCGTATAATCCCCACCCTTCCGACCCGCCTTGCGAGCCGCCGTGTCTGCCAAGCCCGAACCCGTCGTCAGCGAACTCATCGACCTGCTCTCGCTGGAGCGGCTGGAGGACAACCTGTTCCGGGGCCAGAGCCGCGATATCGGCACCAAGTACGTGTTCGGCGGGCAGGTGCTGGGACAGGCGCTGTCGGCCGCGCAGGCGACGGTGGAAGGTGAAGGCGAGCGCCGGGCGCATTCGCTGCATGCCTACTTCCTGCGCGCCGGCAACATCGAGGCGCCGATCGTCTACGAGGTGGATCGCACGCGCGATGGCGGCAGTTTCTCGGTGCGCCGGGTCACGGCGATCCAGCATGGGCGGGTGATCTTCTTCTGCGCGGCCTCGTTCCAGGGCGAGGAAGCCGGCGCGGAACACCAGTTGTCGATGCCCGAGGTGCCGCAGCCCGAGGACGTGACGCCGGCGCCGCCGGTGCCGGCCGAGGTGATGGCGACGCTGCCGATCAAGGTGCAGCGCTGGCTGTCGCGGCGCGGGCCGTTCGAGTTCCGCCACGTGTATCCGCGCGACGAACTGAATCCGCCCAAGCGGCCGCCGTTCCAGCAGGTGTGGTTCCGTCTGAGCGAGAAGGTCGGCGATTCGCCCGAGCTGCATCGCGCCCTGCTGGCCTACGCCTCCGATTTCCAGCTGCTGGGCACGGCGACCTATCCGCACGGCATCAGCTATTACCAGCCGAACGTGCAGATGGCCTCGCTGGATCACGCGCTGTGGTTCCACCGCCCGTTCCGCGCCGACGACTGGCTGCTGTATTCGATCGACAGCCCCAGCGCGCAGGGTTCGCGCGGGCTGGCGCGCGGGCAGATCTTCGATCGCCATGGCCGGCTGGTCGCCAGCACCGCCCAGGAAGGCCTGATCCGGGTGGTGCCCGACGCCCACGCTGCGGCCGCCGTGCCGGCGAAGGACTGATCGACGATGCGCCAGATTTTCACCAGCCAGCGTCTGGAAACCGTCGAGGGTGTGGCCAAGCTGCTGCGCGACGCCGGCATCGAGGTCCACATCAGCAACGAGCGCTCGTATCGCGGCAAGCGCGGCAGCCAGTTCCGCTATACCGAACCGGTGCCGAAGGGCCTGCAGCCGGCGGTGTGGGTGCGGCATCCGGAAGACCAGCCGCGCGCGCGCCAGATCCTGCGCGACGCCGGGCTGCTGGAAACCACCCGCCCCGGCGCGGGTCCGGCGCCGCTGACCTTCACCAGCACCCAGGACGATCCGCCGAAGCGCAACTCCTGGGCCTGGCGCATCCGCCTGATCCTGCTAGGCCTGATTGCGGTGGCGGCGGTGTTCACGGTGTTGCGCCACCGCGCGCCGCGCCCGGCCGCACCCGCTCCGGCGCCGGCCGCGGCACCCGCCGCGCCCACGCAGCCGGCACCCGCGCCCGCCGACGAGACCGAGGAAGACGACGCGGTGCGGGTACAGGTGAAGCCGGCTTCCGGAGGCTGATCCGGCTTGGTCACATTTTTCGGGCGGTCTCGTCCCGGGGACCAGGAACCCAAGGAAGCCCCGCCCCGATGAATGCCCAGACCCTCGACCTGATGCTGCAGCACGAGCTGCCCGCCGCCGCGCGTGGCAATCAGGATGCCTATGGCCGCATCGTCAGCGCCTGCCAGAACACGGTCACCGCGATCGCCTACGCCATCACTCGCGACGTGCAGGCCAGCGAGGACATCGCGCAGGAAGCCTTCCTGCGCGCCTGGCAGCGGCTCGACCGACTGAAGAACAGCGCCAGCTTCCTGCCCTGGCTGCGCCAGATAACCCGCAACCTGGCGCGCGACTACCTGCGCACCCAGCACCACAAGCCGATGTCGGGCGAAGCGGCGGAACTGGCGATCACCCTGACCGCCGATCCCTCGCCCTCGCCGGCCGAACGCCTGCTGCGCACCGAGGAGGAAATCGCCGCCGCCGACATCATCTCGTCGCTGCCGGAAGATGCCCGCGAAACCCTGCTGCTGTTCTATCGCGAAGGGCAGAGCTCGCTGCAGGTGGCCGAATTGCTGGGCCTGAGCGACGCGGCGGTGCGCAAGCGCCTGTCGCGTGCGCGCGGCATCGTGCGCGAGGAAATGCTGAAGCGTTTCGGCGAGTTCGCCCGCTCCACCGCGCCCGGCGCGGCCTTCACCGTGCTGGTGGTCAGCGGGCTGATGGGTGCGGCGCCGGTCGCCAGCGCCGCCATCGCCATCGGCGCCGGCGCGGTCGGCGTGGGTTCGGCCAGTGCCGGCAAGCTGGGCGCCAGCGGGCTGGGCGTTTCGTCGCTGTCCGGCGGCACCGCGATGGGCACGCTGATGGGCGCCTACGACACGCTGGCCCACGGCGGCGTCACCGCCGGTTTCTCGCTGGGCGCGGTGATCGGCGGCGTGGTCGGTGGCGCGCTGGGCACGTACTTCGGTGGCCGCCTGCTGCTGAGTTTTGCCGATACCGAAACCGAACGCGCGCAGTTGCGCCGCTTCATCCGCATGAACACCGCTACCGCGGCGGCGGTCGGTGTCAGCATCATGGCCGCCGCCGCCCTCAGCCGCAGTTGGTTGCCGATGACGCTGGCGGCGGCGATCGGCATGGCCGTCATCAACTACCAGTGCCTGGTGCCGCTGCGCCGGATGATGAAGCCCATGGTGGCGCGCGATATCGCCCGGCGTGGACACAGACGCGGCGCGTGGCTGTACGAGAGCATGTACGGCGCGACCGGGGTGGTGATCGCCTCGGTGCTGGCGCTGGGCGGGATGATCGTGTCGATGAAGGTGTCGGGGCGGTTTTGAGTTTTGGGGGAGGCTGTGCAGGCTTTCGGCCGTCACTACCTCGCACCGCCGTACCTGCGGGCGCTGACCTTGCCCCCATCCCAACCCTCCCCCGCTTGCGGGGGAAGGGGCGAAGTACGCATCAAGTACCTTCCTCCATCTCTTGAGGATGGTGGCAGCGTACGGACACGGCTCCCTCCCCCGCGTGCGGGGGAGGGTTGGGGTGGGGGCCAATGCCGCAGCCCGCTCCCGTACCGCCCCCCGCGAACGTCGATGCATCGCGCCGGAACGACGATGACGGGGTTTCCGGATTGCCCTACCCCGTCATCCAGGCGAACGCTGGAACTTTGCCCCCATCCCAACCTTCCCCCGCACGCGGGGGAAGGGGCGAAAAAAGCACCGGGTCACATCGCGTCTCCCCAGGCGTCTGTGCTTCCATAGCCGCCTGGGAGCCGACCACCGATGACCGCCGCCACGCTGGAATTGACCCTGCGCCATGAGTTTCCCGCCGCCCAGCGGGGGGATCGCGATGCCTACGGGCGGATAATCAGCGCCTGCCAGAACACCGTCACCGCGATTGCATATGCGATCACCCGGGACGTGCACGCCAGCGAGGACATCGCCCAGGAAGCCTTCCTGAAGGCGTGGAAGCACCTCGGCAGCCTCAAGAATCCGGACAGCCTGCTGCCGTGGCTGCGCCAGATCACCCGCAATCTGGCGCGCGACCACCTGCGCGCCGGGCAGTACCGGCCGCTCACCGGCGAAGGCGCCGACATCGCCATCGAACTGGCCACCGACACCGCGCCCACGCCGGCCGAGCTGGTGTTGCAGACCGAGCAGGAACGGGTGGCCGCCGACGTCATCGCCGCGCTGCCGGAAGACAGCCGCGAAGTGCTGCTGCTGTACTACCGGGAAAGCCAGAGCTCGCAGCAGGTCGCGCACCTGCTGGGACTGACCGATGCGGCGGTGCGCAAGCGCCTGTCGCGGGCACGCGGTTACGTGCGCGAGGAATTGATGAAGCATTTCGGCGAGTTCGCCCGCAGCAGCGCGCCGGGCGCGGCGTTCGCCAGCATCGTGCTGGGCGCGCTGGCGGTGGGCGCGCCGCCGACCGCCGCCGCGGCGGTGCTGGGCACCGGTTCGGCGCTGGCGGGCAAAGGCCTGCTGAAAGTGCTGGGCGCATCGTTCGGTGCGGTCGCCGTCGGCCTGATCGGCGGCATCGGCTCGGTCTGGTTCGGTATCCGCAAGCAGTTGCGCGATCCGCTGGATGCGCGGGAGCGGCGGGCGCTGATTGCCTACGGCACCGTCAACACGCTGATGATCCTGGCGTTCCTCGCCGGTGCGCTCGCGCTGCAGAAGGTGCCGGGCTGGATTCCGCACCTCCTGCTCACCGCCGCCTATTGCGGCGGCATCATGTGGTCGTGCAGCCGCTGGCTGCCGCGGATCCTGGCGCGCCGGCGCGCGCGCGACATGCAGTTGGACCCGGTGGCCGAAACCGCCGACGCGGTGCGCCGGCGCAAGTGGCGGATCGTCGGGGTCACCGTGGGACTGGTGCTGGGGTTCGGCGGCCTGCTGTATGGGTTGATTGCAAGTGGGCGGCTGGTGTTCTGAGCGGGTTGCCGTGGGCGCTTCATTCGTCCGCCAGCGAAAGCCCGGTGCCATGCGATTCGGGACGTGCGGGATGGAGCCTGCCCGTACCTGGTGTTTCCGGCCGTTCGATGTCCCATCGCGACTGACGTCGCTCCCACAAGGGATTGTGCAGGCAGGAGCGGCGTCAGCCGCAACCGTGGTCGACGCCGATTGCAGGAAGTTCTGCCGGGGATGGATGGCCGGTCGCACACGGGTTCCGGCGCTTCGATTTTTTCGTCGCGACTGACGTCGCTCCTACAAGGCGGTTTGCTTGGGGACCCAACCGCTCCAGCCCCACCGCCGCCATCACCGATTTACGGAAACGCGTGCGCCGCGCAGGATTCAGACCGGAAACAGGCTTTGCCTCTCCCTTCGTAGAAGGGGGACCGAGGGGGATTTGCTCTTGGCACCTTTCGCAAGGGCATCACAGCCCTATGTGGGGGCGGCCATGACTCCGAACGGCGGGATATCGCAGACACGACACCGGCCGCGCTTGGCGGCCGGTGTGCGGTACCATGATTGCGCGGCTCAGCGCGGCGAACGCGGCTTCAGTTCGTCCTGGCTGAGGAAGCCGTCCTTGTTCGCGTCGAGCTGATCGAAACGCTCCGCCAGGCGCGACTTGCCCTTGGCTTCATCGCGGCTGATGCGGCCGTCCTTGTTGGCGTCGGCGGCGGCGAAGCGTTCGGCGCCACGCGCCTGCATGCGCTGCTGGAACTGCGCGCGCCGGTTGGCATCGGCGGTGTCGATCTCGGCGCGGGTCAGCTTGCCGTCCTTGTCGGTGTCGGCGCCGGCGAACCATTCGTCACGACGCTGCTTGCCGCGCAGCTCGCGATCCTTGGCATCGACGTAGCCGTCACCGTTCGCATCCATCCTGGCGAAATGCTCGGCGAAGCGCGGCTGCTTGCCGGCCTCGGCCTTGCTGATGCGGCCGTCGCCGTCGGTGTCCAGTTGCTTCATCATGCCGCCGTGGCCACCGTGGCCACGACGGTGGCCGCCGCCGTCCATGCCGTGGCGGCGATGCGGGCGTTCCTCGGCGCTGAGCTTGCCGTCCTTGTTCTTGTCGAGCGTGTCGAAACGCTCGGCCAGGCGCGGATGCGCGGCGGCTTCGGCGCGATCGACGACGCCGTCGCCGTTCTTGTCCAGGACCGGACGCGAGGCGCCTGCGGCCGGCGCGGACTGGGTGGCGGCGAAGGCGGTACCGGCGGCGAGCGCGGTCAGCACGGCCACCACGAGCAGGGTCTTGTTGCGGGTCATGTTCGGGTTCTCCTGATCACGCGGCGCGGTTGCGCCACTGCCCGGGAAAACGCCCGGCCGCCGCCACGGTTGACGCGGCGACGAACGGATTCAGCTTCCGGCCGGTCGCATGCACCGCGACGACGGCGGCGCAGTATGCTGGCCGCATGGTCCACGCCTTCGCCCGCGCCGTTTCCATCCTCGGACACCCGATGCTGGTGCTGCCGGTGGCGGCGCTGCTGCTGGCGACACGCACCCTGGGCGTGCGCGAGGCGGCGTGGATGGCGTTGGGCTTCGCCGCGTTCGCCGCGCTGGTGATGGGCTGGTCGGGATGGCAGGTGCGGCGTGGCCGCTGGCAACACGTGGACGCCAGCCGGCACGAGGAACGCCGGACCTTGAACCGCTTCCTGCTGGTCGCGCTGGCGCTGGCGGCGGTGCTGGGCTGGGTCGCCGGCCAGCCGGTGCAGCTGGCGCTGGGACTGATCCTGGCGGCGGCGCTGATCGCGGTGGCGATGCTCGGTGCGCGATGGTGCAAGCTGTCGCTGCACATGGCCTTCGTCATCTACGCGGCGATCCTGCTGTCGCAGATCCATCCGGGCTGGGGCATCGCCGGCTTGGCGTTCGCCGCGCTGGTGGCGTGGTCGCGGCTGAAACTGCGCCGGCACGTGCCGCGTGATCTGGTCGCCGGCGCGCTGGCCGGCGCGTGCGCGGGCGGCCTGTTCGTCTGGCTCGCGCCGAAACTGGCGGGGGCGTGATGGGCAACAATCCTCCGCAGCCGGCCGAAGACCTGCGCCTGTTCCATACCGGCGAACATCCCTGCGGCTACTGGCCGGATCGCAACGCGCGCGATCTGGTGCTGGATCCGCGCGATCCGCGCCTGCCGATGTTCTATCCGAACGCGCTGGCATGGGGTTTCCGTCGATCCGGCGACATCGTCTACCGGCCGCATTGCCTGGGCTGCCAGGCATGCGTGGCGGTACGGATTCCGGTGGAACGGTTCCAGCCGGATCGCAGCCAGCGTCGTTGCGCGCGGCAGAATCCGGACGTGGACGTGCGGGTGATGGCGGCCGAGCGCAGCGAGGAGCACGTCGCGCTGTACCAGCGCTACCTGACCGCGCGGCACCCGCTGGGCGGCATGGACGATCACGGCGCGGTCGAGTTCGAGCAGTTCCTGATCGGTAGCTGGGCCAACAGCCGCTTCCTGGAACTGCGCGAACACGGACGGCTACTGGCGGTGGCGGTCACCGACGTGCTGCCGGAAGCGCTGTCGGCGGTCTACACCTTCTACGATCCGGATCTGGCCGCGCGCGGGCTGGGCACGCTGGCGATCCTGCGCCAGATTGACTGGGCGCGCCGCGAGGGCCTGCCGCACCTGTACCTGGGCTACTGGATCCACGGCCACCGCAAGATGGACTACAAGCGCCGCTTCCAGCCACTGGAAGCCTACGACGGCCGCGGATGGCGGGACTTCCAGCCGCCGCCGGATCCGTAACCGTGCTGTCATCGGCGGCGCTGGTGCCCATGTCAGAATGGCGGCATGCGAACCTTCCTCCTGCCCGCCTGCCTGCTTTCCCTGCTCACGGCCTGCGTGAACGTCAACGTGCACGGTGATCCCGCCGCCGCCCTCGCCGACAGCCCCGCGCGCCTGCGCGTGGCCACCTACAACACCTCGCTGTATTCGGACGAAGCCGGCGGCGTGATCCGCGAACTGGAAGGCGACAGCACGCATGCGCGCAAGATCGCCGCGGTGCTGCAGAAGGTGCGGCCGGATCTGGTGCTGCTCAACGAGTTCGACTACGACGAGGCACATCGGGCGGCGGATCTGTTCCAGCAGCGTTATCTGGAAGTGGCCCAGCCCGGCGGCGGCGAAGCGCTGCGCTATCCCTACCGCTATCTGGCGCCGGTCAACACCGGCGTGCCCAGCGGACTGGATCTGGACAACAACGGCGAAGCCGGCGGCGAAGGCCGCGCGCGCGGCAACGATGCCTGGGGCTACGGCCTGCACCCGGGCCAGTACGGCATGCTGGTGCTGTCGAAGCATCCCATCGATGCCGCGCAGGTGCGCACGTTCCAACTGCTGCGCTGGAGCGCCCTGCCCGGCGCGGCGCGTCCGGTGGATCCGGCCACCGGCAAATCCTGGTATCGCGACGAGGTGTGGTCAAAGCTGCGGCTGTCGTCGAAGTCGCACTGGGACGTGCCGGTACGCACGCCCTCGGGCGTGGTGCATTTCCTGGTCTCGCATCCGACCCCGCCGGTGTTCGATGGCCCGGAGGATCGCAACGGTGCGCGCAACCACGACGAACTGCGCCTGTGGCACGAGTACATCAGTGCCGGCGACAAGCCCTGGCTGTGCGACGACGCGGGCGTCTGCGGCGGGCTGGCGCAGGACGCACGCTTCGTCATCGCCGGTGATCTCAACAACGATCCGGTCGATGGCGACGGCCGCCACGAGGCGATCCTGGAACTGCTGGAGCATCCACGGGTGATGCGCCACGCCACCCCGCAGAGCCGCGGCGGCGCCGAGACCGCCGAAGCCTACGCCGCCAAGGGCATCGCCCATCGCGGCGCGCCCGGCCACGTCACCGGCGATTTCGGCCCGAAGGCCGGCGCGATGCGGCTGGACTACGTGCTGCCCTCGACCGGCTTCGCCTACGAAGGCGGCGGCGTGTTCTGGCCCGCGAAAGCCGAGCCGGACGCCACCATCGCCGATGGCAGCGATCATCATCTGGTGTGGGCGGATTTGAAGCCCTGAGGGCTGTTTCTTCCCTTGTGGGAGCGACGTCAGTCGCGACCGTGCGCAACACTGATTGAGGCAAGCGCGGCGCAGGGGGACGGATGACCGTGCTCCCCCCGCTGTTCCTTGCCCGTCTGTTTTTCCGTCGCGACTCACGTCGCTCCCACAAGGGCACTTTCCTGTGGGAGCGACGTGAGTCGCGAATGCGGGAAGTCGGGCGCCTACGACCCCACCACCGTCGTGCGCGGGCTGAAGCCGATGGCGCCGTCGCTGCGGGCGGAGACGATCATCTTGACCATGCTGCCGGGGATCATCACTTCGATCTGCACGGTCTTGCCGTCGGGCGCGAGGCCTTCCAGGGTCATTTCGATCAGCGCGCCAGCGGTGTCGATCTCACGGCACAGGATGTGCGGCTCGCCACCTTCCACCTGCACCAGATAGGGCTTGATCGCCTCGCCCAGCGCTTCCAGCGCCTGCGGGAAGAAGAACACCGCGTAGCCTTCATTTCCGTTCATGGTCCGATCCTTACTTGAGTTCGATGCCGAGGGCTTCGGCGGCGTCGCGCGCGATGGCGCGGGCGGTGTCGATGTCGGCGGCGCGCGCCAGGGTCACGCCGACCCGGCGATGGCCCTCCACGCGCGGTTTGCCGAACAGGCGCAGCGCGGTGTCCGGCGCCACCAATGCCTTGTTCACATTCGAGAACACCGGCACGCCATGGCCGTGCGCCAGCACCGCACAGGAGGCCGACGGGCCCTGCTGGCGGATGACCGGAACCGGCAGGCCAAGGATCGCGCGCGCATGCAGCGCGAATTCGCTCAGCTCCTGCGAGACCAGGGTGACCAGGCCGGTGTCGTGCGGACGCGGCGAGACTTCGCTGAACCACACCTCGTCACCCTTCACGAACAACTCCACCCCGAACACGCCCCAGCCGCCCAGGTTGTCGGTGACCGCGCGCGCCACCGCCTGCGCGTTTTCCAGCGCGCGCGCCGACATCGGCTGCGGCTGCCAGCTCTCGCGGTAGTCGCCGTCGCGCTGCAGGTGGCCGATGGGTTCGCAGAACGAGGTGCCGCCAGCGTGGCGCACGGTCAGCAGGGTGATTTCGTAGTCGAAGTCGATGAAGCCCTCGACGATGCAGCGACCAGCGCCCGCGCGGCCGCCGGTCTGCGCGTACTCCCAGGCCGGCGCGATGTCGGCGTCTTCGCGCACCGTGCTCTGGCCCTTGCCGGAGGACGACATCACCGGCTTGACCACGCATGGCAGGCCGATCGCGGCAATGGCCTCGCGATACTCCACCTCGGTATCGACGAAGCGGTACGGCGAAGTCGGCAGTCCCAGGGTTTCGGCGGCCAGCCGGCGGATGCCTTCGCGATCCATGGTCAGGCGGGCGGCGCGGGCGGTCGGGATGACCCGGGCGGCGCCCTCGGCCTCCAGCGCCACCAGGGTGTCGGTGTGGATGGCCTCGATCTCCGGGACGATCACGTGCGGGCGTTCCCGCGCGATCAGCGCGCGCACCGCGGCCGGATCCAGCATGTCCAGCACGTGCGCCCGGTGCGCGACCTGCATGGCCGGGGCGTCGGCGTAGCGGTCGGCGGCGATGACTTCCACGCCCAGCCGCTGCAGCTCCAGCGCGACCTCCTTGCCCAGTTCACCGGACCCCAGCAGCAGGACCCGGGTGGCGTGGGGGCTGAGCGGGGTACCGAGGTCGACCATGGGGCGGGATTCCGATGCGGGGAGGAGCGGCATTCTACCGGCCCGGCTCCTCCGCCCTCCCGGCCGACGGACGGCACTTGCCAGTTGATATCATTTTGATATCTTTCCTTCCAACAAGGAGAGACCACCATGAAAGAGAACCCCATCCGCTCGCTGCCCGGCATCCCCTTCCTGCTTGCCCTGCTGGCCGTGACCGCCCTGGCCGTCTGGCTGTTCGCCACCGGCATGGGTCCCGATCCGAAGTACTCCGGCGTCGTCTCCGGCGCGCGCATCGCCGCCGGCGTCATCCTGGCCGTGCTGGCCTTCTTCAGCCTGATCGGCCTGTACACCGTGCAGCCCAACCAGGCCGCGGTGATCAGCCTGTTCGGCAAGTACGTCGGCACCGTCAAGGACAACGGCCTGCGCTGGAACAACCCCTTCTATTCCAAGAAGAAGGTCAGCCTGCGCGTGCGCAACTTCGAAAGCGGCAAGCTCAAGGTCAATGAACTGGACGGCAGCCCGATCGAAATCGCCGCGGTGATCGTGTGGCAGGTGGTCGATGCCTCCGAAGCCGTCTACAACGTGGACGACTACGAGAGCTTCGTGCACATCCAGTCCGAATCCGCGCTGCGGGCAATGGCCACCAGCTATCCCTACGACCAGCACGAGGAAGGCCAGCTGGCCCTGCGCAGCCACGCCACCGAGATCTCCCAGCACCTGAAGAACGAACTGGCCGAGCGCTTGGCCGATGCCGGCGTACAGGTCATCGACGCGCGCATCAGCCACCTGGCCTACGCGCCGGAAATCGCCCAGGCCATGCTGCAGCGCCAGCAGGCCAACGCGGTGATCGCCGCGCGCACCCGCATCGTCGCCGGCGCGGTCGGCATGGTCGAGATGGCGCTGGCCGAACTGCAGAAGAACGGCGTGGTGCAGCTGGACGAGGAGCGCAAGGCGCAGATGGTCAGCAACCTGCTGGTGGTGCTGTGCGGCGACCGCAGCACCCAGCCTATCGTCAATACCGGCTCGCTGTACTGAGCCGGGCGGAAGGCAGGCGTCGTGGCCGAGAAGAAAGCCTATCCCCTGCGCATCAGCGCCGACGTGCTGAACGCGGCGCAGCGCTGGGCGGATGACGAGTTGCGTTCGCTCAACGCGCAGATCGAATACGTGTTGCGCGACGCGCTGCGCAAGGCCGGGCGCCTGCCCAAACCGTCACCCTCGCCGGATGCCGACGGCGGCGACGAGTAACCGCGCCACGACAGGCGCAAGGTCGCGGCCCACCGCGACCCGGACAAGGAGAAGGACATGAGCAAGCGTTGGACCTACCAGGTCATCGAAGTGAAGCCCGGCCTGATGGGCGGCCTCAAGCACGAGGAACTGCAGAACGAACTCAATCGCCAGGGCGCGCAGGGTTGGGAGCTGGTCAACATCATCGTGCCCGCACCGATGACCGCGGTGCAGATGGTGTTCAAGAAGGAGGCCTGAGATGCGGATTCCGTTGTGGATTGTGCTGGTGCTGGGCGCGCTGTTCTCCCCCGCCACCCTCGCGGCCGAGGCACCGGCCATCCTTGCCAACCGCTTGCTGGATCATCTGCAGGCCGGCGACTACACCGCCGCCGAGGCGATGTTCTCGCCGGAAATGGCCACCGCCGTACCGCAGGACAAGCTGAAGGCAGTGTGGGAATCGCTGCCGGCGCAGATGGGCGCGTTGCGCACGCGCGGCGAGCCCGGGGTCGCGACGCACCAGGGCATGCAGGTCGCCTTGATCCGGCTGGAATTCGCCAACGGCGCCATCAACGCGCAGGTCGCGGTGAATGCGCAGGGCAAAGTGGCCGGATTCCTGCTGCAGCCGGCCCCCCCGGAAGCCGCCACGCCGGTTCCCGCCGATGCGTCCTATCTGGAGCGCGAAACCAGCGTCGGCAGCGGCGAACAGGCGCTGGCCGCCACCCTGGCGATGCCGAAGGGCACCGGCCCCTTCCCCGCCGTGGTGCTGGTGCATGGCTCCGGTCCGCAGGATCGCAACGAGACCATCGGCCCCAACCGCCCGTTCCTGGACATCGCCCGTGGCCTGGCCGCGCAGGGCATCGCGGTGCTGCGCTTCGAGAAGCGCAGCAAGGCGCGTCCGCAGGATTTCACCGGCGGCAAGTCGTTCACCGTCGATGACGAAGTCACCGACGACGCGGTCGCCGCGATCGCCACCCTGCGCGCCCAGCCGGGTATCGACGGCAAGCGCTTGTTCGTGCTCGGCCACAGCCAGGGCGGCATGCTGGCGCCCCGCATCGCGCAACGCTCCGGCCATGTGGCCGGGCTGATCCTGTTCGCCGCGCCCGCGCGTTCGCTGCTGACGATCCTGCCGGAGCAGAACCGCTACCTGCTGGCGAAACAGGGCCCGGCGACGCCGGAGGCGCAGGCGTTCCTGGACAAGCTCGACGCGCAGATCGCGAACGTGCGCGGCAATGCGCCCGACGATTCCACCGACACACCACTGGGCCTGCCCGCCCGCTACTGGCGCTCGCTGGAAGCCATCGATCCGGTGGCCGAGGCCAAGGCGCTCGACCTGCCGCTGTTGCTGCTGCAGGGCGGCCGCGATTTCCAGGTCGTCGATACGGACTGGCAGCGCTGGCGCACGGGACTGGCCGGCGATCGCCAGGCCACCTTCAAGCACTACCCCGCCCTGAACCACCTGGGCATCACCGGCGAAGGCGCCGGCACGTTGTCCGAATACCAGCGTCCCGGCCAGGTCGATCCGCAACTCGTCGCCGACACCGCGCGCTGGATCAAGGAACACTGAGCATGACCCGTGATTTTCCCGTTGCCCCGCTCGACCGCTGGACCCTGCTCGGCCTGTGGCTGCCGATGACCAGCGCGATGGCGATTGCGGTGGGCGCCGTGTTCTGGAACTCCAGCGAAGCGGTGCCGCGCGGTCTGCTGTTCACCCTGCCCTTCATGCTGCTGGTCGGCGTGGTCCTGCACGTGTTGCTGCGCCGCCGCCGCATCCAACTGGAACATGATCAATTGCGAATCACCGCGACCATGTTCCGCAGACAGGTTCCGGTGAGCGCCCTCGATCTGGACAAGGCCCGCATCGTCAATCTCGACGAGCACACCGAACTCAAGCCCGCCCTGAAGACCCATGGTTTCAGCCTGCCCGCCTTCACCGCCGGGAACTACCGGCTGCGCAACAAGGCCAAGGCGTTCTGCCTGATCAGCGACCGCGCGCGGGTGCTGGTGCTGCCGCTGCGGGACGGTCCACTGGTGCTGCTCAGCCCCGAGAAACCCCGCGAGCTGCTGGACGGTCTGCGCGAAGTGGCGGCCTCCGCGCCGCGCCGCTAAGCTGCCGGGCATGCACACGCCTCCGGTTCCGCTCAAGACCCGCCTGCTCAACACGCCCGACGTGGAACTGTGGCCCGGCGGCCTGCTGCGCGCGCGTGGCAACGCCGACGCCCGCATCCTCGCCCGCGCCCGGCGGGTGCTGCGGCGCAAGCGCGATGGCCGCTACCTGGCCGCGGAGTTGCCCGAGGGACTGATGCCGCTGATACCCGGCCTGCCACGCGAACCCGGCATCGAAGCCGCGCTGGATCGACTGGATCACGACGGCGGCGGACGCGGCCCCTGGCGCGGCGAAGCCGGCGAACTGCCGCTGGACGCGCTGCGCGACCACCTGGATGCACTGGGCCTGGATGACGGCTACGGCGAACGCACCGGCCTGCCGCTGGTGGCCGAGCCGGACACGCTGGCCTTCGCCGGATTCGACCGTTACCGCCGCGCACTTTGGCTGACCCACGCTGCCGCGCACGCCTGGCTGGGCCTGCGCGACGCCGCCGCGCGCGAGGGCGTGGTGCTGGAGGCGATCTCCGGCTACCGCAGCCACGACTACCAGCTCGGCATTTTCGAACGCAAGCTCGCCCGCGGACAGACGGTGGAACAGATTCTCTCGGTCAACGCCGCGCCCGGCTACAGCGAACATCACAGCGGACGGGCGCTGGACATCGGCGCACCGGACGAGCCGGCGGCCGAGGAAAGCTTCGAGGACACCGCCGCATTCGCATGGCTGGTGGCGAACGCCGGCGCATTCGGCTTCTCGCTCAGTTACCCGCGCGACAACCCGCACGGCATTGTCTACGAGCCGTGGCATTGGTGCTTCGCCGCTGATGTCGCGGCCGATGCGGACTGAGACCGAACGCCAGCGCCGACGGCTGTTGCAGGCCATGGCATTCGGCGGCATGGCCGCTGCCGCCGGCTGCCGCCGCGACGACACGGATGCCGACGCGGTCAGCGATGTCACCGACATCGACCACATCCCGGTCGCCGGCCAACTCCGCCCCGCCACCACCGCCGCCCTCCAGCAGGCACTGCGCCAGAACCGCGGGCCGATCTCGATCGGCGGCGCGCGCTACAGCATGGGCGGGCAGATCGCCGCCGACGGTTCCACCCACGTCGACATGCGCGGCATGAGGCGCCTGCTCCACCTGGATGTCCAGGCACGCACTGCGCGCGTACAGGCCGGCATGTGCTGGCGGGATCTGCAGGATCATCTGGATCCGCATGATCTGGCGGTGCGGATCATGCAGAGCTACAGCAACTTCTCCATTGGCGGCTCGCTGTCGGTGAACTGCCATGGGCGCTACGTCGGCGCGGGCCCGCTGGCGCATTCGGTCCGTGCGCTGCAACTGGTGACCGCCGATGGCACCGCGCACGAACTGGATCGCCAGCGGCAACCCGAATTGTTCGCCGCCGTGCTGGGCGGCTATGGCGGCCTGGGCGTGGTCACCGAGGTGGAACTGGATCTGGACGAGAACTTCCCGATCCGGCGCGACGCGCGGCGGGTGGCGCTGGACGAGTATCCGGACTTCTTCCGCGAGGAAGTACATGCCCGGCCCGGCATCCTGCTGCACAACGCCGATCTGATGCCGCCGGATTTCGACCGGCCCCTCGCGATCAGCTGGACCCGCACCGATCAGCCGCTCACCCTCGCCGAACGACTGGTGCCACGCCACCTCGACTACGGACGCGAGCAGAACCTGATCTGGACCGCGTCCGAACTGCCGGGCGGCGGTGCGTTGCGCGAGAAGTTCCAGACCGATCGCATCCTGCGCGAACCCGTGGTGGTCATGCGCAACCGCGAGGCCAGCCTGGACGCCGCTTCGCTGGAACCGCGCACGCGCATGGTGTCCACCTACCTGCTGCAGGAGTACTTCATCCCGGTGCGTTCGTTCGCGATCTTCGCCCGCCGGATGACGGCGATCCTGCGCCGGTACGAGGTCAATGCGCTCAACATCTCGATCCGGCATTCGCCGGCCGATGCCGTCTCGCTGCTCAAGTGGGCTCCGCAGGAGGTGTTTTCTTTCGTCCTGTACCACAAGCAGCGGGCCTGGTCCGGGGTTGATCAGGCGGCCGGCGTCTGGACCCGGCAACTCATCGATACCACGCTGGCGCTGGGCGGACGCTACTACCTGCCCTACCGGCTGCATGCCACGCCCGAGCAGTTCCACCGCGCCTATCCGGAAGCCGCCGCCTTCGCCGCGCTCAAGCGCCGGGTCGATCCGCAACGCCGTTTCCGCAACCGCCTGTGGGACAAGTACCTGCCCGCTTGAACCCAACCATCCATCACGCGTCTGGGGAGAATGCCGTGACCGACACCAATCCGTATTCCACGCCTGCCGCGGCGATTTCCGCCATGCAGGTACCGGACATTGAGATTCCCGAAGAAATCGCCCGTCCCATCAAGCATGGCTGGGTGGCTGCCTGCGTCACCGGCGCATTGACGCTTGTCCTGACGCTGCTGTCGCAATTCGGCGCCTCGGCCAATCGCACCGAGCTATGGAACCTGCTGGACGTGGGCCTGGTCGCTGTCCTCGCCTTCGGCATCTACCGCAAGAGCCGGATCGCCGCCACCCTGATGCTGTGCTATTTCGCCCTGTCCAAGATCCTGATGATGATCGCGGAAGGCATGCCGACCGGGCTGGTGGTCAGTTTCATCTTCCTCATCTTCTACTTCCGGGCGACGGTTGCCACTTTCCGCTACCACCGCTTCCTGCGCGAAGTGAAGCGCAACCCGCCGCCGCCACGCCGCCGCCTGAGCGACGACCCGTTCTTCCAGGCATCACCGGCAGCCTCGGCAAATGCGGCGCCAGGCATCCCCGGCGACACGGGGACCGGTACGCCGATGCCCTGAGATCTCCCGCGGAAAACGGAAGGCTTCCGCCACGGGAAGAGAAGGCCGCGTAGCGAGTCGCAATACCGCTATCGCCATCATCCCGCTGGAAGCGCGCCGGACTTGAGCGAGATCAATGTGCCGCGTGCGCGGGCTGCCGATACTCGCGGCGTCATCCCGCCGTGGCCGCCCCGATGTTCTCGACCCATGCCCGCTATCGTCCGTCGCTGGTTGCCCTGCACTGGCTGACCCTGCTGTTGCTGATCGGTGTCTACGCCACCATCGAGCTGCGCGGCCTGTTCCCGCGCGGCAGCGATGCGCGCCAGCTGATCAAGACCGCGCATTTCTTCCTGGGCATCAGCGTATTCGGCCTGACCCTGCTGCGCCTGCTGGTGCGGGCATCGTCGCCGACACCGCCGATCGCGCCGGTGCCGCCGACCTGGCAGAAGCTGGCGGCCGGCGCGATGGCGCTGGCGCTGTACGGGCTGATGCTGGTCACGCCGGTGCTCGGCTACCTGCTGCTCAACGCGGAAGGCACCTCGCCCGCGCTGGGCGGTTGGGCATTGCCGTCGCTGATGGCCGCCCAGGACACCCTGGGCGACGCCCTGAAGGAATGGCATGAAAGCATCGCCGTCGCCGGCTACTGGCTGATCGGGCTGCACGCGCTGGCGGCGCTCTATCACCACCACGTGCGCCACGACGACACACTGCTGCGCATGACCTTCAGACGCTGACATGTAGAGCGGAGCCTGTTCCGCCGCGGCGCTCACGGATCGGGCGCCGGGGGTTCGGCGGAGCGGGCTTCGCTCTACATCGCAGCCGTTGTCCGCCTTGTCCGCTTGCTCAATCCTGGGAACGCCTGGTGGGCGCCTTGGCCTCGGTGCCGAAGTCGGCGATGCGCCACAGGTACTGGGCGGCGTAGGTGCGGTACGGGCCCCAGCGTTCGCCCCGGGCCACCAGTTCCTTCGGGGTCGGCGCGGTGTCCAGTTTGTCGACGAACTGCGCGCCCTTGCGTATGCCCAGATCGTCCACCGGCAGCACGTCAGGCCGCCCGAGCCGGAACATCAGCATCATTTCCACCGTCCAGCGACCGATGCCGCGGATCGGTACCAGCGCTTCCACGATGGCGTCCTCGCTCATCGTCGACATCCGCCGCAGATCCGGAATCTCCCCGCGCGCCTCGCGTGCGGCCAGGTCGCGCAAGGCCAGGGTCTTGTTGCCCGACACGCCGCAGGCGCGCAGCGCGGCGTCATCAATCTTTCCCAGGGTGTCGAAATGCAGGCGGGTGCTGCCAATGGCGGTTTCCACCCGGCCGACGATCGTCGCCGCCGCCTTGCCGCTGAGTTGCTGGTACAGGATGGCGCGGGCCAGCGCGTCGACCGGATCGAACGGCTTGCGCCAGGTCGGCTGCGGCTCGATGTAGCCGATCCGCTTCATCCAGGTGCCCAGCTTGCGGTCGCGGCGGCCCAGGTGATCGAAGGCCGCCTCGGTATCGAATCCGCGCGAATAGCGGGGCATGGATTTACCTGCGCACCGCGTCGATGGCCCACAGCAGCCAGCCCGCCATCAGCGCCATGCCACCGGCCGGCGCGAGTTGGGTGGACAGGCCGGCGAACACCGCCGCGATCAGGCTGCCGGAAAACAGCAGCGTGCCGGCCAGCAACAGGAACAGGCCGGCCTTGCCCATCCAGCGGGTCGTTCCGGGCGCCAGCGCGGCCAGGGCGATGCCATGGCCGAACGCGAACAGCGCCGCGGTCTCCAGCCGCGACTGCGCCACCGCTTCGCTGATCGCATGGGCGGCGTAGGCCGATAGGCCGACCGAGGCACCGGCCAGCAGGCCGCCGCACAGGGCGAAGACGGAGGGTTTGCGTTGGCGGCGGTCGTAGTGCATCAGGGTGGCGTCCTGCGGGTGCCGACAGCCATCCTTCCGCGCAGGAAAAACGGCCGCACAAAAAAACAACGCGCCGCAATGAGCGGCGCGTTGTCGGGTTCACGCATGGGACCTTGCACGAACAAGGCAAAGATCCCGAAGCGGATTACTTGATGGCCCAGTAGATGTCGAACTGGCCATTTTCGGTGAACGAGTTGTCCACGCCGCTCTTCCAGGACTCGTACGGACGGTCGACCACTTCGTAGCCGTTGGTGACGGCCCAGGCGCGCAGCGCGCTGCGGTTGGCGTCCAGCTCGGCCATGAAGCCGGTGTAGTTGGCGAACGCGGAACGGTGGGCCTTGGTGACGACGTGCTCAACCGGGGCGCCGGACGGGATGGTCACCTTCAGGTCGCCGGTCGAGGCGACCGGGGTGGAGGTGGCCGGCACCGGCACCGGGATCGGGTTGCCGTCCTTGTCCTTGGCGTCGGCGCTCGGGGTCTTCGGACCAGTGCCCGCCTTGCGGACCGGCACGGCCACGTCGAACGCGTACTTCTCGGCGCCGAAATCGGTGGTGATGATGCGGACCGGGCCGGCGGCTTCCAGGCCATTGGCGTCCATCACCCGCTTGATCCACTCCTGGTTGGACTTGATCGAAGCCTTGATGGGGTCGTTGCTGCGGTCGATGTTGCCGGCGTTGACGACCAGCAGGTCCTCGGCGGGCAGCTCGACGATCTTCAGACCGGTCAGCTTGCTGCCTTCGGTGCGGTAGTCGAAATTCGGCACGGTGGCCAGCATGTTGGTCAGCTTGGACAGGCCGGCCTTGACCGCGTCGCCGACATGGCGGCTGACGTACATGCCGGCGTAGCGGCCGATCAGGTTCCAGCCATAGCTGACTTCATAGGTCTGGGTGATCTTGACGTTGCGGTTGTTCTTGCCGGTCGGTTCCAGGTTGAACGCGGTGACCTTGTCCGTACCCAGCTTCTGGTCGGTGATCGCATAGACGATCTTGCCGGTGCCGCCGTTCGGCGCCGGGCGCTCGCTGGCGGTGATTTCCCAGCTGCCCTTGCCCCACTGGCCCTTGGAATCGTAGTCGACGCGGGCGCCGACGCCGGCATGGCCTTCGTCGCCACCGGAATAGGAAAGTTCGTTGGCGGCGTGCGGCAGCAGCGGGTTCCAGTCCTTCAGACGGCGCACGTTGTTCAGCGTGTCGAACACGATGGTCATGCGGCGGTTGGTCTCGGCGCTTTCCTCAAGCTGGCGCTTGGAAGGCAACACCAGGCCGATCACCAAAAACAGCGCCAGGACCAGCGCCAATGCAATCAGGAACTCGATCAAACGGGTCATTCAGGGAGTCTCCGGGGGCCGGTGCCTCGGCCATTGAAAATGTGCACCGCGCATCCTATCAGGCTTGGCGGGTTCCGCGCAGCCCATTCCGGCCACGGATCGCGCCCTTGTTCCGAACGCCCGGAAACACGCGCCCTTCACGCCCTTTTCGGGACCGCAACGGTCCCGTTGGCGGCGCCGGGATGCCGGCGCCTCATAGGCAGACCAATCGCGACCGGACCGGACCGCCGCCGGTCGTCGCCCCGCTCAGACCAGTTGCAGCTCGAACGCCTTCAGGACCGCGCGGGTGCGGTCGCGCACGCCGAGCTTGGAGAGGATGTTGGAGACATGGTTCTTGATGGTGCCCTCGGCCACGCCCAGCGAATTGGCGATCTCCTTGTTGGAAAAGCCGCTGGCCATCAGCCGCAGGATCTCGGTCTCGCGATCGGTCAGCGGGTCCGGGCGATCCAGGCTGACGAAATCGTTGCGCATGTGCTCCAGCCCGGACAGCAGGCGCTGGGTCACCGCCGGCTGCACCAGGGATCCGCCATCGGCCACGGTGCGGATCGCGCCGACCAGTTGCTCCAGCGACACGTCCTTGAGCAGGTAGCCCTTGGCGCCGGCCTTCAGTCCGGCCAGCACCAGCTGGTCGTCGTCGAAGGTGGTCAGGATGATCGCCGGCGGCAGTTGGCCGGCGCGGGCCAGCGCCTGCAGGGCCTCCAGGCCGGACATCACCGGCATGCGCATGTCCATCAGGACCACGTCCGGCTTGATCTGGGGAATCATCTCCACCGCCTGCTTGCCGTCCGCGGCTTCGGCGACGACCTCGATGCCGTCGTCCAGCGCCAGCAGCGAGCGGATGCCCTGGCGCACCAGGGTTTGGTCATCGACCAGGCAAACACGGATCACAGGCTACCTCCAGGGGCTGTCTCGGACAGCGGTTCGGTTTCGGGTTCGGCGCGCAGCGGGAGCACGCCGGTGCTCTCGGCCGCGGGGAGCCGGATGTGCAGGCAGAAGCCCTTGCCGGGCTGGGTTTCGATGTCCAGTGCGCCGCCGTACTGGGCCAGGCGCTCGGCCATGCCACGCAGGCCATTGCCGGAGATCACGGCGTCGGCGCCGGCCCCGTCGTCGCGGGCGTCGATGAGAATGCTGCCGGCCTCGCGCCGGCAATGCACCCACAGGTTGCGGGCGCCGGCGTGGCGGACCGCGTTGGTGATGATTTCCTGGGTGCAGCGCAGCAAAACGTGGGCGCGCTGGGGATCGTCCAGGGTCAGCGGTTCCTCGATGTCCATGTGGATGGCCAGCGCGGGCACCTTCTCGGCCAGCGGCAGCAGGGCCGCGCCCAGGTCGATGGCGCCGCTGTCGCGCAGCTGGCTGACCGCCTCGCGCACGTCGGTCAGCAGCAGCCGGGCCAGGGTGTGGGCCTGGCGCACATGCTCCTGGGCGCGGCCCTCGGTGATGTGCCCGGCCACTTCCAGGTTCAGGCTGAGCGCGGTCAGGTGGTGGCCCAGCAGGTCGTGCAGCTCGCGGGAGATGCGGGTGCGCTCGTTGACCCGCGCGCTCTCGGCCAGCAGCACCCGGGTGGCGCGCAGTTCCGCGTTCAGGCGGCGCTGCTCCTCGCGCGCCTCGGCCTGCTGGCGGGCCACGTAGGCGGTGATCAGCACGAAGGCCGCAAATCCCACGTAGAAGGCCGACTGGAACAGGGCCTCCCAGAAGTTGAAGTCCTCCAGGGCCATGAACGACCACACCAGCGGCGCATGCCCCAGCAGCAACCAGGCGATGGCCACCCGCAGGTTCAGCAGCCAGGGCAGCACCCCCGCCACGATCACCATCAGCATGGCGCTCAGGCCGGTCCGGCTGTACACGCCCACCGCCACCGCGGCCAGGGTCAGCACCAGCGCCAGCGGGATGTTCCAGGCCTGGGACACCCGTCCCCCGCGGGCGCCCAGCGAGCGGGTGGCGAACCAGTAGCAGGCGCCGAAGGTGAAATAGGCCAGCGCGGTCAGCGGGATGTCCACGCCCTTGCCGTCCGCGCCGCTGGACGGCGGCAGGAACCACACGTTCAGGACGATCGGAATGCCGACCAGGGCCCAGGTGTACAGGCCGGTGGCGCGCAGCAGGCGGGTGTGGCTGAGTCGTCCCAACATGGACGCAGTTTAGGGGCAATCAGCGGCGCCGGCCGCCCAACGAAAGTCATGCAATGGGCATCGGGGGCCGTCCCGGCCGGTTCACGGACCGCTTACCCGGAAGCTGCCACCCTCCCGCCACAAATGCGATAATCCGCCGTCGGCCGCCGCGCTGCGGCCGCCCGAACGAAAGCCTTTTGCAAGACCTCCCGCCCCGGAGCCGAGTAATGTCGATTGTCATCCGCGACGTGCGCGAGCACGAGCTGGATTCCGTTCTAGCCCTCAACAACAATGCCGGACTGGCGATCCTGCCGCTGGATTCGGCCAAGCTTCACCGCTTCTACGAGCAGGCCGAATACTTCCGCGTCGCCGAACGCGACGGCAACCTGGCCGGCTTCCTGGTGGGCTTCGGCTCCGATGCCGATCATGACAGCAGCAATTTCGCCTGGTTCCGCGAACGCTATCCGCAGTTCTTCTACATCGACCGCATCGTGGTCGCCAGCCGTCGTCGCGGCGGTGGCGTCGGCCGCGCCTTCTACGCGGACGTGCAGAGCTATGCCGAACTGCGCTACCCGCAGCTGGCCTGCGAGGTATTCCTCGATCACGGCGCCGATCCGGCGCTGCTGTTCCATGGCAGCTTCGGCTTCCGCGAGGTCGGCCAGAACACGATGGCCGATGTCGACGTGCGCGCCAGCATGCTGATGAAGGAACTGTGCAGCTATCCGTGGGTGCAGGAAACCTACGGCGACGCCCTGCCCGACCTGCCCTGGGCCCGTACCCGCGCGCTGGCCGCTTCGCGCACCGAACGGCCGACCGGGACATGAGCGTGACCTCAGCGAACCTTGACTACGAACAGGCCGGCGAACTGAAGATCGGCCAGGTCGGCATCGCCAACCTGCGGGTCCGCACCCTGGATGTCGAACAGCTCGTGCGCGAGATGCGCGAGCGGGTCGAGCGTGCGCCCAAGCTGTTCGGCCGCGCCGCGGTCATCGTCGATTTCGGCGGCCTGATCCGCACCCCGGACGTGGACAGCGCGCGCGCGCTGATCGACGGTCTGCGCGGCGCCGGGGTCATCCCGGTGGCGCTGGCCTATGGCACCCGCGAAATCGAGCAACTGGCCGAACAGCTCGGCCTGCCGCTGCTGGCCAAGTTCCGCGCCCAGTACGAACGGGTCGACGCGGCGCCACCCGCGCCCGCCCGCCCGGCGCCCGCGCCGGAGCCGGCTCCCGCACCCGCCAAGCCCGCCGCGGCGGCCAAGGCGGCCGCCAACGCCGGCAAGCCCGGCCTGATGCAGAAGACCCCGGTGCGCTCGGGCCAGCAGCTGTACGCGGAAAACCGCGACCTGACCGTGCTCAGCACGGTCGGCGCCGGCGCCGAAGTCATCGCCGACGGCTCCATCCACATCTATGGCGCGCTGCGCGGCCGTGCCCTCGCCGGTGCGCAGGGCAACACCGACGCGCGGATTTTCTGCCGCGAATTCCACGCCGAACTGGTCGCCATCGCCGGCCACTACAAGGTGATGGAGGAAGTACCCCAGGAATTGCGCGGCAAGTCCGTGCAGATCTGGCTGGACCAGGACCAACTCAAGATCGCCGCCCAGGACTGACGCGGCCCTACCTCACTAGAAGAACGACCAAGGAGAACACCATTGGCTGAAATCATCGTAGTCACGTCCGGCAAGGGCGGCGTCGGCAAGACCACCACCAGCGCCAGCATCGCCTGCGGCCTTGCCCGTCGCGGCAAGAAGGTCGCGGTCATCGACTTCGACGTCGGCCTGCGCAACCTCGACCTGATCATGGGCTGCGAACGCCGCGTGGTGTACGACTTCGTCAATGTCACCCAGGGCGAGGCCACGCTGAAGCAGGCGCTGATCAAGGACAAGCGTTTCGAGACGCTGTACGTCCTGGCTGCCTCGCAGACGCGCGACAAGGACGCGCTGACCAAGGAAGGCGTGGAGAAGGTGCTGAAGGATCTGGGCGACGACGGTTTCGACTACGTGGTCTGCGATTCGCCGGCCGGCATCGAGAAGGGCGCGTTCCTGGCGATGTATTTCGCCGACCAGGCGATCGTCGTGGTCAACCCGGAAGTGTCCTCCGTGCGCGACTCCGACCGCATCCTCGGCCTGCTGGATTCCAAGACCCGCCGCGCCGAGAACGGCGAGCCGCTGAAGGCCAACCTGCTGCTGACCCGCTACAGCCCCGCGCGCGTCGAGGGCGGCGAGATGCTGAGCATCAAGGACGTGGAGGAAGTGCTGGGCCTGAAGACCCTGGGCGTGATCCCCGAGTCCGGCGACGTGCTCAATGCGTCCAACAAGGGCGAACCGGTGATCCTGGATCTGGAATCCCCGGCCGGCCAGGCCTACGACGACACCGTCGCCCGCCTGCTGGGCGAGGAGCGTCCGCTGCGTTTCACCACCCTGGAGAAGAAGGGCTTCTTCAGCAAGCTGTTCGGAGGTTAAGGCATGGGTCTGTTCGATTTCCTGCGTACCAAGAAGAACACCGCCGAAACCGCCAAGAACCGCCTGCAGATCATCATCGCGCAGGAACGTTCCTCGCGCGGCGGTCCCGACTACCTGCCGCTGCTGCGCCGCGAGCTGCTGGAAGTCATCAAGAAGTACGTCAACGTGGATGCCGAGGCGGTCAAGGTCGATCTGATCAAGGACGGCGAACACGACGTACTCGACATCTCGGTCGCCCTGCCGGAAGGCCAGGGCTGACCGGAAGGTCCGTCCCGAGCCGGCCCTCAGCGGGCCGGCTCATGCCATAGTCGGCAAACCTACACCCGCCGGGATTCCGACATGGATGCCACATCGTTTCGCCGTTGCTGGTATGCCCTGATTCCGGTCATCGCCCTGTCAGCGGCGACTGCGATGGCACAAACCCCGGTTGCGTCCCCCACACCGCCAGCGGATTCCCCGACGGCGGATGCCCCGACCGAAACCAAGGCCGACCCTTGGCAGGCGCAGCAGGACCGCCTCATCGTCATCGGCGACGAGTTGCTGAAGAAGCGTCAGCCCGAGGCTGCCATCCGGGAAGCTTTCGAGCCCGTCATCCAGGCGCATGAAGCCCGCTACGCCGACGACGGCACGATCTACTTCTGCTCCCGCGACCCCGCGGAAGCGCTGCTGTACCTGCTGGGCGTGGCCGCCGATCACACCGAGGGCAAGGGGGGCGGCAATGCCAGGGTACTGGGGCCAGCCTGGGCCTATGGCTATTACGGCAAAGCGTACGCGCTGATCGAACTCAACCGCTTCGACGAGGCCGCCGTGGCGCTGGATCGGGCGCTCGAACTCGCCCCGGCCAACCCACAGTTCCTGACCGAGCGCGGCTACCTGTACCGTGCCAGCCGCGAGTGGGACAAGATGCTGGCCAGCAACCAGGCGGCACTGGAACATGTCGCGCTTGCCCCCGAATCGCTGCGGGACACCGAACGCGCGCGCGCGCTGCGTGGCGCCGGCTATGCCCTGATCGAACTGGACCGGCTGGATGAAGCCGAACGCCACTTCCGCGATTCGCTGAAAATAGAGCCCAAGAACCAGGTCGCCTTGGACGAACTGGATTACATCAAGCAGCTACGCAAGAAAAAGCCATGAACACACCCGCCCCGCCCTCCGCCGAACCCGAAGTCCTGCGCGTGCGTGATCGCGTGTTCGCGGATCTGGCGGATCTGCTCGCCCGCTACGATCTGCACCTGCATCGGGTCGCCGACGGCGAGAAGATTCCCGGCAGTTTCTGGGGCGAGCCGGAGGCCGGTGTGATTGCCGACAACGTCTACGTCCGCGGCGATACGCCGCTGCATTCGATGCTGCACGAGGCCTGCCACCTGATCGTGCTGCCCCCGGAACGGCGCGCGTCGGTGCATACCGACGCCACCGATTCGGACATCGAGGAAGACGCCACCTGCTACCTGCAGATCCTGCTGGCCGACGGCATTCCCGGCGTCGGTCGCGAACGCCTGATGGCGGACATGGATGCCTGGGGCTATTCGTTCCGGTTGGGCACCACCCGCGACTGGTTCGAGGGCGACGCCGAGGACGCGCGCCAGTGGTTGGGCGAACGCGACCTGCTGGCACCGCGCTTCGGCCAGCGGCACGCGGCCTGACGACATGTCCGCCAAGCCGCACGCGCCCTACCCACCGCTGGGCGCGCACTGGGACGGCCTGACGGTACTGGCACGCGGCGCGAATCGCCTGTGCGCGCTCGCTCCGGACGATGCCGGGCATTGCCTCAAGTTCGAACTGCATCCGGATGAACGCCCCGCGGTGGGCCTGCGCGCGCGCCTGCGGCGTTCGCTGGCAGCGGGCGAAAACGCCACCGAATGGCGCGCCTGGCAGCGCCTGCGCGCACGCATCGGGCCCGCGCTCGACGGCTGGCTGGCGCCCTGCACCGGCATAGTCGCCACCAGATGGGGCCCGGCCCTGCGTTGCGTGCTGGTGCGCGATGCCGATGGCGCGATCGCGCGCAGCCTGTACGCGCACCTGTTCGAAGGCACCCGATCGTCGCCCGAGTCGCTGTGCGCGGCGGTCGACGCGATGGAACGTGAACTGCTGGCCCACGACGTGCCGCTGTTCGATCTGAACGCCGGCAATTTCGTCGTCGCCGGATCCGCCGCGCAGCCCCGGCTGGTCTGCGTGGATGCCAAGTCCACCCTGAGCGGCAAGGAAATCCTGCCGTTCTCGCGCTGGTCGCGACGCTTGATGCACCGCAAGATCCGGCGCCGGGCCGGGCGGCTGCGCCAGCGCATCCGCGCCGCCCTTGCGGACGCACCGCCGCCGCACTAGCCTTCCGGGTTCCTGCGCCTGCCGCACCCTCGAAGGACTTCCCGTGAAGCAACGCCACCTCCTGCTCGCACTCGCCGTCGGCGCCAGCGTGCTGGTCCTGTCCGCCTGCAAGAAGGACGAACCCAAGGACGCCGCCGCGCCGGCCGCCGCCCCCCAGGGCGAGACCGCGGATCAGTTCATCGCCCGGGTGAACCAGGAACTGCGCAAGATGTATCCGGAGATCACCGCGTCGCAGTGGTTGTCCAACACCTACATCAACGACGACAGCCAGTTGCTGGAAGCCAAGTACAACGAGCGCTACCTGTCGCAGCTGAACGTGTGGATCGAGCAGGCCAAGAAGTTCGAAGGCCAGCAGATGTCGCCGGAAACCGCGCGCGCCATCCAGTTGCTCAAGCTCTCCACCGCCATGCCCGCGCCGAAGGACCCGGCCAAGCTGGAGGAAATCACCAAGCTGGCGTCCAAGATGGGCGGCATGTACGGCGCCGGCAAGTACTGCACCGGCGAAGGCGATGCGAAGAAGTGCCGCGATCTGGGCCAGTTGGAAGACGTGCTGCGCAGCAGCCGTGACTACGACGCGCAGTTGGACGCCTGGCAGGGTTGGCACACCATTGCCCAGCCGATGCGCAAGGACTACACGCGCTTCGCCGAACTGGTCAACGAAGGCGCCAAGGAACTGGGCTACGCCGACGCCGGCGAGATGTGGCGCAGCGGCTACGACATGACTCCGGCGGAAATCGCCGCCGAGACCGATCGCCTGTGGGGCCAGGTCAAGCCGCTGTACGAGCAGTTGCATTGCTACACCCGCACCAAGCTGCAGGCCACCTACGGCGTGGAGAAGGGCCAGGTCAACGGCATGCTGCCGGCGCATCTGACCGGCAACATGTGGCAGCAGGACTGGGGCAACCTGTGGGACATCCTGCAGCCGTACAAGAACGCCGGCAGCCTGGACATCAGCGAAGCGCTGAAGGCCCAGTACCAGGCGGATTTCGTCAAGGAACTCGGCAAGGCCGGCCCGGCGCCGACCACCGAGCAGCAGTTCCAGGCCGAACGCGCCGCGCAGTTGGCGGTGGCCAAGCAGATGACCGAGCGCGCGCAGGATTTCTACGTCTCGCTGGGCATGCCCAAGCTGCCGGAGAGCTACTGGTCCAGGACCCAGTTCATCAAACCGCTGGACCGCGACGTGGTCTGCCACGCCAGCGCCTGGGACATGAACATGGGCGGCGAGCCGGGCGGCGGTCCGGACGTGCGCACCAAGATGTGCATCAAGCCCAACGAGGAAGACTTCACCACCATCTACCACGAACTGGGCCACGTCTATTACTACCTGGCCTACAACAAGCTGGCGCCGCTGTTCCAGAACGGCGCGCATGACGGCTTCCACGAAGCCATCGGCGACACCATCGTGCTGGCCATGACCCCGGACTACCTCAAGTCCATCGGGCTGGTCGGCGACCAGCAGCAGAGCCACGATGCGCTGATCAACGCGCAGATGCGCATGGCGCTGGCGAAGGTGTCGTTCATGCCGTTCGGCCTGATGATCGATCGCTGGCGCTGGGGCGTGTTCGACGGCTCGATCAAGCCAACCGACTACAACAAGGCGTGGTGGGATCTGAAGGCCCGCTACCAGGGCGTGGCGTCGGTGAGCGCGCGCGGCGAGGACTTCTTCGATCCGGGCGCCAAGTACCACGTGCCGGGCAACACGCCGTACACGCGCTACTTCCTCTCGCACATCCTGCAGTTCCAGTTCTACAAGGGCCTGTGCGACGCCGCCGGCTACAAGGGCCCGCTGTACAACTGCAGCTTCTACGGCAACAAGGTCGCCGGCCAGCGCTTCTGGGCGATGCTGGAGAAGGGCGCCAGCCAGCCGTGGCAGGCCACGCTCAAGGAACTGAGCGGCACCGAGAAGATGGACGCCAGCGCGGTGCTGGAATACTTCGCGCCGCTGCAGGAATGGCTGAAGCAGCAGAACGAAGGCCAGACCTGCGGCTGGCAACCCACGCCGCCCGCCACCACCGCCGCGGCGCCTGCCGCGCCGGCGAAGGCGGAACCGGCCAGAAAGCAGGGCTGAGATTCACGCGAAGGGTTACGAAAAGGCCGGCGAAAGCCGGCCTTTTCAATGTTACGCGCATGCACATCAGGCTCGTCCTTATCGTTGATACCATTCCCGGACCATGGACGAATCAGGGGAAGCAAGATGGGCAAGCGGATATATCTCGGCCTGGGAATGCTGGCATTGGCGTGCGCCATCGCCATGCCAGCCGGCTGGGCCCAGAGTGTGCCCGGCGAAACCAGCCGCACGCCGGCGCCGCCGGCAACGCATTGGCGCACGCCAGATTTCAATGCGCTGCAAAGTGCGCGCCTGCGTTATCGCGAGATGCCGGTGCAGCGCCTCTTCGACGTGCAGAACCGCAATGCGCTGCGGCAGATGAAGGCCGTGCAGATCGGCGTTGGCCGTCGGCTGGATTCCGAAGGCACGACCCTCCTCGCCCAGCCCGCGCTGAGCTGGCGCGCACTGGCGCACGGCGCATCGGCACGAATCGAAATCACGTCTCCGGACGCGCTGGCGGTGCGCACCGGCCTGCAGGTCGCCTCGCTGCATCCCGATGTGGAACTGCGCTTCGCCGGTTCGGACAATCCGTATCGGGTCATCGCCGTGGTGACCGCAGGCGAAGCGCAGCGCCAGTTGGATGCGCAAGGCCTGTACTGGACGCCCAGCACCGACGGCCAGACCCAGCTGATCGAAATTTACCGTCCCGCCCACGTCAATGCATCGATGGCGCGCGTCGGTGCCCCGCAACTGACGCACCTGCTGACCAACAGCCGCAGCGACTTCAAGATTCTGGAGAAAATCGGCGAGTCCGCCAGTTGCAACGTCGATACGGCATGCCGCGTCAATGAACTGGGCGAACGCTTCGTCAAGGCGAAAAACGCGGTCGCGCACATGGTGTTCATCAAGAGCGAGAACGGCCAGACAGGCGCTTTCATCTGCACCGGTACGCTGCTCAACGATACCGTCACCGGCACTCAGGCGCCCTACTTCTACTCCGCACATCACTGCATAAGCGATCAAAGCACCGCCTCCACGCTCAATACGTTCTGGCGCTACGAGGCCACCAGCTGCAACAGCGGGGTGTCGCAAACGGTCACCCAACTGACCCGCGGCGCCACGTATCTATATTCGAGCAGCGACACCGATGCCCTGCTGTTGCTGCTGGCCGAACCCGCGCCCGCCGGTGCTGAATTCAGCGGCTGGGACGCCGCCGCGCTCCCCGCTTCCAGTGCCATCCTCGGCATCCATCATCCATCGGGCGACGCCAAGAAGGTTTCCTCGGGTCAGCAGATCCCGGCCAGCAGTAACGCCACCCACAACGGCGTCGCCTGGCTGAGCGGCAGCACCGAGGGCGGCAGCAGCGGCTCCGGCCTGTTCACCCTGCATCCGGAGGGCTACCGCCTGCGCGGTGGCCTGTATGGCGGCGATGCCGCCTGCAGCAACAGCGGCGCGATCAACAACTCCGGAAATCGCGACTGGTACTCGCGCTTCGATGTGGCCTATCCGCATATCCGGCAATGGTTGGCGCCGACCACGCCCATCCGCATGCACGGCGCTCAGCCGTTGATCCCCGGCCAGGCCAACGCCGCATCCGCCCGCGCGATGCCCACCCGTGCCGCCACCCAGATCAAGGCCCGCCCCGTGTTCAAGCGCCGCCCCATCTATCGCCACCGGACTCCGTAGAGGGAAACCTGCTCGGCTCGGCACTCCGGCTGCCATGGCGGAATTTTGCTCCGCCCCGGCGTTTCCTTGGGGACCTCACTTCGCTCCAATTCCACATCCGGGTTCGGCGCAGGCGAGCGCCTGGCGTGAGTTGATGGATGCATGGGATGTCGTCAGCGGGGCAAGCTCCGCTCTACGGCCCGGGCTTCACCGTCACTTCAAATGCAACGGCGATGGTGGGCACCTCTCGTCCATGCCGGAGTTCCAGATGCCCACCGTCTTCGCGCACGCCCTGGTTCCCATCGCCATCGGTCTCGGGCTGGGAAGCCGTCGGATTCCTCCACGCCTGCTGATGGCAGGCGCAGCGGCTGCGATGCTGCCGGATGCGGACGTGGTGGCATTCAAGTTCGGCATCGCCTACGCCGATGCGCTGGGGCATCGCGGCGCCAGCCATTCCGTGGTGTTCGCACTACTACTCGGTGTGTTGGCAGCGCTGTGTCGTAGTCCGTTGCGTGCGCGGGCTTGGACGGCGTTCCTGTTCGTCGCCTGCTCGGGGCTCTCGCATCCACTGCTGGACATGCTGACCAACGGCGGCCTGGGCGTGGCGCTGTTGTGGCCGTGGTCGGAGCAGCGTTTCTTCGCGCCGTGGCAGGTCATCGAGGTATCGCCGTTCGCGCACCGGTTCTTCAGCGCGCGCGGCGTGGAGGTATTGTGGTCGGAAGCCCGCTGGATTGGCATGCCGGCGCTGTTGCTGATGGCGACCTTAGCTGCACCACGCTTCTTGTGGGAGCGACATCAGTCGCGATGAAAGCATCCGGATCATCCCGGTCGCGACTGACGTCGCTCCTACAAGGACGCTATTCAATGCTGGGTGGGGGCGGCGTCCGGTTCGGAATCGGCGTCTTCGGCGCCGGCACTCATCTCGGCTTCCAGCTTCTTCTCGAAGTCCTCCAGGCTCATGCCCTGGGCGGCGGCTTCGATGACGGCGGTGTCGCGCAGTTCATCCGAGTAGACCAGCCGCACCGGCTGGCCGTTGGCCTCGTGCAGGGCGGCGGCGCGCTTGATCATCGCCAGCACTTCGGCGGCGCTGTCGGAACTGCCGGCGATGCGACCATCCATGCCCAGCACCCACACGCCGGCCTGGCGCACGATGCCGGCCAGCAGGTCACCCTGCGGATTGCGCAGCTCGGCGTGTGGTTCGATCGCCGGGGCATTGGCGCGGGCCAGGTTGCGCGCCTTGATCACCTTGCGCTTCTTGGCGTCGCGGCGGGCCTTTGAATTCGTGGACATCGGGGGTTCCTTGGTTGAAGCTCAGATTTGATCGGTGGGTTCCAGCGCGGCGGGTTCCTTCGGGCAGGCTTCGGCGCGCCGGCTCACCTGCGCCTCCCAGCGCCACATCGCCCAGCCGCCCAGGGTCAGCACGCCCGCGCCCAGCGCCAGCCACAACCCGTGCCTGCTCAACAGCGCCGAAACCACGCCGGCGATGATCGTGTTGATGAACAGGTTGCTGAAAGCCTGCAGCGACGAGGCCGCGCCGCGCTGGCGCGGATACATGTCGAGGATGGCCAGGGTGAGGATGGGGAAGATCAGCGCCACGCCGAACGCCGACAGGCACATCGGCAGCACCGCCCACGGGATGGTGATGGCATCGCCCACCCACGCGTTGTAGGTAAGGTTGGCGAGCGTCGACACGCCCATGCAGGCAAAGCCGATGCGGGTCAGTTGGGTGCCGCTGATGCGGCCGGCGGCGCGGCCGGACACGAACGCACCCAGGGTCATGCCGCCGATGGTGGGCAGGAACAACCAGGCAAACTGCTGCTCGTTCAAGCCCAGCCGGTCCATCACGAAAATCGGCGCCGAGGCGATGTACAGGAAGATGCCGCCGAAGCTCAAGGAGCCGGCCAGCGCCAGCCGCTGGAAGCGCGGGTTCAAGGCGATGGCGAAGTAGTCACGCAACAGGTGCTTGGGCGAGACCCTCACCCGCACTTCCGGCGGATGGGTTTCCGGCAGCCACAGGCCGACGGTCAGCAACAGCAGCAGCGAGAATCCGGCCAGGAACCAGAAGATCACCGGCCACGCGCTCCAGCCCAGGATCCAGCCGCCGATGATCGGCGCGATCGCCGGGGCGATGCCGAAGATCATCGACACCTGGCTCATCAGCCGCTGCGCGTCGTCGCCGTGCAGCACGTCGCGGATCACCGCGCGGCCCACGATGAAGCCCACGCCGGCCGAGAAACCCTGCAGCGCGCGGAACAGCAGCAGCGTGGTCATGTCGCGCGACAGCGCGCAGCCAATCGACGCCAGCAGGAACAGGAACAGCCCGCCCAGGATCACCTTGCGCCGGCCGAACGCATCCGATAGCGGGCCATGCACCAGGCTCATCAGCGCGTAGGTCAGCAGGTAGACGCTGATGACCTGCTGCATCGCCAGCTTGTCCGCGCCCAGCTGCGCGCCCATTGCGTTGAACGCGGGGAAGATGGTGTCGATCGAGAAGGGGCCGAACATCGCCAGCCCGCCCAGCAACAGGGCCAGGCGGCGGTTGGACGGCAGCTTGCGGACGCCGGTCATGCGGCGCTCCCGGTCGCCGGGCTGGCAACGGCATTCACCGGCGGCGAGGTCGGCGGGCCTTTCAACTCGACCGTGTTGCCTTCCGGGTCCCGCAGGTACTGGGACGGCCCCATGCCGTCGGCGCCGTAGCGCTCACCGAATTCGGCCAGGGTCGCCCCGGCCGCTTCCAGGTACGCCGCCAGCGCCTCGCGGTCGAACGGTTCCACCCGCAGGCACAGGTGGTCGACGTTGTGGCCTTCGGGCCCCGGCGCGGCCCCGCCCAGCCGGCCCAGCTTGCCGTCCACCGGGACCAGGTCGATCAGCGACTCGCCGGCCCGCAGTTGCAGCAGGCCCAGCTCCGGCCGGTCCCGCTCCACCGCACAGCCCAGCACCCCGCAATAAAAGGCGCGCATGGCCGCCAGGTCGCGGACGCGCAGGACGATGTGGTCCAGGCGCAGGAGTCGGAAAGGGGGCGCATTCATGAACAGGGATGGCCGGCGCGGGGGGCCGGACATGGTAAGGCCAACCGGGACGGTGCGGGCGGCCGCAGGCTATAATCCGCGCCGCAACACCCAGGTGGGAGAAGCGGGGAAACCCGCTGCCGAAGGCGCAAACGCCCGTAATCGCTCAGGCCCGATACCACCGCCGCTGCAAACACTCTGGAGAGATCGGCCACGCGCCGGCGCCGAAGGGGCACGAAGCACCACCGCGACCTCGTCCGCGGCGCTTCCAAACTCTCAGGCAAAAGGACAGAGGGGCACCCACGTGCGCACTTCGCACGCCCGGCTTCATGCCTTTTCCGGATGCCCCTGCCCATGTCCCAGACTCCGTCCTCGCTTCGCGATCTCGAGCACCACGACGCTTTCATCGCCCGCCACATCGGTCCCAACGACGCCGAAATCGCGCACATGCTGCGCGTGGTCGGCCACGACTCGCTGGAGGCGATGACCGACGCCATCGTGCCGGCCAACATCAAGTCCGCCGCCCCGCTGGCCCTGCCCGAAGCAATGACCGAGGAAGAGGCGCTGGCCAAGATCCGCGCCGTCGCCGACCGGAACCAGGTGTTCAAGAGCTTCATCGGCCAGGGCTACTACGGCACCCACACCCCCAAGGTGATCCTGCGCAACATCCTGGAGAACCCGGCCTGGTACACCGCCTACACCCCGTACCAGGCGGAAATCTCGCAGGGCCGCATGGAAGCGCTGATCAACTTCCAGACCATGATCACCGACCTGACCGGCATGGAAATCGCCAGCGCCTCGCTGCTGGACGAAGCCACCGCCGCCGCCGAGGCGATGACCCTGGCCAAGCGTTCGGCCAAATCCAAGTCCAACGTGTTCCTGGTCGCCGGCGACACCCATCCGCAGACCATTGAAGTCCTGCAGACCCGCGCCGAACCGCTGGGCCTGACCGTGGACATCGTCCGTTCGACCGAAGCCTTCCATGAAAAGCTCGCCGCCGGCGACTACTTCGGCGTGCTGGTGCAGTACCCCGCGTCCAGCGGCTGGCTGGAGGAATGGGGCCGCGACGCGGAGATCATCCACGGCCACCAGGCGCTGTTCGTCATGGCCACCGATCTGCTGGCGCTGACCCTGCTCAAGACCCCGGGCGAGATGGGCGCCGACATCGTGGTCGGCAACACCCAGCGCTTCGGCGTACCGTTCGGCTTCGGTGGCCCGCACGCGGCCTTCATGGCCTGCCGCGACGCCTACAAGCGCTCCATGCCGGGCCGCCTGATTGGCGTGTCGGTGGATGCCGACGGCAATCCCGCCTACCGCCTGACCCTGCAGACCCGCGAGCAGCACATCCGCCGCGAGAAGGCCACCTCCAACATCTGCACCGCGCAGGTGCTGCTGGCGGTGATGGCCTCGATGTACGCGGTCTACCACGGTCCGGAAGGCCTGACCCGCATCGCCAGCCGCGTCGCCCGCCTGACCGCCATCCTGGCCGAAGGCCTGCGCACGCTCGGCCACGCCACGATGCACGCCAGCGCGTTCGACACCCTGTGCATCGACGCCGGCGACGCCGCCGAGGCGATCCTGGCCCGCGCCAGGCAGGCCCGCATCAACCTGCGCGTGCGCGGCAACGGCACGCTGTGCATCTCGCTGGACGAAACCACCACCCGCGCCGACGTGGAAGCGCTGTGGGGCGTGTTCGCCAACCCGGGCGCCACCCTGCCGGGCATCGACGCGCTGGACGCCAGCGCCCCCTCGCTGATCCCGGAAGCCCTGCGCCGCACCAGCCCGTTCCTGACCCACCCGGTGTTCAACACCCACCACAGCGAGCACGAACTGCTGCGCTACATGCGTGCGCTGGCCGACAAGGATCTGGCGATGGATCGCACCATGATCCCGCTGGGCAGCTGCACCATGAAGCTCAACGCCACCGCCGAGATGATCCCGGTGACCTGGCCGGAGTTCGGCAACCTGCATCCGCTGGCCCCGGCCGATCAGGCGCAGGGCTACAAGGAACTGATCGACGGCCTGGAAGCCATGCTGGTCGAATGCACCGGCTATGACTCGGTCAGCCTGCAGCCCAACTCCGGCGCGCAGGGCGAATACGCCGGCCTGCTGGCCATCCGCGCCTATCACCGCTCGCGCGGCGAGGCCAGGCGCGACATCTGCCTGATTCCCGAATCCGCGCACGGCACCAACCCGGCCAGCGCGCAGATGTGCGGCATGCAGGTGGTGGTCACCAAGTGCGACAGCAACGGCAACGTTGATGTCGAGGACATCCGCCGCGCCGCCGAGAAGTACAGCGATCGCCTGGCCGCGATCATGATGACCTACCCCTCAACCCACGGCGTGTTCGAAGAGGACGTGGTGGAGATCTGCAACATCATCCACCAGCACGGCGGCCAGGTGTACACCGACGGCGCCAACATGAACGCGCTGGTCGGCGTGGCCAAGCCGGGCAAGTGGGGTTCGGATGTCTCCCACCTCAACCTGCACAAGACGTTCTGCATTCCGCACGGCGGCGGCGGCCCGGGCGTGGGCCCGTGCGCGGTCAAGTCGCACCTGGCGCCGTTCCTGCCGCGCACGCTGGGCGGCGAAGGCGACGTGGGCATGGTATCGGCGGCCAGCTTCGGCAGCGCCAGCATCCTGCCGATCAGCTGGATGTACATCACCCTGATGGGCTCGGCCGGCCTGCGCAAGGCCACCCAGGTGGCGCTGCTCAACGCCAACTATGTCGCCAAGCGCCTGGCCCCGCACTACGAGACCCTGTACACCGGCCGCAACGGCCTGGTCGCGCACGAGTGCATCCTGGATCTGCGCCCGCTCAAGGACGCCACCGGCATCAGCGCCGAGGACGTGGCCAAGCGCCTGATCGACTTCGGCTTCCACGCCCCCACCCTGAGCTTCCCGGTGGCCGGCACGCTGATGGTCGAGCCGACCGAGAGCGAATCGCAGCACGAACTGGATCGCTTCATCGACGCGATGATCCAGATCCGCGAGGAAATCCGCGCGGTCGAGGACGGCCGCCTGGATCGCGAGGACAACCCGCTCAAGCACGCCCCGCACACCGCTACCCAGGTCAGCGCCAGCGAATGGACCCACGCTTATCCGCGTGAACTGGCCGCGTTCCCGCTGCCCAGCCTGAAGCTGCAGAAGTACTGGCCGCCGGTCGCACGCGTGGACAACGTGCACGGCGACAAGAACGTGTTCTGCAGCTGCATCCCGGTGGAAGCCTTCGCCGGCGAACCGGAAGCCTTCAGCGAGCCGAACGTGATGTAAGAAAAAAAGCCCCGCGATGCGGGGCTTTTTTTGGGAGTACTCGCACGCTGCAACGCCCCCTTCCCCCGCTCGCGGGGGAAGGTGCCCGAAGGGCGGATGGGGGCAAGTTCGTATGCCTTCATCTCTCAGATTTCTCTCCGCGCCAAAAGCAAATCCCCCGTCACCCGCTTCGCGGGTGCCCGCCCCCTTTTTCAAAGGGGGCTTTTCAAGCGCACCGGTCGCCGCCTTTCCTCCCCCTTCGAAGAAGGGGGACCGAGGGGGATTTGCTTCTGCTTTCCAACACCCACGTCCCTCCTGCCAACGAGGGAAGCTGCTCAAAGTCAGCGGGAAGCAACCCCTAAAGCTGCTTGACGAGGTTATGACTCACCGTCAAATACCCCAGCCGCGCATACAGCGCCTGCGCACCCGCGTTGTGCGCAAACACATGCAAGCCAATCCGATCGATCCCCTGCGCACGCACCTGCGCCTCCATCGCCGCGAATGCGGCAACCGCATAGCCACGACGGCGATGCGCCGGATGCACAAGCACGTCATAGACATGCACCTGGCGCTGCTCGCCTTCGGTGTATACGCCGTACCACAGCGATCCCACCGTGCCTTCCTCGCCGGCAACGATCTCGAACAGACAGTGATCCGGCGTGGCCGCTCCCTGCGGCAGCAATTGCGCGAAGGCTTCCTGCGAACGCTCACGCGCACCTTCGGCGGGCCAGCGTCCGGCAGAGACATTCTCCGCGGCGTAATTTTCCACTGCGACATGCAGGAACGTGCGGAACGCACGCTCGCTCATCGGGACCAGCGAAACTTCGGACATGGGCGAAAGAGACGGGACGGGAGGGCGGACTCTATCCCAGTCCCGCATCAAACGCGTGGCGGCGGCGTAGCAGGCACGGGAATCGCCGGACGGGTCCCGTCGCTCAATGCCATCAACTGGCAGAACGTGGCGTCATAGGCCGCCGCTTCCTCCTGGTAGCCGGCAACGGCCCGCAGCGAACCGCGCGCGGCCAGCTTCTGCGCGACCGCGCGCAAGCGCTCGCCGTCCGGATGGGTCTGCACCAGCGCCGCCATCCAGACGGTCAACGCTTCCAGCTGGCCGATGGCGCGCGCATCGGTGGCTTCCAGCCGGCACAGGTGGGTATGGATCTGGGTGTCTGACAACAGCATGCAATCGACTTCCGACATAAGGGGTTCACCGCCGCAAAGCCCCCTCTCCGCGCCGTTGGTTTCCCTCACGCGGCGGGCAAGACGGATCGGACAGGCCGCGCGCGCCGTGGTCATTCACCGTTCGGGCGGGTGAAGCCGGAACTGAATATCCGGCTCCCCGTATTCAGCCACATGGGCCGGCCCGCCCAATTCCATCAGCCCTCGCCCGCCGGCAGGGTCTCCTCGTCCTGGTCGTAGGCCGGTGGGTAATAGAAGTTGAGCGTCTTCAGGAAGGTCCGCCCGGTATTGCGGATCTCGTGGCGCTCGCCGTGTTCGATTACCAGCAGGCTACCCGCGCGCAACGTCTGCCGCTCGCCTTCGATGGTCGCCACGCCGGTCCCCGACACCACATACAACCATTGGTCCGCGCCGCGATGCCGGTTGTCCGGCCCGCCCTCGGCCTCGCCCGGCGCGATCACCATCTCCGCCGCCTGCACCTCCCGCACCGCGAACGCGGTGCGAAAGCCTTGTCCGAAACGCAGGTGTTTGTATTGCATACCGGTTCCAATGACCTTGTCCTGACGACCGTGAAGCTCCCTTCCCCCGCGCGCGGGGGAAGGTGCCCGAAGGGCGGATGGGGGCAAACCGTCCAGCATCCGCTATGACAGCCTCACTCCAACCCCTCAATGCCGCAGATTCACCTCAGCCACGCGATCGCGGTAATGCTTCTTCGGATCCATGCCCAGCATCAGCTTCACCCCGGCCAGCATCGGGTTCTCGTTCAACCAGATTTCCGCGTGCTCGGCATCGAAGCGCAGCAGGGCCAATCGTGGATCCTCCATCCCGCCTTCGTACCAGGCGGCCAAATAGGGATTCCACAACCGGTCGACCACCTCGCGATCCGTATGCTCCACCAGCATCCCGTTGACGCTGGCGAACAAGTCATGACCCTTCGCGCAGAACGTGGCGATGGCACGCTGCGGCGTGCCCACGCGCTGTGCCAGGCGATTGTCGGTGGTGGTGAAGAACCAGATGGGGCCGTGCCCCTCGTCCTCCATCTGCGCCGTCATCGGCCGGGTATGACCATCCTCGGCCCCCTCCAGGCCAATCATCACGACCATGTCGGACTTCAGCAGCTTCCAGAATTTCTTTTCGAGTTCCTGTGGCGTATGCATGACGATACTCCCTCGAAACAGGTGGCTTCACGCTAGTCCCGCGAATGTCACGCCGCCGTCAAGCAAGCGTTATCGCCGTGATAGTCGTGCCCGCCAGCGCGCATCCTTCGCCGCCTGTTCACGCGCACGGGACTAACACAGGCACGTTGTCCGAAGGAGACGCCGCCATGCCGGAAGCAAAGACCCGCCGCGCCGTCGAACGCGACAAGCGCGAAGGAAAGTCGGCCAGTACCCAGGCCGGCGAATTCGTCCGCGAGGAAATCGAACACGTCCGGGAAGGCAAGCACGGTGTCCAGAACACCCAGCAGGCCATCGCCATCGGCCTGTCCAAGGCCCGCCGCGCCGGCATCGACGTCGAACCCGGCGACACCGCCTCGCCGGCGATCAAGAAGAAAGCCCGCAAGGACATCGCCAAGAGCAGGAAAACCGCTACAAAGCGCCCCGCCGCCAAGCGCTCGGCCGGCGCCAGGAAGGCACTGAAGACTGCCAGCAAGAAGGTCGCAAAGAAGGCCGTCAGCCACACCGCCCTGTCCAAACAGGCCAAGAAGGCGGCCAGCAAGCGCACCGCCGCCGACCGTTCCGCCGCGGCAAGGAAAGCCGCCCGCACCAAGGGCCCCGCCAAGCGCTCGGCCGCCGCGAAGAAGGCGGCGCGTACCCGCAAAAAGGCGTCCTGATCAACTGGTGGGTCTCGGCCCACCATTGCCATGCCTGCACGTCGATGGCCCCGGGGTGGCGTTCAAGCGAACGACAGGAGCATCGGCCGCCCGGCACCGCGATGGTGGGCCAAGGCCCACCCCGCCTCAGCGCTTGTCAGCTTCCATCACTCGGAACTGCGCCATGCGCTGGGCAAGCCAATCGGCCAACGCCGCAGCCTGCACGTCATTGAGAACATCGTTGTGGCCGGCCGACACATCCTTGCCGGTTTGCATCACCCAGACTGCCTTCCTGGCCTGTTCCTGGCACTGCTCACCGGTGCCGATCGCCTCGATCATCATGCGTCCCCCCAGACTGAGTTGACAGTCCGGTTCCGTCACCGTGCACGCATCACCGCTGCAGGCGCGCACCGAATGGCTGACCCAATCCCGATTGAACCCTATCGCCCGCTTCCAGAACGCAAACGGAAACAGATAGCGCACCGGAACATCAGCGGTGGACTGCAGGACGATGATGCGTCGCGAGCCATCGGGCGCGGCACGCAAGGCTGTCGCCATGCTCACCTGCCTACCGGAAAACGCCTGGCGTGAGCGCGCTTTCTCCTCCAGGCGTGCCTTGATTTTTTCCAGTTCTTCCGCCCTGGCCGCAGGGTTGATCATGATGTATTCAAGCGTCGTATCCGGCGCGTCCTCCATCCATTCCTTCACTGCCCACAGGACCGCCGACCCTCCCAGGCTGTGGCCGATCACGAATACCTGGCGCTTCGGATCCTGCGTCCGCAACCAGGCGACCACCTCCCGCAGTCCCTGCTTGCCTACCTGCTCAGAGGCGTGCTTGCGGTCGCGAATGGTGAGGAAATCACTGGGTTCCCACGGGATGAAGGTATCGATCGAATCGCCTCGCCATCCCACATAGATTGCGTTGACCGGTCCCGCCTTCTCAACGTTCTCCAACCGGGCCAGGAACGCCGTGAACTTCTGGTAATTGCTGTCGTAAGGCCCGCCCCCCTTGCAGGCAGGCTCGCCGGCCTGCTGCCGGCAGGCATTGTGGTGCCAACCGTGCACGAACAGCACCACCGGGCGAGTTGGCGTCGCTGCCATCCACTGCGCCATCTTCTGCATCTGCGCAGGCTGATAGAGCTGCCCGCGATCATCCGCCTCGAACACCATCATCTGGCTCTGCAACCCGGTCTGCACCGGTGCCGGCTCATTGAGTCCCCACCATTCCCGGTCCGGAATCGTCCGGCAACCCACCAGCAGCAACACCCCAAGCGCTACCGCGCCCAACTTTCCCCAGATGCGCATGCGACGTCCCTTTCCGTTGGCTCCAACCGGCGCCAACGCATGGATGGACCGCACACGGCCACATCCGCGCCGGACTGCCCGGAATGACTGCCCGGAAAGCCCGACTTGCCTACCCCTGCAGGTGCCGTCCGTCGCCTGCTCCGGCACGGGCACCATGCCCCTCTTGTCCGCGCCGCCGTTTCCGGTATAGCGTGCGGTCGATTCTGCCGCGCAGGGGAAACCGGCAGTCTCCCGACCCGACCACTCATGGCAACAGCGCCAATACCGGTCGCCGCAAGGCACCGTGTTTCCGCGTCAGCTGCCATCGCAGTAGTGCCGGTCATCACGCTGCACAGGGAAAGAACCGTTGCGACATGCACGACCAGCGCCGTCTTTCGCGGACGCGCTGGCACAGGAACCGCATCCAAGGAGGAGTGTTTGATGAAAGTCCATTGCCTGGCTCCCTGCCTCTTGTTCTGGCTGGGGACCTTTCCGTTTGCCCATGCGCAGGAAAGCACCGACAAGAACGCAGACCTGCAGGCACAGATCGATCGCCTGACCAAGCAGGCCGAACTCAACAAGCTGACCTACGGCACGCCTTCGGAAGGCAAGGCTGGCGACGTGACCGGACCGGAAAACGTCAAGGGACTAGCCCAGCAACGCGTGCTCGCCCTTTCCGCCGCCACGGGACAGGATCTCGGCCGCCGGATTCGCGCACAAGCCGCTGCGCAGGCGTGTACCAATGTCCTGCTGACCGACGATGCCGACCATGCCACCAAACAGGTCCTGGCCCTGTCGATACAACAGAAGCTGGACGCAATGGGCCGGGAAATCGACAAACTGGATGACCTCGCGTCGAAGTACAACGCAAAGAGCCGAAGTGGTCTGGTGGCCTCGGTGGGCATCATCACCGGTATCGCCCAATCCCTGGTCAGCGTCTGGAAACTCTTCCAGTCCAACTATGCGGTTAGCAGCTTTACCACCACGCGGGACGCCGACTGGACCGAAGCCAACATCCGTACCGGGTATCTTGCTGACAAGACGACGGCTGCCCCTGCCTTGCTGTCCACCCGCTATCCCTCCTTCGCCCAAGCCAATGCCAATATCAAGCAACTGGACGATTGGTTGGACAGTGCGACACGCGCACGCGACAAGATCCAGCAGAAAACCAAGGACTCCAAGAAACCGGCGGATGTGCAGGCACGCGCCTATGCCGAAGAAGTCGTCAAGGCGATTACCGGCATGCGCACCGCCCTGGTCGGAGCCGACGCCTCGGTCATGGCGCCTATCGCCGCATTGACGCCCTATCTGGCCAACCAGAAGGCCAAGGGCTGCACGGTCCGCTGGAAGGACAACACGCCCGAGGGCGTTGCAATGACCAAGGACACTCTCTGGGGCAAGCGCGGCCGCGTCTATCTGAATCACGCGGTGCAACTGTCCGCCATCGTTCTGAGCGACGACGGCGTGCCCATGTCCGCGCTGTGCCAGCAGCGCTCCATGGCCGCCACGATCAAACTGTCCGCGCTGACCAAGGGGGACCCCGATGCTGCCGGAGGGTCCTGGACCGGCATGGAACGCCTGTCGTCACCGGTCGACTGCGGGATGTTCCCGGCCGGCACCGATGCAAACCAGGGCCCCGCCGGCAATGCGCAGCCTCCTGCCGTGAGCTGAGCCATGCGAGGAAACTGCTTTCGCTGGCGCTGCATCGCGGCAGTGTTGGCAAGCGGCCTTGGGGTCGCAGCCAATGCCTGGGCCGACGACACGGAAGCGCTCAGGATCGCCCAGGCCCCGCGGCGCCTGGCCCTGGTGGTGGGCAATGCGGGCTACCAGCACCTTTCTTCCATTCCCAGCGCGGAGGTGGATGCCAGGCGAATGGAGGCGCTGCTGAGGGATCTGCAGTTCCAGGTGTCGCCCATCGCCACGATGACCTCGGCGGTGTCCTTTGAAGAAACCACGCTGCCCGACTTCCGCCGCAAGATCGAGGAAGGCGACATCGTGGTGGTCTATTTCTCCGGCCATGGTTTCTCCTACGGGCAGAACAACTACCTGGCCGGAACCGATACCCCGCTGCAACTGGACGAGCAGAACCTTCCGGACCATGCGGTGGCGGTGGAATCGCTGGAATCGTACTTGGCCAAGAAACGACCCGGCCTGTTGCTCTTCATCGTGGATGCCTGCCGGACCATCGGTGGTTTCGTCATCAAGGACAGGCAGCATCAATATGGCGTGGAAAAAGGCTACATGCCCGTCCAGCATGCCGACAGCGGTGTCAATACGCTGGTGGCCTACGGCTCGCGTCTGGGAACCGCGGCCCTGGGCTCGAGCGAGGCGACGCGCCCCAGCACCTTCACCGAAGCGCTGTTGAACAATCTGCCCCGCCAGCCCGGCGAGTTCGGTAGCGTCTTCAACGATGTCAGCGCCCGCGTCACCATTGCCACTGGTTCGACGCAACAGCCCGGCGTGCTGGACTGGTCGGACAGCGATTTCTATTTCCTGCCCGATGACAGGGTGAGTGCGAGGGAACGCGAAGCATGGCTGAGCGCGCTGGAATCGGGCATCCGCGAACAGGTCCTTTACTTCAGCCGGCGCTTTTCCACCAGCCACTACGCCCACGCGGCGCGGCAATGGCTGAGCACGCATGACAAGGATGAACCTGCCTACACCCTGGTGTTTCCGCCCGCCGTGGAGGCGAGCTGGAGCATCAACACGCCGGTCGGCATCAGCCGTGCGGATTTCGGCCTGGCCTATGCGCGCCTGCATCGAGTGATCGACGAGATCACGCAGGCCGGGCCGACCTGGAACCCGGATACGGTGGGCCTGGTGGCTGCTTCCACGAAGGCACCCGCGCTTTCGCCCGCGTTGCTGGAAACCCTCAAATCCAATCTGCAATCCCAGGCCTCGCTGGTCGCCAGTACCAACCTGATCGCGTACGCCGGGCCGGATACGTCCTCCGGGATTGAAAGCCGGGTGACGAAAGGCGACTACCTGCAGTTTGTCGATTTCGTCGAGAGTTCCGGCACGCATTCGCTGTGGATGCAGGTGCGCAAGCCCGACGACAAGCTGATCTATATTCCCGCGCCGGACAAGCCGCTGGCCCCGATGAGCATCGGGCACCCGCTCGATGAGGTCATTGCCCGGACAGCGCCCGGCGACCTGCCGGAACTGATCGACGAGTCCGCCATTCAACAGGAGTTCCAGCAATTCAAGGCCGCAAGGAAGTCGGTCAGTTGGGTTTCCATTGCCTACGAACCATCCGATCGCAAGGAGCTCCAGCTTCAGCGGCAGGCGCGCGCCGCCCATACCCTGCGCGTCCTCAAGAAACAGGGCGTTCCCGGCGTCCAGATCACCACCACCGAGGTGCCGCAGAGTGGACTGGGTGACGGGGTGCGGGTGCGCTTCTTCGGTTATTGACCTCCCAGACAAGGAATCGCCATGGACATGCTCAGTCGTTGCTTCACCGCTTCACTCCTGCTGGTCGCCATCGCCTCCACCGCCTTTGCCCAGCAGCCGGCTTCGCGCGAAAGCCTGTTGACCGGCCGTACCGCGTCACAACCGGTACTGGACGCCATCGAGGTCTATCTCGACAAGAAAGAGAAGAAGATCGTCGGTGGCAAGCCGGCCAAGGCCGGCCAGTTTCCCTGGCAGGTGGCCTTGCTGGTAGCCCGCGTGCCAGATGCCTACGACGCGCATTTTTGTGGCGGCAGCGTGCACACCGAGCGCTGGATTGTCACCGCGGCCCATTGCGTCCATGACACCGAAGCCGCGGACATCGCCATTGTCGCCGGTACGCATCGGTTGAATGCGGAAGCGCCCGAGCGCATCGCCGTCAGCCGCATCCTGGTCCATGAGGACTATGACGATGAAACCTACGACAACGACATCGCCCTCCTGGAACTGGAGAAACCACTCGCGCTGGGCGATCGGATACGGGTCATTCCCCTGCTGGGTACCGGCGATGAACCCGCGACCCTCAAGCCGGGAGCGCTCCTGACGGTCTCAGGCTGGGGAAGGACGCAACAGGATGGCGAAGGCACGTCCGCGCTGCAGTACGTGGATATTCCCTTCGTTGAACGCAAGACCTGCAATCGCGCGCTCGCCTATGACGGCGCCGTTACCGAGCGGATGATCTGTGCCGGCGTGGCGGCCGGCGGCAAGGACAGTTGCCAGGGCGACAGTGGCGGACCGTTGGCCGCAAACGCAGGCAGCCAGCCTCGCCTGGCAGGCGTGGTCAGCTGGGGAGAGGGCTGCGCCCAGGCCAACAAGGTGGGGGTCTACACCCGCGTCAGCCAGTTCACTGGCTGGGTTTCGACCTGCACGACCGATACCGCCCGGTGCAAAGCCAAGCATCGGTGATCATCGCGCGCACGGACAGGCGCTCCCTTTCCGGCCGGCCCGCTTCCCACGGGTAGCGGGCCTTGCGGGGTGGGCTGGAAACAGGCGTTCTTCAGCCGCAGGGCGACCAGCGCTCCCCTCACGCCTGGCAGGTACCGGCAGCGGGTACGGATTTGCGCAATCGAATGCGCAGATTCCATGCTCCCGCGCCATCGGTTGTCCTCCTGTCCTGACGGATGACGGTTCACGAAAGGCGGGCCCGTCCTCGACATGCGCCCACCGTCCGTCGGATCGGCGCCGGTTTTGATTGCGGCCCGCGTTGGCTACTGATAAATCGCAGGCTCGCGCCGTGGTGGGGATACAGGGGCCGGCGCGCGGCTGACAAAGACTGGATGCTTGCCGTCGCATCGTCACGGAGGTCGTTGTGCGAAAGTCGCCCCTGGATCCGCGCCCGGAGTGGCGCCCGTCGCGCATGGTCGCGCCCGTTCCGCCATCGCCGTGGAACCGCCCGTCATCCCCCTGCGCCGGGAGGCCGTCATGAAACGGCGTCCGCGTTCGCGTGGGTGGAGCCTTTCCCTCATGGTCCTGGTCCTCGCGCTGACGATACTGGGCGCCGTCAGTTGCGTTCCCGGCAAGACCTACCGCACCCAGCTCAAGACGGCGGACTACTGCGTCGCCCGCGACATGCGCGATTGCCCCCGCGATGCACTGCATCTGGTGGCCGGCGCGCCGCAGGGCGTGTCGTCTCCCCTGCTGGGTTTCGTCGAGTTCGATGACCAGGGCTACCTGCGCGAACCGGTGCTCAAGGATCAGCTGGTCCGCCATCTGGGCAGCCTGGCCACCACGCGTCCGCTGCTCATCGTCGTGTTCACCCATGGCTGGAAACACAATGCCGATCCGGCCGACGGCAACGTCGCCGCCTTCAGCCAACTGCTGCTCGACCTGGCCGCCGCGGACGCGGAAGGCTGTGCCAACACGCCCTGCCAATCGCGGCAGGTGGTCGGTGTCTATCTCGGCTGGCGCGGACTCTCCAACCGCCTGGAACCGTTCAAGACGCTGAGCTTCTGGGATCGCAAGGGACGCGCGCACCGCGTGGGCGGAGACGGCGTCACCGAAGTGCTGGCCGAACTGGCCAAGATCAACGCCCGGGATCGGGAGAGCCGGCTCGTCATCATGGGCCACAGCTTCGGCGGCGCGGTGGTCTACAACGCCGTCAACCAGATGCTCATCCGCGATACCGCATTCCTCAACCGCGACCGCGTGGCCCGCAACGTCGCCGACCTGATCGTGCTGGTCAATCCGGCCTTCGAGGCGGCGCGATTCAATGCCATCCAGCGCAAGGCCTCCGGCTTCACCTTCGTCCCGAAGCAGAAGCCGATCCTGGCCATCTTCACCTCCGAGGCAGACACCGCGACCAAGCGCGCGTTCCCGGCCGGACGCGCGTTGTCCACGCTGTTTTCCGAGCACCGCGATGCGCGCCAGCGCAGCCAGAACATCCGCGCCATCGGCCACTACGCGCCCTTCCAGACCCATACGCTGACCGAAAACAGGGGCGCCACCACCGCCAGCCTCGGGGAATTCGCCTGCGCGTGGCAGGCCTACAGCCGTGGCGACACGGATCACTGGGCGGTAGGCCCGGTGGCGTTGAACCGGATGGCGCCGCCGGACTCCGGTTCCCGGCGCTTCAACCCCTATCTGGTCGTGCGGGTGGAGAAGGGCATCATCTCCGGCCACAACGACATCTGGGGCGAGGCGTTCTCCGATTTCGTCTATCGCTTCGTCGCCGTGCAGGACTACCGCACCTGCCCGTCGGCCGATGCCACACCCGATCCGTCGACATCCCCCGCGGAAGCTGCACCCACAGACGCCGCCCCCACGGAAGCATCGCCCACGGAAGCAACGGAGGTTGCCGATGAACGATCCGCGCGCCAGCCGTAAACGTCCGCTCCTGGCCGCCGGATTGGCGCTGGCCCTGGGCGCCTGCGCCACCGCGCCGGCCAACCGGGAACCTCCCGCCGCAACCGCATCCCCCGAGCCCTCCCCTGCAACGGCATCCGAGCCCACGCGCGATACCCACCCCACCGCAGTGGACGGCGCGGCAGCGCAGGACTCGGCCACCGTCACCCCGGTTCGCCCCGACGCCCCGCCCCGCCACACCGTCGTCCCGCGCAGCTATCCGGAACCGGCCACACCCGCCGGCCTGCCGATGGCCAGCGCGGATCCGTCCACGATGGTGGCGCACTTCATCAACGTCGGCCAGGGCGACGCCATCCTGCTGGAGTTCTCTTGCGGCGCCGTCCTCATCGATACCGGCGGCGAGCGCACCACGCGCGCGCGCGGCAGCGATTTGCTGCGCAGTTACCTGGAAGAATTCTTCGGCCGCCGCCACGATCTGTCGCGCACCCTGGATCTGGTCGTCCTGTCGCATCCGCACTCCGACCATACCGACGGCGCATCGGCCCTGGTGGAAGCCGATCCTGCCTTCGACGTGCTCAACCTGCTCGACGACGGCGAACCCGGCAGCCACGACTCCGGCCGCAAGGGCCAACTCGCCCTGCAACGCTATGTCGCCGAGAACGAAGGCGGCTACGTCGGCCTGAGCGAGTCCGACGTCAAGAATGTCTCCGGGGTCAGCAACGCGGTCATCGACCCCGTCGACTGCCGTCGCACCGGCGGCATCGACCCGAAAATCGTGGCCTTGTGGGGACGCGTGGATCTGGATGTGGGCTGGGCCAATGATCGCAACAACGACAGCGTCGTGGTGCGGGTGGATTTCGGCAAAGCTTCCTTCCTGTTCGTGGGCGACATGGAGCACCAGGGCCTGTCGGCGATGCTGGAGTCCTACGAGGCGGACCCGCGCATCTTCGACGTCGACGTGCTGAAGGTCGGCCACCACGGCTCGATGAACGCGACCACGCCGGACTTTGTCCGCGCCACCAGCCCGAAGATCGCGGTCATCCAGGCCGGTGACACGGCCTTCATCAACGAACCCCACAACGCCTACGTCTACGGCCATCCGAACCGCGCCGCGATACGGATGCTGCTGGCCGACGACGGCGGCGTATCGATGGCGCGCGAACCCACCCAGGTACGCGTGGGCATCAAGGGAAAAGGTCTGGGCGCCGATGCACCGCCGCCGCAGTTCACCCGCATGCGGCTGGACAAGGCCATCTACAGCAACAGCTGGGACGGCAACATCGCCGTCGTGGCACAGGCCGATGGCACGCTCGAAGTGGAGACCGAGTACTGAGCATGGGCAGCCGGGCGCCCCGTTCCGAATCGCCGGGATCCGTCGAGGGCCTGTCCTCCGATCTGCGCGCCGCCAAAACCGAAGCCAGCGACCGCTACTTCGCCAAGGCCTCGCGACACCCGCTCGCGCCCTTCATCCTCCGTCGCGCGCTCGCCGGTTTGCGGGAGGTCGGTGGTCACCAGATCCACGCCATCGGCATCGGCTACAAGCTGACCAACGGCAAGCCGGGCGACGCGTTGTGCGTGCGCTTCTATGTCTCCCAGAAACTGCCAAAGCGCCTGCTGTCCGCCCGGGCGCGCATCAACACGCACATCGACGGCATCGACACCGACGTCATCGAAGCCGCGCCCGCCTTCCCGGCCATGCCGCTGGCCTGCTCGCGCGCGCGCCGCCAGCACAAGCGTCCGCTGCGCCCCGGCGCATCGATCGGGCTGGAGACGGTGGCCGGCGGCACGCTCGCCTTCCGCTGCACGTCCCGGCTTGCCCCGGAACGCGGCCAGACGCTGCTGCTGAGCAACAGCCATGTCTTCTCCGACTACGGCGCCGCGCCCCCGGGTTCGGTCATCTACCAGCCTTCGCTCGCCGATGGCGGAATGCCGCAGGACCGCGTGGGCCTGCTCCTGCGATCGGTGCCCCTCCAGGCCGGCGTGCTGGCCACCAACCAGGTGGACGCCGCCGTGGCCGTGCTGGACCACGGCATCGGTGTGGATGCGGACATCTGCACCGTGGGCGCCGTGCAGGGCATCGCGCCACCCGCGGTGGGTCAACTGGTGCACAAGCACGCCCGCACCACCGGCTATTCCTCCGGCGTGGTGGACGACATCGCGTGCGACGTGCTGCTGCCGCTGTCGCGGGCCGCGCCGGAGCGGCAGGCCCGCTTCGTCAACCAGATCCGCATTCGCGCGCGGGCCGGCGCGTCGCTGTTCGCGCAGTTGGGTGACAGCGGCGCCCTCATCGTCGAAAAACCCGGCAACCGCGCGATCGGCCTGCTGTTCGCCTGCCCCGACAACGGTACGCACGCGTTCGCCAACCCGATTCGCGCGGTGCTTGACCAACTGGACATCGACCTCGGCTAAGGAGAACCCGTCATGAAGGCCAGCCTGCGTTTCGCCGCGTGCCTGCTGCTAGTCCTGTCCGGAACCTCGGATGCACCGGCACAGGAGTCCGTGGTGCGGAGCGACGCCCTCCGCGAGCTGCGCGCACAGGACACGCTTTCTTCCGGCATGGTCCAGCGGATGCGCGGTTCCACCCTTCCGCTGGAGGAGGTCACCCGGGTTCGCGACAGCGAGTTGCGGGAAGCCATCAACCGCGCGGCAAGCGAGCGCGAGCCGGTCACCCGCGTTCCTGCCGCCACGGAGGTGCAGCCGGCACCCGCGCCGGCGTCCGCCGAGCCTCCGGCCGCAGCCTCGGCCGCGACCACGCCCATGCTCGATCTGGCCGCGCTGCGGCAACAGGCGGGCGTGGGAACCGTGGAGCTGTATCAGACCGGCCGCAAGCTGGATATCGAAGGCACCGCCGCGATTCCGCTGGAACAGGGCCAGATCGTCGCGGTGCGGGATCCCTCCGCGCAACCGGTGACGGTGAAGGACAGCAACGGCACCCAGTCGGCCTCGCCCACCCGGCTGATTGCGCTCGATGCGCTGGGCAAGCTGCGCCAGCTGGCGCTGGTGCATCGCGTCCAGGGCCTGACCTGGAACCGCGACATGGGCCGCTTCACCGGCGTCCTGCTGGTGGGCCTGATTGACCGCGAACGTCCCGGCGAACAGGCCCGATTGCCGGAAGCCATCGCGGTGCAACTGCTCGCCGCCGGCGCCCTGCTCAATCCGCAGGAACTGGCCATCGATCGGATTGGGGGTCGGCTGGAAAGGATCGACGTCTCCATCGCCGATCCCGATGATCCCTTCACGGTGCAACTGGTCTCCCCGGTCGATCAGGACGTGCCGCAGGCCGTCGTGCCCCTGCACCGCATTCCCCTGGTCATCATGGCGCCCGCGCAGATCGACGCCTTCGGCATCGGGGTCAGCGACATCACTGTGCGTGGCCGCAGTGGCCACCTGCATCCGGGCGATGTCGTAACCCTGGATCTGGACAACGGTGCGCTGGATGCCACCTCGCTAACGGTCGGCCCCACCGGCGTGGCGACCA
>NZ_VFID01000015.1 GCF_006542425.1 Pseudoxanthomonas sp. z9 | reverse complement strand
CGCTGGATGCCACCTCGCTAACGGTCGGCCCCACCGGCGTGGCGACCACCCGCCTGCGCTCCACCGGCCTGGGCCAGGGCGAGTTGAAGGTGGTCGGTGGCCCCTATGTCGCCGCGCCGGTCAAGGTGCGCTACGCAACGCCCCTGCTGTTCCTGATGGCGACCCTCATCGGCGCCATGCTGGGCGCCACCCTTTTCGTCTATGCCCGCAACCGCGGCGGCAAGCTGCGCACGCGCCTGCTGTTCGACTGGCTGATCGGCATCATTGTCGGTGTCGGCATCACCGCCATGCTCTACGCCGGCATGAAACTCCCCGACTGGCTGCCCACGCCCCGCAACCTGGTCGGCACCCTGGTGCCGTTCGCGATGGCCTTCGTGGCCGCGGCAATGGGGGCGGCGCTGATTACCTTCCTGACCGGATTTCGCTCACGCACCTGATCCAACCAATCTTCCGGGCCGGTCGAACGGGGTCTGTGCCTTCCGGTCCCCCGCCTCATCGATGGAGATCCTGATCATGCGTCACGCCCTCGCCATTCGTTTTCCATGGTTGCTGGTGCTCTGCTTCGTCCTTCCAGGCTCGGTTGCGGTGGCGGCGCAGCCGTTCACCCTGGTCATCCAGCGCAACGTCTCCTGCAACCACGGCGAGGTCGGAGGTTCGCTGAGCATTGCCGGCACTGAAGTAGCCCGGACGCTCGAACTGCCCTGGCGAAACAACGAACAGAAGATCAGCCGTGTACCGGCCGGCAGCTACGCCGCCAGGATTCGGGCGGACGGCGACCTCGGCTGGCGTGTCGAACTCATCGGCGTTCCCGACCGCGAGAACATCCAGTTGCACGTGGGCAACTACCCGCGGCACACCGTGGGCTGCGTGCTGATCGGCACCGATATCACCTCGACCGACGGCACCTGCGCCCTGAAACAATCGAAACCGGCGATGGCACGGCTTGCGCAGGCCATGGCGAATGCCAGCGGCAATGGCGTGTCTTCGCAGCCGCTGGACATCCGGGTCGTCATCAAGGACTGACACGCGGCACGCGTGCCGCTTGCCTGAAACACGCCAAAGGGGAAATGCATATGAGCCGTGCTTCGTGGTGGATGATCACCCTGCTTGTCCTGGTCGGATGTCCTTTGCACGGCCTCGCGCAACCCGTGCCGATGCCGCAAGTCATCGGCAATGACCCCGTACAAGGTCCGATCTGCGCCGGCCCGCTCGGTCCGGGTCCCTGCGAGGCGGTGCGACGCTATCTGATGATCCAGATGGCCGCCGACCGGGTTCCCGTGCAGGTACTCCATCAAGACCCCGCGGCCGGCCCCATCTGCGCCGGTCCGCTGGGTCCGGGACGTTGCCGGGACGTACAGGTGTATATCGCGACCCAGCAGGTCGCCAATCAGACCATCCCACTGACCGTGATCAACAACGTCCCGGGCGTCGGCCCGATCTGCGCTGGCCCACTCGGCCCCGGCCCCTGCGAGGCCGTGCGCCTGTATCTGTTGCAGAACCAGACGGGGACCTTGCCCTTCCAGCAGTTCAATCCGCAACAGGCACAACTGGTCGCCAATACCGCCGTCGGCCCCACTTGCGCTGGACCGATGGGACCGATGCCCTGCAACCTGATGGCGCAGATGAGTCTCGACCGTGCGGGCATGGCACCGATCCCGGCGGGTTTCGCGGTGCCGTCCCACCTTCCGCGCCCCGAGCAACGCGCCGCCGAATGCGCCCGCCGAACCCGCCTGGACGTGATGGCGTTTGCGGCGTGCACCGGCCAGGAAGTCGTACTCCCCAAGAATCTTCAGGCGGTACTGGATTGCGCGGTTTCCAATTCCGGCACGCCGGGATTTGCCCGCTGCGCCGCACCCAACCTCGGCATGCGTTTGTCCGACGACCAGCGCAAACTCGCAGGCTGTGCGATGGAAGCAGAGGGCGATGCCGACGATTTCGCGCGTTGCGCTGGGGGGAAGTATCTCCAACGCTCACTGACGGATGAGGAAGAAGCCATCCTGGATTGCGCCTCCCAGGCCGCGGGGGATGATGGCGACTTCATCTCCTGCGCCGCCGGAAACTTCCTCGCCCACGGACAGAAACAGGTGATCGATTGCGCGCTGTCGGCTGGCTCGGCGGTGGATTTCGCCACCTGCGCGGCACCCAATGCGGGCATCAAGTTCTCCAATGATCAGCGCATCGTCGCCAAGTGCGCGCTGGAATCCGACGGCGATCGCGACACCTTCGCTGCGTGTGCGGGTCGCGCCCTGATCGGAAGCCGATTGGGACAACGGGAACAAGCGCTATTGAACTGCGCCGCCCAGGCCGGTGGCGATGCCGGTGATTTTGCCGGGTGCGCGGCGGCACCGCTGGTAGGCGGGAAATTGAGCCGTGAGCAGCAAGTAGCCCTGCGTTGCGCCGCCCAGTCCCAGGGCGATGTCACCCAGATGGGTGTATGCGCCGGCGCCAACATGTTCAATCTGCAACTCAACCCCGAACAGCAGATCGCCGTGCAATGCGTGGTATCCACGGGAGGCCAACCCTACGCCGCGGCCGGCTGCATCGCCTCGCGCCTGACCGCCCGTGAGCTGACCAAATGCCTGACCGACGGCATCGGGGGAAAGGGCTGCTTTGGTGACAACAACGACTTGGTCGGCCGCAACGGCTGGGTCATGCGCAATCTGCGACAGGTTGCCGGCGGACCGAATTCCATCATCAACAATCCGGACCAGATCTGGGGAGGCGACAACTCCTTTATCCGCAATCCCACCCAGATTTGGGGCGGCAACAATTCCTTCGTTCGAAATCCCTCCCAACTCTGGGGAGGCGCCAGTTCCGTTTTCAACAACCCCGGGCAACTCCTGCCCAGCCCTCGCCCCCTCCAGATCGGCTCCATCGGAGGCAAGCGGGTGTGCTTTCCGTGGTGTTAGTCCACCCAGGGAGGCCAGACCGACTCCATGGCTTGCCCAAGGGAGCACTACATCTTTCATCCGCGGGTCTCACATCGTCCCGCCAGTTGCCACATCACTCCCGGGTTCCCTCCCAAACAACCGGGCGGCTCCGCCGCCCGGTCACCGTATCGCGGCTAGCGTGGCTGCCAGGTGGTGTTCTTCACCACGAAGTCCAGCTCTTCCGTCCACTTTTCCAGGATGTAGGCCCAGTCGCCCACCGGCGGGGTGGGTTCGTAGCGATTGGACAGTTCGCTGCGTGAGCGGGCCAAGGTGGTGGTCAGGCGGACGCGTTCGCGCAGGCCGTACAGCAGGTGGTAGGCGTCCTGGGTCAGCAGGTAGCCGGTGCGCTTCTTTTCGCGCGGGGGATGGCGGTTCGAGTGAGAGTGATGGCGGTCGTCGCCCATGGCATTGCTCCCTTGCAGTACAGAGGCCCGCCTGCAGGCGCAGGCGGGATGTCGGGAGGCTCGAAACCGCACTAAGACGGCGGGCGTATTCCCCTTGTGGGGTGCTGTATTAGCCGCCCTCCCGACACAGGAAGCCTGCGACGGGAAATTATGCCCGAACGTGAGTTCGGGCATAAAAAACCCACCAGTGTTTCGGAGGTGGGTACCGCTTAGTGAGGAGTTTCGAGGCTCCGGGAGCAATGTTTAGGGGCTGGGGTGGGTGGTGTCAACGCACATTGAGCGGCTTCTCATGCTGCTTCTGCTATCGCCCCAAAGCTTCCGCGCAGGCGATGCCAAGAATTTTTCTACATGGAATTCAGGAAAACAAATCCGATTCAACTTTGCCCCGTAGGCAGACACTGTTCCAACTTCAAGCAGAAGGCATAAATCCAGCAAATTCCTTCGGTAGAAGGCCCAACAGTCCGTCCAGTTGAAGCGGATGGGTGTCATAGGTTCGTGAAAGTCTTTGAACGGCTAGCGCAAGTCGTGCGCCCCCCCCTTTACCTCCAGTATCACCAGGCTTGCGCTTTGCATGCGGCTTGACTCGGCCAGCCGCGCCCCGACGAAGCTTGCCACCAGACATGTAAAGCGCATTGGCGGCCTGAATGTAGCCACGGTGATAGGCGACTTTCTGCCGAGAGGTCAATTGCTCGGACATGTCTCCCCAAGTATCCATTGGAACCGCAAGCATGACTCGCGATGACACCCCGTGCCGCAAGTACATCTCGTACGCAGTTCTGGCAAGGTGCCGATAGGCGAGCGAGCCGGAATGCCCGCGTCGCGTGACCGTGTAGTGCCACGACTTGCTGTCCTTCCGCCCAAATTGATCAAAATACAAGACAGTCAACCAATCCCATAGCCCATCCCATTCCTGGCTTAATATCGCCTTCGCATCAATCTCCGAGAAAACCCCGACGACGTATTCGCCGAATTCATACCGGCCAGCAAATTTCTTGCCCGTATCGATCTCGACTCCAAGCGCAGCTTCCGTTTGGGCATCGCCCTCAAGAAGCTCTTTGGGGGGCACATCACCTATCTTGCGAGTGGCCAGCCAATCGCGGTATTCCTGCCTTCCCTTCTCCGTGAGTCTCCTGATGCTCATTCGTCATCCCCCTTGCTCCTCAAATCCTTGAGCCTGTTCGCGAACTCAAAACGATTGCAGAAAGCTGCGATTATTTGGTTGCACCATTCGCTCTGCTGGTCCTCAGTTTCTCCTGGCTCGTCCGTAATGCCATGTAACGCGAGCCAATGCTTGAACGGCCCCCATACCTCTTCCATAACTCCCGGGCGGGTTGAAACAAACTCGGCTACTCGCCGGATAGCCTCGGGAAGAATCATTCCAATGAAGAACGAATCAGCCTCCACCGCGCCCGAAGAAAGATAGATCTCTTTATTGAAGCGGATGACGGCACGCCCCTCTGCTTCCTGGATAGCAATCTCCCAAGGCCTCTGTCCAAGATCCGCAGGTTCAAGCCCGATAAAACTGGAGCTGTCACCCTGACCTTCGGGCCGCACTCGTTCGGCGACGGCGATCAGCTTCGGAGAGCCCGGCCGCACCAGCAAAACACGGAACTCCCAAGAACCATCGCTTCCGATCTCGGAAAGTTCCTGATAGCCCTTCTTCCACTCGGATACTGGCCCAAGCTCAACTCGCTCTTCGCTATTTCCCCTTCGAGCGATAACGACCACATTTAGCGGGGATGACAAGGAAAGTTCCGACAGATCGAGCTTCAATAGACTAAATGCAGGTCGTTTTCCGCCTTCATCTAGCGCTATCCCAACTCGTAGTCGATCCAGCTCAACAAGTCCTGTCGGATTACTCAGTGTCGACAGTCGCGGCATCGGACTTCTCCTCGTAACTCAAACGCATCCGGAGACGCAAGTTCCTGTCGAACCCGTTCAATTTCAGTTCGAAATCAGAGCTGATAACCGTAAAACTCAATCGATTAAGTGACCTCTCGTTCACAACGCAATTTACGGGCGCCACGGCAAATGCGCTGTCTGCCAGATCGAAGTCGAATGGATCGTATTCATTGAACGCATCCTTTTCCAATCCTTCGTAGGCAAACTCCACCGTCACATCCAAAGGAATGTTGTCGGCGGTCAAGGCCCCCGCCTTAGCCGGCTTGATTCGGCAGCCATCGTCCAGGGCCTCAAGAGCAAGCAGCTTGGGCTTGGGAGGCGGCAGATTGGTCGGCGGCGGCGGTATGTCTTTGCCTTTCCTATTGCCTTTGGTGGGCATAGGAGAATCGAATCCTGGTGCAGAGAAATACTTCGACAACAGCCTGAAATCCCGCTTCTGTTCTCCGCCCGTCAAAACATCGAGGAGCCTAGCCATTGCGTTGCGTACAAGAGCTACCGTATCTCGCCCAGATTTGAAGTACTCATTCACACGCGGACGACTCGCATTCCATCGCAAATGGGTCGGCTCCTCTGCGGCGAGTAGAAGTTTTGACAGAGCATCATTCCCGATGAGCGTGAGACCGCGCGCCTTTTGGCGCAACTTTCCTCCTCCAATGGGCTCCTCGCCAATCAGCAAATCGCGCCGAATGATTGCCTGTTCGGGTCGTTCGAGATCGAAGGGACATGCGAGATGGACGTCAAAACTACAGTAGACGGCGGCCTCCTTCTTAGGCTTGACCGAGACCGGCAACCGGATAGAGACAGTCTTTTCGTTCTCTATCTTCTCCCGAAGATCCTCAAGCACTTCGGGATCGAATATGACCTCGGCAATGTCCGCAACCTTGGCGATCGGCCTGGTTGTGACAACGTTACTACTGCTTGAGTTTGCCAAGGAATCCGAGAGGAACTTGCGGTAGCCTGCGGTCATGCAGGTATGAAGTTCCCGTGCGCGCTCGTCGGAAAGGAATTTTCCAGCAAGCTCCTCGACGTTATCCTTCCCGATAGTCTGATCGTCAAACTCTACAATCAAGTCTCCACGAAGAAGTGGGACGAAGAACTCGGCAATAACGATCTGCTTTGCAACTTGTTTATCAAACTCCTTTGGCGACGGAATTGCTAGTGATAATCCGGCCTGTTCTGGGTTGCGCTTTAGTTTCAAAGATGTGCGAAATGAATCAATGACGTCACGATCCTGCGCGGGCAAGACGATGCGATCCTCGTGCTCGCCTTTCGTGCGCCCCCAATAGGCATCGCGTTTCCACCGCTGACCTCCATGACTGTAGTCCCTAAGGAAGGAGCACGCTCCCATCAACGCTTCGTCACTCGTATCTGATCGCACGGTATAGGCGAAGATGGTTCGAATGGCACTAGTGCTGAAGTAGGTGATCTTGCCTTGCCCAGCGCCACCATTGCCTGCGGCGTTCTCCTTTCCACCCTCACCCTCGCGGAACCAGAACGCGTTCCAGTTTTGTCCCCTGCCATCTAATTCCGGGTCGTCCAAGACACCTGTCAGGCCGCAGGTACCAAAATCCTCGATGACCAGACACGATTTCACCGCCGCGGGCTTGTCGTCCACATGCGGCATCGATTCCTTTAGCCGGATCAGGTGCTCATCAGTGACCAGCGCCCCCATCCATTCGATGGCGTCGGCATCAAACTCTCGGTAGGCCAAGGATACCGTAACCGGATCGGCAGGCGAGATACGTGCATCCAGCGCGTTCTGCAGAACTTCGCGAAGAAGAATCGCATACCATCCCCTGTTCTCCTTGGCGAAGTTGTCCTCAGTCTGGCTGCGACCCGTTCGCCCAAGTCCTGGTCTGATGTACTCCCATTGAAACTGCTCTATCTCAGAGACTGAAGACGCTGGATCCATTTTTTTCCTCCCCCTTGAACTTGGCCTTCAATTCATCGAGCTCACGCTGGAGCGTGCGCGTTATTTTCGCCACATCCTCAGCAGTGTATTCATAGTTTTTTCGGTTCGACAGATTGCCTACCAGACGAATCTGGTTGATGGCTGCTGTCACTCGGCTGTTTGCCAAGCTGACGAACCGCTCACGCGGATCTCGCCGCGCCGAGGCCTGTGCCGGGCCCTTTGTTGTTTTTGGCATATATCCTGCTTATTACGGACATGTACAGACGAAAAACTGCTACATATACAAATTATAGGATACTGAAGACTAAATAGCTGCTTGTCAACCCAAATTTCTGCCTTGTTTACAGTCGGCATACCCCTACAGCAATACGTAGTCCCAAGCCGATCCCTGCGGCTGCTGTGCGGAAGCCATGGAGCATTCCATAAACTTGCGAATTGACAAATCCAGGGTTCGTGCGATCCTGGAGTCAAGACCTGTCTGGTCAAAAATTTCATTGTTTCCGCAGCTCCGAACATGCAGATTCCGGTCGTCGACATCTTTGCCGGCCCGGGCGGGTTGGGTGAAGGGTTTTCCGCCTTTCTCCCGAAGCCCTCATCCCGGCAATTCCCTTTTCGCATCGCCATTTCGGCAGAAATGGAAAAGAACGCGGCGAAGACTCTTCGCCTGCGCGCTTTTTTTCGTCAGTTCCCGCCCAGAGAAGTACCGAACAGCTACTACGAATATGTTGCTGGAAGGGCCAATCAACCTTGGACCGAAAAAACCAAAGCCCAATGGGATGCAGCGGGGAGTGAAGCGCGTCAACTGAAGCTGGGAGTGGCTGAGGATGATGCGATTCTCGATAAGCGAATCAAGGAAGTCGCAAAGGCCGACCAACCATGGGTGTTGATTGGCGGTCCGCCATGTCAGGCGTATTCCCTAGTTGGACGCGCCCGTAATCGCGGAATCGTTGGATATCGGCCGGAGGATGACGAGAGATATGTGCTCTATAAGCACTATCTGAAGCTCGTGAGCAAGTATCGGCCAGCTGCTTTCATCATGGAGAACGTGAAGGGACTTCTTTCGGCCAAGGTCAACGGAACCTATGTCTTTCCCGAAATCGTGGAAGGCTTGGAGCAGCCTGCCGGACGCAATGGCCCTCGCTATCGCCTTGTACCGCTGGTCATGCCCAAGAATGGCCTCGACGCAGCCCACCTGGATCCAAGCAGTTATGTCCTCCGTGCGGAAACACTCGGTGTTCCGCAGGCACGCCATCGCGTGATCCTGCTCGGAATCTTGAACGAATTGTTCTTGGGACAGGGAAAGTTCCTTGCGCCCAGTGATCATCGCGTATCCGTTTCCAGCGTAATTGGACAGTTGCCAAAGCGTCGCAGCGGTGTCACGGATCGCCATGTCGAATCGTGGCCCGATTTCGCCGGCGAAGTGCTAGAGCGCGCAGGACGTGCGACAAAGGATCCTGAAGTCTCTGACAAGCTCGAGCGACTCTCAAAGAGCGTAAGGAGGCGTGACCCGGGATTGGGAGGGCGATGGGCGCCGGAGCCGGTCGCGGAAGACAGCGTGCCGGAGCACCTTCGGTCCTGGCTGATTGATTCCCGCCTAGAAGGCATTCTGAACCATGAAGTTCGTGAACACATGGTGTCTGACCTAAGGCGATACGCTTTCGCATCTGCATTCGCAGACGTACATCTCCGCTCGCCACGTGGATCGGAAGAATTTCCCCGCGCCCTGTATCCCGAGCACAAGAACTGGGAAAGCGGGAAGTTTATCGACAGGTTCAAGGTACAGGTTCGCCACAACCCCAGCTCTACGGTGACCAGTCACCTTTCCAAGGATGGTCACTATTTCATCCATTACGACCCCAGCCAACTTCGCAGCCTGTCCGTCCGGGAAGCCGCTCGTCTGCAGACCTTCCCCGACAACTATTTCTTCGAAGGTCCACGTGGCGCGCAATTCAAGCAGGTCGGGAACGCCGTTCCGCCATGGATGGCGCAGCAAATCGCCGGCGTTGTGTATTCCTACCTGAAGCCATGATTTTACGCCGCCACTTCCAATGACTGTTCCGATGAGATGATGAAGTTGACCAAGCGTCGCATCGCTTCATCGGGGCTGGTCCGCAAGGCGCACTCCCAGACAGTTGCAATACGCCAACCTGCCTGGCGAAGCTTAAATTCCGCGGCAGCATCGCGCGCTTGATTCGTGGAAATCTTGACTGTCCAGAACTCGGTTCGGGTAGCAGGAATTGTTGCAAACCGACACCCGCGATGGCCATGCCAGAAGCAGCCATGAACGAAGATGACCATCTGGTGCCTTGGAAGAACCATGTCGGGCTTCCCTGGCAAGTCTTTTCGATGCAGACGATATCTGAAGCCCAGCGCATGAAGATGCCGGCGAACCTGCATCTCCGGCCGGGTATTCCGGCCTCTGATCGAAGCCATCATCCGGGACCGTATCTCTGGAGCGACTACATCAATCATTCTCGTCACCAAGTTCATGAGCGCGGCACTAGGTCTCTCCGGCACCAAATCTCTAGCGAATCGATAGTCTCAGTCATCGAGATAAAATTGGGTCAGACTGTACGACAGTATAGAGAATTGCGCTCATAGGGACCGCAAATGACTGAACCTAACTTCCGCTTTTACTCTGATCACAATTGGGACGCTGTCGACCATAAGGTGGCAGAAGCCGAATTCTTTCTGGCACGCCTATTCAAGTCCTCTGCATTCGAGTTCAATTGCTACCTCAGCGCCTATCTTTCCGCATCGCGAAGCGTGACTTTTGCCATTCAGCGATTTCTTCATATTCCAGGATTTTCAGATTGGTATGAGCAGCATCGCAGCAACCTAAAAGAGAACTCTTTGGCCAAGACATTCCTCGATTTACGGAACGATCATGTTCACGGAGGAATGTATCCCGTTTCCGGCATCCGATCAGATAGAGAAAGATCGGTAAAATTTTGGAAGGACACAGAATCCGGCTTGGAGATTGACGACTTGGCGTCGATGGCAAGGGAGCATTTCTTGTGCTTGCTAGAGATCGTCTACGACGCCTATGTAGACTTTGGGAAGTATATCGACCCACAGCAGTATTATACGCATGAGACCTTTTCCTCCGAGGGTCGCGGGATTGACGACGCCGAAGTGGAGGTGCACGGCTGGATATGTGAGCACCTGATCAATGAGGAATACAGTGAAGAAGATCGATGGCGCGAATTGCGCAGCAACCTTGACGAATGCCAGATCAACTATCTCTTTTATAGCTATCTTGGCAAACCGACTCCCCTCCCCAAACTTCCCGATTACTTGCAAGAGATAGAGCCGACTGCAGAAGATCGCGGCTGGACTCACATACCTGCCGGATTTGCATCAATGGAAGATTACTGGTCCACCTATCCCTCCAGAAAACCTGATCGGTTCTTGAATTTCCTGTTATCTGACAGCTTTGAAAGCTAGTGAAGTTTTCTACCGCCACGCCTTTCCCATCGCCGCACTACGTCCTTCAAATTTTTCCACGGGGCAGCGCCAAAGCTACGCTGGTGCCATTGCAGGCCGAGAGCGGTCGCTAGGTAACCCGCGATGCCGCATAGCAGCCCTACGGGCCATGGTTCGAGGCGTAACACAAGGGCAAGATCGCAAAACTTGACGAGTTACTTTTATGGCTCTTAAGGCGGGCTCAAACCTTCATGGTCTTGCCACCGGTAGATTTTGAGCGTGAAGCGCCCGCTCCTTGCCGAATGGCGACACTAGGGATTCCGCTGTCCAGTACTAAAAAGGCCCCGCAAACGCGGGGCCTTTTTTCAGCCTCGTTGTACCAACTTCAAGCAAACGGATCCTGCAACGTCATCGTATGGTCGCGGTCCGGGCCGGTGGAGACGATGGCCAGCGGGCAGCCGGACAGTTCTTCCAGGGCGCGCAGGTAGGCGCGGGCGGCCGGGGGCAGCTTGTCCCATTCGGTGATGCCGTGGGTGGTTTCGGACCAGCCGGGGAATTCCAGGTAGACCGGCTCGCATTCTTCCCAGCCCTGGGCGTCCAGCGGGGCGTACTCGGTTTCCTTGCCGCGGTAGCGGTAGGCGATGCACATCTTCAGCTTTTCCATGCCGTCCAGCACGTCCAGCTTGGTGATGCACAGGCCGGTGATGCCGTTGATGGCCACGGCGCGCTTGAGGGCGACGATGTCGATCCAGCCGCAGCGGCGGGGACGGCCGGTGGAGGCGCCGTATTCCTGGCCGCGGTCGCGGATGCCCTGCCCCACTTCGTCGTCCAGTTCGGTCGGGAACGGGCCGCCGCCGACGCGGGTGGCGTAGGCCTTGGCGATGCCCAGCACGTAGTCGATGGCGTCCGCGCCCACGCCGCTGCCGGCCAGCGCGCCGCCGACGGTGGTGTTGGAGCTGGTGACGTAGGGATAGGTGCCGTGGTCGATGTCCAGCAGGGCGCCCTGGGCGCCCTCGAACAGCACGCGCTTACCCTGCTTGCGCAGGTCGTGCAGGATGCCGGCCACGTCGGACTTCATGGGCTGGACGTATTCGCCGAAGGCCAGCGCTTCGTCATAGACCTGCTGGAAGTCCACCGCGTCCACGCCCAGATACTTGGTGAGGACGAAGTTGTGGTAGTCCAGCGCGGCGCGCAGCTTTTCGGCCAGCTGGTCGGGGTAATGCAGGTCGGCGATGCGGATGCCGCGGCGGGCCACTTTGTCTTCGTAGGCGGGGCCGATGCCGCGGCCGGTGGTGCCGATAGCCTTGCCGCCGGCGGCCTTCTCGCGGGCCTGATCCAGGGCGATGTGGTACGGCATGATCAGCGGGGCGGCCGGGGAAATCTTCAGGCGCGAGCGCACGTCCACGCCGCTGGTTTCCAGTTCCTCGATTTCCTTGCGGAGGGCGGCCGGGCTGATGACCACGCCGTTGCCGATCAGGCACAGGGCGTCGGGCCGCAGGATGCCAGAGGGAATCAGGTGGAGGACGGTTTTCTTGCCGTTGATGACCAGGGTGTGGCCGGCATTGTGGCCGCCCTGGAAGCGCACGACCGCACCGATTTCCTCGGTGAGCAGGTCGACGATTTTGCCTTTGCCTTCATCGCCCCATTGGGCGCCGAGAACGACGACTGACTGACCCATGACGGGTAACTCCTTCGCTTGTTGGCGACCATCGGGGCCGCCGGGATGGGCCGGACCGGGCGCGGCGTTACCGATGCGGGCCGTCTCCATCGGGGAGGGGTCCACTACGCTGTGCCCAGACACGGAAAAAGCCGGAGGGTTGGCTCTGGCGAGCGCCCGTCCGGCTTTTGTGCATTATCCGGGTTTTGGGTGAAGGGGGCTACCCCGATTGGCTGAATGGGGGGCAATCCGGCCAAGGGTCCCTGCCCCGTTTCTTGTGGGAGCGACGTCAGTCGCGATGGGCGACCTGGCTTCCGGAGCCGGTTGAGCGACCGGGCATCGCGAATCGCGACTGACGTCGCTCCCACATTCCTACACGCCCACGGGGACGGGGAGAGGGGCTGCGGGCACCTCAGTGGCGCAGCCACCACAGCAGGGTCAGACCGATGATCAGGACCAGGCCGCCGGCTTGGCGGATCTGGGCGTCGGGCAGGTTGAGCAGTTGCAGGGCCATCCGCTTCCACAGCCCCGGCGAGACCAGCAGGAACAGGCCTTCCAGGACGGCGACCAGGCAGAGGGCGGACCAGAGATCGGGCATTTTGAGGCCGGGAATCGGAAATGGAGAATCGGGAATCGTGGGCCGCTGACGAACGGGCCGTTTGCGGGCGACCGCCTTGTTCCCGTTTCAGGAGCTTGGCGGTTTCACCGCCCGGTCCGGGCCGGGAATGGGAAAACCGATTCTCGATTCCCCATTCCCGATTCCCGGAGCGACCGCGTCAGCGGTCGCTCTTGAGGTACTGCAAGAACGGATCGTCCTTGTCCAGGACGATGACGCTGTTGCCGTCGGCGAAGGACTTCTTGTACGACTCCAGGCTGCGCTGGAAGGCGAAGAACGCGGGGTCCTTGTTGGCGGCGGCGGCGTAGATGCGGGCGGCTTCGGCGTCGCCTTCACCGCGCAGGCGCTGGGCGTCACGTTCGGCTTCGGCCACCAGCACGGCCTGGTCGCGATCGGCCTGGGCGCTGATGGTGCGGGCCTGCTCTTCGCCTTCGGCGCGCAACTGGCTGGCGACCTGCTTGCGCTGGGCGCGCATGCGCTCGTAGACGTCGGTGATGACCTGGCTGTCGGTGGGCAGGTCGATCTGCTTCAGGCGCAGGTCGGTGATGCGCATGCCCAGGGTGGCGGCGCCCTCGTTGATGGCCTTGAGCTGGGCGGTGACGATCTGGTTGCGATCGCCGGAGACCAGCTGGGTCAGGGTGCGGGCGTTGATTTCGTTGCGCAGCGAGTCGGTGATGATCGGCGCCAGGCGATCATTGACCAGCTTTTCGTCGCCGCCGGTGGCGCGGTAGAACGCGCGCACGTCGGAGATGTGGCCCACGGCGAAGAAGTCGATGCTGACGTCCTTGCGCTCGGAGGTCAGGTAGCGCTCGGGCTGGGTTTCCAGCACCTGGAAGCGGCGGTCGAACACGCGCGCGGTTTCCACCAGCGGCCACTTGAAGTGCAGGCCGGGCGGGATGTCGGCGCGGGCCACGCGGCCCAGGTTGAGCACCAGGCCGGTCTGATCCTCGCGGACCACGTACACCGAGCCCATCAGGCCCAGCACGATGGCGACCAGCAGCGCCACGATTGCGGGAAGTCTCATCGTCCACTCTCCTCACGTCCGGCCGATCGCGCGGGACGCTCGGCACTGCGCAGCGGGGTTGTCGCGCTGCTTTCCACGGCGGGCATCACCACTTCCGGCGCCGGGGCGCTGGACGATGCCGCCGGGGCGGCGCCCGTCTGCGCGGGCATCGGCAGGTAGATCAGCTGGCGGCTGTCGCCACCGATGACCTTGCGATTGTTCTGTTGCAGCACCTGCTGGACGGTATCCAGCCACAGGCGCTTGCGGGTCACGTCCGGCGCGTTCTTGTACTGCTCCTGGAGCAGGCTGAAACGGTCGGCGTCACCCTGGGCGCGGGCGACGGTGGCGGCCTTGTAGCCTTCGGCCACGGTGCGGGTACGCGCCGCGGTACCGCGTGCCTCGGGCACGATGCGGGCGGCGTAGGCGCGCGCTTCGTTGACCAGGCGGTCCTTGATCTGCTGGGCCGAGTTGACCTCGTCGAAGGCCGGCTTCACTTCTTCCGGAGGACGCGCGTCGGGCAGGTTGAGTTCGGTCACGACCAGGCCGGTCCGGTAAGTGTCCAGCGAGGCCTGCAGGCGCTCCTTGGCCTGGCTGCCCAGCGGGCCGCGCTCGCCGAGCACGGTGTCCAGATCCGAGCGGCCCACCTGTTCGCGCACGGCGCTCTGCGCGGCCTGCTGCAACACGTCGTCGGCGTTGCGCGAGCCGTACAGGTACAGGCGCGGATCGGCGATGCGGTACTGCACGTTGACCGACACGGTGACGATGTTCTCGTCGCGGGTCAGCACCGGCATGGTGTTGCTGAAGTTCTTGATCTCGGTGGCGTTGACCTTGGTGACGCTTTCAATCGGCCACGGCCACTTGAAGTTGGGTCCCGGCTGCATGACGCGGGAGAACTGGCCGAAGCGCAGGACCACGCCGCGCTGCTGTTCGCCGATCAGCTGGAAGCTGGAGAACAGGACCAGCAGCAGCAGCGCCACGCCGATCCAGCGCAGCGGGCCGTTGCCGTCGAAGGAACCGCGCAGGCGATCCAGCAGATCGCCCAGGCCGCCGCCGCCACTGTTGCCGCCGCGGGGATTCCAGCCCCGTCGGTTGTCGTTGTTGCCGTTTCCGCCGCCGCTGCCAGAGCCGCCGCTTCCAGGGGTGTTCCAGGCCATGCCCACTCCGTCGTCAATGATGCGTGGGCCGAAACCGACGCGTTTCCGATTCTACAAGATAGGGCCGCCCGGCCGCCGGACAAGGGCTGAAGGGCATGGGGCGGGCGGTTTTTCGGCGGGGAGTGGCGGGAGGCGGGGTGTTTTTGCGGGGTGGGCGGGTTTCCGGTCGCGACTGGCGTCGCTCCCGCATGAGCCCCTCGCGTGCTCCCTATCTGTGTGGGAGCGACATAAGTCGCGACCGGAAAAATGGCCGCCTGCGGGTTGCCCCGCCGGCGGCCCAAGACCACGTCGCGACTGACGTCGCTCCCACAAGAGCCTCTTGCGCGCTCCCTACCTGTGTGGGAGCGACATAAGTCGCGACCGGAAAAATGGCCGCCTGCGGGTTGCCCTGCCGGCGACCCAAGACCACGTCGCGACTGACGTCGCTCCCACACACGAGCTCCCTGTGGGAGCGACGTGAGTCGCGACCGGGAAGTTGGAAGACCACTGGAGGTTTCGTCACGTCGGTGGGATTGCGGTCGCGACTCACGTCGCTCCCACAACGCACAGGGTGGGTGGTCAGAAGGTGTCTTCGACGGGTTCGGGGAGCAGGGTTTCCAGGGCGTGGCCGCCGGCTTCGGCGGCCAGCCGGCGCGCGTCGGCCAGGGCCATGTCCAGGTCCAGGTGCCAGCCGGTTTCGTCGTGGCGTTCGCCGCGCACCGCGCCGAGCGCGTGCAGGCGGGAACGCAGTCGCGCCGAACGCTCGCCCAGGTGCACGGTGCCGATGATCCGTTCCAGCCCGAGTTTCTGTGCCAGCGCTTCCTTCAGCACATCCAGCCCTGCGCCGTCGCGCGCGGAAATCCACACGCGCTCGTGGCCTTCGTTGGGCTGGTCGTGGCGCGGTTCGGCGCCTTCGATGCGATCGATCTTGTTGAACACCAGCAACTGCGGAATGTCGCCCGCGCCAATCGCCTGCAACACTTCATCGACCTGGGTGATGCGTTCCTCGCGCAGCGGATCCGCGGCGTCGATGACGTGCAGCAGCAGATCCGCCTCGCGCGCCTCGGACAGGGTGGAGCGGAACGCGGCGACCAGTTCGTGTGGCAGATCGCGGACGAAGCCGACGGTGTCGGCGAGCACCACGCCGCCGCCAGGCAGTTCGATGCGGCGCACGGTGGGATCCAGGGTGGCGAACAGCTGGTCGGCGGCGTAGGCCTCCGCGCCGGTCAGCGTATTGAACAGGGTGGATTTGCCGGCGTTGGTGTAGCCGACCAGGGCCACGCGCGGCAGTTCGCTGCGCACGCGGGCGCGGCGCATCTGGGTGCGCTGCACTTCGACTTTTTCCAGCCGCTTCTGCAACTGCTCCACCCGCTTCTGCAGCAGGCGGCGGTCGGTTTCCAGCTGGGTTTCACCCGGGCCGCGCAGGCCGATGGAACCACCGCGCTGGCGCTCCAAGTGGGTCCAGCCGCGCACCAGCCGGGTGGCCATGTGCTTGAGCTGGGCCAGTTCCACCTGCAGCTTGCCTTCGTGGCTGCGGGCGCGCTGGGCGAAGATGTCCAGGATCAGGCCGGTGCGATCCAGCACGCGGCGTTCCAGGAATTTCTCCAGGTTGCGCTCCTGGCCGGGCGAAAGCGGATAGTTGACCAGTACCAGATCCGCGCCGGTGGCTTCGGCCGCGGCCTTGACCTCTTCCAGCTTGCCGCTGCCGATCAGGGTGGACGGATTGGGCCGATCGATGCGGGCGGTGAGCAACGCCGCGATGCTGGCGCCGGCGGAGCGGGCCAGATCGGTGAATTCCTCGGCGGCGCCATCATCCGGCGGGCCGCCAGCGTGGGGCTGGATCAGGAGGGCGTGTTCGCCTTTGCGGGAACGTTCGAACATGGAAAGCGGTTTGGACTCGATTTCAGGGAGGATCCGGTCGCGCCAGGCGCCCGGATCCCATCACATGGGGGCGGTCGCCCCCGATTTCACCCTGGAATCTCCACCGGTTCCCCGGGTGTTTACTCGGTGTCTTCTTCTTCTTCGCCCGCCGCGCCGCCCTCATTGGACTGCACGTAGCCGCCACCCGGTCCCACGCGCACGTTGCGCGCCGGCACCACGGTGGAAATGGCGTGCTTGTAGACCATCTGGCTGACCGTGTTGCGCAGCAGGACCACGAACTGGTCGAACGATTCGATGGTGCCCTGCAGCTTGATGCCGTTGACCAGGTAGACCGAAACCGGCACCCGCTCGCGGCGCAGAGCGTTCAGGAAAGGATCCTGCAAGGATTGCCCCTTGGACATTGTGGCGAACTCCCGAAGTGTTGCTTATAGGAATAATTGTGGTGTTTCCGGGTCCGCGCGCTTGTATCCCCTGGCGGCCCGGCCCCCGATGTTACACAACCGGGGCGGTTTGACCAGCTACGGGGCGCCCAGAAATTGCTGCCGGGCCCGCTCCAAGGCGGCCTGGTCGCGCCCGGGGTCGAACCAGCGGGCATCCAGTTCGCCCCGCAGCCAGGTCAATTGGCGCTTGGCGAGCTGGCGGGTGGCGTAGATGGCGCGGTCGCGGAATTCGGTGGCGGAGACGGCGCCGTCCAGGTGTTCCCAGGCCTGGCGGTAGCCCACCGCGCGCACCGCCGGCAGGTCCAGTGGCGCGGCCACGGCCTGCATTTGCGGCAGCGCGCGCAGCCGACGGACCTCGTCCAGGAAGCCCTCGGCCAGCATGGCGTCGAAGCGCTGTTCGATGCGCGCATGCAGCACGGCACGCTCGGCCGGCGCCAGCACCAGTTTGAGCACGCGGAACGGCAGGCGCGGCGGCCCGGGTTCAAGCTGCCATTGGCTGATCGGCTTGCCGCTGAGCCGGTAGACCTCCAGCGCACGCTGGATGCGTTGGGGATCGGTGGCGTGGATGCGCGCGGCCGCCTCGGGATCGACCCGGGCCAGCTCGGCATGCAGGGCTGGCCAGCCACGTTCGGCGGCTTCGGCGGCCAGCGTGGCGCGGGTGTCCGGGTCGGCTTCCGGCATCGGCGCCAGCCCTTCCAGCAGCGCACGGAAATACAGCCCGGTCCCACCCGCCAGAATCGGCAGCCTGCCGCGTGTGGCGATGTCGGCCAGCGCAGCGCGCGCGTCCGCGGCGAATTCGGCCGCCGAATAGGTCTGCCACGGATCCCGCACGTCGATCAGGTGATGCCGCACCTGCGCCTGCATCACCGCATCCGGCTTGGCCGCGCCAATATCCAGCCCGCGATACACCAGCGCCGAATCGATGCTGATGATTTCGCCATTGCAGCGCTCGGCCCACTCCATCGCCAGCGCCGTCTTGCCCGAGGCGGTCGGGCCCATCAGGGCAATGGCGAGGGGGCGGGTGTCGGCGGGCATGGGGGTGGTTGGGGATTGGGGATTGGGGACTGAAGGAGGTTGGGCTTTTGCCTCCCCCTTTGAAAAAGGGGGATTGAGGGGGATTTGCTTTTGGCGCCAAGAGCAAGCGCTTTTCAACAGCCGAATGGCTGGTCAATCCCCGTCACCTGCTTCGCAGGTGCCCCCCCCTTTTTCAAGTGCTTCTCAACAGCCGAAGGCTGGTCAAGGGGGCTACGCACTCTTGGGGACGGAGGCGATTTGCCAGGCCACTCAATCCTCATCCGGCCAGCGAATCGTCGGCGCCGCGGATTTGGCGCGCGGTTGCGGCACCGCAGCCACCGCATTCCACACCTTGAGCGCATCCACCGTGGCGGCTACATCGTGTACGCGCACGATCGCCGCGCCGCGCTGGGCGGCAATCAGGTGTGCGGCGACCGATGCGGCGACGCGCTCGCTGGCGACATCACGCCCGGTGAGCTCACCCAGCGAACGCTTGCGCGACAGCCCGGCCAGCACCGGCACACCCAGTTCGACGAAGCGCTCCAGTTGTGCCAGCAACGCGAGGTTGTGTTGAGTGTTCTTGCCGAAGCCGAAACCGGGATCGACGAGGAGGTTCTTCTTGGCGATGCCGGCCATCTCCGCGGCGAAGATGCGCTCGGCCAGGAAGCGATGGACCTCGCCGACCACGTCGTCGTAGTCCGGTGCCTCCTGCATGGTGCGCGGTTCGCCCTGCATGTGCATCAGCACCACCGGCACGCCGAGCGCGGCGGCGGCTTCGAGCGCGCCTTCGCGACGCAGGCCGTAGATGTCGTTGATCATGCCGGCGCCGGCCTGCACCGCCGCGCGCATCACTTCCGGCTTGAAGGTGTCGATGCTGATCGGCAGCGTGGTTTCCTTCGCCAGCCGTTCGATCACCGGCACCACCCGCCGCAGTTCTTCTTCCACGGAAACATCCGCGGCGCCGGGGCGGGTCGATTCACCGCCGATGTCGAGGATATCCGCACCCTCCTCCGTCAGCTTCAGACCGTGGGCGACCGCCGCCTCCAGGGTGTCGTGCGCGCCGCCATCGGAGAACGAATCCGGGGTGACGTTGACGATGCCCATCACCCGCGGGCGATCAAGCTTGAGGATGCGGCCGGCGCAGTCGAGTTGCGGAGTGGTGTCGAACATCAATCGGGATCCTTGGGTTTGCGGGAAGCAGCCGCGGCGGACAGTCCCCCGCCAATCGCCACGCCCAGCGCCAGCCACAGGGCCAGGTTGCCGGTGGCCACACCGACGGCGGCGCCGATGGCGATGCCCAGCGCGATGGCCACGCCGGGGTTGGTCTTGAAGTTCTTCATGAAGGACTCCTGCGCGCGGCGGGCCGCCCGATACGGCCCATTATCCACGCAAAACAAAAGACGGCCGAAGCCGTCTTTCGTGACCTTCCGAATGAGCGCCCGACTCAGGTCTGGGCGGCCGGACCGCCCAGCGGCGGCAGCGGGCGCGATTCCGGCTTGTCGCCGTCCTTGCCCGACTTGCCCCAGCCGGCCGGCGGCGGCGGCTCGCGGCCTTCCATGATGGCGTCGATCTGCGGCGCATCGATGGTCTCGTACTGCAGCAGCAACTGGGACATCGAATGCAGCTTGTCGAGGTTTTCGGTCAGGATGCCCTTGGTACGCAGGTAGGCGCGATCCAGGATGGCCCGGACGACCTCGTCGATGCGGCGCGCGGTCTCGTTGGAGACATTCTTGTGCTGGGTGACCGAGCGGCCCAGGAAGACTTCGTCCTCTTCCTCGCCGTAGGCGATCGGGCCCATCTCGTCGCTCAGGCCCCACTTGGTGACCATGTTGCGGGCCATCTTGGTGGCGCGCTCGATGTCGTTGGAGGCACCGGTGGTGACCTTGTCGGCACCGAAGATCAGTTCCTCGGCCACGCGGCCACCGTACAGCGAGCACAGCTGCGACTCGATGGCGACGCGGTTGAGGCTGTACTTGTCACCTTCCGGCAGGTACATGGTCACGCCCAGCGCGCGGCCGCGCGGGATAATGGTGACCTTGTAGACCGGATCGTGCTCCGGCACCAGCCGGCCGACGATGGCATGACCGGCCTCGTGGTAGGCGGTGAGGGTCTTCTCGTCCTCGCTCATGGCCAGCGAGCGGCGCTCGGTGCCCATCAAGATCTTGTCGCGCGCGCGGTCGAAGTGATCCATGCGCACTTCCTTGGCGTTCTCGCGGGCAGCGAACAGCGCGGCCTCGTTCGCCAGGTTGGCCAGGTCGGCACCGCTGAAGCCAGGGGTACCGCGGGCGATCACCATCGGCTCGACATCGTCGGCCAGCGGCAGCTTGCGCATATGCACGCGCAGGATCTGCTCGCGGCCCTTCACGTCGGGCAGGCCGACCACCACCTGGCGGTCGAAGCGGCCCGGGCGCAGTAGCGCCGGATCCAGCACGTCCGGACGGTTGGTGGCGGCGATGACGATCACGCCCTCGCCTCCCTCGAAGCCGTCCATCTCGACCAGCAACTGGTTCAGGGTCTGCTCGCGCTCGTCATGGCCACCGCCGAGGCCGGCGCCGCGATGGCGGCCGACCGCGTCGATTTCGTCGATGAAGATGATGCACGGCGCGTGCTTCTTGGCCTGCTCGAACATGTCGCGCACGCGGCTGGCGCCGACGCCGACGAACATCTCGACGAAGTCGGAACCGGAAATGCTGAAGAACGGCACGCGGGCTTCGCCGGCGATGGCCTTGGCCAGCAGGGTCTTGCCGGTGCCGGGCGGGCCAACCATCAGCACGCCGCGCGGAATCTTGCCGCCCAGCTTCTGGAACTTGCCCGGATCACGCAGGAACTCGACCAGCTCGCCGACTTCCTCCTTGGCCTCGTCGCAACCGGCGACGTCAGCGAAGGTGATCTTCACCTGGTCCTCGCCCTGCAGTTTGGCGCGCGACTTGCCGAAGCTCATGGCGCCCTTGGCGCCACCGCCGCCCTGCATCTGCCGCATCATGAAAATCCAGAAGCCGATGATCAGCAGGACCGGCAGGAAGTTCAGCAGGATCACGCCCAGGCTGATGCCCGATTCCGGCGCATCGCGGGTGATGGTGACGTTCTTGCGGACCAACTGGTTGACCAGTTCATCGTCGGCCGGGCCGTAGACCGTGCCGGTCTGGCCGTCGGCGCGCTTGTATTCGATGGCGTTGGTGGTCAGGTTGCCGTCCTTGGTGAAGCGCACCGAGGACACGCGGCCGTTGTCGACCTCGCGCAGGAACTCGGAATAGGTGACTTCGCCACCGCCGGCACCCGCGCCCATCTTCGGCGAAAAGCTCTGGAACACCACCATCAACACGACGGCGACGACTACCCACAGCAGCAGATTCTTGGTCAAGTCGTTCATCCTCATCGGCCCCGCCGTTCCTCTTTCACGATATCCACGTTAAGCCACCTTACTTCATCCGGGCACGCTTGCCCTGCCCCAGCGCATAGACTTCCGGCGACCGCTTGCGCGAGGCGTCCGGCTTGCGGATGACCACCTTGTCGTACCGGCGCCTCAGTTCCTTGACGTAGTCGTCGAAACCGGTGCCCTGGAACAACTTGATCAGGAACGCACCGCCGGGCTTGAGGTGGCCATCGGCGAACTCCATCGCCAACTCGGCCAGGTACATCGCCCGCGGCTGGTCCACCGCGTCCACACCACTCTTATTGGGGGCCATATCGGACAGCACAAGGTCCACCGGCTGGCCGTCCAGCATGGACTCCAGCTGGGATAACACGGTCTGTTCCCTGAAGTCTCCATGAAGGAACTCGACCCCGGCCAGCGGCGGCATGTCCAGGATGTCCATCGCCACCACCCGGCCGTTGTCGCCCATGGCCTGGCGGACGAACTGGGACCAGCCGCCCGGGGCGGCCCCCAGGTCGACCACCACCATGCCCGGCTTGAGCAGGCGATCGCGTTCCAGCAGTTCTTCCAGCTTGTAGGCGGCGCGCGAGCGCATGCCCTCGGCCTGCGCCTTCTTCACGTAGGGGTCGGAAAAGTGCTCGCGGAGCCAGCGTTGGCTGCTTTTGCTGCGTGTGGCCATGAGGGCGTCAATCTCCGCCGGCCTTGCGACAGCGGGCGGAACGGCGGCGGGAAAGGCCGCCATGATACCCTGAACACCCTTTCCCACCCTGATTTGTGCATGCCCGTCGTTCTGACCTCCGCCCAGACCCGTTTCCTGCGTGGCCAGGCCCATGACCTGAAAGCGCTGCTGCAGATTGGCGGCAAGGGAGTCACCCCGGCGTTCATCGCCGAACTGGACGGCGCGCTGGAACACCATGAGCTGATCAAGGTGAAGGTGGCGGGTGAAGACCGCGAGGCCCGCGACGCGATGATCGCCGAGCTGGCGGAGCAGACCGGCGCGGCGCTGGTCCAGCGCATCGGCCACACCGCCGTGCTGTACCGCCCCAGCAAGGAACGCCGCCAGATTGTCCTGCCGCGGGCCTGACGGCCTGCCCGGCTCCGAGTCGCCTCCCATGCAACTGAGCCACGAACTCCCCGATTACGCCTACACCCTGCGCGCGGCCGACGGCCGCAGCGCCAAGGTCAACGATCGCGTGCTGACCGCCAGCTTCGTGCTGTCGCCGTCGGAGTTGCGCGAGGACTGGGGCCCGCGCGACGTCGCCTCGCTGACGCCCGAGGACCTCACCCCCCTGCTGGCATTGCAGCCGGAGGTCATCCTGCTGGGGACCGGTGACCGCCAGATCTTCCCGCCGGCCGCGGTCATGGCCGCCGGCCTGACCCGCGGCGTGGGTATCGAGGTGATGACCAATGCCGCCGCCGCCCGCACCTTCAACGTGCTGGCCAGCGAATCGCGCCGGGTGGTGGCCGGGTTCCTGCTGGACACCCCGGCCGCGTGAACCGGCGGCGGGCGCTGATCGCGCTGCTGTCGCTCATTCTGCTGGCCGCCTGCCAGCGCACCCTGTTTTCCCCGGAAACCGCCGAACAGCGCTTCGCCCGCTGGCACCGTGATCACGCCGGCGAGGCCGGACGCTATCAAGCCTGGCTGGCGTCACAAGGCGTGGCCGATGTCGCGCCGTTGTCGTCGCTGCTGCGGACCTCGCGGCGTTGGCAACGGTGCGGGGCCGCTGAATTCGCCGTGCCCCCCCTGGCCGAATGGGCCGGGATCCTGCCGACCCTGCGGTTGCTGCGGCAACTCCAGGCGGAAGGGCTGGTGGATGGCCGGCGCATCCGCTCCGGCTGGCGCGACGCGCACACCAACGCCTGTTCCGGCGGCAGCACGCGCAGCCAGCATCTGCGCAACCGCGCGCTTGATCTTGATCTAGATCCTGCGGTGACACCCGAACGCCTGTGCGGTTACTGGCGGCGGCATGGACCTGCCTTGCGGATGGGCCTGGGTTTCTACTCCGCCGGACACATCCACATCGATACGGCGGGCTTCCGCACCTGGGGCAACGATCACACCCGGCGCACCTCGCTGTGCATGCAATCGCCACATTCCCTGTAGGAGCGACGTAAGTCGCGACCCGAGGGGTTTCCGCACAAGGCATCGCGACTGACGTCGCTCCCACAGGAGGGGTCATTGCGAGTGGCGTAGACCCAATACGCAGTGGTGGGCGTGATGTGAGTCGCTGGCCTGCGGCGTGCCGATGATTTCCGGTCGCGACTTACGTCGCTCCTACAGGGCTTGACCCAGGCGCGTGGAAGGCCTGGCATGAACCCACCATTGTAGGAGCGACGTAAGTCGCGACCCGAGTGGTTTCCGCGCAAGGCATCGCGACTGACGTCGCTCCCACAGGAGAGGTCATGGTGCTGAAGAGCGTCTGGCGTGGACACGATATATCGGTCGCAAGCGTGCGGGGCGCTGGTGGTTTCCGGTCGCGACTTACGTCGCTCCTACCGGGGAGGAGCGAGCGCCGCGACGGGTATTTCGTCCGCAGGAAGGAAAGCTCAGCGCTTGGGCAGGTACAGCTGCGGATCCACCGGCTTGCCGTTGTAGCGGATCTCGAAGTGGAGCATCTCGCGGGCGGCGCCGGAGCTGCCCATTTCCGCGATCTGCTGTCCGGCCTTCACGTTCTGGCCTTCGTTGACCAGCCGCTTGCGGTTGTGGCCGTAGGCCGACAGCCAGGCTTCGCTGTGCTTGACGATGATCAGTTCGCCGTAGCCGACCAGGCCGGCGCCGGAATACACCACCACGCCATCGGCGGCCGCGCGCACGGCCTGGCCGCCTGAGCCGGCGATGTCGATGCCCTGCTTGGTGGCGTCGCCGGCGATGAAGCGTCCGATCACGTGACCGTCGGCGGGCCAGCGCCAATTGAAACCGCTATTGACCGGTGCGGCCTGCGGCGGTGCCGGTTTGGGTGCGCTGGTGGCCGGCGGCGTCGTGGGACGCGGTGCGGTCCCGGTCGCGGCGGTGCCCGTGCTGGCCGTGGGACGACCACCGGAGGACGGATACAGGCGCAGGGTCTGGCCGGGGTAAATCGTGTAGGGCGAGCCGATGCCGTTCCAGGCGGCCAGATCGCGGAAGTCGATGCCGTTGCGGAAGGCCAGGCCGTACAGGGTGTCGCCGCGCTGCACGCGCACGGTCTGCCCGTACTTGGGCTGCGACACAATCCTGCCACCGCCCGAGGAACCGGTCTGGCGGACCACGGTGCTGTGGCAGGCCGCCAGGCCGGCCATCACCGCGATGCTCAGGACAAGGGCTCGCGTGGCTTTCGTCATCCGTTCACTCACCTTCTGCGGATACCAGGAATCAGGTGGAGGCGCGCCAGATCAACCAGCCGACCAACGCCACCACCAGTGCGGTGGCAAGCCAGCCCACCGGTTCGATCCAGCGGCGCAGCGCCGCCTCGGCACGCGCCCCGCCCAACCGGATCGCGATGCCCAGCAGGTACACCCGCTTGCCGCGTCCGATCAGCATGCTGAGGACGTATTGCAGCATAGGCACGCCTACGATACCCGACGCCCACGTGAACACCTTCATCGGGATGGGCATGAAGCCACCGAGCACCAGGAAGGTGAAGACCGCCCACGGCGACTCGGCCATCTTGGCCTTCACCAGGGCGATGCCCGCCTCGATGCTGTCGAGCATGCCCAGCGCGGCGAACAGCGGCTTGAGTGCCTCGAAGGCGTAGTGGCCCAGCGCGTAACCGACCAGCGCGCCGGCCATGGAGCCGGCCAGGCTGAGGGTGGCGAACCACAGCGAGCGCCGTGGATTGGCCACGCACATCGGCGCCAGCATCACTTCCGGCATCACCGGGAAGATGATCGCCTCGATGAAGCTCAATCCGGTCAGCAGCGCGGGTGCGCGCGGATGCCGGGCCCACTGGATCGCGCGTTCGTACAGCGGCTTGAAGATCTGCATCCGCGATCAGTCCAGGGTGCCGGACAACAGGGGAACGAACACGACCGGCGCCAGGGTTTCCTCCTGCACGCTGCCGTCCTCGCGCTTGGTCAGCTTGACCAGCGATTGCGAACCGGAGCAGCCAACCGGGGCAATCAGATGACCGCCTACCGCGAGTTGTTCGATCAGCGCGTTGACCAATGCGGGCGCGGCGGCGGTGACCAGGATGCCGTCATAGGGTGCATGTTCCGGCCAGCCGATGCGGCCGTCGTCATGCTTGCTGCGCACGTTCATGCCGAGCTGGCGCAGGCGCTTGCGCGCCTGGCGCAGCAGATCGCCGATGCGTTCGACGGTGTAGACCTCCAGCCCCAACGCAGCCAGCACCGCGGCCTGGTAGCCGGAGCCGGTGCCGATTTCCAGCACCTTCTTCGGCGCACCCTGCAGCAGCGCCTCGGTCATGCGCGCCACCACCCACGGTTGCGAGATGGTCTGGCTGTGGCCGATCGGCAGCGCGGTATCCTCGTAGGCGCGCGTGGCCAGCGCCTCGTCGACGAACAGATGGCGCGGCACCAGCCGGATCGCGTTGAGCACGGTCTCGTCGCGGATGCCCGACTCGCGCAGGCGCTCGACCAGGCGGTCGCGCACGCGCTGCGAGGTCATGCCCATGCCCACGGCTTCCGGTTGCAGGCGCAGCCGTGGGGTCATGCCGGGTTCTCCAGCGACGAGGTCAGGCCATCGACCCAGCCGGCGACCTTTTCCAGTGCCTGGTAGCGGGTCAGGTCGACATGGATCGGGGTGATGGAGATGTTGCCCATGCGCACGGCATGGAAGTCGGTGCCCGGGCCGGCGTCCTGTTCCGGACCGGCCGGGCCGATCCAGTACACGGTGTTGCCGCGCGGATCCTGCTGGGTCACGCAGGGCTCGGAGCGGTGGCGGTTGCCGAGCCGGGTGACCTCGAAGCCACGCACCTCGCTCCACGCGCGATCCGGCACGTTGACGTTGAGGATGGTGTCGGCGGGCAGCGGATCGGCCTTCAGCCGGGCGACGATCTCCACCGCGGCGCGCGCGGCGGTTTCGAAATGGCGCGGCTCGTGATTGCGCGAGACCAGCGACATCGCCACCGCCGGCAGGCCGAGGAAGCGCCCTTCCATCGCCGCCGACACTGTGCCGGAATAGATCACGTCGTCGCCGAGGTTGGCGGAATTGTTGATGCCGGACACCACGATGTCCGGTTCGAACTCCAGCATGCCGGTCAGCGCCAGGTGCACGCAGTCGGTCGGCGTGCCGGCGACGCTGCAGGTGTAGTGGTCGATCCGCTTGAGCCGGATCGGCAGATCCAGGGTGAGCGAGTTGCTGGCGCCGGAACGATCGCGATCCGGCGCGATGACGAACACTTCATGGCCGGCCTCGCGCAACCCCTCCGCCAGAATGCGGATGCCGGGGGCGTCGACGCCGTCATCGTTGCTGACAAGTACGCGCATGTGCTTCCTCGGGGGACGCCCCATGATACCGGAAGCGGATGACCGCTTCCCGCGCTTGCGTCACGCGCCCGCCGCGCTACGCTGTGGGCCATGTCCGATCCCCCCGAAGACGACGACGCCGCCTTGTTCCGCCAGGCCATCGGCGAGGTGAAGCCGATGGCGGACGCCGCGCCGCCTCCACGGCCGCCGAAGCCGCGCCCCGCCGCGCGCATGGCCGAACGCGACGAGGTGGACGCGCGCAGCGAGTTCCAGCGCGGGCTGGACGACCTGGCGCTGCTGGAGGCCGGCGACGTACTCAGCTTCCGCCGCGACGAGGTGCCGCCGCGGGTGTTCCAGCGCCTGCGCAAGGGCCAGTTCTCGGCCCAGGACGAACTGGATCTGCACGGCGCCACCGCCGTCGAGGCCGAGCGCCTGCTGCGCCAGTTCATGCAGGAAGCCCATGCGCACGAACATGGCTGCGTGCGCATCATCCACGGCAAGGGCCGTCGCAACGAGCGCGAGATTCCGGTGCTGAAGAACCTGGTGGATCGGCTGTTGCGCCAGCGCGGCGACGTGCTGGCGTTCCATTCCGCGCCCGCCACGCAGGGCGGAACCGGCGCGGTGCTGGTGCTGCTGGCGCGGCGCTGACGGGTCGGCGCGATAAGGACGCCCATCGAATCGACGCATGCGGCAACCACCGGCCCCGCTCCGCCATACCCTCGTGCATGAAGCACGGCCACCCGCTCAGGATGCCTACGCCTCGCGATCCGCTTCCACCACCTCGCCCAGTTCATGCAGCAGCGCGGTGGCGTAGCTGCCCGGTGGTAGCGCGAAACCCAGCGACAGCACGTCGTCGGCGAGCCATTCCCAAGCCATTGTCTGCGGGCGCAGGCGCAGCGCGCGGCGTTCCTGGCGCAGGTCTGCCTGCTCGAGTCCGCCACGCAGGCGATGGGCGGTATCGTCGGCCAGCGCGGCCAGCTCCAATTCGCGGCATTCCGCGGTGGTACGCAGTTCCCCGGCGCCCCACAGCGGGCCGCTGGGATGGATGTCGAATGCCGCCAGCCGCTGCGCCAGCGTATCGTTCCACGGCTCCGGGCCGAACACGCTGCGGCTGCCATCCAGCATCCATACCTCGCCGTCCATGCCCTGGTTCCAGTCGCCCGCGGTGATGCGGGCGGTCAACACCCGGTTGAACAGTTCCGAACGCGCGGCCGACAGCAGCATCGAGCGCTGATCGCGGCGCACGCGGCGGCCACCGAACATCGCCAGCGCCGCGGCGATGTTGCCGCCGTCGCGGCCGAAACGCTGTTCGCCAAACCAGTTGGGCAGGCCTTGCGCGGCGATATCCGCCAGACGCTGTTCGATCTCGGCGCGTTCTCCGCGCACCTCGCGCAACACCAGCACGAAACGGTTGCCTGCCAGCGCACCGCGCGGCAGCTTGCGGTTGTGCCAGATCGATTCCAGCACCTGCAGGTCGTCCGCGTTCAGCGCGGCGATGTCCGGGGCATTGCGCTTGGGCAGGTGCACGCTGAAACGCTGGCGGGTCACCGCGTGGCGATCCTTCAGGCCCGCATAGCCAATCGCCATCTCCTGCAATCCGGCCCAGGCGGCGATGCGCTTGGCGGCGAAGGCGGTGTTCATGCCGCGCTTCTGCACCGTCAGCAGGAGATGCTCGCCCTCGCCGGTGGGTTCGAACCCGGGCAGTTCCTCGACGAAGAAATCCTCCGGCGTGGCGCGGAAACGCGCCGTCAGCACCGATGCGCCAAAGGCGCGCGGCAGTTCCGTGCTCATGCGCGCACCAGCAGTACCACCGCCTGCGCGGCGATGCCTTCGCCACGGCCGGTGAAGCCCAGTTTCTCGGTGGTGGTCGCCTTGATGGCGATGGCATCGATGTCGATTTCCAGGTCCTGGGCGATGGCGGCCCGCATCGCTTCGGCGTGCGGGCCCACCTTGGGCCGCTCGCCGATCACGGTGACGTCCGCATTGCCGACGCGCCAGCCGCGCTCGCCGATCAGGGCATTGCAATGACGCAGGAAATGGCGGCTGTCCGCGCCTTTCCAGCGCGGGTCCGAAGGCGGGAAATGCTTGCCGATGTCGCCCAGCGCGAGCGCGCCGAGGATGGCGTCGCACAGCGCGTGCAGGACCACGTCGCCGTCGCTGTGCGCGAGCACGCCGCGATCGTGCGGCACGCGCACGCCACCCAGCATCAGGTGGTCGCCATCGCCGAAGGCGTGGACGTCGAATCCCTGGCCGATGCGGATGGAAGGAAGGTCGGGCATGTGCATATCCAACAAAAAAGAAGCCGGGTTGTCACCGGGAGAAGCGCCGCGCCGGGACGGCGCTCCTGCCGGAGAAGTCAGCGGCCGCGCTGGGCCAGTATGAACTCGAAGCGCGCCAGATCCGCCGGGGTGGTGATCTTGAAGTTGTCCTCGGCGCCTTCGATCAGCAGCGGGCGCAGGCCCTGCCGCTCCATCGCCATCGCCTCGTCGGTGACTTCGATGCCATTGCCGGCGGCGGCTTCCAGCGCGCGTTGCAGGTGCAGGCGGCGGAACAGCTGGGGGGTGAAGGCACGCCACAGCCGCTCACGCGGTTCGGTGCCGTCGATGCCGCCGTCGTCGCCGGCCCGCTTGAGCGTGTCGCGCACCGGCGCGGCGAGGATGGCGCCAACTGGATCATTGCGTCCGCGCTCAAGCAACTGGGCCAGATCGGCCAGCCCGAGGTTGGGCCGTGCGGCGTCGTGCACCAGCACGAAATCGTCGGCGCGCACGTCGTCGGGCAGCGCGTTGAGCCCGGCCAGCACCGACTCGGCGCGGGTCGCGCCGCCGGTGCAGGTCAGCAATGGCCGGCCGGCGAACGAGGTCCAGCCCGGCCAGTCCGCATCGTCGGCCGACAACGCCAGCACCGCGCCCAGCACGGCATCGTGCGCGAACAGCGCCTCCAGCGTGTGTTCCAGCAGCAGCCGGCCGGCCACGCGCAGGTACTGCTTGGGAATCTCGCCACCGAAGCGCGTGCCGCGCCCGGCGGCGGGAATCACCGCCCAGATACCGGCCATCAGGGCTGGTGCTCCGGTTCGGCGATCGGGGCCGGTTCGGCGGTCGCTTCTCCGTCCTCCGTGGCCGCGGGCGGCGCCGGCACCGGCGCGGTCGGTTCCACCACGCGGTAGAACTTCTCGCCGGGCTTGATCATGCCCAGCTCGCTGCGCGCGCGTTCCTCGACCGCCGCCTCGCCGGACTTGAGGTCCTCGACTTCGGCGGCGAGCGCGTCGTTGCGTTCCTGCAGGCCGGCATTCTCGCGCTTCTGCACGATGACCTGGCTTTCCAGCGCGACCACTTCGCCCGAACTGCCCGCGCCGAACCAGAACCGGTATTGCAGCCAGGCCAGCAGCAGCGCCAGTACCAGCAGCAGCCAGACCAGTCGGCGCATGGCTTACTTCTTCAGCGAGACGAAGGCGTTGCGGCCGGCATAGCGCGCCGCGCTGCCCAGCGCTTCCTCGATGCGCAGGAGCTGGTTGTACTTGGCCACGCGATCGCTGCGGCACAGCGAACCGGTCTTGATCTGGGTGGCGGTGGTCGCCACCGCGATGTCAGCGATGGTGGTGTCCTCGGTTTCGCCGGAGCGGTGCGAGACGATCGCCGCGTAGTTGGCGTGATGGGCCATGGCGATGGCTTCCAGGGTCTCGCTGAGCGTGCCGATCTGGTTGACCTTGATCAGGATGGCGTTGGCGGTGCCGGACTCGATGCCTTCCTTGAAGATCTTCGGGTTGGTGACGAACAGGTCGTCGCCGACCAGCTGCACCTTGTTGCCGATGCGATCGGTCAGCAGCTTCCAGCCGGCCCAGTCGTCCTCGGCCAGGCCGTCCTCGATGGTGATGATCGGGTACTGCGCGGCCCAGTCGGCCAGGAAATCGACGAACTGCTCGCTGGTCAGGCGCTTGCCCTCGCCCACCAGGTGGTACTTGCCGTTGTCGAAGAACTCGCTGGATGCCACGTCCAGGCCCAGCAGCACGTCTTCGCCGGCGGTGTAGCCGGCGCGGCCGATGGCTTCCAGGATGGTGTCCAGCGCTTCGACGTTGCTGCGGAAATCGGGCGCGAAGCCGCCCTCGTCGCCCACCGCCGTGCTCAGGCCGTGGCCCTTCAGCACCGACTTGAGCGAATGGAAGATTTCGGTGCCCGCGCGCAGCGACTCGGCGAAGGAATCGAAGCCCACCGGCAGCACCATGAACTCCTGGAAGTCCACGTTGTTGTCGGCATGCGCGCCGCCGTTGATGATATTCATCATCGGCACCGGCAAGGTCACCGCGTCGCCGCCAGCCAGATAGCGCCACAGCGGCTGTTTGCGCGAGGCGGCCATCGCATGGGCGTTGGCCAGCGACACGCCCAGCAGCGCGTTGGCGCCCAGGCGCCCCTTGTTCTCGGTGCCGTCCAGATCGATCAGGCGGCGGTCCAGGCCTTCCTGGTCGGCCGCGTCGAAGCCGTGCAGGGCATTGGCGATCGGACCGTTGACGTTCTCCACCGCCTTGCGCACGCCCTTGCCCAGGTAGCGGGTCTTGTCGCCATCGCGCAGTTCCACCGCCTCCTTGGTGCCGGTGGAGGCGCCGGATGGCACCATCGCGCGGCCGAACGAGCCGTCGGCCAAGGTGACTTCGGCTTCGAGGGTGGGATTTCCGCGGCTGTCGAGGATTTCGCGGGCGTGGACTTTGGCGATCGTGGTCATGAGGGGTCGGCCAGACTGTTCAGTTTGAGTAAGGGGACGAAATCGTCCGGAAGGTTACAGGTTTCCGGGGCCAGACGGGCGATGTAGAGGGCCAGCAGGCCAGTGGCCTGCAATTGGCGCGCGCCCGCCGGCGAGCTGATTTCAGCCCCGTCATGATACTGCTCGACCATCGTTCCGACATTCAGCATGGCGGCCAGCAGGTCGTTGGAGCGCCCCTGGGCATCGGCCGGCAGCGCGTAGCCGAACGACTTCGAGATACCCACGTTGGCCAGCAATTCGTAGGCGGCCTGGAACAGGCGCGGCAGTTCCGGGCTGTCGGCGAAGCGGGCGTTTGCGCCCTCCAGGTCGAAACCATGGTCGTTGCCCCGCGCAAGGCACTGCCTGACCTGCGGCATCGCCGCCATCAGGCGCGTGTATTCGGCTTCGCTCCACACGCTCGAGTAGGCGGGTCCCGTCTTGCAGCGCAACCGGTCGTCGGCGGTGCGCAGGCCGCGCGGGTTGTCCGGCGTAGTCATCAACAGGCGGACGAACGTCTCCGAAGGGGCGCAGCGGCCACCCATCATCTGCGAACCGAACAGCCGTTCCATGCCGGCGCCGCGCAACTGGTGCGCGGCCCGCGGCCCGGTCAGCGGCCCCAGCATGGAGGCGGCCATCGGCAGCATCGCCAGTTGCCGGAACTGATTCATCAGTTCCGGGCGGCCACAGCTCGGCGCGTCAAGCGGAGTCGCCAGTTCCGGCACCTCCACCAGGCGGGCGTAGTCACGGATCTGTCGCTCCAGTTCTCCCGAGGCCATCACCGCCTCCATCCGCTCGTTGAACTTGCTGTCGTCCCGGTCCTCGCGGCCACGTCCGGCTTCGCACTGCCGGAGCTGCTCCAGTTCGGTGACAAAGGCGTCGCGTTCGGCCGGCGTCCACGGCACCACGGACGCCTTGCGCAGGAGGTCGACCAGTTCGGCGCGACGCGCGGGATCGGATTCGGCACTGGCGGCGAATGCGGGCAGTTCGGATTCGGTCAGCGGCAGTACCTTGGGCTCGGCCAGATCCTCCGGGCTTTCCGGCATCCGCCAGCGGTCGGATTCCTGTGCATGCGCCATTGAGATGCCCGCACCGATCAGTGCCAGCGTCCACGCGCAACGGCGACCGGAAAGAAGGGTGCAAACAGGGCGGACAGGCCGGAAAAGCAGCGTGCGCAGGAAGGCGCCCGGTATGCGGATCATGAGTGAGCAAACAGCCGGAAATGAAAGAAGGCGGACCGTGGTGTTCGGTCGCGCCTCGATTATCCGGGTTGCGTCGGGCGCCGCCAAATCACATTGACGCGCACGAGTGGCTGTCTGTCGTGCGAATCACGAACGTGTCGGCGAATCCATGATTGCAGCCGGCCACCACAGCGATTTCATCGCCGGCCGCATATCCGTGGATGGCTTACAGCGTCTGTTCCAGGAATGCCGAACGCTTGGTGACCGAATCCAGCGCCAGCAGGGTTTCCAGCAGCGCTTCCATCTTGTCCAGCGGCCACGCGTTGGGGCCGTCGGACAGCGCCTTGGACGGATCCGGATGGGTCTCGGCGAACAGGCCGGCCACGCCGACCGCGACCGCCGCGCGCGCCAGCACCGGCACGAACTCGCGCTGGCCGCCGGAGCTGCTGCCCTGCCCGCCCGGCAACTGCACCGAGTGGGTGGCGTCGAACACGACCGGGCAACCGGTATCGCGCATCACGCTGAGCGAGCGCATGTCGCTGACCAGGTTGTTGTAGCCGAAGCTGGCGCCGCGTTCGCACACCATGATGTCGTTGTTGCCGGTGGACTTGGCCTTTTCGACGACCGGCTTCATGTCCCACGGCGACAGGAACTGGCCCTTCTTGATGTTGACCGGGCGGCCTGCCGAACAGACCTTCCTGATGAAATCGGTCTGGCGGACCAGGAAGGCGGGGGTCTGCAGCACATCCACCACCGAGGCGACTTCGTCCATCGGGGTGTATTCGTGCACATCGGTCAGCACCGGCACGCCAATCTGCTTCTTCACCTCGGCCAGGACCTTCAGGCCCTCTTCCATGCCCGGGCCGCGGAAGCTGGTGCCTGAGGTGCGGTTGGCCTTGTCGAAGCTGGACTTGAAGATGAAGTTCATCCCCAGCTTTCCGGTGATTTCCTTCAGCCGGCCAGCGACATCCAGTTGCAGTTGCATGGACTCGATCACGCAGGGACCGGCGATCAGGAACAGGGGCTGGTCCAGGCCGACTTCAAAACCGCAGAGTTTCATTGCAGTACCTCGTAGGAGCGACGTCAGTCGCGACCGTAACACCAGGACACCGGCCCGGATCGCGACGCGTCGCGACCGGTCCGGAGCGCGTTCAGGCGCGCGCTTCCTTCAGCAGCTTGCCGCCGGCCTTGCGCTCGCGCGCGGCACGAATGAAGCCGACGAACAGCGGGTGGCCATCACGCGGGGTGGACAGGAATTCCGGATGCGCCTGGCAGGCCAGGAACCATGGATGCACCGCGCGCGGCAGTTCGACCATTTCCACCAGCAGGTCGTCCATCGACTTGGCGGAAACCACCAGGCCGGCGTCCTCCAGCTGGGTGCGGTAGCGGTTGTTGAACTCGTAGCGGTGGCGGTGGCGTTCGGCCACCACGTCCTTGCCGTAGAGCTCGCGCGCCAGCGTGCCGGGCTTCAACCGCGCTTCCTGCAGGCCCAGGCGCATGGTGCCGCCCAGGTCCGAACGCTCGTCGCGCTTCTCGACATCGCCGCTGGCGGTGCGCCATTCGGTGATCAGCGCGATCACCGGATGCGGCGACTGCTTGTCGTTCTCGGTGCTGTTGGCGCCTTCCAGGCCGGCCACGTGGCGGGCGTAATCCACCACCGCCGCCTGCATGCCGTAGCAGATGCCGAAGTACGGCACGCCGGTCTGGCGGGCATGACGCGAGGTCAGCACCTTGCCCTCGAAACCGCGATCACCGAAGCCGCCCGGGACCAGGATGCCGTCGACGCCGTCGAGCAGCGACATGTCGCTGTCTTCCAGTTCCTGCGCTTCGATCCATTTCAGGTTGACGCGGGTGCGCTGGCGCAGGCCGCCGTGCTTGAGCGCCTCGCCGACCGACTTGTAGGCGTCCTGGTGATCGACGTACTTGCCGACCACCGCGATGGTGACTTCGTCCAGCGGATTGAGGGTGGCGTCGACCGCCGCCTCCCACTCGGACAGGTCCGCCTCGCGGGCACCGTCCAGGCGCAGCTGGCGGATGGCGATCTCGTCCAGTCCCTGCCCGTGCAGGCCCAGCGGGATCTTGTACAGCACGTCCACGTCCGGAACGCTGATCACCGCGCGCTCGGGCACGTTGGTGAACAGCGAGATCTTGCGGCGCTCGGAATCCGGAATCGGCTGCTCGGAGCGGCACAGCAGCACGTCCGGCTGGATACCGATGGAACGCAGTTCCTTGACCGAATGCTGGGTCGGCTTGGTCTTGAGTTCACCGGCCGCGGCCACGAACGGCACCAGGGTCAGGTGCATGAACAGCGCCTTCTCCGGCCCGCGCTCGGTGCGGATCTGGCGGATCGCCTCCAGGAACGGCAACGATTCGATGTCGCCCACGGTGCCGCCGATTTCCACCAGCGCCACGTCGTGGCCCTCGGTGGCCTCGTCGATGCAGCGGCGGATTTCGTCGGTGATGTGCGGAATCACCTGCACGGTCGCGCCGAGGTAGTCACCGCGGCGTTCGCGGCGGATGACGTTCTCGTAGATGCGGCCGGTGGTGATCGAATGCTTGCGGCTGAGCCGGGTGCGCACGAAGCGCTCGTAGTGGCCCAGGTCCAGGTCGGTTTCGGCGCCGTCGTCGGTGACGTACACCTCGCCGTGCTGGAACGGGCTCATGGTGCCCGGATCGACGTTGATGTAGGGGTCCAGCTTCATCATCGTGACCTTCAGGCCACGAGCTTCGAGGATGGACGCAAGCGAAGCGGCGGCGATGCCCTTGCCTAGCGAGGACACGACGCCGCCGGTGACAAAAATAAGGGGAGTCATTGGCAGGGCTCCGGAAAGCCATAGTCTACCGGCAACGCCGGGTTTCTAAAAGCCGAACGCCCCGCTCAGGCGGGGCGTCCGGGGGTGCCGAACAGGCTTGAAAGCCTTGTGCGGCAAAGGTTTTACGGGAATCAGGGCTTGCGCTCTTCTTCCTCTTCCTGGCTGCCGGATTTCTTGCCCTGCTCGCCCTTCTGCTTGGCGCGCTCGGCGGCGGCGGCCTCGTTGGCGGCCCGGCGCTGCGCCTTGCGGTCGGCATCGGAGGAGTCGGACTGCGAGGACCCGGACTTGTCGGCATCCTGGCTGCCGGACTTGGACTGCGCCAGCGCCAGGCCGGCGGCGGCGGCCGTCACGGCGGCCAGGGTAAGGATCAACAGCTTGCGCGGTTTCATGGCTCGTCTCCATTCACTCGTTGCATCGCCAGATGGGGCCGGAACGGCGGCATTCAACTGACGCGCGCACGATACCGCATCGGCGCTCGCCCGCTCCTGAACGTGCAAAAACGGCGCGCTGGCCGCAAACTCCGCGTCTCCTGGATCCCGCCCCGCCGTCCGATGCGCCCATTCCTCTGCTCCGCGTTGTTTTTCCTGGCCGCGCAGGCCTTGCCGGGTCCGGCCCACGCCGCACGCGTGTCGGTGCCGCCGCAGGAGGTCAAGCTGGATGCCCTCACCCGCGACACGCAGAAGCACAGCCTCGGCGGCGGTCGCATGGAAATGGTGTGGTGGATTCCTCCGGAGTACTGGCAGATCAGCGTGGCGCAGAACAAGGGTACGGACCCGGAAACCACCGCCGATCTGGGCCGCATGTTCGGCGACTACAACATCGTCGCCGTTGTACAGGGAACCGTCGCCAGTGACATGGAATACCGGTTCACCCCCGAGAGCGATGTCCGGGACAGCACCGTGCTCATCGCCCCCGATGGCCGCGTCCTTTCCGTCGTGGCGGAAGACAAGGTCCCCGCGCGGCTCGCGGCCACGCTGGCCTTCCTGAGACCTATCCTCGCCAACAGCATCGGCCCATTGGGCAAGAGCATGTATTTCCTGGTCTTTCCCGGCAACGATGCCGCAGGCAAGCGACTGGCCGACCCGCTGGGAGATGGCCACCTGCGTGTGAAGACATCGAGCAAGACCCACGACTTCCGCTTGCCGCTCGGCAGCCTGCTGCCCGACAAACGCGACGCAGCCAGCGGTGAGTCGTTCCCGGGCGATTTCCTGTACAACCCTTACACCGGTCGCCAGTTGGACGCTTCCCAGCCCTAAGCCGCCATTCCGAGACAGTATTCAATTCATGAGCAGTCGCTACAACGCCGCCGACATCGAAGTCCTTTCCGGCCTGGATCCGGTCAAGCGCCGCCCCGGCATGTACACCGACACCGCGCGCCCGAACCACCTGGCGCAGGAAGTCATCGACAACTCCGTGGACGAGGCGCTGGCCGGCCACGCCGGCGAGATCGAGGTCACCCTGTACAAGGACGGCAGCTGCGAAGTCAGCGATGACGGCCGCGGCATGCCGGTGGATATCCATCCGGAAGAGAAGATCCCCGGCGTCGAGCTCATCCTCACCCGCCTGCATGCGGGCGGCAAGTTCAGCAACCGCAACTACACCTTCAGCGGCGGCCTGCATGGCGTCGGCGTGAGCGTGGTCAATGCGTTGTCGAAGAAGGTCGAGATCTTCATCAAGCGCGAAAGCAACGAGTACCGGATGGAGTTCCGCGACGGCGATGCCGCGTCCAGGCTGGAGACCGTCGGCACGGTTGGCAAGAAGAACACCGGCACCCGCCTGCGCTTCTGGCCGGACCCCAAGTATTTCGATACGCCCAAGTTCAACGCGCGCGCGCTGCGCCATCTGCTGCGCGCCAAGGCCGTGCTGTGCCCGGGCCTGACCGTCAAGCTGTATGACGAAGCCACCGGCGAGCGCGACACCTGGCACTACGAGGACGGCCTGCGCGATTACCTGAAGGGTGAAATGCAGGGGCGCGAGCTGCTGCCGCCGGACCTGTTCGTCGGCCAGTTGAAGAAGGACACCGAAATCGTCGACTGGGCCGTGGCCTGGGTGCCGGACGGCGAACTGGTGCAGGAAAGCTACGTCAACCTGATTCCGACCGCCCAACACGGCACCCACGTCAACGGCCTGCGCAGTGGCCTGACCGACGCGCTGCGCGAGTTCTGCGACTTCCGCAACCTGCTGCCGCGCGGGGTCAAGCTGGCCCCGGAAGACGTCTGGGATCGCGTGGCCTTCGTGCTTTCGTTGAAGATGACCGACCCGCAGTTCAGCGGCCAGACCAAGGAACGCCTGAGTTCTCGCCAGGCCGCCGGTTTCATCGAGGGCGCCGCCCACGATGCCTTCAGCCTGTGGCTGAACCAGCATGTGGACCTGGGCGAACGCATCGCCCAGATCGCCATCGAGCGCGCCGCCGCGCGCCTGAAGACCGAAAAGCAGGTCGTGCGCAAGAAGGTCACCCAAGGTCCGGCCTTGCCCGGCAAGCTGGCCGACTGCATCAGCCAGGACCTGTCGCGGACCGAACTGTTCCTGGTCGAAGGCGACTCGGCCGGCGGCAGCGCCAAGCAGGCACGCGACAAGGACTTCCAGGCGATCCTGCCGCTGCGCGGCAAGATCCTGAATACCTGGGAGGTCGCGTCCGGCAGCGTGCTGGCCTCGCAGGAAGTGCACGACCTGGCCGTGGCGATCGGCTGCGACCCGGGCAAGGAAGACATCTCCGGCCTGCGCTACGGCAAGGTGGTGATCCTGGCCGATGCGGACTCCGACGGCCTGCATATCGCGACCCTGCTCAGCGCCTTGTTCCTGCGCCATTTCCCGGCGCTGGTGCAGGCCGGACATGTGTTCGTGGCGATGCCGCCGCTGTTCCGCGTGGACGTGGGCAAGCAGGTGTTCTACGCGCTCGACGAGGAAGAAAAGCGCCTGCTGCTGGAGAAGATCCAGCGCGAGAAGATCAAGGGCGCGGTCAACGTCACCCGCTTCAAGGGCCTGGGCGAGATGAATGCCTCGCAGCTGCGCGAGTCGACCATCCATCCTGACACCCGCCGGCTGGTCCAACTGACCGTCGAGGATGGCGACCAGACCCATTCCCTGATGGACATGCTGCTGGCGAAGAAGCGCGCGGGCGAGCGGAAGAGCTGGTTGGAGACCAAGGGAGATCTGGCTTCGCTGGAAGTCTGATTCCTGGCGGTTTCATTGCCCGGGGCCGTGGCGACGACGCTGACATGACTGTGCCGGCAAGTGACCCGCGGTGCGGCTTCGCTGGGAGTCCCATTCGCCCTGCCTGACATCGGGCATGCCTGTCCCGGCATGTAGATGCCCCGATCTCCTGGTCATGAGCAACTCAATCCCTGGAGCGGTGGCATAGTTGGCCGTACCCGCCGACCACCTCCCTCGCCCCTTCCGTCGGCGGCACCCACGCACCGGCAGGGCTCATCGACCTGTCGGTGACAGGCCAGCGCGACAATGGCAACATCACCCCACACGACTATCAATGTTCCTGGGGAGGAACCGTGTCTATCAATGCATGGAAGTGGGGCCTGCTGGGCGGCCTGCTGGTGGCGCCTGCCTGGGCGCAGGTGATTCCGGTCGAGGATTTTTCAAAGCGGTTCGACTATTCGGACCTGGCCCTGTCGCCGGACGGAAAATATCTGGCATTGGCAGTGCCCAACGAGGAAGAAACGGAAACCAAACTGCACGTGCTTCGGCTGGATGGTGAGGGGGAAACCAAGGTGCTCCGCTTTGGCAACCAGCAGCATGTCTCGAATCTGCTCTGGTCGGATGACGATACTTTTGTCGTAGCCCGTGCCGAGAAGCTGCCCCTGCGCGAGCAACTGGTCAGCAGCGGTGAACTTTGGTCATCCAACGTCGACGGGAAGAATCAGAAGCCGTTGTTCGCCTACATCCCGGATGACCTGGTTCGTTCGGGCCGTCGCAAGGACGAGGGATTTGCCTACGTCGAATACCTGCTGCCCAACGAACCCGGGAAAATCCTGGTGAACTTCGTGTGCTGGAATTGCGGCGAGGAACCGCCGACCGTCATCTTCAAGGTGGACACGCGAACCGGCAACCGCACCGAGGTGGAGCGTTACAACAAGCGGGCTTCGTTCTATTACGACCAGACCGGCGAAGCCCGCCTCCGGGTCAGCCGCGACAAGAGCGACAATCCGGTCCTGCACTACCGCCCCACCAAAGGTGCCGACTGGCTGCCGGTACCGGCCACGCTGGCGGGCTACACCATGGGCCCCCTGATCTTCGACAAGGACAACAATACTGCCTATGCCGAGATCTCGGACAAGCGCGAGCCGACCAAGTTCTACCGGCTCGATTTCGCCGCCGGGACCCGTACCCTGTTGCAGGGTCGCGACGACGCAGATATCGGGCGCATGCTCATCGGTGGCTATGCCGGCGTACCATTCGGCATCACCTACCAGGCCGACAAACCCGCCATCCGCTATTTCGACACCAACTCGGAATGGGCCAAGCTGCATGCAGGGCTGATGAAGGCCTTTCCCGGCCAGATGGTGTCGTTCAACAGTTTCAGTCGCGACAACAGGAATGTACTTTTCCTGGTGTGGTCCGATCGCAATCCCGGGGCCTACTACCTGTTCAACCGGGACACCAACAAGGTACGCCTGGTCGGAGAACTCATGCCTTGGCTCAAGGCGGAGAAGCTCGCGCCGGTCCGTCCTTTCGAATACACCTCCAGCGATGGACTCAAGTTGTTCGGCTTCTATACGGCAAAGGCCGGCGTCAGCGGCCCCCAGCCAATGGTCGTGATACCGCACGGCGGCCCCTATGGCGTCGCCGATGCGTGGGGATATGACCGGGACGCCCAGTTCCTGGCCAGCCGCGGGTACGCGGTGCTGCAGGTCAACTATCGCGGGTCGGGCGGACGTGGGGAACGCTTCCTCACCAGCGGCTACAAGGAGTGGGGCGGCAAACTCGTGGACGATGTGGCCGAAGGCGTGAAATGGGCTATCGACAACAAACTCGCCGATCCCAATCGCATCTGCGTCTTCGGCGCCAGCTACGGCGGCTATGCCGCGTTGCAAGGCACCATCCGCTACCCGGATCTGTACAAGTGCGCGATCGGGTACGTGGGCGTATACGACCTGGAAGTGATGTACAAGCGGGACATCCTGAGCGGTACACGGGACGGCCGCGCGTTCCTGTCGCGGACGCTGGGCGATGACATGGACCATCTGATCGCCATGTCTCCCTCACGCCATATCGATAAGATCAAGGTGCCCGTGTTCCTGGCCCAGGGCACGCTGGATCGCAAGGTCCCGATGGAGCAGTTCAACAGCCTGAAAAAGGGGTTTGACAGACAAGGCATTCCAGTCGAAACCATGGTGGCGTCCGGGGAAGGCCACGGCTTCGTCAAGCCGGAGAACGTCAACGAACTGTACAGGCGGATCCTGGCTTTCCTCGACAAGAGCATCGGGCCTGGCACCGGATCTGCCGCTGCGCCAATGCCTGCCGCGGCGACGACAACGAAAAATTGACTTCAGCGATGCGATAACGCCCTGTCACTCCGGCAGGGCGTTTTCTTTTTGGCGGCACATCCCTACACATTCGGGCTCGAAGAGGAATACTTCCTGGTCCGCCGCAATCGTCGGCGCCTGCGGCACATGCCGCGGGCGTTCTTTGAGCGGTGCCACGAAGCGCTGGGCGATCGGGTGGGCAGCGAACTGCTGCAGACCCAGGTGGAGGTGCAGACCAACGTCCACCACGATCCACGCGAGGCACGACGCGACCTTCACCACCTGCGCCGCACGGTTGGCGCCGTCGCGGCGGAGCATGGCCTGGCCATCCTCGCCGCAGGCACGCATCCGATGGGCCTATGGCGCGATCAGCGCAGCACCGACAAACCTCACTACGATCGGGTGATGGAACAGTTGCAGATGCTGGGCCATCGCAACCTGGTCTGCGGCCTGCACGTGCACGTGCAGCCAGCCGATACCTCCGCACGCATCGACCTGCTGCGGCGCCTGCAACCGTTCATGCCACTGCTGCTGGCGATCAGCACCTCTTCGCCGTTCTGGATGGGCCATCCGACCGGGTTGATGGGCTACCGGCAGACCGCCTACCAGGAAATCCCGCGCACCGGCCTGCCGCCGCTGTTCGCCAACCAGGCCGCCTATGATCGCTACGTGGCGCGGATGGTGCAGTCCGGCACCATCGAGGACGCCAGTTTCCTGTGGTGGGCGATCCGCCCCTCCCTGCGCTTTCCCACCCTCGAGTTGCGGGTACCGGATTGCTGCACCGATGCCGATGACGCGCTGGCGCTGGCGCAGCTGTTCCGTTGCCTGGTCCGTCATCTGGAACACCATCCGGAGCGGCATGCCGGCCTGGACGCCGGCGTGCAGGCGATCGTCGCGGAGAACCTGTGGCGGGCGCAGCGCCACGGTTACGACGCTGGCCTGATCGATCTGGCCAGCGGCCGATTGGTGCCGGTGCGCGAGATGCTCCGCAATCTGCAGCAGGTATTGGAAGAGGACATCGTTGCGCTGGAGGCCGGCGCAGCTTTCGAACAACTGTGGAAGACGCTCCAGCACGGGACCAGCGCGCACCGGCAGCTGGCGATCTACCGCGAGCGCCGCAATGCCGGCGAAGGCCGCCTGGACGCGCTGCAGGCGGTCGTGGACTGGCTTGCCGACGCCAGCGTGCCGGTGGCGCCGGAGGACTAGGAAGACTCAGCCCGGATCGGCGCGCTTCACGCTGGACGGCGGGATGCGGTGGGTCGGCTGCAGTTGCGCGAAAATCGCCGCCGACGCCATGGTGATCAGGCCCACGCAGACGAAGGTCCAGCGGAACGCCGACAGCGCCTGGCCCTGCAGCGGATGCAGGACGATGTTGCCGAACACGCCCAGCAGGCTGCCCGCCAGCGCAACGCCGATGCTCATGGCCAGCATCATCGTCATCGACAGCAGGCTGTTGCCGCTGCTGGCCAGATCGCCGTCGAGATCACGCAGGGCCAGGGTATTCATGGCGGTGAACTGCAGCGAGTTCACCGCGCCGAAGATGGCGAAGTGCAGCAGGTGCAGCCACAGCGGCTGTTCGGCCGATATCAACGCGAAGCTGGCCATCGCCAGCCCCACCAGCACGGTATTGCCGACCAGCACCTTGCGATAGCCCAACCGCTGCACCAGCGGCACCACGATGCGCTTGGAGAACATGCCGGCCAGCGCGGCCGGGATCATCAGCATGCCCGCCGACATCGGCGAAAAGCCCAGGCCGACCTGCAGCATCAACGGAATCAGGAACGGCATGCCGCTGCTGCCCATGCGCGAGAACAGGTTGCCCAGCAGGCCGATGCTGAAGCTCGGCACCCGGAACAGCGCCAGCGGGAACAGTGGCCGCGGTGCGCGCGCGGCGTGCAGCCAGTAGGCCACCAGCCCGGCCAGTCCGAACACCAGCAGCACCACCATCGCGCCGCGGCTCCCGGCGTGGTCGGACAGGCTGTCCAGCGACAGCGACACCGCCACCATGCCGAAGGCCAGCAGCACGTAGCCGAGCGCGTCGAAACGCACCCGCGGGCCACGCAGGTCCGGCATCCAGCGCAGCGCCGCCACGGTGCCCAGCACACCCAGTGGCAGGTTGATCAGGAAGATCCAGTGCCAGGAGGCGACTTCCACCAGCCAGCCGCCGAGCGTGGGGCCGATCAGTGGCCCGATCAGGCCCGGCACGGTGACGAAGCTCATTGCCGCCAGGAAATCCTTGCGCGGCACCGCGCGCAGCACCGCCAATCGTCCCACCGGCAGCAACATCGCCCCGCCAATGCCCTGCAGCACGCGCGAGGCCACCAGTTGCGGCAGGTTCTGCGAGAACGCGCAGGTCAGCGAGCCCAGGGTGAACAGGGTCACCGCGGCGATGAATATCCGCTTGGTGCCGAAATGATCCGCCAGCCAGCCCGATGCCGGAATCAGCATCGCCACGGTCAGCGCGTAGGCGACCACCACGGCCTGCATGCGCAGCGGCGACTGCGCGAGATCCCGCGCCATTGCCGGCAACGCGGTATTGACGATGGTGCTGTCCAGCATCTGCATGAACACCCCCGCCGCCACCAGCCACAGCAGCGGCCGCAGGGCGATGTCGGGTGTTTGCGGACCGGGGGCGTTCATGGGTTCATTGTGCCCGCGCCGGTCCGGCGGAAGGATGAAGGCCACGGAGCCGCCGCGCGCTCACGCCGCCTTCTGCCGCGAGACCACGAACACGCCGGACATCACCAGCACGGTGCCGGCGACCTGCCACGGCCCCATCGGTTCGCCCAGCAGCAGCAGGCTCAGCACGATGGTCGAGACCGGGCCGATCATGCCGATCTGCGCGGCCAGCGCCGAACCGATGCGCGATACCGCCATCATCACCATCAGGACCGGCAGCACCGTGCAGACGGTGCCGTTGAGCAGCGAAAGCCACCACACCGGCGCCGGTACCGCCAGCAGATCCGCCGGCGGACGCAGCAGCAGGAACTGGCCGATGCACAGCACGCTGGCCACGCTGCTGGCATAGGCGGTCAGGCGCACCGCCCCGACCCGGCGCACCATCTCGCCGCTGCCGACCAGGTAGATTGCATAGGCCAGCGCGCTGCCGAATACCAGCAGGCTGCCCAGCGCGATGTTGCCGCCACCCAGCGACCAATCATGGCCGAATGCCAGCAGCACGCCTGCATAGCTGATCGCCAACGCAACCAGCTGCGCGCGGCTGGCGCGGCGACGGAACACCAGCAAGCCGATCGCCAGCACCAGGGTCGGGGTGAGGTAGAGGATCAGCCGCTCCAGGGTGGCGGTGATGTAGGCCAGCCCGGCGAAGTCGAGGAAGCTGGCGAGGTAATAGCCGAAGAACCCCAGGCCGACGATCCTGAGGCCGTCACCCCGCGCCAATGGTTCGGCGCGGCGGGCGGCCCAGGCTCCCATCAGCAGGAAGAACGGAAACGCCACCAGCATGCGCAGCGCCAGCAGCGTGATCGCATCCACGCCATATCGGTAGCCGAGCTTGACGATGATGGCCTTGCCGGAAAAGGCGATGGCGCCCAGTGCGGCCAGTGCGAATCCGCCCAGCAGCGGGCGCGGCGCGGCGGCGCCGGAAGGCGCCGCCTCCGGATCCAGTACCGCGCTGGCGGATTCGTCCTGCTGTGCCTCGTCGTCCTGCCCGACCCTGCTCATCGGAGAGCGGGCGCGGCGGCGCGGAAGCGAGGAAGGCGTGACGCGTGGGGGGAAATGCGCTCAACCATGCGCGCATTCTAAACCCGGCGCGATTTGACCAGGCCGGTCGGCTCAGGCCGGATGCACCGTTCCATCCGTCGCCGCCGCGACATCCGGCTTCCGGCGCATGGGGGGCAGGTGCCAATAGGTCAACGCGCGCCACGCCCATTCCAGCGGGCCATAGCGGAAATGGCGCAGCCACAGCCAGCTGAAAGCGACCTGCAGGGCGAACACCACCGCCACGAACGCCATCTGGCCGGGGCGCGACAACTGCCCCCAGTATCCCAGGCCGTAGCCGAAGAAGAACAGCGTGCTGATCACCGATGCGCCGATGTAGTTGGTCAGCGCCATCCGGCCCGCGAAGCCCAACGGCGCCAGCCAGCGTGCGGCGCGCGTGCCCAGCAGCAGGATCATGCCGGCGAAGTAGCCCAGGCACAGCAGCAGCGCGCCGATCTGGAACAGCGACATCGCGGCCATCCGCGTCGGATCGCGCCCGCCCAGGCCATCGCCGGGAAAGCTTGGCACCAGCCACACGCTCAGCAGGGTGATCGCCATGCCGATCGGCAGGGTCCATGCCGCCAGCCGCCGGAACAGCACCGTGTGTTCGCGCAATCGTGCCACCACGCCGGAACGGACGAACCAGAATCCGATCATGAACATCGGCAGCGCCATGAAACTCAATCCGGCCGCCTGCGGCATGTCCTCGGCAAACTTGTCGGCGCGGTAACGGACCGCCTCGGCATAGCTGCCGCGGCTGTCGATGCGGATTTCCTCCACCCGCTCCTTCGCTCGCTCGGCCAGGCGTTCCTGGCGCTTGGCCGCCTGTTCGGCGGTTTCCGGTGAGCGGATCTGCGGATACACGGCGGTAACGCCGGCGCCGATCAGGCCCAGCACGAACATCAGCGAATACAGGGTCACGCCCCACTTCCAGTAGCGCGCCACGCTGCCGCGATGCAGGAAGAACATCATCACGCCGACCAGCACCAGCAGTATCAGCGCCCCGACCACGGCATCGGACTTCAACACCACCGCCATCGCCGCGAACGACACCAGCAGGCCCAGCCAGAGTTTCCAGTTGCGGGTGACCACCAGCAGCAGCGCCAGCGCGGTAATGGCGTAGTTGTGCAGGATGTCGCCGGTCCAGACCAGGACGAAGTGCGCGCTGCCGAACAGCAGCAGGCCCAGGATGCGACGCAGGTACGGGGCGAGGAACGGGCGCCCACGGGTTTCGGCGCGTCCAAGCATCACCGCGAAGCCGATGCCGAACAGCAATGAGAACAAGGTCCAGAACTTGCCCTGCACGAACACGTACACCAGCCAGCTCACCGCGTAGTCGATGCCGTGCAGCGACGGATCGATGCCCCTGCCCAGTTCGCTGATCGGGCGGGTGAACCATTCGATGTTCATCAGGAAGATGCCGATCAGGGCGAAGCCGCGGATGATGTCGAGCGCGGCGATGCGTTCTCCCGAATCGATGGGCCTCAACGCGGCGCCGGAATCCACGGGCGCGGCGGCGGTGACGGAAACATCCTGCTGCATGGCGGCTCTCCTGCCTGTACAGGCGCACCATAGCGCCGGCCACGGGGAGGCTCAGGTGCCGGACGTCACCCAACCGTCGGCACGGCCCGCCGCCGGTCGGCTCGCCCCGTCCATCGCCTCAGCGCATCAGTACCACTTCCTCGGCCGAGGTCGGATGGATGGCGATGGTGTCCTCCAGATCCCGCCGGGTGATGCCCCGCCGGATCGCCACCGCGAAGCCCTGCAGGATCTCGTCGGCGCCCTCGCCCAGCAGGTGCAGGCCGACCACCTTTTCTTCCTCGCCCACGCACACCAGTTTGAACAGGCTGCGCTGCGGCGAGTCGGCCAATGCATGCAGCATCGGGCGGAAGCGTGCCCGGTAGACCCGTACGGCGGCATCGCCGAAGCTCGCGCGTGCTTCCTGCTCGGTCAGGCCGACCTTGCCGATGGGTGGATGCGAGAACACCACGGTGGCGATGTCACGGAACTCCAGCCGCGACTCCGGCTTGCCACCGTACAGGCGGTCCATCAGCCGGCGCGCGGCGGCGATCGCCACCGGCGTCAGCGCCGGGCCGGCGGTCACGTCGCCCACCGCGTGGATGTTCGCCACGGTGGTGTCCTGCCATTCGTCGACCCGCACGTAACCGCGCGCATCCACCTCCACGCCGGCATTCTCCAGGCCAAGGCTGGCGGTGCTGGGCACCCGGCCGGTGGCAAAGAACACCTTGTCGAAGGAATCGCTGCGTTCGCCGTTCGCGTCGACCAGCACCACCTTGCCGTCACCGGCCGGCCGCAGTTCCGCCAGCGTATGGCCGAAGTGCGCGCGCAGGCCGTGCTGGCGGTTGTCCTCCAGCAGGTCCGCGGCCAGTTCGTGATCGAATCCCTCCAGCAGGCGCTGGCCACGCACGAACAGTTCCACCTGGCTGCCCAGCGCCTGCAATACGCCGCCCAGTTCCACCGCGATGTAGCCGCCGCCGATCAGCGCGACCCGCGCCGGCGGATCGCAAAGCTGGAAGAAGTCGTCGGACACCCCGCCCAGTTCGGCGCCCGGCACCGGCGGACGGCGCGGACGGCCGCCGGTCGCGAGCAGGATGCGCTCGCCCCGCAGTCGCGCGCCGTCGCTGTTCTCGACGGTATGCGTGTCGACCAGTTGGCCGCGGCAGGGCATCCAGACGATGCCGCTTTCGTCCAGCCGCTTGCGGTAGCTGGTGTGGATGCCGGCGATGTAGCGCTGGCGATGGACGATGAACTCGCGCCAGTCGAGCGGTTGCGATTCCAGCTTGAATCCCAGTTGCGCGGCCAGCGCGATGCGCTGGGCGGTATCGGCGGCCAGCCACATCGCTTTCTTTGGCACGCAGCCGACGTTGACGCAGGTGCCGCCCAGATCCGACGGTTCCAGCAGCGCCACCCGGGCACCATGGGCGGCGGCGCGGAAAGCGCCGGCAAGCCCGCCGGAACCACCGCCTATCACGATCAGGTCGAAGTCGGTCTGCGGGTTCATGAAAAACGCTCCGGTCGATAAGGAAGGGGATCGATGGCCGGCGTCCGGCCGATGATCAGATCGGACATCAGCTGCCCGGTCGCGGCGCTCATGCTGATGCCGAGCATGCCGTGGCCGGCGGCCAGCCAGAGCCGTTCGTGGCGGGGAACCCGGCCCAGCAGCGGCAGGTCGTCCCAGGTCATCGGCCGCCAGCCGCACCAGCGTTCCTGCACGACCTCGCCCACCGGATCACGCAGGAACTCGCGCGCGCCGCGCTCCAGCGCGGCCAGCCGGACTTCGTTGAGGCGGTCGTCGTAGCCGGAAAATTCCATCGTGCTGCCGAGGCGGAAGCCGCTGTCCCACACGGTGACGCAGACCGAGCGGTCCTTCAGCACCAGCGGCCGCTTCGGCACCCGCTCCGGACGGCTGTAGGTCACCGAGTAGCCCTTGCCCGGCTGGATCGGAATACGCAGGCCGAGCCGGCGCGCGAATTCCGGCGTCCACGCGCCGAGCGCGAACACCGCTTCGCGGCCGTTCCGCGTTCCCTGCGAGGTATGGATCCGAACCCCGTCGCGGTCATCCTCGAAACCGAGCACGCGGCAGCGGATTTCGATTTCCCCGCCGCGTTCGCGCACCACCCGCGCGAGTTCGGCGACGTAGCGGTCCGGTCGCAGGCGCGCGTCGCCGGGAAACCGGATCGCACCGGCAACACCTTCACGCACGGCCGGCTCCCGGGCCTCGTAATCGGCGCCTGCGATCACCTCGCTGGCGATGCCCATGCGCCGCAACGATTCGCATTCGTGCACATAACGCTCGAAATTGCGTGGATCACGGAACACGTAGTCCAGTCCCTCCTCCTGGAACTCGCATTGCAGCGGGTAGCGTGCGACCCATTCCGCCAGCCGCGCGCGTGAATCGTCGAGCAGCGCGGCTCGCGCCCGCGTGCTGTCCTGCCAATCGCGCGGATTGCAACGCGCGGCGAAGTCCAACAGCCATCGCCATAAGGCGGGATCCACGCGCGGTTTCAGGTACAGCGGCGCGTCCGGCGTCAGCATCCAGCGCAACGCCTGCTTCACCACCCCGGGCGCGGCCAGCGGTGGCGCATGGCTGGGGGTAATGGTGCCGCAGTTGCCATGCGAGGCGCCGGCGCCAATACGCTCGCCCGCTTCGAGCACGCGGACCGCGCGGCCGGCTTCCAGCAACACCAGCGCGATCGAGAGGCCAATGGCCCCCGAACCGAGAATGAGAATCTCCTCCCGCCGGTGATTCACGCGCGCCACCTGTTCATCGGCTGCCGCCATGCGAACGCGCACGCCCCACCGCATGGCCGGTTTTCCATACGGCGTCAGCCACTACGGACATGTCAAGCGTAATCCGGAAAAGGTAAGCGTCATTTTCTGTCTTTCTTCACATGGTTTCTATTGACACCAATTGTCCTGCGACAACATCGTTGGGTCATCGCCGGTCGTGTCCGCTGCCGCGCGATGGAACGCGCCCCACCGCTTCCGATCCTGTTCCGAATCCTGCTGTCGCAACACCCACATCCACACATCACAGGGGTCAGCAAGCAATGCAACGGAAGATCAGCCTCATCACCACGGCCATCGCCGCCGTCCTCGTCACCTCCCCGCTCTACGCCGCCAATGCCGACCAGACGCCGGCCGCCAGCCGCGCCAAGGGCTTGGCCGTCGGTCATGCGGCCGCGCTGAAGAGCAGCGACGGCGACGAGTTCGTCGCCCGCGATGTTATCGTCGATCGTGACGGCACGGAGCACGTGCGCCTGGATCGCCGCTACAAGGGATTGCCCGTCATCGGCGGCGACGTGGTGATTCACTCCAGGAATGGAAAGCTCAAATCCACCAGCCTCACCCTGCGCGGCAACGGTCGCCCGGCACTCAAGGCCGGCATCGACGCCGACGCCGCGGTAATCTCGGCCGGCGCCGACTTCAAGGGCCAGATCGACGACATCGGCAGCCAGGGCCTGGTGATCTATGCGCGCGGTGCGCAGCCGGTGCTCGCCTACGAGGTGCGGGTACGGGGCGTGTCCGACAGCCAGGGCGAGGCCGACATGCGCTATTTCGTCGACGCGCACAGCGGCAAGGTGCTGGATCACTGGAACATCATCCATACCGCGGCGGCGGTCGGCACCGGCCAGACCCTGTTCCTCGGCGACGTGGCCATCACCACCAATTCGATCAGCGGCGGTTACCAGATGGTGGATCCCACCCGCGGCGGCGGCAATACCCGCGACGGCCTGGGCAAGGAAATCAGCCGCGTCTACAGCACGGCCGCGATCATGACCGATGCCGACAACAACTGGGGCAACAACACCGAGTCGCAGGTGGCAAGCGAGGCGTCCGACGCGCACTTCGGCGTGGCCGCGACCTGGGACTATTACAAGAACACCTTCGGTCGCAACGGCATCTTCAATGACGGCGTGGGCGTGAAGAGCATCGTCAACGTCACCTTCCGCGGCGGCGGCGGCCCGGCCACCGGCGGCAACGCGGGCTGGTACGGCGCACCGTACAAGTTCATGGCCTACGGCCTGGGCACCTCCACCTGGTACCCGGTGGTATCGATCGACGTGGCCGGCCACGAGATGACCCACGGCGTGACCGAAGCCACCTCCAACCTGGCCTATTCCGGCGATGCCGGCGGTCTCAACGAGGCGGCCTCGGACATCATGGGCACCATGGTCGAGTACTACATCAACAACGCCAGCGATCCGGGCGACTACCTGATCGGCGAGAAGATCTATCGCAGCAATCCGGATGGCAAGAAGGCCCTGCGCTACATGTTCCGCCCCGGCGATGCGGACGGTGGCCGTTCCTACAACTGCTATCCGGCGGCGGGCTTCGCCGGCGTGGATCCGCACTACTCGTCCGGTCCGGCCAACCACTTCTTCTACCTGCTGGCGGAAGGCGCGGTCTCGCCGGCCGGCTTCAGCTACACCGCCAGCCAGCTGGTCTGCAATGGCGATACCGGCGTGACCGGCATCGGCCGTGACGCCGCCCAGCGCATCTGGTACCGCGCCCTGACCGTGTACATGACCTCCAACACGACCTATCCGCAAGCCCGCACCGCCACGCTCAACGCGGCCAGCGATCTGTACGGTGCCGGCTCGGCCCAGTACAACGCGGTGGCGCGTGCCTGGAGCGCGGTCAGCGTCAATTGATCCGGTTTCATCAACGCCGCGAAAGAAACGGCCCGCGCGAGCGGGCCGTTTTCTTGTCGGAGGTGCTCAGGCCGATACGGTATCGGCGCGCATCGGTTGTGGCCGCAGGTAGGTCAGCGAGCGCCAGACCCACTCCGCCGGACCGAACCGGAACCGTGCCAGCCACCAGCGGCTGAACACCACCTGGAGCAGGAATACCGCGAACACGAACGGCACCTGCCACGCGCGCGGCAACTGATCCAGGTAACCCAGCCCGTAGCCGTTGAAGATCAGCGTGCACACGATCGACTGGGTCAGATAGTTGGTCAGCGCCATCCGCCCGGCCGGCGCCAGCCAGTGCAGCAGCGACGCGCTCGCCGTCGACTGCACGCCCTTCACGATCCAGCCCACGTAGCCGAACGCCATCAGCACGCTACCGACGGAACTGGCCACGAACGCCAGCGACGCGTGCAGGTTGATGTTGTTGAAATCCGCGGTGGGCTCCATCCGGAACGACAGCAGCATCAGGGCCAATCCCAGTGGCAGCGCGCCCCAGCGCAGGAACGCGAACAGGCGCGGGAAACGATCCGGCGCGGCGATGGCGCCGCTCTTCACGAACCACGTGCCGAACAGGAACATGCCGAACACCGTAGGCCCGATGAACAGCAGGTTGCTGAGCATGAAGCCGACGTCCCTGGCGCGCTGGATGACGGCTTCCAGGTAGGTGCCCGAGCCGTAGGCGCTGCGCTGGGCTTCCAGCATCGCGTTCATCTCCGCGCCCGCCTTCGCCATTTCGCTGTTCCAGTTGGCGCCCGCGGCCGGATCCATCTGCATCGCCGATCCCACCAGTCCCAGCAGCAGCATCATTCCCGACGATGCCAGGTAGGTCAGGCCCGCGATCCAGGGCAGCCACTTGGCGGGCACGTTGCGAAACGCCAGCAGGAAAAACGACAACAGCGCGTACATCAGCAGGATGTCGCCCGACCAGATCAGCACGCCATGGATCACGCCGATGACCAGCAGTACCAGGCTACGCCGCCAGTACACCCCCGCGAACGGTTGCCCGCGCGCTTCGGCGCGGGTCGACATCACCGCGAAGCCCATGCCGAACAGCAGCGAGAACAGGGTGTAGAACTTGCCCTGCACCAGGATGTAGATGAGCGCATCGGCGGTACGGTCCGCGCCGGTCAATGCCGGGTCGAGCCCGGAGAACGACTGGAACAGCGGGCCGGCCATGCCCTCGATGTTCATCAGCAGGATGCCCACCAGCGCGAAGCCGCGCAGCACATCCATGGTCTCGATGCGTTCGCTGGCGGCGACGGGCCGCAGCGGTGCGTCCGGGTTCGACGATATGGCGCCCATGTCCTTGCTCCCTGGAATCGTGGCGCATTAAAGCATGTTGACGCTTCCCGGCCAGCCATCCGCCGGAACGGAAGCGGGTGTAACCTCGCGCCCATCGCGCTGCCTCCCGCGTCCGTCCCACCGCCATTCCCCGCCGCAACGCCTTCGGAGAAACCCGTCATGACTCCCTTCCGCCTGCGACTTGCCGCCCTGCTGCTGGCCGGTCCCGGACTGCCCGTGTTCGCCGGCACGCCGGATGGTGCGCTGCTGCATCCCGTCAACCCGCCCGGCGCCACCATTCCCAATGTCTCGCAGGCCATGCGCGTCGATGGCGGCAAGCTGTTGCTGCTGTCCGGCCACGTGCCGTTGCGCGCGGACGGCAGCCTGGTCGAAGGTTCGCTAGAGGGTCAGCTGGAACAGGTCATGCGCAACCTGGACGCCACCCTGCGCGCGGCCGGCAGCGATTTCTCCCACGTGGCCCGGTTGACGCTGTACATCCGCGACTTCGATCCCGCGCAGTTGCCGGCCATCCGCAAGGTGCGAGATCGCTGGATCGACCCCGAGCGGCCGCCGGCCAGCGCGCTGGTCGGAGTGCAGGCACTGTTCCAGCCCGGCGTCCGCATCGAAGTGGACGCCATCGCGGTCATTCCGGAGTCCGGCGGCGGCGACCCGCGCGCGCCCTGATCGGAAAGAACGCGGACACGCCGGACACGGAAACGAGAACGGCCCGCTCGCGCGGGCCGTTTCTTTTGCATCGCGGGAAAGTGCGTCCGCTCAGTGGTGATGGCCACCGTCGCCGTGCACGTGGCCGTGCTCGACCTCTTCCGGCGAGGCTTCACGCACCTCGACGATTTCGACGTCGAAATGCAGATCCTTGCCCGCCATCGGATGGTTCAGGTCGACGTCGACCACGCTCATGCCGACCTTCTGGATGGTCACCGCGCGCGGGCCGAAGTTGGTGTTCAGCACGACCTGCTGGCCCGGGACGAGCTTCTGGGTGCCGAAATGCTTCTTGGGCACGCGCTGGCTCAAACCGTCGCGACGCTCGCCATAGGCCTCGGCGGCGGTCACGTCCACGCTGAAGCTCTCGCCGGCTTCACGATCCTGCATCGCGTTCTCCAGGCCCGGAATGATGTTGCCGTGGCCGATCAGGATGGCGAGCGGCTCGCGGTCCTTCGAGCTCTCCAGCGGCTCCTGGCCGACTTCGGAGACGGTGTAGTGGAAACGGACGACGCTGTCTTTTGCGATTTTCATTCGGGACTCTGGAATAGGGGCTGCCGGCGGCAGGCGTGGTGGCTTGTCGGCCAGGTGGATTGCGGGCGAAGATGCGCCGCAATGAAGACCGTGCATTATCCCGGCTTGGACCGCCTGCCGCCACCCGCGGCCCGCCGCGCCGTGGTCGTGGTCGCCGTGCTGCTGGCCGCCCTGCTGGCCGGCTGTGGCGGTGGCAAGGAGACCGTCCGCCGCTCCCCGCCACCGCCGGCCCGGGAGTGGCCGCGGGTCGAGGCCGAGGACCCGGCCGCCGCCAATGCCGTATTGATGCGGGCCATCGGCCTGGTCGGCACGCCTTACCGCTACGGCGGCAACACCCCCGAATCCGGGTTCGACTGCAGCGGGCTGGTCGCCTACGTCTTCCGTGACATGCTGGACCTGAAGCTGCCCCGCACCTCGGGCGAACTGGCCAAGGTGCAGGGGCCGCGCATCGAACCGCGCCGGCTGGCGCCCGCCGACCTGGTGTTTTTTGGCAGCCGGGGCAGCGTTAGCCATGTCGGCATCTATGTCGGCGAGGGTCGCTTCGTACATGCCCCCAGTACCGGCGGCACGGTCCGGCTGGATCACCTGGACGGCAGCTACTGGCGCGATCATTACAGCGGCGCAAAACGGGTCCTGCACTGAAGTCGGCCAGTTCTGTGACCCAAGCCCGGTCTTGTTAACGAATAAATAACGATTTGTGAACCAAATCGAGGCGATATGACGGCACTATTGCCGCTTCGCATTTTTCCCGACCCCGCGTGACGACCGACGACCTGCCGCCAGGCCAGCCCGCCGCCGCCCACCGCACCCCGCGGGGCGTGAACCGATTCCTTTCCCTGGTGCTGCTGGCCGCCGCAAGTGTCCCCGCGTGGGCCCAGCAGCATGCGCCCGGCGCCGATGCGGTCGAGACCGACGTCGTGGAAACCGCCGCGGCGGTCAATGCCCCGGAAGCCGTTGCCGCCAAGCCGGCCTCGTTCAGCATCAAGGAAAAGGCGGCCGAAGCCGCCACCGCCACCCTCACTGCCCTCCTGCCCCGCCTGGCCGCCAGCGACAGTCTGCCGCTGCTGGACCGGTCCACCATGGTGGCCGGCGACCTCAGCCGCCTGCTGGCCGGCTATGACCTGAGCAAGGACGGCGTGATCAAGGACGAGGGCGGCAAGATCCAGGCCGTGCTCAAGCGCGCCCTGACCCTGATGGGCACGCCCTACCGCTGGGGTGGCACCTCGCCGGACAGCGGTTTCGACTGCAGCGGCCTGGTCGGCTACGTGTTCCGCACCGCGCTGGGCATCGAACTGCCGCGCGTATCCCGCGACATGGCATCACAGGCCAACGGCCAGATGATCGCCAGTCGCGATGAACTCCAGCAGGGCGACCTGGTGTTCTTCGGCCGCAAGGGCCGGATCAACCACGTCGGCATCTACGTCGGCGAAGGGCGCTTCCTGCACTCCCCCAGCACCGGCAAGGACGTCCGCGTGGACAGCCTGACCACCGGCTACTGGGCTCCCCGCTTCATGCAGGCCCGCCGCGTCGCGATGTGACCGGGCTTCGGGATGCCATACGCGCGTCCCGACAGGACAATTCTTCGATGCGGAACTGCGGGATGCGGCAGCGACGTGAATCGCGAGCTCTTTGCTTTCCCGCTCCTCCATCAGAAATAAGCTTGCCGGACTGACCGCAGGCCTCCGGTCTTCTGACACACCTCGTCGCGACTCACGTCGCTCCTACAATGAACGACTCCAGCAAGCTCCTTGTGGGAGCGACGTAAGTCGCGAGCTTTTGCTTTCCCGCCCGCTCATCAGGAATGAGCTTGCCGCGCTGACCGCAGGCCTCCGGTCTTCTCGCACACCTCGTCGCGACTCACGTCGCTCCCACAATGAACGGATCCAGCAGCTCTTCCCTGTAGGAGCGACGTAAGTCGCGAGCTTTTTATGCGTTGTCCACGACATCCGGCGGCTATCCCGCCATCTGCCGTGTTCCCGAATGGCCTGTCACTCACCCGGTCGCGACTTACGTCGCTCCCACGGTAGGGAGCCTCAGGTCGTCGCGCCCGCGCTCTGGTAGTGGGCGACGGTTTCCTCGATGCCCTTGCTCAGTTCCATCACCTTGAGCGCGTATTCGGCCAGGCGGCAGTCCTCCGGCGTTTCCGGCTTCCAGGCCGGCACCGCGGTCGGCTTGCCCTCGACCTGATCCAGGGCGACGAACACGATGATGCAGTGCGTGCACAGCCGCGATTCGCCGCCCATCGGGTCGCGGGCGCGCACGTCCACCGCGAAGTGCATGCTGCTGGTGCCGGTGTAGACCAGCTTGGCCGACACCGTCACCAGATCGCTGGTGCGGATCGGGGCGACGAAGCGGATACCGCCCACCGCCACGGTCACGCTGTAATGGCCACTCCAGCCCACCGCCGCGGCGTAGCCGACCTGGTCGATCCACTTCATCACGATGCCGCCGTGCACCTTGCCGCCGTAGTTGACGTCGGTGGGCTGGGCCAGGAAACGGAAGTTCAGTTCGCGCTGTTCGCCACTCATGGGCTTCTCCTCGGGGGAGTGGCAAAGATACGCCAGTCACCACCCGGCCGGCACGCCGGCGGCATATAAAAAAAAGCCGGCGCGGACGCCGGCCTTGAACGACAGGGAATTGCAAACTTGCGGACTACTTCTGCGAGGCCTGGAACGTACCGTAGGGCTTGAGCTGTTCGGCGATCGCCTTGCCGTCGCCGACCACGATGATCGACTGTTGCTTCGGATCGAAATACTGCTGGGCGACCGCCTGCACCTTGGCCGCGTCGATCTGGCGCAGGCGCGGCACGTACTGGCCGAGGAAATCCGACGGCAGGCCAATCAGCCAGTTCTTCGCCAGGGTGCCAGCCACCGCGCCCTGCAACTGGTTGCTGAGCACGTAGTCGCCGGCGATGTAGCGCTTGGTGTCGTCCAGTTCCTTGGCCGGCACCGGTTCGTTGCGCAGGCGATCGAATTCGCCGAAGAACTCCTTCAGCGAGGCACCGGTGACCTCGTTGCGCACGTCGGCCTGCGAGACCAGGTCGCCACCCGCGCGGGAAGCTGACAGGCGCGTGCCCGCGCCGTAGGTGTAGCCCTTCTCCTCGCGCAGGTTGAGGTTGACCCGGCTGCTGAAGCCGCCGCCCAGCACGATGCGGGTGAGCTGCAGCGGGATGTAGTCCGGGTCGGTGGCCGCCAGCGCCGGCTGGCCGATGCGCAGGGTGGACTGCACGCTGCCATCACGTTGCAGCAGCACGAACTTCGGCGCAGCGGTGCGCGGAGGCGCCACGGTATCGGCCACCTCGCCGCCGGTGCCTTTCCAGTCACCGAATGCCTTCTCCGCCATCGCGAATCCCTGCGCGGGCGTGACCCGGCCGGTGATCACCAGCAAGCTGCGATCCGGATGGAAACGACGCGCGTGTTCGGCGCGCAGCGTGGGCGTGGCAAGTGCCGCGATGCCGGCTTCGCTGAGCTGGGTGCGCGCATACGGATGGTCGCCGTACACCGCCGCCAGCATCGCGCGGTTGGCACGGAACGAGGGCTGCGCTTCATTGGCTTTCAGTTGCTGGGCGGCGTTGGCCTGGGCCAGCTTGACCTCGTTTTCCGGGAAGGTCGGCTCGCGCACGACCTCGGCCAGCAGGTCCAGCATCGGCGGGGCCTGGCTGGCGAGCGCGTCGGCGTACACGGTGACGCCGTCATTGCTGGCGCCGGCACCGATGCTGCCGCCGTAACCCTGCGCGGTTTCGGCGATGGCGCGCGAATCGCGGCGCGCGGTGCCCTCGGTCAGCAGGCCGGCGAACAGGCTGGCGAAGCCGGAAGCGTTGGCGGCATCCGCGGCCAGGCCGGCGTTGCGCACCGCCAGCACGTAGTCCACGCGCGGGATGCCGTCGCGCGGCACCACCCATACTTCCAGCCCGTTGGCGAGCGTCTTCTTTTCAATCTGCGGCACCGGCAACGGCTTGTCCGGCGCGTATGGCGGCAGATCCTTCGGCAGCACCGGCTCGGCGGCATGCGCCGCGCCGGCGAACAGCGTGGTCAGGGCGAGGGCAATCGCGGTCTTGTGCAGGCTCATCGGGATTCTCCTCATTCCTTTTTCGCCGACGGCGCCAGCATCGCCGCGGGCTTGCGGTCGATGACGGTGCGGTTGGCCGGGGTCAGGTAGGTGGCGGCGACGCGCTTGACGTCCTCGGAAGAGACGTTCTGGATCCAGCCGGGAATCTGGTTGGCGACGTTGGCATCGCCCCACAGCGTCTGCAGCTTGGCCAGGGTGTCGGCGCGATTCAGGAACATCTCCAGGCCGTTGTACCAGTCGGCCAGCAGCTGAGTCTTGATGCGCGCCAGGGTCGCATCGTCGGCGCCTTCGCGGGCGATGCGTGCGATCTCTTCATCGATGCCCTTGAGCACGGTGTCCGCGTCGGTGGTCGGCTTGTACAGCGCGAACACGGTGAACAGGGTCGGGCCGTCGTATTCCCATTCACTGGTCAGGCCGTACAGCGATTCGACGTTGAGCGCGAGTTCGCGGCCCTTGACCAGGCCCTGGTACAGCCGCGAGGCATCGCCGTTGGCGAGCAGCGCGCCCAGCACGGCCATCGGCGCCTGATCGCGGCTGCCGCGATCCGGCATCTTCCAGGCCGCCGCGATCGCCGGCACCTGCGCCAGCGCGTCGCTCTGCTGCACGCGCTTTTCCTGCGTGTTCAGGCCTTCCTTGTAGTCCGGCGCGGCCGGGGTGGCGCGCGCGGGAATGCCGCCAAAGTACTTCTGCGCCAGCGCGAAGCCCTGCTCCGGGGTGACGTCGCCGGCAATCGCCAGCACCGCGTTGTTGGGGCCGTAGTAGTCGCGGTGGAATGCCTTGACGTCCTCCAGGCTGGCGTTCTCCAGATCCTCGAAGCTGCCGTAGCCGTCGTGGTTGTTCTCCCACTTCTGGAACGCCTGCTGGCCGATGTCGATCCACATGAAGCCGCCGTAGGGCTGGTTCTTCACGTTGACGCGGATTTCCTCCTTGACCACGTCCTGCTGGTTCTTCAACGTCTCGGCATTGAAGTCCAGGGTCTTCATGCGATCGGCTTCCAGCCACAGGATCGCGTCCAGTGACGACACCGGCGCGGTCTCGATGTAGTTGGTGAAGTCGGCGCGGGTGGAGCCGTTGTTGTTGCCGCCGCCGCCGGTGATGACGCTGTCGAACACGCCCTTCTTCGCGTTCGGCGTGCCCTGGAACATCAGATGCTCGAACAGATGGGCGAAGCCGGTGCGATTGCGCGGCTCCAGCCGCATGCCGACGTGGTAGACCACGCTCACGCCGACCACCGGCGAGCTGTGATCCTCGGAGATGACGACGGTCAGGCCGTTGTCGAGTTTCTTGACGGCGACCGGGACGGTCCAGCGGTCGGTGTCGGCGGCCATGGCCGGCAACGCCAGCAGCAGGCCGGCCAGAAAACCGGCGGCGGTGCGGATGCGCATCGGGAATCTCCCCAGTAAAGTCCCCGCAGCCTACGCCGCCCCGTCACGCCCGCCCCGGCCCGGAAGTCATGGCCGGGCCCGCCTGCCTCAGTGGCGGACGACGTAATGCATGCCCACCGAGGCCGGACCGACGTCGGCGAAGCCGTATTGCGCGTACAGGTGCTTCGCCTCGCCGTCGGCAATCAGCGAGACGTGCGCGCTGTCCAGGGTATTGGCCTTCAGCCAGGCATCCAGCGCGCCCATGATGCGCTTGCCCAGTCCCCGGCCCTGGTGTTCCGGCTCCACCGCGATGTCCACCACCACGAACGACAGGCCGCCGTCGCCGATGATCCGGCCCATGCCGATGGCGCGGCCCTGGTGCAGGAGGCTCACCCCGTAGAGGGTGTTGGGCAGGCCGCGCTCGGCGGCCTCCTGCGATTTCGGCGACAGCCCGGCGACCGCGCGCAGCCGGCGGAAATCCTCGACGCCGGGGAAGCGCTCGACCAGCGTGTAGGGATCAGACGGCGCGTTCATCGGAACCCTCGCCCTCCTCCAGCCCGAGGTTGGTCGGCGCGGCCTCGTAGACGTTGCGATCCAGCAGGCCGGTTTCCTTGGCCACCAGCACCGGCACCACCATCTGCCCGGTCACGTTGGTCATCGTGCGCATCATGTCGAGCACGCGATCGATCGCGTACAGGTAGCCGATCGTCTCCAGCGGCAGGCCGGCGGCGGTCAGCACCACCGTGGCCATCACCACCGCGGTGCCGGGCACGCCGGCGGTGCCGAAGCTGCCCAGCACCGAGGCGATCAGCACGACGAAGTACTGGTCCGCGCTGAGCGGGTGGCCGGTGTACTGCGAGATGAAGACCGCGCACAGCGCCGGATAGATCGCGCCGCAGCCATCCATCTTGATGCTCGCGCCCAACGGCACCGCGAACGAGGCGTAGTTCTTGTCCACGCCCAGGTTGTGGGTGACCGCGCGGATCGCCGCCGGCATCGAGGCGAAGCTGGAGGAACTGACGAACGCCACCTGCATCGCCGAGGCGGCGCCGCGGAAGAACTTCCACGGGTTCAGGCCATGGCTGAGCAGCAGCAGGCTGTAGGTGATCACGATATGCAGCGCGCAGGCCAGGTACAGCGCACCGACGAAGCTCGCCAGCGGCAGCAGCTTGCCGAAGCCATAGGCGCCGACCAGCGAGGCGATCAGGCCGAAGGTGCCCAGCGGGGTCACTTCCAGCACGAAGCGGGTCACCTGGATCATGATTTCGCTGCTCTCGCCGGCCAGCTTGCGCGCCGCGGCCACGCGATCGCCCAGCTTGACCATCGCGAAGCCCAGCAGCGCGGCGAAGAAAATCACCGGCAGGATCGAGCCCTTGCCCGCCGCCAGCACGGTCTCGCCGGCGGCATTCTTGGTCGTGCCGATGCCGGTCAGCGCATGGAACGGATTGGACGGCACCACGTCCAGCAGCACCTTGATCGGACTGGGCACGTCCTTGGGCACGTAGCTCGGATCCACCTGCAGCGTGGTCACCCCGACGCCGGGCTGGACGATCACGCCCACCGCCAGGCCCACGCCGACCGCCAGCGCCGCGGTGACCACGAACCACAGGAAGGTCCGCCCACCCAGTGCGGCGACCGATTGCTGGCCATGCAGGCTGGAGACCGCGTTGATGACGGCGAAGAACACCAGTGGCACCGCGATCATCTTGATCAGGGTGACGTACAGCGCGCCCAGCGGACCGAACCAGGTGTCGGCCGCGGGTCCCAGCAACCAGCCGGCCAATGCGCCGAGCACGAAGCCCCCGACCACCCGTTGCCAGAACGGGATCCTCAACCACGCGGAGACCAGCTTCATCGGCAGCCCTGAAAATACGGAATCCCGAACGATAGCCCAGTGCCGTCCCATACGCGACGGCATGGCTGGAAAGGCCGCATGTCATGAACAGGACACTGTCACCGGGCCATAATGCCCCGTTGCCTTGCCTGGAGTCCCTGATGCGTCGTACCGCCGTCCTGCCCGTCCTGGGCATGTCCCTCGCCACCCTGCTCGCCGGCTGCGCCACGGCGCCCGCGACCTCCTCCGCCCCGACGGCGGCACCCCGCATCGATGTCCCGGTCGTCGCCCATCCCGGCGGCGAGACGCCGGCCTGGTGGTATCGCAACGGCGCCGCCCGCGCCGCCGCCAACGGCGCCATGAACGGACGCGCGAAGAACGTCATCCTGTTCCTCGGCGACGGCATGAGCCTGACCACGGTCGCCGCCGCGCGCATCCTCGACGGCCAGCGCAAGGGCGGCTCGGGCGAGGAGAACCTGCTGAGCTGGGAACGCTTCCCGCACACCGCCTTCAGCAAGACCTACAACACCGATTCGCAGACGCCGGATTCGGCCGGCACCATGACCGCCATCACCACCGGCGTGAAGACCCACATGGGCGCCATCGGCGTCAGCGCCGGTCGCCGCGACGACTGTGCCGACAGCCTGGGCAAGGCCGCGCTGACCTGGCTGGAACTGGCCGACAGCGCCGGCCTGGCCACCGGCATCGTCAGCACCGCGCGCCTGACCCACGCCACTCCGGCGGCGACTTACGCGCACGTGCCGGATCGCAACTGGGAAAACGACACCGATCTGCCCAAGACGGCGGTCGAACAGGGTTGCCGCGACATCGCCCAGCAACTGTTGACCTCCTCGCGCTTCGGCCACGGACCGACCGTGGCGCTGGGCGGCGGCCGCGCCGAATTCACCAGCACCGAGCAGCGCGATCCGGAATACGACGACAAGGTCGGCGAACGCCTCGACGGGCGCGATCTGCCGGCCGAGTGGCTGAAGGCCAATCCGGGCGGCCAGTACGTGTGGAACCGCAAGCAACTGGAAGCGGCCAAGGACGCGCCGCGCCTGCTGGGCCTGTTCGAGCCGGATCACATGCAGTTCGATCATGACCGCTCGCGCACCGACACCGGCGAACCTTCGCTGGCCGAACTGACCCGCGCCGCCATCCACACGCTGTCGCGCAGCCAGGAAGGCTACGTGCTGATGGTCGAAGGCGCGCGCATCGATCACGCCAACCACTACGGCAACGCCTTCCGCGCGCTCGACGAGACCATCGCCATGTCCGAGGCCGTGCAGGCCGCGCTGGACGCGACCTCGCGCGAGGACACCCTGATACTGGTCACCGCCGATCATTCGCACACGCTGAACTTCGTCGGCTATCCGGTGCGCGGCAACCCGATCCTGGGCAAGGTCCGCGGCCAGGGCGGCGAGGACGACGTGCCCGGCGACCTGGCGCGCGACCAGACCGGCCTGCCGTTCACCACGCTCAGCTACGCCAACGGCCCCGGCTACACCGGCGAGAGCAACCAGCAGAAGGCCGGCCCCAAGCGCTTCATCCATGCCCCCAGCAACGTCGAGACCAGCGAAGGCCGTCCCGACCTGACCGCTGTGGACACCGAGCATCCGGACTACCTGCAGGAATCGCTGGTGCCGCTGAAGTCCGAATCGCACGGCGGCGAGGATGTCGGCATCTGGGCCATCGGCCCGGGCAGCGACGCGGTACGCGGCACCGTCGAGCAGAACACCATCTACCACTTCATCGTGCAGTCCACGCCCCGGCTGCGACAGCGCCTGTGCGCGGCCAACACCTGCAACGCCGACGGCGTACCGGTGGAACTGCCGAAACCGGTGGATTTCGAAAAGAAACCGTAAACAAAAACGCCCGGGCCAAACCCGGGCGTTTTCCCTTGTGGGAGCGACGTGAGTCGCGAGCTTTTCGAATGACCGACCGGCATCACGAATCGCGACTGACGTCGCTCCCACAAGGTGGACGGTGCTGAATCTTTGGACCTACCGAGGCCGGTGGATTTCGAGAAGGAACCGTAAACCAAAACGCCCGGCCATTCGCCCGGGCGATTTCCCTTGTAGGAGCGACGTCAGTCGCGACCATCGGCTACCCCCCCGTGGAATTTTCCCGGTCGCGACTCACGTCGCTCCTACAGACACCCCGATTGTGGGAGCGACGTGAGTCGCGAGCTTTCGAATGACCAACCGGCATCGCGAATCGCGACTGACGTCGCTCCCACAAGGTGGGCGGTACTGAACCTTTGGACCTATCGAAGCCGATGGATTTCGAGAAGCCGTAAACCAAAACGCCCGGGTCACAAATCCGGGCGTTTTCCCTTGTGGGAGCGACGTGAGTCGCGAACTTTTCGAATGACCGACCGGCATCACGAATCGCGACTGACGTCGCTCCCACAAGGTGGGCGGTACTGAACCTTTGGACCTACCGAGGCCGGTGGATTTCGAGAAGGAGCCGTCAACCAAAACGCCCGGCCATTCACCCGGGCGATTTCCTTGTAGGAGCGACGTCAGTCGCGACCATCAGCTACACGCCCGTGGAATTTTCCCGGTCGCGACTCACGTTGCTCCTACAGACACCCCGATTGTGGGAGCGACCTCAGTCGCGACCATCGGCTACACGCCCGTGGAATTTTCCCGATCGCGACTCACGTCGCTCCTACAGACACCCCGATTGTGGGAGCGACGTGAGTCGCGAGCTTTTCGAATGACCAACCGGCATCGCGAATCGCGACTGACGTCGCTCCCACAAGGGGGGCGTCGCTGAAGCCTGCAACGCCCTTGATTCAGAACGGCTTGGCCAGCACCAGCCAGACGATGCCGATCAGCACGATCACCGGTGCTTCGTTGAACAGGCGCAGGGTGAAGGGGGACGGCAGCGCGCGGCCCTTCTCCACCCCCTTGAGCCAGCGGCCGGCGATGATGAAATGCGCCAGCACCAGCACCACCAGGGTCAGCTTGGCGTGCAGCCAGCCGGCGCCGGGCGCGGCCATGGTCGGAAAGCCCGGAATCACCTTGTAGCCCAGCCACAGCAGCAGGCCCAGGATCACCGCCAGGCCGAACATGTTGTGGCCGAAGCGGTACAGCTTGCGTCCCATCAGCAGCAGCCGCGCCTGCACGTCCGCCTGTCCGGTCGTCTCGGCGAGATTGACCAGGATACGCGGCAGGTAGAACACCGTCGCCATCCACGCGATCACGAACACGAGGTGGAAGGTCTTGACCCAGAAGTAGAGGCTGGCTTTGTCCACGCGGGACTCCGGTGCGGGCGAAGGGTGCGCGGATTCTCCGCCATCGCGCGGACCGCTGTCCAACCGCAACACCATCGCCGCCCCTTTTCCTTCGCCTCGCAAACCGGGATCCTTGCCGATGAGCTTGCCGAGGTTTCCATTCCGATGAAGAAGTACGACGCCCATTATTTCCAACGCTGGTATCGCGACGGCGAGATCGGCGGCCCGCAGCGCCTCGCGCGCAAGGTCGCGCTGGCCGTGGCCACCGCCGAGTACTACCTGGAGCGCCCGATCCGCACCGTGCTGGACATCGGTTGCGGCGAAGGTGCCTGGCGCACGCCGCTGCTGAAACTGCGCCCGCGCCTGCGCTATCTGGGCTTCGACAGCAGCGAATACGCGATTGCCCGCTACGGCCGCAGCCGCAACCTGCACCTGGCCGCGTTCGCCGACTTCGAATATCTGCGCCCCTGCCCGCCGGTGGATCTGCTGGTCTGCGCCGACGTGATGCACTACCTGCCCACGCGCGATCTGCGCCGGGGCCTGCCGGGGCTGGCCGAACTGTGCGGAGGGGTCGCGTTCTTGGAAACCTTCACCCGCGAGGATGAATACGAAGGCGACCACGATGGTTTCCAGTCGCGCCCGGGCCGCTGGTACCGCCGCCAGTTCGAGGCCGCCGGCCTGCGTGCGGTGGGCTCGCACTGCTGGCTGGCGCCCGCCCTGGCCGCTGAAACCGCCGCGCTGGAGATCCCGGGCGCTGGCTGAACAGGCCGATTCCGGGTGGTCCCGGATTGCGCTATGCTGCGCCGCAGCAGACTGCACCAAATCCGGGATTCCCGTTGCCCATGACTCTCCTGTACCAGTGGCATGAACTTGGCCGTGCCTGGATGGCGCCGCTCGCCTACATGGCCGAAGCCAACGCGCGGATCTTTTCCGCGCCCGGCAGTTGGCTGTCCAACCTGCCCGGCGCCGAGCGCATCGCCGCCGGCAACGAACTGATCTACCGCATCGGCAAGGACTACGAGAAGCCGGCCTGGGACATCCACGAGGTGGAAGTCGAAGGCCGCACCGTGCCGGTGGTGGAACAGGAAATCATCAAGAAGCCGTTCTGCCGGCTGCTGCGCTTCAAGCGCTACACCGACGACGCCGACAGCATCAAGGCGCTGAAGGACGACCCGGTGGTGCTGGTGGTCGCGCCGCTGTCCGGCCATCACGCGACCCTGCTGCGCGACACCGTGCGTACCCTGCTGCGCGATCACAAGGTCTACGTGACCGACTGGGTCGACGCGCGCATGGTGCCGACGTCCGAGGGCGCCTTCAGCCTGGACGACTACGTCGCCTACGTGGAGGAGTTCATTCGCCACATCGGCGCCGACAACCTCAACGTCATCAGCGTATGCCAGCCGACCGTGCCGGTGCTGGCGGCGGTGTCGCTGATGGCCGCGCGCGGCGAGGCCACGCCGCGTTCGCTGGTGATGATGGGCGGTCCGATCGACGCGCGCCGCAGCCCGACCGAGGTCAACAGCCTGGCCACGCGCAACCCGCTGTCGTGGTTCGAGAACAATGTCATCCACAGCGTGCCGATGCCCTATCCCGGCCAGAGCCGGTCGGTGTATCCGGGCTTCCTGCAGCACGCCGGCTTCATCGCGATGAACCCCAGCCGCCACTTCATGTCGCACTGGGACTTCTACGCCAACCTGGTCAAGGGCGATCTGCAGGACGCCGAGTCGCACCGCCGCTTCTACGACGAATACAACGCGGTGCTGGACATGCCGGCCGAGTACTACCTGGACACGATCCGGGTGGTGTTCCAGGAGTTCCTGCTGCCGCGCGGCAAGTGGAAGGTCAACGGCGAACTGGTCAACCCGGCCGCGATCAGGAAGACCGCGCTGCTCAGCATCGAGGGCGAACTGGACGACATCTCCGGCCTGGGCCAGACGGCCGCCGCGCACGACCTGTGCACCGGCATCCCCAAGGCGCGGCACGCGCACATCACCGTCGAGGGCGCGGGTCACTACGGCATCTTCAGCGGCCGTCGCTGGCGCGACAAGGTCTATCCGCAGGTGCGTGACTTCATCGCAAAGTACGCCGACTGATCGATCACGCTGCGATGTTCCGCAAACAGAAAGCCCCGCTCGCGCGGGGCTTTTTTGCTTCAACTTTCGTCGCGACATCCCTGGGTAAAGGTCTTGTTGCTGGTGACGACGCCCCAGCGCCCATCCTTCGCGCCGCAGCCTGCGGTCCACGACCCCACCAGTACGCCTTCCTCGTCGTAGTAATGCCACGTGCCCTGCCAACCGGCAGCCGCGTTGAAGGACACCAGCGCAAGAAAGGCCAGCGCAGCGACGGCGGGGATACGGTTACGAGCCATACTCATCTCCATGATGTTCGCGGCGGAAGACCGCGCCGACACGGTAGACATTCCCGCCAGCGGCTTCTGTTAACCGTGCCCCAGGTTGGTGGATGGCTGCATTCAGGGATGTGCAGGATGCGTCACCCATCGGCGCGCGAGCGCCGGCGCGGAATCCCGGCGACCTTCGTGGCTTTCCGAACCCGATGCCACCGTTGGTCCGCGATGCCTCGATGCCGTGGCGGGGAAACATCCGCTTCCACGACCACCGCCGGTCAACCCGCCCCCGGGACCGCCATGCGCCATCACCCGCGACGATGGCCGCGGGTACGCGAACGGCGCCGGCCCGCGAGCACCCGCTATGCTTGTCCCACCTGACGCGGCCGGGCCGGGATAGCCGCCAGGACCCGGGCATTTCACTTTCGACTCCCCGCTTCGTCTCTACCGGCATGGCTGAATCCAGAAACAAGTTGCCTCCCGGCGCACCGGTCCCCGACGGGACCGGTGCGCGCGCCTCCGCCGAGGATCTGGTCCGCGACTTCAACCAGTCGCTGGTGCGCATGCTGCAGTTGCGGCTGGGCTCCTACGACGACGCCTGGGAGGT
>NZ_VFID01000014.1 GCF_006542425.1 Pseudoxanthomonas sp. z9 | reverse complement strand
CCGCGACTTCAACCAGTCGCTGGTGCGCATGCTGCAGTTGCGGCTGGGCTCCTACGACGACGCCTGGGAGGTCGCGCAGGAGGCCTATGCCAAGCTGCTGAACCTGGGCAACGAAACCACCATCAGTTTCCACCGGGCCTACCTGTTCCGGATCGCGCAGAACCTGGCCACCGACCTGCTGCGCCGCCGCGCCCATACCGAGCAGCCCGCGCCGGACGGCGTGGACCTGTGGCCGGATCCGGGCACCAACCCGGAACGCTCCGCCAACGCGGCGCAACTGGTGGAACGGCTGCCCGCCCTGCTGGCCGAGCTGCCGTACAACTGCGCCGAGGCTTTCCGGCTGGTGAGGGTGCAACAATTGAGCTTTGCCGATGCGGCCGGCGTGCTGGGTCTGACCGAACGCATGGTCCGCATCCATGTGGCGCGCGCATTGACGTACTGCCAGGAACGCCTGGACGGCATCACGGACGAGTGGGAGGAAGAACAATCATGAACCCGACATCCACGGAGCCGCGCAAGACGGCCCTGCGCGAGGCCGGCCACTGGCTGCTTCGCATGCAGGAAGAGGATGTTCCGTCGACGGAACTGGAAGCCTGGTGCGACTGGATGGCCTCGCCGGCCAACGCCGCGGCCTTCGACGATCTGGCCGCGTTGTGGGAAGCGGCGGGAACGCTGGATTCGGACACCGTGTTGCGCGCGCGGGCCGCGCGCAGCGTCCAGCCCGCGGCCTCCCCGTCCCGGTCCGCGCCTTCCGTCACGGCGCCGGCCCGGCCCTTGCGTCGCCGCTCACGTCGCGGCTGGGCATGGGCCAGCGCCGCCTGCGTGGCGTTGGCCGTGACGCTCGCCTGGTTCCTGATCCCGCGCGGTGCGCCGGAAGACCCGTCGCAGTCCTTCGCCACCGGCATCGGCGAACGCCGCCAGATCACCCTCGCCGACGGTTCGATCCTGGAACTGGATGCGGCGTCCGAAGTCAGCGTCCGCTACCACCCCGACCGGCGCGACATCGAACTGCGCAACGGCCGCGCCTACTTCCAGGTCGCGCACGCGCCCGATCGGCCGTTCGTGGTCGATGCCAAAGGCGTCCTCAGCCAGGCGCTGGGTACCCGCTTCAGCGTGGCCGAACATGGCGATCGCGAAGTGACGGTGGTGGTCGACGAAGGCCGCGTCCAGGTCAGCGCAGCCGGGGACGGGCATGTTCGCCGCTACCTGGCCACCGGCAACCAGCGGATCCGCTACAGCCTTGCCAATGGCCTCCAGCCCCCGCAGGCCGTCAACGCGCCGCTCGCCACTGCGTGGCGGCAAGGCGCCGTGGTCTACCAGGGCGAACCGCTGGACAGCGTGATCACCGATCTCAACCGCTATTCGCGCGTCCCGATCCGCCTGCAGGATCCCGCCCTGGGGCAACTCAAGGTCACCGGACGCTGGGAGGTCGCCAGCATCGACCGCTGGATCGACGGCCTGGCCAAGGCGCTGCACCTGGACGTCCGGCGCAGCGAAGGCGAGATCTTGCTGTCCAGCGACGAACCGCAGAACAATCCGGTGAAGCGTCCCGCAGTGCCTCCCGGAGACGGCGCTCCCTGATCCGGAACACAGTCCTTGCCAGCCGCCGTTGCCGCCACTGTCCGCCATTGCATGCGCCCTCCGGCGCCGGCGTGGTGGACGGAGCTTTCCGGCTGGCGGCGGCGGGGCGGACTGGCGCTGCTGTGGCTGGGCTTCTGCCTGTCGGCGTGGGCGGCGCCCTCGCCACGCGTGGCCTTCCGTATTCCCGCGCAACCGCTGGACGAGGCCCTGCTGAGCTTTTCACAGCAAGCCGGCCTGCCGCTGGCGGCCGTCGGCGATCTGGGTGGCGCGCGCCGCAGCCCCGGGGTCAGCGGGGTGATGACGGTGGAGGCGGCGCTGGAACGCCTGCTGGAAGGCAGTGGCTACGCCTTTAGCGTGGAAGGCGGGGTGATCACCGTGTCGCCGCGCGCACCGGCACGCGCGGAACAACCCGCACCGCAGCCGATCGCGCTGGTCGCGCCCACCAGCACCCTGGCGCCGCTGGTGGTGTCGGCGCGCAAGCGCGACGAGCGCTGGATGGACGTGCCGATGGGATTGTCGGTGCACGAGGGTGAACGCATCGAGGCGCTGGGCCTGCAGAACGCCACCGACGTACTGCGGCTGACGCCCGGCGTGGCCGCGGTCGACGCCGGCGCCGCCTTCACCCAGGTGCAGATCCGCGGCATCTCCAGCTCATTGGGCGGCAACGACAACGGCTACTACCTGGACGACATTCCCTTCACCGGCGTCACCGTGCCGTGGCATCCGGACACGCGCGCGTTCGATCTGGAACGGGTGGAAGTCTTGAAGGGCCCACAGGGCACGCTGTTCGGCGAAGGATCGATGGGCGGCACCGTGCGCATCCTCACCCGCGCGCCGGAACTGGATCGGTTTTCCGCCGCTGTGCAAGTGGGAGCATCCAGCACCGAAGGCGGCGCCGACGGGGGCATGGGCAAGGCGATGGCCAACCTGCCGCTGGTGCCGGACCGGCTCGGCCTGCGCCTGATCGCCACCCGCGAAACGCTGGCCGGCTGGGTGGACACGCCCGACGGCGGGCGCGACATCAATCCGCAGCGCGTCACCACCCGGCGCGCGCGCCTGCGCTGGTCGGCCAGCGACACCTGGATGACCGATTTCAGCCACATCGGTTCCACCACCCTTGCCGAGGGCGGCGGCTACGCGGCCACCGATGTCCTGCAGACCAACGCCTATCAGGACACGCGGTCCCGCTGGCGCGCCAACAGCATCAACAGCAGCCTGGAACTGCCCGCCTCGCGGCTATTGCTGGTGGTGTCGGATGCCCGGCTCGAATACCTGATCGACGGGATGCTCACGCCGACGTCCACGCTCGGGGGGACCCTCGACATCAACGTGGACAGCGCGGAGCTGCGCTGGAGTTCGCACGGCGCCGGCCCGCTGGAGTGGATCGTCGGCTATTCGCATCGCGAAGCACTGCGTCGCGATGCGCTGTTCGTCGATGGCGAATACGCGGTGGCGCGGCAGTCCAACCGTGCGGACGCATTGTTCGGCGAACTCACCCTGACACCCCGGGATTCCGCCTGGTCGACCACCGCCGGATTGCGCTACTTCACCGACGAGGTCAACGGAACGGCACTGTCCTCGACACGCGACACGCGCCTGCGCTCGACCTTCCATCGGCTTACGCCGCGGATGAGCGTCAACCGACGGTTTTCGGATCAACGCACGGTTTATGCCAGTGTCGCTGGCGGATTCCGCTCGGGTCAGTTGCAGCCGGCCGACTCGCAGGCCGCCGCGCTCGCCGCCGGGATCACCCTGCCCTCCACGCTGCCACCCGATTCGCTGGTGTCCTACGAAATCGGACTCAAGCAGATCACCGCCGGTGGCCGCCTGCTGGTGCAGGGCGCTGCGTTCCACACCCGTTGGCATGACCTGCCGGTGCGGGTTCCGATCGACGGCACACATAACGGATTGATCAATTCGAACGGCGCGATCGTGCGGGGCGTGGAACTGGGGATGAGCTACGCGCCCGCGGCGCAACTGCGGCTGGAACTGGGTGCGACCTGGCTAGACGCCCACTATGCCGCCGACGTACCGGGCACGCCGCTGCACCGCGGCACCCAGATCTACAACGTGCCCCGCACCAGCCTCTCGGGCACCGCCACCTATGCCTGGCCGATCGGGCCGGACATGAACCTGACCGCGGCCAGCCGCGCCAGCTATCACTCGCGCCGCCAGACCGGCCTGGTCGAAGGCGATGAAGGCGACGCGATCCTGGATCTGGGCCTGCGCCTGGGCCTGGAATCGGCGCGCGGATGGAGCAGTTATCTGTACGCGGACAACCTGCTCGACGAACAGGGCGCGGTGGATGGCCGCGCCCCGTACGGCAATGCCACCCGCCTGCGTCCTCGCAGCTACGGCATGGAACTGCACTACCGCTTCTGACCTCCCGCCGCCGGTGCGTGCGCGCCGTGCCCATTTCACTTTTGTTGCACCGGTTCGTCATGGCGAAGAGTGACCTGCAGGCGCGAGGGGATATCCGCGCCTGCCGGCCTCGCCGACCGTCATCAACCGGAGCCCATCCATGTCGTCCACGAAGCCACGTGCCACGTCGCGTCCCGTTTCCCCGATCCGCAATCATCTGGCCGCCGCGATCCTGCTGTCGCTGATCGGCGCGCCCGTCCACGCCCAGCAGGCCACCGCGACGCCCGATGGACAGGCGTCGGCGCAAACCTCCGAAGCGGTCGATCTGGGCGCGGTCACGGTCACCGCGCGCAAGCGCGACGAGCGCCAGATCGACGTGCCAATCGCCATCACCGCGGTGACCGGCGAGCAGATCGATGCGATGGGCCTGCGCAACGTGGTGGATGTCATCAACATCACCCCCGGCGCTTCCTCCATCGATAGCGGCGGCGCCTTCACCCAGGTGCAGATCCGCGGCGTTTCCAGCTCGCTGGGCGGCAACGACAATGGCTACTACGTCGACGAGACGCCGTTCACCGGCGTGACCGTGCCCTGGTATCCGGACACGCGATCCTTCGACATCGACCGGGTGGAAATCCTCAAGGGTCCGCAGGGCACGCTGTTCGGCGAAGGCTCTATGGGCGGCACCGTGCGCATCCTCACCCGCAAGCCGGAGTTCAACCGTTTCGGCGCCGGGGTGGAACTGGATGGTTCGCGCGTGAGCGGCGGCGGCGATGGTCGCGGCGCCAAGGCCTACGTGAACATCCCGCTGGTGGACGACCGCCTGGCCCTGCGCCTGGCGATCACCGACGAGCGCACGCCCGGCTGGATCGACAACACCAACACCGGTGCGAAGAATGTCAACGACAACGACATCCGCACCTGGCGCGCCAAGGTCCGCTTCGCGCCGACCGAACGCTGGAACATCGACCTCGCCTACTGGAAGTACCGCTCCGATTCCGAGGCCGCCAGCAACAGCGCCTACGACGACGGCACCAACAACTCGTTCCTGGCCAGCCACAACGAATGGGACTCCGCCAGCCTGACCAGCACCTACGAACTGGATACCTCGCAGATCGTCTACACCTTCTCCGACGGCAACCTCAGCTATCCGCAGACCGGCGAGCTGGCGGCGGGCATTCCGCTGGACGCGGCGATCGACATCGGCGTGCGCACCCATGAGCTGCGCTGGGCCTCGACCGGCGAGCATCGGCTGGATTGGACGGTCGGCTATTACCTGCGCAAGGCCGATCGCGCGGACGTGCTGGACATTCCCGGCATCCTGACCAGCAACTCGCGACAGACCAACGACGCCCACGCGATCTTCGGCGAGGCCACGCTCAAGCTGCCCAATCCGGCCTGGGCGGTGACCGCCGGCCTGCGCTACTTCAAGGACAAGGTCGACGCCGCCGACGCCGCTTCCGATGGCAGCGTGTCCACGCTCAACGCCACCTTCGACAGCTGGAATCCGCGCCTGAGCCTGTCCTACAAGCCGTCGGACAGCACCACCTTCTATGCCTCGGCCGCGCGCGGATTCCGTTCCGGACAGTTGCAGCCGATCGGATCCATCAAGCTGGCCGAACAGTACGGGATCGCCCTGCCCTCGCAGATCTCCGCCGACTCGATCTGGACCTATGAACTGGGCGCCAAGTCGGTGCTGGCCGATGGCAAGTTGCTTCTGGAAGGCGCGGTCTTCTACAGCGACTGGGAGGGCGTCGCGGTGCGCGTGCCGATCACGCCGGAGATCAACGGCCTGACCAACTCCGACGGCACCCGCAACAAGGGTGTCGAACTAAGCGTGACCTACAACCCGGTCCGCGCGTTGACCCTGCAGTTCGGCGGCAGCTGGGTCGACGCGACCTACTCGGCCGACGTGCCCGGCACGCCGCTGCATCGCGGCACGGCGGTCTACAACGTACCCAAGACCAGCCTGAATGCCTCGGCCGCCTACAACTGGGACGTCGGCGCGAACCTGCGCGGCGTGGCCTCGGTCAACGTGCACCACGACTCCGCGCGCGAAACCGCGCTGACCGCCGGCACGCCGGGCGACGCGCTGACCCTGGCCGGCGCGCGTATCGGCCTGGAATCGCCCGCCGGCTGGGGCGTGTACCTGTACGGCAACAACCTGACCGACGAGGACGGCGCGATCAACGCGCGCGGCGCGAGCGAGTTCGATTCGGACGGAAATCTGATCCGACTCGGTGCATCCAATCGCCCGCAGCCACGCACCTTCGGCGTGCTGTTCCGCTACGACTACTGATGCGTCCCATTTCCCATCACACACTCGCTCACCGGAGATCCGATCCCATGACGATCACGCAACGAATGCTGCCCGCGCTCGCGCTGGGCCTCGCGCTTTGCCTGCCCGCGGCATCCCGCGCCGCCGATGCCGACGCGCTGCAATGGCTGGAAGACCCGCACGGCGCCCAGGCGCTGGCCTGGGCCCGCCAGGCCACCGATCAGGCACGCACCCGCCTGGGCGCGCTGCCCTCGCACGCCGCCGTCAGCCGCGAACTCGGCTCGGCGCTGGCGCAGGCGCCGGCCGAACCGGACCAGTACCTGCTCGGCGAACGCGCGGTGCGCCTGTATCGCGACGCCGCGCATCCCTATGGCCTGCTGCAGACCGCCGCGCGCGATGCGCGGGGCGTGGCCGGCGCGTGGAAGACCGTGCTGGATGTGGCCGAGCTGCGCAAGCGCGAAGGCATTCCGTTCGAGCTGCAGGTCTACAGCTTCGGCTCCAGCTGCCTGGCGCCGGAATACGCACGCTGCCTGCTGCGGCTCTCGCCCGGCGGTGGCGACGAAGTGGAAATCCGCGAATTCGATCTCGCCACCGCGCGCTTCGTCGACGGCGGTTTCCGGGTCGGCAAATCGCGCGCGTTCGCCGAATGGATGGACGCGGACCAAGTGCTGGTCGGCCACACCCTGGGCGACCAGCCCAAGTCGCTGGCTGGATGGCCGGCGGCGTTCGGCCTGTGGAAGCGCGGCCAGGCGCTGGCGGACGTGAAGCCGGCGTTCCAGGGCCAGCCGGGCGATGCGATCGTGCAGGCCACCACCGTCGGCACCGATCAGGTGCAGGCCGTATTGACCCGCGCAATCGACTATTCGACCTTCGAGGTCAGCCTGGTGGACGCCAGCGGCGCGGCACGCACGCTGCCGCTGCCACAGGCAATCAAGCCGTTCGGCGTGCTGGCGACCTCCGCGCGCCACATCGTGGTGCAGTTGGCCAAGGACGCGACCATCGAAGGCCGGCCATATCGCGCCGAAACCGTGATCGCCTATGACGCCGATCCCGCCACGCCGGAAGGCAAGCGCGTGTCGGCGGTGTACGTGCCGGCGGCGGACGAGTTCGTCGACGCCGGTTTCGGCGGGCTGGCGGCCACGCGCGACGAGGTATTCCTGATCATCAACCAGCACCTGCGCCAGCGCGTGGTCGCCGCGCGCGACGACGACGGCGATGGCCGCTGGACCACCCGCAAGGTGCTGGACGTGGCGGCCGGCGACACCGTGAACCTGCGCGCGGACGAACGTGATCGCCGCGAACTGGCGATCTCGGTCGCCGGCTTCGTCACGCCGCGCAGCCAGTACCTGCTGCGCGACGACGAGCCGCAGCGCCTGCTCGCCCAGGACCCGGTGCTGATGGACGGCGCCGGCTTCGTCACCGAAATCGGTTCGGCCACTTCGCGCGACGGCACTTCGGTCGACTATTTCCTGCTGAAGCCGCGCCATCCCAAGTCCGGTCCGCAGCCGCTGCTGATGACCGGCTACGGTGCCTTCGGTATCTCGGTGCGTCCGGGCTACTTCGACGCCACCGTCGGCGGTCCGGCCTTGAAACTGTGGCTGGAGCGCGGCGGTTCGCTGGCGATTCCGGCGATGCGCGGCGGCGGCGAACGTGGCGCAGCCTGGCACACGGCGGCCATCCGCGAGAAGCGGCAGAACTCGTACGACGATTTCATCGCCGTCACCGAGCACCTGATCCGCAGCGGCTTCACCGCGCCGGACCGGATCGGCATCTTCGGCATGTCCAACGGCGGCCTGCTCACCGCGACGCTGGGCACGCAGCGACCGGATCTGTTCGCGGCCGTGGTCAGCGACGTACCGCTGACCGACCTGGTGCGGATGCGCCACATGGGCATGGGCGCGGCATGGATGAACGAGTACGGCAATCCCGACGTGCCGGAACAGCTCGCCGCGATGCTCAAGTATTCGCCGTACCAGAATATCCGCGCGGGCACGCGCTATCCGCCGTTCCTGGTCACCATCTCGACCGAGGACAACCGGGTCGGCCCCGGCCATGCGCGCAAGCTCGCCCACCGGCTGGCCGATGCCGGCGCCACCACCTACTTCTACGAGGACGAGGAAGGCGGGCATGGCGTCAGCGACGCCCTGCGCAATCCGGAACTGATGGCGCTGCGGATGAGTTTCCTGATTGACCGGCTGATGCCCGCGAACTGACGGCGCGCACCGCACTCATCCGGAAAAAAAGGGGCCCGCGCGATGCGGGCCCCTTTCTGCATTCACCGCAGGAACCGGCTTGCCTCACACCACCGGCGTACGCACCAGCAACTGCTTGGCCAGCCAGCCATGCACCTTGCCCACGCCGCGCGCCAGGTGCAGGGTCGCGAACAGCAACAGCACACCGGAAGCGCAGACGAAAGGCAGCAGCCAGGGAGCGTCGTAGGCCAGGTTCCAGTCGTCGAACCAGATGCCGGCATGCGGCAACAACAGCGCCAGCGGCGCGGCGGCCAGGCCCAGCGACAGGCTCAGCAGGGTCACCGCCACGGTGAAGTACAGCACGCCCAGCGGCTGCATCAGCAGGAAGTACAGCATCGCCGTCCAGGTGCCACCGTCGGTGAACATCTCCTTGATCCGGGTCAGCCAGGGCTTGTCGCGCTGCGTGTACAGCGGCCGGCGCGGCATGCGTTCGCCCAGCAGGGCTTCGACGATGCGGCCTTCCACCAGCGACAGCACCCGCACCGAGGCCAGGAACAGCATCAGCAGCGGGATGCCGATGATCAGGATCAGCAGGCCGACCGACAGGCTGGCGCCGGTGACCACCCAGGTGAAGTAGAAGATGCCGGTCGCCAGCGACAGCAGCATGTAGAACAGCGCGCCATAGGTGCGCGGATCCGCCGCCACGCCGAAGAAGCGGCCAATCGCCGAGCGGCGCTTCGGCGGTGCGGGCGGCTTGAGCGCGCGGGTGACCGTCACTTCGGTTTCCCGGTAGATATCGGCGACTTCCTCCGGGGCACCGTAGCTCCCCGCGACCGAGGCGATCACCTCGGCTTCGCTCTTGCCGGCCTGCTCGGCCAGTTCCGAACGCAGGTACTCCTCGGCGTCATACAGGGCGTCCTGGATCAGCGCCGGATCGGCGCCAGCCAGCGCGGCCCGCAACTGCTCCAGGTATTCGGGGATGGAAGTGGGAAGACGCGGCGTGGTGGTGGTGTTCATGCGGATATCCCCGACAGGACGGAATCGACGGAATCACGGGTGGCGCGCCAGGCGGCCGCCCAGGTCTGCAGGGTCTCCCGCCCTGCCTCGGTGATGCGGTAGTAGCGTCGCGGCGGACCGGCGATGGAAGGCTCGACGAAACTGTCGAGCAGCGCGGCCCCCTCCAGGTTGCGCAGCACCGGATACAACGCGCTCTGCTTGCCGCTGAGCACGCCGTCGCCGACCCGCTCGAGTTGCTTGGCGATCAGGTAGCCATACATCGGTTCGCTGGCCTGGGCCAGCACCGCCAGCAGGGCGAGCGACACCGTACCGGCGCTCAGCTCCTTCTGGAACTTCTTCAGGTAGGTATCGGCTTCCACCATGGCGGTCTCCGGGTACTAGCGTGGAGACGATGCTATTGCGAAGTTGACTATAGTGAATGTGCTATTAGTCATTGGGCCGGATGGAGCCCCTGTCGTGCCACGCCGACCGGCGCTGCCTCAGGTCCGGCGGCGCCATGTCCGCCCGCAGGCCCGGCATACGCTGGCCCGGCCACCCCGTCCGTCCATTCGTTCCGGCCCCAGCAGGCCGCCGCACTGGCACAGCAGTCCGGTCGCCTCGCGACGTCGCCACAAGCGGAGCGTCGCTCCCGCCCCCAACAGGCAGGCCAGCGCGAACAGGGCGTAGGCCGCCCAATTCCAATCGGCGCTCGCGTCCACACGCGTCGCGCCGGCCCGGACCTCCGGCATCGCCAGCGATGCCAGGAACGCGGTCATCAGCGCCAGCGCGGTCGGCAGGTAGGCCCGCACCACGCTCCAGTCCCATCGTTGCATCCCGCTTCTCCTTCGCGAACCGGATGCCGATTCTCCGCAGGCGGGTCGCGCGAGTTGAGACTGGATGCTCGCACCGACCACCGGGACAGGCCGCCAAGGACAACCGCTGTGCGTAGAATCCGGACATCCCATTACCGGAACGGATCGCCCATGTCCCTGCGCACCACCCTGCTGGCCTCCGCCGTGGCGCTGGCCGCCGCCCTGCCGCTGTCGGCCGCCGAACCGGCCAAGTACCGCAGCGCCCAGGAAATCCTCGACGCCTCGCCGGCCGGCGACTGGCGGACCCTGGATCCGGCCAACACGCTGTACATGGAACTGGAAAGCGGCCGGGTGATCATCGAGCTGGCGCCGGCGTTCGCGCCCGAGCATGTCGGCAACATCCGCACGCTGGCGCACGAGGGTTTCTGGAACGGCCTCAACATCTACCGCTCGCAGGACAACTGGGTGGTGCAGTTCGGCGATCCGACCGAGGATGAAGCCAAGCGCAAGTCGATCGGCACCGCCAAGGCCAAGCTGCCGGCGGAGTTCGAACGCAAGGCCGAAGGGCTGCGTTTCGATCGCCTGCCAGACGCCGACGGCTGGGCGCCGCAGGTCGGCTTCGTCGACGGCTTCCAGGCCGGCCGCGATCCGGCCACCGGCCAGGCCTGGATGGCGCATTGCTACGGCACCCTCGGCGCCGGCCGCGACACCGCGCCGGACAGCAGCAACGCGACCGAACTGTACGTGGTGATCGGCCAGTCGCCGCGCCAGTTGGATCGCAACATCACCGTGGTAGGCCGGGTGGTGAAGGGGATGGAACTGCTGAGCGTGATCAAGCGCGGCCCGGATCCGATGGGCATGTACGACAAGCCCGCCGACTACACGCCGATCAAGGCGATCCGCCTCGCCAGCGACGTGCCGGAAGCCGAGCGCACCGCGCTGCAACTGCTGCGCACCGATTCGAAGACCTTTGCCGAGGCCACCGAGGCGCGCCGCAACCGCCGTGACGCCTGGTACGTGCGGCCGGCCGGCCACATCGATCTGTGCAACGTGCCGCTGCCGGTGCGCGCGCCGAAGCAGGGCTGAGGTTTCTCCGGCGCCGGCTGACGCCGCCCGCCGATGGCCCCTCTCCCTTCCGGAGAGGGGCTTTGCATTTCAGGACGGGACGCCGCGCCGGCATCCGACCAACGGCCGGGAACAGGCTTGACAATGCCGGTGGGCGCACCCGATATTTAACCAATACGTTAATTGGTTAAATCATTACATGGCCGTCGACCGCATCTTCGAAGCGCTGGCTTCCCGCCCCCGCAGGGAAATCCTCGCCTACCTGTCCGCGCAGGAACTGACCGCCGGCGAGATTGCCGAGCGCTTCGAGATGAGCGCCCCGGCCATCTCGCGGCATCTGTCGGTACTCGAGAACGCCGGGCTGGTCAGCAGCGAGCGGCGGGGCCAGTACGTGTTCTACCGGCTGGTGCCGGACAGCCTGGTCAATACCCTCACCGGCTTCGCCTTCGAGATCTGCCCCACCGCCGGGCCGCTGAAACGCGAAGCGCGCCGGCGCACCACCAAGGCCCGCTGAGTTCCCCTCGCCCGCAGCACGACAGGATTTCACACCATGGCCAGCCCCCCCGAACCGGTCGCCACCTTTCCCCATGCGCGCATCCGCTCGCGCACGGGAGGACTTCCGGTGGAGGTGTTCCTGATCGCGCAGCTCGGTCACGGCGCCGGTGACCGCATGTATGCCGAAGCCGCCGCGCGCCAGCGCGCCCATCCCCATTTCATCGACGAACTCGACGAACCCTCGACCAAGCTGGCCGGCACCGATTTCGACAAGGGCGACGCCACCGCGCTCTATACCTTCGCGGTGGGCCCGCAGGGCCATCCCTTCCACCGCCACGCCGGCCACCGGGTGTTCACCGCGGTCACCGGCAGCGCCGGCGCGCTGCTGCGCTTTTCCACCGCTTCCGACACGCAGATCGCCGCCGATCCGCACAGCTTCATCGACGCGCTGCATCATGTCCGGCTGCCGCCGGACAGCCTGTTCACCGTCCGCTTCGGCGATGGCGCCTGGCACCAGTTCGCCGCGCCGCACGCCGGTTCCACCCACCCGGTGTTCTTCGCGCTGTCCTGCCATACCGACGAACTGGGTGGCCCGTTGCCGCAGGCCGAACGCGAACGCGTACTGAGCGGCGAGGCCAATCTCGCTTCGCTGACCGAGTTGCTGCCGGATGCGGTGCTTGCATTGCTGGAGGACATGCCGCCGGACACCACCACCATTCCTACCGTCGCGCTGGCCTTCGACGCCGCGCCCGGCAGCTCCCGGCAACGCCTGTGCGCGCGGTTCCGCGGCGTGCTGGGCAACCTGCGTGGCGCGCTCTCCCGCTGGCGGCATGCACGCGGCTACATCGCCGGACGCGGTCCGCGCGTGAGCGCGCTGGCGGAACCTCCCCCGCACTCGCTGCTGCGCGGGGAGCTCGCGGATGAATTCCACCACCAGGACACCTTCGTGCTGAGCGTGCGTGGAGAGGGATTCATGGGCCTGCGTGCGTCGCGGGTGCTGGCCGATGTGCTGGACGGCTTCCTGCAGCATCGGCCTGCGGGCGTCAGCGCGTTGATGACACTGCGCAACGTGCTGGTCAGGCCGCTGCGTCTGCGCACCTCGCCGCTGGGCTGCCCGGTGTCATCGCTGCTGTCGCCGCAGCGTGATCGATTGTTCCTGGACCGCTTCCCGGTGCTGGCGCAGCAGGTGATACAGGGCGACCGCCTCGCCGAAGTGGTGCTGGGCGCGGACGATCGCCATCTGGTGTTCCGCTCCTGCGTGGGTGTGCGGATCGTGTCCGACGATCGCATCGACATCAGCCTCGGCACCCGCGTCCGTTGCAGCAACCTGTTCGGCCATGCGTACCTGACCTTGATTGACCGCGTGCACCGCAACTACGTGGCACCGGCGATGCTGCGCGCGGCGGTGGAGAAGGCGGCCGAGCGCAGTGAAGTGCTGGTCGCCAGCGATGGGTTGTTTGCCTGACTTCCGGTCCAGGCCGGGTTACTTCGCCAGCGCCTCGTCGATGGCACGCTGCGCCAACGGCGCCATCACCGCATAACCTGCAGGCGTGGGATGCACGCCATCGGCGGCCAGGCGCGCATCCATCCCGCCTTCGGCATTGCTCATCGCGCCGTGATAGTCGAGGTAGACCGCGCCGATGTCGCGCGCATAGCTACGCATCCAGGTGTTGAGATCGCGGACCTTGCCGGCCGGATGCAGGCCGGGTCGCCACGGATAGTCGCTGACCGGCAGCACCGAGGCCAGTACGACGCGAATGCCGTTGGCCCGCGCCAGTTCAGCCATCGAACGCAGGTTGTCCTCGATCATGTCCAGCGTGGCCGGGCCGGTGTTGCCGGCGATGTCGTTGGTGCCGGCAAGGATGACGACAGCAGCCGGCTTCAGGGCGATCACGTCCTGGCGGAACCGCACCAGCATCTGCGCGGTGGTCTGCCCGGAGATGCCACGATTGAGATAGGGCTTGCCGGGAAAGAACGCGGTGCCGTCCACGCGTCCCCAGCCATCGGTGATCGAGTCGCCATAGAACACCACCCGCTGTTCGCCAGATGCCGGTAGCGGCAGCGCCGCGTTGTCCTCGCGGTAGCGCGCCAGTTGCGGCCAGTCGACCAGGCGCTGCTGGAGCGAGGCGATCTGTTCCAGATTCAAGGATGCCGATGGCGCCACGAACAATGGATCAACCGCCTGTGCGGTTGCGTCCTTCCCGTCCTGCGCGCTCACCGGCACCTGCGCCAGCAAAGCGAGCGCGAGCACCGTCCATCCCCCTGCCAGCCAACGTTTCATCGCATGTCCCGGAAACCGATTCCGCCGGCAGTGTACGCCGGCACAGCCGGAACCGGTCGGGCCTGTTGTCAGGCGTCGCCTTCGGCCCGCTTGTGCGCTTCCCGGATGATGCGTTTGTTGCGGATGCGCACCGCGCCAACCATCAGCAGGCGCAGATCGCGCACGATGTAGTCGGCCAGCGCGGCGTCCTCGATGTCGTCGCCGTGTAGATCCAGGCGGAAGTCCTGCCCTTGCAGGCCACCGCCATTGCTGAAGTCGATCTCGAAATCGAACACCACCCGCTTCTGCGCGGCCGTCGCGATGTCGTTCATGGCTTCGGCGCCCGCTGGCTGAAAGCGACGCTGCCCAGGATCAGCAGGCCGGCGGCCAGCATCGCCGGGGTCACCGGCTCGCCCAGGAACAGCCAGGCGAAGGCCGCGCCGAACAGCGGCACCAGGTAGGTCACGGTCGCCGCGCGGGCGGCGCCGATGCGCTGGATCAGGCGGTAGTACAGCAGGAAGGCATAGCCAGTGCAGAGCACGCCGATCGCGATCGCGCTGCCCCAGGCCAGCGGCGAGATGGCGTTGGTCGGCCAGTGGGTGGCGGCGAACGGCGCCAGCAGCAGCGCCGAGCACCCCAGCGTGGCCGCGGCCGCGGCCGCTGGCGGAATGCCGCCCAGGTGGCGGCGGACCAGGTTGACGCCCACGCCATACAGCAGCGCGGCGGTCGAGCCGGCGATCACCGCCATGCCGACACTGATGCCGCCCGCCTTGCTGGTCGCCAGCAACACCACGCCACCGAAGCCGACCAGCAGCGCGATGGCACGGCGGGTGCCAATCTTTTCGCCGAAGAACAGAAAGCCGATCAGCGCGGCGAACAGCACCGTCATCGCGTTGCAGATCGCGCCGATGGCGGCCGGCGAACGCTGCGCGGCCCAGGCGAACAGCAGGAACGGGATGGCCGAGTTGATCAGCCCGATGATCGCCAGCTTCGGCCACATCGCGCGGGTGAACACCGCGCGGTCGCGCCACAGGAACGGCAGCAGCACCAGCGCGCCCAGGGTCAGCCGGATATCCACCAGCGCGAACGCGCCGAAGGGTTCGGCCGCGATCCGCATGAACAGGAACGAGCTGCCCCAGATGGCGCCCAGGACCAGCAGTTCGATCGGAGTCCGCCAGTCACGTGCCATCCCGCCTCCCAGCGAACCCGCCTTGCCCGCGTCCGCCACCGCGCCGTCGCCCGCCATCGCCGTTCACCTGTTTTGTGTCTCGGCCATTCTGGCGCGTCCCACATCGCCCGCAAGCGCATATTATGCGAGTGAGCCACAAATCTGGTTGATGCCTCCCATGAACCTGCGCCCTGCCCTGTTGCCCGCCCTGGGCGTGTTCGCCGCCGCCGCCCGGCACCAGAACTTCGCCCATGCCGCGGAGGAGCTGCACCTGACCGCCAGCGCGGTCAGCCACCACATCCGCAAGCTGGAATCGCTGCTGGGCGTGGCGCTGTTCCAGCGCCATGCACGCGGGGTCAAGCTGACCCAGGAGGGCCGGCAACTGGCGGACGCGGCCACCGCCGCGCTGACCGATATTGAAGGGGTCGCGGCCAACCTGCGCCATGCGGACGGCGTCTCGGTGCTGCGGGTGACCACCCTGCATTCGCTGGCCTATTGCTGGCTGGTGCCGCGGCTCCCGCGCTTCACCGCCCTGCATCCGCATATCCGCCTGCAACTGGACACCGGCACCGCGCTCACCCGCTTCGACGAGGGCGGCCCCGACCTGGGCATCCGCCACGGTCCGGGCCAGTGGCAGGGGCTGACCGCGCACCATCTGATGGATGACGAGTTGTTCCCGGTCGCCTCGCCGGGCCTGCCGGGCGTCGATGCGGTGAAGACGCCGCGCGACATCGCCCGCCTGCCGCTGGTCACCGACCTGGCCCTGCAAGGCTGGCGCGACTGGTTCCGCGCAGCCGGCGTGCGTGGCCTGCATCTGCCGGAAATGCACAGCTTCAGCGACAGCACCGACGTGATGCGCGCCAGCGTCTACGGCGTGGGCGCGGCGCTGGCGCGCAGGATCATCGCGCAGCCCTACCTGCAACGCTACGAACTCATCCGCCTGCCCGGTCCGGCGCTGAAGGCGCGCTTCGCCTATTACGTGGTGCATCCCTCGCACAAGACGCCGCGGCCGGCGGCGCTGGCCTTCATCGATTGGCTGAAAGCCGAGGCCGAGGACGAGCGCACGCCGTTGCCGCCGATTCCGGCGGATCTGCTGGGCCGCTGAAATCCACCCGCCCGCTCCGGCTCAGAAGCGGTACCAGAAGCGCGCGAAGTAGGACGCACCGTTGAGGCCGAACTGCACGCTCTCGTAGATGTGCCCATTGTCGGTCTCGTTCGGGTCCTGCCGGGTCGGGAACACGTCGAACACATTGGCGCCGCCAAGGGTCAGCTTGGCGTTGTCGGTGAAGCTGTAGGTGATGCTCACATCCGCCGAAGTCTTCGCCTTGTAGTGCTGGTCCGGCACCGGCGGGCCGGAGAACGTGCCCAGGGTCTGCGAGCCGAAGTGGATGATCTTCATCCCGAAGTCCCAGCGATCCAGCGCGTAGTCGAATCCCAGCACCGCCTTGTTGCGCGGCGCGCCGTTCTCCACGAACAGGCGATCCCGTGGCGACAGCAGCACGTCCTCGCGACCGGCCAGCGAAGGCGGCGTATGCACCTGGGTCACCTCGGTCTTGCTGTAGTTGGCGGCCAGGTAGGTGCTGAGCTTGCCGGCGCCCGCCTGCGCCTCCCACGACAGGGTCAGGTCCACGCCGGTGGTGCGGGTGTCCACCGAATTGAAGAAGAAGCGCGCCAGGCCCACGTCCAGCGCTTCCAGTGCGGCGCCGATGACCGGATCGCTGTTGTCGAACTCGCCGCTCAGCACCACCCGATCATCGATCTCGATGCGATAGGCATCCAGGGTCATCGACACCGCCGCGCTAGGCGACCAGGTGAAGCCCAGGGTGCCGCCGCGCGAGGTTTCCTCCTTCAGCGCGGGAATCCCGGCCAGGTTGGCGAGCGCGCCGCCGTTGGGCGCGATCACCACGTCCACCGGTTCGCCGCTGATGAAATCGGTGATGGTGGAGGAGAAATATTTCTGTTGCAGCGAGGGCGCGCGGAATCCGGTGCTCACCGAGCCGCGCAACAGGAACGCGTCGCTCACCCGGAAAGCCATCGCCAGCTTGCCGTTGAGGGTGTTGCCGAAATCGCTGTAGTCCTCGTAGCGCGCGGCCAGGCCGAGCATCAAGCGCTCGGTGAAGTCGATTTCCACGTCGGCGTACGCGGCCCAGCTGTCGCGATGCTTGTCGGTCACGTCGCCCGGCTGGAATCCGGGGAAACCCTGGCTGCCCGGATTGCCGCCCTCGCCCGCGCCGTCCACGTCGAGGTAGGAGCCCGGTTCGCCCGCGCGGATACGGTAGTCCTCGCGCCGGTGCTCGGCGCCGAAGGCCAGGTTGAGGCCATGCAGCACGTTGTCGAAGTAGCGCGACACGTCCGCGTTGATGGTCTTCTGCTTGAACGAGAAACCGCCGGCGTCGAAGCGGCTCGGGCTGATACCGGCGCCGCCGTTGAGCAGGTCCTGGTTGGCGATGGACGCGTTGAGGGTATGGTCGATGGTGTAGCGCAGTTCGTTGTAGCCGTAGGTGTGCGAGACATCCCAATGCCACTGGCCGATGTCACCGCGCAGGCCGGCGATGCTGTAGCGATCCTGCAGATCGCCGTTGATGAAGGGCACGAAGCCGTCCGGATACATCGCCGCCGAATTGCGCGAGGGAATGTCCTCCGAACCGATGCCCTCGCGCGCGAACGCCGCCGATGACGCGTCGCGATCCTGCATGCCGGCGGTGAAGTAGAACTCGGCCGATTCGGTCAGCGGCAGATCGCCGTTGAGGTAGAGGGTTTTGTTCTTGACCTGGCTGTCGCCGATGATGCGCAGCGGATTTTCGGCGGTGGCGCGGTTGGAGCGATCCCGGTCCTGCCATTCGCCGGTCACCGCGAAGTGGCCGCCGTTGGACAGGGCCAGGCCGCAGTAGGCCGAAGCGATCCAGTTCTCGCCGTCGCCGCGCGAGTACTGGCCCCAGCCGGCGATCGCCTCGCAACCGGGACGACGCTTCAGGGCGATGTTCATCACCCCGGCGATCGCGTCGGAACCATACTGCGCGGCCGCGCCGTCGCGCAGCACCTCGACCCGGTCGATGGCCAGCATCGGCAAAGAGTTCAGGTCGGTGCCGGTGTTGCCGCGATCGCGCGCGCCGTAGATGTTCACCAGCGACACCGTGTGCCGGCGCTTGCCGTTGACCAGCACCAGGGTCTGATCCGAACCCAGCCCGCGCAATGCGGCGCCGTCGATCAGGTCGGCGCCATCGGCGCCGGTCTGGCGCGTGGAAATCAGCGAGGGGGCGGTGTATTGCAGGGTCTGGGCGAGGTCGAACTGGGCGCCCTGCTCGGTCGCCTGCGCCATCGGGATCACGTCCACCGGCACCGGTGACTGCGTATCCGAACTACGCACCACCCGGCGCGAGCCGAGCACGGTGACCTGATCCAGGGTGGTTGCTTCCGTCTGTCCGGCGTCCGGCGGCGCCTGCTGTTGCGTGGTGGCGTCCTGTGCGGCGACGCCCTGCGTGGCCGCCATCAACACCAGGGAACAACGCACGAAGAAGGACAGACGGTTCCGTTGCATAGGCGATCCCCGGTTGGCGTATGGAAGCGCGTTGCGCGCCTGCCCGAATCTACGCCCGGGTCCGCATGAGCGACCAGAGACAAAACCGTTTACACGCGAGAACGTAACCCGCGCTACCGCACCGGCGCGGCGCACCTCACAACCTGAGCGCGACCGGCTTGGCGAACTCACGCCGCCTTCACGGCACCGCCTTGATCCCCGCCACCACCGCCGGCTTGAGCGCCTGCACCTTCGCATCGGCGGACTGATCCGCTTCCAGGTAAAGACTGCCAAGGAAGGCGATCAGATCATGCCGGCGCGCCAGCCAGGCGACGTCGCGATACGCCTGCTCGGGATTTCCCAGGCGCTGCGGCAGGCCGGTGAACCAGGCCTGCCATTCCGCATCGCTCAGTACGCCGCGACGGGCGATGAAGATCACCGGCCGGGCCAACCGCCCGGGTTCGCCGAACACGTAGGCATGCGGTTGCTCGGGGACGATCTGCAAGGTGAGCGCCGCCAGGATCTGTTCGACCTGATCGCGATTGACCTGTTCGTTGGACGCCAGTTGCAGCAGCCAGTCGGCGCCGTGCGCCACGCCATGGCGCCAGCCTTCCTTCGCGTCGTAGCCGCGATAGTCGTTCACCGAGGCCAGGTAGCGGGTCGCGCGCTTGACCATGTCGGCGCGCTCGTCCGCGCCCAGCCAGGGTTGCAGGCGATCCGTGCGCGCGACCTCGGACAGCATCAGCGCCGCGAACGGATGGGTGAAGCCTTCGGGATCCTTGCCGTCCAGTTGCGCATACAGCCGCTCCAGCAGTTGCCGGCGCACCGGCTCGGCCAACTGGTCGCCGCGCAGCCAGGTGGTGATCGTCTCGTAGGCGATGCCGTCGCGCACCTCGGGATCCGGATCGGACAGGCAATCGACCAGCCCGATCGCCAACGCATCGCGCGCGGCCGCATCCTCCATCGCGAACTTCTGTTCTTTCAGCAGCCGGAGCGACGCCGCGTCGGTACCCTCCGGCGGGCAGTCGGCCCAGGCCGGCGCGGACACGAGGAATGCTGCCGTCAATGCGATGCGGTGCCACATGTCCAGTTCTCCGTGAGTATTTGAAAAGCGAAGCGGTGCCCTGATCAGGCTTTCCTGCGCCGCCAGCGCCGCACCAGGCCGATCAGCACCCACAGCACCAGCCCGACCGGGATCAGGAACGCCACCGCCCGGATCGTCCACGCGGTGCCGGTGGACAGGGTGGCGGTGAAATCGCGCAGCGCCTGGCGGATCTCGCCGCGCCCGCTCTGTCCGCCGGGCGGGACGAATCCGAGGGTGACACGCTGGGTGTCGATGCGGTGGCGATGCTGGGCGCCTTCCTGCTGCGCTGCCTGCAGCTGCGCCTCGACCTGGGCCAACTGCTGCGACAGCGCGATCATGTCGGCCACCGCCAGATCGCGGCGCTGCTGGAATTCAATCAGGCGCTCGCGCTCGCGGCCAAGCCGATCCTGCAACAGGTGGTTGTCGCCGACCGCACGGGCCAGATCCTCGGCGCGGGTATTGCGGCTGCCGATGTCCGCGCCCTGCGCCGCCTGGGCGATGAAAGGCTCCACGCCCGCAGGCGCTATCCGCACGGTCAGGCTGGCGCGCGGATGATCTCCACCCTGCTGGCTCACCTCCAGCACGCTGCAATCGCCGAACCTGCCGCTGGCGCAGGCCTGCTGGCTGGCCTTGAGTCGCGCGGGGATCGCCTGTTCCTCCAGCAGGATTTCCAGGTCGTGCTCATAGGCGAGCATGGCGCCGTCGGGATTGCGCACGGCCGGCGCCGCGGCCGCCACGCCCGTGCTTTCCTGGCGCGCGCATCCGGTCGCGAGCAGCAGCGCCAGCATCGCTCCCGCGCCCACGCGCAGGACAGGTTTGCCGGTGATCATGGGTGTCCTCAGAAGCTCGCGCCGTCGATCGGCACCACTTTCAGCGTCGCCAGCTCCACGTCGGGCAGGCAGCGCACGTTGATGGCGATCATCGGCCCGCTCTTCGGGTTGTCGCCCTCGCCGTAGACGGCGATGCCGCAGTTCGGGCAGAAGCGGTGCTGGATGGCGTGCTTGTTGAAGGTGTAGGTGCCCACGTCGCCTTCCCCGCGGGTCAGCTGGAACGCGGACCGCGGTCCGAACCACAGCAGCCCGCCGCGGCGGCGGCACATCGAACAATTGCAGTCGTAGACCTCGGCGATGTCGCCTTCCACCTCGAACGCGATGCGGCCGCAATGGCAACTTCCCTGGTGTTTCATCTTTCGTTTGCTCCTGCTGGTGGGCATCGGAGCCACAAGGGTAATCGAATGGCAGATGCGGCGGGGCGGCCCAGCGGCTAAGGTGTCGGCCCCGTCCTTTGTGCACTGCCGCGAGAATGTCGATGCGCCACAGCCTGCTTGCCCTTGCCCTCCTGACCAGCCTGGCCGCCTGCCAGAAGACCGATGCACCCGCCCCCGGCGATGCCCCCTCGGCCACGGCCGCCGCCGCCGACGCGCAGGCCGACGCGCGTTTCGCCGACCTGTCCAAGCGCGCGCTTGAAGGCTGGCTGCAGTTGTCGCCGGTCAGCGCCACGCAGATTGGCGAGCACCGCTACGACAGCGAGGTCGATGATCTGAGCGCCGAAGGCCGGCAGAAGAGCCTGGACTTCAGCCGCAAGATGCTGGCCGAACTGGGCGCGATGGATGTCTCGAAGTTGTCACGCGAGAACCAGGTGGACGCGGCGATCCTGCGCAACCAGCTGGAGTACGACGCCTGGGGCAACGAGACCCTGCAGTCCTGGGCCTGGGATCCGCAGGTCTACAGCGGCCTGGCCGGCGGCGCCCTGTACAACCTGATGGCGCGTGAATTCGCGCCGCTGCCGGAACGCCTGAAGTCGGCGATCGACCGCATGGAGAAAATCCCGACCCTGCTGGCGCAGGCCCGCGCCAACCTGGATCCGGCGCGGGTGCCGAAGATCCACGCCGAGACGGTCGCCAGGCAGAACGCCGGCATCCTCAGCATCGTCGACAGCTTCATCACCCCGCACGCGAAGGAACTGCCGGAAGCCGAGCAGCAGCGATTGGCCGCGGCCACCGGGACCCTGAAGAAGGCGGTGGAGGAACACCAGCAATGGCTGGACAAGACCCTGGTGCCCAACGCCAAGGGCGATTTCCGGGTCGGCGAGAAGATCTACGACCAGAAGCTCAAGTTCGCCCTGCTCTCCTCGCTGTCGCGCGCGGAGATCAAGCAGCGCGCCGAGGGTGAGCTCAAGCGTGTGCGTGGCGAGATGTACGCGATCGCGCAGCAGGTGCTGAAGGACAAACCGGGTGCGCCCGCGCTGCCGGCCTCGCCCAGCGACGAGCAGCAGCAGAAGGCCATCGAGGCGGCGCTGGAACTGGCCTATGCCGAGCGCCCGGCGCGCGACAAGGTCGTGCCCGATGCCGAGGCCGCGCTGAAGTCGGCCACCGACTTCGTCCGCGCCAAGGATCTGGTGACCCTGCCGGACGCGCCGGTCGATATCATCCCGATGCCGGAATTCCAGCGCGGCGTGGCGGTGGCGTACTGCGATTCGCCCGGTCCGCTGGACAAGAACCTCAAGACCTTCTACGCGATCTCGCCGATTCCGGAAGACTGGAGCCAGGCGCAGGTCGACTCGTTCCTGCGCGAATACAACAGCCGGATGATCCACCTGCTGAGCATCCACGAAGGCACGCCGGGGCACTATCTGGAAGGCTGGCATTCGGCCAAGTTCCCTTCGACCCTGCGCGCGGTGCTGCGTTCGGGCCTGTTCGCCGAAGGCTGGGCGGTCTACACCGAGCGGATGATGGCCGACGCCGGTTACCTGGACAACGATCCGCTGTTCCGGCTGGTGCAGCTGAAGTTCTACCTGCGCACCATCGGCAACGCCATCCTCGATCAGGGCGTGCACGTGGACGGCTGGAGCCGCGAACAGGCGATGGACCTGATGGTCCGGCAGACCTTCCAGCAGGAACGCGAGGCCGCCGGCAAGTGGACCCGCGCGCAGCTCAGCTCGGCGCAGCTGCCGACCTATTTCGTCGGCGCGCAGGAGCATTTCGATCTGCGCAAGGCGATGGAGGCCAAGCTCGGCGACAAGTTCAACGCCAAGGCCTATCACGATCAGGTGCTGTCCTACGGCGCGCCGCCGGTGCGTTTCGTGCGCGAGCTGATGCTGGACGAACCGATCCAGTGATCGATGGCGGGCGGGAGGATGCCCCTTCCGCCCGCTTCTCTCCCTGTAGGAGCGACGTAAGTCGCGACCGTATCCTATGCAGTCTCCTTGGGGCGACGGTCGCGACTCACGTCGCTCCTACAGGGGAATCAGGAATTTTTTCAGGTCAGCGCACGAGTACTGACAATCACGCCATTGGCATCCGCATACAGCCAGTGGCCGGGATGGAAATCGACGCCGGCGAATGTCACCGGCACGTCCACCTCGCCCAGGCCGCGCTTCTCGGTCTTCATCGGATGCGCGGCCAGCACCTGCACGCCCAGATCCAGCTGCGCCAGCACTTCCACATCGCGCACCGCGCCATGGATCAGGAAGCCCGCCCAGCCGTTGCGCGCCGCGTTCGCCGCGATCTGATCGCCCAGCAGCGCGCGGCGCAGCGAGCCGCCGCCGTCCACCACCATCACCCGTCCCTGCCCCGGCGTGCCGGCCAGTTCGCGCACCCGCGAATTGTCCTCGTGGCAGCGCACGGTGACGAGGGCGCCATGGAAAGCCACCCGGCCACCGAATCCGCGGAACAGCGGTTCGGCGATCTGTACGTGGGGGTGGGTATCGCAGAGATCCGGCGTGGTCCAGTCCATCGCTGTCTCCAAGGCGCCGCTCAGAAGGTGCGGCTGATGGTGAAACTGCCGAACACCGGCCGTTCCTTCTGGCCGTCGAATTCACGGGTGCTGTGGTAACGCGCCAGGGCGAATTTCCAACGGCCGTACATGAAGGCCAGGCCATAGCCGTACTCGCCGACGAAGGCCCGCTTGTCCACGCTGTGGCTGTCCTTGAAGGTGTTGCCGTCCAGGGTGATGTCGCGCAGCACCCAGCGCGCGTCGGTGGTCAGGAACATGTGGAAGCCCAGCACGTCCGGCGGAATCCGGCTGCCGGTGGGCGCGGTGTTCTCGCCGGCCGGGCGCAGCGGCGTGCTGCCGAAATCGTTGGGCAGGTAGCGGCCGAAACGCACCTCGCCCCCCACGTTGGCATAGGTGGTCAGCGTGCCGAGCGTGCCGCCGTAGTGGCCGACCGCGTCCCAGCTCCAGATGCCTTCCTGTTCCGGGGCGAACCGGCGCATGCGCTCGTGCACGATGCGGAACACCGGCTCGTCGCGCAGCTGGTTGTCCCAGCCTTCGAACTTGTCGCCGCCGGTGATCTTGTGGACCTCGTTCTGCACCTGCTTGCCCAGGGCGGACGGGCCGACGATGCCGAACTGCAACTGGGTGGTGCGCAGATGATCGCCATTGCGGGCGTTGTAACCCAGGCTCGCCAGCAGCACGCCGGCATACGGGCGATCATCGGGGATTACATCGCGGCGGGTCGGATCGGTCGGGGTGAAGATGCCGTGGGCGAAGCTGACCACCATGTTCTGCTGCTCGAAGCCTTCCGGCGTCAGCGCGTCCAGGTGGCGGTTGATCCAGCGGGCCAGCCGCGGCAGGCAGGGATCATCGGTGTAATCCTTGAGGTTGGGCGAGACCAGCGTGAGCATCACGCCGTTGCTGTAGCCCTGGTCTTGGTGGCCGAACAGATCGTTGTCGACCCGGAAGTTGACCGTGGGCGGAAGATCGGTGGATTCGTTGCAATAGTCGCGGGCGGCGGCGGAGAAGCTGCACAGTGCCATCGCAGCCAGCAGGAGGGTTCCTGTCGAGCGCATGGGGAGTTCCGGTACGGGAGGGAGACCGGGCGATGGGTGGGGGCGTCCGGGACGGCGACACGATAACGCAAACTGAATGCTTTCACAGGGGTCCCGGCGGCACGGACTATCCTGCCGGTCGACCCTTGTCCCCGGAGCACCGCATGAGCCTGGCAGCCTCCACGAACTCGACCATCATCCCCTGCCTGCGTTACCGCGATGCCCGTGCCGCCATCGACTGGCTGTGCGAGGCGTTCGGGTTCGAGCGCCAGGCGGTCCATGCCGATGGCGACACCGTCCACCACGCCCAGCTGACCTTCGGCAACGGCATGATCATGCTCGGCTCCGCCTCCGGCGGCGGCGAGTGGGGACGGCACATCGTCCAGCCCGGCGACGCCGGCGGGCGGGAGACCCAGAGCCCCTGCGTGATCGTCGCCAATGCGGACGCCCACTACGCCCGGGCCAGGGCCGCCGGCGCCGAAATCGTCATCGAACTGGCGGATCAGGACTACGGCGGGCGCGGCTATGCCTGCAAGGATCCGGAGGGTCATCTGTGGTGGTTCGGCAGCTATGATCCCTGGAAGACCTGACCGGACCGACTGCCCGCATGACTGATCTGTTCTCCGCCGCCGACGGCGCGCCCCAGGCCATCCGGGTCGGCATCGGCGGCTGGGTGTTCGCACCCTGGCGCAGCAACTTCTATCCGGCCGGCCTGGTCCAGCGGCGCGAGCTGGAGTTCGCCAGCCGCCACGTCACCGCCATCGAGATCAACGGCACCTACTACGGCGCGCAGCAGCCGGCCACCTACGCCAAGTGGCGCGACGAGACCCCGGACGGCTTCCTGTTCTCGGCCAAGGCACCCAAGCGCATCGTGCAATCGCGGGCGCTGGCGAAGACCCGGGTGCAGGTCGAGGACTTCATCGGCGGCATCGCCGAACTCAAGGACAAGCTCGGCCCGCTGGTGTGGCAGTTCGAAGCCGGGCGCAAGCTCGAGGCCGACGACTTCGCCGCGTTCCTGGACCTGCTGCCGCGCGAGGCCGCCGGCCGGCGCCTGCGCCATGTGCTGGACGTGCGCGATCCGGCCTTCATCACCCCGGACTTCCTCGCCCTCGCCCGTCGCCATGGCATGGCGACGGTGTTCACCGACTCGCCGGATTATCCACGCTTCGCCGACCTCACCGCCGACTTCGTCTACGCGCGCCTGATGGGTACCCGCAGCGACATCGCCAGCGGCTACCCGGACGCGGAACTGGACACCTGGGCCACGCGCGCGCGGCAGTGGGCCGATGGCGGCGATCCCGCCGAGCTGCCGCATGTCGAAGCGCCCGGTTCCGGCGATGCGCCGCGCGACGTGTTCGTCTACTTCATCAGCGCCGCCAAGGAACGCAATCCCGCCGCCGCGATGGCGTTGATGGCGCTGATCGAGCGGCTGTAGCAACGTCTTGCTCGTGGGAGCGACGTGAGTCGCGATACCCCACCGATTCGCGACTTACGTCGCTCCCACAAGAAGGTCAGCCACGCCGCATCGACAGCCACGCCATCAGCACGCCGACACAGTTGCAGCGCGCCGCCTGCATTGCCTGTAGGAGCGACGTGAGTCGCGACCCGGCCAGGTTTCCGATCGCGACTCACGTCGCTCCTACAAAGGCCTTCGTCAAACACGCCGCATCGACAGCAGCGCCACCAGCACGCCGACGCCGCAGGCAAAGGCCACGTAGTGCGCCGGCGCGGTCTTGCCCAGGTGGGTGGACAGGTAGGCCACCAGCGGCGGGGTCAGGCCGCCGAACAGCGCGTACGCGACGTTGTAGGAAAACGACACGCCGGAGAACCGCACCGCCGGCGGGAACGCCGCGATCATCAGCGCCGGCACCGCGCCGACCACGCCGATGCAGAAACCGGCCAGCGCATAGCGCGGCACGAACTGCGAGGCATCCCCCGCCGCCAGCGGCAGATACAGCGCATAAATCGCCGCCGCCAGCGCGAGTGAACCGAACAACAGGGTGGCCGCCACGCCGAAGCGGTCCACCGCCCAGCCCGCCGCCAGGCAACCGAAGATCAGCGCGGCCGTCGCCACGCTGCCCCCCTGGAACGCCAATGCCGGCGGCAGTCCGAACGAGGACTGCACCAGGTTGGGCGTGAGCAGCACGCCGACCACGATCGCGGCGGTCAGCAGCCACGAGGCGAGCATCGAACGCAGCACCGCGCCCGCGTGTCCGGCCAGCGCCTGCCGTACCGGCAAACCCTCCGCCAGCTGCCGGCGCGCGCGCATCTCCACGAACACCGGCGTCTCCTGTAGCCAGCGGCGCAGGAACACCGCGAACAGGCCGAACGCGCCACCGAGCAGGAACGGCAGCCGCCACCAGCCGCCGGCGACCTCGGCCGGGGTCATCGTCGTATTGATCCAGGCCGCCAGCAGCGAACCGATCAGGATGCCGGCGGTGAGTCCGGCGGTCAGGCTGGCACAGGCGAAGCCCACGTGCCGCGCCGGCACGTGTTCGGCCACGAACACCCACGCGCCCGGTACCTCGCCGCCCACCGCGATGCCCTGCACGATGCGCAACAGCAACAGCAGCAGCGGCGCCAGCAGGCCAATCTGCGCATAGGTCGGCAGCAGGCCGATCAACAGGGTCGGCACCGCCATCAGCAGCACGCTGAGGGTGAACATGCGCTTGCGCCCGCCGCGATCGCCGAAATGCGCCATCACGATGCCGCCCAGCGGCCGCGCCAGGTAGCCGGCGGCGAAGATGCCGTACACCTGCAACTGCGTCAGCCACGGCGCGGTCCCCGGCGGGAAGAACAGTTCGCCCAGGATGCGGGTGAAGAACACGAACACCACGAAGTCATAGAACTCCAGCGCGCCACCGAGCGCGGCCAGCCCGAGCGTCTTGCCGTCCTGCCGGTTGAACGCCCGGTGATGCTGCCCTTCGATGGAAGTCATGCGCGGTCTCGCGTTCGCCGAAGGCGGCGAACATGGCATGCCCGGCGGCCGCTCGTCCACCGCCTCCACAAGGACGGAAACACGCCCCTCCTGTAGGAGCGACGTAAGTCGCGACCCTTTCGAAGGGTCAACTCGAAAGCCAGGAGCATCGCGACTGACGTCGCTCCCACAAGGGCGGGGACGGGCGAATTCCTCTCCTGTGGGAGCGACGTGAGTCGCGAGCTTTTGCCTTTCGCGTGTTGTCCCGTCGCTACCTGGAATGAGGCGGTCGCGACTGACGTCGCTCCCACAAGGGATATCAGGTATCCGGGCGCCGCGACAGCAGGCGATCCAGGGCCAGCAGGATGCCGCCCAGCAGCAGGAAGACGGCCAGGATGCCGGTCGCGTTGATCGCAGTGCGGGCGTAGCCCAGTTCGCCCGCGTTGACGAAGGGATAAGGGTATTCGCCCAGCCAGGCGCCACGCAGCAGCACCCAGGCCAGGTACAACAGCGGGAACAGCAGCCAGGCCACCGCGTCGCGCAGGTTCAGGCGGCCATGCGGCGCGGCCAGCAGCCACCAGGCCACGTACAGCAGCGGGGTGGCGTAATGCAGTCCGGTGTCGGCCCACCATTGCAGTCCCTGCGGCTGCCACAGGTGGCGCAGGATCAACAGGTAGATCAGCCCGGTCACGCCGATGTACAGCGCGATGGCGCCACGCACGCGCGGCCGCGAAAAGAATCCGTCGGCGCCGCGCAGCGCGGTCACGCACACCACGACCACGCCCAGGTTGCTGAGGATGGTGAAGTAGCTGAGGAAGCGCAGCGTGCCCAGCGCCACCCCGACATTGTCGCGGGTCAACTCGAGCAGCAGCAGGTACTGCAGCACCACGGATGCCGCCGAGACCGCCGCGACGATGGCGGCGAACGCGCGTCCTTTCGGGGTTGGGCCAGGTTCCATCGGCGAAGTGGTATCGGGAGACGGGCGACAGCCTGTCATGAAACCGGGCGGAACTGTGCGGCTTGGCGTGCGTTTGCGGGTTGGGAGCGCGGGCCTGTCCGTCTTTTGGATGAAGGATGCGGGCTTCGGATTGTTGTCCGGTTGTCAGGGGGTATCGGCTTCGGTTGCCCCCGCCCAGCCCTCCCCGCTTGCGGGGGAGGGGCGGGCGGGATGTCGGCGGTCCGCCGGCTGGCGGGATCAGCGCCTTCGGGCGGGCCGTCGCCGCGCGGCTTCCAGCGCCCGCTGCGCCCACGGCCGCATCGCCGCCGCCGACTCCAGTGCCTCGGCCGGGGGCGTCCAGTAGCCGGGCACATGGCCGTCCCGCACCGGCCGGTAGACGAAAGGTTCGCCGCCGGCGTCGCGGAACGCGTCGACGCTGGCCGGATCGGTCTTCAGATACAGGGTTTCGTCCATGACCAGGCCGAACATGCAGTCGTCCAGGTAGACGCCAAGGCCGCCGAACATCGGCCGCAGCCGCACCGTGCCCACGCCGGCCAGCAGTTCGCGCAGGTGTTCGGCGAATTCGTGATGCGCGTGCATGGTGCCTCGTGCGGGTGCGGGCGCGGCGGCGTCGCCAGTGCGTGCCGCTTCGGCCACAATACGCGCATGCCGATGACCCCGCACGCCAGAGCGCAACTGCAAATCCACTTCTGCGTGCTGCTGTGGGGCTTCACCGCCATTCTCGGCAAGCTCATCACCCTGCCGGCGCTGCCGCTGGTGTGGTGGCGCATGTTGCTGGTGGTGCTCGCGCTGGCGCTGCTGCCACGGGTCTGGCGCGGACTGCGCGCGATGTCCCCGCGGCTGATGCTGGCCTATGCCGGCATCGGTGCGCTGGTGGCGCTGCACTGGTTGACCTTCTACGGCGCGATCAAGCTGGCCAATGCCTCGGTGGCGGCGACCTGCATCGCGCTGGCGCCGGCGTTCACCTCGGTGCTGGAACCGTGGCTGGCGCGGCGTCCGTTCTCCGCGCGCGAACTCGCCTTCGGCGTGGCCGTGCTGCCCGGGGTGGCGCTGGTGGTCGGCGGCGTGCCGGACGGCATGCGCCTGGGCGTGGCGGTGGGTGCGGTGTCGGCGGTGTTCGTGGCCCTGTTCGGCTCGCTCAACAAGCGCCTGGTGGAACATGCGGATCCGCTCACCGTGACCGCGCTGGAACTCGGTGCGGGCACCTTGCTGCTGACCGCGCTGGCACCGCTGATGCCGCTGCTGTTCCCCGCCTTCGCCGGTGATCTGCTGGTGGTGCCCGGCCTGCGCGACGGTGCCTATCTGATCGCCCTGTCGCTGCTGTGCACGCTGTTGCCGTTCGCGCTGTCGCTGGTGGCGCTGCGCCACCTGACCGCCTACGGCGTGCAACTGGTGACCAACCTCGAACCGATCTACGCCATCCTGCTGGCCATCCTGCTGCTGGGCGAACAGCGCGAGCTGACCCCACTGTTCTATCTGGGCGTGGCGATCATCCTCGCCGCCGTGTTCCTGCATCCGCTGCTGGAACGGCGCAAGGCCACCGGCGCGGTGCATCACCCGGAAGTGCTGGGGACCTCCGAGGCCAAGAACCTGGTGGATTGAGTAACCGCCTTTGCATTCGATAGCCCCTCTTTTTCAAAGGGGGCGGTCACCTGCGAAGCAGGTGACCGGGGATTTGCTTTTTCGGGTCACTCACCCAGAAGGATCATTCAGACACAACAGCAAGGCGCAGGCCGAACGAACCCTCAGCGCACCACCATCACCGGTACCGTGGCGGTAGCGATGACCTTGCTGGCGACGGAACCCAGCAACAGATTCTTCAGGGTGCCGCGGCCGTGGCTGCCCATCAGGATCAGATCGGCGCGATCGGCTTTGGCCAGCCGCACCAGGGTCTCGGCCACCGGCCCCACCGCGCGGTGTTCGGTGAACGGCAGGCGATTGCGCTTCATCGCCGCGCGCACCTTGCGCAGCACCGCCGCGGCGGTGTCGGCGTAATAGGCTTCCGAACCATCCACGCCCAGTTCCTTGGCCACCGCCTTGGGCAGCGGCAGGTTGACATAGACCAGGGCGATCGACGGCGGCGCCGACAATTGCTTGGCCAACTGCGCGGCATGCTTGACGACCTGCAGCGCGGTCTCGCTTTCATCGACGGCCAACAGAATCTTCATCGCGCGGCTCCTTGGAAAGATGCCGGTGGGATCCCGGCCCATCCAAGCTATCGGGTCCGCGCCGGCGCGACCTTGATCGCGATCAAGCGGCGCCGCATGTATTCAGCGCTCGGGCCAGTGCCAGGCCGGCCGGTCCAACAGGCCCTGTCCGGCCACACCGGTCTGGCCCAGCGCCTTTTCAAGCTGGACCGTATGGCAGTCCTCGTGTTCCTCCAGCGCGGCGATCAGCCGCGAGGCGTGCGACACCACCCACACCTGACCACGTTGCGCCGCCTGCGCGATCAGCCGCGCCAGCGCCGGCAGCAGGTCCGGATGCAGGCTGGTCTCCGGCTCGTTGAGCACCATCAGCGGCGGCGGGCGCGGCGTGTGCAGGGCCGCGATCCACAGCAGGTAGCGCAGGGTGCCGTCGGACAGTTCGGCCGCCGACAGCGGCCGCAGCAGGCCGTGCTGCGCGAACACCAGCTGGAACCGTCCGTCGCGGACGTCCACCTCCACCTGCGCGCCGGGAAAGGCATCCTCGACCGCCGCATCCAGCGCCGCGCGATCGCCGATCTCGCGGATGGTCTGCCAGGCCGCCGCCAGATCGTGGCCGTCGTGGCTCAGCACCGGCGTGCGGGTGCCCAGTTGTGGCAGCCGCGCCGGCGCTTCGGCGTCGGTGCGGAAATGATCGTAGAAGCGCCAGCCGCGAATCCGCTCGCGCAGGTCCAGCACTTCCGGCGCGCTGACCGGATCGGCGATCTGGGTGAACAGGCTTTCGAACGGGGTCAGGTGTTCGGCCACGATCCGCCATGCGCGCCCTTCGCGGATCCGCGCCATCGGCCCGCGCCGATCCACCAGCGCGTTGGCCTCGCGCAGGAACGGCCCGCTCCAGATCACCTCGCGCTTGATTTCCGGATCCAGCGCGAACGCCGACATCGACGGAACCGGCAGGCCCAGATCGATGGCATAGCCGAAGTCCTCGCCGGCGAATCCCAGCCGCAGCGCCACCGGCGCCTGCCGGGGGCCGCCCTGCACCGGCACCTCGCCGCGTCGCATGCCGGCACTGAACTGTTCCGGCCCCGCCCACAGCACCGAAGGCAGGCCGCCTTCCCGCGCCAGCGCGCGCACCACCCCGCCCTGCGCGGTCTCGGCCAGCAGGCGCAGCGCGCGATAGAGATTGGACTTGCCGCTGCCGTTGGCGCCGGTGATCAAGTTGAGCCGCGCCAGCGGCATCTCCAGTTCGCGCAGCGAACGGTAGTTGCCGATGGCCAGCGTGCGCAGCACGGCGCTACCAGTCCTGGTGCTGCGGCAGCAGGCCGCGCAATTCGGCGTCGGTCAGGTTGCGCCACTGGCCGGGCTTGAGCGCGCCCAGCTTGAGGTTGTCGATGCGCACGCGGCGCAACTGGGTGACCCGGTAGCCGAACTCGGCCGACATCAGCCGGATCTGCCGGTTCAGGCCCTGGGTGAGGATGATGCGGAACCCGAACTTGGCGATCCGGCTGGTCCGGCACGGCAGGGTCATCTGCCCGTGGATGCGCACGCCGCGCGCCATCCCGCGCAGGAACTCGTCGGTGACCGGCTTGTTCACCGCCACCAGGTATTCCTTCTCGTGGCGGTTCTCCGCGCGCAAGATCTGGTTGACGATGTCGCCGTTGCTGGTCATCAGGATCAACCCTTCGGAATCCTTGTCCAGGCGACCGATCGGGAAGATGCGCTGTTCGTGGCCGACGAAGTCGACGATATTCCCCTTCACCGAGCTCTCGGTGGTGCAGGTGACGCCGACCGGCTTGTTGAGCGCGATGTAGACATGCCTGCGCTTTCCGGCCTTCACCGTGCGCGCCTTCAGCGGCTGGCCGTCCACCCGGACCTCATCGCCCTCGCCGACCACCGCGCCGACACCCGCGGGCTGGCCGTTGACGGTGACGCGGCGCTCGGCGATCAGCCGGTCGGCCTCGCGGCGGGAACAGAAGCCGGTTTCGGCGATGTGCTTGTTGAGGCGGGTGGTCATGCGCGAATTATCGACGATTCCCGGCCCGGCCACAGCGGTTCAGCCGGACATCGCCCCGATCGGATCCGGCCGGGTCGCCTTCCACTCGCGGATCAGGCCCGCCAGCGGCATCGGCGCGTGGATGGCGTAGCCCTGGGCGTAGTCGATGCCCACTTCCGCCAGCCGCACCATTGCCGCCTCGTTCTCCACCCATTCGGCGATGGTGCGCTTGCCCAGCGCCCGGCCGACCTGCGCCATCGAGCGGACCAGGGCGAGATCGACGTTGTCCCGGCCCAGGTCGCGGATGAAGGCGCCGTCGATCTTCAGGATGTCCACGTCCAGGCTCTTGAGATAGGCGAACGAGGACAGGCCGCTGCCGAAGTCGTCCAGGGCGATGCGGCAGCCACGCGCGCGCATGGCCTCGATGAACAGGCAGGCATCGGTGAGGTTGCCGATCACCGCGGTCTCGGTGATCTCGAAGCACAGCTTGTTGGCCACGCCGGGATGGCGATCCAGCTGCTCGCCTGCGAACTGGCGGAACAGCGGATCGGCGATGGACTGCGCCGACACGTTGACGTGGCACAGATCCAGGCTGAGCAGGTGGCGGGTGTCGCGGCTGATCAGTTCCAGGGTGGACGCCAGCACGTGGCGATCCAGCATCATCGCCTGGCCGTAGCGCTCCAGCGGCGGCAGGAAATAGCCCGGCCCGTGGATGCGGCCCTCGTGATCGATCATCCGCACCAGCACTTCGTACTGCAGCCGTTCCTCGCCGCGCAGCGGCTTGATCCGCTGGGCGTACAGCAGCAGGCGATCCTCGGCGATGGCCAGCTGGACGTGCGCCACCCAGTCCAGTTCGGTCTGCCTGCGCGCGAACGCCTCGTCGGTCTCGCGGTAGCAGCGGATGCGGTTGCGGCCTTCCTCCTTGGCCAGGTAGCAGGCGGTGTCGGCGGCCCGCAGCAGCCAGTCGGCGTCGCTGGTTTCCGGATTGATCTCGACCACGCCGATGCTGCAGCCCAGGCCGAACTTGCGATCGTTCCAGTGGAAGGCCGACTGCGCCAGGCGCGCGTGGATGCGCTGCGCGACCCGCTCGGCATCCTCCAGGGTCGCGTGCGCCAGGAAGATCGCGAACTCGTCGCCGCCCAGGCGTCCCACCCAGTCCTCGCCACGCAACTGCGAGGCCAGCGCGTGCGCGAACTGGCGCAGGAAGCGGTCTCCGGCGGCATGTCCACAGGTGTCGTTGACCAGTTTGAGTTGATCCAGATCGACGAAGCACAGCGCATGCCGGGCCTGCTGGCGCTGCACCGCCAGGGTGATCTGGCCCAGCCGGCGCTCGATTTCACGCCGGTTGATCAGGCCGGTGAGATCATCGTGGCTGGCCTGGTGGGCGATCTCGCTGGCCAATTCGCGCGCTTCGGATACGTCCTCCACCACCGCGAAGATGCGTTCGCCCTCGCGGTCGCCGCCTGTGATCATCGAGGCGCTCCAGCGCACCCAGCGGCTGCTGCCATCGCTGCGGCGCAAGCGGCGTTCACCCGGTTCGATCATCCGCGTCCAGTCGGGACGGCCGCCGGCATCGACGTGCAGATCCTCGGCGTGCAGCAGATCCTGCAGGTGTCCGCGTCGCAGTTCCTCCACCGGCCGCGCCAGGATCTGCGCCAACGCTTCGTTGGCCTGGGTGATGCGGCCCTCGCGATCCAGCTTGAGCATGCCGACCGCGGCCTGGTGGAAAGCGGCGCGAAACTCGGTTTCCGTGCGGCGGATCCGGCGCAGGGTGTGGCGCATGACCGCCAGCGCATATGCCGCCAGTGCGAAGAAGGCGAGCACCGCCAGCGCGGTCAGCGCGCCCCGCAGGAAGCGCGCGCCATCCACCAGCGACTGCGAGAACGCGATCTCGGCCACGCGCAGGCGCGCGTCCATCGCCAGCAGCGTGTGCTGGTGGCGGCGGATTTCGGCGTCGTCGATGCGGCCGGCACGGCGGCGGCGCTCGATGTCGTCGGCCAATGCCTGCAGGTGCAGGATGTCCACTTCCGCCTGCTTCCACAGGCGCACCGATTCGCGGAAGTAAGGCGCGCGCGCGAACAGCCGGTACATCCGGATCAGGCGATCGATGTCGGCCGGCGCGTTGCCGCCTTCGAGGAATCCGCGCCGCGCGGCGGGAATATCGATCGGCCGCCGATCCAGCGCCTCGCGGCCGGCGCGATCGCCCAGTGGCACCCGCAGGGCCTGGCGGACCCGGGCCAGATCCGACGGTTCGCCGTGCGCCGCGTAGCGGTACAACGCGGACACCGCGGTCTGCTGGGCCTTGGACCAGTGGCTTTCGCCGACGATATAAGCGGTGGCCCCGGCCTGGACCTCGAGCACCATCGCGGTCAGCAGCGCGCCCAGCGCGGCGAACAGGATGATCGCGCCCACCCGCGCGGGCAGGCCCTTGCCACCGTCGTCCCTGACCATCTCGTGATTCGCGCGCGAACGCCCCTTCACCACATCGCTTCCCCTACGATGCCCGTCCCGACCTTACGTGCCACGATCACGGCACGCAAGCTCGCCCCCGGCCATGCCGCCTCGCCTGCGCCGCGGACTCGGGATCCGCCGGCGCCGTCCCCTGGCGACGGCGGTACGGTCGCCAAGACATCGGCGTCCGGAGCCAGGACTTTAACCGTGTCGCCATCGCCGGGGAGGATCGCGCCCCCCGCCGTGCAGACCGCTCATCGGAACGCCGGCGGCGGACGGGTGCAGCGACGGTCCGCCTGCCCCTGCAGGCTCAGCAGCGCCTCGCCTTCGCTGACCACCCAGAACAGGTTGCCGGCCCCGTCGGCGTAGCGCGCGCCCGCTCCCGACGGCCGGCGCGGCAATTCCAGCACGCGGCCGTTGAACGAAATGTCGACCCTCTCCTCGCCGTCGAAGTTGGCGGTGACCTGCCAGTCCCCGCATTGGTACAGGTAGGTGGTGGTGGCGTCCGCGTCGGCCGGCGGCTGCGCCCGCGTCGTCACCGGCGGCACGGGTGTTGCCGGCGCTTCCGCATGCACCGCCTGCCGCGCCTCCCGGTCCTGCCCGCAACCGGTGAGCGCCAGGGCGGCGGCGAGCAGGACCGGTGGAAAGGTGCCCGTATGCATCGCGACCTCCTGGAGGGATGCCCGACGCAGGAGGGTATGCGGACGGCGTTCGCGTGAAGTGAAGGCGGGCGTGAGGGGGATGCGATGGCCGGAGCGCGGATGTGCCCGTCCACGGTTCGGCGCAAGCGCCTACCCGTTGACCGCATACCGCCCGCCAGGCCCTGCCGTCGCCGGGCGCCTGCCCGTGTAATGGCACGTCCTTTCCTCGCGCCGGAACCGCCCATGATCCTCCCACGCACCTGCCTCGCCTGCCTGCTGTCGCTGGCCGCCCTTGCCATGCCCCCCACTGCACATGCCCAGGCTGCCCCGGCGGCGGTGTCCATGACCGGGTCCACCCCGATGTCCGCCGCCGACAGGGCCGCGATCGAGCAGGTGGTCGAACGCTTCCGCACCGCCATCATCGCCAAGGACAAACCGGGTTTCCTCGCCCTGTTCCTGCCCGGGACCGTGGCGTGGGAAAGCGCGATCGGCGATGAAAGCCTGCAACGCCTGCGCGGCAAGCGGCCCGAAACGCAGAAGGTCAAGCCAGACCCGCGCCACAATCCGGTGTCCTTCATCGACGGCATCGTCACCGAACCCCAGGCGACCGAGGAGACGTTCCGCAACCTGCGCATCGACGGCGATGCCGATGTCGCCTCGGTGGTGTTCGACTACGCCTTCCACGAGGGCGGCCGCGAAACCAACAGCGGCGTGGAGGCGTGGCATCTGGTGCGCACCGAACAGGGCTGGCGCATCGTGTCGGTGATCTGGTCGATGAATCTGCCGCCGAAGCCGGCGAACGCCGGCTGATGCCGGAGCGCGGCGGTGGCATGATGGCGCCGCCCGCCTCCGCAACATTTTCACCATGGCCGTCGCCGAGCCAGTGACCAACCGCCCTTCCGCCGAACCGCCTTTCTGGCTGCCGCTGCTGGCCGGCCTGCCGATCGGCCTGTGCCTGGTGGTGATGGCGCTGCCGGCGCTGGGCCACGGCCACGCTACCGCCTACCGGACGCTGTACCTGCTGGCTTTCCTGGCCTGGCTGCCTCCGCTGGTGGCGCTGCAACGCGGACTGTGGCGGCGGCGCCTGCCGATCGCCCTGACCGCCGGCGTCCTGCTGCTGGCGACCTACGCGATGTCGGTGTTCAACAACCTGCTCGGCGACCTGATGGCGTTGTCCGCCGGCTGGACGCGCACGGACGAATTCCGTTTCACGGCCCTGTTCAATGGACTGGAGAGTTGCTGGCTGGCACTGATCGCGTTCTGCGCGATGCACGCGGTCATCGCCTACTACGTGGAGCTCAAGCACGAGAAGCAGCAGCGCGAGCAGGCGCATCTGCTGGCGCGCGACGCGGAACTGCGCGCGTTGCGCTACCAGCTGCATCCGCACTTCCTGTTCAACACCCTCAACGCCATTTCCACCCTGGTGACCGAGGAACGCGGCCATGACGCGCGCCGCATGATCAACCAGTTGGCCGAATTCCTGCGCGCGACACTGGCCGGCGACAACCGGCATGAAGTCAGCGTGGCCGAGGAAATCGCCCTGACCGAGGCCTATCTGGAAATCGAGAAGGCGCGGCTGGGCGAGCGCCTGCAGGTGGTCTGGCGCATCGAAGCGGAGTTGCTGCATGCAGCCATGCCCTACCTGCTGCTGCAGCCACTGGTGGAAAACGCGATCCGCCACGGCATCGCGCCGCGGGCGACCGCCGGCCGGCTCGACATCCATTTCTCCCGCCGTGGCGATCGCCTTCTGCTGCGATTGGACAACGACGTCGCGGCGCCTCTTCCTGAAGCGTCGGCACGCGATGGCGCCGTCGGCCAGCGCAATGTCGCCGAGCGGCTGGCGCGGCTGTATCCCGCCGACCATCACTTCCAGGCCGGCCCGTGCGCGGACGCCGGTGGCTACCGCGTCAGCCTCGATCTGCCTTTCCGGGTATCGGTCATTCCCCGGGCCTCCACACGGGAGGCCGCATGATGCGGGTCGCGGTGGTGGATGATGAGCCGCTCGCCCGGCGCGGCGTGATCGCGCGCCTGGCCGCGCATCCCGACATCGTCCTGGCCGGCGAGTACGCCGATGGGCGGGTCGCCCTGGAGGGCCTGCGCGAACACCCGGTGGATCTGGCCTTCGTCGACGTGCAGATGCCGACCCTGGACGGTTTGTCGATGCTGGCCGCGCTGCCCGCCGAACAGCGGCCGCTGGGCATCCTGCTGACCGCCCATGACCGCTTCGCGCTGCGCGCGTTCGAACTCAAGGCGATTGATTATCTGCTCAAGCCGATAGACGACGAACGCTTCGCCGACGCGCTGGCCCGCGCGCGCCAGTTCCACCAGTGGCGGCAGTCGGGCCATGCGGCGGGTCCGGATCCGGGAAGCGGATCGGCCGATGACGACGCGATCGGACCGGTACACCGATTCTCGGTGCGCATCGGCCGCCGGCTGGCCTTCGTGGAAGCCGGCCAGGTCGAATGGATCCAGGCCGATGGCGACTACGCCGTGCTGCATGTGCGCGGGCAGCGCCATCTGCTGCGCGAGTCGCTGCAACGTCTGGCCGGACGCCTGGATCCGCAGCGGTTCCTGCGCGTGCACCGCTCGGCGATCGTACGCATCGACTGCGTGGCCGAGTTGCAGGCGCTGCCCAACCGCGACGCGCTGCTGCGGCTACGCGACGGCACGCCTCTGCGTGCCAGCCGGACCTATATCGACGCGCTGCTCGCCCACCTCCAGCCCGCGCGCTAAGTCCGTCACCCACGACGCGGCGCAACCACGGCACGGTCCGGCGCAGCGGCGCACCGCATGCGGGCGCCGCCGCCTACAGTCAGGTTTCCCCGCATTGGAATCCCGACCGCATGCGTATCACCATCCTCCCCCTCGCGCGTCCCTACCCGCGGATTTTCCGCTCCGCGTCTGCCATCGTCCTTCCCTTGCTGGCGATCCTGGCGCTGCTCGCCGCGCCGGTCCGCGCGGCCCCGCCGGCGATGGGGTCGGATGCACCATCCAGTCCATTGGCGGCGCTCGCGCACGGCCTGCGCCCCAACCTGCTGGCCAGTGGCGAGCCGCTCCCGCGCTGGTCCCTGCGCGAACGCATGGCCCATCACCAGGTGCCGGGCGTGGCGGTCGCGCTCCTTCGCGATGGCCGAGTGGTGGCCGCCGCGGGCTACGGCCAACTGCGCGCGGGCCATGCGGGCGCCGTCGACGCCGACACGCTGTTCAATGTCGGTTCGATCAGCAAGGTGGTGACCGCCGCGACCTCGCTGCGCCTGGTCGCGCAGCGACGCCTGGATCTGGATGGCGACGTGAACCGGACCCTGACGTCGTGGCGGCTTCCGGCGCGGCCCGGCCACCCGCGCGAGACGGTCAACCTGCGCATGCTGATGTCCCACACCGCCGGCCTGAACGTACACGGGTTCCCCGACTATCTGCCTGGCGAAGCGACACCCACCCTGCTGCAGACACTGGAAGGACAGACGCCGGCGCGCACGCCGGCGATCCGGCTGAAACACCGGCCCGGCACGATGGTCGACTACTCCGGCGGCGGCACCGTGATCGAGCAGTTGATGATCGAGGACGCCACCGGCGCGCCGCTGGAAGCCGCAGCGCGCGCGGAGGTGTTCAGCCCGCTCGGCATGGCGCGCAGCACCTTCCAGGATCCGGCGGAGGCCGCGCGCGCCAATGTCGCCTACGCACATGACGCACAGGGAAACGCGGTCGCCCTGCCGCGCGGCTGGCAGCGCTTTCCACAGCAGGCTCCTGCGGGTCTGTGGACCAGCGCGAACGAACTCGGCGCGTTCGTCGGCGCGCTCATCCGCAGCTATCAGGGCCGCGATGACTACCTGCCGCGCGCACTGGCGATCCAGATGATGACCGAAGTGGCGCCGGGCAATTTCGGCCTCGGGCCACGCTTGGAGGGCGAAGGCGAACAACGGGTGTTCCATCACGGGGGTTCCAACGACAGCTACCACGCCTGGATCGAAGGCTATCCGGAAACCGGCGACGGCTTCGTCATCCTCACCAACGGTGAAAACGGCTGGGCGTTGCGCGGCGAAATCCGCAACGCGCTGTCGGATGCCATCGGGCGCGGCGTCAATCCGTTGGTGCGCACGATTCCGCTGGACGCGGCCAGCGGGCGGTTCGGCGACTATGCGGGCCACTATGTCCGCGACGCCGGAACCGTGGAAGATCTGCGCGGCGCCCAGGCGGATGCCTTCGACGACGGCGCCGCCACCCTGGACATCCGCTTCGACGGCAAGGCGCTCTCCGTGGTCCTGCCGGACGAGACCGGCGTGCTGCGCGCGCTGGCGCCCAACCGCTTCATCGCGCTCACCGTGTTCTCCACCGGCTACACCTTCCATCGTGACGCCGAAGGCAACGTCCGCGCGCTGACCCTGTCGCTGGGTGAATCGCGTGTCTACTACAAACGTTCCGTACCCGCTCCCCCCGTCGCGGGCGCGTCTCGATAGGCGCCCCCCGCCCGCCTTCGCCTCCACACCCCTGCGACGTTCGGCGCGTCCGGGGCATCCCCTTCGGGGAATTCCCTGGAGTCCGCGCATGACCGTTCGAATCCTGCTGCTGTTCGCCTGCCTGTGGGCGACCTCCGCCAGCGCGTCCGAAACGGAGCGCTGGCGGGTGGTGATCGATCTGTGGGGCAATCCGGTCCACCAGACGCTGGAACTGAATCGGGACGGCGCGCGGCTCAGCGGCACGCTCGACGGCGATCCGCTGACCGGCCGCGCGGAAGGAGCGCAGTTGCGGGTGACCGCCACCGCCAATGACCGGCACTACCACCTGCACGGCACCCGTGACGCCGACGCACTGATGGGCACCGCCGATTTTCCGGATCCCAACCAACCCGAACGCCGGGCCGAACATGCCTTCACCGCGACCCGGCTGCCGTCGCGCCCGCCGGGCCCTCCCCGGCTGATCGACTTCGTTCCGCGTGACTACGCCAACCTGTTCAGCGCGGACCGCGCGCCCGTTCTCACGATCTGGCCCGGCGACACAGTGCGCACGCGCACCCTGGATTCCGGCGGCGTGGATGAGCACGGCGTCACCCGCGCGCTGTTCGGCAATCCGCAGGTCGGTCCCTTCTACGTCGATGGCGCCGAACCCGGCGATGTCCTCGCCGTCACCCTGCATCGGCTCCGCCCCAATCGCGATCATGCGGACAGCCTGGACGCACTGGTCGGACGCGCGCAGGGCCTGGGGCTGGCGACGCAGGCCGGCGCGCTCGGCAAGCCGGTGCGCTGGCGCCTGGATCGCGTGCGCGGCATCGCGCTGCCGCCACCTGGCAGCGGCCTGGATGGCCTGACGATTCCCCTGCGGCCGATGCTCGGCGGCATCGCGGTGGCGCCGGGCTTCGGTTTTCCGCCGATGTCGGCCGGCGACAGCGGCCGCTTTGGCGGCAACATGGACTTCAACCAGATCGTCGAGGGCACGACCGTCTACCTGCCGGTCGCGCAACCCGGCGCGCTGCTCTACCTGGGCGATGCGCACGCCGCGCAGGGCGATGGCGAGATCTCGCAGTACGGACTGGAAACCTCGATGGACGTGGAATTCAGCGTGGCCGTCATCAAGGAGCGGGCGCTGGCCACGCCACGGGTCGAGTCGGCCACCCGCCTGATGGCGATCGGCCAGGCCGGTTCGCTGGACGAAGCGGTGCGCGCCGCCACCCAGGGCCTGATCCAGTGGTTGCAGCAGGACTACCGGCTCAGCCTGTCCGAGGCGAGCCAGTTGCTGGGCGCGGCGGTCGAATACCGGATCATCACCCTGGCCGGCCGCAACGCGGGCGTGGCGGCGATGCTGGACAAGACCAGCCTCGCCACGCTGCGAGCCTCGCCAAAGCGCGAGTGAAGGACGGCGCGGTCGCCGCGTTCAATCGTCGCGCGCCAACCCCGCCAGGTTCTGTCGAATCCGTTCGATGCCGGCCCAGGGGTGTTGCTTGAGCCGGCGCAAGCGCGCCGGGACCGAATCGATATCGAAGGCGTTGCCGCCTTTCACCCGCCCCAGTTCCTCCCAGCGCAACGGCATCGCCACCGGCGCGCCGGGACGCGCACGCAGCGAAAACGAGGCCACGCTGGTGGCGCCGCGCCCGTTGCGCAGGTAATCGATGAAGATGCGCCCCTTGCGCAGCCGCTTGCTGGAGGTGGCGACATACTTCAGCGGTTCCATCCTCGCCATCGATTCGGCGAAGGCATGCGCGAACGGCTTGACCTGTTCCCAGTCGCAGGCCGGCTTCAGCGGCACCACCACATGCAGGCCCTTGCCGCCGGACGTGCGCACGAACGATTGCAGGCCCGCATCCTCCAGCAGGCCGCGCAGCCGTCGCGCGGCGGCCACGGTTTCAGACCACGGCACGCCGGCGCCGGGATCGAGGTCGAACACCACCCGGTCCGCGCGATCCGGATCGTCCGCGTGCGCGCCCCACGGATGGAACTCCAGCGTGTTGAACTGGACCAGTTCGCGCACCGCCCGCGCGTCGCGCACCACCAGGTAATCCTCTGTCTGGCCGCTCTCCTCCACCAGCGGCACGCTGTCCACGTAGTGCATGCCGGCGGCCAGATGCTTCTGGAAAAAGCATGGCCGCGTGGACCCCTGCGGGCAGCGGATGATCGACAGCGGGCGCCCGCTGATTTCCGGCAGCAGCCACGCCATCACCGTGTCTTAGTAGTCGGCCACGTCCTGCTTGGTCCTGCCACTGTCCGGATAGACCTCGCGGTCAGGATGGGTCAGTTCGATACGCTCGTCCGTGGCCGAGGCGCGTCCGGTACTTCGCTTGCCCGCCGTCTTGCCGTTCGCCTTGTCCGCCATGTCCGCCCTCCGGTCCGATGAGCGCAGATCCGCCGCGATCCTGCCCGGCCGCGGCATTTGGGTGACGGCCTTGTCGAGTGCCGTGCAGGGGTCCACGCGCTTGAACAACGGCCACCGCGGTCTGACCGAGACATGCCCGGTACGCACCGGGGTCGGTACGCGGACGCCCGAAGTGCCGCTGGCGCGGGTACTCCACCAGACTCATCGGTGAACCTGATCATCACACGGGGTCCACTATGGTCGGGATTCCGTCAACGGGATGTATGAAGATGACTCCACTGGACAAACCCCTGCGCCGTGAGTTGCTCCTCAACGATGTCACCTACACCCTGGTGATCGATCCGGTCGGACTGAAGCTGACCGAGAAGGGCCGCAGGCGCGGGGTCGAACTGCGCTGGACCGAACTGGTGTCCGGCGATGCCGGCCTTGCCGCCGCGTTGCAGGCATCGGTGGAAGACGAACGCGGCTGACCGCCGCGCGGCGCCCCGGGCGTGCCGCGCATCCGGAGCGATCAACGCTTGCGCGTGGCCGTCTTCTTCGTCGCGCGCTTGCTGGCGGCCTTGGTCGCCGTCTTGCGTGCGCGCTTGCGCGCGGGGGCCTTCTTCGCCGCCGATTTCTTCGCCGGCGTGCGTTTCTTGTCCGCCAGGCTTTTCTGCAGCAGGGCCATGAAGTCGACCACGTTGGTGGCGGCCTCTTCCTCGCGTTCCGGTTCCTCCACGCGCGCGGTCGCGCCCTTGGACTTGATCCGCTTGCGGATGATCGCCTGCAGGCGCGCGCGGAACTCGTCGTGGTAGTCGTCGGGTGACCAGTCGCCGGCCATCGATTCCACCAGTTGCCTGGCCATCTCCTCCTCCTTGGCCGAAATGCGATAGGACGAGGCGCTGCCGGTGGGCAGCTTGTATTCGTCCGGTTCCACCAGTTCCTGCGGATAGCGCAACAGCATCAGCACCAGCGCGTCGCCCAGCGGCATCACCGCGGACAGGTATTCGCGGGTGCGGATCACGACCCGGGCCACGCCGATCCGGCCGGTCGACTCCAACGTGCAGCGCAGCAGCACGTAGCCCTTCTCGGCCTTCTTGCCGGGCACCAGCACATAGGGTTTCTCGAAGTAGCGCGGATCGATCGCGTCGCGCTCGATGAAGGCCTCCACCTCCACCGTCTCGTGGCTCTCCGGCGCGGCGGCGCGGATGTCCTCTTCCTCCACCACCACGTAGTTGCCCTTGTCGTACTCGTAGGCCTTGACGATGTCCTTCCATGGCACTTCCTCGCCGGTCTCGGCATTGACCCGCTCGAACCGGATCGGCTTGCGATCGCGCGAATCCAGCATGCGGAAGTGCAGATCGACCTTGCGCTCGCCGGACATCAGCGAAACCGGAACGTTCAACAGGCCGAAGGAAAGCGTGCCTGTCCAGATGGGGCGTGCCATGACGCGTCCTCGCGGCGGGTATCCATTCCTTGTTAGTGCCTGCGCGATGATGGGCAAGTGAACGCAAGCCCGCGCTGGGGCAGTGCAAAAACGCGACGTCCGTCGAGACTTAATGTTTTCTCCATGCGGCGTTTACATTCGTGACGAGCGCGACGGCCATGATGGGCGCTCTCGTCAGAAAGGAGGACATGCATGGGCAGCATCCATCGGTATCCCCCGCGGCAGGCCGTCCCCGGCAAGTGCGAGGTGGTGGACGTGAAGGCCGAACTGGAAGAATGGCGCGAAGGGATTCCTTCATCCGGGTTCTATCAGCCGGGGACCTCGTTCAGCCGCTACGAACCCAGCCTCATGTTCGCGTACGACTGCTATCTGCAATACCACCAGGTCCCGCTGGCGGGCTTGCTGCATACGCTGGAACAGCGCTACGAGGAACGCTTCGATCATTTCGAGCGGCTCGACTGGCACCACATGGAAAACCTGCTGCGCGAAGTCTGGCAGCGCATGGGGGCCCCGCTAGGCGATGTCGGACAGGCCCGCGCGGCGGGCGGGCGTCCGCTTCCACTGCGCCAGCCCTACGGTTGACCCGCCTTACGGTTGATTAGACCCGCCGATGCCGCGGCGATCAGTCGCGGCGCGGCGCCGGCTTTCCCTTGCGGTGCGGTTTCGGCGGCGCGCCGTCGCGCGCCTTCTTCGCGAAACCGCCGCCCAGCTTACCCGGCGGGCGTCCTTCCGGACGCTGGCGACGCGGCGGCGCGTGGCCGCTGTCCTCGCCCATCCGATGGATGCGCAGTTGCTGGCCGGACACCCAGACCTTCTTCAGGTGCGAGAGGATCTCCGACGGCATGCCTTCGGGCAGATCCAGCACCGAGTGATCGTCGTGGATGTCGATGCGGCCGATGTAGCGCGCTTCCAGGCCGGCCTCGTTGGCGATCGCGCCGACGATGTTCGCCGGCTTGACGCCGTGCATGTGCCCCACCTCGATGCGGAAGGTCTCCATGCCGACCTCGGGTTCGGCGCGCGGCGGCTTGTCGAAGCGCGGGCGCTCGATGCGCGGCGGGGCCGCCTCGTCATGCGCGCGCTCGTACCCGCCTTCGTGGTGCTCGCGGCGGGCCGGACGCTCGCTGCGTTCACCCCGTTCCGGGCGCGGCTCGCGCACCGGCCGTTCCTCGCGCACCGGCCGATCACCACGCGCGCGCGCGTCGCGCCGCTGTTCCGGCGGCAGCAACAGCGGCGTGTCGCCCTGCAGCAGGCGCGCCAGCGCGGCGGCGATGTCCACCGCCGGTACGTTGTGCTCCTGCTCGTAGGCCTCGATCAGGCCACGGAACTCGCCCGCGTCGCCGGCGGCCAGGGTATCGGTGATGCGACCGAGGAATTTCTGTACCCGGCGATCGTTGACCGCCTCGACGCTGGGCAACTGCATTTCCTGGATCGGCTGGCGGGTGGCGCGCTCGATGGCGCGCAGCATGCCCTTCTCGCGCGGCGTGACGAACAGGATCGCGTCGCCACTGCGGCCGGCGCGGCCGGTGCGGCCGATGCGATGCACGTAGCTTTCGGTGTCGTACGGGATGTCGTAGTTCAGCACGTGGCTGATGCGCTCCACGTCCAGGCCGCGCGCGGCCACGTCGGTGGCCACCAGCACGTCCAGCTTGCCGTCCTTCAACTGCTGGATGGTCTTCTCGCGCTGGGCCTGCTGCATGTCGCCGTTGATGGCGGCGGCGGCCAAGCCGCGCGCCTGCAACTTGCCGGCCAGTTCCTCGGTCGCCGCCTTGGTGCGGGCGAAGATGATCATGCCGTCGAACGGCTCGGCTTCCAGGATGCGGGTCAGCGCATCGAGCTTGTGCAGGCCGCTGACGAACCAGTAGCGCTGGCGGATATTGGCCGAGGTGGTGGTCTTGGCCGCGATGGTGACCTCGACCGGGTCCTTGAGGTAGGTCTGGGCGATGCGCCGGATCGCCGGCGGCATGGTCGCCGAAAACAGCGCGACCTGGCGCGATTCAGGAGTCTTCTTCAGGACCGTCTCGACGTCGTCGATGAAGCCCATCCGCAGCATTTCGTCGGCTTCGTCCAGCACCAGCGTGGTCAGGCCGGACAGATCCAGCGAGCCGCGCTCCAGGTGATCGATCACCCGGCCCGGCGTGCCCACCACCACGTGCACGCCGCGCTTGAGCGCCTGCAACTGCGGGTAGTAGCTCTGGCCGCCATAGATCGGCAGGACGTGGAAACCGGGCATCTTCGCCGCGTAGCGCTGGAACGCCTCGGCGACCTGGATCGCCAGTTCGCGGGTCGGCGCCAGCACCAGCGCCTGCGGCTTGTCGGCTGCCAGGTTGATGGAGGACAGCAGCGGCAGCGCGAACGCCGCGGTCTTGCCGGTGCCGGTCTGGGCCTGGCCCAGCACGTCGCGGCCGGCCAGCACCGCCGGGATGGTGGCGGCCTGGATGGGGGACGGGGTTTCGTAGCCCACTTCGGTGACCGCGGCCATGACCGGCGCGGACAGGCCGAGATCGGCGAAAACGAGCGAAGACGGGGAAGGTTCGGGGGACATGGAGGACTCCGGGCGTCGCGGAGTGCGCACGCAAGCAGCATATTGTGCGCTTTCCGGGCCCCTCCTGTCCTGTCGGTCCGCGGGTTGTCCCGCCTCGCCGTTCAGGCAACCCCTTGATTTGGCGGGGCTTCCGGCCGATTTTGCCCCCTTGGGGCGGTCCCGCGTGATTTTTTCCCCGCCGCCGCGAATCACCCTTCCGACACGCACAATCGGCACGGGCGGGAAATGGAACACGTGGCAGTCATGGCGGAACACGCGCGGCAGGGGTTCGCGGAACAGCTGGAACGGCACCGGGGCATCGTCTTCAAGGTGGCCGGCACCTATTGCCGCAATCCAGACGACCGCGCCGAGCTGGCGCAGGAAATCGCCAGCCAGCTCTGGCAGGCCTATCCGCGTTTCGATCCCGCCCGCCAGTTCTCCACCTGGATGTACCGGATCGCCTTGAACGTCGCGATCTCGTTCGTGCGCGACAACAGCCGGCGCCACCGCCACGCGGTGCCGCTGGACGACCAACTGCACGACATCGCCGATCCGCACGCGGCGGACCCGCAGGCCGAGCAGCAGATCCGTGCCCTGCACCGCTTCATCCACATACAGGCGCCGCTCGATCGCGCGCTCCTGCTGCTGTACCTGGAAGACCGCGGCTACCGCGAGATGAGCGAGATCCTGGGCATCAGCGAAACCAATGTCGCGACCAAGATCAGCCGGCTCAAGCAACGCATTCGCAATGAACTCTGACCCCACATGGACACGCTCATGGAAACCGACGAACTGAAGGCCGCCTGGCAGGCGCTGGAGCGCCGCATGACCCTGCAGGATCAACTCAGCCTGCACCTGTTCCGCGAAGGACGGCTGGAAAAGGCACGCAGCAGCCTGCGTCCGTTGTTCTGGGGACAGATCATCCAGATCGTGTTCGGCGTGGCGATGATCGTGCTGGGCGTGGCCTGCTGGACCCCTCACCGCGACCTGCCGGTGCTGCTGGTGTCCGGCATCCTCGTGCACGCCTACGGGGTCGCGACCACCGCGATGGCCGGGCTGACGCTCGGCCTGCTCGGCCTGCTCGACTATTCCGCGCCGGTGCTGACCATCCAGCGCCACCTGGCCCGGCTGCGGCGCTTCTACATCTGCAACGGCATGATCGCCGGCCTGTCATGGTGGCTGCTGTGGCTGCCCTTCGTCATCGCCCTGGGCGCCGTGGTCGGCGGCAACCTGACCCCGGCCGCGCCCGGCATGCTGGTGGTGTGCCTGGCGATCGGCATCCCCGGCCTGATCGCCTCCGCCTGGATCCATCGCTGGCGCCGCCGGCGCGCCGGGTCGGATGCCTGCTTCGAGGACGCACTGGGCGGCGGCAGCATCCAACGCAGCCAGCGGGTGCTGGACGAGCTGGCCCGCTTCGAACGCGAGTAAGGCGGAGCGGCCGGGATTGCGACTAAACTGCCGCGATGCAGATATTCGATTTCGAACTCGACGGCGAATACGTCGAACTCAACCAGTTGCTCAAGCTGATCGGCGTGGTCGACAGTGGCGGCGCCGGCAAGGCATTGGTCGCCAGCGGCGCGGTGCGGGTGGACGGCGCGGTCGAACTGCGCAAGACCTGCAAGATCAGGGACGGACAGGTCGTCACCCTCGACGGCGTCGAGATCCACGTCCGCGCGAGCTGACCGGATGACGCGGCGAGCCAAACGACCGCCCCGGCCTGCTGCTCAGTCCCTTGGCGAATCCATCGCCGCGACCATCGCCCGGATCTTCACCGCTTTCTCGAAGTGATCCAGCCGATGGGTGCGTATCCACCACTCCGCGGCTTCCATGAGCCGCTCGGGATCATCGTTGCGATTGGCGAAGAAAGCGTAGAACGACAGACCCACCTCCGGCCCCTTCTGCGCGATCTTCCGATCGCACACTTCGATGATTTTCCGCCGAAGCTCAATCCTCACGCCGTTTCCCTGTCCTGAACACCGCGCCCCTACAGCACGCCGGAAGCGTCGCGGTCGAACTCGGCCATCGGGCTTTCCATCGGACAGGTGCCATCGGGGAAACCGAAGCTCTTGCGCAGTTCCAGGCCGCAGGTGTTGATGTCCTCCAGCGCGGTCTCGGTCTGCCCGCACTGGCGATCGAACGCCAGCATGAAATCATCCTTGCGGCGCACGAATTCCTCGCCGCACTTGCGGGTCAGCTGGATGCGATCCAGATCGTCCTGCGCCGCATTGGCGCCCTGCAGGCCGTACTCCTCCAGTTCGGTGGCGGTGAGCAGGCGCAGCTTGCGGTTGGGCACGGTCATCATCAGGTCGGCCACCGTCACCGCCGCGCCGTTGCGCTCCAGATAGTCCTTGAGCTGGCCATAGACCTGGCGCAATTCCTCCGCCAGTTCGGCACGCGAATTGGCGCCTGAATTGATCCGCATCATCCGGTGGATGCCGACCTTGCCGGCAATCACCCGGTTGTCGCCGGCGGCCAGTATCAGCAGGCAGGAGCTGTGGCAGATCGCGCCGTCGCGTACCCACAGCGTCCAGTGCGAGGCGCCGATGATGTCGCCGGCACGGATGCCATCCTCGACCCGACCACCGCTGGAATCGATGTCCAGCACGCGCTTCTCGATCGCCAGCCGGTTGGCGACGTTGGACATGCGCTCCATCAGCGCGGTGAATTCGGCGTTGATTTTTCCCGTGTAGCGCACCCGCATCACCCCGGCGGCCTGGCACGGCTTGACCGCATCGAGCAGGGTCTGGAAGTCGAGCTTGTCCAGGGCCACGCCGTCACCCTGCTCCGCGTAGTCGAGTTCGCAACTGACCCAGGTGACCCCGGCCGTCAGCGGCGCCTCGGGCCAGTCCGTCGTGCGTGCCAGATCGATCTTGCGCGGCGCCGGCTTGACCGGACCGGCGCTGATGGCGCCGTTGTCCTCGCTGCTGGCGGTGGTCTCGGTACGAGGTTTCTCCGGTGCTGGCGGCGCAGGCGACTCGGCCTGGCATCCGGCCAGCAGGACGGCGCACAGCACACACCAGGACAACAGGGACACGGAACGCATGGGCACGGATGGCGGCGGGGCGTGGGGAAGAGCCGCTAGTCTAGGGCCCGGGACGCGCCGGGGGCCGAATCGGCCGTGAATGCGACCTCGACCGGTTCAGGTCGCGGGCGCAGATCATGAGTTCAGGTCACGAGTCCCCACAGCATCTGCAGCAGTCCCCACAAGCCGATCGTCCATACCAGGCTACGCAGGTACGGAACGCCCAGCGCGTACAGCGGCACGTAGACCAGGCGCGACCAGAAATACAGTTGCGCGCCGATCGCGGTGGTTGCATCGCCGCGTCCGCCGGCGACCGCCGCCAGCGCCAGCGCGGCGAAGAATGGAAAGGTTTCCATCAGGTTGCGCCACGCCCGCTCCATACGCCCGGCCACGCCGGTCAACGGCGCCGCCGTGCCATCGCGTGCGCTCACGTTCCAGCCGACGCCGCGCTGCGCGGTGGCGAGCGCGGCCGCCAGCAGCAACTGGGCGATGCCCAGCGCCGTGGTCCACAACAGCATCCGCATTTCGATCGACATTCCGGTTTCTCCCGACAGACGTTGGGTTGCCGCGATCTCAGGCGAAGGTCACCGCGTGGACGGGAGGCAGCCGGGCCGGCAGCGCCTGCCAATGCTGGCCCTGATCGTCGCTGGTCCAGAAACCGCCGGTGGTGGAACCGAACGCCAGCCGATCACCGCTGGTGTCGACGGCCAGCCCGTGCCGGTAAACCAGATCGTAGGCCTGCTCCGCCGGCAGTCCGGTGCGCAAGGTCTGGAAGCTGCGCCCGCCGTCGCGGGTGCGGGCGACCACCAGTCGCGCGTCCACCGGATAGCGCTTCTCGTCCTTCACCGCCGGCACGAACCACGCGGTATCCGCGTCGCGCGGATGCACCGCCACCGCGAAGCCGAACACCGAGGGCGGCACGTCGGTGATCTCGTGCCAGTCGCCGCCATCGGCGGTGCTGCGGAACACGCCATTATGGTGCTGGGCCCAGAACACTTCCGGCGTGGCGCGCGCCTGCACCAGCCGATGCACGTCCTGGATGTTGGGATCGCCCTGCTGCCCTTCCGGCATGTAGCGCGCGATCATGCCCTGCGCCGTCTGGCGCCAGCTGTCGCCGCCGTCGTCGCTGCGCCATACGCCGCCGCTGGAGATCGCCACCCGCAGGCGGCGCGGATCGCGCGGATCCACGCAGATGGAATGGATGCCGGGATGATCGTATCCCCCGCCGAACCACTGCCCGCGCTCGGGGCGATCCCACAGGCCGCGCACGAGTTGCCAATTGCGTCCGTGATCGTCGGAGCGGAACAACCCACCGGGAATGGTGCCCGCCCACAACCGGCCTGGTTCGTCCGGTCCACCGGCCTCCAGCGACCAGATCAGGCGCAGTGTCGCCGGTTGCGCCGGCTTGCCGTCGCCCGGCACCACCTGGTCGCCTTCGCCATAGGCCGGCACGCCCACCTCTTCCCATTGCCGGCCCTGGTCGATGGAACGATGCAGCTTCGCGCCGAAGTGGCCGAGATCCAGCGCGGCGTACCAGCTGCCGTCGCGCGGATCGGCCAGCGCCAGCGCCACGTTGTCGCCGAGGAAGGCGGTATCGGCGATCCGCCAGCTGCCGTTGTCGCGCGCGAGCACGAACAATCCCTTGCGTGAAGACACCAGCAATCGATCCGACATGTCAGCCTCCCGACAGCGCCTGCATCACGTAGAGTTCGGCATCGTCGCCGACGGCCTGGCCGAGATCGCGCTTGTCGCGCAGGCACTGGCCATCGACGAACACCGCGACGTGGTGGCGCACCGCGCCGTGCTCGTCGAGCACGTAGCCACGCAGGGTGGGGTGCAGGTCGAACACGGCCTGCAGCAGTTCACCCACGCTGCCGCCGGCCAGCTGCATGCACAGCTCGCCGCCAGAATGTGCTGCGGTCTGCGGCAACCAGCGCGTCAGCGCCGGCGCCAGCACCACCCTGGCCATCGCGGGGTCCTTGCCACCCAGACAGCCACGGAGGATAGCGCCCCGCCCGCGGCGCGGCATGGCGCAGCGCCGCGAGAAGGCATCGCGTGAAAACGCCAGACGCCGGTTTCGCTGCATCGCAGCAGCGCTCCCGGTCGCTTCCACCCGTTTCTCGCTCCAGGAACGGAGCAACCCCACCCGGCGGCACACTGGCCGCTCAAGAAGCGGTCACGCGCGCCGATACCGGACACCAGACGTGCCCATTGAGGAGACCCCATGGGGCCCAGCCAATCGGCCTGCCATCGGGGAATCCGCCGGTCCGGGGTCGACAGCCACATTCCTCCGTTCCACACTGCGTCCGCGCGCACGCGCACGGCCCGGTGCGCGGGAGCGCGCACCTTTCCGATGGACAGGTGGATTCCGTGATCGACCCGTCACCCCATCCGTCGTCAGCGACGGCGGTGCATTCGCCTGCGGAGCATGCACGACCGGGCACGGGTGCCTGGCGTTGGGCGCTGGCCGTGCTGCTGGCCGGACTGGCCTTCACGTCCTGGCTGGCCCTGAGCGAGTGGCGCGATCTGAACGAGCGCACCGATGCGCAGCGTCGCGGCCTGGCCCAAGTCGCGGCGCGACAGCTGCGCGCGCCGCTGCAGACCGTGGCCTCGGAACTGCGCGCGATGCAGACCGTATTCCTCGCCAACGACCGGATGGACCAGACCCGTTTCACCCAGGTCACCGAAAACCTGCAGCGCCAGCGCATCGGCCCGGCGCGGGTGGCCACCGCGTTCGCGACCCGGACCGACGGCGGCGCGGGCGGGCCATCGGCCTACCGCTACCAGTTCATCACCCCGCTCCACGGCAACGAGGTGCTGCTGGGCCTGAACATCGCCAGCCAGCGCGAGAACCTGCTGGCGCTGGAGCGCGCGCGCGACAGCAACAGCGTGGTGCTGTCCGCCCCGTTCGTGCTGCGCCAGACCGTACCCGGCAGCCACCAGCGACTTGGCGTGACCGTGCGCCTGCCTGTGTATTCCGATGGTCCGGAACCGATCGGCGTGGCCGCGCGGCGCGCGCGCGCGATCGGCGCGCTCGCGGTCAGCCTGCGGCTGGATCCGCTGGTCAATGATGCGTTGCAGGGTCCGGTGCTGGACACCTTCCGGGTCAGCGTCCGCGACCTCGAAGCCACTGACCTCGGCCCGTTCTACGAATCCGGCACCCGCGCCGAGAAGGACGCCCGGCTATACCGGCAACTGCTGGAATTCGGCGGGCGACGCTGGGAATTGCGCATGTGGCCGCGCCCGATCGCGCTGGATAGCGAACGCCTGCGGGTCATCCTCACCGCAGGTCCGGTGATCAGCCTGCTGCTCGCGGCGCTGCTGTGGTCACTGGCCACCACCCGGCAGCGCGCGATCACGCTCGGCCACGAGATGAGCGCACTCTATCGCCAGAGCGAGGCGCAGTTCCGCGCGCTCAACGAACTGCTGCCTGCGCTGGTGCTGTTGTCCGATGGCGACGGACGCATCCTGTACGCCAACCAGGCCGCGCGGCAGCGGCTGGGCGACGTGGTATCGGCCGGCGTGCCGCTCACCGCGCTGTTCGCCGATCCGGCCTTCCGCGAACGGGTGCGCCAGCCGGCCCGCACCGGCGACTACTGGGGCAACGTGGAGGCACTGCTGATCGGCCTGGGCGGGGAATTCTGGGCCAATGCCTCGATTGCGCGGGTAGAGATGGAGGACGAACCCCGCCTGCTGGTGGTCGCCACCGACATCTCCGAGCAGCGCGAACTGACCGAACGGCTCAGCTACCAGGCCACCCACGATGCGCTGACCGAACTGTGCAACCGGCGCGAGTTCGAACGGCGGATCGAACAGGCGCTGGCCGATCGCCGTCGCGGCGGCCGCTCCTGTGCGCTGCTGTATATCGACCTGGATCAATTCAAGCTGATCAACGACGTGTCCGGCCATACCGCCGGTGATCAGCTGCTGGCGCAACTGGCGCTGGCGATGCGGATGCAGCTGCGCGGCGACGATCTGCTGGCGCGGCTGGGCGGCGACGAGTTCGGCCTGCTCGCGTTCGACGTCGACACCGCCAGCGCGCGCACCCTGGCCGAACGGCTGCGCATCGGCATCGAATCGCAGATGTTCGTCTGGCAGGAACGCACCTACACGGTCAGCGCGAGCATCGGCGTGGTGGTGGTGGATCAGGACAATCCCACCCTGAAGGATCTGCTGTCGTGGGCCGACACCGCCTGCTACGTGGCCAAGGAGAACGGCCGCAACCGCATCCATGTCTACAGCGACGACGACGAGGCCACCCGCCGCTACGGCGAGATGGAATGGGCCAACCGCCTGCGCTGGGCGATGGAAGAACAGCGCCTGTTGCTGGACTACCAGGAAATCGTGCCGCTGGACGGCCGCCGCGAGGACGGTGCGCGGGTGGAACTGCTGCTGCGCCTGCGCGACGAGGACGGGCGGATCGTCCTGCCCGGCGCGTTCCTGCCGGCGGCAGAGCGCTACGGCCTGATGCCGATGGTGGATCGCTGGGTGATCCGCGCCGCGCTGACCCACTTCGGCCAGTTGCACGCCGACGGCCGGCCCTTGCAGCAGTGCGCGATCAACCTGTCCGGCGCCAGCATCGAGGACGATGACCTGGCCGACTTCATCCTGGCGCTGATCGCCGAGCACCGGGTGCCGCCGTCGCGGCTGTGCTTCGAGATCACCGAGACCGTGGCGGTGCGCAACCTGCTGAAGGTGGTGCAGGTGATCGAGCGGCTGCGCAAGGCCGGCTGCCGGATCGCGCTGGACGATTTCGGCGCCGGCATGTCTTCCTTCGGCTACCTCAAGAACCTGCCGGTGGACGTGATCAAGATCGACGGCAGTTTCATCCGGGATCTGGAAACCGACGCGATGAGCCGCACTATCGTCAGCGCCATCGCCCAGATCGGCCATCAGCGTGGGCTGAGCGTGGTCGCCGAATGGGTCGGCAATGCCGGAATGATCGCCACCCTGACCGGACTGGGCGTGGATTTCGGCCAGGGCATGGCGCTGCACCGACCCGAGCGGGTGCTGTTCCAGCGCCACCGCCACGCGGCGTGATTCCATCGTTCCGGCTCCGGTGGCGCTAGAATCGGCGCGTCGCTCTTCACGCGTCTTTTCACGAGCTGTCCGACATGTCCGACTCCTGCTGTGGCTGCGGCAAGACCATCGACGTCGCCGCGCTGGAAGCGCGCCAGCGGCGGGTGCTGTCGATCGTATTGGCGATCAATCTCGGCACTTTCCTGATGATGATCGCGGCGGCGCTGTACAGCCGCTCCACCTCGCTGCTGTCGGGCAGCCTGGACAACCTGGGCGACGCCGCCACCTATGCGCTCAGCCTGATGGTGGTCGGCGCCGGCGCGCGCGCCAAGGCGCGGGTCGCGCTGTTCAAGGGCCTGCTGATCCTCGCGGCCGCGGTCGCGGTGGCCGCACAGATTGGCTGGCGGCTGGCACATCCGACGGTGCCGCTGTTCGAGACCATCGGCGTGGTCGGCCTGCTCAACCTGGGCGCCAACCTGATCTGCCTGCGCCTGCTGACGCCCTACCGTTCCGGCGACGTCAACCTCGCCTCGGCCTGGGAATGCTCGCGCAACGACGTCTACGAAGGACTGGCGGTGCTGGTCGCCGCCGCCGGCGTGTGGCTGTTCGGCGCGGGCTGGCCGGACCTGCTGGTGGGCGCGGCGCTGTTGCTGCTGTTCCTGCGATCGGCCTGGCGGGTACTGTCCGGCGCCTGGGCGGCCTGGCGCGAGACCGCGCCGGGGCATGCCTGAAACCCGGCGTCAGCGCTAGGGCGCCGCGGGCAACCGGCTGGCGTGGCTGGCCGCGAGCTTCCAACCATCCGGATACCGGATCCAGGTATCGGTGAAACGGAAGTCGGCGGTGAACGCCTGGCCCTGCGAGTCACCCTCGATATGGGTCACCCCGGTGACGATCGCCGCATCGCCATGCAGCCGGATCCGCTGATCCTGGTTGCGGAACACGCGATAGCGCGGCTCGCGGCTCGCCACTTCGGCGAGATTGGCGGCGAGGTCGGTGACCACGCCGCGCGAATCGACCAGAGTGAAGCCCGGATCCAGATGGCGCTCCAGGGTTTTCGTGTCGGCCTCCTCGAAGGCCCGGCACAACGCAGCCTCCACCGCCAGGATGTCGTGCCGATCCTCGGTCTCGCCGGCCTGCGCCCAGGAGGACGCCGCGAGCAGCGCCCACAGCACGTTCGCCCTTTTCCACATTGCCTGTCGCATCGCCCTGCCCCGATCCGGGATTGCGGGATGGTAGCGCGCCGCTACAGGCCGTGGCCGTCCTCGGCGCGCAGTACCGGCTCCGGCTTGACCCGCACCGCCCACAGCACACCGCCGATCAGCAGGCCGATGCCGATCAGGGTCAGCGGGCGTGGCATCTGCCCGCGCAGCATGAACGCATAGGCCAGCGCCGCCAGGGTCTCGAACACGATCAGCTGCCCGACCAGCGCGGTCGGCAGGCGCTGGCTGGCCTGGTTCCAGCACAGCGTGCCCAGCCAGGAGGCGAACAGGCCGATCGCCACCATCAGCGCGACGAAGAACTCAGGACGCGGTCCCAGCGGCATCGGGAAATCCGCGCCACGCCCGCGCATGTAGATCCACAGCAGCGCGTAGCCCAGCAGCGCCAGCGGCAGGATCGCCACGCCCTGCGCGGTCGCCCACGCGCGCGGACTGCGATCCGGATGCGCGCGCAGCCAGTCGGCATTGCGCAGCGGATACCAGGTCCAGCAGGCCACCGCGATCAGCGCCAGCAGCGCGCCGCTGGCATAACGCCAGGGGTTGGCCTGCGGATCGTCTCGCAGTGCCTGCAGTTCCACCTGGTTGACGCAGGCGATGCCCAGCACGATCAGCACCAGCGAAGGCGCCAGCCGGCCCCAGGGCAGGCGCCCGTCGCGATGGCCGTTGCGCAGGTTGGCGCTGATCGCAATCACCACCGGCAGGGTGCCGATGATCATGGTCGGCACCGGCGCGCCGGCGCGCTGGATGGCGCTGGCCAGGCACAGGTAGTACAGCAGGTTGCCGATGGCCGCGAGTTTCAGCGCCTCGCGCCAATCGGCGGCGCGCAGCCGGCGCAGTTCGGCGCGATCGAAGGCGGCCAGCGGCAGCGCGATCAGGCCGAATGCCAGGTAGCGTCCCACCGATTGCAACGCGGCGGGATACTCCGGCAGCAACAGCGGCCCCACGAACACCAGGCCCCACATCAACCCGGCCGCCAGCGCGTACAGCGTTCCCACCCACATCGTCGTGTTCGTCCGTCCGGAAAACCCCGACTCTAGGCGGCGTTCCCGGTCCCGTCTTGCACCAGATTGCGCCGGCTCAGCCGCGCACCTGGCGCTGGTAGCGCGCCGGGGTGACCCCGTAACGTCGCGCGAACGCACGGGTCAGGTGGGCCTGGTCGGCCATGCCGGTGGCGGCGGCCACGGCGGCCGGCGACTCGCCCGCGCCCAGGCGCCGCTTGGCCTCGTGCACGCGCAGGGCCATCAGCATCTGCTGCGGGGTGACGTGGTACTGGTCGCGGAACCGGCGCAGGAAATGGAACGGGCTGAGCCCGGCAACGGCCGCGAGCGATTCCAGGCTGACCCGCTGGTCCAGGTGCGCGTGCAGGTAGTCGATGACGCCGCCGAAGCGCTTCGCGCGTTCCGCGCCCTCGGGCCGGCCGACGCGGGCGTGATCGCGCAGGGTCTCCAGAAGTTGCAGCAGCAGGCCATCGAAGGCCAGCGGCTCGGCGCGTGCGCGCCACAGCGCATCGAGCAGCGCGGTGACCCGCGACGCGCGCGTGGGGTCCGGGCGCACGGCATCGACGAACCACCAGCCGGATTCGCCGGTGACGTCCTCCAGCGCCGCGCGATCCAGATAGATCATCCGGTAGCGCCAGCCATCCTCGGTTTCCGCGCGCCCGGTATGCAGCGTCTCGGGGTTCATCAGCACCAGCGAACCGGCCGACGCCAGATGATCCGCACCGGCATAGCGGAAGCGTTCCGCCCCGGATTCGATGGCGCCCAGCCCGAACGCCTCATGGGTATGCGGATCGAAAGCGTGCCGGACGATATGCGCACGGTACAGCTCCACGCCCGGTCGGTGCGGCGGGTGCAGGAACTGCGCCGCGTCGCGGGGGGATTCGAATTGTTCCGGCACGCCTTGCATCGGCCCATCATGCCACCGGTCGGCCACCCTCGCCGCCTTTGGCCGCCGCCGCCCCCGTGCGGCGTTGGTGCGCATACAGGGGCCACGGAAAGGCCGCGGCCGACCCTGCCGGAGTCGGCACCGGGAGATTCGATGAAAACCTTCTACATCCGCTCGCTGCATTGGCTCGCGATGCTGGGTTTCCTGCTGCTCGGCGCTGCGGTGAGCGCCAGCCTCGGCGCCCTGCTGGGCTGAGCGCCCGCGATATTCCGGAGCGCCCGGGGGTCAGGCCGGATCATTGCCCTCGGGCGTGACCTCGGCGGCCCACGCCAGCGCCTGCTCCGCTTCGGCGGGCTCGAACGCGCGCACTTCCGTTGCCGGCAACAGGTGCCCGGCGAACTCGGAAATCCGGCCCAGCCATTGCTTGTCGGTCACCACCGCCGCCCTCGCGAAGCGCGAATACTCGCCCAGTTTCTGCACCGCGTAGCGCAGGTCCTTGGCCATCGCCTCGGCACTCAGGCCGGTCATGCCGGCGAGATCGGTGAAGATGCCGATGCGGCGGTACTCGTGCAGGCGCGCCTCGATCTCGGCGATGCACCGGTCGTAGTCCTCGCCGGTGAGCTGGCCGCTGAAGCGGAAGGCCGCCACGTGCGGCGGAGCGGGAATGCCTTCGATCATCCGTGGACTCCTGCGATGGGCTTCATCGCATGCTCGCCGCGGGCGCGTCGCGAAAACGTCAACGCCCGGCGAGGGCCTCAGTCGATCCGGTAAACCCGCGCCTTGGGCGTGTCTTCCTCGACCTGCAGGAACCAGCGTCCGGCCACGCCGGGCACCACCACGATTTCGGGCGATTGCAGCGGGCGCGACAGTTTCATCTTGCCCTTCAGCACCTTCCACTGCTGGCCGTTGTCCAGTTCGAACACGGTCCCCGGCTCCCAGCCGGCCACGGTGCCCTTGAGGCGCGCGTGGATGGGCTCGTCGTTGAGGCCAATCAGCGAACCTTCGTCGCGTGGCCGGCGCTCCGGCGCCTGCGTGCGGGCGATGACCTCGGCGCGCTCCTGCGCGCGCGCCTCGACCTGTTCGCCGAGCAGGCGGTTGAGCAGTTCCAGTTGCGCCGGGGTGAGCTGGTCCAGGCCGGTGGCGCGCATCTGCTCGGCGGTGAGCCGCTGCTCGATGTTGACGTGCGGGGCCAGCCCCTGTTGCGCGAACGCCGCCGGCATCCATGCCATCGCCAGTCCTGCCAGCAGCCAAGCCTTGATCTTCATGCGTCCACCCTTGCCCGGCGCGTCCGGCATGGGCGCGCTTTACGGTTTCGTGAAGATCCTGCTGCGATGAAATGACAGGAACATGACAGCGGCCGGGTCAGGCGTCGTGGGTGTCGCCGGACAGCGGCGTGGCCCGCATCGATGGACGCTGCGCGAAGGCGTCGAACCAGGTCGCCAGATGCGGCCGTCCCGGCCGGAACGGTGGCAGTTCGCGAAACGCCAGCCAGTCCAGGGCAGTGGCGACCGCGATGTGTCCCACATGCGGCGGCGCCTCGACGTCCAGCTCCTGTTCCAGCCAGTCGTAGCTGGCCAGCAGCTTGTCGATGTAGCCGTCGCGCAGCGGCGGGTAGCGCAGCGGTTCGGGACGGCGCACGGTCTCCCAGCGCACCGCGATGCCGGCCTCGCACAATCCCTGCGCCACCGCCTGCGCCCGCAGCGCATGCCAGCGCGCTTCGCCGTCGGCGGGAATCAGCCGCGCGCCGGTGTGCAGGGTGTCGAGGTAGGCGCAGATCACGTCCGAATCGAAGATCGCCGGCTGGCCGGGACGCAGCAGCACCGGCACCTTGCCCAGCGGATTCTGCCGGAACACCGCCTCGTTGCGCAGCACCGGGCTGGTCTCGTGGTGGATCACCTCCAGCCGATCGGCCAGGCCGGCCTCGTGGGCGAACACCAGCGCCTTGCGCGCATAGGGCGAATGGGTCTGGTAGAGCAGTTGCATGGATACCCCGCGTGCCGGAGAAAGGTGAATCCTCCGGATTGGGACGACGGGAGAACCTTTCAACCGTGGCGTTTCGATCGCCGCGTTCAGGCCCGCCGCAGCGACCAGAATCCGATGTCGCGCCGATGCCAGAAACCCAGCCGCTCATACAACTGCAGCGCGCGCGGATTCTCGTGGCTCACGTGCAGGAACGGCAGCGCGCCACGCGCCAGCGTGTCGTTGACGAGCATGGCGGTCAGCCGGCCGGCGTAGCCTCGCCCGTTGAAATCCGGATGGGTGCAGATCGCGCTCATCTCGCGGCATTCCCCCGTCCCCAGGCGCTCGCCGATCATCGCGGCCAGGCGTCCTTCCTGATAGATGCCGAAATAGCGGCCCATGTCCATGGTGCGTTCGCGGAAGTAATGCGGATACACGAGCGCGGTCAATGCCAGCACGTCGCCGCGATGCGCATCGCCCAATGGCAGGATCTCCGGCCCCTCCGCCACCGGCAGCGGCGTCGTGCGGATCATCTGCGCCAGTGGCCGGAACGCCTCCAGCCGCCAGCCCGGCGGTGCTTCCGGTACCACCCCGATCAGGTAGACGGATTCGCCGGGCGCGACCAGCACCTCCAGCTCCGCGCCAATGTCCCCGTCGGCGGCGCTTGCCACGCCCAGGAACGGTGCATATCCGGCGGGGTAGCGCGCCACCGCGCCCGCGCGCAGCGCGATACCGCTGTGCAGGCTTTGCAACGCGGACCAGAACGGATTGTCGAGCGCGGCCTGGACGCGCGGTTCGAGGACGTCGGTACTCATCATCATGCGGTCGGTGCATTCGCGGCGATGCGGCGGACGCATCCCCGGCGGCCGCCCATGTTAACCGCGTCGTCACATCAATACCCGGGTCCCTCCGGCATATCTCTGATGGCGCCGCATGGACCGCCGTCTTCGCGGCGCTTGCCTGAACAGGGCCCCGGCCATTGTCGAATTCCGGCTTGCCCGTTCGTCGACACCAAGAAGGCCCGTATCCCGGACCTTTCATTCCTCTCAAAGCACAGGAGCTCCACCATGTCGTACATCGACGGTTTCCTCATCGCCGTGCCCAACGCCAACAAGGAGAAGTTCATCGCCCACGCCGGCGAATTCGATCCGATTTTCATGGAGCTCGGCGCCATCCGCGTCATCGAATGCTGGGGCGACGATGTTCCCGACGGCCAGGTCACCGATTTCCGCCGCGCGGTGAAGGCCACCGACGAGGAGACCGTGGTGTTCTCCTGGGTCGAATGGCCGGACAAGGCGACCCGCGACATCGGCATGAAGAAGATGATGGAGGATCCGCGCATGGAGGCCGCCAATCCCATGCCCTTCGACGGCAAGCGGATGATCTTCGGCGGCTTCGTGCCCGTGGTGGATCTGAAAAAGTAATCCCCGAACAGACGTGGGGCGGCGTTTGCACCGCTGCTCCCGCGCGCGGTGTCTGCCGTGGCCGGGCAGCAACCCCGGCGCCGTCGTGCCCCAACCCATGCGTCCGCTCAGGGCACACCCAGCCGGGTGTGCCCGGTGGCGATGCGTCGCTCGATCACGACGGGAGTGACGCCCTTGCGCTGTCCTTGTTCCCAGATCAGGAAAAAAGGCGCGCCGCGGTTCTCAATTTCCAGTTCGGTGCGATTGGCGATGCTGCGCCAACGCAGATCGACGCGGCCATCTCCGACACGGACATTCTCGACCGTCACCTGGTCCCAGCCGGCCGGCGGCTGCGGTGCGAACCGCAATCGTTTTGCCGCCGCATCCACGTCCAGCCCGAGCATGCCGTGGACGGCCGCGGACAGGAACGCCGCCGAGGACCAGGTCTGCTCCGGCACCGATTCGCGCTGCGGCTCCGGACGATCGCCGCGCATGACCTCGTGCATGTGCCCCGGCGAATCCGCGTCGGCCCACGACACCAGGCTGCGCCACAGCGTCGCCGCCTGCTCCGGCCGGCCCGCGCGCCACAGGGTCTCGGCCGCCATCGCGGTGCCCAGCCCCCACACGCTGCCGCGCGAGTAGGCTTCCGGATCGTAGTCGGCGGCCGTCTCCGGCCGGCTGCGCAGCCCCCACGCGGTGAGGTAGGCCGGAAGGGAGAACTGGCCGAGCGTGGCCACGACTTCCGCATTCGTCGCCGCCCCGGAACGGATGACCGCCAGATCCGCCGGAGAGGTGCTTTCGCCCGCCTTGCCGGCATGGGTGAAGCCGCTGATCCAGCGCTGCCCGACCTCGTCGCGGTAACGCCTGCGCAACTGGATGCGCGCCTGCTCGGCGGCGCCGGTGGCCTCACGTGCCAGTGCTTCGTCGCCCTGCATCCGCGCCAGCATCGACATGGCCTGTGCGGTTTCGACCCAGGCCGCCGACAGGGTCAACTCGTCGGTCAGGCGATCCTGCTCGTTCGCACTCATCTTGTCGGCCGGCACGCGCGGCAGGCCGTCACCGGGATCGCGCGTGGACAGGCAATAGCGATAGGCCTTGAGCACGGCGGGCCAGTGCTCGCGCAGGAACGCCGTGTCGCCGCTGGCTCGGACATATTCGGCCAGCACGCCGATGAAATCGAACGCGATGTCGACATGCACGTACATGTACGGATAGTCGCCGGCCCAGTCCAGGAACCCCGCGCTCTGCGACATCTCGTGCCAGATCATGCCGTTGTCCGGATGCTGGTAGCGCAGGATGAACGCCAGTTCCTCCGCCGCACGCTCGAAGCGGCCTTCATGGATCAACGCGCGCGTGCCGACCAGGCCGTCACCGGCGAAGTACCACGCGTACTGAGGACGCCGCGCGCCATGCGATGGTCCATAACCGGCGACCAGGCCGCAGCCCAGCCGGGCGTTGCAGGTCCACGCCTGCTCCAGCGCGATCTGGGCCCAGTCCAGCGCGCGATTGGCATCGGCATCGGGCGTGGTGATGCGCAGCCGGTCGGAGGAGACGAAACGCGCTGCGTCTTCCGCCGACGCGGGCTGTTGCAATGCCACTGTGGTGGCATGCACATCCTCGTCCGACTCGCTCTGGCCGGCGAACACCAGTTCCGCACAACGTTTCGTGCCGCAGGCTTGCGGTTGCAGGCGCAGGAACAGGGGCAGGCCGAACTCGCTGCCACGCCGATCGTTGTTCGGCTCGCTGTGCTCCGTCGCCTGCGGCGAGGACACCAGTGCACGGAACTGCCTGCGGGGTTCGCTGATCAGGAATCCCTTCGCCCGCGCGTCCCAGGCCAGCTCCTGCCCGCCCACCGCCGCCGGCCACATCAGGTTGAGCGAGGGCCGGAAACGAATTTCCAGTCCGATGCCGTCGCCTTCCAGTTCGTAGCGCACGATGACACCGGGCAAACGGCCACGCGCCTCCACGCGTTCGCGCAGCGAAAAACCCGGCCCCGCGTAGTGCCGGGTCATCCCCAGCGGATCCACTTCCGCCGAGGCCAGATAGGCCAGCCCGTCGTGGGTCTTTCCGTCGATCACGAATCCGGGTCGATAGCCCGACGCGATCTGCAACGGAAACGTCCATAGTTCCAGCCCGTCCTCGGAATACCCGCCGGCGAAGGCGCGCAGTCCGTGCGCCGAGAGGTAGCGGTTCTCGCGTGGTTGCTCAATCGACCAGCGCGGCAATCCGGGTGGCGCCGATGGCGATTCCGCCGCGGGACTCGGCATCGACAGGAATGACAGCAACAGGCAGAGCAGACCCGGCCAATGGCGCATGGAAAACCTCGTGGGGGAGCGCGTCCTGCGGCGGATGTTCCTGGATCGCACCCTAAGCCATGACCCGACATGCGGCCAATTGCAGCGCAGCATCGTCTCCACTGAAACCATCCGGCCACCGTGGCAGACTCGCCGCATGATGCCGCGAATCCTCCTCCGCGCCCTGGTGCTGGCGATGTGCTGCATGGTTTCCGGGGCGGCCCTCGCCGCTGCCCCGCCCCCGCGCGTGCTGATCTTCAGCAAGACCGCCGGTTTCCGCCACGATTCCATTCCCGTGGCGGTAGCCGCGCTGCGCGACATCGTCCGCCGGCAGTCACTGGACGCGGACGCCAGCGAGGACGCATCGGTGTTCGCCCCCGAACGATTGCAGCGCTACCGTGCGGTGATCTTCGTCAACACCACCGGCGACATCCTGGATCCCGGGCAGCAGCGGGCGCTGGAAGGTTTCATCCGTGCTGGCGGCGGTTTCATGGGCGTGCACGCGGCGGCGGATACCGAGTACGACTGGCCTTGGTACGGCGAACTGGTCGGCGCGTGGTTCCTCGGCCATCCGCCCGGGCTGCAGACCACCCACGTGCGTTTCAGCCATGACGGCATCGCGGCGCGTGGACGCCAATGGCGGGTCACCGACGAAATCTACAACTACCGGCGCAACCCGCGCGGTTCGGTCGAAGTGATCGCGACGGTGGACGAGCACGATTACACCGGCGGCACCATGGGCGAGGATCATCCGATCGCCTGGTGCCGCGTTTTCGATGGCGGCCGCGCCTGGTACACGGGACTGGGCCATGACGCGGCGATGTATTCGGACGCGACCTTCCTGCGCCATCTCCGGCGCGGACTACGCTACGCGACCGGACGCGCGGATGCGTGCTGATCAGGCGGCCGGGCAGGCCTGGCGACGGCCGGTCTCGAACGCCTTGACCCCCGCATCGTCGACCGGCACCGGGCGCACGCCGTCGTCGAAAATCACCCGCCACTGACCGTCGCGGTCCTGCTGCCACACCGACCCGAAGCGTCCCAGCCGATGGCTGCCGTCCTTCGGATTGCGGTACAGCGCCGGACCGCTGGAGTAGGCCGTGCGGCCGTCGCCGCCGACCGACACCCGTTCCGGATACCAGCGCAGTTCCAGCGCCTTGCCTTCAATCAGCGGCATCCAGTCGGCCACGATCGCGTCGCGGCCCCGGGTGGGCTGGTGGCCCACGCCGAACACCGCGTCGGCGTGGAGGAAGCCGGCGAAGGCGGTGGCGTCGTGCCGTGCGAGGGCCTCTGCGAAGCCGAGTTCCCGCGCCCACACCGCGCAGCGTGCGTCGTCCTGCGTCGCTGGCGCCGGTGGGCCCTCCGCGGCCGCGACGCCCGTCGCCAGGCCCGCCAGCCCCAGCAGGGCCGAAAGTCGTAGACCGCCTGTCATGCGAAGTTCTCCGAAACCTGCCAAGCTTTGCGACATTCCATTCCCATCCGTCCTTCCATGCGCCTGCCATTCGTCAGGGCCGCGTGGCTGGCCGCCGCATTGCTGCTGTCGGCCGGCTGCGCGACCCGCGCTCCGCACTCCGCCTCCGCTCCTCCCGGGGAACCCGCCACCCTCCTGCTGATCTCGCTCGACGGCGTCCGCGCCGAATACCTGCAGCGCGGCATCACGCCCCATCTGGCACGCCTGGCCGAGGGCGGCGTGCGGGCCGAGTGGATGAATCCCTCCTATCCCTCGCTGACCTTCCCCAACCACTACACCCTGGTCACGGGCCTGCGCCCGGATCATCACGGCATCATCAGCAACACGATGTTCGACGAGCACCTGGGCAACTTTTCGCTGAGCGACCGCGAAGCGGTGGGCGACTCGCGCTGGTGGAGCGGTGAACCGATCTGGGTTGGCGCGGAGAAGGCCGGACTGCGTACCGCGACCATGTTCTGGCCGGGTTCCGAAGCCGCCGTGCAGGGCGTCCGCCCCACCCAGTGGTTCCCGTTCGACAAGGCCTTCGCCATCGATGATCGCGTGCGCCAGGTACACGCATGGCTGGATCTGCCGGCCGCCGAACGGCCGCGCCTGATCACGCTGTATTTCGAACACGTGGACACCGCCGGCCACGACAACGGCCCGGCTTCGCGAAATGTCGAGGACACCCTGAAGGCGATCGATGCCGCCATCGGCCAGCTCGTCGACGGCATCGATGCCCGCGGCGAACGCAATCGCGTGAACCTTATCGTGGTCTCCGATCACGGCATGACCGCGACTTCGCCCGAGCGCGTGATGGTCATCGAGGATCGGGTTTCCCCGGATGATGCGGATGCCATCACGGTCGGCCAGGTGGTCGGGTTCAACCCACGCCCCGGCCACGAGGCCGCCGCCGAGCGGCAGTTGCTCGGCCGCCGCGATCACGCAGAATGCTGGCGCAAGCAGGACATGCCCGCGCGCTGGCATTACGGCACCCATCCGCGCGTGCCCGCCATCGTCTGCCAGGCCGACGAAGGCTGGCTGCTGGTAAAACGCGAGGCGGTCGAACGATGGCGCCGCAACGGCTGGAAGGGTGGCGGCTCGCACGGTTACGACCCGGCGCTGCCGTCGATGCGCGCGATCTTCCTGGCGCGCGGACCGGCATTCCGGCAAGGCCTTGTCGTGCCAGGCTTCGACAATGTCGACGTCTATCCGCTGCTGGCCCGCCTGCTGGGCGTCACGCCCGCGCCCAACGACGGCAATCCGCGGACCCTGCTACCGATTCTGAGCACCGCAGAGGTCGCTTCGCCGCCGCTGCATTGATGTCCGAAAACGGTGAGTCGGTGGCCCTGGGCGGTGCTAGCCTGCACCCATGTCCTCCGCTCCCCTCCCCGCGGGCCTGCCCGATCACCGCGTCTGCGAACACGCGCGGCTGAGCCGCGACCCACGCTTCGACGGCCTGTTCTTCACCGCCGTCACCAGCACCCGCATCTACTGCCGGCCGGTCTGTCCCGCGCCGGCGCCGAAACCGGCCAACGTCACCTACTATCCGAACGCCGCCGCGGCGGAAGCCGACGGCTTCCGCCCCTGCCTGCGTTGCCGGCCGGAACTGTCGCCCAGCGACGGCGCCTGGCGGCGGGGCGATGAAACCGTCGCACGGGCACTGAAGCTGATCGACCAGGGCGCGCTGGCCGATCGTCCGCTGGCGGATCTGGCCGGTTCGCTGGGCCTGGGCGAACGCCAGCTGCGGCGCCTGTTCAATGACCGACTGGGCGCCAGCCCGATCGGCGTGCATGGCACCCGCCGGCTGCTGTTCGCCAAGCAGTTGCTCACCGAGACACGCCTGCCGATCACCCAGGTCGCGCTGGCGGCCGGCTTCGGCAGCCTGACCCGGTTCAACACCACCTTCCGCGAGGCCTACCGGATGGCGCCGCGCGATCTGCGCAGGCGCGAGTCGAAGGTGGAAGACGAAGGCGTCGCGCTGCGGCTTGGGTACCGCCCCCCCTATGACTTCGAGGCCATGCTGGACTTCCTGCGCGGCCGCGCCCTGCCCGGCGTCGAGTCCGTGGATGCGGACAGCTACGCGCGGGTCATCGGCAACGCCGAGTCACCGGGCTGGCTGCGGGTCAGCCGCTGGAGCGCGAAGCCCGACGAGCATGCCCTTCGGCTGGAACTGCATGGCGCCGCGCCGGCGCAGTTGCTCGCCATCGTCAACCGGATCCGCCGCATGTTCGACCTGGACGCGGATCCGCAGGCGATCGCGCGGGCGCTGGGCGCCGATCCGCGCCTGCGCCCATTGCTGCGCAAGCGCCCCGGCCTGCGCCTGCCCAGCGGCTGGGATGGTTTCGAGATCGCGGTACGCGCGATCATCGGCCAGCAGGTCAGCGTGGCCGCCGCGCGCACGCTCACCGCGCGCCTGGCCCAGCGGCATGGCACCCCGTTGCCGGTCCCGTTCGGCACCGGACTCGCGCACCTGTTCCCCTCCGCCGAGGCATTGGTCGACGCCGATCTCACCGCGATCGGCCTGACCCGTGCCCGCGCCGCCACCATCAACACGATGGCGCGCGCGCTGCTGGAAGGCCGCGTGGATTTTCGCGGCGAACGCACGCTGGAGGATTTCACCGCGCGCTGGGTCGCCCTGCCGGGCATCGGTCCGTGGACGGCCAACTACATGGCCATGCGCGCGCTCGGCCATCCCGACGCATTTCCCGCCGACGATCTGGTACTGCAGAAAGCCGTGCCCACCGACGGCAGCCGGATGACCGCGAAAGCCCTCACCGCCCGCGCCGAGGCGTGGCGCCCCTGGCGCGCCTACGCGGTGATCCAACTGTGGCGCGACAGCATGCCCGCTCCCAAACCCTTGCCCGCTTCACCATTGCCCGTGTCCACGCCATGAACACTCCCCTGCACTACCGCCACATCGACAGCCCGGTCGGTCCGCTGCTGCTGGTGGCCGATGACACCGCGCTGCGCGTGATCGAGTTCGACAATCCGCGCCATCCGTACAAGCGGTCGCCGGACTGGCAGCCGGGCGACAACGCGGTGATGCGCGCAACCGCACGCCAGTTGGACGAATACTTCCGTGGCGAGCGCCAGCAGTTCGATCTGCCGCTCGCGCCGCAGGGCACCGATTTCCAACGCATCGTCTGGCACACGCTGGCCGACATTCCCTACGGACAAACCATCAGCTACGCGGAACTAGCGCGGCGCGTGGACAAGCCGACCGCCACCCGCGCGGTCGGCGCGGCGAACGGCCGCAATCCACTGCCCATCGTGCTGCCCTGCCATCGCGTGATTGGCGCGGACGGCAGCCTGACCGGATTCGGTGGTGGCCTGCCGACCAAGCAGTACCTGTTGACCCTGGAAGGCGCGTTGCCGGCGGGCGATCTGTTCGGTTGAAGGCCGCGGCATTCTAGAATGGCCGCATGAGCGCTTCTTCCATGCATCCTTCCGACGGCGTCCTGCTGGACGCGAACCTGATCACACTGGATGGCGACACCGGCTACGGCGTCATCGAACAAGGCGTGCTGGCCTGGCGCGACGGCGCGCTGGATTTCGTCGGATCCCGCGCGGATTGGGAGCGTCACGGCAACGCTGACGATCGCCCGGCACTGCGTGCCGAAGGCCAGTGGGTGAGCCCGGGCCTGGTCGACTGCCATACCCACACCGTATTCGCCGGGGATCGCGCCGGCGAGTTCGAACAGCGCCTGCAGGGCGTCAGTTACGAGGAAATCGCGCGCACCGGCGGCGGCATCGTGTCCACCGTGCGCGCCACCCGCGCCGCCAGCGAGGACGAACTGCTGGCGCAGTCGCTACCGCGCGCACGCGCCTTGCTGGCGGACGGCGTGACCACGCTGGAAATCAAGTCCGGCTACGGCCTGGATCTGGCCAACGAACGCAAGATGCTGCGGGTCGCGCGCCGGATCGGCGAGCAGCTCGGCGTCACCGTGCGCACCACCTTCCTTGGCGCGCACGCCTTGCCGCCGGAATACAGCGGACGCGCCGACGCCTACATCGATGCGGTCTGCGAATGGCTGCCGCAGCTGCATGCCGACGGGCTGGTCGACGCGGTGGACGCCTTCTGCGAGCGCATCGCCTTCGATACCGCGCAGACGCGTCGGGTATTCGAGGTCGCGCGATCGCTCGGCCTGCCGGTCAAGCTGCATGCGGATCAGTTGAGCGATGGCCATGGTGGCGCGTTGGTCGCCGAGTTCGACGGCCTGTCGGCGGACCATGTCGAATACACCTCCGAGGACAGCGTGCGCGCGATGGCGCGGCACGGCACGGTCGCCGTGCTGCTGCCGGGCGCCTTCCACGTGCTGCGCGAAACGAAACTGCCTCCGCTGGAAGCGTTCCGTGCCCACGGCGTGCCGATGGCGGTGGCGACCGACTGCAATCCCGGTACCGCGCCCCTGCAGTCGCTGCGACTGGCGATGTCGCTGGCCTGCACGCACTTCCGGCTCACCCCGGAAGAAGCGCTGCGCGGCGCCACCACGCAGGGCGCGCGCGCACTCGGCCTGGCGGATCGTGGCGTGCTGGCGGTCGGGCGGCGCGCGGATTTCGTGCTCTGGAACATCGCCCGGCCCGCGCAGTTGAGCTACTGGCTGGGCGGCGAGCTGGTGACGGGCGTGTATGCCGGCGGCCGGCGGGTACGCTGACGATTCACCGCCATCCTCTGCTCCACCCGCGACGCAGCTCTGCCTTCCACGCAGGCTCCACGCTTCCCTTTCCGAGAACACCCCATGCCGCAAGCATCCACCCTGGTCGCCTTCGCCCTCATCTGCCTGGGCATGGTGCTGACACCGGGCCCGAACATGATTTACCTCGTGTCCCGCTCGATCTCGCAGGGACGCATGGCCGGCCTGGTTTCGCTGGGTGGCGTGGCCCTGGGTTTCGTGTTCTATGTGCTGTGCGCCGCGTTTGGCATCACCGCGTTGATGATGGCGGTTCCCTACGCCTACGACGCATTGCGAATCGGCGGGGCCCTGTACCTGTTGTATCTCGCATGGCAGGCCATCCGGCCCGGCGGACGCTCGCCGTTCCAGGTGCGTGACCTGCCCCGGGATGGCCCCCGCAAGCTGTTTGCGATGGGGTTCGCCACCACGCTGCTCAATCCGAAGGTCGCGGTGATGTACCTGTCGCTGCTGCCGCAGTTCATCGATCCGGCGCAGGGCAGCGTGCTGTCGCAGTCACTGTTGCTCGGATTCACCCAGATCTCGGTGAGCGTCAGCGTCAACGCGTTGATTGTTCTCATGGCCGGCTCAATCGCCGTCTTCATCGGCCAACGTCCGCTGTGGCAGGTGGCGCAACGCTGGCTGATGGGCACCGTGCTGGCCGGCCTGGCCACGCGCATGCTGGTCGAAGGCCGCCGTTGATCGGTCCACCACGGGAGTCCGGCGCAAAGAAAAACCCCGGCGCGAACCGGGGTTTTCTTTTCCTGCGGCCGGATCCAAGGATCCGGCGCGGAAGGCTTACGCCTTGGCGACGGCCTTCTTGGCCACGGCCTTCTTGACCGGGGCCTTCACCACGGTCTTCTTGGCGGTCGCGGTAGCGGCGACGCCAGCCTTGACCACGGCGCTCTTGCGCGCGTTGCCATAGCTGGACACGTAGCGCTTGCCCTTGGCGGTCTTGCGGTCACCCTTGCCCATCGTCGTTCTCCTGATTCATTGAATTGCCGCGCTGGCGAAACGACCCGGGCGGGGTCGTGCGCGAGGCCGCAAAGCCTATCACAGCGGGGCCTGAAAGCCTTGCCCCGTATATCTCAGTGCGCGCAGCTGGCGTCATGGATGTGCCAGTGGTTCAGGCGCAGGTTGACCACGTGGGCCAGCCCCACCAGGGTGCCACCCAGGGTCATCACGATGGCGTGGACGATCGCCGACTCGTGCAGGGGCGGGTAGAGCACGCCCGCCCAGAGGGTGACAAGACCCACGATCAGGAGACCGAGCGCCCGGAACGCGCGATGGCGACGGTAACCCCAAAGCAGGCTGAACAGGCCAAGCACGGTCACGAAGACCACGAACGCACGTTCGAAACCGTCACCCAGCCAGGCGGACAGGCCCAGCGACGGGATCGCCGCGAGCAGGAACGGGGTCAGCGCGCAATGGACGGCGCAGATCAGGGAACCGGTGGCACCAAAGCGATCCAGCAGGCGGCGGAAACGTTCATTCATGGCGGCAAGTATGACTTCCGGGAGGGGTACCTTTTCGGTATTGGTATATTATAACATCCGTCAAGTCCCCCTCCATTCATTCGGACCGCCTCCCCACATGAAGCCATTCCGCTCCCTCCCCCGCCGCCATCTGCTCGCCCGTGCCCTGGCCGTCGTCGTCCTCGTTCCGGCCGGCGCCACGGCAATCGCCGCCGACGCCGACACGTCCCGCACTCCCCGGGACCTGGATGCCGTGGTGGTGACCGCCTCGCCGCTGAAGGGCAGCGCCGAATCGCTGGCCAAGCCGGTGGAAGTGCTGGTCGGCGAGGAACTGGACCGCAGCAAGGCCGCCACCCTGGGCGACACCGTCGCCAAGCTGCCGGGCGTGCAGACCACGTTCTTCGGCACCGGCGTCGGCCGCCCGATCATTCGCGGCCAGGAAGGCCCACGCGTGCAGGTGCTTTCCGGCGGCATCGGCTCGATGGATGCTTCCACCGTCAGCGCCGACCATGCGGTCAGCATCGAGCCGTTCCTGGCCGATCAGATCGAAGTGCTGAAGGGCCCTGCCACCCTGCTGTTCGGCAGCGGCGCGATCGGCGGCGCGGTCAACGTGGTCGACGGCCGCCTGCCCGACACCCTGCCGGAAGATCCGTTCAGCGGCCGGGTGGAAGTGCGCGGCAACACCGTCAACGACGAGCGCAGCGGCATGTTCCGGCTCGATGGCGTCAACGGCAACTGGGTGCTGCATGTGGACGGACTGGTGCGCAATACCGACGACTACGACATCCCCGGTTACGCGGTGCTCGAACACCATGACGAGGGCGAAGAGGATCATGCGCACGAGGAAGATCAGCCCAAGGGCACGCTGCCGAACAGTTCGGTGCGCACCCGCGCCGGCGCGGTCGGCGCGACCTGGCTGGGCGAAAAGGCGTACTTCGGCCTGGCCGCCAGCACCTATCGGAACAATTACGGCATTCCCGCCGGCGCACACGTGCATGACGACGGCCATGGTCATGGCCACGAGCACGAAGGCGAGGAAGAGGAAGCTCACGAGGAAGAAGGCCCGGTCCGCATCGACATGGTGCAGAACCGCATCGACGTGAAGGCCGGTGTCTACGATCCGTTCTCTTTCCTGCAGGCGATCAACCTGCGCGGCGCCTACAACGACTACGAGCACGTCGAACTGGAAGGCGGCATGCCGGCCACCCGTTTCACCAACCGCGGCCGCGAACTGCGCCTGGAAGCCGTGCAGAAGGAGTTCCACGGCTGGCGTGGCGCGTTTGGGCTGCAGTACGGCCGCAGCGATTTCGGCGCGGTCGGCGAGGAAGCGTTCGTCCCGGACACCCTCACCGATACCCTCGGCGTGTTCGTGGTGCAGGAAAGGGACTTTGGCCCCTGGAAACTCGAACTCGGTGGCCGTCATGAGCAGGTCAAGCTGGATCCGCAAGGCCATGCGGACCGCGACTTCAACGTGACCAGCCTGTCGGGTGCGGCCATCTGGCGCATCAACCCGATGTTCGATCTGCGCTTCGGCCTGGACAGTTCCGAGCGCGCGCCCACCAACGAGGAACTGTTCGCCGGCGGCACGCACGTCGCCACCCAGTCGATCGAAGTCGGCGACGCCAACCTGGACAAGGAACGCGGCCGCCGCGCGGAAATCGGCCTGCACGCGCATACCGATCGCGTGGACTTCAAGCTGGCGGTCTACCAGACCAACTTCAAGGACTTCATCTATCTCGCCGACACCGGCGTCGAGGAAGGCCTGCCGGTGCGCCTGTGGACGCAGCAGGACGCCAAGTTCAAGGGCCTGGAAGCCGAGGCGCGAATCAAGCTGCTCGATTCCGACACGGCAGGTGCATGGGATCTGCGCCTGTTCGGCGACCGCGTGCGCGCGGAACTGGACGGCACCGGCACGCGCCGCGTGCAGCTCGCCGTGCCGCACGACGATCACTTCCATCGCTACACGATCGACCTCGCCCAGGGCGGCAATCTCCCCCGCATCGCGCCGGCCCGCCTCGGCGCCGACCTGAACTGGTCGCTGGGTGGCTGGCGCGCGTCGGTGGGTGCGGTTCGCTACGCCAAGCAGGACGACGTCGCGCAGAACGAGGAGCCCAGCCCAGGCTACACCCTGGTCGACGCGCACCTGGCGTATCGCTGGGACCGGCCGGAAACGAGCTGGGAACTGTTCCTGGACGGAAGCAACCTGACCGACAAGGAAGCCCGCCCGCATACCTCGCTGCTGCGCGATTTCTCGCCGCTGCCGGGGCGTGGCGTGGCATTCGGCATCCGCGCCTACTTCTGACGGGCCTCTCTCCGCCTGTGCGAAGCACGGCCACCCGCAAGGGTGGCCGTTTTGCTTGGGGCATGGCGGCATCGGGCACTCATGTAGCGCCGAGCTTGCTTGGCGACTCCCTTGCTCGCTGGCTTCCCCCGCGAGCGGATCGGAACAGCGGGGCCAGTTCGGCTCCATAGGTGCGTGGGCTGTTGATTTACGTGCATATGCACATATAATCCAGCTCCCGTCCCGGGCCCGCGTCCATGTCCTCTTTCCGCAGCCCCTGCACTTGTTTCCACCTGCGCCGGGCGACCCGCCGGGTCACCCAGATCTACGACCGCGAACTGGCGGCGGTCGAGCTGAGCCTCAACCAGTACAGCATCCTGCGCCGCGCCGGTGAATCACCGCGCACGCTCGGCAGTCTGGCCGATGAGCTGGGCATGGACCGCACCACCCTCACCCGCAACCTCAAGCCGCTGCTGGTCGCCGGCCTGCTGGCCGAGACACGTGGCGAGGATGCGCGCCAGCGCCTGCTGCAATTGAGCGATGCGGGCCGCCGGCGACTGGCGTCGGCACGTCCGCACTGGCAGCGCGCGCAGGGAGTCATCGAGGAGGCGTTCAGCGCCGATGCGGTCGCCCGCCTGCATGCCGATCTCGACACCCTGACCGAACGCCTGCATGCCCACGAGGCCGCACAATGACCACCAGTTCCCGCATGCCCTGGGCCTTGCTGCTCGCTGCCGCAGCGACGCTCATGATCACGATGGGCGCGCGCCAGACCACCGGCCTGTTCGTCGCGCCGATCCACGAGAGCACCGGTGTCGGCATCGCCGCGATCAGCTTCGCGATGGCGGTCGGCCAGTTCACCTGGGGCGCGGTGCAACCGGTATTCGGTGCGATCGCCGACAAGCGCGGCTCGACCGGTGTCCTGGTCCTCGGTGCGGTGTTGCTGGCGATCGGCCTGGCGATGACGCCGTGGATGAAATCGCAATGGGGCCTGATGTTCACCCTCGGCCTGCTCACCGCGGCGGGTGCCGGCGCAGGCAGTTTCTCGATCCTGATCGGCGCCACCGCCCAGCAAATGGCGCCGGAACAGCGCTCCTTCGCCGCCGGCTTCATCAATGCCGGCGGTTCGATGGGACAGTTCGTGTTTGCGCCGCTGGTGCAGTTGATGATCAGCATCGCTGGCTGGGCCACCGCGATGTACGGCCTGGCGCTGGCCTCGCTGGCGGCGATTCCGCTGGCCTGGCCGCTGCGCCGGCGGGCGGAGCCCGCACCGGCGGCAGGCGCGGCCGGCGCATCCGCACCCGCGGAAATCACCCTGCGCGAACAGGTCGGCATCGCCCTGCGTGATCGCAGTTACTGGATGCTGCATCTGGGCTTCTTCACCTGCGGCGTGCACATCGCCTTCCTGGTCACTCACCTGCCCGGCGAGATCGCGCTGTGCGGTTTGCCGGCCAGTGTTTCCGCCGCTTCGATCGCGCTGATTGGCCTGTTCAACGTCGCCGGCAGCCTCGCCGCCGGGGCGCTGGGCCAGCGCTTCCGGATGAAGTGGATCCTGGCGGTGATGTATGCCAGCCGCGCGGTGATGATCGCGCTCTACCTGCTGTCGCCGCCCACGCCGATCACCTTCTACGTGTTCGCCGCCGCGCTGGGCTTCACCTGGCTGGCGACCGTGCCGCCGACCGCCGGCCTGGTCGGCAAGCTGTTCGGCCCGCGCTACCTGGGCACGCTGTTTGGCCTGACCCTGCTGTCGCACCAGTTGGGCGGGTTCTTCGGCGCCTGGCTGGGCGGCGTGGTGATGGAGCGCTTCGGCGACTATTCGCTGATGTGGTACGGCGACATGGCGCTGGCCCTGCTGGCCGCCGCGGCCAACCTGCCGATCCGGGAGAACGCGCCGAGGCTCAAGCTGGCGACGGCCTGATCATGTTCAACGCTCCTGTAGGAGCGGCGTAAGCCGCGACCGCCATGGCCAAAGATCGCGTTGATTCGGCATCGCGACCATCAAGGTTCCCGGTCGCCGCAATTTTCGGTCGCGACTTACGTCGCTCCTACAAGAGTATCCGGCATCAATCCGCGCTGGCGGCTTCCGCGCAGCGGGCGCACAGGCCGTGCACTTCCAGGGTCTGCGCCTGGGGCTGGAAGCCCAGCGCCTTGGCGCGTTGCTCCAGTTGACCCACCACCTCACGATCCTCCAGCTCGACCGCGCTGTGGCAGCGATCGCAGATCAGGAACGGCACCGAATGCTGGGCGCTGTTGGGATGGTGGCAGGCGACGAAGGCGTTGACCGATTCCAGCTTGTGCACGAAACCATTGGCCATCAGGAAATCCAACGCGCGGTACACGGTCGGCGGGGCGTCCGCGCCCACGCCCTTGGTGGCGCGCACCCAGTCCAGCAGTTCGTAGGCCTTCACCGGCTTGCCGGCGTCGGCGATCAGTTCCAGCACGCGCGCCCGGATCGGGGTCAGCCGCAGGCCGCGCTCCTGGCACGCGTGTTCGACCGCGCGCACGAAACCGCGCGCGTCGCTGACATGGTGCTTCGGATCCGTACAACTATGCGTCTTGGGCATGGGGTCCCTCGTTTCAGGCCGCTCCGCCTGTCTTGATAAGCGCTGCATCGATGCGTTTCAAGGCCTGCTCGCGGCCGGCCAGGTAGACCGTCTGGGAAATGTCCGGGCTGACCTGGGTACCGGTGATCGCCACCCGCATCGGCTGGGCAACCTTGCCCATGCCGGTTTCCAGCGCGGCGGCGGTGTCGTGCAGGGCGGCGGACACCGACTCCACGCTCCATTCCGCCGCAGCGGCCAGCAGTTCCCGCGCCTTGGCCAACGGCGCATGCGCGGCGGCGGTGAGGTGCTTGGCCACCGCGGCCTCGTCGTAGCTCTCCAGCGGCAGGTACCAGACGGCGGCGCGCTCGGCCATTTCCTTCAGCGTCTGCACGCGATCGCGCATCGCCACCACCACCTCGGCCGGACGCGGACCCTGCCCGACATCCAGGCCCAGCTTGCGCAGTTGGTATTCCAGGTGCGGCGCGATGGCCTCCGGCTCGTCCGACTTCAGATAGTGCTGGTTGACCCAGCCCAGCTTGGCCATGTCCAGGCGCGCGGCCTTGGAATTGACATCCTCCACGGAGAACAGGTCGATCAGTTCCTGCCGGCTGAAGATCTCCTGGTCGCCGTGCGACCAGCCCAGCCGCGCCAGATAGTTGATCAGCGCGTGCGGCAGGTAACCCGCGTCCTTGTACTGCATCACGTCGGCCGCGCCGGTACGCTTGGACAGCTTGGCGCCCTGCTCGTCCAGGATCATCGGCATGTGCGCGAACTTCGGCACCGGCACGCCCAGCGCTTCATAGATGTTGATCTGGCGCGGGGTGTTGTTGATGTGGTCGTCGCCGCGGATCACGTCGGTGATGCGCATGTCCCAGTCATCGACCACGACCGCGAAGTTGTAGGTGGGGAAACCATCCGGTCGGAAGATCACCATGTCATCAAGCTCGCTGTTGCTGATCTCGATGCGGCCCTTGATGCGATCGTCGAACACCACGCTGCCTTCGGTGGGATTCTTGAACCGGATCACCCGGTTGGGATCCTCGCGGTACGGCAGGTTCAGATCGCGGGCGCGGCCGTCGTAGCGCGGCTTCTGCTGGGCGGCCATGGCCGCCTCGCGCATCGCGTCGAGTTCTTCCTTGCTCTCATAGGCGTAGTACGCCTTGCCATCGGCGACGAGCTGCTCGGCGACCTGGCGGTACCGTTCGATGCGCTGGGTCTGGTAGATCGGGCCTTCGTCGTAGTCCAGTCCCAGCCAGTCCATCGCTTCCAGGATCGCATCGATGGCGGCCTGGGTGCTGCGCTCGCGGTCGGTGTCCTCGATACGCAGGATGAAGTCGCCGCCACGGTGCCGCGCCTCCAGCCAGCAATACAGCGCGGTGCGCGCACCACCGATATGCAGATAACCGGTGGGACTGGGAGCGAAACGGGTACGGCAGCTCATGGACGGACTCGGAAAACTGAATGGGGCGATTTTACCTTGAAGGCGGGGATTGGGGATTCGGGATTGGGGATTCGGAAAAAGCTCGACCGCATGAAAACTTCGGTTTCCCTCCGCGAGTGGCTATCCCTCCAATCCCGAATCCCCACCCCCCGCTGCCTTATCATCCCCCCATGACCACGCTCTTCATCTCCGACCTGCACCTGGACGCCGAACGCCCGGCCATCACCGAACTGTTCGGCGCCTTCATGCATCGCGAAGGGCGCCAGGCCGAGGCGGTGTACATCCTGGGCGATCTGTTCGAAGCCTGGGTCGGCGACGACGATCCGTCCGAAACCGGCGCCTACGTGGCCGACCGCATCCGCGAAGTCGTCGATCTGGGCGTACCGGTGTTCTTCATCCGTGGCAACCGGGATTTCCTCGTCGGCGACGCCTTCGCCCGCCGTGCTGGCATGCGCATCCTGCCGGATCCTGCGGTGGTGACCTTGTACGGCCGTCCGACCCTGCTGATGCACGGCGATTTGCTGTGCTCCGACGATGTCGCCTACCAGCAGTTCCGCGCGCAGACCCGCGATCCGGCCTGGCAACAACAATTCCTCGGCCAGCCGTTGGCCGCGCGTCTGGCATTTGCGGCGCAGGCCCGCGCCGCCAGCCAGGCGCGCCAGCAGGGCATGATCCAGGCCGACCGCGTGCAGTTCGAAACCGTCACCGACGTGACCCCGGCCACGGTGGAGGCGACGCTGCGTCGTTTCGGCGTGGACACGCTGATCCACGGGCATACCCATCGTCCCGCCCTCCACGACCTCGATATCGATGGGCACGCCCGCCGACGCATCGTGCTGGGCGACTGGTACGAACAGGGCTCGGTGCTGCGGGTGGACGCGAACGATTGGATTCTCGAATCCCTGCCCTTCACCCCGTAGAGCGGAGCTTGCTCCGCTAGCGCGGTGCTTCCGCCTGCAGGGCGAGCAGCTCGTCTTCGTCGAAACCCGCCAGCAACCGCGCCTGCAGATTGAACGGGCCGTGCAGGTAGCCGCCGGCGTACTCCTTCAGCAGTTCACGGAAGCGTTGGCGCGGTTCGATGCCGGCGCGCTCGCAGTACCAGCGGTACCAGCGCGATCCGGCGGCGACGTGCGCGATTTCCTCGCGCAGGATGATGTCCAGGATGTCGGCGGTGGCGTCGTCGCCCAGTTCACGCAGCTTGAGAATCATCCCCGGGGTGACATCGAGCCCGCGCGCCTCCAGCACGCGCGGCACCAGCGCCATCCGGGCCAGACCGTCGTGCGCGGTCTTCTCGGTCATTTCCCACAGGCCATTGTGGGCGTCGAAGTGGCCATACTCGTGGCCATACTCGCGCAGGCGATCGCGCAGCAACACGAAGTGCCGCGACTCGTCGCTCGCCACCCTCACCCAATCGACGTAAAAGTCCGCTGGCAGGCCACGGAACCGATACACCGCATCCCAGGCCAGATCGATGGCGTTGAGCTCGATATGCGCGATGGCATGGATGAACGCCGCCCTGCCCTGCGGATTGCCCAGGCCACGGCGCGGCAGATCGCGCGGATGCACCAGCGTCGGCCGCGGCGGCCGTCCCGGCATGCGGATCGGTTCCGGTGCCGGCGCTTCCGCCGGAACCGCCAGTTCACCTCTCTGGAAAGCCTCGCCGAACCGCTGGGTCAACGCCACCTTGTCATCGACGTCCGCCGCATCCAGGCAGATGCGCGCGGCGTCAAACAGATTGCCCGGCAAAGCACTCATGACAAGTCTGGATGCTTCAGGTAATTCGGCCCCGGCTTTTGCCAATCCCGAATCTCCAATCCCCAATCCCCGCCCTCAAGACACCCGGCGCTTGCGCTTGGCCTCGTCCGAACGCGCCTGCTGGATGCGCTCGAAGTAGCCGGACTCGATGCCGGTGACGTACTCGCCATCGAAGCAGGACGAATCGAACCGGGTCAGCTGCGGATTGCCTTCGCGCACCGCCGCTTCCAGGTCTTCCAGATCCTGGTAGACCAACCAGTCACAACCAAGCAGCTTCTCGATTTCCTCGACGCTGCGATCATGCGCGACCAGTTCGTCCACCGCCGGCATGTCGATGCCGTAGATGTTGGGATGGCGCACCGGTGGCGCCGCCGAGGCCAGGTAGACCTTGCGCGCGCCCGCGTCGCGGGCCATCTGCACGATCTGCTGCGAGGTGGTGCCGCGCACGATCGAGTCGTCGACCAGCAGCACCACCCGGTTGCGGAACTCCAGATGGATCGGATTGAGCTTGCGGCGCACCGATTTCACCCGCTCGCTCTGGCCCGGCATGATGAAGGTGCGGCCCACGTAGCGGTTCTTGATGAAGCCCTCGCGGTACTTCACGCCCAGCACGTTGGAAATCTCCAGCGCGGCGTCGCGCGAGGTGTCCGGGATCGGGATGATGGTGTCGATGTCGTGATCCGGGCGCAGGCGCAGGATCTTCTCGCCCAGCTTCACGCCCATGCGCATACGCGCCTTGTGCACCGACACGTTGTCGATCATCGAGTCCGGGCGGGCGAAGTAGACGTATTCGAAGATGCACGGCGCGTGCTGCTTGGCGTCCGCGCAGATCTCGGAGAACAGCTCGCCGCGCGCGGTGATCACCAGCGCCTCGCCCGGGAGCACGTCGCGCACCCGCTGGAAGCCCAGGATGTCCAGCGCCGCCGACTCGGAGGCGACGATGTACTCGAAGCCCTCGTTGTGCTCGCGCTTGCCCAGCACCAGCGGACGGATGCCGTTGGGATCACGGAACGCCACCAGGCCCAGGCCCAGCACCACGCTGACCACGGCGTAGCCGCCGCGCACGCGGCGATGCACGCCGGCGACCGCGCGGATCGCCGTTTCCGGCGACAGCGTGCGCTGCAGGTCCAGTTCGTGGGCGAACACGTTCAGCAGCACTTCGCTGTCGGATTCGGTGTTGATGTTGCGGCGATCCTGGGCGAACACTTCCTGGCGCAGCGCCTCGGTGTTGATCAGGTTGCCGTTGTGCGCCAGGGCGATGCCGTAGGGCGAATTGACGTAGAACGGCTGCGCCTCGTCCATGCCCTCGGAACCGGCGGTCGGATAGCGGCAATGGGCGATGCCCACGCGGCCTTCCAGCACGCTCATGGCCTTGGCGTTGAACACGTCGCGGACCAGGCCATTGTCCTTGTGCACCCGCAGGCGGGTGCCGTCGGCGGTGGCGATGCCGGCGGCGTCCTGCCCTCGGTGTTGAAGGACGGTCAGCCCGTCATAGAGCTGGCCGGCAACATTCTGGTTGCCGACGATGCCGACGATACCGCACATGGATGACGCTCTCCGGTTCGATCAGTTCGAAGCTGGCGGGGAATCTGGAGCTTGCTGCGCGCCGGTTTCGTCCAGCGGCGGGGGCAAGGCGGGAAGGACGCCATTATCGCCTGCCGGGGCGCCGAAGCCAAAATCCAGTTCCGATACGGTCCATTCCGGCAGCCAGCGGCTCAGCCATTGCGCGCCCGGCAGCAGCATGGGTACCAGCCGCGACTGCGCCCAGGACGGCTCGCGCGGCAGGTCGGTGAAACCGGCCAGCAGGATCAGGATGCAGGCCACCAGCGCGCCGCGCGCCAGGCCCAGCGCCAGCCCGAGCATGCGATCCAGCGCCGACAGGCCAATCGCCTTCACCAGCAGCCGGACCAGCCAGCCGACCAGGCCGACCACGATCATCACCACGATGAAGCTGAGCGCGTAGCCACCGAACAGTTCGGTCGCGCCCGGCGTACCGCCCTCGGCGAGGATGCCGGCGACCCGTGCGCCGTAGTGGAATGCCACCCAGCCGGCCAGCAGCCAGGCGAGCAGCGACGCCAGTGCGCCGATGAAGCCGCGCAGCAGGCCGAACAGGGCCGACGCGCCGATGACGGCGGCCAGCACGAGGTCGATCATCGGCATCCGTCAGGCATCAGGGATGCGGACGGACCATGCCGCTGATGCCGAATTTGGCCGCCACCTGCGCCTTCAGCTGATCGGCGTCGGCGCGGCTGGCCACCGGTCCCACCCGCACGCGGCTGAGGGTGCCCTTGTCGGTGCGGACCTGTTCGACGAAGGCGCTGAAGCCGCCGGCGCGCACCTTGTCGCGCAGCGCGGTGGCTTCCTCGGCCTTGGAGAACGCCCCCAGCTGCACGGCGAAGCCAACGTTGCCGGCGGCCGGTTTGGGTGGCTCGGGCTTGGCCGCCGGCTTCTCGGCCGGCGTGGTCGCGGGCTTGGCCGGGGCGGTGGCGGCCGTCGTGGCCGGGGCCGGCTTGGCCGGCGCCGGTCTGGCCGGTTCCGGTGGCAGTGCCTGGGTGGTCACCGCCGGCGCCGGGGCGGCGGCCTGGGCCACCGAAGGCGTGGTCGTCGCGGTGGCCGGAGCCGCGGCGGTGCCGGTGCCGGCATCGAGCACCACCACCTGGGCCTTCACGTCGCTGCGGATCTTCACCGCTTCCAGCCGCTGGGATTCGGCGATGGCGCGATCCGGATAGGGTCCGATACGGACCCGGTAGGCGCTGCGGCCATTGATGGTGGCGGCCTCGCGGTACCCGGGTAGGCCGCCCTGCTTGAGCCGGGCGATGACCGCGTCGGCATCGGCGGCGGTTGCGTAAGCGCCGAAACTGACCGCGTAGTTGCCACCGGCGGTCGTTGCCGGCATCAACCCGCGATCAGCCGGGGCGGCGGCGTCGGGCGAGGCCGCCGGAGTCGCGGCAGGCAGGCCGACCGCGCCGTTGGCAGGCGCGCCGTCGGGCGTGACCAGCGGCAATTCGCGGGTTTCATACTGCCCTTCGGGTGCATCGGGCACCTTCAGCGGCACATCCGAAACGCCGCTGTCGGGAGCCGGTCCCTTGACCAGCATCGGCAGGAAGATGACCGCCAGCGCGACCAGGACAATCGCGCCGATCAGACGCTGTTTCAGAGCAGTATCCATCAGAACCCACGCTTCGCCGCGGCTAAAATGCCGCAGGGATTATACGGTGCCGATCCCGGGCTTCCCGTCATTCGGATGAACGCAGGGCGAGCACCGCCTCGGCGGCGGTGTGGAAGGAACCGAACACCAGGACGCGCGAGCCGTCGACCGCCGCGTCCCGCGCCGAGGCCAGCGCGTCGGCGACGGTCGCGTGACGGCTTCCCTTCGCGGCGGCGGTGTCTCCCAGCCGCGCGGCAAGCGCGTCCACATCCTGGCCGCGCGCGGTTCCGGGCTCCAGTCCCGCCAGGTGCCAGCGAACATCGAGTCCGTCGAACGCGGTCACCACGCCCACCGCGTCCTTGTCGGCCAGCGCGGCATAGACCAACTGCGTCGCCACGGGCGGCTGCGCGCGCAGCCATGCGGCCAGTTCGCGCGCGGCCTGCGGGTTGTGGCCGACGTCGACGACGATGTCGACGCCGTCGCGTACGAAGGACTGCAAACGGCCCGGAAGACGCGCCGCGGCGATGCCTTCGGCGAACGCGGCTTCCGGCGGCGGAGTGCCGAGCGCGCGCAGCGCCGCGATCGCCGCAGCGGCGTTGTTGCGCTGGATCGGAGCGGCCAGGGAGGGATTCGGCAGTTCCAGTTCCGCACCGACCTCGCGCCAGCGCCAGCGCTGCCCGTCGATCGGCTCCTGGAAGAAATCGCTGCCCAGCCGCAACGCGTTGGCGCCAATCGCGTAGGCATGCCGCAGCACGCTGGACGGCGAATCGATTTCGCCCAGCACCAGCGGTTTCCATGCCCGTGCGATGCCGGCCTTCTCCTGGCCGATGCTCTCGCGATCCGGTCCCAGCCAGTCGACATGATCGATGTCCACCGTGGTGATCACCGCGACGTCGGCATCGATCAGGTTCACTGCGTCCAGGCGTCCGCCCAGGCCCACTTCCAGCACCGCCAGATCCAGTGGCGCCTGCTGGAACAGCCACAACGCTGCCAGCGTGCCGAATTCGAAATAGGTCAGCGGCACCTGGCCACGCGCGACCTCCACCGCGGCGAACGCGGCGACCAGTTGCGCGTCGCCGGCCTCGTCGCCATCGATGCGCACGCGCTCGTTGTAGCGCAACAAATGTGGTGAGGTGTACGCGCCCACCCGCCAGCCGGCGGCGCGGGCGATGGATTCGATGAAAGCGACCGTCGAGCCCTTGCCGTTGGTCCCGCCCACCGTGATCACCTGCGCGGCCGGCCGGGCCAGATCCAGCCTGTCAGCCACCGCACGCACGCGCTCCAGGCCCATCTCGATGGATTTCGGATGCTGGCGCTCGATGTAGGCGAGCCAGTCATCGAGGGTCTGCGGAAGAGAGGAAACCATGTTCAGTCCTGGGAGTAGACGTGCTGGATGCTGAAACCCAGCGCGGAGCGGCGGCCGGCCAATACCACTTCGACCTGCTGATTCGGGTGGCGATCGTAAAACGCTTCGCGGACGCACAGGTAGGCGGGGAACGCGCCTTCCATCGGGCCACCGTACAGCCGGTGATCGCAGGAACGGCGGCTGCGGCTGTAACGGGTTTCCATCATGTGGATTTCGCTGACTTCCCTGCCGAACACGCGGGTGTACGTCCACGGCAATGTCTTGATCGCGATGAGCCAGGAAACAAAGCCCAGCATCAACGGGATGGCCAGCAGCAGGAACAGGAACCGGAGCAGGCCCCGATCCACGAATTGGCCCATGCGTCCCTTGCGGCTGGCATGGGCGAACAGCAGCGCGGTCTCGATCACGCCGACGATCAGGAAGATCACCGCCATGTGGATACCCCGCAATACCGGGGCCGGCGCGAAGTCGACGAATATGCCGGCGAACACGAGGATCAGCACCGCCACCGCCGCCGACGTGCCGATCCACTGCTCGCGGGTCGGCTGTCCGGTGCCGAACGCGGCCTGCTTCCAGCCCATGCCGGACGCCCTGCGAGCGGGTTACAGCGCGCGGTGCTTGGCTTCGCCGAAGAACGGCGTGTGGTGGGCGCAATCGTTCAGGCGCACCACTTCCAGCCGCTCCACGTCCGGGCCTTCCAGCAGGTTCAGGGTGGTCGGCGCCTGGCGGAAGGTCCACAGCTTGGCGATCGGCAGGCCGAGCACGCGGCACAGGATGACCCGGTTCACCGCATCGTGCGCGACCACCAGCAGGGTGTCGCCATCGCCCAGGCCTTCGGCCGCGCGCGCCAGCCCGCGCCAGGAGCGGTCCAGCACCTGCCGCAACGATTCGCCGCCCGGCATCAGCACGGTGTCCGGTTCCTCGCGCCACGCCCGCAGGCGCGCCGGATCCTTCTCGTGGATTTCGCTGGCCAGCAGGCCCTCCCACTCGCCGTGGGCGATTTCCTGCAGATCCTCGTCGGTGGTCAGCATATCGGCACGCGTCGCACCCAGTGCGTAGCGGGCCGTGGTGGCGGCGCGGGTCAGCGGCGAAGCCACCGCGCGGGTGATCGGAAGATCCTGCAGCCGTTGGCCCAGCGCCTGCGCCTGCGATTCACCGATGGGTGAAAGGGGAATGTCGATCTGGCCCTGGTAGCGGCCTTCGGCGTTCCACGGCGTTTCGCCGTGGCGGGCAAGCAGGATGCGCATGCGTGGGGGATTCCGGCTGGGGGAGCGCCATTTCCAACCCCGGAAACGGCGACGGGAGCGGATCATACCGCTCCCGTCGCCCGGTTCCGCCCTTTTTTCGAAGGTCAGACCATTTGGTGACCGCTTACTTCGCCGCAGGAACGTTCATTTCCTTCAGCAGCTGCGGCGCCGGATAGACCTCCTGCATGATCCAGCGCAGGTAACGGCCGTCCACCGCGATCATGCGGGTCATCTTGGGATCGAACACCCAGTTGGAGCTGACCGATTCCCAGTTGCCGTCGAAGGCCAGGCCGACCAGCTTGCCGTTGGCGTCCAGTACCGGCGAGCCGGAGTTGCCGCCGGTGATGTCCAGATCCGACAGGTAGTTCACCGGCACCGAGCCGATGCGCTTGTCTTCCAGGCCTCCGTAGCGCTTGGCCTTGACCGCGTCCAGCAGCGCCTTCGGCGAGTCGAACGGATCCTGCCCGGTTTCCTTGGCGACCACGCCTTCCAGGGTGGTGAACGGCGTGTAGGCCACGCCGTCCTTGGGCTCGTAGCCCATCACGTTGCCGAAGGTGATGCGCAGCGACAGGTTGGCATCCGGATAGACGAACTCGCCCTGGCTCTTCTTGTAATCGGCCAGCGCCTGCAGGAACACCGGACGCGCGACCAGCGCCTCGCCCATGCGGGTCTTGCGCTCCTGCTCGAGCTTGAGCAGGGTCGGCATCACCGCCACGGCGTACTGGATGGCCGGATCGTTGCTGGCCTCGAACGCCTTGCGATCGGCCTTCAGCCACTTCAGGCGTTCCTCGGTGTTGCCCAACTGCGTGCCGGCCAGTTTGTCGAGCGCGCGATTGACCGCCGCCGCGTCGTTGCCGCCCAGCCAGGCGTCGACCGCGGCCACGTGCTGGGCGGCCGGAAGCTTGACGTACTCGTTGAGCCAGTACTGCTGGATCTGGCGATCCATCGCCGGCACGTAACGACGCTCCATCTGCTTCATCGCGCCTTCGATGCCCGGCAAATCGCGTTCCTGGTAACCGGATTCGCGCTCGCCGTTGGGCTTTTCGTTTTCGATCGCCAGCCGGTACAGCGTTGTCGCCACGCCGATCACGCCGCTGTTGCCGAACTGGCCGACCACCAGATCGCGATCACGGGTGCTCTTGGCCTGCTCGGCCAGCGCCACCAGTTTGGCGTGGGCGTCCAGCGCCGCCTTGCCCTGCCCGCCCTGGCCCTTGAGCCAGTTCAGCACCGCGGTTTCCTCGGCATGCTTCTGGCCGGCGGCGTCGATGCGCTTGAAGCCTTCCAGTTGTCCCTCGAAATTCTTGCTGGTGTTGTTCCAGCCGGCCATGCTGCTGGCGTACTTCACCGCGATGTCCGGGTTGGTCTTGCCGGCCGCCTTCACCATCTCGATCAGCGCCTTGTAGTGGCGCGCGACGGTCGGATAGGTCCAACTGGCGGTGCTGTCGAATTCGGTGGCCAGCGCATAGCGGTTGGTGGACCCCGGATAGCCGGCCACCATCACGAAGTCACCGGCGCCCAGCGGCTGGTCGGCGAACTTCAGCCAATGCTTGGGCTGGTACGGCACGTTGTCCTTGGAAAACGCGGCCGGCTTGCCGTCCTTGCCGACATAGGCGCGGTAGAACGAGAAGTCGCCGGTGTGGCGCGGCCACATCCAGTTGTCGATGTCGCCGCCGAACTTGCCGACGCTGCCCGGAGGCGCGTACGCCAGGCGCACGTCCTTGATTTCCAGGTTCTTGAACAGCCGGTAGGTGTTGCCACCGGAGAAGCTGTACAGGCGGCAGCGGAAACCGCCTTCGGCCTCGCAGTCGGCGACCAGCTTCTTGTCGAACGCTTCCAGCGCCCGGGTACGCGCCAGCGGATCGTTGCCGGCGGCGGCGATCGCGGCCTTGGCCTCGGCGGTCACGTCCTTGATGTCGTCCAGCACGTAGACGCGCGCGTTCGGACCGGCACTGACCTCGTCGGCCAGGGTCGGGGCGTTGAAGCCGTCCTTGATCAGGTTCTTCTCGGCGGTGGAATTGAGCTGGATGGCGCCGTACGCGCAATGGTGGTTGGTCACCACCAGCCCCTGCGGGGAGACGAAGCTGGCGGTGCAGCCGCCCAGCGCGACGACGGCGCCCATCGGGTCGCCGGTCAGGTTGGACAACTGCTCCGGCGACAGTTTCAGGCCGGCCTTCTTCAGCGGGCCGGCAATCTCCGGCAGTTGCTGCGGCACCCACATGCCCTCTCCGGCATGGGCGAGGCCGGCCGGCGCGAGGCAGGCCACGGCGAGTGAGGCAGCAAGCAGGTTAAGGCGCATGGGTACATCCCCTCGGAAAAATGAGCGTTAGATTGTAACGGTCGGGGCCGCCGGGCCGACCATGACTTTCGGCCTAGGTCCGTGGGCGCCCGCGCGCGCGCCGGCACCCGACGGAACGAAAGCCCGCACGGGCGGCGCCTTACCATACGGTTCCGGCCGCCCGCGTATAATCCGCGCCCTCACCGTCCCGGTCCGGAACACATTCCATGACGCAAATGATGAAGGCGCTGGTCAAGCGCGAAGCGGCCAAGGGCATCTGGCTGGAAGAGGTGCCGGTGCCGCAGCCCGGCCCGAACGAAGTGCTGATCAAGCTCGAGAAGACCGCCATCTGCGGCACCGACCTGCACATCTACCTGTGGGACGAATGGAGCCAGCGCACCATCCGTCCGGGCCTGGTGATCGGGCACGAGTTCGTCGGCCGCATCGCCCAGATCGGTCCCGGCGTCACCGGCTACACGGTTGGCCAGCGCGTCTCGGCCGAAGGTCACATCGTCTGCGGGCACTGCCGCAACTGCCGCGGCGGGCGCCCGCACCTGTGCCCGAACACCGTCGGCATCGGCGTCAACCGCGACGGCGCATTCGCCGAGTACATGGTGATGCCGGCCAGCAACCTGTGGCCGATTCCGGACCAGATCCCCAGCGAGCTGGCCGCGTTCTTCGATCCCTACGGCAACGCCGCGCACTGCGCGCTGGAGTTCGACGTCATCGGCGAGGACGTGCTGATCACCGGCGCCGGTCCGATCGGCATCATTGCCGCGGGCATCTGCAAGCACATCGGCGCGCGCAACGTGGTGGTCACCGACGTCAACGACTATCGCCTGAAACTGGCCGCCGACATGGGCGCCACCCGCGTGGTCAACGTCGCCAACACCTCGCTCAAGGAGGTGATGGCCGACCTGCACATGGAAGGTTTCGACGTGGGCCTGGAAATGAGCGGCAACCCGCGCGCGTTCAACGACATGCTCGACTGCATGTACCACGGCGGCAAGATCGCCCTGCTCGGCATCCTGCCCAAGGGCGCCGGCGTGGACTGGGATCGGATCATCTTCAAGGGCCTGACCGTGCAGGGCATCTACGGCCGCAAGATGTACGAGACCTGGTACAAGATGACCCAACTGGTGCTGTCCGGCTTCCCGCTGGGCAAGGTGTTGACCCATCAGTTGCCGATCGACGAGTTCCAGAAGGGTTTCAACCTGATGGAAGCCGGCAAGGCCGGCAAGGTCGTACTGAGCTGGACCTGATTCCTTCCCCCGCGAGCGGGGGAAGGTGCCGAAGGCGGATGGGGGCAAGCACCGAAGGTGCTTCGCAACAACCAACGGCAAAAAAGGGCGCCTCGCGGCGCCCTTTTTCTTTTCCCGCATGCGACAAACTTAGTTGCCGATGCTGATGGTCAGCGCGACCCGGTTGTCGTAGATGTCGCCATCGGCCTTCAGCACGTCGGCATCGGAACCGAAGGTCGTGTAGTAACCGAGGGTCGCGGTCGCCGGACCGAAGGTCTTGTTCAGCGTCAGCGCGCCATCGAAGTAATCGGTGACGCCATAGTTGAAACGCTCGCCATCGATCCACTCCTCGCCATTGTCGATCGAGGTGTAGCCCACCGAGGCGCCCACCGAGAAGCCGCTCTCGCCAATGTCGTAGGCGGCGGCCAAGTTGGCGTAGCTTTCCTTGGCCTTCGGGGTCAGATCACCGTAGTCCGGCGCGTAGGCGAGCATGCCGGAGATTTCCACCGGGCCGGCCCAGGTGAGCTTGGCGATGTACTCGTTGTAGTCGCCGCTCGGCACGCCGGAGCTGGCGCCGTGGTACGTGTAGCGGACCGCGCTGACGTCGAGGTTCCAGCTGTCGTTGAAGTCGTAGCTGTAGCCGACGAAAGCGTCGAGTTCGAAGTTCGGGCCACGCAGGCCGGCTTCCGGGTCAGGATCGCCGAAGTCGACGTTGGAACCCCACACGCCCACGTACAGGCCGAACGGCGCGGTGTAGGTCAGGCCGGGCTGGAATGCCGGGCCTTCATCGGTCTGGGACACGCCACGGAACACGTAGTCGGTGGTGACGGCGACCGACCAGGTGACAGGGGACTCGGGCTCGGCCTCGACTTCCGCCGCGGCCTCCTGCGCAAACGAAACAAACGGAACCGCCGCCAGCAGGGCGACGGCAAGGGCGGTGCACAATTTGACTGGCTTCATCCGGGCTCTCTCCAGGTTGGTATCGGCGTGTTGATCGCGCAGGCCGGTCCCACTCCGACCTTGGACACGTGCATGCAGCACGTGTTTACGGTTTTTTAACCGTCAGCCGGATATTGCGATGCAACAATCGTCGCCGTCAAGTGCCCGAAGCGCCCTCCTCCCAGCCCGCCGGCGTCGGAAACCAGCCGAATCGCGCCGGCACCAGGTGCAGGTGCTCACCGACCGCACGTGCCTGCTCGTGGGCCGGCAGTTCCACCTCGACTTCCTGGCGGGAAGCCGTCAATTGCGCCCGCAGGCGCAGGCGCGGTCCGTTGCGCTGGCCCGACACCACCGTGGCCGGCCAGCCACGGCCGGCTGCATCGATGCGCAGATCCTCCGGACGCACGAACACTTCCGCCGGGCCTTCTCCGCGTGCGTGCCCGGCTACCGGCAAGGGGACGCCTTCCGCGTGCAGTTCTCCGCCCTGCCAGCGCGCCGGCAACCGGTTCACCGCACCGACGAAGGAATAGATGAAGGGCGATGCCGGCGCGTCGTAGACCTCTGCTGGCGTACCCACCTGCTCCAGCTTGCCGCCGTTGAGGATCGCCACCCGGTCCGCCAGTTCCAGCGCCTCCTCCTGATCGTGGGTCACGAACAGCGTGGTCAGGCCGGTGCGATCGTGCAGTTCGCGCAGCCAGCGGCGCAGATCCCGACGGACCTGCGCGTCAAGCGCGCCAAACGGTTCGTCCAGCAGCAGCACGCGCGGTTCGATCGCCAGCGCGCGCGCCAGCGCCACCCGCTGCCGCTGGCCGCCGGACAACTGCGCGGGATAGCGCCCGGCCAGTCCTTCCAGTTGCACCAGCGCCAGCAATTCCTCGACGCGCGCCCGGATGCGCGCTTCCGGCCAGCGCTGCGCCCCACGCCGGACCCGCAGGCCGAAGGCGATGTTGTCGGCCACGTCGAGGTGGCGGAACAGCGCATAGTGCTGGAACACGAAACCGGCACGCCGCGCCTGCACGCTCAAACCAGCCGCATCTTCGCCGTCCAGCAGCACGCGTCCGCGATCGGCATGTTCCAGTCCGGCGATGATCCGCAGCAGCGTGGTTTTTCCGGATCCGGAGGGGCCCAGCAGCGCCAGCAGTTCGCCCTGCCGCACCTCCAGCCGGATGTCCTGCAGCGCCGCGTAATCGCCGAATTGCTTGCCCACGTGTTCGATGGTGATGCCCATGCTTCTGCCTCAGTGCCGATGATTGGCGGCCAGCGCCTCGCCGTGGCGCCATTCCAGGTACGACTTCAGCGCCAGCGTCACCAGCGCGGACAGCGCCAGCAGTGACGCGGCGGCGAACGCGGCGCTGTAGGCGTATTCGTTGTAGAGGATTTCCACGTGCAGCGGCAGCGTGTTGGTGCGCCCGCGGATATGCCCGGACACCACCGACACCGCGCCGAACTCACCCATCGCGCGCGCACTGCACAGCAGCACGCCATACAGCAACGCCCAACGGATGTTGGGCAGGGTCACCCGCCAGAATGCCTGCCAGCCGCTGGCGCCAAGGCTGAGCGCGGCCAGCTCCTCGTCGGTGCCCTGTTGCTCCATCAACGGCATAAGTTCGCGCGCGATGAAGGGAAAGGTCACGAAGATCGTCGCCAGCACGATGCCCGGCAGGGCGAAGATGATCTTCGGCAACTGCAGCGTCACCTCGCCCACCAGCGGCAGCGAGAAACGCCAGCCCTCGTCGATCAGCGGCCAGGCCCAGCCCTGCGCACCGAAGATCAGCACGAAGATCAGGCCTGCCACCACCGGCGAGACCGCGAACGGCAGATCGATCAATGTCACCAGCCAGCGCTTGCCGGGAAACTCGTGCTTGCTGACCGCCCAAGCCGCAGCGACGCCGAACACCAGGTTCAGCGGTACCACGATGGCGGTGACCAGCAGGGTCAACCGGATCGCCGCCAGCGCATCGGGCTCGCGGATCGCGGTGAGGAACGCTGTCCATCCGCCGCGCAGCGCTTCCACGAACACCAGCAGCAGCGGCAGCAGCAGGAACGCCAGCAGGAAACCCAGCGCGCCGGCGATCAGCAGCAGCAGCGCCCAGCGCGGTTCGGTGGTTGCCGATCGCCTGCGGTGCGCCCTGGCTTCGGACGAAACCTCGGCAAGGGAATCATGCGGCAGCGGGATCACGGCGGATATGGCCTCGCTCATCCCTGGCTCCGCGCGGTGCGCGCCAGCCGCGATTGCAGGCTGTTGATCGCCAGCAGCAGGACGAACGACAGCAGCAGCATCGCCGCGGCGATCGCGGTCGCGCCGGCGTAGTCGAATTCCTCCAGCTTGATGGTGATCAGCAACGGCGCGATCTCGGATACGCCAGGCAGGTTGCCGGCGATGAAGATCACCGAACCGTACTCGCCGACCCCGCGCGCGAACGCCAGCGCGAATCCGGCCAGTACCGCCGGCCACAGGCCCGGCAACACGACGCGGCGGATGGTCTGCCAGCGATTGGCGCCCAGGGTCGCGGCGGCCTCCTCCAGTTCGCGCTCGGTTTCGGCCAGCACCGGCTGCACCACCCGCACCACGAACGGCAGGCCGATGAACACCAACGCCACGGTGATGCCCAGCGGGGTATAGGCCACTTTCACTCCCGCCACTTCCAGCCAGCGGCCCAGCCAACCGGTGGGTCCGTACAGCGCGGTGAGCGCGATGCCGGCCACCGCGGTCGGCAGCGCGAACGGCAGATCGATCATCGCGTCGAACAGGCGCTTGCCGGGGAACCGGTAGCGCACGAATACCCATGCCACCCACGTCCCCATCACCGCGTTGAACGCCGCCGCCGCCAGCGCGGTGCCAAAGCTCACCCACAGCGCCGACAGCACGCGTGGCTCGGTCCAGATCCGCCACAGGCCATCCAGGCCCAGGCCGCTCGCCTTGACGAACACGCCCACCAGCGGAATCAGCACGATCAGGCCCAGCCAGGCCAGCGTGTAGCCGAGACTGAGGCCGAAGCCGGGGATGATCCGGCGACGGCGCACCGGCCTCGTCCGCGCGTCGATCACCGCGGCCATTCATCGTCTCCGCGCGGCTGGCACTCCCGCTGCATGCTCACTTCGCCTGGATCTGATCGAATACCCCGCCATCGGCGAAGTGGGTGGCCTGGGCCTTGGCCCACGAACCGAACACCTTGTCGATGGTCACCAGTTCCAGCTTCGGGAACCGCGCCACGTCGGCCGGCGCCGCGTACTGCGGATAGCGGGGCCGGTAGTAGTGCTTGGCCGCCAATCGCTGCCCGGTCGGCGAGTACAGGAACTGCAGGTAGGCCTGCGCGGCCTCGCGGGTACCGTGCTTGTCGACATTTTTGTCGACCAGCGCCACCGGCGGCTCGGCCAGGATAGACAGCGACGGCACCACGATGTCGAACTTGTCCGGACCCAGTTCCTCGATCGACAGGAAGGCTTCGTTCTCCCACGCCAGCAGCACATCGCCGATGCCGCGCTGGACAAAGGTGGTGGTGGCGCCGCGCGCGCCGGTGTCCAGCACCGGCACGTTGCGGAACAGTGCGCGCACGAAATTGCGGGTCTTGGCTTCGTCGCCCTTGAAGATCTTCAGGCCATAGGCCCAGGCCGCGAGGTAGTTCCAGCGCGCGCCGCCCGACGTCTTCGGGTTCGGCGTGATCACCGAGGTGCCCGGCTTCACCAGATCCACCCAGTCCTTGATTTTCTTCGGATTGCCCTTGCGCACCAGGAACACGATGGTGGACGTGTAAGGCGCGCTGTTCTCCGGCAAACGCGATTGCCAGTTGGCCGGAAACAGGCGCGCACGCTGGGCGATGGAATCCACGTCGTAGGCCAGCGCCAGCGTCACCACGTCGGCTTCCAGCCCGTCGATGACCGCGCGCGCCTGCTTGCCGGAGCCGCCGTGCGAGGTCTCGATTTCGACCTTCTGGCCTTTCTTCTGCTGCCACTCCTTGGCAAAGGCGGCATTGAACTCGCGATAGAACTCGCGGGTGGGATCGTAGGAAACGTTCAGCAGTTTCACGTCGCGCGCGCCGGCCACGGCGGCCACGGTCAGGCCGAAGGCGATCAACAGGGTGCGCAGGTGGCGTCGCAGGGAATGGTGGCTCATGGGAATCTCCTGATCAGAAGGCGACCTGTAGGCGAGAGAAGATTGCCTTCTCGTCCTCGCGGTCGGCGGCATTGGCGGTGCCGCCCTTGAAAGTGGTGTCCAGGTAGTTGAAGACGAGCTTGAGATTGCTGGTCAGGTACCAGTTCAGGCCCAGCGTCCAGTTGCGCGCCTGCCGCGCCGACGTGGCAGCATCGGCGAACAGCGGAAACGCATCGTCATCGATGTCGAGGGCGCCGTAACGGGCAACCAGTTCGAACGCGCCCCAGCCCTCCTCGCCCGGACGGAACGGACGCGATGGTTTGACCACCCCGCGGTAGCTGGCGTCCTCCCCGGTCAGCACCCACTGCGCGGTCGCCTGCCAGGCGGTGTTCTCCAGCTTGTCGCGGCGTCCCGCGTTCACCCCGCTGGCGACCACGACCTCCTGGCGCGACTGGATGTATTCGCCCAGCAGACCGAAGCGACCCAGGTAGTAATAGGCCTGAGGCGACAGCCGGAAGTGCTCGCCGTCCGCATTCACGACCGAACGGTAGGCGAAGAACTGCGCCTGCCCCGCCGTGCGATAGCGCGGCAGGAAGTTGTTGCCGGCGCCGCGCTTGTCACCGATGCTCGCGCCCAACCCGAAACCCAGCCCGGACAATGCGCTGGCATCGTTGCGGAACGGCTCGAAGAACACCCGGCCTGCGTACTCGAACTCGTTGTCCGGATTGCTGGTGACCGCGTCGCGGCCATCGACTGTCCCGTTGAACACGCCCAGCGCATAGCTGAAGCGGCCCTCGGCGACTTCGCCCTGGAGCTGTACGCCAATGTCGCGGTTGGGCGCCAGTTCGCTGGGGAGCGAACGTTCCACCGCCGAAAGCGCAGAAGACGATTGCAGCCGTTCCAGGCCCACCGGCGAGGTGAACTTGCCGACCCGCAGGGTGTAGGCGGGGTTGAAGCGAAGGTCCACGTAGGCATCGACGATGCTCGCGTTGTCGCCCGCGAACTCCGGCGTCAGCCGGAACCCGACCAGCCTGCCCAGCGAGCCTTCGATCGTCGGCCGCGCGGTGCGCAGCAGGAAGGTGTCGTTCTGCGTCGGCGCGTGATCATCGAGGAAGAACCGCCCATCGCCCTGGATCAGCCCGCGCAGCCGGATCTCGTAGTCGCCGCCGGCGGACTTGAACGAGGCGCCCTTGTCGTTGACCGCGATGACCGGCGCCTCCTTGGTCTTGGCCACCTGTTCTTCCTGTTGCAGTTCCAGGCGCCGCTCCAGCACCCGCAGGCGCTGGTCCAGATCCGCCAGCCCCACCTCGCCCACGCCGGCTTCCGCGGTGGTACTGCCCAGCCGGCGCTCCAGCGCCTCCAGGCGTTGCTGCAGTTCCTCCACCGTGGGTGTGTGCTGCTGCGCGACCGCCGGCAGCGCCAGCGAACACAGCAGCGCGGCCGTCAACCGCGTGAGCCGCCTGTCCGTCCGCACCGCCTGCCCGTGTCCGCGCATCGCAAGGTTTCCGTGTGTGGTCTTTCGACCGGAACCGTTGATGCTGCGGATGCACAACGCGCCCGGGAAATGACTTGCGGACCGGTTCTTATGCCGCATAGGCATGACACCGGCAGGGACGCGGCGGAGACCGGTAAAATGGCGGCTTCCTCCGTCCCCGAGCCGTCCATGTCCGAATCGCTGACCGCCCGCTACGCCGCCGAGCTGGAGAACCTGCAGGCGCAGGGCCTGTTCAAGTCCGAGCGCATCATCACCAGTCCGCAATCGGCCGAGATCACTCTGGCCGATGGACGCACGGTGCTGAATTTCTGCGCCAACAATTACCTCGGCCTGGCCGATCATCCCGACGTGATCGCCGCCGCCAAGCAGGCGCTCGACAGCCATGGCTTCGGCATGGCCTCGGTGCGCTTCATCTGCGGCACCCAGGATCTGCACAAGCAACTGGAAAAGACCATCGCCGATTTCTTCGGCACCGAGGACACCATCCTTTACGCGGCCTGTTTTGATGCCAATGGAGGCCTGTTCGAACCGCTGCTGGACGAGAACGACGCCATCATTTCCGACGCGCTCAACCACGCCTCGATCATCGATGGGGTGCGCCTGTGCAAGGCCAAGCGCTTCCGCTACGCCAACTGCGACATGGCCGATCTGGAGGCGCAGTTGCAGGCCGCCGATGCCGCCGGCTGCCGGACCAAACTGATCACCACCGACGGCGTGTTCTCGATGGACGGCTTCATCGCCCCGCTCGACGAGATCACCGCGCTGGCGAAGAAGTACAACGCACTGGTGCACATCGACGAATGCCACGCCACCGGTTTCCTCGGCACCACTGGCCGTGGTTCGGCCGAGGTGAAGGGCGTCCTGGACCGCATCGACATCTTCACCGGCACCCTCGGCAAGGCGATGGGCGGTGCGCTGGGCGGATTCACCACCGCGAAGAAGGAAGTGATCGAGCTGTTGCGCCAGCGCTCACGCCCCTACCTGTTCTCCAACTCGCTGCCGCCGCACGTGGTCGCGGCCGGCATCAAGGCCTTCGAGATGCTGTCCTCGGCCGGTGACCTGCGCGAGCAGTTGCAGGAAAACACCCGCTATTTCCGTGAGCGCATGGGCGCCGCGGGCTTCGACATCAAGCCGGGTGTGCATCCGATCTGTCCGGTGATGCTGTACGACGCGCCGCTGGCACAACGCTTCGCCGCGCGCCTGCTGGAAGAAGGCATCTACGCCATCGGCTTCTTCTTCCCGGTGGTCGGCAAGGGCCAGGCCCGCATCCGCACCCAGATGAGCGCGGCGCATACCCGCGAGCACCTGGATCGCGCAATCGAGGCGTTCACCCGCATCGGGCGGGAGCTCGGGGTGCTGAAGGACTGAGGCGGCCGCCGCCAGGAACAGCGGACCATGCTGGGCCGAAACCTTCCTGATGACAGCGGAGCACAAGCTCCGCTCTACGAAAGGGCTGCGACTTCGTCGGTGGTGAGGGGGCGCCATGCCCCCTTCGCCAGATCGCCAAGCGCCAACGGGCCGATCGCGACCCTGAGCAAACGCAATACCTGGATGTCGAACGCTTCCAGCAGGCGCCGGATCTGCCGGTTGCGGCCTTCATCCAGTTGAATTTCCAGCCACGCGTTCTTTTCACCGGCGCGCAGCAGCACCGCCGATTTGGCCCGCAGGACTTCATCGCCCGCGACGACGCCGCTCCGAAGGTTCTCCAGCAGTGCATCGCCCGGAATGCGATTGATCTGGACGTGGTAGGTCTTGTCGAGCCCGTGCGCGGGATCGGTAATGGCGGCAGCCCATTGGGGATCGTTGGAGAACAACAGCAGGCCTTCGCTGGCCTTGTCCAGCCGCCCGACCGGGGCGATCCAGGGCAGTCCCGCGCCATCGAAGCAGCGGTAAACGGTATCGCGTCCCTGCTCGTCGCTGGCGGTGGTCAGCAGCCCCCGTGGCTTGTTGAGCATGAGATAGAAACGCTCGCCGGCACCGACGGGCACGCCATCGACGCTGAGGCGGTGCCTGTCCTGGAGGATCGGGAATTCGGGATCCCGCGCAATCCGACCGTCGACGGCGACGCGCCCGGCCAGGACCCAGCGGGTGGCTTCACTGCGGGAACAGATGCCGAGCTTGGAAAGGACGCGCGCCAACCCATGGCGCGGCTGCGTGGCGCGACCGCCGGCAACCGGCCCGTTCGCTGCATTGCGTGGACGCGCGCGGGCGCCATGGTCATGCCGGGCCATGGCCGCCGCTGCGCAGGTGGGGATTACTTCTTGGCTTCGGGCGCGGGTGCGGCCGGTGCCGCTGGCGCGGGAGCGGCGGCGCCGGCACCCTTGGCCACGCGCACGCCGCGTGCCTTCATCCAGGCGTCGAATTCCTCGGCGGTCATCCGCTTGCCGTTCTGGTTCATGTCGAAGCGCCACGGCGTGTTGTCGTACTGGGTCTTCGGCTTGTAGGCCGAGGGGTCGTTCGCGTTGGCCGCCGCGGGCAGCGCGGGCATGGCCTTGGCCACGTTCTGGCAACCCTCGATGCGCAGACGCATCAGAACGCGATCCACCGACAGCGCTTCATCCAGCGCCTGGGTCAGCACGCCGCTGGGCGCGCCCAGTTGCGACACCGTGGGCGTGAATTCGGACGCCACCGGTTCCAGCACCGTGGCACGCACCGGCAGCGGGGGCTGGACCAGGCTGCCACTGCAGTTCTGGGCGGCGTTCGCAGCGGGGATGGCGACAAGGCCGGCCAGGCCGGCAAGGAGAAGATGGCGCATGCGGATATCCCGGCTATCGAACGAATCCGCAGTGTAAGAAGCGGAGTTCGCGATATCAAGAAAAGCCTCACCTGTTTCCGCCAAGTGGTTGACGCTTCTGTGGCTGTGCGCACGAATGAGGCGGCGGAAGAGCTCGCTGGCGGGGCTGCCGGCGATGCAAAAACAAAGCCCGGCACAAGGCCGGGCTTTGGGTGTTGCGGGAAGCGACGTCCGATTAGTTCTGGACGTTCAGTTCCGTACGACGGTTGCGCGCACGGCCTTCCTTGGTGTCGTTGGTGTCGATCGGACGGCTCTCGCCGTAACCGTTCGGGCCAATCAGACGCGAAGCGTCAACACCATTGCTGGTCAGGTACTCGTACACGGCCTTGGCGCGACGCTCCGACAGACCCTGGTTGTAGGCGTCGGTACCGACGGAGTCGGTGTGACCGGCGACTTCGACCTTCAGGTCGGGGTAGCGCTTCAGGATTTCGACGGCTTCGCCCAGGATGGCGACCGCGTCCGGACGCAGCACCGACTTGTCGAAGTCGAAGTTCACGCCCTTCAGGTCGATCGAAACCGGGACCGGGCAGCCGTCCGGACCGATGGTCTGGCCAGCCTGCGAACCGGGGCACTTGTCGTCGCAGTTGTTGACGCCGTCGCCGTCGTCATCCAGGTCGGCGCAGCTCGGAGCCGGTGCCGGAGCCGGGGGAGCCGGCGGAGCGGCTTCCGGGCCCAGCGGGATGATGATGCCGACCGAAGCCAGCAGGTCAGCGAAGTCGTCGCCATCATCGATGGAACCGTCGTACGACGGGCCGATGGCCTGGTCGTCGAAATCGATGCGGTAGGCGAGTTCGGTGCGGACGCCGACGCGGCCCAGCTTGGCCTGGATACCACCACCCAGCTTGGCGGCGAAGTTGTTGTCCTTGCGCTCACCCGGCGAGTTCGCGTTCGGGAACGCGTCGAACTCTTCTTCCGAACGCTGCAGGCCAAGGCCGGCCAGCAGGTACGGATGCCAGTTGCGGTCCGACAGCCAGAAGTGGCGGCGCAGATCCAGCGAGATGCCGTACTGGCTCCAGTTCAGGTTGACGTTCTTTTCGAACTGGGTGTTCTGGTAGTTGATTTCGCCATCCAGCGACCAGTTCGGGCTGATGAACTTGCCCAGACCGATGGCACCGAACGGGGCGTCGTCGGTGTTGCGGTCGTTGTCCTGGACGTTGATGCCGGCGGAACCGGTCAGGTACCAACGGTCGTCGAACTCCTGGGCGGAAGCAGCCTGCGCCAGGCTCAGACCGCTCAGCAGCGCGGCACAAAGCAGTTTCTTGTTCATTTGCAGCTCCTTGTCTAAATCAGCAGTTGTAGAAAAACCGACGTACTTAAACTCGCGTTTTTTCCAGCTTTCTTATGGTTGTGCGGACGGCCGTCACGCTCGCCATCCTGAACAGATTATGCGGGAGGAAGTGAAGACAGCGTTAACGGTACCATAACAAGTCCACCCGGCCAAGGAAATTGTCTCGTCCGTGCCGGCAATTCATGCGGCCCGGCACAACGCCATCAACTCGTCCATGGCCAGCGCATCCAGGCGTTCCGGGGTCCTTGCCAGCGCCATCAGGCGGTCGACCTGCTCCTCCGGCAGGCGCCCCCTCAGGGCCGCCTCGCATTTGGCCATCAGCAGCGGCATGCCCTCCTGCCGCCGACGCCGGTGGCCGACAGGGTAATCGATCGCGATCCGCTCCGTCCGGCTTCCGTCGCTGAAAAATACCTGCACCGCGTTGCCGATGAAGCGCTTGCCGGGATCCAGATAGTCGCGGGTGAAATCCGGATTCTCATTGACAATCATCAACTTGCGCAGCCAATCGATGCGCGGGTCGGCGGCACGGGCGTCGCTGTAATCCCCGGCTTCCAGTTGCCCGAAAATCAATGGCACCGCCACCATGTACTGCAGGCAATGATCCCGGTCAGCGTAGTTGGCCAGGGGGCCGGTCTTGTCGATGATGCGCTGGCCCGCCTGCTGGGTCTCGATCACCACGCGCTCCACCTGGTCCAGGCGGGGCGCCACCTGCGGATGCAGGCGCAGGGCGCATTCGACCGCGGTCTGTGCGTGGAACTCGGCGGGATGGCTGATCTTGAACAGGATGTTCTCCATCACGTAGCTGCCGAAGGGCCGTTCGAAGCGGAAGGGCTGGCCGCCGAAAGCCACGTCGTAGAAGCCCCAGACCGGAGCGCTCAGTGCGCTGGGGTAGCCGGTTTCGCCTTTCACCGCGTTCAAGGCGTGGGTCACCGCGCGGCGGCAGGCGTCGCCCGCCGCCCAGCTCTTGCGCGGGCCGGTGTTGGGCGCGTGGCGATAGGCGCGCAAGGCGCCATTGTCGATCCAGCTGTTGGAAATCGCGTTGATGATCTGCGCGCGGGTGCCGCCGAGCATGTGGGTCGCCACCGCGGTGGAGGCCAGCCGGACCAGGATGACGTGGTCCAGGCCGACCCGGTTGAAGGCGTTGAGCAGCGCATAGCCGCCCTGGATCTCGTGGGCCTTGATGGCATGGCCCAGCAGTTCGCGTACCGTCATCGGCGCGCGGCCTTCGCGGCGCGCCTGCCGGCTCAGGTAGTCCCCCAGCGCCAACAGCGCGCCCAGGTTGTCGGAGGGATGCCCCCACTCGGCGGCCAGCCAGGTGTCGTTGAAATCCAGCCAGCGGATCTGGGTGCCGATGGCGAATGCCGCCTGGACGGGATCCAGTTCATGGACCGTCCCCGGTATCCGGACCCCGCCGGCCATTTCCGCGCCCGGCACCACCGGGCCCAGATGGCGGGCACACTCGGGAAACTCCGTGGCCAGCATCGCGCAGGCCAGCGAATCCAGCAGCACCCAGCGCGCGGTGTCGTAGGCCTCGACCGAGTCGATGCGATGGTCGACGACGTAGTCGGCCACCTGGACCATCGGCGGATCGGGATCCGGGCGACGCGCCGAACGCAGATCATCCTGGCTCATGGGGCCTCCTTGGATTGAGGGCATCGCCATCTTGCCAGAACCCGATTCCGCGCCCGCTTCGCAGGGCGTTCCGGCGCCGCAACACATCGGTCTGCAGCCGTCTATTGGCGCGGGCCCGGAGCAGGCACATGCTGCACGGCATGGACACTCCCGCCGCGCTCCCCGCCGTCTTCCTTTCCCATGGTTCACCGATGCTGGCGGTCGAGGACTCGCCCACCGGCCGGTTCCTGGATCGACTCGGTGACCTGCTGCCGCGCCCGCGCGCCATCGTGGTGGCGTCGGCGCATTTCATGGCGGCGGTTCCGACCATCACCGCCACCGGCGCGCCCCGCACCATCCACGACTTCGGCGGCTTTCCCGCGCCGCTGTACGAGATCCGCTATCCGGCGCAGGGCTCGCCGTCGCTGGCCGGCACGGTCTTCGAATTGCTGCGCGAAGCCGGCATCGAAGCCCGCCAGGACGACCGGCACGGCATCGATCATGGCGTCTGGGTGCCGTTGCGACGGATGTATCCGCAGGCGGACATTCCGGTCGTCGCGCTGTCGGTGAATCCGGATGGCGACGCCGAGGAACACTATCGGGTCGGTCGCGCGCTCGCGCCGCTTCGTGCCGACGGCGTGCTGGTGGTCGGCTCCGGTGGGTTCTCGCACAACCTGCGCGCGCTGGACTGGCGCAACCCCGACGCCGCCGAGTTCCCGTGGGTCGCCGCGTTCACCGATGCCCTGCGCGCGAAACTGGAAGCCGGAGACACCGCCGGCGCGCTGGACTGGCGTGCGCTGCCCGAGGCATTGCGCAACCACCCGACCCAGGAACACCTCTATCCGCTGTATGTCGCCCTCGGCGCGGGTGGCGACGGCGCGCACGGCAGGCTGCTGCATCGCGACGTGGAGATGGCGGGCCTGGCGCTGGACGCCTTTGCCTTCGATACCTGGACCTGAGCCGCAGCCGGACGATGCGCGCGAGCCTTCCGCTCACCCTGCCAGCGCAGGAAGTCCCTGCTCCCACGGCGGGTTCTCGCCGAATCGCGCGGCCAGCAGGTCGATGAACGCGCGCACCCGCGGCGGCACCAGCCGCCGCTGCGGCATCACCGCGCTGATCGCGGTGGTGGCCGGCGGGTACATCGGCAACACGACTTCCAGCCGGCCGGCGCGCAGGTCGTCGGCCACGTGCCAGAGGGAATGCACGGCGATGCCCTCGCCCGCGACCGCGGCGTCGCGCAGCAATTCGCCGAAATTGCTTTCGTAGCGTCCGTTCACCCGCACCGCGACCTCCTTGCCCTGCGGGTCCTGCAACCGCCAGAGATCCTGCCGGCCCTGGCTGCCGACCAGCAGCAGGCATTCGTGCCGGGCCAGTTGCTCCGGATGCAACGGGCGACCGCGTCGCCGCAGGTAGTCCGGCGAGGCGCACAGCAGCCGCCGGTTGGGCGCGATGCGGCGCGCGACCAGTCCCGAGTCCTCGAGCGCGCCGATGCGGATCGCCAGGTCGAAGCCCTCGCTCACCAGGTCCACCACCTGATCGCTCAGGTGCACCGCCATCCGCAGTTTCGGATGCCCGGCCAGGAACGCGGGCAGCAGCGGCGAGACGTACTGCCGGCCGAAGGTTGCCGACAGGGTCACCCGCAGGGTGCCGGCTACCTCGGTGGCGGCTTCGCGCAGGCCGGCGCCCAGCGACTCCAGATCCTCCACCAGCGCCCGGCCCTGCTGGGCCAGCGCCGCGCCTTCCGGGGTGGGGTGCAGGCGACGGGTGGTCCGGTGCAGCAGGCGCACGCCCAGTTCGCGCTCCAGCCGCTTCAGCCGCTGGCTGGCGACCGCCACCGACAGGTCCAGGCTGTGCGCCGCCGCAGTGATGGACCCCAGGTCCAGCACGCGCAGGAACAGGGTCAGGTCGCCGACACGGTCCATGATTATCAAATATTCATTGATAGTGATTCGACATATTCGCGCTTTTTCGCAATCTGTGGAAGGTCCAAAGTGCGCACCTTCTCCACCGGACCCTTCCCCGTGACCGCTGCCGCCCCCCGCTCCCGCATGCCGATCGCGCTGTACGCCCTGACCGCCGGGGCGTTCGGCATCGGCACCACCGAATTCGTCATCATGGGCCTGCTGATGCAGGTCGCCACCGACCTGCATGTCTCCATCGCCGCCGCCGGCCTGCTGATCTCCGGCTACGCGCTGGGCGTGTTCGCCGGGGCGCCGCTGCTGACCGCAGCCACCAGCCGGATGCCGCGCAAGGCGGTGCTGGTGGCGCTGATGGTCATCTTCACGCTCGGCAACCTGGCCTGCGCGATCGCGCCGGACTACACCACGCTGATGATCGCGCGGGTAATCACCTCGCTGGCGCACGGGACGTTCTTCGGCGTCGGCGCGGTGGTCGCCACCGGCCTGGTGGCCGAGGATCGCAAGGCGTCGGCGATCTCGATCATGTTCACCGGCCTGACCGTGGCGACCCTGCTCGGCGTGCCCGCCGGCGCCTGGCTGGGCCTGCAGTTCGGCTGGCGCGCGACGTTCTGGGCGGTGACCGCGATCGGCGTGATCGCCACCGTGGTAATCGCCACGCTGGTGCCCTCCGATCGCGGCGACGCCGCGCCGATCGCCTTCCGCGAGGAATTGAAGTCGATCGCGCAGCCGCAGGTGCTGCTGGGCCTGCTGATGACGGTGCTGGGCTTTGGCGGCATGTTCACCGTGTACACCTACATCCAGCCGCTGCTCACCCAGATCACCGGCTTCGCCGATGCGGCGGTGTCCCCCATCCTGCTGGTGTTCGGCGTGGGCATGATTGTCGGCAACCTGCTGGGCGGCCGCTTCGCCGATCGCCGCCTGCAACCGGCGTTGCTCGGCACGTTGATCGCGCTGGCGCTGGTGATGGGGCTGATGAGTTTCGCGCTGCACAGCCGCTGGGCGATGGTGCTGTTCACCGGCCTGCTCGGCGCCGCCGCGTTCGCCACGGTCTCGCCGCTGCAACTGTGGGTGTTGCAGAAGGCCGGCGCCGCGCAAAGCCTGGCGTCCAGCCTGAACATCGGCGCCTTCAACCTGGGCAATGCGATGGGCGCCTGGCTGGGCGGCCTGGTCATCGCCCACGGCGCCGGCCTGTCCGCGCTGACCTGGATTGGCGCGCTGGTGCCGCTGTCGGCCTTCGTGGTGGCGCTATGGAGCATCGCGCTGGAGCGACGCCAGCTTCGCGACGCCGCCACTCCGGCCGCACTGCGCGCCGGCGAGTGCGCCTGAAGTAGGTCCTTTCTCTCTCTTCCCTTCTCCTTTCTAGGACATTCCATGGAAACCCGTTTTCTCGGCCGCTCCGGCCTCAAAGTCTCCGCGCTCGGTTTCGGCGCCGGCACCTTCGGCGGCAAGGGTCCGCTGTTCAGCGCCTGGGGCAATACCGATGTCGTCGAGGCGCGCCGGATGATCGATCTGGCCATCGAGGCCGGCATCAATTTCTTCGACACCGCCGATGTCTATTCCGACGGCGCGTCCGAATCCATCCTCGGCGAAGCGCTGCGCGGCCGCCGCGACCAGGTGATCCTGTCCAGCAAGACCGGGCTGCGGCTGGGCGACGGCGCCAACGACGCCGGCACCTCGCGGCTGCGCCTGCTCAAGGCGGTGGACGCTTCGCTGAAGCGGCTGGATACCGACTACCTGGATCTGCTGCAACTGCATGCCTTCGATGCGATGACGCCGATCGAGGAGACCCTCTCCACCCTCGATGACCTGGTCCGTGCCGGCAAGGTGCGTTATCTCGGCGTCTCCAACTTCTCCGGCTGGCAGCTGATGAAATCGCTGGGCATCGCCGAGCGCCACGGCTGGAGCCGCTACGTCGCCAACCAGACCTACTACTCGCTGATCGGCCGCGACTACGAATGGGAGCTGATGCCGCTGGGTATCGACCAGGGCGTTGGCGCGGTGGTCTGGAGTCCGCTGGGCTGGGGCCGGCTGACCGGCAAGATCCGCCGCGGCCAACCGCTGCCGGAAACCAGCCGCCTGCACGACACCGCCGCGATCGGTCCGGCGGTGGATCCCGAACGCCTGTACCGCATCGTCGATGTGCTCGATGAAATCGCCGCCGAAACCGGCAAGGCGGTCCCGCAGATCGCCATCAATTGGCTGCTGCAGCGTCCCACCGTGTCGACCGTGCTGATCGGCGCGCGCAACGAAGAGCAGCTGAAGCAGAACCTCGGGGCGGTGGGCTGGCAGCTCACGCCGGAGCAGATCGCCCGCCTGGATGCCGTGAGCGCGACCGAAACGCCGTATCCGTACTATCCCTACTGGCGCGGGCAATTCTCCGAACGCAGCCCGCTTCCCGTCTGACCACCCACCTGCCCCTTCGTTGCAACCGGAGTCCCCCATGAAAGCCGTCGGCCTCACCCGTTACCTGCCCATCGACGATCCGCAATCGTTGCTGGACATCGAACTGCCCAAGCCAGAACCCACCGGCCACGACATCCTGGTGCGGGTGGAAGCGATCTCGGTCAACCCGGTCGATACCAAGGTGCGCGCGCCCAAGCCGCAGCAGGAAGATCCGCCGCGCGTGCTCGGCTACGACGCCGCCGGCGTGGTCGAGGCGGTCGGCGACCAGGTGACCCTGTTCGCGCCAGGCGACGAGGTCTACTACGCCGGCGACATCACCCGTGCCGGCAGCAACGCGCAGTTCCAGCTGGTCGACGAGCGCATCGTCGGCCGCAAGCCGGCGACGCTGGACTTCGCCGAGGCCGCGGCGCTGCCGCTGACCACCATCACCGCCTGGGAGCTGCTGTTCCACCGCATGCCCTATTCGATCGACAACGAATGCAACCGCCGCAGCCTGCTGGTCATCGCCGGCGCCGGTGGCGTAGGGTCGATGGCGATCCAACTGGCGCGCCGCGCCGGCTTCACCGTCATCGCCACCGCCTCGCGTCCGGAGACGATCGAATGGTGCCGTTCGCTGGGCGCACAGCACGTCATCGATCATCGACAGGATCTGGCGCCGCAACTGGCGGCAATCGGATTTTCACAGGTTGACGCGGTGCTGAACCTGGCCGACACCGACCGCTACTGGAGCGTGATTGGCGAAATCATTGCTCCGCTCGGCCATGTCGGCTTGATCGTCGAACCCAGCGGCGAGCTGCGCATCGGCGATCCCTACAAGGCCAAGTCGATCGGTATCCACTGGGAAATGATGTTCGCGCGCCCACGCTTCCAGACGCCCGATCTGATCGAACAGCACCGGCTGCTCAGCCGCGCCGCCAGCCTGATCGATGCGGGTGAACTGCGCAGCAACCATCGCGAGACATTGGGGCCGATCAACGCCGCCAACCTGCGCGAGGCGCATCGCCGGCTGGAGTCCGGCACCACCATCGGCAAGCTGGTGCTGGCGGGTTGGGAATGACGACATGAGCGCCAGCGCCTGGTGGCTGTTCTGCACGCTGTCGTTGATCACCGCATTCACCCCGGGACCGGCGGTGCTGCTGGCGGTTTCCAACGCGACCACGCTGGGCGCGCGGCGTGCGCTGATCAGTTCGCTCGGCAACGCGACCGGCGTGTTCGTCGTCGCGGTCACCGCGTTGCTGGGGCTGGGAGCGTTGTTGCAGGCGTCCTCGACCGCCTTCACCATGCTCAAGACCGCCGGTGCGATGTATCTGGTCTATCTGGGCATCCGCCAATGGCGCAGCCCACCGCCGTTCGCCGCGGACGCTTCGCTGTCGCCGGCGAATGGCGATGCATGGCGGTTGTTCGGCCAAGGCGTGCTGGTGGCGGCGACCAATCCGAAGAGCATCCTGTTCTTCACCGCGCTGCTGCCGCAGTTCATGCAGCCGCAGGCTTCGCCCTGGCGGCAGGGCCTGCTGCTGACCGTCACCTTCGCCGCCTGCACGGTGCTGTCGCACCTGTGCTACGTCGCCGCCGCGCGCCACCTGCGCCGCTGGCTGGGCGGCGCCCGTGGGCGCTGGTGGCAGCGCCTCAGCGGCATGTTGTTCATCGGGCTGGGACTGGGCCTGCTGCGACTGCGCAGGCAGGCCACCTGACGCCGCGCGGACTCAGGCCGCGGCCGCGTCCTGCCCGCGATCGCGCTTGAGCACCGCCACCGGTTCGGCCCAACTGCTGCCGGCGCGCCGCTTGCTGGTCGCCAGCACCAGGTCCGAGGGTTCGAACACGTTGACGTTGTGGGTGATCGGCGTGGTCAGGATGTACTGGGCGTCGGTCGAGCGCAGGAAGCGGCCGACCTTTTCGATGTTGGCCACGTCCAGATGCGCGAACGGTTCGTCGATGAAGACGAATCCGCCCGGCTGTTCCTCGTCGCGCAGCAACGCCACCAGCAGCAGCAGCGACTTCATCACCTGCTGGCCGCCGGACGCCTCACCGTCGTCCAGGCCGATCCAGCCCTTGCGATCGAAATCGAAGCGCACGGTCAGGCCCGCCTGCGCCAGCGCGGTGTCCTCGTTGACCAGTTCCGGCATCTCCACGTCGACGCCGATGCCGGACAGCTCGCCCAGCGCGACCAGGTTCTTGCGGTAGCGGCGGACGGTGGCACGCAGCACGTTGATGTAGGCGCCCCGCGCTTCCTCGGTCAACTTGCGCGCGCGGTGCAGGTGCGCCTCGCGCTTGCCGATGGCGGCTTCCAGGCCGGCGTGGTCGGCGGCGAACTTGTCGCGCAGCGCGACGCAGCCGTCGTCCTCCACATAGGCGCCGCGCGCCAGCCGCTCGTCGATCCGCTCGACTTCGCGACGCACCGCGTTGGCGCTTTCGTATTCGTCGCGTGCGGCCCGCAACGCGGCCACGCCGCGCCACTCCAGCGGCATCTGCGCGCGGCGGCGGCGGAAGTCGACGATCCGCTGCACCAGCGCCATCCGCTCCTGCGCGATCTGGTGTTCGCGCTCGCGCAGTTCATTCTCCAGCGCCTTCAGTTCGCCCGCCCGGCTGGCGGCGGCGATGCTCTCGGCCTTGTCCTCGGCGGCCAGGCGATCGAGCTCGGTGCGCACTTCCATCAATGCGGTGGCCGCCTGCTGCGCGGCCTCGGCCAGTTCCGGCAGGCGTTCGGCCGCATCGGCGAACTCGGCCGCGCGCGTCACCAGTTCGTTGCCCGCGCCCAGTCCGAGCAGGCGCGCCTGGCTGGCGTCGACCTGCTGGCCCAGTCCGCTCAGTTCTTCCTCGCGCGCATGCGCGCGCTGCTGGAGGGCCGTCAGTTCCGCGCGCAGTTCGGCCAGTTGCGCCTGGCGGGCACCCGCGCCGAAGTGATGCGCGTTGCCGCCGATATGACGACCACCACGCTGTTCGCGCAGATAGCCCTTGGCGGTAATCCAGTCCTGGCCCTTGGGCAGGCGATGACCGGCCTGCACGTCCTCCACCCGCTGGATCCGATCCAGCTGGCGCGGCAGCCACGCCGGTGGGTCGTCGAGGAAGCGCACCACTTCCAGCAGCGAACCGCGGGTCGGCTTGTCGGCCGGCGCGCGATCGGCGACCAGGAAGTGGCGGTACTGCATCTGCTCGCCCAGTTGCCACGCCGCGGCGGCGTCCTTCGGCGAATCCAGCACCAGCAGGTGGCGGTAGGGCGCGAGCACCGCTTCCACCGCCGTCGCCCATTCCGGATTGGCAATCTCGACCAGTTCGGTCAGCACCCTGTGGCCGATGCCCTTGGCGTCGAGCGCGGCACGGAAGTCGCGTTCGAACGGCTCGGTGACCCGACCACCGCCGTTGAGCGCGGCGACCTGGGCGGTTATCTCGGCGGCGCGCTGGCGATCGCGCTGGCCTTCCAGTTTCAGCTCGGCCTGGCGCCGGCGGCCTTCCTCGACTTCCCGGCTCAGCGCCTTGACGTCGGCGCCCTTGCGTCCACCCTGCAGGCGATCCAGATCGTCGCGTCGCTTGACCAGCATCTCCGCATCGCGCGCATGGTCGCGGGCATGGGTGAACACCGCTTCGGCCCCGGCCTGGCGCGCGCGCACCTCGGCCAGCGCCTGCTGCAACGTGGTGCGCTGCGCCTGCGCACCGGCTTCCTGCGCCAGCAACGCGGCGTGCGCATGCCGGCGTTCGCGCAGCGCGCGGCGCAGGCCGATCAGGCGCGGGCGCGCGCCTTCGATGGTCGCACGCAGATCCGCCAGTTCCACCTTCGGCACGATCTCGGTATGCAAGCGGTTGCGCTGGCTGCGCAGTGACAGGCCGTCCTCGAACGAGCGCACATCGGCGCGCGAGGACTCCAGCCGCAGATGAAGTTCCGCCAGGCCCTGCTGGAGCTGCCCGATCTCCTTCTCCACGTCGAACTGCTCGCTGCGCGCGCGCTGGTAGTCGTCCAGCACCGCCTTGTCCTCGAACACGTCGAACACCAGTTGCAGCAGTTCGCGCGGCGAGAGTTGGCACAGCTTGTCGGTGGCGCCCTGTTCCAGGGTCAGCACGCGGCAGATGGCGCGGCTCAGGCCGGCGCCGGCCAGGCGCACCCGGTAGTCACGCACACCCAGCCATTCGCCGCCCTGTTCCAGCGTCTCGATCGGCACGTCGCCGGGCACGATCTGGTAATCGCGCGACCAGTCGCCGCCGCGCTTGCGCACCCGGCAGGCGATCGTGACCTGCTCGTCCATGTACGGGAAGAACGCGCGCTTGCCGCGCCGGTCGGCGGGATTGCTGACCACCGCGCGCAACCAGGCATAGGGCTTGCCGTTGTGGCGCAGGTAGGTCTTGTAGTCGCGCGCCATGTCGCGATCGTCGATCGCCAGCAGCGTGCGCAGCGCATCCAGCAGGGTGGTCTTGCCGGAGCCGTTGGGGCCGACCACGGTGATGATCGAAGCGTCCAGCGGCAGCGTGTAGCGCTGCCAGTAATCCCAGTGGACGACTTCCAGCTGACGGAACTCAAACATCGGCCTGCACCTCTTCGTCCAGCGCGCTCTCGTCGAGTGCGTCCTCGTCGGGCACGTCATCGCCCGACGCATTCCCGCCCGCTTCCTCGCCACGTTCGCGGGCGGCGGCCTGCGACTGCCGCGCTTCCTCGATGACCTGCGACAGCGCGCCGTCCATCACCCGGCTGGCGATGCGCTCGTAGTCGAACGCCAGGTCCAGCAGCGGACCCTCGTGGATGCGCTCGCGGCGGCGGACGATGAAACCCTGGCGCTGCAGCGCGCCCAGGTTCATCTGCAGGCGTCCCTTGCCGCCCAGCTTGTCGCTGAAGTCGGCCAGCAGGGTGCGTTCGTTGATCGGCTCGACCACTTCCGCGCCCACCGGCACCGGCTTGAGTTCGGCGAACATCTGCTCCTGTTCCTGCGCGCGCTCGCCTTCCTGGCGCGCGATCTGGCGCTGGCGCTTGGGCAGCACCAGCAGCGCCCACAGCACCACCAGCAACGCCAGTGCGTCGCGGCCCAGCGACAGGTTGCTGGCCGCCCACGCTTCGGCGTTGCCGAAAACCTCGTTCTCCTGCGTGCGCGCCACGCCCACCGCGACATGCGCGGCGTAGGGATGTTCGAGCAGGCGCAGGCCGGCGGCGGCGAGGCGGCGGTCGAGGTCGTCGCGCAGTTCGGCGTCGACCAGGACCTGGCGCACGGCGCGGTCCTCGCGCGGCAGCCAGCGCTCGGCCAGCAGCCGCGCGATCAGGGATGCGATGGGGTCACTCATGCGGTCTGTGTCTTCCGTTTCTTCGGTTTGTCTTGCTTGTCTTGTTTGTCTGGCTTGCGCGTGGCGACGGGCATGGCAGGTTTCGGCGCGGATTGCGGCAGCAACTGGCCGCGGCTCATATAGGCGACGCCGGCGCGCTGGACCTCCTCGAACACCGGTTCGACCCGCCACTGCATCGGCAGCTGCGCCAGCGAGGCGCCCACGCCCTGGCGGTTCTCCGCGCCGGCATCGCCGATCAATCCAAGCAGCGACAATCGGTACGCGCTGAGCGCAAAGCTTTCCTGCGGCACCCAGTCGGCCAGCGGGGCCTCCTGGTCGAGGCCGGTGAGCTGGTCCAGCCATTGTTCGGCATGGGCGTAGTCGTTCTGCGCGACCGGGGCCTGGGTATCGCTGGGCGCTTGCTGCGCCGGCGGCAGCGCGGTGCTTTCCTGGCCTTCGCGTTCGCGCTCGACCAGTTCGTACTCGGCCACGTCCAGGGCGATCGGCCCGAGCACGAAGGCCGGCATCGGCGTGCGCACCAGCACGTCGTCGGCCAGTGCCGCCAGCGCGTCGATGTCGCGGGCGCGCAGGAAGCGGTTGACGTCGGAAGAGGACAGTCCGCTCGCGCCCAGGTGCACGCGGTGGCGGTCGAGCTGGTTCAGCGCGCGCTGGAACACCGACGCCTGGCGCAGCAACGCGCTCTGCGCGCGGCCGATCTGCTGGGCGACCCGATGGGTCGCGGTATCCAGATCGCCGTCGGCGGCGATGTCGCGAATCAGTTCGGTGCCCTTCTCCACCCATTGCCAGACCGATTGCAATGTATCGGCGGCACGCTGGATGCGGTGTTCCGAACCACTCAGCACGGCCTGGTCGAAGTCCTCGCGCAGTTCGTTGAGCCGCGACAGCAGGTGCTGCAGATCGTCGGCCCCGACCCGCCCGACCGCCTGGCCCGCGGCCAGCTGCGCGGTGACGTAGGCCAGTTCGTCGCCTTCGCGGTTGAACTGCAGCAGCATGCCGATCGCCGCCAGCGCCTGGCGCCCGACCGGGCTGATGCGGTAGCGCTGGCTGTGCGCTTCCCATAGCAGCAGGCCGTTCTCGCGCAGGCGCCCCAGCACGGTGTCGAACTTGACCGGATCCAGATAGGCGAACTGATCACGCAGTTCCTGCGGGGTCCAGTCCGGCGCCTGCCCGCGCTCGCCGATCGTGCGCAGTACCAGCAGGCGCACCATGACGTTCTCTTCGCCCCCGTGGAACAGGGTCGAGAAGGCCCGCAATTGATCGCGGGCGGCGAGCAGGGGGTGGAGGTCCGGCAGATCCGCGGCGGCGATGCCGTCGCGCAGGTAGTCGTGCAGGGGAGGTGTTGCGGCGTCCATGACGTCCCGAAAGCCTTGGTCCCCTATGGTCCCCGAGCGGGACGGGCGGGACAACTCTTGCCAAGCGGGCGCGTTCTGTGCCGTGCTTGGGCTTGTCCCGGAGGTGGCGCCAGCACTTGCGCCAGCGCCCAGCCCGGGGCATCGTGTTGCATCCATACGCCAGCGTATCCATCGCCCGCATGACGCCCAGCGCCGCCGCCCTTCCCGCCGAGCACTATCCGCACCTGTTTGCCCCGCTGGATCTGGGGTTCACCCGGGTCCGCAACCGCATCCTGATGGGCTCGATGCATACCGGCCTGGAGGACCGCGCCCGCGACTTCCCCCGGCTGGCCGCCTATTTCGCCGAGCGCGCCGCCGGCGGCGTGGGCCTGATGGTGACCGGCGGGTTCTCGCCCAACCTGGTCGGCTGGCTGAAGCCGTTTGGCGGCAAGCTGTCCTGGCCGTGGGAAGTGCGTCCGCACAAGTTCGTCACCCGCGCCGCGCATGATCACGGCGCGCTGATCTGCCTGCAGCTGCTGCACGCCGGCCGCTATGCCTACCACCCGCTGTCGGTCGCTCCGTCGAAACTGAAGGCGCCGATCAACCCGTTCACCCCGCGCGCGATGTCCGCGCGCGCCGTGCAGTCGCAAATCAACGCCTATGCCGGCGCTGCCCGGCGCGCCCGCGATGCCGGTTACGACGGGGTCGAGGTGATGGGCTCGGAAGGCTATCTGATCAACGAGTTCACCGCCCCGCGCACCAATCGCCGCAACGATGCCTGGGGCGGCACACCGGAAAAGCGCATGCGCTTCGCGGTCGAGATCGTCCGCCGCATCCGCGAGGCCTGCGGGCCGGACTTCATCATCATCTACCGGCTGTCGCTGCTGGATCTGGTCGAGGACGGCAACCAGTGGGAGGAAATCCTCGCCCAGGCCCGCGCGGTGGAAGCCGCCGGCGCGACGATCATCAATTCCGGCATCGGCTGGCACGAGGCGCGCGTGCCGACCATCGTCACCTCGGTGCCACGCGCGGCGTTCGTCGACGTCACTGCCAAGCTCAAGCCGCATGTATCGGTGCCGGTGGTGGCGACCAACCGCATCAACATGCCGGACGTGGCCGAGAGCATCCTGGCCGCCGGCAAGGCCGACATCGTGTCGCTGGCGCGACCGCTGCTGGCCGATCCGCAATGGCCGGAGAAGGCGCGTACCGGCCGCGCGCATGCCATCAATACCTGCATCGCCTGCAACCAGGCCTGCCTGGACCATGTGTTCGAGAACAAGACCGCCAGCTGCCTGGTCAACCCGCGCGCCTGCGCCGAAACCGAACTGACCTATCCGAAGACCTTCGCCGCCAAACGCGTCGCCGTGGTCGGCGCCGGTCCGGCCGGCCTCGCCTGCGCGACCGTGGCGGCCGAACGCGGGCACCGGGTCACCCTGATCGATGCCGAGCCGGAAATCGGCGGGCAGTTCAATTTCGCCAAGCGCATTCCCGGCAAGGAGGAGTTCCACGAAACCCTGCGCTACTTCCGTCATCGGCTGGAAGAGACCGGCGTCGAGGTGAAGCTCTCCACGCACGCTGATGCGGCGCTGCTGGCCGGCTTCGACGAAGTGGTGCTGGCGACCGGCATCATTCCGCGCCGGGTGGATTTTCCCGGCGCCGATCATCCCAAGGTGGTCAGTTATGCCGACGTGCTGTCGGGCCGGGTCACGGTCGGCGCCCGCGCGGCGCTGATCGGTGCCGGCGGCATCGGTTTCGACGTGGCCGAGTTCCTGGTCCAGGAAGGCCCTTCGCCCAGCCTGGATCCGGCGCGCTGGATGGCCGAATGGGGCGTGGACGCCACCTTCGAGGGCCGTGGCAGCCTGGTCCGCCCGCAGCCCGAACCGCCGGCCCGCGAGGTCTGGCTGCTCCAGCGCAGCGCCGGCAAGCCGGGCGCGCGGCTGGGCAAGACCAGCGGCTGGGTCCACCGGGCCACGCTCAAGGCGAAGCAGGTGAAGATGCTGGGCGGAGTCGAGTACCTGGGCGTGGACGACGCCGGCCTGCGCATCCGCGTGGACGGCGCCGAACAGGTGCTGCCGGTCGATCACGTGGTGGTCTGCGCCGGCCAGGAGCCGCGCCGGGATCTGCAGGCGGCGCTGCTGGCCGCCGGCTGCACCCCGCACCTGATCGGCGGGGCCGACGTGGCCGCCGAACTCGACGCCAAGCGCGCCATCGCCCAGGGCAGCCGGCTGGCCGCGACGCTCTGAGCCGACGGGCGGCGGACAGGCCGCCTCGTCACTGTTAATGACGGGCATCACAAATTTTCGCGCGTGATGCGCGATGAAGATACGCGCTCGCGCCTGCTTTCCAAGCCTTTTCAATGCGTTTCGCGCCGATGCCATGCGGCTCGCAATACGCCGCCAAGCCGCCTCGACCTTGACGCCGTTTTCACCAACAAGCATTTCCAATCAAATACTTAGTAGAGCTGTCAACCCGGCGCGTTCAGGGGGGGTTCCGGTTTTCGCCCGTACCTTGCGCCAACTTTTCGGCCCGCCCCCCAGTTCCGGCAGGCCGCCCCGGCGCCCTCATCATTCAGCCGGGACCCCGGGCAGCCCGTGTGAAGGCTGCCTCCCCATGACGCCCTGCCGCGTCCCTCCCCCGCCGCTTCCAATGGATCGGAACGGTCGGGACCGGCAAAGACGGAGCAAGGAGTTCCCATGAAACTGGCCTGGATTCTCTGGCTGTCGCAGATGTTGCCGCAGCCGGCCGCCGATTCGTTGTGCCTCAGTACCACCGTATACCTGGAAGCCCGCGACCAGACCCTGCGCGGCCAGCAAGCCGTCGCCGAAGTCGCCCTGCGCCGTCGCGACAGCGGCCTGTGGGGGGATTCGGTCTGCGAGGTGGTGACCGCCCGCAAGCAGTTCGCCCCCACCATCGTCGCCCCCGGTACCCGCCTGCAGAACGCGGATGCCTGGGCCAAGTCGGTCAGCGTCGCCCTGAACGCCGAGCGCAACTGGGCCCTGCCGCCCGGCCAGCGCAAGGAAATCGTGCCCGGCGCGAGCCATTTCATGGCCCACCAGATCGCCAACCCGAGTTGGCGCAACGCCTATCGCGTGGCCACCATCGGCGATCACACCTTCCTGCGCGTGCAATCGCTCAAGCCGCAACCACCGCGCTCGTAACGCCGAGCGCCTGGTCGCCGACGCCAGTTTTCGCCTTCCGGCAAGCAGGCCGTCCGTGACGGTCCGTTACAGCGGCGGCCTTGTGGACCCTGGATGGGTCTGGGAGAGTTCCCGGATCGCTTTCTAGTATCTGGAGTCCACCCATGAAGCTGTACAGCAAGCCCGGCGCCTGTTCCACCGCCGACCATATCGCCCTGCAATGGACCGGCCAGCCCTTCGAACTGAAGGTGATGACCGCCGCCGAGATGAAGGCGCCGGAGTACCTGGCAATCAACCCGACCGGCGCGGTCCCGGCGATTGTCGACGGCGACTTCGTCCTGACCCAGAACGCCGCGATCATGGGCTACATCGCCGACCGCTACCCGCAGGCCGGCCTCGGTGGCGATGGTTCCGCGCAGCAGCGCGCCGAAGCCGCGCGCTGGCTGTCCTTCGTCAACTCCGACGTGCATCCGGCGTTCACCCCGCTGTTCGCGCCGGGCAAGTTCATCGCCGACGAATCCGAGTTCGATGCCATCAAGGCCGCTGCGCGCAAGCGCCTGCGCGGCCTGTTCGAAAGCGCCAACCAGCGGCTCGAAGGCCGGCAGTGGCTGGCCGGTTTCCGCAGCTTTGCCGATCCGTACTTCTACATCACCCTGCGCTGGGCCGGTAACGTCGGCGTGGATCTCACGGGGCTCGACAACCTGGCGGCGTTCCGCCAGCGGATGGAAGCCGATCCGGGCGTGCAGGCCGCGCTCAAGGCGGAAGGGCTGCACTGAACAATGGGAAAGGGCGGGCCAAGGCCCGCCCTTTTTCCTTCCCGGGTATCCGTAGACCGGTCCCCGTCAGGACGCATCGCCCGGAACACGCACCCAGCCTTCCATCAGGATGCGCGCGCTGCGGCTCATGATGGCCTTGGCGACCTTCCATTCGCCGTTTTCCTGCGAGGCCTCCGCCCCCACCCGCAAGGTGCCCGAGGGATGCCCGAAGCGCACCGCGCTGCGTTCGCCGCCACCCGCGGCCAGATTCACCAACGTGCCCGGCACCGCCGCGGCGGTGCCGATGGCGACGGCGGCGGTGCCCATCATCGCGTGATGCAGCTTGCCCATCGACATCGCGCGCACCACCAGGTCGATATCACCCGCGCCCACCTGCTTGCCGCTGGAAGTGACGTAATCCTTTGCCGGCGCCACGAACGCCACCTTCGGCGTGTGCTGGCGGCGCGCGGCCTCCGATACATCGGCGATCAATCCCATCCGCACCGCGCCGTGCGCACGGAGGGTCTCGAACATCGCCAGCGCCTTCGGATCACTGTTGATCGCGTCCTGCAGTTCCGTCCCGGTATAGCCGATGTCGGCGGCGTTGACGAAGATGGTCGGGATGCCGGCATTGATCAGCGTCGCCGGAAACGTGCCGATGCCCGGCACGTCCAGCTCATCGACCAGATTGCCGGTCGGGAACATCGCGCCGCCGCCCTCGCCTTCGCCCTCATCGGCGGGATCCAGGAATTCCAGTTGCACCTCCGCGGCCGGGAAGGTCACGCCGTCCAGTTCGAAATCACCGGTTTCCTGCACCTGCCCGCCGGTGATCGGCACGTGCGCGACGATGGTCTTGCCGATGTTCGACTGCCAGATACGCACCGTGCAGACGCCATCGCGCGGGATGCGCGCGGCGTCCACCAGTCCACCCGCGATGGCGAACGATCCCACCGCCGCCGACAGGTTGCCGCAGTTGCCGCTCCAGTCGACGAAGGCGCTGTCGATGGACACTTGGCCGAACAGGTAATCGACATCGTGATCCGGCCGCTCGCTCTTCGCCAGGATCACCGTCTTGCTGGTGCTGGAAGTCGCGCCGCCCATGCCATCGATCTGCTTTCCGTAAGGATCGGGGCTGCCGATCACCCGCAGCATCAGCGCATCGCGCGCCGCGCCCGGCATGCGCGCGGGCTCGGGTAGATCCTGCAGCCGGAAGAACACGCCCTTGCTGGTGCCTCCGCGCATGTAGGTGGCGGGGATTCGGATCTGCGGCGCGTGCGGCATGGAGGCCTCGATGTTCGGTCAGGGGTTGTCGGGAATCTGGGGCTCGACCACGTTGGCCAGCAGGGTCAACGACTCCTGCCAGCCGAGGTAGCAGAACTCCACCGGAATCATCGCGGGAATGCCTTCCTGCACGATGCTGATCTCGGTGCCGCAGGCCACCGCCTTGAGCGAGACGCTGACCTGCATGGTGCCCGGCAGCGCCGGATTCTCGAACTGGTCGTCGTAGCGGATGCGCTCACCCGGCACCAGCTCGCGATAGGTGCCGCCGAAGGCATGGCTGGAGCCGGTGCCGAAATTGGTGAACGACATCCGGTAGGTCCCGCCGACGACCGGATCGATGTGGTGGACCTTGCCGGTGAAGCCGTGTGGCGGCAGCCACTTCACCATGGCCTCCGGATCCAGGAAGGCGCGGTAGACGCGCTCGGGCGGCGCGCGCAGGACGCGGTGCAGGCGGACGGTTCCGGTCTCGTTCGACATGGTCATGGCCTCTCGGGGATGGTCCGTTCCACTCTAGCGCGGCGGGCGCAAGACGGCGTCACGCCGCCTGCGCCGATTCCAGGAAGTCCTGGGCGAAGCGCTGGAGCACGCCACCGGCCTCGTAGATCGAGACTTCCTCGTCGCTGTCCAGCCGACAGGTCACCGGCACTTCGACGCGCTCGCCGTCGCGGCGATGGATCACCAGCGTCAGCGTCGCGCGCGGACGGCGCTCGCCGATGACGTCGAAGGTCTCGGTGCCGTCGATGCCCAGGGTCAGCCGGGTGATGCCCGGCTGGAACTCCAGCGGCAGCACGCCCATGCCGATCAGGTTGGTGCGGTGGATGCGCTCGAAACCCTCGGCGACGATCGCCTCCACGCCCGCCAGGCGCACGCCCTTGGCCGCCCAGTCGCGCGACGAACCCTGTCCGTAATCGGCGCCGGCGATGATGATCAACGGCTGCTTGCGCTCCATGTATGTTTCGATGGCCTCCCACATGCGCATCACCTGGCCTTCCGGCTCGACCCGCGCCAGCGAGCCCTGCTTCACGCCGCCGTCGGGGTTGCGCACCATCTCGTTGAATAGCTTCGGATTGGCGAAGGTCGCGCGCTGCGCGGTCAGGTGGTCACCGCGGTGGGTGGCATAGGAATTGAAGTCCTCTTCCGGCAGGCCCATCTTCGCCAGATACTCGCCGGCCGCGCTGTCCAGCAGGATCGCGTTGGACGGTGACAGGTGATCGGTGGTGATGTTGTCCGGCAGCACCGCCAGCGGGCGCATGCCGCGCAGCGTGCGTTCGCCGGCCAGCGCGCCCTCCCAGTACGGTGGGCGGCGGATGTAAGTGCTCATCGGGCGCCAGTCGTACAGTGGGCTGGCGCGTTCGCCGTGTTCGACCCGCACGTTGAACATTGGACCGTACACGCGGCGGAACTGCTCCGGCTTCACCGAGGCGCGCACCACCGCGTCGATTTCCTCGTCGCTCGGCCACAGGTCCTTCAGCCGGATCTCGCGCCCCTCGAACGTGCCCAGCACGTCCTTCTCGATGTCGAACCGCACGGTGCCGGCAATCGCATACGCCACCACCAGCGGCGGCGAGGCGAGGAATGCCTGCTTGGCGTAGGGATGGATGCGCCCGTCGAAATTGCGGTTGCCCGACAGCACGGCGGTCGCGTACAGATCACGCTCGACGATCTCCTGCTGGATCTTCGGATCCAGCGCGCCGGACATGCCGTTGCAGGTGGTGCAGGCGAAGGCGACCACGCCGAAGCCGAGCTTTTCCAGTTCCGGGGTCAGCCCGGCCTCGTCCAGGTACAGCGCCACCGCCTTGGAACCGGGCGCCAGCGACGACTTCACCCACGGCTTGCGGGTCAGACCCACGCGGTTGGCGTTGCGCGCCAGCAGCGCGGCGGCGATCACGTTGCGCGGGTTGCTGGTGTTGGTGCAGCTGGTGATGGCGGCGATGATGACCGCGCCATCCGGCATCAGGCCCTCGGCCTCCTGCGCGCGAGCTTGCGCCAGATCGCCCGCGATGCCCTTCTCCGCCAGATCGGCGGTGGCGACGCGGGCGTGCGGATTGGACGGGCCGGCCATGTTGCGGACCACGCTGGAAAGATCGAACGTCAACGTCCGTTCGTACTCGGCGTTGCCCAGGCTGTCGGCCCACAGGCCGGCGGTCCTGGCGTAGGTCTCGACCAGGCGGACCTGCTCCTCCTCGCGGCCGGTCAGGCGCAGGTAGTCCAGGGTCTGGCCGTCGATGAAGAACATCGCCGCGGTGGCGCCGTACTCCGGCGCCATGTTGGAAATGGTGGCGCGGTCGCCCAGGGTGAGCGCGGCGGCACCTTCACCGCGGAATTCCAGATAGGCGCCGACCACCTTCTGCTTGCGCAGGAACTCGGTCAGCGCCAGCACGATGTCGGTGGCGGTGATGCCCGGCTGCGGGCGGCCGGTCAGCTCTACGCCGACGATGTCCGGCAGGCGCATCCACGAGGCACGCCCCAGCATCACGTTCTCCGCTTCCAGGCCGCCGACGCCGATCGCGATCACGCCCAGCGCATCGACGTGCGGGGTGTGGCTGTCGGTGCCCACGCAGGTATCCGGGAAAGCCACGCCACCGCGCACCTGGATCACCGGCGACATTTTCTCCAGGTTGATCTGGTGCATGATGCCGTTGCCCGGCGGGATGACGTCGACGTTCTCGAACGCATGCCGCGTCCATTCGATGAAATGGAAGCGATCCTCGTTGCGGCGATCCTCGATCGCGCGGTTCTTGGAAAACGCATCCGGATCGTAGCCGCCGCATTCCACCGCCAGCGAGTGATCCACGATCAGCTGTACCGGCACCACCGGATTGACCTTGGCCGGATCCCCGCCCTTGTCGGCGATGGCGTCGCGCAGGCCGGCCAGATCGACCAGCGCGGTCTGGCCGAGGATGTCGTGGCAGACCACCCGTGCCGGGAACCATGGGAAATCCAGATCGCGGCGGCGCTCGATCAGCTGCTTCAAGGAATCGACCAGGGTCGCCGGTTCGCAGCGGCGGACCAGGTTTTCCGCCAGCACACGCGAGGTGTACGGCAACCGGTCGTAGGCGCCGGGCGCGATCGCGTCGACCGCGGCGCGCGCGTCGAAGTAGTCCAGTGAGGTGCCCGGCAGGGCCTTGCGGTATTCGGTGTTCATGGCTTCGCGGTCGGCGTGGCTTTGCGGCGGTCGGGATTTCGGATCATCGGTGGCGGCTGCGCGCGTTCCCGGACGGAAACGCACGGGCACGGCCGAATCAACGCTGGTCGATCGGGACGAACTTCAGGTTCTCGGGGCCGGTGTAGTTGGCGCTGGGGCGGATGATCTTGCCGTCGATGCGCTGCTCGATGACGTGCGCGCTCCAGCCGCTGGTGCGGGCGATGACGAACAGCGGGGTGAACATCGCGGTCGGCACGCCCATCATGTGGTAGCTCACCGCGCTGAACCAGTCCAGGTTGGGGAACATCTTCTTGATGTCCCACATCACCGCTTCCAGGCGCTCGGCGATGGCGTACATCTTGGTGCTCTGCTGTTCCTCGGACAGATCCTTCGCCACCTGCTTGATCACGTCGTTGCGCGGATCGCCGACGGTGTAGACCGGATGGCCGAAACCGATGACCACTTCCTTGCGTTCGACCCGCGCCTTGATGTCGGCCTCGGCCTCGTCCGGCGTCTCGTAGCGCTTCTGCACCTCGAACGCGACTTCGTTGGCGCCGCCGTGCTTGGGTCCGCGCAGCGCGCCGATGGCGCCGGTGATGCACGAATGCATGTCGCTGCCCGTGCCGGCGATCACGCGCGCGGTGAAGGTCGAGGCGTTGAACTCGTGCTCGGCGTACAGGATCAGCGAGGTATGCATCGCGCGCACCCACGAGTCGCGCGGCTTCTCGCCATGCAGCAGGTGCAGGAAGTGGCCGCCGATCGAGTCGTCGTCGGTCTCCACGTCGATGCGCTTGCCATTGTGGCTGTAGTGGTACCAGTACAGCAGCATCGAACCCAGCGAGGCCATCAGCTTGTCGGCGATGTCGCGCGCGCCCGGGTGGTTGTGGTCGTCCTTCTCCGGCGACACGCAGCCCAGCACCGACACGCCGGTGCGCATCACGTCCATCGGGTGCGCCGACGGCGGCAGCTGTTCCAGCGCTGTCTTGACCGAGGCCGGGATGCCGCGCAGCGATTTCAGCTTGGCCTTGTAGCCGGCCAGTTCGGCGCGGTTGGGCAGCTTGCCATGGACCAGCAGGTAGGCGACCTCCTCGAACTCGCTGGTGGTGGCGATGTCGAGGATGTCGTAGCCGCGGTAATGCAGATCGTTGCCGCTGCGGCCGACCGTGCACAGCGCGGTGTTGCCGGCGGCGGTGCCGCTGAGGGCGACGGACTTCTTCGGCTTGAAGCCGGTGGCTGGGGTGGGTTCACTCATTGCTGCCTCCCGATGGTGTGGCGGTGCGGCGGAAGCGGCTCCGCCGCGCTGGAATGACCGGGGACGGACCGAACCGCCCCCCGGGCTGATGTCAGGCGTCGCCCTTCTTCGCGAACAGGGCGTCGAGCTTGTCTTCGTAGGCGTGGTAGCCCAGGTAGTCGTACAGGTCCGCGCGCGACTGCAGGGTATCGATGATGTTCTTCTGGGTGCCTTCGCGGCGCACGGTCTCGTAGAAGTTCAACGCCGCCTTGTTCATGGCGCGATAGGCGCCGCAGCAGTACAGCGCGATGTCCACGCCGGCCGTGCGCAGTTCGTCGACGGTGAAGAACGGGGTGGAACCGAACTCGGTCAGGTTGGCCAGGATCGGCACCTTCACCGCGTCCTTGAAACGGCGGTAGTCCTCCAGCGTCTTCATCGCCTCGGGGAAGATCATGTCCGCGCCGGCCTCGACATAGGCGACCGCGCGTTCGATCGCCGCGTCGATGCCCTCGACGGCGGCGGCGTCGGTGCGCGCCATGATCACGAAGCCGTCATCGCCACGCGCGTCCACCGCGGCCTTGACCCGATCGACCATCTCGTCCTTCGGCACCACTTCCTTGCCGGGGCGATGGCCACAGCGTTTCTGGCCGACCTGGTCCTCCATGTGCACGGCGGCCACGCCGACGCGCTCGAACGAACGGATGGTGCGCGCGATGTTGAACGCGCCGCCCCAGCCGGTGTCGATGTCGACCAGCAGCGGCAAACCGGTGGCATCGACGATGCGACGCGCGTCGGTCAGCACGTCTTCCATCGTGCTGATGCCCAGATCGGGCATGCCCAGCGAGTTGGCGGCGACGCCGCCACCGGACAGGTACAGCGCCTTGTAGCCGACGCGGCGGGCCATCAGGCCGGCGTAGGCGGTGATGGCGCCCATCACCTGCAGCGGGGATTCCTCGGCGATCGCGGCGCGGAAGCGCGCGCCGGCGGATGCGTTGCTCATGCATGTCTCCTGCGGAAGCGGATGGCGCCCGTTCCTCGGCGGAGCGGGCCGGGGGTGCGCGCAGGGTACGCGCACCGGCGGCGCACAATCTGGCACCATCGCTCGGGTTGATCAATCTTGATTACATCAATCAATCTATCCGCCATGGAAACCGACCTGCTCTCCGCCCAGGACACCTGCCGGCTGCTCGGCATCAGCCAGGCCACCCTGTACGCCTACGTCAGCCGTGGCCTGATCGAATCGCGCCCGGGAACCGACCACCGCAGTCGGCTGTATCTGCGCCGCGACGTGGAGCGGCTGGCGCAACGCAAGCGTGCCGGTCGCGGCGCCGCCCGTGGCGCCGCGCAGAGCCTGGACCGCGGCCTGCCGGTGCTGGAGACGCGGATTTCGCTGATCCGCCCGGAGGGCCCCTACTACCGCGGACGTTCGGCGGTCGCCGCGGTGCGCGAAGGCGCCACCCTGGAAGACGCCGCCCGGCTGCTGTGGGACTGCGGCGACCAGGATCCCTTCACGGCGACGCTGGAGACGCAATGGCCGGCGCACGTCGCCCCCATCGCCGGCGACGCGGACCTGCCGCCGCTGGCGCGCGCGATGTCGGCGATTCCGCTGCTGGCGCTGGACGTGCGCCAATCCGTGGGCGCCTCCGCCCTGGTCCGCCACGAAATCGCGGCCACCCTGCTGCGCCACAACGCCGCGCTGCTGGTGGCGCGCCCACCTTCCGCGGGGCCGGTCCATCGGCTGCTGGCGGATGCGTGGAAACCGGGCGACGAAGGTTTCGCCGATACGGTGCGCGCGGCGCTGGTGCTGTGCGCCGAGCACGAACTCAACGTCTCCGCGTTCGCCGCGCGCGTGGTCGCCTCGACCGGCGCGCACCTGCACGCGACCGTATGCAGCGGCCTGGCGGCGTTGTCCGGCCCGCGCCACGGCGGCGCCACCGCACGCGCCTATTCGCTGATAGAAGCCGCCTGCGCGGCGGACTTGCCTCGCGATTTCATCGCCGCGCGCTGGCAGCAGGGCGAGGACCTGCCGGGCTTCGGCCACGCGCTGTACCCGCATGGCGATCCGCGCGCAACGGAACTGCTCGCGCGATTGCGCCGCCAGCATGCCGATACGCCGGCAATGCAGCGGATGGAAGCGGTGATCAGCGCCACCGAAGACATCAACGGGCTACGCCCCAACGTCGATTTCACCCTGGCGGCGATCTGCCACGCCAACGCCCTGCCCGCATCGCCGGCGCTGGTGATGTTCGCCGCGGCGCGGCTGGCAGGCTGGCTCGCGCATGCGCTGGAACAGCAGGCCCAGGGCCGGCTGATCCGTCCCCGCGCCAGCTACGCCGGCGTGCCGCCCGCCGCGGCGGAATGAACCGGCATCAGTTGCCGGCCTCCGGCCCGCGCTGCAGCGCCTTCTTCACTTCCTCCAGCGCGTTCGGATCATCCAGTGTGGAAAGGTCGCCGGGATCCGCGCCCTGCGCCAGCGCCTGCAATGAACGCCGCAGCAGCTTGCCGGAACGGGTCTTGGGCAGTGCATTGACGATGTACACGCGCGCCGGCCGTGCCACCGCGCCCAGGCTCTGCTCCACGGTACGGCGCATGCCTTCGGCGGCACGCACGCGTTCGTGCGGTTCCTCGGTCGCCTGCCGCAGCGTCGCGAATACCACCGGTACCTGCCCTTTCAGTTCGTCGTTGACACCAATCACCGCGGCCTCGGCCACGGCGGGGAACCCGGACACCGATTCCTCGATCTCGCGCGTGCCCAGGCGATGTCCAGCGACGTTGATGACATCGTCGGTGCGCCCGAGGATGAAGGTGTAACCCTGCTCGTCGCGGATGGCCCAGTCCAGCGAGCTGTACAGCAGTTCCTTGAAATGGCTGAAGTAGCTGGACAGGAAGCGGGCATCATCGTTCCAGATGGTGGTCATGCAGCCCGGCGGCAGCGGCGGCTGGATGACCAGCACGCCCTTCTCGCCCGGCCCGACTTCCGCGCCGGTGCCTTCGTCGATGACCTTCATCCGGTACCCTAGATTGGGGAAACCGGGCGAACCGAACTTCACCGGCTTCATGTCCAGGCCCGGCAGCAGCGTCAGCGCCGGCCAGCCGGTCTCGGTCTGCCAGTAGTTGTCGATGACCGGCTTGCCCAGCGCGTCGTTGATCCAGTGCGCGGTCGGTTCGTCCAGCGGCTCGCCGGCCAGGAACAGGTATCGCAGCTTCGACAGATCATGCCGGCGGATGAAATCGACATCGTGCTTCTTCAGTACCCGGATCGCCGTCGGCGAAGAGAACATGGTGCGCACGCCGTACTTCTCGCACAGCGACCACCAGATGCCGGCATCCGGGTGGAATGGCAGGCCTTCGTACAACACCGAAGTGGCGCCGACGATCAGCGGCCCATAGACGTTGTACGAGTGTCCGACCGCCCAGCCCACGTCGGAGGTGGAGAACATCACCTGCCCCGGCGCGACGTCGAACACCGTGCGCATCGACAGCGCCAGCGCGACCGCGTAGCCGCCGACATCGCGCTGCACGCCCTTGGGCTTGCCGGTGGTGCCGGAGGTGTACAACAGGTAGCTGGGCTCGTTGGATTCCAGCCATGCCACGTCCACCTGCTCGTCGCCGACCGCCTGGCGCAGCGTGGCGTAGTCCTCGTCGCGCCCCGCCACCTTCGGTTCGGCCGGATCCAGTCCGCGCGAGACAATCAGCACCTTGGGCGGCGGCGTGGCCGCCTTCGCGCAGGCTTCGTCGACCAGCGGCTTGTACGGGATGACCTTCCCGCCGCGCATGCCGGCATCGGCGGCGATCAGCAGTTTGGGCTGGGCATCGTCAATGCGCAGCGCGAGGTTGTGCGCGGCGAAACCGCCGAAGACCACCGAATGGATTGCTCCGATGCGCGCGCAGGCGAGCATCGCGAATACCGCCTCGGCCATGTTGGGCATGTAGATGACCACCCGATCACCGCGCCCCACGCCCAGGCGCAGGAGGATGGCGGCGAAAGCGTTCACGTCGCGATGCAGTTCGCGGTAGCTGATCTCGCGCGTGGTGCCGGTTTCGGTGGACACCGCCACCAGCGCCAGCTGGTCGGCGCGTTCGGGCAGATGCCGGTCCACCGCGTTGTAGCAGAGATTGGTCTGGCCCCCGACGAACCAGCGCCGGAACGGCGGCTTCGAATAGTCCAGCACCTGCCGTGGCGGCACATGCCAGTGGATGGCGCGCGCCTCCTCGCCCCAGAAGGCTTCAGGCTCGTCGATCGAGCGGCGATAGACGTCTTCGTACCCCATGCCACCCTCTCGCACCGCAGAGACGATAAGGAGCATAGATCCGCTTTGTAATCGGTGCCCTGCGACATTGGTCGCATGAGCGGTACCTCCCAAAGCGCTCCGGCGGGCACAGCGTTGCGGTGTCGACTCTACCTTTCCGGCATCACGGTGGCCCCGATGCATCCCTATCTGGCGGGCATCTCAGGCATGTTCGCCGGTTCCTTCCACGAGCCGTCCTGAACGTTCAGGATTCGATGTCCCTGCCATCTCGTGATCCCGCCGCGTCGTCATGCGCAGAACCATCATGCAAAGCAGCGGTGCAAGCAGGAAGAGACTCAGAAAATACCTGCCTTGGATCTCGAAGACCAAGTGAACACACCAGAAAGAAAGCGGCCAAAGCATGGGCAGCAATGACAGGAGCCGGTCTCTTCTCCATACCCGGAGGATCGTCAAAACACATGCGAAGAAGACAGCCATCTTCAGCCAGCCGTAGGCCAGCCTTTCCACTGCAAGCGCCTGGTAATAGCGTTTCTGGAATTCGGCCGCATTTGGTGTCGCATTGATATTTGCCCGGACATTGGGCGATTCAATCAGCCAATAGAGTGCGAAGGGAGGCGGATTCAGAATTTCGGGAGCCTTGCAGCGCATGACGGACAACCAATGCTGAAAGGGCCGGGCCTGCAGCCGCTCAATGACTGCTGTGGGCAAGGTGCGCGACAGGTCCTCCCTTGCAGCCTCGGCTGCACGGATTGACCAGTATCCACACCCCTGATCGGGCTGGTCGCTGGACACAAGCAAACCGCCATACAAGGTCACGGCAGAACTGGTCCTGATCTGTTCCGTCCTCCCGCTCAATTGCCGCAAGCCCATATCCATCAGGAATCCCAGGATCGAGCCAACCAGCAGAATCAGCAGAACCCGCCTGCCACGGCTTTCCTCTCTCCGGAAAAATGGCAACAGGCCGGACATCGCCCCAAGTCCCACCAGCGTCCAAAGAATCAGCGCGAATTGCGGCTTTGTCGATACGCCCATGGCGAGCGCCAGCAACACAAGTAGACTCCGCCATCGCGCCGCAAGCGCAAGCCGCTCGTCCGCCAGCAGCCAGAACGCAGTCGCCAATCCCGTTGCCGCGATGAGATCCAGTTGCACAAGCGACATGAAAGGCACGATCAGGAAAAGTATCGCGACGACGATCTGGGCAAGCCAGCGCCATCGAGAGCCGTCCAACCGATATGCCAACCAGAACAGCCATCCCAAAGCGGATATATTGAGGAACAATGCGGCGACCAGCGGTGACGCGCCCATCGCTTTTGGAATTGCCAGCAGCCAAATACCGATGCCCCCGCGCTCGTAAGCGCTTGAAACACCAGCCGCGTTCCAGTAATAGAGCCAGTCACTATGAGGCTCTGGATGCCACCATATCCCCAGAATGATCGCTGCCATTGCCAGCAACAGGAATTGCGCAATGGCAAGGTAGTGCCAACTGTGCGGCTGTGCTCCCGCCCTCTCCATCATCCGCGCCCACATCCTGATCCTCGTCCGGAGTGCATGCTATCAGGCCTGACCTAGCTCCACAGGCAGCCGCCATACGCGAGATACCCGTCAAGAAGAACTTCAAAAACAGAACGCCAGGCTCTCGCCCAGCGTTCTGGGTACAGCGCTTGAGCGGGAAAACTCAGCCCAGCAGATGCGCCACGCCGGCGCGCTCTTCTTCCAGCTCGGCCAGGGTCTTGTCCATGGCGGCGCGGCTGAACGCGTCGACTTCCAGGCCTTCCACGCGGGTGTATTCGCCGTTGGCGGTGATCACCGGCACACCGTAGATCACGCCTTCCGGGATGCCGTAGCTGCCATCGGACGGCACGCCCATGGTCACCCACTTGCCGTTGCTGCCCAGCACCCAGTCACGGATGTGGTCGATGGCGGCGTTGGCGGCGGAAGCGGCCGAGGACAGGCCTCGCGCCTCGATGATGGCGGCGCCGCGCTTGCCGACCTGCGGGATGAAGGTGTTGGCGTTCCAGTCGGCGTCGTTGATCTTGTCCTTCAGCGACACCCCGTTGGCGGTGGCGAAGCGGTAGTCCGGGTACATGGTCGGGCTGTGGTTGCCCCACACCACCAGCTTCTCGATGTCGCCCACGGCCACGCCGGCCTTGTTGGCGAGCTGGCTCAGCGCGCGGTTGTGGTCCAGGCGCAGCATCGCGGTGAAGTTCCTGGCCGGCAGGTCCGGCGCCGACTTCATGGCGATGTAGGCGTTGGTGTTGGCCGGGTTGCCGACCACCAGCACCTTGACGTCGCGGCTGGCGACCTTGTTCAGCGCGGCGCCCTGGGCAGTGAAGATCTTGGCGTTCTCCAGCAGCAGGTCCTTGCGCTCCATGCCTGGGCCGCGCGGACGCGCGCCGACCAGCAGGGCCACGTCAGCATCCTTGAACGCCACTTCCGGGTCGTCGGTGCCGACCATGCCGGCCAACAGCGGGAACGCGCAGTCTTCCAGCTCCATCATCACGCCCTTCAGCGCGGCCTGGGCCTTGTCGATCGGCAGCTCCAGCAACTGCAGGATGACCGGCTGGTCCTTGCCGAGCATTTCACCGGAGGCGATGCGGAACAGCAGGGCATAACCGATCTGGCCGGCGGCGCCGGTGACTGCAACACGGACGGGGGTCTTCATGGGATTGTCTCCGAGGGAAAGGAAAGCCGGACTCACGCGAGTTCGGCGAAGAAGGCCTGGATGCGCGACAGGCCTTCATCCAGCTGGGCGTCGGCACAGGTGTAGGAAATGCGCAGCGCGCGCGGTTCGCCGAAGGCCGAACCCGGCACGCAGGCCACGCCCTTGGCTTCCAGCAGGGCGTTGCAGAAGTCCACGTCATTGTGGATGACCACGCCGTCATGCGTTTTTCCGAACGCGACCGAGATGTCCGGGAACGCGTAGAACGCGCCTTCCGGACGCGGGCACACTACGCCCGGAATCCCGGCCAGCGCCGCCAGCACGCGATCCCGCTTGGTGGCGAACTCGGCGCATTTGCGCTGCGGGATGTCCTGCGGACCGGTCAGCGCGGCGATGGCGGCGGCGGTGACCACTTCCGGCAGGTTGGTGATGTGGTTGGAGTTGAGCGCCACCAGCGCCTGGGCGACGTTCTCCGGCGCGGCGATCAGGCCCACGCGCCAACCCGGCATGCCGTAGGTCTTGGACAACGAGTCGATGACGACGGTGCGATCGCGCAGTTCCGGGCGGAAGTGCAGGAAGTTGTGGTAGCCGACACCATCGAACACCAGGCGGTTGTAGATGTCGTCCAGCAGGATCCAGGTATCCGGGTGGCGCGCCACCACCTCGGCCAGCGCCGCCACCTCGTCCTTCGAATAGACCATGCCGGTCGGATTGGACGGGTTGTTGAACAGGAACACCTTGGGCTTCCGCGCCAGGGCAGCGTCCAGTTGTTGCGGGGTGAGCTTGTAGTTCTGCTCGGGCGGGCACGGCAGCTTCAGCGACACCGCGCCGACGATGTCGGCGATGTCCTGGTAGGTGGTCCAGTACGGGGTCGGATAGGCGATGGTGTCGCCCTCGTCCAGCAGCGCCTCGGCCAGGTTGTACAGCACGTGCTTGGCGCCGACGCCGGCGACGATGTTGCGGCGGGTGTAACCGGTCAGTCCGCTGCCTTCCAGGTGATGCAGGAACGCATCCAGCAGGGCATCGGTGCCGCGATTGGAGCCGTACTGGCCCGAGTCCTTGTCCAGCGATTTGCGCGCGGCCTCGTAGACGTGCTCGCCAGGCAGGAAATTCGGTACGCCGATCGAGAAGCTGATGATGTCGCGGCCTTCGGCCTTGAGCTTCTTCGCCTTTTCCGCGACCGCCATGATCGCGCTGGGCTTGGCGCGACCGGTGCGCCGGGCAAGCTGGGGCATTGCATTACCTCGCAGGGGATGTTTCGCGGGAGGAACGTGCGTGCGCCGTTTTTTGCGGCGCGAAATTTTACCACGCCGCCCCGGTCCGGCCGGGGTGGATCGGAGGGTCCGGCCTCCTCCCTTGGTCGTAGCCGAGGCTCCCCCGACCGGGGGAGCGCACGGCCGGCGCGGGTCAGGCGCTCAGGTAACGGTTCCACTCGGCCACGCGGTCGGCCTTGGCGGCCAGCACGGCGTCGGCGTCACCCTCGATGGTGAGGCGGTTGATCAGGTCGCCCTGCTGGACCGCGTCGACCACGTCCAGGCCTTCCAGGACCTTGCCGAACACGGTGTGCTTGCCGTCCAGCCACGGGGTCGCCACGTGGGTGATGAAGAACTGGCTGCCATTGGTGTTGGGGCCGGCATTGGCCATCGACAGCACGCCGCGCTCGTGGCGCACGCCGTTGTTGGTCTCGTCCTCGAACCGGTAGCCCGGGCCGCCGCGGCCGGAACCCTCGGGGCAGCCGCCCTGGATCATGAAATCGGCAATCACCCGGTGGAAGTTCAGGCCGTCGTAGAAGCCGCGTTTGGCCAGGTTGACGAAGTTGGCGACCGTCAGCGGGGCCTTGTCGGGGTACAGCTCGACCTTGATGGGGCCGCGGGAGGTGTCGAAAGTGGCGATGAGGGACATCGGGAGCTCCAGATACGGGACAGGGGTTCAGGGGGCCCGGGGGTTCCGGAAACCGGGCCTGGCCCGAATCTGGGGGCCAATGGCGCCGTTTCCAGCCCCGGCCCGTTCAGCCAGGACGCCCGGACGCTAATTGCGGGGACGTAACCCGTTATAATACGCCCCATTCCTCCACAGCCCCTGCGCGCACACTGGCGCGCTTTTCCGCATGTCCATCCAGAATCTCCGCAACATCGCCATCGTCGCCCACGTCGACCACGGCAAGACCACTCTCGTCGACTGCCTGCTGAAGCAGTCCGGCACCCTGTCCGAGCGCACGGTGCTTGCCGAGCGGGTGATGGACAGCAACGACCAGGAAAAGGAACGCGGCATCACCATCCTGGCCAAGAACACCGCCATCACCTGGCAGGGCAACCGAATCAACATCGTCGACACCCCCGGACACGCCGACTTCGGCGGCGAGGTGGAGCGCGTGCTGTCGATGGTGGACTCGGTGCTGATCCTGGTCGATGCGATGGACGGCCCGATGCCGCAGACCCGCTTCGTGACCCAGAAGGCGTTCGCGATGGGCTTCAAGCCGATCGTGGTGGTCAACAAGATCGACCGCCCCGGCGCGCGTCCGGACTGGGTCATCGACCAGGTGTTCGACCTGTTCGACAAGCTCGGCGCCACCAACGAGCAGCTCGATTTCCCGATCGTCTACGCCTCGGCGCTGCATGGCTACGCCAGCCTGGACGACACCACCCGCGATGGCGACATGACCCCGCTGTACGAAGCGATCATGAAGCACGTCCCGGCGCCGTCGGTGGATCGGGAAGGCGCGTTCCAGATGCGCATCAGCCAGCTGGACTACAACAATTTCGTCGGCCTGATCGGCATCGGCCGCATCCAGCGCGGCAAGGTCAAGAAGAACCAGCCGGTCAGCGTGGTCGATCGCGAAGGCAAGAAGCGCCAGGGCAAGATCGTGCAGGTGCTGGGCTTCATGGGCCTGGAGCGCATCGAGGTCGAGGAGGCCGAGGCCGGCGACATCGTCGCCATCGCTGGCATCCAGGATCTGAGCATTTCCGACACCGTATGCGCGCTGGACACCCCGGAGGCGCTGCCGGCGCTGACCGTCGACGAGCCGACCATCAGCATGACCTTCCAGGTCAACAACTCGCCGTTCGCTGGCCACAAGGATTTCTCCGGTGGCAAGTTCATCACCAGCCGCCAGCTGCGTGAGCGGCTGGAGCGTGAAACCCTGCACAACGTCGCGCTGAAGGTCGAGGAGACCGCCGACGCCGACAAGTTCCTGGTCTCCGGCCGCGGCGAACTGCACCTGTCGGTGCTGATCGAAACCATGCGCCGCGAAGGCTTCGAACTGGCCGTGTCGCGCCCGGAAGTCATCATCAAGGAAATCGACGGCCAGTTGATGGAGCCGGTCGAGCAGTTGGTGGTCGACATCGAAGAAGTGCACCAGGGCGGCGTGATGGAAAAGCTGGGCACCCGCAAGGCGCAGCTGAAGAACATGGAATCCGACGGCAAGGGCCGCGTGCGCCTGGACTACACGATTCCGGCGCGTGGCCTGATTGGGTTCCAGAACGAGTTCAGGACCCTCACCCAGGGTTCGGGCCTGCTGTTCCACGTGTTCGATCACTACGGTCCGAAGGAAACCGGCCCGATCGCCAAGCGCCAGAACGGCGTGATGATCGCCAACGCCCCCGGCGTCACCCCGGCCTACTCGCTGGGACCGCTGGAAGAGCGCGGCCGCCTGTTCGCCGCCGAGGGCGACAACGTCTACGAAGGCCAGTTGGTCGGCATCCACTCCAAGGACAATGACCTGACCGTCAATGTCATCAAGCCCAAGCCGCTGACCAACATGCGCGCCTCGGGCAAGGACGACGCGATCAAGCTGACTCCCGCGCTGAAGTACTCGCTGGAACAGGCCTTGGATTTCATCGAGGACGACGAGCTGGTGGAAGTCACTCCGAAGGAAATCCGCCTGCGCAAGAAGATGCTGACCGAAAGCGATCGCAAGCGCGCCTCGCGCGCCGCCTGATCGCCCACGGATGGTCGAGGCCCCCTACAACCCGGATCCCAAGGCGCATCCGGGCCTGCACGTCATCGCCCTGTTCGAGGGGTTGAAGGGGGTACTGGCACTGGCCGCCGCGACCGGGCTGGCGCTGCTGGGACCGCAGCCACTGCGGCGCTGGGTGGAGGCGATGATCGCCCGCTTCCATCTCGATACCGAGCACGGCACCCTGCCCTCGCTGCTCAACGCCATCAATCCCGAGGCGGTCCACCTGGCCGTCCTGGTGGTCGTGCTGTACGCGATCATGCGGCTGGCCGAAGCCTGGGGCCTGTGGCGCGCCCGCGCATGGGCTTCCTGGCTGGGCTGCATCGGCTCGGCGCTGTACCTGCCGCTGGATCTGTACGCGCTGTACCACCATCCCGGCTGGCACACCTGGGCGGTGCTGCTGATCAATCTGGCCGTGGTCTACATCCTCGGCCGCGACCTGCGCAGGCGCCGCAGGGTTTGAAAGCACCTCCCGGCCTGCTAGCCTCACGCTAGCTCACCGGGGGATTCCAACACATGCGTTCGCGAACGCTGCTGCTTTCAGCCGCCCTGATGCTGGCCGCCTGCCAGCGCCAGCCCGCCGCCGTCACCAACGCGCCCGCCGACGCGCCGACGGACTTCGCCTACGCCGAACTGGACATCGACGACCTGCAGGGACGCATGCAGCGCGGCGAACTCGACAGCCGCACCCTCACCCGCGCCTACCTGGACCGCATCGCCGCGATCGACAAGGCCGGGCCGCAGCTGAACTCGGTCATCGAAATCAACGCCGACGCCATGAAGGAAGCCGCCCTGCGCGACCTGGAACGCAAGGACAACGCGGTGCGCGGCCCGCTGCACGGCATCCCGATCCTGCTCAAGGACAACATCGACGCCACTCCGATGGTCAACTCGGCCGGTTCGCTGGCGCTGAAGGATTTCCGACCCGCCAGCGACGCCTTCCTGGTCAAGCGCCTGCGCGAGGCCGGCGCGGTCATCCTGGGCAAGACCAACCTGAGCGAGTGGGCGAACTTCCGTTCCACCCATTCCACCTCCGGCTGGAGCGCGCGCGGTGGCCAGACCCGCAATCCCTACGTGCTGGATCGCAATCCCTGCGGCTCCAGTTCCGGCAGCGCCGTCGCCGTTTCGGCCAACCTCGCCGCCGCCAGCATCGGCACCGAAACCGACGGCAGCATCATCTGCCCGGCCGCGGTCAGCGGCGTGGTCGGGCTGAAGCCGACGGTTGGCCTGATCAGCCGCGACGGCATCATCCCGATCTCGTTCAGCCAGGACACCGCCGGACCGATGACCCGCAGCGTGGCCGACGCGGCGCTGTTGCTGACCGCGCTGGCCGGTCGCGATGCCGCCGATCCTGCCACCACCCGCGCGGCCTGGAACATCACCCTCGACTACCACGCGCGACTGAAGCCGGACGGGCTGAAGGGCGCGCGCATCGGCGTGCTGCGCAGCAAGCTCGCCATCCATCCGGATGCGGCCGCCGCGATGGAAGGCGCGATCAAGGTGATGCGCGAGGCCGGCGCGACGATCGTCGATGCCGAGATTCCGACCGACGGCCAGTGGGACGAAGCCGAACTGGAATTGATGCTGTACGAGTTCAAGGCCGGGCTGGAGCGCTACCTCGCCGGCCACGGCGCACCGGTGAAAACCCTGTCGCAGCTGATCGGCTACAACCAGCAGTACCGCGTCTCGGAGATGCCGTACTTCGGGCAGGAGCTGTTCGAAATGGCCAATGCCAAGGGCGGCCTCGGCGAAAGCGGCTACATCAGCGCGCGCAGTCGCGCACGCCGGCTGGCCGGGCCGGAGGGCATCGACGCGGCACTCAAGGCGCAGCAGCTCGATGCGCTGGTCGCGCCGGCCACCGGTCCGGCATGGCTGACCGACCACAAGGCCGGCGATCACTTTCCGGGTGCGGGTTACGGCGCCGCCGCGGTCGCGGGTTATCCCAGCCTGACCGTGCCGATGGGCCACAGCGATGGCCTGCCGCTGGGCATCGTCTTCATGGGAACCGCCTGGAGCGAGGGGCGCCTGATCGAACTCGGCTACGCCTATGAGCAGCTGACCCGTGCCCGCAATCCCCCCGAGTACTGGCCAACCCTGGATACCCGTGGATCGCAGGCGGCCCGCCGCTGAATGGTCCGGCCCTTTCCCGCTTCTGGCGACCATCCGGGAGCCGGCGTAGCATGACCCCCACTGTCCGCGCGGCCACCTGACCAGAACGCTGATGGAGCTCGATCCGCAACGCGCCTCGGAACTGCGTGCCCTGGGCAGCTCACGCTTCGCCGCCGCCGAGCGCCGGCGGCGCCTGGACCGGCTGGCGTGGGGCGTGCTGGTGCTGTCCTTCCTGCTGTCGCTGTGGTTCGGGGTAATGGCCTGGCAGCAGGCGCGGGCCGGGGCCGGCGCGCGCTTCCATGCCCGGGCCGAGGCCATGGCCACCGCGCTGGCCACCCACATGAATGCCTACGAGGACACGGTGCGCGCCGCCGCGGCCGTGCTGGAAGCGCAGCCGGGCCTGGATCGCGCCGGCTTCCAGACTTTCGCCCGCCGGTTGCGGATTCCCAACCAGCCCGCCGGCGTGCATGGCCTGGGCTTCGCGCGGCGGGTGACGGCGGCCGGGCTTCCCGCCTACCTGGCCCGCCAACGCGAAATCCACGGGCCGGCATTCCGCCTGCATCCCGACGGCGCGCGCGACGAATACGTGGTGCTCGACCTGGTCTACCCCGAGCGGGACGGCATGCTGCCGCTGCTGGGCAGGGACGTGTTCGCCGAACCGGCCCGGCGCGCGGCCATGCAGCGGGCGCGTGACAGCGGACAGCTGAGCATCGCCCCGCGGATCGCCCTGGCCGACAGTTCGCGCGGCGATTCCGGACGTCCCGGCTTCCTGCTCTATTCTCCGGTCTACGACGCGGCGATGCCGCTGGAGGCCGATGCCGCATTGCACCGCGCGCACCTGCGCGGCTTCGCGACGGCGGGATTCGGCTGGGCCCAGGTGATGCAGGAAGTCGCGGGCGAAACCGGCGGCGGAGATCCGCTCGATCTGCGCCTGCTCGTCCGCGCGCCCGACGCCCCTCCGATGCTGGTGTTCGAACGCGCCGACCTGCGCGAGCGCTACGGCGGCGACATGGAACCGGCTTTCCACTACGCCCGCAATCTGGATTTCCTCGGCGGCGCCTGGGAACTGACCCTGTCCTCGCCCCCCGCGCACATCGCCATTCCCGGCCTGCTGCCCATCGCGGCGCTGACGTTCTGCGGCCTGGCCTTCGGTGTCCTGATGTTCCTCCTGCTGCGCAGCCTGGCGCGCGCAGAGCACCGCAGCCGCGCATTGCTGGACGCGGTCGCCGATCATCTGCCGGCGCTGATCGCCTACGTGGGCCGGGATCGTCGCTACGGCTTCACCAACCGCGCCACCCGCGACTGGTTCGGCGACCAGGCACCCTGGACGGATCGCACCATCGAGGAGGTCCATGCCGGCAATCCCGCGTTCCTGGCCGATCTGCGCCGCGCGCTGGAGGAAAGCACCCCGGATCACGGCGCCGTGTGGGAGACCCGCATCGGCGATCCGGAACGTCCGGTACAGGCCTATCTGGTGCCGGACGTGGACCCCGACCGAACCACCGCCGGCTGGTACCTGATGGCCACCGACACCAGCGAGCAGAAGCGCGCGCAGCGCGAGATTTCGCTCGCCCGCGATCACCTGCAGCGCATCACCGACAAGCTGCCGGCGATGATCGCCCAGTACGATCGCGAAGAACGCACTGTGTTCTTCAACCGCGCCTGCCAGGAGCTGCCGATCTGGCAACGCCCGTACTCGCCGGGCGTGCCGATTCGCGAGATGCTGGGTGAAGAGCACTACGCGCGCCGCAAGCCCTACATCGATGCCGTGCTCTCCGGCCGCGATGTCGACTTCGAGACATCCTTTACCCTGCCCTCCGGCCCGCGCCGGATGCACGTCTACTACACACCCGACATTGGCGACGACGGCGCGGTGAACGGTTTCCTGGTGATGGTGATCGACATCACCGACAAGGCGCAGCTGGAAAGCGCGCTGCACGATGCGACCGAGCGCGCCGAGGTCACCCTGTCCTCGATCAGCGAGGCGGTCGTCACCGTCGATACCGAAGGCCGCGTCACCTACATGAACCCGGCGGCGGAAGCGATCGGCGGCTGGACCCTGCAGGAAGCCGTCGGCCTCGCGCTGGAGAAAGTGCTGCCATTGCGGTCCGTGGCCGAATCCACGGAGGAAGGCGAAACCGGTGCGCCGGTTTCGGTGCCCGGTGATCTGGAACTGGCGCGGCGGGACGGCCGAAGGATGCTGGTGAAGCGCTCCGTCTCGCCCCTGCACGGGCACGACGACAGCCTGATGGGTTCGGTCATGGTCCTGCGCGACATCACCGAGGAGCGCACGCTCAGCGCGCGCATGGCCTATCTGGCGCACCACGACTCGCTGACCACCCTGCCCAACCGCCTCCAGCTCAACGAGGCGCTGGCGCAGTCGATCGCCAACGCCACCCATCGCGGCACCAGCGTCGCGGTGCTGTTCATCGATCTGGACCTGTTCAAGCACGTCAACGACGCGCTTGGCCACCACATCGGCGATCAACTGCTGCAGCAGGTGGCCAAGCGGATCCAGCGCAACATCGGCAACCTGGGCACGGTCTACCGGACCGGCGGGGACGAGTTCGTCGTGCTGCTGGACAATGTGGTCAACCGCGACGGTGTCGCATTGGTGGCTGAGCGACTGCTGGCCATCGGCGGCACACCGTACACGGTGGCCTCGCACGAACTGCACCAGGCCTTCAGCATCGGCGTCAGCCTGTTCCCCGAGGATGGCTACGACGCGCCCACCCTGATGATGCGTTCCGACGCGGCGATGTACCTGGCCAAGCGCAACGGCCGCAATGCGTTCCGTTTCTACACCCGCGAACTGGCGTCGAGCGTGGACGCGCGCATCGAGCTGGAAAGCAGCCTGCGCCGCAGTCTGCGCAACGGCGACCTGACCCTCTACTACCAGCCGCAGATCGACCGCCGCACCGGCCGCATCGTTGGCGTCGAAGGACTGGTGCGCTGGAAGCGCGGCGACCGCCTGATGCTGCCCGGCGAATTCCTGCCGATCGCCGAGGAAACCAACCTCATCGTCGATCTCGACCAATGGGCCATCCGCGCCGCCTGCCGACAGAGCCGGCAGTGGCAGCAGATGGGCCTGCCGCCGATCCGGGTTTCGGTGAATGTCGCCGCCGCCAACTTCGACACCGATACGCTGGTGGACACCGTCGTCTCCGCGCTCGGGGAAAGCGGCCTGCCCGCCGAATACCTGGAACTGGAAGTGACCGAAACCACCCTGATGCGCGACGTCCAGCGCACCGACCGCGTCCTGCGCGCGCTCAAGGCGCTGGGCGTGCGCATCGCCATCGATGATTTCGGCACCGGCTTCTCCAGCCTGAGCTACCTGGGCAACTACGGTTTCAACGTGCTCAAGATCGACCAGTCGTTCGTGCGCGACGTCACCGAGGCCAACCAGGGCGCGATCACCCGCGCCATCATCGGCCTCGCCGGCCAGCTCCAGTGCCGCACGGTCGCCGAGGGTGTCGAGACCCAGGCACAGCTGGCGTGGCTGGTGGCCAACGGATGCGACGAATTGCAGGGCAACCTGTTCAGTCCGCCGGTGCCGGCGGCCGATTTCGCCCGCCTGTTCGCAGGCGAGCCTTCATGGTTCATTCCGCAACCGGCGCGTGGGATGCACGCGCACTGGTCCTGAGTCGGGCTCAGCGCCCGGCCGGCGACGCCAGCTGGTTCTGCTTGCGCACGATCGACATCGCGATTTCCAGCGATTGCTCGTAGTTCAGACGTGGGTCCACGGTCGAGCGATATGCGCGCTCCAGGTCGGCGTCGGTCAGTTCGCGCGCGCCACCGGTGCATTCGGTGACGTCCTCGCCGGTCAGTTCCAGGTGCACGCCTCCCAGCCGGGTTCCGGCCGCGGCGTGCAGATCGAATGACTGCTCGACCTCGCCCCGGATGTTGTCGAACCGGCGGGTCTTGTAGCCGTTGGAAGTGCTCTCGGTATTGCCGTGCATCGGATCGCAGACCCACAGCACGCGTCGACCGTCGCGGCGGACCGCTTCCAGCAACGGCGGCAGCTTCTCGGCGATCTGGGTCGCGCCCATGCGGTGGATGAAGGTCAGGCGGCCCGGCTCGTCTTCCGGATTCAGCACATCGATCAGGCGCAGCAGTTGATCGGGCGAGACCGACGGCCCCACCTTGATGGCGATCGGATTGCGTACGCCGCGAAGGTACTCCACGTGCGCGCCGTCGACCGCCGCGGTGCGCATGCCGATCCACGGGAAGTGCGTGCTCAGGTTGAACCAGCCCCATTGCCGCGGTACTTCGCGGGTCAACGCTTCCTCGTACGGCAGCAGCAGCGCTTCGTGCGAGGTATAGAAATCGATGCGATTGAGATTGTGGACTTCGGATCCGGACAGGGTCTCCATGAAGCGCACGGCGTCACCAATCGAGCGCACCATGTCCTGGTACTCGGCCGCCAGCGGCGAGTAGCCCACCCAGCTCAGGTTCCAGTATTCCGGATGGTGCAGGTCGGCGAAACCGCCGTCGATCAGCGCGCGCACGAAATTCATCGTCATGGCCGAACGCGCATGCGCCTTGATCATCCGGCGCGGATCCGGAATCCGCGCCTCGGCGGTGAAGTCCGGCCGGTTGACCAGATCACCGCGATAGCTGGGCAGCGTGACCCCGTCGCGGGTTTCGTTGTCGGCCGAACGCGGCTTGGCGTACTGGCCGGCGAACCGTCCCACCCGCACCACCGGCAGGCGCAGGCCATGCACCAGCACCAGGCTCATCTGCAGCAGGACCTTCAGCCGGTTGGAAATCAGCCCCGACTCGCAGTCGCTGAAACTCTCTGCGCAGTCACCGCCCTGCAGCAGGAAGCGCTTGCCTTCCTGCGCTTCGGCCAACTGCTTCTTCAGCGCGAAGATTTCCCACGACGTCACCAGCGGCGGCAACTGCCGGAGTTCGGCCAGCGCCGACGCGAGTGCCTCGGCGTCCGGATAGGTCGGCATCTGCACCGCCGGCCGCTCGCGCCAACTGTCGGGTGCCCAGTTCGCGGGCAGGCTGACGGCGCGGAGATTGCGATCGGGGGAGCTCATGGCGGGATTCCTCGTGCGGTCCACCATGGTGACAGAATGGTGCGCCGCGTCAAACCTCAGTAATAGCGTGACTTGCGCCGCTTGAACGCGGCCAACAGCGCCCACAGGGCCAGCAGGACGAACCAGACCAGCGCCCAGCCCGGCATCGACAAGCCCAGGAACGCCCAGTCGACCTTGGCGCATTCGCCGGAGCCGGTCAGCACCTGCCTCAGCACGTCGCCCAGTGGAAAGGCTTCCATCATGTAGGCCAGGTCCGGACCACAGGCCGGCACCTTGTCCGGCGGCAGGCCCTGCAGCCAGACATGGCGGCCGGCGATGCCGATGCCCAGCCCGGCCGCGGCCAGCCCGAGGATGCCGTAGAAGCCGCGCCCGCCCGCCGCTTTCGGCGAGTGCAGGCCGCCCAGCAGGAATACCAGCGCCAACAGCGCGAACGCGCCGCGCTGGAAAGTGCAAAGCGGACAGGGAATCAGTCCCTGGACATGCTCCAGGTACAGCGCGTAGCCCAGCAGGCCGGCGCAGATGACGAAGCCGAGAAGGAACTGCGCGCGGAATGACCAGCGGAACGGGTTCATGAAAGCTCGCTGCGGACGGGTAAGCCGCATTATCGCCGTGTGAAGGCCAAAAACAAATTCCGCGTGGTTACCAGCGACCTCCCTTCCGCCCGCTCCCCCTGGGAGCGGGGACCGACCGCGAATCCGCATCCCGTCCTCGTCATCGGCACCGGTTCTTCCGGGCACAAAAAACCCCGGCATGGCCGGGGTTTTTCGGGGTCCGGCGGGAAGCCGGCTTACTCGGCCGTTTCCGGACGGTCCACGAGTTCCACGTAGGCCATCGGCGCGTTGTCGCCGGCGCGGAAACCGCACTTGAGGATGCGCAGGTAACCGCCCGGACGGGACTGGTAGCGCGGGCCGAGGGTGGTGAACAGGGTACCAACGGCTTCCTTGTCGCGCAGGCGCGAGAAGGCGAGGCGGCGATTGGCGACGCCGTCGACCTTGGCCAGCGTGATCAGCGGCTCGGCGACGCGGCGCAGTTCCTTGGCCTTGGGCAGGGTGGTGCGGATGAGGCCGTGCTTGATCAGCGAGGCGGCCATGTTGCTGAACATCGCTTCGCGATGGGCGCTGGTGCGGCTGAACTTGCGGCCGGCTTTCTGGTGGCGCATGGTTTTGATTCCTGATGATGAATGTTGAAGCTGTTGGACATCGTTGTCGCCTTCCTGGCGTTGGAACTTGGACTGCGGATGGTCCGAACCGGCCTGTGCTCCCTGGCCGGAAACCGTCGCGGGCCTTCAGGCCCGTCGACGTTGCTGCTCTGGTGAAACCACCCGCGCCCGGAGGCGCGGGGTATTGCGATGACCGCGTGCGGCTTAGCCGAGCATGCCGTGCTGGGCGACGCCGGCCGGCGGCCAGTTCTCCAGCTTCATGCCCAGGGACAGGCCACGCTGCGCCAGGACTTCCTTGATCTCGGTCAGCGACTTCTTGCCGAGGTTCGGGGTCTTGAGCAGTTCCACTTCGGTCTTCTGGATCAGGTCGCCGATGTAGTAGATGCTCTCGGCCTTGAGGCAGTTGGCCGAACGCACGGTCAGCTCCAGATCGTCGATCGGGCGCAGCAGCACCGGATCCACGCCGCTGCTGGCCGGCTTGGCCGCGCCGCGGTCGCGGTGGGTGAAGTCACCGAACACCGACAGCTGGTCGCTGAGGATGTCGGCGGCGGTGCGCACGGCTTCCTCGGCGTCGATGGTGCCGTTGGTCTCGATGTCCAGGACCAGCTTGTCCAGGTCGGTACGCTGCTCCACGCGCGCGGCTTCCACCGCGTAGGCGACGCGGCGGACCGGCGAGAACGAGGCGTCCAGCACCAGGCGGCCGATGCTGCGGGTCTCTTCATCCGGACGACGGCGGGCAGCCGCCGGCTGGTAGCCGAAACCGCGCTCGATCTTCAGGCGCATGTTGATCGCGGTGTCCTTGGTCAGGTTGCAGATGACCAGGTCCGGATTGAGGATTTCGACGTTGTGATCGGTCTTGATGTCGGCGGCGGTCACCACGCCCGGGCCCTGCTTGCTCAGGGTCAGGGTCGAGGAATCACCGGTGTGGATGCGGATGGCCACATCCTTGAGGTTCAGCAGGACTTCCAGCACGTCTTCCTGCAGGCCTTCGATGGTGCTGTATTCGTGCAGCACGCCGTCGATCTCGACTTCGGTGATCGCGAAGCCGGGAATCGAGGAGAGCAGCACGCGGCGCAGCGCATTGCCGAGCGTATGGCCGTAACCACGCTCCAGCGGTTCGATGACCACTTTCGCACGGTTGTCGGTCAGACGCTCGATCTGCGGGCCGCGGGGGCGCAGCACTTGCTGAGTGATACCCGTCATGTTGCTTTGTCTCCTGCAAACCCCCGACGGGGGCATCGGGGGTGCGTGAATGAATTACTTCGAGTACAACTCGACGATCAGCGCTTCGTTGATGTCCGCAGGCAGGTCGGAACGTTCCGGCACGGCCTTGAACACGCCGCTGAACTTCTTCGCGTCGACTTCGATCCAGGACGGGCTCAGGTCGAGCTGCTCGGACAGGGTCAGCGACTCCTGCACGCGCAGCTGCTTCTGGGCACGCTCGGACAGGGCGATCGCGTCACCGGCCTTGACCTGGTAGGACGGCAGGTTGACCGGCTTGCCATTGACCAGCACGCCACGGTGCGAGACCAGCTGGCGGGCGGCCGGACGGGTCACGGCGAAGCCCATGCGGTAGATCACGTTGTCCAGGCGGGTTTCCAGCAACTGCAGCAGGTTCTCGCCGGTGTTGCCCTTCTTGGTCGAGGCCTTCTTGTAGTAGTTGCGGAACTGGCGCTCCAGCAGACCGTAGATACGCTTGACCTTCTGCTTCTCGCGCAGCTGGGTGGCGTAGTCGGACAGCTTGCCCTTGCGGGCGGCACCGTGCTGGCCGGGCTTTTGCTCCAGCTTGCACTTGGAGTCCAGCGCGCGGGCCGGGCTCTTAAGGGACAGGTCGGCGCCTTCGCGGCGCGCGAGCTTACAGGTAGGACCGATATAACGAGCCATTTCTTATCGCCCCCTTAGACGCGACGCTTCTTCGGCGGACGGCACCCGTTGTGCGGGATAGGCGTCACGTCGATGATGTTGGTGATCTTGTAGCCGACGTTGTTCAACGAACGAACGGCCGACTCACGGCCCGGACCCGGGCCCTTGATGCGGACTTCCAGCGACTTCACGCCGTAATCCAGCGCGGCACGGCCGGCCTTCTCGGCGGCGACCTGTGCAGCGAACGGGGTCGACTTGCGCGAACCGCGGAAACCGGCACCACCGGAGGTCGCCCAGGAAAGCGCATTGCCCTGGCGATCGGTGATGGTGACGATGGTGTTGTTGAAAGAAGCGTGGACGTGGGCGACGCCGTCGGTGATGACGCGCTTGATCTTCTTCTTGACTTTGGCAGCAGCTGGCTTGGCCATGATGGTCGCCCCTTACTTCTTGATGGCTTTGCGCGGACCCTTGCGGGTACGGGCGTTGGTGCGGGTGCGCTGGCCGCGCAGCGGCAGGCCGCGGCGATGGCGCAGGCCGCGATAGCAGCCCAGATCCATCAGGCGCTTGATCGCGATGCCGACTTCACGGCGCAGGTCGCCCTCGACCACGTACTTGCCGACTTCGGCGCGCAGGCGCTCGACTTCCGGCTCCGACAGGTCGCGGATCTTGGTGGTCGATGCGACGCCAGCGGCTTCGCAGACCTTCTTGGAACGGGTACGGCCAATGCCGTAGATGCTTTGCAAACCGACCCAGACATGCTTCTGGGCAGGCAGGTTGACACCTGCAATACGCGCCATGACGCGGTCTCCAACTGTGTTTGATGGCCCGGCAGGCCCCCTTTCCGAGGCGGAAAACGGGCAGACGGACGGAGTGAACTGGAAATTTTAGCAAGATCTCGGGTTACTGGGAAGCCCATGCCGACCGGGGGTCGGCACGAAGCCCGGCATGGGGAGTGTGCCCATGCTCCGGCGCCGGAAGCCGCCTGGTGCGGGGTCCCGGGTTGCCCCGGAGCCCTGCCCCGCCCGCGCTACTCTGGCGCGGGACCGGCTGCTCCACACCCGTGCGCGAGATCGCCGCCCGGGCCGCCCTTTTGGTTGGTCCGGCCCCGTGGGGCCGGCCGCGCGGAAGGCTCCGCGCTAGGGGGGTGATTATCCGCGCGAAAGTCCGCCGCGGGAACCACCCTTCAGGTTTGCCTTCTTCAACAGGCTTTCGTACTGGTGCGACATCAGGTGCGCCTGGACCTGCGCGATGAAGTCCATGACCACCACCACCACGATCAGCAGCGAAGTGCCACCGAAGTAGAACGAGGTGCCCAGCTGGGTCCGCATCACTTCCGGCAGCAGGCACACCGCCACCAGATACAGCGAACCGGCCGCGGTCAGGCGGGTCAGCACGCCGTCGACGTAATCCGCCGTCGCCTTGCCCGGGCGGATGCCCGGAATCAGCGCACCCGACTTCTTCAGGTTCTCGGCGGTTTCCTGCGAGTTGAACACCAGCGCCGTGTAGAAGAACGCGAAGCCGATGATCATCGCCGCGAACACGATCATGTGCAGCGGTTCGCCCGGCGCCAGCGCCTGCGAGATGCGCTGCAGCCAGGTGGTCGCACCGTTCTGCCCGGACCACATCGCCAGCGTGGCCGGGAAGGCCAGGATGCTGGAGGCGAAGATCGGCGGGATGACGCCGGACATGTTGAGCTTCAGCGGCAGGAACGAAGTCTGGTTCATGTACGCGCTGCGGCCACCCTGGCGGCGCGCGTAGTTCACCGTGATGCGGCGCTGGCCGCGTTCCACGAACACCACGAAGAAGGTGAAGCCGAACACCACCAGCACGATGATGATCAACGAGATCGCGCTGAGCGTACCGGTCTGGAAGGCTTCCAGGGTGGTCAGCACCGCACCCGGCAGGCCCGCCACGATACCGGCGAAGATGATCAGCGACACACCGTTGCCGACGCCACGCTCGGTCACCTGCTCACCCAGCCACATCAGGAAGATGGTGCCGGCGGTCAGCGCGACCACGGCGGTCAGGACGAAACCCATGCCTGGCGAGTACACCACCGGCACGCCGCCCGGAGCGACCTGGTTCTGCAGCGCCACGGCGATGCTTCCGCCCTGTACCACCGCCAGCAGCACCGCACCGATGCGCGAGTACTGGGTGATCTTGCGGCGGCCGGACTCGCCTTCCTTCTGCAACGCCTTCAGGCTGGGGAAGATATGCACGCCCAGCTGCATCACGATCGACGCCGAGATGTACGGCATGACATTCAGCGCGAAGATGCTGAAGCGATGCAGGGCGCCACCCGAGAACATGTTGAACATGTCCACGATGCCGCCCTGGTTCTGCATCATCGCGAGCATGGCGTCGGGATTGACGCCGGGCACCGGCACGTAGCAGCCGATGCGATAGACGATCAAGGCACCCAGCACGAACAGCAGGCGCTGGCGGAGTTCGGTGAACTTGCCTGCGCCTGCCAGCGCGCTGGCGGCATTACCCTGCGCCATGCGTCACTTACTCCTGCACGCTGCCGCCGGCGGCTTCGATAGCCGCCTTGGCACCTGCGGTGGCCAGCACGCCCTTCAGCACGAACTTCTTGGTCAGTTCGCCCTTCTTGACGATCTTGGCGCGCTTGGCGGTGCTGGGGACCAGCTTGGCGGCACGCAACGCGGCGAAGTCGATCTCGCCGGCTTCCAGCTTGTCCAGCTGGTAGGACAGCACTTCCGCGGTGTCCTGCTTGAGCTTGGAGCGGAAACCCACCTTCGGCAGACGCTTGATCAGCGGCATCTGGCCGCCTTCGAACTTCGCCTTGATCTTGCCCTTGCCCGCGCGGGCGAAGGAACCCTTGTGACCGCGACCGGCGGTCTTGCCCAGGCCGGAACCGATACCGCGGCCAACGCGGGTGCGTTCGGCGCGGGCGCCCTCGGCGGGCTTCAACGTATTCAGACGCATGATGATTACTCCTCGACCTTGACGAGGTAGTGGACCTTGGCGATCAGGCCGCGAACCTGCGGGCTGTCCTTGAGTTCACGCACATCGTTCAGCTTGTTCAGGCCCAGCGCCTTCACCGACAGGCGGTGGCGGGACTGGGAACCACGCAGGCCGCGCACCAGGCGGACCTTGACGGTCTTGTTGGACTCGTTAGCCATTGAGGAGTTCCTCCACCTTCTTGCCGCGCTTGGCCGCGATGCGGGTGGGCGACTGCATGTCGTTCAGGCCCTTCAGGGTGGCGCGCACCAGGTTGATCGGGTTGCGCGAGCCGACGGCCTTGGCCAGCACGTTCTTCACGCCGACCGCTTCCAGCACGGCGCGCATCGCGCCGCCGGCGATCACGCCGGTACCTTCCGACGCCGGCTGCATGAACACGCGCGCCGCGCCGTGGCCGGCCTTGACCGGGTGCCACAGGGTGCCGTTGTTCAGGTCGACGTTGGACATATTCTTGCGGGCGTACTCCATCGACTTCTGGATGGCGACCGGCACTTCGCGCGCCTTGCCGTAGCCGAAGCCAATCTTGCCGGCGCCGTCGCCCACCACCGTCAGCGCGGTGAAGGTGAACTGGCGGCCGCCCTTGACGGTCTTGCTGACGCGGTTGACCGCGACCAGCTTCTCGATCATGCCGTCGTCGACTTTCTCTTCGCGGTTGCGGTCGCGATCACGACCCCGCGGTTCACGTTGTTCTGCCATTTTGAAATCCTTGGTTGATGTGGATTTGTGGCTTGGCCACTTATGGTTGTGGAGTACTTCGTTGCCACGCTTCCGGTCACACAAGGACCGGGGCGCCCGGCGCAGCCCGCACCGGCAGGTCAAGGCATGGGGTCGCCCCCATGCCTTTCAAGATTAGAACTGCAGGCCGCCTTCGCGGGCCGCGTCGGCCAGGGCCTTGATGCGGCCATGGAAGCGGTAACCGGAACGGTCGAAAGCCACCTTCTCGATGCCCGCGGCCTTGGCGCGCTCGGCGATCAGCTTGCCGACCTTGGCGGCGGCATCGCTGTTCTTGCCGTTCTTCAGGCCATCCTTCACGTCGGCCTGCAGGGTGTTCGCCGAAGCGATGACCTTGGCGCCGTCGGCGGTGAACAGCTGGGCGTAGATGTGCTGGCCGGTACGCAGGACGGACAGGCGCGGCACACCCAGTTCGCGGATGTGCGCACGGGTCGACTTGGCGCGGCGCAGGCGGGCGGTGTTCTTGATGCTCATGATCTGGTTCCTCGAAGCCGAAGGCGTGCTTACGCCTTCTTCGCTTCCTTACGGATGATGGTCTCGTCGGAGTACTTCACGCCCTTGCCCTTGTAGGGCTCCGGCGGACGGAAACCGCGGATCTTGGCGGCGACTTCGCCCACGCGCTGCTTGTCCGCGCCCTGGACCAGGATTTCGGTCTGGGTCGGGGTGGCGATGGTGATGCCCTCCGGCGCCTGGAACACGACCGGGTGCGAGAAGCCGAGCGACAGGCTCAGATCCTTGCCCTGCATCGCGGCACGGTAACCCACGCCGACCAGTTCCAGCTTGCGCTCGAAACCTTCGGACACACCCTTCACCATGTTGGCGAGGATGGCGCGGATGGTACCGGTGATGGCGTCATGCTCGATGGCTTCCGGCGCCAGATTGGCAACGCCGTTCTCGATCTTCACTTCGACGCCGGCGGGCTTGGCGATCGCCAGGGTGCCCTTCGGGCCCTTGACGGTCAGCGTTTCCGCCTGGAGGTTGATTTCAACGCCCTTGGGCAGGGCAATCGGCTTTTTGGCTACACGGGACATTGGCTTACTCCGTTAGGCCACGAAGCACAGGACTTCACCGCCGACGCCCTGCTGGCGCGCCTGCGCATCGGTCATGATGCCCTTGGAGGTGGAAATGATGGCGACGCCCAGGCCGCCGAGGACCTTCGGCAGTTCGGCCTTGCCACGGTACTGGCGCAGTCCCGAACGGGACACGCGCGACAGCTTCTCGATGACCGGCTTGCCTTCGAAGTATTTCAGGACGATTTCCAGCTCGGCCTTGTTGTTTTCCGTCTTCGTCACGCGCGCGTCGGCGATGTAGCCTTCCGACTTCAGGACGTTGGCGATCGAGGCCTTGATCTTGGAGGACGGCATCTTCACCGTCTGCTTGCCGACCGCGGCCGCATTCTTGATGCGGACCAGCATGTCGGCGATGGGATCAGTCATGCTCATAAGTGGTTGCCTTTTGAGTAGCACCGATATCCGCTTTCGCGAAAATCTTGGGTTGTGCCTGGAAGCCCCAGGTGGCGGTCCCGTCGGGACCAGGCTCCGCGGCGGGCCGCGGGAACCGGTAATTGTACAGCAACAAGTCCGGCATGTGCCGGACTTGCTCTCTGACCATCCCGGGACGGGCCCGGGAGGCCGGATTTGTTACCAGCTGGCCTTGCGCAGGCCGGGCACGTCACCGCGCATGGTGGCTTCGCGCAGCTTGTTGCGGCCCAGGCCGAACTTGCGGTACACGCCGCGCGAACGACCGGACAGTTCGCAGCGGTTGCGCTCGCGGCACGGCGAGGAGTCGCGCGGCAGCTTCTGCAGCTTGGTCACCGCTTCCATCTTCTCTTCATAGGACGCGTTGACGCCCGAGATGATCTTCTTCAGTGCTTCGCGCTTGGCGGCGTACTTCTTCGCCAGCTTGGCCCGCTTGATATCGCGGTTCACCATTGAGGTCTTGGCCATGTGTGGTTTTCCTGCGACTCAGTTACGGAACGGGAACTTGAATGCTTCCAGCAGCGCCTTGGCTTCGGCGTCGCTCTTGGCGGTGGTGGTGATGGCGATATCCATGCCGCGGAGCGCGTCGACCTGGTCGAAGTCGATTTCCGGGAAGATGATCTGTTCCTTCACGCCCATATTGTAATTGCCGCGGCCGTCGAACGAACGACCCGACACGCCGCGGAAGTCACGCACGCGCGGCAGCGAGATGTTGATCAGGCGGTCCAGGAATTCGTACATCTTGGCGCGACGCAGGGTCACCTTGCAGCCGATCGGCCAGCCGTCGCGGATCTTGAACGAAGCCACCGAGATGCGGGACTTGGTCGTGATCGGCTTCTGGCCACTGATCTTGGCCAGATCGGCCACGGCGTTTTCCAGGATCTTCTTGTTGGTCGCCGCTTCACCCACACCCATGTTGATGGTGATCTTGGTGATCTTCGGGACTTCCATCGGATTGGTGTAGCCGAACTTCTTCATCAGAGCCGGCGCCACTTCTTCCTTGTAAATTTTTTCGAGACGGGTGGTCATGACCTCATTCCTCAGGCGTCGAGCGCCTCACCACTGGAGCGGAACACACGCAGTTTGCGTCCATCCTCCAGGACCTTGAAACCGATACGCTCGCCCTTGCCGGTGGCCGGGTTGAACAGAGCGACGTTCGAAATGTGGATCGAGGATTCACGCTCGACCACGCCGCCGGCGATGCCCGCCTGCGGATTCGGCTTGGTATGGCGCTTGACGACGTTGACGTTGGAGACGACCACACGGTCACCGTCCACGCGCACCACGTCGCCCTTCTTGCCCTTGTCCTTGCCGGCGATGACGACCACCTGGTCGCCCTTCTTGATACGGTTTGCCATTTCTATGTCCTCCGCTCAGAGCACTTCAGGCGCGAGCGAAACGATCTTCATGAACTTCTCGGAACGCAGCTCGCGGGTCACGGGCCCGAAGATGCGGGTGCCGATCGGCTCCTGCTTGTTGTTGAGCAGCACGGCCGCGTTGCCGTCGAAGCGGATCAGCGAGCCGTCCGGGCGACGAACGCCCTTGCGGGTACGCACGACCACGGCGTCGTAGACTTCGCCCTTCTTGACCTTGCCACGCGGGATGGCGTCCTTGACGGTCACCTTGATGATGTCGCCGATGCCGGCGTAACGGCGCTTGGAGCCGCCCAGCACCTTGATGCACATCAGTTCCTTGGCGCCGGAGTTGTCGGCCGCGTCAAGGTAGCTCTGCATCTGGATCATGATTCAGATCTCCTCTTATTCAGCCGCGCGGGTGACGATTTCCACCACGCGCCAGTTCTTGGTCTTGGACATCGGGGCGATTTCGGTCACCCGCACCACGTCGCCTTCCTTGCAGCTGTTGTCCGCGTCGTGCGCGTGCAGCTTGGTGGAACGACGAATGTACTTGCCGTACAGGGCGTGCTTGACCTGACGCTCCACCAGCACGGTGACGGTCTTGTCCATCTTGTTGCTGACGACGCGGCCTTCGATGGTGCGTTGCGCTTTGTCTTTGTTATCGCTCATCTCGGGCGCTCCTTACTTCTTGCCGCCGAGCAGGGTCTTGACGCGAGCGATCTCGCGGCGAACCCGGCGGGTTTCATGGGTCTTCGGCAGCTGGCCAGTGACCTTCTGCATGCGCAGGGAGAACTGCTCCTTGCGCAGGTCGGTCAGGTGGGCCTTCAGTTCGTCAGCCGACTTCTCGCGGAGTTGCTTGAGTTCCATTAGCGCACCGTCCGGGTCACGAATTGGGTGGTGACGGACAGCTTGGCCGCGGCCAGGCGGAACGCCTCGCGCGCGATTTCCTCGCTGACGCCTTCGATTTCATAGATCATGCGGCCGGGCTGGATCTGGGCGACCCAGTACTCCACGTTGCCCTTACCGGAGCCCATTCGGACTTCGATCGGCTTCTTGGTGATCGGCTTGTCGGGGAACACGCGGATCCACATCTTGCCGCCACGCTTGACGTAACGGCTGATGGAGCGGCGGGCCGCCTCGATCTGGCGCGCGGTCAGCTGACCGTGCGCCGTGGCCTTCAGGCCGTACTCGCCGAAGCTGACGAGATTTCCGTTCCAGCTCAGGCCTTCGTTACGGCCCTTGTGCATCTTGCGGAATTTGGTTCGCTTGGGTTGCAACATGATTATTCCCTCGCCTCGCGATCACGGCGCGGTCCACGCGGACGGTCGCTGCGCTCATTGCGTTCGGCGCGCGGCGTATCGTCCTGCTTCTCCTGGCCCACCTGGCTGAAATCGAAGATTTCGCCCTTGTAGACCCACACCTTGATGCCGATGATGCCGTAGGTGGTCTTGGCTTCAGCGAAGCCGTAGTCGATGTCCGCACGCAGGGTGTGCAGCGGCACGCGACCTTCGCGGTACCACTCCGAACGGGCGATTTCAGCGCCGTTCAAGCGGCCGGCGACATTGACCTTGATGCCCAGGGCGCCCAGACGCATCGCGTTGCCGACCGCGCGCTTCATGGCACGGCGGAACATGATGCGGCGCTCCAGCTGCTGGGCGATCGACTCGGCCACCAGCTGCGCGTCCAGTTCCGGCTTGCGGACTTCGGTGACGTTGATGTGCGCGGGAACGCCCATCAGGTCGCTGACTTCCTTGCGCAGCTTCTCGATGTCCTCGCCACGCTTGCCGATCACCACGCCCGGGCGGGCGGTGTGGATGGTCACGCGGGCGGTCTTGGCCGGACGCTCGATCAGGATCTTGGAGATGCCCGCCTGCGCCAGCTTCTTGCGCAGCATTTCGCGCACCTTGAGGTCGGCGGCCAGGTAGTCGGCGTAGTCGCGCTTGTTGGCGAACCACTTGGAATTCCAGTCCTTGGCGATGCCCAGGCGGATTCCGGTCGGATGAACTTTGTGACCCATACTTATTTGCCCTCGCCCACGACCACGGTGATGTGGCTGGTGCGCTTAAGAATGCGGGTACCACGGCCCTTGGCACGGGCCATGAAACGCTTCAGCACCGGACCTTCGTCGACCATGATGGTCTTGACCTTCAGCTCGTCGACGTCGGCACCCTGGTTGTTCTCGGCGTTGGCGATAGCGGACTCGACCACCTTCTTGATCAGGTGGGCGGCCTTCTTGTCCGAGAACTTCAGCAGGTTGACGGCGCGTTCGGCCGACAGGCCACGCACCTGGTCAGCAACCAGGCGGGCCTTCTGCGGGGAGATGCGCGCGGTGCGCAGGATGGCTTTCGCTTCCATGGTCATCTCTCCTTACTTCTTGCCGCCGGCTTTCTTGTCGCCACCGTGGCCCTTGAAGGTACGGGTGACGGCAAATTCGCCGAGCTTGTGGCCGACCATGTTCTCGTTGACGAGCACCGGAACGTGGTTCTTGCCGTTGTGGATGGCGATCGTGAAACCCACCATTTCCGGCAGGATCATCGAGCGGCGCGACCAGGTCTTGATCGGCTTCTTGCTGCCGCCCGCGGCCTCCACCTTCTTGACGAGGTGGTGATCGACGAACGGGCCCTTCTTGAGTGAACGTGCCATGGTCGATTAGCCCCTACGATCGCGGACGATGAATTGCTGAGTGCGCTTGTTCTTGCGCGTCTTGTAACCCTTGGTCGGCACGCCCCACGGGGTGACCGGGTGCGGGTTGCCCTGGCCGGCCTTGGCCTCACCACCACCGTGCGGGTGGTCGACGGGGTTCATGGCCGCACCGCGGACGGTCGGCTTGACGCCGCGCCAGCGCTTGGCACCGGCCTTGCCCAGCTTTTCCAGGCTGTGCTCGTCGTTGCCGACTTCGCCGACGGTGGCGCGGCACTCGACCTGCACCTTGCGCATTTCGCCGGAGCGAAGGCGCAGCGTGGCGAAGCCCTGCTCGCGGGCGACCAACTGCACGGCGGCACCGGCGGCGCGGGCGATCTGGGCGCCCTTGCCCGGCTTCAGCTCGATGCCGTGCACGGTGGTACCGACCGGGATGTTGCGCAGCGGCAGCGTGTTGCCGACCTTGATCGGCGCATCGCTGCCGGCGATGACCTGGTCACCGGCCTTCAGGCCCTTCGGGGCGATGATGTAGCGGCGCTCGCCGTCGACGTAGCACAGCAGCGCGATGTGCGCGGTGCGGTTCGGATCGTATTCGATCCGCTCAACACGCGCCGGAATGCCTTCCTTGTCGCGCTTGAAGTCGATGATGCGGTAGTGCTGCTTGTGGCCACCGCCGATGTGGCGGGTGGTGATGCGGCCGTGGTGGTTGCGACCGCCGGTCTTGCTCTGCTTTTCCAGCAGCGCAGCATGCGGGGCACCCTTGTGCAGGTCCGGCGTCACCACGCGGACCGCGGAACGGCGGCCGGCGGAGGTTGGCTTGAATTTCATCAATGGCATGTGGGTCTACCTCAGGCCTTGGCCGTTACGTCGATAGCCTGGCCCTCGGCCAGACGCACGTACGCCTTGCGCCAGTCGCCGCGACGGCCGTTGCGGAAACGGAAGGACTTGTTCTTGCCCTTCACGTTGACCACATTGACTGCCTCGACCTTGACGTCGAACAACTTTTCCACGGCGGCCTTCACGTCGGCCTTGGTGGCGTCATTCGAAACTTCAAAGACGTATTGGTTGGAAACTTCCTGCAGGCGCGCCGTCTTCTCGGAGACACGCGGAGCACGCAGCACGCTGAAGATTTTCTCGTTGCTCATGCCAGCCACTCCTCGATCTTCTTGACGGCATCGGCGGTGACGACGACGCTGTCGGCGCCCACCAGGGCGACCGGATCCAGGCCCTGCACGTCGCGCACCTCCACATACGGCAGGTTGCGGGCGGACAGGTACAGATGCTCGGAGGCGTCTTCGGTGACGATCAGCGGGCGCTGACCGACTTCCAGACCCTTCAGCTTTTCAATCAGCGTCTTGGTCTTGGTGGTGTCGAGGTCGAACGCATCCACCACCATCAGGCGGTTCTGGCGGTTCAGCTCCGACAGGATCGCGCAGATGGCCGCGCGGTACATCTTGCGGTTGACCTTCTGGTCGAAGCTGCGGGGCTTCGCTGCGAAGGTCACGCCGCCGCCGACGAAGATCGGCGCGGTCAGCGCACCGTGACGGGCACCGCCGCCCTTCTGCTTCTTCGACTTCTTGGTGGTGCCGTTGACTTCGGCGCGGGTCTTCTGCGCCTTGGTGCCGGCACGACCGGCATTGCGGTAGGCAACGACGACCTGGTGGACCAGATCTTCGCTGAATTCACGACCGAACACGGCGTCGGAAACCGACAGCTTGTTGGCGCTACCTGTGATGGCTAGTTCCATTGTCGTTCTCCTCAACCCTTGCTCGCCGGACGCACGATCACGTCACCACCGGCAGCACCCGGCACGGCGCCGCGAATGGCGATCAGGCCGCGCTCTGCATCCACGCGAACCACTTCCAGGTTCTGCGTGCTCTGCGTAACGGCACCCATGTGGCCGGACATCTTCTTGCCCGGGAACACGCGACCCGGGGTCTGGCGCTGACCCAGCGAACCCGGCGCGCGATGCGACAGCGAGTTACCGTGGGTGGCGTCGCCCATGGTGAAGTTCCAGCGCTTGATGGTGCCCTGGAAGCCCTTGCCCTTGGTCACGCCCTGGACGTCGACCTTCTGGCCCACTTCGAAAATGTCGGCCTTGATTTCGCCGCCGACGGTGAAGTCGCCCAGCTTGTCGGCTTCGACGCGCAGTTCCCACAGGCCACGACCGGCTTCGACCTTGGCCTTGGCCAGGTGACCGGCGACCGGCTTGGTGACCAGCGAGGCACGACGGGTGCCGACGGCAACCTGCACGGCGCTGTAGCCGTCGGTTTCCAGGGTCTTGATCTGGGTGATGCGGTTCGGGGTGGCTTCAATCAGCGTCACCGGAATGGACTTGCCGTCCTCGGTGAACACGCGGGTCATGCCGGCCTTGCGGCCGACGATTCCCAACGAATACTTCTTCGCGGTCATGGTCGTTGGCCTCAGGTCAGCTTGATCTGGACGTCGACGCCGGCCGCGAGTTCGAGCTTCATCAGCGCGTCCACGGTCTTGTCGTTGGGGTCGACGATATCGAGCACACGCTTGTGCGTGCGGGTTTCGTACTGGTCGCGGGCGTCCTTGTCGACGTGCGGGGAAACCAGGACGGTGTAGCGTTCGATCTTGGTCGGCAGCGGGATCGGGCCGCGCACTTGCGCGCCGGTCCGCTTGGCCGTCTCAACGATCTCGCTGGCCGAGCGGTCGATCAAGCGATGATCGTACGCCTTGAGCCGGATTCGGATCTTTTGGTCCGCCATGACGGAATTTCCTTCGTTAAAGAGCGACGGGCGCGGCTTCTGGGATGCCTTGCCCCGGTAGGGTCCAGACGTTCAGCCCCGTAGCCGGAACCGCCGGAAAGCGCGGTCACGGTGAGCCTGAGCGGCCTGGGGTTTCATCCTGAAAAACTGGGCAGGCCGGTAAACCGGCCCGCCCAGACAGAAAAGTATAGGACGCATGACTGGCCCCGTCAATAGCGGGGCGTCCGCCCCTGAAACCGGGCGGCAGGCACGCGACTCTCCTTGTCTGGCGAACACGAAGCACTCCCTGTGCTTCTTTTCGCGGTAGCGCCGGCATACCTCCCAGGGGGAACCGGCGTGGGTATTGCGATACCCGGGATGGCGGGGCCAGCCGGGGGCGCGCATTATAGCGATGTTTTTGCTGGTTTGCAGCAAATCCGGCGAATTTCTATCGCCAGACGCCGGTGGGGGCCGGAAGCCCTGCAACCGCGAAGGTATTTCTGGCCTTGCCGGTCCCATCGACCCGGCTTCCACCGGGGTAACGCACCGACAAGACAACGGGGGCGGACCTTTCGGCCCGCCCCCGTCGGTTCATTACTTGATGATCTTGGCCACGACGCCGGCGCCGACGGTACGACCGCCTTCGCGAATGGCGAAACGCAGGCCTTCGTCCATCGCCACCGGGTTGATGAGCTGGACGGTCATCTTGATGTTGTCGCCCGGCATCACCATCTCGGTGCCTTCCGGCAGCGTCACCGCACCGGTGATGTCCGTGGTGCGGAAGTAGAACTGCGGACGGTAACCCTTGAAGAACGGCGTGTGACGGCCGCCCTCGTCCTTCGACAACACGTACACCTCGGCCTCGAACTCGGTGTGTGGGGTGATGGAACCCGGCTTGGCCAGCACCTGGCCACGCTCCACGTCGTCACGCTTGGTGCCGCGCAGCAGCAGGCCCGCGTTGTCGCCCGCCTGGCCCTGGTCCAGCAGCTTGCGGAACATTTCCACGCCCGTGACCGTGGTCTTCTGGGTCGGACGGATACCGACGATTTCGATTTCGTCGCCCACCTTGATGATGCCGCGCTCGATACGACCGGTCACCACCGTGCCGCGACCGGAAATCGAGAACACGTCTTCCACCGGCATCAGGAACGGCTTGTCCACGTCACGCTGCGGTTCCGGAATGAACGTGTCCAGCGCTTCCACCAGCTTCAGGATGGCCGGCACGCCAATCTCCGACTGGTCGCCTTCCAGCGCCAGACGCGCCGAACCCTTGATGATGGGGGTGTCGTCGCCCGGGAACTCGTACTTGGTCAGCAGCTCGCGAACTTCCATTTCCACCAGTTCCAGCAGCTCGGCGTCGTCCACCATGTCCGCCTTGTTCAGGAACACCACGATGTACGGCACGCCCACCTGGCGCGACAGCAGGATGTGCTCGCGCGTCTGCGGCATCGGGCCGTCCGCGGCCGAGCACACCAGAATCGCGCCGTCCATCTGCGCCGCACCGGTAATCATGTTCTTCACGTAGTCCGCGTGTCCCGGGCAGTCCACGTGCGCGTAGTGGCGCGTCGGGCTTTCGTATTCCACGTGCGCCGTCGAAATCGTGATGCCGCGGGCCTTCTCTTCCGGCGCCGCGTCAATCGCGTCGTACGCCTTGAACTCGCCGCCAAAGCGCTCGGCACCCACCTTCGTCAGCGCCGCCGTCAGCGTCGTCTTGCCGTGGTCAACGTGACCAATGGTGCCCACGTTCACGTGCGGCTTGGTGCGTTCGAACTTACCCTTTGCCATTTTGAAAACTCCGATATTGGGGATTGGGGATTGGGGATTGGGAAAAAACGGGATTCATGCTCTTGCGAATCTCGAACCCCGAATCCCGTTTCCCTGCATTAATTCTTCTTGACGACCGCGTCGGCGATGTTGGCCGGCGCTTCGGCGTAGTGGTCGAACTCCATCGTGAAGGTGGCGCGACCCTGCGACATCGAGCGCAACGTGGTGGCGTAGCCGAACATTTCGCCCAGCGGCACCATCGCGTTGATCACCTTGCCGGACGGACTGTCGTCCTGGCCCTGCAGGATGCCGCGGCGGCGGCTCACGTCGCCCATCACGTCACCCAGGTAATCTTCCGGGGTAACGATCTCGACCTTCATCATCGGCTCCAGCAGGACCGGGCTGGCCTTGCTGAAGGCTTCCTTGAACGCCATCGAACCGGCGACCTTGAACGCCATTTCGTTCGAGTCGACGTCGTGGAACGAGCCATCGACCGCGACGATCTTGACGTCGACCACCGGGAAGCCGGCGAGCACGCCGTTCTTCATCGCTTCCTCGATGCCCTTGCCAGCGGCCGTCACGTATTCCTTCGGCACCACGCCGCCGACGATCGCGCTCTCGTAGGAGAAGCCGACGCCGCGTTCCTGCGGCTCCATCTCGATGACGATGTGGCCGTACTGGCCGCGACCGCCCGACTGGCGCACGAACTTGCCTTCCTGCTTGACCTTCTGGCGGATGGTTTCGCGGTAGGCCACCTGCGGCTTGCCGACGTTGGCTTCAACGTTGAACTCGCGCTTCATGCGGTCGACGATGATGTCCAGGTGCAGCTCGCCCATGCCGGAGATGATGGTCTGGCCGGACTCTTCGTCGGTACGCACGCGGAACGAGGGATCTTCCTGGGCCAGGCGACCCAGTGCGATGCCCATCTTTTCCTGGTCCGACTTGGTCTTCGGCTCGACCGCCATCGAGATCACCGGCTCCGGGAACACCATGCGCTCCAGGGTGATGATGTGATCCTGCGCGCACAGGGTGTCGCCGGTGGTGACGTCCTTCAGGCCGACCGCCGCGGCGATGTCGCCCGCGCGCACTTCCTTGATTTCATCGCGCTGGTTGGAGTGCATCTGCAGGATGCGGCCCACGCGTTCCTTCTTCGACTTGACCGGGTTGTACACCTGGTCGCCCGAATTCAGCACGCCCGAGTAGACGCGGAAGAAGGTCAGCGAGCCGACGAACGGGTCGGTCATGATCTTGAACGCCAGCGCCGAGAACGGCTCGGTGTCGGACGCCTTGCGGCTGTCTTCCTTCTCGTTCTCGTCGATGCCCTGCACCGGCGGACGATCCGCCGGCGACGGCAGCAGGTTGACCACGCCGTCCAGCATCGCCTGCACGCCCTTGTTCTTGAACGCCGAGCCGCAGAACACCGGCACGATTTCCACCTTCAGGGTGCGCTCGCGCAGACCGGCGATGATGTCGGCTTCCGACAGCTCACCGTCGTTGAGGTACTTGTCCATCAGCGCTTCCGAGGCTTCGGCCGCGGCTTCGATCATGAACGCACGCGCTTGCTCGGCCTTTTCCTTCAGCTCGGCCGGGATATCGCGGTATTCGAACTTGGTGCCCTGCGAGGCGACATCCCAGTGGATGGCCTTCATCTTCAGCAGGTCGACCACGCCCTCGAAGCCGTCTTCGGCGCCGATCGGCACCTGCATCGGCACGGCGTACGCGCCCAGGCGCGACTTCAGCTGGCCGACGACCTTGTCGAAGTTGGCACCGGTGCGGTCCATCTTGTTGACGAACGCCATGCGCGGCACAGCGTACTTGTTGGCCTGGCGCCACACCGTCTCGGACTGCGGCTGCACGCCACCGACCGAGCACAGCACGAACACCGCGCCGTCGAGCACGCGCAGCGAACGCTCGACTTCGATGGTGAAGTCGACGTGCCCGGGGGTGTCGATGATGTTGAAGCGGTGTTCCTGGAACGAACCATCCATGCCCTTCCAGAACGCCGTGGTGGCGGCGGAAGTGATGGTGATACCGCGCTCCTGCTCCTGCTCCATCCAGTCCATCGTGGCGGCACCTTCGTGCACTTCACCGATCTTGTGGCTCTTGCCGGTGTAGAACAGGATGCGCTCGGACGTGGTGGTCTTGCCCGCGTCGATGTGGGCCATGATGCCGAAGTTGCGGTAACGCTCGATGGGAGTGGTGCGAGCCACGACAGTCTCTCTTTTCTGATGGGAGGACCGACGGGAATCCGGTCCTCCGTGGAGGGCGATCTTCTATATGGCCGAATGCCGCCTTGCGGCGGCCTTCGGTGTTCTGCGGACAGGCCGCTTGGGGCACCTAGATGGTGCCGATGGCCCCCGATTGCAAGGGGGCCTGGCTTGTTACCAGCGGTAGTGGGCGAACGCCTTGTTCGCTTCCGCCATGCGGTGGGTTTCTTCGCGCTTCTTGATGGCGCCACCACGGTTTTCCGAGGCGTCCAGCAGCTCGGCGGCCAGCTTGCGCGGCATCGAGTTCTCGCCGCGCTTGCGGGCGGATTCGATCAGCCAGCGCATCGCCAGCGCCAGGCGGCGGCTGGAACGCACTTCGACCGGCACCTGGTAGGTGGCACCGCCGACACGGCGGGACTTCACCTCGACGGTCGGGGCGACGTTGTCCAACGCCTTTTCGACCAGTTCCAGGGCATTCGGGTTCTTTTCGCCGATGACGTCCATGGCGCCATAGACGATCTTCTCGGCGACGGACTTCTTGCCGCTGAGCATGACCATGTTGATGAAACGGGCGATCGTCTGGCTGCCGTGCTTGGGATCCGGCAGGACTTCACGCTGGGGAGCTGAGCCTTTACGCGACATAGTTCTTCTTCCTTAACCTTAAGCCTTCGGGCGCTTGGCGCCGTACTTGGAACGGCCCTGGCGACGCTTGGCGACACCGGAGGCGTCGAGCGAACCGCGGACGGTGTGGTAACGCACGCCCGGCAGGTCCTTCACACGACCGCCACGCACGAGCACCACGGAGTGCTCCTGCAGGTTGTGACCTTCGCCACCGATGTAGCTGATGACTTCTTCCTGGTTGGTCAGGCGCACCTTGGCCACCTTGCGAAGCGCCGAGTTCGGCTTCTTCGGGGTGGTGGTGTAGACGCGCGTGCACACGCCGCGACGCTGCGGGCACTTGTCCAGCGCCGGCGAGGCGCTCTTGTAAGTGGTTGCCTGCCGCGGCTTGCGGACCAGCTGGTTGATGGTTGCCATGTTTGGATTCTTTGGGTGAAGGCCGGAGCCTTGTTGCGTGAAAACGACGGCAGGCCGCGAACCGGCCCACCGAGACGGAAAAGTATAGCTGGCACCCGGCGACACCGTCAATGCGGTGTATGCCGGGGGCCTCTACAGGTTTGCGATCCCGCCCTTCCTGGGCCGAAAACGAGGGGCTCCCTGCCCCTCATTTCGTGGTCTGGGGCGGCCCTGAGGCCGCCATCTTGCCGTTTTTAGCTGGCGCTGGACTCCTCGCCGGCTTCCTCGGCCGCGGGGGCCGGGATCGAAGCTTCGGCCGGGCTGCCGGCCAGCGCATCCACTTCCGCCTCGGTCAGACCGGAGGCGTTGCGGCGACGCTGGTTGTGGTAGGCCAGGCCGGTACCGGCCGGGATCAGGCGGCCGACGATCACGTTTTCCTTCAGGCCGCGCAGGCTGTCGCGGGTACCGCGGACGGCCGCCTCGGTCAGCACGCGGGTGGTCTCCTGGAACGAAGCCGCCGAGATGAACGACTCGGTCGCCAGCGAGGCCTTGGTGATGCCCAGCAGGACCGGGTCGTACTTGGCCGGCAGTTCGTTGCGGGCGGCCAGCTTGACGTTCTCCTCGATCAGGCGCTGCTTCTCGACCTGCTCACCGGACAGGAACTTGCTGTTGCCGGTGTCGGTGATCTCGACCTTGCGCAGCATCTGGCGGGTGATCACCTCGATGTGCTTGTCGTTGATCTTCACGCCCTGCAGGCGGTACACGTCCTGGATTTCCTTCACCAGATAGGCTGCCAGCGGTTCCACGCCCAGCAGGCGCAGGATGTCCTGCGGGCTCGGCTCGCCGTCCACGATGGTTTCGCCCTTGGTCACGTGCTCGCCTTCGAACACGATGATCTGGCGGAACTTCGGAATCAGCTCCTCGTGTTCCGAACCATCGGTGTCCTTGATGATCAGGCGCTGCTTGCCCTTGGTGTCCTTGCCGAAGCTGATCACGCCGGAGCGCTCGGCGAGGATCGCGGGATCCTTCGGCTTGCGCGCTTCGAACAGATCGGCCACGCGCGGCAGACCGCCCGTGATGTCGCGGGTCTTCGAGGCTTCCTGCGGGATCTTGGCGACCACGTCGCCCACACCCACCGGGGCGCCGTCCTGCAGGTTGACGATCGAACGCGGCGGCAGCAGGTACTGCGCCGGCAGGTCGGTACCGGGGATGTTCAGATCCTTGCCGTCCTTGTCGACGATGCGGACGATCGGGCGCAGATCCTTGCCCTGCGAACCGCGACGCTTCGGATCGGTGATCTCGCGCGAGGCCAGGCCGGTCAGCTCGTCGGTCTTCTCGATGACGGTGACGCCATCGACGAAGTCCACGAAGCGGACGAAACCGGCCACTTCCGAGACGATCGGGTGGTTGTGCGGATCCCAGTTCGCCACGGCCTGGCCGGCGGTGATCTGGTCGCCGTCCTTGACGTTGATGGTGGCACCGTAGGGCAGCTTGTAGCGCTCGCGCTCGCGACCGTGGCCGTCCAGCACCGACAGTTCGCCCGAGCGCGAGACCGCGACCAGGCTGCTGTTGGCATGCTCGACGTACTTCAGGTTGTTGAACTTGATCGAGCCGGTGGTCTTGACGGTGATGTTGTCCACCGCCGCCGCACGCGAAGCCGCACCACCGATGTGGAACGTACGCATGGTCAGCTGGGTGCCGGGCTCGCCGATCGACTGGGCGGCGATGACGCCGACCGCTTCACCGATGTTGACGATGTGGCCACGGGCCAGGTCGCGACCGTAGCAGTGCGCGCACACGCCGAACTCGGATTCGCAGGTGATGGTCGAACGCACCTTGATGGACTGCACGCTGGCGTCTTCCAGCTTCTGCACCCAGGCTTCGTCCAGCAGGGTGTTGCGGGTGACGATCGGATCCTCGTCGTTGCCCGGCAGGAACACGTCCTCGGCCACGACGCGGCCCAGCACGCGGTCGCGCAACGGCTCGACCACGTCGCCGCCTTCCACGATCGGGGTCATGGTCAGGCCTTCGCTGGTGCCGCAATCCACTTCGGTGATCACCACGTCCTGCGCCACGTCGACCAGGCGGCGGGTCAGGTAACCCGAGTTCGCCGTCTTCAACGCGGTATCGGCCAGACCCTTTCGGGCACCGTGGGTGGAGTTGAAGTACTCCTGCACGTTCAGGCCTTCGCGGAAGTTCGCCTTGATGGGCGTCTCGATAATCGAGCCGTCCGGACGCGCCATCAGGCCACGCATACCGGCCAACTGGCGGATCTGCGCCTGGCTACCACGCGCGCCGGAGTCGGCCATGATGTACAGCGAGTTCATCGACTTTTCGTTGATGGTCTCGCCCTTGGCGTTCTGCACCTTGTCGGTACCGATGGTGTCCATCATCGCCTTGGCGATGCGCTCGTTGGTGCGCGACCAGATGTCGACCACCTTGTTGTAGCGCTCGCCGGCGGTGACTAGGCCCGACTGGTACTGCTCCTGGATTTCCAGCACTTCCTGCTCGGCTTCGCCCAGGATGCCCTTCTTCTCGGCCGGGATCAGCATGTCGTCGATGCCGATGGAGACGCCGGCGCGGGTCGCGTAGGCGAAGCCGGTGTACATCAGCTTGTCGGCGAACACGACCGTGTCCTTCAGGCCCAGCATGCGGTAGCTGGAGTTGATCAGGCGGCTGATGGCCTTCTTGTTCAACTCGGTGTTGGCCAGCGCGAAAGGCAGGCCTTCCGGCAGGATGTCGGCCAGCAGCGCGCGGCCGATCGTGGTGTCCACGATCGACGACTTGCGCTGCTTGCTGCCGTCCTCGTCGGTCACCACCTCGGTGATGCGGACCTTGACCTTGGCATGCAGCTCGACCACGCGGTTGTCGTAGGCGCGCTTGACCTCGGAGATGTTGGCGAACGCCATGCCTTCACCCTTCTTGTTCTCCAGGGCGCGGGTCATGTAGTACAGGCCGAGCACGACGTCCTGCGACGGCACGATGATCGGCTCGCCGTTGGCGGGCGACAGGATGTTGTTGGTCGACATCATCAGCGCGCGGGCTTCCAGCTGCGCTTCCAGCGACAGCGGGACGTGCACGGCCATCTGGTCACCGTCGAAGTCGGCGTTGAACGCGGTGCAGACCAGCGGATGCAGCTGGATCGCCTTGCCTTCGATCAGCACCGGCTCGAACGCCTGAATGCCCAGGCGGTGCAGGGTCGGCGCACGGTTCAGCAGCACCGGGTGTTCGCGGATGACCTCTTCCAGGATGTCCCAGACTTCGGCTTCTTCACGCTCGACCAGCTTCTTGGCGGCCTTGATGGTGGTGGCCAGGCCGCGACGCTGCAGCTTGGCGAACACGAACGGCTTGAACAGCTCCAGCGCCATCTTCTTCGGCAGGCCGCACTGGTGCAGCTTGAGGTACGGACCGACCACGATGACCGAACGGCCGGAGTAGTCGACGCGCTTGCCGAGCAGGTTCTGGCGGAAGCGGCCCTGCTTGCCCTTGATCATGTCGGCCAGCGACTTGAGCGGGCGCTTGTTGGTGCCGGTGATGGCGCGGCCGCGACGGCCGTTGTCCATCAGGGCGTCCACCGACTCCTGCAACATGCGCTTTTCGTTGCGCACGATGATGTCCGGGGCGTTCAGCTCCAGCAGGCGGCGCAGGCGGTTGTTGCGGTTGATGACGCGGCGGTACAGGTCGTTCAGATCGGAAGTCGCGAAGCGGCCGCCGTCCAGCGGCACCAGCGGGCGCAGGTCCGGCGGCAGCACCGGCAGCACGGTCATGACCATCCATTCCGGACGGTTGCCCGACTCCAGGAACGCCTCGATCAGCTTGATGCGCTTGGTCAGGCGCTTGAGCTTGGTCTCGGAGTTGGTGCTGGCGATTTCCTCGCGCAGGTTGACCATCTCGGCCTGCAGGTCGATGGTGCGCAGCAGGTCATAGACCGCCTCGGCGCCCATCGCGGCGTCGAAGTCGTCGCCGTGCTCCTGGCGCGCCTGCATGTACTGCTCTTCGGTGAGTAGCTGGCGGCGTTCCAGCGTGGTCAGGCCGGGTTCGGTGACCACGTAGGCTTCGAAGTACAGCACGCGCTCGATGTCGCGCAGGGTCATGTCCAGCATCAGGCCGATGCGCGAGGGCAGCGACTTGAGGAACCAGATGTGCGCGACCGGCGAGGCCAGGTCGATATGGCCCATGCGCTCGCGGCGCACCTTGGCCAGGGTGACTTCGGTGCCGCACTTCTCGCAGACCACGCCGCGGTGCTTCATGCGCTTGTACTTGCCGCACAGGCATTCATAGTCCTTGATCGGGCCGAAGATGGCGGCACAGAACAGGCCGTCGCGCTCCGGCTTGAAGGTACGGTAGTTGATCGTTTCCGGCTTCTTCACTTCACCGTAGGACCAGGAACGGATCAGGTCCGGCGAAGCCAGCGCGATCTTGATCGCGTCGAAATCCAGCGTCTGGCGCTGCTGGTTGAAGAGGTTGAGCAAATCTTTCATTTGGTTTCTCCGGGAATAGAGAATCGAGAATGGGGAATGGTCAGAAGCGAGGAACCGGGTCGGTGACGTTGCTGGAAGCGGCATGCCGCTTTGCAACGATTCCCTATTCCCGATTCCCCATTCCCTACCCTCAGTTGTCTTCCAGTTCCATGTTGATGGCCAGGGAGCGGATTTCCTTCACCAGCACGTTGAAGGATTCCGGCATGCCCGCGACCATCTCGTGTTCGCCGTCGACAATGTTCTTGTACATCTGGTTGCGGCCCTGCACGTCGTCCGACTTGACCGTCAGCATTTCCTGCAGGGTGTGCGCCGCGCCGTAGGCTTCCAGCGCCCAGACTTCCATTTCGCCGAAACGCTGGCCGCCGAACTGAGCCTTGCCGCCCAGCGGCTGCTGGGTGACCAGCGAGTACGGACCGGTCGAGCGGGCGTGCATCTTGTCGTCCACCAGGTGGTTCAGCTTCAGCATGTGCATGTAGCCGACCGTGGTGTGGCGATCAAACGCTTCGCCGGTGCGGCCATCGAACAGCTGGGTCTGGCCGCTGATCGGCAGATCAGCCAGTTCCAGCATGTGCTTGATTTCCGCTTCCGCCGCGCCGTCGAACACCGGAGTGGCCATCGGCACGCCGTCGGTCAGGTTGCGCGCGAGGTTGATCAGCTCCTCGTCGCTGAACTGCGAGAGGTCGACGCGGTCTTCGCCCAGCTTCTTTTCGTGGTTGTAGATCTGGTCCAGGAACTTGCGCAGATCCGCGACCTTGGCCTGCGCTTCCAGCATGGCCTGGATCTTCCGGCCCAGTCCCTTGGCGGCCCAGCCCAGGTGGACTTCCAGCACCTGGCCGATGTTCATACGCGACGGCACGCCCAGCGGATTCAGCACGATATCCACGGTCTCGCCGGTGGCCATGTACGGCATGTCCTCGACCGGCACGATGGTCGACACCACGCCCTTGTTGCCGTGACGGCCGGCCATCTTGTCGCCCGGCTGGATGCGGCGCTTCACGGCCAGGTAGACCTTGACCATCTTCAGCACGCCCGGGGCGAGATCGTCGCCGGCGGTGATCTTGCCGCGCTTGTCGGCGAAGCGGCGCTCGAACTCCTTCTCGTGCGCCTGGATCTGCTTCTGGGCGCGTTCGATGGCGTCGGAGGCGTCGTCGTCCTTCATGCGGATGGCGAACCAGTCGGCCTTCTTCAGGCCGTCCAGGTAGGCGTCATTGACGGTGTCGCCCTTCTTCAGGCCCGGACCACCGTTGGCGACCTTGCCGACCAGCTGCGAACGCAGGCGGGCATAGATGGCGCTTTCCAGGATGCGGAACTGGTCGTCGAAGTCCTTCTTGACGCGCTTGATCTCGCTTTCCTCGATCTGGCGGGCGCGCTTGTCCTTCTCGATGCCGTCGCGGGTGAAGACCTGCACGTCGATGACGGTGCCGTCCATGCCCGGCGGCACGCGCAGCGAGCTGTCCTTAACGTCGGAGGCCTTCTCGCCGAAGATGGCGCGCAGCAGCTTCTCTTCCGGAGTCAGCTGGCTTTCGCCCTTCGGCGTGACCTTGCCGACCATGATGTCGCCGGCGCGCACTTCGGCGCCGATGTACACCACGCCGCTCTCGTCCAGGCGGTTCAGCGCCTGCTCGGAGACGTTCGGGATGTCGGCCGAGATTTCCTCCGGACCCAGCTTGGTGTCGCGCGCGACGCAGGTCAGTTCTTCGATGTGGATCGTGGTGTAGCGATCCTCTTCCACCACGCGCTCGGAGAGCAGGATGGAGTCTTCGAAGTTGTAGCCGTTCCACGGCATGAACGCGATCAGCATGTTCTGGCCCAGGGCCAGTTCGCCGATGTCGGTCGAGGGGCCGTCGGCCAGCACGTCGCCGCGCGCCACCACGTCACCCACGTTCACCAGCGGACGCTGGTTGATGCAGGTGTTCTGGTTGGAGCGGGTGTACTTGATCAGCGTGTAGATATCCACGCCGGCATCGTGCTCGCCGGAAATCTCGCTCTCGTTGACCTTGACCACGATGCGGGCGGCGTCGATCTGTTCGACCACGCCACCGCGGCGCGCATTGACGGTCACGCCCGAGTCACGCGCCACGGCGCGCTCGATGCCGGTACCGACCAGCGGCTTCTGCGCACGCAGCGTCGGCACGGCCTGGCGCTGCATATTGGCGCCCATCAGCGCGCGGTTGGCGTCGTCGTGCTCCAGGAACGGCACCAGCGCCGCCGCGACCGACACGGTCTGCATCGGCGAGACGTCCATGTAATGCACTTCGCTCGGCGGCTTCAGCAGCGACTCGCCCTGGTAGCGGCACGGCACGAACTGTTCGGTCAGGTGGCCCTTGGCGTCATGCAGCGCATTGGCCTGGGCGATGACGTACTCGTTTTCCTCGATCGCCGACAGGTACTCGATCTCGTCGGTGATGGTGCCGTCCACGACCTTGCGGTACGGGGTTTCCAGGAAGCCGTAGTTGTTGGTGCGGGCGTACACGGCCAGCGAGTTGATCAGGCCGATGTTCGGGCCTTCCGGAGTCTCGATGGTGCAGACGCGGCCATAATGGGTCGGGTGCACGTCGCGCACTTCGAAGCCGGCGCGCTCGCGGGTCAGGCCGCCCGGGCCCAGCGCCGAGACGCGGCGCTTGTGGGTCACTTCCGACAGCGGGTTGTTCTGATCCATGAACTGCGACAGCTGCGAGGAGCCGAAGAACTCCTTGATCGCGGCGGCCACCGGCTTGGCGTTGATCAGTTCCTGCGGGGTCAGGCCCTCGGATTCGGCCATCGACAGGCGCTCCTTGACCGCGCGCTCGACGCGGACCAGGCCCACGCGGAACACGTTCTCGGCCATTTCGCCGACCGAACGCACGCGGCGGTTGCCCAGGTGATCGATGTCGTCGACGGTGCCACGGCCATTGCGGATCTCGGTCAGGACCTTGATCACGTCCAGGATGTCCGAGCTATCGCCCAGCTCGGCGACCAGGCGCTTGGCCTCTTCGTCGGTGCGCGAACCGAAGTACTTCTTGTCGTACAGCACGGCTTCGCCGGTGACTTCCTTGCGGCCGACACGGCGGTTGAACTTCATCCGGCCGACGTTGGACAGGTCGTAGCGCTCGAAGGTGAAGAACAGGTTGTGGAACAGGTTCTGCGCGGCGTCCTTGGTCGGCGGCTCGCCCGGACGCATCATCCGGTAGATTTCGACCAGCGCTTCCAGCTGGGTGCGGCTCGGATCGATGCGCAGGGTATTGGACAGGTACGGACCGCGATCCAGATCGTTCACCCACAGGGTGCCGACCGCGTCGACGCCGGCCTTGCGGAACTTGACCAGCTGCTCCTCGGTGATCTCGTCGTTGGCATTGGCCAGCAGCTCGCCGGTGTTGCCGTCGATCACGTCGTGCGACAGGATGCGGCCGACCAGGTACTCGTCGGGCACCGCCAGCGCGGAGATGCCGGACTGCTCCAGCTGCTTCACGTGGCGCGCGGTGATGCGCTTGCCGGCCTCGACGATGACCTTGTCGCCGTCGGCCAGATCGAAGTTGAGGGTTTCACCGCGCAGGCGCTCGGACACCAGTTCCAGCTGCACGCCTTCGGGCAGGATGTGGAAGGTGTTGATGTCGAAGAACTCGTTGAGCATCTCCTCGTTGGAGTAGCCCAGCGCGCGCAGCAGGATGGTCACCGGCAGCTTGCGGCGACGGTCGATACGGGTGAACAGCGCGTCCTTGGGATCGAACTCGAAGTCCAGCCAGGAGCCGCGATACGGGATGATGCGTGCGCTGTACAGCAGCTTGCCCGAGCTGTGGGTCTTGCCGCGATCGTGATCGAAGAACACGCCCGGCGAGCGGTGCAGCTGGGAGACGATGACGCGCTCGGTACCGTTGACGATGAAGGTGCCGTTCTCGGTCATCAGCGGGATTTCGCCCAGATAGACCTCTTGCTCCTTCACGTACTTGATCGCCTTGGTCGACGATTCGCGGTCATAGATGACCAGGCGGACGGTGACGCGCAGCGGGGCGCCGTAGCTCAGGCCACGGTTGCGGCATTCGCGCTCGTCGAACACGGGTTCGCCCAGCTTGTAGCCAACGTATTCCAGCGCGGCATTGCCGCTGTAGCTGGAAATCGGGAACACCGACTTGAGGGCGGCATGCAGGCCGCGATCCTCGCGCTTGGACGGCTCGGTGAATTCCTGCAGGAATTCGCGGTAGGAGTCGACCTGGATGGCCAGCAGGAAGGGGACTTCGAGGATCGAACGCTGTTTGCCGAAGTCCTTGCGGATGCGCTTCTTCTCGGTGAACGAATATGTCGTCATGGGAGTGCCTTTGGCATCGGGGGCCGCGCGTCCGCGGCCCCGGGGGAACATTCTTTCGAACGGGAGAATTTTCAGTTGGAAGCCGCTGGTATTGCCGGCACCAGCACGCCTTCTGCTGCTGCTTCCAACTACAAACTCGCTTTGGCGGGAATCGGGAATAGGGAATGGAGAATCGTCAGAAAAGCGGCCTTTCGGGCCGTGCTCCAGCGATTCCCTATTCCCTATTCCCTATTCCCGTTGAAACGACCGAAGGCCAGGGGCTTGCGCCCCCGGCCTCGGTTTGCCGCCGATGTTGCGTGGCGACGGATTTTGCTTACTTCACTTCGACGGTGGCGCCGACAGCCTCGAGGTCCTTCTTCATCTTCTCGGCGTCTTCCTTCGAAGCGGCTTCCTTCAGGACGCCACCGGCCTCGGCGAGGTCCTTGGCTTCCTTCAGGCCCAGGCCGGTGATGGCGCGGACGGCCTTGATGACTTCGACCTTCTTGTCGCCGGCGGACTTCAGGGTGACGGTGAATTCGGTCTGCTCTTCGGCCGGGGCGGCGGCGGCGGCCGGACCGGCAGCGGCAACGACCGGGGCGGCGGCGGAGACGCCGAACTTCTCTTCGATGGCCTTGACCAGCTCCATCACTTCCATCAGGGTCTTGCCGGCAATGGCGTCGACGATCTGTTCGTTGGAAAGGGACATTGTGTTTACCTTTGGAAATTTATCTTGGGAAAGGGTTCAGTGAACCGTTAAGACGTCGAACTCAGGCTTCGGCCGCAGCTTCGGCGACGGCTTCGCCGCCACCCTGCTTGTCGCCCACGGCCTTGACGGCACGGGCGAACATCGAGGCCGGTTCGGCCAGGACGCGGGCCAGCATGGCCAGGGCCTGATCGCGGGTCGGCAGTGACGCCAGGACCTCGACGTGGCTGGCCGGATACAGCTGACCACCCAACGCGACCACCTTGGCCTGCAGCTTGTCGTTGCCCTTGGCGAATTCCTTGATCAGACGCCCGGCGGCGCCGGGTTCTTCCGTCGAAAACGCATACAGCAGCGGACCGACGAGCTTGTCCTTGACGCACTCGTATTCGGTACCTTCGACGGCACGGGAAGCCAGGGTGTTCTTGACAACTTTCAGGAACACGCCGGTCTCACGCGCCTTCTTGCGCATCGCGGTCATCTGGGTGACCGTGATGCCTGCGTATTCGGCGGCGACCAGGGAGTGCGCCTTGGCGGCGACGTCTGCCAGTTCGGCGACTACTTCTTGCTTCTGGGACAGATTGAGAGCCATACACTCCTCACTTGTTGATTCCGCTCGCGGCTCCTGCCGCTTGCGGTCCTGGACGGCACCCATCCTGGGTGCCGGGGGCGCGAGCCCCGGCGGTGGCCTTTCTGACTGGCATGAATCTGCACCAGGAAATTTCCAGAAGGCGGCACCATCTGCGCAGGCGCGTCCCCTTTCGGGTCCGGATTAAGCGATCCCGCTTCCATCGACGGCGATTCCCTGCCAACACGAGCTTCCGTGCCCGTCGTCGATGCGCGCTGACCGCACCTGCGGTCTTTGACGGCTATCGCGCGGGAACGGATTCCGTTGCGATTGCCCTCAAATGTTCGGCAACGTCCTTGCGGACGCTGCCTTGTTGCGTTTCCTTGCGTGGGCTGGATCCAGGGATCTTCAAGATTCCAATGGATCCCTGCTTTCGCAGGGATGATGAACCGGCAAGCCCACGCGCTTGGCGCGCGGGCCGGTTCATCACTTCAGGTTGAGCGACGACTGGTCGACGGTGACGCCGGGACCCATGGTCGAGCTGACCGAGATCTTCTGCAGATACTGACCCTTGGCGGTGGCCGGCTTGGCCTTGACCAGATCGGCCAGCAGGGCCTGCAGGTTGTTCTTCAGCGCTTCGTCCTCGAAGCTGGCCTTGCCGATGGTGCAGTGGATGATGCCGGCCTTGTCGGTGCGGTAGCGCACCTGACCCGACTTGGCGTTCTTCACGGCTTCGGCCGGGTTCGGCGACACGGTGCCGACCTTCGGGTTCGGCATCAGGCCGCGCGGACCCAGCACGGTGCCCAGCTTGCCGACCACGCGCATCGCGTCCGGCGTGGCGATGACCACGTCGTAGTTGATGTCGCCGGCCAGCATCTTCTCGGCCAGGTCGTCCATGCCGACGGCTTCGGCGCCGGCGGCGGCCGCTTCGTCAGCCTTGGCGCCGGCCGGGGCGAACACCGCCACGCGCACCGACTTGCCGGTACCGGCCGGCAGCACGGTCGAACCGCGGACCTGCTGGTCGGACTTCTTGGCGTCCACGCCCAGGCGCACCGCGACGTCGACGGACTCGACGAACTTGGCCTTGGTGGCGGACTTGATGATCTTCAGCGCCTCGTCGATGGCATACGCCTTGCCCGGGGTCACTGCGGCCAGGATGGCCTTCTGTCGCTTGGTCTGTGCCATCTCTTAACCCTCCACCGTCAGGCCCATGGAGCGGGCCGAACCCGCGATCGTGCGAACTGCCGCGTCCAGATCGGCCGCGGTCAGGTCGGGTTCCTTCGCCTTGGCGATCTCTTCCAGCTGCTTGCGGGTCACCTTGCCCACCTTTTCGGTGTTCGGACGCTTGGAGCCGGACTGGATGCCCACGGCCTTCTTCAGCAGGATGGTCGCCGGCGGCGTCTTGGTGATGAAGGTGAACGTACGGTCGGAGTAGGCGGTGATGACCACCGGAATCGGCAGACCCGGCTCCAGCTTCTGCGTGGCGGCGTTGAACGCCTTGCAGAACTCCATGATGTTCAGGCCGCGCTGGCCCAGGGCCGGGCCGACCGGCGGCGAGGGGTTGGCCTGGCCGGCCTTCACCTGCAGCTTGATGTAACCAACAACTTTCTTAGCCATTTGAGTTCTCTCCGGGTGCTAGCGCCTGTTGTCAGGCTCCCCATCGGACCGGGAAAATCACGCGTCCCGGCTTCGCGTTGTAGACGCACGGAAGCCGCCTTGCGGCGGCTGGTGCCCTGCCCGGCTCCTTTGGACAGGGAGCCGCGCAGTATATCAGGGTTTTCCGGGCCGTGCCGGAGGCACGCCGGAAGGGGGTCAGGCCTTCTCGACCTGGCCGAATTCCAGCTCCACCGGGGTGGAGCGGCCGAAAATGAGCACCGCTACGCGCAGGCGGCTCTTTTCGTAGTTGACTTCCTCGACCACGCCGTTGAAGTCGTTGAACGGGCCATCGATGACCCGGACCATTTCGCCCGGCTCGAACAGCACCTTGGGACGGGGCTTTTCCACGCCTTCCTGAACGCGATCCAGGATGGCGGCGGCCTCCTCGTCGCGGATCGGCAACGGACGATCGGCGGTGCCGCCGATGAAGCCCAGCACCTTGCTGGTTTCCTTGACCAGGTGCCAGCTCTCGTTGTCCATGCGCGGGATGCCCGCCTCGTCATGGGTCTCGATCTGGACCAGGACATAGCCCGGGAAGAACTTGCGCTCGGAACGGCGCTTCTGGCCGGAGCGCATCTCGACCACTTCCTCGGTCGGAACCAGGACGTCGCCGAACTTTTCCTGCATGTCGTTGCGGACGATGCGATCACGCAGCGCCTGTGCAACCGACTTCTCGAAGCCCGAATAGGCGTGAACCACGTACCAACGCTTCACTGCGACATTCTCCTCAGCGGCCGTAGTCCAGGAACAACTCGATCGCCCACTTGATGGCGAAATCGAAGCCCGCCAGCAGCAGGCTCAGGATGATGACGACGATCGCCACCACCCAGGTCATGCGGGTCGCTTCCTGGCGGGTCGGCCAGACCACCTTGCGCAACTCGAACCGCGATTCGGACAGGAATTCACGGGTATCCCGGCCCTTGCCGGTGGTCAGGAACACGACGGTGCCCAGGACCAGGCCGGCCGCGACCGCCAGCGAGCGCAGCGGCGTGGCCCACTGGCCATTGAACCACCACCAGGCCACCAGACCGGCGACCACCAGGGCAGCGGCCAGCACGTACTTGGCGATGTCGCCGGCGGATGCGCCGCCCTTGGATTGTTCGACCTTGCTGTTCAAGTCAGTGTCGCTCTTTGCTCTGGGAGGCCGGCCATGCATTGCCGACCTTGTGCGGAAGACTCCGCCGGTGTGGCACGCCAGGAGGGACTCGAACCCCCAACCTGCGGTTTTGGAGACCGCTGCTCTGCCAATTGAGCTACTGGCGTATCGATTTGCTAAAGGTTTCCCTTAGACGGCGAAGGCGGACCGAGGTTCCGGCCCGCCGTTCGCGAGGTCCGGCGAAGCGATTCGCCGGAACAGCAGCTTACTTGATGATCTTGGCCACGACGCCGGCGCCGACGGTACGACCGCCTTCGCGAATGGCGAAACGCAGGCCTTCGTCCATCGCCACCGGGTTGATGAGCTGGACGGTCATCTTGATGTTGTCGCCCGGCATCACCATCTCGGTGCCTTCCGGCAGCGTCACCGCACCGGTGATGTCCGTGGTGCGGAAGTAGAACTGCGGACGGTAACCCTTGAAGAACGGCGTGTGACGGCCGCCCTCGTCCTTCGACAACACGTACACCTCGGCCTCGAACTCGGTGTGCGGGGTGATGGAACCCGGCTTGGCCAGCACCTGGCCACGCTCCACGTCGTCACGCTTGGTGCCGCGCAGCAGCAGGCCCGCGTTGTCGCCCGCCTGGCCCTGGTCCAGCAGCTTGCGGAACATTTCCACGCCCGTGACCGTGGTCTTCTGGGTCGGACGGATACCGACGATTTCGATTTCGTCGCCCACCTTGATGATGCCGCGCTCGATACGACCGGTCACCACCGTGCCGCGACCGGAAATCGAGAACACGTCTTCCACCGGCATCAGGAACGGCTTGTCCACGTCACGCTGCGGTTCCGGAATGAACGTGTCCAGCGCTTCCACCAGCTTCAGGATGGCCGGCACGCCAATCTCCGACTGGTCGCCTTCCAGCGCCAGACGCGCCGAACCCTTGATGATGGGGGTGTCGTCGCCCGGGAACTCGTACTTGGTCAGCAGCTCGCGAACTTCCATTTCCACCAGTTCCAGCAGCTCGGCGTCGTCCACCATGTCCGCCTTGTTCAGGAACACCACGATGTACGGCACGCCCACCTGGCGCGACAGCAGGATGTGCTCGCGCGTCTGCGGCATCGGGCCGTCCGCGGCCGAGCACACCAGAATCGCGCCGTCCATCTGCGCCGCACCGGTAATCATGTTCTTCACGTAGTCCGCGTGTCCCGGGCAGTCCACGTGCGCGTAGTGGCGCGTCGGGCTTTCGTATTCCACGTGCGCCGTCGAAATCGTGATGCCGCGGGCCTTCTCTTCCGGCGCCGCGTCAATCGCGTCGTACGCCTTGAACTCGCCGCCAAAGCGCTCGGCACCCACCTTCGTCAGCGCCGCCGTCAGCGTCGTCTTGCCGTGGTCAACGTGACCAATGGTGCCCACGTTCACGTGCGGCTTGGTGCGTTCGAATTTACCCTTTGCCATGGCTGCTTCTTCTCGAGGTGGATCGTTGAAATGGAGTTGGAAAGGTGGTGCTCACGAATGGAATCGAACCATCGACCTCCTCCTTACCAAGGAGGTGCTCTACCGACTGAGCTACGTGAGCGTGAAACTGTTTGTCGCTTCGGTTACCGCAGGTCCCGCGCTGGGCGTTCAAGTGGAGCGGGAGACGGGAATCGAACCCGCACCATCAGCTTGGAAGGCTGAGGTTCTACCGTTGAACTACTCCCGCGCCGGGAGACCACTACAACACAAAACAACTCAAATTTTGGTGGAGGGAGGTGGATTCGAACCACCGAAGGCGTAAGCCAGCAGATTTACAGTCTGCCCCCGTTGGCCGCTTGGGTATCCCTCCAAAGCCACCCGGAAGAGCCGGCCGGAGGGGCCAAATCAAACCGGGGTGAAACAGCCAGCGATTTTGGCCTGAAGCAGACTGGCTGTCAACGCGAAACGCCAACTTTTTTATCAGACATTGAAGCGGAAGTGCAGCACGTCGCCTTCCTGCACCCGGTATTCCTTGCCTTCCAGGCGCAGCCGGCCGGCGTCGCGCGCGCCCGCCTCGCCCTTGTACTTGATGAAATCGTCGAAGGCGATGGTCTCGGCGCGGATGAAGCCCTTCTCGAAATCGGTATGGATGACCGCCGCCGCCTGGGGCGCGGTGGCCCCGGCCTTGACCGTCCAGGCCCGGACTTCCTTGACCCCGGCGGTGAAGTAGGTCTGCAGGCCGAGCAGCTTGTAGGCCGCGCGGATCACCCGGTTGAGGCCGGGTTCGTCCAGGCCGAGGTCGGCCAGGAAGGTGTCGCGATCGGCGTCGTCCAGCTGGGCCAGCTCTTCCTCGATGGCGGCCGAGACCGGCACCACCTCGGCGCCCTCGGTGGCGGCGCGGGCGCGCACGGCCTCCAGGTGCGGATTGTTCTCGAAGCCGTCCTCCAGCACGTTGGCCACGTACATGACCGGCTTGAGGGTCAGCAGGAACAGGTCGCGGACCAGCGCGCGCTCCTCCTCGTCCAGACCCAGCGCGCGGCCGGGCTGGCCCTCGCTCAGGCCGGCATGCAGCTTCTGCAGGACCGGCTTGCGGGCGATGGCGTCCTTTTCACCGGCTTTAGCGGAGCGTTCGGCGCGGTTAAGTGCTTTTTCGACGCTATCCAGGTCCGCCAGCGCCAGTTCGGTGTCGATGGTCTCGATATCGGCGATGGGATCCACCTTGCCGGACACGTGGACGATGTCGCCGTGCTCGAAGCAGCGCACCACATGGGTGATCGCATCGACCTCGCGGATGTGGGCCAGGAACTTGTTGCCCAGGCCCTCGCCGCTGGCCGCGCCAGCCACCAGGCCGGCGATGTCGACGAACTCGACCGCGGTCGGCAGCACCTTCTGCGGCTTCACGATGTCCGCCAGCTGGTTCAGGCGCGGGTCCGGCACCGGCACCACGCCGACATTCGGCTCGATGGTGCAGAACGGAAAATTGGCCGCGGCGATGCCCGCCTTGGTCAGCGCGTTGAACAGGGTCGACTTGCCCACGTTGGGCAGGCCGACGATGCCGCATTTGATGCCCATGTTTTCAATCCGGGAATGGAGAATCGGGAATAGGGAATGGTCAAAGCAAAAGCGCTTCTACGATTCCCCATTCCCCATTCCCTATTCCCTTGCCGTGTGCAGCCGCTTCATGGCCTCGTTGAAATCACCCTGCACGGCCAGTGGCAGCACGTCGATGGCGTCGTCGATGGCGCGACCGATCAGGATTTCGTCGTCCTTGCCGGGTTTGCCCAGGACCCAGCCGGTCACCCTGTCCTTGTGGCCGGGATGGCCGATGCCGATGCGCAGACGGTGGAACTTGCCGTGCCCCAGCAACTGGAGGGTGTCGCGCAGGCCGTTCTGGCCGCCGTGGCCGCCATCGAACTTCAGTCGCGCCACGCCGGGGGCCAGGTCCAGTTCGTCGTGGGCCAACAGCGCCTCTTCCGGCTCGATCTTCCAGTAGCGCAGGGCGGCGGTCACCGACTTGCCGCTCAGGTTCATGTAGGTGGCCGGCTTGAGCAACCAGACCGGCTGGCCGGCGACCACGACCTTGGCGGTTTCACCGAACAGCTTGCTTTCCAGCCCAAACCGCACGCCCTGTGCCTCGGCCAGGGTGTCGACAAAACGGAACCCGGCGTTGTGCCGGGTTCTGGCGTGCTCGGCACCGGGATTGCCCAGTCCGACGATGAGACGAAGACCTGCCATCACAGTGCCTCACGCCGGTGCGCCCGCTGACGCGGACGCACCGTGGCGCAGGATTACTTCTCTTCCTTCTCGGCGCCTTCGGCCGGAGCCTCGGCTTCTTCCTTGCCGTGCTTGGCGATCACGACGGCGACGTCGTGTTCCTTGCCCAGCTTCAGTTCCGGGATTTCGACGCCGGCCGGCAGCTTGATCTCCGACAGGTGCACGACGGCGCCCACGGCCAGGTTCGACAGGTCGATCTCGATGAATTCCGGCAGATCCTTCGGCAGGCACTCGACCACGACTTCGTTCAGTTCGTGGGTCACGACCACGTCGGCCGACTTGCCGGCGGGCGAAGTGTCCTGGTTGATGAAGTGCAGCGGCACCGCGGTGCGCAGGGTCTCGTTCTCGTTCACGCGCTGGAAGTCCAGGTGCATGATCTGCTGCTTGTACGGATGACGCTGCATGTCACGCAGCAGCACCTTCTGGATGTCGCCGTTGAGGCTCAGGTCCAGGATCGAGGAGTAGAACCAGTCGTGCTGGCTGGCCAGCCAGACTTCGTTGTGGTTCAGCTGGATGCTGACCGGCTTGAGTTCGCCACCACCGTAGACGATGGCGGGCACGTTGCCGGCGTGACGCAGGCGGCGGCTCGCACCCTTACCCTCGTCTTCGCGGCGCTGCACCTTGATTTCGTGTGTCTTTGCCATGTTTGCTAATTACCTAGTTGATGAATCGCCTCGCGGCGATCTTGAAGACTCCCCCGCGACCAGGAGAGTCGTTGGAATGCCGGGATTTGGCATTCGGGATTCGGGATTCGCAAACGCCAATCCCGAATCCCCAATCACGAATCCCGGCCCTCAATCCACGTACAGCGAGCTCACCGATTCGCCGAAGGCGATGCGGCGAACGGTTTCGGCCAGCAGTTCCGCCACGCTGAGCTGGCGGATCCGGCCGCACGCCTTCGCTTCCGGCGAAAGCGGGATGGTGTCGGTGACGACCAGTTCATCCAGCACCGACTTGTTCAGGTTGTCCACCGCCGGGCCCGAGAGCACGGCGTGGGTGCAGTACGCAGCCACCTTCTTGGCACCGCGCGACTTCAGCGCGGCGGCGGCGGCGCACAGGGTGCCGGCGGTGTCGACGATGTCGTCCACCAGCACGCAGTCCTTGCCGTCGACGTCACCGATGATGTTCATCACGGTGGCGACATTGGCGCGCGGACGGCGCTTGTCGATGATGGCCAGGTCGGCATCGTCCAGGCGCTTGGCGACGGCGCGCGCGCGCACCACGCCGCCCACGTCGGGCGAGACCACGATCAGGTTGTCGGTGCCGTAGGCGCGCCAGATATCGGCCAGCAGCAGCGGCGAGGCGTACACGTTGTCGACCGGGATATCGAAGAAGCCCTGGATCTGGTCGGCATGCAGGTCCACCGTCAGCACCCGATCGGTACCGACCGCGCTGAACATCTTGGCCGCCACCTTGGCCGTGATCGGCACGCGCGAGGAACGCAGGCGGCGATCCTGGCGCGAGTAGCCGAAGTACGGCACCACCGCGGTGACGCTGGCGGCCGATGCGCGCTTGAGCGCGTCGATCAGCACCAGCAGTTCCATCAGGTTTTCCGCGGCCGGGGCGCAGGTGGGCTGGACCACGAACACTTCCTGGCGGCGGACGTTCTCCTCGATTTCCACCTGCACTTCACCGTCGGAGAAGCGCGACACCAGCGCCTTGCCCGGACGCACGCCCAGTTCGCGGCAGATGCTGTCGGCCAGCGGTTTGTTGGCGTTGCCGGAGAAGACAAGCAGGTTGCGGTCGTCTTGCATTTTTCTCTCTCGGCGTGGCTTCTGGCGGCGGCGGGAAGTCGCGGCGCAGTCCCTCGCGGGCGCTGCAGGAAAACCGCGGATTGGCAGGGGCGGAAGGATTCGAACCTACGAATGCCGGGATCAAAACCCGGTGCCTTAACCACTTGGCGACGCCCCTAGGCGTTAGGTTTCCGATTCGAGCGCATCCTGCAGCGGCGACCGCGCCGCGCCCGGCACCAGCCAGGCCCGCAGGCCGGACAGTTCCGCCAGCGCCGCTTCCGCCTGGGTCCGCTGGGCGAACTCGACGAAACAACCGCTGCCGGATCCGGTCAGCCGCGGCGTGCCGATACGCGCCAGAGCCTGGAACACCGCCTCGATGGCAGGTTCCCGGCGGCGCAGTACCGGCTCGAACGCATTGCCGAGCAGGTGTCCCGAAACGAAGTCCGACATTTTCGCGGGTGGCGCGTTTCGCGTCAAATCAGGGGCCTGGAAAAGTGCCGCGGTGGGCACGTGGACGCCGGGGTCGACCAGCACGTACCAGGCCGGAGGCAGGGCGATGGGCGTGAGCTGTTCGCCAACGCCCTCGGCCCAGGCGTTGTGCCCGCGGACGAATACCGGCACGTCCGCGCCCAGCCGCAGGCCCAGCGCCGCCAGCCGGTCCACCGGCAGGCCGGTGCCCCAGAGCCGGTTGAGTACCACCAGCACGGTGGCCGCATCGGATGAGCCACCGCCGAAGCCGCCACCGGCCGGGATGCGCTTTTCGACGGAGATGTCCGCTCCTTGCGCGCAGTTGGCATCTTCTTTTAGCAGATTGGCCGCGCGCACCAGCAAATCATCGGCCTCGGCCACGCCGGGGACGGAAGCTCCCACCCGGCGGATCGCGCCATCCGGCCGCACCCGCAGGTGCACGGTGTCGCCCCAGTCCAGGATCCGGAACACCGACTGCAGCAGGTGATAGCCGTCCGGCCGGCGGCCGGTGATGTGGAGGAACAGGTTCAGCTTGGCCGGTGCGGGCCAGGCCGACCAGCCATCCTCCGGAGAGAGTGCCGTCACGGCGCGGCCCCGAGATCCCAGCGATCCACGACCAGGCGGACCCGGGCCTGGCCGCGCTCGGCCTCGATGCGCCGGGGCATCGCGGGCTGGGCGCCGGCGGCCGGCAGCCATTCGGTGTAGCGGATGGTCCAGCCGGCCTGGCGCAACGTCTGCAGTTGGCCCTCGGGACCGAACTCCGGGCTGCCCTGCCCGCTCAGGCCGCGCGCCCATTCCGAGAGGGTCTGCACCGGAATGTCCCAGCCGGTGGCTTCGCGCAGCAGCAGATCGGCGTCTTCGCCCTGGCGGGGGCCACCTTCCAGCCCTTCCAGCCGCGCGCCGTCGGCGCCGGCGCTGAGGCGCCAGCTCTGGCGGGTGACCGGGGCGCTCAACGAAGCGGTGTACTGCGTGCCCTGCTGGCGCCAGTCGAGCCGGCCGCTGCCGCCCTTGCCGGCCTGGCTGACCGCCACCCGCGCCTCGAATCCCCATTCCGGTTGCCCGCGCAACCACGCTTCACGGGTGGCCTGGCGCGCCTGCGCGGCGGCCACGTCCTCGGGATCTTCCAGTGGCGGCGGCGTAGATTTGCGGCCACCGCCGCTGGCGCAGGCGGCCAGCATCAACACACAGGCCGCCAGCAGCGGTCCACGCCAGTTCCACTTCATGCTCCGGTCTTCTCCAGCGCCCGCTGCAGCGAGCGGTTTTCAGGGTCGAGCTTGCGCGCCTCGTCGAAATACTTGCGCGCCTCGTCCTTCTGCCCCATCACCCACAGCACTTCGCCGACGTGCGCGGCGATCTCGGGATCCTTCTGCAGGGTGAAGGCACGGCGCAATTGCACCAGCGCCTCCGGCAACCGTCCCAGCCGGTACAGCACCCAGCCGTAGCTGTCGATGATGGCGGCGTTCTCGGGTTCGGCCACCCGCGCGCGATCGATCAGCTCCAGCGCTTCCTGGTAGCGCTGGGTGCGATCGGCCAGGGTGTAGCCGAGCGCGTTGAGGGTGGCGGTGTTCTCCGGATCGATGACCAGGATCTTGCGGAAATCGGCCTCCGCGCGATCGACGCGATCGCGCCGTTCCCACGCCAGGCCACGCGCATAGAGGATCTCGATGTCGTCCGGATAGGCCGCCAGGCCGCGCGCGAACACGTCCAGTTCGCCGGCGTCGTCACCGTTTTTCTGGCGCAGTTCGGCTTCCAGCAGGTAGGCGTTGCGGCGGGCATCGTCGTCGGCCGAGGCATCACCCTGCAGGGTGCGCAGTTCCTGGAAGGCCTGGGCCTTGCTGTCCAGTTCGTAGAGGGTGTTGGCGGCGCGCAGGCGCGCCTCCGAGCGGGCGCTGCCGGCCGGCACGCTGCGGTACCAGTCCAGCGCTTCCTGCGGCCGCTTGAGGAACTCGGCCATCTGCCCCAGCAGCAACCTGCGGCCGCCATCAGGCTCGCTGGCCTCGCGGCGCAGTTCGTCGTACAGCGCGGTCAATGCGGTGGTGTTGTCGGCCTTGGCCAGCAGCGAGGCCCGCAGCGCGTAGCTCTGGTCGTCCTGCGGCCCTTTCGCCAGGGTCGCCGCGGCGGCCGCGGAATCTCCCAGCGCCTCGTACTCGGCCGCCACCGCCAAACGGAGTTCGGGCTTTTCCAGTATGTCCGGGCCCAGTCCGCCCAACACCTTGCGCGCCTCGGCCTCGTCGCCGGAACGCCGCAGCTGGGCCGCGTGCAGCAGCACCACGCGCGGCTCCTGCGGGAAGCGGTCCACCACGCTGCCGACGATCCGGCGCGACAGTTCCGGCTGCTCCAGCTGCTGGGCCAATCCAGCGAACGCCAACCAGGCCTGCAACTGGGCGGGAATGGTGTTGCCGTCGACCAGTTCGCCCAGCAGTTTCGCCGGCAGCTCCGGATCCTTGCCGCCGCTGCCCAGCGCGGTCAGCGCGTAGCGCCAGCCCATCTCGTCGGGCGAGGCCATCAGCGTGCCCAGTTCCCGGCGGGCGGCACGGGCGTCGCCCCGGCGCAGCGCCAGGGTGGCTTCGGCGCCGCGCATGGCCAGCGACTTCGGCGCGCGGGCGCGCCACAGCTTGAGCGCCTCGGTGGCGCCGGCGTCGTCGTTGGAAAGCAGGGCGATGCGGGTGGCACGCTCGGCCAGCCCGGCATCCTCGGTGGCGCGGGCCGCTTCCAGGTACCAGCGGGAGGCTTCCGACAGCTGCCCGGCCTGGAGCGCGAACTCGCCCGCCATCACCGTGGTGAGGGCATCGTCCCGCGCCGGCGCCGCCTTGCGCGAGGCCAACGCGGGGCCGGACAGGGCCAACAGCAAGGAAAGCACCAGGCTGAGACGCAATATTGCGGGCATGAGACTCACGTGGGCCGTAAAATAGCGGCCACTTACCAGCCAGCAGCTTAGCGCAAGCACCTGAACGATGACGTTGTGGGTCCTCGGACTGAATCACCAGACCGCGCCGGTCGAACTGCGCGAACGCGTGGCGTTCGACGCCGGCGCGTTGCCGTCGGCGCTGTCCGCGTTGCGCGCCCTGCCGCAGGTCGAGGAAGCCGCGCTGCTGTCGACCTGCAACCGCACCGAACTGTACGCGGTGGCCGACGATGGGCAGGTGCTGGCGAACTGGCTGGCCACCCACGCCGACGGGCTGGAGGCCTATCTGTACCGCCATCGCGACGCCGACGCCGTGCGCCACCTGTTCCGGGTCGCGACCGGACTGGACTCGATGGTGCTGGGGGAACCGCAGATTCTCGGCCAGGTGAAGGACGCCTGGGCCAACGCGCGCGAGCACGGCGCGCTGGGCAGTCGCCTGGACCGGCTGTTCCAGCAGACCTTCGCCGTCGCCAAGCGCGCCCGCACCGATACACGCGTGGGCGCCAATCCGGTGTCGGTGGCGTCCACCGCGGTGCGCCTGGCGCAGGATTCCTTTGCCCGCCTCAGCGATTCGACCGTGCTGCTGGTCGGCGCCGGCGAAACCATCGAACTCGCCGCCAAGCATCTCAGTGAAGGCCGGGTGCGGCGGCTGCTGATCGCCAACCGCACGCTTGCCCACGCGCAGGAGCTGGCCAGCCGGCACGGCGGTTACGCGCTGCCGCTGGGCGAGCTGGAACGCCACCTGGCGGAGGCCGACGTGGTGTTTTCAGCGACCGCCGCGCGCGAACCGATCCTGCTGCGCGCGCACGTCGAGCAGGCGCTGGCGCGCCGCCGGCACAAGCCGATGCTGCTGTTCGATCTGGCGGTCCCGCGCGATATCGCCGCCGATGTGGCCGACCTCAACGACGCCTACCTGTACACGGTCGACGATCTGGAACGCGCGGTCGAGGACAACCGCCGCAGCCGCCGCGAGGCCGCCGACGCCGCCGAGGCGATCATCGAACTGCAGGTCGCCCGCTTCGTCGAAACCCTGCACGCCAGCAGCCGCCAGGAGCCGCTCAAGCGCCTGCGCGCGCATGGCGAACAGGCACGCGACGACGTCTTGGCCAAGGCCCGCCAGCAGCTGTCCAACGGCCGCGATCCGGAAGCGGTGCTGGAATTCCTGGCCCACTCGCTGACCAACCGGCTGCTGCATCCGCCGACCGCCGCGCTGCGCGAGGCCGCGCTGACCGGCGATGCCGAACTGGCGCGCGCGGCCGATCGCCTGTTCCCGGAAAAGGCGCCCTACTCCCATTCCAAGAAGCCCGATGACGCCGACGCTGCGCCGTAAACTCGAAGTGCTGGCCGAACGCCGCGAAGAACTGGAACGCCTGCTGGCCGACCCCGGCGTGGCCGGCGACAACGACCGTTTCCGCAACTATTCGCGCGAGTTCGCGCAACTGGAACCAGTGGCGCTGGCGCTGGCGGAGGAAGCCAAGGCCAAGCGCGACCTGGCCTCGGCCGAGGCGATGCGCGGGGATCCGGACCTGGCCGAACTGGCGGAAGAGGAAATCGCCACCGCGCGCGCGCGCCTGGCCGAACTGGAAGACGAACTGTCGCTGCTGCTGGTGCCGCGCGACAACCGCGACGACGGCAACCTGTTCCTGGAAGTGCGCGCCGGCACCGGCGGCGACGAGGCGGCCATCTTCGCCGGCGACCTGTTCCGCATGTATGCACGCTATGCCGAACGCCAGGGCTGGCGGGTGGAGATCGAGTCCGACAATCCCGGCGAGCATGGCGGCTACAAGGAAATCGTGGCCAAGGTCAGCGGGCGTGGCGCGTTCTCGCGACTCAAGTTCGAGTCCGGCACCCACCGCGTGCAACGCGTGCCCGAAACCGAATCACAGGGCCGCATCCATACCTCGGCGGCGACGGTGGCGATCATCCCCGACGTGGACGAGGTCGAGGATGTCACCATCAATCCAGCGGATTTGAGGATCGACACCTTCCGCTCCTCCGGCGCCGGTGGCCAGCACGTCAACAAGACCGAATCGGCCATCCGCATCACCCACGTCCCCACCGGTGTGGTGGTCGAGTGCCAGACCGAGCGCAGCCAGCACGCCAACCGGGACAAGGCGATGAAGCGGCTGAAGGCGCAACTGCTCGACGCCGAGCGCAGCAAGCAGCAGGCCGCCCAGGCCGCCTCGCGGCGGTTGCAGGTCGGCAGCGGTGACCGCAGCCAGCGCATCCGCACCTACAACTTCCCGCAGGGCCGGATCACCGATCACCGGGTCGAGGGCCTGACCCTGTACGATCTGCCCAACATCATGGAAGGCGATCTGGATCCGCTGGTGGATCGCCTGACCCGCGAATACCAGGCCGACGAACTGGCCCGACTGACGGAGGCGGCATGAGCATCACGGTACGACGCGCGACCCTGGCCGACGCGGGCGCGATCGCGCCACTGTTCGATCTGTACCGGCAGTTCTACGAGCAGGCCCCGGGCGCCACGCTGGCGTCGACGTTCATCCACGAGCGGCTGGCGCGCGAGGAGTCGGTGATCTTCGTCGCCGAGGACGACGGCCGCCTGCTGGGGTTCACCCAGTTGTTTCCTTCGTTCTCCTCCGTGCGCGCGGTACGCATCTGGGTGCTCAACGACCTGTATGTCGTTCGCGAGGCCCGCCGCCAGGGCGTGGCGCGGACATTGCTGGACGCCGCGGCGGCGTTTGGCCGGGATTCGGGTGCCGCGCGCCTGGAACTGGAAACCGATCACGACAACCGTACCGCCCAGGCACTGTATCGGCACCTGGGCTGGGAGCCGTATGACGGCACCCTGCGATTCCGGCTTCCGCTGGATGCCTGAAGCCATTTTGCGGCACGGATACCCCTGCGATGGCGAGGGACGCGCGGCGGTCGTGAACGGGCACCATTGAAAGGCCAGCCGGCCAGCCCTTACGCTGCCGGCATGAGCCATGCCAACGACTTCCTGCCCCTGCGCCTCGCCCTGCTGACCGTCTCCGACAGCCGCACCCTGGCCGAGGACGGCAGCGGCGACTACCTCGCCAACGCCGCCACCGACGCCGGCCACCGGATCGCCGAGCGCAGCCTGCTCCCGGACGACCGCTACCAGCTGCGTGCACTGGTTTCGCGCTGGATCGCGGATCCGGCGGTGGACGGCATCCTCGTCACCGGCGGCACCGGCTTCACCGGCCGCGATTCCACCCCGGAAGCCCTGCTGCCGCTGCTCGACAAGGAGATGCCGGGCTTTGGCGAGTTGTTCCGCGCGATCAGCTTCGAGGAAATCGGTACGTCCTCGCTGCAGTCGCGCGCCTTCGCCGGACTTGCCAACGGCACTTTCCTGTTCTGCCTGCCCGGCTCCACCTCGGCCTGCCGCACGGCCTGGGAACGCATCATCTCCGCACAACTCGACGCCCGCACCCGGCCCTGCAACCTCGCCACCCTGCGGCCCCGCCTCAAGGAATGACTACAGGAACGGCCATGTCCATCGACGCCACCCTGCGCATGCTCGCCAAGGCCAGCGGACTCAGCGCCGCCGACATCGCCACCGCCATTCCCAAGGTCGGCGCCGCGACCGTCCGATCGTGGATGAGCGGCGACAAGCTGCCCGGCAAGGATCAGCTGGCCGCCCTCGCCCGCGCGTTCGGCGTACCGGCCGGCGCGTTGCTGGCGGAACTGGCCACCCAGCTGGATCCGGCGCGCACGCGCGGCGAACACGATCTGCTGGCCGCGTACCGCGAACTGAATTCCCGCCAGCAGGGCGCGCTGCTGGAAGTGGCGCGCGGCATGGCCGGCACCACCCGCCAGAACCGCCGGAAGAAGACCCCATGAAGGAACTCAAGCGCAAGGAATACGAGCAGTTGCTCAAGCCGTTGCAACTGGAGCTGGCGGCGATGGCACGCTGGGCCGCGCACGCGGGCGCGCGCATCGTGGTGTTGATGGAAGGCCGCGATACCGCCGGCAAGGGCGGCGCCATCAACGCCATCCGCGAACACCTCAATCCGCGCCAGTGCCATGTGGCCGCGCTACCCAAGCCCGGCGAACGCGAGAGCACCCAGTGGTACCTGCAGCGTTACATCGCCCATCTGCCGGCGGCGGGCGAAATCGTGCTGTTCGATCGCAGCTGGTACAACCGCGCCGGGGTGGAAAAGGTAATGGGCTTCTGCACCGCCACCGAGTATCGCCGGTTCCTGGCCCAGGTGCCGATCTTCGAGAAGCTGCTGGTGGACGACGGCATCCTGCTGTTCAAGTACTGGCTGGCGGTTGACCAGGCGCGCCAGGAAGAGCGCTTCGCCGAACGCGCCGAGGAACCGCTCAAGAGCTGGAAACTCTCACCCATCGATCTGAAGGCGCGCGAGAAATACGCGGACTACACCACCGCCCGCGAAGCCATGTTCAAGGCCACGCACACCACTGATGCGCCGTGGACGCTGGTCGACTTCAACGACCAGCGACGCGGACGGCTGACCCTGATCCGCGACCTGCTGGATCGCCTGCCCGACACCCATGTGCAGTTGGAAACCTTCGGCCTTCCGCCGCTGAAGGGCAAGCCGCAGAAGGAAAAGTACGGCGTGCTCAAGCCGATCAAGCCGTTTCCGATTTGACCTGCGCTGCCGGCCTGCGGGGCTGAATGTTTCCCATGTGGAACGCCGGTTACGTAAGTCGTTTCACCGCCGATTCAGTCCGTTCTCCCAAGACTCGCCGCACCCTGCGATGCATCAGCAACGCACCTGCAAAAGGAGTGCCCATGAATACCGTTCGCCATTCCAGACCGCTGCTGGCGCTGTGCGCCGGCCTGCTGCTTGCCACCGCCTCGGCCGCGGATGCGCAGGTGGTCGGCTACAACTTCCGCACGGGCGATGCGTGGGTGGATACCCGCCTGATCGAGATCAACGACTACGGTTCGCGCTACCGCGAGCCCTTCATCGACGAGATGACCGGTTATTACGGTGCGCCGCGCTCGCTGGTGACGGATCTGTTCGGCCGGCGCTGGTCGGCGGGCGACATCTACTACGCCTGCGCCATCGCGCACATCCTGCGCCTGCCCTGCATCGACGTCGTCCATGAGTACGAGCGCAATCCCGGCCAGGGCTGGGGCGCCATCGCCAAGCGCATGGGCATCAAGCCCGGCTCGTCGCAATTCCATGCGCTGAAGAATGGCTTCTCGCGCACCTATGACCGCTGGGGCTATCCGGTCGCGGTGGATCGCAACGTGCATGTCGACTGGTCCAAGCATGGTCCTGGCAAGGGCAAGCCGGCGAATGCCGGCAACGGCAACGGCGGCGGCAAGAACTCGCGTCCGGCGCAGGGCAACGGCCACGCGGCCTCCGACAAGGGCCGCGGCGGCGAGCACGGTCCTCCGGTGCAAAGCGGCGGCGGCAAGGGCAAGGGCCACGGTCAGGGACAAGGACAGGGTGGCAAGGACAAGGGCAACGGCCACGGCAAGAAGTAGGCCGGATCGATCCAGCGCAAACAAAGAGGCGGCCACCAGGCCGCCTCTTTTGTTATGCGAGCGCGCTTCAGCCGACGTCGAATCCCGGCGGCACCGGCGTGGTCCACGGCGAGCGTTCCACCCGCTCGACCCGCGCCTGTGGCGGACCATGGTGCAGCCAGCCCGCCAGCGTCTCGATGGCCTCCGGCTCGCCGGCCGCAATCACTTCCACGCGTCCATCCGGCAGGTTCCGCGCCATGCCCGCCAGGCCCAGTCGGCGCGCCTGCTCACGGGTGGAGGCGCGGAAGAACACGCCCTGCACCTTGCCTTCGATCAGGAAACGGACCGCGTCCATCAGCCGGGCTTGCCCACCGGCTGCGCGATCAGGGCTTCCAGTTCGCGCGCGGTGACCGGACCGGCGAACGCCTTGGCCACCTTGCCTTCCGGCGAGATCAGATAGGTGGTGGGAAGCCCGCGCGGCGTCGCGAAATCGGCCGGCGGCGCCATCACGTCCAGGATGGCGATCGGATAGACCACCGGGTGTTCCTTCAGGAACGCCTGCATGTCGGCAGCGGTGATGTCCTCGTAGGCCAGGCCGACGACCTGCACGTCCTCGCGCATCGCGTCCAGCGCCGACAGTTCCGGCATCTCCTTCAGGCAGGGCGCGCACCAGGTGGCCCAGAAGTTGACCACCACCCACTTGCCGCGCTGCGCGGACAGGTCGAATCGTCCGCCATCCACGGTATCGACCACCAGCGTCGGCAGGTCCGCGGTGGTTTCCCGGATCTGCATGCCGTTGCCGTTGCCGGCGTCGGCCGCGGGCGCTTTCGCGGCCGGTTTTGGTTCACCGGTCCCAGCGGGGGCGGCCGGCGTCGAAGGCTTGCAACCGGCCAGCGCCAGCGTGCCCGCCAGCAGGATTGTCAGCACCACTCTCATCGATTGTCCTCGTTGGAATCCAGATAGATGTCGCTGACCCGGCGCTTGAGCAGTTCGCGCAGCGGCACCCGCAATTCGTCCAGCGCGCGGCGCGCGGCGATGCCGAGCGAATCGTCGCGACACGGCAGGTGCGCCTCGGCGATTGGAATGCGCAACTGGCAGGCCTCGTAGAGTTCGGCCAGGGTCATGTCGTCCAGATCCCGCGCCAGCAGCCATTCGCCCTCCTCGGCCCGGCGCAGCAGGTTGATGTCGGCCAATTGGCCGAGCATCTGCTGGATCAGCGAATCGGTCAGGATCGGTTCCAGCGCCAGGATCTGGTCGCTGTGCAGGCCCTGGCCCTGCGCGCGGGCTTCGTTGAAGCGGCCCAGCATGCGCAGCAGGCCATAGATTTCGTAGCCCAGCGGCAGCCGCATCGACACCGGCTGGTAACGGAAGGCCGCCATCGCCGACGCCAGCGACGCCCCCATCAGGATCGCCACCCAGCACAGGTAGATCCACATCAGCAGGATCGGCACCGCGGCGAAGGTGCTGTAGATCTTCTGGTAGGTGTTGAAGCTGCCCAGGTACAGGCCCAGTCCCCACTTGACCAGTTCCAGCAGGGCCGTGGCCAGCAAGGCGCCGGCCATCGCGTAGCGCAGCTTGATGGTCCGGTGCGGCACCACCCGGTAGATCATGGTGATGGCGGCGAACTCGATCAGCAGCGGCGCCAGGGTCAGCACGAAGGTGCGCAGCACCTGGCCCTCGCTGGTCGCGAACAGCGGCAAGGCGAAGAAACGGGCCGACATGGCCAGCGACGCCGCCGCCACCAGCGCGCCCAGGGTCAGCACCGTCCAGTACACCAGAAAGCGGCCGAACTTGGGCCGCGATGAGGCCACCCGCCAGATCCGGTTGAAGGTCGCCTCGACGCTGTTGAGCGTGATCAGCAGGGAAATCACCAGCACGATCACGCCGACCGCGGTGAGCTGGCCCGCGCTGGCGGAAAACTGCTTGATGTAGATCTCCGCCGAACGCGCGGCGTTGGGCACGAAGTTGGAGAAGATGTAGTCGCTGAGCTGGTCGCTCCAGCGATCGAACACCGGGAATGCCGACAACACCCCGAACACCACCATCGCCAGCGGCACCAGCGCGAACAGGGTGGTGTAGGCCAGCGATGCCGCCGCCTGGAACAGCCGATCGTCAAGGAAACGCTTGGCCAGGAAACGGAAGAAGGTACCGGCGCGCGCGCGGTCGCGCAGGCGGTCGGTCCAGCGATTGACGGAATCCAGTGGCTCCATGACGCCGAAAGGGTAACCGATGCGTCCGCGACGCGACATCGCCGCGTTCCCCGGGGGATACTAGGCGGCCCTGAGGCGAATGGACCGATGCATGGCCGAGATCCTGGTGCTCTACTACAGCCGCGGCGGATCGGTAGCCCGCCTGGCCCGGCAGATCGCGCGCGGCATCGGCGAGGTCGAGGGCATGGCAGCGCGCCTGCGCACGGTGCCGCCCGTGGCGCCGGTCACCCAGCAGGCCGCGCCTCCGGTCCCCGAGGAAGGCGCGCCCTACGTGGAAGCGCGCGACCTGGTCGAATGCGCCGGCCTCATCCTCGGCAGCCCCACCCGCTTCGGCAACATGGCCGCCCCGCTCAAGCATTTCATCGACGGCCTGGGCGCGGAATGGGCCAGCGGAACCCTGGTCGACAAACCCGCCGCGGTATTCACCTCCACCGCGACCCAGCATGGCGGACAGGAATCGACCCTGCTGTCGATGCAATTGCCGTTGCTGCATCACGGCTGCGTGCTGGTCGGGATTCCGTTCACCGAGACATTGTTGAGCACCACCCGCACCGGCGGTTCGCCCTATGGCGCCAGCCACGTGGCCGGTGGCAGCGACGACCCCGTGCTCAGCGACGATGAAGCCGCGCTGGCGCGTGCGCTCGGTCGTCGCGTGGCCGATGTCGCGCGTCGGCTGGAGGCGCGGCGATGACGCGTCCGCGCCTCGCGTCCGCGCTGATGCTGCTGGTGCTGGCGGCCCTGTACGCGCTGTGGTTCCGCGGTGATCGCCATTATCCGGCCGTGCTGCTGGTGTTCTGCCTGCCGCCATTGCTGCTGGCGCTGGGGCATTTCCTGCATCGACCGAGGGCACCTTACTGGGCCGGGGTGTTCGCCCTGTTCTGGTTCGCCCATGCGGTGATGGTCGCCTGGTCGCGGCCGGCCGAGGCCGGCTACGCGTGGGGCGGCATCGTGTTGGCGGTGGGCATCGTGCTGGCCACCAGTTGGCCGGCGCTACGCGCCCGCTTCGGTCGCAAGGCCAAACCGTGATTGCCTGCGGCACGTGGCGGCGGCTTCCGCGTTGGCCTGCGCTGTTGCTGTTGTCGCTGTGCGTGGTCTCGCCCGCGTTCGCCGGTGAGGATGGCGGCGAATGCCAACCGCGCGAACAGGTCGTCACCCAGGCGGACGGCTCGCGCCTGCGCCTGGCGGTCCGATGCGACGCGGCCGGTGCCGATGGGACGGTGTCGCCGCCCCGCTACGAGGTGGCGATTGCCGCTCCGGGCGGCTCGCGGTTCCAACCGGCGCTGACGCTGGGGACCGACGCCATGGAAGAACCCCTGCGCGATGTCGACCTTGTCGACATTGATCAGGATGGCTTCTTCGAAGTGGAAACACGCGGCATGTGTGGTGCCGGCCCGAACTGCCTGGGCGATCTCTATCGCCGGGATCCGGCCACCGGCAAACTCTTCCATTTCTTCAGCGGCGGCTACGCGGACCTGCGCGTGATCGACGGCCACCTGGTCGAGTCCGGGCGCGCCAGTTGCTGCGCCTGGGAATACCACGCCTGGCCGCTGGGCGGTCCGCCGCGCCTGCGCGACTACGACAACATGACGCTGATGATCACCATTGGCGCGGATATCGCGAGCGAAGACGAGGATGCGCCCGCCCGGTGCACGTTCAGCCAAAGGAACGGCGATAATTGGCAGGTTGTCGCGCCCCCGGGCGCGGCATGGCTGGCGCTGTGCGAGGCATACGGCGACGGCTATCACCTGGTCACCCCCGAAGAAGCGCGCGCCGCGGAAGCCGCGGCCGCGCAGGAGCCCTGAGATGGAAGAACTTCTGATCGTCACCACCGGCGGCACGATCGACAAGATCTATTTCGACGACAAGTCCGACTACCAGATCGGCGATCCGCAGATCGGCCAGATCCTGAAGGAACTCGGGGTGGCGTTCCGCTTCACCGTCATCCCGATCATCCGCAAGGACTCGCTGCACATCACCGACGAGGACCGCGAGCTGATCCGCGCCACCGTCGCCGCGCAGCCGGCGCGCCACGTGCTGATCACCCACGGTACCGACTCGATGGTGCAGACCGGCCACGTGCTCACGTCCATTCCGGACAAGACCATCGTGATGACCGGCGCGCTCAATCCGGCACGCTTCCGTGGCTCGGACGCGGAATTCAACATCGGTTGCGCGGTCGGCGCGGTGCAGTCGCTGCCGCCGGGCGTCTACATCGCCATGAACGGCCGCATCTGGGATCCGGCCAAGGTCCGCAAGAACGTCGCCGCCAACCGTTTCGAAGCGGCCTGATCCGGGCCGCGCCGCCGCACCCGCCGTCCCGCACGGCAATGGGCAGCTAGGCCGCCAGCGCACGCTTCAGCGCGGCGTGGATCCGCGGATCCAGCGACTGCGCGGCGTTGAAGCGCATGAAGCGCCCCGCCTCCGGCGACGGGCTGAAGGCATTGCCGGGCGCCAGCACCATCCCGTCCTCCAGGCAGTCGCGGGCCAGGCGCGCCGCATCGACGCCGGCCGGCAGCCGGCACCACAGGAACATGCCGGCCTGTGGCGTCAGCCACGGCGTGATGCCGACCTCGCCCAGCTTCGCGATGACCCGCCCGCGCGCATCGGCCAGGCGCAACCGCACGCCCTCCATGTGCCGGCGATAGCCGCTGTCGGTCAGCGCCGCCAGCAGGACATCGGCGGCCAGCCGGCTGCCGCCGAAACCGGTGGCGAGCTTGAGATCGGCCAGCGCGTCGAGCCAGTCCGGGCGCGCGGCGATGAAGCCGCAGCGCAGGGATGCCGAAAGGGTCTTGGAGAAACTGCCGATCTGGATCACCCGCGACAGGCCGTCGAACGCCGCCAGCCGCGGCGCAGGCGCGGTTTCGAAGTCGGCGAAGATGTCATCCTCGACGATCACCAGGTTCGACATCTCCGCCAGCTTCAGCAGCCGGTGCGCGGTCACCGGCGACAGCACCGCGCCGGTCGGGTTGTGCAGTCCCGAATTGGTGATGTAGAGCCGGGGCGCCTGCGCCTGCAATGCGGCCGCGAACGCCTCCAGATCCGGCCCTGACGGCGTGTAGGGCACGCCGACCACCTTGACCCGATGCGCCTTCAGCAACGCGTGGAAATTGAAGTAGCAGGGATCATCGACCAGTACGGCGTCGCCGGGTTCGAGCAGGAAGCGCGCGATCAGATCGATGGCGTGGGTGCCGGAATCGGTCAGCATGATCTGGTCCGGTGATGCCTCCACCCCGTTGCCCGCCAGCCGCCGCGCCAGCAGTTGCCGCAGCGCCGGCGCACCGAGTGGAGTGGCGTAATCGGCCAGCGACACCGTGTCGGTCCGCGCCACCGCGCGCAGCGCGCGGCGCATGCCCGACTCGTACATCCACGTCGCAGGCAGCCAGCCACAGCCAGGCTTGAGCATCGCCGCGTCGGTTTCCAGCGACTGCCGCGAAATCCACATCGGATCCACTTCCCGGTCGAGCCGCGGCCCCATCCGCGCCAGCGCCAGCGGCGCGACGGGCCCGGCGACATAGAAACCCGAACCCGGCCGCGAACCGATGACGCCCTCGGCGGCCAAGCGCTCGTAGGCTTCCACCACGGTGGACACCGAGACCTGCATCGCCTTCGCCTGCGCGCGCACCGAAGGCAACCGCGTGCCGGGCCCATAGGCGCGCGCGGCGATCCGCGCCCGAATGGCCGCCATTACCTGATCGATGCGGGTACTCCCCGACTGCCGGCCCATCGCGCTCCCTCCTCTCAACCGTATGGCCCAACAAGGCATAACAGTTACTTGCAACTGTATTGGATTGTATCTGGGGATGACGGCGCCGGCATGGTCCACTGGCCGCATTCCCCGAGAGTCAGGCAATGGACAAGGCGAGCAGCGGCTGGATCAACGGTTTCATCGGCGTGGTGATCTTCGCCGGCTCGCTGCCGGCCACCCGGGTGGCGGTGCTGGATCTGGATCCGGTGTTCCTGACCGCCGCCCGCGCCGCGATCGCCGGCCTGCTCGCGCTGCTGCTGCTGCGGGGGTTCCGCCAGCCACGCCCGGATCGGTCCGACCTGCCCTCGCTGGCGGTGGTGGTGCTGGGCGTGGTGGTCGGCTATCCGCTGCTGAGCGCGCTCGCCCTGCAACACGTGTCCTCGGCGCACACGATCGTGTTCGTCGGCCTGCTGCCGCTGAGCACGGCGCTCTTCGGGGTGATCCGCGGCGGCGAGCGGCCGCGGGCGATGTTCTGGCTGTTCTCGGTGCTGGGCAGTCTGTGCGTCGCGGGCTATGCGCTCCTGCACGATGCGGAGGCGTCATGGGCCGGCGATCTGCTGATGGTGGCCGCGATTCTCGTGTGCGGCCTGGGCTATGCCGAGGGCGCGCGGCTGTCCCGCCGGCTCGGCGGCTGGCAGGTGATCTGCTGGGCGCTGGCGTTGTCGCTGCCGGTGGTTCTGCCCATCACGTTCGCGTCGCGGCCGGATTCATTTGCCCCGGTGGGTACACCGGCCTGGCTCGGGCTGGCCTACGTCTCGCTCTTCAGCATGCTGATCGGCTTCGTGTTCTGGTATCGCGGTCTGGTGCAGGGCGGCATCGCCGCGGTCGGACAGTTGCAGCTGCTGCAACCGTTCTTCGGACTCGCCCTGGCGGCGTTGTTGCTGGGCGAAACGGTGAGCTGGACGATGCTCGCGGTGACCCTGGGCGTGGTTGCCTGCGTGGCCGGCGCGAAGAAGTTCGCGACCTGACAATCGTAGTGATTCCAGCAAACGAAAAAGGCCGGGCAATGCCCGGCCTTTTCGTCATGTCACTGGCGTCGCGCTTCAGTCGCGCAGCTTGACCAGCCAGCCGTGCCGATCGGGAATCTTGCCGTACTGGATGTCGGTCAGTTCCTTGCGGATGGCCATGGTCACTTCACCGGCTGGCGCGCTCGCATCGCCAACCGAGAAATCGCGGCCCTTCAACTCGCCGATCGGCGTGATCACGGCGGCGGTGCCGCAGGCGAACACTTCGGCGATTTCGCCCGAGGCCACGCCCTGCTTCCACTCGTCGATGGAGACCTTCCGCTCTTCGACCTTGTGGCCGCGATCGCGGGCCAGTTGCAGGATGCTGGAGCGGGTCACGCCTTCCAGGATGCTGCCGGACAGTTCCGGGGTCACGATCGTGCCGTCCTTGTAGACCAGGAACACGTTCATGCCGCCCAGTTCTTCCAGGTACTTGCCCTCGACCGGATCCAGGAACAGCACCTGCGAGCAGCCCTGCGCCTGCGCTTCCTGCTGCGGCAGCAGCGAGGCGGCGTAGTTGCCGCCGCACTTGGCCGCGCCGGTGCCGCCCTTGGCGGCGCGCGCGTAGTCGGTGGACAGCCAGATCGACACCGGCGCCACGCCCTTGGCGAAGTACGCGCCGGCCGGGCTGGCGATGACGTAGTAGCCGGCCTTCTGCGCGGCGCGCACGCCGAGGAAGGCTTCGGTGCCGATCATGAAGGGACGGAAGTACAGGCTGGTTTCCGGCGCGCCCGGCACCCAGTCGGCGTCCACGGCGATCAGCTGGCGCAACGATTCGGTGAACTCGGCCACCGGCAGTTCCGGCATCGCCAGGCGGCGGGCGGAACGTTGCAGGCGCGCGCCGTTGGCGTCGGGACGGAAGGTCCAGATCGAGCCGTCGGCGTGGCGATAGGCCTTGATGCCCTCGAAGATTTCCTGGCCGTAGTGCAGCACGGACGCGGCCGGATCCAGCGCCAGCGGACCGTAGGGACGCACCTGCGCGTCGTGCCAGCCCTGCGCCTTGTCCCACTCGATGGCGACCATGTGGTCGGTGAAATGCAGGCCGAAACCCGGCGCGGCGAGGATCTTCTCGCGCTCGGCGGTGCTGCGGGCCTGGGCGGAGCGTTCGACCCGGTAGACCAGGGGGGCGGCGTTGGCGACGTTCATCACTTGCTTCCTGTATTCCACTGCGAAAAAAGGGAAAAGCGCGCAGGCGCTCAGAGCATGCCGGTTTCCAGCTTGGCGGCTTCCGACATCATGTGGCGGCCCCACGGCGGGTCGAACACCAGTTCCACGTCCGCCTCGGCGATGGTGGGAATCATCTCCAGCTTGCTGCGCACGTCGTCGACCAGGATCTCGCCCATGCCGCAGCCGGGCGCGGTCAGGGTCATCTTCACCTCGACCTCGCGCTGGCCATCGTCGCGGTGGTTGAGCCGGGCTTCATAGACCAGCCCCAGATCGACGATGTTGAACGGGATTTCCGGATCGAAGCAGGTGCGCAGCTGTTGCCACACCATCTGCTCGACTTCGTCGTCGCTGGCGTTGTCCGGCAGGCTGAGCGGCTCGGTCGGCTCCTTGCCGATCGCATCGGCATCCTTGCCGGCGATGCGGAACAGGTTGCCTTCCACGAAGACCGTGTAGCTGCCACCCAGCGCCTGGGTGATGTAGCCGTAGGTGCCTGCCGGCAGGGTCACGCTCTCGCCCTGCGGTACCAGCACCGCGGGACAGTCACGCTCGAATTGGACGGGTTCGCTGCTGCGGGAATACATGCCGTTCACATGGGGGCGCGTGGGGGGCGCGCAAGGCCGACATTGTATCGCGGCAGCCCGGGCGGGGCCGGCAGGCCTTATCCTTGGCGGCCCCCTGCCGGAGCCTTCATGCCGCCCGCCGCCCCTCCCACGCCATCCTCCCGCTGGCTGGCCCCGATCATCCTGCTGCTCGGTGGCCTGTGCTTCAGCCTGATCTGGGTGCTGCTGGCGCTCTACCTGGGACGACAGTCCGGCTGGATGGCGCTGCTGGCGGCGCTGGACGCGGCCGTGCTCCTGCGCTTCGCCGGCGTGCGCCCGGGTGGCCGCCGCGCACTGGTGGCCGCGCTGGCGACAGTCGTGATGGCGGTACTGGCGAACTGGTTCATCATCGCCAGCCAGCTCGGCTTCGTGCTCGGCCTGCTGCCCTGGGAATCGGCGCTGCGGCTGGGGCTCTCCCATGCCTGGACCCTGGCCCAGCTCGCCAACGGCACGCTGGATTGGGCCTGCCTGCTGGTGTCTCCGCTGTTGGCGGCCTGGCTGGCGAAGTAGCGCGCGACCCGGATGGAATCACGCGGCGTGCCCTGCGCTGAAGCCCGTGCGAAGGGGCGGCGGCTCAGTGGCCGCCGCCGTCCAGTGCCTTCAGCTCGCTGACCAGCGCGCTGGCCATCTCCGCGCCGTCGCCGTACAGCATGCGGGTGTTGTCGGCGTAGAACAGCGCATTCTCGATGCCGGCGAAACCGGTGCCTTTGCCGCGCTTGATCACGATGGTGTTCCTGCTGTTGACCACGTCGAGGATCGGCATGCCGTAGATGGGGCTGGCGGGGTCGGTCTTCGCGACCGGGTTGACCACGTCATTGGCGCCAATCACCAACGACACGTCGGTGTTGGCGAACTCCGGGTTGATGTCGTCCATGTCCGCGATCAGATCGTAGGGCACGCCGGCCTCGGCCAGCAGCACGTTCATGTGCCCGGGCATGCGGCCGGCGACCGGATGGATGGCGAACTTCACCTTCACCCCGCGATCGATCAGCTTCTGCGCCAGTTCCCAGATCTTGTGCTGCGCCTGCGCCACCGCCATGCCGTAGCCGGGCACGATCACCACGCGCTCGGCGAAGGCCATCATCGCGGCGACGTCGCCGGCCTCGATCGGCTTCTGCGAACCGGAGATCTCCTGCGCCTGCCCGCCACCGCCGAAATTGGAGAACAGCACGTTGCGGATCGGCCGGTTCATCGCCTTGGCCATCAACCGGGTCAGCAGGATGCCCGCCGCGCCGACCATCATGCCGGCGATGATCAGCGCCTCGTTGCCCAGCACGTAACCCTCGAACGCCACCGCCAGGCCGGTGAAGGCGTTGTACAGCGAGATCACCACCGGCATGTCGGCGCCGCCGATCGGCAGGGTCATCAGCACGCCCAGCGCCAGCGCCAGCACGAAGAACGCGATGATGTACGGGACCGACAAGGTATAGGCCGCCCAGCCGCCGAGCGCCAGCATCGCGATGAACACGAGCAGGTTGAAGGCCTGCTGGCCGGGGAACACCACCCGCTTGTCCAGCCGCCCGTCAAGCTTGGCCCAGGCGATGACCGAACCGGACAGCGACACCGCGCCGATCGCCGAACCGATCACCGCCAGCGCCAGCGTGGTCGCATCCGGCTGGCGCGCGGCCAGCGCGGCGATCGCCGACTCGCTCCAGTGCGTGGTGTCGCGATGAACCAGGAAGGAGAAGCGCAGCAGTTCCACCGCGCCGATCGCCGCCGCCGAACCGCCGCCCATGCCGTTGTAGAGCGCGACCATCTGCGGCATGTCGGTGATCGGCACCTGCTTGCCGGATACCCAGGCCACCGCGCTGCCGATCGCCACCGCCGCGATGATCAGCGGGATGTTGTGCAGGTCCGGCAGGAAGAAGGTCGCCACCGTGGCGATCAGCATGCCCAGCCCGGCCCAGCGGATACCGCTGCGCGCGGTCAGCGGTGAGGCCATGCGCTGCAGGCCGAGCAGGAACAGGGTCGCGGCGACCAGGTAGCTGGCCTTGACCAGGAAGGACAGCAGTTCGGGCAGGGTCCAGCTCATCACTTGCCCTCCTTGCCCGGCTGCGGCTTGCTGGACTTGAACATCTCCAGCATGCGCTCGGTCACCACGTAGCCACCGGCGGCGTTGCCCGCGCCCAGCAGCACGGCGATGAAGCCGATGACCTTCTCCAGGGTGGTGTCCGCGTGCCCCAGCACCACCATCGCGCCGATCAGCACGATGCCGTGGATGAAGTTGGAGCCGGACATCAGCGGCGTATGCAGGATCACCGGCACCCGGGAAATGATCACATGCCCGGCGATGGCCGCCAGCATGAAGATGTACAAGGCCACGAAACCGTCGTTCATCCACGCACTCCCAGATTGTCGTTGCGCCGACGGGTCGCGCCGCGGCGTTTCCGCATCATAACCGCACCTGAACCCGGCGGAACCCCGCCACGCGCCTGTCAACGCGCGCGCCGCCGGCGCGTTTCCTGTGCCGCAAGCGACACCGTTCCCACCCACCGCGAGGCAACCGCCATGAACCGCCGCATTCCGCTGTGCCTGGCCGTACTGCTGTCCGCCGTCGCCGCCCCGGCCTTCGCCGCCGATCCCGGCGATCGGGCCAACCACCGCCTCGACGTGCGTGGCGAGCGCATCGAACATCGCCTCGATGTCCGCGGCGATCGCATCGAGCGGCACTTCGATCGCCGCGCCGATCGGGCCGCCGCGCGTGGCCACCCGCGCGCCGCCACCCGCCTGGACGCGCGCGGCGAGCGCATCGACCGCCAACTGGACCGTCGGGGCGATCGCATCGAGGCGCGCATGGACCGCCGCGGCGACCGGATCGAGCGCCGCTGGGACCGCCGGAGCTAAGCTGTGCTGGTGAGTACCGGCCCCGGACAAGAAACCGATATCGCGACGCCGCCAGTGGCGGCGTCGCTAGATCAGTTCCTGGCCGGGCTGGGCACCCGCGCGTTCCGTTTCGCCGAGGCCGGACTGCGCAGCCGCGACGACGCGCTGGACGCGGTGCAGGACGCGATGATGAAGATGCTAGGCTACCGCGATCGCCCCGCCGCCGAGTGGACGCCGTTGTTCTGGAGCATCCTGCGGCGGAAGATCGTCGACGTGCAGCGCCGGCAGCGTTTCCGCCTGCGCTGGCTGCGACCGGAGGCCGAGGGCGAAGGCGAGGCCTCGCTGGACTGGGCCGACACCGGCCACGGCCCGGCGCAGTCGCATGAGCAACGCGAGGCCTACGCACGGCTGGTGCAGGCCCTGCGCGGCCTGCCGGCCCGCCAGCGCGAAGCCTTCACCCTGCGCGTGCTGGAAGAATTGGATGTCGCCGACACCGCGCGCGCGATGGGTTGCTCGGAAGGCTCGGTGAAGACCCACCTGTCGCGCGCGCGGGATGCGCTGCAGAAGCAACTGGAGGAATTCCGATGAACCCCGCCCACGAACCCGATTTCGACGCCCGTGCGCGCCAGGCGCATGCCGCGGCGCTCGCGCAGGTGTCCCCTCAAACCCTGGCACGCCTGCGCGCGGCCCGCCACTCCTCTCCGGCGTCGCAGCGGCGTGCCTGGCCCTGGCTGACCGCCACCGCGTTCAGCGCGGTGCTGGCGGTGATGGTCGGCCTGCAGTGGTTGCCGTCGTCACCCTCTCCGACACCGGCATCCCCGGAACCGGCGATCACCGCGGCCACGCCGGACGCGGCGCTTCCCGCCAACACCCTGCTCGACGAAAATCCCGATCTGTACCTGTGGCTGGCCTCCTCCGAGGCGCCGCCGCTGGCGATGGAGTGAACCGATGAAGACCCGAACCCTGCGTTGTTCCCTGCTGTCACTGCTGGGCCTGTCGTTGCTGTGGACCGGCCAGGCGCTGGCCCAGCAGGCCGCCCCGGCGCCCGCGCCGTTGCCGGAATGGGAGAAGCTGACGCCGCAGCAGCGTGAAACCTTGATCGCACCGCTGCGGGATCGCTGGAACGGCGATCCCCAGGGCCGTTCGCGGATGATGGAACACGGACGCCGCTGGCAGCAGATGACCCCCGAGCAGCGCGCGCAGGCACGCCGCGGCATGCACCGTTTCGAACACATGAATCCCGAGCAGCGCGATCGCGCGCGGGCGCTGTTCCTGCGCATGCGCGAGATGCCGCCGGAGCAGCGCGAAAAGCTGCGCGAGGACTGGAAGAAGATGACCCCGGAGCAGCGCCGCGCCTGGCTGGAACAGCATCGTCCCAAGGAGGACAGCCCGCGCCCCTGATCCGGCGGCGGCGCGTCGCCGACGGCGTCAGGCCGCCGGTTCGGGCCAGCGGGTCTTCGCCAGCAGTTCGTCCTGCCAGTCGAAGTTGATCGCTCCGTCCTTGAGGAACAGCGAGACGAAGTTCAGCACGTTGCGCGCGTACATCTCGCTGGCGTGCACCGCGCCCATGCTGGCGAGATTGAGCGGTCCGGCGACGGTGACGCCCTGGTGCTCGATCGTTTCAGCGGGCCGGGTGGCCTCGCAGTTGCCGCCGGTTTCCGCCGCCAGATCCACGATCACGCTGCCCGGCTTCATGCCCTCGACCATCGCGGTGGTGATGATCTTCGGCGCCGGCCTGCCCGGTACGGCGGCGGTGCAGACGATGACATCCACGCCCTTGAGGTGTTCCGCCAGCCGGCGCTGTTGCTCGGCGCGTTCCTCGTCGGTCAGCTGACGGGCGTAGCCGCCCTCGCCGGCCGCGCTCACGCCCAGGTCCAGGAAGCGGCCGCCCAGCGATTCGATCTGCTCGCGGGTCTCCGGGCGCACGTCGAAGCCCTCCACCTGCGCGCCCAGGCGCTTGGCGGTGGCGACCCCCTGCAGGCCCGCCACGCCGGCGCCGACGATCAGCACCTTCGACGGGCGGATGGTGCCGGCCGCGGTGGTCAGCATCGGAAAGAAGCGCGGGGCGAGCTGGGCGGCGATCAGCACGGCCTTGTAGCCGGCCATGCCCGCCTGCGAACTGAGCACGTCCATGGCCTGGGCGCGGGTCGTGCGCGGCAGGCGCTCCAGCGGAAACGCCAGCAGGCCGCGCGCCTGGATCGCCTCGGCACGCGCGGCATCCGCCTGAGGGTGCAGCATGCCGATCAGCGCCGCGCCGGTCTTCAACCGCGCCAGCGTTTCCGGCGCGGGCGGTTGCACGCACAGCACCACGTCGGCATTGGCCAGGGCATCGCCATCGGCCGGACGCGCACCGGCGCCGGCGTAGGCCTCGTCGAGGAAACCGGCCGAGCGCCCGGCACCGGGGTCGAACCGCACCTGGGCGCCGGCGGCGACCATTTTCTTGACCGTTTCCGGGGTGGCGGCCACGCGCCGCTCGCCCGCTGCGGTTTCCTTCAGGACCAGAACCTCGACCGCCATGCGTACTCCGGTGCCGTTTGTGTCGGAGCCGATGCTAGCAAATGCGGCGCGCCGCCGGGCGGCGCGGGATCAGGGCGCGTCGCCTGGGCGGACGGCCGGCTCCAGCCGATCGATCACGCCCTGCATGGCGCTGTCGAACGCGTCTTCCTCGATGTGCCGGCGCAGCCGGCCCAGGCGCACCATTGCCGCCAGTTCTTCCGGCGAGGCCACGCAGAAGCGCACGCCACGGCGATTGACGAACAGCAGGCGCGAGGAAATCGGACTCACCCACGACAGCTTGCCCGGCTGCACCTTGTTGTCCTTGTCGATGAAATCCAGCCAGGTGCCGATGGCGAGCAGGCGGAAGTGATCGGCGTCGGCGTGATCGAATTCGAGCGTGTCGATCCCGCCCACGATCTGGATCGGGGTGTTCTCATCCTCCGCCGGCTTGGGCAGGATGACCTGCGGCAGTTCCGGCAGTGATTTCTGCAGGTCCGGGCGCGATGCGGCGATCGCCTGCAAGGTGTCGTGCAGCGCGTCCACCGCGCCATGGGCGGCATCGGCATTCATGCCGACGCTGGCGAACACCTGCACCAGTCCGGGACGCCAGGCCTGCAGCCAGGGCTTGCCGATGATCTGGCGCTGCGCCTCGGTCAGTTCCTCGAGGATGCCGTCGGCCAGCGCCAGCGCGTCGCGCAATGCGTTGCTGTCCTCGCCCTCGCGCAGCAGCGTCATGGTGACGTGGTGGGCCCAGGGCTGGCGCAGGAATTCCTCGATCGCGCCCGGCAACTCGCGGCCTTCGACGCGGGTCGACAGCTCGGCGTTCATGCGCGTGCGCGCGGTTTCCAGGCGCTCCTGGCCACGCTGGATCTCGGCGGCCCGCCGCTCGGCGATCTCGATGCGGCGGCGGTGCTGGTCCAGGAAGGCGCGGAATTCTTCTTCCAGGGTCAGGAAGATGGCCAGGTTCTCGTTGAACTCGGCCACCAGCCGATCCACCACTTCCTCGACCTTGGTCAACAGCGTGCGTTCCGCAGCGCTTTCGCCGTTGTTGCCCTCGCAGGCTTCGGCCAGCGCGTTGAGCAGCCGGCGGGCTGGATGGGTCTTCTGCACGAACATGCGCCGATCCAGCAGCGCCACCTTCACGAATGGCACCACCAGCCGGCCGATCAGCTCGCGTGGCCGTCCTTCCAGGTCACGCTCGTCCAGCATGACGTCGAACAGCATGCCGACCAGATCGATGGCGTCCTCGTCGACCGGGGCCAGCCGGGCGGTGGACGGATCCACGCCCAGTTGGGTGGCGCTGCTGAGTACTTCATTCTTCAGCCGCTGCGCCAGCGATTCGCCGGTGTCGCCAATCGCGGCCCGCAGGGTCGCGCTCGGAGTGGATTGCAGCAGCGACAACACCGACAGCATTTCCCGCTGCGACAGATCGCGGGTCCCGAGCGCGCCACGCGCCGACTCCGGACCACGCTGGCCGCGCGACTCCTGCAGCAGGTGGTGCAGCGCTTCCAGCAGCACGGTCTGGGTGCCGGGCGCCTGCCCGTAGCTGCCCTCTTCCGGTTCCGCACGGCCGCCCGGGCCGCCATGCATTTCACGGAAGCCGGCCATCCGGTTGACGAAACGCGCGGCCCAGGCGGGCGCGTGCATCTCCTCGTCCTGGATCAGGGGCTCGCTGTCGAAGGTTTCCGGGCGCGGAGCCGGCGTCGGGGTCGGCTTCGGGCCCGCCGGCAGGTCCGGCGCCACGCCGACCCGGACCAGGCGCTGGTCGAGCGCCTCGTAGATGCGGGCCACCAGCGGCACCAGTTCGCGTTCGCACAGCTTGACCACCACCAGCCGGACCTCCAGCGCCAGATCACTGGTGCCGAAGGCGGTGTGGATGGCCGCGCCGATGTGCTCGGCGCCGATGGGATTGTGTTCGCCGTCCAGCTTGACGCTGGCGAGCACCGACAGCCGGCGCTCCAGCCGGCCCAGCACCGGCTTGCAGTCGCGCGCCAGCACCGCCGCCAGGTTGCGTGCGGCCAGGCGCGATTCCAGTTCCTGCTCGGTGACCAGGCTCAACCCGGAACTGTCGCCGCGTATCAGGATCTCCTCCGCGGACAGCGGCTGGCCGGCTTCCAGCGAACGCCAGGCTTCGAGCAGGGCATTGCGGAAACGCCCGATGATTTCCTCGCGCCGGCGACGCAATTCGCGCATCGCGTCGAGAAAGGCCATCTGCGAGGGGCCGGCGCGCTCGGCGCGATCGAACAATGCGTCGTCGAAACGGCCCAGCGCCTGGATGAACGCATCCGCCAGCGGCGGCAGCACGGCATCGCGCGCCTGGCCGAGCAGGCGCGGGTCGTGTCCACTGCTGGCAGTGGCGTGAGGGCTGTTCGTCATGCGCAAGGTTCCCCGCCTTGGCAGGCGAAAGTTGCAAACGACCCGTTAAGGTCAGGCGACTCACACATCGTAGGAAATCCAGTGCGAACCTGGCGTGACCAGATCGGCACTTTGGCGCGGTGCAACGGGAATGACAAGTTAAACTTGACGGCATGTCCGCCGCCTCCCCCCTCCAGTTCCTCGACGATCGCCGCTCGGTACCCTCCCGCCAGCTCGGTGAACCCGGGCCCGACCCGGCCACCCTGCACCGCATGCTCCAGTCCGCGGTACGCGTGCCGGATCACGGCAAGCTGGTGCCGTACCGCTTCCTGCACATCTCGGGTCCGGCCCGGTTCGCCCTGGGCGATGCGCTGGCCGAGCGCACCCTGGCACGCGATCCGGAGGCACCGGCCGCGGCGGTGGAAAAGGATCGGGCGCGCTTTTCCCATGCGCCCGACATCGTCACCGTGATCGCCCGGATCACGCCCGGCCACAAGGTGCCCGAGCAGGAGCAGTTGCTGACCGCGGGCAGCGTCTGCTTCGCCCTGCTGCAGGCCGCGCAGGCACTGGGGTTCGGTGCGCAGTGGCTGACCGGGTGGATGGCTTACGACGAGGCCGTCGCCGCCTTGCTGGGCCTGGCCACGAACGAACGCATCGTCGGCTTCATCCATATCGGCACGCCGCGGATGGACGCACCGGAGCGGGAACGGCCGGATCCGGCCACCCTGCTCAGCCAGTGGCAACCCGATGGCCGTTGACGCCGACCTCGCGCCGGCGCATCCGCTCTACCTGGTCGATGCCAGCCTGTACGTTTTCCGCGCCTGGCATTCGATGCCGGACGAGTTCCACGACGCCGACGGCTGGCCGACCAACGCGGTCCACGGCTTCGCCCGCTTCCTGCTGGAACTGCTGGAGAAGGAACGTCCGCGGCACATCGCCATCGCCTTCGACGAGGCGCTCGACAGCTGTTTCCGCAATCGCATCTATCCGGCCTACAAGGCCAATCGCGATCCGGCGCCCGAGGAACTGCGCCGGCAGTTCGGCCATTGCAAGGCGCTGTGCGCCGCGCTTGGACTGAGCGTGCTGGCGCATGCCGAATATGAGGCCGACGATCTGATCGGCAGCGCGCTGCACGGCGCCCGCCCCACCGGTTTCCGCGGCGTGATCGTCTCGGCCGACAAGGATCTGTCGCAATTGCTGTGGGAACACGACGAGCAGTGGGATTTCGCCCGCGGCCAGCGCTGGGGCATGGCCGGGGTCAAGGCGCGCCATGGCGTGGAAGCGCGGCAGATCGCCGATTACCTGGCGCTGACCGGCGACGCGGTCGACAACATCCCCGGCATCAGCGGCATCGGCGCCAAGAGCGCGGCGGTGCTGCTGGCGCATTTCGGCAGCCTGGACACATTGCTCGCGCGCATCGACGAGGTGCCGTTCCTGCGCCTGCGCGGCGCCGCCGGCATCGCCGCGCGCCTGCGCGAACAGCGGGAGCACGCGCTGCTGTGGCGCGAGCTGACCACCATCGCGCTGGATGCGCCGCTGGGCACGCAGGAAGCCGGGTTCGGCCGTGCCGCCGCCGACGGCGACGTGCTGCACGCCCTGGCCGAAGCGCTGCGATTCGGGCCGATGACCCGGCGGCGGCTGCTGGAAGCGGCGGGCCTTTCGGTCGCCTGATCGCGGCGCGACGCCATCCGCCGCCTACAAAACGTCATCGCCAGCCGTTAGCATCGCGGCATGGATGACGCTTCCCGACACCGCAAGACCGCCGCGCCACGCACCGTCTACGAAGGCCGCTACCTGCGGATGGTCGAGCGCGGTACCTGGGAGTACTCCGAGCGCACCCACAGCGGCGGGCTGGCCGCCATCATCATCGCGGTCACACCCGACGACCGCGTGCTGTTCGTCGAACAGTTCCGGGTGCCGCTGCAGGCCAATACCATCGAGATGCCGGCCGGACTGGTCGGCGACATCGATGCCGGCGAATCCATCGAGGTCTCGGCCATCCGCGAACTGGAAGAGGAGACCGGCTGGACCGCCGCGCGCGCGGAAGTCCTGTTGATCGGTCCCACCTCTTCCGGCAGCAGCAGCGAGAAGGTCGCCTTCGTGCGCGCCACCGGCCTGCGCAAGGTCGGCCCGGGCGGCGGCGACGGCGACGAGGACATCACCGTCCACGAAATCCCGCGTGCGGAAGCGGCGGCGTGGCTGACCGCGAAGCTGCGCGAAGGCTACGAACTGGACGCCAAGCTCTGGGCCGGCCTGTGGATGATCGAACACAACCTGGACGGCACCCCGCGCGGCTAGCCGCGGCCGGTCACGGCGATTCCGCCAGCAGCCGCTCCAGCATCCAGCTGGCGGCCGGTCCCAGCGGACGCCGCCGCGACCAGATGATGTCCACCGCCTGGGTGCGCGGCCAGCCGGTCACCTTCAGTTCCCGCAACCGGCCTCCCGCGTAACCATCGACCAGCCAGCGCGGGAGTTCGGCCCAGCCGAAGCCGTGCACCGCCATTTCCAGCAACAGCAGGTAGTTGGGCGCGGTCCAGCGGCCATCGCCGGCGGGCAAGGCATCATCTCGCGCTTCCGGCTGGCCCACCGTGCTCAACGCCAGCAGGCGCCAGCCGGCCAGATCCTCGACCCGTACGCGCGGCAATCCCGCCAGGGGATGGTCCTGGCCGACGAACAGGGCGAACTCGGCCCGTTCGGCCACGGTTGCCCAGCCCAGTTCCGGCGCGTACTGCTCGCGCGCGGCCAGCAATGCGAGGGTGGCGCGGCCCTCGTCGACCAGGTCGATCAAATCCTCGCGCTCGGCCAGCAGGCATTCGAATTCAAGGTCCGGATAGCGCTCGGCCATTTCCGCCAGCAGCGCCTCGTAGCCGGCCGACTGGTAGGCATCCGACAGGCCCAGGGTCACCCGCGCCTCGCGCCCGCCGGCCAGTTCCGCCGCCACCCGCTGGAGGCGGTCGGAGGCCGCCAGCACCTGTTCCACCCGACCGGCCAGCACCTGTCCGGCTTCGGTGAGCCGGGGTTGCCGGCCGGAACGGTCGAACAGGGTGACGCCCAGGTCGATTTCGAGCCGGGCGATGGCTTCGCTGACCGTGGACTGGCTCTTGCCCAACCGGCGTGCGGCCGCGCTGAACGAACCCAGGGCCACGGCCTGGGCAAACGCCTGCAAGGATTCCGGCGAGGGATTCATATATCGGTTTTCCCGATGGATTCCAACTTTAATCCATCCTATCAGCCGATGAGAATGTCCGCCTGTTGTTCTACAGGAGTTTCCCCATGAACCCGAATCGCGTTGCCCCCGAAAAGAGCCTGAAGGAACGCGTCCTCCACGCATTGGCCTTCGAAGGCCTCGCCATTGCCCTGTCCGCGCCGGCCCTGGCCTAGTTGCTGGGCAAGTCGCTGCTGCACACCGGCGCGCTGACCCTGGCGGTCTCGACCCTGGCGATGCTGTGGAACATGGCCTATACCGCCGGCTTCGACCGCGCCCAGCGGCACTGGGGCTTCGAGCGTACCCCGAAGGTCCGCGTCATCCACGCGCTGCTGTTCGAGTTGGGGCTGATCGTCGCCACCGTACCGCTGGCCGCCTGGTGGCTGTCGATCGGACTGGTGCAGGCGTTCGTGCTCGATATCGGCCTGCTGCTGTTCTTCCTGCCCTACACGCTGGGCTTCAACTGGGCCTATGACGTGCTGCGCGAACGCTGGCTGGCGCGGGACGCGACGCCGGTGCTGGAAGTCGTCGAAGCGCGCGGCCGGACGTAAATCGGCTCGCAATGAAAAAACCCGCGCCATCCGGCGCGGGTTTTCCTTTGATCCGGCCATCCGCCATGGCGGAGCGGACGGGCTCAGGCCTTCTTGAGGAACTCGGTACGCAGCACCAGGCCCTTGACCTTGTCGACGTTGCACTCGATGAGCTCCTCGTCGTCGGTCAGGCGGATGTTCTTGACCAGGGTGCCGCGCTTGAGCGTCACCGAGGTGCCCTTCACCTTCAGGTCCTTGATCAGCGTGACCGAGTCGCCATTGGCGAGCACGGTGCCGTTGCTGTCCTTGACGAGGATTTCTTCTTCCGACATTTCATCTCCATGGGACGGGCCGCGGCCCGCCGGCAAAACACCCCGAAGGGCAAAAATCAGGCGAACGCGTCGGTGGCCCGCACCAGCGCGTCGATGTTCTCTTCCTCGAAGGCGGAATGACCCGAGGTCGGCGTGATCTCCAGCCGGCCCTTCGGCCAGGCCTTGTGCAGTTCCCACGCATTGGCCACCGGGCAGACCACGTCGTAGCGGCCGTGCACGATGACACCGGGAATGTCGGCGATGCGCGATGCGTCGCGCAGCAGTTGGTCCTCGACCTCGAAGAAACCACCGTTGACGAAGTAATGGTTCTCGATGCGGGCGAAGGCCAGCGCGAATTCGGCGTCCTCATGGCCGCTGACGAAGTCCGCATCCACCCGCAGGAAGCTGGTCGCGCCTTCCCATACGCTCCACGCGCGCGCGGCCGCCAGCCGCACCGCGTGATCGCCGGAAGTCAGGCGGCGGTGATAGGCCGAAATCAGATCGTGGCGCTCGACAGGAGGAATCGCCGCCAGGTAGTGCTCCCAGGCATCCGGGAACAGGCGCGAAGCGCCTTGCTGGTAGAACCACTCCAGCTCCCAGCGGCGCAGCATGAAGATGCCGCGCAGGACCAGTTCCGTGACCTGCCGCGGATGGGTTTCGGCATAGGCCAGCGCCAGGGTCGAACCCCAGCTGCCGCCGAACACCTGCCAGCGCGCGATGCCCAGCCGCTCGCGCAGTTTCTCGATGTCGGCGACCAGATCCCAGGTGGTGTTGTCGACCAGATCCGCGTGCGGCGTCGAGCGCCCGGAGCCGCGCTGGTCGAACAGGATGATCCGGTACTTGGCCGGATCGTGGAAGCGGCGCATCTTCGGGCTGCAGCCGCCGCCCGGGCCGCCATGCAGCAGGACCACCGGCTTGCCGTCCGGATTGCCGCACTGCTCGTAATACAGCGTGTGGCGATCGTCGACCTTCAGCGTGCCGGTGTCGTAGGGTTCGATGTCCGGATAGAGCGTGCGCATGGCGGTTCCCGCGGAAAACAGGCGCCCATTCTAGCCGGCGCGGCCTTTCCCCGCTGCCGCGTGCGGCGACTCAGCCCGGCCAGCGCCCCAGCGTGACGCGATCGCGCGCTTCCAGATCCTGCTCGGTGGCGACGTCGGCGAAACCCGCCTGCAACAGCAGCTCGCGGATCGCCGCACCCTGGTCCCAACCATGTTCCAGCAACAGCCAGCCGTCCGCGCGCAGATGACGCGGGGCGCCATCGACGATGATACGAATCGCGTCCAGGCCATCGGCCCCGGACGCCAGCGCTGACATCGGCTCGTGGCGCAGATCGCCCTGCCACAGGTGGGGATCGGCCTCGGCGATGTAGGGCGGATTGCTGGCAACCAGATCGAAGCGCTGCCCCGCCAGCGGCTGCCACCAGTCACCCGACAGGAATCGGACGTTGCCGATGTCGTGCGCACGCGCATTGCACTCGGCGATCGCCAGCGCGCCCGTGCTGGCATCGGTGGCGACCACCCGTGCCCGTGGGCGCTCGCTGGCCACGGCCAGCGCGATCGCGCCGCTGCCGGTCCCGAGATCGGCCACGTCCGGCGCGCCTTCCATCGGAAGGCGGGCGAGCACGAGTTCCACCAGCAGTTCGGTTTCCGGACGCGGAATCAAGGTAGCCGGACCGACCGCCAGGTCCAGCGTCCAGAAACCGCGCCGTCCGGTCAGATAGGCCACCGGCTCGCCGGCGATGCGACGTTCCAGCAACGCCTCGAAGCGCGCCAGCTCTTCCGCGCCCAGCGGATCCCGTGCGTGCGCGAACAGCCAGGCGCGATCCCGTCCGAGCACGTGCGAGAGCAGATGCTCGGCGACATGGCGGCCGTCCCCGGCGGGAAGACGGCCGGCTGCCCGTGACAGGCATTGGCTTACATCGGATTGTCCGGAACTGCCCATCACGCGACCTGCGGCCCGCCCAGCGCGGGCGCGCAGCTTACTGCAAAGCGCCGCCGAAGCCCTTGCCCCGCTGCGCGTCGCGCAGGTCGGCGCACAGGCCGATGTTTTCCGCTTCCTGCTTCAGCGCGCGCGGGCCGCCTTCCACGGTCTTCATTCGTTCGCCGAACCGGGACAGCAGATCCGCGGCTTCCTGCTTGCTGCACATGCCCGCGCCATAGACCGAAACCAGCCGCGCGCCCGCCGGCGCCAGCGAGGCTTCCAGGGTCTTGAAATGGGTATCCACCCACTGGCGCAGGGCCGGACGCGCCGCTTCCGCTTCCATCTGCGGCATCAGCAGCGGCGCAAGCTCGTTCCGGCGCAGCAGCCCCTTTTCCAGGATGAAGGCACGCGCACGCTCGGCCAGCGGCGCGTCGCTCATGTTGCCCAGCGCCTCCAGCAGTTCCGTGCGGATCGCCGCATCCTGGGTCGCGCGCAGGTGCTTCTCTAGCAGATCGAAGGTCGCCGCATCCCCGGCGCGGGCGACCGCGGCCAGCGAAACCGCGCGCAGATCGCGCGGGACCGCTTCCGGATCCAGCTTGCCGGTGCCGGCGCTGCCGTCGGCCTTCTGGCCGATAATCGCGCGGCCGCGGCGCACCAGTTCCTCGCCCAGTTCCGGGCTTTCGCCAGTGCGGTACAGGAAACCGATCAGGGTGCGGCGCAGGATACGGGTGTCGTCGCTTTCGCCCGCCTTGGGCTCCAGGCCCAGCGCCTGCAGGCGCGGCCCGTAAATCTTGCGCGCGTAGGCGGCCACGGCAGCCTTCTGCGCATCGTCCGTGGCCAGGTACTCCTTCATCCAGGCCAGTTGTCCCATCGGCGCGGTCGCGGTCTGGCGCACCTCCGCGTCGGCCAGTTGCGGCACGCCGGCCAGGTAGCCGGCGGCGTCGATGCTGCCGGCCTTGAAGGCCGCTTCCAGCGAATCCGCGTAGACGCGCTGCTCGCGTTCGTCCAGTTGCGCGAACGCGCCCGCCAATTGCCTGGCCGCCTTGTCGTCGAGCGCGAACCGGTAGTAGCCGTTGCCGTGCGCGTTCGGCATCACCCAGGCCGGGCAGCTCTTGGCCTGGGTCAGCGGCATGGTCGTGGCGGCCTGTTCGACCAGGCTGCATTCGGAACGCACCTGATCGCCATCCTGATAGCGCACGCAGAACGGCATGCCCCAGGTCTGGCTGGCGCTGGCGGCCGATCCCAGCGGCAGGTAGCGCTGCTGCCGCAGCTTGAGCGAAGGCGTCTTGCCGTCGCAGTCGACGTCCACCTTCACGTAAGGCACGCCGGGCTGGTCGATGAAGCTCTTGAACGCGCGATCGACACCGGCCGGGTCCTTGCTCTGCGCCGCTACCGCCGCGATGAGATCGCCGCTGGTGGCATTGCCGCGCGCGTGCGCCTTCAGGTAGCTGCGGATGCCGTCGCGGAACGGGGTCTCGCCGATGTAGGTCTCGAACATCGACAGCACCGCGCCGCCTTTCTGGTAGGTGATGCCGTCGAAGGCGGACTGGATCTCGGTGAAATCGTTGATCGGTTCATGCACGCGGCGGGTGCTGACCAGGCTGTCCTCGCCCATCGCCTCCAGCGCGCCTTCCAACAGGCCGCGATCGGCGTGGAAGCCGGGTTGCAGCTGGCCGGTGATCTTGGTGCCCATCCAGGTGGCGAAGGCCTCATTGAGCCAGAGGTCGTCCCACCACTTCATCGTCACCAGGTCACCGAACCACTGGTGCGCCAGTTCGTGCGCGCTGACGCCCCAGTACGCCTGGCGCTCGCGCGGGGTGGATTTCTCGTCCGGGAACATCAGGGTGTCGCGATAGACGATCAGGCCCGCGTTCTCCATCGCGCCGGCCCAGAAATCGGGTGCGGCGACGTTGTCGAGCTTGTCGAATGGATACGGCGTGCCGAAGTACTCCTCCAGCTTGGTGACGATCACCGGCGTGTTGTCCAGCGTGTAACGCATGCGTTCGCCCTGCCCGTGCGCGGCCACGCCGCGCAGCGTGATCGGGGTGCTGCGGATGGCGGTGGCCGGAATGTCCGGTCCCTTCGGCACGTCCCAGGGGCCGACCGCGAACGCGATCAGGTAACTGGGCAGCGCCTCGGTGCGAGCGAAGGTGACCTTCTTCCAGCCATTCCCCAGCGACTCGGTTTTCAGTTCGCGGCTGTTGGCGACCGCCACGTCCTGCTCCGGCACGATCAGGGTGATGTCCCAGGGCTGCTTGAAACTGGGTTCGTCGAAACCGGGGAACGTGTTGCGCGCCCCCAGCGGTTCCATCTGGGTGACCACGTAGTCGCGGCCGTCCGGCTTGACACGATAGGCGCCCTGCAATTGCCCGAACGGCGCTTCGAAGACGATTTCCAAGACCGCCTTGCCGGCCGGAATCGATTCTGCCGCGGTCAGCTTGAGCACGCCGGACACGTCGGCCGATTCGGCGGCCAGCTTGACCCGGCGCCCGTCGGCCAGGATCGCGGTGGCCTGGCGGATGTCGAGATCGCGGCCGTGCATCCACAGGACGGAAGTGGCTTCCCTGACCTCGGCATCGATGCGGGTGGTGCCACTGAAGCGTTCCTGGCGCGGATCCAGCCTCAGTTCGAGATTGACCAGCGACGGCACCACGGTACGCGGCAGCGGGCCCTTGGGAACCGCCGCGGACTCGGCCGCCTGCCCGGGCAACGAGGCCGCCAGCAACAATGCACACGCCAGCGCGCTGCGACGCAATACGGTCATCTCCGAACCCCACAGTGGAAAGCCTTCGAACTTACGACCGGTCGCCACCGGTGCCCCCCTGCCGAAAGTACCAGTCGCCCGTGACCTTGGCCGGGAATCATCGAGTCCCCATATCGATGGGCAGGCTGACTACGGCAATCGATAGACAGAATCTATTGATACAATCTTATCAATCCATTGGATTGATTAGGCTACGCCTATTAACCTAGCTCCCGTCGCTTCATCCCCTGTCCTTCCGCAACCTCAAGAGGAAACCTGATGTCCCTGATCAACACCCAAGTCCAGCCGTTCAAGGCCACCGCGTTCCACGCCGGCGAGTTCGTCGAAGTCACCGACGCCACCCTGAAGGGCAAGTGGTCCGTGCTCATCTTCATGCCGGCCGCCTTCACCTTCAATTGCCCGACCGAAGTGGAAGACGCCGCCGACAACTACGCCGAATTCCAGAAGGCTGGCGCCGAGGTGTACATCGTCACCACGGATACCCATTTCTCGCACAAGGTGTGGCACGAAACCTCCCCGGCGGTGGGCAAGGCCCAGTTCCCGCTGGTCGGCGACCCGACCCACCAGCTGACCCGCGCCTTCGGCGTGCACATCGAGGAAGAAGGCCTGGCCCTGCGCGGCACCTTCATCATCAACCCGGAAGGCGTGATCAAGACCCTGGAAATCCACGACAACGCGATCGCCCGCGACGTCACCGAGACCCTGCGCAAGCTGAAGGCCGCGCAATTCGTCGCCAACAACCCCGGCCAGGTCTGCCCGGCCAAGTGGAAGGAAGGCGCCAAGACCATCGCCCCGTCGCTGGACCTGGTCGGCAAGATCTGATTTCCACGCAGTACCCGTTGTAACGGCGCCCGGGCTGCATGCCCGGGCGCTCTCCCCCGCAGACGGACGTTTGCACCAGCGGCCTGCGCCGCGCCAGTCCTCTCTCCCCTGGCTCCCTCCCTCCGGCCCAGGCCGCTACTGCAAACGCCCTTGCGGTCTCCCCGACCGCACCCGTGTTCTTCCTTCCGCCTTCACCAAGGAGTCCCCGCATGTTGGACGCGAACCTCAAGACCCAGCTCAAGGCCTACCTGGAAAAAGTCACCCGGCCGATCGTGATCACCGCGTCGCTGGACGACAGCGAATCGTCGAAGGAACTTCAGGCGCTGCTGGCCGACCTGGTTTCGCTCTCGGATCGGATCAGCGTGACCGAATCCCGCGACGACAACGAGCGCAAGCCGTCGTTCGCGCTGGGCACGCCGGGTCAGGACATCCACCTGCGTTTCGCCGGCCTGCCGCTGGGCCACGAATTCACCTCGCTGGTGCTGGCGCTGCTGCAGGTCGGCGGGCATCCGTCCAAGCTCGGGCAGGACGTGATCGAACAGATCCGCGGCCTGGACGGCGAATACGTGTTCGAAACCTATTTCTCGCTGTCCTGCCAGAACTGCCCGGACGTGGTGCAGGCGCTGAACCTGATGAGCGTGCTGAATCCCAACGTCCGCCACGTCGCCATCGACGGCGCGCTGTTCCAGCAGGAGGTCGAGGCGCGCGAAGTCATGTCGGTCCCGACCATCTTCCTCAACGGGCAGGTGTTCGGCGCGGGCCGCATGGGCGTGGAAGAGATCGTCGCCAAGCTCGATACCGGCGCCGCCTCGCGCGAGGCCGAGAAGATCAAGGCCAAGGCGCCGTATGAGGTGCTGGTAATCGGTGGCGGCCCGGCCGGCGCGGCGGCGGCCATCTACGCCGCGCGCAAGGGCATCCGCACCGGCGTGGCGGCCGAGCGCTTCGGCGGCCAGGTGCTGGACACCATGGCGATCGAGAACTTCATTTCGGTGCCCTACACCGAAGGCCCCAAGCTGGCGGCCGCGCTGGAACAGCACGTCAAGGACTACAGCGTCGACGTGATGAACCTGCAGCGCGCCGAGAAGCTGGTGCCCGGCAATGACCTGATCGAGATCCAACTGGCCAGTGGTGCATCGCTGAAGGCGAAGACGGTGATTCTCTCCACCGGTGCCCGCTGGCGGCAGATGAATGTCCCGGGCGAGGACCAGTACCGCAACAAGGGCGTGGCGTACTGCCCGCATTGCGACGGTCCGCTGTTCAAGGGCAAGCGGGTGGCGGTGATCGGTGGCGGCAACTCGGGCGTCGAGGCGGCGATCGATCTCGCCGGCATCGTCAACCACGTGACCCTGATCGAGTTCGACGACAAGCTGCGCGCCGACGAGGTCCTGCAGCGCAAGCTGCGCAGCCTGCCGAACGTGCGCATCATCACCAGCGCGCAAACCACCGAGGTGCAGGGCGACGGCAGCAAGGTCACCGGCCTGGTGTACAAGGACCGCGCCGGTGGCGACAGCCACCGCATCGAACTGGAAGGCGTGTTCGTCCAGATCGGCCTGCTGCCCAACACCGAATGGCTGAAGGGCGCCGTCGCGCTGTCTCCACGCGGCGAGATCGAGGTCGACGCGCATGGCCGCACCTCGGTGCCGGGCGTGTTCGCCGCCGGTGACGCGACCACCGTCCCGTACAAGCAGATCGTCATCGCCATGGGCGAGGGCTCGAAGGCCGCGCTGAGCGCGTTCGATCACCTGATCCGGACTTCGGCCCCGGTCGAGGCGCCGGAAGAAACCGCGGTCGCCTGAGCCGGGCCGCCGGTCGGGCTGCGCCGGGGACGCGTCGCGTCCCCGGAATCGGCGTACTCTCTGGGGTGGTCGAGCCCGCCGCGCCGAGCGCCGGATCGGACGGGCCCCGCCACCGGCTTCCCAACGGACTCACCCGGATGAATCTTCGTGATCTGAAATACCTGGTGGCGCTGGCCGATCACAAGCACTTCGGCCATGCCGCGGCGGCCTGTTTCGTCAGCCAGCCCACCCTGTCCACCCAGATCAAGAAGCTGGAGGACGAACTGGGCGTGCCGCTGGTCGAACGCGCCCCGCGCAAGGTCATGCTGACGCCAGCAGGACGCGACGCCGCGGATCGCGCGCGCCGCATCGTGGCCGAGGTCGAGCAGATGAAGGAAGCCGCCCGCCGCAGCCAGGATCCGGAAGCTGGCACGGTGCGGCTGGGGATCTTCCCCACCCTCGGCCCCTATCTTCTGCCGCACGTGGTACCGCGCATCCGCACGCGCTTCCCTCAGCTGGAACTGCTGTTGATCGAGGAAAAGAGCGACGTCCTGCTGTCCCGCCTGCGCGAGGGCAAGCTGGACGCGGGCATCCTGGCGCTGCCGCTGCAGGACGATCAGCTGCATACCGAATTCCTGTTCGAGGAACCGTTCCTGCTGGCCGTGCCGGAAGCGCATCCGCTGGCGGCGCGCGATTCACTGTCGCTTCGCGAGCTGTCCGACCAGCAGTTGCTGCTGCTGGAGGATGGCCACTGCCTGCGCGAACAGGCGCTGGACGTGTGCCGGATTTCAGGCGCCAACGAAAAATCCGAATTCCGCGCCACCAGCCTGGAAACCCTGCGCCAGATGGTAGCCGCCAACGTGGGCATCACCCTGCTGCCGACCCTGGCGGTGAAACCGCCGGTGGCGCGTTCGGACAGCATCCACTTGCTGGGCTTCACGGACTCGCATCCCAGCCGGCGGATCGCGATGGTGTGGCGCCGCAGTTCGGCCATGGCCGCGTTCCTGCAGGAACTGGCCCGGGTGTTCCGGGAACTGCCCGAATCACTGTTCGATCCGGCACAGGACGTGAACCCCGCCGCAACGCGCGGCGGCACTCCGCGCGCCCTTCGCGCGGGCTGAACGACGGTGGCTTGAACCGCGGCCGGCAAACGGCTACGGTAAGCCACACAAACCAACCACGAATGGGCGGCGCGGAAACGCGGCGCCCATTTTCCTTGTTCAACATCCGAAAAGAGGACACGATGAGTACCGCGCATACCAGCGGCCTGCCGCCTTCGCTGATCATTTCCAGCCGCGACTTCAACCGGCTGGAAGCCCTGCTCGATTCCCCCGCCCTGCGCCGCCTGCCGGCCGCGGTGGCCCTGATGAACGAACTCAACCGCGCCGAAGTGCTGCCGCCGGAACAGATTCCGGAAGGCGTCGTGACCATGCACTCCACCATCGACTGCATCGATGAGCTGACCGGCGAGCACCACAACCTGACCCTGGTCTATCCGAACGAAGCCAACGTCGACAAGGGCTACGTCTCGGTGCTGGCCCCGGTGGGCAGCGCCCTGCTCGGCCTGTCGCTGGGCCAGACCATCGACTGGCAGGCCCCCGGTGGCCGCCACCTGCGCCTGCAGGTCACCGGCATCCGCTACCAGCCCGAGGCAAACGGCGAATTCCATCGTTGACCGCTGAACTGGCGGGCGGCGCGAGGCATACTGTGCCTCCCCTCTCGCCGTCATGAGTGTTGCGATGAATTCCCCCGCTTCCCCGTCCAAGCTGGCCCAGTTGCGTGAACTTTCGGTCGTGGTCGCCGATACCGGCGACTACGAGGCGATCAAGCGCCTGAAGCCCGTGGATTGCACGACCAACCCGACGCTGGTGAAGAAGGCGCTCGACCTGCCGGTCTACGCCGATCTCATCGAGCGCGAACTCGGCTGGGCGCGTGGCCAGGACGGCGATCGCGCGGCGATCGTCAACGAAGTGGCCGACCGCCTGACGGTCGGCGTCGGCGCGATGCTGAGCGCGCTGATTCCCGGTCGCGTCTCCACCGAGGTGGACGCGGATCTGGCCTACGACACCGCCGCCACCGTGACCAAGGCGCGCAAGTTCGTCGCCATGTACGCCGAGCGCGGCATCGGCCGCGACCGCATCCTGATCAAGGTGGCATCCACCTGGGAAGGCGTCGAGGCCGCGCGCCAACTGCAGGCCGAAGGCATCGACTGCAACCTGACCCTGATTTTCAACCAGGCCCAGGCGATTGCCTGTGCCGAAGCCGGCGCGTTCCTGATCTCGCCCTTCGTCGGCCGCATCCTCGACTGGTATGTCGCCAACGGGCAGACGCCCGCGAACATCGATGCCGATCCCGGCGTGGTGTTCGTGCGCGGCGTGTACGCGGAGTTCAAGCGCCGCGGCTCCCCGACCGTGGTCATGGGCGCGTCGTTCCGCTCCACCGCCCAGATCGAAGCGCTGGCCGGCTGCGATCGCCTGACCATCTCGCCGGATCTGCTGGAGAAGCTGGATCAGGATCACGGCGCGCTGCCGCGCAAGCTCGAACCCGTCGCGGCCGGGCCGGTGACCGCCGCGGCCATCAACGCGGCAAGTTTCGCCGCGGCGATCGAAGCCGATCCGATGGCCAAGGAGAAACTCGCCACCGGCATCGAGATCTTCGCCAAGGATCTGGTCGCCCTGCGCGACACCATCGCCCAGCGCCTGGCCGAAGCCGCCGCCTGAGCCTGCGCATGCGCTGCCCCCGGAACTTGCTGGTCGGCCTCGCCGGCCGACCAGTGGTTCCCGGCCATCCGCGAAAACGAATCGCATCTGCGCGGTGACGCGGCTGCAACCCGCGCACCTCCCCTTGTGGGAGCGACGTGAGTCGCGAATGCCGCAGCAGCACTGAACCCGGACGACTGGGGGGAGACGAGCCGCGTCTCTCTCAGGAAGAAAGTCGCGCGGCCCATCGCGACTCACGTCGCTCCCACATGACAAAAAAGGACGACCGACGAATTCGAGGCCCGCAACGATCGCGAACGCCTCGCGTGCAGGGCGACGTGAGTCGCGACCTATCAACGCCACGGAAACACGGGTACGTTCGCGGACGATCCTTGTCGCCTGGTGCGGGTTGACGGACGACCTCGTGGCGCGGTCGCGACTGACGTCGCTCCTACAGGTGACGCGTACTAGGCATCCAGGCCGATCGCGCAGCTCACGCCGGTGCCGCCGAGACCGCAATAGCCGTTCGGATTCTTCGCCAGGTACTGCTGGTGGTAGTCCTCGGCGTAGTAGAACTCCGGCGGCGGATACAGGATCTCGGTGGTGATGTCGCCATGGCCGGCTGCGCGCAGGCGCTGCTGGTAGGCGTCACGGCTGGCGAGCGCGGCGTCGTACTGCGCCTGCGAATGGCACAGGATCGCCGAGCGGTACTGGGTGCCGAGATCATTGCCCTGGCGCATGCCCTGGGTCGGGTCGTGGTTTTCCCAGAACACCCGCAGCAGTTCCTCGAATCCAATCCGCTTGGGGTCGTAGATCACCCGCACGACCTCGTTGTGCCCGGTCAGCCCGGAACACACTTCCTCATAGGTCGGGTTGGGCGTTCCGCCGCCGGCGTAGCCGACCGACGTGCTGTACACCCCCGGCAGGCTCCAGAACTTGCGCTCCGCACCCCAGAAACAGCCCATGCCGAATTCCGCCTGCAGCAGGCCGGTGGCCTCCGCGCGCAGCGGCCGACCGTGAACGAAGTGGGTGTTGTTGAGCGGCAGCGGGTGGGCGCGGCCGGGCAGGATTTCCTCCGCGCGCGGCATGCGCTGTTTGTGGGCACCGATTCCGAGCATGGGACACCCCGCAGATGATGGATGTCTCCGGATCTGGGCGCGCCCGGTCCGCTTTCAAGCGCAACGGACTGTCGCGCCGGGGAGCGCCGGTGTAGGCTGCGCCATCTCCCACTGCCCGCGCCCTACCCGGCATTTTTCCGCGCCACGAATTGGATCGATACAAACCGATGATTTCCCGCTACGCCCTGCTCCTGTGCGCCGCCACGGCGGCTACCCCGGCGTTCGCCGCCGACACCCGTCCGCCCGCCGAATTTGGCGCCGACTGGGACGACCCGCGCACCGCCGAGCCGAAGGTGGTCCGCCCGGACATCCGCCATTGCACGGTGGAAATCGTCCGCCACGGCTTCGCCGACTTCGAACCCTACCGTCAGGCATTCACCCCGCCGGCCGACTGTCCCGGCCCGTGGCACAAGGTGGTGCTGGACATGGAGGGCAGTGTGAAGGGCCGCCAGTACGACCGCATGGGCCAGATCAGCGTCGGCGGCGTGACCCTCCTGCGCACCAGCACGCCCGAACCGTCCCGCGAAGGCATCCGCTGGCAGGTCGAGAAGGACGTGAGCGCCTATGCGCCTTTGTTCACCCGCGAGCAGCCGGTGGTGATGGAACTGGGCAACCTGGTCAACGAAACCTACACCGGCGTGTTCGACATCCGCGCCACGCTGACCTTCTACCCCGCCGACGCGGCGCACGCGCCGGCCGCCACCGCCGAACGGATCGTCCCGCTGGATGAGGCCCACCGCGCCGGCGCGGATCTGGTCGGCGGCTTCACCCTGCCCGCCGACACCCGCCGGCTGGTGGCCGAGGTGTACGCCAATGGTTCCGGCGGCGGTTGCGAGGAGTTCTGGTACCTGAGCGTGGCGCGCAAGGAGTATTCCTGCGCGAGCGAGCATGGTCCCTATCGCGAACTGCAGGTGCTGATCGACGGCAAGGTCGCGGGCCTGGCGGCGCCGTACCCGCACATCTACACCGGCGGCTGGTCCAATCCATTCCTGTGGTACGCGATCCCGGCGCCGCATACCTTCGACCTGCATCCGCAGCGCTTCGAACTCACGCCCTTCATCGGCCTGCTCAACGACGGCAAGCCGCACGAACTGCGGGTGCGCGTGGTCGGACTGGCCCACGATGCGACCGGCTGGACGCTGCTGCCCCACCTGCAGATCTGGCGGGACCCGAAGGGCGCACGGACGCGCGGCGAATTGACCTCGCACGTGCTGGGCAAGCCCGCGCGGAACGATGCCTTCAGCGAAGAGAACGGCCGCACGGTGCTGCGCGCTTCCGGCGCCGGCGAACTGAAGCTGGCGGGCTGGATCGAGACCTCCGAGGGCCGGCGCGACATCGAGGTGGCCTATCGGGTCGGCATGCAGAGCCGGCACGATTGGGACAAGGACGAAAACGACGACCGCCTGAAAGCGGAATGGACCGACTCGCAGCGGATTTCGACCCGCATCGCGGGCAAGCCCGCCGTCGTGGAAGAAAACGCATTGGCTTTCAGCCTGGATGGCGGCATCCGCACCGCTCCCGAAGCCGGCAACCCGCGCCTGACCACCGATCTGATCATCCAGGCCAACGAAACCAGCCAACGCCGGCAAGGTGATGCGGCCGCCAGCTGGATGAAGATTGAAAACCGCTTCCAGGGCGAAGCGGCCTACACCCAGAAGGTGCCGCGCGAGCAGCGCCGCGCGACCGGCCATTCCCGCCAGGAGTTCCGCATGACCGACAGCGCCGGCGCCTGCCAGGCGCGCCATATCGCGACGGTCAACGGTTACTTCACCGAAGACGACACCACCTGCGTGCGCTGACGCTCCAGCAGCATGCCTCCGGATGCCTGCCTTTGCCTCCCCCTTGACCAGCCATTCGGCTGGTCAAGGAGGCTGATCCTCGGTTTTTTTGTCGGGCGTTGACCTCGCAGTAGCAGCACAGGTCAAAGAAAGCAGGAGCGACCACGTGGCACGCCCCCGCCACGGCCTCGCGGCCCGTCAGGCCGGCAACGGACTTCCTTCCGGCGAATCCGCCGCGGATTCATCCCCTTCCGGCGGCTTCGCCAGCGGCAGCCGCGCCACCACGTCCTGCGCCTCCGGCCAGGCCGGGTCCGGCACGCAGACCCGCAACACGCCGAACAGCGGCAGTTCGCCCATGCCGCCCATCAGCGATTCGCCAAACACGAACGCCGGCAAGCCGGCGTCCTCCAGCGCGTGCTTGACCATGTGGGCATCGAAGAGGTTGTCGGCCAGGTAGACCACTCGCATCGGCGCATCTCCAGCAATCGCCCGCAGGCTACACCGTCCGGGCTTTACGGCGCCTTGCGGAACGCCTCGGTGCCGGGCACGGATTCGGTCTCCAGCGCCCCCGCCTCGCGCCACTCGCGCATCGCCGGCAGCGCGAACAGCGCCTGCATGTAGTCCTTCGCCACGCCATCCACCGGCACGCCGTAGCCGTCGAAGCGGATCGCCACCGGCGCGAACATCGCGTCGATGATGCCGAAGCCGCCGCACAGGAAGTCGCCACCCTGGCCGAAACGGGCGCGCAGCTCCGACCACAGCGCCAGCACCCTGTCGATGTCGCGCTGGGCCGCCTCGTCCCAGCGGTAGGCGTCAGGCTGGCGGCGGCTGTTCATCGGCAACTGGGTGCGCAGGCCGGCGAACCCCGAATGCATCTCGGCGGCGGCCACCCGCGCCAGCGCCCGCGCGGTCCGCTCGCGCGGCCAGCCGGCGCCGTCCAGCCAGCGTTCGTTGACGTACTCGCAGATGGCCAGCGAATCCCACAGGTGCAGATCCCCGTCCCACAGCGCCGGCACCTTGCCGGTGGGGGAGTAGCGCTGGACCTCGGCAAAGAACTCCGGCGTGTCCAGCGGCAGCCGGATCTCGTCGAACTCGACCCCGAACTGGCGCAGCAGCAGCCACGGCCGCAAGGACCAGGACGAGTAGTTCTTGTTGCCGATGATCAGGATGGGGCGGCTCATGCACGGGTTCCGGCGCGGAAAAGGGCCTACAGGATAGGCCCGGCGCGACGCGGGCGGCGAGCGGACCGGCTAAACTCTCCGTTTGCCCCGAACCGCCCTGCCCCGCATGTCCGAGCCCCCCGCCCCCGCCACCGCCACGCCGGAGAACGCCGCCCCCGAGAAGCGGGACTTCATCCGCCAGATCGTGCGCGAGGATCTGGCCAGCGGCCGCCACCACGCCATCAAGACCCGGTTCCCGCCGGAACCGAACGGCTACCTGCACATCGGCCACGCCAAGGCGATCTGCCTGGACTTCGGCATCGCCGCCGAGTTCGGCGGCGTCTGCAACCTGCGCCTGGACGACACCAACCCGGCCAAGGAAGACCCCGAGTACGTGGCTGCGATCCAGGACGACGTGCGCTGGCTGGGCTTCGACTGGCACGACCTGCGCCACGCCTCGGACTACTTCGAGGTGTACTACCTCGCCGCCGAGAAGCTGATCCGCCAGGGTGACGCCTTCGTCTGCGATCTGACCGCCGAACAGGTCCGCGAATACCGCGGCAGCCTGACCGAGCCCGGCCGCAATTCGCCGTGGCGCGACCGCTCCGTGGAAGAGAACCTGGACCTGTTCCGGCGCATGCGCGCGGGCGAGTTCGCCGACGGCGCGCGCACCCTGCGCGCCAAGATCGACATGGCCAGCGGCAACATCAACCTGCGCGATCCCGCGCTGTACCGCATCAAGCACGTCGAGCACCAGAACACCGGCAATGCCTGGCCGATTTATCCGATGTACGACTACGCGCACTCGCTCGGCGACGCGGTGGAAGGCATCACCCACTCGCTGTGCACGCTGGAGTTCGAGGACCATCGACCGCTGTACGACTGGTGCGTGGACAAGGTCGATCTGGCCAACCATCCGGAACTGCTGGCGCCGCTGCTGGACAAGGGCCTGCCGCGTGAAGCCGGCAAGCCGCGCCAGATCGAATTCTCGCGGCTGAACTTCAACTACCTGGTGATGAGCAAGCGCAAGCTGCACGCGCTGGTCACCGACCGGCTGGTCGACGGCTGGGACGATCCGCGCATGCCGACCCTGCAGGGCATCCGCCGCCGCGGCTACACGCCATCCGCGCTGCGCCTGATGGTGGACCGCGTGGGCATCAGCAAGCAGAACTCGCTGATCGACTACAGCGTGCTGGAAGGCGCGCTGCGCGACGACCTGGATGCGGCGGCGCCGCGCCGGATGGCGGTGATCGATCCGCTGAAGCTGGTCATCACCAACCTGCCGGACAGCCACGGCGAATCGCTGGTATTCCCGAACCATCCCAAGGACGAGGGCTTCGGCTCGCGCGAGGTGCCGTTCTCCAACCAGTTGTGGATCGAGCGCGAGGACTTCGCCGAAGTACCGCCGAAGGGCTTCAAGCGCCTGATTCCCGGTGGCGAGGTGCGCCTGCGCGGCGCCGGCATCTTCCGCTGCGACGAAGTGATCAAGGACGCCGATGGCCAGATTGTCGAGATCCGCGGCGAACTGGATCCGGAATCGCGCCCCGGCATGGCCGGTGCGGACCGCAAGATCAAGGGCACCATCCACTGGGTCAGCGCGCGCCACGCCGTGCCGGCGGAAATCCGCCTGTACGATCGCCTGTTCACCGTGGCCGATCCGGATGACGAGTCCGAAGGCAAGACCTATCGCGACTACCTGAATCCGGATTCGCGCCGGACCGTGCAGGGCTACGTGGAGCCGGCCGCCGCCGCCGCGAAGCCGGAGCAGGCGTTCCAGTTCGAACGGATCGGCTACTTCGTCGCCGATCGCTACGACCATGCTTCCGGCAAGCCGGTGTTCAACCGCAGCGTGACCCTGCGCGACACCTGGGCCAAGGCATGAGCATGCTGTATGCCCAGGTCCACCTGACGCTGCCGGCCTGGGTGCACGACGCCGTTGACGGCGCCGTGGCGTACCCGGGCGACGAGGACAAGGTCGGCCTGGCCATCGCGCTGTCGCGCCGGAACGTGGAGGCCAACAGCGGCGGTCCGTTCGGCGCGGTGGTGTTCGGTCCGGATCACCGGGTGATCGCGATTGGCGTGAACCGGGTGATGCCGCATACCTGTTCGCTGGCGCATGCCGAGAACATGGCCTACATGCTGGCGCAGCAGCGCCTGCAGACGCCGCGCCTGAACGAACGGGCCGGCCCGATCACCCTGGCCACCTCGTCGCAGCCCTGCTGCCAGTGCTACGGCGCCACCGTCTGGGCCGGCATCGATCGCCTGCTGATCGGCGCGCGCGCCGAGGACGTGATGGAACTGACCGAGTTCGACGAAGGCCCGCTGCCGGCCGACTGGGTCGGCGAATTGAACAAGCGCGGGATCGAAGTGGTGCGCGACCTGCGTCGCGACGACGCGCGCGCGGTGTTGAAGCAGTACGGCGAATCCGGTGGCGACAAGTACTGACACCGGCGTCGCTCGCGGAGCGCGGCGATGAGCGGCCTGCTCGGTTTCTGCCGCCAGGGCTTCGAGCCGGAGCTCGCCGCCGAGCTGACCGAACGCGCGGCGATGGCCGGCATCGCCGGTTACGCGCGCGCGCAACGCAACGACGGCTACGTGCTGTTCGCCAGCGACGAGGCCGACGCGCTGGACCGCGCCCTGCCGTCGCGGGATCTGGTGTTCGCGCGGCAGAAACTGCGCGTGCTCGCCGAACTGCGCGACCTGGATCCGCGCGATCGCATCAGCCCGATGCTGGCCGCGCTGGAAGGCCAGCGCTTCGGCGACCTGTGGGTCGAACATCCCGATTCGGACAGCGCCAAGCCGCTGGCCGGACTGGCGCGCAGTTTCGGCAATGCGCTGCGGCCGGCACTGCGCAAGGCCGGTGTGCTCACCGCCCAGGACGATGCACGGCTGCCGCGACTGCATGTGGTGTTCGTGCAGGGCGATCACGCCTTCCTGGCCCGCAGCCAGCCGCGCGATGCCTCGCCCTGGCCGCTCGGCATACCGCGCCTGAAACTTCTGCCCGATGCGCCGTCGCGCTCGGCATTGAAGCTGGAGGAAGCGCTGCTGGTCCTGCTCGATGCGGAGGAACGCGCGCGCCTGCTGAAACCCGGCATGACCGCCGCCGATCTGGGCGCCGCGCCGGGGGGCTGGACCTGGGTCCTGACCCGCCAGCATCTGCGCGTCACCAGCGTCGACAACGGGCCGTTGCGCCAGCACGTGCTGGACACCGGCCTGGTCGAACACCTGCGCGCCGATGGCTTCCATTGGAAGCCCGCGCAACCGCTGGACTGGATGGTCTGCGACATGGTCGAACAACCGCGCCGGGTCGCCGAGCGCATGGCGACGTGGTTCCGGGAAGGCTGGTGCCGGCATGCCATCTTCAACCTCAAGCTGCCGATGAAGAAGCGCTGGGACGAAACCCGGCTGTGCCTGGACCTTTTCGCCGAACAAGCATCGCGACCACTGACCGTGCGCGCCCGCCAGCTCTATCACGATCGCGAAGAGATCACCGTTCTCGCCACCCCGCGGCATTCCTGAGCATCGCGCCGCTGCGCGCGGGTTAACATCCCCGCAGTCCCACCCGCACCCCTTCGCGGTGCGCAGGAGTCCCATGGCCGCCACCTGGATCACCATCGCCGCTTCTTCGCTGCCGGAAATCATCCGCCTGGCGAAGCCGCTGTTCACCCGTACCCCGCCAATCGACACCACCCAGGCGCAGCGGCTGGCGATCATCGACGAGCAGATCACCGAACTGCAGGGCGCCGCGACCCGCAATGCCGATTCGATCACCCGGCTCGCCACCGACATGCAGAAGACCATCGAAGTGTTGCAGGTGGGCGCGGATCGCATGGAGCGCCAGATGCATCGCGCCAATCGCCTGGCCGCGATCGCCACCACGGTGGCGGTGCTGGCCTTCGCCACCGCGCTGTATGCCCTGGGCCGCTGAGGAACCGAACCATGAACCTGCGCCACTGCCTGTTCGCCGCCATCCTCGCCTCGACCGCTTCTGCCAGTGGCGCCGCCGAACCCGAATACGTCGCCCGTGACTATGTCGGCGACGGCGTGTTCTCGCAGGGCATCGAAGGCCCGGCGGTGGGGCCCGATGGTCATCTCTACCTCGTCAGCTTCGAACGCGACGGCACCATTGGCCGCGTGCGCGCGCAGGCCGACGGTAGCGGCAAGGCCGAACTGTTCGTCGAGCTGCCGGCCGGGAGCACCGGCAACGGCATCCGTTTCGCGCCGGACGGTGTGATGTACCTGGCCGACTACAGCGGCCACAACATCCTGCGTATTGATGCCGAAGGCCGCATCGAAGTATTCGCGCACGAGCCGCGCATGCACCAGCCCAACGATGTCGCGCTGGCGCCGGATGGGCGCCTGTATGCAAGCGACCCCGACTGGAAGAACGGCGGCGGCCAGTTGTGGCGCATCGATCACGACGGCAGCACCCACCTGCTGGAAACCGGCATGGGCACCACCAATGGCGTGGAGGTGAGCCCGGACGGCAAGCACCTTTACGTCAACGAGAGCGTGCAGCGGAACCTGTGGGTGTACGACCTGGATGGCGACGGCAACGCCTCCAACAAACGCCTGCTGATGAACTTCCCGGATCATGGCCTGGACGGCATGCGCACCGACATCGACGGCAATCTCTACATCGCGCGCTATGGTGCGGGCACGGTGGCCGTGGTCTCGCCGGAAGGCCGCCTGCTGCGGGAAGTAAAGCTGAAGGGCGAGAAGCCCACCAACGTCGCCTTCGGCGGCGAGGACGGTCGCACGGTCTACGTGACCCTGCAGGATCGCGGCGCGGTGGAAGTGTTCCGCAGCGGCCGGCCGGGGCGCGAGCACGGCCGCTGACCCATCCGGCGCACGGCCCGTCCGGGTTTTGTGAGCTCCGCCGCACGGGGTCTCAGGCCGTGACATGCCCACATGGCAAGATGCTTCCCTGACCCGGAGCCCCTCCCATGCTGCCCATCGAACTGAAGGATCCCGCCGCGTTCGGCAACGAATTCCTGCGCCTGACCCTGCTGCAGGGGTTCCAGTCGCTGACCAAGCGGGATCTGGAACTGCTGATCTTCGTGCTGCTGGAACGCGACGGCGCCATCGATCGCGCCGAGTCCAACTTCACGGTCGCCGGCAAGCTGCGGGTCACCCCAGCCAAGGTGAAGGCGCTGCGGCGCGACGGCTATGCGCGCTGGCGGGCACTGGTGCCCGAGGAGCGCGAGGCCGCGCTGCAACGCATCGTCGCCACCGTACTGACCGAGGCCAACCTGCGCGCCGGGGCCAAGCATGTCAGCGAGCGCAGCCGCAAGGATGGCTTCCTGGCGGTCCGGGTCGAGCATCCGGACGACCAGCAGCAGTTCGAGCAGGCCATCCTGGATGTCGGCGCGTTGCCGGTTTACGAACGCAACCGCGAAGTGGTCGCTGTGCGCTTCGACACCCTGCTGGCGATCGCCGAGCGCTGGGGCTTCCTGCAGACTGACCCCGCGCATATCCGCGGTGAACTGAAGAAGCTGGCCCCCACATCGGAGGAAGTCGCCGAACTGCTGAAGAAGGATGTCGGCAAACTGCGTTGGCAGGACGCCCGCAACGCCCTCAACAGCCTGGGCGCGGACGCCATCGCCAGTACCGCCGAGGGTGGGTTGAAGGCATTGCTCAAGCTGGTTTTCCCGTTCCTGCCGGGGTGATTAGCCGCGCCGGGCGCCGAGCAAGTCCACTTGTAGCGCCGCTTGCGTTGGAGCGCCCCCACCCCAGCCCTCCCCCGCACGCGGGGGAGGGAGCCGTTTGCGTGTTGCGCTCGTTTCTTCGCGGGTGTCGCCCTTCCCCCGCGCGCGGGGGAGGGGGCCGTCTGCGCGTTCGCGCGTTTCCTCGCGGGTGTCACCCCTTCCCCCGCCTGCGGGGGAAGGTTGGGATGGGGGCAATCCTGTCATCGCGCGGAAACGACACGCCGCACTTGCGTTGAGGCACCGCCAAGAAGAGCAGCGGAGCGAGCTCCGCTCTGCGATTACAAGCCGGAGGCGCGGCGCCAGAACAGATTGGCCAGCGGTGGAAGGCGGCCGGCCAGGCCCAGCAGGGGTCCGCGCAGCAGGGTCAGGTGCAGTTCGTCATTGGAGAACAGCCGGTTGATGCCGTCGAAGGCATAGGCGGCGGTCGTGCTTTCGCTGCGGCGCTGGCGCGCCCAGCGCGCCAGCCGGTGCGGGGCGCTCCAGTCGACCCGGCGCGACTGGGCATCGCGGACCAGCGCATGCAGTCCGGCCACATCGCGCAGGCCAAGATTGACGCCCTGCCCCGCCAGCGGATGCACGACGTGCGCGGCATCGCCCATCAGCAGGATCCGTCCCGACACGTAGTGCTGTGCCAGTTGCCGGCGCAGCGGGAACGCCGCCCGCGCGGAGACCGGCCGCGCCTCGCCGAGGCGGGCCGCCGATGCACGGGTGAGTTCCCGGGCGAAGGCTTGGTCATCCAATGCCAGCACGCGCGCTGCCTCGGCGTCCGGCAGCGTCCACACGATCGAACTGCGGCCTTCGGTGAACGGCAGCAACGCCAGCGGACCGGTGGTCAGGAAGCGCTGCCAGGCCGTGTCTTCATGTGGCCGCTCGGTCTGGATGTAGGCGACCACGCCGCGCTGGGCATAGTCGTGCTGCGACACGGCCACGCCGGCCGCCCTGCGCAGGCTGGAATCGGCGCCGTCGGCGGCGATCGCCAAGCGCGCATCCAGCCGGGTGCCGTCCTCCAGCTTCAGGCGCACGCCCGCGTCGTCCTGCTCGACCTCCTGAACCCGCGCCGGGCAATGCAGGCGTACGCCGGCCGCCGGCAACGCCGCCCACAGGCGGTCGACCAGCAAGGCGTTCTCCAGGATCCAGCCCAGTTGCGCATGGCCAAGCGTGTCGGCATCGAACACCATGTCGCCGCCGCCCGCCGCATCCCAGACGCACATGCGGCGATAGGGCTGCACGCGCGCCTCGCGGATCGCGCGCCACACGCCCAGCGTCTCCAGCAGCGCGGCGTTGTCCGGTGCGAAGGCATAGACACGCAGGTCCGGTACGTCCGGCGACCAGCGCGGCGGTTCGCGCCCTTCGATCAGCGCCACTTCCAGGCCGGCTTCGGCCAGCGCCAGCGCACAGGCCGCGCCGACCACGCCGCCGCCGACGATGACCGCGTCCATCTGCCCGCGCCGGCTCATGCCGCCACCTCGCGGCACAGCGCCGGCACGTCGCCGCGGAAGCCCATCGCGCCGCCGACCAGATACGCCTGCAGCGTGGGCGACACGTCCACCGCCGCCAGGCCCAGGCTTCGCAGCGGCCGCAGCAGCGGGGCCGGATTGGCGGTCAGCCGGGCCAGCCCGTCGGAGAACGCCAGGGTACGCTGGCGATCCTCGGCGCGCCGTCCGGTATAGGTCCGCAGCAGACTGTCAGCGCCGGGATCGCCGCCCTGCCCGATCAGTTCGGCCAGGGTCAGCGCATCGCGCAGGCCCAGGTTGAATCCCTGCGCGCCGATCGGATGGATGGTTTGCGCGGCATTGCCCATCAGCACCGCGCGCGGCGCGGTGAGGCGTTCGGCCACGACCCGGGCAATCGGATACATGCTGCGCTCGCCGCTGGCCAGGAAGCGTCCGATCCGCCAGCCGAACGCCTGCTGCAGGCGAGCCAGCCAGGCCGCTTCGTCCAGCGCCCCGACGCTCGCCGCCTGCTCCGAGGGCACGCCGTGGATGGCACCGAAGTGCCGATCCCCGCGCGGCAGCAGCGCGGTCGGGCCGGTCGCGGTGAAGCGCTCGTAGGCGGTGCCATCCGGTGCCTGCTCGGCGCGCACGCGGGCGACGAACAGGGTCTGCCCGTAATCGTGTTCCTGCGCGCCGATACCCAGCGCCTCGCGCAACTGGCTGCGGGTGCCATCGGCGGCCACCAGCAGGCGCGCTTCCAGCATCTGCTCGCCGGCATCGCCCGCCAGCCGCAACCGGCGGGTCCCTTCGCCACCCTCCTCCAGCGCGACGAAACGCGCAGGACGGTAGCGGGCGACATGGTTCAATTCCCGCAGCCGCGCTTCCAGCGCTTCGCCAAAATCGCGTGCCACCACCACCTGGCCGAAGCTCTCGCGGCCATAATCCGCGGCGTCCAGGCGCACCCGCCCGAAGTCACCCTGGCGGCTGATGTGGATGCGGCGGATCGGCCCGGGCGAGGCCCGCAGCTTCTGCATCACGCCCAGCGCGGTGAGCGCATTGACCGTGGCGGCGGCGAAACTGAGATTGCGCTGGTCGAACACTGCCGGCATCGCCGCCGCCGACGTCGCCTCCACCAGGCCCACGTCGATGCCCAGGCGGTCCAGGGCGATGGCCAGGCTGGCGCCGACCAGGCCGCCTCCCACGATTACCACGTCATGCCGTTGCGTCATGCCCACATGATACCGGCTCGGCCGGCGCGGACCGGTGCCCGCGCGCCGGCCGGGCGCGGCGTGCGCCGCGGTCCGCTAGAATGGTGCGCTGAGCCTCCGGAATCCGTCTGCATGAACACGAACTCCCAACGCGCCGCCATCCTCGTCCTGCTGGTCCTGCTGATGACGGCCACCCGCCTGCACCTGCCGGCCACGCTGACCCACTTCGGCCCGGTGCCGGATGCATCGTGGGCGGTGTTCTTCCTCGGCGGTTTCTACCTGCGCGGCTGGACCCGCTGGGCGTTCCCGTTGCTGATGGTGCTGGCCGTCGCGGTGGATTACCTGGTGATCAGCGGCCAGGGCATGAACTTCTGGGCTCACTACTGCACCTCGGCGGCGTACTGGTTCCTGGTACCTGCCTATTTCGCCCTGTGGACGGGCGGCCTGCTGGTCCGTCGTTTCCATGCCACCCACGCCGGCCAGCATGGCCGCGTGCTGGCGGTGACCGTGGCCAGCCTGTTCGCCTCGGTGGTGGTCTGCCACCTGCTGAGCCAGGGCAGCTTCTACTGGTTGTCCAGCGATGTCGTGCCCAACCCCACCGTCGCCGGCTGGTGGAAGAACTACAGCGACTGGTTCGTCCCCTACCTGCGCGTGGCCGCCATCTACGTCGGCCTGGCCGTGATTGCCCACGTCGGCATCGAACAACTCGCACGCCTGGGCCACCAGAAGGCGTCGCGCTGAGCGAAGGGACGCCGCGATGGGCAACCGCCTTTCCAAGATTTACACACGCACGGGCGACGACGGCACCACCGGCCTCGGCGACGGCAGCCGGGTCGGCAAGGATTCGGCGCGGGTCAACGCCTACGGCACGGTCGACGAGGCCAACTCGGCGATCGGCGTGATCCTCGCCGCGCCGAACGTCCCGGAGGACGTCGCCGCGCTGCTGACGGTCGTGCAGCACCAGATGTTCGACCTGGGCGGCGAACTGTGCATTCCCGGCCACGCCGCCATCACCGGCGAGGACGTGGATGCGCTGGAAGCGCGCCTGGATCACTACAACGAAGCGCTGCCGCCGCTGAAGGATTTCATCCTGCCGGCCGGCGGCGAAGCCGCCGCGCGCTGCCATCTGGCCCGCACCATCGTGCGCCGGGCCGAACGCGAGACCGTCACCCTGGCCCGCCACGATGCGGTGCGGCCGGAAGCCATCCGCTACCTCAACCGGCTATCGGATCTGCTGTTCGTGCTGGCGCGAGTGCTGGCCCGCGCGGACGGCCACGGCGAAGTGCTCTGGAACCACGAGCGGCGGCGTCCCACCTGACGCCGTGATCATCTACACCCATCCCGCCTGCCTGTCGCACGATCCCGGTCCCGAGCATCCGGAACGGCCGGCACGGTTGGAGGTGGTGCTGGAAGTGCTGCGCCGCGGGCATGGCGACCTCGAATGGCGCGAAGCACCGCTGGCCAAACTGGGTGACCTGCGCCGCGTGCACGACGAGGCGCTGCTGAAGGACGTGCTCGATACCGACTTCGAAGGCCATCGCATGCTTGACCCGGACACGGTGATGGTCCCGGCCTCGCGCGCGGCCGCGCTGCGTGCCGCGGGAGCCGGCATCGCCGCGGTCGACGCGGTCATGCACGGGGAAACCGGCACCGCCTTCTGCGCCGTGCGCCCCCCCGGTCATCACGCCACTTCCGGTACGGCGATGGGTTTCTGCCTGTTCAACAACATTGCGGTGGCCGCCGCCCACGCGCTCGATAAACACGGCCTGGAGCGGGTCGCCATCGTCGATTTCGACGTGCATCACGGCAACGGCACCCAGGCGATCTTCTACAACGACCCCCGGGTGGCCTACTTCAGCACCCACGAATCGGGCCTGTTTCCCTACAGCGGCGCGCCCTACGAGCGCGGCACGGGCAACGTGTTCAACGCCCTGCTCCCGCCGGGCAGCGGCGGCTTCCGCTTCCAGAACACCTGGGCCGACCAGCTGCTGCCGGCGCTGGAGGAATTCCGCCCCCAGTTGCTGTTGATCTCGGCCGGTTTCGACGCCCACATGCGCGACCCGCTGGCCGACCTGATGCTGGAAACCGAGGATTTCGGCTGGCTGACCCGGGAGCTGCGCCGGATCGCCTGCCGCCACGCCGACGGGCGGGTGGTCTCGATGCTGGAAGGCGGCTACGACCTGGAGGCACTGAAGGAGTGCGCGGCCGCCCATGTCGACGAACTGCGCTGAGGGCACCCGCTGGCGACGCCTTCGGGCTGCATGAACCAGACCCGAAACCGGCCGGGGGTTTTCATTGCCGCGATGCCGGGGATCCGGCAAGCTAACCGCCGTTTCTGAACCGAACCGTCCCGGAGCCCGGTACCGCGTGCGTCCAGTCCTTCGCCTGCTGCCCCTGCCCTTCAGTATCGCCCTGTGCCTGCCTGCACTGGCGGCGGACGAGAAGCCCGAGAGCTGGGCGCTGTGCCCGATCCAGGATCCCGTCCCGGCCTTCGCCGGCGTTCCCCAGCCCGCCGCTGGCGCCAACACCGAGCAGGCCCGGGCCGCGCGCGCGAACCAGGACACCCACATCGAGGGCAACGAGCTTGGTGGCACCGAACAGAACCTGGAATACAAGGGCGACGTCGCCCTGGTCCGTGGCGACCAGTTCCTGGGCGCGGACAACCTGACCTACGACCAGGAAAGCGACACCTACTCCGCCGAAGGCCACGTGCGCTACCAGGACGCGGGCATCCGCCTGGTCGCCGAAAGCGCGCGCGGCGATCAGAACGCCGACCGCCACCAGATCGACAACCTGCAGTACCAGCTGGTTTCGCGGCGCGGCAACGGCGGCGCCGATCGCATCGACATGAAGGGTCCGGAAGGCAGCCTGCTGCACTCCACCTACTCGACCTGCGATCCCTCCGATCGACGCTGGGAGCTGCGTTCGCGGCGCATCGACGTGAACACCGAAACCGGTTGGGGCGTGGCGCATGGCGCGACCGTGCGGCTCGGCCATGTGCCAGTGCTGTACATGCCGTGGTTCAAGTTCCCGATCGACGACCAGCGCCACACCGGCCTGCTGTACCCGGCGCTGAGCCATTCCGGACGCAACGGATTCGACTACCGTCAGCCGATCTACCTGAACCTGGCGCCGAACTACGACGCCACCCTCAATCCGCGCTACATGAGCGAGCGCGGCTTCGCCCTCGGGGCCGAGTTCCGCTACCTGTACAGGGGCGGTGCCGGCAAGCTCGAGGGCAATTACATGCATCGCGACGATCTGCTGGAAACGCGCTCCCACGAACCGGAATTCGTGCCCGAACGCAATCCGGATCCGGACGACAGCCGCGGCCTGTTCCGCTTCAACGGTTACCACAACCTCGGCAAGCATTGGCAGGCCCGCGCCAATCTGGTCTGGATCAGCGACTCCCGCTATGTCGAGGATTTCGCCAACAATCTCGGCGGCCTGACCGCCAGCACGCTCACCAGTACCGCCGGCCTGTACGGCGTGGGTCAGTTCTGGAACGGCGGCATCATGGCCGATGCCTGGCAGTTGTCGGATTTCAACCTGACCAAGGCTTCCCTGCCGTACAACCGGTTGCCGCGCGCCTATTTCAACTACGAGCGTCCACTGGGCCAGTGGCTTAATATCGGCCTGCGCAGCGAGGCCGTGCGCTTCCAGCACGATTTGCATGACGGCGGAACCCGACTGGATTTGAAGCCCACCGTCGGCTTGAACTTCGAAGGGCCGTCCTGGTACATCCGTCCCACGCTGGCATGGCGCTATACCGACTATCGCCTGGATCCAGGCCTGGCCCGTAGCATTGCCGTCACCCGCGCGGCGCGCGCGCTGGGCGTGCCTGCCGGCAGCGTCACCGACGCGATGATGCGTCCGTACTATGACGAATCACCCAATCGCAGCCTGCCGATCGGCTCGGTGGACATGGGCCTGTTCTTCGATCGCGAAACCGAGATCAAGGGAAGTCGCTTCCTGCAGACCTTGGAACCACGGCTGTTCTATCTCAACGTGCCTTATCGCGAGCAGGATGGCATCCCGCTGTTCGACACCCGCCCCTTCACTTTCAGCTGGGGCCAGATGTTCCGTGACAACCGCTATTCGGGCCCGGATCGCCAATCCGATGCCAACCAGCTGACGATGGCGTTGACCACCCGTTTCCTGCGCCAGTCCGATGGCTTCGAACGGGCCTCCATGAGCCTTGGTCAGATTCGTTATTTCGAGGACAGCCAGGTCACCCTATCCCCCTCCGAGGCCCCGCTGTTGAAGGGCAAATCGGCGTGGATTGCAGACGCCAACTACGCCCCGACCGATCGCTGGACCATCGGCGCCTCCTACCAGTGGGATCCGAAGTTCCGCCGGGAAGATCTGGCCAGCCTGCGCGCGCGTTACCTGATTGGCGACGACGGCGTGGTCAACCTGACCTACCGCCATCGCCGGGATCTGCTGGAACAGGGCGATTTCTCGTTCCTGTACCCGGTCAGCCCGTCCTGGAGCATCGTCGGCCGCTACTACCACTCGTTCATGGACAACAAGCTGCTGGAAGGCATCGCCGGCATCCAGTGGGATAGCTGCTGCCTGGCGGTCCGCGCGGTGGTGCGCCGCTACGTGCGCAACCGCGAGGGGGAAATGAACAATTCCATCCAGGTCGAATTCGTCCTCAAGGGCCTCGGCTCGGCCGGCCAGGACACGGAGCGCACCCTGCGCCGTGGTATCCTCGGCTATTACCGAGACGACCTCTATCTCGTCCCGCCGAGCAATACCGCGCCGGATCCGGACGACGACAACCGCTACGCTCCGGATATGCTGCCATGACCATCAAGTTGTACCGCCCCCTTGCCGCCGTCCTGCTGGCCGCCGCCTGCGTGTTCCCGCTGTCGGCCCAGACGCTCCAGCCGCTGGACCGGATCGCCGCGATCGTCGATGAGGACGTCATCCTGCAGAGCGAGCTGGACCGCGCGGTCGCCAATGTGGTCAACCAGTACGCCAACCAGCCTGGCCAGTTGCCGCCGAGGGAAGTGCTGGAACGCCAGGTCATGGAACGCCTGATCCTGATGAAACTGCAGGTGGCCCGCGCCAACGGCAGCGGCATCCAGGTCGGCGATCAGGAAATCAATGGCGCGGTGGCCGCGGTCGCCCAGCAGAACGGCATGACCGTCGACGCCCTGCGCGCACGCCTGGCCCAGGACGGCATGTCCTTCAACGATTTCCGCAACTCGCTGCGTGACGAAATCACCGTCCAGCGTCTGCGCCAGAGCTTCGCCCAGAGCAAGATCCAGGTCAGCGAGGGTGAAGTGGACGCCGCCCTGGCGATGCAGGCCAGCTCCGGCCAGCAATACCACCTCGCGCACATCCTGGTCGCGCTGCCGGACGGCGCCACCGCCGAACAGATCACCACGGGCCAGCAGAAGATCGACGGCATCAAGGCACTGCTGGACAAGGGCGAGATGGACTTCAACGCCGCGGCCGTGCGCTATTCCGACAGCCCCAACGCGCTGGATGGCGGCGATCTGGGCTGGCGCAGCATCGACGAAATCCCGACCGCATTCGTGGAAATGCTCAAGACGATGACGGCCGGCCAGGTCGTCGGCCCGCTGCGCGGCGCCAGCGGCTTCCAGTTGCTCAAGCTGGTGGAGACCCGCGACGCCTCGCAGGCGGAGAAGCGGACCGTCACCGAGTACCACGCCCGCCACATCCTCGTGCGCATCACCGAGGCCCAGGACGCCGCGGCGGCCAAGGCCAAGATCGACACCCTGCGTGCCCGCATTGCCGGTGGCGCGGATTTCGCCACCGTCGCCAAGGAATCCTCGGAGGATCCCAACAGTCGTGGTGAAGGTGGCGATCTGGGCTGGTTCCCGGGGGATGCCTTCGGTCCCGCGTTCGGCGAGCAGGTGGCCGGTGTGGGCGACGGGCAGGTCACCGAGCCATTCCGCACCGATGCGGGCTGGCACATCGTGCAGCGCGTGGAAGCGCGCCAGAGCGACGTCACCGATGCCAACCAGCGCGCCCAGGTCCGCGAGACCATCGGCCGCCGCAAGCTGGAGGATGAGTACAACCGCTTCCTGCAGGAAATGCGCGGCGAAGCCTACGTGAACATCCGTACCGGCGCGCAGGCCCAGACCGACGGCACGCCGGCCAATGCGCCGGCGCCGGCCGAAACGCCCGCGCCCGCTCCCGGCAGCTGAGCATGCTGCCCCGCCTGGCGCTGGTCCCGGGTGAGCCGGCCGGCATCGGGCCCGAACTCTGCGTCAGGCTTGCCCAGCAGCCACGCCGGGATTGCCGGCTGGTGGCGTTCGCCGATCCCGACGTGATGCAGGGGGCCGCCGACGCGCTGGATCTGCCGCTGCGGCTGCTCGACGAACAACAGGAAGCCCGCGCACCGGGTGAGCTGTGCCTGCGGTCGCTGGTCAATCCCGCTCCGACCCGGTTCGGCCACCCCGATCCCCGCAACGCCACCACCGTCATCGCCGCCCTGGCGCAGGCTTCCGATGCCTGCCTGAGCGGCGAATTCGATGGCGTGGTCACCGGCCCGGTGCACAAGGCCGCCATCAACGCCGGCGGCATCGCCTACACCGGCACCACCGAACTGCTGGCCGCGCGCGCAGGCCGCGAGGTGGTGATGATGCTGGCCAACGACATCGTCCGGGTCGCCCTGGCGACCACCCACCTGCCCCTGCGACAGGTGCCCGACGCCATCACCGCCGACGCGCTGACCTCGGTGCTTCGCATCACCCACGCCGCCATGCGTTCCGATTTCGGCCTCGAAGATCCCGTCATCGCGGTGCTCGGTCTCAACCCGCATGCCGGCGAGGCCGGTCATCTCGGCCGCGAGGAAATCGACGTCATCGAACCGGTGGTGGCCGCCCTGCGCGATGAAGGCATGCGGCTGGTTGGCCCGCTGCCGGCCGACACCGCCTTCCTGCCGCAGAAACTCGCCGGCTTCGACGCGGTGCTGGCGATGTACCACGACCAGGGCCTGCCGGTGCTCAAGTACAGCGGTTTTGAGCAGGCGGTCAACTTGACCCTCGGCCTGCCCTATCCCCGCGTGGCGGTCGATCACGGCACCGCGCTTGAAATCGCGGGCCAGGGCGTCGCCGATCCTTCCAGCCTGTTCGCGGCGGTGCGCACCTGCGCGCGCATCGCCCGGCAAAAGCCGGCAAGCTAGCCACACCCGCGCAGCCCCGCTTCCCGCCGTACCTGTTCGCACCCCAATCCCGGATTCCCAGACCACGCCATGTCCCATTTCAAGGCGCCGCCCAAGAAATCGCTGGGCCAGCACTTCCTCACCGACCGCGGCTACATCGAGCGGATCGTGCTCGCGGTGGATCCCAAGCCGGGCGATCGGCTGGTCGAAATCGGCCCCGGGCAAGGCGCGATCACGATGCCGCTGCTGCGCCGCCACGGCGAACTGACCGCGATCGAATTCGATCGCGATCTGATCACCCCGCTGATGGAAGCCTCGGAAGGCGTCGGCCGCCTGACCATCATCCACAAGGATGTGCTGGCGGTGGATTTCGGCAAGTTGGCCGGTGACGATCGCCTGCGCCTGGTCGGCAACCTGCCCTACAACCTGTCCTCGCCGATCCTGTTCCATGCGCTCGAACACGCCGCGTCGATCCGCGACATGGTCTTCATGCTGCAGAAGGAAGTGGTCGATCGCATGGCCGCCGGTCCGGGCAGCAAGGTATACGGCCGATTGAGCGTGATGCTGCAGGCGTACTGCACGGTGACCCCCCTTTTCGTGGTTCCGCCGGGCGCGTTCCGGCCACCGCCGAAGGTCGACTCGGCCGTGGTGCGGATGGTGCCGCGACCACCCGCGGAAATCGGCGTGACCGATCCGCAGCGCTTCACCGAAGTGGTGCGGGCCGCGTTCGGGCAGCGTCGCAAGACCCTGCGCAATGCCCTGTCCGGCGTATGCGACGCCGCCGCCATCGAAGCCGCGGGACTCAGTCCCGATGCCCGCGCCGAGCAGGTCGAGGTGGCCGGTTTCATCCGCCTGGCCAACCAGGCACCGGCGCCACCGGCGGGCTGATCACCGCCGCGCCTGCACGGCGATTCCTGTTTCACGCCGCAATGCATACACTGTCCGGCATGAAACACGACTACGCCATCGATATCGACGTAGCCACCCGCTTCCTCGACGATCAATCCGCGCCCGAGGACGGGCGCTATGTGTTCGCCTACACCATCCGCATCCACAACCGGAGCAACGTGCCCGCGCGCCTGCTGGGTCGCCACTGGGTCATCACCGACGCCAACGGCAAGGTCCGGGAAGTGGAAGGTGCCGGCGTGGTCGGCGAGCAGCCATGGCTGCAACCGGGCGAGGACTTCGAATACACCTCCGGAGCGGTGTTGGAAACCGACATCGGGACCATGAAAGGAAGCTACGACATGATTGCCGACGACGGCACCCGCTTCGACGCGCCCATTCCCCAGTTCACCCTCTCGGTTCCGCGGACGCTGCACTGATGGCGGTCTGGGCGATAGGCGATCTGCAGGGATGCTACGACGCGACCCAGCGGCTGCTGGAGCGGCTGCGGTTCGATCCCGCGCGGGATCGGCTCTGGTTCTGCGGCGACCTGGTCAACCGCGGCGGGCAATCACTGGAAACCCTGCGGCTGGTGCATTCGCTGCGTGACCAGAGCGTGGTGGTGCTGGGCAATCATGATCTGTCCCTGCTGGCGATCGGCGAACGTTCGCCGGAGGAGCAGCGCAAGGTCAATCCGGACCTGCAACGGGTGGTGCTGGCCGACGATGCGCGCGTGCTGCTGGACTGGTTGCGCGGACAGAAGCTGGTGCATGCCGACCGCGAACTGGGCTGGATGATGATCCACGCCGGACTCGCGCCCAAATGGACCACCAGTCTCGCCGAGCGCTACGCGCGCGAGGTCGAGCAGCAACTGCACGGCAACGGCTACCGCAAGCTGTTCCGCAACATGTACGGCGACAAGCCCAACTGGTCCTCCGGCCTGGCCGGCTACGATCGCGCGCGCGCCATCATCAACGTGCTCACCCGCATGCGCTACTGCACCCCGCGCGGGCGCATGGCGATCGAGGAGAAAGGCGCGCCAGGCAGCCAGGCGCAGGGGTTGTATCCCTGGTACGAGGTGCCCGGCCGCGCACCGCGCGATCTGAAAATCGTCTGTGGCCACTGGTCGACCCTGGGCCTGATGATTGGTCATGGCGTGCACGCGATCGATACCGGCGCGGTCTGGGGCGGCAAACTGACCGCGCTGCAGTTGGATACCGACGAACTGCGCATCGTGCAGGTGCCGGGGCGCGACGTGGATCCGGCTTCCTTCCCGGGCCGGGACTGACGCCCCCGAACATCAGGCTCGCACCCGCTTCCGGTGCACCGACCCGGTGTTCCTGCCGGAGGTTCCATCGCGTTGCTCCTCTACAATCGGGCCATGCGTACTCCGACGGTTCCTCCACGCACCTTCGCCGTGGCCCTGTTGTCCGTCCAGTTCCTGGTGGCGTGTGGACGTGCTCCGGCCACGGCGACTTCCACGCATGCTCCCGCGCCCGCCGCTGTCTCCGTCGCGATCGGCGCGCCCGCAAGCGCCGTGTCCCCTCCCCTGGTCGCTGCCGCCCGGTCGCAGATCGGGGTCACCCGTCGCTACGATCCGGCGTATGTCCGGCTGGCGTACCCGGGCGGTGATGTCCCGCAGGATCGCGGTGTCTGCACCGACGTGGTGACCCGCGCCCTGCGTACGCAGGGGCTGGATCTGCAGCAGGCCATCCACGAGGACATGCGCGTCCGGTTCCGCACCTATCCGCAGGACTGGGGCATGTCCGGCCCGGATCGGAACATCGATCATCGCCGGGTTCCCAACCAGATGCACTGGTTCAAGCAGCGGGGCTGGCAACGCGCCATCGGCGCACGGGCAACGGATTACGCGCCAGGCGACATCGTCGCCTGGAAGCTGCGAGGCAGCGGCCTGCTGCACATCGGCATCGTCTCGGACCGACGGAGCGCCGACGGCGTGCCGCTGGTCCTGCACAACATCGGCGCGGGGACGCAGGAGGAGGACCTGCTGTTCCAGCACCCCGTCATCGGCCACTACCGGCCGGTGCTTCCGTAACCGCGCTTCGATTTCGGGTCAGGCCGTCCGCACCCGCAGGTAGTCGACGAACTCGAACGCATGCGCATGACGCGCATCGACCGGATGCGGTTCGCGCCGCACCACATCCCACTCGGCGGCGTCGAAACGGGGAAAATGCGCGTGCGCGTCCTCGACCACCGTGTCGACATGGGTCAGGTACAGCGCATCGGCAAGTGGAAGGGTTTGCGCGTAAATCTCGCCGCCACCGATCACGCAGACTTCCGGATTGTCCTCGCTGGCCGCCCAGGCCAGCGCCAGCTCAAGCGACGCCACCGCTTCCATGCCGGTGAACGGCACCTGCCCTCGGCGGGTCAGCACCAGATTGCGCCGGCCCGGCAGTGCGCGACCGAGCGACTCGGCGGTGCGCCGGCCCATGAGTACCGGCTTGCCCAGGGTCAGCGCCTTGAAGCGCTTGAGATCGTCGGGCAACCGCCACGGCAGGTCGTTGTCGCGGCCGATGGCATGCCGGCGATCGAGCGCGGCGATCAGCGACAGGGAAACGGATGGATTCATGCGGGCTGACTTCCGGCGTATTGCAGACGTGGGGAACGCGGCGTACTTTCGCCACACACCATCTTCGGGGAAGGCCGGATGCCCTCGCAAGCCAGAACGATGCTGTTGGCCGGTGGATTGTTGCTGGCCGCGGCCGCCGATGCCGGCCAATCCCTGCCTGCGCGCTTCGAATCGGACCGCGTCTACCTGGAAGCGCAAGGCGCCCCGGGCGAACATCTGCGCCTGTACACCGACACCGGCGGCGGCCTCTTCCTCAAGCAGGAAGCGGTCGAACGCCTGAAGCTGCCGCTGGCGCCGCTGGAGGATCCGGAAGCACGCCGCGAACTCGGTGATCGCGCCAAGGTGACCCGCCTGCCTGCGTTCGCGGTGGAGGCCGGCATCCCGCCACCGCTGGCCGACGACGGCCGCATGATGGTATTGCCGAGCGCGCTCGCCGGCCCGCAGCTGCCGGGCACCAGCCAGGACGACGGCATCCTGGGGCAGGCCTGGTTCTCCGGCCGGATCTGGACCTGGGACTATCCCGCCCGCCGCTTCCGCCGCGAAGCCGGCGACTGGAAGCCTTCGCCGGAGCTGCGCCGGCTGGCGCTGGGCTTCAAGACCGACGAGCACGGCAAGCGCGTGACCGACTTCCCGCGCCTGCAGGTCGTCATCGACGGCAGGACGCATTCGCTGCTCCTCGACACCGGCGCGATGACGGTACTGACGGCGAACGCGCAGGCCGAACTGGCCGACGGCGGTCCCTCCGAGCGCGCCACCAGCATGATCGCCGACAGCGTGTTCCAGGCCTGGCGCAAGGCGCATCCGGATTGGCGGGTGATCGAGAACGCGCAGGCCGGCATGGGCTCGGCGATGATCGAGGTGCCGGAAGTGATCATCGCCGGTTACAAGGTGGGACCGGTGTGGTTCACCCACCGCGAGAACCGCAACTTCCACGACTTCATGTCCAGCTTCATGGATGCGCGGGTGGATGGTGCACTGGGCGGCAACGCCTTCCGCCACTTCATCATGACCGTGGACTATCCCGGCGCGGCCGCGTACTTCCGCTGCATCGCCGGTTGCCGCGACACAACGCCGCGCTAGCGCGGCGCGGCGTCGGCCTGCCAGTTCGCCAACAGCGCCTGCATGCGCGGCTCGCTCCACCAGCGGTCCGGCACGTAGGCATGCCGACCGGATTGCCCGTGCTCGTAGAGGAAGCGTCCGCCCGCCACCCGCACCACCTTGCCACGCGCTTCGTAGCGTACGTTCGGTCCGGCGCCGAACCGCAACACGCCGGCTTCCACCGACAGGCGCAGGTCCGGCATGGTGTCCAGGCCAGCGAGCGCGGTCCGCTTCCAGCGGCGGAATTCCAGCCACGGCATCACGCCCTGGGCCAGGCCGGCCGCGGCAATCACCACGGCGGGCAGGCGCAGGCCGGGAGAATCCGCGAAGAAAATGACCACCAGCGCGATGATTCCCAGCAACAGCGACACCAACCAGATCCAGCGGCGCCAGCCACTGCGGAACAGCCACCACTTGGAGTACTGCTCGCGCAGGTAGGCATCGTCGCGGCGGAAACCGATCTCCGCCGCCTCGTCAACACCGCTCATACCGCGACCGGCGCCTTGATGGCCGGATGCGGGTCGTAGCCGAGGATTTCGATGTCCTCGTACGTGAAGGCGAACAGATCGGTCACGTCCGGATTCAATCGCAGCTTCGGCAGTGAGCGCGGCGTGCGTGCCAGCTGTTCGCGCGCCTGCTCGTAGTGATTGGAATACAGGTGCGCGTCGCCCAGCGTGTGCACGAAGTCGCCCACGCCCAGCCCGGTCGCCTGCGCGACCATATGGGTCAGCAGCGCGTAGCTGGCGATGTTGAAGGGCACGCCCAGGAAGATGTCGCCGCTGCGCTGGTACAGCTGGCAGCTCAGCTTGCCGTCGACCACGTAGAACTGGAACATCGTGTGGCACGGCATCAGCGCCATCTTCGGCAGATCGGCGACGTTCCAGGCGCTGACGATCAGCCGGCGCGAATCCGGGTTGCGCTTGATCTCCTCGACCACCCATTTGATCTGGTCGATCTCGCCGCCATCGGCGGTCGCCCAGCGGCGCCATTGCTTGCCGTAGACCGGGCCGAGCTCACCGTCGGCGTTGGCCCATTCGTCCCAGATGCTGACCTTGTTGTCCTTCAGGTAGGCGATGTTGGTCTCGCCTTTCAGGAACCACAGCAGCTCATGGATGATCGAGCGCAGGTGCAGCTTCTTGGTGGTGACCAGCGGGAAGCCCTCGGCGAGATCGAAGCGCATCTGCCAGCCGAACACGCTGCGCGTGCCGGTGCCGGTGCGATCGGATTTCTCGGCGCCCTGCTCCAGCACATGGCGCAACAGATCGAGATAGGGCTTCATGCGGATTCCTTGGCCGGAACGACGGGTTGCAGGACGGGCGAGCGGCGCGACAGCCACAGCAGGTACAAACCCAGCAGGATCAACGGCACGCTCAGCAGCTGGCCCATGGTCAGCCAGCCGAAGGCGAGGTACTTGAGCTGCTCGTCCGGCACCCGCACGAACTCGACCAGGAAGCGGAACACGCCATACAGCAGCGCGAACAGGCCCGAGACCGCGTAGCGAGGCCGCGGCCGGCTGGAGAACCACCACAGCGCGGCGAACATCACCAGTCCTTCGAGGAACGCCTGGTACAGCTGCGAAGGGTGGCGCGCGAACTGATCCAGCGCGCCGGCCGCGTACTGCGCCTGCAACTGCGCGGCGCTGAAGTCCTTCAATGCCGGATCGGTCGGGAAGATCACACCCCAGCCGGCCTGGGTGTACTTGCCCCACAACTCGGCGCCGATGAAGTTGCCGATCCGGCCGAAGCCCAAGCCGAGCGGTACCAGCGGAGCGACGAAATCCATGGTGTCGAAGAAGTGCATGCGCTGGCGGCGCGACCACCACAGCGCGGCGGTCATCACGCCGAGCAGGCCACCGTGGAAACTCATGCCGCCTTCCCAGACCTTGAAGATGGACAGCGGATTGGCGAGGAACCCTTCCAGGCCATAGAACAGGATGTAACCCAGGCGTCCGCCCAGCACCACGCCGATCATCGCGTAGAACAGCAGATCCGAGAATCCGTTGGCGTCCACGCCCGGCAACCGGCCCGCCCGCACCCGCCGCTGGCCCAGCCACCACGCCGCGATGAAACCCAGCAGGTACATCAGGCCGTACCAATGCAGCTTCAGCGGCCCCAGCGACAGGGCAATCGGGTCAATCTGGTGAAGGTAGATCATGCGCCTCGGGGACCGGCAGGGAATGCCCTATTTTGCCCCAGCCGGGTTGGCTTGCGCCGTCCGTCCCGCCCCGGGGACAGCCGGCGGCAAGGCTTGCGGCCGGACTCGCGTTCCGGTGCCGGCTCAGAAGACGTGCGGCTGGTTGGGCAGTTCGTCCTCATCCCGCTGGCTGCCGTCCTGCGGAAAGAATGCCGCCAGCAGGTCCGACACCGCGGTGATGCCGCGGATCACCGCGGCTTCGGCGTCACCGGCCCGCAGGCGTTCCTCCATCAACTGGCACACGCCACGCCACTGTTCATCGCTGACCCGGCCGCGCAGGCCGCGGTCGGCGACGATCTCGATGCGGTGATCGGCCAACAGCAGATAGATCAGCACGCCGTTGTTGGCTTCGGTGTCCCAGGTGCGCAGGCGCGCGAACGCTTCCAGCGCGCGCTCGCGGGCCTGCATGCCGCGCGCTACCGCCAGCAGCGGCAGATCCGCCTCCACCGCGAACATCACTTCGCCGCGATGGCGCTGTTCGCCCTGGTGGATGGCATCGGCGATGCGCTGCAGGCTGTCGGCGGGGAACAGACGGCGCGCGGAAGGCGGGAACAGATGGCGCAGCAGTCGCATCACCAGCTCCCCGAGGCGCCACCGCCTCCGGACATGCCGCCGCCACCGCCCCAGCCGCCTCCACCGAAGCCGCCGCCACCGCCGAAACCGCCTCCTCCGCCCCAGCCGCCACCGCCACCCCAGCCCCCCCAGTCGCGATGACGGGCATAGCGGCCGCCGGTGGACACCGACAGCAGGCCATAGATCAGGCCGAACACGCCGGCGATGCCGGCCACGGGAATCAGCGATGACAGCAGGAACGCGGTACCACCGGCGGCGCCGGCGGTGAACAGTCCGCGGATGCCCGCGGGCGCGCGGCCGAACACGCCGCGCACGATGCTGGCGATGATGAAGGCGGCGAACAGCGCGAACAGCCAGTCGCCACCGCGCGAGCGCTCCGGCCGGTTGTCGCTCACCGGCGCCGGCAGTTCCTCGCCATCGATGAGCTTGACCAGCACCGCGGTCGCGTCGGTGATGCCGCCGCCGTAGTCGCCGCCCCGGAACTTCGGCACCAGGTATTCCTGGATGACCCGGTTGGCGATCGCATCGGGAATCGCGCCTTCCAGGCCATAGCCGGGCTCGATGCGCACGCGCCGGTCGTTCTTGGCGACCAGCAGCAGCACGCCGTCGTCCACGCCCTTGCGCCCCAGTTTCCATTGCTCGAACACGCGCAGGGTGTACTGCTCGATGCTCTCCGGCTCGGTGGTCGGCACGATCAGTATCTGCAACTGGCTGCCCTTGCGTTGCTGCAGGGCCAGCGCCTGCTGCTCCAACTGATGTTTCTGCGCGGCATCCAGGGTGCCGGTGGTATCGACCACCGGCGAATCCAGGGCGGGAATGGCCGCCAACTGCTGCGCGGCCGCCGGCAGCAGCAGGCAGCACCACAACAGCAGCCCGGAAAACGCGCGGCGCAGCATCGGCGCGATCGCGATCGGTCAGTTGGCCGGCGCGGGCGCGGGCTCCGGGCCCGGCGGCTGGGCCGGCTGCGGCGCCTGCGGAGCCGGCGCCGGAGTACCGAAGTCGACCTGCGGGGCCTGCTGGATCTGCGCCTCGTTCTCGACCGTGAAATTCGGCTTTTCCTTGTAGCCGAAGATCTTGGCGGTGATCACCTGCGGGAACGAGCGGATGTAGGTGTTGTAGTCCTGCACGGTCTGGATGTAGCGGCCACGCGCGACGGTGATGCGGTTCTCGGTGCCTTCCAGCTGCGCCTGCAGATCACGGAAGGATTGATCCGATTTCAGGTTCGGATAGTTCTCGGTGACCACCAGCAGCCGCGACAGCGCGCTGGACAGTTCGCCCTGCGCCTGCTGGAACTGCTGCAGGGACGCAGCATCGTCGGCATTGACATGGATCTGGCCGACCCGCGCGCGCGCATTGGTGACGTCGGTCAACACCTGGCGTTCCTGCTGGGCATAGCCCTGCACGGTCTTGACCAGGTTGGGAATCAGATCGGCGCGGCGCTTGTACTGGTTGAGCACTTCCGACCAGCCGGCCTTGACCGCTTCATCCTTCTGCTGGATCGAGTTGTAGCCACAACCGGACAGCAGGGCCGCCAGGGCGACCAGTGCGAGCGAACGGACGAACAGGCGCATGACACCACTCCTTCGGCAGGGACGGCGGCATTGCAGCATCCGCCGGTGAAGGATGCAACCGCGCTGGCGCGGTCCGCGGCACCACCGTTGCCACCCCGTCAGCCGGCCCCAAACGCCGACGCCCGGCGGAAACCGGGCGTCGGGGGAGACGGAAACCTCGGCGATGGCTTACCAGTTGCCTGCGCCCGGGATGTGCTTCTGCGCGGCCCGGCGGCGCATCATCAGGTTCAGCCACTCGACCATCACCGAGAAGCCCATCGCGAAGTAGACATACGGCTTGGGCACGTGGATTTCCAGACCATCCAGGATCAGCACCACGCCGATCAGGACGATGAACGCCAGCGCCAGCATCTTGATGGTCGGGTTGGCATCGATGAAGCGGCCCAGCGGGTTGGCCGCCAGCAGCATCACCGCCACCGCCAGCAGGATCGCCGCGACCATGATCGGAATGTGTTGCGCCATGCCGACCGCGGTGATGACCGAGTCCAGCGAGAACACGATGTCGATGATCGCGATCTGGGCGATGACCAAGCCGAACACCGCCGAGGCCTTGGTGGTGGACGGGTCCTCGTCCTCGCCGCCGGTGATCAGCTCCTTGATCTCCATGCCGCCCTTCACCAGCAGGAAGATGCCGCCCAGGATCAGCACCAGGTCGCGGATGGAGATGCCCATGCCGGCGACGGTGAACAGGTCGTTCTGCATGCGCGCCAGGAACGCCAGCGACACCAGCAGCGCGATCCGGGTGATGCAGGCCACCGCGATGCCGAAGCGGCGGGCGCTGGGACGCTGGTGCGCCGGCAGCTTGCTGACCGCAATCGAGATGAACACCAGATTGTCGATGCCCAGCACGATTTCCAGCGCGCTCAGCGTCACCAGGGTCAGCCAGACGTTGGGGTCGGCCAGGAACTCGAGACTCATTCGATTTGCAACCTTGCTAGATCAGGAAAAAAGTTCGGACAAGCGGGGCCAGAAAATCAAGCCCCAGCACAGCAATACGTTCATCATCAGCACGAACACCGCCGCCGAGCCCATGTCCTTGGCGCGCCCGGCCAGTTCGTGATGCTCCGGGCCGTAGCGCTCGATCACGGCTTCGATCGCCGAGTTCAGCAGTTCGGCCGCCAGCACCAGCAGGCAACTGCCGATCAGCAGCACCCGCTCCACCGCGGTGTCGCCCAGCCACAAGGCCAGCGGCGCCAGCACGATCAGCAGGTAGACCTCCAGCCGGAACGAGGATTCGTGCAGCCAGGCCGCGCGCAATCCCTGCATCGACCAGATCGCCGCCTTGAGGATGCGCCCGGGCCCCCGGGGCATGTGTCCGATTTCATCCGCCATGCCTGCTGGATCTCCGGTCAGCCCGCGGTACGGGCGGGCAAGCGGTGCGGAAGACGGGGCGTCGCGGCAGCGGGCATGGAAGGCGGTGGGTCCGTGAGAACCCCGATCTTGCCATATCGGGACACCTTCCCGGCACGTATCGGTTTGCCTTTGGCCGCCCCGGCTGGTTCACTGGCCCTCTCTTCCCGTCCCGGAGACCCGCGCCGATGTCCCGTTTCCCGCTGCCCGCGCATCGCCTAGCCTGCCTGCTGCTGCCGGCCCTGCTGGCGCTGTCCGCCTGTGCCGCCTGGTCCGGTGGTTCCCGCCCGACGCGGATGCCGGCCATCCCAACCGAGGTCTCCAATGCGGAATGGGAAAAGGACATGCAGCGGTTCGCGGCCGAGGACGCCAGCCATCCGCCGCCGCAGCACGCGGTGCTGTTCGTCGGCAGTTCCTCGATCCGGATGTGGGAGTCGCTGGCCCGGGATTTTCCCGATGCCACGGTCATCAACCGCGGCTTCGGCGGCTCGGAGATCCGGGACAGCACCTGGTACGCGCCGCGCATCGTGCTGCCCTACCAGCCGGCGACGGTGGTGCTGTACGCGGGCGACAACGATATCGCCAGCGGCCGCACGCCGCGGCAGTTGCATGACGACTTCGTCGCATTCGCCGAACTCCTCCATCGCAAGCTGCCGAAGACGCGCCTGGTCTACATCTCCACCAAGCCGAGCCCGTCCCGCGCGCACCTGCTCGACGCGCAACGCGAGGCCAACGCGCTGATCAAGGCCGAAGCCGCGCGCCGCAACTTTGTCTATGTCGACGTCTTCACCCCGATGCTGGACGCCAACGGCAAGCCGCGCGAAGAGCTCTTCCTGGCGGACCGCCTGCACATGAACGCGGCCGGCTACGCGCTCTGGCGCGAGCTGCTGGATCCCTACGTGAACTGAGCCTCGGGCGCGTGGCGCCCTTCCCGTTTCCGGACGGGAGCTTTCTAGACGGGGACATAACTCCCGCAGGCGTAGCGTCGGCCTCCCGCAGAGGAGACCCGTCCATGGCTACCACCACGTACCGGCCGCAGGGCTACCACAGCGTCACTTCCTATCTGATCGTCGACGACGCGGCCAAGGCGCTGGATTTCTATCGCGACGCGTTCGGCGCCGAGGAAATGTACCGGCTGCCGATGGGCGACCGCATCGGCCATGCCGAAACCCGCATTGGCGATACCGTGCTGATGCTGTCCGACGAATGGCCGGACATGAACGCGCTGTCGCCGAACACCCGCGGCGGCGCCACTTCCAGCTTCATGATCTACGTCGAGGACGCCGACGCCGCCTATGCCCACGCGGTCAAGGCCGGCGCGCGCGCCGATCGCCCGGTCAAGCAGGAATTCTGGGGCGACCGCATCGGTTCGGTCGTGGATCCGTTCGGACACAAGTGGTCGCTGTCGACCCATGTAGAGGACGTCACGCCGGAAGAAATGCAGCGGCGGATGGAAGCGTGGTCGCAGCAGTAGGCCGCCACCTGAGGTATGCACGACGCCGCCCGCGGACACAGGAGCCACGGGCGGCGTCGCCTCGGCGGACGCGGGCGCCAGCCTATTTCCGTCGCGGCAGGCCGGCGTCCTGGTGCAGGCTAAGCACATTGCGATCCGGATCGACGAAATCCAGCGACAGCCCGCCGTCCGGCGACTCGCTGACCGGCACGACGATCTCCACGCCCCGCCCGGCCAGCGCCTCGGCGTAGTCGTCGATGCCGCCGCCCAGGCTGAACACCACCACCGGCGATTCGCCGGAGCGGACCGCCTGGACGATGAACACCAGGGTCAGCTCGCCGACCTCGGCCAGCGCGAATGGGCCGTCATGGCCGTCGATAGCGTTGACCGGCAGACCAAGGGTGTCGCGGTAGAAGGCGACCGAGCGGGCCAGATCGCTGACGAAAAAGACGATCGCGCCGACCTTGCATTGGGAAAGCATGGGAATCCTCCTTGTGGTTGGTTGTGGTCCCGTCTATCCGTTGCCGCCGGGGCGCCAGGTGTGACCGGGCCGGCGGATCACCAGCAGGTGGCCGTCGGCATCATGGGTGGCCAGCCCGGCACTGCCGCCTAGCGCGGTGCGGAGCCGGCGGCGGACCAGGCCGAACTGGAGATCGACGCTGCGCGCCGGATCGCGCACGTAGGCCATGGCCAGGCTCTCCGCACGGGCGGCGGGCGGCAACTCGCCGAGCGCCTTGCGGATGCGGCTGAGCCGCTGGCGGAAGGCCCCGGGCGACAGCGCCAGGATCCAGCGGATTTCCTCGGCCGACAGGCCGTGCAGCGCCAGCACGGCCACCCGCCGCAGACTGGCCGGCCAGGTGTCCAGCCATCCGGGAGCCGCCGGGGATTCCGTGCCTGCCATCGCTTCTCCGGAGGTGTCGTCGTCCGCGACCAGCGCCTCGCGGCGACGGCGGCGCACCGCGGTGCGCGCCTGCATCGCGGCCAGGTTGCGCATCGTCCCGGCCATCCAGGGTGCATCGGCGCGGCCGGCGGCCAGCGCCGCGGCCAGGGTGTCCTGCACCAGATCCTCGGCGTCCGCGGCGGAGCGCGCCAGCCGGCGCGCCTGCGAACGCAACTCGCGATAGGTATCCAGATCCATCCGCCGATGATGCCGCAGAAGCGCGGCCGGCGGAGCCGGCCTACTGCGAGCGCAACGCCTCGATCGGATCCAGCTGGGACGCCTTGCGCGCCGGGTAGTAGCCAAAGAACAGGCCGGTGGCCACCGAGAAGCCCGCGGCCAACCCGATGACCTGCCCGTTCAACGCCACCGGCAGCTCGCTGAACTTGCCCACCAGCAGCGCGCCGACGATGCCGATGGCGATGCCGAGCACGCCGCCGATCAGCGAGATCAGCATGGCCTCGGCCAGGAACTGCCGGCGCACGTCGCTCGGTCCGGCGCCGACCGCCATGCGCAGGCCGATTTCACGGATGCGCTCGGTCACCGACACCAGCATGATGTTCATGATGCCGATGCCGCCGACGATCAGCGAAATGGTCGCGACCGCGCCCAGCAGCAGCGACATCAGGCGGGTGGTGGCGGTACGGGTGGCGACGATTTCGGAAATGTTGCGGACGTTGAAATCATCGTCCTCGCCCGGCGCGATCTTGTGGCGCTGGCGCAACAGCGCTTCGACCTCGCCCTGCACGTAACCCAGGTCCTTGGCGTCGGCCACGGTGAGCGCGATCTGCATCACCGCGCTGGGTGGCAGGCCCATCGAGCCCATCAGCCGGCGGCGCGCGGTTTCCAGCGGCACCATCATCACGTCGTCCTGGTCCTGGCCGAAGCCGCCCTGCCCCTTTGGGGCCAAGGTGCCGACCACGGTGAACGGCACCCGGCCGATACGCACGCTCTGGCCGATCCCGGTTTCCTCGCCGAACAGCTCGCGGCGCACGGTCTCGCCCAGGATCACGACCTTGCCCGCGCTGCTGTAGTCCTGCGTATCGAACCCTTCGCCGTTGGCGATCGTCCAGCTGTTGATGTCGAAGTAGTCCGGCTGCACGCCCTGCCAGCTGCTCGACCAGTTGTTCTCGGCGTACACCACCTGGCTGCTGCCGCGCAGCGCCCCGGCCACGTACTGCACTTCCGGAATCTCGTTGCGGATGGCATCGACGTCGCCCTCGCGCAGGGTGAAGAAGCTGCTGCCGCTCATGCGCACGCCGCCGCCACCGCGGCCTGCGCCGGGGTTGATGTCCAGCCGCTGCGAACCCAGGCCGGAGACCAGCTTGTCGATTTCCGCCTGGGTGCCCTGGCCCACCGAGACCATCACGATGACCGCGGCGATGCCGATGATCACGCCCAGCGAGGTCAGCGCGCTGCGCATCCAGTTGCCGCGCAGGGCGAAAATCGCGGTGCGCAGAATATCGGTGAAATTCATGGACTGCCTTCCCCCAATCCCGAATCCCGTTTCCCGAATCCCGGCTCCTCATGCAACTCGCCGTCGCGCATGACCAGGATGCGATCGGCGTGGGCGGCCACGTCGGCGTCGTGGGTAATCAGGATCACCGTGTGGCCCTCGTCGCGCAGGCGCTTGAACAGCGCCAGGATTTCCTCGCCGGTACGGCTGTCGAGCGCGCCGGTGGGTTCGTCGGCCAGAATGATCGGCGGTTCGTTGATCAGCGCGCGGGCAATCGCCACGCGCTGCTGCTGGCCACCCGACAGTTCGCTGGGACGATGGCCGCCGCGCTCGGCCAGGCCGACCGCCGCCAGCGCCTTGCGTGCGCGTTCGGTGCGCTCGTGCGGCGGCACCTGGGCATAACCCAGCGGCATCGCGACGTTCTCCAGCGCGTTCATCCGCGGCAACAGGTTGAAGCCCTGGAACACGAAGCCGATCTTGTCCCGGCGCAGCACCGCCAGCTCTTCCGCGTCCAGCGTCGCCACATCGACGCCGTCGCAGTGGTAGCTGCCGGAAGACGGCGTGTCCAGGCAACCGATCAGGTTCATCAGGGTCGACTTGCCCGAACCCGAGGGTCCCATGATGGCGACGAAATCGCCCCGGCCGATGCGCACGTCCACGCCCTTGAGCGCGACCACCTCGGCTTCGGTGCCGGGCGAGTACACCTTGCTCAACGCCCGCGTCTGGATCACCGGCACCTCGCCGGCTGCCGTGTTCATGGCGCTCATTCCTTGGCGCGCTCGCCGACGATGACCTGATCGCCGGCCTTCAGGTTGCCCGCGACCTCGGTTGCGCTGCCGTCGCTGGCGCCCAGTCGTACCATGATCCGTTCCGGCTTGCCGGCCACCAGCTTGTACAGCGGTGCGCGCTTGGCTGACAGCAACGCCTTGAGTTCGTTGTCCCAGCGCTGCTGCTGCGCCGGCTCCAGGCTGGCGCGGAATGCGGCGAAATCCTGCTGGAAGCGCTCGGCCATGCGCTGGCGGATCTGCGCCTGCATCGCGCCGCCGTTGCCACCGCTGGTCACCATGCGCGGGCCGCCGCCGGGGCCGCCGGCGAACAGGCGGTTGCCACCATCCTGCTGGGCCTGGGCCATCCGCGCGGCCTGGCGGTCGCGTACCGCCTTCACCGCCGCGTCGAACGCGGCGCGCTGTTCGGGCTTCAGTTGCAGGCTGCCGGCGATACGCTCCATATCCTCGGTGACGCCGCCGCCACGGACCTGCGCCATCTGCGGCGCGCCCTGCGCCTGGTCGTCCTCGGCAGTGGGCTTGTAGCGCAGCGCCGCGTTGGACACCTTGAGCACATTGTCGCGCTTGCTGACCTCGATCTCGGCGTTGACGGTCAGGCCCGGCAGCAGGATCTCGTCGGCGTTGTCCACGGTCACGACCACCGGATAGGTCACCACGTTGTTGGTGGTGGTGGCGGCCAGGCGCACCTGCTCGACCAGGCCCTTGAACTGGCGATCCGGAAAGGCGTCGACGCTGAAGGACACGGTCTGCCCGACCTTGACCTGGCCAATGTCGGCCTCGTCCACCGCCAGTTCGATCTTCATCTTGCGCAGATCCTCGGCGATGGTGAACAGCTCCGGCGCCTGCAGGCTGGCGGCCACGGTCTGGCCCGGCTCGATGCTGCGGGTCAGCACCACGCCGTCTACCGGCGAGCGGATCACGGTGCGCTCCAGGTTGACCCGGGTGGTCTGGGTGGACGCGGTCTGCTGGCGGATCTGCGCCTGCGCCGAGTTCAACTGCGCGCGTGCCTGGTCCCGCGCCGCGCGGGCCAGGTCGACATCGCTCTGCGCCACCAGTTTCTGCTGGCCAAGGTCGGCCTTGCGGCGATAGTCCAGCTCGGCGTTGTGCAGGGTCGCCTGCGCCTGCGCGAGCGACGCGCGGGCGGCGGCGATCTGGGCCGTGCCCTGCTCGATCTGCGCCTCATAGGTCTTGGGGTCGATGCGGGCCAGCACGTCGCCCTTCTTCACTGGACTGTTGAAGTCGACCAGCACGTCGGTCACCTGGCCGGAGATCTGGCTGCCGACGGTGACGGTGGAGATGGCGCTCAGGGTACCGGTGGCGGAGATCGCCACCCGGATATTGCCCCGCTCGACCTGGGCGGTGCGATAGGCGCCTTCCTCGGCCTTGGCCTGGCGCCCCTTCCAGTACCAGACGCCCGCGCCGATGATGGCGAGGACGGCAATGCCGAGGACGATGCGGGAAATCAGCGGGGAACGACGGCGGGACGGCTGGCTCATGCGGGCAAGTCGGCAATGTCGGTGGGAGAGGTATGCGCCCATTAACGCATGCCGGGCGCGGCGGTTGACAGCGCGTGGACGGCGGCGGCGCCCGTTGGGCTGCCGCTCATCTTTCCGTTCCCGGAGGCTCAGGTGGAGATGCTCAGGTGAAGCGGATGGTCGCGGCCGTGCCCTTGCCCAGTTCGCTCTCGAATTCGATCTTCCAGCCGAACCGATCGCAAAGGCGGCTGACGATCGACAGGCCCAGCCCGCTCCCGCGCGGGCGGGAAGGATCGGCGCGATAGAACGGCTCGAACACCCGCTCCATCGATTCGGCGGACATGCCGATGCCGGTGTCCTTGACGATCACCCGGTCGGCCTCGACCAGCACGTCGATGCGGCCGGCGTCCGTGTAGCTGCACGCATTGCGCAGCAGATTGCTGACCACCACCTGGAACACCCGTGGCGGTGCGTGCAGGCGGGGTTTGGCCACGCAGGTGACCTCCAGGTCGACCGGCTTGCCGATCAGCAGCGCGCGCGCGTTCTCGGCCTCGTCCAGCACGATGTCGGCGACATCGAAATCCTCGCGTTGCGGCTCGACCTCGGCCTCGCGGGCGAGGATCAGGAAGGCATCGATTACTGCTTCCATGTCGCGGCCGGCGCGCTGGATGCGCTGCAGCGAACGCACCACCCGCGGCGAGGCTTCCTCGGCCATGGCCATGTCGCTGGCGACCCGGATCACGGTCAGCGGGGTGCGCAGCTCATGACTGGCGTCGCGGGTGAAGTCGCGCTCGCGCGCCACGTGCGAGGCCACGCGCTGGGCCAGGCCATGCAGCGCCGAAGCGAGCTGGCGCGCCTCGCCCTGCACCTCGGCGGGCAGGCGATCCGGCGCCAGCCCGCTGACGTCGGGCCGGCGCGGATCCCATTCGGCCACCTGACGCGCCAGCCAGCTGACCGGCGACACCAGCCGCTTGGACGCCCGGTAGGTCAGCCACGACACCACGTAGATGGCGATCAAGGTGAGGATGATCGGCAGGGTGCCGAAGTAGAACGCCAGCCGTTCGGCCTGCGAGCGCAGGAACACCAGGTAAAGCCGGCCGGCGGGCTGCTCGTCCACCAGCACCAGCATGTCGTCGGCCTTGAGCTCGTGGAAACCGGGCTTGAGGCCGCGCAGGTTATCCGGCAGCACCAGGTTGGAATGCCCCTTGACCACCAGGTAGCCGCGCAGATTGTGGGTATTCGGCGGCGGCTGCGCGGTGGAGGCGTCGTACAGCTCCCAGAAATGGGTCGCCTCCTCCTGCAGCGCGGTATTCATCAGGCTGTGCTTGATGACCGCCGAGATCAGGTAGACGCCCAGCACGATGGCCAGGCTCACCATCACCGCCTGCAGGATGAAGGCAATGCGTAGCTTTCGCGGCAACCCCTGCGGCATGACGGCTCCCCTCCCCGGCCGGATTATGCCGTGGCCCTCAGCCGATGTCCGCGATGCGATAGCCGGCGCTCTGGACGGTATGCAGCAGCGGCTTGTCGAATGGCTTGTCGATCACCTTGCGCAGGTTATACAGGTGACTGCGCAGGGTGTCCGAGTCCGGCAGCCCGTTGCCCCAGATTTCGCGCTCGATTTCCTGCCGGGTGACCACCCGCGGCGATTCGCGCATCAGGATGGTCAGCAGGCGCAGGCCGATCGGCGACAGCATCAGTTCGTTGCCGCCGCGGGTGGCGCGCATGCTCACCGGGTCGAGTACCAGGTCCGCGACCTTCAGCACCTCGGCGCCGACCTGCCTGCGCTCGCGCCGGATCAGCGCGCGCAGGCGCGCTTCCAGTTCCTGGATGGCGAAAGGCTTGGTCAGGTAATCGTCGGCGCCGGAACTCAGGCCGGTCAGCTTGTCGTCCAGGGTGTCGCGGGCGGTCAGCATCAATACCGGCGTGGACTTGCGCGCTTCATTGCGCAGCTTCTTGCAGACCTCCATGCCATCCATGCGTGGCAGCATCAGATCCAGCACGACCACGTCGTAGCTGTTCTCGGTGGCCAGCCGGTAGCCGTCCAGTCCGTCCGAGGCGTAATCGACCTCGAATCCCCGGCCTTCCAGGTATTCGCCGACCATTTCCGAAATGTTGCGGTTGTCTTCGACGACCAGGACCAATCCCGCGGTTTCCTGTGAGTGGCGCATATGAGGCTCCTGTGCTTCAGGTTTGTGAAGCTACCCGGCCCCAGGTTGAGGTCACGTGAAGGGACACCCTGCCATTCAGCCGCCAGTGAAGCTAGGCTTGCGCGTCCTCCCGCCTTCCTCCTCCCCATGCTCGCCCGCACCCTGCCCCTGCTGCTGCTGCTCGGCTCCAACATCTTCATGACCTTCGCCTGGTACGGGCATCTCAAGTACCGCAGCGCACCGCTGCTGCTGGCCATCTTCGCCAGCTGGGGCATCGCCTTTTTCGAGTACACGCTGATGGTGCCGGCCAACCGCCTGGGCAGCACTGTTTATTCGGTGGTGCAATTGAAGACCATCCAGGAAATCCTGACCCTGGTGGTGTTCGCCGGCTTCTCCACCTGGTACCTGGGCCAACCGCTGAAATGGAACCACTACGCTGCGTTCGCATTGATCGTCGGCGCGGCGTTCCTGATGTTCTACGAATAATCCGCCGCGCTAGGCCGGCACGCCGTCCCCGCGCTGCACGATCGCGATGACGAGATCGGTCAGTGCCTGGCGCGCCTGCGCCGCTTCGATCGCGCCCGCCGCCGCCGCGTAGGACAACGATTCCGCCGCGCCCAGCAGCGCCCACAGGCTGGCCGCCGGCAGCGTACCGCGTGGTGCGAACGGCGCCAGCAGGCCGTGGCATTTGGCCATGAAGGCGCCCTGGTACTCGCGCTTGATCCGCTCCATTTCCGGCGATCCCGCCAACGCGGCGACCACGCCGGGAATCTCGCGTCCCTGCGACAGCACGCAATCCACGAAACAGGACGCGATGATGCGCGCGCGCGCGGGCAGATCCTCGGCCCCGTGGCGGAGCGCCTCGTCCATCAGCGCGGACTGGCGCGAATCGAAATCCTGGTAGAGCGCGGCCAGCAGGCCGGCGCGGGTGCCGAAGTGGTCGTACACCACCGGCTTGGTCACGCCGGCCGCTTCCGCCAGGCGTCCCAGCGACAGCGCCTCGGTACCCTCTTCGCCGATCAGGCGCCAGGAGGCGTCCAGCAGTTGCCGGTAGCGCTGCTCGCGCGCGAGCCGTCGGCGCGGAGCGGGCGTGCCGGCTACGGCAGTCTCCTGGGTGGCTTTGCGGCGGCTTGACATCGCTATATACCAAAAGTAAGTTACGCTTCGTAAGTTACTCGAAGTATATACGCCACCGCCCACTCCCGGAGCCTGCCGTGCATGCCCTGATCGTCACCGCCCACCCGCTGACCCAATCGTTCACCCATGCCGTGGCCCGCCGGCTGGCCGATGGCGTGGAGGATGCCGGGCACACCGCCGAGATCGCCGACCTGGCCAGGGAAAGCTTCGATCCCCGCTTCACCGCGACGGATATCGCCCGTTTCCTCCAGCAGGGACCCGCCGACGCCGACGTGCGCGCCGAGCAGGCGCGCATCGACCGGGCCGATGCGCTGGCCCTGGTGTACCCGGTTTACTGGTGGTCGATGCCCGGCCTGCTCAAGGGCTGGATCGACCGGGTGTTCTCGCAGGGCTGGGCGTACCAGGAAAAGGATGGCCGCGACGAACGCAGGCTCGGTCGCCTGGCCGTGCACCTGCTGGCGATCGGCGGCGCGGACATGCGGACCTACGCGCGGCACGGCTACTTCGGCGCCATGCGCACGCAGATCGATCACGGCATCTTCGAATACTGCGGCGCGCGGGTGTCCACGTCCGAACTGCTGGCCCCGCTCGCAGGTGAAGCGCCGGCGCGGCATCTGGCGACCGCCTTCGACATCGGCCATCGCCTGTTCGCCGCCCACCGGGAACGCGACCTGGCCAAGGTGGCCTGAGCGCGCAGGCTCAGAAGCGAATTCTGCCGGTCAGGATGTCCTTGAACATCACCCAGTCGCCGGCGAAGGAATAGAACGGATGGCGGAAGGTGGCCGGACGGTTTTTCTCGAAAAAGAAATGGCCGATCCAGGCAAAGCCGTAGCCGCAGAACAGCGCGGCCAGCAGCCACCATAAATTGCCCGAGGCGAACGCCCAGGCGACCAGCAGCAGCACGCCGCAGCTGCCGACAAAGTGCAGCCGTCGTGAAGTGCGGTTGCTGTGCTCGCTCAGGTAGAACGGATAGAACTCGCGGAAACTGGCGAAACGGCCCATGGTTCGCTCTCCCGACCCTGATGCGCACCGATGCGCGGCGATCGCCGTGGATGATGGCGCCGTGCGCTGGCAGACGCAACGCCGCGCAGGAATTCAGCCCGGCCGCGGCGCGAACATGATCACCGCCATGCCGAGCAGGCACAGCCCCGCGCCCAGCAGATCCCAGCGGGTCGGCTTGACCGCGTCGACCGCCCACAGCCAGCCAATCGCGATGGTGACATAAACGCCGCCGTAGGCCGCGTACACGCGACCCGAGGCGGTGGGGTGCAGGGTCAGCAGCCAGGCGAACAGGGCCAGGCTCGCCGCCGCCGGCACCAGCAACCAGGCGCTGCCGTCCTTGCGCAGCCACAGGTAGGGCAGATAGCAACCGACGATTTCCGCCAGCGCGGTGATGACGAACAGCAGCAGGGTCTTCATGTGTCCCCTCCTTCGCCGGCACCGATACGGAAACTCACTCCGGCGTGCCCCGTTCGCGCTGCTTGGCCTGCTGCCAGAGCGCCTCCTGCCGCTCCAGCGGCAGATCCTTCATGGTTTCCCCGCGTTCGGCCGCGATGGCTTCCATCGCCCGGAAGCGGCGTTCGAACTTGAGGTTGGCGCGACGCAGCGCGGCGCCCGGATCGACCTTGGCATGCCGCGCCAGGTTGGCGGCGACGAACAACAGGTCGCCGATCTCGTCCTCCAATCGATCATGGTTGGACACGACATCGCCCCGCGCCAGTTCGACCTGCACTTCGCCGATTTCCTCATGCAGCTTGTCGATCACCGGTGCCGGACCGGGCCAGTCGAAACCGACCCGCGCCGCGCGTGACTGCAATTTCACCGCGCGCTGCCATTCCGGCAACCCGCGCGAGATGCCGGCCAGCGCGGAGGCGTCGGCGTTGCCGGCGGCGGCGCGCTCGGCCTGCTTGATCGCTTCCCAGTTGCGGGTCTGCGCTTCGGCATCCTCGAAACTGGCTTCGCCGAACACGTGCGGATGGCGCCGGATCATCTTGTCGCAGATCGCCGCGACCACGTCCAGGAACGCAAACGCGCCCTGCTCCTTGGCCATCTGCGCATGGAACACGACCTGCAGCAGCAGGTCGCCCAGTTCGTCCTTCAGGTCATCGAGATCGCCACGGTCGATCGCGTCGGCGACTTCGTAGGCTTCCTCGATCGTGTACGGCGCGATGGTGGAGAAGTCCTGCTCCAGATCCCACGGGCAACCGCCTTCGGGATTGCGCAGGCGCGCCATGATGTCGAGCAGTTCGCGGATGTCGCGCGGATCAGGCGGTCTGTTCAACGGCGCCATCCTCCAGCCATTCGCGCCACGGCAGCGCGGGATCGCCCAGGGCGATGAAATCGCCGTTGAGCAGGGTCTCGCGGCGGTTGTAGCGGAACGCGCGTCCGTCCGGTGCCAGCAGCGCGCCGCCGGCGGCTTCCAGCACGCACTGCGCGGCGGCGGTATCCCATTCCGAGGTGGGTCCGAAACGTGGATACACATCCAGGGTGCCTTCGGCGATGCGGCAGAACTTCAACGACGAACCCAGCCCCACCAGTTCGATGTCGCCCATCCGCGCCAGCACCGACTCCGTGCGCGCGTCGCGGTGCGAACGGCTGGCGGCCACCCGCAGCGGTGCTTTCGCTGGCGCGCGACTGCGCAATTGCTCGTCCACCTGGCCGCGCCGGCGATACGCGTGGCGGCCGCGTTCGGCGTGCCAGATCTCGCCGGTCACCGGCGCCTGCACCACGCCGAAGATCGGGATGTGCTGTTCGATCAACGCGATGTTGACGGTGAACTCGCCATTGCGCTTGATGAACTCGCGGGTGCCGTCCAGCGGATCCACCAGCCAGTAGGTCGGCCAGGCGCAACGGGTTTGCCAGGGGATGTCGGCCGCCTCCTCCGACAGCACCGGCCATTCCGGCGTCAACCGGCGCAGGCCTTCCGAGATCACCCGGTGCGCGGCCAGATCGGCGGCGGTCAGCGGGCTGTCGTCGGCCTTGCGGGTCACGTCGAAGCCCTGTTCGTACACCGCCATGATCGCCTCCCCGGCTTCGCGGGCGATGACGAGTACGGCTTCGTGCAGGTCCGAGGTCATCCGGCTCATGCCGAGGTACGCAGCCATTCACGGGCAATGAACAGCGCCGCCAGCGAACGACCTTCCGAAAAATCCTCGCGCAGCATCAGCTGGTCGAGGGCATCAAGCTTCCACGGCACTACTTCCAACTCCTCGGGTTCGTCTCCGGGCAGGCGCTCCGGATACAGATCTCGTGCGACCACCAGCCAGGACTGGTGGCTCATGTACAGGGGCGCCTGGGTCAGGCTGCGCAGCACGTCGACGCGCCGCGCACCGTAGCCGGCTTCTTCCTTGAGTTCGCGATCGGCGGCCTGTTCCGGCGTCTCGCCGGCGTCGATGCGACCCTTGACCAGGCCCAGTTCATAACGATGCACGCCGGCGGCGTACTCGCGCACCAGCAGCACGGTGTCGTCGTCGATCAGCGGCACCACCACCACCGCGCCATGCCCTTCCGCGCGAACGCGATGGAAGCGCCGGCGCTCGCCGTTGCTGAACTCCAGATCGAGTTCCTCGACGTTGCGCTCCAGCGGGCCGCCGGAGCGCTCGGTCACGCCGTGGATGATCGGCAGGCGCCGGCTCATGGCTGCGCTCCGCGGACGGGAACCGGGCGACGGAAGGGCAGGCACGCCGATATCATGGCGGGATGGCGGAAACGAATCATGAAACCCGAATGCTAGCAGAGGCCGACGCCTGGCGTTCGCGCGATCTCGCGGTCCTGTGGCACCCGTGCACCCAGATGCGCGAGCATCCCCATACCCTGCCGTTGGTTCCCATCGCCCGGGGCGAAGGCGCCTGGTTGATCGGCCAGGATGGACGGCGCTATCTGGACGCGGTCAGCAGTTGGTGGACCAACCTGTTCGGGCATGCCGAACCGCGCATCGCCGCCGCCATCGCACGCCAGGCCGGACAACTGGAACAGGTGATCCTGGCCGGCTTCAGCCACCCGCCCGCGGTGGAACTGGCCGAGCACCTGCTGGCGCTGGCGCCGCGGCAACCCGGACGCGCGCCATTGGCGAAGGTGTTCTATGCCGACAACGGTTCGGCCGGGGTGGAAGTCGCCCTGAAGATGGCCTTCCACTACTTCCACAATCGCGGCGAGGCGCGGCGGACGAAGTTCATCGCGCTGGAGAACGGCTACCACGGCGAAACCCTGGGGGCGCTGGCGGTCGGCGACATTCCGCTGTACCGGCGCATCTATGCACCGCTGCTCGCCGAAGCGCTGTTCACGCCCTCGCCCGACGCCTGGCAGGCCGAACCGGGCGAGAGCGACGCCGACATCGCCGCGCGCGCGGCCGATGCACTGGCGGATCTGCTGGACCGCCACCCCGGTGAAATCTGCGCGTTGATCCTGGAGCCGCGGGTGCAGTGCGCCGGCGGCATGCGCATGCACCATCCGGATTATCTGCGACGCGCACGCGAGCTCTGCGATGCGCACGGTGTGTTCCTGATCGCCGACGAGATCGCGGTCGGCTTCGGTCGCACCGGCACCCTGTTCGCCAGCGAACAGAGTGGCGTCATGCCGGATCTGCTGTGCCTGTCCAAGGGCCTGACCGGCGGCTTCCTGCCGCTGGCCGCGGTGCTGACCACGCAGGCGATCTACGACGCCTTCCTCGATGATTCCCGCGAACGCGCCTTCCTGCATTCCCACAGTTACACCGGCAACCCGCTGGCCTGCGCCGCCGCGCTGGCCAGCCTGGACATCTTCGCCCAGGATGACGTGCTGGCCCGCAATCGGGCCACCGCCAGCCGCATGGCGACACTGGCCGCGCCGCTGGAGGAACTGCCCTGGGTCGCCGACGTGCGCCAGGCCGGCATGATCCTGGCGATCGAACTGACCCGCGACGGCGACCGCCGCCATCCGTTCGAACCCGGCCGGCGCATCGGCCTGCACGCCTATCGCGCTGCGCTGGCGCGCGGCGTGGTGTTGCGGCCGCTGGGCGACGTGCTGTACTGGATGCCGCCCTACTGCGTGGACGAGGCGCAACTGGAGCTGCTGGCCGCCACCACACGCGCCGCCATCGAGGAAGCCATCGCATGCGCCTGACCCGTTGCCACGTCGACCTGCCGCTCGCGCCGGCGCGGACCTTCGCGCTGCCGGAGTCCGCAGCCAACCATCTCGGCCGGGTCCTGCGCCTGCGCGAAGGCGACGAGTGCGTGCTGTTCAACGGCGACGGCCATGACTACGCCGCCCGTCTGGTCGGCGTGGGCAAGCGCGAGGTGCGCGTCGAAATCCTGTCCGCGTTGCCGGTCGATCGCGAATCACCGCTGCGACTGACCCTGATCCAGGGCATCGCCCGCGGCGAGAAAATGGATTTGATCCTGCAGAAGGCGACCGAACTCGGCGTCGCCCGCTTCCAGCCGGTGAACGCCGAGCGCACCGAAGTGAAGCTGGATGCCGAACGCCTGGACAAGCGGGTCGCGCACTGGCGCAGCGTGATCGTGTCGGCCTGTGAGCAGAGTGGCCGCGGCCGGGTGCCGGAGTTGGCGCCGCCGACCGGGCTGATGCAGGCGGCGCAGGCGTGCGCGGCGTCCGATCTGCGGCTGCTGCTGGACCCGGTCGGCGAATTGTCGCTCGCCGCGATGAGCGTGCCGCCGGATGCCGGCGTCGTCGTCGCCATCGGGCCGGAGGGCGGCTGGTCGCCGCGTGATCGAGAGATCCTGCTGGCGTCCGGATTCCAGGGCATGCGGTTGGGGCCGCGCATCCTGCGCACGGAAACCGCCGGCCTGGCCGCAATCGCGGCCCTGCAGGCGCGCTTCGGCGATCTCGCCTAGACGCGGGTCGCGCGCCTCATCGCCAGGCGGCCAGTTCCTCGGCGGTGATGCGGCCATCGTGGTTGCGATCGACCAGCTTGAATTCGCTCGCCAGTGCGTGGCCCTCCGGTACTTCCTCGCGGCTTACGACGCCATCGCCGTTGCGATCGAGATCGGCGACGGTGACCCGGTAGTCGGCGGCGTTGGGCAGGGTTTCCGGTTGCCCCCAGCGCACGGTGACCGGTCCGCTCTGTTCCTGCAGCTGGCGACTCTGGCCACCGCCGTGATAGGTGGTCAGCGACTCGGTGCGCACCGGCTGCGGCGATCCCTGCTGGGCAGCGGCCTGCGCGGCCAGCAGGCAAAGGGGAAGAAGAATCCAGGCTTTCATGACGGCCTCCCGTATCGCGGTGGAGAAGCTGCGCTCGGCAGCGCGATCACGCTGTCACCGCCGCCGCAAACCAGGCGTGAATGCCCGTCGCCGCGCCGGCAAAAGTTCAGCGCGGTGGAAACCGCGTGAACGGATGCGTCCTCAGGCGGCCTGCAGCGCCTCGTGGATGCGGTCCTCGACCAGTTGCAGGTCGGGCAGGATCGCCACCTCGTCGCCGAGCAGCACGCGCACCTGCACGCCGGCCGGCAGTTCTTCCTCGGTCGCGTCGGCCAGCAGGCCGTCGCGCGGCACCGAGACCAGGCGCGGGAACGACGGCGTCAGCAGCGCGTAGTAAGGCAGTTCAGCGCGTCCGCCCAGCGCTTTCAGCACCACGATCTTGTTGTTGGCCTGCGCCGTTTCGCCGCCCAGTCCGGTCAGTCGCGCGAAGGCGACCAGCGGTACCCGCCAGCCATGCCAATCGATGGCGCCGGCCAGCCAGGCCGGTGCGCCCTCGATCGGCATGATCGGTGCACGCGAGAGCACTTCGGCGATCGTCGCGTTGGGCAACAACAGGCGATCATCGCCGCTCTGCACCAGCACGCCACGGATCTCGTCGTTCGAATGTGCCATGAAGAAAGTCTCCTCAGATCCAGCGTTCGGCCAGTTGCCGGGCCATGTCGACCGGCGAGGCCAGCGGTCCGCCGCGTGCGGCCAGCGCATGCGATGCGGCGGGGTCGTAGCAGCCCTCCGGCGCCTGTGCGGTCACCCAGGCGCCCTGCGCCGCCAGGGACCACGCCGCGTCGACCCAGTGACTGTCGCTGCCGCTGAGCAGCAGCACCGCGCTGTCGCGCGCCGGCAGTTGCGCGATCGCGGTCTCGAGCTCGCCATGAGCGCGGAAATCGATCGCACCCTGTTCCACGCCGACGCCGACGTCGCCCGGCAGCACGTAGACATGCCCCGCCTCGGCCGCGTGCCCGGCTTCGGCCAGCATCACCGGCATCGTCGATACCCGCGCCATCTGGCGCACCAGGTTGTCATAGCGTCCGCCATCCAGCTTCAGGTGGATGATCAACGGACGGCCGAAATCAGGCGGCAACTCGGCCAACAACTTGCGTATGGCATCCGGGCCGCCGATGCCGGCGAACACCAGCACCGCGCCCGGCGTACGCGGACCGCCGCCCGCGGCGGTGGGCTCCAGCGGTTCCAGCGACAGTTCCCACTTCGACGGCGCCGGGTTTCCAGCCAGCGGCGGCGGAACGGCCGGCGATGCCGGGGACGAAGCCGCGGGTTCCGTGGTCACCGGCTCCAGCGCCAGATCCCAGACCGGCTCGATGGCCGGCGGACGCGACGGAGGCGGCGGGATTTCCACGGACGGTTCTTCCTTCGGTGCCGCGCCACGCAACCACTCGTCCGCATCGACCACCGCGGACTGGGCGGTCGCCGATGGCGGCCGGTAGGCGAAATCGTCGTCGGGAAGTTCCCAGGCGCGATCCACCGCCTCGTGCAGGTGCGGTTCGATCGCGGCATCGGCATGCATCTGCGCGGGCGTGGGCGGCAGGCCCGGTTCCAGCGCCAGCGACGCATCCTCTTCGCGACCGGGCGGCAACACGTCGTCATGGCCGTTGATCTTGGCCGCCAGATGGCGGGCCCAGCGCCGCGCTTCCCAGCCATCGCGGCGTGCGGCCAGTTCGGCTTCCTCGAACAGCACGGCGATCGCCGGATCGTCGAGCACGGCATCGAATCGGGCAAGGCTGTCCTCGATGGCCGGCTCCAACGCCACCAGCACCACTTCGGGGGCCGCGTCGGTCACCGTCTGCGCATCGATCGCCGCCGGATCGTCTTCCAGCACGATGTCCGCACCCACCTCGTTGAGTGCGCTGCGCAGGCGTTCCCGCGCCGGTCCGGAGCGGGCCAGCAGGGCGACGCGCTTGACCTCATTCGCGGACACGGGCGATTCCCAGCAAATCGTAGACGTTGCGCATCAAATCCAGTTCCTGGTACGGCTTGCCCATGTAGCGCTGCACCCCGATGTCGAACGCGCGCTGGCGGTGCTTGTCGCCGGTTCGCGAGGTGATCATGACGATGGGCACGTCCTTGAAGCGCGGGTCGGCCTTCATCGCGGTTGCCAGCTCGTAGCCGTCCATGCGCGGCATCTCGATGTCCAGCAGCATCAGGTCCGGCACCCGGTCTTCCAGCTTCTCCAGCGCTTCGACGCCATCGCGCGCGGCGGTGACCTCGAAGTTGTGGCGCTCCAGCACGCGGCCGGTCACCTTGCGCATGGTCAGCGAGTCGTCGACCACCATCACCAGCGGCACGCGCCGCTGCTCCTGCACCGGCGCGGCCGACGCCGGTTGCTGCGGTTGGGCCAGATGGCGACGCACCAGCGGCGCGATGTCCAGGATGACCACCACGCTGCCGTCGCCGGTGATGGTGGCGCCGTAGATGCCGGGAATGGAGGCCAACTGCGGACCGACGGCCTTGACCACGATTTCGCGGTTGCCCAGCACCTGATCCACCGCCACCGCCGCGCGCATGTCGCCCGCGCGGATCAGCAGCAGCGGCACCTGCGCCTCGCCTTCCGCGCGCGCCGGCGCATGGCCGACCAGGTGGCCCAGGTTGTACAGGGTGTATTCCTCGCCGCCGTAGACGTAACCGCCTTCGCCGGCTTCGAAGCGCGCATGGCTGATGCGGCCGATGCCGCTGACCGACGCGACCGGCACGGCGAACTGGGTTTCACCGATCTGCACGAACGCGGCCTGGGTCACCGCCAGCGTCTGCGGCAGGCGCAAGGTGAACTCGGCCCCCTCTCCCTGGCGCGAGGCGATGTCCAGCGAGCCGCCCAGCTGTCGCACTTCGTTGTAGACCACGTCCATGCCGACGCCGCGTCCGGCCAGCTGGCTGACGCTGTCGTAGGTGGAGAAACCCGATTCCAGGATCAACCGATCCAGGTCGATGTCGTCGATGGCCGTGCCCGGCTGCAACAGGCCGCGCTGTTCGGCGCGCTCGCGGATCGCCGCGCGGTTCAGGCCCGCACCGTCGTCGCGGACGCTCAACACCATTTCCGAACCTTCGCGGCGCAGGTGGACCTGCACCGTGCCTTCCTCCGGCTTGCCCGCCTTGGTGCGCTTCTCGGGCGACTCCAGGCCGTGTGCCACCGAGTTGCGCAGCAGGTGTTCCAGCGGCGCGGTCATGCGCTCCAGCACGTTGCGATCCATTTCGCCGTGGGTGCCTTCCAGCAACAGGCGGACCTGCTTGCCGGTATCGGTCGCGGCCTGGCGCAGCACGCGCCGCAGGCGCGGCACGATGCCCTCGAACGGCACCATGCGCGCGCGCATCAGGCCATCCTGCAGTTCCGAACTCACGCGCGACTGCTGGTGCAGCAGGCTGTCGTAGTTGCGCGCCAGATCGTCCAGGACGCCCTGCAGGCCGCTGATGTCGGCGGCCGATTCGGCCAGTGCGCGGCTGAGCTGCTGGAGGGTGGAGAAGCGGTCCAGCTCCAGCGGGTCGAAGGTGGCGTCCTGGTGATCCTGCTCGCGCTGGTAGCGCGCGACGATCTGCGCCTCCGTCTCCAGGTCCAGGCGGCGCAACTGGTCATGCAGGCGGGTGTTGGTGCGTTCCAGTTCGGCCATCGCACCGCGGAACGCACCGAGCTGCTGCTCCAGGCGGGCGCGGTAGATCGCCACTTCGCCGGCATGGTTGACCAGGCGGTCCAGCAGGTCCGCGCGTACGCGCACCTGTTCCTGCTGGCTATGCGGAAAGAACTCCTCGTCCTGCGCGAATTCGGTCTCGACCGGTGCCGACAACGGCGCCAGCGTGACCGGCGCGGGGGCCGGCTCGACCACGCGTTCGGGTCCGGTGGGCGGCTCCAGTCCGCGCGCGTGGGCGACGAATTCCCCGATCAGTCCTTCCGGCAGGCGGACCGCGCGATGCGCGGACACCCGCTTGAGTTGTTCGTGCAACGCATCGAAGCCGCGTTCGAGCAGTTGCACGCCGCGCCGGTCCAGTTCGGTGCGCTGGGCCACGATCGATTCCAGCATCGATTCGATCGCGTGCCCCAGATCGCCGACCGCGTGGATGCCGGCCATGCGTGCGCCGCCCTTGAGGGTGTGCAGATCGCGTTGCAGGCCGGTTACCAGGCTGCGGTCTTCCGGCGTTTCGCGCAGCCTGGCCAGCAGGTCGTCGGAATGGTCGAGCAGGTCATTGCCTTCCTCGACGAAAATCTCGACCAGATCCAGGTCCAGACCGGTCAGATCGAGCGCGTCTTCGGGCTGTTCTTCCATGGCTGCAGCCTCGGCGGATGCCTGTACCGCGTCTTCCGCCACAGCGGAAGTCTCGATCGCCGCGGGCGCCGGCGACGTATCGGCGTCCGTACCTGCGGTCTCCGCTTCCGCGCGTTCCGGGGCCGGCTCGGCCGCGGGCAGGGCTTCGGATTCCGCCTCGATCACGGCCGCATCGAAGGTGGTTTCGGTCGCTGTGGTGGCTTCGGTTTCCGCAAATCCGGCTTCCGCCAGATCCGGTTCGGGTTCGGGTTCCGCTTCGGCCAATCCGGCGATCAAACCGGCGTCGCCGGCTTCGAGGTCGGACGGCGGTTCGTCGCCCGCGCCGATCTCCGGCCTGGCAAAAGATGCCTCCGATTCAATGTCGGCGACTTCAACGTCGACGGCAGCGGAAACCGGTTCTCCATCCGCTTCCGACCCTGGCTGGCCGGCGCTTTCCGTGACGAACGCGTCGGCGGCGGAAGCTTCCACTTCCACGGGCGTGATTTCCGAATCCGGGGAAGCAACGATGTCTTCTTCCCGACCATCCGATTCGTCGGCGTCGTCGCGGATGGCGGACACAGGGGACGCTGGGTCGACGCTGGCTTCCTCGACCAGCGCGACGCTCTCCCATACCAGCGCGTCGTCCAGGCTCGCGGTATCGCCAACGGTCGTGGCATCGTCGAGCGCGATTTCCTCGCCGACCTCTCCATCTGTCGCGTCGAGGCCAATCTCCTCGACCACCAGCGCATCGCCGGAAAGCCCGGCCGTTGTCTCGACCGTCGTTTCCGGTGCAGGCTCGGTAGCCGGCGTCGCATCATCGGCGGAACCGGACGCCGCATCGATCGCGGGGACGGATTCGGCATCGGACCAGGGCGTATAGACATACGAGGTGCGCACGTCGTGCACATCGTAGAAGTTGATGGTGCTGGCGGCCTGCGCCGCCGCGGTGGCATCCGCGACCGAGGCCTCCGGCGCGCCTTCGGACGGGGCGACTTCGGAGGAGGCCGAATCGACCATTGCGGAATCGAGCGCTGCAGGTGCAAGCGGCTCGCCCGCTTCCACGGGTGGCAACGCCCCGGTCTCCTGCACGTCGCCTGCGTCCGTCGTTGTCGCTGTTCCGGTCGTATCACGCCAGCCGGTGACGCCGAGCGCGTCGGCCTGCGAGGGCTCGATGAAGCGGGACAGATCGTGTGGCGCCAACTGCACGTCTTCCAGCGGTGCCGGGCCCGCGGTGCCGGATACGGTCTCGACATAGGTGCCCTGGGCACTGTCGTTGACCAGTTGGGCCCCGGCACGCACGTCGGGCAGGCTGTCTCGCAAGGCGGCCAGGCGCGCGGACAGCGCCGCGAACACGGGGATGCGCGGCGAGGGCCTGTTGAGTGCATCGATGCTGCGGGCAATCGCTGTGGCCGCGTCGGAAAGCGCGTCCACGCCTTCCGGCGCGGGCGTGCCGGCAGCGGCGAGCAACCGCTTGATGTACTGCTCGGCCGGTGCGGTGACTTCGATGATTTCGGGCACGTCCGCCATCGCGAACGCGCCATTCATCGTGTGCATCGCGCGCAGCAGCGGTTCGGTTGCCGGTTGTGGCGCGATACGCGCCGCCGACAGCCAGCCGTGGACGGTTTCCAGATGCGTGGCGACTTCCGCTTCCAGGATCTCCCGCAGGACCGAGTCCACCGAAGCCGGCGTGCCGGACAGGAAATCCGGTTCCGATTCGGCGATGCGGCTGTCCGCGTTCCCAGTCGGCTCGAGCGCCGCGGGTCCTCCATCCTCGACCGACTCGATTGCTGCGATTGCTTCGGCGCCCGCCGTGTCCTGCTTCGAGTAGAACGCTTCCTCGCCCGCCGCGATCCGATCGGCCACGGCCTTGATGCCTTCCAGGTCCGCACTGACCGGCGCCTGTCCGCGCAGTGCCGCGTTCAATTGCGGCAGCACGTCGCAGGCCTGTTCCAGCAGCACCGCCACTGCCGTGCTCGGCGCGCGCGTACGATCCAGCACGCGGTTGAGCATGTTCTCGACTTTCCAGCTGAACTCGCCCAGCGCCTTCGCGCCGACCAGGCGGCCACTGCCCTTCAGGGTGTGGAACACGCGGCGGATCGGACGCAGCCGTTCCAGATCCTCGGGGACCGTCCGCCAAGCTGGCAACAGCTGGCGCAGATTGACGATCTCCTCGTCGAATTCCTCCAGGAATACTTCCCGGATCTCGTCGTCGATGTCGCCACCCTCGACTTCGAATCCCCCGGCCAGCGCCGTCACCGCCGCGACCGGTGGCGGCGCGTGCGGTACCTGCGGAACGGCCTGCGGCTTGGCATGGCCATCGCCGGTCGGCGCCAGCGCGCTGGCCGCCGCGTCGATGTCGGCCATCACCGCGGCGAGTTCGACGTCGTCGCCGGTCGTATCCGATTCGATTTCCAGTTCCGCCGGTTCCCAGCTGACCGGGACCGTGCTCGGCGGCAGCGGCGCTTCCTCGGTGAATTCGAAACCCACCGGATCGAAGGGATTTGCCTGCGCGTCGGTGCCGTCGATGGCAGCGGTGGCGGGTGCCATCGGCGCCCCGGTTTCCGGCTGCGCCGGAGCCCGCGGCTCTTCCTCGGGCGCATCCGCCCGGGCTTCCTCCGGGAGCGGCCAATACCGCAGGTTTTCCAGGCTGCTGCGGGTGATTTCCAGGATATCGTCGCGATTGGGGCGCCGCTCGCGCAGCGCTTCCAGGTAGTACTCCAGGCTGGCCAGCGCATCGGCGAGCGTGTCGAGCTGCTGCCCTCCGGGCACGCGACGCTTGCCGATCAATTCATTGCTGACGTAGCGGCGCACACCCAGCAGGTAATCGCCGGCCTGATCCAGTTCCAGCATGCGCATGGCGCCGGCGACTTCGTCGAGCAGGCGCGGCACTTCGGCCAGTTCGGCGTGATCCCAGTTGGTCTCGATGAAGGCGACGAACTTCTCGCGTGCCGAAGCGAAATTGATGATCGCCTCCTGCGCCAGCACCTCGACGGTGCGCTGCGATTCGACCGCGCTCGGATCCTGCTGGCCTTCGTCGGCCGGACCGCCCAGGCGCGCGACCTGGTCGTCCAGCGACGCGTCCACGTAGAGCAGCGCACCGGCGATATCGAGCAGCGTGCCCTCGTCGGCCTGGCGGCGGCCTTCGGCCACATCGCGCAGCGCGTCGCGCTGCTGCTGCACGACATCGCGTGCCACGCCCAGGCCCATCATGCCCAGGGTGTCGGCGACATTGCCCAGTTCGGAGACCTGCTGTTGCAGCGAAGCGGCATCACCGCGCGTGCGCAAATGCAGGTCCAGCGCGTCCTTCACCCGCAGCAGTTCCTCCTTGACCGCGCCGCCCACCGTGTCGAGCAGTTCGCGGTTGCGCCCGCTGATGCTGCTGCGCGCGTGATCGATTTCCTCGGCGCTCGGCTGCGGCGCCACGCTCGCCGGGGTTCCCGGGGGGAACAACATGCTTTCGTTCAATCCGGACGCGCCGCGGGCGTTGCGGATCTCGTTGAGCAGCGGCAGCAGCACGATCGGGATGTCGCGATGACCGTCCTGCAGGCGCTCCAGGTAGTCCGGCAGCAATACCGCGCCGCGCATCAGGGTGGCGCAGGCTTCGTCGCGGTCGGCGACGTTCCCTTCCTGCAATGCCTGCGCCAACTGCTCCAGTTCCTCGGCGACCATCGCCGGGGCGTACAGCTCCACCATCCGCAGCGTGCCCTGGACCTGGTGCAGGTAACCGGCGCAGAACCGCATCCGGCTGCTGTCGGCCGGGGTCTCGACGAACGCTTCGATCTCGCCGCGCGCCAGGCGCAGCGTCTCGTCCAGCTCGGGTTTGACCCAGCCCAGGACGGCATGGCTCATGGCCTCTCGCAACGCGCTCATCGGCACGCTCCGTCAGCAAGCGGTCGGCATCCCGTGCGGGACGGGTGCCATGCGGTGGAAATTCGGGCTTTCATCCGTGCGATCCGTCCTCAGCCCGGCAGTTTGAAGTCGGCGACCGAACGGCGCAGGTCCGCCGCCAGTTGCGCCAAGTGGCCGATCGAGTCGGCGGTCTGCTTGGCGCCGAGCGAGGTCTGCGAGGTGATCTGGCGGATCACGCCCATCGTCTCGGTGATGTCCGAGGCCGCGGCCGACTGCTGCTGGGCTGCGCCGGAGATGTTCTTGATGAGGTCGTTGAGATCGCTGGACACGCGCTCGATCTCGCCCAGCGCGGTGCCCGCGTCCTCGGCCAGGCGCGCGCCGGACACCACTTCGGCGGTGGTCTGTTCCATCGAACTGACCGCCTCGTTGGTGTCGGCCTGAATCGCCTGCACCAGCGATTCGATGCGGCGGGTCGCGCCGGAGGGGCGTTCGGCCAGCCGCTGCACTTCGTCGGCCACCACCGCGAAACCGCGGCCCGCCTCGCCCGCCGAAGCGGCCTGCACCGCGGCGTTCAAGGCCAGGATGTTGGTCTGCTCGGAAATGTCGTTGATCAGTTCCACCACCGATCCGATTTCCTGCGAGGACTCGCCCAGGCGCTTGATGCGCTTGGAGGTTTCCTGGATCTGGTCGCGAATCTGGTCCATGCCGCGGATGGTCTCGCGCACCACGCCGGCGCCCTCGGTCGCGATCTGCACCGAGCGCTGCGCCACGTCCGCCGACTCGGTGGAGTTGCGTGACACCTGGTCGATGCTGACCGCGATTTCGTTGATGCGTTCGGAAGCGTTGGTGATCTGGTCGGCCTGGTGGCCGGCCGCTTCGGCCAGTTGCAGCGCGGTGGCCTGGGTTTCCTGGGTCGAGGCGGCCACCTGCACCGAAGTGTCGTTGATGGTGGTCACCAGGTTGCGCAGTTCGTCCACCGCGTAGTTGATGGCGTCCGCGATGGCGCCGGTCATGTCCTCGGTCACCGAGGCCTTGACCGTCAGATCGCCTTCACCCAGCGAGCTGATTTCGTCCAGCAACCGCATGATCGCCTGCTGGTTGCGGCTGTTGAATTCGACCTGGGTCTGGTAGCGCGTTTCCTGTTCGCGCTGGCGGTTGCGGTACAGGCTGAAAAGGAAGCCGCCGATCGAGACCAGCAGCAGGAAGCCGGCACCCACCGAAATCCAGAAGTTCGGGAACAGGCGGGTATCGCGCACGGAACCGAATGCGGTGAACGCCTCGAACAACCGGGTGCTGTCCTCCAGCATCTTGCCGGCGCCATTGGTCAGCGCCGCGGCCGAGGACTGCGCGCCGAACAGGTTGCGCGAGCTGCCCAGGATCGCGTCCAGATCCTTCTTCATGTTGTTCCACAGCGCCTGCGACTGATCCAGCGCGGACAATGCGCCGGCGTTGCGGACCGCGGCGATGCCCAGGTCGGCGTTGCCGTTGCGCAGGCCTTCCAGTACCTGGCCGAACAGCACCGCGTCGCGGCCGAGCGCGTCGCCGGCCATCGAGGCGCCGGCGCCGCCGGCGCGGATTTCGGTCACCCGACGGGCCATCGTGCCGGCCAGCACCACCTGTTGCAGCGCGCTGTAGATCTGCGAGGACGGAGCCCCGCCTGCCGACATCGCGCGCACCACTTCATTCAACTGCGCCTGCAGCTGCGGCACCTGGCCGGCGAAGCGGTCGGCGTTGCCGGACAGGGCCAGCACCGCGGCCTCGCTGGCGATGATCTGGTCGGCGCTCTTGTCCAGCGGCGCCCAGGTCGCCTTCAGCTGGGTCAGCGGTCCGACGATGGCGCCTTCCTTGCCGAATCGGCCTTCCAGTTCGGTGACCGTGGTGTCGATGCGTTCCTTGGTGGTCCGGAACGCCTTGAACGCCTCGGCGTTGCCGGCCACGGCCTCGCGGCCGTAGTTGGCCAGCTGTTGCGACAACACGCGCATGTCCGATGCGCCGGTGCTGGCGCCGGACAACCGGCTGCCCTGCCAGGTGGCGACGCCCGTGTTGGCGCCGAACAGCAATACCGCAATCACCAGCAGGACCAGCCAGGACGTGCTGCCCAGGCCGCCCAGCTTGCTGGTGTTGGGGGAATCCGCCGCAGTGCTCATTTCCAAACCCCTGGCTGTTTCTAGTTGTCGTCCGCGTCAGAGCGCGGCTTGTCGGAACTCCGGTGTGCGCGCCAGCAACGACAGCGCGAACACCCCCCAATCGTGCTCGTCGCCGTGATACGCACGGTCGACGAAATATCCATAACGCCCTTCGGCCAGGCTCCCCGGCTCGGTCCGCTGGGTTTCATTGAAGCTGCGTTGTCCGTACAGCTCGTCGATGGTCAGGGCGACGTCCCCGCCCGGCTGGCGCATCACCAGCACCCGCTGCCCCTCGTGCAGCACGGTGCGCTCGCCTTCCAGGAACTGCTTGAGATCGACCACGGGAAACAGGTTGCCGCGCAGGTTGCCGATGCCCAGCAGCCAGGGTTGCGCGCCCGGCACCTGCGTCATCGGCGGCAGCGGCACGATTTCCACCACTTCGGCGAAGTTGGACACCAGCCGGCGCTGGCCGACCCGATAGCCGACCCCGCGCCATTGGTCGGGCGCCTGCTCGACGGCGGGCAGCACGACCGCATGCGCCAGGCTGCGGCGCTCGTATTCGGCGAGGATATCGAACGGCGTACGACTCATGTCCCGCTCCCAGTGCGCGGTGTGGCAGTCGGCGTCACGGCACTCAAGTGCTGACGTGCGCGCGGATCGCGCCGAGGAGTTCCTCGCGCGTGAACGGCTTGGTCAGGTACTGCTCGGATCCGACGATCCGGCCGCGGGCCTTGTCGAACAGGCCGTCCTTGGAGGACAGCATGATCACCGGGGTGCTCTTGAACACCTGGTTGTTCTTGATCAGCGCACAGGTCTGATAGCCGTCCAGCCGCGGCATCATGATGTCGACGAAGATGATCTGCGGCTGCTGGTCGGCGATCTTGGCCAGGGCCTCGAAGCCGTCCGTCGCGGTCACCACCTCGCAACCTTCTCGTTTCAATAGGGTCTCCGCCGTGCGGCGGATGGTTTTCGAGTCATCGATAACCATGACCCGGAGGCCATTGAGTTCCCCGGCCCGGTCAGCGTTCTGCGTCATTACTGGAATCCCCGTGCGCGCGACGCTTCATTGACCAACCGGCGTCGCTGCGATGCCCCTATATTCCAGCCCCGGGGCGGACTGTCAAGTTGAGCCTCGGGAAAGGCCCCAGCTGAACACGGCGATGCGAACTCCGTCTCACTTGGCTCCCAGGCTTCCCGACGGCCCGGCGGGCGCGGCCTGCTACCATCGCGGCACTTTCCGCACCGGTCCGCCGCCTCCCCGCCATGCCGTTCGATGTCATCGTCGTCATGGACCCCATCGGGTCCATCAAGATTGCCAAGGACACTACCTTTGCCATGCTGCTGGAAGCCCAGCGCCGCGGCCATCGGCTCCACTACGTGGTCCCGGGCGGGCTGTCGCTGCGCGGCGGCGAGGCCTGGGCGCGCACCGCCCCGCTGGCGGTGAAGGACGACAAGGCCGGCTGGTTCACCCTCGGCGAACCGGTCAACCAGCGCTTCGGCCCCGGCCAGGTGGTGCTGATGCGCAAGGACCCCCCGGTGGACGGCGAGTACCTGTACGACACCCACATCCTGTCGGTGGCCCAGGCCGCCGGCGCCTTGCTGGTCAACGATCCGCAGGGCCTGCGCGACTTCAACGAAAAGCTGGCCGCGCTGCTGTTCCCGCAGTGCTGCCCGCCCACCCTGGTCAGCCGCGACCCGGCCGCGCTCAAGGCCTTCGTCCATGAACACGGCGAAGCCGTGCTCAAGCCGCTGGACGGCATGGGCGGGCGTTCGATCTTCCGGGTCCGCGCCGGCGATCCCAACACCAACGTCATCCTCGAGACCCTGGTCGGCCCCGGCCACCTGGCCCTGGCCCAGCGCTTCATCCCCGGCATCAAGGACGGCGACAAGCGGGTCCTGCTGGTCGATGGCGAGCCGGTGGACTACGCGCTGGCGCGGATACCGCAGGGCGACGAGTTCCGCGGCAACCTGGCCGCCGGCGGTCGCGGCGAAGGCCGCCCGCTGAGCGAGCGCGACCGCTGGATCGCCAGCCAGGTTGGCCCGGAAATGAAGCGCCGCGGCATGCTGTTCGTCGGCCTGGACGTGATCGGCGACTACCTGACCGAGGTCAACGTCACCAGTCCGACCTGCGTGCGCGAACTCGATGCCCAGTTCGGCCTGAACATCGCCGGGCAGCTGTTCGACGTCATCGAGCGCAAGCTGGCCGGCTGACGTGGACGCGGTTGCCGTTGCCCCGCCCCGCGTCGGCGAGAACGAACGCCTGGGCGCGACCCTGGCGCTGTCGCTGATCCTGCACGGCATGCTGGTGCTGGGCGTGGGCTTCAGCCTGGACGAGGCGGCGCCGGTGGTTCCTACCCTGGACGTGGTGCTCAGCCAGACCCAGACCCCGCTGACCCCGAAGGAAGCCGACTTCCTGGCCGCCGCCAACCAGCAGGGCGGCGGCGACCACGACAAGGCCCGGCGTCCGCGCGACAGCCAGGCCGGCTGGGTGCCGCAGCAGGAGACCGGGCTGGCGCCGCAGCCGTTGCGCGCGCAGTCGCCGGCGCCCGCACCGCCGCCGGAGGCGCGCGTCATCACCACCCGCGACAGCGCGCAGCGGGTGCCGCCGGCCGAATCGACGCCACCGATCGAACGCCCCGACCTGCCGCGGGGCGAGCGCAAGATCCAGCACGATGCCGAGATGGCGCGGCTGGCCGCCGAAATCCACCTGCGCTCGGAGCTGTACGCCAAGCGGCCCAAGCGCAAGTTCGTCTCCGCCAGCACCCGCGAATACGCCTACGCCAACTACCTGCGCGCCTGGGTCGATCGCGCCGAACGCGTGGGCAATCTCAACTATCCGGACGAGGCGCGCCGCAAGCGGCTGGCCGGACAGTTGGTGATCAGCGTGGCGGTACGTCGCGACGGCTCGATCGAGCAGACCCGCATCATCCAGTCCAGCGGCATCCCGCTGCTCGACTCCACCGCGCTGCGCATCGTCCGCCTCGCCGAACCCTTCCCGCCGCTGCCGGAAACCGACGAGCACATCGACATCCTGCACGTCACCCGCACCTGGAATTTCCTGCCCGGCGGTGAAGTGCGGGACGAGTAGTCGCCAGCCACCGATGCCCGCCGCCGCATCAGCGTGTGTCCGGAAGCGCTGATCTGCGGCAACCCGCTGCATCCAGCCAACAATGGATCAACCCGGGGAGGCGCGCGACACGCGTGTGGCCCAGATGAACTGCACCGCGAGCGCAAGCACCACCAGCGACACGGGCACGACGATTCTTGAAATGGGAACGAGTCCGAACCATTCCAGCCCCAGGTACCAGCGATAGGCATACAGGGGCAGCATCAGGAATCCGACCCCGCAGATCAGGACTTCGGGATCCGTGCGCATCCCCAGCAAGGACGCCAGTCCGTTGTCCGGGGCGCCAAACATCCTGTTCGCCAGAAGCATCCTGCCGGCCAGCCCGGCTCTCTCCGATGTCCCGATCTTTCCTTCATACCATTTGAACCGGATTACCAGGTTCATCCAGATCATGAGTGAAGTGAAAACAAGGCAGGCTTGGCCAATTCCTCCCAGCATCAACACCGTTGCCGGCGCCAATCCTTCATCCAGGAGCGTCCTGGCCAGCGGATTCGCTTCGTATTCCAGATCCGGTGAGTGGTGCAACGTCGCGTAGATGTCGAATGTCGCTCCACCGACGATGAAGGCCGCACCAGCCAGCAGAGGAATGGTCACGCGGCCTCTTTTCCATGCCCGGCGGAATCCAAACGCCAAGACAGCACAGATTCCCAGTCCGATCAGGCAGCCAGCAACCATTGGAAGCCGTAACCCCGGCAGAACGTCGAACAGACATAGGGCCAGGATCAGCGCAGTGAAACCAGCTCCTCGGTAAAACATCCGATACACATTCATTCATCACCTGAACGGAAGTATCCCCAGCCATGCGGAATGCATGGCTGGGGCAGTCATCGACATGAAGTCGGATCCACTTATTCGGGAGGTTCCTCCCCCTTCCGCAATCCGCCGGTCGTGGCGCATCCGGAAAGCAATGCAATTCCGATCGCCACCAGTACCGGGGCGAATCCGCCTCCAACCGCCGCCGTTTCGCTCGCTGAAAGTTCGCGCATTTCCGTACTCCTAAAGACGACGCAAACCCCCTGCGTCCGGGACAGGAAAATCCAGATATCTATCCACCGGGCATTTCCTGCGCCCCCTTTCTCATACGCGACCTTCAGCCCGGTCAATTAACATTGAGCGATTCCTTGCACTAGTTCACCGTGTGAGTCTTGAATCCATCAATGCACAACACTCGAACAGATGCATTCGTCCCGATTCGTTCGCAATATCATTCGCCTGGTACAGCAGACAGCCGTTGGCTAACAACTTCCGCAAACGCAACTTGCAATGTGAGAGTCAATGTTAGTTGCAGCGATGCGAATGCGCGCACTACGCTCGTTGCTCCTTCACTGCTGGAATGACGACATGAAACTCACATCACGCATCCGTATCGCCCGCCAGAATGCCGGACTGTCGCAACAGGAACTGTCCGAGCGCATCGGCGTTACCCGCGGCGCCGTCGCCAACTGGGAGTCCGATTCCGAGATCACGCCCACGGTCGAACACATGATCCGATTGGCGATACTCACCGGCGTGAGCTTCGAATGGCTGGCGACCGGACGCGGCGCGGGGAATGACGATCAGGCCTCTTCGCAACCCGTCACCGCACCGGAAGAATTCGCCCGCGACAGTGACGAACGTTGCCTGCTGCAATTGTTCCGCGAGGCGCCGAAGCAGCAGCGTCCGCTGATCCTGGACGTCATCGAGGTCCATGCGCGCAAGCGACGCGCATGAAGCGGGACATCCCGTCCGCGTCATCGCGCGCGGGCGGGATGGACGGGTGATCTTGTGTTACTTCGATGCCCGCAAGGCTTCCTGCTCGGCCAGCGTCAACGCGACGTTGTCGCGCAGGTAGGCCGGTTCCACCCGCTCGGGCGCGACGGTTTCGCCGCGCGCGTACGCCAGTGATGCCAATTGCACCAGATCGGACGCATGCGGCAGGACATGCGGATCCACGCTGGCAAGCCAGGGTTGAAGGCGGGCCTGCAATGCGCCGTCAAGCGCGGCGAAGCCGGTGCCGGCGCCGTGCCAGCGGCCGTCCTCGTCGGGGAGCACGACCGCGTCCGGCGCGGATACGGTCTCTTCCGACAATGCCACCAGGTCCGCGCCATCGCGCACGAAGGCACCGGCATAAACCTCGCCCATGCGCGCGTCGATGGCGGCGAGAATGCGTTGCTTCGCCCCGACCGGCTCGGTGGCATACGGCAGCACCAGCGACGCCGCCACCACCTTGAGGGTGGAAATCGGAACGATCGGCCGGTCCAGCGCCATCGCGATGCCCTGCGCCAAAGCGATCGCCAGGCGCACGCCGGTGAACGCGCCGGGCCCGCGGCTGATCGCGATGGCATCCAGCTCGGTCCGCGCCACCCCGGCGTCCGCCAGCAGCGCATCGGCCCAGGGCAACGCCAGTTCGGCATGCCTGCGGGGCGCGATCTCGAAGCGCTCGCGCACTTCGCCGTCCAGATACAGGGCCACCGAGCAGGCTTCGGTGGCGGTCTCGAATGCAAGCAGCTTCATGACAGATCCATTTCCCTCTGGCCCGTCGATTCTGGCGCAAAGAACGCCTGCACGTCTTCCACCCGTCGGGTGCGCGCGAACGGAGGCAGCGAATCCAGGAACACCCGGCCATAGGACTTGCCCAGCAGGCGCGGATCGCACAGCACCAGCACGCCGCGATCGGTCTCGCTGCGGATCAGCCGGCCCACGCCCTGCTTGAGCGCGATCACCGCCTGCGGCAGCTGTTCGTCGCGGAACGGATTGCCGCCATGCCGGCGGATCGCATCCAGGCGCGCTTCGAATACCGGATCATCCGGCGCCGCGAACGGAAGCTTGTCGACGACCACCACCGACAGCGCATCGCCGGCCACGTCCACGCCTTCGCGGAAGCTGGCCGCGCCCAGCAGCACGCCGTTGCCGGATTCACGGAACCTTTGCAGCAGCAGCGCGCGCGGCGCTTCCCCTTGCACGAACAGCGGCCAGGGTCCGCCGCGCAACAGGTCCGCGGCCTCGCGCAGCGCGCGATGCGAGGCGAACAGCAGGAACGCGCGTCCCTGCGAGGCTTGCAGCACCGGCTTCACCGCCTCGATGACGGCGCGGCCGAAATCGCGCGAGCCGGGATCCGGCAGGTTGCCGGGCAGGTAGCACAGCGCCTGCCGCGGCCAGTCGAACGGACTGGGTTGCAGCAGGGTGGGCGGATCTTCCAGGCCCAGGCGCTCGGCGTAGTGGTCGAAGCGACCGCCCACCGCCAGCGTCGCCGAAGTGAACACCCACGCGGCGCGCGACTGTTCGCGGTGTTGGCGCAGCGGCGCGGATACGTCCAGCGGCGTGCGTTGGCAGCGAAAACCGCGCTGGGTCAGTTCGTACCAGAACACGTCGCCGGCGGCATCATGCGCCTGTTCGTCGTCATCGAATCCGGGAATCGCTTCGCTCTCGCCTTCGCCCAGCCAGCGCGACAGTCGCGTGGACAATTCGCGCGCGCGGGCGGCGCAGGCATCCAGGCCGATGGACGCCTCGGCCATGCCGACCACGCACTGGAAAAGCTCGGCCAGCGCTTCGACCACGTGATCGAAACCCTCGCTCACCTCGATCTTGCCCAGCGCGCGTTCGCGGGTACCGCGTACCGGCAACCCCTCCATCGCCAGGCGCAAGTCGCGCAGCCCCAGTTCCAGCCGCTGCACCGGCGCCTGCAACGCAGCCAGCGCGCCGGGCACGTCCTTGCACTCGCTGAGGCAATCGCGCGCCAGTTCCTGCAGCGGACGCATGCCGAAACCTTCGCCGAAGAAATTGGCCGCCAGTTCGGGCAACTGGTGCGCCTCGTCGATCACGAAGGCCTGCGCGCCCGGCAAGATTTCGCCGAAGCCTTCCTGCTTGAGTGCCAGGTCCGCCAGCAGCAGGTGATGGTTGACCACCACCAGATCGGCCGCCTGCGCGCGCTGGCGCGCCTGCACCACGAAGCAGTCCTCCCAGAACGGGCAATCCGATCCCAGGCAGTTGTCCACCGTGGAGGTGACCATCGGCAGCAGCGGCGAGTCGTCGGGCAGTGTCGCCAGTTCGGCCATGTCGCCGAATTGGGTGCGTCCGCCCCAGGCGACGATGCGTTGGAACTGGTCGACCTGTTCGCGCGAGGTGAAGCGCGGCTCGCCCTTGGCCTGTTCCAGCCGGTAGCGGCACAGGTAGTTGGCGCGGCCCTTCAGCAGCGCGCTCTTAAACCCGATGCCTAGCGCGTCGCGCACGCGCGGCAGGTCACGGTGGTAGAGCTGGTCCTGCAACGCGCGGGTACCGGTCGACACGATCGTCTTCAGCCCGGACAGCAGCGCCGGTACCAGATAGGCGAAGGTCTTGCCGGTACCTGTGCCGGCCTCGGCGATCAGCACGTCGCGCTGATCGAAGGCATCGGCAATCGCGCGGGTGAGGCGCAATTGCGCCTCGCGGGGAACGAAAGCATCGAGACGGCTGGCCATGGCGCCGCCCTCGCTGAGGGCTTCGCAACTGGCTTGGGCAAGCTGGGACATCCTTACATTCTATTGATGCCGGGCACCGTGCAGGCATCGAATTGCTGGCCGGCCTCGCCGATGGCGCGATCCAGCGCCGCGAGCTTCGCCGCCTGTTCGTCCAGTTGCGCCTGGTTGGGACGCTTCAGCGGCGCGGCTGCCTGCTCGCGACGGCGTTCGCGGACCTGGCGGACGGTTTCCCAGTGCCGGCGGCACAGCGGGCCGACCGCCGAACCGAGCGCGGTGGCACGCGCGGCGAACTGCTCGGCGCGATCGAACTCACCCTGCGCCAGCGCGACCTCGGCGCGCTCCTGCAACACCGCCGGATCGTCGGCGACGATGCCCAGCGCCTTGTCGAGCGCAGCGGCAGCGGCGGCGGCATCGCCCGCGGCCAACGCCTTGCCGGCGGTGTCACGCAGATCCTCGACCTCGGGATCGCGCAGCGGCTGCACGTTCAGTTCGCGCTCGTCGCCACCCTGCGCGGCCTTGTGGACCACGGCCAGCATCTGCGCGGGCGTGCGCAGGGCCACGGCAGGCGCCACGGGTTCGGGCGGCGTGGTGACGCAGGCGGCGAGTGAAACGGCGGTGGCGAGCACGACGATGCAGGGAAACGACTTCATTTTCATGGCGGCGATGCGGGCGGGGGAGTGTCTTCGGCGGGCGGGGCTTCTTCGGGCTTGCGATCCAGGCCGAACCAGCTGCGCCAGCCGCCGCTCTCTTCTTCCGGCGCCACCGGCGCCTCGATGACGCAGGCGCTGTAGGCGGGCGCGAAGCCGGCCACGAACGGCAGCTGGCGGGCACCGGGACAGCCGGGATCGGTGGTGTTGGAAGCCATCACCCACTGCCAGTCCAGACCCTTTCCGGACACGTTCAGCGGTGCGCTGGGCAGGCGCGCGAACAGGTTCGACCACACCCGCATGCCGCCGGTGGCACCCTGCAGGCCGGTCTGTTCGTTCTTGTCGTTGCCCATCCAGACGACCGCGAGGTGATCGCCGGTGTAGCCGGCGTACCAGCTGTCACGGCCATCGTTGCTGGTGCCGGTCTTGCCGGCCGATTGCAGCCGGCCCAGGCCGTCGCCGAGCAATCGCCGGCCGGTACCGTTGCTGACCACTTCCTGCAACGCCACGCTGATCAGGTTGGCGGCGATGGAATCGCCCTCCTGCGCGGGCGCGGGGGTCTTGTCATAGCGCTTGAGCAGCTTGCCGTTGGGATCCAGCACGCCGCGCACCGCGTGCAACGGCTGGATTTCGCCACCGGACGCAAGGAACTGGTACAGCTGCGCGATCGCATACGGACTCTGGTCGGTCGAACCCAGGATCAACGCGGGATTGGCGTCGGCCTTGATCCCGGCCAGCACGCGCAGCAGCTCGGCCAGCCGTTCCGGATCGACCTTCATGCCGATGCGCACGGTGGCCTGGTTGTACGAGCGCGCGAGCGCGTCGATCAGGCGCACCGTGCCATGGCTGCGATTGTCCGCGTTGCCCGGCGTCCAGCGCCGGTTCTTGCCCAGTTGCACCGTCACTGGCGAATCGTCGACCCAACTGGCCAGCGAATAGCTGTCCGGCTGCGCCAGCGCCAGCAGGTACACGAACGGCTTGAGCAGCGAGCCGACCGGACGCTGCGCTTCCACCGCGCGGTTGAAGCCCGGCTGCGACACGTCGCGGCTGCCAACCACCGCCACCACGTCGCCGTCGTGCACGTCGGTCACCACCACGCCCGCCTGCAACGGCGGCCGGCGCTTGTTCTCCAGTGCCTTGATGGTGCGGGTGACCGCGCCTTCGGCATAGGCCTGCGCGGATGGCGACATGCCGGTCAGCACGGTCAGGCCGGCGCCCTGCAGCGCGCTTTCCGGATAATCGCGCGCCAGTTGCCGGCGGACCAGATCCACATAGGCCGGGAAGCGATTGGCGGCGGCCATGCCCGGGGTCTGGGTGACACCCAGCGGCGCGGCCAGCGCGCGCTTGTATTCCTTCTCGTCGATGAGCTTCGTTTCCAGCAGCTTGCCCAGCACGAAGTCGCGACGTCCCTTCGCCCGCTCCGGATTGCGGCGCGGGTCGTAATGGGAAGGCCCCTTCACCATGCCGATCAGCAGCGCGACCTGCTCGGTGGTCAGCGAGTTGAGGTCGCGGCCGAACCAGAATTCCGAGCCCGCGGCGACGCCATGGATCGCCTGGCTGCCACGCTGGCCGAGATAGACCTGGTTGAAGTACGCCTCCAGGATCGTGCTCTTGTCATAGCGCGCTTCCAGGATCAGCGCGAACAGGATTTCGTTGAACTTGCGCGAGGGCGTGACTTCCTTGCCGATGCCGAGCAGGCCGCTGCGCGCGAGCTGCTGGGTCAGGGTGCTGGCGCCCTGGCGGGTTTCGCCGCCGGAACGCAGCGTCACCCAGATGGCGCGCACGATGCCGCTGAGATCGATGCCGTGGTGATCCTTGAAGTCGCGGTCCTCGACCGCTTGCAACCCGGTCACGAGCAGCAGCGGAACTTCCTTCAGCCGGACCAGCCGACGCTCTTCCTGCTTCTGGCCGTACAGGGTCGCGATGCGGGCGGGATCCAGCCGCGCCACCTTCAGGTTCTGCCGGCGATCGGGATCGCGCACCCCGGCGACCCGACCGCCGGAAAGGCTCACCTGGACCCGGCGGGGCGCCACCTGCCCGTCAACATCGACGAAACCGCGGCTGGAAATGGTGAAGCGTCCGCCTTCACGGGCGTAGGTGCCGGGCAGCTTGCCGGTGCCGTCATCGCGGTAGGAGGCGGCGGCCAGCTCGGTATTCAGGGTCTGGGCGTCCATCGCCACCCCGGGCGCCAGCGCGAGCGGGCGCGCGTAGACGCGCGTGGGGACCTGCCAGCGCAGCTCCCCGAACCGCTGGGTGACCTGATGGTTCAGGTACAACGTATACGGAATCAGGAATCCCAGCCCCAGGCCCAGGGCTGCCAGGCCCCAGGTGATCAGTCGCTGGCGCCAGGCCGGGCGGCCCTCGGTGTCGTCCTCGTCGTACTCGTAATCGTCTTCGTCGTCGTAGTCGGTATGGGCCACGGGGATGCGACAATGGGAATTCCGGGCAGTCTACCCCAGTCCTGGCAACGGCCAGGATCCGGATGGCCCGCAATTCAGTATCCGCCCAGCTAACCGTGCTCCCACTGATAGGTTTCCATTGGCACCGGCTGCTTTCCAGGCTGCATCGCGTGCGCGTCGCCCTGGCGTCCAGGGGCATGGGCCACCTGTTGGACAGGCTGCGGGCCAGTCGGGCAGTCGAACCACCGGCGCTGGCTTCGCCCGCCGCGCCGCGCCCGCCGGCGATCCCGGCCCCCGACCCGCGGGATCGCTTGCTCGTCATAGACGGAAGTCTGCCGCGACCGGATCACGATTCGGGTTCCGTCCGCATGCTGGCGATTCTGCGCCTGATGAGGAAAGCCGGCCTCGATGTCGACTTCCTGCCGGAGGACGGGCGGGAAGAAGGCGCGGATGCCGATGCATTGCGGACGTTGGGCGTGCGTATCCTCGGCCGAAGCTGGTCCTCCACGCCGGCGAGTCGGTTGCTGCGTTCCGCACCCCATGCCGGTGTGCTGGCATGCCGCTATCACCTGGCCCGCTACTGGTTCCCGCTCCTGCGGCAACACGCATCCACGACCCGACAGGTGCTGGATACCGTGGATCTGCATTTCCTGCGCGAAGGACGCGAAGCCGAGCTGATGAACAAGGCCGCGCTCGCGCGTGCGGCGCGCGCGACCCGTCGACAGGAACTCGAGCAGATCGCCCGGGCGGACACGACCTGGGTGGTCAGCGAAGTGGAACGCGACCTGCTGGCCGAACTCGTGCCCGGCGCGACGATCGAAATCGTGTCCAACATTCACGCACCGCGCGCGACGATCCCGCATTTCGCGCAGCGCCACGGCGTGTTGTTCGTAGGCGGCGGCAGGCATCCGCCGAACGCCGATGCGGTGCGCTGGCTGGTCTCCGGGATCCTGCCGCGACTGGGCGAAGGGAAAAGGCAGGCGATCGATGTCCACCTGGTGGGAGCTGGGCTGCAGGAAGCATTGGGCGGCCTCAGCCTTCCCGCGAACGTGCAGGTGCATGGCCACGTCCCCGATCTGTCCCCCTTGCTGGAGCGCTGTCGCGTGGGTGTGGCGCCGTTGCGCTTCGGGGCCGGGGTCAAGGGAAAAATCAACCAGTACATGTCCCACGGACTCCCCACGGTGGCAACGTCCCTCGCAGCCGAAGCGATGCACCTGACCGATGGCCAGGATGTACTGCTCGCGGATGACGAATCCGGTTTCGCCGCCGCGATTGAACGGCTCCATGCGGAAGGGGATCTGTGGCAGCGACTGTCCGGGCACGGCCTGGCCAACATTCGGCGCCATTTTTCCGAGGAAGCGATGCTGCCTGCCATCCTGCGCACCTTCCCGCCGGCATCGACCTCCATCCGCTGACGCCGATCAAACTCGCCGCGCAATGAAAGAACCGACCACATGCGATTTCTGCTGATCGCCTACGAATTCCCGCCGAGTCCTTCGCCACAATCGCTGCGCTGGGCTTACCTGGTGCGCGAACTGATCGCGCTCGGGCATCAGGTCAAGGTCCTGACCATCCACCTGGGCGGAGAAACCCCGGGTCTGCCGCATCTTCCGTCCACGCTGGAAACGCATCGGACCTTCGCCGGGCCTGTGCGCGGCCTGCTTGCCTATTTGCGGGACCGCCGGCAGGGACAAGCTCCTCCGGCGGGGTCCGACGCCGGTTCCCCTGCGCCTTCTTCCTCTCCCCTGCGACCACCCCGCAGTTGGAAGCAATCGCTGTCGGAGACCGCGCAGGGGCTCGCTGCGCGCTTCGTGTTCCCGGATGTACGCGGTGAATGGTTTCCTTGGGCCAGACGCGCCCTCACCCGGTGCCTGGACGAGTTCAAGCCCGACATCGTGATCAGTTCCCACGAGCCGGCGACGTCACTGGAACTGGGGCTGATCGCCAAGGCGAAGGGCTACCCCTGGATCGCTGATCTTGGAGATCCCGTACTGGCACCCTACACGCCTGCGCGCTGGCGCGGCCGCGCGCTTCGGGTGGAAGGTGAAACCTGCCGGAAAGCCGACCACCTGATCGTCACCAATCCCGGAGCCGCGGCACTGCTGGCGGAGCGCCATGGACACAGGGACGACATCAGCGTCATCTCCCAGGGCTTCGCGCCGGAGCCTCCGGCCGCTTCCACGAATGTTCCGTTCGATCCGGCGCGGCTGGAATTGCTGTACACCGGCAGCTTCTACCATTTCCGCAAGCCGGACGATCTGGTGGCCGCCATTGCCGCCCATCCGAAGGCGAGGCTCAACATCGCCTCGGTCACCGTACCCGAATCGTTGCTTCGCGCCGCCGAATCCATGCCGGACCAGATTCGCCTGCTGGGATTCCTTCCCCATCGGCATATCCTGCAGTTGCAGCGCTCGGCCGACGTGCTGATCAACATCGCCAACGACGATCCTTCCCAGGTTCCGGGCAAGCTCTACGAATACCTGGGATCGGGCCGTCCGATCCTGCACGTGACACGCCAGCACGACATCAGCTCGGAGTTGATCACCACCGCTCGTCGTGGCTGGGTGAGCGACGGTTCCCTGGCTTCATTGCAAGGATGGCTCGACCGGGCCAGCGTGCTGAAGGAGGCGGCCAGCCTGGACGAGGGTCTGGAACTCAGCCTGGAATCCGTCGCCCAATACAGTTGGCCCACGCTCGCCGGCAGGCTGGAAGAAATCGCGAAGCAGGTGCTGCACGCGCCAAGGCGCTAGCGCTGCGCCTGCCGCGCCAGCCTGACCCGCTCGGCGAAATCGGACAGGCCGGGTGCGCGCGGCTCGATTCCGCGTGCTTCCTCCAGCGCCTGCGTCGCGAAGGCGACATCGCCCGCACCCAGGCGCTCGTCGCCGACCGCAATCCATTTCTGCGCCATCCGCCGGCGCGCCTCCGCCAGGGCGGGATCGCCGGGACGGATCGTCTGCCACGCGGACAGGCAGGACTGGGCACGGCGCACCCGGTTGCCACGCCACTCCTGTTCGAAGCACTGCTGCGCCGCCGCCAGCACACGGGAGGCGGCGCGGCGAACGCGCACGTCGTCGGGAGCCAGCGCCTGCGCCGCGCGCAACCTGTCGTAGGCGCTTTCGCCCGGTGGCGTCATCCAGTCCCCGCGTGCCTCGGCCTGCGCCATTCCCGCCAGCAGGCTCTCCACCCGGCGCAGCCGCTCCCGCGGAGGCAGCGATGGCGGCAGGCTGGCCCGGGAAGCGCGTGCACGCTCCAGGTACTGGGTGGCCTCGCGTATCGCCGGCGATTGCGGCGCCAGTTCGCGCGCCTGCGCCAGCGCGGTCTCGGCCTGTTCGAACCGGTAGTCGCCCGCCTGTCGCCGCGCCGACTCGGCATAGGCGGCGGCGAGCCGTTCGATGCCCTGCCGCGCGCGCGCGTCGTCGCCCGCGGCGGCCTGCACCGCCCGATAGCCCTCCGTGGCCCTCGCCAGGCGTCCGCGGCGCAGGTCCGTATCCGCACGCCGCAGACGCTCGTCGATTGCGCGCGCCAGCGACGCCTGCGCCGCGGGCAGATCCACGTGGCCACCGTCGTAGCCGCGTACCTGGGTGATCAGCCGACCGGCCGCTTCCAGATCGCCGCGCGCCATCACCGTGCCGGCCTGTTGCAACAGGTCGCTGAGGATGTCCTCGCGCGCCTCGAGTGCTTCGATGCGACCGGGCTGCAGCGCCAGCACGCGCTGGAACAACGGCAGGGCGGCGGCGGGGTCGCCATCGAGCCGGCCCGCGGCCTGTGCCTGTTGCGCCTGTCGCAACAGCGATTCGATACCGGCATCGGCGGCCTCGCGTACGCGCAGCTGTTCGGTCACCACGACGGCATCCGCGCGGGGCACCTGCAATTCATTGGCCAGCGCGAGCGCAGTGTGCGCGGCGGCGAAGTCCCCGCGCGCGGTGGCGCGCCGCGCCTGGTCCAACGCTGTCCGGGCCACCCGCGCCAGCCCGTCCCGGGCCTCGCTGCGATCACTGTCCAGGGCTTGCGCGGCTTCGTAGTACTGGCGCGCGCCGGTGCCGTCGGGCGCGGTCAACCGGCCCGCGGTGAGTGCGGCCTGGCCATTGTCCAGCAACTGCTGGATGCGGGTGTCGGGCCAGAACAGGTTGGCCAGCGGCTGCCGGAACACCGCCAGCAGGGTCAGCAGCACCACCACCGCCAGTGCGCCCCAGCGCCAGGTCCGTCGTGCCCGCCACAACGGCGGCGCACTGCGCCGGGGCGCGTCATCGCCGCGGAAACGCAGATGTTCCCAATCGGCGATCGGTTCGATCCGGCCGTCCTGGCGGGATTGCTCGGGGCTGTGCTCGGGCATCACCGACCCAGCATAACCATTCAGGCTGAACGTCGCGCTTCCTCGACCCCAGGCAGCGCATCGAGTTTCCCGAGCAGGGTGGACAGTTGGCCGAAATCGGCGACCTTCAGCCGCAGGCGCAACTGCACCCGGCCACTGGCACCGGCCTGGTCGCTGTTGATGCCCAGCACGTGGGCGTCCTCCTGCGCGATCAGCGTGGTGATGTCCTTGAGCAGCCATTTGCGGTCGATGGCCCGCACCTGCACGTCCACTTCGTAACCGCCACCGGTCTGCCCCCACTCCACCGGCAGCACCCGCTGCGGGCTGGAAGCGGCCAGGCGCTGGAACGCCGCGCAGTCGGTCCGGTGCACGCTGACCCCGCGACCGCGGGTCAGGTAGCCGCTGATCGCCTCTCCCGGCACGGGTTGGCAACAACGCGCCAACTGCACCAGCAGATTGCCGACGCCTTCCACCGTGAATTGCGACCTGGACGGCGGCGATGGCTTGCGTCCGCCCGGCTTGCGCAGCGGCAGGCCCGGCGGCAGACCCTGCGGAGCGGCCGATTGCGCGGCCGCGCGCTGCTCCTCGTGCAGCGCGCGCACCACCTGGTTGGGGCCGACGTCGCCCAGGGCGATCTGGATATGGAGTTCCTCGACGTTCTCGGCATGGAACTTCTTCGCCACGCCGGACAGGTCGGCGTGGTGCAGGCCCAGCCGCTTGAGTTCCTTCTCCAGCAGTTCGCGTCCGGCCTGCAGGTTGCGCGCGCGATCGAGCTTGTGGAACCAGGCGCGCACCTTGTCGCGGGATCGACCCGAGGCGAGGAAGCCGTTGGCCGGCAGCAGCCAGTCGCGGCGCGGCTCCCCGGTCTTGGAGGTCATGATCTCGACCCGGTCGCCGCTGCGCAGGGCATGGTTCAGCGGCACGATGCGGCCATTGACCTTGGCGCCGCGGGTACGGTGGCCGACCATCGTATGCACGTGGTAGGCGAAGTCCAGCACCGTGCCGCCCTGCGGCAGGTCGATGACCTCGCCTTTGGGCGTCAGCACGTAGACCCGGTCCTCGACCAGTTCCGAGTCCAGGTCGCCGGCCAGTCCGCCGCCCTCGCCCCCTTCCTGCGACTGGTCCAGCAGCCGGCGCATCCAGGCGATCTTGCGATCGAAGGCGCGGTCGCCGCCGCCTTCCTTGTAGCGCCAGTGCGCGGCCACGCCGAGTTCGGCCTGCGCGTGCATCTCGTGCGTGCGGATCTGCACTTCCAGGGTGCGGCCTTCCGGGCCGACCACGGCGGTATGCAGGGAGCGGTAGTCGTTGGCCTTGGGCCGGGCGATGTAGTCGTCGAACTCGCTCGGCACCGGCGTCCACAGCGCATGCACGATGCCCAGCGCGGCGTAGCAGGCGCCGACGTCGTCCACGGTCACCCGCACCGCGCGCAGGTCATACAACTCGTCGAAGGAGACCTGCTTGCGCTGCATCTTCCGCCAGATGCTGTAGATGTGCTTGGGCCGTCCGCTGACCTCGGCGACGATGCCGTGCTCGGCCAGCGCCTGGCGCAAGGTCGACTTGACCGATTCGATGTAGCGCTCGCGGCCGGCGCGCTTGTCATCCAGTTGCGCGGCGATCTGCCGGTAGGTATCCGGCTCCAGGTAGCGGAAGGCCAGGTCCTCCAGCTCCCATTTCAACTGCCAGATGCCCAGCCGGTTGGCCAGCGGCGCATGGATGTCGCGGGTCAGCCGCGCCAGCGCGCGCCGCTGCGGGTCGTCCAGCAGGCCCGCGTTGCGCATCCGCGCCAGTTGCCGCGCCAGCAGGATCGGCACCACGCGCAGGTCGCGCACGATCGCCAGCAGCAGCCGGCGCAGGCCTTCGTTGTTGGCGCTGCGGTGCTGCTCGGCGTGCAATGCCCAGACCTGCGCGGCCGCCTGCTGTCCCTCCAGCAGATCGACGATGCCGGCGGGCGCGGTCTTGCGTGATCCGGATTCCTCCGGGAGCGGTGGGAGCGCGAACAGCCAGGCGGCGGCGATCACTTCACCATCGGCGGACAGCGCGGCCAGCGTCTCCAGCGTGTCGACCAGCACCGCCAGCGGATCCTGCAAAAGCAGCTCCGGTTCGGGCGAGGTTTCGATGCGTATCTGGATGGCCTGGCGCGAATCCGCCGGAAGCATCGCGGCCGAGGGCCGTTGCAGCACTTCCAGCAGAGCTTCGCGCGATACGGAGAACACGATCGGATCCTGAGGGGTCTTCCAGCTACGTTACCCGCACGCGACGCGGACGAACAGCCTTGCCGTGGTTTCCCTTCATGCCGGCCGGTTGTGTGCTGCTAACCACGCAGCGCCTGCAGGCGCTGGGCCAGTTTCTTCGGGGAAACGCCGCCACGCGCGCCCAGTTCCTGGGCGAACATCGAAACCCGCAATTCCTCCAGTTCCCAGCGCAGCGCCTGCCATCCCGGCTGGCGCGCCACGCCAAGCCGCGTCGCATCGGCCAGCGCATCGGCGAACGGTTTGATCTCCAGCATGCGGGACTGGTCACGCGCGGGATCGCGCAGGGCGCGCTCGGCGCGCAGGCGCATGCCCTTGAGGTAACGCGGCATTTCCGCCAGCGCATGGGCCGGGGTGTCGCGCAGGAAGCCTGGATGCACCAGGCCGTCCAACTGCGCGCGCAGGTCGTCCAGGTTGCCGCGCGCCCAGCCCATCAGCGGCGATTCCAGTTGCGGCTTGAGCTCCGCGACCGCCGACAGGATCGCCTCGGCCAGCTTCAGCCGCTCCATCGCCTCGCCGAACAACCGGCGGCCGGCGTCATCGCGGCGCTGCTCGAAACTGGCGCGATCCCGGATCCCTTCCAGGCCGTCGGCCAGCACGGCATTGAGCGCGGCGTCGGCGATGTCCGCGCGCAGGCGCTCCTTCTCGCCCGCCTTGTCGCCCTCGGCGAAACGCTCTATCGCCGCGTAGAGCAGGCCCACCTTCGGCGCCACCGGCAATTGCTTGCGCGCCTGGCGCACGCGATCGGCCAGGGCGATGTCGAGCAGGCGGCGCACGCCACCCGGGTGGGCGGCCTCCGCCTCCACGCGGTCGGCGAACACCTGCAACGCCACGCTGTCGCCGTCGTCGCGCAATGCCGGGAACGCCGGCACGCCGGCCTCGCCAGGCACCTGCAGCGGGATCGGCTGGGCCGGGAACTCACGCAGACCGCTGGCCGCCAGCGCGCGGCCGGCGCGGGCGGCGAACGCCTGCCCAGCACGGTCGCCGAAGCGTGCGCGCAGTTCGTCCAGATCCCGCGATTCGGCCAGCACCCGCGCTTCCCCGCCCTTGCGCGGATCCTCGCGCAGGCGCAGGTTCATGCGCAGGTGCGGTTCCAGCGCGGACTCGTCGAAGTCGGTGGCGGCCACCGCGGCACCGGTCGTGCGCGACAGGAACCGCGCCAGTTCGCCGCGGATGTCATCGGCGGTCGGTTGCGGATAGGCCTCGAAGAACGCCCGCCCGAAATCCGGCGCCGGCACGTAGTTGCGCCGCATCGCCTTGGGCAGGCTGCGGATCAGGCCCGATGCCTTGTCGCCGATGAACCCCGGCGCCAGCCACGACAGGCGCGCCGGATCCAGCGCGTTGAGCAGGTGCAGCGGCACTTCCAGGGTGACGCCGTCGTCCGCCGCGCCGGGCTCGAACCGGTAATGCAGCGGCAGGCGCGCGTCGCCCAGCGCGAAGTACTTCGGGAAGCGCTCCTCTTCGCTGCCCTCCCCCGGCAGCAGGTCGGCCAGCGTCCACAGCAAGCGGTGACGCGCTTCCGGCAACTGGCCCTTCCACCATGCATCCAGGCCGGCGACGGAATGGATGTCCGGCGGAATCCGATCCAGGTACCAGCGCGCCTGCCAGTCTTCGTCGGCCACCAGGCCGGCGCGACGCAGCTTGGCCTCTTCCTCGCGCGCCTGTTCCAGCGTCTTGAGGTTGTCGGCGACGAAGCCCGCACGGGCGTTGATCTCGCCGGTGACCAGCCCCTGGCGAACGAAGATGTCGTGCGCCTCCATCGGCGCGATGCGGCCGTAGTGGACCGGCTTCTTCGGCGCCAGCACCAGCCCGAACAGGCTGATCTGCTCCGACGCCAGCACGTGCCCCTGCGCGCGTGACCAGTGCGGATCGAAGTGCTTGCGCATCAGCAGGTGCGGCACCTCGGCGATGACCCAGTCCGGTTCGATCGCCGCGTTGGTCAGGCCCCACACGCGCTGGGTATCCAGCAGGGTGGCGCTGAGCACCCACGGCGGCGGCTTCTTCGCCAGCGCGGAACCGGGAAACAACTGGAAGCGGCGCTGGCGGGGCGCCTGGAAATCACCTTTCTCGCCGCGATGCCCCACCTGCGTCGGCAGGCCGGCAATCAAGGCGCGATGCAGGGCGACGTACGCCGCTTGGCGCTGTTTTTCGGTGGGGCCGGCGGCCGTGCCAGGCGCGGCGGTCGCATCCGAATCGCCACGCTTGCGTGCACGCTCCGGTGTCTTGCGCGGGACGTCGCTGTTGGCCGCAGGCATTCCTTCCAGCGTCCAGCCCAGCTCCTCGCACAGCAGCAGCAACTGCCGATGCAGCTCGCGCCATTCGCGCATGCGCAGGAAGCCGAGGAAGTGGCGTTCGCACCAGTCGCGCAGCTTGGACTGGGTCAAGTCCTCGTGGGCCTGCCGGTAGGCGTCCCAGAGCTTGACGATGCCGAGGAACTCCGAGCGGGTGTCGGCGAAGATGGCGTGTGCGTTGTCCGCGGCCTCGCGCGCTTCCGGCGGGCGCTCGCGCGGATCCTGGATGCCCAGGAACGCCGCGATGATGATCATCTCCCGCAGGCAGCGGTGCTGTTGCGCGGCCACCAGCATGCGCGCCAGTTTCACGTCCACCGGCAGGCGCGCCATCTGCCGGCCGATGGTGGTGAGCTTGCGATCCTTGTCCACCGCGCCCAGTTCGGCCAGTTGCTGCCAGCCATCGGCGATGGCGCGCTCGTCCGGCGGTTCCAGGAACGGGAAATCCTCGATCCGGCCCAGCCCCAGTTGCAGCATCCGCAGGATCACCCCGGCCAGGCTCGAACGCCGGATTTCCGGATCGGTGAACTCGGCGCGGGCCTGGAAATCGGCCTCGGCATACAGGCGATAGCAGACGCCTTCGGCGATGCGCCCGCAGCGGCCCTTGCGCTGGTTGGCGCTGGCCTGCGAGACCGGCTCGATGTGCAGGCGATCCAGTTTCTGGCGCGGACTGTAGCGCTTGACCCGCGCATAGCCGGGATCGATCACGTAACGGATGCGCGGCACGGTCAGCGAGGTTTCGGCCACGTTGGTGGCCAGCACCAGCCGGCGCTTCGGGCCGGGGTTGAACACCCTGTCCTGGTCTTTCGCGGACAGCCGCGCGTACAGCGGCAGCACTTCGGTCTCGCGGTACTTGCGCCGCTCCAGCGCCTGGTGGGCATCGCGGATCTCGCGCTCGCCGGGCAGGAACATCAGCACGTCGCCGCGCGGGTCCTGGCGCGTGATCTCGTCCACCGCCGCCACGATGGCGTCGTTGACCGTGCGCTCACCCTGCTGCTCGCCCTCGCCCTCCAGCGGGCGGTAACGCACCTCCACCGGATAGGTCCGTCCCTCGACACTGATCACCGGCGCGTCGTCGAAATGACGGGAGAAGCGCTCGGTGTCGATGGTCGCCGAGGTGACGATGACCTTCAGGTCGCGGCGCTTGCGCAGCAACTGCTTGAGATAGCCGAGCAGGAAATCGATGTTGAGGCTGCGTTCGTGGGCCTCGTCGACGATGATGGTGTCGTAGGCCGACAGCCAGCGATCGCTGGCGATTTCGGCCAGCAGGATGCCGTCGGTCATGAACTTGACCCGGGTGTTGTCGCCGACCTGGTCGGTGAAACGTACCTGGTAGCCGACCGCATCGCCTACGCCGGTCTCCAGTTCCTCCGCGACCCGGCGCGCGACCGCACGGGCGGCGATCCGGCGCGGCTGGGTGCAGCCGATCATGCCGGCCACCCCGCGTCCGGCCGCCAGGCACAGCTTGGGCAACTGGGTGGTCTTGCCGGAGCCGGTCTCGCCGGCGATCACCACCACCGGATGGCGGCGGATCAATTCGACGATCCGCTCCCCTTCACGGGCAATCGGCAGGGCTTCGTCCAGACTCACGGCCGGCACCGAGGCCGCGCGCGCTTCGCGCTGCGAGACCGAGCCGGCCAGCGCCTGGGCGAAGGCCTCGCGCGCGGCGGCATCGCGCGGCCGTGACTGCCAGCGCGACCAGAGTCCATGCAGGCGGCCGCGATCCCGGCTGAGTGCACCGTCGATGGCACGGCGGGCGGCCTGGAGATCGCGGTCCGGGGAAGATTCGATAGCGTTCATCAATCCAATCGGGTGAAACGTTTTATTACCCAAACGGGTATAGGGTAGTTATTGTGAGCCATTGACCCCCATAAGGAGAGTGCAGATGTCCAAGACCAAGGCAAAGACCAAGCAGGCCGCCGCACCCGCGGCCACCTCCCCGAACATCGACATCGGGATCACCACCGGCGATCGCAAGAAGATTGCCGAAGGCCTGTCACGGTTCCTCGCCGACAGCTACACGCTGTACCTGAAGACCCACAACTTCCACTGGAACGTCACCGGACCGATGTTCAATTCGCTGCACACCATGTTCGAGACCCAGTACACCGAACAGTGGACGGCGCTGGACGAGATCGCCGAGCGCATCCGCGCACTGGGCTACAACGCCCCGGGTTCCTATGGCGAATTCGTCCGCCTGTCCTCCATCCAGGAGGAATCCGGCGCCGATGGCGTGCCCGGCTGGCAGGGCATGGTGAAGCAGCTGGTGAGCGGCAACGAGGCGGTGTGCCGGACGGCGCGCAAGGTCCTCAAGACCGCCGACGACGCCGGCGACGACCCGTCCGTGGATCTGCTGACCCAGCGCCTGCAGACGCACGAGAAGTATGCCTGGATGCTGCGTTCGCTGCTGGAATGATCCCGCGAAGCGCGGCGTTGTCGACCCAAGCGCCCGGTTCCCCGGGCGCTTTTTTTTTGCGGGGGACGGGCACCGGCTTGCCACCGCCAACGGTAAGGACCCACATGCCGCCCGCGGTTCCTCGGACGCCCTTCCGGGGCATTTTCCGAACGCCGGGGGCCGGCTGTCCTGCTACCCTATCGCCATGTCAGAACGTCCCACGGACCTGCTGCAGCGGGTCTTCGGCTACTCCCGCTTCCGCGGCCACCAGCAGGCCATCGTCGAACAGCTCGTCTCCGGCCAGGATGCCCTGGTGCTGATGCCGACCGGCGGCGGCAAGTCGCTGTGCTACCAGATCCCGTCCCTGCTGCGCGAAGGCGTGGGGATCGTGGTGTCCCCGCTCATCGCGCTGATGCAGGACCAGGTGGAAGCGCTGCGCCAGCTCGGCGTGCGCGCCGCCTTCCTCAATTCGACCCTGGACGCCGCCACCGCCGCCGAAGTGGAGCGCGCCCTGCTCACCGGTGAGCTGGATCTGCTGTACGTGGCGCCGGAACGGCTGCTCACCCCGCGTTTCCTGTCCCTGCTGGATCGCAGCCGCATCGCGTTGTTCGCCATCGACGAGGCCCACTGCGTCTCGGCCTGGGGCCATGATTTCCGTCGCGAATACCTGGAACTGACCATCCTGCACGAGCGCTGGCCGGAGGTGCCGCGCATCGCCCTGACCGCCACCGCCGACCCGCCCACCCAGCGCGAGATCGCCGAGCGCCTGGGCCTGACCGAGGCGCAGCGCTTCGTCAGTTCCTTCGACCGCCCCAATATCCGCTACACGGTCACCCAGAAGGACAACGCCAAGCGCCAGCTGCGCGATTTCCTCCAGGCCCACAAGGGCGAGGCCGGCATCGTCTACTGCCTGTCGCGCAAGCGGGTCGAACAATTCGCCGACTATCTGCTGGAGCAGGGATTCAACGCCCTGCCCTACCACGCCGGCCTGGACGCCGAGGTGCGCGCGCACCACCAGCGCCGTTTCCTGCGCGAGGAGGGCATCGTGATGGTGGCGACGATCGCCTTCGGCATGGGCATCGACAAGCCCGATGTGCGCTTCGTGGCGCACGTGGACCTGCCCAAGTCGCTGGAAGGCTACTACCAGGAGACCGGTCGCGCCGGCCGCGATGGCGAGGCCGCCGACGCCTGGCTGTGCTACGGGCTGGGCGACGTGGTGCTGCTGAAGCAGATGATCGAACAGTCCGAGGCCGGCGAGGAGCGCAAGCGGCTGGAACGGCGCAAGCTGGATCAATTGCTGGGCTACTGCGAATCCATGCAGTGCCGCCGGCAGGTGCTGCTGGCCAGCTTCGGCGAGACCTATCCGCAGGAATGCGGCAACTGCGACAACTGCCTGCATCCGGCCGCCACCTGGGACGCCACCGAGGCCGCGCAGAAGGCGCTGAGCTGCGTCTATCGCAGCGGCCAGCGCTTCGGCGTGAACCACATCATCGACGTGCTGCGCGGCAGCGAGAGCGAGAAGATCCGCCAGTGCGGGCATGACCAGCTCACCACCTATGGCATCGGCCGGGATCTGGACGCCGGCACCTGGCGCAGCGTGTTCCGGCAATTGGTGTCCTCAGGCTTGCTGGAAGTCGATGCCGAAGGCTATGGCAGCCTGCGCCTGACCGAGGCCAGCCGGACCGTGCTGCGCGGCGAACGCCGCCTGCTGCTGCGCAAGGAGGCCCCGGCCCGCGAACGCGAACGATCCCCGCGTACGGGCGTGGTGGTCTCCCCGTCCGACCAGCCGCTGTTCGGCGCCCTGCGCGATCTGCGCGCGCAGTTGGCAAAACAACAGAACGTCCCGGCCTACGTCATCTTCCACGACAGCACCCTGCGCAACATCGCCGAACACCGGCCCGGCACCCTGGACGAACTGGCCCAGGTCGGCGGCATCGGCGGGACCAAGCTGGCCCGCTACGGCGAACAGGTGCTGGAAGCGATCCGGGCGGCGGGTTGAGCGCGGGCCCGCACGATAAAAATGCGGCCGCAGGACTCCTGCGACCGCGATGAGAGAGCACAGCTATATTGTGGTTGTTATGCGGGGGAACCGCCCGGCGGACACGACGGGAATCCGCCGGAGCGGTCCGGCACGGCCATGATTCCCGTTGCGGGGAGCCACGGCGACGCCATCAAGTCACCATGACCTTCGTCCTAGCCGGAAAGTTCAGGCCGGAATCCAGCCTGGGTTCAAGCGGCAGCTGCTAGCGTCTGGCGACTGGCGCATGGATCGCGCGAATCCGCTTCCCCGATCGAGTCGAGGTCCCCATGAAGGCAATCGCCCCGCTGCTGCTGAGTCTGTTGGCCTCCGGGGGCGCGCTTGCCCAGTCGGCGGAGTCCCTCGATCTCACCCTGCCCCGGCCCGCGCTCTATTCGGCCGACCCGCCGGGTACCTACTACGGCGACACCAGCGGGCGGCCTGCCCGCGCGCTGCGGCCGGCGCCGGTGGCCCGCAACGCCTGCGGCACCCCGGTCGACGAGGATGACGGCAAGGTCGATGTCTCCGGCAGCGTCGCCACCGGCATCGGTTATACCAAGGGCTATGGCAGCAGCCACTGGAACGCCGCCAACATCAATCTTTGCAAGTCCTACAACAACGACGAGGGCGAGTCCCGCGCGTTCAACCTCAACATCGGCGTGAGCCGGTACGACGGTCCGGGCTTCCATGGCTACCGCCGGTTGCCCGGCGACGTTGGACCGCCGCCGCCGCGCGGCTTCGGCGGTACGCCGATGCGGCCCTGATCAGCGGAATCGCAAAAGAAAAGAGGCGCCGGATGGCGCCTCTTTTCGTTCTGCCGGACGCGGATCACACGACGCATCCGATCGCATGCCCGGGCAACCCGGCGGAGGTCCGCGTCCAGGGCGGCTCTACTCAGGGAATGCCGTTGCCGCCGTAATGGCGAAAGCCCGGCCGTGCTTCCAGCCGACGCAGGTAGGCGGCCACCGCCGGCAGTTCCGGACGCTCCATCGGGGTCATCTTCCAGCGATTGACCGACAGCCCCACCACGATATCGGCCACGGTGAAGGCATCGCCGGCAACATGCGCACCGGTCCTGGCCAGTTGCGCATCGAGGATTCCCATCCGCCGGTTCCACTCCCTCACGCTGGCTTCGATCTGCAATGGATCAGCGTGGTCGGGACTCTGTCGCACCCGCGCCATGAAGGCGTAGCGCCAGGCGTTGTTGAGTTCCGTGGCCTGCCAGTCCATCCATTGTTCGACCCTGGCCCTTTCGGCCGGCGCTGTTGGCAGCAGATCGTCGCGCTGCTCGCGGCCGGCCAGATAGCGGCAGATCGTGTTCGACTCCCACAGCACCTGCTCGCCATCGCGGAGCACCGGCACCAGCGCATTGGGATTCAATGCCAGGAAGTCGGGTTGCGAGGTGGACCGGTAGCCGCTGCCCCACTCCTCCAGTTCGAACGGCAAGCCGAGTTCCTCGCACAGCCAGAGCACTTTCCGGACGTTGATGGAGGTCGACTTTCCCAGGATTTTCAACATGATTCGCGTCCGTACGCCCGCGGGGCACGGGCACGCTACCTTAGCGTCCAGGGCCTGTTGCCGCACCCCTTGGCGCAGGCCATCGCGTGCCACGGCGGATCCGCTTAAAATCCGCCCAGCCCGTGGCAGGCGGGCAAGGGGAACTCAGATTGTGTTGAAGGAAGCGATGCCGGAACAGACGCAGAACCCGTACAGCGAGAACTGGTTCGATCACAACATCCCGCACTGGCAACAGTGGCTGGGGGGCTTCCGTGATCGACCGGGTGTCCGCGCGCTGGAAATTGGCAGTTTCGAAGGCCGCTCCACGCTGTGGCTATGCCAGCACATCCTCACCGGTGCGGGCGCACGCGTCGATTGCGTGGACCTGTTCGCCCCCGATCCCGTCTATGGCGACTACCACGCGCGGTTCCGCCAGAACACGGCCGCTTTCGCCGATCGGATCACCGAGCATTCGGGTTACAGCTTCGATTCTCTGCGCCGAATCGAGGGCGAGTTCGATTTCATCTACATCGACGGCTGGCACTCGGCTTTCGGCGCGCTTGCCGATGGCGTGATGACCTGGCCGCTGCTGAAGGCCGGCGGCGTGATGATCTTCGATGATTACCTGTGGGTTCCGCCGAAGCAGGCGCCACGAAGGCCGAATGTGCTGGTACGCAACTGGGCCAAGCTGCGGGGCCGCGACTGGCGCCGCGATGCGCTGGAACGCCAGATCGCCCGCGTTCCGACTGAAACGCCCAAGCTCGGTGTCGACGGCCTGCTCGCCACGCTGGCGGGACACTACGAACTGCTCGGCGTGACCAACCAGTTGGCGATACGCAAGACCCGCGGCTTCACCTTGGGGCAGGTCGGATACGATACTTGAGTGGCGGATGCCCGATGAAACAATGCCCGGCCATGCGCCGGGCTTTTTTATGAATATGCCTGCTCGAAACGTGGAAGGCGTCGGCGCCATTCCTGAACCCGCTTGACATCCGTTTCACGGATGCACTCGCACGCTCGGCTCCCGTCAGACGACGATACTGCTGAGCCCGCCATGGACATGCGCTTGATCAAGCGGCAGTTTTCTTCCTTGTTTCTCCTTCGTACGGCACTCGCGCTTCTTGCCGTCGCGATCCCATTCTCCGGCCAGGCCGCCCGCCTCGAGTACGTGACCGGAGTCGACGGCACCATCACCGACGTCACCCCGCAACGCATCCTGTTCTTCGTCATCGAGGATGGCCGGCCGCTGCTGAAGGTCTACAACCGCGCGACCGGGAGCCTGCGCACGGTCCCGGATCCGACGGGCCACACGCCGGGTTACGAAAAGCTGACCGCGCGTGGCGTGGTGTACGGGATTACGGAAGACGACGAAACATCGGTTTACGAATGGAACGGCGGCGCCACGCCGTTGGGGAATGATGGGACGCCTCGCGGCATGCGCGTCAGTCCGAACAACAAGCGTTACGTCATCTGGCCGACCTGGCGCCCGGGACGCTACCTGAACCTGCGCGACGTGATGCTGTACAAGGACACCCTGGTCGGCAACGGCCGCGTCGCCGATCTGGCCGATGTCGGCGACGGAGGCGAAGTCGTCTACACCGAAGGCCCGGCGCCCTACAACGTGTTCCGCTACCGGGCCGGGCAGACCGTGCAGCTGACCCACGCTTCCACCTATTCGCACTTCAATCCGTTGACCGACGGCATCAACGTCGTCTACCGCAAGCAAATCTCGGACACGGCCTCGCAGATCGTCCTGTACAACGACAGTCTCGGCGAGGTGGTGCTGCGCGGTGCCAGCGGCGACTACTTCACGCCCCGGGCGGACTACTTCCCCAGCAGCGGATGGGTCGGCTTCACCCGTTTGAACACCGTGAATGGCAACACCGTCAGGCAGGTGTGGCTGCGTTCGCCGCAGGGCCAGCTGACCGCTGTCTCCCGCGCGGACGCGGACGCATCGATCCATGCGATCGCCGGAGGCCAGGTGATGTTCGTCAGCAATGGCTATCTCTACCTGGGACGGCCCGGCGCGGCGCCCGTGCTGGTCTCGCCCTTTGCCGACGGCACCGGCGGTGCCTGGCTGCAGGGCAGCTGGTACGTATATTTCGGCGGCACCTTGTACCGGGTGGTGGTGTAGCCGCGACGGTCCATCCCATCCGCATACAGCGGGTGGGATGGCAACGCATGGGAGGGAAGCGACCCTGCGGGTATCCCTCAAGGTCGTTCCGGCGAGTCCTCGCGACTGTCATGGGCAACGGCCGGGGAACCTGGCCTGCCGGTCTTCCGCGGCCACGAAAAAAGGCGCTCGCGCGCCTTCGGTCGCCGGATCGATATGGTGGGCCGTGAAGGATTCGAACCTTCGACCAAAAGATTAAAAGTCTTCTGCTCTACCGACTGAGCTAACGGCCCATGCACCCGGCATTGCGCCGGGGTGCGAATTCTACCCCAGCTTGGGGCTGGCTGAAAAATCCGGGGGTCAGGCGTAGCGGGTCGGGTCCGCCACGCCGGCGTCGGCAAAGCCCTGCGCGCGCAGGCGGCAGGCATCGCAATGACCGCAGGCGCGCCCCTGCTCGTCGGCCTGGTAGCACGAGACCGTCTCGGAGAAATCCACGCCCAGGCGCAGGCCCTCACGCACGATCGTGTCCTTGCCCATTTTCATCAGCGGCGCATGGATGCGCAGTCCCGCGCCCTCCACGCCGGCCTTGGTGGCCAGGTTGGCGAGTTTCTCGAAGGCCTCGATGAATTCCGGTCGGCAATCGGGATAGCCCGAATAATCGACCGCATTGACGCCGCAGAAGATATCCGCCGCGCCCAGCACCTCGGCCCAGCCCAGCGCCACCGACAGCATGATGGTGTTGCGTGCCGGCACGTAGGTGACCGGAATGCCGCCGCCGCCCGCCTCGGGCACGTCGATATCGTCGGTCAACGCGGAGCCGCCGATGCTGCGCAGGTCGACATGGACGGTCTTGTGCGCGACCGCGCCCAGCGAACGGGCAACCCGATCGGCGGCCTCCAGTTCCGAGGTGTGGCGCTGGCCATAGCGCACGCTCAGTGCATGCACGGCATAGCCTTGCTCGCGGGCGATGGCGACGACGACGGCGGAATCCATGCCACCTGAGAGGAGAACGACGGCTTTTTTCATGGGGAATCGGGAATCGGGAATCGGGAATCGGGAATCGGGAATCGGGAATCGGGAAAAGCATCCGGCTTTCGTCCCCTTTTGCAACGCTTCTCAACAGCAGCATGGCTGGTCAGAGCGGGCCATGGGGATTCACACGCGATGCGCCGTGCGGGCCGCGCGCCTCTATCCGGCGCTATCGCCCCGGCTCATCGTTCCAGAGCAGCTTGTGCAATTGCATCTGGAAACGTACTGGCAGCCGATCCTCGACGATCCAGTCGGCCAGCTGGCGCGGTTCCAGTTCGGACTTGGATGGCGAGAACAGCACGTCGCAGCGCTCGGCAAGCCGGTGTTCGGCCACCATGTCGCGCGCCCAGTCGTAGTCCGCACGTCCGCACAGGACGAACTTCACCTGATCGCGCGGGGTCAGCAGCGGCAGGTTCTCCAGCCTGTTGCGCGCCATCTCCCGGGATCCCGGTGTCTTCAGATCCACCACCCGCGACACCCGCGGGTCGACCTCGGCGATGTCGAGCGCACCGGACGTCTCCAGCGAAACGTCGTAGCCGGCGTCGCACAGTCGGCGCAGCAGGATCAGGCAGCGCTTCTGCGACAGCGGCTCGCCGCCGGTCACGCAGACGTGGCGGACGCCATGGCGAGCGACTTCGGCCAGGATCGCATCGATGTCCCACCACTGGCCGCCATAGAACGCGTATTCGGTGTCGCAGTACTGGCAGCGCAGCGGACAGCCGGTCAGCCGCACGAACACCGTGGGCCAGCCGGCGGTATTGGCCTCGCCCTGCAGGGACAGGAAGATTTCCGTCAGCTTCAGGCGTTCCTGGGCGACGGGCTCGGGGGTGGGGACAGCGTTCATGGCAGCACATTATCGCCCGTCGGCATCGCGGCCGCCGGGCGGTTCGGGTGAATGACGTTCGGAAATGGTTGGCCTGGCCCGGAAAACCTCCGGAAACCGCCCCCATCCGGGCCACGTGGGCCGTTGCGGGCCGATTCGGTCGGCTACGGAGAACCGCCGATCAGCGCAGTCGGCCGAGCTGGATGGCCTTCAGCCGGTCGTCGGCGGTACGGGCGACATCGCTGCCGGGATAGCGGCTGACCACGTCGGCCAGGGTGCGCTCGGCGGCGTCGACCTTGCCCAGCCCGTACTCGCACAGACCCAGCTTGAGCAGCGAGCCCGGGGCCTTGTCGTGGGTGGGATAGCGCTCCATCAGCGCGCGGAACTGCTCCGCGGCCAGCGCGTAATTCTGGGTGACGTAGTAGCTCTCGCCCAGCCAGTACAGCGCGTTGGGCGCGTAGACCCCGCTGGGATACGCCTGCAGGAAGGCCGTGAACAACTGGGCGGAGCCGACATAGTCGCCGGACTTCAGCTTGTCGAACGCCTGGTTGTAGGCCGTGCGCTCGTCCCCGGCCTGGGCCAGGGAACCGGGATCGCCATGCACGGAGGGCGCCGGTTCGACATTGGTGGCCACCGGCGGGGTCGAGGGCGGGAGACTGCCGCCACTGCTGGTCGCAGGTGGCACCACGGGTGGCGTGGCACCGCCTTCCATGCGGTTCAGCCGGCCATCCAGATCCAGGTATTGGTCACGATTGCGCTGCTGGAACTCCTGCAGATCGTGCTGGAGCTTCTCGATCTGCGCACGCAGTTCGCGGATTTCGCCTTCCTGTTGGCTCAGGCGGTTCAACAATTCCATGTTGGCCTGGGAATTGTTGGCCTTGGCCTCCAGCGCCGCGACGCGGTCCGCCAGGCTCTGGCGTTGCGCCCAGGCGGGAGCGGCGGCCACCAGGGCCGCCGCCGTAACCAGCAGGAAACGCTTGCCGATCGACATCGCGCTCATCGCTTACTTGGCGGTGTAGACGATCTCGACGCGACGGTTCTGCGCCCAGCACGACTCGTTGGACTCGGTGCAGATCGGACGCTCTTCACCGTAGCTCACCACGCTCAGCTGGCTGCCGGAGCCGCCGTTGGCCTGCAGCGCGGACGACACGGCGTTGCCGCGACGCTCGCCCAGACCCTGGTTGTAAGCGCGGCTGCCGCGCTCGTCGGCATGGCCTTCCAGGGTGATGCGCGAGGACGGACGGTCACGCAGGTACTTGGCGTGGCAGCCCATGATGGCCTGGAATTCCGGCTTCAACGAATCCTGGTCCAGATCGAAGTACACCACGCGCTGGCGCAGGCAGGCGTCGGTGTCCAGGTCGTTCGGGCCGTAGACGCCGGAAGTGGTGGGCTCGGTCGGGGTGGTCGGGACGGTGGTGGTGGTGTCGGTCGGCTGGGTTTCCTTCACAGCCTTCTTGCAACCGGCCAGCACGGCCACGGACATCAGGGACAGCATCAAAACGCGGGCAGTATTGTTCATCGTCATTCCTTCGGCTTCTCGCAGGGATGGGGGTAAAACCGTAGACGTTATCTTAACGCTTTGCGCGGTACGGCGACCATGCCGGCTCGCGCACATCGCCATCGGCCAGCACCAGCCGCTGGCGGACCCGGCCGTCGGCGGAGACCGCATACAGTACGCCTCTTCCACCTTCGCGGGCGGCATAGAGGACCATGCTGGCGTTGGGCGCGAAGCTGGGGGACTCGTCCAGCGAGCCCGGCGACAGGGTGGACCAGCGCGGCGAGCCCAGGCTGCGATCCATCAGGGCGATGCGGTAGGTATTGCCGCTGCCCTGCGCCACGGCGATCTTCTTGCCGTCGTAGGAAATCTTCGCCGAGGCGTTGTAGCTGCCTTCGAACGTTACCCGGCTCGCGGAACCGCCGCTGGCCGGCACCTGGTAGATCTGCGGACGGCCGCCGCGATCGGAGGTGAAGTAGATGCTGCCGCCGTCCGGGCTCCAGACCGGCTCGGTGTCGATGCTGGACTGGTTGGTCAGCTGGCGCAGCTGCCGGCTGGCGATGTCCATCACGTAGATTTCCGGATTGCCGCTGCGCGACAGGGTCAGCGCCAGGCGGTTGCCATCCGGCGAGAACGACGGCGAACCATTGATGCCGCGGAAGCCCGAGACCTTCTGGCGTGCGCCGGTGGTGATGTCCTGGATGAAGACGGCCGAGTTGCCGCCCTCGTAGCTCACATAGGCCAGCCGGCGGCCATCGGGAGCCCACGACGGCGACAGCAGCGGCTCGGAGGAGCGCACCACGGTCTGCGGGTTGAAACCGTCGGAGTCGGCGATCATCAGCGCATAGCGCGCGCCCTTGCCGGCGCCGCTGGCGGTGACGTAGGCGATGCGGGTCCAGAACGCGCCCGGGATGCCGAGGATCTTCTCGTAGATGGCGTCGGCCATCTGGTGGGCAACGTCGCGCATGGCGTTGGCGCGCGCGGTCATCGCCAATCCCAGCAGGCGCTCCTGCTTGGCCACGTCGAACAGTTCGTACTCGACCCGGTAGCCGCCGTCACCGGCGTCGACCACGCGGCCGACCACCAAGTAGTCCTGCTTGAGTGCGCGCCAGGTCGGGTACTGGACCTCGCCGCCGCGGGTCGGGCGTTCGACGATGCTGGCCTCCGGCAAGGTGCGGAAGGAGCCGGAACGCTCCAGGTCCGCGCGCACCACGCCGGCCACGTCGGTCTGCGGGGCGCCCGCCGAGCCTTGATACGGCATCGGCACGATGGTGATGGGCAGCGCCGAGGCATTGCCGCCGATGATGTCGATGTCCAGCCCACGCTCCTGGGCGGCAGCGGCGAACGACAGCAGCAGGAGGGTCAGGGCGGAAAGCCAGCGCGGCAGTTTTTTCATGGCAGGTCGGGGGTTCTCGGTCTGTCTGAACGGAAAGGGATACCAGCTTGCGCGTGAACGTTTTCGCAATCGTGAACGGCGCCTGTTCAGGAACGCGATTCTCTCAGCGATCCTGCGCTTCGAACGTGAAATTCAGGGTGCGCTGGAAAACATTCTCGAATCCACGGTACGGCAGGGGCTGGGCGCGCAGCACCGCGGCCTCCACCGAGCGCCGGCCGGCCTCGTCATAGGGGCAGCTCGGGTCGACCTTGGCGTCGATGACCTCGCCGCCGGGCAACTGGCGGATGGTGATGCGGCACCGCTGGCCGACCGGCACGCTGTCCGGGCGGATCCACTGGTTGAGCACCGCCCGCTGGATGGCGGCGGCGTACTGCGCGGTCAGGTCGGTGCTGGTACCGCCCTGCCCCGGCTGGCCGCCGCTGCGGCTGGCGGCGGGGGTGGCCGCGCTGGCCGTGGTGCTGGCGCGCTGGGCCTGCACGTTCTGCAACTGGCGCAGCTTCTGCTCGGCCATCTGCGCCTCGCGGGCGGCCTGCTCGCGGCGGCGGCGCAGGTCGGCCAGCTTCTTGTCGCGCTCGGCCTCTTCCTGCTGCTTGGCCAGCCGCTGCTTGCGCTCGGCCTCCTGCTGGCGCTCGCGCTCGGTCAGGTCGATCTGTTCCTGGCGACGCTTTTCTTCCTGCTCCTTCAGCGCCTTTTCCTGGGAAATGGCCAGGCGACTGGCGGCGTCCTGGTCCTCGGTGTCCGGGACGGGGATGCGTTCCTGCGCCTGCTGCTGCGGCGCCACCGGCGAGTCCTGGGGGCGCGGCTCGGGCAGCGGCTGAGGCGGCGGCACCGTCTCTTCCTCGGCGGTTTCCTCGATCGGGGTCGGCATCGGCTCCGGCTTGGGCGCGTTTTCCATCGCCTGCTGGGCCGAGCGGATATCGGCGCTGGAGATCTCCAGCGAAGCCTCGATCACCGGCGAACCGGCGGCCGCGTCGAAGTCGTGCGAGGGCGACCACAGGTAGGCGGCCAGGAACAGCAGCGCGATCAGCGCATGCACGCCGATCGCGAGTGCGACCGGAACGGCGAGATCGTCTTCTTCGGGACGATGCCGGGGGGGGAGCGCGTCAGCGTGCATTGCCACCGGGCTGGCTCATCAGGCCGACCTTCTTCACCCCGGCCTGCTGCAGCATCACCATCGTGTCCATGACCTTCTGGTAATCAGAATGGCCCGGCGCGGCGACGAACACCGGCGCATCGGGATTCTGGCTGACGAAGGCCTTGAGCTTGGCGGCCAGGGTCGGACCATCCAGCCGTTCCGGCTTGCCGCTTTCCAGGGTCAGCGTATAGGCGCCGTCGGCATTGACGCTGACGATGATCGGATCCTTCTTGCTCTCGACCGATCGGGCGTTGGACTTCGGCAGGTCCACGTCCACGCTGAGGGTCAGCAGCGGCGCGGTCACCATGAAGATGATCAGCAGCACCAGCATCACGTCGATGTACGGCACGACGTTGATTTCGGACTTGAGCTTGCGGCGCTTGCGCACGCGGGAGATGGCGGCGGTCATGGCGGACTCCGCTTATTCGTCGCCCGAGGACTGGCGCTGCAGGATCGAGCTGAACTCCTCGGCGAAGGTTTCATAACGCACCGAGATCCGCTCGACCCGGGTAGTGAATCGGTTGTAGGCCCACACCGCCGGAATCGCCACGAACAGGCCGATGGCGGTGGCGAACAGCGCTTCGGAAATGCCCGGCGCGACCGAGGCGATGCCGGCCTGTTCGCCGCTGTTGAGCATGTCGTGCATGGTGACCATGATGCCGAACACGGTGCCGACCAGGCCCACGTATGGCGCGGTGGAACCGATGTTGGCCAGCAGTTCCAGGTTGCGTTCCAGCTGATCGACCTCGCGCGCGTAGGTCGCGCGCATGGCGCGCTGGGCGCCTTCCAGCTGCGCGCGCGGATCCAGCTTGCGCTTGTCGCGCAGGCGGGCGAATTCGCGGAACCCGGCCTCGAAGATGGCTTCCAGCCCGCTGACCACCCGGTTGCGGTCGGCCGCGCTGGCGTACAGCTTGCTCAGTTCGGCGCCGGACCAGAACCGGCTCTCGAAGTCGTCGGCGTCGCGGTTGGCGGCCTTGAACACCCGCGCCTTGCGGAAAATGATGACCCAGCTGATCAGGGAGCCCAGCAGCAGCAGCACGACGATCAGCTTGACCGGCAGACTGGCCTTGAGCATCAGCTCCAGGTAGTTGATGCCGCTGTGGGCGGTGGCGGCGGTCGCCTGGACGGCGGCGGCGGCAGTGTCCTCGGGCAGGGCTTCGACCACGGCGGCCAGGAGCGGTGCGATCATCCGGTATTCCTCGATGTTTCGGATTGGTCAGTTCGGCGTTTCGAACAACTTGAATTCTTCATACAACGCGTCGGGCAGCGGTTTGGGTCTGAATCCCGCGGCGGAAAGCGCCGCGACCTTCACCTCCGCCGTCAGCAGGACTTCCCCGCCGCGCAAGACGCGCTGGGCGAAGACGACGCTGGCGCGCTTGCACTGGCGTAATGCGAGTTCCACGTGCAGCAGATCGTCCAGGCGCGCCGGTTTCAGGAAATCCAGCGTCATGGCGCGGACCGCGAAGACCAGGTCATGGTCCCCGCGCAGCCATTCCTGGCTGTGGCCGCGCGCGCGCAGCCATTCCGTCCGCGCGCGTTCCAGGAACGCCACGTACTGCGCGTGGTAGACCACCCCGCCAGCGTCGGTATCTTCCCAATAGACGCGTGTCGGCCAACTGAATAGCCGGGAAACGGGGTCATTGGTCTGCGATTGGGCGCTCAAAGGCAGGCTTCTCCGGAAACAGGGAACGGGAACCGGGCCATCCGGCTCAGAACAGGTCTTCACTGCCGGCGGCGCCCGGCTCCTGTTCCCGCCGCGGTTTCAGGCCCAGATGCCGGTAAGCCTTGGAGGTGGCCATGCGCCCACGCGCGGTGCGGATCAGGTAACCCTGCTGGATCAGGTAGGGCTCGATCACGTCTTCCAGCGTGCCGCGCTCCTCGGACAGGGCCGCCGCCAGCGATTCCACGCCCACCGGGCCGCCGTCGAAGCTGTCGATGATGGTCCGCAGCATGCGCCGATCCAGTTCGTCGAAACCTTCCGGATCCACCTTGAGCATCTGCATCGCCGCATCGGCGACCGCGCGATCGATGTGCCCGGCGGCACGCACCTGTGCGTAATCGCGGACCCGCCGCAGCAGCCGGTTGGCGATGCGCGGGGTACCACGCGAGCGGCGCGCAATCTCGGCCGCGCCCTCGGGCTCGCAGGGGATGTCCAGGATCCGCGCCGAACGGCGCACGATGCTGGTCAGCTCCTCGGCGCTGTAGAACTCCAGCCGCTGGACGATGCCGAAGCGGTCGCGCAGCGGCGCGGTCAGCAGGCCGGCGCGGGTGGTCGCGCCGACCAAGGTGAACGGCGGCAGGTCCAGCTTGATCGAGCGGGCCGCGGGACCTTCGCCGATCATGATGTCGATCTGGAAGTCCTCCATGGCCGGGTACAGCACTTCCTCGACCACCGGCGAGAGGCGATGGATTTCGTCGACGAACAGCACGTCATGCGGCTGCAGGTTGGTCAGCAGCGCGGCCAGATCGCCGGCCTTCTCGATGACCGGGCCGGACGTGACCCGCATGTTGACGCCCAGTTCGTTGGCGATGACGTGGCTCAGGGTGGTCTTGCCCAGCCCGGGCGGGCCGAAGATCAGCACGTGATCCAGCGCCTCGCCCCGTCCCTTCGCCGCCTGGATGTAGATGTCCAGCTGCTCGCGCACCGGTTTCTGGCCGAGATATTCGTCCAGCCGCTTGGGCCGGATGCTGGCCTCGATGGCTTCGTCTTCGCGGGTGGCGCCGGAGGCGATGATGCGGTCTTCGGTCATGCCGCCATTATGGGGCAAACCGCCGTGGAAAAAGGGCCGGCGCCGCCCGCGCGGGCCCGGCCCTTCCGGTCATGCGCTCCGCGACGCCGCGCTCAGATCTCGACCTGCGCGCCCAGCTCGACCAGCCGGTTGCCCGGAATGCGGAAGAAGCCGGTCGCCGGCGCCGCGTTGCGGTGCATGACCGCGAACAGTTTGTCGCGCCAGACCGGCATGCCGCGGTGGGCGGTGGCGACGATGCTCTCGCGGCTGGCGAAATAGGTCGTCTCCATCGGATCGAAGTAGATGCCGCCACGGTCGCAGGAACGCATCAGCGCCTGCGGCACGTCCGGGGTCTCCATGAAGCCGAACTTGACGATGACCCGGTAGAACTCGTCGCCGATGGAATCGATCTTCAGGCGCTTTTCCATCGGCGCGAACGGCACCGGCAGGGTTTCCACGGTCAGGAACACGTTGCGCTCGTGCAGCACCTTGTTGTGCTTGAGGTTGTGCAGCAGCGCGTGCGGGACCATGCCGGTCTGCGCGGTCAGGAACACCGCCGTGCCCGGTACCCGTACCGGCGGGGCCAGCATCAGGCCGGGCAGGAAGGTATCCAGCTGGATGCCTTCCTTGCGGATCTCGGCGCTGAGCAGCTCGCGGCCGCGGCGCCAGGTGCGCAGCAGGGTGAACACGAGGATGCCCAGCACCACCGGGAACCAGGCCCCCTGGAAGAACTTGGCGCCGTTGGCGAACACGAAACCGACGTCGACCACGAAGAACACCACGCACAGCGCGATGACCACGCCGCTGCCCTTCGGCCACAGCGCCCGCGCCACCAGCGCCAGCAGCAGGGTGTCGATCAACATGGTCGCCGACACCGAGATGCCGTAGGCCGCGGCCAGTCGGGTCGAATCCTGGAACATCAGCACCACGGTCAGCACCGCCACCATCAGGATCCAGTTGATGCCCGGGATGTAGATCTGGCCGATGGTGTCGTGCGAGGTATGCTTGATCTGCATGCGCGGGATGTAGCCCAGCTGCATGGCCTGGCGCGCCACCGAGAACGCGCCGGTGATGACCGCCTGCGAGGCGATCACCGCCGCCAGGGTCGCCAGCACGATCATCGGGTACAGCGCCCAGCGCGGCACCGCTTCGTAGAACGGGTTCACCACCGCGGCCGGATGATCCAGCACGAACGCGCCCTGCCCCAGATAGTTCAGGAACAGGCACGGCAGCACCAGGATGTACCAGGCATAGCGGATAGGCTTGATGCCGAAATGGCCCATGTCCGCGTACAACGCTTCGCCACCGGTGACCGCCAGCACCACCACGCCGAGGATGAGGACCGACTGCCAGCCGTGGTCGACGAAGAAACGGGCGCCCCACAGCGGGTTGAGCGCCTTGAGCACCTCCGGCGCGTCGATGATGTTGCCGATGCCGATCGCGGCCAGCGACAGGAACCAGATCACCATGATCGGTCCGAACACCCGGCCCACCTTCTGCGTGCCGAACCGCTGGACCAGGAACACCGCCAGCAGGATCACGATGGTGATCGGCACGATGAAGCGATCCAGCGCCGGCGCGGCGACCTCCAGGCCCTCGACCGCGCCCAGCACGGAGATCGCAGGAGTAATCACGCCGTCGCCGAAGAACAGCGAGGCGCCGAAGATGCCGAGGATGCCGACCACGTAGGCGGTGCGCGATCCCTTCTTGAGGGTACGCTGGGTCAGCGCCATCAGCGCCATGATGCCGCCCTCGCCCTCGTTGTCGGCGCGCATGATGATGGAGACGTACTTCACCGTCACCACGATCATCATCGCCCAGAACACCAGCGACAGGATGCCCAGCACCGTGTCGTGGTTGGCCTGCAGGTGGAAGTGTTCGGAGAACGCTTCCTTCAGCGTGTACAGCGGGCTGGTGCCGATGTCGCCGAACACCACGCCGGCCGCGGCGATGACCAGGCCGGGCATGCCCTGCGGCGTGCCGTGCGAATGGCCGTGGCCGTGGCCGCCTGGGGACGAAGCGGCCGAAGGAGAGGAAGCGGATGCGGACATGGCGGGGTAAAGGCTAGCGCGCGGTAGGTGAGGAAAGGCTCTAAACAGTTCAGCGCAGGGCCGACTGCAGCGCCTTGCGGATGATGGTCGCCGCATCGTCGCCGCTGCCGGTGGCGTCGCGGGCCATGCGGGCGGCCTCGGCCGGCTTGTAGCCCAACTGCTGAAGGGCGATGGTGGCTTCGGATTGCGGATCCACCGGCAGGCTGGCGCTGGTCCCGCCACCGCCGCCACCGAGATCCGCGGCGCGATCACGCAGTTCCACCACCATGCGCTCGGCGGTCTTCTTGCCGATGCCGGGAATGCGGGTCAACGCGGTCACGTCGCTGGACTGGACCAGCCGCGCGAACTCGTCGACGCTGACACCCGACAGCACCGCCAGCGCGATCTTGGCGCCGATGCCGCTGACCTTCTGCACGTCGCGGAACAGGCGCCGCTCGCCCTCGCGCAGGAAGCCGTACAGCGACACGCTGTCTTCCTTCTGCGCGTAGTGGGTGAACAGGGTGACCTCGCGACCGACGTCGGGCAGATCGTAGAAGGTGCTCATCGGCGCCTCCAGCTCATACCCCACCCCGCCCACGTCGATGATCAGCCACGGGGGCTGCTTGTGCGAAAGAATGCCGCGCAGTCGTCCGATCATGCTGCCCTCCGGGCACGGGAATAGGGAATCGGGAATGGAGAATCGGAAGAGCGCCGCAACGGCCTCCATCCATTCCCCATTCCCCATTCTCGATTCCCGCACAGAGTCACTTGCGGCTCCATGCCTGGCGGGCATTGACGCCCAGGCGGTTGGCGGTGGCGCGCACGTGCGCGTGGGTGATGGCCACGGCCAGCGCGTCGGCGGCGTCGGCCTGCAGCTTGCCATGCAGGCCCAGCATGATGCCGACCATGTGCTGGATCTGGTGCTTCTCGGCGCTGCCCTTGCCGACCACGGCCAGCTTCACTTCCTTGGCCGCGTATTCGTGCACCGGCAGATCGCGCAGCACCACCGCGCAGATCGCCGCGCCGCGCGCCTGGCCCAGTTTCAGCGCCGAATCCGGATTGCGCGCCATGAACACCTTCTCGATCGCCACCTCGTCCGGCCGCCAGGTCTCGATGATCTCGGCCAGGCCGGTCAGCAGGCACTTGAGTCGCTGCGGGAAATCCTCCGCGCCCAGCAATACCAGCGGCGCATGATGCACATGCGTCGTCCGCCCCGCGCCATCCACGTCGATGATGCCGACGCCCGTGCGCTGCGAACCCGGATCGATGCCTAGGATGCGGGTCATTCTGGGCGGGAATGGGGAATGGGGAATCGGGAATCGAAAGAGCGAAAGCGGATCCCCGCAATGGAATCTTGCTCGGTTGGGCTCGGGAAGAGGACTGGCTGACGATTCTCCATTCCCGATTCCCGATTCCCGTCGCTGTTACGCATACGCATCCGCGCCGAGTTCGGCGTTGGAATAGACGTTCTGCACGTCGTCCAGATCTTCGAGCATGTCCAGCAGTTTCACCACCTGCTTGGCGGTGTCGCCCTGCACGGCGATGTCGTTGTCGGCTCGGAAGGTCACCTCGGCCTGATCGGGCGACAGGCCGGCGGCATCCATGGCGTCCTTCACGGCCTGGAAGGCGTCGGGCGCGGTGATGACGTCGATGGAGCCGTCGTCGGCATACACCACCACGTCGTCCGCGCCGGCTTCGATGGCGGCCTCGGTGATCTTTTCCTCGTCCGCCCCGGGCGCATAGCTCAGAACACCCAGTCGCTTGAACATGAACGCCACCGAGCCTTCGGTCCCCATGTTGCCGCCGCACTTGCTGAAGGCGTGGCGGACGTCGGCCACGGTACGCACGCGGTTGTCGGTCAGGCAGTCGACGATCACCGCCACCCCGCCCGGCGCGTAGCCCTCGTAGCGCACCTCCTCGTAGACCACGCCTTCCAGCTCGCCGGTGGCTTTCTTGATGGCGCGCTCGATCACGTCCTTGGACATGTTGGCCACCAGGCCCTTGTCCACCGCCACCCGCAGGCGCGGATTGTTGCTGGGATCGCCCCCGCCCGCCCTCGCGGCCACGCCGATTTCACGGATGATCTTGGTGAAGATCTTGCCGCGCTTGGCGTCGCTGGCGTTCTTGCGGGCTTCGATCGAGGGTCCTCTACCCATGGGTGTTCCGGAACAAGGCTGCTGACGGGGCCGCGATTCTACTCCATCGCGTCGGCGTGGCCGTTATCGGCTCGTGTTCCGGCCGCCGCTCCGGGCAGTGTTCCGGCTCCGGTTCCACGCGTTTCCGGATGGGCGAAACGTCCGCGGCGCAGGAAATTCGCGGCCTGGCGCGCGGCATCGGCGGAGAACACTAGGCCGGTGTGGCTGGCGGCGACGATGCAGTGGTCGGCCAGGCCCGCCAGGCGGGTTTCCTCCACCGACACGGTGCCGTCGGATTCCCCTTCGAACCGGGCCAGCAGGCGGCCGAAACCACGCGCGACGTTGCCGGCCACCACGCCCACCTGCGCCGGGCCCTGCCAGGCCGCGCAGCCGGACAGCAGCAACGGTCCACTGCGGCCGAGCGCATGCACGCTCCAGGGATGGCTGGCGAGATTCCGCGCGGTCAGGCTGCCGCGCAGCGGCGAGCCCAGGCAGACCACCCGCGGCACCGGCAGATCCGGCGCCTGGCGCAGGGTTTCCAGGGCGATCACGCCGCCCAGGCTGTGGCCAACCAGGCCAATGGGGCCGCCAGTGGACCGCAAATGGTCGATCAGGCGCGGAATCGCGGCTTCGGGACCACCGAACACGCTGTCATAGCCGAACACCTCGGCATCGAATCCTTCCGCGCGCAGCCGCCACGCCAGCGGCGCCACCCACGAGCGCGCATTCCAGATGCCGTGAAGGATGAGGATGCGGGGGAGATCGAGCGCGGGTCTGGACATGCCCGCAGTCTCCCCGATTCGTGCTTCGGCCGCCAACCGGGCGCGTGGATGGATGGTCGGCGCGCGGGAAAGCCGGCGGGCGGATCAGGGCCGCGTGGGCGCTGGCCGCCGCAGGATGAATTCGTGGTCGCGCACGCGGCCGACCGGAAACTCGTAGTCGCCCACTTTCGCGAAACCGTAGCGGGCATAGAAGCGCTGGGCGCCGAAGTTCTGCGACCACACCCCGATCCACAGGGTGCGCGGGCCGTCGCGTTCCAGCCAGGCCAGCGCGGTGTCACACAGGCGCGCGCCCCAGCCGCCGTTCTGGTGTGTCTTCAGCACGTACAGTCGCTTGAGTTCGCCGTCACCGGCCGCGACGTCCGGATGCGGCAGGCCGCACGGGCCGGCCGCGGCGTGGCCGACCGCCACGCCGTCGGCTTCCAGCAACCACACCGCGTAGTCGGGATGGGCCAGGATGATCCGTTGCTTGTCCACCGCATAGGCGTCCGCGAGGAACGCCTGCAGGTCCTCCGGCGGATACAGGTGGCCGAAGGTCTCGACGAAGGTGCGCGCCGCCAGCGCCGACAGGGCTCCGGCGTCATCCGGGGTGGCGCGGCGGATCTCCACGATCACTCTTCCTCGTCGTCCTCGTCCGACTCGTCTTCCTCTTCGGCGTCCTCGTCGTCCTCGCCTTCTTCCTCTTCCTCGTATTCGTAATCGTCCTCACCGAAGTCCTCGCCATCCCAGCGACCCTCGCCGTCCGGCACGAAGGTCAGCGCCATCGCCGCCGGCGAGGTGCCGATGCGCACCACCCAGCCGCCAAACACGCGGGCGCGTTCGGTCACCAGACCCGGCTCGGTGCCCTCGTTGCCCAGCCTTTCCCACTGCAATGCGAATGCAAACTCGGTCATGCCAATACTCCGGAAGAAAGAAAATCCCCTGGCGGGGAATCAGGCGGCGATGGCCGCCACACGAATGAAAGAACGATTCGCGGAACCCGGCCCCGCGAACGCGGGGCCAGGCCACGGTTACTGCGCCTTAGGCGCGACCGGCCGCACCTGGATGTGCAGTTCCGCCAGTTGCTCGTCGGGAATCGGCGACGGCGCGCCGGTCATCAGGCACTGCGCGGTGGTGGTCTTGGGGAACGGGATCACGTCGCGGATCGATTCGGTGCCCGCCATCAGCGCGGCGATGCGGTCGATGCCGAAGGCGATGCCGCCGTGCGGCGGCGCACCGAATTTCAGCGCGTCCAGCAGGAAGCCGAACTTGGCCTCCGCCTCCTCCACGCCGATGCCCAGCAGCTCGAACACCGCGCTCTGCATGTCGGGGCGATGGATGCGGATCGAACCGCCGCCGATCTCGTTGCCGTTGAGCACCATGTCGTAGCCACGCGACACCGCGGTCTTCGCGTTCGCGCGCAGGTCGGCGATGTCGTCGACCGCCGGCGCGGTGAAGGGATGGTGCAGGGCCACGTAGCGCTGCGCTTCCTCGTCCCACTCGAACATCGGGAAATCGGTGACCCACAGCGGACGCCAGCCGTCGGCGACGCGACCGAATTCCTTGCCGGCCTTCAGGCGCAGCGCGCCCATGAAGTCGGAGACCTTGTTGTAGCCACCGGCGCCGAAGAACACGATGTCACCGTTGCCGGCGCCGACATGCGCGACCAACGCCGCGAACGCTTCCTCGCCGAAGAATTTCTGGATCGGCGAGCTGACTTCGCCGTTGTCGGCGATCTTGATGTAGGCCAGGCCCTTGGCGCCGTATTTGGCGGCATGCGCGGCATACTCGTCGATCTGCTTGCGCGACAGGCTGGCGCCGCCCGGGACGCGCAGCGCGGCGACGCGGCCGTCCGGATCCGCGGCGGCGGCCGAGAACACGGCAAATTCGCTGTCCTTGACCAGTTCGGCGACATCGACCAGTTCCAGGTCGATGCGCAGGTCGGGCTTGTCCGAACCGTAGCGGCGCATCGCTTCGGCCCAGGTCATGCGCGGGAAGGGCTCGGCCAGATCGACGGACATCACTTCCTTGAAGATGTCGCGGATCATGCCTTCCACGGTGTCCTGCACGTCGCGCTCGCGCACGAAGGCGAACTCCATGTCCAGCTGGGTGAATTCCAGCTGGCGATCGGCACGCAACGCCTCGTCGCGGAAGCAGCGCGCGATCTGGTAATAGCGATCGAAGCCGGCGACCATCAGGATCTGCTTGAACAGCTGCGGCGACTGCGGCAGCGCGTAGAACTCGCCCGGATGCAGGCGCGCCGGCACCAGGAAGTCGCGCGCGCCTTCCGGCGTGGCCTTGGTCAGGATCGGCGTCTCGATGTCCTGGAAGCCGCGGACGTCCAGCCAGCGGCGCAGCGCCTGCACCAGGCGGATGCGGGTGCGCTGCATGCGCTGCATCTCCGGACGGCGCAGGTCCAGGTAGCGATACTTCAGGCGGATGTCCTCGCCGGCGTTCTCGTGCGCGTGGAACGGCAGCGGCTGCGCCTTGTTGAGCACGCTGATGCGGGTGGCGACGATTTCCACCTTGCCGGTGGCAATCTTCTCGTTGACGCTGTGGCGCGCGCGCACCACGCCTTCGACCTGCAACACGTCCTCGTAGCCCAGGTCCGCGGCCACCGCGAACACGTCCGCGGCATTCCGATCGCCAGCCGCCGGCTCCACCGTCACCTGCACGATGCCTTCGTGGTCGCGCAGGTCGATGAAGCACACGCCGCCGAGGTTGCGGGCAACGTCGGTCCAGCCGCACAGGGTGACGGTCTGGCCGATCATGGCCTCGTTGATGAGGCCGCAGTAATGGGTACGCATGGGGGCTCCGCGAGTTGCATCCGGCGAGGGCCGGAAAGCCGCATAGTCTAACCCGGCCCGGGTCGCCCGCCCCCCGCCGCGCGGGCCTGGCCTACCCGGCCCGCAACGGGATTAAGCTTGCCGCTCCCGACGGGAGACCACCATGAACAAGGCTGTGATGAAGTCGCTGTGCGCACTCTTCCTGGCCTTGCTGGCCAGCCATGCCCCGGCCCAGGTCCAGACCCGGGCCTACGCGCCGGAAAACCTGCGGACCCTGACCGTGGCGGAGCAGACCCGGGTGATCAGCCTGGAGTACAGCGAACAGTCGCGCGGGCGCCGCATTCCCGACGACCAGTTGCGCTTCTACCTCGACCAGGTGCGCCTGTCCGGCTGGCCTTTCAGCCGGATCAAGCAGGACATCGCCACCTCGCTGGGGAGCGGCAACGGCGGCTGGAATCCCGGCCCGGCGCCCGGCCGCACCGTCCGCTGCGAAAGCGTCGACCAGCGTGAGCGCAGTTGCCAGACCGGCTTCGCCAACCGCGTCCGGCTGTCCCGCCAACTGTCCAGCGGGGCCTGCGTCGAGGGCCAGTCATGGCAGCAGCAGCCCGGGGTGATCCGGGTCCGCAACGGCTGCCGGGGCGAGTTCGTGGAAACCTCGCAGGGCTGGGGCAACGGCGGCGGCAACAGCGGCTACACCGTGACCTGCGCCAGCGAGGATGCGCGCTACCGCACCTGCGCCTGGGACGACCGCCGCGGCCGCCCGGTGGTGGTGCAGAACCTGTCCAAGGCCCAATGCCGGGAAGGGAACAACTGGGGCCACCAGCGCAATCTCATCTGGGTCAACCACGGCTGCCGCGCCCGTTTCGGCGTGGCCGGTGGCGGCTGGGGTGGCGGCAATCCGGGCTACAGCGTCCAGTGCGCCAGCCGTCCGGGCGATCCGCGGCTCAACCGCTGCCGTTGGGACGCCCGCCAGGGCCGGCCGCGCGTGCAGCAGGAATTCTCGCAGGGCATCTGCGTGGAGACCCGCGGCTGGGGGTATGACGCCAACCGCCAGGAAATCTGGGTCCGCGGCGGCTGCAACGCGCGCTTCAGCGCGCGCTAGCCCCGCGGTTCCGAACCGGGGACGGGCCGCACGGGCCGTCCCCGCGCAGGCTCAACCCGCGGACGGCGTCGAGGCCGGCTTGGATTCGGTCTTGGCCGGTGCCGCCGTGTCGCCGGAGGACGAAGCGGCGGAGGTGCTGCCGCCTTCGGCCAGGTTGCGCTTCTTGTCGCCGTCCTTCTTGAAATCGGTCTCATACCAGCCGCCGCCAGCCAGGCGGAAGGCGGGCGCGGTCAGCTGGCGCTTGACCGCCGGCCGGCCACAGGACGGGCAGGCCTCGGGATCCGGGTCGGACAGTTTCTGCAGTCGGTCGAAGGCGTGGCCGCATTCGGCGCACTCGAAGGCATAAATCGGCATGGCGGAAACGCAATGATGAGGAAACGCAGGCCCCTATTCTGGGGCCTGGCGGCCTGGATTCAACGGTGGCCTGCCCGCCGCGGCATCATCCGATGAACCGCGCCGCGGCCACCCCGACCTGCCGCAGCACGCCATCACGCGCGTCCGCATCGACCTTTGCCCCCTGCAGATAGGCGGTCAGCAGCCACGGCGCGCGGCCCCGGTCCGGCCACACGATGGCGATGTCGTTAGTGGTGTCCTCGCCGTTGCTGCCGGTCTTGTCACCGACCTTCCAGCCGGCCGGCAGGCCGGCGCGCAGGCGGCGGTCGCCGGTGCGGTTGTCGATCAGCCAGTCCGCCAGCCGGCGGCGGGATTCCGCCCCGAGCACCTCGCCCAGCACCAGCCGGCGCAGGCTGCCGGCCATCGCCGCCGGCGAGGTCGTGTCGCGCGGGTCGTCCGGGCTGAACCGGTTGACCTCCGGCTCGTCGCGGTCGTTGCGGGTGACGGCATCACCGCTGGCGCGCAGGAACGCGGTAACCCCGGCGGGACCTCCCACCAGTGGCAACAGCAGGTTGGCCGCCGGGTTGTCGCTCCAGATCATCGTCGCCTGGCAGAGTTCGCCCACGCTGAGCTGGCCGCCCACGTGTTTTTCCGTCACCGGCGCATGCGGGATCAGGTCCTCGCGGCGGATCGGCACGCGCCGGTCCAGCGCCAGTTCGCCGCGCTCGACCCGCCGCAGCACCGCTGCGGCCAGCGGGAACTTGAAGGTGCTGCACATCGGGAAGCGCTCATCCACGCGCCGTCCCCACTGCCGCCCGCTGGCGGTATCGAACAGGCAGACCCCGAGCCGTCCACCACTGCCGCGCTCCAGTCCGTCCAGCGCGTCCTCGAAGCCGGCCTCCGGTGAACCGGTGGTGTCCTCCCCCGCCAGCACGCGAACGACGGGCAGCGAAACCAGCGCGGCGGCGGACATCTGCAGGAACTGGCGGCGGGCGAGCATGCGGGGTTCTCCATGTGAGGAAAGCTGATTGTTCCCGCGTTGACCGGACGCCACCAGCGAGGTTATTCAATGCCATCCATTAGCCAGGCTCATGACAGGTCATGCTCAGGCCCCAACTGCCGCTCAACGCCCTGCGCGCCTTCGAGGCCGCCGCGCGCCACCAGAACCTGACCCGCGCCGCCGACGAACTGTGCGTCAGCCAGGCCGCGCTGAGCCACCAGATCAAGGCGCTGGAGGAACGTCTGGGGACCGTGCTGTTCCAGCGCCTGCCGCGTGGCGTGGCGCTCACCGACGAAGGCGCGGCCCTGCTGCCGGTGCTCAGCGAGGCCTTCGATCGCATCGGCCTGAGCCTGGATCGGCTGGCCGGCGGCGAAGCGCGCGAAGTGCTGAACCTGGGCGTGGTCGGCACCTTCGCCACCGGCTGGCTGCTGCCGCGCCTGCCCGCGTTCGCCGCCGCGTATCCCGACATCGAGCTGCGCATCTCCACCCACAACAACCGCGTCGATCTGCCCGGCGAGGGACTGGACGCGGCGATCCGTTTCGGCGACGGCGACTGGCCTGGCGAGGTCTGCACGCCGCTGTGGTCCACGCCGTTCGCGCCGGTCTGCGCACCCGCGCTGGCGCAGGCGCTGCGGCAGCCGCGCGATCTCGCCCACGCGACGCTGCTGCGCTCGTTCCGCGCCGACGAATGGCCGCGCTGGCTCGCCGCCGCCGGACTCACCGGCCTGCAGGCGCGCGGACCGCAGTTCGATTCATCGCTGACCCTGGCCAGCGCGGCGACGCGCGGCGCCGGGGTGGCGCTGCTGCCGCTGGCGATGTTCGAACAGGAACTGGCTGCCGGCCGCCTGCTGCAACCGTTCGCGCAGACGCTGGAACTCGGACGCTACTGGCTTACCCGACTGCGCTCGCGCCCGGAATCCGCCGCCGCCGCGCGACTGCGCCAGTGGCTGGAAACCGAGGGCGGCGAGCGCTAGGCCGGACGCGTTCCGGTATCCGGTGCCGGCACGGTGTCCACGGCGACCACCGCACCGGCCGGCGGCTCGGGCGACGACACGGGAGCGTCGCCGACCGTGCCTGCCGCGTCCGCTTCGGGCGCGGCCATCGGATCCACGTCGAACGGCGTGCGGAACACCAGCGACGGCAGCAGCGTGGTCAGCGCCGCGTACAGCAGCAGCGCGCCGAACAACGCATCGGGAATATGGAAGCGCTCGCGCAGGATGCCCGCCAGCACCAGGGTGAAAATCAGCGTAGGCGCCAGCGCCAGCGACACCCGCAGGCTGCTGCGCATGTCCTCGCCGAACATCAGCCGGCGCTGTATCCAGATCACGCCGATGCGCAACGGCAGCACCGCCAGCGTCAGCAGCAGGCCCAGCCCCAGCGCTTCCCAGCTGAGCGCACCCGCCGGCACCTTGGTGCCGGCGTTGAAAAAGTAGAACGGCACGAAGAACGTCGCGAACAGGCGCACCGCGTGCAGGTTCTCGTCGGAAGCCAGGCGCGGCATCTTCTGCCGCAGCAGGCGCGCGATCAGGCCGGCGACGAACGCCCCGACCAGGTAGTACACGCCCAGCTTGTAAGTGGTGAAGGCGGCGATCAGTCCCACCATCACCAGCAACGAGAATTCCGAGCCCGGCGCATGCGGCGCCACCCAGCGCCCCAGCGCGATGAACAGCAGCGGCAGTCCGACCAGCAGCGCGATGAGGATGCCGGAGGAGATCGCCATCTTCATCGGCTGATCCGCCTGCAGCACCAGGAACAGCGCCGCCAGCGCCAGCAGTTCGCCGGCGATGGCCTTGTTGGTGACCCAGAAGCGCTCCTGCTCGTCCAGTCCCAGCCGCCCCAGGGTGTCGATGATGAAACCGGTTGACGGCGTCAACAGCGCCAGCGCCAGCAGGCCGGCCGCCTGCCAGGACAGGCCGGCATAGCGCCAGGCCAGCCAACCGACGCCGCACAGGGTCGCGCTGCGGATCAGCAGGTGCGTGAGCAACGGCCAGAAACCGCGGCGCAGTGCCTGCAGTTCGACTTCCAGGCCGGCAAACAGGAACAGCGAGGAAATGCCCAGCGTCGCCAGCAGCGCGATCACCCCGTCATGCGAGCGCTCGCCCAGCCACAGCATCGCCGCGATGCCCAGCACCAGGCAGGTCAGCGGCGCCGGCAGCTTGAAGCGCTGCAACGCGCGCGGCACCACCAGCAGGCCGAAAATCAAGGCCAGATAGATCAGTTCCTGGTTCATGCGTCCTCCGGCGTCCGGCCTCTCGGCTCAACCCGCTTCGTACAGCGCCGACCAGGCCTGCTCGGCCTGTTCCAGTTCCTGCTGCAGGCGCGTGCGCTGCTGGCCCAGTTCCGCCGCGCGCGCGGCATCGGCATAGCTGCGCGGATCCGCCATTTCGGCATCCACCGCCGCCAGTTGCTCCTCCAAGCCGGTCATGCGCGCCTCGGCTTCCGCCAGCTTGTGCGGATTCGGCGGCTTGCGCGCCGGCGCCGGCTTCGGCGGCGGCGTGGGCGCGGCCTCGGCCATGCGGGTCTTGGTGCCCTGCGCGGCGGGACGCGTGCGCAGCCAGGCCGCGTACTCGTCCAGATCGCCGGCGAACGGCTCCACCTTGCCATCGGCCACCCGCCAGAAGGTGTCGCAGACCAGGCCAATCAGATGGCGATCGTGCGAGACCATGACGATGGCACCGTCGAAATCGCTGAGCGCCTCGGCCAGCGCCTCGCGCATTTCCAGATCCAGGTGGTTGGTCGGTTCGTCGAGCAGCAGCACGTTCGGCTGCTGCCAGGCAATCAGCGCCAACGCCAGGCGCGCGCGCTCGCCGCCGGAGAATCCGTCCACCGACTCGAACGCGCGATCGCCGGGGAAATTCCACTTGCCGAGGAAATCGCGGAACGACTGGGTCGACGCATCCGGCGAGAGCTCGCGGAAGTGATCAATCGGCGACAGGCCTTCATGCAGCGACTCCACCGTGTGCTGGGCGAAGTAGCCGATGCGCAGATCCGGATGCGCGCTGCGCTCGCCGTCGACCAGCGGCAGTTCGCCGACCAGCGTCTTGACGAGGGTCGACTTGCCGGCGCCGTTGGGACCCAGCAGGCCGATGCGATCGCCGGCCTCCAGCCCGAAGCCAACTTCGTGCAGGATGATCGTCGCTCCCTCCCCCGCCC
>NZ_VFID01000013.1 GCF_006542425.1 Pseudoxanthomonas sp. z9 | reverse complement strand
GGCCCCCCCGCTCTCCGGAGCCTTGCCCCCATCCGCCCTTCGGGCACCTTCCCCCGCAAGCGGGGAAAGGGCATAGCCGGCTTCGCCGTGGTTGATGCGGATCAGCGAGTGCGGCAGGCGGTTGGGCTGGGCGAACTCGATGCGGAACTCGCGTTCCATCCGCACCGCCTCGGTGCCGGCCAGCTTGGCCAGCCGCTTCATCCGGCTCTGCGCCTGGCGCGCCTTGCTGGCCTTGGCCTTGAAACGATCGATGAACGATTGCAGGTGCGCGCGTTCGGCCTGCTCCTTCTCGAACGCGATCTGCTGCTGGCGCAACTGCTCGGCGCGCTGGCGCTCGAAGTCGGTGTAACCGCCGGTGTACAGCTTCGCCCCGCCGCCATGCAGGTGCAGGGTGTGGGTGGCGACGTTGTCAAGGAATTCGCGATCGTGCGAGATCAGCAGCAGCGTGCCGGGATATTTCAGCAGCCACTGCTCCAGCCACAGCACGGCATCGAGATCGAGGTGGTTGGTCGGTTCGTCGAGCAGCAGCAGATCGCTGGGCATCATCAGCGCGCGCGCCAGATTCAGGCGCACCCGCCAGCCGCCGGAGAACGCCGACACCGCGCGCTGGTGCGTCTCTGCCGGGAAACCCAGGCCGTGCAGCAGTTTGCCGGCGCGGGCGGTGGCGTCATAGCCGCCGACTTCCTCCAGCCGGATGTGCGCGGCGGCGACGGCTTCCCAGTCCTCCGCGGCCAGCGCGTCGGCTTCGGCCTTCAGCGCGGCCGCCACCTCGGTATCGCCACCCAGCACGAAGTCGATGGCCGGATCCGGCAGCGACGGGGTTTCCTGGGCGACGCTGGCGATGCGCACCTTGCCCGGCAAGTCGAGATCGCCCTTGTCCGCCTCCAGTTCGCCGCGGATGGCGGCGAACAGGCTGGATTTGCCGGTGCCGTTGCGGCCGACCACGCCTACCCGGTAACCCGCGTGCAGGGCCAGATCGACATTGGACAGGAGCAGGCGCTCGCCGCGCCGGAGAGCGAAATTACGCAGGGAAATCACGATGAAAAGTCCATTCCTGGAAAACGGCGCCGACGTCCGCACGACGCCACGCCGGTCTCACATTTGTTAATAAATCGTTGACATGCACGTGCGCCGGCGGCTATCACGACCTACGAATCGCACCCACCGGCATAAGCACATAAGCAGAAGTTCTGCGACGCGATTCTACTCGTTAACGAATAATTGACGTTATGTTGTGGTGCAGCATACCTCCGGGTCTGCCGCCTCCGCCACGCCAGCGACCACCGCATCGCGGCCGTCGCCTCCCGTTCCGAGCATTGGAGTACCCATGATCCGCACGCTTTCTCCGCTGTCCGCCGCCATCGTCCTGGCCCTCGCCTCCACCCCCGTCTTCGCCCAGGACGAACAGAAACCGCAGACCCTGGACACCCTCATTGTCACCGGTACCCGGGTCGCCGACCGTACCGCGGCCGAATCCCAGTCGCCGATCGACATCCTCACCCCGGAAGCGCTGCAGGCCACCGGCACCACAGAACTGGCGACCGCGCTGGCACGCGCCCTGCCTTCGCTGAACTTCCCGCGCCCGGCCATCACCGACGGCACCAGCGGCGTGCGCCCGGCGCAGCTGCGCGGGCTGTCGCCGGACCAGGTGCTGATCCTGGTCAACGGCAAGCGCCGCCACCTGTCCGCGCTGGTCAACGTCAACGGCACCATCGGCCGCGGTTCGTCGGCGGTGGATCTCAATGCCATCCCGGTGTCCTCGATCGCCCGCGTCGAAGTGCTGCGCGACGGCGCCTCGGCGCAGTACGGGTCCGACGCCATCGCCGGCGTGGTCAACATCGTGCTCAAGGGCGCGGAGAAAGGCGGCAGTCTGGTCCTGGACGTGGGCCAGTACTCGGCCGGTGACGGACGCCAGTACCAGTTGGCCGGCGACACCGGCGTGGGTTTCGGCGACGGACGCGGCTTCGTGCACGTGGCCGGCCAGGTGACCCGCCAGGACGAAACCGATCGCGCCGGCCCATACCGCGGCACCTCGCCCAACACCGGCAACAACCCCGACGTCGGCGAAGTCGCCTATATCTACGGCGACCCGAAGGTGGAAGCCGAAGCGGTATCGGCCAACGCCGGCTACACGTTCAGCGACAACCTCAGCGCCTACGCGACGACGATCCTGAGCAACCGCGACATCACCTCGTTCGCGTTCTACCGCTCGCCCGGCCACAACCCGCTGGTGCCGCAGGTCTATCCAAACGGCTACGTGCCGGAAATCAACCAGGTGTCCAAGGACCGCTCTCTCGTCACCGGCCTCAAGGGCAGCACGGAAAGCGGCTGGACCTGGGACGTCAGCTACAACTACGGCTACAACAAGCTGTTCTTCTACACCCAGAACAGCATCAACTACAGCCTGGGCGCCAACAGCCCGCGCCGTTTCTACGACGGCGCGCTGGAATACACCCAGAACCTGTTCAACGCCGACTTCACCAAGACCCTGGACTGGGGCCTGGCCTATCCGGCCACGCTGTCCTTCGGCGCCGAATACCGCAGCGAGAAATGGAACCAGTCGCCCGGCAACCCGAATTCCTACAGCGGTGGCGGCGCACAGGGTTTCGGCGGCTTCACGCCCGCCAACGCGGTGCACGAGGATCGCCACAGCTACGCCGCCTACGTCGGCCTGGAAGCGGATTTCACCGACAAGTTCTCCGCCGGCGTCGCCGCGCGCTACGAGGACTATTCGGACTTCGGCAGCGAGACCTCCGGCAAGCTGTCGGCCCGCTACGCGTTCACCGACAAGGTCGCGCTGCGCGCCACCGTCGCCAGCGGCTTCCGCGCGCCGGCGCTGGCCCAGCAGTACTACCAGGTGGTGACCTCGCAGTACAACGCGAGCGTGGATCGCTTCTTCGAATCCGGCACGTTCCCGGCCACCAGCGCGGTCGCGCAGGCGCTGGGCGCGGAGGCGCTGAAGGCGGAAACCTCGCTGTCCTACAGCCTGGGCCTGGTGCTGCAGCCGGTGGATCGCCTGTACATCACCATCGACGCCTACCAGATCGACATCGACGATCGCATCGTGCTCTCCTCCAACCTGCTGCTGGCCAACAACACCGCCGCGCAGGCGCTGCTCGCCAGCCTGGGCATCAACGGGGTGACCAGCGCACGCTACTTCAACAACGCCATTGACACCCGCACGCGCGGCGTCGACGTGGTCGGCACCTATTCGATCCCGCTGGCCGCCAGCACGCTGAACCTCACCGCTGGCTACAACCGCAACAAGACCGAGATCACCCGCATCGCGCCGAACCCGCCGGAGCTGACCGCGCTGGGCGAGAACCTTTGGCGGGTGGGTCGTGACGAACAGGGCCGCATCGAGGAAGGCTATCCGCGCGACAAGTTCACCCTCAACGCGGTCTGGAACCTGGCGGCGTGGGACTTCGCCCTGGGCACCACCCGCTACGGCGAGTTCAACACCCGGGTCAGCGAAACCGGCAACCCGGCCAACGACCAGAAGTACGGCGCGATCTGGACCGTGGACGCCTCGGCCAGTTACCGCCTCGATGGCTGGACCTTCACCCTGGGCGCGGACAACCTGCTGGACGAATACCCGGACCGCACCATCTTCCCGAACTCCAACAGCGGCCAGTTCCCTTACAGCAGCCAGTCGCCGGCCGGTTTCAATGGCGCTTATGTGTACGGGCGCATCGGTTACAAGTGGTGAGTGCGCGGTAACGGACTCTCCTGGCCCCCTTGACCAGCCATGCGGCTGTTGAAAGCGAAAAAGGGGGCGGGCGCCGGAGGCGACGGGGGATTTGCTCTTGCTGCTGAAAAGCAAATCCCCCTCAGTCCCCCTTTTTCAAAGGGGGAGGCAAAGCGGGTTTGCGAGCGTCGGAGTCTCTCGATAGCCCCCTTGACCAGCCATGCGGCTGTTGAAAGCGGAAAAGGGGGCGGACGCCGGAGGCGACGGGGGATTTGCTTTCCGCCGCCGTCCGTCGGCGTCGGCTCGCCCGGTCCACGCACGGTGTAGGATGAACACGCCACTCAGTTTTCGGTTTGCCGCAGCGGCACCGCATCGGCGAAACTCGACTTCCTTTCCCCTGGAAAACGCGAGCCTCGATGCACCATGACACCGACCTGATCAACATCGTCGCCATTGGCCTTGCCCTCGCCTTCGTCCTGGGCGCGGTGGCCAATCGCTTGCGGCTGTCTCCGTTGGTCGGGTATCTGGTGGCGGGCATCTGCGTGGGGCCCTTCAGCCCCGGCTTCGTCGGCGATCAGGAGCTGGCCAAGCAGTTGGCCGAAATCGGCGTGATGCTGCTGATGTTCGGCGTCGGCCTGCACTTCTCGCTGAAGGACCTCATGGAGGTCAAGTGGATCGCCATCCCCGGCGCGCTGGTGCAGATCAGCGCGGCCACGTTGCTGGGCTGGGGCCTGGCCGCGCTGATGGGCTGGCCGACCCTGTACGGCATCGTCTTCGGCTTCTCGCTGGCCACCGCCAGCACGGTGGTGTTGCTGCGGGCGATGGAGGAACGCCGCCTGCTGGACACTTCGCGCGGACGCATCGCGGTGGGCTGGCTGATCGTGGAGGATCTGGCGTGCGTGCTGGCGCTGGTGATGATGCCGGTAATCGGCGGGCTGGCCGGCCAGCAGGGCGAGGCCGGCGGACTCAGCGCCGGGGCCATCATCGCCAGCCTGGGCTGGACCCTGCTCAAGCTGGCGCTGTTCGTGACCGTGATGCTGGTGGTCGGACGGCGGGTGATTCCGTGGATCCTCGAACGCACCGCCAGCACCGGTTCGCGCGAACTGTTCACCCTGTCGGTGCTGGCGATCGCGCTGGGCGTGGCGTTCGGTTCGGCGACCCTGTTCGGCGTGTCCTACGCACTGGGCGCGTTCTTCGCCGGCATGCTGCTCAACGAATCCGAGCTCAGCCACAAGGCCGCCAACGACTCGCTGCCGCTGCGCGATGCCTTCGCGGTGCTGTTCTTCGTTTCGGTCGGCATGCTGTTCGATCCGAACATCCTGGTCGAGCACCCGTTCGAGGTGCTGGGCACGGCCTTCATCATCCTGTTCGGCAAGTCGGCCGCCGCCTACCTGATCGTGCGCGCGTTCGGCCACCCCAATTCGACCGCGCTGACCATTTCCGCCAGCCTGGCGCAGATCGGCGAATTCGCCTTCATCATCGCCGGCCTTGGCATGGACCTGAAAATCCTGCCCAAGGAAGGCCATGACCTGGTGCTGGCCGGCGCGCTGATCTCGATCATGCTCAATCCGCTGATCTTCGGCCTGCTGGATCGCTGGCAGGCACGCCAGGAGGCGGCGGCACCGAAAGAAGTCGAACCCGAACCGCCACCCGGCCCCTCGCTGGACGTGCAGGATCACGCCATCATCATCGGCTACGGCCGGGTGGGCAGTTCACTGGCGCACGTGCTGCACGAACGTGGCGTGCCGCTGATCGTCATCGACGACAACGGCGAGCACGTCGAGCGCGCGCACGCCGCGGGCATTCCCGCGATCCGCGGCAGCGCGGCCGCCGACAAGGTGCTGGCCGAGGCGCATCCGGAAAAGGCCAAGATCGCGGTGCTCGCGATCCCGCAGCCGCTGGAGGCCGGCGAGGCCATCGCCAAGCTGCGCGCGATCAATCCGGGCCTGACCCTGCTGGCGCGCGCGCACAGCGACGCCGAGGTGCGCCACCTGCTGGAGCACGGCGCCGACGGCGCGGTGCTGGCCGAACGCGAACTGGCGTTCTCGCTGGCGGAAATGGTGATGGCGACGCCGCCCTACCGCGCGCTGCGCACGGGCGGCTGAGTCGGCTCAGGGCGCGTACTGCAACTCGCGCGGCAGCGCCTCGGAGAGGATTTCCGACAGCGGCCGCGGGGGCGCGTACAGATCGCCCTGCACCCAGTCCACGTGCAATTCCCGCAGGCAGTCGGCGGTGTCGAGGTCCTCGACGAACTCGGCCACGGTTTCCGCGCCGAACACGCCCGCCACCGCGACGGTGGCCTTGACCATCGCGTGATCGCTGCCGCGCTGGGCGACGTTGCGGATGAAGGATCCGTCGATCTTGATGACGTCGGCGGGCAGCTCCTTCAACCGCGCGAAGCTCTGCATGCCGGTGCCGAAATCGTCGATGGCGATCTGGCAGCCATGCGCGCGCAGATCCCGCAGCAGCCGCGCCGCCACCGGGGTACTCGAAATGGCGGCGGATTCGGTGACCTCGAAGCACAGCGCCGTCAGCGGCAGCGGCGAGTCGGCCAGCAGGGTCCGCAGTTCCACCTGGAAACTCATCGACGCCAGGCTCTGCCCGGTCAGGTTGATCGCGATGCGTTCGCAGTACGGCAGGGATTCCGGGTATTTCCGCAGCAGCCGGAACAGCGCCTTGATGACCGCCAGATCCAGTTCCGCGCCGCGCCCGGCCGCCTCGATCGGGCGCATGAAGCGCGATGGCGGTATCAGCCTGCCGCTGTCGTCGCGCAGGCGGCACAACACTTCGCCGGAGATCGTGGGCGCCGGCTCCGCCGCCAGTTCGAGCCTGCGAATCGGCTGGAAGTGCAGCACCAGCCGTTCGTTGCGCAGGCAGGCCAGCGCGATCGCGGCATCCTGCAGTTGCTGCCGGTGGGCGCGGCGCAGGCGCCCATCATCGAAATCGCTGTAACGCGGCCGCACCTCGCCATGCTGGCGCGCGTCGAAGGCCAGGTGCGAGGCGTTGAGCAGCGCGGTATCCACGACGTCGGCCACCGGATCCGTCCCCGCCGCCGGCAGCGAGGCCACGCCCAGGTACGGCAGCAGCCGCACCGGCTGGCCATCGGCGACGAACTCGGCATGCTCGACCCGCGCGACCAGCCGTTCCCAGACATCGTCGTCGGCATCGGCAGCCGGCACCAGTGCGAACTGGCCGGTGCCCAGCACGTACACGTCGGCCAGGTCCGAGAGCCGCGCGGCCATGCCACCGACCACCGCCGCCTGCATGTCCAGACCGTAGCCGGTCACCAGCGAGTCGGTCTTGTCCAGCAACAGGAACCCCAATTCGCGTCGTCGTGGCGGCGCCACCGCCATGCGCCGGCGCAGCGCCCGCAGGTTGGGCAGCCCGGTCAGGGTATCGCGCTGGATCTCCTCGGCCAGACGGCGCGACAGTTCGCGGCGATCCCGGCTGATCACCCACAGATAAAGCATGGCCAGCAACAGGATGTTCACTTCGGCCGCCAGGTGCAGCAGGTTGAACAGGCCCAGCACGGTACTGCCGTACTCGGCGCTCGCGGACATCGCCACCACCAGGCAGAACAGCGCCGCCGACAGCGCCAGCATGGAACGGCGCGGCGGCAACCACAGCACGAACCAGGCCAGCACCACGAACAGGGCGAAGCGGTAATCCATCAACACCACCGCGGTGCGATCGGCCAGGCCGCCGTGGACCATCCGCGAAGCCCACAGGCTCAGGCCCAGGCCGGCAATCAGCAGCAGCGGCCAGGTCCATCCGGCGGTTCCGGAACGGCGCGGGGACTGCCTGCCCTCGCGCCACGCCACCACCAGCGGCAGGGTGATCACGGCCACCCCGAACTGCTTGGCGAAGAACATCTGGAATGCCGCGCTGAGCGCTTCCGTTGGCGGCGCGATCACCGCCATGGTGCCGCCCAGCAACGCGCAACCGGCGGGATAGACGAGCAAGCCGTACAAGGCGAGCCGGCTCAGGCCATGCCGGTCCAGCCGACCCTGTGCGCCCGCCCAGCGCGCGCAGGCCAGGGTCCACACGCCCACCAGCACCCACATCGACGCACCCCACACCAGTGGCGCGATCTGCCCCGGTTGCATCGACCATTGCCGGGCCGCCCAGCCCGCGGCGGTGATGACAAGGGTCGCGATCACCACCCGGCGATCAGGTTCCAGCAGCGCCAGCGCCAGCAGCAGGCCGAAATGCAGGTGGATCAGGGAGGCGTCGGCGCTCTGGCCGAAGAAGTCGATCCGGTAACCGATCGCGATCTGCTGGGCGAGTACGCACAGCAGCCCCCACAGGAGGATCTTGCCGGTCCGGCTTCGCCACCATCCTGTCGTTGGCTGTGGGCTCACTTGCTTCCCTGGTCGAGGGGGACGCGCATCGGGCACGTCCACTACCTCCGGAACGCAATCGGGCCCGGGAAGCGGCCACGACCGCTACGCACGGCCACGGGACGGAAGCCCGTGGCCGGCGTCGTGCTTCCCGTACCGGTGCCTCAGCCGCGCTTGTGGAAGACCAGGTGGCCACCCTCGGCGGCAATCCGCACCGTGTCCCCCGCGCCGAACTCGCCGGACAGGATCTTCTGCGCCAGCGGATTCTCCAGTTGGGTCTGGATGGCCCGCTTCAGCGGCCGCGCGCCATACACCGGATCGAAGCCGACATTGCCCAGCAGCATCAGCGCCGAGTCGTCGATCTCCAGCCCGATCTGGCGCTCAGCCAGACGCTTGGCCAGGTAGCGGGTCTGGATGCGGGCGATTTCGCGGATCTGCGCCTTGTCCAGCGGATGGAACACCACGATGTCATCCAGCCGGTTGATGAACTCGGGCCGGAAGTGCGCCTGCACCACGCCCATCACCGCCGCCTTCATCTGGGTGTAGCTCTCGGGACTGTCACCGCCGTCGGACATGTCCTGGATCAGGTTCGATCCCAGGTTCGAGGTCATCACGATGACGGTGTTGCGGAAGTCCACCGTGCGGCCCTGGCCGTCGGTCAGGCGACCGTCGTCCAGCACCTGCAGCAGGATGTTGAATACGTCCGGATGCGCCTTCTCCACCTCGTCCAGCAGGATCACGCTGTACGGACGCCGGCGCACCGCCTCGGTCAGGTACCCGCCCTCTTCATAGCCCACGTAGCCCGGGGGCGCGCCGATCAGGCGACTGACCGCGTGCTTCTCCATGAACTCGCTCATGTCGATGCGGACCATCGCGTCGGCAGAGTCGAACAGGAACTCCGCCAGCGCCTTGCACAATTCGGTCTTGCCGACGCCGGTCGGGCCCAGGAACAGGAAACTGCCCGAGGGCCGGTTGGGATCGGACAGGCCGGCGCGCGAACGGCGCACCGCGTCGGACACCACCTTGATCGCTTCCTCCTGGCCGATCACGCGATGGCGCAGGACGTCCTCCATCTTCAGCAGCTTCTCGCGCTCGCCTTCCAGCATCTTGCTGACCGGAATACCGGTCCAGCGCGACACCACTTCGGCGATCTCCTCGTCAGTGACCTTGTCCTGCAACAGCCTGAAACCCTTCTGCTCGGCTTCCTGCGCGGCGGTGAGCTGCTTCTCCAGCGCCGGCAGCTGGCCGTACTGGATTTCGCTCATGCGCGCGTAGTCCTGCCGGCGCTGCGCGGCTTCCAGATCCAGCTTGGCGCGCTCGATCTGCTCCTTGATTTTCGTGGCGCCGGTGAGCGTGGCCTTCTCGGCCTTCCAGATTTCCTCCAGATCGCTGAATTCCTTCTGCAGGCTGTCGATCTCGCTTTCCAGATCGGCCAGGCGCTGCTTCGACTGCGCGTCCTTTTCCTTCTTCAGCGCCTCGCGCTGGATCTTCAGCTGGATCAGGCGGCGCTCCATCCGGTCCATCTCCTCCGGCTTGGAGTCGATTTCCATGCGGATGCGACTGGCCGCCTCGTCCATCAGATCGATGGCCTTGTCCGGCAACTGGCGGTCGGCGATGTAACGGTGCGACAGCGTGGCCGCCGCGACGATCGCCGGATCGGTGATCTCCACGCCGTGGTGCACGGCGTACTTTTCCTTCAGCCCGCGCAGGATGGCGATCGTGTCCTCGACGCTGGGTTCGCCGACAAACACCTTCTGGAAGCGGCGCTCCAGCGCGGCGTCCTTCTCCACGTACTTGCGGTACTCATCCAGCGTGGTCGCGCCGATGCAATGCAGTTCGCCGCGCGCCAGCGCCGGCTTGAGCATGTTGCCGGCGTCCATCGCGCCCTCGGCCTTGCCGGCGCCGACCATCGTGTGCAGCTCGTCGATGAACAGGATGATCTGGCCTTCGTTCTTCGACAGGTCGTTGAGCACCGCCTTCAGGCGCTCCTCGAACTCGCCGCGGAACTTGGCGCCGGCGATCAGCGCCCCCATGTCCAGCGACAGCACGCGCTTGCCGCGCAGGCCCTCGGGCACCTCGCCATTGACGATGCGCTGGGCCAGGCCCTCCACGATCGCGGTCTTGCCCACGCCGGGCTCGCCGATCAGCACCGGATTGTTCTTGGTGCGGCGCTGCAGGACCTGGATGGTGCGGCGGATTTCCTCGTCGCGGCCGATCACCGGATCCAGCTTGCCGCTCTCGGCGCGCTCGGTCAGATCGATGGTGTACTTCTCCAGCGCCTGGCGCTGGTCCTCGGCGTTCTCCGCCTGCACCTTCTCGCCGCCGCGCAACTTGTCGATGGCCGCGCGCAGCTTCTGCTTGTTGGCGCCGGCGGACTTCAGCTCCTGGCCGGCCGCGCCGGTATCGTCCATCACCGCGAGCAGGAACCACTCGCTGGCGATGTACTGATCGCCATTCTCCTGCGCCAGCTTGTCGGTGACGTTGAGCAGGCGTCCCAGATCGTTGCCGATCGACAGGTTGCCGGGCTGGCCGCTGACCTTGGGCAGCTTGTCCAGCGCCTCGCCCAGCCGCTCGCGCAGCAGGGGGATGTTGGCGCCGGCCTGGGCCAGCAGCGGCCGGGTGCTGCCGCCGCTCTGGTCGAGCAGCGCGGTCAGCACGTGGACCGGTTCGATCATGGTGTTGTCGCGGCCCACGGCCAGCGACTGCGCATCCGCCAGCGCCTGCTGGAAGCGCGAGGTGAGCTTGTCCATCCGCATCGGGAATACCTCGGGAAGAAGAGGCCGGGCAGCGCCGGCAATGGTACCCAGATGCGGTTCGCGGGAGCTGTTTCAAGGTCTGTTGAGACGGAAGTTCAGCCGCCATAATCCCGCCCATGGCCGCCCCGTCCCCTGTCTGGCACCTCTACCTGCTGCTGTGCCGGGACGGCAGCTACTACGCCGGCATCACCAACGATCTGGACGCCCGTTTCCAGGCCCACCTGGCCGGCAAGGGCGCCCGCTACACCCGCGCGCACCCGCCCGAACGGATCCTCGCCAGCCGCGCCTATCCCGACCGCGCCAGTGCCTCGCGCGCGGAGTGGGAGATCAAGCGCCTGCCCAAGGCCCGCAAGCTGGCTTGGCTTATGTCGTAGGACGGATTTCGATCCGGCTTACCGTTTCTGCAGCGACAGCAGTCCCAGCAGGGTCGCCAGCGCCACATACGCGCCGAAGAACTGCCACAGGATCGCCTTCGGCAAACCCTGCACGTCCCACGGCAGGTAGATGCTGCCGCGCGGATCCACCGAGTGGATGAAACCGAACAGGGTCAGCACCGCGCCGATCAGCAACACCACCGCCGCGCGGCGGAAGCGCTGGTCGATCATCGCCACCAGCGCGGTCGACCAGATCATCGCGGTGATGATGAAGCCGTTGCCGAGCGTCACGATCGCGGCCAGATCCGGCAGGCCGTGCCCGTCCACGCCGTTGTAGAGCGCGGCGAAGTTGTCCGGCGCGATCCAGGCCGGATTGCCGACCTTGATCACCAGCAGGTAGGCGATCGACGGCAGGAACGCCAGCGCCACCGCCGGCGCGTGCGGGCGCGGGCTTTCGTGGAAGGCCTGCACGGTGATGTCCAGGCCGACGTAGACGATGATCGGCGCCAGCACCGCGATCGGCAGCCACTGCACCAGCCCCGACACGTAGCCGAGGATGCCGCCCAGGCCGATGAACAATCCGGTCAGCAGCGTGTAGCCCAGCCGCGCGCCCATGTGCTTGTAGGCCGGCTGGCCGATGTAGGGCGTGGTCTGCGCCACGCCGCCGCAGAAGCCGGCGACCAGCGTGGAGACCGCTTCGGCCAGCAGCACGTCGCGGGTGCGGTAATCGTCGCCGGCCGCGCGCGCGCTTTCGCTGACGTTGATGCCGCCCACCACCATCAGCAACCCGAACGGCAGCAGCAGCGGCAGGTACGGCACGGTGTGCGGCAGGCCGTCGAGGAAGCCCAGCGTCGGCAGCGGCAGGGTGAAGCTCAACGGCACCGCGTCCGGCAGCTTGAAGCCCGGCGTGCCCAGGCCGGCCAGGCCGAGCCCGTAGTACAGGATGGTGCCGACGATGAAGGCCAGCAGCACGCCCGGAATCTTCACCGGCAGCTTGCCCTTGGCGATCAGCACGTACAGCAGCAGGCCGAAGGTGACGAATCCCACCACCGGCGAGCGCAGGGTCTCGATCAGCGGCAGGAAGCCCAGCAGGGTCAGCGCCGCGCCGCCAATCGAGCCCAGCAGCGCCGCGCGCGGCACCGCGCGGGTGATCGCGTCACCGCAGAACGACAGCACCAGCTTCAGCACGCCCATCACCACCAGCGACGCCATGCCCAGCTGCCAGGTGGCGATCGCGGCCGCCTGCGGATCCAGGCCCTGCTGCTTGAAGGCGACGAACGACGGCCCCAGCACCAGCAGCGCCATGCCGATGCTGGTCGGCGCGTCCAGTCCCAGCGGCATCGCGGTGACGTCGTCGCGGCCGGTGCGCGCGGCCAGCCGGTGCGCCATCCAGGTGTAGATGAGGTTGCCCACCAGCACGCCCAGCGCGGTACCCGGGAACATCCGGGTGAACACCACCTCGGCGGGAAACTGGAAGATGCCGATCAGCGCGGCCGAGATGAAGCCGAGGATGGACAGGTTGTCCACGACCAGGCCGAAGAAGCCGTTGAGGTCGCCGGGAACGAACCAGCGGGGGCGGGTTTGAGCGGTCATGGGGATTCGGGGGCGGGAGGGGAAGTCATAGTGTCAGAACGGATTGCCGGGGTGTCGGTGCCGGTTCGGACTTGTGGGAGCGACGTAAGTCGCGATTGCCAGCCCGATGCGCAGACGCTGGAGGCACGGATGCGACTACGCACGCATGAAAAGCGCCGTTGCGGCGGGAACCCTGCCGCGTCGAATTCCGCGACCGGCCCAATTCCACAATCGCGACTTACGTCGCTCCCACATGGAAAGGAATGGCGAGGACGCCCTCAGAACGAAACTTCCGCCGGCTGGCGCGACCACAGCACCGACTGGTGGTGCGTCGCCTGTTTCCAGGCCAGGCGGATGGCTTCGATGTCGGCGCGGCGCTGCGGGCTGTCCTCGTGCAGGATCACCAGCACCTTCGAGTTCAGCCGCTCCGGGCCGTCCTTGCCGCGGAACAGCCATTGGCCGTAGGCGTCGAACACGGTCAGGCCGTCGGGAAAGCGCGGGGTCACTTCCTTGTCCAGGAACGCGCGCCATTGCGCCTCGCTGATGTTGCTGGCCGCATCGCCTTCCGTGCCCACGCCGAAATACAGCTCGCTGCGGACCCAATGCTGCGCCTGTGCGGGCCGGGCCGCGTCGCCCTGCATCGTGGCGGTGATCGCCGTGTCCGGGGCGGAAGCCGTGGTGCGGCCGGGCGGCGTGGTGGCGCAGGCACCAAGTGCCAGGATCAGGGACAGGAACAAGGTGTGGCGCAGGCGCATGGAACGACTCCGTGGGGGAACGGTACTGTCGGCCCGGGGCGTTCCGCGTCGAAATAACCCATTGGCATGAGCAGATGGGCAGCGGCCATGACCGCGACGCGGCCGGTTCCCCGGTCGGGGCGTTAATATATCGCTTTATCCGGATGGATAGTTAGTTCTAGACTGTCCCGCCGCCTCCCAGGGCCCCACGCATGCATTCCCGCCAGATCCGCTGTTCCTGTTGATGGCTGCCAGCCATCGCCGTTGACCCGTGTCGCCGGGCCCCGGCCCGCCGCACCCTCCCCCGATTTCCCGTATCGCTCCAGGAGTTTCCATGTCCCGCCCCCTCGTGGCGCCGCTCGGCGTCGCCATCGCCCTCGTCCTCTCCGCCCCCGCCTTCGGCCAGGAGGCCGGTACCGCCGGCACCACCGATCTGGACACCGTCATCGTCACCGGCACCCGCGCGCGGGATCGCACGGTGCTGGAATCCACCGCGCCGGTCGACGTGTTGACCGCCGAGGACATCCGCAAGGCCGGCGTCCTCAATGGCGAACTGGGCAGCGCGCTGCAGGCGCTGCTGCCGTCGTTCAACTTCCCGCGCCAGTCCAACTCCGGCGGCGCCGATCACGTCCGCGCCGCGCAGTTGCGTGGCCTCAGCCCCAACCAGGTGCTGGTGCTGATCAACGGCAAGCGCCGCCATACCAGCGCGCTGGTCAATACCGACAGCAAGATCGGCAAGGGCAATACGCCGGTCGATTTCAACGCCATTCCGGTCAGCGCGATCAAGCGCATCGAGGTGCTGCGCGACGGCGCCGGCGCGCAGTACGGTTCCGATGCCGTGGCCGGCGTGATCAACGTGATCCTCAATGACGCGCCCGAAGGCGGCGCGCTGGAGCTGAGCTACGGCGCGCACCACACCGACGTCGAACCGATCCGCCGCACCGTGACCGACGGCCAGGCCGGTTTCTTCAGCGGCCAGGTCGGCACCGCGCTGGGCAGCGAAGGCGGGTTCCTGCGCGTGGGCCTGGAATACAAGCAGCGCAACGGCACCAACCGCGCCGGCTTCGATCAGATCCCGTTCTTCGAGGAACAGACTCCGGACAACCTGGCCCTGACCGGCAAGCGCAACTACTGGCTGGGCGACGGCGAGTCCAAGGCCATCAACGGCTGGTTCAACGCGGAACTGCCGATCGGCGACGCTGCCGAGTTCTACGCGTTCGGTACCTTCCACCAGAGCGATACCGAAGGCGCCAACTACTTCCGCTACCCGGACGGCGTGGCCAACTGGAAAGAGGTCTATCCGAACGGCTATCGCCCGCTGTCGCTGGGCGAGAACCGCGACACCGCCGTGGTCGCCGGCCTGCGCGGCCAGTGGGGCGAATGGGACTACGATGCCAGCCTGAACTACGGCCGCAACGCCTTCACCTATCGGCTGCGCAATTCGCTCAACGCCTCGCTGGGCCCCACCAGCCCGACCCGCTTCCGCACCGGCGACTACGAGTTCCGGCAGGCGCTGTTCAACTTCGATGTCAGCCGCGTGTTCGGCGCGCACACCTTCGCCACCGGCGTGGAGTTCCGCCGGGAGGACTATGAAACCGGCGCCGGTGATCTGGCCTCCTACGCGGCCGGCCCGTACACCGATCGCCCGACCGGCTCGCAGGCCGGCGGCGGCCTGACCCCGCAGGACACCGCGGACCTGAGCCGCGACGTGGTCAGCGTGTACGCCAGCCTGAGCAGCCAGTTCGGCGAGAAGTTCTTCACCGACGTGTCCGCGCGCTACGAGCACTACGACGACTTTGGCGGCGAACTGACCGGCAAGCTGGCCGCGCGCTACGAGTTCGTGCCCGCGTTCGCGCTGCGCGGCTCGGTGTCGAACAACTTCCGCGCCCCGTCGCTGAGCCAGATCGGCTTCGAATCCACCTCCACCGGCTACGACGCCTCCGGCCAGTTGCTGCAGGGCCGCCTGCTGTCGGTCAACAACCCGATCGCGCGCGCGCTCGGCGCGCAGGATCTGCAACCGGAGAAATCGGTCAACCTGAGCCTGGGCTTCACCAGCCGCATCGGCGATCACTTCGACCTGTCCTTCGATGTGTTCCGCATCGACATCGACGACCGCGTGGCGCTGACCGAGCGCATCAGCGGCGACGCGCTGACCGAATTCGTGCAGGACAACTTCGGCGTGCCCGGCGTGCAGAGCGTCAACTTCTTCATCAATGCCGCCGATACCCGCACCGAGGGTGGCGAGCTGGTCGCCAACTGGCGCCAGGGTCTGGGCGGCGGGCAGTTGCTGCTGACCGGCACCTGGAGCTACGCCAAGACCGAAATCAAGCGCATCACCGCCACGCCGCCGGAGCTGCTGGCAATCGATCCGTCCTACGTGCTGTTCGGCATCGAGGAGAGCAACACCCTGACCGACGCCGCGCCGCGCACCCGCAGCGTGCTCAGCGCCAACTGGAACAACGACAGGTGGTCGCTGCTGGGCCGGGCGACCCGACACGGCAGCGCCAAGCGCATCTTCAACTTCGGCGGCGGCTTCGAGCCGGAGCAGACCTACTCGGCCAAGTGGCAACTGGACGCGGAGGTGGAATACCGCTTCAGCCCGAAATGGAGCGTGGCGCTGGGTGGTCTCAACCTGACCGACGAGTATCCGGACCTGTCGAACCAGGACATCTACTACTTCGGCAATCTGCCCTACGACGTGCTGTCCCCGATCGGCAGCAACGGCGCGTACTACTACACGCGCGTGCGCTACAGCTTCTGAAGTACAGGCCTCCCGCGCCGGGCGCGGGAGGCTTCACCGCACTGACCGGGCGGGCGCCGCGGAACGGGACCGCGCGGCAACCGCACGTTCGCGACGAAAGCTGGCTGGCCAGAGTCGCGGATGGGGCGCCCGCCCGATCAGCCCAGGTTCCACAAGACCTTCCGTCGTCCCAGCAAACGCTGGGACCCATTGTGCTTCTGCCTGCCGCTCACGCGATCGGACACCCCATGGATTCCAGCTTCCGCTGGAATGACGACAACCGGGAATCCTCAATCCAGGAAGCGCATGCGTTCGGTTTCATCGGGAATCCGGCATGCGGTGGTGCCGAACCAGCGATAGCGGTTGAGCGCGAGCCTCCGGTAGATCGCATCGCGCAGGCGGCGCGGCACCAGCACCATCAGGTGCGCTAGCGTCCACACGCCTCCCAGTCCGGCCAGGACGCGGCGGATGCCATCCGTGTCCGTCCACGCATGCGCGTCTTCCAGCAACAGGAACGACGCCGGGTCGTCCGGATCCAGGCCATGCCGCGCCAGCAGCGCGCGTCCCGCGGTTCCCTGCATCGCGGCGAATCGATAGCGGCGGCGTCGATCATGGCGAAGCAGGAAATCCACCCAGCCATTGCAGAGCACGCAGGTGCCGTCGAACACGACGACGGCCTCGCCGGCATCGGCGCCCGTGTCCACGTCCACCTCAGGCGACATCCAGCCAACCCCGGTAATGCACCAGCAAGCCAATCACCGGCAACGCGGCCTGCACGTCGAACGCATAGCGTTCGCCCTGCGCCGACTCGCGCGCGCGGACGCCGCTGAACCAGCGCGCCGGTAACGGAACGCCCAGCGCGTGCACGCGCTCCACGGCCCATTCGATACCCTCGTCGCGCACGCGCAGGCGGAATCCGAACCGCACCAGTCCCAGTTGCTCGCACAGCAGGCCGTCTTCTCGCCACAGCCGCGAGGCCATCGCGTGCCCCCGCACGTGGCGGATCCAGCGTTCGGCATCCGGCCGGATGTCGATATCGACCGCGATGGCGCCACTTCCCGCCGGCGGCAACCGCGTCGCCGCCGCGCACAGCCGCGACAACAGGCCACTGCCGCGGCGCACGTCGACCTCGCCCAGGTATCGCGCCGAGCCGGCGCGCAGATGCAATCGGCGCACCACCTCGGGCAGGGCCGCGAAATCCGCTCCCAGCAACCGGGCGAACAGGGGCCGGGCCGCTTCCGCGCCAGCCGTTACGGCTGCATCCATACCAGGGTCGCCATCCGCCCGGTCTGCGCGTCGCGGCGATGCGAATAGAACCGCTGCGCGTCGGTGATCGTGCACAGGCCGCCGCCATGGACCCGCGTCACGCCCGCATCGTCCAGCCGGAACCGCGCCAGCGCGTACAGATCCACGCGCCAGTGGCCGGCACGGGTGGGCACGAATGCGGACGCGGCGCGCGGGTCCGCGCCGACGAAAGCGTCATGCACTTCCTCGCCGATCTCGTAGGCCTGTGGTCCCGCGGCGGGACCCAGCCAGGCCAGCAGCCGTTCCGGCGCCACCCGCATGTTTTCCACCGTCCGCTCCAGCACGCCGCCGGCCAGCCCGCGCCAGCCGGCGTGGGCCGCGCCCACGGCCCGACCGTCATCGCTGGCGAACACCACCGGCAGGCAATCGGCGGTGAGGATGGCCAGGACCACGCCGGGCTCGGCGGTGACGGCGGCGTCGCCGTCCGGCTCGTCCCCCGCCGCTTCCTGCCCGAACCGCACCACGCCGGTCCCGTGGACCTGGTGCAGCCAGCGTGGCGGCGAAGGCAATCCGAACCGCTCGACCAGTTCCGCCCGGTTGGCTTCCACCACCGCCGGATCATCGCGGTACTGGCCGTAGCGGGTACCGAGATTGAAGCTGTCGAACGGCGCCCGCGAGCGACCCGCGCCATGGCGCAGCGTGGTGAACGCGCGCACGTCGGGCGGTGCCGGCCAGTCGGCCGGAAGGATCGCGCTCATCCGCGCTGCGCCTCGGTATCGGCGCGCAGCGCGGCCATCAGCTCCAGCATGTCCGCCGGCACCGGCGCGGAGACCCGGATCGGTTCGCCGCTGACCGGATGGCGGAATTCCAGCGTCTCGGCATGCAGCGCCTGGCGGCGGAAGCCGCGCAGCGTCGCCACCAGTTCCTCGCTGGCACCCTTGGGCAGCTTCAGCGGTCCGCCGTACAGCGGATCGCCGACGATGGGATAGCGGATATGCGCCATATGCACACGGATCTGGTGGGTGCGGCCGGTTTCCAGCCGGCACTCCAGCGCGGTGTGGGCGCGGAAGCGCTCGCGCAGGCGGTAATGGGTGACCGCGTCGCGGCCGTCGTCGCGCACCGCCATCTTCAGGCGATCGCGCGGGTGGCGGTCGATCGGCGCGTTGGCGGTGCCGCCGGACACCATCGCGCCGACCACCACCGCCAGGTACTGGCGGTGCACTTCGCGCGAGGAGAGCTGTTCAACCAGCGCGGTCTGCGCCGGCAGGGTACGCGCCACCACCATGACCCCGGACGTGTCCTTGTCCAGGCGATGGACGATGCCGGCGCGCGGCAGGGTGTGCAGCGACGCATCCCGGTGCAGCAGCGCGTTGACCAGGGTGCCGGTCGGGTTGCCCGCGCCGGGGTGGACCACCAGTCCGGCCGGCTTGTCCAGGACGAACACGTGCTCGTCCTCGTAAAGGATGTCCAGCGGGATGTCTTCGGGCTCGGCGTGGGTCTGGGTTTCCAGCACCACGGCCAGGCTGGCCAGTTCGCCACCGCGCACCGGGTCGCGCGGCCTGACCGCCTGGCCGTCCAGGCGGGCGTCGCCGGACTTGATCCACTCGGCCAGTCGGGAACGGGAGAATTCGGGGAAAAGCTCGGCCAGCACGGCGTCGAAACGGCGTCCGGCAGCGGATTCAGGCACCCGCGCGGTGCGCGGCGCCTCGGGAGGCAGGGTATCGGTCATCGGGGTGGGGCGGCGGAAACCGGGGATGTTCGCCGATTGTTCATGGCTTGGGCACCGCCTAGGCTATCATCGACAGCCTGTTTCCCTGCCGCGGCATTGCCGCCAGCCCATGACCCAGCGTGCTTCCACCCGTTTCACCGCCGTCGCCCGCACCGGCCTGCTGTTGCTCGTCATCGTCGCCACCGGTACCGGCTGCGGCATGTTCAAGCGCAAGAAGGAAGTGGAAGTCCAGCCGGTCGAGCAGATGTACGAGACCGCCCACCAGGCGATGATGAACGAGAACTGGGAACGCGCCCAGACCAACTTCCGCGCGCTGGTGGCCCAGTATCCGTACGGCCCGTACACCGAGCAGGCGCTGATGGAATCGGCCTACGCCCAGTACAAGGCCGGCAAGCTGGACGACGCGGTCTCCTCGATCGACAAGTTCCTGCGCACCTATCCGACCCACCGCAACGTGCCGTACATGTATTACCTGCGCGGCCTGTCCAACTCGACCCGCGACGCGGTGTTCCTGCAGCGGGTGTGGAAGCTGGATGCCAGCCGCCGCGACCTGTCCACGCCGATGCAGGGCTACAACGATTTCAGCATCGTCGCCGAGCGCTACCCGAACAGCCGCTATGCGGCCGACGCGCGCCAGCGCATGGTCTACCTGCGCAACCAGTTCGCCCGCCACGAAATGGACACCGCGCTGTACTACCTGCGCCGCGACGCCTGGATTTCCGCCGCCACCCGCGCCCGCTACCTGCTGGAAACCTATCCGCAGAGCGAGTACCAGTACGACGCCGTGGCCGTGCTCGGCGAGGCCTACACCCAGCTGGGCAACAAGTCCCTGGCCGATGACGCCCGCCGCGTGCTGCAGTTGAACGAACCGCAGCACCCCTGGCTGACCGGCGAGTGGCCCAAGTACCCCTGGGCGATCCGCAAGCTCAACCCGTTCGCGGGCGAGAAATCGCCGGCCAGCGGCGCCGCCGTCCGCAAGAAGGACTGAGCCGCGCGTATCGCGCATGAAAAAAGGGCCGCAAGGCCCTTTTTTTGTTGGGCGTTTTTTGAAAAGCGCCCCCATCCCAACCTTCCCCCGCAAGCGGGGGAAGGGGCAGAAGCACAAAGCGCCTGGCTCCCTCCCCCGCCCGATGAATGCTTGGCTCCCTCCCCCGCCTGCGGGGGAGGGCTGGGGTGGGGGCAAACCAAAGCCAGCCAACTCCAATACAGTCCCGCCCCTCAACTACCGTACTTGTTGGTGATCGGATACCGCCGTTCGCGGCCGAACGCACGGCGCGAGATCTTCGGCCCCGGCGCGGCCTGGTGGCGCTTCCACTCGTTGATGCGGACCAGCCGCAGCATCCGGTCCACGGTGGCGGCGTCGAAACCGGCGGCGACGATCTCGTCGCGCGACTGTTCCAGATCCACGTAGCGGAACAGGATCGCATCCAGCACGTCGTAGGGCGGCAACGAATCCTGGTCGGTCTGGTTTTCGCGCAGCTCCGCCGACGGCGGACGGCTGATGACGGCCGGCGGGATCACCGGTGCACCGCCGACCGTATTGCGCCAGCGCGCCAGCGAAAACACCTCCGTCTTGTAGAGATCCTTGATCGGCGCGTAGCCGCCGCACATGTCGCCATAGATGGTCGCGTAGCCGACCGCGTATTCGCTCTTGTTGCCGGTGGTCAGCAGCAGGCCGCCGAACTTGTTGCTCAGCGCCATCATGATCACGCCGCGGCTGCGCGACTGCAGGTTTTCCTCGGTGGTGTCGGCCGGAGTATCAGCGAACAACGGCCCCAGTGTTTCCAGGAACCCCTTGAACGGCGCCTCGATCGGAATCGTCTCCAGCCGCACGCCCAGCGCCTGGCACTGCTCGGCCGCCAGGTCGTTGGACAGCCCGGCGGTGTAGCGCGACGGCAAACGCACGGCGGTGACGTTCTCCGCCCCCAGCGCGTCCACCGCCAGCGCCAGCACCAGTGCCGAGTCGATGCCGCCGGACAGGCCCAGCCAGACCTTCTGGAAGCCGTTCTTGCCGCAGTAATCGCGCAGTCCGCGCACGATCGCGCGCCAGGCCAGCGCGTCGCGGCTCTCGTCGCCATCGTCCATCCACTGCACCGGGCTGAAGCGGCGTCCGGCCGGGTCGTAGTCCACCACCAGCCATTGATCGGTGAACGCCGCCGCAGCCGGATGCACGGTGCCGTCGCCGTCGGCCACCACGGAAGCGCCATCGAACACCAGCGCATCCTGCCCGCCGACCACGTTCAGATAGGCCAGCGCCAGGCCGGTATCGCGGGTGCGCTCGGCCAGCAGCGCGTCGCGCTGGGCATGTTTGTCGCGATCGTAGGGCGAAGCATTGGGCACCAGCGCCATCGACGCCCCGGCGCGCGCGGTCGCGGCCAGCGGTTCGGGAAACCACAGGTCTTCGCAGATGATCAGCCCGACCGGCACGCCCTTGACCTCGAACACGCAGGTCTCGCCGTTCGGATCCACGTCGAAATAACGGCGCTCGTCGAATACCGCGTAGTTCGGCAGCTCGCGCTTGCGGTAGGTCGCTTCCAGATGGCCGTCACGCAGCACGCTGGCCGAGTTGTAGACCACGCTGCCGGCCGATTCGGGCCAGCCGACCACCGCGACGATACCGTGGGTGGTGGCGGCCAGCTGGCGCAGCGCGGTCTCGCAATCGGCCAGGAAACGCGGCCGCAGCAGCAGGTCTTCCGGCGGATAGCCGCTGATGGCCAATTCCGGGAACAGCACGATATCCGCGCCGTACTCGTCACGCGCCTCGGCGATCTGCGCGGCGATGCGCTCGGCATTCCGGGCGACGTCGCCCACGGGGAAATCGAACTGGGCCAGGGCGATGCGGAGGGTCTGGGACATGTCGGTCTTCAGGTTCGAGCCTTCACCGCTGCGCGGGAAAGCGGGACGTGGGCGGTGCCCGGCAGCCGCGAAACGATCAGCGCGCGAACACCTTCGAGGTTCGTCATCACCTCATTATTCCAGAAGCGCAGGACCTGGAAGCCCTCCTCGCGCAGGAAGGTGTCCCGTCGTACATCCGTCGCGGCATCCATGTGCTGGCCGCCGTCCACTTCGATCAGCAATCGCGCCTCCAGGCAGGCGAAATCGGCGATGTAGGGGCCGATGGGGCATTGCCGGCGGAAATGGAAGCCTTCGAGCTGGCGTCGCTGCAGGATGGTCCAGAGGCGGCGTTCGGCCGGTGTCATGTCCTTGCGAAGCTCGCGCGCCCTGTTCCGCTTCTGTCCCGGTCGCATGCGCACGTCCTGTGCTTGGGTGGGTTGGCATCTTGCCCCCATCCCAACCTTCCCCCGCAAGCGGGGGAAGGGGCCAGAAGCCGCGCCCGACTGCCAATCGACAAATCAGGACAATTCGTTGGAGTACCCACCCCATCCGTGCGCGCTCGATCCCCCTAACCTCCTCCCCGCCCACGCGGGAGCGCCTCAACCCTCCTGCCCACCCGCGGGAATGCTCGACTTCTCAAGCCCCCTCCCCCGCTCGCGGGGGAGGGCCGGGGTGGGGGCAAGCCGAAGCCATCCAACCCACCCAAAACAAAAGGCCGCCCGAAGGCGGCCTTTCGTCCATTCCGCAAAACGCGGAAACGACTTACTTCAGGCGGGCGGCAATCGCCGCGCCCAGATCGCCCGGCGAGCGGACCGTGGTCACGCCCGCGGCTTCCATCGCCGCGAACTTGCCTTCCGCCGTGCCCTTGCCGCCGGAAGCGATGGCGCCGGCGTGGCCCATGCGCTTGCCGGCCGGGGCCGAGGCGCCGGCGATGAAGCCGACGACCGGCTTCTTGACGTGCTTGGCGATGTACTCGGCGCCTTCTTCCTCGGCCGAACCACCGATTTCGCCGACCATGATGATGCCTTCGGTCTGCGGATCGTTGTTGAACAGGGTCAGCGCCTCGACGAAGTTCAGGCCGTTGATCGGATCGCCGCCGATGCCGATGCAGGTGCTCTGGCCCAGGCCCACGTCGGTGGTCTGCTTGACCGCTTCATAGGTCAGCGTGCCCGAACGCGAGACGATGCCGATCTTGCCCGGCTGGTGGATGTGGCCCGGCATGATGCCGATCTTGCACTCGCCCGGGGTGATGATGCCAGGGCAGTTCGGGCCGATCAGGGTGACGCCCGGGTAGCCCTTCAGGGTGTTCTTGACCCGCAGCATGTCCAGCACCGGAATGCCTTCCGTGATCGCCACGATCACCTTGATGCCGGCGTCGGCCGCTTCCAGGATCGCGTCGGCCGCGAACGGCGGCGGCACGTAGATGACCGAGGCGTCGGCGCCGGTGTCCTGCACCGCGTCACGCATCGTGTTGTAGACCGGCAGGTCGATGTGGGTGGTGCCGCCCTTGCCGGGGGTCACGCCGCCCACCACCTGGGTGCCGTACTCGACCATCTGGGTCGCGTGGAAGGTGCCCTGCTGGCCGGTGAAGCCCTGGACGAGGACCTTGGTGTTCTTGTTGACCAAAACGCTCATGAATTATTCCTAGTCTCGTCGTGGGGTCAGGCGGCCTTGACCGCAGCGACGGCCTTCTTGGCGCCGTCGTTGATGTCGTCGGCCGGGATGATGGCCAGACCGGAATCGCGCAGCAGCGCCTTGCCGGCTTCCACGTTGGTGCCTTCCAGGCGCACGATCACCGGCACCTTCACGCCCACGTCCTTGACCGCGGCGATGATGCCTTCGGCGATCATGTCGCAGCGGACGATGCCGCCGAAGATGTTCACGAAGATCGCCTTGACCTTGTCGCTGGACAGGATCAGCTTGAACGCGGTGGTCACGCGTTCCTTGGTGGCGCCGCCGCCGACGTCCAGGAAGTTCGCCGGCTCGCCACCGTTGAGCTTGATGACGTCCATGGTGGCCATCGCCAGGCCGGCGCCGTTGACCATGCAGCCGATATTGCCGTCCATGGTCACGTAGTTCAGGTCGTGCTCGGAGGCCAGCACTTCGGTCTCGTCTTCCTGCGCCTTGTCGCGCATGGCGACCAGGTCCGGATGGCGGAACGAGGCGTTGTCGTCGGAGTTGACCTTGCCGTCCAGCACGGCCAGATCGCCGTTGGTGAGGATCGCCAGCGGGTTCAGTTCGACCAGCGCCAGATCCTTCTCGTTGAACAGCTTGTACAGGCCCATCATGATCTTGGTCAGCTGGTTGACCTGCTTGGCGTTCAGGCCCAGCTTGAAGCCGATATCACGGCACTGGTACGGCTGCAGGCCCTGGACGAAGTTCACGTCCAGCTGGTGGATCAGTTCCGGGGTTTCCGCGGCGACCTTCTCGATCTCCACGCCGCCTTCACTGGAGGTGATGAAGGTGACGGCCTTGGTGGCGCGATCGACCAGCACCGACAGGTACAGTTCCTTGGCGATGTCGGTGCCTTCGGAGATCAGCACCGCGTCGATCGGCAGGGCCACGCCGGCCGACTGGTAGGTCGCCATGCGGGTGCCCAGCATCGCGGCGGCGTACTGCTTCACTTCGTCCAGGGTCTTGGCCAGCTTGACGCCGCCGGCCTTGCCGCGGCCACCGGCGTGGATCTGGGCCTTCACGACCCAGAGGTCGCCCGGAATGGACTTCGCGGCTTCAACCGCTTCTTCCGGCGTGCGCGCGACGCGCCCGGCCGGAACTGCAATGCCATATTCGGCAAACAGTTGTTTTGCCTGGTATTCGTGGAAATTCATGCGTCACCGTGGGTAGGGAACAGGTAAGCGAGGCCGGACGTCCCGGAAAAGCGCGTTTGGACGTGCGAAGGCCGCCCGGCGGGCGCCAGCCAGCCCCCTATTGTCGCCCAGCGGGCCGGACGGCGCAAAATCAGCCTCCTGGGCCCGGCCTGCCTATACTGATGCCATCGCCGACGGGGGGAGTCCGCGCTTGCCGCAAAGCCATTCGATCCTGGGACGCATCGAATCCGCCCCGCGGCGCGAACTGTATTTCTTCGCCCTGTACCGGACGCTGGAAGCGGCGATCCTGGCCGGGCTGGTGTTCAGCCCGCTTTCGGACCTGCTGGGTTCCCAGCGCCACCCGCAATTGGGACTGGGGGTCACGGTCGGCTACCTGGCCGCCTCGGTCCTGCTGCTGCTGGTGCGCAGTCCCCGCTGGATGACCCTCACCGTGGTCGTCGGCCTGGCCGTGGACATCGTCGCGGCCGCGGTCATCACCCATGCCCTGCCGGCGACCACCGCCGGGGTCGCGATGATGCTGCTGTTCAACGTCGCCGCCGGGGTGCTGCTGCTGCCCTCGCGCAACTGGGCGCTGGCGATGATCGGCCTGACCGTGGCCATGCTGTTCGCCGAGTACGGCTGGACCTTCTTCCACGACGGCGGCACCGACCGCTCGATCGCCGAGGTGGTGATGTTCGCCATCAGCTACCTGGCCGTCGGCTACCTGGCCCACCAGGCCGGCCAGCGCGCGCGCCGCAGCGAGGCGCTGGCGGATCAGCGCGGCGCCGAGGTCGCCAACCTGGTCGAAATCAACGAACTGATCATCCGCCGCATGCGCACCGGCGTGCTGGTGGTGGACGCGGACAACCACATCAAGCTGGCCAACGAGGCCGCCAGCCTGCTGCTCGGCGACGGCGAGGGTGGCGAGGGTGCCAGCGACGGCGTTGGCGTCCTGCTCACCCACACCGCGCCGGAGCTGGCCCGCCGCCTGCAGCGCTGGCGCAACGGCTGGCAGGCCGACGACACCCCCATGCAGTTGTCGCCCGACCAGCCCGAGGTGCAGCCGCGCTTCGCCCGCCTGCTGGCCGACAGCGAGACCTCGCTGATCTTCCTGGACGACGCCACCGTGGTCTCGCGCCGCGCCGAATCGCTGACCCTGGCCGCGCTGGGCCGCTTCTCGGCCAGCCTGGCCCACGAGATCCGCAACCCGCTGGCGGCCATCAACTACGCGGTGCAGCTGCTGGAAGAATCCCGCCAGATCATCGACGGCGACCGCCGCCTGCTGCAGATCATCCACCAGCAGTGCCAGCGCACCAACGGCATCGTCGAGAGCGTGCTGGGCCTGGCCCGGCGCGAGCGCGCCAGCCCGGAGCACCTGGACCTCAATACCTTCGTCCGCCGCTTCATCGACGAGTACCAGCAATCGCTGTCGATCGAGACCGATACCCTGGAGGCGGTGATCGGCCCACGCCCGGTCCCGGCCCTGGTCGATCAACGCCATCTCCAGCAGATCGTGACCGTGCTGGTGCAGAACGCGATGAACTACGGGCGCCTGCCGGGCGAGTCGGCGCGGGTGCGGGTGCGGGTGTTCCAGGCCGACCACCGCCCGATGATCGACGTCATGGACCGGGGTCCCGGCATTCCCGAAGCGGTGGCCGCGCAGCTGTTCCGGCCGTTCTTCACCACCTCCGAGCACGGCACCGGCCTGGGCCTGTACATCGCCCGCGAGCTGTGCCGGGCCAACCAGGCCACCCTGGAGTACGTCCCGGTTCCCGGCGGCGGCAGTTGCTTCCGCATCACCCTGCCCGGCCCGCATGCGCTGCTGCCCGCCTGAGCCATCCGACCGGATCCGGACCATTCCGTGCCGCAGTCTTCATGTTTGAGACCTCACACTAGCGACCACTCCTGTTCAGCCGGTACACTGAACGGACAGGGGCTGAAGGGGGATCCATGAGCGAAAACCGTAGCGCCCTTATCGTCGACGACGAACGCGACATCCGCGAACTGCTGGTACTGACCCTGGGCCGAATGGGCCTGCGCATCGATACCGCGGCCAACCTCGGCGAGGCGCGTGAACTCCTGTCACGCAACAGCTACGACCTGTGCTTCACCGACATGCGCCTGCCCGACGGCAACGGCATCGAACTGGTCGGCGAGATCTCCCGCAACTACCCCCGCACCCCGGTCGCCATGATCACCGCCTTCGGCAACATCGAACTGGCGGTCGAGGCGCTGAAGGCCGGCGCCTTCGATTTCGTCAGCAAGCCGGTGGACCTGACCGTCCTGCGCGGACTGGTCAAGCACGCCCTGGAACTCAACAACACCGAGCGCGCGCCGGCCCCGCCGCCGCCGCCCGAGCAGGCCAGCCGGCTGCTGGGCAGTTCCCCGGCCATGGCCATCCTGCGCGACACCATCGGCAAGGTCGCCCGCAGCCAGGCCCCGGTCTACATCCGCGGCGAGTCCGGCGTGGGCAAGGAACTGGTCGCCCGCACCATCCACGAGCAGGGCGCCCGCGCCAGTGGTCCGTTCGTGCCGGTCAACTGCGGCGCGATTCCCGCCGAGCTGATGGAAAGCGAGTTCTTCGGCCACAAGAAGGGCAGCTTCACCGGCGCCCACGCCGACAAGGCCGGCCTGTTCCAGGCCGCCAACGGCGGCACCCTGTTCCTGGATGAGGTCGCCGAGCTGCCCCTGCCCATGCAGGTCAAACTGCTGCGCGCCATCCAGGAAAAGGCCGTGCGCCCGGTCGGCGCCTCGCAGGAAGTGCAGGTGGACGTGCGCATCCTCTCGGCCACCCACAAGGACATCGGCGAACTGGCCAGCGACGGCCGCTTCCGCCACGACCTGTATTACCGCATCAACGTCATCGAGCTGCGGGTACCGCCGCTGCGCGAGCGCGCCAGCGACCTGCCGCAGCTGACCAGCGCCATCCTCGATCGACTCGCCGACCAGCACGGCCGCAACGCCCCCTCGGTGTCGCCGGACGCCATGGCCGAACTGCGCCGGTATCCGTTCCCGGGCAACGTCCGCGAACTGGAGAACATCCTCGAACGCGCGCTGGCGATGGCCGACGGCCACAGCATCGAGATCGGCGACCTCTACCTGCCCCAGGCCTCCGCCGCCGCGCCCCGCGCGATGGCCGACGCCGGTCCCGGCGCCGCACCCGTGGCCGGCGCGCCCCCGATCGACATCGATCCCGCCGGCGGCCCGCTACCCAACTACATCGAACAACTCGAACGCGCGGCCATCCAGAAGGCACTGGAAGAAAACCGCTGGAACAAGACCCGCGCCGCCGCCCAGCTCGGCATCACCTTCCGCGCCCTGCGCTACAAGCTGAAAAAGCTGGGCATGGAGTAGCGCGCAGCCGACCGCCGCGCCACGCGGGAAACGGCTCCCGCGAATGCGTCACCACCCGCCCCTCAATAGACCTTGAACAAGATAGCCCCCTTTGAAAAAGGGGGCGGGCACCCGCGCCAGCGGGTGACGGGGGATTCGCCCGCGATGCCCGGGAGAACCACATTCCCGCCGCCCCAAGGTCACGCCTCCCTCCCCCACTACACCAAACATACGCCCCCCGATTGACGCAATTTGTCGTCAACCGCATGACCCCCCTCACTCTGGAAAAGAGTGTGACCACGCCCGCCCCAGGCGGCAGTAGGCCGTCGATATCGTGCGCTCCGCGCCGAACGTTCGTATCCCGAACCTTTCACTTTCCACGGATACGGCGTCGGCGCTGAAAGCGGCATCCGTTCGATGTTTCCGAGGGGCAAACGTGCCCTGACGAGCAACTTCCGCTGACGCGGGAGCCGGACGGGTGCGCCTCCGCCCACCAAGCAAAGCAACACGGGGACGTGTCACATGAAAAAGAACATGCAAGGTTTCACTCTGATCGAACTGATGGTCGTGGTCGGCATCATTGCCATTCTCGCCGCCATCGCAATGCCCGTCTTCCAGGACTACAACGTCAGGACGCAGGCAACCGCCGCACTGGCTGAGATCTCGCCGGGCAAGACCGGTTTCGAACTCGCGGTGACGAGCGGTAAGACGCCGTCTACGAAGTCAACCGATCCGGGGTACATCAACATTCATGCTACGACGTCCTACTGCACCGTCGACGTGTCTACGGGCAACAGCATTGCCTGCACAGGCATCAATGGCGTGAAAGACAAGTTCACTGGCAGAAAAATCACTCTAGAACGTGATGACGATGGCGTCTGGACCTGTAAAACCGATCTGGATGAGAAGTATTGGCCCACGGGCTGTACTAAGGCAGGGGCTGCGAAATCTTGAAGCACTGCCGCACTACGCAAAGTCAAGATTCGCGACTCCACGCTGGAGGAAGGCTGCGGCGATACGCATCATCATGAATTGACGCCTCCCCAGGCAACAAACCCCGCGAGAGCGGGGTTTGTTGTGTATGAGCATCGAGAGATCGGATCCATCTACCGACACGCCCTCGACGCAGTAGCCACCGATGTCCATCGCGTACGCAGATCCGTGACACGAGTGATGCCAGACCCCGAAGCGGCACATCGCGAGTTCCGGAATTCAACCCACACCCGAAGCGCTTGGCCGACCTACTGGAGTGCGATGGCGGTCAACTCGAGGATCCGGAAAAAGCGACAACCGTTTGGCGGTTACGCGAGCGCGTCAGCCAGCACTCCTGCCAGCTCGGGGCCTCATTCCCCTCCCCAGCGTCAATCTTTCGACCACTAAAGTGACGCAAATTGTCACTTTGTGCCCAATATTTACACCTGCATTCTTTGCACCTGAAGAACGACCCGCGCGGGGCCAAATTGTCAGATTGTGATCATTCCCGCGGTTGATCCCCTTTTTCCTGATACCGGTCCAACGAGATTGATGTCATAGTTATCTCGACTTAGGTGTCTGGGGTCTTTCCCGCGAACCATCGGGGACGGGGAGAGGGGCGCTTACAGTTGGCACACATCCTGCACGTGACTTAAAGCACGTGCGTCGTCTTGCACGGCGCCCACGGTCCAACGCTTAAGGACACGGGGGCTGGAGTGTCCTTAACCATCCAAGCCAATCCTGAAAGGGGAAGTTCATGAAGAAGAACATGCAGGGTTTCACCCTCATCGAACTGATGATCGTGGTCGCCATCATCGCCATCCTGGCCGCCATCGCGCTGCCGCTGTACCGTGACTACACCATCAAGGCCAAGATCACCAACGCCATCGGCTCCGTCGCCGGCGAGAAGATCAAGGTCGGCGAGAACATTGGCGCCGGCAACCCCCTGTGCGACGGCATCACCAAGACGGGCGCCTGCGACACCACCGACGGCACGCTGACCGGCACGTATGAAGAAGCTTCGGTCGATTTGGCGCCCAACACCGCCAATGGTCGCATCGAGTGGGTCTGCACCCCGACCTACACCGGTGCCACTCTCACCGCGTCCAATACGCCGGAAGCCTGCCCGGCTCCGTAATTGACGGTATCGCCGCCGGTGCAGCTACAGGCTCTGGCAAGCGTTTGACAAAGAAACCCCGGCGATATGCCGGGGTTTTTTTTCTGGCCCAACGATTTCCAACCAACCCATGACACCCTCGGACAGACACAGAGTTGCGCTCCTGCTGGTCCCAGCTTCCATGGCCACGCTTTTGGCATATTGGGTCGGCCTGGACGGCCCCTTCCTGCTCGATGACCCGGCCAACTTGGCGGCCCTCAAGCCTTGGCTGGAAGGCAAGCTGGAACTCCACACCCTCCTGTTCGAACGCGGTGCGGGTACTTTTGGACGTCCCGCCTCAATGGCGTCATTCGCGCTCAATGCTTGGCTGACCGGCTTCACACCGTTCTCCTTGAAACTGGGCAACCTGCTCATCCATGTTTTGTGTGGATTGGTTCTGTTCGGGCTACTGAAGCAGTTGCTGCAACGAGACTCCAATCTCGCACCGCGGGCATCGTTCTACGCCGGAGCAGTTGCAGCTTTGTGGCTACTGCACCCCCTGCACGCCAGCACAGTGCTTTATGTCGTCCAGCGCATGGCCCAACTCTCCACGCTGATCATTCTGCTTGGATTGTGGCTCTATACCTACTTGCGGGACAAACTGGAAACAACCCCATCGAATCGAGTTGCCTGGGCAATCATGCTGCTTGTTCCAGGCATGACAGGGCTGGCATTTCTCGCCAAGGAAAATGGCATTCTGTTACCTCTGCTCTGCGCGGTTGTTGAACTGGCCTACTATCGTGGCAGCCGCGCCAGGACAGGTCGGCTATTCATCGCGTTTTACGTCCTTATCCCCTTCACCTTGGGACTATTGATCCTGGCTGCAAACCCCGGTCGGGTATTGGGTTGGTACAGTGGCCGCGACTTCACGCTTGTCGAGCGACTGCTGAGCCAAGGCCGTGCACTTTGTGACTACCTGTGGAAACTTGTTTTCCCGAATCCCCCGGCCATGGGCATCTATACCGATGACTTCGTAGTCTCCACCAGCCTGCTTCAACCGATAACGACGCTGGCCTCGTTCGTCTTGCTGGCAATGCTCAGTGTCCTCGCATATCGCTTTCGTAAGCGACTCCCCTCCATATTTTTTGGCTGGTTCTTCTTTCTCGCCGCGCATACCCTGGAAGCTGGCCCTATTCCGCTGGAACTCTACTTCGAGCATCGCAACTATCTTCCAGCCGTTGGAATCCTGACCGCCATCGTCGCGTTGGCCAACTTGCTTGGCCGGTGGTTAGCCGGCAAGGGACTTCGCCCAACCAGAATAGGCATTCCCCTGCTTGCCGGCGGCCTTCTCGTCCTGGCAGCAGGTACACATGGGCGAGCCCTGGTGTGGCAAGACGAACGACTCATCGCCGAATCGAGCTTGGCCGCTCATCCGTACTCGCTGCGTGCAAATGCCGCCGTTCTGTCGAATGCCTTGGGCCGTCGTGATTCCAGCCGGGTGGACCAGATACTTGGGACCCTCCAGGGCTCACCTGAACCCAGGCACCGCTCGCTTGCACATCTTTATAGGTTCTATGCGTCCTGCGTCCTGAACGGAGAGCCGAATCTTGAGGATCTGGCGACCTTCAGCCAGACGACTCCGATGCCTCTGACGCTAGCCGAGACCATGCCCCTTAAGTTCCTCTATGCAGCGACTGAAAATGGCCGGTGCAAGCAAGCATCAAACGACCGAATAGGGGCGATGCTAACCCAACTGGCTGATCGAGCCAGGCGCCAGCCCGACGGTGCCAGGCCCAAGATCGTGCTTCGCTACTTCGCTGCCCAGTTTCATGTGCGCGAACGCAATTGGCGCGCTGCACTGCCCCCGGCTCGTTTGGCCTGGCAGCCCAACGCTGAAGCAGGCATCGCCATGCCTTTGGTACTTTCCCAACTGGGTACCCGCGACATTGACGGCGCCGAAGCCACCCTGCGAGAGGCCACGTTAAGAGCGGAACGCTCCAATTCCACCGACCAGGCGGGCCTTCGCTGGTTGCGCACACAGATCGACAGTGCGCGTGAGGCTTATGGGATGAAGGCTAAGATCGAACCGAATCAGTAAAGTACGGCAAACTTGCGGGAAGAAACCCGAGGGCACTCCGCGCTGCAATGCTAGCTTCATTACTGGGCAAACTCGGCTTTGGGAAGTTGGCGCACAACACAGCGTTGAATGTGCTGTGGCAGGCCGGGCGGGTTGGCCTGCAAGCGGCATGGATCGTTGCTGCCGCATGGGTATTGGGGGCTGCCGAGTACGGAAAGCTGGCGGGGTTGGCGGGGTTTGCGGTGACCTTGGGAGCCTTCGTCGGGTGGGGCACGGGGTATCTGCTGCTTCAAGGCGTCTCCCGAGAACCCGCCATGCTTGGCCCGCATTGGCATCGCGCCTTGCGCATCGTTCTTGTCACAGGATTGATGCTTTGCCTTGCCTTCGCTGGCATAGCTCATCGGTACGTAAACAGCGGCGTTGAACTATCCATTCTCGTCGCTATCGGTCTAGCGGAACTTGTATGCGTTCCACTGGTAAACACGGCAAGCTTCGCCTTCCAGGCGCGTGAGCGACTGGGCTGGTCGGGTGCCGTCGTCACACTGCTTTCGGGCCTGCGACTTGTTTCCGTCCTGGGCCTGGGCGCGACTGTTGGAACGGCCACGCTTTCCACATATGCAGGGTTTCACCTGGCTGCCTCCATATTGAGCGCGCTCTTCGCCTTGTATAGCGTGCGGCATGTACTTCGGCCTACCGGGCATGGCTTGAAAATTAGCCATCGTGATTTCCGCACCGGAGCCGCATACGCAACCGCCTGGTCGGCTGGGACAGCGACATCGGAACTGGACAAAACGCTGAGCCTCCAGCTTGCAGGCGCTGAGGCAAATGGCATCTATTCGGTCGCCTATCGCTTCGCGAGCGTGTTGACGCTTCCCGTTGCATCCCTGGTATTGGCTGCGCAACCAAGGCTGTTCCGCCTCGGAGCGACAACCGGAGGATCCGGTTCTTCCCCGCTTCCGGCCATCGTCGGCACTTGCATCCTCCTCGGCTCGATTGCGTCCGTCTTCCTGCTGGCCTTTTCCTACGCCATCCCAGCGATCTTCGGCGCCCAGTTCGAAGCGTCCGCCCATATTGCCAGGACGCTATCTCTCCTTCCCCCGCTGTACGCACTCCGCCTGATCGGCAGCACCGTCTTGATGACCAGTGGGAGACAGATTGCGCGCATTCTCGTTGATGCAAGCGGTGCCCTGCTGATGAGCGTGCTGGCTTTGCGGCTGCTCCCCGAGCATGGGATCTCCGTAATGGCCTGGATCATGACCGGCGTGGAGGCATGGCTTGCGCTTTGGGCATGGATCCTTGTGTGGAGGATGCCCCGCAGGCACACTCGTCCGCCACTCGGTGAAGACTTCAATCATCAGATTTCGGACCCGCCATGAAGAAGACGGACCACGATTGGGAGCGATGGGGTGTGACAGCACCCTACTACGGGGTTCTGAGCATCAATAGATTCAGGCCGGAGAATTTGGATGCCGATGCGAAAGAGGCATTCTTCGCATCCGGTGAACGGCATATCAGTACGGTCTTTTCGCGAATAGAGTCAATGGCGGGAAAACCCTTCCGGCCACGCACCGCGCTAGATTTCGGCTGTGGTGTGGGAAGGCTGTCGATTCCGATGGCGAGACGTTGCGACTCGGTCATCGCGGCGGACGTCGCACCTGCCATGTTGGCCGAGACAATGCGGAACTGCGAGCTCCACGGCATCGAAAACCTGGAAGCCGAAGTTTCCGATGACCGGCTCTCACGCATTCCGGCCAACATTGATCTCGTTCACTCATTCATAGTGCTGCAGCACATACCGCCCTCGCGCGGCGAACAGATTATGGCTGAACTTGCGGATCGAGTCAGTGATGATGGCTTCCTGGCACTGCAGTTTTACGTGCGCTGTAACTCGCACTGGCTTGTCCGCAGCCTGGTGAGGGCGCGCTACTTGCTTCCTCCCGCCAACTGGATCCGAAACCGGCTCAAATCAAGACCGCTGCGTGAGCAGGCCATGGAACTCCACGTCTATGACCTGCCCAAGATTCTTCGCACGTTGCGACAGGCGGGATTCCCGGAAGTCGAAATGCACCTCGATACCGAAGCGGCAGGGCAGTTCGAGAGTGTGTTCCTGCTTGCTCGGCGAACCCATCAGCATCCGTCCATCTTCAATCCACTGGCCTGATGACCACTAGCGGACCTTGGAAACGCGTAAACGGAACTCGATGGAAGCCATCGGAATGTACTTGCTGAGCAGGTTGTCCGTCAGCACGGGGAACCGGGACAGCAGTCGATAGAGCCAGGGAAAGAGATAGGGCGTATAGGCACGCGAAACCATCTCGAAACGGAAGTCGGCGTATTCCCCGTAGACGGTCCCATCCCCGAGGAAGACATCGAATGTCCGCCAGGCGAAGCCGCGGACGTGGGTGATGTCCTCGTACAGGCTGGCGCTCCGGAAATGCGGTACGCGGATATCCACCAGGCAGCCATCGGCGCCGATTCGGTGAATTTCCCTCATGACGTCGATCGGATTGTCCAGGTGCTCGATGATGTTCAGCGCGTGAATCCTGTCGAAGCTATTGTCATCGAATGGATAGGGGATGCTGGCGAGATCGTGCCTGATATCCGCTTTTTCGGCATACAGGTCCACATTTATCGCACCCGCCAGATAGTCCCTGCCGCTGCCGAGATTGGCGACCCGCTCGCGGCGGCCCTCTTCCTGTTTCATGTGACGAGACCTTTTCTGTTGATGCCGGCGTCATCCGACAGAAGTTCCGAGTAGACAGCCAAGTAAGCATCCACCATGGAATCCAGGCTGAAGTCCCGGGAGCGGCGCAGGGCCTGAACCCTCATCCCCGACCATGACTGGCTGTCCGTGGACATGCGGCGGACCGCACTCACGAAGGAAGGAACGTCGTCGCGTGTACAGAGGAAGCCTTCCAGTCCATCGCGCATGACTTCCGGCAGTGCGGATCCATTCGTCGCGATCACGGGCAGGCCCCTTGCCATCGCTTCCAGTACTACCTGGCCAAATCCCTCCAGCCTGCTTGGAAAAAGAAGTGCGTCGCAGCTCCGATATAGCTCGTCCAGTTCTTCGTTGCTCGGCCTCCCCAACGCCCTGCAATTGGTGGGAAGGATGGTCTTCCTGCCCTCTTCGGAGGTAAACCAGAGTTCGTATTGCTCACCCAGCGCTTCCATGATGGGAGCGAGCAGATCGCTTCCCTTCCTGCGCGACCAGGTACCCACGTACAGGAGGCGGAAGGGACTCCCCGGATTTCTGGCGACGAGAGGCCGATGACCGGCAAGCGGGGGCAGTCCATTGTGGATGACTTCGATGCCGTCGCAACCAAATGACTTCCGCGTCTGCTCCGCGGTGTAGTGGCTCACCGCCACGACCCTGGCCGCTCGTTCGAGCACACGGCGCTCGATGGGGCGAATCCAGAACTCGTGATAAACCTTCTGCAAGCTCGACTTGTACCGTCCAAGTTCCGATTCGTGCACGCAATGGTGCATGGTCGCGAGCAAGGGCATGCCCGCCGGAATGAACCTGGGGTGCAACCAGGTGTTCACATGCACGATGTTTGCCCACTCGGGTTGCGTGGGCGCCGGAACTGTCCAGGGAAGATACTCCGCACGGTGTGGCAGCCAGGTGACTTCGACCCTGATGCCTCTTTCCCGCAGTCCTGTCGCCAATCGTTCGGTAAAGACGTCGGCCCCCGTGCCTGTCCTGATGGCGGGAAACCAAACGGCGGGAACCGGAATACCGGTCTTCATGCCCTTCGGACTCGATAGATAAGTGTCGGAAAAATTCCCCTGATACGCCGCCAGACGGCTGCGGGGACCCGCTTCATCACGAAACCGGCAAACGTCCCAGGCCGTTCGATGTCCAGGATGGCCACCAGCGCTTCGCCATGGAGTTGCTCGTAGCGAAGCCTGGCCTGATCAAGTAGCCGTTCGATCTGGCGTCGCGAAAGCGGCCTGCAGTCGTAATGCTTGCCCTTTCGCCACAGGCGGAGCCAGCCACTGCGCATTCCTTCCGGCCACCAGCTGAGAAAGGCCAGCCGATAATGCGGTTCGACCAGCATCCACCGGTTGGGAACGGCGACGTAGCCAACTCCGTCTTGCTTCATTACCCGCCGTATCTCCGCCAAGTGATTCGACTGCTCACGCTCTCCGCCAACGTGTTCGATCACGTGATTGCTGATTACCACGTCCATGCATGTATCTGGATATGGCAGGTCAGTACCATCGATCAACCGGAATCCGTAGCCTTCGGCATTCTGGCGATTGTCGACGACATCCACCGCTTCCACCTGGTAGCGCCGCGAAGCGCCCGTGGCAAAGTAGTGACTGATGCCACCGGATCCGGCCCCGACTTCAAGAAGGCGCGGCATCTCTCCGCCATCGGGGAGGTCCAGCAGGCGCTCTATCTTGCGTCCCTTCAACCTGCGGGACCGAAGGTCGAGGGTTGCATGTGGCTGCCGGTCTGGCGATGCGTCTGTCATTGCCGGCCTTCGGAAGCGGACGTGTCCGCCCTGCTGGAATAGCCATCACCTTCCAGCGCAACTCCCATCAGGAGATCACCATAGGTCTCCGCGACCACGGACCAGTCCAGGCGCGCCTCCAGATCGGCCCGCATCCGCAACGCATTCTCCCTGGCCACCACCGGATGGCCCAGGACCTCCAGGATTCTGGAAGCCAACAGTTTGGTATCACGGGGATCGACGATGCACTCCGGCCACGCACCCAGCACATCGTTGACGGCAGGTACGTTCCCCACGATGACCGGGCAACCACAGCCCAAGGCCTCGATGGTGACCAGGCCCAGGCCTTCCTGATCGCCGGATGCCGTTTCAACGAACGGCGCGACGAACAGCGAGGCGGTGCGATATAGCTCCGGCAAGCGGGCTTGCGCCACCGCGCCCACGAACTCGATGCTGTCGACGAGGCCAAGGCGGCGTGAAAGCTCCTTCAGTTCGGCTTCTTCCGGCCCGAATCCGGCAATGACAAGGCGTGCTTGCGGTCGCTCCGCCAGCACCAACGGCATCGCCTGCAACAGGAATCGCAACCCTTTCTTTTCAACCAGCCGACCCACGAACAGGATCCGGTCCACCACTTGAGATGGGGTTTCGGCAGGTTGAAAGCGCGCCTTGAGATCGATTCCCATGGGCAGGACAGAGACCGCATCGACATTGATACCCGCACACTCCACGGCATCGCGCATCGTGGTACTGACCACCGTGCTGCGCGCGGCGCCGCGCATGACCCATCTCCTCATCCAATTGAACACGGGACCTCGCAGTGCGAACAGATCGGCACCATGCGAAGTAACCACGAACGGAATACCACCCGCCGCAAAGCACAGCAGCCGGGCCACCAGCCCTTGCGGAATAATCCAGTGCGCATGCACGACGTCAAAGCGGGCCTTGCGGTTCTGCCGCCATGCTTGCCAGGCCAACAGGAGAATGAAGCCGGGCAACAAAAAAACCTTCCATTTTCGCCTGCGCAGGTTGGTGACGATACCGCCATCGTTGACCAGCGTTTCCCACTTCTCGGGCGCATAGCGATAACGCACGACTTCGACGCCATCCATCGTCTCCCGCACCGGCGTACCCGGCGCATGCGGACAGACGACCATCACATCGAACCGGTCGGTCAATCGCTTCGACAACGCATGAACGAATCCCGGTTCCGGATCGTCCCTCCAGCGGGGATATGTGGACGCCAGAACCAGCAATCGCGGCTTGCGACTGACCCGGTCCAGGTATTCATGGGCGACGGGACTCTTCACCTTTCGCCGCTAGGTAGGTAAGGCCGGTAATCTGCTCGGATATCAGTCCGATCAGGAAGATGATGACCGAGGCGCTGAACAGCAGCATGCTCATGTTGGTGAAGCGACCATACGCGGTGAAGGTGTAAGCGTAGTAGCCAAGTCCCAGCAGGAAAAAGGCGAGGGCCATCGGCACGAACAGCTTCAGGGGCGAATACAGGGTCGCGATCTTGAAGATGATCAGCAGGAACCGGATACCGTCTTTTATGGGGCGAATATGACTGGTCCCGATGCGACGCGCCACCGGGATGGACACATACGCTACGGCGTAGGCACTGCGGAGAAAAGCCATTGTGCTGGTGGTCGGATAGGAAAAACCGTTGGGCAGCAGGTGCAGGAATTCCCGGAACCTGTCCGCGCGCACCGCCCGGAACCCGGAGGTCAGGTCCTTGACCTGGAAACCGGTCATCCGGCTGGCCAGCCAGTTGTAGAAGGTATTGGCCAGGCCACGGCTGACGCCTGCCTGGCCCTCCCAGTTCCTGGCCCCGACCACCATGTCGTAACCTTCACCCAGTTTCTCCAGCAGGCGGCAGGCATCGGCGGGATCATGCTGGCCATCGGCATCCATGAACACGATGACATCGCCGCTGGCCACCCGCGCACCGCGCTTGATGGCCGCGCCATTGCCCATCGAATAGGGCGAGGTCAGGACGCGGGCCCCCAGGGCCGCGGCCAGGCTGGCAGTCTGGTCCGTGGATCCGTCGTCCACCACGATGACTTCGGCTTCCGGCAGCACCTCCCGCAAGCGTTCGAGCGTCCGCGGAAGTCCCCCCGCTTCGTTCTTGGCCGGCAATACGACACTGATCCTCATTACCGCCCCAGTCTGTTTTCCCCTGCCCAGCTTACTTCAATCACATTCGGGACTGGCAGGTCTTGCCGTCACTTCATTGCCGTATCGCGTCAGCTTGTGACCCAGGTCGTTCCGGGCCGGGGGGCCGGCCACGCGTACGCGGGGGAGCTTGCGGTAAAGTTGGTACTGGCCCGCTTCTTGCGGCGCCCCATCGTCACCACGGGAACCTGCACATGAGCGCCGTCGTCAACACTGCAAACCTGGTGGGCATCACCGGTATCGCCCGCCGCCTTGTCCAGGACGGCGCGCTGGAGGAAGGCGCGGCCCGTGCCGCGATGGCCAGCGCCACCGAGGCCCGGCTGCCGCTGGCCCAGTGGATCATCGAGAAGAAACTGGTCACCGCCTCGCAGATGGCGGCGGCCAACGCCATCGAGTTCGGCATGCCGCTGCTGGACGTGGCCAGCTTCGATCCAGCCCACAACGCGGTCAAGCTGGTCAGCGAGGAGCTGCTGCAGAAGCACCAGGTGCTGCCGCTGTTCAAGCGTGGCAGCAAGCTGTTCGTCGGGGTCTCCGATCCCACCAACAAGATGCACGCGCTGGACGAAATCAAGTTCCACACCAACCTGGTGGTGGAGCCGATCCTGGTCGACGATGATTCGCTGCGGCGGGCGCTGGACCAGTGGATCAACGCCAGCAGCAACCTCTCCGGCGCCTTCGGCGGCGACGATGATGAGGGACTGGACAACCTGGAGGTCGGCAACGACGACGAACTGGCCGGCGCCGACAGCGGCGTCGACGCCAAGGGCGATGACACCCCGGTGGTCAAGTTCGTCAACAAGGTGCTGGTCGACGCCATCAAGCGCGGCGCCTCGGACATCCACTTCGAGCCCTACGAGACCGACTACCGGGTACGCCTGCGCATCGACGGCATCCTCAAGCAGGTGGCCAAGGCACCGGTCAAGCTGAGCCAGCGCATCGCCGCCCGCCTGAAGGTGATGGCACAGCTGGACATCGCCGAAAAGCGCGTGCCGCAGGACGGCCGCATCAAGCTCAACCTCAGCAAGACCAAGCAGATCGACTTCCGCGTCAGCACCCTGCCCACCCTGTTCGGCGAGAAGGTGGTGCTGCGTATCCTGGACGGCAGCGCGGCCAAGCTGGGCATCGACAAGCTGGGCTATGAAAAGGACCAGCAGAAGCTGTTCGAGGACGCCATCCACAAACCCTACGGCATGGTCTTGGTCACCGGCCCCACCGGCTCGGGCAAGACGGTGTCGCTGTACACCGCGCTGGGCATCCTGAACGACGAGATCCGCAACATCTCCACGGTCGAGGACCCGGTGGAAATCCGCCTGCCAGGTGTCAACCAGGTACAGCAGAACACCAAGCGCGGCATGACCTTCGCCGCCGCGCTGCGCAGCTTCCTGCGCCAGGATCCGGACATCATCATGGTCGGCGAAATCCGCGATCTGGAAACCGCCGAGATCGCCATCAAGGCCGCCCAGACCGGCCACATGGTGCTGTCCACCCTGCACACCAACGACGCGCCGCAGACCATCGCCCGCCTGATGAACATGGGCATCGCGCCCTACAACATCACCAGTTCGGTGACCCTGGTGATCGCCCAGCGCCTGGCCCGCCGCCTGTGCTCGCGCTGCAAGGTGCCGGTGGAACTGCCCCACCATGCGCTGGTGGCCGAAGGCTTCAGCGAGGAGGAGATTGGCGCCGGTTTCACCCTGTACGACGCGGTCGGCTGCGATGAATGCACCGGCGGCTACAAGGGCCGCACCGGCATCTACCAGGTGATGCCGATGAGCGAGGAAATCGCCACCATCGTGCTGGAAGGCGGCAATGCCCTGCAGATCGCCGAAGCCGCCCAGCAGGCGGGAGTCCGGGACCTGCGCCAGTCGGCGCTGATGAAGGTCCGCAACGGCGTGACCAGCCTGGCCGAGATCAACCGCGTCACCAAGGACTGACCCGCGGGATGGCCCGGGTGCCGCTTTCCCCGCGCCCGGCGGGGCAGGATCCCAAACCCTGCCCCGCGTCACAGGCCGGGGGAGTTCCCTTCCGGCCGTAAACCGCTACCATGCGGAATGAAGTCCGGTCGGGGAAACCGGACGGGGAAATGCCGATGTCCATCAGCCGATCTGCTGCCAAGAAGACCGCCGCCACGACTGCGGCCCCGCGCGAGAACCCGCTCAGCCTGTTCGTCTGGGAAGGCGTGGACAAGCGCGGCGTCAAGATGAAGGGCGAGCAGCCGTCCAAGAACGCCAACATGCTGCGCGCCGAACTGCGCAAGCAGGGCATCACCCCCAACGTGGTCAAGGTCAAGCCCAAGCCGCTGTTCGGTGCAGCGGGTCGGGCCATCAGTGCGAAGGAAATCGCCTTCTTCAGCCGCCAGATGGCGACCATGATGAAGTCCGGCGTGCCGATCGTAAGTTCGCTGGACATCATCGCGGGCGGGCAGAAGAACCCGCGCATGAAGAAGATGGTCGACCAAGTGCGAACGGACATCGAAGGCGGCTCCTCGATGACCGAGGCGATTTCCAGGCATCCGGTCCAGTTCGATGAGCTCTACCGCAACCTGGTCCGGGCCGGCGAAGGCGCCGGCGTGCTGGAAACGGTGCTCGACACCATCGCTAGCTACAAGGAAAACCTGGAAACCCTGAAGGGCAAGATCAAGAAGGCGCTGTTCTACCCGGCCATGGTGATCGCGGTGGCGATCCTGGTCAGCGCCATCCTGCTGGTGTTCGTGGTGCCGCAGTTCGAGGAAACCTTCAAGAGCTTCGGCGCGGATCTGCCCGCCTTCACCAAGCTGATCGTCGCTGCGTCCCGCTTCATGGTGGCCTGGTGGTGGGCGTTGCTGCTGATCGCGGTCGTCGGCATCGTGGTGACGGTCTTCAGCTTCAAGCGATCCCCGGCGTTCCAGCATTTCGTCGACCGCATGATCCTGAAGGTGCCGGTGATCGGCCAGATCATGCACAATTCTTCGGTGGCGCGTTTCGCCCGCACCACCGCGGTCACCTTCAAGGCCGGCGTGCCGCTGGTCGAGGCGCTGGATACGGTGGCCGGCGCCACCGGCAACACGGTCTACGAGAGGGCCGTGCACCGGATGCGCGACGACGTGGCGGTGGGCTACCCGTTGAACATGGCGATGAGGCAGACCGCGCTGTTCCCGCACATGGTGGTGCAGATGACCGCCATTGGCGAGGAGGCCGGCGCGCTGGACACGATGCTGTTCAAGGTGGCCGAATACTACGAGCAGGAAGTGAACAACTCGGTGGATGCCCTGTCCAGCCTCATCGAACCCTTCATCATGGTGGTCATCGGTATCCTGGTCGGTGGCATGGTGATCGGCATGTACCTGCCCATCTTCAAGCTGGCGATGACGGTCGGATAATCCGTGGCATTCCTCGATCAACACCCCGGCCTCGGCTTCCCGGTCGCGGCCGGCCTGGGCCTGCTGGTGGGCAGCTTCCTCAACGTGGTCATCCTGCGCCTGCCTCGCAAGCTGGACTGGCAATGGCGGCGCGATGCGCGCGAGATCCTCGAGGAACCGGAAATCTACGACCCGCCGCCCCCCGGCATCGTGGTCGAGAGTTCGCACTGCCCGCACTGCAAGCACAAGCTGGCCTGGTTCGAGAACATCCCGCTGGTCAGCTGGCTCGCCCTGCGCGGCAAGTGCCGCCACTGCAAGACACCCATTTCCGTGCAGTACCCGCTGGTGGAACTGCTCACCGCCCTGCTGGTGGTCGCGTCGGTGTGGCGCTTCGGCTTTGGCTGGCAGGGATTCGGGGCCTCGCTGCTCAGCTGTTTCCTGGTGGCGCTGTCGGGCATCGACCTGCGTACCCGCCTGCTGCCCGATCAACTGACCCTGCCGCTGATGTGGCTGGGCCTGATCGCCAGCCTGGAAAACCTCTACATGGTGCCCAAGGCGGCGGTGCTGGGCGCGATTGCCGGCTACGTGTCGCTGTGGTCGGTGTGGTGGCTGTTCAAGCAGCTGACCGGCAAAGAAGGCATGGGCCATGGCGATTTCAAGCTGCTGGCGGCCATCGGCGCCTGGGTTGGCCTGAAGGGCGTCCTGCCGACCATCCTGCTGTCCTCGCTGGTGGGCGCCATCATCGGTTCGGTCTGGCTGGCGGCGAAGGGCCGCGACCGGGCCACGCCCATTCCGTTTGGTCCTTATCTGGCCGTCGCCGGCTGGGTGGTGTTTTTCTGGGGCCAGGATCTGATCGACGCCTATCTGCGTTTCGCTGGCTTCCGGTAGAAGCCTGGGTTGTTTGGCTGGGCGATCCCGCCTGACCCTTTTCGCTTGGCCCCCATCCGCCCTTCGGGCACCTTCCCCCGCAGGCGGGGGAAGATCACATCGTGTAGAGCCGAGCTTGCTCGGCTGGGCGATTGAGTCTGACCTTCCCGCTTGCCCCCATCCGCCCTTCGGGCACCTTCCCCCGCAGGCGGGGGAAGGACGCATGTGTAGAGCCGGGCTTGCGTGGCTGGGCGTTCGAGTCTGAGCTTTCCGCTTGCCCCCATCCGCCCTTCGGGCACCTTCCCCCGCAGGCGGGGGAAGGACGCATCGGCTGGCTGCGCTCTACAACGCGGCGGTTCCGGCCAATAATGGGCGCATGAGCGAATACGTGATCGGGCTGACCGGCGGCGTGGCGTCCGGGAAAAGCGCGCTGGAGCGCGCCTTCGCCGCGCGCGGGGTGGGCATCGCCGATGCCGATCGGGTGGCGCGGGAAATCGTCGAGCCGGGCCAGCCCGCGCTGGCCGAAGTCGCGGCCCGGTTCGGTGCGGAGGTGCTGCAGGCCGATGGCCGGCTGGATCGCGCGGTCCTGCGCGCACGCGTGTTCGGCAACGAAAGCGAACGGCGGGCGCTCGAAGGCATCCTCCATCCGCGCATCCGCCAGCGCATGCAGGCGCTCTGCCTGGCGGCGGAGAGTCCGTATGCCATCGCCACCATCCCGCTGCTGACCGAAGGCGGGGGCCGCGTCGCCTACCCCTGGCTTTCCCGCATCCTGGTGGTGGACGTGCCGCGTGCGGTGCAGAAGGCGCGCCTGATGCAGCGCGACGGCATCGATGCCGCGCTGGCCGAGCGCATGCTGGATGCACAGGCGCATCGCGACCAGCGCCTGGCGCTGGCCGACGACATCGTGGTCAACGACGGCCACATCGATCGACTGGAAGCCGCGGTGGCGGAACTGGATGCCCGCTATCGCCGCCTGGCGGCCGCCGCTGTCGGCGAATCCGCCTAGCCGGCAAGCGCGCCTCGATACGTCCTCAGTACGCCCAGAGTCCGCGGATGGCGGCGATTCCCTGCGCGCCATGCTGGCGGGCTTCGAGGATATGGTCCGGCTGCAAGCCGCCGATGGCGTAGATCGGCAGCGAGACCGCCTCGCGAAGGCGGGCGAATCCTTCCCAGCCCAGCACGCTGCCGCCCGGATGGCTGGCCGTTTCCCGCACGCTGCCCAGCGCCGCGAAATCGCAACCCAGGTCCTCGGCACGACGCAGTTCCTCGCCGGTATGGCAGGACGCGGCGACCGGCTGCGCGTCGGGCAGCGGCCGTACCGAGAGTTCCGGCAGCTGCGCGGCGCGCAGGTGCACGCCCGTGCCAAGCTCGCGCGCCAGGCCGATGTCGGAATTGACCAGCACCTCTGTGCCGGCCCGCTGGCTGGCCTCCACTGCCGCGCGCGCCAGCCGGCGACGGCGTTCCGCGTCGACCCCGGGCATCCTCAGTTGCAGGCGGCGAATGCCCGCCTCCAGTGCCCGTTGCAACGCACCGAGCCAGGCTTCGTCGTCGACGTCCGCCGGCGACGGGGTCACCAGGTAACGGTCCGGGTGCAGCAGCGCCGCCACCACCGGGCGATCGGCCGGCGGCATCACGTAGCGCGGAAGTTTCTCCGGCGCCACCCAGGCCAGCGCCTGTCCCTCGTGTCCACGCGGATTGCCTTTCCAGGACAGCACCCGGCGCACGTCCAGGCGCAGGCGCTTGTCGGGGTACTGCTGGGGCACGTTGATGATGGGTTCACCGATTTCGGCGGTGATGCCAAGTTCTTCCTGCAGTTCGCGAATCAGCGCCTCGGCCTCGGTCTCCCCGGCCTCGCGCTTGCCACCGGGAAACTCCCAGCGGCCGGCCAGATCACGGCCCTCGGTGCGGCGGGCCAGCAGGATGCGGCCCCGGGCATCGCTGATGACGCCGGCCACGACATGGATGGATCGCAGAGGTTCGGAGGACATGGCCGAAGCTTGCCGGGTATTTCCGCGCAAATGCAAATGCGGTGGGTCACGGTTCCAGGGCTTGCCCCCATCCGCCTTCGGCACCTTCCCCCGCAGGCGGGGGAAGGAGGGGTTGGACGACTTCGGGGGCGGGGAAGAGATGGGGCGGGGAGACTTCACTCGGGAGCGCCAGCGGCCAGCGGTCGGAGTCGGGAGTCGGGAGTCGGGAGTCGGGAGGAAGCCGGAAGCCGGAAGCCGGAAGCCGGAAGCCGGAAGCCAACGATACCTGCCGACCCGACCCGCCTGTCCCCGACTCCCACGCGTGACCTGCCCGTGCCCCCTTCCCCCGCGCGCGGGGGAAGGTGCCGAAGGCGGATGGGGGCAACCCCGACAGCCCAAAAAAAACAGGCGCCTCGAGGCGCCTGTTTTTCTTCACTGACTGCCGTCGTATCAGGCCAGCTGGCCGTGGCAGTGCTTGAACTTCTTGCCGCTGCCGCAGGGGCAGGGATCGTTGCGGCCGACCTTGGGACCGGCGTCGGCCGGCATCGCCACCGGGCGGCCACCCTGCGCGGCCTGGGCCTGCGCGGCCTCCTCGTCGGCGCTGTAGCCGCCGGCGTCGGCGTGCTGGAACTGCATCTGCCGGGCCTGCGCTTCGGCCATCGCGCGCTCCTGCGCTTCCAGCGCCGCCACTTCCTCCTCGGTGCGGATGCGCACGCGCGCCAGCAGGGTCACGACTTCGCGCTTGACCCGCTCCAGCATGTCCGAGAACAGCTCGAAGGCTTCCTTCTTGTACTCCTGCTTCGGCTGCTTCTGCGCGTAGCCGCGCAGGTGGATGCCCTGGCGCAGGTAGTCCATGCGCGCCAGGTGTTCCTTCCAGTTCTTGTCCAGCACCGTCAGCATGATGTGCTTTTCCAGCGCGCGCATGGTCTCGCCGCCGATGACCGTTTCCTTCTCCTCGAAGTGGCGGTTCATCGCGTCCTGCACGCGCTGCTCGATGGCTTCGGCATCCAGTTCCTCGGCTTCCTTCGGCCAGGCGGCGACCGGCAGGGCCAGCGCCATTTCCTCTTCCAGCTCGCGCTGCAGGCCGGCCAGATCCCACTGGTCGTCCACCGAATTCGGCGGCACGAAGCGGCCCACCGTCTCGGCGACCACGTCGCCGCGGATGCCATCGATGTTGTCCTTCACCGAATCGGCTTCCAGCAGTTCGTCGCGCTGGGAATAGATCACCTTGCGCTGGTCGTTGTTGACGTCGTCGAAATCCAGCAGGTTCTTGCGGATGTCGAAGTTGTGCGCCTCGACCTTGCGCTGGGCCTTTTCGATCTGGCGGCTGACGAGGCGATCCTCGATCACGTCGTCTTCCTTCATGCCGATCAGCTTCATCGCCTTCTGGACCCAGTCCGAGGCGAAGATGCGCATCAGGTTGTCTTCCAGCGACAGGTAGAAGCGGGACGAACCCGGGTCGCCCTGGCGGCCGGAACGGCCACGCAGCTGGTTGTCGATGCGGCGGGATTCGTGGCGTTCGGTGCCGATGATGTGCAGGCCGCCGGCGGCCTTGACCGCTTCGTGGCGCTGCTGCCATTCGGCCTTGACCCGCTGGCGATCGGCGTCGGTGGCGTCTTCCGGCAGTTGTTCCAGTTCCACTTCCAGCGAACCGCCCAGCACGATGTCGGTACCGCGGCCGGCCATGTTGGTGGCGATGGTGACCGCGCCGGAACGACCCGCCTGCGCGACGATGTGCGCTTCGCGCTCGTGCTGCTTGGCGTTGAGCACTTCGTGCGGGACGCCGGACTTGGTCAGGAACTCCGACAGCATCTCGGAGGTTTCGATCGAGGTCGTGCCGACCAGCACCGGCTGGCCGCGCTGGTAGCAGTCCTGGATGTCGGCCAGCACCGCGTTGAACTTGCCCTTGCGGTTGAGGAACACCTGGTCGGGCGAATCCTTGCGCACGGTCGGGCGGTGGGTCGGGATGACGATCACTTCCAGGCCGTAGATGCTCTGGAATTCGTAGGCTTCGGTGTCCGCCGTACCGGTCATGCCGGACAGCTTCTTGTACATGCGGAACAGGTTCTGGAAGGTGATGCTGGCCAGCGTCTGGTTCTCGCGCTGGACCGGCACGCCTTCCTTCGCTTCCACCGCCTGGTGCAGGCCGTCGGACCAGCGCCGGCCCGGCAGCGTGCGGCCGGTGAACTCGTCGACGATCACCACTTCGCCATCGCGCACGATGTAATCGACGTCGCGCTGGTAGATCGCGTGCGCGCGCAGCGCCGCGTTGAGGTGGTGCACCACGGTGAGGTTGTTGGCGCCGTACAGGCTGTCTTCCTCATCCTTCAGGATGCCGGCCTGCAGCAGCAACGCCTCGGCGTGCTCCATGCCCGCTTCGGACAGGTGGACCTGCTTGCCCTTCTCGTCGACCCAGAAGTCGCCCTCGCCTTCCTCGCTCTCCTGCTTGACCAGCTTCGGCACGATCTGGTTGACGCGCAGGTAGAGTTCGGGGGATTCGTCGGCCGGACCGGAGATGATCAGCGGCGTACGCGCTTCGTCGATCAGGATGGAGTCGACTTCGTCGACGATGGCGTAGTGCAGGCCGCGCTGGAAGCGGTCCTCCTTGGCCATCGCCATGTTGTCGCGCAGGTAGTCGAAACCGAATTCGTTGTTGGTGCCGTAGGTGATGTCGGCCGCGTACGCCGAATGCTTGTCGCTGTGCGGCATGCCCGGGTAGACCACGCCGACCGACAGGCCCAGCCAGTTGTACAGGCGGCCCATCCAGGCCGAGTCGCGGCGGGCCAGGTAGTCGTTGACGGTCACCACGTGCACGCCCTTGCCTTCCAGCGCGTTGAGGTAGACCGGCAGGGTCGCGACCAGGGTCTTGCCTTCACCGGTGCGCATTTCCGCGATCTTGCCCAGGTGCAGCACCATGCCGCCGATCAGCTGCACGTCGTAGTGGCGCATGCCCAGCACGCGGCGGCTGGCTTCACGGCAGACGGCGAACGCTTCGGGCAGGATCTTGTCCAGCGACTCGCCGTCGGCGACGCGCTTCTGGAATTCCGGGGTCTTGGCCTTGAGCTCGTCGTCGGAGAGCTTCTCCATCTCCGGTTCCAGGGCATTGATTTTGCCGACGCTGCGCTGGAGCTGCTTCAGCAGGCGTTCGTTGCGGCTGCCAAAGACACGGGTAAGCAAGTTGTTGATCATGTAAGGAACCGGTTGGAAATGAGCGTCGGGGCCGCCGCGAGCAGGCCGGCGAGGAGAACCCCAAAACGAAACAGGGCGCACTGCGCCCTGTCTGGCAACACCGTATTGTAGCTTGGGGCGCCCCCGGGGGAATCAACCCTGCCGCAAGCCCCTCCCGAAGCTCAGCCCCGCTTGATCTTGCCGACCGGGGTGGGACCGTCGCCCAGGAACTTGCGCGGGTTGACCACGCGGCCGTTTTCCCAGACCTCGAAGTGCACGTGGGCGCCGGTCGAGCGGCCGGTGGAACCGGCCTTGGCCACTTCCTGGCCAACCCGCACCAGGTCGCCGGACTTCACCACCAGGCGGGAGTTGTGCGCGTAGCGGGTGACATAACCGTTGCCGTGATCGACGTCGACCACGTTGCCGTAACCGCCCTTGATGCCGGCGAAGCTGACCACGCCGTCGGCCACGGCCAGCACCGGATCGCCCACGCTGGCCTTGAAGTCGATGCCCTTGTGGTACTGGCCGCCGCCGCCGAACGGATCGGCGCGGCCACCGAAGCCGGAGGTGATGTAGCTGTTGGCGATGGGCATGCGCGACGGGGTCGCGTTCTTGTCCAGCTCACGGTTGAACAGCAGCGCTTCGAGCACCGACAGCTGCTGGCCGGAGGCGGCGAACTGGCGTTCGAGCTGGGTGACGCCCTTGTCCAGTTCGGACGGCGACATGTCGTAGACGGCATCGTTGCCGCCGACGCCCACCGGCTCCTCGAAATCGAACTCGCCGTCCTGCAACTGACCCATGCGGGTCAGGCGATCGCCCAGCGCGTTGAGGCGGTTGGCCTGCGCCTGCAGTTCGCCCAGGCGCGCGGCCATGGCGTTGATTTCCTGCTGGGCGCCGCGGCGGACCTGCTCGAGTTCGACATCCTGGCGCTCGGTCTTGGCCTGCAGGAGCGAGACCTGGGCCATGCCCATCGCGCTGCGTCCAGCCAGGCCGGCGACCAGGCCAACGGCGAGCAGACAGGCGGCGGTGCTGAGCGGTCTTGCGTGGACCAGACTGCGCGCCTTGTAGGCGGGGCCGGCGAGATGATTGGCCAACCAGGCGCGCGAATTGTTTACGATGTTTTGAAAAGCCATAGATACCGATGTCTGATTCGAAGTCCAAGCCGCGTGGCGCAAGCACTCCGCAACCGGCCCTCCAGGCCGCGCTGACGGATGCTGCCGCCGACCCGGTGCGTCGTGCCCTCTGGCTCGACGCCCTTGAACAGCAACTTCGCCCCTGTCTCCCGCCCGCCCTGGCCCCCCATTGCCGTCTGGCGAATGTGGCCGGCGAACGGCTCGTTTTTATCGTCGACTCCCCCGTGTGGCGCGCCAAACTCCGGCTCGCCTCCGTCGAACTGCTTGATGCCGCCCGATCCGTGGGACTGACGGTTACCGAGGTGACCGTCAAAACAACAACCGCCCCGCTCCACCCGAATCTTCGGGCAGAAACAACGGCACCACCTGTTCCGGAAGCCTCGCGCAAGGCGCTGGCGGCTGTCCTGGCATCCTTGGAATCTCCGGACTCCGCCGGAGGAGGTATTGCTCCTGACAACCGGCGCGGCGGGCGAAAGCGCTAGGCCCGCGACGCGAAGGCAAGGCATGTTACCGGGCATGGCGACCCGGGTCGTTAGATGAAAGTTAGAAATTGGTTAAATTCAGGCCCGAAATTTGACCTGAATCACACAAATGACAATGCGGCGACGCCGCATCCCTGCGGATACGGTTTCACGGGCAAGGATTGGACGGGGCTGGACCCGACTCAGGCCGCCGCGGTGGCCGGGGCGCCGTACAGCACCGGCGAGGGGTAGCGTTCGTCCTCGAAGGTGACCTCTTCCCACGCTTCCGGCTGGGCCAGCAGGGCCCGCACCAGCTTGTTGTTTAGGGCGTGCCCGGACTTGTAGCCCTCGTAGGCGCCCAGGATCGGGCGGCCGGCGAGATACAGATCACCGATGGCGTCGAGGATCTTGTGGCGGACGAATTCGTCGGCGTAGCGCAGGCCGTCGTCGTTGAGGACCCGGAACTCGTCCAGCACGATGGCGTTGTCCATCGAACCGCCCAGGCCCAGGTTGCGCTCGCGCATGTACTCCAGGTCGCGCATGAAGCCGAAGGTGCGCGCGCGCGCGACTTCCTTGATGTAGGCGCCGGTGGAGAACTCGACTTCGGCGCGCGACTGCGAGGCGGGAATCATCGGGTGATCGAACTTGACCGTGAAGCCGACCCGGAAGCCCTCGTAGGGATCGAAGCGCGCCACCTTGTCGCCCTCGGTGACTTCCACCGGCGACTTGATGCGGATGAAGCGCTTGGGCGCGTTCTGCTCGGCGATGCCGGCGGACTGCAGCAGGAACACGAAGGGGCCGGCGGAACCGTCCATGATCGGCAGTTCGGCCGAGGACAGCTCGACGTAGACGTTGTCCACGCCCAGACCCGCCAGCGCGGACATCAGGTGCTCGACCGTCTGCACCTTGGCGCCGTCGCAGCTCAGGCCCGTGCACAGCGTGGTCTCGGTGACCAGTTCGGCGCTGGCCGGCATTTCCACCACCGGCTCCAGATCCACGCGCCGGAACACGACGCCGGTGTTCACCGGGGCCGGACGCAGCGTCATGTAGACCTTTTCGCCGCTGTGCAGACCCACGCCGGTGGCGCGGATCACGTTCTTGAGGGTGCGTTGCTGGGCCATCGGAGGGGGACCGAGGTGAAGGTGCTGACCAAGAGCGGCGAGAATAGCACGCAATTAGCTGAATCTTAACGGAAGAATTGCTCTGTCCCGCAGCTGAAACAATGCCGCGCGACACTGGCCGGTCCGCTTTCCTCGGGGGACGGAAAGGGCTGCCGGGCCCAGACAGGCCCGGCAGCGAAAGGACATGGCGGTACCGCGCCCTCCCCCGGACCGGCGGGAGGGTGTTTCAGGGGGCGGGGGTCAGTCCGCCTGCCGGCGCAGGAACGCCGGGATGTCCAGGTAGTCCGCGGGCAGGTCGGCCGCCGCCGGGGCGGACGACGCGGCCGGCGCGCTTGCCGGAGCCGCCGAGCCACGGCGCAGGCCCAGGCCGCCGACGGCGTCGGCCACCGGATCGACATTGGCCATCGCGTCGAACGCCGGCAGGCCGGTGGTGGCGTCGCGGACCAGCTTGATCGGTGCGCGCACCGGCTCGCGGTCCAGGCCACGGCCCACCGGCTGGCGGGCGACGGCGCGGTTCAGGCCGGTGGCGACCACGGTCACCCGGACCTCGTCCTGCATGTCCGGATCCAGCACGGTGCCGACCACCACGGTCGCGTCCTCGGAGGCGAAGCCTTCGATGGTGCGGCCGACTTCGTCGAATTCGGCCATGGTGAAGTCCGGACCGGCGGTGATGTTGACCAGGATGCCGTTGGCGCCGGACAGGTTGACGTCGTCCAGCAGCGGGTTCTGGATGGCGCTCTCGGCGGCGGCCTGCGCGCGGTCATCGCCGCGGGCGTGGCCGGTGCCCATCATCGCCAGGCCCATTTCGCTCATCACGGTGCGCACGTCGGCGAAGTCGACGTTGATCAGGCCCGGACGCACGATCAGGTCGGCGATGCCCTGCACGGCGCCGAGCAGCACGTCGTTGGCGGCGCGGAACGCCTGGATCATGGTCGCGTTGCGGCCCAGCACGGTGATCAGCTTTTCGTTCGGGATGGTGATCAGCGAGTCGCAGTGGTGGCTCAGTTCCTCGATGCCCTTCAGCGCCACCTGCATGCGGCGACGGCCTTCGAACGGGAACGGCTTGGTGACCACGGCCACGGTCAGGATGCCCATCTCCTTGGCCAGCTGCGCCACCACCGGCGCGGCGCCGGTGCCGGTGCCGCCGCCCATGCCGGCGGTGATGAACACCATGTCGGCGCCGTCCAGCGCCTCGATGATGCGCTCGCGATCTTCCAGCGCGGCCTGGCGGCCGACTTCCGGATTCGCGCCCGCGCCCAGGCCCTTGGTGACGTTGCCGCCGAGCTGCAGCTGCAGCTTGGCGCCGCAGTTCTTGATCGCCTGCGAATCGGTGTTGGCGGTGATGAATTCCACGCCATCCACGCTGCCGTTGACCATGTGCGCCACCGCGTTGCCGCCGCCGCCGCCCACGCCAATGACCTTGATCACCGCATTCGGAGCCATCTTTTCAACCAGTTCAAAATGTGCCATGTCCGTTGTCCTCTTTGGGCCGGTAACCGGGAATGGGGAATCGGGAACCGAAAGTGCTTTCCCTGTACCCATGCCGTTTCCGGCGAGTTGTTGTGTTTTAAGTGGTGTTGCGTACCGCCAATGAACTACGTCTCTACCTGCCTGCCGCGCCTTGCTTCTTTCCAACCTGCCGCTGTCCTGCTTTTGCTTCCACGACTATCGATTCCCTATTCCCGATTCGCGGTCGTCAGAACTCACCGCGATACCAGTTCTGGATCTTCTTGAACCAGCTGCCCGCCTTGCCCGTGGGCAGGGACGGCCGACGCGGGTGTTCGATCTGGCTGCCCATCAGCAGCAGGCCCACGCCGGTGGCGTGGACCGGGTTGCCGACGACTTCGCCCAGGCCGGTGACGTGTTGCGGGATGCCCACGCGCACCGGCATCTGCAGCATTTCCTCGGCCAGTTCGACCACGCCTTCCATCTTGGAAGCGCCGCCGGTCAGGACCATGCCCGCGCGCACGCGCTCCTCGAAGCCGGAGCGGCGCAGTTCGGCCTGGACCATCTCGAAGATTTCCTCGTAGCGCTGCTGCACCGCCTGGGCCAGCGAGTGGCGCGGCAGGCGGCGCGGCGGACGGTCGCCCACGCTCGGCACCTGGATGCTTTCCTCGGCGGTGGCCAGCTGGGCCAGCGCGCAGGCATAGCGCACCTTGATCTGCTCGGCTTCCGGGGTCGGCGTGCGCAGCATGTGCGCGATGTCGTTGGTGACCTGGTCGCCGGCAATCGGCAACGAGGCGGTGTGGCAGATCGCGCCCTGCATGAACACCGCCAGGTCGGTGGTGCCCGCGCCCAGGTCGACCAGCACCACGCCGAGCTCGCGCTCGTCGCTGGTCAGCACGGCCACGCTGGAGGCCAGCGACGAGAAGATCAGGTCGTCGATCTGCAGGCCGCAGCGCTGCACGCACTTGCTGATGTTGGCCGCGGCCGACTGCGCGCAGAACACCAGGTGCGCGTCCACTTCCAGGCGCACGCCGGTCATGCCGACCGGATTGCGGATGCCTTCCTGCGAGTTGTCCAGCTTGTACTCACGCGGGATGGCATGGAGGATTTTCTGGTCGGCGGGAATCGCCACCGCCTTGGCCGCTTCCAGCACGCGGTCCAGGTCGCCCCAGGTCACCTCGCCGTCGCGGATCGGCACGATGCCCGGCGAATTGCGGCACTGCACGTGGTTGCCGGAAATCGAGGCGTAGACCGACCGGATCTCGCAACCGGCCATCAGCTCGGCTTCCTCGACCGCGCGCTGGATCGACTGCACGGTCGATTCGATGTCGACCACCACGCCCCGCTTCAGCCCGCGCGATTCATGCGAGCCGATGCCGATCACTTCGATCGGATTGCCGGGGGCGTACTCGCCCACCAGTGCGGTGACCTTGGAGGTGCCGATGTCGAGACCGACGATCAGCGATTTGTCGCCCTTGCGATTCATGTTGCGAGACCGGGAATGGGGAATGGGGAATGGGGAATGGAGGGAAGCGCTCCAGGATCGGGAACGATGCTCGCGACGGTGGGTGGAGAGCCGGAGATCGCTGCTTCGATTCCCGATTCCCGATTCCCGACCGCCGGCTTCACCGCTCCCCAGCTGAGCGCGAAACCATTGGTGTAGCGCAGGTCGGCTCGCAGCAGCGGCTGTCCTTGGCGCGCGAGGATCTGCGGGAGCATGCGCACGAAACGGCTCAGGCGCGGACGGGCGTCGGCGCGTCCGATCACCACTTCGGTGCCGTTGCCCAGGGTGAGCGTCCAGCTGCCGCGCCGATCCATGGTCAGCGTTTCCACGGCCAAGCCGAGCGGCGCGAACAACTGGCGGGCTTCGTTGTACAGCGAAACCACTTCCTTGACCTGCGAATCCGGCCCGCCGAGCTGCGGCAGCTTCAGGTCCTGCAGCGCCTTCGGCGTCGGGAACAGACGGCCATGCTCGGACAGCAGGCGATCCTTGCCCCAGCGCGCGAACGGCCGATGCTCGACGATGCTGATCTCCATCACGTCGGGCCAGCGCTTGCGCACTTCCGCGCGCTCGACCCAGGGCAGTCGTTCCACCGCGTCCTGCGCTTCCTGCAACCGCACCGCGAAGAAGCCGTGCCTGGCGTACGGCAGCACCACCGCGCGCAGTTGCGCCGGATCCACGCGCTCGAACTCGCCGTGCACGCGCAACCGGGTCAGCGGCCAGCGATCGGCGCCGATCCAGCCGTTGACCACCGCCACCACCGGCAGCGCGACGAGCGCGACGGCCAGCAGCCAGGCGAGGATGCGCAGCACGGCGTTCATCAGCCGTCCACCTCCGGCAGCGTCTGTTCCAGGATGCGCCAGCACAGCTCCGCGAAATCCAGTCCTGCCTGGCCGGCGGCCTTGGGCACCAGCGAATGGCTGGTCATGCCCGGCGCGGTGTTCACTTCCAGCAGGTAGAAGCGACCGCTGGCGCGATCGCGCATCACGTCGACGCGGCCCCAGCCACGGCAGCCCGCCGACTGGAATGCGGCCAGCGCGATGCGGCGGATTTCGGTCTCGTCGTCGCCTTCCAGGCCGGGGCACAGGTACTGGGTGTCCTCGGCCACGTACTTGGCGTGGTAGTCGTACCACTGCCCCTTGGGCACGATCCGGATCGACGGCAGCGCGACTCCGCCCAGGATACCCACCGTCAGTTCGTCACCTTCGATCAACTGCTCCATCAGCAGTTCGCCGTCGTAGCGGATGGCCAGCTCCACGGCGGCATCCAGATCGCTGTCCTGGAAGACCCGGGTCACGCCCACGCTGGAACCCTCGTTGGCCGGCTTGACGATCACCGGCAGGCCCAGCTCGCGGGCCGCGGCGTGCACGTCGTCGCCCTTCAGCAGGCGCACATAGCGCGGCGTCGGCAGGCCCAGCGACAGCCAGACCTGCTTGGTGCGCACCTTGTCCATGCTCAGGGCCGAGCCGAGCACCGGCGAACCGGTGTACGGCATGCCGAAGGCTTCCATCAGGCCCTGCACCACGCCGTCCTCGCCGCCACCCTTGTGGCCATGCAGGATGTTGAAGACGCGATCGAAGCGGCGCTGCACCAGCGCCTCGGCCAGGGCGGGAATGCCGTCCACGGCGGTGGCATCCACGCCGCGCGCGCGCAGCGCGTCCAGCACATTGCGACCGGAGTCGCGCGAAACCTCGGCCTCGCTGGAGGTACCGCCCAGCAGCACGGCGACGCGGCCGAAACGGGCCGGATCGGTGACGCGCTTTGGCGGGAACGAAAACTTGCTCATGAGTGTTGTTGCGCCTTCGCGCCGTTGGGATCCACGAAACCGTGCGCCGCGATCTGCTGGGAGATGTGGCCGATGTCGCCGGCGCCCATTAGCAGCAGCAGGTCGCCATCACGCAGCACGTCCGGCAGCACCTCGATCAGGTCGGCGACCTGGCTGACCACCACCGGCTCGTTGCGGCCGCGCGCGCGGATGGCGCGCGCCAGCGACTTGGCGTCGGCGCCGGCGATCGGCGCCTCGCCGGCCGGATACACCTCGCTCAGCACCAGCGCGTCGGCTTCCGACAGCACCGCTGCGAAGGCATCGAACTGGTCCCGGGTACGGCTGTAGCGGTGCGGCTGGAACGCGACCACCAGGCGCTTGTCCGGCCAGCCTCCACGCGCCGCGGCGAACACCGCGGCCAGTTCCTTCGGGTGATGGCCGTAGTCGTCCACCAGGCGCACGCGCGCGCCGGCGGCCGTGGCGACCTCGCCCAGATCGTTGAAGCGGCGCCCGATGCCGGCGAACTTCTCCAGCGCGGCGGCGATGTTCTCCGGCGACACGCCGAGCTGCCAGCCAACGGCGGCGGCGGCCAGCGCGTTCTGTACGTTGTGGCGGCCAGGCAGGGCCAGCGTCACCGGGATGCTGACGTCCTCGGGCAGGCGCAGGGTGAAGCGCATGCGCCCGGCTTCCTGCTCCACGTCCTCGGCGCGCACGTCGGCGTTGTCGGCGAAGCCGTAGGTCATCACGTGGCGCGGCGTCTCCGCGGCCAACGCGGCCACTTCGGCGTCGTCGATGCACAGCACCGCCAGGCCGTAGAACGGCAGGCGCTGGAGGAATTCCGCGAACGCGGCCTTGACCCGTTCGAAATCGTTGCCGTAGTTCTCCAGGTGATCCGCGTCGATGTTGGTGACGATCGAGATCAGCGGGTTCAGGCGCAGGAAGCTGCCATCGCTCTCGTCGGCCTCGGCCACCAGCCACTGGCCATCGCCCAGCTTGGCGTTGGCGCCGGCGGCCAGCAATTGGCCACCGATGACGAAGGTCGGATCCAGCCCGCCCTCGCTCAGCACCGCCGCGGTCAGGCTGGTGGTGGTGGTCTTGCCGTGCGTGCCGGCCACCGCGATGCCACGGCGGAAACGCATCAGTTCCGCCAGCATCGCCGCGCGCGGCACGATCGGGATGCGCTGCGAACGCGCTTCCATCAATTCGGGGTTGTCGTGCTTGATCGCGCTGGACACGACCACGCAGTCGGTGCCAAGCACGTTGGAGGCGTTGTGGCCACGCATCACCCGCGCGCCCAGCGAGGCCAGCCGGCGGGTCGCCGCATTGTCGGCGTTGTCCGAACCGGAGACTTCATAGCCCAGCGTGCACAGCACCTCGGCGATGCCGCTCATGCCGGAACCGCCGATGCCCACGAAGTGGACGCGACGGAACTCGCGCGCCAGGTTGCCGGTGTGCTGCAGGCGGCGTTCACGTGCGGCGGCCATCATGCGGCGCCTCCGGTGCCGGGATTGGGGATCGGGGATTGGGGATTCGTGCACGCCTGCGCGCGCCGCCGGCCCTGGCCGGTGGCGTTGCTGTTGCGAATCTCCATTGCCCAATCACGAATCACGGCTTTCCTCCAGAATGATGTCGGCGATGCGGTCGGCCGCATCGGTCTTGGCCAGGCCGCGCGCGGCCTCGGCCATGGCTTTTCTTTTGTCCGGGTGCTGGGCGAGATCGCTCAGCACGCCATGCAGGCGCTCGGCCAGATAGGCGTCCTGCTTCAGCAGGATCGCGGCGTCGCGCTCGACCAGGAATTCGGCGTTGCGGGTCTGGTGGTCATCCACCGCCTGCGGGAACGGCACCAGCACGCTGCCCACGCCCACCGCGCAGACTTCGGCCAGGGTGGACGCGCCGGCGCGGCACACCACCAGGTCCGCCCAGCCATAGGCGGCGGCCATGTCGGTGATGAAGGCTTCCACGCTGGCCGGCACGCCGGCATCGGTATAGGCCTTGACCGCTTCCTCGCGCAGCTTCTCGCCGCACTGGTGGCGAATCTCGACCGGCATTTCCGCGCCCAGCATCGCCACCGCGCGCGGCACCGACTGGTTGAGCGCGCGCGCGCCTTGGCTGCCGCCCAGCACCAGCAGGCGCAGGGGCCCTTCGCGCCCGCCCATGCGCTGCGCGGGCGGTGCGATGGCGGCGATCTCTTCGCGCACCGGATTGCCGACGTATTCCTCGCCATGGGCGAAGCTGCCCGGGAAACCGGTCAGCACGCGGCGCGAGAAGCGCGCCAGCACGCGATTGGTGAAACCGGGCGCGCGATTCTGTTCGTGCACCAGCAGGGGCTTGCCGGACAGCCGCGCGGCCATGCCGCCGGGACCGGCGGCGAAACCGCCGAAGCTGACCACCGCGCGCGGACGGCGCGCGCGCAGCAGGCCCATCGCGCGGGCAATCGCACGACCCACGCGCAGCGGGGCGCCCAACAGCGCCAGCTTGCCCTTGCCGCGCAGGGCGGAGATCGGAAGCGTATCCAGCGGAATGCCGTGCGGCGGCACCAGCCGGGTTTCCATCGCGCCGTCGGCACCCAGCCAGGTCACCGGCACGCCACGCGCGCGCAACACCTTCGCCACCGCCAGCGCGGGGAAGATATGCCCGCCGGTACCGCCGGCGAGGATCATCACGGGCTGGACCGACGCGGTCATGCGGTCCTCCCGAAAATGGGTTCGATGCGCTGGCGCAGGCGGCTGGTGCCGCGCACGGCCGCCGGCGCGGGCGTCGCGGCGGGTGCAGGCGCCGCCGGGGCGGCCGCAGGGGAATCGGAAACGGGCGGTGCCGTGTCCACGCCCGCCTGTAGTTCGCCACGCAGCGCGACCTGCCGCTGGGCGCGATCCAGTTCGTAGGACACCCGCAGCAGCAGGCCCATCGCCGCGCAGGTCATCAGCACGCTGGAGCCGCCGGAGGAGATCAGCGGCAGGGTCAATCCCTTGGTCGGCAGCAGGCCCAGGTTCACGCCCATCGAAACGAAGCTCTGCAGGCCGATCCACAGGGCGATGCCGAACGCGCAGTAGCCGGCGAAGTGGCGGCGCATCTCGACGCAGCGCAGGCCCACCCAGAACGCGCGGCCGACCAGCAGCGCGTACAGGCCGATGACCAGGCAGATGCCGGCGAAGCCGAGTTCCTCGCCGATGACGGAGAAGATGAAGTCGGTGTGCACTTCCGGCAGGTAGTTCAGCTTCAGCACCGAACCACCCAGGCCGATGCCGGACCATTCGCCTCGGCCGATCGCCATCAGCGCATTGGTCAGCTGGTAGCCGGAGCCGAACGGATCCGCCCACGGATCGGCGAACGAGGTCAGGCGGCGCATGCGATAGGGCTCGGCGATGGCGATTACCGCCAGCACCGGCAGGCCGACCAGCACCGGTCCGAACATGCGCGGCATGTTGACGCCGCCCAGCACCAGCATGCCGGCGGTGATCGCCAGCAGCAGCGAGGACGACCCGAAGTCCGGCTGCATCAGCAGCAGGGCCACCAGCACCACCACCACGCCCAGCGGCTTGAGCATCGCGATCCAGGTCGCGTTGACTTCGTCGCGGAACCGCACCAGGTAACTGGCCAGCCAGACGATGAAGAACACCTTGACCGCCTCGACCACCTGGAAGTTGGACACGCCCAGGTTGATCCAGCGGTGCGCGCCCTTCACGCTCACGCCCAGTCCGGGCACGAACACCAGCAGCAGCAGGCCGACGCAGCCCAGCAGCAGCAGCTGGTTGTAGTGCTCGACGGTCTTCAGTTCGGTGCGCATCGCCCAGATCGCCAGGCCCAGGCCGCCGGCCAGGAACATCAGGTGGCGCACCAGGTAGTAGAACGGCGTGGCGGTCTGCGAGATCGAGCTCGACGCGACCATCACCACGCCCAGCGAGGCGAGCGCCAGCGCCGCGCCCAGCAGCCACGGGTCATAGCGGCCACCGATGGCCTCCAGTCGTGTCGCCTGGCGGGCGCGGTCGTTCATCAGCGCACCTTCAACGTGGCCAGTCCGACCAGGACCAGCACCACCGAGATGATCCAGAAGCGCACGATCACGCGCGGCTCCGGCCATCCCTTCAGTTCGAAGTGGTGGTGGATCGGCGCCATCCGGAACACGCGCTTGCCGGTCAGCTTGAACGAGGCGACCTGGATCATCACCGAGAGCGTCTCGATGACGAAGATGCCGCCCATGATCACCAGCACCAGTTCCTGGCGCACGATCACCGCGATGGTGCCCAGCACGGCGCCCAGCGCCAGCGCTCCGATGTCGCCCATGAACACCATCGCCGGATAGGTGTTGAACCACAGGAAGCCCAGGCCCGCGCCGGCGATGGCCGCGCAGATGATCACCAGCTCGCCGGCGCCCGGGACCTGCGGGATCTGCAGATAGTTGGAGAACACCGCGTTGCCCGAGGCGTAGGCGAAGATGCCCAGCGCGCAGGCGACCAGCACGGTCGGCATGATCGCCAGGCCGTCCAGGCCGTCGGTCAGGTTGACCGCGTTCGAGAAACCGACGATCCAGAAATAGGCGATGGCGACGAAGCCGATGCCGGCCAGCGGCAGCGCGATCGACTTGAAGAACGGCACGTAGAAGGTCGTTGCCGCCGGCACGTCGGCGTACAGGTACAGGTACAGGCCGGCGGCCAGGCCGAAAATCGACTGCAGCAGGTACTTCCAGCGCGACTTCAGGCCGTTGGGATCGCGCTTGACGATCTTGATCCAGTCGTCGTACCAGCCGATGGCGCCGAACGCCAGCATCACCAGCACCACCGTCCACACGTACTTGTTGCGCAGGTCGCCCCACAGCAGCACCGCCGCCAGCACGGTCATCAGGATCAGGCCACCGCCCATGGTCGGCGTGCCGGCCTTGGAGAAATGCGTCTGCGGACCGTCCTGGCGGATCGGCTGGCCGCCCTTGAACTGCGCCAGGCGGCGGATCACCGCCGGCCCCCACCACAGCGACAGGAACAGCGCGGTCAGCGCGGCGAGGATGCCGCGGAAGGTCAGATAGCCGAACAGCCCGAAGAAATTCTCCAGGCTCTGCAGCCAGCGTGCGAGCTCAAGCAACATGCGATTTCCCCTCCCCTTCGGCCAGCAGCGCCGCGACGATCTTGTCCATGGCGCTGCCGCGCGACCCCTTCACCAGGCAGCGCACACCGGCATGCAGATCGGCGCGCAGCGCATCGGCCAGGGTCTTGTGTGTTTCGAAATGCAGGGCGCCCTCGCCGAACGCCTGCGCGGCGTGCTGGCTGAGCGGACCCAATGTGTAGAGACGACGGATGCCGGCGGTACGCGCGCGGCGACCGGCATCGGCGTGCAGCGTCTCGGCGTCGGCGCCGAGCTCGCGCATGTCGCCCAATACCAGCCAGGCTTCGCCCTCGCCGGCGGCCAGCGCATCGATGGCGGCGGCCAGCGAACCCGGGTTGGCGTTGTAGCTGTCGTCGATCAGCACGGCGCCATTGCCCAGCGTGCGCGCGACCTGGCGACCCGCGACCGGCTGCGCCGCGCCCAGGCCCTCGGCGATCGTCGCCAGCGACACGTCGCAGGCCAGCGCCAGCGAAGCGGCGGCCAAGGCGTTGAGCACGTTGTGGCGTCCGGGCAGGTGCAGTTCGACCGCCACTTCACCCTGCGGCGCGACCAGCGTGAAACCCGAACCGCTCGCATTGGTGCGGACGTCGCGCGCGGTCACGTCGGCGCTGGCCTCCAGGCCGAAGCGCAGGATCCGGCGATCGGCGACCCGCTCGGCGAAGTATTCGGCGAAGGCATCGTCAGCGTTGATCACGGCGGTGCCCGACGCCGGCAGGGCGTCGTAGATCGCGCCCTTGGTCTCGGCCACGCCCAGCAGCGACCCCATCCGCTCCAGGTGCGCGGCGGCGACGTTGTTCACCAGCGCCACGTCGGGAGCGACGATGTCGGTCAGGTAGGCGATGTCGCCCGGCTGGCCGGCGCCCATTTCGTAGACCGCGAAGTCGGCGTCGTCGGGCGCATCGATGACCGCCAGCGGCAGGCCGATCTCGTTGTTGCGGTTGCCCGGGTTGAAATAGGTCACGCCGGCGCGCTGCAGGATCGCCACCACCAGCGTCTTGACCGAGGTCTTGCCGTTGCTGCCGGTGATGGCAATCACGCGGCCAGACTGATCCTGGTGGATGCCGGCGGCGATCCGGGCCAATGCGAGCTGGCTGTCGGGCACCACGATCTGCGGCAGCTCGACGTTGACGGTGTGCTCCACCAGCACCGCGGCGGCGCCACGCATGGCCGCGTCGTAGGCGAAGTCGTGTCCGTCGAAACGCTCGCCGCGCAGGGCCACGTACAGGCTGCCCGGCTGCAGGGCGCGGGTGTCCTGGGTCATCGCGTCCACCACGGCGTCCTCGCCGTGGAGTTCGCCACCGGCCCAGTGCGCGAGCAGCGAGAGCGGCAGCCGCTTCATGCGCGCGCCTCCAATGCCTGGCGGGCCACCGCGGTGTCGTCGAACGGATGCTTCACGCCATTGATTTCCTGGTACGGCTCATGGCCCTTGCCGGCGATCAGCACGATGTCGTTCTCGCCGGCCTCGCCGACCGCGCGCTCGATTGCCTGGCGGCGATCACGCAGCACGGTGACGGCGTCCGGCCGGGTGAATCCGACCATGATGTCGGCGACGATGCGATCGCCGTCCTCGCCCCGGGGATTGTCGTCGGTGACGATCACGCGATCGGCCAGCCGCTCGGCGGCGCCGGCCATCTGCGGACGCTTGCCCGCATCGCGCTCGCCACCGCAGCCGAATACGCAGATCAGCCGGCCCCCGGCGTGGTCGCGCAGGCTCGACAGCGCCTGTTCCAGCGCGTCGGGCGTGTGCGCGTAGTCGATCACGATCAACGGCAACCGACGGCCCTGTTCGTCGATGCTGCCACCCAAGCGGTTCATGCGCCCGTGGATCGGCTGCAGCCGCGACAGGGTGCGGGCGATTTCCTGCGGCGCCTCGCCCAGTGCGTACAGCACGCCGGCCACCGCCAGCAGGTTGTCCACGTTGAAACGGCCGAGCAGGCGCGACTGCACCGGATGGGACTCGCCACCCGTGGCCAGATCGAACGCGATGCCGCTGGCGTCCAGACGCAATGCGTCCGCGCGCAGGGTGGCCGCCTCCTGTCCGCGCGAGCTGACGCCCACGCCCTGCACCGCGCCGGGCAGGTGCGGATACAGCACGCGGCCGTACTCGTCGTCGAGGTTGATCACCGCCGCCTTGAGCTCGGGCCAGGCGAACAGGCGCGCCTTGGCCGCGCCGTAGGTCGCCATGTCGCCGTGGTAATCGAGGTGATCGCGGGTGAGGTTGGTGAATACGCCGACGTCGAAATGCACGCCGTCCACGCGGCCCTGGTCCAGCGCGTGCGAGCTGACTTCCATCGCCACCGCCTTGGCGCCGGCATCGCGCAGCTGCGCCAGCAGCGCGTGCATCTGCAGCACCAGCGGGGTGGTGAAGCCGGTCGGCACGACTTCGCCGTACATGCCCGCGCCCAGCGTACCGATGCTGCCGCAGCGGGTGCCACGGATATGCCAGGCCTGCGCCAGCAACTGCACCGTGGAGGTCTTGCCGTTGGTGCCGGTGACGCCGACCAGCTTCATGTCGCGCGACGGGAAGGCGTGGAAGCGATCGGCCATCGTGCCCATGCGCGCGCGCAGGCCGGGCACGGCGATGGCGTCGCGCGGTACGTCCATGCCGGGCGGTGCCGGGGGTTCGTACAGGATCGCGCTGGCGCCCTTCTGCCTGGCCTGCTCGACGAAGTTGAGCCCGTGCGCGCCGAAACCGGCGATCGCCACGAAGGCGTCGCCCGGCTCGATCGTGCGGCTGTCCTGGACCAACCCGCGCACCACGATGTCGCGCGGCACGTCCACGTCGGGCAGCAATTCCGCCAGCGCCATCATGCGCCTCATCGCACGCCTCCCGTGCCCTGCACGGCCACCGGTGCCGGGGCGTCGAAGGTGGGCGAATCGGTCATGTCGGTGGCGTCGTCCAGGCTCGCGGGCATCGCCGCGGGCGCCGCCGGCTTGTTGCCACCCAGCTTCGCTTCGGCCTTGGCCTGCACGGCCAGCCAGGTCTCGATGTCATCCGGCGGCACGTCCATCAGGCGCAGCGCGCCATCCATCACGTTGTGGAACACCGGCGCGGCGACCAGGCCACCGTAGTAACCGCCTTCCTGCGAATCGCTGATCACCACGACCGCGGCGAAGCGCGGATTGCTCGCCGGCACCAGGCCGGCGAACAGCGAGGCGTAGCGGCCGCGCGCGTAGCCGCCGCCCGAGGCCAGGCGCGCGGTGCCGGTCTTGCCGGCGACGCGATAGCCCAGCACGCCGGCGCGCTTGGCGCCGCCCTGGGTCACCACGGTTTCCATCATGCCCACGACCTCGCGGGCGATGGCCGGATCCAGCACCTGCGGCGCGTCGTGATGTTCGCCCTTGACGAAGGTCGGGGTCACCAGCCGGCCGCCATTGCCCAGCGCCGCGTAGGCGCGCGCGATCTGCAGCGGCGTCACCGACAGGCCGTAGCCATAGGACATGGTGGCCTTCTGCAGGCCGTTCCAGCGCGCCGGCGGCGCGAGGATGCCGACGCCTTCGCCGGGGAAGCCGCTGCCGGGCGCGCTGCCATAGCCGAAGCTGCGCACCACCGAGTAGAAGTAGTCGTTGGGCAGCTTCTCGGCCAGCTTCACCGAGCCGATGTTGGAGCTCTTGGTGATGATGCCGGTGACTGTCAGCACGCCGTTGTTGCGGGGCACATCGCGGATGGTGTAACGGCCCAGCGACATGTAGCCCGGCGAGGTGTTGATCAGGGTGGACGGCGTCACCGCGCCCGCCTTCAGCGCGGCCGAGACGGTGATCGGCTTCATCGTCGAACCCGGTTCGACGATATCGGTCACCGCGCGGTTGCGGCGCGTCTCGGCGCCGGCCTGGCCGACCGCGTTGGGGTTGTAGGTCGGCAGGCTCACCATCGCCACCACTTCACCGGTGGCCACGTCCATGATCACCATCGAGCCGCTGCTGGCCTGGTGTTCGATCAGCGCGTTGCGCAGTTCGCGGAATGCCAGGAACTGGATGCGACGGTCGATGCTGAGGGTCAGGTCCTTGCCCGGCTCCGCCGAGCGCACCAGATCGACGTTCTCGACGATGCGGCCGCGGTTGTCACGAATCACCTTCTTGGCGCCGGGCTTGCCGCGCAGCCACTCGTCGAACGCCAGTTCCAGTCCTTCCTGGCCGCGATCGTCGATGTTGGTGAAGCCCAGCACGTGCGCCATCGCTTCACCCTGCGGGTAGAAACGACGGAACTCGCGCTGCGAGAACACCCCCGGGATCTTGTGCGCCAGGATGCGATGCGCCTCGTCCGGATTGATCCGGCGCTTGAGGTAGACGAACTCCTTGTCGGCGCGCTGCGACAGGCGGTTGGTCAGGTGTTCCAGCGGCACGCCCAGCGCCTGCGCCAGCTCCGGCAGGCGATCCGGCGTCTTCAGCAGTTCGCGCGGGTTGGCCCATACCGATTCCACCGGCGAGGACACCGCCACCGGCTCGCCGTTGCGATCGGTGATCATGCCGCGCGAGGTCGGGATCGGAATCTCGCGCAGGAAGCGCGAGTCGCCCTGGCGCTGATAGAAGTCGTTGTTGATCAGCTGCACGTAGGCGGCGCGGCCGATCAGGCTCACCGAGCACAGGCCCAGCGCGCCGATGACCAGCGCCAACCGCCCGCGCAGGTTGAAGCGGGCGCGGTTGCGGTTCTTCAGCGGCGGCGTGCTGCGCGAGTTCACGGGCGCACCACCACGACGTCATTGGTCTCGGGGAACTTCATGCCCAGGCGCACCCGCGCAATCTGGTCGATGCGCGTGCTTTCGGCGACGGTGGCCTGCTCCAGCTGGAGCCGGCCGAATTCGACGTTCAGTTCGTCGCGCGAGCGTTCCAGCCGCGACAGTTCGACGAACAACTGGCGATGGCGGTGGCGCGCATAGATCACGCCGATGGCCGAAGCCACGTTCGCCACCAGCAGCACCGCGATCAAAAAGCGCATCATGCGGCGGCCTCCAGCTTCTCGGCCACGCGCAGCACCGCGCTGCGGGCGCGCGGATTGCCGGCGATTTCCTCGGCCGTGCCCTTCTGCGCATCGCCGATCATGCGCAGGGTCGGCACGAACGCTTCCTGCACCGGCAGCCGGCGGTTGGCCGGCGGCGCCTTGGCGTGCGCGGCGATGAACCGCTTGACGATGCGGTCTTCCAGCGAATGAAAGCTGATCACGGCCAGCCGGCCGCCGGTCTTCAGGCGCGCCAGCGCGGCGTCGAGGCCGGCTTCCAGGTCGGCCAGTTCGCGGTTGATGTGGATGCGGATGGCCTGGAAGCTGCGGGTGGCCGGATGGATGTCCTGCTTGCCGCGCGGCATCGCCGAGGCGATGACCTCGGCCAGGTCCGCGGTGCGGACGAACGGCTGCGACGCGCGGCGCGCGACGATCGCGCGGGCGATCCGCCGGCTCATGCGCTCCTCGCCGTAGGTCCACAGCACGTCGGCGATTTCGCGCTCGTCGGCGCGCGCCAGCCACTCCGCGGCGCTCTCGCCGGATTCGGGATCCATGCGCATGTCCAGCGGGCCGTCCTTGCCGAAACTGAAGCCGCGCTCGGCCACGTCCAGTTGCGGGGACGAGACCCCGAGATCCAGCAGCACGCCGTCCAGGCCGGCGGCGGTGGCGTCCCACTCCGCCATGCCGGCGAAGCTGCCGCGGCGGATCGCGACGCGCGCATCGTCCGCGAACGTACGTTCGGCATGCGCGATCGCTTCGGGATCCTTGTCCATCAGCAGCAGCCGACCTCCCGGCCCCAGTCGTTCCAGCACTCCGCGCGCGTGTCCTCCACGCCCGAACGTGCCGTCCAGATACGTCCCGTCCCGTTTCACCTGCAGCCCTTCCATGACCTGCGTGTACAACACCGGCAAGTGCAGCGCTGAAAGGTGACCGGCCTGCGCGGACTGCCGCGTGCCGTCACCGGTCCTCACAAGCGCAACTCGAGCATGTGCGCGCTGAGATCCTCGTCGCCGATGGTCTGGCGGATCTGCGCGTGGTGTGCCTGCTCGCTCCACAATTCGAACTTGTCGCCCATGCCCAGCAGCACCGCCTTTTTCTCGATGCCGACCGCGCTGCGGTGGCTTGCCGGGATGCTGATGCGGCCATTGCCGTCGAGTTCCACCACCGAGGCGGCACCGATCAGCTTCAGCTGCAGGCTGCGATGGGCGCGCTGGGTGCTCGGCAGCTTGCTGACCTCGTCCCGGACCCGCTGCCATTCGTGTTCGGGGTACAGGTACAGGCTGCCGGCCTCGAACGGGTTGTAAGTGATGACCAGCCGGTTGCCGCACTCGCGCGCGACGAGGTCGCGGTAAGCGGTGGGCACCGCTAGCCGTCCCTTGTCGTCAACCGTGATGGCGGTCTCACCCTGAAACACGAATCCTGCCCTTGCCCGTCCGCACGAAGGCGGTAATTGAACCACGAAAACCCACTAAAAACCCGGTTTTCCCTCGGATGCCCACATTAGCACCGCGCACAGGGTTGTCAACAGGCAGATCGACAAAAAATCGCTTGATGTATCAAGGGCTTGCAGCAAACTTCAGAGACTTGTTCAAGCCTTATCCACAAGTTGCTGTTTCGTCTCAGATTTTGAGATTCGGGTCAGATTCACCGACGTGAGCACGACGTGATCTCAGTCTCGCCGTGGATTGCGACTACTGACGACGAGGCGCGCAAGGGGCCAGAATGCGGGCATGTGCCTGCTCGCCATCGCCTGGAACATTCATCCCCGCTGGCGCCTGGTCATGGCCGGCAACCGCGACGAGGCGCACGAGCGTCCGACCGCCCCGCTGGCGCGCTGGTCAGACCGGCCGGAAGTTCTGGCCGGACGCGATCTGCGGTCCGGCGGTACCTGGGCGGGGTTGGATGTCTCGGGGCGGATGACGGTGGTGACCAACGTCCGGGATCCCCGCATCGTCGTCCCGCAGGCCCCGTCGCGGGGCGCGCTGGCGGCGGATTTCCTCGGCAGCGGCCTGTCCGCGTCCGCATACGCGGGCGCGACCGGGTCGGCGGCAGACGCCTATGCCCCTTTCAATCTGCTGGTTGCCGATGCCAATGTCTGCGAATACGTCAGCAACTACCCGCATCCACGTCGAATGCTCCTGGCCGACGGCGTGCACGGGCTATCCAACGGCGACCTCGACGAGCCCTGGCCCAAGACCCTGCGGCTGATGCAGGTGATGTCCGACTGGGTGTCACGCGAGACGGAAGACGTGGACCTGCTCTGGCGCGGCCTGGCCGACGAACGCCTCGCCCCCGACCCGGAACTGCCCGACACCGGCGTCGGCCTGGAACGCGAACGCCTGCTGTCGGCCGCCTTCATCCGCAACCCGATCTATGGCACCCGGGCCAGCACCCTCATCGCCATCGACCACCAGGGCCACGGCTGGATCAGCGAACGCCGCTTCGGCCCCGATGGCCACCTGCTGGGCGAAACCACCCTCTCCAACCGGATGCCGCCGTAAGGGGGATGCCGCATCCGGCCGCCCAAGGAGCAGCGGAGCAAGCTCCGCTCTTCGCGATGGCGCCGAACCCGCTCACGAACACACAAGCCTGATCCATCAGAACGCAAAAGCCCCCTGAGTCAGGGGGCGAGTTCGCGCCAGCGGCGCGAACGACGGGGGTATGGAAGTGCGTATCGGGGCCCGAAGTTCGCCTAGCGAACTTCGGCGTTTACTGGCACGACAAACCCGTCACGCGGCTCGACCTGTCCGAAAGCACAAAGCCCCCTGAATCAGGGGGCGAGTTCGCGCCAGCGGCGCGAACGACGGGGGTATGGAAGTGCGCATCGGGGCCCGAAGTTCGCGCTGCGAACTTTGGGGTTTACTGGCACGACAACCCGTCACGCGGCTCGACCTGTCCGAAAGCACAAAGCCCCCTGAATCAGGGGGCGAGTTCGCGCCAACGGCGCGAACGACGGGGGTATGGAAGTGCGCATCGGGGCCCGAAGTTCGCGCTGCGAACTTTGGGGTTTACTGGCACGACAAACCCGTCACGCGACTCGACCTGTCCGAAAGCACAAAGCCCCCTGAGTCTGGGGGCGAGTTCGCGCCAGCGGCGCGAACGACGGGGGTATGGAAGTGCGCATCGGGGCCCGAAGTTCGCCTAGCGAACTTCGGGGTTTACTGGGCACAAGCCCAGTAAACATGAGGCGGAGCCGGCCGATAAGCCGGGTTCTGTCTTGGACAGTCATTCCTCTAGGCGCAGCGTCACCGCTACGCTCAAGCAACCTACCCGGAGGCACCGCGGGCCGCGGCATAGCCTCCCTATTTGGTCTTGCTCCCGGTGGGGTTTGCCGTGCCGGTCCGTTGCCGGACTCGCGGTGCGCTCTTACCGCACCATTTCACCCTTGCCACGCACTCCGGAGAGCCGTTCGGCGGTATCTTTCTGTTGCACTTTCCGTCAGCTCGCGCCGCCCAGGCGTTACCTGGCACCGTGCCCTGTGGAGCCCGGACTTTCCTCGGCATGCTTGCGCATGACGCGACTGTCTGGCCGGCTCCGCCGCGCGCATTGTCTCACGGCGCGCGCGGTTTGGTGATGAACCCGTGCTGTTGCAGGAACGCGATCGCCTTGCGATCGGCATTGGCGTCGATCTCCATGTCGATCGCCTTGTAATCGGGTTCTTCCTGCTGTTGCAGGTTGCGGGTGAACAAGTGCCCCACGCCCGGATAGATCACCAGTTCGCAAACGTTTCCGGCTTGCCGCATGCGCTCGCAGAAGCGGGTCGCGCCCGCGGCCGGCGTGACGCTGTCCTCCGCACCCTGCAGCAGGATCGCCGGCGGCAGCCCGGCACGGACATGCCGATCCGGCGACAGCGCCGCCGCCTGCGCGGGACCGCCACTGAGCCGGGTGAACCAGCCATCGTTTGCCACCGTCACGGCCGGTGACCACAGCACCAGCAGATCCGGGCGCGCGGACGGCGGCGCGCTTCCCGGCTCGTCGAACACGGCCGTCGATGCCGCCAGGTGGCCGCCCGCGGAAATGCCTCCCGCCGCCACTCGCGCCGGGTCCACGCCCAACGCCTCGGCATTGGCGCGGACCCAGCGGATCGCCGCGCGCGCATCCGCCACCGCGTCGAACGGCGTAACCGTCTTCTGATCCGAGAGCCGGTACTCCACCGAGACGGCGACCATGCCCTGCTCCACCAGCAGGCGCGCGGTGGGATGGATCCAGGACGCCTCGCCCACGGACCAGCCACCGCCATGGAACAGCACGATGGCCGCGCGTGGCACGGGTCCGGCCTGCGGTTCGAACACATCCAGCCGCAGGCGCTGGCCCTGCTCCATGTCGACGAAATGCTGCTTTGGAGGTGCCGGCTCGGCCGCGCTCGCCGTCCACGCGGCAAGGCAGAACACCCCCATCGCGAACGCGGATCGGATCCTGATCATGGCGGCTTCCCCGGAAGTCGACCGCACGTTAGCAGGTTCCCGGCGGGCGCAGGACCGGGTCCCGCGGACGCTTCCTCAGTCCTTCTGCCCGTACAGCGCCTTGCGCGGCGCGCCGGTGATTTCCGCGGCCAACTTGGCGGCCGCCGACGGTGGCAGGTGCGCGTTGAGCAGCGCGTAGACGCGGCGTCCCTCGGCAATCTGCGCGTCGGCATCCTCGCCGGCGCCCTGCACGATGACCACGAACTCGCCCTTGCGCTGGTTGTCGTCGGTGTCGACCTTCCGCTGCAGGTCGGCCAGGTTGCCGTCCAGCACGGTCTCGAACAGCTTGGTCAGCTCGCGGGCCAGCACCGCCGGGCGTTCGTCGCCGAACGCCGCGCGCATGTCCGCCAGCGACTCGGCGATGCGGTGGGAGGATTCGTAGAACACCAGCGTGCGGGTTTCGTCGGCCAGCTGCGCGAGATGCTCCCGGCGCGCCGAGGCCTTGGCCGGCAGGAATCCCTCGAACACGAAGCGATCGCTCGGCAACCCCGCCACGCTCAGCGCGGCAATCGCCGCGCAGGCGCCGGGCACCGGACTGACCGGGATTCCGGCCGCGCGCGCCGCGCGCACCACCCGATAGCCGGGATCGCTGACCAGCGGCGTGCCCGCGTCACTGACCAGCGCCATCGATTCGCCGGCCTGCAGGCGCGCCACGATGCGCTCGGCCAGCGCGTCCTCGTTGTGTTCATGCAGGGCGATCAGCGGCCGCTCGATGCCGAAATGGGCCAGCAGCTGGCCGCTGCGGCGGGTGTCCTCGGCGCAGATGGCGGCGACCTGGCGGAGGGTCTCCAGCGCCCGGGGCGACAGATCGGCCAGGTTGCCGATGGGCGTGGCGACGATGAACAGGGTTCCGGCGGGCATTCAGTGGGGATCCTTCGGCAGGGGTAGAATCGTAGCCGGTTCCTCCGTCCTGTCGCCGCCGATGCCTATGGAAATGCGCTTCGCAAGGATTCTCGCCCCGCTGCTGCTGGCCGTGCTGTTCGCCGGTTGCGCCACCACCCAGGTCAGCGGTCCGACCACGCCGAAGGGCCAGGCCTCGGCCGCCATCGCGCGCGCCGCGGAACTGGCGCGGCAGGACGCGACCCTGACCGGCCAGGCACGCAGCGACAACGCGAGGGAGATCGACCGGCTGCTGTCGAGCCTGGACGATGCCACCCTGGCGCGCGACGCGGCCGCACTGCCGGCCGGCGACCCGTTGTACAAATTCGCCGGTCGCGCCCTGCTGCGGCGCGGCCTGGCGCTGCCCCGGCCGTTCGATCGCGATCAGTGGCAATTCGGCAATCGTCCCCCGGCCGAGCGCGACGGCTACCGTCCGCCGGTGAAGCTGGCCGTGCTGCTGCCGCTGTCCGGCGATCTGGCCACCGCCGCGCAGCCGGTCCGCGACGGCCTGATGGCCGGCTATTACGGCGAGAGCCGGCGCCGGCCGGAAGTGGAGTTCTTCGACACCAGCGGCACCGCCGGTGGCGCGATCGCCGCCTACGGCCGCGCGGTCGCCGCCGGCGCCGATTTCGTGATCGGCCCGCTCGGCCGCGACGAGGTCAGCGCGCTGTTTCGCGAGCCCGCGCTCAAGGTGCCCACGCTGGTGCTCAACCGCGGCAACGTCCCCCCACCGAATGGCATGGCCGGCTTCTCGCTGACCCCGGAAGACGACGGCATCATGGCCGCCGAATACCTGCTCGAGCGCGAGCGCCGCAACGTGCTGGTGATCGGCGGCGCCGACGACAACGGCCGGCGCGCGGCGCAGGCGTTCGCCGAACGCTTCAGCGAGCGCGGCGGCAAGGTCGCGGCCAATCTCAGCGTCGGCGACACGCCCGGCGATCTGTCGGCGGCGCTGGCCTCGGCCGCGCAGGCGAATGTGGATGCGGTGTTCCTGGCGGTGAAGGGCGCAACCGCGCGCGTGCTGGCGCCGCAACTGGCGCTTGCCGGCCTCGGCGGCAAGAGCCGGGTGGCCACCTCGCAGCTGCTGTCCGGCACCGGCAAAGTGCTGGACGACGTGGCGCTGGACGGCATCGTGTTCCCGACCGAAGCCTGGACCACCCGCGGCGTGCCGGGCCTGCCACCGGCCAGCGTGACCGGCGAACGCCTGGCGACCGCGCGCGGTCCGGCCGCGCGCCTGTTCGCGTTCGGCTACGACGCCTGGCTGCTGACCGCATACCTGGAAAAGCTGGCCAACGACACCAACGAGGGCCTGCGCGGCGCCACCGGCGTCCTGCGCCTGGACGGCTTCGGCAACGTGCTGCGCTCGCCGGCCTGGTCGACCTTCCGCAGCGGCGCGGTGGTTCCCATCGCCGATGGCGGTTGATCGCCGCGCACAGGGTGCGCGGATCGAGCAGGCCGCACGCGGGTTCCTGATCCGCGCCGGCCTGCGTCCGCTGGCCGCGAACGTGAACTACCGCGGCGGTGAACTGGATCTGGTGATGTGCGATGAACGCCGCGGCGAGGCGGTGCTGGTGTTCGTCGAGGTCCGTCATCGCCGTTCGGATGCGTTCGGCGGTGGCGCCGGCTCGATCGATGCCGGCAAGCGTCGCCGGTTGATCCATGCCGCCTCGCGGTTTCTCGCCGCCCATCCCCGCTACGCCGACCTGCCCTGCCGCTTCGACGTGATCGACGCCCGCGGCGATCCGGATTCCCCGCGGCTGGACTGGATCGCGGACGCCTTCCGCGCCGACGATGCCTGAATCCCAGGCCCGCCCACTCCCTTAGAATGGGCGGGTGAATCCCTCCCTTCCCGCCTCACTGGATGCCGCGCTGGGCGAATTGCTCGGCGATGGCTGGCTGACCGACGCCGACGCCCGCCGCCGCTACGGCGAAGACAATTCGCGCCGTTTCGCCCTCGCCGACGCGGTCGCCCTGCCGCGCACCCGTGAACAGGTCGAGGCGATCGTGCGGGCGTGCCGCGAACACGGCGTACCGATCGTGGCTCGCGGCAGCGGCACCAGCAGTACCGGCGCGGCGATTCCGTATGCCGGTGGCGTGGCGGTGTCGTTCGAACGGATGAACCGGATCCTGCGCATCGAGGCCGGCGATCGCTATGCGGTGGTGGAGCCCGGGGTGCTGAACGGCGAACTGCAAGCCGCGCTGGCGCCGCATGGCCTGTTCTGGGCCCCGGATCCGGCCAGCGCCGACGTTTCCACCATCGGCGGCAACCTCGCCTGCAACGCCGGTGGCCCGCACGCGGTGAAGTACGGCACCAGCCGCGACAACGTGCTGGGCCTGCAGGCGGTGACCGGCACCGGCGATCTGATCGCCTGCGGCAGCGTCACCACCAAGGACGCGACCGGGTACGACCTCACCCATCTGCTGGTCGGCAGCGAGGGCACGCTGGGGCTGATCGTGGAGGCCACCCTGCGCCTGTTGCCCAGGCCGCCGTGCCGCGCCAGCCTGCGCGCGCTCTATCGCGACGTTACCCAGGCCGCGGCGGCGGTATCGCGGGTGATGGCGCAGCCGGTCGCGCCGGCGATGCTGGAGTTCATGGATCGCGCCTGCATCCGGCTGGCACGCGAGGTCGGCGGTGCCGATATTCCCGACGCCGGCGCGTTGCTGATGATCGAGGTCGATGGCGAACGGGAAACCCTCCCGCACGCGCTGGAAGCGGTAGCCACCGCGGCGGCCGGTGAAGGGCTGATCGCGCTGGACGAAGCCCCGGATGAAATCGCGCGCGAACGGCTGTGGGCGGCGCGCAAATCGCTCTCGCCGGCGTTGCGCACGATCGCCGACGGCAAGATCAACGAAGACGTCGTGGTGCCTGTTTCGCGCATCCCGGATCTGGTCGGTGGAGTCGAGAGGATGGCGGCGGAATTCGAACTGCCCATCGTCGCGTTTGGCCATGCCGGCAACGGCAACCTGCACGTCAACATCCTCTATGACCCGCAGGACCCGGCCCAGACCGCGCGCGCGCGCTTGGCGCTCCCGCGCCTGTTCGAACTGACCCTGTCGCTCGGCGGCACCCTGTCCGGCGAACACGGCATCGGCGTGGCCAAGCGAGATTTCATGCCGCAGGCCTTCACCTCGGCGACGCTGGCGGCGATGCATGCGATCAAGCGTGCGCTGGATCCGGACGGCATCCTCAACCCGGGCAAGGTGCTGCCGCCGTGAAACGTACCGCACTTCTGTTCATGCTGTTGTGCCTTGCTGCCCAGGCGGGCGCGCAGGCTCCGGAGCGCCCCATCCTGCGGGTCATGCTGATTGGCAACAGTCAAATCTACGTCAACAATCTGCCCGGCTTGTTGCGCAGTCTCGCGCGCGCACAGGGTGACGGCCCTTTGCTCGAAACGGGAACCTACGTGATGCCAGGCGCCGAATTGGTGCATCACTGGAAAAATGGCGCGGCGACGAAAGCACTCGAGCGGGAACACTGGGATGTCGTCGTGTTGCAGGAACGCGGGGGCCTGCTCGCCTGCATCGCCAGCCCTACCCAGAAAGAGCAGGACGACTGTCGCAATAGTTTGCGCACGCATCGTCGCTTCGCCGAACTCGCAAGAACGCACGGAGCGCGCGTCTTGTTGCTCGGAACCTGGGGGCCGGATGCGGATTGGCAGGAAAATCTGGACCGGGGATTGCGTCACGTCGCACGCATGACCAACGCGACGCCCGTGCTGTCCGGTACCCGTCTGCGGGCCTATCAGCAGGCCCATCGCGACCTCGTTCTGTTCACCGATGACGACCTGCATCCGTCCTTGTCCGCATCGCTGATCGTGACGGCCACCCTGTATCGTGAAATCGCCGGTCGACCGGCGCAGGCCGCGGATCTGCGGCTGGACTTTCCTTTGCTGCCTCCAGGCAGCCCGATGGGTGACAACCTGCCACTGGAACAGAATGCCGCGCTCAACGCACTGATCCGCCCTATTGCGTTAAGCGCGGCGGAGTTGCCACCATTGCTTGAGGCCGCCGAGCCAGCCCCATAGGAAAAGCGGCAGCGCAAGCCCAGCACCGCATCCACTCGGTTCAGAAGTGGGTGTAGCCGGCGCGTGGCGGCGGCCAGAGACGTCCTTCGACGTCGAGGGCGAGCACACCTGCGCCTTCCACGATCCGGCCGATGCGCGTCAACGGCAGAGCGAGCGACACGCCAAGTTCGGCCAATGCGTTCCGGGTGAAGGCCGGGGCGGTGAAGCAGAGTTCGTAGTCGTCGCCGCCAGTCGCCTGCCACGCAAAGCGCTCCGATGGCGGATACGCATGCAACGCGGCGGAAGCCGGCAGGCGATCCAGTTCCACCTCCGCGCCCACCCCGCTGGCGCGACAGATATGGCCCAGATCGGCGATCAGGCCATCGGACACATCCAGCGCGGCGTGCGCGAGACCGGCGAGGCGGCGGCCCAGTTCCACCCGCGGTACCGGACGATCCAGGCGCTCGCGCAGGTCGGCGGGCGGCATGGGCAACAGATGCAGCGCGGCCGCCGCGTCGCCGAGCGTGCCGCTGACCCAGACGTCATCGCCGACCCTGGCGCCATCGCGCCGCAGCGCGCGACCGGGTTCGACCGTACCGATCGCGGTCACCGCGATCGCCAGCGGACCGCGGGTGGTATCGCCGCCGATCAGCGCGACGCCGTGCCGCCGCGCCAGCGCCAGGAAACCATCGAGAAACGCATCCAGCCACGCCGGATCGCTTGCCGGCAGCGACAGCGACAGCGTGCACCAGGCCGGTTCCGCGCCCATCGCGGCCAGATCCGACAGGTTCACCGCCAGCGATTTCCAGCCGATGTCCTGCGGCGCGGTGGCTTCGGGGAAGTGCACGCCCGCGTTGAGCGTGTCGGCGGTGACAACCAGGTGCCGGCCGGCCGGCAACTGCAGCAGCGCCGCATCGTCGCCGATGCCCAGCACCACATCCGCGCGCACGCCGGCGCGCGCGCGGATGTGGGCAATCAGATCGAATTCACCGGTGTCCACGGGGCGGGGATTCCGGGATGCGGATCCGCTCCGCATCACGTCGGATTCAGCGCGCTTTCGCCGAAGTCTCGGCCGGACGCCATGCCACGGCGGCGTGATCCAGCACGCCGTTGACGTAGGTATGGCCGTGCTCGGCGCCGAAACGCTTGGCCGTTTCGATGGCCTCGTTCAGGACCACCCGGTACGGCACGTCGAGGCGATGCAACAGTTCGTAGGCGGCGATGCGCAGCACCGCGCGCTCGATCGGGTCGACCTCCTCCACCGTGCGATCCAGATACGGCGCCAGTGCTTCGTCCAACTGCGTGCGATGCTTCACCACGCCGCGCACCAGATCCTCGAAGTATTCGAGATCGGCGATCTCGTGCGCCTGTTCGTGCGCGAACTGGGCGATCACCTGCCCGACCTCGCCACCCGACAGCTGCCACGCGTACAGCGCCTGCAGGGCGCGACGGCGCGCACGCGCGCGGGTCACGGGATCGACGCCATCTTTTCGGTACTGTCGGCTCACGGGTTCTCCAGCCTGAATGTGGTTACGGCAACTGTTCCAGCAGTTGCGCCATCTCGACGGCCGCGAGCGCGACCTCCTCGCCCTTGTTGCCGTGACTGCCGCCGGCGCGCGCCTCGGCGTCCTCGATGCGCTCGACCGCCAGCACGCCGTTGAGCACCGGCACGCCAAAGTCCAGTTGCACCCGCATCAGTCCCTCGGCGCAGCTGTCGGCGACGTGTTCGTAGTGGCGGGTGTCGCCGCGGATCACACAGCCCAGCGCGATGATCGCCGCGTGTCCGCTGCCCGCGGCCACGCGCGCGGCGGCCACCGGGATTTCCCAGGCGCCGGGCACGCGGATGACGTCGATGGCGTCCTCGCCCACGCCGTTGCCGGCCAGGCTTTCGCGGGCGCCGGCCACCAGCACGTCGGTGATGCGGGCGTTCCAGCGGCTGGCGATGATCGCGAAGCGGGCGCCTTCGGGGGCGCGCAGATCGCCTTCGTAGTGGGCCATGGGCGGATTTCCTTGGGGGTTGGGAAGTTTAGCAGGGCCGGCCCCGCACGCCGGGGCCGGCCAGGTCGCGGGCGTCAGGGTTCGACGTACTCGACCACGTCCAGGCCGAAACCGGCCAGGCCGACCTGGCGGCGCGGCGTGCCCAGCACGCGCAAGCGGCCCAAGCCCAGATCCGCCAGGATCTGGCTGCCGGCGCCGTTGCGGCGCCATTCGGCCAGCGCGCCCGCCCGGCTGGCGGGAGCCTCCGGGCACTCCCGGATGCGATCCAGCAGCGCATCCGGGGTCGCCGCGTCGCCCAGCAGCACCAGCGCGCCACGCTCCTCGGCCGCGATCCGGCGCAGCACCTCGCCGATGGCCGGACCGAAATCGGCGCGACGCCAGTGCAGGGCGTCGGCGAGCGGATTCTGCATGTGCACGCGCACCAGCGTGGGCACTTCGGCCGCGGCGGTGCCGCGCAGCAGCGCGAAATGTAGTCCGTGGCTCAGCCGATCCCGATAGGTGAACAGGCGGAACGGGCCGTGCTCGGTCTGGATGTCGCGCTCGTCCACGCGCTCGACCGTGTGTTCGGTGCTGAGCCGGTAGCGGATCAACTCCTCGATCGAACCCATCTTCAGGCCGTGCTCGCGCGCGAAGGCTTCCAGTTCCGGGCGACGGGCCATGCTGCCGTCGGGATTGAGGACCTCCACCAGCACGCCGGCCGGTTCCAGCCCGGCCATCAGCGCCAGGTCGCTGGCCGCTTCGGTATGGCCGGCGCGATTGAGCACGCCGCCGGGTTGCGAGGCCAGCGGAAAGATGTGGCCCGGCTGGGCCAGATCCTGCGGCTTGGCATCGGGCCGCACGGCGGTGCGCACGGTATGCGCGCGGTCGTAGGCGGAAATGCCGGTGGTGACGCCTTCGGCCGCCTCGATGCTGACGGTGAAGTTGGTGTGGTGCGGCGAGGTGTTGTCCTGGACCATCGGCGGCAGCCCCAGCTGCCGGCAGCGCTCGCGGGTCAGCGACAGGCAGACCAGGCCACGCGCGTGGGTGACCATGAAATTGATGTCCGACGGCTTGACCAGCTCGGCCGCCATGATCAGGTCGCCCTCGTTCTCGCGGTCCTCGTCGTCGACGATGACGACCATGCGGCCGTTGCGGATTTCTTCCAGCAGTTCGGGGATGGTGGCGAAACTCATGCCTGCGCCTCCATGTCACGCGCGCCGAGCAGGCGCTCGACGTAACGCGCGACCAGATCGATTTCCAGGTTCACCGCGTCGCCCACCCGCGTCTGCGCGAAGGCTGTGTGCGAAACCGTATGCGGGATCAGCGCGACCTCGAAGCCGGCGTCGTCGACCTCGTTGACGGTCAGGCTGACGCCGTCGACGCAGATCGATCCCTTCTTGGCGATGTAGCGCAGCAGCGCGGACGGCGCGGCGAAGCGCCAGCGCTGCGCGCGCGCGTCCTCGCGGATGTCCAGCACCTGGCCCATGCCGTCGACGTGCCCGCTGACCAAATGGCCGCCGAGGCGATCGGTCGGACGCATCGCACGCTCCAGGTTGACCGGCGCGCCGGGCTTGAGCCGGCCCAGGGTGGTCAATGCCAGGGTCTCGTTGGAGGCATCGGCCTGGAACGAGCCGGCGTCGAAATCGATCACGGTCAGGCAGACGCCGTTGACCGCGATGCTTTCGCCGGGCTGCACGTTGGCGAACGGCAGGGTTCCGGCCTGGATGGTCAGGCGGACGTCGCCACCACGGATTTCGGACGCGGCCAGCGCGCCCACGCCCTCGATGATGCCAGTGAACATCAGGGCACCTCCGCGCGCACGGCCGGGACGGGAACAACAACGGGGAATACTGGGAGCATGAACGTTTCTCGCGGAAATGAAAAAAGCGAAAAACGCCCCAAGGCATTGAGGCAGGCGCAGGCCATCGCACACCTCGCGGTGCCCGCGTTGCCGTCTTCTTTCATCCGGACTGTGACCGTCGGCCCCGGCATTGGACCGGGTCTGCTGACCCTCCGGCGTGGCCGGAGGCGCTCGCGGGCTCGTGCTTGCGCACCTACCGCCGGTGGGGAGTTTCGCCCCGCCCTGAAGACGTCTTGGTTGCCGGCGAACCGGCGCGCGCATTGTAGCCCCGCCGCCCGCCGCGCCCGGCCGAACGCTGTGTCGCGCCAACCAGCGCGACATGAAGGCCGAGTCAGGCGGGCTTGCGCCTCAGATGCAGGACCAGCGGCCAGCGCATCCGCCGCACGCGCTGCGGGTCGCCCCAGGCGGCGGCCAGTTCAGGGCCGTGGATTTCGATGGCATCGCGGCCGGTGGCGGCCTGGAAGCACGCCGTCGCGGACAGGCTGGCGAAGTAGCCCAGCAGTTGCGGCAGGGTCCAGTCGGCGGTCAGCCAGAGATCGTCGGGTGCGGACATTGCCACGAACGGCCAGTCGTAGCCGGTGTAGCCGACATCCACGTCGTTGCGCTCCGGCGGCCAGTACGGATCGATGTCGTCACGCACCGCCTCGACCACATCGGCGAGATCGTCGGAGAATACGATGTCCTGGTAAGTCCAGGCGGCCAGCACGCCGCCCGGCGCCAGCACGCGTTCGCAACTGGCAAAGAACGCCCGCCGCTCGAACCAATGCAGCGCCTGCGCCACCGCGATCAGCTCGACGCTGGCATCGGCCAGCGAGGGCGTCTCGGCCAGTTCGACCGCGACGGTCACGTTGCCGATCGGTTCACGCTGCGCCCAGTGGCGCGCTATCTGGGCCGCGCTGGGATCGGTGGCATGGACGTGTGCGAAGTGCGCGGCCAGGCCACGGGTCGCCTGACCGCTGCCGCAGCCCGGCTCCCACACCCGCGCGCTGGCCGGCACCACCGTGCCGATGGCGTCATACAGCGCATCCGGATAGGTCGGCCGCGAACTGGCGTAAGTGTCGGCGAGCGCCGAGAAATGATCCTTGAAGGCGGCCATGATCGGGACTGGCTCAGGCGGCGGGCGCGGGTTGCAGGAGGATGCGCTGATCCTCGCCAATCGCGCGCGCGTCGACAATCTTCAATCGCGCGCGCTCGGCCATGCTCTGGATGCCCAGTCCTGCGAAAAGGGGCCGGGCCTGGTCGCCCAGCAGCACCGGCGCAACGTAGAGCAGGACTTCGTCGGCCAGCCCGGCGGCGATGAACGCCCCGGCCAGGGTGGCGCCGGCTTCGACCTGGACCTCATTGACGCCACGCGCGGCCAGCAGCTCCAGCACCGCGCGCAGATCGAAGTTGCTGCCGTCGGCCGGGGCCACCGCGCGCTGCGCGGCGATTTCGCGCGGCGGCTTGGCGTCGGCGGTGTGGATGTACAGGGTGGGCGCATCGCCTTCGCGGACCCGCCCGCGCGCGATGGTCGCCAATCCCGGATCCAGCACCACCCGTAGCGGCGGCACGAACGGGGTGTCATCCTCCAGCCGCACGGTCAGCGAGGGATCGTCGGCCAGCACGGTGCCGGCACCGGTCAGGATGGCGCCAGCGCGCGCACGCCAACGCTGCACGTCCAGGCGCGAGGCATCACCGCTGATCCATTTGGAATCGCCGTTGGCCATCGCGGTGCGTCCGTCCAGGCTGGTCGCCAGCTTGACCCGCACGAACGGCCGGCCACGCTCGATGCGCGACAGGAAACCGCGATTGAGCTGTCGCGCCTGCGCCTCCAGCAAACCCGACTGCACGGTGATGCCGGCGGCGCGCAGCTTGTCGAAGCCCGCGCCATCGACCTGCGGGAACGGATCCCGCATCGCCGCGACGACGCGGGTGACGCCCGCCGCGATCAGCGCATCCGCGCACGGACCAGTGCGACCGGTGTGCGCGCAGGGCTCCAGGGTCACATAGGCGGTGGCGCCCTTGGCGCGTTCGCCCGCCGCCTGCAATGCGAATACTTCCGCATGCGGCTCGCCCGCCCGCTGGTGCCAGCCTTCCCCGACCACTTCCCCGCCCTGGGCGATGACGCAGCCCACCATCGGATTGGGTCGCGTGGTGTAGGCGCCACGCTCGGCAAGGCGAAGGGCCTGCGCCATCAACGCGTGGTCGGTGGCGGTGAAGGCGGCGGTATCGGTCATGCCAGGGTTCCCGGGGTTTGGATTGGGTACGGCGGGGAGCGCGGCGGCGACTCCGCGACACGGCGCGCGGGAACGATGCCCATGATGCTGATCGGCACGCCGTGCAGCTGCGCACGTTCCTCCAGTTCCCAGCCGAGCCCGGAATAGAAGTCCTCGTGCCAGAGGGTGAACAGACGCAGCCGTTCCACCCCCTGCGCCGCCGCATGCGCCACGGCCGCCGCCACCAGGTGCCTGCCGCCCCCGCGTCCGCGCGCTTCCGGCGACACGAACAGGCTGGCCAGCCAGGGGCTGCCGCGATCCTGCAATTCCGGCGCGTCTTCCAGCAGCAGGCTGACCGAACCCAGCAGGGTGTCGCCATCCAGCAGCACCAAGGTGGTCGGCAGGGAGGCGCGGCGGGTGTGCTCCTCCAGTTCGGCGGTCGCCACCGGCAGGGTCCAGTCGTCGTACAGCGCGCCCCACTCGGCATGATGCCAGCGCGCCAGCACGGCCACGTGCTGCGGGTGGCGTCCAATCCATTCGATGCGCATGGCTCAGCGCTTCTTTTGCTTGTCGAGATTCTTGTCGAAGGGCACGACTTCGCCGCCCAGCAGCGAAAGCTGGCCGGCGCCGGCCGGCAGATCGCGCTCGAGCTTCTCGATTTCCTCGCGGAAGTCGGCCACGTCCTCGAAACTGCGGTAGACCGAGGCGAAGCGGACGTAACCCACGTGATCCAGCTTGCGCAGTTCGTTCATCACGAACTCGCCGATCCGCCGCGAGGGGATTTCACGCTCGCCGCTCATCCGGATGCTGTGCACCACCGCGCGTACCGCTGCCTCGATCTGTTCCTCCGAGACCGGACGCTTCTGCAGGGCGCGGTCGAAGCCGGCGCGCAGCTTGCGCGCGTCGAACGCATCCCGGCGGCCATCGCTCTTGATGACCCCGGGCAGTTTGATTTCGATGTTCTCCAGCGTGCTGAAGCGCTCGCCGCAGGCCTCGCATTCGCGCCGGCGACGAATCGTCGCACCGTCTTCGGAGACGCGCGAATCGATGACGCGGGTGTCGGTGTGCTGGCAGAAGGGGCAGTGCATCGGCTCTGGGGCTTTCCACCGCGGGAAGCGGCGGCAATGGGCGGGAACTCCACCCGAACGCCTGAGTGTACTGCCGCCGCCCCTCCCGGTCACGATCCGCCCGGGCCGGCGGGCGGCGGGCCCGACGGGACGGCGGAAAAAACCCACGCCGCCACGGCGCGCCGGACCGGTGGCGTCGCCGCCATCGTGGCGATGGCGGCGGTGGTCAGCCGATCAGCCGTAGACCGGGAACTGGCGGCACTGCAGGGTGACGTTCTCGCGCACCCCGGCAATGACCTTGTCGTCGTTGGGCGCGTCCAGCACGTCGCAGATCCAGTTGGCCAGGGCCACGCAGTCGGCTTCCTTGTAACCGCGGGTGGTCACCGCCGGGGTGCCGATGCGCAGGCCCGAGGTGACGAAGGGCTTCTGCGGATCGTTGGGCACCGCATTCTTGTTGACGGTGATGTGCGCCTTGCCCAGCGCTTCCTCGGCGGCCTTGCCGGTGATGCCCTTGCCGATCATGTCGACCAGCATTAGGTGGTTCTGGGTGCCGCCGGAGACGATCTTGTAGCCGCGCTGGATGATGGTCGTGGCCATCGCCTGCGCGTTCTTCACCACCTGCTGCTGGTAGGCGGTGAATTCCGGCTCCAGCGCTTCCTTGAAGGCCACCGCCTTGGCGGCGATGACATGCATCAGCGGACCGCCCTGGATGCCCGGGAACACGATGCTCTGCAGTTTCTTCTCGATGTCCTCGCCGGCGCCCTTGGCCAGGATGATGCCGCCACGCGGACCGCGCAGGGTCTTGTGGGTGGTCGAGGTGACCACGTGGGCATGCGGCAGCGGATTCGGGTACACGCCGGCGGCGACCAGGCCGGCCACGTGCGCCATGTCCACGAACAGGTAGGCGCCGATCTTGTCGGCGATGGCGCGGAAGCGCGCCCAGTCGATCACCTGCGAATAGGCGGAGAAACCGGCCACCACCATCTTCGGCTTGTGCTCCAGCGCCAGCTTCTCGACTTCGTCGTAGTCGATCAGGCCCTGGTCGTTGACGCCGTACTGCACGGCGTTGAACAGCTTGCCCGAGGCATTGACCTTGGCACCGTGGGTCAGGTGGCCACCGTGCGCCAGCGACATGCCCAGGATGGTGTCGCCCGGCTGCAGCAGCGCGAAATAGACCGCCTGGTTGGCCTGCGAGCCGGAGTGCGGCTGCACGTTGGCGTAGTCGGCGCCAAACAGCTGCTTGACCCGGTCGATCGCCAGCTGCTCGGCGATGTCGACGTACTCGCAGCCGCCGTAGTAGCGCTTGCCCGGATAGCCTTCGGCGTACTTGTTGGTGAGTACGCTGCCCTGGGCTTCCATCACCCGCGGGCTGGCGTAGTTCTCGCTGGCGATCAGCTCGACGTGGTCCTCCTGGCGGCGGGCCTCGGCGGCGATGGCCTGGGCGAGTTCGTCATCGAATCCGGCAATACGGGTGGTGCTGGGGAACATTCGCGGGCCTCGCAAGGGGGAAGCTGAAGAAAAGATGAGACCAGGCCGAGCCGGCGGACCGGCGTTCAGGCGGTCGGGATAAGACTTGAAATATTAGCCCACGGGCGTATGGCGGCCAACTCGGACAGGTGCCACCAGGCCCGTTCTGCCCGACAATGGGCGGATTCGCCCAACCGCGACCCCGCCGCCCGACCCGCCAGCCGCCTCCGCCAGCCGGTCTTCCCCACTGGATGCCCCCCGACCGTGAAATGGGTTCTCGTCTTCCTGTTCGTCGCCTGTGCCGTCTACGTGCACTTCCGCGGACGCGTGCGCCATCGCCTGGGCCGGCAGTTGCTGGACCACTCGACCTTCATGGCGCCCATCAACGTGCTGATGTATGCCTGCTCGCGGGTGCCGACCACCCCGTTCCTGGACCCGGACCGGCATTTCCCGGAACTGGCGCCCCTGCGCGCCCGCTGGCAGGAAATCCGCGCCGAGGCCCGGCACCTGCGTGAAATGCAGCAGATCAAGGCCGCCGACGGCTATACCGACGTCGGCTTCAATTCGTTCTTCCGGCGCGGCTGGAAGCGCTTCTACCTGAAGTGGTACGACGATGCCCATCCGTCCGCCGCCGAGCTGTGCCCGGCCACCACCGCCCTGCTGCGCGAGCTGCCGGGGGTGAAGGCCGCCATGTTCACCGAGCTGCCGCCGGGCAGCGAACTGCGGCCGCACCGCGACCCCTACGCCGGCTCGCTGCGCCTGCACCTGGGCCTGGAAACCCCCAACGACGACGCCTGCTTCATCGACGTGGACGGCCAGCGTTACAGCTGGCGCGACGGCGAATGGACCATGTTCGACGAGACCTACATCCACAGCGCCCGCAACGACAGCGCCGGCAACCGGATCATCCTGTTCTGCGACATCGAGCGGCCGATGAAGTACCGCTGGGCGGCGGCGCTCAACCGCTTCGTCGCCCGCCACCTGATCGCCGCCGGCGCTTCGCCCAACCAGGAAGGCGACAAGACCGGCGGCTTCAACCGGGCCTTCAAGTACTTCTACGCGCTGCGCCTGAAGAGCAAGGCCCTGCGCGAGCGCAGCAAGGGGCTGTACTACACGCTCAAGTACCTGGGCGTGGCGCTGGTGGTGGCCCTGATCATCTGGATCTGAAGTCCCGGACGCGCCGCCCGGCGGCGGCCCCGGCCAGACCCTGGCCGTGGATCCGGGCCCACCCCGCCTGAACGACGGGCGTGGAAGCGGTGTTCCACCCTTTCCGCGCTGGCAACGCGCCCCCACCCTGCGGGATAATCACCTCCTTCCCGCCCTGTCCCAGGCCATCCGGCCGGGCTCGGCGCGTCCCGGTTCCGGAGAGCCCCATGTCGCAATACATCTACACCATGAACGGTGTAAGCAAGATCGTCCCTCCCAAGCGCCAGATCATCAAGGACATCTCGCTGTCGTTCTTCCCCGGCGCCAAGATCGGCCTGCTGGGCCTCAACGGCGCCGGCAAGTCCACCGTGCTGAAGATCATGGCCGGCGTGGACACCGACTTCCAGGGCGAGGCGCGCCCGCAGCCGGGCATCAAGGTCGGCTACCTGGCGCAGGAGCCGGAGCTGGATCCGAACAAGACCGTGCGCGAAGCGGTCGAGGAAGGCGTCGGCGAAGTGCTGCAGGCGCAGGCCGCGCTGGACGCGGTGTATGCCGCCTACGCCGAGGAAGGCGCCGACTTTGACAAGCTGGCCGCCGAGCAGCAGCGCCTGGAAGCGATCCTCGCCGCCGGTGACGCGCACATGCTGGAACAGCAGCTGGAAGTGGCCGCCGACGCGCTGCGCCTGCCGCCGTGGGACGCCATCGTCGGCAAGCTGTCCGGCGGCGAAAAGCGCCGCGTCGCGCTGTGCCGCCTGCTGCTGCAGAAGCCGGACATGCTGCTGCTCGACGAACCGACCAACCACCTGGACGCCGAGTCGGTGGAGTGGCTGGAACAGTTCCTGGCCCGCTATACCGGCACCGTGGTGGCGGTCACCCATGATCGCTACTTCCTCGACAACGCCGCCGAGTGGATCCTGGAACTGGATCGCGGCCGCGGCATTCCGTGGAAGGGCAACTACACCGATTGGCTGGTGCAGAAGGAAGAGCGCCTGAAGCAGGAAGAGAACCAGGAAAAGGCGCGCCAGAAGGCGATCGCCAAGGAACTGGAATGGTCGCGCCAGAACGCCAAGGGCGGCCGCTCCAAGGGCAAGGCGCGCCTGGCCCGCCTGGATGAACTGCAGTCGGTCGACTACCAGAAGCGCAACGAGACCAACGAAATCTTCATCCCGCCGGGCGAACGCCTGGGCAACAGCGTCATCGAGTTCAAGAACGTCTCCAAGAAGTTCGGCGACCGCCTGCTGATCGATGACCTGAGCTTCCTGGTCCCGGCCGGCGCCATCGTCGGCATCATCGGCCCGAACGGCGCCGGCAAGTCGACCCTGTTCAAGATGATCACCGGACAGGAAAAGCCCGACACCGGCACCATCAACATCGGCCCGACCGTCAAGCTGGCCTACGTCGACCAGAGCCGCGACAAGCTGGAAGGCAACCACAACGTGTTCCAGGAAGTCTCCGGCGGCCTGGACATCCTCAACATCAACGGCGTGGAAATCCAGTCGCGCGCCTACATCGGCCGCTTCAACTTCAAGGGCCAGGACCAGCAGAAGCTGGTCGGTTCGCTGTCCGGCGGTGAGCGCGGCCGCCTGCACATGGCCAAGACCCTGCTGCAGGGCGGCAACGTGCTGCTGCTCGACGAACCGTCCAACGATCTGGACATCGAAACCCTGCGCGCGCTAGAAGACGCGCTGCTGGAATTCCCCGGCAACACCTTCGTCATCTCGCACGATCGCTGGTTCCTGGATCGCATCGCCACCCACATCCTCGCCTTCGAGGGCGACTCGCACGTGGAATTCTTCCAGGGCAACTACCGCGAGTACGAGGAAGACAAGAAGCGCCGCCTCGGCGCCGAGGGCGCGCAGCCGCACCGCCTGCGCTTCAAGGCGCTGAAGTGACGATTCGCCCCGTGGCCGGCAACGGCCACGGCCTTGTCGGATCGTCATCCCCGCGAAAGCGGGGATCCACTGGCGACCGGCAATGATCCCGAAGGGCCGGATTCCCCCGAATCCGGCCCTTCCTTGTTTTTCCATCCGACCCGCCGCGGCCGCCGCAGCACACGCGCCTGCAGTACCCTGCCCCCGGATGAAGAGGTAGCCCCATGTCCATCGACCGCCTGTTCCGCCTGCGCGAGCACGGCACCACCGTCCGCACCGAACTGCTGGCCGGCGCCACCACCTTCCTGACGATGTCCTACATCGTCTTCGTCAACCCTGAAATCCTCTCGACCACCGGCATGGACGCGGGCGCGGTGTTCGTCGCCACCTGTCTGGCGGCCGCGCTCGGATCGTTGATCATGGCGTTCGCCGCGAACTTCCCGGTCGGCATGGCGCCGGGCATGGGCCTGAACGCGTTCTTCGCCTTCACGGTGGTCGGTACGGCCGGCCTGCCCTGGGAGCAGGCGCTGGCGGCGGTATTCATCTCCGGCCTGGTGTTCCTGCTGCTCAGCCTCACCGGCGTGCGCGCCTGGCTGGTCGCCGGCATCCCGCCGTCGCTGCGCGCGGCGATCGTCGCCGGCATCGGCCTTTTCCTGGCGATCATCGCGCTGCAGAAATCGCAGGTCATCGTCGGCAATCCGGACACGCTGGTCGCATTGGGAACGCTGCATTCGCACGAACCGCTGCTGGCGCTGGGCGGCTTCCTGCTGATCGCGGTGCTGGAGGCCCGTGGCGTGCGCGGCGCGATCCTGATCGGCATCCTGGTGGTGACGGCGTTCGCCGGCCTGCTCGGCTACGTGGACTACCAGGGCATCGTCGCGGCGCCGCCCAGCCTGGCGCCGACCTGGCTGCAACTGGATCTGCCCGGCCTGCTGCATCGCGACGACGGCACGCCGGTGGCGGTGCTGTTGCAGGTGGTGCTGGTGTTCGTGCTGGTGGAAGTGTTCGATGCGACCGGCACGCTCTACGGCGTGGCCGGACGCGCCGGCCTGCTGAAGCTTGCCGATGGACAGAAGCGTTTCGGCCGCGCGCTGCTCGCCGACAGCGGCGCCATCATCGCCGGCTCGCTGCTGGGCACTAGCAGCACCACCGCCTACGCCGAAAGCGCCTCGGGCGTGCAGGTGGGTGGTCGCACCGGCCTGACCGCACTGGTGGTGGCGCTGCTGTTCCTGGTCGCCCTGCTGTTCTCGCCGCTGGCGGCGATGGTGCCGGGCTATGCGACGGCGCCCGCCCTGCTCTACGTGGCCGGCCTGATGCTGCGCGAACTGGTCGACGTGGACTGGAGCGACCTGACCGAATCGGTGCCGGCGGCGCTGTGCGCGCTGGCGATGCCGTTCACCTACTCCATCGCCAACGGCCTGGCGTTCGGCTTCATCGCCTACGCCGCGCTCAAGCTCGGCACCGGCCGCTGGCGCGAGGTGCACCCGGCGGTGTGGCTGGTGGCCGGATTGTTCATCCTGCGCTACGCGCTGGGTTGAATCCGGACCAGGCAAGAGCGCTCGCATGGCCATCGCCACGCGTAGCGGCGATGTTCGCGATTTGGGATTTTTCCTAGTGGATTCGGCTCGCGGGTTCCCTAGGATGATCCCCTCCCTCACAGACGGCACAAGACCACATGCCCGCGCCATGTGTTCCATGCACGCCGAAGACGTCCATTCCAGGCTCCTGCGTCCCGACGCTGGCCCGGCCTGGGGAGAACCGGCGTACAGGCCCCCGGCGCCTGCTCACCGCCGCGATGATGGCCGGTCTCTCCAGCCCGGGCATCGCGGCCGAGAGCATCCATGCGTTCGGCAGGAACATCGCCACCCCTTCATCGGTGCAACCCGACGCCCTCCTGTCCCTGTATAAGTTCACGCCGACCCAACTCTGTGGCAAGGCCCACTGTGAGATTACTGTTGCCGCGCTCTACAACAAGGGCAGCGTCTTCGGGGGCGGTGCCAGCGGTCCAGAGTTGGAAACCGACGTTCCAGGCGTATCATTGCGCCTGCTCCTCGACGGAACACCCGTTTCATCGCGTTACTCCGGGACGTTCTCGGATATCGCCGAAATCCAGTTGTTCCGCAACAGCGGGCGGATCGCAAGCGGCGTGTTCGCGAGCGGACCGTTCAACTCGTACTACATCCTCACCTACAAGAGTGGCATCCTCTGGACCGACAGCACATCGATCAAGCTGCGGGGTTCGGTCACGGCCATCGATGGCACCTGCACGGCGCCGGATCAGAACGTGAAGTTGCCTCCCATCAACACGGCCCACCTGCGCGGCATCAACACCACCGCGGCCGAAACGCCCTTCGATCTCGCCATCAATGCATGTCCCCGCGGCTTCAATCGTGTCGGCTACACGATACTTCCGGTGGGCGGTACGATGGCGAAAGGTTCCGGCATCCTGCCGCGGCTTCCGGAATCGACCGCGACCGGTGCCTCGATCCGGGTAACCGATCCCTCGGGAACGCCGCTGGAACCGAACGTGTCAGTGCCCGTGGCCGAATATGGCAAGGATACGGGCGGTTCGTTCAAGATTCCGATGCGAGCGGCCTACGTGCAGACCGCGAGGCAGGTTACCGGCGGTTCGGTCCAGGCGGGAATGCTGATTTCGATTGACTATCAATAAACCTGAGTCTCCCAGCGAAGCCCCGCTTTCTGCGCAAGCTTCTGCGTTCCGGCCCGGCGTTGGGCGGAATTCCCAGGCACAGTCCTAGTCGTCGCCCTGCAAACCGGGGAACAGGATTTCGGTATAGCCGAACTGGCTGAAGTCGCGGATGCGCGAGGGATACAACCGGCCAATCAGGTGGTCGCACTCGTGCTGCACCACCCGCGCGTGGAAGCCCTCGGCCTCGCGATCAATCGTATGGCCCTGTGGATCAAAACCGCGATAGCGGATCGCGCGATGGCGCGGCACCACACCGCGCAGGCCCGGCACCGACAGACAGCCTTCCCAGCCATCCTCCATTTCGTCGGACAGCGGTTCTATGACGGGGTTGAGCAGGATGGTGCGCGGCACCGGCGGCGCGTCGGGATAGCGATCGCTGTTGTCGAAGCCGAAGATGACCAGTTGCATGTCCACGCCAATCTGCGGTGCGGCCAGACCGACGCCGCCGGCCGCAGCCATGGTCTGGAACATGTCGGCGATCAGCGCGTGCAGTTCCGGTGTGTCGAATCGCTCCACCGGGTTGGCAATCTTCAACAACCGCGGGTCACCCATTTTCAGGATGGGATGAATCATGTCGTTTCCTCCACGTCCGGCAGTTCAAACACCTGCCGCAGATAACGCACGTAGCCTTCGTCCTCGCACATGCTCTTGCCGGGCGAATCGCTCAGCTTGGCGACCGGCTGGCCGTTGCAGCGGATCATCTTGATGACAATCTGCAAGGGCGTCGGCCCCAGATCGTTGGTCAGGTTGGTACCGATGCCGAACGCCAGGCGGCAGCGGCCGCGGAAACGTTCATGCAGCTGTAGCACTTTCTCCACGTCGAGGCCGTCGCTGAACACCAGCGTCTTGCCGAGCGGGTCGATACGCATGCGCTCCAGATGCGCGAGGATCGCCTCGCCCCACGCGAACGGATCACCGGAGTCGTGGCGCATGCCATCGAACAGCTTGCAGAAATACAGATCGAAGTCGCGCAGGAACGCCTTCAGGCCCACCACGTCCGACAACGCGATCCCCAGATCGCCGCGATATTCCTTGGCCCAGATATCGAAAGCCACCGCCTGCGAATCGCGCAGGCGCGGACCCAGTGCCTGGAATGCCTGCAGCCATTCGTGCGCCATCGTGCCCAGCGGGGTCATGCCGTATTCGCGCGCGAAGTACACGTTGCTGGTGCCAACGAACTGGGCGCCCAGTCCGGCCTTGAGCTTCGGCAGCACGCGCGCATGCCACCCCCGCGAGTAACGGCGACGCGTGCCGTAGTCGGCGATGACGCAATCCTCGCCGCCCTCGCGCAGGCGGGCGATCTTGGCCCCCAGCCGCCGTTCCCCCTCGCCCGTATCCGCCTGTCCGACATGACGGAACCAGACCTCGTTGATGATCGCCAGCAGCGGGACCTCGAACAGGATGGTGTGCAGCCAGGGGCCGGCGATGTCGAGTTCGATTTCCCCCGGAACCGTCGGCGAGGCCCGCAACCGGATGTACTTGCGATCCAGGTGGAACAGGCCGAGGAAATCGACAAAATCGGACTTGATGAAGCGAAGTCCGCGCAGGTAATCGAGCTCATCGGTCCGGAAGCGCAGCGTGCACAGCGCATCGATTTCCGCGGAAATCTCATCAAGAACGTCCGCCAGCGGAACGCCCGGCGTGCGGCATTTGAAGCGGTACTGCACCTGCGCGGCCGGATAGTGATGCAGGACCGCCTGCATCATCGTGAACTTGTAGAGATCGGTATCGAGCAACGAGGTGATGATCATCGGGCCGGGCCGTGCGGGAGCGCCGTCAGCATACTCCACGCGACCCAGGCGCCTGCGGCATATCCGCCGCCGCGACGACAGGCCCCGGCAGGGTCAGCGACGACGGAACAGCAACTTCAGCGCGACCATCGCGAAATGCGCCCAGATCGCACCGAATACTCCGATGCGCACTCCCAGTCCGCGCCGACTGGCCTCGAACTTGCCGAAGTACCGCCACAGGCCACGATGCTTGTGCCATTCCACGAAGAACGGCCGCGAACGGCTGGACACGCCACGGATATGCACCACACGCACGCTGTTGGCGACAGCCACCAGCGCACCGGCCATGCGCGCGCGCCGGCACAGGTCGAGATCCTCCGCATGCAACCGATAGCCCTCGTCGAACCCGCCAAGCCGGCGGAACAGCGAACGCGGCATCACCATCAGCGCGCCGGAGAGCGCTTCCAGCGGTTGCAGCGTCTGGGCATCGTCCACCTCCACGCCCAACCGCGAAGCGGCGCCCGGCGCGGTCAGCATGGCGGCGAAATCCGGATCGCGGCGACGCGCGGCGGTGTCCCTGACGCCCGCTTCGTCGACCAGATCCGCGCCCAGCAGGGTTTCCCTGCCGGTGCCCGCCGCCAGATCGCGCAGGCGGGCCAGGGTCTCCGGCAACACCTGCAGATCCGGATTCACGAACGCCAGCCACGGCGATGCCGAATCATCCGCGCCCTGGTTGCAGCCGACCGAGAATCCCGGGTTGTCCGGGTTGGCGACGAAGCGCACCCGCGGGTCCGCCAGCGCATGCCGCTGGATCACGCTCACCGTATCGTCGGTCGAGGCGTTGTCCACCACCCGGATTTCCGCCACGTCCACCGCATCGCGCAGGCGCTGCAGGCAATCGTCGATGGTGCTGGCGCTTTCGTGGGTGACGACGATCGCGGCGATGGCCGTTTCGTGCTCCGGGATTTTCATATTCTGTATATCAATATCATCACCCAGCATTTGGCGGCACAATTTCCGAGACAGCCTTCCTGCAAAGCTCGAAATCCTCTTCCTTTTCTGACGAGCCCATGACACGAGTCATGGGCTCGTACGCGGATAAGGCTACCTGAGTGTCTTCTTGCAGGTCATTATCGCAGTGACCTGCCAAAAACCGCCTCTTGGCCGCCAGTACACATACCGCGCAAGCACACAATCTCTGTAGCCTTGCCTTGACGCCATGGTTCTCGCTGTCCACATGGCCTTTGAAAGGGCTGATTCGACTGAGCCCCATTCCGCAGTGGCCGTGAAACTACCCGTTATTTCCGTAGCCCGCGCATCCCGAATTCCGGGAAGAACATATCCCAACATCAGCACACCGAGACAAATTGACTTCACCTTCATGAGTTGAACTCCCTGTGTTTAACGGCATTGCTGCAATAGCGCAGCATCTTGCTTCTATGCCTAGACAACAGCGAGTTCAACTAACATTGAAATATGGATCTTTTTGTGCCGAGAATCACTGGAACAATTGGCGCTGTGGCTCTGGCGAGCCAATGTCCATGTAGATCCTTGTCAAGTTCTCCCGATAAGGCCGTAGTGGATCTTCCATCAAGCAACCCGCGAGTCTCGCGTGCCAAGCAGGCCAACGCGCATTGATAGTGTCCATATCGCCATCGGCGGGTAGACCTTCGCCGCCACGCGCGACGAAAGCAGTTTCGCACAAGGCATTTCGCCAGCCCAGACCGGCCAGACGCAGCGATAAATCGATCAGCGCTGCATACCAAGACATATAGCTGCTGGCATCCAAACCGCCGGCACGCTTGCGGGCACTGCCTCGAAGAGCGACGGCATGTGCTACCGCAGCGGGTAGTTCAGGATGTGCCGGCGGCATCCCCGCACACGCACGCGCCGTGCGCTCGAAGTCAGCGGGAGGAGGTGAGATTTCTCCTAGACGTGGCCAGGATGCAGCTTCGCCTGCATTGCACCACGGCGTGGCAGTAGCGATGGATGCATCACGGGCGAGGCAGGCAACCATTTGCTGAAGCCAGCCTGGTAGCGGCTGTGCATCCGGCGCGAGGATCACCACATCGGCATCGCCGCAGGCACGGAGCATTTCATCTAGATGCGCGACCTCGCCGACCGGGCGCGGACGTCGGGTGTAGTCCGCCTGTAGTCGCGTGCGTTGCAGCCAGCGTTCGACGATGGCAAGCCCACGTGGGCCTGCCTGTGCATCATCGGCTAGCCAGATACGCGTTCCTTCAGGAGTACCCGCATCCAGTGAACCAAGGCAGGCATCCAGCGCGTCGTCATCCACTCCGATTGGCAGAAGGATGATGGGCAGCGACGACACGCTGAATCCTGTCATTTCTCTTCAGGCGCGTAGAGCGGCTTCATGGAACGGAATCGGCGACCGTATTCATCGGTGAGATTCCGCGCATCCTGGGGATCCCTGACGATGGTCGGCGTCAAGAGGATGATCACCTCCTGTCGGTCCGTGTTCTGGCGCTTGTTACCGAACAGGCCGCCGATGATCGGCAACTTGGTAAGACCAGGGAGCCCTCGCGATCCATTGTCCACAGAATCACCAATCAGGCCCGCGAGCATGATCGTGTCTCCGGTGCGGACAGCCGCTTCGGTCTTCAGGCGCCGGGTATCGATGGGCACATTGCATCCGGTGGTGGTGTCGTCACAGCTAGCCGGTCGCGCGCCAGGTGAACTGACTTCCTGGACTAGATCCAGAAATACCATGCCGTCCTTGGTGATGCGGGGACGCACTTTCAGGATCACACCCGTATCCAGGTACTGGACCTGGCTGTATGTGTTGGAAGTTTGATCCGGCGTGATGCTGACCGAATTGATCGGAATCTTGGTGCCGACATTCAATGTGGCTTCTGCGTTGTTGCGCACCAGGACCGACGGCGTCTGCAGCAGTTGGACATCCGTAACGTCCTCCAGCGCTTCGATGATGGCGGCCGCGTTCTTGCCCAGGAAGGTCCAGCCCAGGCCTGGTGCGTTTGCGTCACCCCGGATGCTGCCGCTGATATCGCCCCAGATGCGTCGCCCCAATGCGCTAGGTAACCCCGCCTCATCCACCACCGCATTTTCGAAAAACCAGTTCACGCCGTAGCTGAGTTTTCCCGTCAGTTTGACTTCGGCCACCTGCGCTTCGATATGCACCTGCATCGGCATAATGTCGAGCTTTTCGATAACATCCTTGATCGACTTCCATGCACTAGCACTAGATCGCACCAGCAGCGTATTCGTCTCATCGACCGCAGCCACGCCTACCTTATCGCCCTCGACCTGCAGGGTGACCGAACCATTGCCGTCGCGGCGTGGATTCAGACTGAAGCTGCCATTGCCCAGGCCACTCCCCGAACCGCCTCCCACGCCACTATTGCCACCGGTCACGCCGCCAGAATCAAAGCCATCGCTTTGTTGACCCAGTAATCCACTGTCACCCAGTTGCGTCGGATCTGCGCCAGGCATCAGCGACGCGTTTCCACCGTTGCTACCGGAATCCCGCGATCCCCCCGAACCGAACCCCC
>NZ_VFID01000012.1 GCF_006542425.1 Pseudoxanthomonas sp. z9 | reverse complement strand
CCATCGCTTTGTTGACCCAGTAATCCACTGTCACCCAGTTGCGTCGGATCTGCGCCAGGCATCAGCGACGCGTTTCCACCGTTGCTACCGGAATCCCGCGATCCACCCGAACCGAACACCTCCGCCAGCCGCTGCGCCAGATCCTTGGCCTTGATGTACTTCAGTTCGTATGAATACAGTCGCGCGCCCTCGCCCGCGCTGTCGATGCGTTCCAGCCATTGCTGGATCTGATCCAGGTAGGCCGGCTGCGGGGTGATCACCAGCACGGCATTGGCGCCTTCCAGCGGCATGAAGCGGAACATGCCGGCGCTCGGGGTCTTGCTGGTTTCGCCGAACACCTTCTCCAGGTCCGCGACCACCTTGGTGGCCTGCCCGGTTTCCAGCGGGAACACGCCCACCGACATGCCGGACAACCAGTCGACGTCGAACACCTCGACCGTGCGCAGGTAGTTTTCGAGTTCAGTGCGGGTGCCGGCCAGGGTGATCAGGTTGCGGGTGGTATCAATGTTGACGATGGCGTTGGGGCGCGCATAGGGCTCCAGCACCTTCTTCATCTCGGTGGCGCCGATGAAGCGCAGCGGCACCACCCGCACCTCGTAGCCGCGCGCGTTGGCGGCGCCGCCGGTACGCGGCGCGACCGTGCCGACCATCGCCTGGTCGGCGGGCATGATGTTGTAGCGGCCATCGCTGTAGACCATGCGCGCGTTGTTTTGCGCCAGTACCTGTTCCAGCAGGGTCATCGCCTGTGCCGGCGACACCGGCTTGGGCGTGCCCAGGGGGACCGTACCCTGCACGCCGGGTGCGATCACGTAGTTCTGGCCGAGCATGTCGCCAAGGATGGCCTTGACCACCGCGTGCACGGATTCGCCTTCGAAGTTGAAACTGGCCGAACCCGAGCTGGCACCGCCCAGCGACGGCATCGGCGCCGCCGCCGCGCCGCGGTTGATCATCTGGCCGCTGCCGCGGCGGATCACCGGGCGGGGACCGCTTTCGGGTTCCTCGGTTTCCGGCAATGGCGAGGTCTGGGCGGTTCCCGGGGTGGCCGGGGTTTCTCCGGCGCGCCGGACGTCCGGCGTGGGCGCGGTGGCGCAACCCGCCAGCAGGCCCAGGCAAACGGAGAACAGGAATAGGCGTGACTTCATGCCGGCACTCTACTGATTCGGATTGGGAGGTGGCGCAGGCGGCGGAACCGCCTGGCCCTGTTGCTGGCGCATCTGCGCGCGACGCGCCTCGATGCGTTTGCGGATCGCTTCCATCTGCTGCTCGGTGGTCATCGCCGGCTGTTCGGCCGGCTCCTGCGTCGGCTGGACCGGCACCACCTGGCCCGTGGTCGGCGCATTGCCCGGAGCGGGTTTTTGCGGCGCGTTGCCACCGGTCTGCGGCGGCACGGGAACCGGCGCGGCGATCGGCGGCGGTGTCCCCGATACGCTGGGCGGTTGGCCGCCGGTGCCGTCGAACACCCGCAGTTCCAGGGTGCGCCGCCCTTCCGGGCCTTCGAACACCGCGGTACGCGGCTGTAGATCCACCAGCGTCCATTGCGGCGCGGCACTGGCCGCTTCGCCTTGCTTGATCCGCACGCCTTCGCCACCCTGGCTGGGCTGCAGGATCGCCATCCGGAAGCCGGGCGTGATCAGCACGCTGGTCAGAACGTAGTCGAAGCTCGGCGCCTGCGCTTCGGCGTCGTTGGTCAGGTAGAACGGCTGCGGCCGCCGGCCTTCGTAGAACGGTGGACGCGCGACCAGTTCCGAGTACTGCGCCAACGGTCCCAGGCGCTCCGGCGCCGCCCTGGGCAAGGTGGGCAGGCGCGGGGCGCTGCCCGGATCGTCGGCCAGTGGCGTGATGCGTCCGCCCAGGCCGGCCAGGGCCAGGATCGCCACCAGCACGGCCCAGCCGGCGACCGTGCCCGCCAACAAGGTGCGCGGACCGAGCGTATCAAGGCGCATCGCCGCCCTCCGGCATCGTCATCGCCGCGGGCGCGGCGGGGGCGGCCGGCGCGACCACGCCGGGCTTCAGGTAGCCATACAGATCGAAGGTGACGTCCAGCCCGCCCGTGCCGCCTTCCGGCGCCATGTAGGCATAGTTGCTGGAGAGGATGTTGAGATTGTCCACGAACAGGCGCGGGCTGCCGGATTCGAGGGCATGCAGCACCGCGGCCAGTTCCGGGGTGCCGCAGCGCAGGCGTACCTGCACCGCCACCCGCGCGAACCGCTCGCCGGTGGCCTGCGGCAATGGCGACTGGTTGGCGATGCCACAGCTGCGATTGCCGGGGCTGGCTTCCTTGACCACGGCTTCCAGGCGCTGGACCAGTCCGGCGGTGGCCAGCTCGGTGCTGGCTTCGCCGAGGAAACCGGGACGCTGCGCCTGCAGGGCCAGCGCCGCCGCCAATTGCTTCTCCACCGCGGGCGCCTGCTGCAATTGCGTGCGCACGCGCAGTTCGCGCTCGCGCAGCGCCTGGATGCGCTCGTTCACTTCCAGCATCGGCTGGGTCCACCAGGGATGCACCAGCACCAGGTAGCCGAGCAGCAACACGGCGGCCAGCAGGCCCAACGCAAGCCAGCGCTCGCGATCAGTCAGCGCGCTTGCCATTCTGATCTCCGGTGCCGGGGGTGGAAGGGGCCGTGGTGCCGACCAGTTGCGCGGTGAGGGTGAAGCGATCGCGGCGGCGGGTCTGGTCCGGCTGCAGGGCGCCGCTCAATGCGGGCGAGCGCCACAGCGGGGACCCCTGCAGCTTGGCGACCAGCGAGGAAGCTTCCTGGCTCAGGCCGATCACGACCAGCCGATCACCTTCGATGGACATCTTTTCCAGATGGGTGCCGTCCGGCAACCGGCGACTGAGTTCATCCAGTACCTCGACCGCGGTCGGGCGCTGCGCGCGCGCGCGCTCCAGTGCGTTCATGCCTTCGACCAGATCCACCAGTTGCTGTCGCTGCGCGGCGACCCGGCGCGCCTGTTCGGTGCGGGTGCGCAACGCGGTTTCGAATTCGTCGGCCGCGTCGCGCCGGTTGTCCAGTATCGTCCAGGCGGCGAACACCACCGCCACCAACGCAAGCGAAGCCAGGACCAGATGCCAGCCGCGCATCGGCGCCTGCCGTATCCGGCGTTCGGCGGGCGCCAGCAGGTTCACGCCCAGCGGCTGTCCCTGCGGGGCCGCGACGTCCACCCCGGCCAGTTCACTGGCCAGACCTCCCAGTGGCGCCAGCGCGGCGTCGAAGCGCGCCCTCGGGATGACGACCAGATCGACCTCGAGCTGGCCGTCCTCGCGCCGCTGGCGCAGGCTGGCGTCGTAGCAGACATCGTCTGCGCCGAAAGGCGTCTGCCGATCGATCTCGAATCGGACCACATCGCGCAGCCTGTCCGCCGCCGCCGCGGGCAACACCAGCGGGCGTCGCAACACCGCGTCGGCCGGCAGCAGCAGCCAGCGCGGCAGTCCCGCCATGCGCTTGCCGAGCAGGCCATCGAGATCGCCGGCTTCCAGCGGCAACGGCAGGCGGGCCAGCTCGCGCACGCCTTCCGTGCTCTGCCACGCCAGTACCCCCTGATCCTCCTGCTGGCTCAGCAGCAGGCGATCCTGGGTCAGCCCCAGCAGCGAGCGCCAGCGGTGCGGCAGCCAACTGGCCAGCGCCCTGCCCCACCATCCGAGCAGCCCGCCCGCTCCCGGCAACAGGCGCGCGCGCAGGCTGTCCATGCTGTCGCGGATCGTGCTCATGGCGGTGCAGTTCCCTCTTCCCAGCGCAAAACGGTGTACGCCATCCCCGGCACGGGACCGCCGCCGGCCCGTATCACCGCGCGCAACGTCGCTTCCCGTCCATCGCGAAGCGTCGCGTGGCTCTCGATACTATACGTGCCGCTTCCGCCGCCGACGAGTTGGGCCCCGGCCTGATCGGGAGGCAAAGCACGCTGGGCGAGGATCCGTTCGGCATCCAGGCCCATCGCGACCAGCACCGGTCCGGGCGCGTAATTGGCATCCGGCAAGGTGCGCCCGGAATACAAGGTCAGGTAGGGCGCCAGCCGCTCGTAGTATTCGGACGTCATGCCCAGGACCTGCTGCAGTTCGGCCACGCTCTCGAACGGCGCGTCCTTGGCGCCGTACTCCAGGCCGGCCGCGGCGTAATCGGGATCCTCGGCGCCGCCACTCGGCTGTCCGAGCGAATCGGCATCGCGCCAGTCGAGGATCGCGGCGGCCAGTCGCGGCGCGGTTTCCTCAGGCACGCCGCGCACCCGCAGCAATTGTTCCAGCAGGCGAACATCGGCCTGGTTCAGATCGACCTTGCCACTTTCATCGATCGCGTTGATCCGCAGGCGGCTGCCGGAAAACGTCCAGTCGTAGCCGCGTCCATCCGGCATCCAGCGGGTCTGCGGCTGCTGATCGGCAATCCGCACCAGCGCATAGTCGATGCCGGCGCGGGCCCGTTCGCGGGCGACGGTACCATCCCGTGCGACCTGGCCCTGCAGCGATTCCATCCGCGCGGTCACCGCGAACGCGCCGATCAGCGCCGCCAGCAAGGCGGTCAGCCACAACACCAGCAACAGGGCCGCGCCGCGTTCGCGCATCACAGGCCTCCCGGCGGCTGCGCGCCGCCCCCTGCGCCGCCCTCGCTGTGCACCAGGGTGACGACCAGCTCAGGCCAGCGCGCGCCGGCCTCGGTTTCCACCTCCACCGCGACCTGCAGGGGCAGGATTTCGGCGGTGCGCCAGGCTTCCTGCCACGGGCCGGGCTGCCCCTTCTCGTCCAGGCCGCGATAGCGGAAACGCGCGTTGCGCAGGCCGTCGGCCATCAGCTCGGGGGCGATGGGGTCCGGTGTCTCCACCGTCTGGCCGGCCTGCACGACCGCGAACCGCGCCATCAGGCGCCCCTGGTCGTCGAACACCAGGTCGTACAGATGCGGTCCGCCCCGACCCAGATAATTGGGCAGATCCGCGACGAAGCGGATGCGCCTCGACTCGCCCAGGAAACGCGATTGCCGGAACGTGGCCGGATCGGTGGCGAACACTACGGGCAGCGCGGTGCCGATGCGCTGGCGGAGGAAACCTTCCACCGCGCGCGCGCGTTCGTTCTGCTGCGCGCGAATCTCGCCGCGCTCGACCATCGTGGTCGAGGCGCGCACCGTGGCGAAGGCCAGTGCGAGTCCGGCCGCCAGCAGCACCAGCGCCAGCAGCATCTCCAGCAGGGTGAATCCATGCGCGCGGCGGCTCACGGCACGCTCCGGCTGCGGTTGGGATCCGGCGGTACCAGCCGCAGCGTGTCCCATACGATCCGTTGCCGCGGCTCGTCGCCCCAGCGGGTGGTCAGGCGCAGACGCAGCAGTTCCGGCGCCGAAGGATCCCGGATTGGCGTCAGCGCCTTGATCGGATCGTCATAAGGCGCGATCTCCAGTTCCCAGCGATAGCGGCCGTTCTCGAACTCGCCCTCGCGGTGGCCCGGCTGCAGGAACTCGCCCACGCCGATCTGCGCCAGCAGCGACTGGGTATGCAGCGAGGCGCGGGTCGCGTCATCGGCCGCGCGGATCTGGCGGGTGGCGCCGGACAGGGAGCCCAGCAGCAGCGTCAGCGCGAGCGCCATCAACGCGAACGCCACGATCACCTCCAGCAGCGTGAACCCGTGCGGACGCCTCATGTGCCACCGCCTCCGCGCACCACCTGGACCTCGCCGGTCAGCCACGCCACGTCGACGCGCCACACGGCCTGGCCGCTGCTCAGCCGGATCTGGCCGCCGCTGGAACCACCGTCATGGAAGAACATGATCGCGCCCACGCCCGGCTTGGGCTGGACCTGGCGCGCGCCGACGAAAGCGATGCGCAGAGAAGCCGGTACCGTGCCGCGATGCTGGTTGGGCGCCTGCCAGCGGCGGTTCTCCGGATCGATGACGAAGCGCTGCGGCTTGCCGGTCGCCATCGCCTGGGCGCGCGTATAGCGCAACTGCGCGGCGATCTCGCGCACTTCCGAACGCAGGCGCATGCCGTCCAGCCCACCGGTCAGCACCATCGCCGCCAGCGTGCCGGCGATGGCGATCAGCATCACCACCAGCAGCATTTCCAGCAGCGACACGCCGCTGGCGTCGCGCGGCGTGCGGAAGCAAGTGCGAAGACCGCCGCGCATCGCGCCGAGCCTGGTTTACTGGAACCGGATGTCGGCGTCGTAGCTTTCGCCGCCGGGTTTGCCATCCTTGCCGTAGCTCATCAGATCGAAGGGCTGGGATTCGCCCGGCGCGCGATATTCGATCACATGGCCCCACGGGTCCTTCAGTTCAGCCGGCTTGGCATAGGGCCCCAGCCAGCCTGCGGTATTGGCCGGCGCTGTCACCAGATCGTCCAGCCGGGACGGCAGGCTGCCGGTGTCGAGCTGATAGTTCTCGACCTTGCCGGCCAGGGTCTGGATCTGGGTCTTGGCGAGGTTTGCCTTGCCGCGATCGGCACCCCCCAGCAGGCGGCTGCCGACCAGCGCCATGATCCCGCCGATCAGGATCAGCACGATGATGATTTCCAGCAGGCTGAAGCCGGACTGCGAGGCCGGCGAACGGAAACGGGGGCCGGAACGGGTTCGGAAGGGCTGGCGCATCGGTGTATTCCTGTCGTACGCGTTGATGGAGTGAAGGGAAAAAGTCTGGTGGATGGTGCCTGAACCGGTTGTTCGGCCAACCGGGCTCAGCCGATGGCGTTGGTCAGACCATACAACGGCAACAGCACCGCCAATATGACCAGGCCCACGACCAGCGCCAGCACCAGGGTGATGACTGGGACCAGCAGCGCCAGCAGTCGTTCCATCGCCTGCCCGGTTTCCTGCTCGAAGGTATCGGCGGTCTTGAGCAGCATGCTGTCCAGCGCGCCGGATTCCTCGCCGACCTGGATCATCTGCAGGGCCAGGCGCGGGAAGCGTTTGCCCTTGCCCAGCGAGGCAGCCAGCCCATGGCCGTTCTTGACCTGGTCGGCGGCGGCGTCCACGTCCGCCCACAGCGCCCGGTTGAACAGCACGTTGCGGGAGATGCCCAGCGCGGCCAGCAGCGGCACGCCGTTGCGCAGCAGGGTGCCGAGGGTGCGCGCCAGGCGGGCGGTCTCCAGCCGGGCCACCAGCGGGCCGACCAGTCTCCGTTCGAGGATCCAGCGATCGAAGCGATCACGGAACGCCGGATCCCGGCGCTTGCGGTCGAACCAGAGCAGCAGCACGGCGGGCACCGCAATCAGCACGAACCAGCCCTGTTGCACGAACGCACCCGTCGCCATCACCCCGCGGGTGAACCAGGACAGTTCGACGTCCAGGCTCTCGTACATCTGCGAGAACTGCGGCACCACGTAGCCCAGCAGGAACAGCAGCGCGAACCCGACCACCACCACCAGAATGGCGGGATAGATCAGCGCGTTGATCACGCGGCCGCGCAGGTTGCGGCTGCGCTCCAGGTAATCGGCCAGCCGGGCCAGGGTGTCCTGCAGGCTGCCTCCGGCCTCGCCGGCGCGGACCATGTTGATGTAGAGCCGGCTGAACACGCCATGCTGGCGTTCCAGCGCCACCGACAGCGGCGCGCCGCCGCGCACCGCGTCGCGCACGTCGGCGATGATGTCTCGCGCGCGTCCTTCTTCCGGCATGTCCAGCAGGATCGACAACGCCCTATCCAGCGGCTGCCCGGCACCCAGCAGGGTCGCCAGCTGTTGGGTGAACTGGACCAGGCGATCCCCGGCCAGCGGCTGCTGGCGCAGCAAACCGCGCAACGACGTCCCGCCGCGCACTTCGGAAGCCAGCCGCGCCTCGACCGGCAGGTGCCCCTGTTCCTGCAGGCGCGTCGCCACTTCGGCGTCGCTGCTGGCCTCCATCTGGCCTTCCAGCAATTCGCCGCGCGGGTTCAGGGCCTTGTAGCGGTACAGGGGCATCGGCAGGGGCTTCCTTGGCGTCCGAGCCCCTAAGCATACGCGCGCAGGATTTCCGCGCTACGGGATCGGAACCGCTTCGCTCAGGGAAGAGACCCCGTTCTCATCGAACGCCTCGACCGCGACGTGGTACGGGACACCGGCGTTCAGCGCCCGGATCTCCAGCCGCGTCGGCTGGTCCGCGAACACCTGGTAGGTGGAATGCAGGCGATCCGCGGCGATGCCCCAGCGCACGTTGTAGCCCACCGCACCGGCCACCGGGCGCCATTGCACGGTCATCTGGCGTGGATCGGCATCGCGCCTGGCCTGTACCTGTTGCGGGGTCGCGGGGGATTTTCCGTCTGCATGGCCGAACACCCGCAAATCGCTGATCGCCAGGTGCGCGGCGCCGACATGCCCATGCACGTAACGCACGTGCCGTGCGCGTACCGGCGCGGCCAGGGGAAGGTAGGCATTGGGGCGATCCCGGCGTGGCCCGTCGGTGGCGGCCAGTGGCTGCCAATGGCGGCCGTCGAGCGAGTACTCCAGGCGAAATTCGGTATAGATGTCATCAGAATCGCCATAGAGTCCGGACTGGTAGTCGGCGAAATTGACCTGCACCGCACGCACGCTGCGTACGCCGCCCAGATCCACGCTCAGTGTCTGCCCTGCCGCGTTGTCCGCGGCGACCCAGAACGTGCGCGGATTCTCGTCGGTAACGTTGGCTGCGGCGAAATCCCCGTGCATCGACGATGCAGTGGCGCGCTTGCGGTAGGACAACAGCATCCAGCCGGTGAACAGGCTTTCGGGATCGGCATTGGCGGCGTCGGGCACGTAGTGCGGGAAGTCGCCGAAACGCGTGGAGACGGACATTTGCCCGTCCGCGCCGAACGCCGCCGGGAACATCGCGATGCGCCGCTCGAAGTTCCAGTTGTAGCCCAGCCAGGGCGTACCGGTATTCCACCAGTTGCCATGCGCGTCCTGGAAAGTGGAGCCGTGGCCGGCGCCATGCACGAACCCGCCGGGCTTGTAGCCCACCGGGTTGTAGGGCGCGTACTCGAACGGCCCCAGTGGACCGTCGCCGACGTAGACGCCGGTCGCGTAGGCGTTGTATTCGGTGCCGGGCGCGCCGTATTGCAGGTAGTAGCGGCCGCCGACCTTGTTCATCCACGCGCCCTCGATGTAGCTGGGGCTGTTCTCCTCGCGATGGTCCTGGCCGAAACGCTCCCAGCCATGCCGCTTCGGATCCAGCAGGATCAGCGCGCGTGGCTTGCCGATGTAGCGCATGCCGCGATCCATGTCGAGCTCGATGCCGTAGAGCGGGAACGTATCGGAAGATCCCCAATACAGGTACCAGCGGCCATCGTCGTCCTTGAAGAAACTCGGATCCCACGGTCCGGGCGGAACCTCGGTGGGTTGCGGATCGCCGACATGCCAGGGTTGCATGAACTGATCCATGCCGGGGCGCACCGCGTTGGGCAGCTCCGGCGTCCGGCGGGTGAAGAAATCGAAAACGCCATGTTCCGGATCACGACTGACCAGCACCGCGCCGGGATCGAACATCGAGCGCATCAGCAGCAGGCGGTCGCCATCGGAAATCGCCGCCGGCGCGACCATGCTGTCGAAGGGCCAGCGACTCGGCTCGATGAAGCGCCAGTCCACCAGATCGGTCGAGCGCCAGTAACCATCAGCCAGGGTCTGGAACAGGTAGTAGGCATCGCCATGCCGGACCACCACCGGATCGGCGCCGGTACGATAGGAAATTCCCTGGTTCAGCTGTTCGAAGTTGTAGCGGTAATCGATATCGATCGGATTGGCATAGGTCCGCCTCCCCTCCACCGCCGGGGACGCCCCGGTCGCCTGGGCCGCCGCGGCCAGTGAAAACAGCAGGGCGCCGGCCAGCCGGCGGGAAGCGGTGCGTGCCACGACTCCTCCAGGAACGAACGCTGAAAACGTTTTCACGCCCGGAGTATTCCCTGCCCGCCCATCCGGGGAAAGCCGCAGTGCAGCGAAGAGGCCCGCGTCCGCATGGAAGCCCGGGCAAGGCCCGCGGCGGGCCTCAGGCAGGAAGAATGCGCCGACAGGGTCAGGATCCGGCCCGACAGAGGACGCGGCCCGCGGGACGAAAACCCGCTGCGCGGCGTTGCGCCCGGAGATTTCAGATTCGGCGCTGGACCGTGCGCCCCGACCGGGACGCGGCGCCGCCCGTGGCGGCGCTCAGGCTTCCTCGGTGACCCGCAGGACTTCCTCGATCGTGGTCTGCCCGGCCAGCGCCTTGGCGATGCCGTCCTCGTACATGGTCTGCATGCCGCCGGCCCGCGCGATCTCCTCGATCTCGCCCATGCCGGCATGGCGCATCACCGCGCGCCGCAGTTCGTCGTTCATCACCAGGAATTCGACGATCGTGGTCCGGCCCAGGTAGCCGGTCGGCGCGGCGGCCGACGGACGCGGCCGATACAGGACGATGTCGCCTTCCGGCTGGAAGCGGCGCAGGCCGAACTTCTCGATTTCCTCCGGCGAGGCGCGGTACGGCTCGGCGTGGGTGGGTTCCAGCCGGCGCACCAGACGCTGGGCGAGGATGCCGTTGATGGTGGAGGTGAGCAGATAGTCCTCCACCCCCATGTCGAGCATGCGGGTGATGCCGCCGGCGGCGTTGTTGGTGTGCAGCGTGGACAGCACCAGGTGGCCGGTCAGCGCGGACTGGATCGCGATGCGCGCGGTTTCCAGATCGCGCATTTCACCGATCATGATGATGTCCGGATCCTGGCGGACGATGCTGCGCAGCGCATGCGAGAAATCCAGGCCGATTTGCGGCTTTGCCTGGATCTGGTTGATGCCTTCGATCTGGTATTCGACCGGATCCTCGACGGTGATGATCTTGACGTCGCTGGTGTTGAGCTTGCTCAGCGCGGTGTACAGCGTGGTGGTCTTGCCCGAGCCCGTCGGCCCGGTCACCAACAGGATGCCGTGCGGCTGCTCCAGCACCTTCTGGAACTGCGGCAGGAACGCGTCGGTGAAACCCAGCCGCTTGAAGTCAAACACCACGGTCTCGCGATCCAGCAATCGCATGACCACGCTCTCGCCGTGCGCGGTGGGCACGGTGCTGACGCGCAGATCCAGTTCCTTGCCCTGCACGCGCAGCATGATGCGGCCGTCCTGCGGCAACCGGCGTTCGGCGATGTTGAGCTTGGCCATGATCTTGATACGGCTGATCACGGCGGCGGTAAGGTTGGCGGGCGGGCTCTCGGCTTCCTCCAGCACGCCGTCCACGCGATAGCGGACCTTCAACCGGTTCTCGAACGGCTCGATGTGCACGTCCGAAGCGCGCAATTCCACCGCGCGCTGGATGATCAGGTTGACCAGCCGGATCACCGGCGCCTCGGAGGCCAGATCGCGCAGGTGTTCGACGTCGTCCAGATCGCCGGCGGTCTCGCCGTCGGCATTCTCCACGATGGCGCCCATCGCGCTGCGTCCCTGGCCGAAGTAGCGTTCGATCAGATCGTCGATTTCCGAACGCAGCGCCACCTGCCGGCGCACCGCCTTGCCGGTCGCCAGTTGCACCGCCTCGACCGGGTAGCCGTCCTGCGGATCGGCCACCAGCAGATCCACGCCGGCCTCGTCCTCGCCCACCGGGCAGACATGGAACTGCTTGAGGAAGCGCACCGACAACGGCGTCGCCTCTGGCGGAAGTTCGGGCAATTCCTTGACGCTGACCAACGGCAGGCCCAGCACATCGGCGGCCGTCTCGGCATGATCGCGCTCGGACACCAACCCCAGTCGCGACAGCAGCGACAGCAGGCTGCCGCCGGTCTCCTCCTGCACCCGCCGCGCCCGCGCCAGATCGGGCTCCTTGAGCTTTCCACGCGACAGCAGCGCTTCGACCATCCGCTCCTCGGCGCCGGCTTCGGTGGTCTGGGATTCAATCAGGGCGTTCACGTCGCACTCCCGTTGCAGGCGTCCACTTTACCAATGTCTACCATCGACCGGAGTCGCCCGCGTGACCGGCCACCGGCGGCGGCGGGCAGCGACAGTCCAGCCGGCTAGGCCTTCGCCGACGCCACCGCCATTGTCCCGACCAGCCCGGCGATCCGGGTCACCACGTCCCGTGACAGGACGGTGTGGCCCAACCGGCGATGCAGGGCTTCACGCGCCACCGCGAAGGCAATGGCCTGGCCGAGAATGGCGTGCGCCCGCAGGATGTTCTCGTCCACTTCCGGTTGTTCGCCACGGAGCACCGCCACCAGGCGGGTGACCGTTTCGTGCAACGGCCGGAACAGAAGGAGGTAGATCCTGTCGAAGCTGCCGGTCGGCTGGAGTTGCTCGCGTACGAGCAGCAGGCTGTGCGCCGCCGATGTGTCGGAATCAAGCAGCGCCGAGACGAAGTCCTGCATCAGCTTGCGCAATGCTTCCTCCGCCGCCGCGGCCGAGGTGACCGATAGACGAGGCAGGCCGAGCCTGCCCGCAATGCTTTCAGCGGTGCGTTCGAGCACCGCTGCGTACACACCTTCCTTCCCGCCGAAGTGATAGGGAATGGCCGACTGGTTCACCCCGGCCTCCTCGGCAAGCTGGCGCGTCCGCACCCCTTCCAGACCTTGGCGGCTGAACAAGACCAGGCCCGCGCGGATGAGTTGCTCCCGCGTCTCCGTCGCGCGTTCGTTGGGGGTTTCCCTGTCCTGCGTCGTCACTGTCTCGCTCCCTTGCCGCCTTGGCACGGCTATGCGTGCGCGTGCATCAATCGCGTCGAATTCTCGTTGAGTGCCACGCCCTCGTGTTCGCCGACGATGACGGTGCCGCCGATGTTGGCGAGATGACGACCGAACGCACAGTTCGGTTCGAACGCGAAGCACATGCCCGCCTGCAACGGCAATTCCCGGCCCACCGTGGGCAACCGACTGAGCTGCTGGTAGGCAGCCGCCTCGGGCAACGATTCTATGCCAGGCGCAGTACCGAAACCGACGGGACCATAGGGGTTGATGCTGTGGACCAGCGGATGGACATGCCAGCCACCCGATGCAAGCAACGGGGCTTCCATGGCATCCACCAGATCGCCGAACGTGTTGCCAACGCGCAACGCCGCGAGGCCGGCCTCGTAGCTCTCGCGCGCCACTTCGGCGGCGCGCAGGATGTCCGTATGTACGTCGCCGATCGCGACGGCGGCCTGATGCTGGGTTTCCAGCATGCCGTAAAGCGCGAAGATCTCGGACAGCACGACATCGCCTTCCCGCAGGACCCGCGGGCGCTGCGCGCGGTATTGCCACGCCGGCGGCCCCCAGCCGACGTAGTCCGGGCCGGAGCCCAGCAGGATCTCGGCCGTGTAACCGCCCATGGAGAAACAGGTGCTGGTCACTGCGGCCACCAGTTCGGCTTCGGAAACACCGGGCCGAGCGGTTGCCCTGAGCGTTTCGCTCATCGCCTCGCCGATATGCGCCGCGTAACGCACCAGGCCCAGCTCTTCCTCGCTCTTGATCGACGCACGCTGGAAGAACGGGCGATAGACCGGCACGAATTCCGATCGCGGCAGCGCCTCGCTCAGGCCTTGCATGGTCCGGGCCGGCAGCGCACCGTCGAAATAGAACGGCGGATAGGGTTCCAGGCCGATCACGCCAATGCGCGCACCATCCAGTTTCCGGCTGGCCAGCCAGACGCCGACATCGCGACCGGTCTTGCCTACGAACAGTTGCTCGGGCGGCACCCATTGCAGGTCTCCACGCAAAGCCGCCTGGATGTGATCGGCCACCATGAGTGAAGCGAAGGTATGGACCCGGGGCGCCTCGTCGCCGACGAACACCACGATCGAGCCTGGCCTGTCGTTGGTGAAATAGCAGTCGGGCGAGAAGTTGGCGGGTGCGGCGGCTTCCCGATCTCCATAGACGATCAACGCTTCGAGGCGCTCGGCCTGCATGAGTGTTCGTGCGAGGTTCCAGCGCCGGTCCCGCTCTGCGAGCGACAGGGGTTCGGGAATGAGGGACATCGTCTTGCTCCGTTCGTGGGTATCGGGATCCGAAGATTAATTCATTTGAATGAATTAAACAAAGCGCCTGTTGTTCGCTGGATTTGCTCCCATTGCAATCTGCGCCGTGCAGGGACTGCTTTCCCGTCCTCCGGACGGCAAAGCGGCGCCTGCGGGCGCCGCTTTGTCATCGCGATGACGGGACTGGATCACCCCGACCTGTGTGCCGGATGCCCGGACAGCCATCCGCCGGGGGTCGGTTACTGGCGGACCTGCAGGTTGACTCCGCTGAAAGGGGTTTCACCCACCACCAGGACGTAGTAGGTCCCCGCACGGGCTTCGGCGGGCGCGATGCGGATGGTTTCGACCGTGCCGGGACGCCGCGAACCGTACTGGTGCGCGCTAGCGGTCGGCACCCGGCCGAAGCCCGCGTACACCGAAACATCGCCCTGCCCGCCGTAACTCATGATGCTGATCAACCGTCCGGGCGCCGCCTCGAAGCGGTACAGCCGCTGACTGCCGGCACCGCCATTCATGCCGGTCACCGGCACCCGGTTCCGCACCGGGCTAGCCTGTGGTCCGCAATCCACGCACGCAGGCTTCAGCGCCTCATCCAGCGCGGCACGCGCATCCAGCAGACCGATCCCGATGGGCGTTGTCGCCGGTATCCGCGCGGGAAACGGGCGCGCGGTCCTGAGCAGCAGGCTCTCCATTTCCGTGGGTGTAAGCGGAACCCGACCCGCCTGCGCGCGCGCCCCCTGGACCAGGGCCGCCACTGCGGAAACGTGTGGCGTGGCCATGGAGGTTCCGATCTTGCCGAAGTAGCCGTACTCGCCCGCGGCCGGCTCCGTCCTGCTCGAGGAACCGGCCTGGAGCACATACCCATCCCAGCCGGAATTGCCAGTGTCCTCCACCCCGCCACCACCCGGCGCCGCGATATCGACCGCCGCGCCGAAGTTGGAGTAATAGGCCTTGCCACCGGTGATGCGCGAGGCGCCGACGGTGATCACGCCGTGGCAGCTGGCCGGGCTGAAACCCGCCGCGTCGGCGTTGCTGTTGCCCGCCGCCACCACCACCACGCTGCCGTTGGCGGTCGCGATGTCGATGGCATCCTGGGTAACGCGCGGACACGAGCGACTTCCTCCCAGGCTGAGGTTGATGACTTCGGCGGGATGGGGATTGTCGGGTACGCCCGGAACCTGCCCGCCCGAGGCCCAGACGATTGCGTCCGCGATGTCCGAGGTCAGGCCGCCGCAACGACCCAGCACCCGGACCGGAAGCACCTTGGCCCGGTACGCGACGCCCGCGCCGCCCAGCCCGTTGTGGGTGACTTCGGCGATGGTGCCGGCCACGTGGCTGCCATGCCAGGTGCTGTTGCGCACCGGCGAGCCGCCGTAGCACTCGCCCGCCACCGGACTCCAGTCCCCCAGATCCAGCGCGCCCGCCACCCGGGCGTCGGTGGGTCTGCGCGATATCCAGGCATTGCTGATGAAGTCGTAGCCGGGCAACAGGTTCGCGGACAAATCCGGATGATCGGTCAGCACCCCGGTATCGAGCACCGCGACCACCACGCCCTCACCCTGCGCGATGTCCCAGGCCCTCGGCGCGCCGATGCCTCCCACCGGATGATGGAAATGCCACTGGAGGTCGAACAGCAGGTCATTCGGCGGGTCATTCGGTGCGTACAGCGGGTACATGCGTTCGTCCGCCTCCGCGAGCAGCACGCCGGGATCGGATCTGAGTTCAGCCAGCAACCGCGCCATTTCCGCCTGGGAAAGCGCACGCGAGAGCGAGAACGCGTCGCCGCCGCTGGCCAATGGATGCAGCATCCTGACGCCAAGCATGCCGCCATTCCCGCGCTGCCGTGGCGGTGTATCCAACAAGCGTGCGCGCGCCACGGCCGCGCGCACGACCGCAGCCTTGTCGTGGCTGCGCGTGCCGGCGATACGCTGGCGCACGATGATGCGGTCTCCCTCGATGCGCCTTGGCGGCGTCGACTCGACTTCCGCCGTCCGCGCCAGCGGAATCGCCGCCAGGCTCGACTCCGCCACCATCACCCAGACCAGCACCGCGATGGCGGTCATGATCCCCTTCACTTTGCATTTCATGTTCGTGGTTCCTTCTTCAAGAGTCGCCCGACGCGGTGTCGTGTATCCATCACCGTCACCAGCCGAAACCGGCGCCCATGCCGACCGAGCGTTCGTCCCCGCTGAGTGCGCCGCCCAGACTGAGCGTCGCCCGTTCGCCGAAGGCGCGCTGGTAGCCCACGGAGAGCGCACGTTCGCCACCCTGGAAACCCACGCCCACGCCGACCCGGTTGTCGGCGCGAACGCCCGCGGCGCTGACCGCCATGTTGAGCATGGCCGCGCCCATCGCTCCCTGCCGATCGATGCGGCGGTCCTGGGCATGGAAGCGGCGATCCAGGTCCCCCTTGAACCGGCTGAAGTCGTCGTTCCAGGCGGCGAACCGGGTATCCGTATAGGCGTTGGCGCTGGCCAGGGTCTTCGTCGCGGTGGCCTCGGTATGGGCATTCGCATTCGCCTCTGCCCGCGCTCCCGCCGCGTCGGCGTGCGCGTTTGCATCGGCCAGCGTCCGCACCGCGCGCGCATCGGTGTAGGTGTTCGCATTCACCTCCGCACGCGCTCCCGCCGCGTCGGCGTGCGCGTTTGCATCGGCCAGCGTCCGCACCGCGCGCGCATCGGTGTAGGTGTTCGCATTCACCTCCGCACGCGCTCCCGCCGCGTCGGCGTGCGCGTTTGCATCGGCCAGCGTCCGCACCGCGCGCGCATCGGTGTAGGTGTTCGCATTCACCTCCGCACGCGCTCCCGCCGCATCGGCGTGCGCGTTTGCATCGGCCAACGTCCGCGCCGCGCGCGCATCGGCGTAGGTGTTCGCGTTCGCCTCCGCACGCGCTCCCGCCGCATCGGCGTGCGCTCGCGTGTCCGCCAGGCTGGCGTCCATCTGGCCCTTGTTGACGGCGTCGGTTTCCACTACACCCGCTGCCACATGGACAATCTGTCGTTCCTGGCCGATGCGTCCCACCGACACGCTGTTGCCGCGCTCACTGACCGCACCGGCACCCAGCGCCACGCTGTTCTCCGCCAGGCTCCGCGCGCCATTGCCGATGGCGATGCTTCCGTGTCCGGTGGCCTGGCTGGCGCTTCCCATCGCGGCGGCACCATTGCCGGAAGCATGGGCATGGCTGCCGGCCGCCGTCGAACCCTGTCCATCCGCGAGGGCGCTGTAACCCGTGGCTGTGGCATCGTCCGCAAGCGCACTGGCACCGTTGCCTGAGGCGGACGCGCGCTGGCCATAGGCGGAACTGGTTGCGCCCAGTGCGACCGAATAATCGCCCAGCGCCGCCGCGTCGGAACCCAACGCCACCGCATCCTCACCTTCCGCATAGGCCAGGCCGGACCCATTGGACTGGACGTGATGTTGAATCGCGACCGCCATCGGACCGGCACCGAACATGGTTGTTCGGGAGTTGCTCCCCTGCACCGGCGATGACTCCACGGGAGTCCGGCCTTCGGTTCCGGTCGCCAAGGCGTTCCCCGCCATCAACAACGATGCGAACGCGATTGCGAACGTCGAGGCCCAGCGCGCTCCCCATGACGACGAACGGCGCGCCTCTGCCGGGGAAGTCGGGCTGTGATTGCCCGTGGTGTGGTTCCGGCGAATGGCAGGCATGGAATGGCGCATCTCTGAGACTCCTTTTTCTTGGGCAAAAAAAAACCGCGACCACCGGATGCGCCGGTTGCCGTTTGTCATAGGCGTAAATGAACCCCCAGGTGGACGGAAACACGCTTCGGCGAGGTATCCGTTGCAGGCTCGGGTAGCGGATCCTTCAAACCTGTGCCGTCGGATAGTCCGCAGACGGGATGACGCCGTCAACTAACATTGACATTCCGTCGGCATCGCGCAGGCCACCAAGCCATGCGCAGCATCCGGACGGTGCCGTGGCGGATAAAAAAAAAGCGGCGCCGAAGCGCCGCTTTCCCATCAACGCGATGAAGGCGTCGCTCAGCCCACCCAGACCCGCGCATTGCGGAACATCCGCAGCCACGGCGAGTCCTCGTGCCAGTCGGACGGCGCCCAGCTCAGGTTGACACTGCGCGGGGTGCGCTCGGGATGCGGCATCAGGATGGTGGAACGTCCGTCGTCGCTGGTCAGGCCGGTGATGCCGTCGGGCGAGCCGTTCGGATTGAGCGGGTACTGCGTGGCTGCATTGCCATCGCCATCGATGTAGCGCAGCGCGACCCGCGCCGCGGCCTGGTCGACGGCGCTGTCGAACTCGGCGCGTCCCTCGCCGTGCGCGACCGCGACGGGGATGCGCGAACCGGCCATGCCACGCAGCAGGATCGAAGGCGACTCCAGCACTTCCAGCAGCGAGGTGCGGGCTTCGAACTGTTCGCTGCGGTTGCGCAGGAAGCGCGGCCAATGCGTCGCGCCGGGAATGATGTCCTTGAGCTGGCTCAGCATCTGGCAACCGTTGCACACGCCCAGCGAGAAGGTGTCGCCGCGCGCGAAGAATGTGGCGAACGCGTCGCGCAGCACGGCCCGCTCCAGCACCGAGGTGGCCCAGCCGCGCCCCGCGCCGAGCACGTCGCCATAGCTGAAACCACCGCAGGCGGCGAAGCCCTTGAAATCGGCCAGCGACACCCGGCCGGCGATCAGGTCGCTCATGTGCACGTCGTAGGCATCGAATCCGGCGCGATCGAACACCGACGCCATCTCGATCTGCCCGTTGACGCCCTGCTCGCGCAGGATCGCGATCTTCGGACGCGCGCCGGTGGCGATAAACGGCGCGGCGACGTCCTCGGACGGATCGAACGCGAGCTTCGGCTTGAGTCCGGCGGCGGTGAACTGGCGCGCCACGTCGCGCTCCTGATCGGCCGCCTCCGGGTTGTCGCGCAGCTTCTGCATCGCGTGGGTCACCGACCACCAGGCATCGAACAACGCTTCCCAGCGCCATTCACTCAGGGTCTCGCCGTCCTGCTGCACGCGGATCACCGAAGCCGTGCTCGGGCGGGCGATGCGCTGCGCGCATTCGGTAAGCGCATGGCGCTCGACCAGATCGGCGAACGCCGCGCGATCCTCGTCGGCCACCTGCACCACCGCGCCCAGTTCCTCGGCGAACAGGGTGCGGAACGGATCGTCGCCCCAGCCGTCGAGGTTGATGTCCAGTCCCAGGTGCGAGGCGAACGCCATTTCGCACAGGGTCGCGAACGCGCCGCCATCGCTGCGGTCATGATAGGCGAGCAACAGGCCGGCCTCGCGCGCGTCGCGGATCAGCGCGAAGAAATCACGCAGCCGCTGCGGATCGTCCAGATCCGGCACGCCGTCATCGGCTTCGTCGCCAGCGAACGCCGGCAGCCCGTCGCGATGGCCGGCTTCCGGATGGACCTGCGCCAGGATCGAACCACCCAGCCGCTTCTTGCCCGCGCCCAGGCCAATCAGCCACAGATCGCTGGCCTCCTCGCGCTGCAGCAGCGGAGTGAGCTGCCGGCGCACGTCGGTCACCGGCGCGAACGCGCTGATCACCAGCGACACCGGCGACACCGATTTCTGCGGGCCGTCCGCGCCCTGCCACTGCGCCTGCATCGACAGCGAGTCCTTGCCGACCGGAATGCTCAGGTCGATGTCCGGGCACAGTTCCATGCCCACCGCGCGGACCGCGTCGAACAGCAGCGCGTCCTCGCCGTCATGGCCGGCGGCGGCCATCCAGTTGGCGGACAACTTGATCCGGTCCAGTGATTCGATCGGTGCGGCGCACAGGTTGGTGATCGCCTCGCCCACCGCCATGCGGGCGGCGGCGGCGGCGTCCAGCAGTGCCAGCGGCGTGCGTTCGCCAATCGCCATCGCCTCGCCACTGAAGCGGCCGTAGTCCGACAGGGTGATCGCGCAGTCGGCGACCGGCATCTGCCACGGACCGATCATCTGCTCCCGTGCGGTCAGGCCACCGACGCTGCGATCGCCGATGGTGATCAGGAATTGCTTGGCCGCCACGGTGGGATGCGCGAGTACGCGCAGGCCGGCATCGTGCAGGTCGAGCTTCGCCGTTTCCAGCGCCGGCCACGGCGCGGGCGCGGGATGACGGGCTTCGCGATGCATCTTCGGTGCTTTGCCGAACAGTACGTCCATCGGCAGGTCGATCGGCGCGTCGGCGGGAATCGCATCGACGGTCGCACCGTAGGCCACCACCAGGCGTTCCTCGGTCGTCGCCACGCCGACCGCCGCGAACGGGCAGCGCTCGCGCGCGCACAGCGCCGCGAACTCGGCCAGGCGCGCCTGCGGCACGCCGAGCACGTAGCGTTCCTGGGATTCGTTGCACCACAGCTGCATCGGCGACAGCGAGGGATCATCGGTGGGCACCTTGCCCAGATCGATCACGCCGCCGACGCCTGAATCATGCAGCAGTTCCGGAATGGCGTTGGACAGGCCGCCCGCGCCGACGTCATGGAACCACAGGATCGGATTGTCCTCGCCCATCGCCACGCAGCGATCGATGACTTCCTGGCAGCGCCGCTCCATTTCCGGGTTGTCGCGCTGCACGCTGGCGAAATCCAGTTCCTCGGCGCTCTCGCCGGAGGCAACCGAACTGGCCGCGCCGCCGCCGAGGCCAATCAACATGGCCGGACCACCAAGCACGATCACCGCGTCTCCGGCGGACAGCGTCTTCTTCTGCACCTGGCTGCGATCGATCGCGCCCAGGCCGCCGGCCAGCATGATCGGCTTGTCGTAGGCGCGCGCCAGCGCGTTGCCCTGCGCCAGCTCGAAGCTGCGGAAGTAGCCCAGCAGGTTGGGCCGGCCGAATTCGTTGTTGAACGCGGCCCCGCCCAGCGGGCCGTCCAGCATGATTTCCAGCGCGGGCGCCATGCGCGGATTGAGCGCGCGCTCGGCTTCCCATGGCTGCGGCAGCGTGGGGATGCGCAGGTGGGAAACGCTGAAGCCGGTCAGGCCGGCCTTGGGCTTGCCACCGCGGCCGGTCGCGCCTTCGTCGCGGATCTCGCCGCCGGCGCCGGTGCTGGCGCCGGGGAACGGAGCGATCGCGGTGGGATGGTTGTGGGTCTCGACCTTGATGCAGAACGCCGAATCCAGGGTCGCCTCGACCCGGTAGCGGCCTTGCCCGTCCGGGCGGAAGCGGGCGGCCGGATAGCCTTCCACCACGGCCGCGTTGTCGCGGTAGGCCGACAGCGTGTACTGCGGCGTCTGCGCGTGGGTGTGCTTGATCATCCGGAACAGCGACTGCGGGCCGCCGTTGACCAGCATGTCCTTGCCGTCAATGGTCCAGGACGCGTTGAAGATCTTGTGCCGGCAGTGCTCGGAATTGGCCTGCGCGAACATCATCAATTCGACGTCGGACGGATTCCGGCCCAGTTCCCGGTAACGCTCGCGCAGGTAGGCGATCTCGTCGTCGGCCAGGGCCAGGCCCAGGCGGGTGTTGGCGGTTTCCAACTGGTCCAGCGGGATGCGTTCCAGCTCGCCGCGCGCCGGCGTGGTGAACAGCGCCGCCGCCTGCTCGCGGGCGGCCAGCAGGGATTGCGTCATCGGGTCGTGCAGCGCCTTGGCCAGCGCGGGCATGTCGTCGGTCCAGCCTTCCAGATCGATGCGCATGCCGCGTTCGACCCGGTGCAGATCCAGACCGGCGCCGCGCAGCAGTTCGGTGGCCTTGCTGGCCCACGGCGACAGGGTGCCCAGACGCGGCACGACGAAGCGGGAGACCCCGCCCGCGGCCAGTGGCTCTGGCTGTTCATGCGCCTGCAGGATGCGGCACAGGGTCGCTTCGTCGAGGCTTGCCGAGGCATCGGCATCGATGAAATAGACATGCCAGGCACCGCGGATGCGGACGTGGGGGACCAGGGACTGGAGCTTGCTTTCGAGCCGCGCGCGGCGGAATTGCGACAAGGCCGGCTGGCCTTCGAGGACGATCATGTCCGGAACCGTGGGAGCGTGCCGTCAGGACGGGGCCCGCTATTGTAACGGAGGCCGGGTTCCCGGACCCGACCCAGCCCGGATCCGGCTCCTGGCCGGACCTCTGGCGCCCGCGGGCCGGCGCCCGGGCATGAAAAAGGCCGGCCCCTGCAAGGGGACCGGCCTTCGGGCATCCCAAAAGACGGGAGCTTCGGTCAGGGCGCGCCGCCGGCCTTGGCCTGCTCGGCGGCCAGGTCGTCCAGTGCCTTGCGCAGGGCGGCCGGCGGCAGGTAGCCGCCCAGTTGGGTGCCGTCGGCGGCGAAGATCGCCGGGGTCCCGTCCACGCCTACCCGCTGGCCGATGTTGTATTCCATGGTGACCGGATTGGTGCAGTCGCGCGACTGCACCGGGCGGCCGGACTTGGCTTCCGTCAGCGCCTTCTTGCGATCGGTCGAGCACCAGACCGAGATCATGTCCTTGTGGTCCTGGCTGCCCAGGCCCATGCGCGGGAACGCCAGGTACTCCACCGCGATGCCCTGCCGGTTGATCTCGGCAATCTCGCTGTGCAGCTTGCGGCAGTAGCCGCATTCGATGTCGGTGAACACGCTGACCGTGTACTTGGCGTTCGGCGGCGAGAACACGATGCGATCGGCGTGCGGCACCGACTTGAGCAGGTCGGCACGATAGCGCGCCATCGCCGGGCTGCCCTTCATCAGTTCGCGGTTGCCACCCTGCAGGTCGACCACCGCGCCCTGCACCAGGTAGCGGCCATCGTCGCTGATGTAGACCAGCTGGCCGCCGGCGATCACTTCGCGGAAGCCTGGCAGCGGCGCCACGCCGACATATTCGACGCTGATCTGCGGATTGAGCCGCTTGATCGCCTCGCGCACCTTGGCATCGGCAGGACCGCCGCTGGAAGCCGCGTTGGCGGAAGCCGGCGCGGACTTGTTGTCGGCGCCCGGCGCCTGCGGTGCCTGCGCGCATGCGGTGAGGCTGAAAGCGCCCAGCAGCGCGATGGAAAGAAGGCGGGTCATCGGCATCTCGTTTCAATTCCGCCAGGGCGGTCAGTCAGGATGCGGGCAATTCTCGCACAGGCCCGAGTCAGTTCGATTAACGGGTCTCAGGCGCGCGGATGGTGCTTGCCATGCAGTTGTTTCAGATGCTCGCGGGCGACCAGGGTGTAGATCTGGGTGGTGGACAGCGAACTGTGGCCCAGCAGCAATTGCAGCGCACGCAGATCCGCGCCGCGATTGAGTAGATGGGTGGCGAAACTGTGGCGCAGACCATGTGGGCTGATCCGGACGGGATCGATGCCGGCCACGGCGGCGTAACGTTTGACCAGGGTCCAGAATTGCTGGCGGCTCGGCGCTTCACCCTGCGGCGTGAGGAACAACGCCGCCAGGCTGCGCTTGTTGGCGAGCGCCGGACGCGCCTGCGCCAGATAGGTTTCGAGCCAGTGCTGCGATTCCTCGCCCAGCGGCACCAGCCGCTCCTTGCTGCCCTTTCCGGTTACCCGGATCACGCCCTGGCGCAGATTGACCGCAGTGGCCGGCAGATTGACCAGTTCACTGACGCGCAGCCCGGCGGCGTACATCAGTTCCAGCATCGCGCGATCACGCAGGCCCTCGGGCGTGTCGGTCAGCGGCGCGGCCAGCAGTGCGTCGATCTCAGACTCGGCCAGCGCCTTGGGCAACGAGCGCGGCAGCTTCGGGGGATCCAGCAACGCGGTCGGGTCATCACCGCGATCGCCGCGACGCAGGCGATGGGCGAAGAAGGCGCGCAGCGACGACAGCAGGCGCGCGTTGCTGCGCGGCGAATAGCCTTCGCGGGTGCGCCACGCGAAATAGTCGAACAGGGCGGCGCGATCGGCCTGCGCCAGGCCGCCATGCGCACCGTTGCGCCAGCGCGCGAAGCCCTCCAGGTCCCGCCGGTAGCTGTCCAGCGAAGGACGCGCCAGGCCGCTCTCGGCCCACGTGGCATCCAGGAACGCCGCGATGACCGCGGCGTCGGCATCCGGAACGGGCGGCAGCGCCTGCACTTGCTGGCGACGTTCGGCGGGCGTGCGGGAAGTCATCGTGCAAGCTTAGGCCAGATTCGCGTATGGACGCATGCGGGAATGCGGGTCCATCGCACCGCGCGCGTGGCGGCGCGCTATCCTTTTGCGATGACCGCGTCCGCCGCACCCGCCGAAAGACCCCGCGCCCTGATCGGCTGGCGCCTGCTGTCGCTGCTCTACGACGTATGGCCGGTCCTTGCGCTGTGGATGCTCATCTCCCTGGCCTTCACCCTTGGCTACACCTTCCTGGGTCACCACGGCGCGCGCGAGAACATCGCGCCCTACAGCCCGCTGCAACTCCTGCTCTGGCTGTGCTGCTGGAGCGTGGCCGGGCTGTACGCCACCCTCAGTTGGGCCCGTGGCGGACAGACCCTGGGCATGCGCCCGTGGCGGCTGAAGGTGGTGGACATGCAGGGCGGACCGCCAACGATGCGCGCGTTGTGGCTGCGGTTTGCCGTCGCCACGCTGTCGCTGGGATTGGGCGGATTGGGGTTCTGGTGGGGCTGGGTCGATCGGGACCGGTTGACGTGGCATGACCGCATCAGCGGCACGCGGCTGATCCGGCTGCCCAGGCAGAAGCGCTGACATTTCCTTTCACCGGCGCGCTGCGGCGCGTTCGATACCCCGTCACGGAAAGTGGGTCGGGGCGCGGCATGACCGCATCAGCGGCACGCGGCTGATCCGGCTGCCCAGGCAGAAGCGCTGACATTTCCTTTCACCGGCGCGCTGCGGCGCGTTCGATACCCCGTCACGGAAAGTGGGTCGGGGCGCGGCACGACCGCATCAGCGGCACGCGGATGATCCGATTGCCGAAGCAGAAGCGCTGACGCATTGTTTTCCCGGCGCGCTGCGGCGCGTTTGATACCCCGTCACGGAAAGTGGGCCGGGGCGCGGCGCAAATGCTATGCGCTGCGCCGTCGGAACATCCAGGCCGACACCGCCAGCAGCAGGATCGGCGGCATCGCGTAGGCGAGGCGGAAATCCATGTGGAACGCGCTGGCCAGGCGCACGAACTGCAATTGCAGCGCCCAGAAGCTGACCGCGAAGATGATGCCCAGGAACAGGCGCTTGCCCATGCCGCCACTGCGCAGGCTGCCGAACGCGAACGGGATCGCGGCCAGGCACAGCGCCAGCACGTTGAGCGGATAGAACCAGCGGCTCCAGTACAGATCCTCGTACTCGCGCGCATCCAGCCCGTTGCGCTTGCGGTAGTCGATGTTCTGGCCGAGTTCGCGGGTCGGCAGGTTGCGCGCCTTGGTCAGGCCGGACGACAGCACCGCCGCGTCGAGCTTGGATTCCCAGCGCTCGCCCAGCACCTGCTGCTGGGTTACCGAACGCGCGTGGAAGGTGGTCCGGCGCACGTTCTTCAACAGCCAGTGGCCTTCCAGGTGCTCGGCGGTCGCCGCGTGGGCGATCGAGGCCAGGCGGCCGTCGGGAGCCAGTTCGTACAGGCGGACATCGCGCAGCTGCAGCCAGTTGCGGCCGTCTTCCTTGCGCTCCTCGCCGCTCTGCGCGTACATGAAGGTATTGCCCTCGCGCGCCCACAGGCCGGAGAAGCGGTCCACCGCCACGTCGCCGCTGCGGGCGCTGTTCTTCAGCACGTCGGCCTGGCGCTGGCCCCACGGGCCCAGGGTCTCGCCGCTGAACACCATCAGCGCGGTCAGGATGCCGAGCGCGGCCGCCACCGAGATGCTCAGGCGTCGCCGCGACAGGCCCAGCGCGCGCAGCGCGGTCAGCTCGGAGCTGGCCGCCAACTGGCCCAGACCCATCAGCGAACCGATCACCGCCGCGGTCGGGAACATCGTGTAGGCGCGGCGCGGCACCGTGTAGGCCAGCCAGGCCACCGCGTGGCCGAAGGTGTAGTTGCCCTTGCCGATGTCGCTGACCTCGTTGGACAGGGCCATCACCAGGTCCAGGCCGACCAGCACCGCCCAGGTCAGCAGCACCGTGGCCAGCACCACCCGGCCGACGTACAGGTCGTGCAGATTCGGACGCAGCCTCATGCGCGCGCCCTCGGCCGGCCCAGCTTGCCGTCACGCAGATAGAACCAGATGGCCGCGGCCAGCAGCGGCAGGGTCAGCCACCACAGGCCGACGAAGCCCGGCAGCTTGCCGTCGGTCAGCAACTGGGTGCCGTTGAACATCAGGCTGACGCCGACCAGGTAAGCCAGGAACCCCAGCATGACCCGCCCGTAGCGTGCCTGCCGCGGCGAACTGCGCGACAGCGGCAGGGTCAGCAGCGCGAACGCCAGCGCCAGCAGCGGCGGGGTCAGGCGGGCATGCAACTGGGCATTGGCACCCGGCCGGTCGTCGCCCAGCAGGGCCGGCGTGGACAGCACCTCGGGATCGTTCTGGTCCAGGGTGTCGGTGCGATCCGGCAGCGCCGATTCGTTGCTGGCATAGCGCATCAGCCGGTAATCCAGGCCCTCCCCGGCCGGGCCCTCGACCCGGAATCCGTCGGTCAGGCGCAGATAACGCTTGCGCTGGCCCTCGAAGAACATCTGCCCGTGCTGGGCGGTGACCACGTCCAGGCGGTCATCCTTCTGCCGGTGCATGAACACGCGTTTCAGGGTGGTGCCGTCGGCGGAAATGCCGCTGACGTAGACCACGGTGCCGTTCGACAGCACGGTGAACTTGCCCGCCTCCAGCCCGGACACGACCAGGCTGCGATTGGCCTGGTCCAGCATGTTCTCGGCGGTCCGCTTGGCCCAGGGGCCGAGCCACAGCGAGCACAACGCCACCGCGGCCACCACCGGCACGACCAGCAGCAACAGCGGCCTCAGCAGGCGGCGCGGGCCCACCCCGGTGCCGGTGAACACGGCCATCTCCGAGTCGCGATAAAGGCGGGAAAAGGCCAGCAGCAGCCCCAGCATCAACGCCAGCGGCAGGATGTAGGGCAGATAGCCCAGGAACTGCAGCCCCAGCTGGGACAGCAGCAGCCGGGCCGGCACCTTGCCGTCGGCCACCTTGCCCAGGATGTCGGCCATCACCCCGCCCACGCTGACCATCAGCAGGATGATCAGGGTGGCCAGGAAGCTCTGGGTGAATTCTCGGAACAGGTAGCGGTCCAGCTTCGGCATCGTGCTTGTTTTACAATCCGGGGTTCGTTCGCTGGCGTCGGCAGACGGCGGTCTTGCGCTTCCGCACGGGAAGCCCGCCCTTCGACAGGACCCGCGATTGTACGGAACTGGCCATGGAATCTGCTCAATGACCCTGGAATTCACCCTGAACCATGACGCCCCGGCCAGCGCCGGCGTCGATTGCGTGGTGGTTGGCGCCTATGGCGACAAGACCCTGACCCCGGCCGCCCAGGCCATCGACGCCGCCAGCGGCGGCCGTCTGGCGGCCCTGGTCGCGCGCGGCGACATCAGCGGCAAGACCGGCAAGACCGCGCTCCTGCACGACCTGCCGGGCGTGGCCGCGCCGCGCGTGCTGGTGGTGGGATTGGGCGAGGCGGCGAAGTTCGGGGTGCCGCAGTACCTGAAGGCGGTCGGCGACGCCGCCCGCACGCTGAAGGCCGGCCCCTCGGCCAGCGCGCTGTTCACCCTGGCCGAGGTCGAGGTCAAGGACCGCGACGCGGCCTGGAAGATCCGCCAGGCGGTGATCGCCGCCGACCACGCCTGCTACCGCTACACCGCCACCCTGGGCAAGAAGAAGAACGACGAACCCGGCCTAGCCCGTTTCGCCATTTCCGGCGAAGACGCGCAGGCGCTGGCGCAGGGCGCGGCGATCGCGGCCGGCGTGCAGTTCACCCGCGAGCTGGGCAACCTGCCGCCGAATATCTGCAATCCCGCCTACCTGGCCGAGCAGTCGCAGAAGTTCGCCGCCGGCAACGGCGCCGAATGCGAGGTGCTGGACGAGGCGCAGATGGAAACCCTCGGCATGGGTTCGCTGCTGGCGGTGGCCCGCGGCTCGGCCAACCGGCCGCGCCTGATCGTGCTGAAGTGGAACAACGGCGGCGACGCCAAGCCCTTCGTGCTGGTCGGCAAGGGCATCACCTTCGATACCGGCGGCGTCAACCTGAAGACCCAGGGCGGCATCGAGGAGATGAAGTACGACATGTTGGGCGCCGGCAGCGTGCTCGGCGCCTTCGTGGCGGCGGTGAAGATGCAGCTGCCGCTGAACCTGGTGGTGATCGTGCCGGCGGTCGAGAACGCCATCGACGGCAACGCCTACCGCCCGTCCGACGTCATCACCAGCATGTCCGGCAAGACCATCGAAGTCGGCAACACCGACGCCGAGGGCCGCCTGATCCTGTGCGACGCGCTGACCTACGCGCAGCGTTTCGAACCGCAGGCGCTGGTCGACGCCGCCACCCTGACCGGCGCGTGCATCGTCGCCCTCGGCCGCTACGCCACCGGTCTGATGAGCAAGCACGACGATCTGTCCAACGAACTGCTGGCCGCCGGCGAACAGGTCTTCGACCGCGCCTGGCGCCTGCCGCTGTGGGACGAGTACCAGACCCAGCTGGATTCCACCTTCGCCGACGTCTACAACATCGGCGGCCGCTGGGCCGGCGCGATCACCGCCGGCTGCTTCCTGGCCCGCTTCACCGAAGGCCAGCGCTGGGCCCACCTGGACATCGCCGGCGTCGCCAACGACGAAGGCAAGCGCGGCATGGCCACCGGCCGCCCGGTCGGCCTGCTGGCGCAGTGGTTGCTCGACCGCGCCGCAGGCGCGGCCGGGAATTGATCAACGGGAATAGAGAATCGTGAAAGCAAACTCCTGCACGACTGGAACGACCGGCGCACGCGTGCTGCTTACCGCTGTTCTCCGATTCCCGATTCTCCATTCCCGATTCCCGGCCTGATGCGCGCCGATTTCTACCTCATCGCCAAGCCCCGGTTCCTGGAGGAGCCGCTGCGGCTGGTCTGCGAGCTGGCGCGCAAGGCTTACGACGGCAACCACTGGACGCTGATCCTGGCACGTGACGCCGCGCAGGCCGAGGAACTGGACGAGCTGTTGTGGGCATTCGACGAGGAAGCCTACATTCCGCACCAGATCGCCGGCACCGACGACGAGGATGATCTGACTCCAGTGCTGATCGCCACGCCGGACTTCGATGCGCCATCGCGCGCGCTGGTGATCAACCTGCGCGACGATGCCTACGCCGGCGCCTGCGAGCGGGTGCTGGAAGTGGTGCCCGCCGACCCGACCGCACGCGATCCGCTGCGCGAACGCTGGAAGCAGTACAAGGCGCGCGGCTTCGACGTGAACAAGTACGACATGTAGCACGGGAATCGGGCATCGAGAATGGAGAATCGTCAAAGCAAACAGCCGATTCCCCGCTCCTTCCCATTCCCCATTCCCTATTCCCGATTCCCGCCCCAATGACCGATCTCGCCTCCAGCTACGACCCGAAAACCTTCGAATCCCGCCTGTACACCGAGTGGGAAAGCGCCGGCCATTTCAAGCCGCGCGGCGAAGGCGAGCCGTACACGATCCTGCTGCCGCCGCCGAACGTCACCGGCACCCTGCACATGGGCCATGCGTTCCAGCAGACCATCATGGACGCGCTGATCCGCTACCACCGCATGCGCGGTTTCGACACGTTGTGGCAGGTCGGCACCGACCACGCCGGCATCGCCACCGAGATGGTGGTGGCGCGCAACCTGAGCCAGGAAAACCTGACCCGCGACGGTCTGGGCCGCGAAGGCTTCATCGGCAAGGTGTGGGAGTGGAAGGCCGAATCCGGCGACATCATCGAGCGGCAGATGCGCCGCCTGGGCACCTCCGGCGACTGGTCGCGCAGCACCTTCACCATGGATCCGGAGCCCTCGCGCGCGGTGATCGAAGCGTTCGTGCGCTGGCACGAGGAAGGCCTGATCTATCGCGGCCAGCGACTGGTCAACTGGGATCCGGTGCTGAAGACGGCGATTTCCGATCTGGAAGTGGAGAACGTCGAGGAAGACGGCTTCCTGTGGTCGATCGCCTATCCGCTGGCCGATGGCAGCGGCAGCGTGACCGTGGCCACCACCCGCCCGGAAACCATGCTCGGCGACGTCGCGGTGATGGTGCATCCGGAAGACGAGCGCTACGCGCACCTGATCGGGAAAAGCGTGAAGCTGCCGCTGACCGATCGCGAGATCCCCGTGATCGCCGATGACTACGTGGACCGCGAGTTCGGCACCGGCGTGGTCAAGGTGACCCCCGCGCACGATTTCAACGACTACCAGGTGGGCGTGCGCCACGAACTGCCGCTGATCAACCTGTTCACCCCCACCGCCGCCATCAACGACAACGCGCCGGAGAAGTATCGCGGCCTGGATCGCTACGACGCGCGCAAGGCGGTGCTGGCGGACCTGGAGGAAGCTGGCCTGCTGGTGGAAACCAAGCCGCACAAGCTGCAGGTGCCGCGCGGTGATCGCACCGGCCAGGTGATCGAGCCGTACCTGACCGACCAGTGGTTCGTGAAGATGGACGACCTGGCCCGCCGCGGCCTGGAACTGGTCGAGAGCGGCGAAGTGAAGTTCGTGCCGCCGAACTGGATCAACACCTACCGCCACTGGATGGAGAACATCCAGGACTGGTGCATCAGCCGCCAGCTCTGGTGGGGCCACCGGATTCCGGCCTGGTTCGACGCAGAAGGCCGCTGCTACGTCGGCCGCGACGAAGCCGAAGCGCGCGCCAGGGCCGGGTTGTCCGCCGACGTGGCGCTGACCCAGGACAGCGACGTGCTGGAAACCTGGTTCTCCTCGCAGCTGTGGCCGTTCAGCACCCTGGGCTGGCCGGATCCGGAGGCGATGGCTGCGCGCGGTTATGACCGCTACCTGCCCTCCTCGGTGCTGGTCACTGGCTTCGACATCATCTTCTTCTGGGTCGCGCGCATGGTCATGGCGACCGACCACTTCACCGGCAAGGTGCCCTTCCGGGACGTCTACATGACCGGCCTGATCCGCGACAAGGACGGGCAGAAGATGTCCAAGTCCAAGGGCAACGTGCTGGATCCGCTCGACATCATCGACGGCATCTCGCTGGAGGATCTGGTCGCCAAGCGCACCCGCGGGTTGATGCAGCCGAAGATGGCCGAGAAGATCGAAAAGGCCACCCGCAAGGAGTTCCCGGACGGCATCGCCCAGCACGGCGCCGACGCGCTGCGCTTCACCATCGCCGCGCTGGCCACCCATGGTCGCGACATCAAGTTCGATCTCGGCCGCGCCGAAGGCTACAAGAACTTCTGCAACAAGCTGTGGAACGCCAGCCGCTTCGTGCTGATGAACACCGCCACCTTCACTCTTCCCCCGCAAGCGGGGACCGTTCCGCCTGCTCTTCCCCCGCAAGCGGGGACTGTCCCCCCTGCTCTTCCCCCGCAAGCGGGGGAAGATGCCCGAAGGGCAGATGGGGGCCACCCGGCAGCAATCCCCACTCCCGTCACCGACGCCGAAAAGTGGATCCTCGCCCGCCTCGCCACGGCAACGGCCGAAGCCGAGACCCACTTCGCCAACTACCGTTTCGACCTGCTGGCGCAATCCCTGTACGAGTTCGCCTGGAACGAGTTCTGCGACTGGTTCGTCGAACTGGCCAAGCCGGCGCTCAACGGCAGCGACGCGGCGGCCGCCGACAGCACCCGCCACACCCTGCTGCACGTGCTGGAAACGTTGTTGCGCCTGCTGCACCCGCTGATTCCCTTTGTCACCGAGGAACTGTGGCAGCAGGTGGCGCCGCGTCTGGGCATCACCGATGAAACGATTTCGCTGCGTCCGTATCCCGCCGGCGCCGATTTCGCCGGCCAGGACTTCGGTCGTGCCGAAGCGGACGTCGAGTGGCTGAAGACCATGGTCACCGCGCTGCGCCGCGTGCGCAGCGAACTGAACGTCGCGCCCTCGCGCAGCGTCCGCCTGCTCCTGCAGGCCGGCATCGCGCAGGATCGCGAGCGGATCGAGCGGCATGCCTCCTCGCTGTCGTTCCTGCTAAAGCTCGAAGCCATCGAATGGCTGGCGGTGGACGCCACGGCCCCCGCCTCCGCCGCCGCGATGGTCGGCGAACTCAAGCTGCTGGTGCCGCTGGAAGGCCTGGTCGACCTGGACGCCGAACGCGCCCGCCTGGACAAGGAAATCAAGCGCGTGGAAGCCGAGATCGGCAAGTGCAACGGCAAGCTGGGCAATGCCACCTTCGTGCAGAACGCGCCGGCGGCAGTGGTCGAGCAGGAGCGGCAGCGCCTGGCCGAATGGACCACCCAGCTCAACGGCCTGCGCGAACAACGCGCCAAGCTATAGCCCGGCGGGGTGGGCCAAGGCCCGCCCTACAGCGGCGGCATCTTCTCGATGTCGTCGGCGACCAGTTCGATCGCCATCACCAGCGCATCCTCGCGCCCGTCGCGGGCGGGGTAATAGCGCGGCCGCCGGCCGATCTCGTTGAAGCCTTCGCTGTGGTACAGCCGGATCGCGCCCAGGTTGGACGGGCGGACCTCCAGGAATACGCGGCCCGCGCGCAGATCGCCCGCCTGCTTCACCAGCGCGCGCAGCAGGTACCGGCCCAGGCCACGTCCCTGCCGTTCGGGCGTCACGCAGACATTGAGGATATGGGCTTCGTCGGCGGCGATGCTGATCAGGCCATAGCCGATCACCAGGCCATGCTCGACCATCACCCAGGCCGGATAACCGGCCTTGAGGCAGTCACGGAAAATGCCACGGGTCCAGGGAAACGGATAGGCGCGTTGTTCAATCGCCATCACCGCGTCGAGATCGCCATCGCGCATCGGCCGCAACGAGGCCGACGGGGCGATGCCCGGCTCGACGCTGACCGCGCTCACGGTGCCGAGGGCCGGCGCAATGCCCGCAACCGCGGCCACAGGGCGCGCTTGGCGGCCGGGTTGCCGCGCAGTTCCGAGGAAGCCGGCCACTGCGCGAAGATCTCCGCGGCGCCTTCCGCGTTCGGATTGCAGCCCGATGCGCGGATCAGGGCGAAATGCAGCCGGTCCGGCAGGCGCGATGCCGGACGCGGGCGGACCGCCGGCGCCCGCGGACGTTCGCTCGCAGGTGCCTGATCGAACGCGGGCGCCCTGGGTGACGCGACGTCGCGGCGCGGCACGTGCATCGGGGGTGCCGGCGCCACCGTTTCGGACACCGTCGCCGGCGCACCCGCATGCGTGGCGACCACCGGCTCCGGTTCGTCGGTCGCCGCGTCCCCGGCCAGCCACACCGTGTAACCCAGCGCTGCCAGCCAGCCCTGCTGCTCGGCCGACCAGGGCGAGGCTTGCGGCGACAGGCTCACGCCCGCGCCTCGCCGCGCCGGGAACGCTGCCACAACCAGTAGCCCGGGCCGGACAACGCGTACACCACGCCCACCGCGAACAGTACGCGGGGCAGATCGATGAACAGCACCGCGATCGCCACGGCCACCAGGAACAGCGCCACGAACGGCACCCGGTCCCCGCGCGCACCGCCTTCGCCGCTGCCCTTGAAGCTCCAGAAGCGGATCCGGCTGACCATCAGCAATGCCGCCACGATCGTCACCGCCAGCGCCACGTAGCGCAGTTCGTCGCCGTTCCAGCCCAGGCTGCCATCGGCGAAGGCCCACACGAACGACATCATCAGCCCGGCCGCGGCCGGACTGGCCAGGCCGACGAACCAGCGCTTGTCGACCGTGCCGACCTGGGTATTGAACCGCGCCAACCGCAGTGCCGCGCAGGCCGCATAGAGGAATGCCACCGCCCAGCCCACCCGCCCCATCGCGGCGTTGTCCAGCTTCAGCGCCGAAAGCGACCAGTGATACATCACCAGCGCCGGTGCCAGGCCGAAGCTGACCAGATCGGCCAGCGAGTCGTACTGCACGCCGAACGCGCTGCTGGTGCCGGTGAGGCGGGCGACGCGGCCGTCGATGCCGTCCATCAGTCCCGCCACGAACACCGCGATGGCGGCGTTGACGAACTGGCCGTCGGCGGCGGCGATGATCGCGTAGAACCCCGCGAACAGGCCGGCGGTGGTGAACAGGTTCGGCAACAGGTAGATGCCGCGGGAGCGCGGCGGCGGCTTGATTTCGTCCATGCGTCCCAGTTTAGCCCAAGCCCCCCCGCCTCCGGCTTGCCAGGCCGGCGGGGGGATGCTGCAATCCGGTTCCTGCCGTTTCCGCCTGGAGCCGACCGTGCGCGCACCGCCCCGACTGTCCACCGGCCTTCTGCTGGCCCTGGCCGCGGCCAGCCTGCCGTGCCTGGCCACTCCGGTCTACCAGTGGAAAGACGCCAAGGGCGTGACCCACTATTCGGACAAGCCTCCTGCCGGACAGCAATACCAGGACCGCCGCATCGCGCCGCGCGGAGAACCGGTTCCCCAGGCCGACGATGCCGCGGGCAAGTCCGTCGAACACCCGCAGTGCACCACCGCGCGCAGGAACCTGGAAATCCTGCGTGGCAGCGGCCCCGTGCTGCAGGCGGATGCGGACGGCAAGCCCGGGCAGGCGATGGACGAGAGCCAGCGCGCCAACCAGCTGGCGCTGGCCCAGGCGGCCGAAAAGGCGTACTGCGTCCCGCCCGCGAATTGATCTTTCGCCGCGCCGCGGCGCCATTGCCGACAGCGCAGGAAGCCGCGCCACCACCATGGGCGCGGGCGCGGACTGCGCAAGGCTGGCAGAATAGGCCGCTCATTCCCCCGAAAAACCGAATCTCGATGCGCCTGTCGCAATTCCATCTCCGCACCGCCAAGGAAACCCCGGCCGACGCCGAACTGGTCAGCCACCAGTTGATGCTGCGCGCCGGCATGATCCGCAAGCTGGCCGCCGGCCTGTACACCTGGTCGCCGCTGGGCCTGCGGGTGCTGCGCAAAGTGGAAACTGTCGTGCGCGAGGAGATGAATCGCGCCGGCGCCATCGAAATGGTCATGCCGACCATCCAGCCGCGCGAGCTGTGGGACGAAAGCGGGCGCTGGGACAAATTCGGCGATCAATTGCTCAAGCTCAAGGATCGCAAGGAGCAGGAGTTCTGCTACAGCCCCACCGCGGAAGAGGCCGTCACCGACTTCGCCCGGCAGGAGCTGAACAGCTACAAGCAGCTGCCGGTGAACTTCTACCAGGTCCAGACCAAGTTCCGCGACGAAATCCGCCCGCGCTTCGGAGTGATGCGCGCGCGCGAGTTCATCATGAAGGACGCCTACTCGTTCCACCTGACCGACGAGGATCTGGTGCGCGAGTACCGCAACATGCATGCGGCCTACACCCGCATCTTCACCCGCCTGGGCCTGGACTTCCGCGCGGTGCAGGCCGACAGCGGCGCCATCGGCGGAGACGCCTCGCAGGAATTCCACGTGCTGGCCGAATCCGGCGAGGACGCACTGGCCTTCTCCACCGGTTCGGACTACGCCGCCAACGTGGAAGCCGCGCAGGCCGCGGCGCCCGGGCCGCGTCCGGCCGCTGCGGAAGCGCTGCGCAAGATCGACACACCCACCCAGAAGACCTGCGAGGACGTGGCCGCGCTGATGGGCATCGCGTTGCAGCGCACGGTCAAGTCGGTCGCGCTGATGACCGAGGGAGGCTTCGTGCTGGCGCTGGTGCGCGGCGATCACGCGGTCAACGAAATCAAACTGGCGAAGGTGGCCGGCATGACCGGATACCGCCTGGCCAGCGAAGCGGAAATCCTGGACCACCTGGGCAGCGAGCCGGGTTTCCTCGGCCCGATCAATCCGCGCCAGGCCATCCGCGTGATCGCCGACCGCGACGTCGCGGCCATGGCCGATTTCGTGGTCGGCGCCAACGAGGCCGGCTTCCACCTTGCCGGCGTCAACTGGGACCGCGATCTGGCCGAACCTGAAACCGTCGCCGACATCCGCAACGTGGTCGAGGGCGAAGCCGCCGCTGATGGTGGCCAGATCCGCCTGGCACGCGGCATCGAGGTCGGCCACGTGTTCCAGTTGGGCCGCAAGTACAGCGAGGCCATGCAGTTCACCGTGCTGGATGAAAACGGCAAGGCGGCGACGCCGGCGATGGGCTGCTACGGCATCGGCGTGAGCCGCATCGTCGCCGCGGCGATCGAGCAGAACCATGATGCCAACGGCATCATCTGGCCGGCGCCGATGGCGCCCTGGTCGGTGGCGGTCTGCGTGATCAATCCCAAGAACGATCCGGCGGTGGCCCAGGCGGCGAATGAATTGCTGGCGGAGTTGATCGGCGACGGCGTCGACGCGGTACTGGATGATCGCGGCCTGCGTCCGGGCGCGATGTTCGCCGACATCGAACTGATCGGCATTCCGCATCGCGTGGTCGTGTCCGAACGCGGACTTGCGGCCGGAACCTATGAATATCGCTTCCGCAAGGCCAGCGAAGCGGAAAATCTCGACAAATCGGAATTGATTCGCCGCCTCGCGGGCTGAACGATAATCCGGATGACGTTCGGGGCGGATATATGTCGACTCACTGACATTATCCGCCCCGATTTGTTTCTGCAAAGCCGCATGGCTAAGATGCAACTCCCGCCATGGACAGGTGATATTCCCTTTCCATACATCCGGAGAACTAGATGTCGATTGATTTGCGTGGCCTGTCGGCCAAAGAACTGGGCAGCCTGATCGAGAAAGCCCGCCAGCAGCAGACGAAACTGGCCAAACGCACTCCCATCGCTGCCATTCGCAGCAGAATCACCAAGTTCGCCAAGGCCGAGGGTTATACGATCGAGGAACTGTTCGGTACGGCAGGCAAGGCTCCCGCGGCACGTGGCCGCAAGGCCGCCGCCAAGTCCGCTCCGCGCGCCGGCCGCAAGCTCGGCAAGGTGGCACCCAAGTACCGCAACCCCGCCAATCCCAAGGAAACCTGGACTGGTCGCGGCAAGCAGCCGCGCTGGCTGGCCGCGCATACCGCCAAGGGCAAGAAGCTGGAAGACTTCCTGATCAAGAAGAAGTAATCCGCTTCACCGCAAGACAGGAACGCCACGCGCTTCGGCCCGTGGCGTTTCTTGTTTCTGGGGGCTGATTCTACGCGCCGATGCACCGCCCTGCCGGAGTCCCGGCGCAAACCGGCTACCGTTCAGATTCAGAGATTCTTGCGTGCCGATACCACCAGGTTGCCGAACAGCAATCCCGCGATCAGCGCCATCACGATGTTGGTCACGCCCAGCAGCGCCGACTGGCCGACGCCGACGTCCTGCTGCTGGACCAGCGTCATCAGCCCACGCAGGCTCGCGCTGCCCGGGACCAGCATGAGGATGCCGGGCACCCGGATCAGCGCGCCGGGCCGGTTGGCCCAGCGCGCGAAGGCGTTGCCCGCGGCGGTTAGCACCAGTGCCGACAGGAAGATGCCCACCGGCGCACCCCATGCCTCGCCGGCGAAGCGCGAAATGCCGTAACCGGCGAAAGCGGCGGCCATCACCCAGGGGTAATCGCGGCGATGCGCCTTGAACAGCACCGCGAATGCGTACGCGGCCAGCACCATCGACGACCATTCCACCCATTCCGGCTGCGGCCGCGACGCACGCACCTCCGGATACAGGCCCACCAGTTCCGCCAGCGTGACCGCGATCAGGCTGCCGACGGTAAGTTTCAGAATCGTCGCCATCGCACCCGCGAAACGGGCCACGCCGGACACCAGATGCTGGCTGGTCAGCTCGTTCACCGAATTGGTCAGCGCCATGCCGGGCAGCAATACGATCAGCGATGCGATGATGACCGTGTTGAGATTCAGCGGCGCGATGAAGTTGGCGATCAGGATCGCCACGAAGCCGGCCAGCAGCGCCGAGAGCGCATCGCTGGCCTCCTTCATCTGCGGCCGTCGCGCGATCAGATGGCCCAGCAGGCCAATCAGCAGGCCGATCAGGCCGGCGGTGGCGATGTCCAGCCACGGCAGCCGCCACAGACCGGCGACCGCGCCGGAGGCCAGCCCCGAGGCCAGCACCTGCATCGCCCGCCAGCGGGCGCTGGGCCTGCGATCCAGCGAGCGCAGCGCGGTATGGCCCTCGGCCACGCTCATTCGCCCGGCGACCACGTCCTCGGCGATCCGGTCGGCCTCGCTCAATTTGTGCAGATCGTTTTCACCGGGCGCCAGCCGGATTACCCGGGTGGTATCGCTGGCGCCCAGCGGACGTGCCGGATCGTTGAAACTCAGGATCAGCCCGGTCGGATTCGACCATGGCTCGCAATCCAGCCCGAGCCGCTGCGAAAGCGCGGCCACCGCCGCTTCCAGGCGCTGGGCGGTGGTGCCGTAGCTGTGCAGGCGGCTGGCGATCTCGCAGACAAAGGCGATGCGCTGGGCGTAGGTGGCGGAGGCCGAATTCTCTGACATGTCACAAAGGTTGGAGCCGGCTTCGCCGGGGATGGGCCGCATGGGGATTGCGTAAACTGATCGCGGTCGGCGCAGCATAAAGGTGGACGTTGAGTATTGGTATCGGCGAGGCGCTGGCGCTCGGCAGCGCGGCCGCCTGGGCGGTGGGCGTGATCCTGGCGCGCCAGTTGGGCGCGACCCTGCCGCCGCTGGCGCTCAACCTGATGAAGAACGGGCTGATATTGGCGCTGCTGGCGCCGGTAGTCCTGTTCCTGCACGCCGGCCAATGGCCGCAGATGCCGATGCGCGACGTCGCGCTGGTGCTGGCCAGCGGCGTGCTTGGCATCGCCATCGCCGACACCCTGTACTTCCGCGCGCTCAACGAACTGGGTGCCGGCCGCATGGGCGTCATCGGCAATCTCTACAGTCCGCTGGTGCTGTTGATGGGGTTCCTGTGGCTGGACGAGCGCCTGGGCGCGCGCCAATGGCTGGGCTTCGGCCTGGTCGGCCTGGGCGTGCTGCTGGTCACCCGCCCGCCGCGGGAATGGCGGACGCATCCGGCCCACACCTTGCGCGGCGTGCTGATTGGCATGAGCGCGATTGCGCTGATGGCGCTCGCGATCGTGATGGTCAAGCGGATCCTCGAGGAACAGCCGCTGCTCTGGGTCACCGTGCTGCGCCTGGTCGGCGCGGTCGCCGGCCTGCTGCTGATCGCCGCCCTGCCCGGCCTGCGGCGCCATCGCGCGTTCGATCCCGGCAAGGTGCCGTGGCGCCGGCTGATCCTCGCCGCGGTGATCGGCCAGGGGCTTTCAATGGTCCTGTGGCTGGGCGGCTACAAGTACACCTCGGCCTCGGTGGCGGCCATCCTCAACGAATCCGCGTCGGTGTTCCTGGTGATCCTCGCGGCGGTCTGGCTGCGCGAGCCGCTGGGCCGGCGCGGCGCGGTCGGCGTCCTGCTTACGTTCAGCGGCATAGCCTGTATGCTGCTGGGCCGAGCGACGCCATGACCCGAACCGACGCACGCCCGCAGTTCCAATCCGACCCCTCCGAACCCTCGCGGGTGCGGCTGGAAGGCGATTGGACGCTCGCGACCGCCCTGAAAGTCGCCGATCGCCTGCGCGAAGTCCCCGAAGGGGTGACCGAACTGGACGCCACCGGCATCGCCCGCATCGATTCGGCCGGCGTGCTGCAACTGCTGCGCTTCGCCAGTCGGCGCAAGCTGGCGCCGGAGGCGCTGCTGTTCCGCGAGGATCACCAGGCGCTGGTATCGACCATCGAGGACGTCGCCGACGATCGGCCGCCGCGCAAGCGCGACTATGGCTTCCTGGCCGCGTTGTCGCGCCTGGGCGAACGGGTCAGCGAGAACGGGCACGAAATCGTCGCCCTGCTCAGCTTCACCGGCGAGAACCTGGTCAAGCTGGCGCGAATGGTCAAGGAACCGCGCCGTTTCCGCGCCATCGCTACCGTTTCGCACATGGAGCAGGTCGGCCTGGACGCCGTACCGCTGGTCATCCTGCTCTCGTACATGGTGGGTGCGGTCATCGCATTCCTCGGCTCGACCGTGCTACGGGACTTCGGCGCCGAGATCTTCGTGGTCGAACTGGTCAGCATCGCCTTCCTGCGCGAGTTCGCGGTACTGATGACGGCGATCGTGCTGGCCGGACGCACCGCATCGGCCTTCACCGCCCAGATCGGCGCGATGAAGAGCCGAGAGGAAATCGACGCGATCCGGACCCTGGGGCTGGATCCGGTGGATCTGCTGGTGATTCCACGGCTGGTCGCCCTGCTGGTGATGCTGCCGCTGCTGACCTTCATTTCGATGATGGCCGGCCTGGCCGGCGGCGTGACGGTGGGTGCATTCGACCTGGGCATTCCTCCGCAGATGTATCTGGCCCGGATGCACGACACCATGGAGGTGCGGCATTTCCTGGTCGGCCTGTCCAAGGCGCCGGTGTTCGCGCTGGTGATTGGCCTGATCGGCTGCCTGCAGGGACTGCAGGTCACCGGCACCGCGCAATCGGTCGGCGAGCGCACCACCTCCAGCGTGGTGCAGACGATCTCGCTGGTCATCATCCTCGACGCGCTCGCCGCGTTGTGGTTCATGCACATGGGCTGGTGACGCGATGGCCGATGCAAGTGACGACGCGATCATCCAGGTCCGCGGACTGGTCAATAGGTTCGGCGAGCAGGTCGTGCACGATGGCCTGGACCTGGACGTGCGGCGCGGCGAAATCCTCGGCGTGGTCGGCGGCTCGGGTACCGGCAAATCGGTGCTGATGCGGGCCATCCTCGGCCTGCGCGCCCCGCAGGCCGGCAGCATCCGCGTGCTCGATACCGATGCGCTGTCCGAAGACCCGCAGGCGCGCCTGCATATCGAACGCAACACCGGTGTGCTGTTCCAGGACGGCGCCCTGTTCTCCTCGCTGACCGTGGGTGAGAACGTGCAGGTGCCACTGAAGGAACATCACGGCGAATTGCCCGACAGCTGGCGCTATGAACTGGCGCTGCTGAAGATCAAGCTCGCGGGCCTGCCGGCCGACGCGCTCAACAAGCTGCCCGCGCAACTGTCCGGTGGCATGCGCAAACGCGCCGGCCTGGCACGCGCACTTGCGCTGGACCCGCCGCTGCTGTTCCTGGACGAGCCGACCGCCGGCCTGGACCCGATCGGCGCGGCCGCATTCGATCGCCTGATCAAGACCCTGCAGGAAGCGCTGGGCCTGACGGTGTTCCTCATCACCCATGATCTGGACACCCTGTACGCTATCTGCGACCGGGTCGCGGTACTGGCCGATCGCAAGGTCGTGATTACCGCGCCGCTGGCGGAAGTGGAGCGCTTCGATCACCCTTGGGTCCAGGAGTATTTCCATGGCCCCCGGGCCAGGGCTGCCCGTGGCGAGCCCGAACAAGAGGAAGCCTGAAGCATGGAAACCCGAGCCAACTACGTCCTCATCGGCGCCTTCACCCTGGTGACGGCGGCGGCGCTGCTGCTGTTCGGCCTGTGGGCGGCGAAGTACTCCTCCGAGCGCACCTGGCAGCAATACCAGATCGTGTTTCGCGAAGCAGTCACCGGCCTGTCCGTCGGCAGCCCGGTGCAGTACAACGGCATCGCCGTCGGATCCATCACCAAGCTGTCGCTTGCTCCCAATGACCCGCGCCAGGTGGTGGCGAGCATCCGGGTGGAGTCTTCCACCCCGATCAAGACCGACACCCGTGCCAAGCTGGCCATCACCAGCCTGACCGGCCCCACCATCATCCAGCTCAGTGGTGGTACTCCACAGGCGCCGGCGTTGACGTCGGTGGACAAGCGCGAAGCGCCGGTCATCCAGACCGCGCCCTCCGCGTTGCAGAACATCACCGACACCGCCAACCGGATCGTCGAGCGCCTGGATGAAGTGTTGAGCGACAAGAACGTCGCCAGCATCGCCGCGACCCTGCAGAACCTGGAGAACATCAGCGGTTCGCTGGCCAATCGCGACGAGGGCCTGCAGGCGCTGATCGTCAGCGCGCGCGACGCGGCGAAGAAACTGGATGCGACCCTGACCACCACCAACGGCGCCATCGAGCGCATCGATCAGAACCTGGTACGGCAGTTGCCGCCGCTGCTGAACAAACTGGACGCCACCCTCGCCAAGCTGGATTCGGCCGCCGGCAACGCCGACGCCATCCTGGGCGAGAACCGCGCCGCCATCAACAGCTTCGCCAACGATGGCCTGGGCCAGTTGGGTCCGACCCTGACCGAGTTGCGCGGCCTGGTCCGCGACCTGCGCCGGGTCAGTGACCGGCTGGAAGGCAACCCCACCCGCTACCTGCTCGGCCGCGACGCACCCAAGGAGTTCGAACCCAAATGAAGGCGCTGCGCATTTCCCTCATCCTGTCGCTGGCCGCGCTGGCCGGCTGCTCCTCGATCCTGGGCAGCGGCCCACGTGAGCCCACCACCATCTATGCGCCGGAAGTCCGGGTCGCGGCCGACCCGGCCTGGCCGACGGTGGCCTGGTCGCTGGTCATCGCCAAACCCACCGCCGCGCGCGTGGTCGACAGCCCGCGCATCTCGGTGCGGCCGGCGCCGGGCGAGTTGCAGGTCTACAAGGGTGCCTCGTGGTCGCAGCCGGCGACCGAACTGCTGCAGGACGCGGTGCAGCGTACGCTGGAGGATTCCGGCCGCATTCCCGCCGTCTCCAGCGCCGATGCGGGCATCCTGGGCGACTACCGGCTGGTGATGGACGTGCGTCGCTTCGAGGCCGACTACGCTGGCCAGGCTGTCCCGGCTGCCACCATCGAGGTCAATGCCAAGCTGGTGCAGAATCGTAGCCAGCGCGTGGTCGCCTCACGCACCTTCCAGCAGATCCGGCCGGCCGGTTCGACCGACGTCGCGCAGGTGGCGGCCGCGTTCGAGCAGGCGCTGTCCACCCTGACCGGCGAGGTTGCCGGCTGGGTGTTGGTCAGTGGACAGGCCGACGCCAGTCGCCCCTGAGCACTGTTCCGGCCTGTCCGCGCGTACCGGGCCGCTATCTGCGGGCGGACACCGGATGGATGAGGCGGAAAGTCAGATTGATCCGCTCGCCCACCGGCCGCGCCGTGCGCGGCAGGGCATGCCGGTAGTGGCGCTGGGTATCGCCGGCCATCAGCAACAGGCTGCCATGCGGCAGATCCAGCGCCAGCCGGGTTTCCGCCCGTTCACGGTGCTTCAGCGCGAAGCGGCGGGTGGCGCCCAGGCTGATCGAGGCGATTGCCGGCGCCTCGCCCAGTTCCGGCTCGTCATCGCTATGCCATCCCATCGCATCGCGCCCGCCGCGGTAGCGATTGAGCAGCACGCTGTTGAACGGCGTTCCCAGATCATCCCGCAGGCGTGAGGCCAGCCGTTCCACGTCCGGATGCCAGGGATGCGGCTCGAACAGCGCCCCGGAATAGCGATAGCGCGCTTCCGGATCCCCCATCCAGCAACTGAGCCGGGGCGAATCGACTTCCCGTCCGAACAGGCGGATGCGATGCACCTCCCACGGAACCTCGGCGATCAGGCGAGCCATCAACACGTCGGCCTCCTCCGGCGCCAGCCATTGCGGCCACAGGCGCAGGTGCGCGCCCGGCAGGTCAATGGTTCCATCCGGCAGCAACGGCAGGGGTATGGTCATCGCGCGCCATGCTCGCGGATTTGCCCCACCCCGCGCAAACCCCGAAAATAGCCGCAGCCTAACGCCACGAGGAAGCCCAGCCATGTCCGAAGCCGAACGCGATGTCATGGAGTACGACGTCGTCACCGTCGGTGCCGGTCCCGCGGGCCTGGCCTTCGCCATCCGCCTGAAACAGCTGAATCCGGAAATCTCGGTCTGTGTGATCGAGAAGGCCAGCACGGTCGGCGCGCAGATTCTGTCCGGTGCGGTGATCGAACCGGCGCCGCTCGACGCCCTGCTGCCCGGCTGGCGCGACAATCCGCCGCCGGTCTGCGTGCCGGCGAAGGACGACGAGTTCTGGTTCCTCAACAAGACCGGCGGCCGCAAGGCGCCCATCGTCCCGCCCGGCATGCGCAACCACGGCAACTTCATCGTCAGCCTCGGCGCGATGTGCGCCTGGCTGGCGCCGCAGGCCGAGGCGCTGGGCGTTGAAATCTATCCCGGCTTCGCCGCCGCCGAGACCCTGCATGACGAAAGCGGCAAGGTGGTCGGCGTGCGCATCGGCGACATGGGTGTGGCCAAGGATGGTTCGCACAAGCCCGGCTACACCCAGGGCATCGACATCCGCGCCAAGGTCACGGTGCTGGCCGAAGGTGCACGCGGCCACCTGACCAAGCGGCTGGTCAAGCGCTTCGGCCTGGACAAGGACAGCGACCCGCAAGGCTACTCGATTGGCATCAAGGAACTCTGGCAGGTGCCGGAAGGCCGGGTCAGCCCCGGCAAGATCGTGCACACGATGGGCTGGCCGGCGGATGGCAGGATCTACGGCGGCAGCTTCCTCTATCACCTGGACAACAACCAGATCGCCTTGGGCTACGTCAGCGGGCTCGACTACACCGATCCGGAGTACAAGCCGTGGGAGGCCTTCCAGCAGTGGAAGAACCACCCGATGATCAAGCCGCTGCTGGAAGGCGGCAACATCCTGTCCGCGGGCGCTCGCGCCATCGTCACCGGCGGCTGGCAATCGCTGCCCAAGGTGGAGATGCCGGGGGCGCTGCTGATCGGCGACACCGCCGGCCTGCTCAACGTACCCAAGATCAAGGGCACCCACCAGGCGATCCGCAGCGGCATGCTGGCCGCCGAACACCTGGCGGGCAACGGCCTGGAGCCCGCCGGCTTCGACGCCCGCCTGCGCGCCTCAGATGCGATGAAAGAACTGAAGCAGGTCCGCAACATCAAGCCCGGCTTCAAGAAGGGCATGTGGTTCGGCCTGCTCAACGCCGCCTGGGAAACCGCGACCGGCGGACTCTCGCCGTGGACGCTCAAGGTCAAGCCGGACTGGTCGTCGCTGGACAAGATCGGCCAGTATGAGGAACCCCGTCGCGACTACGTCGAGCGCACCCTCGCCCCGCGTGACCGCCTGCAAGGCGTCTACTACGCCGCCACCGAGCACGACGAGGACCAGCCGGTCCACCTGAAGGTCGCCGACACCTCGATCTGCGTCACCCGCTGCGCGGAGGAATACGACAACCCCTGCACCCGCTTCTGTCCCGCAGGCGTCTATGAAATCGTCGACGACACCATGGCGGATGGAAGCAGCGGCAAGCGCCTGCAGATCAACGCCGCCAACTGCGTGCACTGCAAGACCTGTGACATCAAGGACCCCTACGAGATCATCACCTGGGTGACCCCGGAGGGTGGTTCGGGACCGAACTATCAGAATCTATAGAACCGTCGGTTGTCCGGTGGGACATGAGTAAGCAAAAAGAAGCCCCGCAACTGCGGGGCTTCTTCATTCACTGGGCCAAAATGCCAGACTTTACCTGGCAGGCTGCGGCATCCACGCCCGGTCAATTGTGGAAACCGCTTGTTGAGTAGTTGCGTTCGCGGACTTCCAAATGGTGCTATTGCTGGCATTGCGCCAGAGAATGTCGGCATTGCCGTCACCGTCATAGTCACCGATGTCCACAACTTTCCAATACGAAGCAACGGAGCTGACGCTTTGCTGCTGCGTCGCGATTGCACTTCTCCAGATGACGTTACTGCCCGCCGAACTGCTGTTGCGCCACAAAATGTCGGCGTTGCCATCACCGTTGAAATCACCAACGCCAGCCACGAACCAATAGGTCGCGACCGAGGTCACGGCTTGGGTAGAGCTGGAACTGGCGGAACGCCAGATGACATTGGCGCCAGTAGTTGGATTACGCCAGAGAATGTCGGATCGACCGTCTCCGTTGAAATCGGCAATTCCGGCGACCCGCCACACGGCATCCAGCTTACCTACGGCTTGTTGTGACGATGCAACACCTCCCTTCCAGATGGTGTTGTTGCTACCGTTACGCCAGAGAATGTCCGACTTTCCGTCACCGTCAAAATCACCAATGCCGACAACTTTCCAATAAGTCGCGACAGAACTGATCGTCTGTTGGGTTGTTGCGTTCCCACTTTTCCAGATGGCATTTGCACCGGTGGTCAGATTTCGCCACAGGATATCGGCCTTGCCGTCACCGTCAAAATCACCGATACCGACAACCGTCCAAGGAGCATTCAAAGAATAAACATGCTGCTGCGTTGACGAGTTGGCTGTTTTCCAGATGACGTTGCCTGCGGTCGATGAGTTCCGCCAAAGGACGTCCGACCTCCCGTCGCCATCAAAGTCATTGGCCGTACCGCGGAAGGGAACCACCGTCGCCCGGAACTGCGCCACCACCGGAATCGTCTGGTTCAAGCTGCGCGCATTGTCGGCCGAGTTCGCAACTCCACAAGCGCTGGCTGGGGTTCCACAGGTCGTGAGGTTCGGATTGGAGAACAGGCGGTACGGCGTCTGGCCCGCATCACCATAAGCCATGATGGTATAGAAGTTGCCGGCTGTGTTCTTGTATCCGTACGAGTAGGGGTAGCGACCCGACGTGTTGTTGGAATTGGCTTGGTCATGGGCAGAGCCCAGCAGATGGCCAACCTCATGCACCATACTTTCGGGCGCACAGTAATAACTGTTGCCATCCGCGCCCAAATCATCGCCGAAGCTGACCACGCCATAACCCCACTTGGCATCCTGAGCCGGGGTCACGGTCGCACCGTTGGCGCCAATCAACCAGGCAATACCGCATCCCTGGTGCTCAGGCTGCTGGAATCCACGAACCAAAAGCGCGACATCGGCGCCGTACTGATCACGCGCGGTACGCAGCGGGGTCAGTGTTGCAGGAATGGTGACGTTGCTGGCGCCATTGCTGCCGGTGAGTTCATACAGGGCCGTCTGATTTGCGTTGGTGTCCGTATAGGAGACTTCCTGGGCGTTCACTAGTCGCAGATAGCCATTGACCTTGCTGTTGCTGAGGCCTTGGTTCGCGACCTGCAACAGGAAGGTCAGTGCCGTCGTCACGGACTGCTGCTTCAGGGCCGCCTGGTTGCGGAAGCCAGCGGTGTAACCCACCGCCACGTCAATCGTATTGACTCCGGTCGGAGGAGCCGCCATGGCGACAGCGTTCTGCGCAACCTGCGCCTTGGCCGCCAGCGCCTGGCTCATAGCCGTGTCCACTAGGCCACTGGCCTCCGGAATCGCCATGTCGTTATGACCAACGTTCGGTGAACGCACCTTGGTCGGATCCATCTGGACCGCATAGAGGCCGGTACCACGCGTGCGGATGCTGAGCGGTGGTTTGCCGTTGCCCTGCGGAATGGAGGCGAAGACAGCTTCCTCACCGAAGGTGATGATGGCTTCCTGCATGGGATCACCACCTTCCACGCGGCCAACCCAGGTCCAGTTGCCGTCGATGCCCTCGTCGTGGCGTTCGTACTTGAGCTTGACTTCGCTGCCATCCGGCAGGGGTACGGTCATATGGCCGGTCACCACACCCTTGAGCGCGTGTTCCTCGCTCATGCTCACCGGGTAATAGGTGAACGCGCCCTCGCGCTTCACCGGCTTCCCCTGGTTCTGATAGGCCATCAGCGTCCCGCGATCGGGAGCGTTGGCAATCGAATGATGGACATCGCGGCCGGATGGGGTCATCCCCGCCCGGGCCTGTGCCTTCAGTGAATCGCCTCCTGCGGAGCCATGCAGCGCAGCCATCTGGCTGTCGGACTTCTGGCCGCTGCAGGCGGCCAACAAAACTACGGCGGCGCATGCGCCGAGGCGAAACTTCATGCGAACCCTCAATCTGGCTGGTGTTGCCCCTGAATCGGGAAATATAACCCAGCTCGCTGCTTCCCGGCCGTGAAGCCTGATTTCACACGCCGGGAGGGGCGGCACCGTACAGGTTGTCTTAAGCCGCCCCTGCCCCACCCTTTTTCAGGGGGTCCGGATGGGTACGCCGGTCTTGTCCCTGAGTTCGTCAAGGGTGACGCCGTCCGCAGTTTCAACCAGGGCCAGCCCCGCCGGGGTGACGTCGAACACCGCCAGGTCGGTGATGATCCGGTTCACCACCCCCACCCCCGTCAACGGCAGGTCGCACTGGGGCAGGATCTTGTGGCTGCCGTCCTTTGCCACGTGTTCCATCAGTACCACGATGCGCTTGACCCCGGCGACCAGATCCATGGCCCCGCCCATGCCCTTCACCATCTTACCGGGCACCATCCAGTTGGCCAGGTCGCCCCGGTCGGTGACCTGCATGGCACCCAGCACCGCCAGATCGATGTGGCCGCCGCGGATCATGCCGAACGAATCGTGGCTGCCGAAGTAGCTGGCGCCCGCCCGGGCGGTGACGGTCTGCTTGCCGGCGTTGATCAGGTCGGCATCCACCTCGTCCTCGGTCGGGAACGGGCCGATGCCCAGCAGGCCGTTCTCGGATTGCAGCCAGACGTCGATGCCGGCGGGAATGTGGTTGGCGACCAAAGTCGGCAGGCCGATGCCCAGGTTCACGTAGGCGCCATCGGTCAGCTCGCGCGCCGCGCGCTGGGCCATCTCGTCACGGGTCCAGGCCATCACTTGTCTCCTTGGCGCACGGTGCGCTGTTCGATGCGCTTCTCGGGATTCGGGTTGTGGACGATACGGTCCACGTAGATGCCCGGCAGATGGACGTGATCGGGGTCGATCTCGCCGATCTCGACGACCTGCTCGACCTCCGCCACGCAGATTTTTCCGGCCATGGCGCAGGCGGGGTTGAAGTTGCGCGCGGTCTTGCGGAACACCAGGTTGCCGGCCTTGTCGGCCTTCCAGGCCTTGACCAGCGATACGTCGGCCACCAGCGCGGTTTCCATCACGTACCAGTGCTCGCCGAACTGGCGGGTCTCCTTGCCTTCGGCGACCACCGTGCCGTAGCCGGTGCGGGTGAAGAAGGCCGGGATGCCGGCACCGCCGGCGCGCAGCCGTTCGGCCAGCGTGCCCTGCGGGTTGAATTCCAGTTCCAGTTCGCCGGCCAGGTACTGGCGCTCGAATTCCTTGTTCTCGCCCACGTAGGACGAAATCATCTTGCTGATCTGGCGGGTCGCCAACAGTTGCCCCAGGCCGAAGCCATCGACACCGGCATTGTTGGAGATGGCCGTCAGCCCCTTCACCCCGCTGTCCCGCAGCGCGGCGATCAGCGCCTCCGGAATGCCGCACAGGCCGAACCCGCCGACCGCCAGGATCTGGCCGTCCGCCACGATGCCATCCAGTGCCGCGGCGGCGCTGGGAAAGAGTTTCTGCTTGCCCGTCTTGGGGGCCGCGTTCGCGGTTTCGGCCATCGGCATGATCCATCTCGGAAATGTCCGCCATTCTACCCATGCCCCCACGAGGCGACAGGTACTTTCGGGCAATGGCAACATCCCCGCGGCTCTGCCCCTACACTGCCCGCATGACCACGATCGCCCTCGTCACCGCCATCTCGGCCACTGGCCATGATGAAGACCTCCCGCCCCTGCAATCCGCCTGCGAACGCGCCGGGCTGACCGCCCGCGCACTCGCCTGGGACGACGCTTCGGTCGGCTGGGGACGGATGGGCGCGGCGCTCCTGCGTTCTCCATGGGACTACACCGAACGCCTGCCGGAATTCATGGCCTGGTGCGAGCGGACCGCGCACGCAGTACCGCTGCTCAATCCCCTGCCGGTCATCCGCTGGAACACGGACAAGCACTACCTGGCGGATCTGGCGGCCGTCGGCATCCCCGTCGTGCCGACCGAGTTCGTCGAGCCGGATGCCGAACCGATGGAAGCACTGCAACGCTTCCTGGCGGCCCACGATGCGGCGGAGTTCGTGGTGAAGCCGGCGGTCAGCGCCGGCGCCCGCGATACCCAGCGCTACCAGCGTTCCCAGGAGTTCGCCGCGGGCAACCACCTGGCCCGCCTGCTGGATGCCGGCCGCAGCGCCCTGCTCCAGCCCTACCTGCCCGCCGTCGACGCGGACGGGGAGACCGCGCTGATCCATATCGACGGACGTTACAGCCACGCCATCCGCAAGGGCGCGCTGCTCAAGATCGGCGACACATCCCCCCTGGATCCGCACGCCTTCGGCGACATCCGGAACCGGGAGCCGGCCGAGGACGAACGACGCCTGGCCGACCAGGTCCTCGCGGCGGCCTCCCGACTGCTCAAGCTCGAGCAACCCCTGCTGTATGCCCGGATCGATCTATTGCGTGGTGCCGACGGCGCTCCCCGCTTGCTGGAGCTGGAACTGACCGAGCCTTCGCTGTTCTTCGCCCAGGCCCCGGAAGCCGCGGATCGGCTGGCGCAGGCGCTCCTGGCGCGGCTCGCGGACGGTACCGTACGGACTCGCACGGATATCGGCTGACCGCTAGAATCAGCGTTCTGCCCTCGGCCAGCCGCCGCGGCCGGGCCTCTCCGTAGCACTAAGGAATTCCCAGAGGATGAAGATTCTCGTCGCCTACAAGCGCGTGGTGGACTACAACGTCCGCATCCAGGTCAAGCCGGACGGGTCCGGCGTGGTCACCGACGGCGTCAAGCTCTCGGCCAACCCCTTCGATGAAATCGCGTTGGAAGAAGCCCTGCGACTGCGCGACAAGGGCATCGCCACCGAGGTCGTGGTCGCCACCATCGCGCCGGCCGACGCCCAGGCGCACCTGCGCAACGGCCTGGCCATGGGCGCCAACCGCGCCATCCACGTGGTCACCGACCAGCCGATTCAGCCGCTCACCGCCGCGCGCACCCTGCTCAAGCTGATCGAGAAGGAACAGCCGCAGCTGGTCATCCTGGGCAAGCAGGCCATCGACGACGACGCCAACCAGACCGGCCAGATGCTGGCCACCCTGTGGGGCCGTCCGCAAGCGACTTTCGCGTCCAAGCTGGAAATCGGCGGCGACAAGGCCACCGTCACCCGGGAAGTGGACGCCGGCCTGGAAACCCTGGAAGTCGACCTGCCGGCGGTGGTCACCACCGACCTGCGCCTCAACGAACCGCGCTTCATCAAGCTGCCGGACATCATGAAGGCCAAGAGCAAGCCGCTGGAAACCCTGCAACTGGCCGATCTCGGCGTGCAGGCGGCCGATACCTTGAAGACCACCCATTACGCCGCCCCGGCCAAGCGCAGCAAGGGCGTGATGGTCAAGGATGCGGCCGAACTGGTCGCCGCGCTCAAGGCCAAGGGCCTGCTGTAACCCATCGTTCCCTCTTCTTCCGGGAAGAGGGTCGCGGCGATGGCGCGACGCGGAAACGCAGGCGCGCCACCGCCAGAATTCTGGAGATTCCGCTATGTCCAAAGTCCTCGTCATCGCCGAACACCTGGACGGCAAGCTCAACAGCGCCACCGCCAAGACCGTCAGCGCCGCCCAGGCCCTGAAGCCCGACAGCATCGATGTCGTGGTGCTGGCCGCCGATCCGGCCGGCATCGCCGCCGAAGCGGCGCAGGTCGCCGGGGTCGCCCGCGTCCTGACGGTCGCCAATCCCGCCAACGCGAATGCCATCGCCCAGGTGCTGGCTCCGCAGATCGCGCGGTTGGCCGCCGGCTACACCCACGTCTTCGGTCCTTCCACCACCTTCGGCAAGGATCTGATGCCCTGCGTCGCCGCGCTGCTGGGCGTGGCCCAGGTGTCGGACGTGATGAGCGTCGAAGGCAGCCACGTGTTCAAGCGCCCGATCTACGCCGGCAACGCCATCATCACCGTCGAGGCGCCGGCCGACCAGACCGTCGTCGCCACCGTCCGCACCGCTTCCTGGCCGGAAGCCGCCAAGGGCGGCAGCGCCAGCATCGAAGCGGTCACCGCCGAGGCCGCCCTGCCCGCGCACACCCGCTACCTCGGCCTGGCAGCGGGCAAGTCCGACCGCCCGGACCTGCAGAGCGCCAAGCGCGTGGTTTCCGGCGGCCGCGGCGTCGGTTCGGCGGAGAACTTCAGGATCATCTACGACCTGGCCGACAAGCTGGGTGCGGGCGTCGGCGCCTCGCGCGCCGCGGTCGACGCCGGCTATGTCCCGAACGAACTCCAGGTCGGCCAGACCGGCAAGATCATCGCCCCCGAGCTGTATGTGGCCGTCGGCATCTCCGGCGCCATCCAGCATCTGACCGGCATCAAGGACGCCGGCACCATCGTGGCCATCAACAAGGACGCGGAAGCCCCGATTTTCGAGATCGCGGACATCGGGCTGGTGGGGGATTTGTTCAAGTTGCTGCCGGAACTGGAAGCGGCGCTGTGAGCGCGCGGTAAAGCATGATGAAGAAAGTGATGGTGGTGTTCGGCACGAGGCCGGAAGCGATCAAGATGGCGCCCGTGGTACACGCACTCAGGGCTCACCCTCTGTTGCAGCCACAGGTGGTGGTAACTGCGCAACATCGCCAGATGCTTGATCAGGTGCTGGATATCTTCCAGATAGAGCCTGACCAGGATCTCGATATCATGCGCCATGGACAGACTCTGCCGGAGCTAACGGCACGAATCGTCAGTGGCATGTCACCCTTGATCAGCGCCATGGCCCCGGACATTGTCCTGGTCCATGGAGATACCTCGACAACACTATCGACAGCGCTGGCGGCGTTCTACGCCAAGGTTCCAGTTGGCCATGTAGAAGCAGGACTGCGGACCGGGGACATGCATGCCCCCTGGCCAGAGGAAATGAACCGGCGGCTCACTGCGCCGCTAGCCAATCTCCATTTTGCGCCAACTGCCCAATCCCGGGAAAATCTGCTTCGCGAAGGAATTCGCGCTGACAGCGTGCACGTAACGGGCAATACCGTCATCGATGCACTACTAGCCGTTGATTCCCGGCTGCGTACCGAGCCGACACTCTCCGCCCGGATGCAGGAACTATTTCCATTCCTCGACCCCAACCGCAAGCTGCTACTAGTGACGGGGCATCGTCGAGAGAACTTCGGTGATGGCTTCGAACGCATCTGCAAGGCGATCTCGAATCTGGCGGAACGTGATGATCTGCAGATCGTCTATCCCGTGCACCTGAATCCCCACGTCCAGGAGCCTGTAAATCGCCATCTTTCAGGGTCATCAAACATCCATTTGATTGCTCCCCAGGACTATCTTCCATTCGTCTATCTGATGCAGCAATCACATGTAATTCTCACCGACTCCGGTGGTGTCCAGGAAGAAGCACCTTCTTTGGGCAAGCCCGTATTGGTCATGAGAAACACTACCGAACGCCCAGAGGCTGTGGAGGCGGGCACCGTCACGCTAGTCGGGACGGATACGGACAGAATCCATGCGCAGGTATCGCAATTACTCGATGATCCCGCTCGCTACGCTTCCATGTCGCAGGCACACAATCCATACGGGGACGGTCTCTCAGCAACCCGTATAGCGTCGATTATTGCAGATACCCTTCACTAGTGGTTCGCGACATCAGACTCAGCTGATCATTGCCTCTGCGTAATTTTCGCGAGTTCGGCCACCGTGTGGTCGTAATATGTCTGGGTGAAGTGATAAGGAGCCTTGCCCCACCGATGGTTGGGGTCTGCACGCACAACCGACTCCGGATAATCGATGTATCGAAGTGACCAATGCTTCTCCAACGCATCATACAGTCGCGAGAGAATCTCATTGTTATCCTTAATCCAACGGATACTAGAGGCATCGCTGCCATCCTCGAACTTTTCTGCCCAGAACGCTCTGTTTATCACGAGCTTGCTTCGATCGACACTCCCAAGCAAGCGACTCACGCCCGCCAACCAGAGAGTGAGAAACTCTTCAGAATCTGGGGTAAGCAGCACTCTTCCTTCCGACTGGAATCCAGCGTGCTCAAGTTCACCCGACAGACTGAAGCAAGTATTCCCCGCCAGAACGAGCTTGAATCTCTCGTCAATGAAATCCAGCAGCAGGATATCGTGCGGATTCCCCGCTAATAATGTCCCAGTGGTTTTGTCGAGGTCATTGAAAAGCATCCTCCGCTGGAAAGGGCTTTGCAAGGAAGCGACCAAATCCCGTACCTGGACCTCGCTAACTGGATCCAGACCAAAACTAGCCATGGATGTTCGCGCTACGTACTGCCGAATCGCGAATAAATCCTCATTTCCCTCCAACGCGTCCCTGGACACACAGCTCCCTAGGATGAATACGTTGCGTGCTTTGTTATGCATGGATGCTGCAACCTTCGTTGACTACTGCTTCAGCGCTGACGCTCAACAATGAAACAAAACTGCCCGCACACCGTCAGTTTCTGGTAAGCCAACTGCTGCACGCTCCAGCCTGCCTCTTTCGATTTCTGCTCTATTTCCTGGTTCAACGGGGATTCTTCCGCAAACCAACGGTTGAAAGTCGGATCATTGCCTCGATACAAACGGGTAATCAAGGTGATTGCATCGATGCCAGGACGAATCTCACGCAACCTCAGCCCGGCAGCCTCCACCAGTTTCTTGAAACCGAATGGCGTGAAGTTCCAGTAGCTGTACGAGTGATATGGCTCCAGGTGCGATGTTGAACCAGCGAAACAACCATCCACTTTCAGCACGCGCGCTATATCCGAAAGCAATTTCTCAGGATGGCGGACGTGCTCGAAAACCTGACGGCTATAGATCAGATCGACACTGTCACTTTCCACCGGAATGTTAACGCCATCGAACGTGCGAACCTCGCCATCCGTACGCGTTCGCGCTCTTACTTCGGGAGAATCCTCGATATCGACACCAATCCACTTCGCGGTCGGCGCCGACTGACGAAAAATATCCAAAGAGACACCCGTTCCGCATCCGAGATCGACAATGGTCGCGTTCTCGCGAAGTTTCCGACCGAGCGCCCATGCATATTCCGTCGCCTGGAACTGGCGCGCAGTGTCAATCGGCAAGCTGTCTTTGAGTTCATTCCACATCGCGTTCCCCACTCCCGTTGAGCATGCCGACAAACGGCATGCCCAGACCATGATCTCAGTCGTTCCAGACCATGTAGATCGTACCCTTGGCTCCCTCTGACAGAGCAAGACGGCCATCCGCGGGACTGACCGTCACCGTCACGCGACGTTCGGGTCTTGCGTAGTCACCCACGATCTCGGCTCCCCGCGACAAGGTCTTATATCGCCGGTACCCCTTTCCAGCCAGCGACACTTCCAGCGCGCTATCAACTTCGGCGACATCGACATCCATGAACTCGATCACCGCCCGGTGAATGACCTTGCCGTCGACCTGCTCCTGTCCAGTGGACCTGATCTTGTGCGGAAAGGTGAGCTGCAAACCAGCGGGGAGCATCGACGGAGCCGCCGCGCCGGCGGCCGGCACCTGCGGCTGTGTTGCGGCCTGGTTTTCCGCCGTGGCGGCAGCCCCGGTCGATTCCGGATTTTCGGGTGGCTTGCATCCGCTCAACAACAAGGCCCCGAATATCAGCGCATAAATTTTCATCGTATTTTTCCCTGAAAAATTGATAAGGCAGATCACACTCACCGTCAGAAGAGATCTGCAACCTCTCGTCTGAACCTACTCACGAAAGCACTCATTGTGTAGTTTTCACGCAGGAAATTCCTGCCTCTCAGCGCCGCCTCCTTGAACCGCGAGTAGTCCTGATGTTCGACGATATGGGCTTTGATGGCGTCCAAATCGGGGAAAATGGTCTCGGATTGATAAATATACTCGACCCCCCGCCAGTCGAGAAAAACCCCTTGCGCCCCTGCCGCGAATCCATCCGCCGGTGCGATATGAAAGCTCTCCGGGAGTTCACTGTCATCACTGACCGAAAGGACAAAGCCCGTATTGCTAAGTGCGACGGTCAAGTCACTGTATCCCTTCTGATGAACATGACTCGCCAGACAATTTCTCTCGAGATAGTTTTGACATTCCTCAAAATAAGCATCTTCTTCCTGGTTCCGGGTGGTCCAGCTAGTATCGGAGTATGACTTCCCGTAAACGGACAGATTGTAACGGGAGTCCAACTCCACCAATGCCTTCAATAGTTCGAGCGAACGCAGGTATCCCTTACGGGAAGGCAACGTGCCGATAATGGCGAGATTGAATACTCGGGCGGGGTCATCGTTGGATGCATAACTATCTAGGTTGATGTAGTTCGGGACAAGACGGATTTTCTTGCGCGCGTAGCCGAAGCGCTCGATCAACATCTCGAAGTAAAACAGTGATACCGCGATATACAGGTCAACTGCCGCATCGTTCACCCGATTTCCCAGGTCCCGCGCAAGCTCGAAACGATGAGCCCTGACGATTAACTTCTGATCCGGTCGCTTGTTGTTCGAATACCATACCGCGTTTCCGAGAAGCCACTCGCAGAATATTACTTCTGCCCAATCCAGGCACTCCTTGGACCGCGCCAGGTCATGCGTCGCATGTCCGGTCCATTCATCGATTCGAATGCTGAAGTACTCCGAGAGGCCAGGCAGCGCCTTTTCGATGAACTGGAGCCCATACCCTGCTACAAGCAACCGCGGTTTCACCTGCTCCTTGAAAACCGAAAAATCGCCCGCCCTTATCGACTTCACCAGATCCTTCAGGCGCGTACCGTAGTTGAACTTCTCTATAGCCGACCAGTGCTCGTTGATGAAAACGCTAAAATCACCAAAAAGCGACTCATCAATGTCCCAGCGATTGAACTTTATCAACGACAGCAACGCCGTCTGCAATCCTACTTGCAGGCGCATCGATACATAGCTCAATCCGATGGTTTTCAACTTCGCGTCTGCCGATTGCCATACCCGAAGATGATTGCGCAACTCGCGCGCGCCGTACTGCCTGGTGGATGAGGCTATCCGCGTGGCCACCTTGTTATACACAAAGGTAGGATGATCGATGTAGCCAATCCTCTTTGCAGCCAGAAGTACCTCGATCAGGTAGAGCGTGTCCTCCCCCATGCGCAGCACCGGATCCCAGCGGATCCCCTTCGAGACCAGCAAGGATCTGCGTATCAGGCTCGGCACGGTGGTGCTTTGCTGACGAATTATCCCCTCGATGATTGACTTCTTTGGCGTGCCGGCAGAAAAACCCTTAATTCTGTTGGCATCTGTGAATGAACTGCCATCGAATACTCTCAAATACCCGCGCAAGACACAGAGATCCTGATCGATTGCCTGGCGCGTGTGCCGCTCTAACGTATCTGGCAGGATCTCGTCGTCGCAGTCGAGATAGAAGATATATTCGCCTCTGGCGGCATCGACACCCATGTTCCGTGGCTCAGATGGAGAACCGCTGTTGGAGACCCTGCGGATGACCCTCCACCTCGTTCCGTCCACGACCTCCGTTTGCCGCAGAAGGTAGTCGGCCGTCCCATCGCTGGAGCAATCGTCGACAAAAATAACTTCATACTCACCGACCGGCATCGTCTGCTTTCGCAGCGATGCCAAACAGCGCTCTATCTTCCCAATCGCATTGTGGCAGGGGATGATGATGGATACTTTCATTTCGAGGTTCAGACCAAGTAGAACAGTGCAGAGGCCCGGCGCCCGCGCATTTTCATCAACCATGGCAAAAAGCTGGCGGGCGCTATGACTTCATCGATGAGGGCCTCTTCCACCTGTACGTACTTCCTGTCGGATCCGGGCACGATCACGACGTTTTCTGCATAAGAGGCATGCAGCACCGCTTTTTCCAGATAGTCGACCGGTCGAACCTTGCGGTAGTCAACCAAGGCAAGGTAGTCCGTTTCTATTACTCGGCCCGGCTTGTTTGCATAAGAAAGCAGATAGTGCTCTGAAACGACAGTTACTCCGTTGCGATTATATGTCTCGTAATAGTCCTTAAGACTGCTCGCCTCAATGGACCTGTCCAGGACAAGGAGCAATGGAGCCCCCTTTTCCGCAACGTTCTGTGCCTGGTAGTAGGCGATTGCTTTTTCGATGTCGTCGTCGCATGCCACGATGCAGCAGACCGTCGCGGCGAAGCTCTCCTGCGCCAAGGCCACCCCGAGCTTCTCAGCAACGAACCGGAATCTCTGCTTGTACGTATGCTCCCTTAGCACGTGATGCAGCGCACGATCCCTCATGCTCGCCAGTTCATCTTCGCCCAAATCTGGCAACCCTCGTGATTCCCGATCGGCGAAAAAAACGAGATCGCCAAACATGTCGTCCATTCCTTTGGAGTAGTTAGATACGCACAATGTATTGCTGGACATGAGTTCGTACACCCTACGCGCAAACATGGTCGGCGAACTCGTCTCGGTATTGAAATTCAAGCCATACTGGCTCGACTTGTAGACATTGCCTATCTCGGCATGAGGTACGGCCGCCTTCAAGTAGCGATGATACTTCTGAGGGAATATGTGATTCTTATCGCTGGTTCCGAAGTGCCGGTCGTATATTTCCAGCTCCAGGCCATCTTCGATGAACTTGTCCAGCATCGCCTCCATCGCCTTGCAGCGTTCCTGATGGTACGCATACCAACTTCCGGCGAATACAACTTTTCTCGAGCGAGCGCCTTCCACCTCGATTGGATTGAAATAGCGCGGCTGCGTCGCAAACGGTAGACAGTAGGCGTTCTTGATCCCGTGTTCCTTCTTGTACCGCTCGACGCATTCCGATGCAGTAGTGAAGACCACATCAAAAAGCTTTGCCGTACTTACAAAGTCATGCACCTTGTCTTCATAGTGCGATGGGTCCTCCTTGTTCCAGAAGGCGGTTGGAATTTTATGTTCCTTGCAATAGTCCAGAATCGCGAGAAGTTCTCCGCGATTTTCTTTAGTAAAGTTCGAGCTGGCATAAACTCGTCCCTTCCACGGCCGCGTCTCGGAATCAACGCCCGACCAGGCGGATTCACAGAAGAGCAGCTCCGGGCGTTCGCTCTCCATTCGTTCACGCCAGCTTCCTGGCTCCAGCACGACGGGAACAAATTCTCCCTTGAAACTGTTGTAAGTAAATTCATCGCAGATGAGCGCGACTTTCAGCCGGCGCAAGGATTTCTCGCACTCTACCGAAGCTGACTTCTCGCCCCCCTCCCCCCAATTGTAGGCGACTACCTGTTCATTGATCGGAGTAAGAAGAGTACGCCAGATCGGCAGTAATGCTTCCGGACCGAAGCTTGATTTTACGCCATCAAGCGCCCGTTCCTTTATCTCCACATGACGCTCTTTTGCGAGGATGAGTTGCGCCGCGGCTTCCGCTGATTCAACCAAGGGGATGCCTGGGTAGATCTCCCCAGCGCCCTCCCAGTTCCAAACCACAGGAAGTGCCGCGGAGGCCACGCCTTCCGCGACGGCCACATGAAAGCTCTCGAAATCCGACGGCGACAAGACGGAACCGACGAGTCTCAGCCACTGTTCGACATCCTTTCCAGCCGGGTCGAAGATGACGCGGTGGCGCAACACCGGCGAGGCGTTTATCCGCTTGAACAGGCTGACATAGTAGTCGCGTTCCTGATCCTGCTGCCACAGCCAATCGACCGCCGCCGGGTTCTGTCCCTTAATCCGCAACCGGAAGCGGTCATCCGCCCTGACAAGCAATTCAAGTGTATCCAGGGCGAGATCCAGCCTCTTCCTAGCGGGTAGAACACCGATCATGCCCAAGGTTCGCTCGTGCCCTGGCAGCTTTTCACGATTGAAACGCTCGTGCTCGATCAGGTTTCCTACAACCCGGCATTTCTCGGGGGGAATGGAGAATTTTTCTACGCATTCGCCAAGGATATGAGCGCCAACGAAGACAAGGTCGTCAACCGCGCCATAGTTGATATCGTTGGGAAAACTCGTCCTCCTTTCTTGAAGATGCCAACGTATAACCAGTTTCTGGTCTGGTCGCTTGTTGCGAGAATAGAAGACCGCATTGCCAAGCGCCCACTCCGCAAACAGGACATCGGCCCATTCAATCAACTCTCGCGACAACTTTTCGTCGTGATCTGCGTGGCCACTCCATTCGTCGATACGGAAATCGAAGTCCCCTGTCTGCTCCAGCTGTAGTTGTATCGGCGTCCAGAACTTGAGGTCGTGGCCACTCACACCCACGCGTGTCTTTCTTTTCTTCATGGAGTTACCTTGTCCGCCCTGTAGTGACTAGCGGGCGCCGTATTTTTGGGTCATTCATCAGCCATCATCCGGATGGCAAGCACGTCCGTTTCGTCCTTCAGCACCAGTTTCTCACTGGTGCCGTCCGCGAATGCAAATGCCGCGTCACAGACCTCTGGGTCATCACTGTTGATAAGAAGACAAGTTCTCGCTATCGCACCACCAAGCCTGTATTCGTCTTCCGGAATCACCGCCATTCCGATCAACCCTGCACGGGAGTAGCGTGACGCCTGGAGGAGGTCCTCTATCTGGTGTGCATCCTGTCCCTGATGGCCAACCGCCAGAACCAGTTGTTCATCCGATGCGCGCGTTGCCTTTACGAGTTGGCGGAAAGCCATTCCAGGATCACCATCCACACTGTCAAATCCGACCTTCTCAGTTCCAGCAGGTACATTTCCCAGCACCGTGATCTGCGGACTTTCGCCATTGCACATGCGCTGTTCCCTGATCCAGGAGATAGTCTCGGGATTTACCCCATCCTGATTCGCGAGTAGTACGACCCTGACACGCTGTGGTCGCGTCGCCGTCTTGCTGCCCCCCATGACTGTCCGCATCACCTGTTCCATCCGGTGGCGATAGGTATGTCTTGACATGACAGCGCGGATACCTGCAGCGCTCCTGCGCCGGAACTCTTTGTCATCATTCAGCAAAGTGTCAATTGCGTGCCGTGCCTCTTCTTCCGTGGCGACCTCCCAGACCACGTCCGGTCCGAATGTCGCTGCGAATCCCGGCGACGGCGTACTCACGACCGGAGTACCGCAGGCGAGAAGCTCAAATACGCGGCGGGAGAACATAGTGTCAGAATCCTGGATGCTGTTGACATTCAGGAATACACGATACTTTCGATAGACGTCACCAATCTCCGAATATTGGATCTTTCCGCGCACGAACCGTTGATGACGTTCCGGAAACTGATATTGCGAATCGAGAGAACTATCCGAATAGTTCCTGTCAAAAATATCAAGGTCAAAGCCGGACGCTGCATCCAGAAGCATGGTCTGCTGGTGAGACCGTTCTTCCAGACTTGGATAGAAGCTTCCTGCATAGCAGACCTTGGATTCACGCGGACTGCCTGACTGGATAGGGTTGTGAATTGCTTCCTGAGCAGCGAACTGAAGCAGGTCAACGGACCTAACGTCAGCGTCCACCGCGTAGCGAGGCTTGGCTTCGATCGAAGTCGTGAATATGCAGTCAAAATGGGCCGCTGCTTGGATGAAATCCCCATAGTGCAATGGATCCTCCTTGTTCCAGAACACAGTAGGAATTCCCTTCAATTTGCATGCTTCCACCAACTCAACCAACTCAGCACCCGGCATGTACTCACTCCGAGCGACGCGATATTGCCAAGCCTGATGGTTGCCATTCCAAGCGGATTCGACAAACAGCAAGGTTGGCTGAAACTTCTCCAGTAGTCCGCGCCAGTTGTCCGGGCGCGGCAGCAACCAGTCAGCCGTCGGTTGCAGGCAATTGAGGGTGAATTCGTCAAGAATTCCCATCAATAGAGGCTTTCCGGTACGTACCTCTTCCCATCCGTCGATGGATAATGCGTCCACCTCTTCATTTCTTTCCGCTTGTGGATTCGCGACCACCGCAAAATCATCCACCACCTTTTTGGGATCGGGAATGTGTACATGTCGTAGCTTCGGCAAGCTAAGTGCTTGTGATTGATGGTTCGACGTTCCGCGCCTGCGATAACGAAGCAATATGGCCGCGACCGCCTTTGGGAATCCAACGATTCCACGTGGACTCTTAAGAGCAATCAGTGCCTGGCCTAGAGCAAGTGCAAGCGAGTTCCGGTACAACTGATTGTCATTGTGGAGCGACTCGCACAGTTGTATGAGTTCCTGCGCGCGCGCACGCTCGGCTTCAAGCTTGGCCCAATGGCTAGAGCGCTTGTGCTGCGCATCGACGAGGGTTTCTTGCAGCGTCTTCATCCGGAGTTTCAGCTCGGTTAATTCCTCATTGATCGTCGAGATGATGTCCTTCTGCCGCTTGTCCCTCGCCTTCCAGCCTTCCTCCATTCTCTTAATGGTGGCCTTGTGGTCCCTGTCCTTGGATCCCAGTAGGCGCAGCGACGCGCGGGCACGCTCCAATTCGCGCTCACGCTTTGATAGTTCCTCGTGTCCTTGCTTTACCTCTTCACCAAGTCGACCTACTTCGGCCTGAAGAACGGACAGTTGTTCCCTAAGCAGAGCACTCTCATGATTGGATACCTGGATTCCGCGGCCCAATTCATCAACGACGGACTTTTGCTCCGCCGCTTCCCGAATCCAAACTTCCGAACGTAGCCGCAGAGCAGCAAGCTCTTCGCTGAGGTTGACAATGGTTTCGCTTGACCTTTTGTGGAGCGCACGTTCCACGGTCAGTTCGCTCGATGCGTTACCCCGCTTTCCCGCCTCCGCCTTGTAATCCGCGATTACTTTTTTTGCATCGCTCAAGGAGGCGCTAAGCTCGATATTTCGCTTCTGCACTTCCCATGCCCCAGCTTCCGTAGCCCCGATCGCCATTGCCAAGCTGTTTTCCAGAGACGGCTTTGTCAAAATCCGGTTCGCCACACATCTGATATAGCCATCAACCACATCAAGGACCGAGATTTCAAACGTCTCGCGAAGCGCATCCAGCAAGTCATCCGGGAAAACCGTGGCCTTGTGGTCCGGCCATGGGTGATATCCGAACGGAACGGTAATGACGATTCGTCCTTCCGGAGCGCAAAGATCAACGGCCTGGGAGATGAACGCGGGAACATCCGTTTGATGTTCGATGACCTCGCCCATCAGGATGGTGTCGAACTGCATGCCCTTGAGCGCAGCAAGCTCTGTGCAACGGAACTCTACACGATCCTGTACTGACTGGATTTCCTTCGCTCTCTCGTCGTTCGCATAGTCGATGGCCGGCTGGAAGATATCGATGGCCAGCACGTGTTTCCCTTCTCGTGCCATGAGAATGGCTGCAATACCTTGGCTACAGCCTACATCCAATGCTCTTCCAGGCTTGGCCTGCGAACACATCCAATTAATTCGTGCGCGAGTCTGTCGACCAAACGTCTCCCCCATATGATCGTAGTAGGCCTCGTTTACCCGATCCGGCCATGGGTTGCTGCTCTTCCCGGAAGCCTGTCCATGGGTACCTTCATGTGCGTGGTCGTCGTGCATGACTACTGTCTCCGCTGAGGTTCCAACCCGTTACTTCCAGAATCCGATGGTGTCAACCACCTTCTTGCCCTGCGGTTTGGGAAGCCGTCGGAAAGATGTATGTCCCACGAGAACCACCACCACATCCGCGGACGCGATGGCAGACGCCGCATCCGCTGAAACCAGCCCCGATATACCGTGTACCGATTCGAGCACATCAAAGAAGGGATCGGCGCAACGTACGTTGCCGGCATAACGTTCCGATAGTGCGAGCGCGATGTCCAGGGCAGGACTCTCCCGGAAATCATCAACATCTGCCTTGTAGGTCAATCCCAGACAGCATATGGAGGGATTCTCCAATCCTGCTACTGCTGCCTCAACCTGTGCCAGCACATAACCGGGTTTCGAATCATTGACTTGTCGGGCCGTGCTGATGAGCTGTGCCCGCTCCTTTGCACCCGCCACGATGAACCAGGGATCCACTGCGATGCAGTGCCCCCCGACGCCGGGTCCCGGATTCAAGATGTTCACTCGTGGATGATGATTGGCCAAGCGAATGACATTCTGCACATCGATTCCGAGATCACCGCATATCATGGAAAGCTCGTTGGCAAATGCGATATTCACATCTCGAAATGAGTTTTCCACCAGCTTGCAGAGCTCAGCCGTCCGGTCGTCGCTCCCAATGCAGCTCCCCCGGACAAAGGAACGATAGAGCGAGGACGCGCGCTCAGTACATGAGGATGTCATTCCTCCGACGATGCGATCGTTCTCGACCAGCTCCTGCAGCATCCTCCCCGGAATGATCCGTTCCGGACAGTACGCCATGTTTACATCGGGAACATCATGCGAATCGCCGGTGGGGAACTTTAGGTCCGGCCGAAGTTCCGCCAGTAGCCGGGCCAATCTGGCTGTGGTGCCAACCGGAGACGTCGACTCGAGTACGATCAGGTTTCCCCGGCCTATCACCGGCGCTAGAGAACGTCCTGCAGCTTCGACGAAGCTGATATCGGGCTCGTGGTTTCCGTGGTCGAGCGGGGTCGGAACGGCGATTACGAAAGCATCCGCCGGGATAGGTGTCGGCATCGCACGCATGCGTCCGCTTCCAACGGATTCCTCCACGAGCTCCGACAGGCCCGCCTCTTCGAAGTGCGCCTCGCCTCCATTCACGGCATCTACGATTCGTTTCGAGATATCCACGCCGGAAACGCGCTTTCCAGCGGAGGCGAACATGGCGGCGGTGGGCAATCCAATGTAGCCCAGACCGATTACACAAACATGTTCGTCGCGATCCTTCTGCTGCATGGACTCGCTCATACTGACTCCTTACTAAGATTATTCTGTGCCCTACTTGAAGTTGTTCCGCCAGCTTCGAGCAGATCTGCTAACTGCAATGCCAATGACTTCCAGGAATAGCGCAGGCGCCCATCATCGACTACGGTACTTGGCTCCTGAGGCGCGAGCCGTTTCTTGTGGAGGGCATTCCGGAGAACCGTTTCAATGGCTGTCGCCTCCGCCGCAACCGGGTTGCCGGCACCTGTTTCTTCCAAAAGAATCCTGGCGGCATCCGCGCGGTCACCGCCAATATGCAGTATTGGCCGATGAGCTCCCAAATACTCGTAGAGCTTTCCAGGAACTTGCAATGGGTTCGCATTGGCGATATTGACCAGCATGTCGCATTGCCGCTGGTACGACAAAGCGAGGGTATGTGGCAGGAACCCAAGTAGCCTTATGCAGCCACCGCTGTCTCGCGCAGCTTCTGCGACACCGTGCGGTGCAGCGATCGTTGCAATGTTCAACCGGACACCGGGCACCCTGCGCACGGCCTCCAACAGTGAGGACGGATCACGAAATGCGTAGAAGCTTCCTGTATAGAGCAACTCGAGCACTTCCGGATCGAAAGGCCCATTCGAACGCAGGTGCGGTCCGCAGTGCGATGTTCCATCGAATCCTTGTGTCAGCAACTTCAGCTTCGAGGCGTGGACATCATGGCGCTTCTGCATATCATGGATAGCGTGCTGGCTGGTCAGCAGCACGAGCTCCGCGCGCTTGCAGATCTCCTCTTCCAGCTCCCATGCCGTTTTCCGCCAACGCTCAGGCGTATACGGCGCAAGCACCGGATCCCCCAGATCAGCAACCCATCTGAATCCGAGTTTGTTCGCATAGATTCCCAGCGGAATCGAGTTCGCAGGTTCATGCGATGTGATAACAACATCCGGCACCATCTCACCAAGAAGATGCTTGAGCCTGCGTCGCGCCCATGGCAGCCACTCTGCTCGGATATCCGGAAACATCACTCGTCCAAGTGCGTCGGGAACAACCGTGTGCAAATTGAAGACACGCCGGTTCAATCGACGAATGCGTTCGACGATTCTTCCTTTCCAGTTCAACTTGAGCTGCGGGTGTCGGGTATCGGCATAGCCGGCATTGCCTTCCAGCAAATCATTGAATCCATGCGGCTCCGGCGAGGCTTGTGATCCTGTCTGGCGTTGCGGCTGCCTGCGTCGCGCCAACCAGGTCAACGTGGCCGCATAGGGGCCGGGCCAGACCCTGTGCACTTTGACGTTCGCCGGGAGTTCGGGCAGTCCCCCGGATCCGTACCCGGCAACATCCGGCGCAAGCACGCGCACCTCATGACCCGCATCGGCCAGTTCCCGGACCAAGTAGGCCCAGCGCAGAGACTGCGGAGAGGGTATAGGAGGAAAATCATAGGCGATCAGCAGAACTCGCATCTTTCATGCTGCCGTCTGAGGTGGCCCGCCGCTCTTCAGCAGCTTGTCGTACTCAATCAAGGTGCTATTGATATCGCCAAAGAACTCAACCCTGCCTCCGACCATCAACAGTCCTTTTGTGCACACGTCGCGCATCAGCTGAAAATTATGACTGGCAAGCACGACAACCTTGGCGCCATTCACGCGGCTTGCCATTCTCTCCTTGGCTTTGGAAATGAACGAAGCATCTCCTGCGCCGATCCACTCATCCATTACCATGATGTCGTGTTGCACTGCGGTTGCAATCGCAAAGCCAAGCCTCATCCTCTGACCAGAGGAGAGCGTCTTCAAACGATGATTGGCCTTGTCGTGCAATTCCGAAAAATCGAGGACCGGCTCGACAAGATCGACAAGTTGGCTGGCTCTGAGGCCCATCGCGGTTCCCCGCAGATAGATGTTTTCCTTGAGCGTGGCTTCGTTATTGAAGCCCAATGAAATATTTAACAGGGCTTGCCGTGTTCCTTGGGACTCGAGCCAGCCTTCAGTCGGCTGGTAAGCACCGGCCAACACCCTGAGCAAGGTCGATTTGCCCGCTCCGTTCCTGCCCACAATTCCGATTCGGTCGCCTTCCTGGGCAGAAAAATGAACATCATCAAGGATCGTCCTGAACTCGCGACGGGGACGCTCTATGGCTGCCTTGGCCAGCATCGCCAACCAAGAGCGCGCGGAGCGGTCGCTCTGCAGATAAATAGGCAAACGTAGCGAGATGTGGTGTGCAACAAGCCGAACCGTCATGACTTTTCAAACCCAAAGTGGAACGAAGCGCGCATAGCGTCGATAGAGGATTGACGTAATGATCCAGCCGGCGACAGTGAAAACAGCCAGGTAGACATAGCTCATCGTCTCCATGGGTTCTCCAAGCAATGGCGCACGTACCAGTTCTATCAAATGGAACAAAGGATTAATCCTCATGAAGGTGCCATGGATTGTTCCCATCGGCGCCGCCGAAGCACTCCACAGAATAGGCGTGAGAATAAAGCCAAAGATAAACACGCTGGCCATCAGCTCGTGGATATCCGGGAAGCGCGCACCCAGCAGTGCTACGGCCATGCCTATCCACACTGCATTTATCAACAAGAGCAGGGTCGCGGGAAGCACAGTGGCTAACCCGATAACCTGGAATTTCGGAGAGAGCAAGAGCGCTACGAGAAGCACGGGGATGGCGACGACAAAGTAGAAAATTCCTTTCGCCACCACACGCATCACGAAATCCGTTAGCCGCCCATGGCCATCCAGAATGAAACTGGAGTTGTTCGTGAGGATGCTGCACGATTCAACGATGACCGTCATCAGCAGGCGGAAAAGAAGATATCCCAAGCCCAGATGCGGGATGAAATCCAGCGGCGGAATCCCCTGCAGTTTGGAGAAGTAGAACCCAACTCCCAGCACATAGATTAGCGGCGGAATGAGAAGCCAAAGCAGACCAAGCCTTGAGCGACGATACTTGGTCACGATATCCAGCCAACATGAGTACGCCCAGAATTCCGGCTCCTTCAAGCTGGCCAACAAGTCTTTCCACATTGAATTCAAGAGAACACCCGCTGAAGTTCATTCCTGAGATCTTCGATGATCTCGATACCCACGCTTAAGCGCACCAATCCATCGCTTATCCCCAATGCGGTGCGTCGCTCCAACGGAATCGACGCATGTGTCATCACTGCCGGATGATTGATAAGGCTCTCCACACCACCGAGTGATTCCGCAAGGGTAAACAGGTGAGTACCTTCGCAGACCTTGCGCGCGGCCTCGAAACCTCCCTTCAGTACGATCGACATGATGCCGCCATAGCCATGCATCTGTCGGCTGGCCAATGCGTGCTGAGGATGTGACTTCAAGCCGGGGTAGATGACTTTGTCGATTACCGACTGGCCTTGCAGCCACTCGGCCAATGCCATCGCGTTCTCGCAATGCGTCTTCATGCGCAGATGCAGAGTCTTCAGGCCACGCAGGGCCAGGAAGCTGTCGAACGGTCCCTGCACCGCGCCGATGGAGTTCTGCAGGAACGCCATCTGCTCGGCGAGCGCGTTGTCGTCTCCAACCACGGCGATGCCACCGACCATGTCCGAGTGGCCATTGAGATACTTGGTGGCCGAATGCATGACGATGTGCGCGCCGAGTTGCAACGGTCGTTGCAGGATTGGCGAGGCGAAGGTGTTGTCCACCACCACGATCAGCCCGCGCTTGCGGGCGGCCTCGGCGATCGCCTGGATGTCGACGATCTTGAGCATCGGGTTGGTCGGGGTTTCGATCCAGACCATCCGGCTGTTCGGGCGAATGGCAGCCTCGAAGGCGACGGGATCGGTCAGGTCGACAAAACTGAACTCAAGCCCTGCACTGCGCTTGCGCACTCGCTCGAACAACCGATAGCTGCCTCCATAGATATCGCCCATGGCGATTACATGGCTGCCACTGTCCAGCAGTTCCAGCACCGTGGAGGTGGCGGCCATGCCGGAGGCGAAAGCGAAACCGCGGGTACCGCCTTCAAGCGCGGCTACGCAGCGCTCGTAAGCGAACCGGGTGGGATTGTGGGTCCGTGAGTACTCGAAGCCCTGGTGCACACCCGGGCTGGCCTGGGCGTAGGTCGAGGTGGCGTAGATCGGGGGCATTACCGCCCCGGTGCTCGGATCGGGAGCCTGTCCGCCATGGATGGCCAGCGTGCCGAGGGCGTAGGAGGCTTCTCCCCCGCCATTGGGCTTGGAGTCCGACATAGTTGTTCCTTTCAAACCGACCGCGAATTCTAGCAGTCGCGGCTTAACGTACCGTCCTTTTCACGCGGTTCCGGGAGACCCCGGGCGGCTACTGCGCCCGGCGCCTCAGGTAGTTCAGCAAATCGATCCGGGTAATCAGGCCCAGGAAGGTGTCGCCGTCGGTAATGATGGCCACCTGGCCGCGGTCGAACACCGGCAGCAGGGCTTCGATGGGGGAGCGGACGTCCAGGCGATCCAGCTTGCTGACCATGGCGGTGGACACCGGGTCGCGGAAGCGGGCCTCGTCGCCGTAGACGTGCAGCAGCACGTCGCTTTCGTCGACGATCCCGGCCAGTTTGTCGCCTTCCATGACCGGCAGCTGGGACACGTCGTACAGCTTCATCCGCTGGTAGGCGGTGGTGAGCAGGTCGGTCGGGCTGACCACCACGGTGTCCCGCTGGCTGTAAGGGCGCAGGATCAGGTCACGCAGGTCGCCGTACTGGGGGCGTTCGATGAAGCCGTTGTCCAGCATCCAGTAGTCGTTGTACATCTTGGACAGGTACTTGTTGCCGGTGTCCGGCACCAGCACCACGACGCGCTTGGGCGTGGTCTGCTCGCGGCAGTACTTCAGGGCCGCGGCCAGCAGGGTACCGGTGGAGGAGCCACCGAGGATGCCCTCTTTCGCCAGCAGTTCCCGGGCGGTCAGGAAGCTTTCCCGATCGCTGATGGAGTAAGCCTTCTTCACCCGGCTGAAATCGGAAATCTGCGGCAGGAAATCCTCGCCGATGCCTTCCACCAGCCAGGTACCGGACTTCTCGCTGAGGGTGCCTTCGTTGATGTACTGGGTCAGGATCGAACCGACCGGATCCGCCAGCACCATTTCGACACCCGGGGCATCCTTGGCGAACGCGCGCGACAGGCCGGTCATGGTGCCGGAACTGCCGCAGCCGAATACCAGCGCATCCAGCTTCCCCTCCATCTGGGCCAGGATTTCCGGACCGGTGCCGAATTCGTGCGCGGCCGGATTGTCGGGGTTGCCGAACTGGTTGATGAAGTAGGCGCCGGGCGTCTCGCTGGCGATGCGGGCGGCAAGATCCTGGTAATACTCCGGATGTCCCTTGGCCACGTCCGAGCGGGTCAGTACGACTTCCGCACCCATCGCCTTGAGATTGAAGATCTTTTCCCGGCTCATCTTGTCCGGGACGACGAGGATCAGCTTGTAGCCCTTCTGCTGGGCGACCAGCGCCAGGCCGATGCCGGTGTTGCCGGCGGTGCCCTCGACCAGGGTGGCGCCGGGCTTCAGATCGCCGCGCTTTTCGGCGGCCTCGATCATCGACAGGCCGATGCGATCCTTGATGGATCCGCCGGGGTTGGCGCTTTCCAGCTTGAGGAACAGCTCGCAGACGCCGGTATCGAGGCGCTGGGCCTTGATCATCGGCGTGTTGCCGATCAGCTGGAGAACGGAAGATTGAATCGCCATTGCGGACTCGCGCTCACGGATCGTGATGGAGCCCGGATTATCGCATCGAGTGACGCGGGCGGCGACGGCCGACGAGGAGGCCGCCGCCGCCCGCGACGATGGAGCGGGTCGTGGGTCAGTGCGGCTTCGCGTCGTAGATGCGGATCAGTCGTTCCTTGGTCGCGAGCTTCTCGCGCTTCATCTGTCCCAGCAGATTGTCGTCGATGGGCAGCACGCCCAGCTCGGCATCGGTGACCTTCTTGTCGAGTTCGCGATGGCGCTGGTACAGCTGCTTGAATTCCGGGTCGGTCTTGATCAGTGCGTCGATTTCAGTCTGCGGTTGACCTTCGAACATGGGGAGTACCTCCTTCAGCGGAAAAACGAACGCCCCGGCCTGGGCAGGCTCGGGGCGTTGGCTTGGGAGCGGAACGTCGAAGCGGGATGGCGGGCGCCTCCACCGGGAACACCCGCACGGACCTGGCCGTCGGGGGCGTTCTCCTCTGGGGCTTTGGACAGCGTCATCGGCTCGACTCTCCGGTGAGCCAAGCGACGGGGGTCGCTTGGGTATATGACCCTACTCCTCGTCTCCATACCCGACAAGCCCCTTCACAAGTCCTTGATCCGACAGGGCAAGAACGGCAAACGGGGCGTTCAGACTGTTCGTCCGGAACGCCCCATTTTTCGTGCAGGTCTTTGTTTTTAAAAACAAAACTACTGCGTGACCACGATCTCCGCCGCCTTGCTGCTGGAACCGTTGCCCTTGCCGGCGGCCTGGATCCGGCCCTTGGACACGCCTGCCGCGACCAGGGCATCGCGCAAGGCGTCGGCGCGGCGCTGGCCGGGGGTCTGCTTGTCGCCGAAACCCTCGATCCGGGCCTTGGCCTTGGGGCTGGCCTGCAGGTAGGCGGCCAATGCAGAGGCACTGGACTGGCCCGCTTCCGACAGCTTGGCCGAGCCGCCGGCGAACGCACTCGCAGGCAGGGTGAAGACCTCGCCGCGCGCCTCGAACTTCGAAGCCGGCAGCTTGGTCCCGGACACCAGTTCGGCTTCCTCGCGGGCCAGCCGCGCTTCCTTCTGCCGGGCGGCGCTGAGTTTGGCGCTCTGTTGCCCGGCCACGCTGGTCAAGGCCAGTTCGGCGTCCTGACGGGCCAGGGTTTCGGCTTCGGCGGCCTGGCGCAGGCGCTCGGCTTCCTCGGCCTGGATCTGCGCCTGGATGCGCATGCGCTCGACTTCCTGCCGGGCGCGTTCGGCCTCGCGCCGGCTGGCTTCCACCAGCAGCTCGCTGCGGGTGCGATCGAGGCGTCCGGCTTCGCGCTGCGCGGCCTGGGTGCGGGTGGCGATTTCGGCGATCTCCACCCGCCGCTCGGCCACGTACTGGGCCCGCTCGCGGACACTGCGCCGGGCCTCGGCCAGCTCGCTGATGGCCTGCTGGGCCTGCAGGCGTTCGAAGGCCGCCAATTCGGCGTATTCGGGATTGGCGCGCAATGCCGCCAGGCGCTGGCCCAGTTGGATGACGACGGGATTGTCCGCGGCCAGCAATGCGCCGGCCGGCAGCGACAGCAGCAGGATCAACAGGCCCGCTCGGCGTGGGTTGCGGTTCATTGGCCGCCCTCCATGCCGAGCTTGCGCTGGAGATCCGCGATTTCGGCGCGTCGCTGCTGCAGGTCGGCGTTCGCCACCGCCTCCAGGCTCAGCGCGCGCGCCACGTCGGCATCGGCCGCCGCACGGATGGCCAGGTCCAGGGCCAGCTTCTTGTCGCGGCTGCTCTGCGCGGCCTGGGCCTGGGCGAGCAACTGGCGTGCGATGGCCATGCGGTCCGGAGCGTACTGATCGGCGTCGGCCTGGTCCGCGCGCTCCACCGCCTGACGCGCGGTTTCCAGTTCCGGCGTGGTCGCCGTCTGGGCCCGGATCGGGAACGCCGCCCCGCCAGCGACCGTGAGTGCGGCCACCATCACATACAGGGGCAAGCGGATTTGTGCGAAGCTACGAATCATCTGGGTGCCGTGACGTATCAGGGGATCGCGCGGCCATTGTCGGAAGCCTGCGCCCCCGTTGCAACGGTGGCCGCCACAAATGGGGATGCTCGCACATGGACATCGGCTACTTCCTGAAGCTGATGACCGAGAAAAACGCCTCGGACATGTTCCTGACCACCGGGGCGCCGGTCTATATCAAGATTGAGGGAAAGCTTTATCCGCTGGGCAATACCGGCCTGCCGCCGGGCATGGTCAAGAAGATTGCCTACTCGCTGATGGACGAGGGCCAGGTGCCCGTGTTCGAGCGCGAGCTGGAACTGAACATGGCCATCGCCCTGCAGGACGCAGGTCGCTTCCGCGTCAACGTGTTCAAGCAGCGCGGCGAGGTCGGCATGGTGATCCGCGCCATCCGCAGCGTGATCCCGTCCATCGAGGACCTGCACCTGCCGCCGGTGCTCAAGGACATCATCATGACCCCGCGCGGGCTGGTCCTGATCGTGGGCTCCACCGGCTCGGGCAAGTCGACCACGCTGGCGTCAATGATCGACCACCGCAACAGCAACACCACCGGGCACATCCTCACCATCGAGGACCCCATCGAGTACCTGCACAAGCACAAGCAGTCGATCGTCAACCAGCGCGAGGTCGGCCTGGATACCCATGCCTTCCACAACGCGCTGAAGAACGCGATGCGCGAAGCGCCGGACGTGATCCTGATCGGCGAAATCCTGGACGCGACCACGATGGAGGCCGCCATCGCCTTTGCCGAAACCGGCCACCTGTGCCTGGCGACGCTGCATTCCAACAACGCCGACCAGACCATCGAACGCATCCTCAATTTCTTCCCGGAAAGCGCGCACAAGAACGTGCTGATGAACCTGGCGCTGAACCTGCGCGCGGTGGTGTCGCAACGCCTGGTCAAGGGCGTGGACGGGCGCCGCCTGCCGGCCGCGGAAGTGCTGATCAACACGCCGATGATCCGCGACCTGCTGCGCCGCGGCCAGGTCCACGAGATCAAGCAGGCGATGGAGGAATCGCTGGAGGAAGGCATGGAGACCTTCGACCAGTGCCTGTTCCGGATGGCGAAGGAAGGCCAGATCGAGCAGGAGGAGGCGCTGCGCGCCGCGGACTCGCGCGATGGGCTGGCGTTGAAGTTCCGCCTTTCGGAAGGCAGCCAGGGCGAACACGATCCGTACGCGGACTACGAGAATTCCACTCCGGGCGCGTCCTCGTCCCCGCGCATCACCCACGGCTTCGGCTGACATGGGGCGGAGCTCGCTCCGCCAATGCGCGTCACCCGCCGTTCGGGGGAAACCCGCGCTCGGCCGCCTCAGGGCTGCGCGTCGGGCTGCTTTTCCGGGCGCGCCAGGTCAAAGGCCGGCAGCGCGAGGCAGGCCTGTTCGATCCTGACCAGGGTCGGGAACGCCTCCATGTCCACGCCGAACCGGCGGGCATTGAAGATCTGCGGGATCAGGCAGCAATCGGCCATGCCCGGCGTCTGCCCGTGGCAGTAGGCGCCGGTCGCCGCATCCCCCGACAGCAGCGTCTCCATGGCGGAAAACCCTTCCAGGATCCAATGCTTGATCCAGTCGTCGCGCTCGGAATGCGGGACGTGCCAGGTGTTCTCGAAGTACTGGAGCACGCGCAGGTTGTTGAGCGGATGGATGTCGCTGGTGACCATCTGCGCGAGCGCGCGCACCCGCGCGCGATCGCGCGCGGTCATCGGCAGCAGCCGCGGGGACGGCCAGGCCTCGTCGAGGTATTCGAGGATCGCCAGCGATTGCCGGATCACCCGGGTCCCGTGCAGCAGGGTGGGTACCAGGTGCTGCGGATTCTTGGCGACGTAATCGGGATGGTGCTGTTGCCCGCCTTCGCGGACCAGATGGACCGGAATCGTCTCGTAGGCCAGGCCCTTGAGATTCAGCCCGATGCGGACGCGATAGGCCGCACTGGAGCGCCAATACGAATAGAGCTTCAGTTGCTCACCCATGGCGGAAACTCCGTTCCGCCTCATTTCGCCTTCCCTGTTGCCGAACGCCCATGAGCCCCCCTACGCGACAGTCTGGTCCATTTGCGCTCGCCGGCCGGCTCAAGGCAAGGACTGGGGCTCGATGCGCTGCTCGATTGCGCCAAAAATGGAATCGCCGTCACTGTTCAGCATTTCAATGCGAACCACGTCACCGAACTTCATGAACGGCGTGCTCGGCTTGCCGTCCCGCAGGGTCTCCACCGTGCGCCGCTCGGCAAAGCAGGACGCCCCCTTGGAGACATCCTCGTTGGCGATCGTGCCCGAACCCACCAAGGTCCCGGCCGACAGCGGGCGGGTCTTGGCGGCGTGTGCGACCAGTTGGGCGAAATCAAATTGCATATCCACGCCGGCCTCCGGCGCACCGAACCACTCGCCGTTGATATGGGTCAGCAGCGGGAGGTGCACCTTGTTGCCGCGCCACACGTCACCGAGTTCGTCGGGCGTGACGAACACCGGCGACAGCGCCGAACGCGGCTTGGACTGCAGGAAGCCAAAGCCCTTCGCCAGTTCCGGCGGAATCAGGTTGCGCAGCGATACGTCGTTGACCAGGCCGATCAGCTGGATGTGTCCTGCGGCCTGCTCGGGAGTGACCGCCATCGGCACGTCGTCGGTGACCACGAGGATTTCCGCTTCCAGATCGATGCCGTAGTCCTCGCTGACCACCCGGACCGGATCGCGCGGGCCGTGGAAGCCGGCGCTGGTGGCCTGGTACATCAGCGGGTCGGTGTAGAAGCTTTTCGGCACTTCGGCGTTGCGGGCACGGCGGACGCGTTCGACATGCGGCAGGTAGGCGCTGCCGTCGACGAATTCGTAGGCGCGCGGCAGCGGCGCGGCCAGCGCCTTGTGATCCAGATCGAACACCCCGTCGGCGTCGCCATGGTTGAGCGACTCGGACAGGGCATTGAGGCGCGGCGCCACGTTGGACCAATCCTCCAGCGCCTGCTGCAGGGTCGGGGCGATGCCGGTCGCGCGCACGGCGCGGGCCAGGTCACGGGACACCACCACCAGCGTGCCGTCGCGGCCGCCTTCCTTCAACGAACCCAGTTTCATCGCTCTGCGGACCTCTACTGATTATGGTTTCAATTGTAACTACCCGTGCGCCACGCTGTCAGTCGCCCTGGAAGCCATCCGCGCGGAAAGTCAGTACCAGCGTATCGCGGTGACCCGCCTGCCCTTCAACGGGCTGGATGGGGGTGGATTCGTGGATCACCCGGGCATCATCCAGGAACATCAGTGACCAGGGCGCTTCCAGGGTGAAGCGCTGCCCGTCCGGGCCGGCCGCCTCGAACACGCGGGTTTCGCCGCCCTTGATGCCGACCCGATCCACCAGCATCACCGCCACGAAATCCACGCCGTCGCGGTGGGCGCCCTCGGGCGTGGGGCGGCCGATGCCGTCGGTGGTGTCGATGCGGAACTGGTGGGCCTCGACATGCCAGGCACGCGCACCTTTCAGCTCGGAGCAGACCCGGCCCAGCGCCATCAGCAGGTGTCGCCACAACGGGTGGCCTGCCGTCTCCGGGCGCATCGGCTCGAACCAGCGGCGCATGCCGCCGTGCAGTGCGTTGTAGTCCAGCGACTGCCAGTGCGCGCGATGCGGCACCTGGCCCAGTTCGTCGCCTTCGACGACGAAGCAGGAATGCCGCCGTCGCCGGTAGCGGCCGCCGTCCTTCAGGTACTCATCGACCGCCAGGTGGTCCCAGTCCGGCTTGAACACGTCCAGGGCCGGGACCGGAAAACCGCACAGCTCGCCGACGGCAGCCGGTTCGAGCACGGCATAGCCGCGCTGGCGCATCTGCGGCAGCAATTGCGCGGCGGGGATGAAGGGCGGCAGGAACGTCGCGACCATCGCAAGGTCCTCGGCAAAAGCAAAAACCCGCACGAGGCGGGCTTTTGCTGGATTCCGCTCCCCTGGCGGAGCCAGGGTGAGCGGTCTTCGAATTGGCAGCCCCGGATGGATTCGAACCACCGAATGCCTGAGTCAGAGTCAGGTGCCTTACCGCTTGGCGACGGGGCTGTAAAACGTGTGGAGCGTAGTTTAGCGCTTCGAGAACTGGGTTGCACGACGTGCTTTGTGCAGACCGACCTTCTTGCGCTCGACCTCGCGGGCGTCGCGGGTCACGAAGCCGGCCTTGCGCAGCTCGGTCTTCAGGGTTTCGTCATATTCCACCAGCGCGCGGGCGATGCCCAGGCGGATGGCGCCGGCCTGGCCGGTGGTGCCGCCGCCGGAAGCGGTGGCGACGATGTCGAAATTCTCGGTGTTCTTGGTCAATTCCAGCGGCTGGCGCACGATCATGCGCGCGGTCTCACGGCCAAAGAACTCGTCCAGCGGACGGCCGTTGACGGTGATGTTGCCGGTGCCCTTGCGCAGGAACACGCGGGCGGTGGAAGACTTGCGACGGCCGGTGCCGTAGTTCTGAGTGATAGCCATGATTAGATGTCCAGGACCTGCGGCTGCTGAGCGGCGTGCGGATGATTCGGGCCGGCGTAGACCTTGAGCTTGCGGTACATGTCGCGGCCCAGCGGACCCTTCGGCAGCATGCCCTTCACTGCGGTTTCAATCACGCGCTCCGGATGACGTTCCAGCGCCTGCGCCAGGGTTTCCGTCTTCAGGTTGCCGATGTAACCGGTGAAGCGGTGATACTTCTTGTCGGCCAGCTTGTTGCCGGTCACCGCGATCTTCTCGGCGTTGATCACCACGAGGTAATCGCCGGTATCGACGTGCGGGGTGTAAACGGGCTTGTGCTTGCCACGCAGGCGGCGGGCCAGTTCGGTGGACAGACGGCCAAGCGTCTTGCCGGTGGCGTCGACGAGATACCAGTCGCGCTGGACGGTCTCGGACTTTGCGGTGAAGGTCTTCATGACGTAACTCTGAGGTGATTGGTCGGGCGGATTGCGCCGGCGGAGCCGACGGAACTTTGCCGCGCGTTGTGAAGGGTGGAACGAAAGAAGCGGGATTGTACTGCCCGGATGACCGGCATGCAAGTCGGCCCTGGCCTCATCCTGGCGGCGGCGCGGGCCGGGTTGGCAGGGGAAGCGGCGGGGGCGAGAATCCGCCCACCCCTCACTGCCGCCCCGCCCCCCATGCGTCCGCTCCGCCTGCATACCCCGCTGGACCAGTTCCTCATCGAGACCCAGCGCGCGCTGGAAACCGTGTTCGGCAACCCGCCGGCACACCGGTCCAACCCCGCTGGCGACACCCCGGAGGTCGAACTCGACGCCGGCGAACGCCGCCACGCGGCCGGACTGATGCGGATCAACCATGTCGGCGAGGTCTGCGCGCAGGGGCTGTATTTCGGCCAGGCCGCCGTCGCACGCGACGAGGCGACCAAGGCCCATCTGCTGGAAGCCGCCCAGGAAGAGACCGACCACCTGGCCTGGTGCGCCGATCGCCTGCGCGAACTGGACAGCCGGCCGAGCCTGTTCAATCCGCTCTGGTACGCCGGCAGCTATACGCTGGGGGCACTGGCGGGCCTGCGCGGCGACGGCTGGAGCCTGGGGTTCGTGGTGGAAACCGAGCATCAGGTCGAAGCCCACCTGGATGAACATCTGGAAACCTTGCCGGAAGCGGACCTGCGCAGCCGCGAAATCCTCAAGGTGATGAAGGCCGACGAGGCGCGCCACGCCGAACACGCCGAGCACGCCGGCGCCCGGGTGCTGCCGCAGCCCATCCCCAGTCTGATGGCGGCCGCCTCCCGGTTCATGAAGACGGTCGCCTACCGCCTGTAGGGCGGCCCCCGGCCCACCGGAACGCGGTTCCCCGCTCCCGGTCGAGGCCGGGAGCGCGAGGCCGGCCGGCTGACCTATCCGTTCGAGGTCAGCTTCAGGCCGGCGATGCCAGCGACGATCAGACCGATGCAGACCAGCCGGGCGACCGTGGCCGGCTCCTTCAGCACCAGCATGCCCAGCAGGGCGGTGCCGACCGCGCCGATGCCCACCCAGATCGCATAGCCGGTACCCAGCGGGATCTGCTTGAGCGCCGTCGCCAGCAGCCAGAAGCTGGCCACCATCGCGACCACCGTGATCAGGCTCGGCCACAGCCGGCTGAAACCTTCCGAATACTTCAGGCCCATCGCCCACACCACTTCCAGCAGGCCGGCCAGCACCAGATATACCCACGCCATGCGTCTTTCCTCCAGGTTGTGCCCGAGCCGCCAACGAAAAAGCGGCCCGGAACTTTCGCTCCGGACCGCCGTCGGTCCTGCTTTCGCGGCTTGCGGGCCGCGGGCGGGTCGTCCCGCCTGATTTGCGCGCCAGTGTGAACCCGCGCCCCCGAACCGGATGTAACCGGCGCGGGCCCGCCGATTACTCGGACAGGTTGCGCCCGTGGAACAGTTCCTCGATCTCGCGCTTGAGCAGCGCTTCGATCTTCATCCGTTCCTTGAACGACAGGTTCTTGGCCTTTTCCTCGAACAGGTACTGATCCAGGTCGAAGTCCTTCAGGTGCATCTTCGTGTGGAAGATGTTTTCCTGGTAGACGTTGACGTCGAACATCTCGTAGCGCGACTTGATGTTGTTCGCCAGGAAGTTCTGGATCGAGTTGATCTTGTGATCGATGTAGTGCTTCTTGCCCTTCACGTCGCGGGTGAAGCCGCGCACCCGGTAGTCCATGATGACGATGTCGGACTCCAGGCTCTCGATCAGGTAGTTCAGCGCCTTCAGCGGCGAAATCACCCCGCAGGTGGCGACGTCGATGTCGGCGCGGAACGTGGCGATGCCGTGCTGCGGATGGGTCTCCGGATAGGTGTGCACGGTGATATGGCTCTTGTCCATGTGCGCCACCACCGCATCGGAGATGATCTCCTTGCCTGCCTGCTTCTTGTCGATCACCGGTTCTTCGGAGATCAGGATCGTCACCGACGCACCCTGCGGGTCGTAGTCCTGGCGGGCCACGTTGAGGATGTTGGCACCGATGATCTCCGCCACATCCGTCAGGATCTGGGTGAGGCGATCGGCGTTGTACTCTTCGTCGATGTATTCGATGTAGCGCTGGCGCTCGTCTTCGGAAACGGCGTAGCACACGTCATAGATGTTGAAGCTCAGCGCCTTGGTGAGGTTGTTGAAACCTTGCAGCCTGAGGCGAGGCAGTGGTTTTACCACGGCAGCGGTCCCTCTCTGGGGGTCATGGGGAAGGGGCGGAATTATGGGGCAAACGACGTGACAACGAAATGTCCGGGGCCGACGGCCGGCCGACGCGGGTTTGGCCCGGCGCTTGCATGGCCCGGGTTTGCCGTCCGGGGCGTATTGGGACTAAGCTTCCTGAATTCACCGCCCCGACCATCATGAGCCCTGGCCTGCCTCTTTCCGCCCCCGCTCGCACCGCCGCCAGCCCGCTGACGCCGGATGCAGCCACGATCGAGCGTTTCCTCGCCCACAGCCATCGCCGACGCTATCCCGCGCGGGCCGATGTGTTCCGCCCGGGGGATCCCGCCGGCACACTCTACTATGTGGTCAGCGGTTCCGTGAGCATCATCACGGAAGAAGATGACGACCGCGAGCTGGTGCTCGGCTATTTCGGCGGCGGCGAGTTCGTCGGCGAGATGGGGCTGTTCATCGAGTCCGACCGGCGGGAAGTCATCCTGCGCACCCGGACCCAGTGCGAACTGGCCGAGATCAGCTACGAGCGCCTGCACCAGCTGTTCCTGGGCTCGCTGTCCGCGGACGCGCCCAAGCTGCTCTACGCCATCGGCGCGCAATTGTCGCGCCGGTTGCTGGATACCAGCAGGAAAGCCAGCCGGCTGGCGTTCCTGGACGTCACCGACCGCATCGTGCGCACCCTGCACGACCTGGCCCGCGAACCGGAGGCAATGAGCCATCCGCAGGGCACCCAGCTGCGCGTGTCGCGCCAGGAACTGGCCCGCCTGGTGGGCTGCTCCCGCGAGATGGCCGGCCGCGTGCTGAAGAAGCTGCAGGCCGACGGTACGCTGCACGCCCGCGGCAAGACCGTGGTGCTGTACGGAACGCGCTGACGGGTCACATTGATTGCTCCGCCGGGTCCGGATGGACCCGGTCTCCCCGCCTCCGGTTATCCTGACCCCGCAAACGGGCATTCCTGCCCCACGGGAAGCGCTGGATGGCGTTTGGAAGCGAGTTCTACTGGTTCATCCTCATCGGCCTGGGCGCGCAGCTGGTGGATGGCGCGCTGGGCATGGCCTTCGGGCTGGTCTCCTCGTCGATCCTGCTGGGCATGGGCCTGCCGCCGGCGGCGGTGAGCGCGAGCGTCCACACGGCCGAAGTCTTCACCACGGGCGTCTCGGGCGCCTCGCACGCCTACTTCCGCAACATCGACAAGCGCCTGTTCTGGCGCCTGACCGTGTCCGGCGCGGTCGGCGGAGTGATTGGCGCCTACGTGCTCACCCGGCTGCCGGGCGAGGCCATCCGCCCCTTCGTCTACCTGTACCTGCTGCTGCTGTCGATCCTGATCCTGCTGCGCTCGTTCGGCCGCTTCATGCCGAAGAAGCAGATCCAGCGGGTGCCGGTGCTGGGCTTCTTCGCCGGACTGCTGGATGCCAGCGGCGGCGGCGGCTGGGGCCCGTTGGCGACCTCGACCCTGCTCGCTGGTGGCGGCAAGGCGCGCACCACCATCGGCACCGTCAACGCGGCCGAGTTCGTGATCACCCTTGCCGTCTCGCTGACGTTCTTCCTGACCATCGGCCTGCAGCACCTGGAAATCGTGCTGGGCCTGCTGATTGGCGGCGTGCTCGCCGCACCCCTGGCGGCCTACCTGGTGCGCCATGTGCCCGAGCGGGTCGTGCTGACCGTGGTCGGGGTGCTGGTCCTGTGCATCAGCCTGTACCACATCGGCGCGGCCTGGCTGTTTTGAGTGCTGGGCAAGCCGGGCGGCGCCCGCTAACGTATCCGCCACGTTTCCCGCCGCGAGCCACCCCGCCATGCAATGCCCCAAGTGCCACCACGCGATGGAACGGTTGAACCTGCCCGAGGCCGACGTGCATCGCTGCACGCACTGCCGGGGATTGTGGTTCGACATGCATACCCACGAGCTGCTGAAGGAACGCGCCGACGAGATCGACACCGGCGATCCGGCGATGGGCGAAAAGTGCAACGAGGTCGACCGGATCAAGTGCCCGGTCTGCATCGGCCAGTGGGACCTGGTGCGGATGGTTGACCCGCAGCAGCCGCACATCTGGTTCGAAAGCTGCAAGAACTGCTACGGGCGCTTCTACGACGCAGGCGAGTACGAGGACTTCGTCCACCACGACCTGGCGGACCTGATCAGGGACTGGAAGACGCCGGAAAGACTCTGATCGGGCGGTCGAGGTCCCGCTCAGGCCACCGGTTCGCCGCCGCGATCCCGGCAGCCCCAATTGAGGATTGGCGTGCCCGCCGGTAACACGCGCCGGAACATCTCGATGCGGGCCGGCTTGGGGTTCACCACCACCGGCGCACGCGCGGCCTTGAGCAACGGCAGGTCGGCGCTGCTGTCCGAATAGGCCACGGCGACTTCGCCATAGCCGCGTTCGCGCAGCATCCGCATCTTTTCCTCGTTGTGGCAATGGCGGGTCGCAACCACCGCGCCCAGGCGCGGCCCCACCGCGGTGCCGACCACCGGCACGTCCTCGTGGGCAACGAAGCTGAGGATCGCCCGCGCCAGTTCCGGCGGCGCGCCGGTGGCCACCACCACCCGGTCACCGGACGCGCGATGCTGGCGGAACACCTCCAGCGCCACCGGCAGCAGCCGCTGCCGCACCTCGTCGCGATGGGTGGCGACGTAGCGATCGATCAGCGAGTCGAAACTTCGGCGACCGTGCAGGCCGAACGTGCCGATCCAGATATAGCCGGAAATCCCGTAGCGGCGGGTGGGCAGGAAGGCCACCATCGGTCCCAGCACCACCGAGGCCAGGATCGCCACGGTCGCACGCAGGGGGTTGCGCCGGAGCAGCCAGGTCACCAGATGGCCGCCGGAATCGCCGGCGTAGAGGGTATGGTCGAAGTCGAACACCACCAGCGGCGCGTCCGCGTGCGGCTTCGGATAGGGCTGGTCGCTCATGACGCGAAGAATAGCTGACGCAACGCCTCGCCCGGTTCGTCCGCGCGCATGAAGGTCTCGCCGACCAGGAACGCGTTGACCCCGGCCGCGCGCATCCGTGCCACATCGTCCGGCACCAGGATGCCGCTCTCGGTCACCAGCAGCCGGTCGCGCGGCACCGCGTCCTTCATCGCCAACGTGGTCTCCAGCGAGACTTCGAAGGTGCGCAGGTTGCGGTTGTTGATGCCGACCAGCGGCACCGGCACCTGCAGGGCACGCTCCAGCTCGTCGATATCGTGCACTTCCACCAGCACGTCCATGTCCAGCTGCATCGCCAGGCCGGACAGATCGACCAGTTGGTTGTCATCCAGCGCGGCGACGATCAGCAGGATGCAGTCGGCCCCCAGCACGCGCGCTTCGTATACCTGGTAGGGATCGATGGTGAAGTCCTTGCGCAGGACCGGCAGCGTGCAGGCCTCGCGTGCCTGCCGCAGGTAGTCGTCGGCGCCCTGGAAGAAATCCACGTCGGTCAGCACCGACAGGCAGGCCGCGCCGCCGAACTCGTAGCTCACCGCGATGTCGGCCGGGCGGAAGTCGGGCCGGATCACGCCCTTGGACGGACTGGCCTTCTTCACCTCCGCAATCACCGCCGGGTCGCCCTGCGCGATCATCGCGTTGAGCGCATCGGCGAAGCCGCGCGTGTCGGGCACGTCGGCGGCACGCGCGACCAGTTCGGCCAGCGGCACGCGGGCGCTGCGCTCGGCGATTTCCCCGGTCTTGCGGGCGAGGATGGTGTTGAGGATGTCGCTCATGGGGTTCCGATCAATGTCCAGTCTTCGGTGGTGCGGCGGCGCGGGAAGTCCTAGCCGCGATCCCAGCCGTAGGCGCGTTCCACCTTGGCCACGCGCAGTTCGAAGTGATCGTACCAGTCGCGCCGGCCCTGCTCCCGCGCCGCGGTGTGCTCGGCATGCTGCCGCCAGGCGCGGATCGCGTCCTCGCTGTCCCAGTAGGCCACGGTGATGCCGAAGCCGTCGGCCCCGCGGGTGGATTCGACGCCCAGGAAGCCCGGCTGCTGCGCGGCCAGTTCGACCATCCGCTGGGCCATCGCACCATAGCCCTCGTCGTCGCTGGCGTTGCGCTGCGAGGAGAAGATCACCGCGTAGTACGGCGGCTTGGGGAGCTGGGCGAAACCGTTGCCTGCCATGTCTACTTCCCTTCCCCGGCCAGGCGCCGGGTGGTCTCGACGAAGGATTGCAGCCGCGCGGCCGCGCGACCGTCGGTGATGGCTTCACGTGCGCGGACGATGCCGTCCTCGATGCTGTCGGCCACGCCGGCCACGTACAGCGCCGCCCCGGCATTGAGCGCGACGATATCGCGTGCCGGTCCGGGCTTGTTGTCCAGCACGCCCAGCAGGATCGCCTTCGACTCGGCGGCATCGGCCACGCGCAGGTTGCGGCTGGCGGACATGGCGATGCCGAAATCCTCCGGATGCACTTCGTATTCGCGCACCACGCCATCGCGCAGTTCGCCGACCAGGGTGGCGGCGCCCAGCGACAATTCGTCCATGCCGTCCCGGCCCCACACCACCAGCGCACGCTCGGCGCCCAGTTCGTGCATCACCCGCGCCTGGATGCCGACCAGGTCGGGATGGAACACGCCCATCAGGATGTTGGGCGCGCCGGCCGGATTGGTCAGCGGACCGAGGATGTTGAAGATGGTGCGCACGCCCATTTCGCGGCGGACCGGGGCGACCACCTTCATCGCCGGATGATGGACCGGCGCGAACATGAAGCCGATGCCGGCCTGTTCGATGGAACTCGCCACCTGTTCCGGTTGCAGTTCGATCGCCGCGCCCAGTGCTTCCAGCACATCGGCGCTGCCGGACTTGGACGACACGCTGCGGTTGCCGTGCTTGGCGACCTTGGCGCCGGCCGCGGCCGCCACGAACATCGAGCAGGTCGAAATGTTGAAGGTGTGCGAGCCGTCGCCACCGGTGCCGACGATGTCGACCAGGTGGCGGGTGTCGGCGATCGGCACCGGTCGCGAGAACTCGCGCATCACCGTGGCGGCGCCGGCGATCTCGCCTACGGTTTCCTTCTTGACCCGCAGGCCGGTAAGGATGGCCGCGGTCATCGTCGGCGACACGTCACCGCGCATGATCTGGCGCATCAAGTCGACCATCTCGTCGTGGAAGATTTCGCGATGCTCGATGGTCCGTTGCAGCGCTTCCTGGGGAGTGAGGGGCATGATGTGGTTCCCGCGTGGCTGGTTGGCGGCGTGGGACGGCCGGCCGGTGGCGCTATCGTTCAAGGAAATTCTTGAGCAGGGCGTGGCCATGCTCGGTCAGGATGGACTCAGGGTGGAACTGCACGCCTTCGACCGGGAACTCGCGGTGCCGCAGCCCCATGATCTCCTCGAACGAGCCGTCCTCGTTCTCGGTCCAGGCGGTGATTTCCAGCGCGTCGGGCAGCGAGCCGCGTTCCACCACCAGCGAGTGGTAGCGGGTGGCCTCGTAGGCATCCGGCAAACCGGCGAACACGCCCCGACCCTCGTGACGGATGCGCGAGGTCTTGCCGTGCATGATCTGGCCGGCACGGATCACCTTGCCGCCGTAAGCCTGGCCGATGCCCTGGTGGCCCAGGCACACGCCGAGGATGGGGGTGGCCTGTCCGAGCCGCTCAATCACTTCCAGCGAAACCCCGGCCTCGTTGGGCGTGCACGGGCCGGGTGAAATGACGATGCGTTCCGGCCGCAGGCGGGCGATCTCGTCCACCGTCAGCGCATCGTTGCGCACCACCTTCACCTCGGCGCCCAGCGACTGCAGGTACTGCACGAGGTTGTAGGTGAAGCTGTCGTAGTTGTCGATCATCAGGAGCATGGGAGACTCCCCTCTTTCGATGGAAAGAGGAATGCGGGGCTAGGGGGCGATCAGGAAGATCGCGTACACGTTTTCGGTGAAGGTGAGGGTGCCGGCCGCGAGGCTTTCCGCCTGCAGCGGCGGTGCCGCGGGAGCCGGCGGCAGGTAGGTATCGGCCGGCCTGGGCTCCATGGCCGCCACGGGACCACTGGGCCATGTTCCCGCTTGCACGCCATAGGCAAAATCCGGAGCCACATCGGAAATGCTGTACAGGCCACGAATCCGGGTACCGTATGCCTTGGCCAGCTGCTCGGCCGTATGCCGGGTTTGCTCACCGGCTTCGCGTTTGAGCTGCCCGCGCAAGCCGGCCTCTGCGGAGTAGCCCGGTTCGAGACTGGCGATCTGGAGCTCGGGACTGGCCTTGATTTGCGCCAGGAAAGCCTGCGTATCTTCCAACCGGGAAAAGGTTCCAAGGACCTTCCGGCGCACCTGGCTTCCCTTGAACTCCCGCTTGTTGTCGCGCCAATCATAGTCAGGGGAAACACTCAGGGAGGATGCCTGCAGGGAGTCTTCGATCACCTGGTTGCGCTTGAAGGCCTCGATGACCTGGGCGGCGCTGGCCTGCACCTTCCGCCTGGCGGCGTCGGTGTCCAGGTCAGTCACCTGCAGGTCCAGGGAAACAGTGAAGCGATCCGGCACCACCGTGCGCGTGCCCTGCCCCTTGACCAACAGATGCGGCAGGGCCGGCAAGGCATTCATCTGCGCGGCGGCCAGCATCGGGGCGGACAGGAACACCATCGCCCACAACAATCGATTCATCATTCGCATCGGTACAACTCCTTCGTCCCGTGGATTCTCACAATCCCTTCGCCGCTTCGGCCACCGCGCGGAACAGCGCGCGGCCCTTGTTCATCGTCTCGTCCCATTCCTTGTCCGGATCCGAGTCGTAGACGATGCCGGCGCCGGCCTGCACGTGCAGGCGGCCGTCCTTGATCACCGCCGTGCGGATGGCGATGGCGGTATCGGCATCGCCGTGCCAGCCGATGTAGCCGATGCTGCCGGCGTAGACGTTGCGCTTGATCGGTTCCAGCTCGCGGATCACTTCCAGCGCGCGGATCTTCGGCGCGCCGCTGACGGTGCCGGCCGGGAAGGTCGCGCGCAGCACGTCGGCATAGCTCAGGCCCGGCAGCAGCCGGCCGGTCACCTCGCTGACGATATGCATGACGTGGCTGTAGCGTTCGATGACGAACTGCTCGCCCACCTGCACGGTTCCCGCCTCGGAGACGCGACCGGCATCGTTGCGGCCGAGATCGATCAGCATCAGGTGTTCGGCGCGTTCCTTGGGATCGGCCAGGAGTTCGGCTTCCAGCGCCAGGTCCTCGTCGTGGGTGCGGCCGCGCGGACGGGTGCCGGCGATCGGACGCACGGTGACTTCGCCTTCCTGCAGGCGCACCAGGATTTCCGGCGACGAACCGACCACCTGGATGTCGCCCACATCGAGGAAGTACATGTAGGGCGACGGATTCAACGCGCGCAGGGCGCGGTAGACGTCGACCGGGCGCGCGCTGAACGGCACGCTCAGGCGCTGCGACAGCACCACCTGGAAGATATCGCCGGAACGGATGTAATCCTTGGATTTCTCCACCGCGGCGATGAAGCCCTCGCGGGTGAAACCGGAAACGAAATGGCTCTCATCAAGCACGTCGCGGGTGATCGGCACCGGATAGCCCGCGCCGGGCTGGCGCAGCTTGGCGGTCAGCGCGTCCAGGCGCGCCTGCGCGTGTTCCCAGGCGCCGTCCTCGCGCGGATCCGCGTGCACGATCAGGTACAGGCGACCCTTGAGGTTGTCGAACACCGCCAGTTCTTCCGACAGCATCAACAGGATGTCGGGCGTACCGAGCTCGTCCGGCTTGTCGCCGCCACTCAGGCGCGGCTCGATGTAGCCGATGCACTCGAAGCCGAACCAGCCGACCAGGCCTCCGGTGAAGCCCGGCAGACCGTCCAGTCGCGGCACGGTATGCGCGGCGCGCAGGGACTCGACCTCGGCAAAGGGGTCGGCCACTTCGCGGCGTTCCACGAGTTCGCCGCGTTCGTGGATTTCCAGCGTGTGCCCGTGGAAGCTGATCACCCGCCGCGCCGGCAGGCCGATGATCGAATAGCGGCCGAAACGCTCGCCGCCTTCCACCGATTCAAACAGGTAGGTATGCGGGGCGTCGGCGAGTTTCAGGTAGACCGAGAGCGGCGTGTCCAGGTCGGACAGCACTTCACGGACAACGGGGATGCGGGTGTGACCTTCAGCGGCGTGGCGCTGGAACTGCTCGAGCGAAATCAAGACGGCTTTCCTTCCGGGACGCGGGGGCATGGCAGACGACGGCAACGGGCCACCATCGCCAGCAGCGGCGTGCGGAAGAAACGGAAAGCGGGGTCGTCTGGCTGAACACGGGGCTACTCTACCCGATGGCCGGGCCAGGCGGCCAGTCCTCGTGGTCGTGGATCACTGGGCAAGACGAGCCCCGCCCGCGCGGGGACGGCGCTCAGGAACTTCTGACCTCCATGCCAGCGAAGTCCGGGTATGGCCGAGCGGCCGGAGCCGCCGTCATCGGCGAAAGCCCGGATCCATCGGCCTCTGCCTTGATCCGTTCGCCCGAAGGCCCCCTGAAGCCGGAAGCAAAATAGGTCCCGGCTTTCGCTGGGACGACGGGGAAGGTTCCGGATGTCGTCGTGGTGGAGCGTGTTGCTCCCTCAAGCGTCCGCCGTCATCCGACAGACGCCGGATCAGGTGCGCGCCAGCAGCGGGCAATCGGGTGGCAGGTGCATGCGCAGACGGCCGGGGACGCAAGTGATGCGGAAATGCCGCGAACGCACCGGTTCGCCGTCGAGGTTGAGGGTGACGGGTTCGGCCGCCGACAACTCGACCCATGGCAGACGCGCATGCGTGGCGATCCGCTCCAGCGCCTCGCGCTTGCCCTGGGTCAGCAGGGTTCCCACGGTCGCGCCCACTTCTCCGTTGAGCGTCGGCACGATGGTCAGATCGAGTTGCCCGTCGTTGGCGAGGGCATCCGGACACAACGCCTGTCCGCCGCCGGCCTGGCGCCCGTTGCCGATGCCCAGGGCGATGAATTCGCCGCCCCAGGCGAAGTCCGGGCCGCGCAGTTCCGCCACGGTCGGCTCGATGCGGCCGAGACGGGCAACCCCCGTGACCAGATAGGCCAGCCCGCCCAGCACTTTCTTCAGGCCTTCATCGGTTTCCACGGTCACTTCCGTGCCAAAACCGCCGCTGGCCAGGTTGGCGCACCAGTGGACCTCGTCGCCGGCGTCGATCCTCAGCAGATCGATCGCCACCGCGGGTTCGGCGGCCGCCAACCCCAGCGCGTCCGCGGGCTCGGGCGGGATGCCGGCGGCGGTGGCGAAGTCGTTGGCCGTGCCCATCGGCACCAGGGCCAGCGTGGGGAGCGCGTCGGCGGTTTCCTCGCGATGGGCCAGCGCGGTCGCCACCTCGCTCAGGGTCCCGTCGCCTCCGGCGGCCACCAACGTGTCCACGCCTTCGGCGATTGCTTCGGATACGTGGCGTTCGGCGTCACCGGCTTCCCAGGTCACCCGCACTTCCAGCGTGATCCCGCGCTCGCGCCAGTGCGCGACCGCCGCGCGCAGGGCATCGTCGCCCGCCGCCTTGCCATTGAGGATGAGACGCCAGCGCGCTGTCTGCATGAAAAACGAAGATGAAGAAGAGGATGGCAAACGCTAGCAGGTCGCGTGCTCCGCCGGGTTAACGCGCGGGTGCCGGGAGGATGCGGAGCGCCGGCTCGACAGCGGTCGCAGGCCGTGGTGCGGGTCCGTTGCTGTCCTTGCCGACTCCCGCTCCGGTCAATCCCGGTACACGTCGCCGCGACCGCGGGACCTGCCGTGGCGACGCCCGATTGTCATCCGGATGTCATCCGGCGCCGGTAGCTTGGAAAGTCATAGCAGGGACGACGGGCGGAGGCAGGATCAGCCTCCAATCTTCTGGAAGGCGGTGGCCGTTGGTCACCGCCTTTCTTTCATCCGGCATTCGCGCGTGGAGCCGAGCTTGCTCGGCGGCTCTTCGCCGGAAGCCATCGAACAGCGGAGCGAGCCCCGCTCTACTCAGCGGGCGGCGGCGACGGCTTCGCGCATGCGGCGGATGACGTCGGCATAGTCGGGCGCGTTGAAGATCGCCGAGCCGGCGACGAAGGTGTCGGCGCCCGCGGCGGCGATTTCACCAATGTTGTCAGCCTTCACGCCGCCATCGATTTCCAGGCGGATGGCCTTGCCGGAGGCGTCGATCTTTTCCCGCACGGCGCGCAGCTTGTCGAGCGCGGAAGGAATGAACGCCTGCCCGCCAAAGCCCGGATTCACCGACATCAGCAGGACCAGATCCAGATCCGCCAGCACCCAGTCCAGCACGTCCACCGGCGTGGCCGGATTCAGCACCAGGCCAGCCTTGCAGCCGTGCGATTTGATCAGTTGCACCGTGCGATGGACATGGCGCGAGGCCTCGGGATGGAAGCTGATGATGCTGGCACCGGCCTCGGCGAAGTCCGGGATGATCCGATCCACCGGCTCCACCATCAGGTGCACGTCGATCGGCGCGGTGACGCCATGCTTGCGCAGTGCCTGGCAGACCATCGGGCCGATGGTGAGGTTGGGGACGTAGTGGTTGTCCATCACGTCGAAGTGCACCCAGTCGGCGCCGGCGGCGATCACGTTGTCGACTTCCTCGCCCAGCCTGGCGAAGTCGGCGGACAGGATGGAGGGGGCAATCAGGCAATCGGACATGGGACTCTCGTCGGGTCGGTGCGGCGGGAAGGCGCGGACGCGGTCAGCGCCGGCGCAGGGTCTTGATGCGGTCGTAGGCGGCGTTGATTTCGCCGGCCTTGCGCTCGGCCTGGCGGCGCAGTTCCTCGGCGGCGCCGGCGTACTTGTCGGGGTGGTACTGGGAAATCAGCCGGCGGTAGGCCTGGTCGATCTCGGCGTCGGTGGCGTCGCTGGTGAGGTTGAACACCCGGTACGGATTGTCCCGGGACAGCTTGAACCAGTCCTCGTCGAAGGCATGGCCGATCAGCAGGCCGATCAGGCCGCCCACCGGGTGCCGCATCAGCAGCCAGCCGGCGATGAATCCGAGCAATTTCCCGTACCAGCGCTTCATCCGGGTGGGGTTTCCCTGAAATTGGCGGCCATTTTACGGCACAGCGGCCCGGCATCGCCGTACACTACGCGGCCCGGCCGGGTCCCGGGCACGCCCAGGCGGCTTGCGGGACACGGGAGCGGGGGAGGACTCCGGGTGCGCTGCGCGCGCCCTTCCGACCGAAATCCGGACTCCCCGAGGAGTATTTGTGCCGACGACGTTGCTTCAATCCGATCTGCCCGGCCTGCCGTTGCGCCACCGCGGCAAGGTCCGCGATGTATTCGACATCCCCCGCGAGCGCCTGCCCGCCGACGCGCCGCCCGGCGACTACCTGCTGATGGTCGCCACCGATCGCCTCAGCGCGTTCGACGTGGTGCTGCCGGATCCGATTCCCGGCAAGGGCGAGATGCTCTGCCAGATCTCCAACTTCTGGTTCGCCAAGACCGCCCACCTGCTGCCCAACCATCTGACCGGCATCGACGTGGCCAGCGTGCTGCCGGCAGGCGTGGATCCCGCGCTGTACGCGAAGCGCGCGGTGGTGACCCGCCGGCTCAAGCCGGTGCCGGTGGAAGCGATCGCCCGCGGCTACCTGATCGGCAGCGGCTGGAAGGACTACCAGCGCACCGGCAAGGTCAGCGGCATCGAGCTGCCTGACGGCCTGCGCCAGGCCGAGCGGCTGGCCGAACCGATCTTCACGCCCTCCACCAAGGCGGCGGTCGGCGACCACGACGAGAACATCGATTTCGACGCGATGGTCAAGACCGTGGGCGCCGAGCTGGCCGAGCGCGTGCGCGACGCCACCCTGCGCATCTACCGCTACGCCGCCGAGTACGCGGCCGAGCGCGGCATCCTGCTGGCCGACACCAAGTTCGAGTTCGGCACCGACGCCGATGGCCGCCTGTACATCATGGACGAGATGCTGACCCCCGATTCCTCGCGCTACTGGCCGGCGGATCAGTACGAGGTCGGCACCAGCCCGCCGAGCTACGACAAGCAGTTCGTGCGCGACTACCTGGAAACGCTGGACTGGAACAAGACCGCGCCGGGTCCCCATCTGCCCGCCGAGGTCATCGAGCGCACCCGCGCCAAGTACGCCGAAGCGCTGCTGCGGCTGGCCGATCTGCAGTTGGATTGATCCCGGCCAAGGCGCGCGGCAGGCGGCCGCTCCTGCGGGAGCGGGCCGCCCGCCGGTCGGGTGGCGTTCACCGCGGCGTGGGCTAGCATCCCGGTCCCGTGCCACGCACGCTGCCTGTCCCGCCGCCATGAATCCGGGTTACCTGTACCTGGCCGTCGCCATCGTCGCCGAGGTCATCGCCACCAGCGCGCTCAAGTCGGCGGAAGGTTTCACCCGCCTCGGGCCCTCGCTGCTGGTGGCGGCCGGCTACGGCATCGCCTTCTACTGCCTGTCGCAGGTGATGAAGACTGTTCCGGTCGGGGTCGCCTACGCGATCTGGTCCGGCGCCGGCATCGTCCTGATCGCCCTGGTCGGCTGGCTGGTACTCAAGCAGGCGCTCGACCTGCCCGCCGTGCTCGGCATGGGCCTGATCGTGGCCGGGGTCGCGGTCATCCAGTTGTTCTCGCGGGTCTCCGCCCACTAGTCCGCCCACCCGGGGCCGGGTGGCGACGCGCGCCGCCCGCGCCTGCGCTATGCTCCATACCCTGCCGCATCGACATCCTCGGGAGGGATGCATGAACGCGACCGCGCAACGCCCGGTGGACCGCTGGTTCGCCAGTTATTCCGGCGACCACCAGAACGTCACCAACCAGAAGATCCACCTCTTCGCCGTCCCCGCCATCCTGTGGACGGTGGTCGCGCTGCTGTGGTGCATCCCGGTGTTCGGCACCTGGATGAAATCCGGCATCTGGGCGGCGCTGGCGATGTTCGGCGCCTGGATGTTCTACAACCGGATGTCGCGCCCGCTCGGCCTGGGCATGCTGGCGATCTTCGTGGCGATGGCCTGGCTGACCCGCTGGCTGGAAGGCGTGCTGGGGGTGGCCAATCTGTTCTGGCTGGCGCTGGGCGTTTTCGTGATCGCCTGGGTCGCGCAGTTCATCGGCCACAAGATCGAAGGCCGCAAGCCGAGCTTCCTCACCGATCTCACCTACCTGCTGATCGGCCCGGCCTGGGTGCTGGCCAAGTTCTACCGGGTGATGGGCTGGCGCTACTGAATGCGACGCCCGGCGCTCACGGCGGCAGCATGCCGGCATCCGGCTTGAAGACGCGCGGCGCGTAACCGAAATCACGCTGCGCCGGTCCGGCGTCGAACACCAGATCCCCGCGCATGCGGGCCACCGCCGCGCCACTCAATCCCTGCAGGCGTCCGCTCCACCGCGCCGCCGCGACCACGACCGCGAACACCGACGGCGGCAGCACGATCAACCGTGGCGCGGGCCGCAGCGCCGCCAGCGTCCTGCGCACCATCTCGCGATACTCCAGCGTCTCGCCACCCGGCAGCGCATAAGCGCGCCCGTGCGTCGCCGGCGTGTCCACCACCGCCTGCGCCGCCGCGGCCAGATCTCCTACATGGACCGGCTGGCGCCGGCCGCGCGCGTCGCCAGGCAGCACGAAGAAACCACTGCGGCGCGCCATCGCCGCGATCCGCGACAGGGTCTGATCACGGCCCGCGCCGTACACCAGGGTGGGACGCAGCAGTGTGGCCTGCGCATCGCGCGCCTGCGCGGCGGCGAACACCCGCGCTTCGGCGTCGCGCAGGCGTCCGGCCAGATCGCGCTCGCCGGCATCGGCCGACGCCTGCTTGGTTTCCACGCTGGTCGATCCGAACGCCACCACCCGCGGACAGGCGAGTGCCGCGTCGGCATACCAGCGGGAAAACCGATCCAGCGGACCGGTGCTGAAAATCGCATCGACGCGATCCGGAAGTGGCGGCATGTCATCGAACTCACCTTGCAGCCAATGCACGCCATCGTCATCCGCCGCCTGCGCTTGCCGCGACACCGCCAGGATCCGCCAGCCATCGGTCCGCAGCCGCGCCAGCAGCGCCCGTCCGATCTGGCCGGTGCCACCGAAAACCAGGGCGTTGCGGGTGGGCTGGGACATGGGAGGCGCGTTTCCTTGTGGGTGAACGGGATCGCCGCGATCGGCCGCACAGCATAGCGAAGCCGCCATTCCACGTGCATTGCCCTGTTAAACTCGGGTCAACACCCGCCATCGAAGTCCGACGAGTGTCCGCATCTCTCGACCTGCTCCTGTGCCTGCCGTTCCTGATCGCCCTGCTCATCGCGCTGTGGCGACCCAAGTCGCGCAGCATGGCGGCATGGCTGGCCGGCGCGGCGCCGCTGCTCGGCCTGGGCCTGCTGGCGACGATGACGCCGGAGATCCTGCAAGGCGGCGTCGTCCGCGCCGAACATCCCTGGATTCCCCAGATCGGCCTCGCCTTCGGCCTGCGCCTGGACGGCCTGGCCTGGACCTTCGCCGGACTGGTGCTGGCGATCGGCGCGCTGGTGGTGATGTACGCGCATTACTACCTGAGTCCACGCGATTCGGCGGTGCGCCTGTATGCGTACCTGCTGTTGTTCATGGGCTCGATGCTCGGCGTGGTGCTGGCCGGCAACCTGATCCTGCTGCTGGTGTTCTGGGAGATGACCAGCATCAGCTCCTTCCTGCTGATCGGTTACTGGCACCAGCGCCAGGATGCCCGCGAGGGCGCGCGCATGGCGCTGGCGATCACCGGCGGCGGCGGCCTGGCGCTGCTGGCCGGTGCGCTGCTGCTGGGCCATATCGTCGGCAGCTACCAGCTGGACGACGTGCTCGCGGCCGGACCGCAGATCCGCGCGCACGCGCTGTATCCGCTGACCCTGGTGCTGGTACTGATGGGCGTGTTCACCAAGAGCGCGCAGTTTCCGTTCCACTTCTGGCTGCCGCACGCGATGGCCGCGCCGACGCCGGTCTCGGCCTACCTGCATTCGGCGACGATGGTGAAGGCCGGCGTGTTCCTCCTGGCGCGCCTGCATCCCGCCCTGGCAGGCAGCGAACTGTTCTTCTACCTGGTCAGCGCGATCGGCGCGGCCACGCTGCTGATCGGCGCCTGGCAGGCGATCTTCCAGCAGGACATCAAGGGCCTGCTGGCCTATTCGACCATCTCGCACCTGGGCCTGATCACCTTGCTGTTCGGCCTCTCCACGCCGATGGCGGTGGTCGCGGGCCTCTTCCACATCCTCAACCACGCGGTGTTCAAGGCGTCGCTGTTCATGGCCGCGGGCATCATCGACCACGAAACCGGAACCCGCGACATGCGCCGGCTCGGCGGCCTGCGCCACTACCTGCCGTTTACCAGCGCGCTGGCAATCATCGCCAGCCTGGCGATGGCCGGCGTGCCGTTGCTCAACGGCTTCCTGTCCAAGGAAATGTTCTTCGCCGAGACGCTGGACATGAGCGACGCGCACGCGACCATGCGCTCGGCGATGAGCCTGGTCGCGGTGCTGGCCGGCATCTTCGGCGTCGCCTACAGCCTGCGTTTCGTCCACGACACGTTCTTCGGCAAGGGCCCGCGCGCACTGGAACACGAACCGCACGAGCCCGCGCGCTGGATGAAGATCCCGGTCGAGATCCTGGTGGTGCTGTGCCTGATCGTGGGCATCGTCCCGGCCTGGACCATCGCCCCGGTGCTGGAGGCTGCGGTGCGCGGCACGCTCGGCGCCGCCGCGCCGACCTACAGCCTGGCGGTCTGGCACGGCTTCAACCTGCCGCTGCTGATGAGCGTGGTCAGCCTGGTCGGCGGCGTGGCGCTGTACTTCGGCCTGCGCCGGTTGCTGGATCTGCACGCGATCGTCCGCCAGTCGCTGGGGCGGCGCATCTTCCTGTTCAACGTCGAGGCGCTGTTCGCGCTGGCGCAGCGCCTGACCCGGCGCCTCGCCAACGGCAGCCTGCAGCGCAGCCTGGCCTGGCTGGTGCTGGCCGCGATCGCGGTCGGACTGGCGCCGTTCCTGTCCGGCGGCGCTTCCATCGAATGGCGCGCGTCGCAACCGATGCCGCCGCTGGGCTGGGTGCTGTGGCTGGTGCTGGCGGCTTGCGCGATCACCTCGCTGCGCTGGTACCGGCAGCGCCTGGTGGTGCTGATCCTGCTGGGCGGCGCGGGGCTGGCGGTCAGCCTGACCTTCGTGTTCCTGTCGGCGCCGGATCTGGCGCTGACCCAACTGCTGGTGGAAATGGTCAGCCTGCCGCTGCTGCTGCTCGGCATGCATTACCTGCCGTTCCGCTCACCGCCGGAGCGCAATGCCGCGCGGCGCTGGCGCGATATCGTGATCGCGCTGGTCGCCGGTACCGGCGTGGCGGTGCTGGCCTACGCGGCGATGACCCGGCCGGCCGGCGGCATCGGCGAGGAGATGCTGGCGCGCTCGCTGCCCGAAGCGTTCGGCCACAATGTGGTCAACGTGATCCTGGTCGACTTCCGCGGCTTCGATACCTTCGGCGAGATCACCGTGTTCGGCATCGCCGCCCTGCTGGTGCACGCGCTGCTGCGGCGCGCGCGGATGGCGCCGGAGAAGATCATGCCCGGCCCGCCGATTCCACTGCCGGTGCCGGCGGATCTGGCCCAGATCATGTTCCCGCTGACACTCACCGTCTCGTTCTTCCTGTTCCTGCGCGGGCACAACGCCCCCGGCGGCGGCTTCGTCGCCGGTCTGGTGCTGGCGGTGCCGCTGCTGATGCAGTACGTCATGCAGGGCGCGGCCTCGGTCGAGTCGCGCTTCGGTTTCGATTACGTGCGCTGCATCGGCGTGGGCCTGCTGGTGGCGGGGCTGGGCGGGGTCGCGCCGCTGCTGCTGGGGTACCCGTTCCTCACCAGCGGCCACGTCGTATGGACGCTGCCGCTGATCGGGGACCTGGAGCTGACCAGCGCGATGGTGTTCGACACCGGTGTCTACCTGGTGGTGTTCGGCGGCGCGATGCTGATTCTCTCGATGCTGGGCACGATCAAACCCTCGCGCACGCGGGAAGCGCGCGATGGTGTCATCGATCTTGACCGGCGCTCACTCCGGACCGGCGAGGTGGAACGCTGATGGAACTCGCCCTGGCCTGCGCGATTGGGCTGCTCACCGCCTCCGGCGTGTACCTGCTGCTGCGCGCGCGCACCTTCGACGTCATCCTCGGGATGACCCTGCTCTCCTACGCCACCAATCTGCTGATCTTCGCCGGTGGCCGGGTAGTGGCCGGCAAGCCGCCGGTGCTGCGCGACGGCGTGGCGACCACCCTCGCCTACTACACAGACCCGCTGCCGCAGGCGCTGGTGCTGACCGCGATCGTGATCGCGTTCGCGATGACCGCGGTCAGCATCGTGCTGGCGATCCGCAGCCGCGCCGACAACGGCAGCGATCACGTCGACGGCGCCGCCGGCGAACGCCTGCACGAGGCGCGCGTGGACAGCTACCACGAAGACCGGCGGAGGAAGGCATGAGCCACCTGCCGCTGCTGCCGATCCTGATCCCGCTGTTCGCCGCGGCGCTGGCGTTGTTCGCCGAGCACCGCCGTTTCGGCATGGTGCCGCAACGTTTGATTGCCGGTGTCTCGCTGGCCGCGCAGGTGCTGGTGGCCGTGTGCCTGCTGCGCGCGGTCGCGGACGGCACGGTGCTGGTCTATCTGCTGGGCGACTGGCCGGCGCGGCTGGGCATCAGCCTGATGGTGGATCGCCTGTCGGCGATGATGGTGCTGGTGTCCGCGCTGCTGGCGGTGGCCTGCCTGCTGCACGCCGGCGCCGGCTGGGATCGGCGCGCGCCGCATTTCCACGCCTTCTTCCAGTTCCAGCTGATGGGCCTGAACGGCGCGTTCCTGACCGGCGATCTGTTCAACCTGTTCGTATTCTTCGAAGTGCTGCTGATCGCCTCGTACGGACTGATGCTCAGCGGCGGGCGCGGCGATCGCATGCACGCCGGTTTCCACTACGTCAGCGTCAACATCGCCGCCTCGACCCTGTTCCTGATGGCGCTGGGCCTGCTTTACGCGCTGCTCGGCTCGCTCAACATGGCCGAGATGTCGACGAAGATCGCGCAGGCGCCGACCGCCGATCTGCCTCTGATCCAGGCCGCCGCCGGCCTGCTGCTGCTGGTGTTCTGCACCAAGGCCGCGCTGCTGCCGATGTACCTGTGGCTGCCGCAGACCTACACCCACGCACCGGCCGCGGTCGCGGGACTGTTCGCGATCATGACCAAGGTCGGCCTGTACGCGGTGCTGCGGGTATGTCTGCTGCTGTTCGGCGCGTCGGCCGGCGCGCTGGCCGGATTCGCCTGGGACTGGCTGCTGCCGGCCGGCGTGATCACGCTGGCCCTGGCCTCGCTGGGAGTGATGGCAGCGGTCAGGCTGCGCGCACTGGCGGCCTACCTGGTGCTGGTGTCGGCGGCGACCTTGTTCATCGCCTTCGCACTGGCCCGCGAAGGCACCATCGGCGCGGGACTCTACTACCTGGCGCACAGCACCTTCGCCGGCGCGTCGCTGTTCCTGATCGCGGATCTGGTCCGGCGCCAGCGCGGCGCCGATGGCGATCGCGGGGATCGCGGACTGCCGGTGCCGTCCAAGACCCTGCCCGGCCTGATGTTCCTGATCGCGGCGGTATCGCTGGCCGGCCTGCCGCCGCTGTCGGGTTTCATCGGCAAGCTGGTGCTGCTGATGGCCACGGTCGAACAGCGCTGGATCTGGGCGGCACTGCTGGTGAGCAGTTTCCTGGTCCTGGTCGGCATGGCGCGCGCGGGCACGCGGCTGTTCTGGCGGGTGCCTCCGGGCGCCGAGGTTCCCGCACCATCGGGCATGATCGCCGCGCCGGCGCGCACGCTGGAAACCGCCGCCACCGTGCTGCTGCTCGGCTACGGCGTGGCGATGGTGCTGGCCGCTGCCCCGATCCTGGATTACACGCGAGCCGCCGCCGCCCAGTTGTTGTCGCCGGCCGACTATGTGGAACAGGTGCGCGCGCAATTGCCGGTGATGAGGAAGCCCTGATGAAGCGCTGGATTCCTTCCTGGCCGCTGAGCCTGACGATCTTCTGCTTCTGGCTGCTGATGAACTCGGCGCTCAGCTGGGGGCACGTCGTGCTGGCGGTGGTGCTGGCGATCGTCATTCCGCTGTTCGCCGCGCGCCTGGATCGCGAGTTCGCCCGGATCGGCCGCCTGCGCCAGGTGCCGCGCATGCTGTGGGTGCTGGGTTGGGACATCGTCCGTTCCAACATCGAGGTCGCGCGCCGCGTGCTGGGACCGGAGTCGGCGATCACGCCCGGCTTCGTCTGGGTGCCGCTGGACATCGGCAACATCCACGGCATCGCCGCGCTGACCAGCATCATCACCCTGACACCCGGCACGTTGTCGGCGGTGCTGTCGGATGACCGCCGCCACCTGCTCGTGCACGTATTCGATCTGAAGGATCCCGAAGCGGTCATCGTCCAGATCAAGCACCGCTACGAAGCGCCCCTGATGGAGATATTCCCATGACGCCCGAATCCATCGTCGCCGTGGCCATCGTCGGCTCCATGCACGTGGTCGGCCTGGCCATGCTGCTGGCGCTGTGGCGCCTGCTGCGCGGGCCGACCGTGCCCGACCGTATCCTCGCGCTGGACACCCTGTTCGTGGCCGGCATCGCCGAACTGATGCTGTTCGGCATGCACCTGGACACGCCAATCTACTTCGAGGCCGCGTTGATCATCGCGATGCTCGGCTTCGTCGGCACCGTGGTGCTGAGCAAGTACATCCTGCGCCGGGACATCGTCGAATGAACATGCTGATCGCCGTACTGCTCGCGACGCTGCTCGCCGTCGGCAGCTTCTTCATCCTGGTCGGATCCTACGGACTGGCCAAGCTCTCGGATTTCTTCAAGCGCCTGCATGGCCCGACCAAGGCCAGCACGCTGGGCGTGGGTTGCGTGCTGCTGGCCTCGGTCGGCTACCACGCTTCACTGGGGCACGATCCGCAACCACGCGAACTGCTGGTCACCGCGTTCCTGTTCATCACCGCGCCGATCAGCGCGCACCTGATGGCCAAGGCCGCGCTGTCGCTGAAGATGGCCACGCGCCCGCCCGAGCCGGGCCAGGCGGACACGCACGCCGAAGACGAGCACGCCTGAAGAGGCGATCGACCCTGAAGCCGATCAGGCCAGCAGCGCGATTTCCAGCACCACCCAGGCCACGAACGCCAGTGTCAGCAGCGCGCCCTCTCCGCGGCTGATGCGCAGGTCGCCGCGCAGCATCGGCAGCAGGATCACCGCGAAGGCGATCGCCGCCGGCAATTCCAGGCGGACGAAGGAGGTCGGCAGCGGCAGCGGGCGGAACACCGCCATGCCGCCCACCACCACCAGCAGGTTGAACAGGCTGGAGCCGATCACGTGGCCGGCCACCATGTCGCCCTGCCCGCGCCGCGCCGCCGCGATGGCGGCCGCCACTTCCGGCAGGGCGGTGCCAATCGCCACCGGCAACAAGCCGGACAGCAACGGCGTCAGGCCCAATCCGGCGCCGAGCGTGGTCGCGGACTGGACGATGAATTTCGAGCCGAAGTACAGCAGCGCGATGGCGATAGCCAGGCGCAGCAACGCCTGCCACCAGGCAACCACAGGACCGGCATAGGCGGCGACATCGGCACGCACCGCCTCGTCCTCGCGCGCGCCACGCGCCAGCAGGAAGGCGAGCATGGCGACAAAGGCCAGCAGCAGCACGCCGCCTTCGACGCGACCGATCACGCCATCCAGGCCGAGCACGATCAGCGCCAGCGTCGCCGCCACCAGCAACAGCAGCAGCGGCGACAGCAGGCGCATCCGCACCACCAGCGGCGCGCACAACGCGGCCAGGCCCAGGGTCAGGCCAAGATTGGCGATGTTGCTGCCGACCACGTTGCCCAGCGCCAGGTCCTGTGCGCCCACCCAGGCCGCACGCGCGTTGACCGCCAGTTCCGGCAGCGAGGTGCCGAAGGCAATCAGCAGCAGGCCGGCGACGAAGGGCGAGGCCCCCAGGCGCTGCGCCAGCGCCGAGGCGCCCTTGACGATGGAATCACCACCCAGTGCCAGCAGCACCAGGCCCAGCAGGAAAAAGCCCCATGCTTCCATCCGTGCGCCTCCTCGCGTCGATGGGCGATTCTATGCCCGCGCGACGGCCGGCCACCAGCCACCGTCGGCGGAGGGAAACTCAGGAGCAGCCTTCCACGTAGTCGGCCTGCGGGATCAGGCCCACTCGCCAACGGGTGACCTTGCCGTCGGCGCCCACCTCGAACACCAGCTTGCTCGGCGCCACTCCGCTGGCAGCCATCGACAGGTAGCGGCCACCCTCGACGTACTTGTGCGGCGTGGGTTGCAGGCCGCCGTTGTAGAGCTGCTGCAGTGCGTCGGCCTGCATGCCGACCTTGCCGCCGCCGGGCGCGGTCTCCTTGTCGTTGCCGACGTCGTAGCGGACGAACTTGCCGTCCTCGATCATGAAGGCCAGTTCGTTGCCGTCCTTCGCCCACTTCGGCAGCAGATAGTGGCAGGTACTGCCCTCGCCCGCCGGCAGCGACTTGAGCTCGCCGCCCCAGGCAGCCTTGGCCTCGTCTTCGCTGCTGCCCAGCTTCATGTCGCCGAAACCCGCCAGCCCGGCCTGGGCCAATGCGGGCGGCGCGGCGGGATCGGTGGCGGGCGGAGTGGTGGATTCGGCGGGAACGCTCGCGGCCGGCGGCGGCGCGGGAGCCGGTGCGTCCGCCTCGGCCGGTGGCTGCGCGGCCGGCGGCTTGCAGGCGGCCAGCGCCAGCGTCAGGGCGAAAGTCAGCAGGACGGGCTTGGGGGCGAACGTCATGGCGGCGGCTCCGTGGGAAAGCCCGCAGCCTAGCGTGTCGCCGTGAACCTGTCGCGAACGGATCAGTCCGGTTTGCGGAAGTGCTTCTGCAATCCGGCCCAGCAGGCCAGGTAGTCGCGCTGGCGATGCCCGGCTTCCAGCGCCTGCGCCGCGGGGCGGATCACCGCGCGCGTCTCGAACATGAAGGCCATGGTGTCGCGGATGACGTCCGGCTTGCTGAGGTCCGCGGCGCTGGCCTTCTCGAAAGTGGCTGCGTCCGGGCCATGCCCGGTCATGCAGTTGTGCAGCGATGCGCCGCCGGGCGCGAAGCCATCCGCCTTGGCGTCGTACACGCCGGTGATCAGTCCCATGAATTCGCTGGCGATGTTGCGGTGGAACCAGGGCGGGCGGAAAGTATCCTGCGCCACCAGCCAGCGCGGCGGGAAGATCACGAAATCCAGGTTGGCGGTGCCGTGGGTGTCGCTGGGCGAGGTCAGCACGGTGAAGATCGACGGATCCGGGTGATCGAAGCTGATCGACCCGATGGTGTTGAAGTGGCGCAGGTCGTAGCGGTACGGCGCGTAGTTGCCGTGCCAGCCGACCACGTCCAGCGGCGAATGGCCAATCGACGCGCGCCACAGGTGGCCCTGGAACTTGGCGATCAATTCGAACTCGCCTTCCACTTCTTCGTACGCCGCGTGCGGCGTTTCGAAATCACGCGGATTGGCCAGGCCGTTGGCGCCGATCGGCCCCAGGTCGGGCAGGCGCAGCGCGGCGCCGAAGTTTTCGCACACGTAGCCGCGCGACGGGCCATCCGGCAGCTCGACGCGGAAGCGCACGCCGCGCGGAATCACCGCGATCTGCTGCGGCTCCACCTCGACCACGCCCAGTTCGGTGGCGATGTGCAACCGCCCCTGCTGCGGCACGATCAGCAGCTCGGCATCGGCATCGTAGAAAAACCGGCCCTGCATCGAGCGGTTGGCCGCATACAGATGGACCCCGACGCCGTGCTGGCCGGCGGCCGAACCGTTGCCGGCCATGGTGTACAGGCCCTCGACGAAATCGGTGGACGCCTCCGGCAGCGGCAGCGGATTCCAGCGCAGCTGATCCGGGGTCACCGGCCCGGTGCCGAAATCATTGTGGAAGCGCGGCTGGTTGAATGCCTCGAAGTTCGAATGCATCGCCGCCGGCCGGATCCGGTACAGCCAACTGCGGCGGTTCTCATTGCGCGGTGCAGTGAACGCCGTGCCCGAGAGCTGCTCCGCGTACAGGCCATGCGCGACCCGCTGCGGCGAGTTGCGTCCAATCGGCAGCGTGCCGGCCACGGCCTCGCTGGCGAAGTGGTTGCCGAAACCGGTTTGGTAGCCGCTGCTCTTCATGGTGCCTGCCTGTGGCCGCGACGTCGTCGCGGCGATGCCGATGACGCGATTTTGCCTGAACTGGGGAGCGGCGCCAGGCGCCGCCCGGGTTCAGAGCACGCCGCGGCGCATCTGGTCGCGTTCGATGCTCTCGAACAACGCCTGGAAATTGCCTTCGCCGAAGCCTTCGTTGCCCTTGCGCTGGATGATCTCGAAGAAGATCGGACCGATCGCGTTCTGGGTGAAGATCTGCAGCAGTTTGCGCTTGTGGGTCTCCGGATCGGCGTCGATCAGGATCTTGTTCTTCGCCAGCCGCGGCACGTCCTCGCCATGATCCGGCACGCGCTGGTCGATCACGTCGAAATAGGTGTCCGGAGTGTCGAGGAACTCGACGCCCGCATCGCGCATGGCCTCCACCGTCTCGTAGATGTCGTCGGTGAAGCAGGCGATGTGCTGGATGCCCTCGCCCTTGTACGCGTCCAGGTATTCGTTGATCTGCGACTTCGGATCAGAAGATTCGTTGAGCGGGATGCGCACGATGCCATCCGGCGCGGTCATCGCCTTGGACAAGAGGCCGGTCTTGGCGCCCTTGATGTCGAAGTAGCGGATCTCGCGGAAGTTGAACAGGCGCTCGTAGTAGTCCGACCACTTGTCCATGTTGCCGAAGAACAGGTTGTGGGTCAGGTGATCGATGAAGGTCAGCCCGAACCCCTTCGGGTTCTGCTCAGCGCCCTGCACCGGCAGGTAGTCGCCGTCGTAGATGCTGCCGGTGCCGCCATAGCAATCCACCAGGTACAGCATGCAGTCGCCGATGCCCTTGACCACCGGTGCGGACACCGCGCGGGTTTCCGGCTTGTGATCAATCGCTTCGCCACCATTGCGGAGGACGGTGTCGAACACCTGCTCCGCCGGCTTGCTGAAGCGGATCGCGAAGCCACAGGCGCAAGGACCGTGCGCGCGGGCGAAATCCGCTGCGAACGAATCCGGATCCTCGTTGACCAGGAAGTTCACTCCGCCCTGGCGGTACACGGTGATCGGACGGGTCTTGTGGTGCAGCACGGCGGTGAAGCCGAGCCGGCGGAAGTAGTCGTGCAGGGCCTCGCCCTGGCCATCCGGGGCGGCGAATTCGACGAATTCGAAGCCGTCGATACCCATCGGGTTCTCGAAGGTGGTGACCTGCATGCCAAGGTTGGGTTGTGCGTTCATGGAGCGCCTCGCTAGGCTTGCGGTGGGACAGCCTGCTTTATAGTTTCAATTGAAACTACTTGCAAGCTGCGCCGCGCCATCTCCTTTCCGAACCGGCCCCATGAACGACCCCAACCCGACCCCAGACGCCCCGCCCGCCCCCCTCCCGGCCGAGCATCCCCATGCCGTGCTGGAACTGGAGCGCTTCCTGCCCTACCGCCTGAGCGTGCTGTCCAACCGGGTCAGCCAGACCATCGCCCACCTGTACGACCAGCGCTTCGGCCTGGCCATCACCGAGTGGCGGATCATGGCGGTGCTGGGGCGGTTCTCGGACCTGTCCGCCGGCGAGGTCGCCGAGCGCACCGCGATGGACAAGGTGGCGGTCAGCCGGGCCGTGGCCAAGCTGCTGGAACGCGGCCTGATCAAGCGCGATACCCATGGCGACGACCGCCGCCGCTCGGTGCTGGCGCTGTCGGAAGTCGGCTACTCGGTCTACGACGAGGTCGCGCCGATGACCCTGGAATGCGAGCGCCGGCTGCTGTCCGGATTCAGTCCGGAAGAGCGGGAACAGATCAGTCGCTTGATCGACAAGCTGTCCGACGGCGTGGTCCACATGACCGGCTCCACGCCGTGGAAGCAGTCGGACTGAAACCGGAACCTCGCCGCCGCATGATGGCGTGCAAGAAAAAAGGCGGCCCGCGGGCCGCCTTTTTCATGCCTCGCAGTTGTCGCCTTACTTCACGCCATGCATCAGCTTCTGCACCAGCGGCGCGATCAGGAACAGCAGCACGCCGAAGCCGAGCAGGGTCCAGAAGCCGAAGGTATAGCCGGACAGCGCCGAAGCGGTGGTCATGCCGGTCTCGCCGCTGACGTGGCTGGCGAAGATGCCGGACAGGTTGTTGCCGATACCGGTGGACAGGAACCAGCCGCCCATGCCGAAACCGACCAGGCGCACCGGGGCCAGCTTGGTCACCATCGACAGGCCGATCGGCGACAGGCACAACTCGCCGATGGACTGGATCCAGTACACCGCGAACAGCGTCCAGAACGGAATCTTCAGGCTCTGCGGATCCACCAGGCTGGACAGCGCGAACATCAGCAGCAGGAAGGCCAGGCCGTTGAAGATCAGGCCCAGGCCGAACTTGCGCGGAATCGACGGATTGGCGCGACCCATCTTGACCCACAGCCACGCCATGATCGGCGCGAGGGTGATGATGGCGACCGAGTTGACCGACTGGAACCAGCCGACCGGGAAGATCCAGCCGTTGAAGTCGCGGTTGACGATCTTGTCGGCCAGGAAGCTGAAGGAACTGCCCGCCTGTTCGAAGAAGCACCAGAACAGGACATTGAAGGCGAAGATGATCAACATGGCGATGACCATGTCGCGCTGCTTCGGCCCATTGCGGATGCCTTCTACCAGCAGCAGGATCGCCAGGCCGACGAACATCGCGGTGAGGATCCACTGCAGCGAATCCGCGCCGAGGTTCAGCAGGAAATAGAACACCGGGATCGCCGCGATTGCGCAGACCGCCGTGATGGCCAGCCGCGCCATGCTCTCGCCACCCGCCGGCGGCACGCCGATGCCCTTGAGCTGGGCGCGCCCGAACCAGAACCACACCAGGCTGATCAGCATGCCGATGCCGGAGGTGATGAACACGATTTTGTACACCGGCATCGTGTCGGTGCCGAACACCTTCTCGGCCAGCCAGCTGGTCAGCAGCGGCGAGATCATCGCGCCCAGGTTGATGCCCATGTAGAACAGGGTGAAGCCCGAATCGCGGCGCTCGTCGCCGACCGCGTAGAGCTTGCCGACCATAGTCGAGATGTTCGGCTTGAACAGGCCATTGCCGGCGATGATGGTGGCCAGGCCGACCTTGAAGATGTTCTGGTCCGGCACGGCAATCATGAACAGGCCGGCCGCCATGATGGCCGCTCCCAGCAGGATCGAGCGCTGGTAGCCGATGATCCGGTCCGCCACGTAGCCACCGAAGATGGCCGCCGCATAGACCAGCGCCAGGTAGGCGCCGTAGACCTGGTTGGCCGGCGTCTCGCCGGTGCCGCTGCCGCCGTAGAACTGCGCCACGATGTACAACACCAGCGCCCAGCGGATGCCGTAGAAGGCGAACCGCTCCCAGAATTCTGTCATGAACAGCATCCACAATGGACGCGGATGGCCCAGGGCCTGCTGGAATTCCGGTATCGGTTGCACCGGGTTTTGCGTATCGACGGCACCGCTCATGCGGTCTCCCCCCTCGTTATTCAGGAATGACAAATCCACGCGAAAGTCGCGCGGGACGGGGGAGAATTACCGACGCCCGCGGCTCCGTCAATGCCGTTTTTCCTGAATACGGGGGCCGGTGGGCCAGCGGAAAGCCCGGAAAACCCGCGGATTTCCTGCGGGGGCCGAGCTGGGAGGCTCAGGGCGACGCCGGTCGGTCGCCGTCGATGGAGGTCCGGACCTCGAACAGTTCCGGGAAGAACGACAGTTCCAGCGCCTGCTTGAGGAAGCCCACGCCGCTGGAACCGCCGGTGCCGCGCTTGAAGCCGATGATGCGCATCACCGTGCGCATGTGGCGGAAGCGCCAGAGCTGGAACTGCGATTCCAGATCCACCAGGTCCTCGCACAGCGAGTACTCGCGCCAGTAGCGGTCGGTGTCCTCGTAGATGCGCTCGAACACCGGCAGCAGCGCCGAATCCGACACGTGCGGCTGGCGCCAGTCGCGTTCGCGATGCTCCTGCGGCACCGCGTGGCCGAAACGCGCCAGGTAGCGCAGGAACTCGTCGTACAGGCTGGGCGCCTCCAGCATCTGCTGGAGCTGCGCCTGTCCTTCGGGATCGTGGGCGAACACCTTGAGCATCGCGGCGTTCTTGTTGCCCAGCAGGAACTCGATGGTGCGGTACTGCAGCGACTGGAAGCCGGATGACGGCCCCAGCAGATCGCGGAATCCCATGTATTCGGAAGGCGTCAGCGTTTCCAGCACCGACCATTGCTCGGTCAACTGGCGCAGCACCTGCTTGGCGCGCGCCAGCACCTTGCGGGTCTGCCACACCTCGTCGCGCTGCAGGTGCACGGTGGCCGCGCGCAGCTCGTGGATCATCAGCTTCATCCACAGCTCGGAGACCTGGTGCTGGATGATGAACAGTAGCTCGTCATGGTGGGCCGGGCTGGACACCGGTTGCTGCGCCGCCAGCAAACGGTCCAGGCGCAGGTAGCCGCCGTAGGTCAACCGGCCTTCCAGGTCGGTGTGGATGCCGGCTTCCAGGGCGCGTTCGTTCTTTTCTACGGACATCCGTCGACAGGCGGGGCAAGGCTGCGGGTGCAGCGGGGTCGCCAGCGTAACCGATACCGCCGACCGCGCCCTCCCCGGCCGGCGGTCGCCTGCAAAAACCGGGACTTATGTCATCGCCATGCAATGCACGGGCCGGAGGCTTCCGCTACATTGCGCCAACCGGAGCCGGCCACGGCAGCATCGGGCAGCGGCGCACGCATTCACGGTCAGGGAGAGTCTGTTGATGGGCATGCCTCGAAACCGCCGCATGGCGGTCTTGCTGTTTTCGGTCTCCACCCTGCTGCTTGCCACCACGGCGCAGGCGCAGGTGGTGGTCAGCCAGGTCTACGGTGGTGGCGGCAACAGCGGTGCCACGCTGAAGAACGATTTCATCGAACTGCGCAACAACGGCGCCAGCGCGGTCAGCCTGGACGGATGGAGCGTGCAGTACGCCTCCTCCACCGGCACCACCTGGAGCCGCACCAACCTCGCCGGCAGCATCGCCCCGGGCGGCTACTACCTGATCCAGCAGGCGCAGGGCAACGGCGGTACCGTCGATCTGCCGACACCTGACGCCACCGGCACGCTCACCCTGTCCGGCACCGCCGGCAAGATCGCCCTGAGCCGCAGTACCGCCACGCTGTCCGGCGGATGTCCGCTCACCGACGCCAACCTGGTCGACTTCGTCGGTTTCGGCAGTGCGGCCAACTGCTTCGAGGGCGCGGCCCCGACCGGCACGCTGGGCAATACCACCGCCGCGCTGCGCAATGGCGAAGGCAGCATTGACACCCAGAACAACGGCGCCGACTTCAGCGTCGGCACGCCCAATCCGCGCAACAGCGGCGCGGCGCCGCCGGATCCACCGGTGGCCCGCACCATCCCGCAGATTCAGGGCAATGGTCTGGCTTCGCCCTACGTGGAGAAGCGGGTCATCACCGAAGGCGTGGTCACCGCACTCAAGTTCAACAACGGCTTCTTCCTGCAGGCCGCCAACGACGATGGCGATCCGGCCACGTCCGAAGGCCTGTTCGTGTTCACCGGCAGCGCGCCGCCGGCGAGCGCCGCGGTCGGCAACCGCGTACGCGTGACTGGCACCGTGGCCGAGTTCGTGCCTGCCTCCAATCCGCACCAGCTGACCATCACCCAGATCACCGGTCCGACCGTGGAGGTGCTGGAAGCCGGCGTGGCGTTGCCGGCGCCGGTCGAACTGGCGGCCGCCGATCTGGCACCCGCCGCCCTGCCCGGCACGCTGGAACGCCTCGAAGGCATGCGCGTGAGCGTGGCTCGCGCGGTGGTGGTGGCACCCTCGGGGGGCAGCATCGACGAGAACGACGCCACCGCCAGCAGCGACGGCGTGTTCCACGTGACCCTGCCCGAGGTCGCGCGTCCGTTCCGCGAACCCGGCATCGGCGTCATGGACATCATCCCGATTCCCGGCGACAAGCATCCGCCGCGCTTCGACACCAACCAGGAACGCCTGATGGTGCGCAGCCGTGGGCAGGTCAACGCGCAGCCGCTGTCGGTCGACACCGGTGCCGACGTCACCGGGCTGTCCGGCGTGCTCGACTATTTCTCCGGCACCTGGGCGCTGCTGCCGGATCCGGCGACGTCGCCGACGGTGAGCGGCGGCATGGCGCCGCGCGCGGTCCCGGATGCGCGCTACGACGAGGCGACCATCGGCAGCTTCAACCTGCTGCGCCTGTTCGATGAGGTGGCCGACGGCAACGGCGCGGTCACCCTGACCCCGGCCGCGCTGGACAAACGCCTGGCCAAGGCGGCGCTGGCGATCTGCGACTTCCTGAAGACGCCGGACATCCTCGGCGTGGTGGAAGTGGAGAACACCCGCGTGCTGCAGTTGCTGTCCGAGCGCATTGACGCCACCTGCGCCAGCCGCCCGGGCTATGTTCCCTATCTGCAACCGGGCAACGACGTCGGCGGCATCAACGTCGGCTTCCTGGTCAGTTCCCGCGCCACCGCCGGCGGCGCGCCGCGGGTGGAAGTGCTGGAAGTGGCCCAGTTCGGCAAGAACACCCCGCTGGCCAATCCCGACGGCAGCACCAGCCTGCTCAACGATCGCCCGCCGCTGCGGCTGCGCGCGCGCATCCACCAGGACGGTGCGGCCGGCTATCCGGTCACCGTGATCGTCAACCACCTGCGTTCGCTCAACGACATGGACGACACCGCACCGGGCAGCAACGGCTGGCCGACCGGTGGCGATCGCGTGCGGGCCAAGCGCGCCGCGCAAGCCGCCTACCTGGGCGGACTGGTGCAGCAGATGCAACAGGCCGATCCGAACGAGAAGATCGTGCTGGTCGGCGACTTCAACGCGTTCGAGTTCAACGACGGCTACGTCGACGTGATGGGCATCCTGCGTGGCGACGCGGCGCCGGCCGATCAGGTACTGACCTGGGCCGCCAGCCCGGTGACCACGCCGCTGATCGATGGTTCGCAGCTGATCGCCGATCCCGCGCAGCGCTACTCCTATGTCTTCGGCGGCAACGCGCAGACCCTGGATCACGTGCTGGTCAACGAGGCGCTGGTAATGGGTGCGGACGTGCAGGTGGATCACGCGCGCATCAACGCCGATTTCGGCGTGGACAACTTCGGCGACGCCAGCGTGGCGCTGCGCTCCTCGGATCACGATCCGGTGCGCCTGGCCATCCGCGTGCCGGGCTTCGCCCGCGCTGATCTGTCGGCGACGGTGAGCGCGGATCGCGCCAGCGCGGTGGTCGGCGATACCGTGTCCTACACCGCCACCGTCCGCAACGCCGGTCCGGGCGCGGCGGCGCCCGCCGCAGTCGCCTTCGTGTTCGCCGCGGACGTGACACCGGTGCTGGGCACCATCGCCCCGGGCTGGAACTGCGAAGCGCCGGTGCAATCCGGCGGCAGCACCCGCCTGGCCTGCACCACGCCGTCGCTGGCCAGCGGTGCCGAAGCGGGCTTCAGCCTGCAGGTCGCTGTGCCGGCCAGCGTCGCCGGCGGCGCGCTCGGCCTGGGCGTGTCGGCCAGCTCGCCGGTGCCGGATCCCGCCAATGCCGACAACACCGCCGCCGTGGCGGTCACGGTGGCCGCGCTGCCGCAGGCCGACCTGTCGGTACGCCTGCTCGGCGGGGCGGCGACGTTCCGCCGCGGCGCCGTCGCCACCTTGCTGGTGCCGGTGCGCAACGCCGGCCCGGATTCCGCCGAACAGGTGAAGGTGGTGCTGGCCAGCAATGTCGAGGCACGCCACATGGCGGTGGCAGCGCCGCGCGGCTGGTCGTGTGGCCGCGCCGCCGACACCGCCACCGGCTCGGCCGCGCAATGCACGCGCAGCACGCCGATGGCCTCCGGTTCGACGCAGGTGCTGGCGTTCGCGCTGGTGGTTCCGAACCGGCCCAAGCGCGGCACGGTGTTCGCCTTCACCGCCCAGGTGGAGAGTGCCACCCCGGACCCGGACACCGGCAACAACCGCGCGCAGCTGATCCGCTGACGCGGCACCGGTGATGGATGAACAAGGGCGCGGCCTGGCCGCGCCCTTGTCGTTTCCACGCTTGGTTTTCCGCGTACGCCCGCCCTGTGCACCTTCCCCGCGTGCGCGTCAAGCCGGGGTTTTTCCGCGCAGAATCGCGCTGGTCCAACCTCCGGACAATTCCCGCGCGGGCGCCGCGCGGCCGGCGCCAAGCGCCTGACGCGCCAGCGTTTCCCGGTATTTCCGCGCACCGTGCGGATCTGTGTTGTTGCAGCGCAGGAAGGCCGGTCGGCTCCGGTTCCTTAACATTGGATCCTTCAACATTCGCCGCAACATCCGCAGAGTGACACCCGGCATGACCATCGCCGCAAAGTTCGAAATCGAGTTCCTCCAATACCTCGGCCCGGACGGCAAGCTCGTCCGCGACGACCTGCCCGAAGCCGGGCGCGACACCCAGCGCCTGCGCGAGCTGTTCAAGCAGATGCTGTTCGTGCGCACCTTCGACACCAAGGCCATCGCGCTGCAACGTACCGGCAAGCTGGGCACCTACGCCTCCTGCCTGGGCCACGAGGCCACCCACGTCGGCATCGGCGCCTCGATGAAGCCCGAGGACGTGTTCGCCCCCAGCTATCGCGAGTATGGCGCGCAGTTCATGCGTGGCGTGCAGCCGCGCGACGTGCTGATGTACTGGGGCGGCGACGAACGTGGCAACGATTTCAAGATCGCCCGCCACGACTTCGCCTGGAGCGTGCCGATTTCCACCCAGTGCCTGCACGCCGCCGGCGCCGCGCTGGCGTTCAAGCTGCGTGGCCAGCCACATCTGGCGGTCGCCACCTGTGGCGACGGCGGTTCGTCCAAGACCGACTTCTACGCCGCGCTGAATTCGGCCGGCGCCTACGAGCTGCCGCTGATCCTGTGCGTGGTCAACAACGGCTGGGCGATCTCGGTGCCGCGCAAGGCCCAGACCGGTGCGCAGACGCTGGCGCAGAAGGGCCTGGCCGGCGGCCTGCACTGCCTGCAGGTGGACGGCAACGATCTTATCGCCGTGCTGGAAGCGATGCGCCGCGCCGGCGAGCGCGCGCGCAAGGGCCAGGGTGGCACCGTGCTGGAATTCGTCACCTATCGCCTGTCCGACCACACCACCGCCGACGATGCCCGCCGCTACCGCGACGACGCCGAAGTGAAGGCGGCCTGGGAACGCGAGCCGATGACCCGCCTGCGTACCTGGCTGGTCGCGCAGGGTGCCTGGAACGAGGCCGAAGAGGCCAAGTGGAAGGAGGAATGCGGCGCGCGCGTAGACGAGGAAGTGAACGCGTACCTCAACACCCCGGTGCAGCCGGTCGAAGCGATGTTCGACTATCTGTACGCGGATCCGCCGCCGGAACTGCTGGCGCAACGGGCCGCCGCGCTCGCCGCGGAGGGCCGCTCATGAGCACCGTGATGGAAAACAAGACCACCGCCAACCACAAGGCGGCCGACACCGTGGCGGCGCCCACCGCGATCACCCTGATCGAAGCCATCACCCAGGCGCTGGCCTGGGAAATCGCGCATGACGACTCGGTCATCGTGCTGGGCGAGGACGTGGGCGTGAACGGCGGCGTGTTCCGCGCCACCGCCGGCCTGCAGCAGCGCTTCGGCGCCGACCGCATCCTCGACACCCCACTCGACGAAACCACCATCGCCGGCCTCACCGTGGGCCTGGCCGTGCAGGGCATGAAGCCGGTCGCCGAAGCGCAGTTCGACGGTTTCGTCTACCCGATGGTCGATCACATCATCTGCCACGCCGCGCGCATGCGTTACCGCACCCGTGGCCGCCTGCACTGCCCGATGGTGCTGCGCGTGCCGTGGGGCGGCGGCATCCGCGCGCCGGAGCACCACAGCGAGGCCAACGAGGCTATCTTCACCAACGTGCCCGGCTTGCGCGTCGTCCTGCCGTCCTCGCCGCAGCGTGCCTACGGCCTGCTGCTGGCGGCGATCCGGGATCCGGATCCGGTCATCTACATGGAGCCCAAGCGCATCTACCGCCAGTACAAGGAAGTGGTCGCCGATGACGGCGAAGCGCTGCCGCTGGACGTGTGCTTCGTGCTGCGTGATGGCACCGACGTCACCCTGGTGACCTGGGGCGCGCAGGTGAAGGAAGCGCTGGAAGCCGCCGACAAGCTGGCCGCCGAAGGCATCAGCGCCGAAGTCATCGACGTGGCCACGCTGCGTCCGCTGGACTTCGACACCATCGCCGAATCGGTGTCCAAGACCGGCCGCTGCGTGATCGTGCACGAGGCACCCCGCACTGCCGGCTTCGGCGCCGAAATCGCCGCGCGCCTGGCCGAGCATTCGATGTACGACCTGCTCTCGCCGGTCGAGCGCGTCACCGGCTATGACACCCACATCCCGCTGTTCCGCCTGGAGATGAAGTACCTGCCGAGCGTCGACAAGATCGTCGCCGCGGCCAAGCGCACCCTGGCCAACGGCTGATGGAACGCGCGCGGGTCATCGCGACGCACCGCGCGCCGGATCGCCCGGCCATCCGGATCGCCCCCGGCGATCCGGTGACGCTGGGCGAACGCGACACCGACTGGCCGCAGTTCGTCTGGACCAGCCTGGCCAGCGGACTGGGCGGCTGGATTCCGGTCGCGCTGTTCGACGCCGAGCATGGCGCGGCCACCGCGACGGACGAATACGACACGCGCGAACTGGATGCGGAGAAGGGCGAAATCCTGACCCTGCACCACGAGATGGCGGACTGGTGGTGGGCCGAGAACGCACTCGGCCGCACCGGCTGGATCCCCGCGCGCAACCTGGAACCTTTCCAAGCAACACCTGCACAAGAGAAATCCGAATGAGCGACAGCAAGACCTTCAATCTTCCCGATCTGGGCGAAGGCCTGCCCGATGCCACCATCGTCGAGTGGTTCGTCAAGGAAGGCGACGTGATCCGGCTCGACGAGCCGCTGGTGTCGATGGAAACCGCCAAGGCGGTCGTGGAAGTGCCGTCGCCGGTCTCCGGCAAGGTGCTGAAGCTGGCCGGCGGCGCGGGCGACGTGGTGGTCACCGGCAGCATGCTGGCGGTGTTCCAGCCCGATCCCAGCCTGCCCCAGCGCGCGGAAGGCCAGGACACCGGCCATCACCACGGGCCGGCCAAGCCGCATGCGCCTGAACCTGTTCCCGCAACTCCGGCCGCCGCAGCGCCCGCACCCGCACCCGCACCCGCCGAAGCCGAACGCGACGACGCCGGCACCGTGGTCGGCGCGATGCAGACCTCCAACGCCGTGCACACCGAGCAGGCGGTCGCGGTCGGCGGCGTCAAGGCGATGCCGGCGGTGCGCGCGATGGCCAAGAAGCTCGGCGTCGACCTGGCCCGCGTGCGCGCGACCGGCGCCGATGGCGCGGTGACCATGGCCGACGTCAAGCAGGCCGCCGCCGACGGATCGGCCCGTGTCGGCGCGGCGCCGGCCGCACCGGTGCGCGCCGCCATGGCCGAAGCCGCCCCGGCGCCGGCTCCCGCAGCCGCGCAGCGCACCACGCTGTCCGCCTCCGGCAAGCCGATGCGCACCCAGCCGCCGGGCGTGGCGGTCACCGGCCAGCCGGAACAGCTCAAGGGCGTGCGCCGCAACATGGCGCGGGTGATGGCCGACGCGCATGCCAAGGTCGTGCCGACCACGCTCAGCGACGATGCCGACGTGCATGCCTGGACGCCGGGCAACGACGTCACCGTGCGCCTGATCCGCGCCATCGTCCGCGCCTGCAAGGCGGTGCCGGCGATGAACGCCTGGTTCGATGGCGACAAGCTCAGCCGCACCCTGCATCCGCAGGTGGACGTGGGCATCGCGGTGGATACCGACGACGGCCTGTTCGTGCCGGCCCTGCGCAACGCCGACATCCTCGATGCGCGTGGCGTGCGCGAAGGCATCAACCGCCTGCGCGCGCAGGTCGAGGACCGCAGCATCCCGGCTTCCGAACTGAGCGGCTACACGATCTCGCTGTCCAACTTCGGCATGTTCGCCGGCCGCTACGCCACGCCGGTGGTGGTACCGCCGTGCGTGGCGATCGTCGCCGCCGGCCGCGCCCGCCACCAGGTCACGCCGGTGATGGGTGGCTTCGAGTCGCACAAGATCATCCCGCTGTCGGTCACCTTCGATCACCGCGCCTGCACCGGCGGCGAAGCCGCGCGCTTCCTCAAGGCGCTGATCGACGATCTGGCATTGCCGGTGTAAGCCGGCCTCCACCCGCCGCCCCACGGCGGCGGGTCGCGTTTCCTCCCACGTCGCGGAGAACGGAACATGGCCCATCGCAGTCGGCTGGCTGGCTTCATCATCGATTGCCAGACCCACGATCACGAAACCGCGGCGCAATTCTGGAGCCAGGCGCTGGGCCTGCCGCGCGGTGAAACCTACCAGGATGGCGAAGCCCACTACGCCGAACTGGAAGGCGCGCCGGGCGGCTTGCATGTAGAGGTGCAGCAGGTGGCGCACGCCTCGCGCGTGCATCTGGACATCGAGGCCGACGACGTGGATGCCGAAGCCGACCGGCTGGAGAAACTGGGTGCCAAACGCATCGGTTTCGTCAAACGCTGGTGGGTGATGGAAGCGCCGACCGGGCAACGTTTCTGCGTGGTACGCATGCGCCATCCCGAGCGCGGCGTCGAGCCGAACCATTGGGATTGATGCTTCCCGCCAGCGGACGTTCAAACCATCCTTCCCGGAGCATCGACATGGCCCACCACAGCCGCCTCGCCGGATTCATCATCGATTGCCAGACCGACGATCTGGATGCCGCCTCCTCGTTCTGGAGCCGCGCGCTCGGGCTGCCGGTGGTCAGCGCCGACGATGGCGGCGTCGGCCTGTACGACCGCCTGAAGGATGCGGCCGGCGGACTGCACGTGGAGGTGCAGAAGGTCGATCATCCTTCCCGCGTGCATCTGGACATCGAAGCCGACGATCTGGAAGCCGAGGCCACGCGCCTGGAACAACTCGGCGCGCGCCGGATCCGCTTCGTCCATGACCGCTGGTGGGTGATGGAAGCCCCGACCGGGCAGCGCTTCTGCATCGTGCCGATGGGCGGAGGTGAACGCGAGGGCGTGAACCGCTGGGATTGATCAGCGGCGATCCCGATCCAGCCAGCAGGCCAGGCCCTGCGCGTTGAGTTCGATATCCATCTCCAGCACCCGCGTCACGCCGGCATCGTCCAGCGGACAGCGCAGCGCGCGGGCGCGTTCCTGGTACAGCGCGGTCAATCCGGCGACCATGGCGCGGTGCCTGTCCGGCTTGCCGTCGCATTGCCGGGCCAGCGCGGACATCGCATCGATCTGCTCGAACAGATCCGCCGCCAACCGGTCCGGCTCTTCCACCCGCCCGTAATGGGTGAGATACATGGCCTGCGGCCGGTACGCGAGCAATCGCGCGATCGACGTCTTCAGTGCCTCGGGCTCGAACTGCACCGGCGAGGAGGTCGGCAGTATGAACGGTCCATGCGGGCCATCCATCTCCCGGTACGACAGGCCGAAGGTGTCGCCGGTGAACCAGCTGCGGCTGCGCTCATCCCATACGCAGTAGTGATGGCGCGCGTGCCCGGGCGTGTCGATGCATTGCAGGCGGCGTCCGGCCAGTTCCAGCGCATGGCCGTCCTCGGCGACGACCACGCGTTCCTCCGGCACCGGCCGGATGGAACCGTAGCTGCGCGCCATCTCCGCTTCTCCGTAGACGGCGGTGGCGCCGGCAATCAGTCTGGCCGGATCGATCAGGTGGGGGGCGGCTCGCGGATGCGCGACCAGGCGCGCATGCGGCAGCTGCGCCATCAACTCGCCCGCGCCACCGGCGTGATCCAGGTGCGCGTGGGTGACCAACACCCAGTCGATGTCCGCCGGAGCCAGTCCCGCCCGCCGCGCGGCGTCCAGCAGCCGCGGGACCGCATGGTTGGTACCGGTGTCGATGAAAGCGCCACGTCCCTGCTCGACGATCAGGTAGGCGGCATCGAAATGATCCCGCTGGAACGCGGTATCGATGGTGTGGATGCCAGTGGTGTCCATACGCTTGTGGGGTAACGCGAGGATGAACCGATTCTACCGATGCGACAGCGCCGCCACGATGCATCTTTGGTCGCAGAAGCGCCCCGGATGCCTCACTGTGGGAGCGACGTGAGTCGCGAATCGGAACCCCTCAGTATCGTGTTCATGCCCCTGCTGTCGCGAGGCGCCTGAATCAGAGAACTCTTCGCGACTCACGTCGCTCCCACATCGGGGGTATCGGTGTCTCCGGCCGGCGCGCTCAGCGCTCCAGCCACCACGATCGCAGCAGTACCGCCACGGTCAGCACGAACAGGAAACCGCCATAACCGACCAGCGTCGCCAGCACCTGCTTCCAGATTGCGCCGGTGCCGATGTCGGCCAGCCCCAGCGCGTAGCCCCAGTACATGCCCAGCATGCTGAGCACGAACGCCACCGCCAGGCTGATGGTGTCGAACGCCTTGCGCCGGCCGTTGCGGGGTTGCCGGGGAAACAGCCAGAACAACGTGCCCAGCAATGCGAACCAGGGCAGGAACAGCACCATCGCCAGGAACGGCATCTCAGGCCTCGGCGTCGCGCAACTGCTTCAATGCCGCCAGCACCTCCGCGGCGGCAACCTGCAGCACGATCTCGGTGGTTTCCAGCTGATCCGCGCGCTCGGCCTGCTTCAGCACGGCGATGATCTGGCCGGCATCCTTGGGCGCGTCGAAGCCATTGCTCTGGATCAGCAACTGGCCATCGGCGTCGGTGAACTTGAAGTAGAACCGCGCATCCTTGTCGCGATATTGCTTGAACTGCGGCAACGCGGCCTTGGCCGCGGCGGTCTTCGCTGGCGCCGCCGGCTGCTCCGCCAGGTTGCGCAGGCCGACCGCGTGGCGCAGTTCCGCCAGCAACGGGATGGCGTATTTCGTGCGCAGGCGCTGCGCGCCGTCGCGCAGGATCGCTTCGATCTCCTCGGGCCGCGCCATCAGTGCCAGGTATTTTTCGCGCAGTGGACTGATTTCCGCGTCGATGCGCTCGAACAGCTTCTGTTTCGCATCGCCCCAGCCAATGCCATCGGCGAAGGCCTGGGCGAAGGCGGCGGTTTCCTCCGCGCTGGCGAAGGCCTGGTACAGCTGGAACAGTGCCGAGCCCTCGGTGTCCTTGGCCTCGCCCGGCCCACGCGAATCGGTGAGGATCGAGAACACCAGCTTCTTCAGCTCCTCGCGCGGCACGAACAGCGGAATGGTGTTGTTGTAGCTCTTGCTCATCTTGCGCCCGTCCAGGCCGGGCAGCGTGGCGACGTTGTCGTCGATGAGCACTTCCGGCAGGGCGAAATATTCCTTGCCGTAGACGTGGTTGAAGCGCTGGCCGAAATCGCGCGCCATCTCGATGTGCTGGATCTGATCGCGCCCCACCGGGACCTGGTTGGCATTGAAGATCAGGATATCGGCGGCCATCAGCACCGGATACATGAACAGTCCCGCCGTGACCGCGGCATCGTCGTCCTCGCCGTCGGCGCGGTTCTTGTCCACCGCCGCCTTGTAGGCATGCGCGCGATTGAGGATGCCCTTGCTGGCCACGCAGGTCAGGAACCAGGTCAGCTCGGTGATCTCGGGAATGTCGCTCTGCCGGTAGAACCACACCTTGTCCGGCTCCAGGCCCGCCGCCAGCCAGGTGGCGGCGATTTCCAGCGTCGAACGCTGGGTGCGCGCCGGATCCTGCGCCTTGATCAGGCTGTGCAGGTCGGCCAGGAAATAGAAGCTCTCCACGCCCGGGTTGCGGCTGGCGGCCACGGCGGGGCGGACCGCGCCGACGTAGTTGCCCAGGTGGGGGGTACCGGAGGTGGTGATGCCGGTCAGGACTCGGGTGGTCATTGCGTTTTTCTGAAGTCTGAACACGGCCAGTTTAACCGCTGGCGGCGCAAACCCCATCCGCGGCAGCGACGCGTTGACATGCACGTCCCTTCCGGAGAACCGCCATGTTCCGCGCCTGCCTGCTCCTGCTTGCCTCGCTGTTCCCGCTGGCCGCCTGTTCCCGCGCCGAAGCCGGGCCGCTGGTGGACGTGGCGGTGGTCGATCGCGACACCGGCCAATGGCTGCCCAGCTATCCGCATCGCGGCGATCGTTGGGTCGCCGGCCAGCCCGGCCACCGCTACGCCGTACGCCTGACCAATACCACCGGCGAGCGCGTGCTGGTGGTGCTGTCGGTGGACGGTGTCAATGCGGTCACCGGCGAAACCGCCGCGCCCTCGCAGGCCGGCTACGTGCTGGATCCCTGGGAGACCGCCGAGATCGCGGGCTGGCGCAAGTCGCTGGACGATGTCGCCCAGTTCGTGTTCACCGATCATGGCGACAGCTATGCCACGCGGACCGGACGTCCACGCAATGTCGGCGTAATCGGTGTCGCAGCATTCCGTGAAGCGCGGCCCTACTACTCGCCGCGCTATCCGGTCCATCCAACGCCGGCCCCCTACCCGCCTTATGCCGGTTCCGGCGCGCAATCGGAAAGCGCCGACGCGAAGGCTGGCGCGCCGGCAGCGGCCGAATCCGCCAGCGACGCGATGGCCAGCCGGCAGCGCATCGGCACCGGGCACGGCGAACGCGAATGGGCGCCGGTGGGTTCCACCGACTTCGTGCGCGCCCGGCGCACACCCGACCAGGTCAGCCAGATCCGCTACGACGAACCGCGCCGGCTGGTGGCCCTGGGCGTCCTGCCGCCGCCCTACCGCCCGTCCTATCGCGAACCCGCGCCGCAGGCGTTCCCCAACGGTTTCGTCGCCGATCCGCCGCGCTGGCGCTGAACGCCCGAACCATCGAACGCCATGAAAAACGGGCCGCTCGCGCGGCCCGTCGTCGTTTCCGGTTGTCCAGCCGAATCAGTGCTTCATGTCCGAGCGCAGGCTGCGCTCGAATGCCTTCACTTCATCGTGGGCCCGCTCGCGGCCCCAGCCGTAGCGTTCCTGCAGGCGTCCTTCCAGGTATTCGGCATTGCCTTCGGCAATCTGGAAGTCGTCGTCGGTCAGATCGCCCCATTTGGCCTGGATGCGGCCCTTCAGCTGTTTCCAGTTGCCGGCGATGATGTCCTGGTTCATGGGATTTCCTCTTGGTCTCGCGGCGGGGAACACCGCGCGACCAGCATCGCAACCCGGCCATTCCCGCACGATCAAGGCGACGTCAACGCCACATTATTTCGGCCGGATTTCCTAGCGCCAAACGCGCCGCGAAAACTCCGGAGACCCGATTTCCCGACGTCGGTTCCACAACGGAAAAAGGCCGGCGGATGCCGGCCCTTCCCTTCCCGCCCGCGCCAGCAAGTGGCTGCCGGTGCACGCGGCCCGGCGCTTACTTGCCGGAGGCGTCCTCGACCTTCTCGCCCACTTTCTGCACGTCCTTGCCGAACCCCTTGACGGTGTTGCAGCCGGACAGCGCGGCGATCGAGAACATGGCGATGAACAACAGAGCGACGTAGCGCTTCATGGGAAAGCTCCTGGTTGATATTGGCTCCCGGGGGGTGGCGGCGGACCTTCCCGCGCCAGCCTTCCCCTGCGGCGGCGAGTCTGATTAAACCATGCTGCATCGAGGCTGACCAAGGCTCCGGAAAACGAAAGGGCCGGCATGGCCGGCCCTTCCGGAAGGCGCGCCTCGTCGCTGCGCCAAGGGGTTACGACGTCAGCACTTGCCGTCCTTGCAGTCCTGCGCCTTGTCTTCGACCTTCTCGCCGACCTTCTGCACATCCTTGCCCGCGCCGGCCATGGTGTTGCAGCCGGAAAGGACCGCGGTGGAAAACATCGCCAGCATCAGCAAAGCCATCCAACGTTTCATGCTCGCCTCCTTGATGAAATGACCGGTGGAACGATGCTGCACCGGTGCGCAGGCGCCCCTTGCAGCGTGGTTCCACCATGGACAGCCGGCCGTTCACGGCACGTGAAAGCGGCGGGCGGCATTCAGGCATGAATAAGCCTGCGGCCGGCTCCGGTTCAGTCGCGCATCAAGGTGGATTTTCCGAACAGGCTTTCCACCAGATCGACGGTCAGCTTGGCGGTCCGGTTGCGGCGGTCCAGCACCGGATTGAGCTCGACGATGTCCAGTGAGCCCATCCGGCCGGTGTCGGCAATCATCTCCATCACCAACTGCGCCTCGCGGTAATTCGGCCCTCCCGGCACGGTGGTACCGACGCCCGGCGCGATGCTGGGATCCAGGAAATCGACGTCGAAACTGACATGCAGGTGGGTATCGGCATCGACGCCTTCCAGCGCCGCTTCCATGGTCCGCTTCATGCCCACCTCGTCGATGTAGCGCATGTCGTAGACATCGACCGCGTGATCCTTGATCAGCTTCTTTTCTTCCGGATCCACCGAGCGGATGCCGATCTGCCGCACCATCGCCGGCGTGATCGCCGGGCTGTCGCCACCCAGCCGGGTCAGTGCATCCGGACCGATGCCGCACAGGCACGCCACCGGCATGCCATGGATGTTGCCGGAGGGCGTGACCTCGCTGGTGTTGAAATCCGAATGCGCATCCAGCCACAGCACGCGCAGCCGCTTGCCCTGCTGGCGGCAATGGCGGGCGATGGCGGTGATCGATCCGATTGCCAGGCAATGATCGCCACCCATCATGATCGGCAGGCGCCCCTTGCCAAGTTCGGCGGCGGTCGCTTCCATCAGCGCGCGGTTCCAGGCCACCACTTCGTCCAGGTGCCGGTAGCCGCGCACCGGGTCGATCCAGGGATTCGCCGGTCCCTGCACGTTGCCGGTGTCGATGACGTCCACGCCGCGTCCGGCCAGCGCCTCGCCGAGACCGGCGATGCGCAGCGCATCCGGTCCCATCCGCGCGCCGCGGTGCCCCGCGCCGACATCGGTGGGCACGCCAATCAGGGAAACGGGAGGAAACGTACGGGCCATCGGCGACACTCGGTGTTCTGGAAGAGCCGGAAGTCTAGTCCGATTTGCATGACCGGGCTGTGGCGCTGCAACAGCGACGGATGCGATCAGCGATCGCGGGCGCAATGTGGTGCCGCTTATCCGAATCGAACGGATGACCTACCGCTTACAAGGCGGTTGCTCTACCAGCTGAGCTAAAGCGGCACTGAGGGCCGGCGTTGCGCCGGTCCCGGGATTCTACCGCAGTGCGGCAGGGCAGTCCTGCGGCTGCACCGGAACGCCGGCCAAGGGACGCAGCGCCAAGGCGGTGGTGCCGGCCGGGGCGGCGACGTCCAGCCACCAGCGCGACGGCCCTTCCTCGCCTATCGGCTGGACGCGGGCCGGAAAACCAGCCGCGGCGAGTTGTGCCTGCCGCCGCTCGGCGCCTTCCCGGTTGCGGTAGCGACCCAATGCGATGCCGTTGGTTTCCTCGCCCTGGTTGATTACCAGGAAATCGTCGAAGCCGGCCGCGCCGATGCGCTGCGCCGTCGCCACCGCTTCCTCGCGGCTACCCATCGGTGGCAGCGAGACCCGGTAGCCGCTGGCGCCCTTCCCCGGCATTTCTCGTGGAATCGCGCGGCCGACCGTCGAGTCAATTCGGCCACGCGCGAGATCGGCGGCGGCCCGCTCGGCGAATGGACCGGCGCGGAAACAGGCGCGCGCGGCGCTTGGCGGTGCGGCCGGCACGCTGGCCGGCGCCGCAGGCGACGACGGCGGTGCAGTGGCGGTGATGGCAACCTTCGGCGCGATCGACGCCGCGGCCGCGGATTCCACCAGCTCCAGCCGGGTTACGCCCGCCGGCACTTCCGGCAATGGCGACGCGGCGGGTTCAGGCCGGGTGAGCCACCAGGCGGCCACGCCCAGGTTGAGGACGGCCAGCAGGACAATCAGGGCGCGAATCAGCATGCGGGGATTCTATCCATGGCGGTCACGCCTCCGCACCCGTGGGCCATCCGGCCTTCGCCCACTGGGCCAGACCCTCGAGTACCAGCGACGGGGCGAATTCCGCCTCCGGCAATCCCGCGCGCAGCGCCTCGGCGCCACCGCCGTGCAGCAGCAGCGCCGGCGTCTCGCCGAGTTCGCGGGCGGCCAGCCGCAGGCTGCGTTCGATCAGGCCCAGCGCGGCGCCGTCGCAACCGGACGCCAGCGCATCCTCGGTGTCATCGGCGAACTCGCGGTAGATGCCGCCCTGCGGCGGCAGTTGCACCGCAGCCTGATGCAGCGCGGCGCGCATCAGCGCGGGCGACGGTGCGATGCGCCCGCCCCGGTGCAGGCCGCGCGGATCCAGGAGATCGATGGTGATGGCGGTGCCGACGCCCGCGATCATCCATGCGCGCGCATCGCGGGCATGCGCCGCGACCATCGCCAGGAACCGATCCACACCCAGCTTCTCCGGCTGCGCGTAGGCAATGCGGACGCCCGCGAACGCGATCTGCGTGCGGGCGAGCGAAATGCGCTGGAATCTTTCGGTCAACGCGTCGATGACCGCCAAAGTCAGCGCCGGCGACGCCACGCTCGCCAGGCAGGCCGAATCGGCCGCATCCGGCAGGTTTCGTCGCAGCGCGTCGGCGAATCCGTGCTCGTCATGACCGAACGCGATCACCTCGCCGGGACGCCCGTCGCCATCCAGCTGCGTGCACTTGAGCCGCGAATTCCCCAGGTCGAACAACCATTGCGTCATTGTGCCCTCACGCTGATTTCCCCGGCATGCACGTTCTCCCAGGCGTCATCGATCAGGACGCGCAATGCACCGTCCTCGGCCAGGCCGCCGGCGACGCCGTGGCGCGTCTGCCGCGATCCGTGTATCGCGACTTCCCGCCCGGCCAGCACGTCCAGCGGGGCGAAGCGCGACAGGAACGGGGCCAGGCCATCGCGGTCGAACTGTTCCAGTGCCGGCAGCAGATGCGACAGCAGCGCCGCCGCCAGCGCGTTGCGATCCGGCGTGGTGCCACCCAGCGCGGCCAGATCGATCCAGGGCTGGTCGATGCCGGCCGCGAAGGTCGCCGGCATGCGCACGTTGATGCCGATGCCGATGATCGCCCGGACCGGGCCGCCATGCTCGCCGCCGCCTTCGACCAGCACGCCACCCAGCTTGCGGCCGTCCACCAGCAGATCGTTGGGCCATTTGAGTCCGGTGCCGGCGTAGCCCAGCGCGCGCAGCGCCTCCGCCACCGCCACGCCGGCGACCAGGCTGAGCCCACCCAGCCGCGCCAGGCCGCCGCTGAAATGGCGTGCCAGCGACAGGTACAGGTTGGCCGCGACCGGCGACGCCCACTGGCGCCCGCGCCGTCCGCGCCCGCCGGTCTGCTGTTCGGCCAGCAACGCGCTCACGCCGTGCGGCGGGGTATCCCGACGCAGCAGTTCGCTGTTGGTCGAATCCAGCGACCAGGCGACGTCCAGCGCCGCCAGGCCAGCCCGGCATCCGGGATCCAGTGCCTGGCAGATGGTGCCGGCGTCCAGCAGATCCAGCGGTCCTGCCAGGGCGTAGCCGCGCCCGGCCCGGGCGTCGATACGCACTCCCGCCTCGCGCAGGGCCTCGATGCGTTTCCACATGGCGGCGCGGGTCAGGCCTGCGTCCCGGGCCAGCGCGTCACCGGACACGGGGCCGGCCTGCAGCCGTCTCAGCAGCTCGCGTTCGGCACTCACCGCCCCGGCTCCCGGCCGCCATCGGCGGGGGGAAGAGAGGCATCGGGGACAACGGCGGACAGGCATGGCATGGCGTCATTATGCCGGGGCCCGCCGGACCCGATCCGGTCGTTCCCGGCAGGCTTCGCCGCGGCCCGGCCTGTTCAGATCGTCATCCCGGTTTCCGGCTATATTCAGCAGGATGGCCGCCGCCTTGGCGCCATCCGACAGGAGTCCTCCGATGCTTCGCGCCAGCTTCATCGTCCTGCTGACCTGCATCTGTGCGCCGGCGATGGCGCAGAACGGCCGCGTGTTGTCGACCGTCAGCGCATCGGCCTGTCAGGAAATCGCCGACAAGGCCAGCGAAGCCTCTCCGCCCAGCGAAGCCGCCACGCGCGCCGCACGCGCGTCGGTGCGCGACAAGTATGCGCCCGCGAACACCTCGTCGTCCGGCGGCACGCTGCCGGTGGTGGGCAGTCGCGGCGGCGGCGGCGAGGACGAAGGCGATCCGAGCCCGGTGCTGCCGCGCCCGCGCGCGCCGAAATGGCACAGCTTCCTGCCGGGCATGTTCCGCTGACCAGTGTTGCGATTGCTCCGGCGGTTCCGCCCGCCCGCTCCCATTGACGACGCGATCTGGCATGACATCTGCCGCGATACGCCGTGGATCGCCCGGCTGGACGACGTGCGCCGCTGGCGCCTGCGCGCACTGACTGCGCGCTTCCTGCACGAGAAGACCATCACCCCGCTGGGCGAACTCTCGCTCGACACCCTGCAATGCACCCAGCTGGCCGCCTTGTGCTGCCTGCCGCTGCTGGAGTTCGGCCAGCGCGGCTGGCGTGGCTGGTCGCAGCTCATCGTCTATCCCGAAGCCTTCCGCGTGCACCGCAGCCACACCGATGCGGCTGGCGTGCAGCACGAATGGGAAGACGATCTGGCCGGCGAATCCTGGGATGCCGGCCCGCTGATCCTGTCGTGGGCGGACGTGCAGGCGGACCTGGCCGAACCCGATGCCGGCTTCTGCGTGGCCGTGCACGAAATGGCGCACAAGCTGGATGCCCTCGACGGGGAGATGGACGGCACGCCCCCGCTGCCCGGCGACTGGCGTCGCCGCTGGGCGCAGGATTTCCAGCGCGCCTACGATCAGCTGTGCCAGGAAGTCGATACCGGCCGCGAGACCCGCATCGACGCGTATGCGACCGAAGGTCCGGACGAATTCTTCGCGGTGGCCACCGAGTACCACTTCTCCGCGCCGCGCCTGCTGCGCCAGGCCATGCCCGACGTGGCCGCGCACCTGCGCCGGTTCTACGGTCCGCCACCGGAATGGTGATCGGCGGGTGGTCGCGCGCCGTGCGGCGGATCAAAGTCCCTGCGGCAAGGTGACCACGAACTGCGCGCCACCCAGTTCCTCCGAGCGCCCCACCTGCAGTTCGCCACGGTAGTCGCGGATGAGATCCTGCACGATCGACAGGCCGATGCCATGGCCATGCACGCGCTCGTCGCCGCGCACGCCACGCTGGAGGACGACCGGGATGTTTTCCTCGGTGATGCCGGGACCGTCATCCTCCACCGACAGGTAAAGGCCGGCGCGCCGCTGCGGTGCCGCGGGCAGCGGGCGCACGGTCAGCAACACGCGCGAACGCGCCCACTTGAACGCGTTCTCCAGCAGGTTGCCCATCAGCTCCTGCAGATCGCCGGTCTCGCCGTAGAACCGCGCCTGCGGATCGATTTCGAATTCGCACAGCACGCGCTTGCCGGCGTAGACCTTCTCCAGGCCGCTGACGATCTCCTCGGCATGCGGTTCGATCGGCACCGGCGCGGAGAACAGTTTGTGGCCGCTGGAAGCCGCGCGCGCCAGCTGGTAGGACACCAGTCCATTCATGCGCTTGAGCTGGTTATCCAGCTCCTCCCGCAGCGAGGCCTCGCCGCTGCCGCTGTCGAGCTGGGTGCGCAGCACCGCGAGCGGCGTCTTCAGGCTGTGCGCGAGATCGGCCAGGGTATTGCGCTGGCGCTCCAGGTTCTCGCGTTCGCTCTCGATGAAGGCGTTGATGCTGTCGGTGAGCGGTTCCAGTTCGCGCGGATGGCGTTCGCTCATGCGGTCGATCTGCCCGCCCTGCACGCGGGTCAGCTCGGTGATCACCCGGCGCAGCGGACGCAGGCTCCAGCGCAGCACCGCCATCTGCAGCAGCAGCAGGATGAAACCGGCGCTGCCCAGATACACCCACAGCGCCCCGCGGAACACGCGCATCTGCGCGTTGAGCGCCTGCGCGTCCTCGAGGATGTAGATGCTGTAGGGAAACTCCGCATCCGGGCCACGCTCGGCCCAGACGAAGCCCACGCCATAGCGGTAGACCTGGCTCTCGCTGCCGTCGGCGCGGCGGAACGTGACCGGACCGTCGAAGGCTTCCTCCAGCGGGCCGAGCATCGGCGACGCCGGCAGCACCGGCCCGAGGGTGGAGTTGGAACCCCAGCGGTCGTTGGGCAGGATCACTTCCGCGTACAGGCCGCTATCGGGCATCTCGAAACGCGGGTCGGGCGTATCGAAGGGCGGAATCAGCGCGCCGCCGCGGGTGAAGTCGATTTCGTCGGTGTACTTGAGCGCATACGCCTTCAGGCGCTGGCGCAGGTTGTCCTCGGCGGTGGCGATGAACGCGCGATCCAGCGCGTAGCCGGCCAATGCGAGAAAGGCCACCAGTCCGAGACTGGCGGCCAGCAGTTGGCGGGCACGCAGCGATCGCGGGCGCCAGCCGTCGAACGGCGTGCGCCGCGGCCTGGCCGAGGGTTCGGCGCCCGCCGGGGACGCCATCAAGCCTCGTTGGTGCGCGGGATGGCGAAGCGGTAGCCGCGTCCGCGCACGGTCTCGATCGGCTTCAGTTCGCCTTCCGGATCCAGCTTCTTGCGCAGGCGGCCGATGAAGACTTCCAGCACGTTGGAATCACGGTCGAAATCCTGCTGGTAGATGTGCTCGGTCAGGTCCGCCTTCGAGACCAGTTCGCCGGCGTGCATCATCAGGTATTCCAGCACCTTGTACTCGTAGCTGGTCAGGTCGACGTTGCTGCCATTGACGCTGACCGTCTGCGCGGCCAGATCCAGCGCGACCGGGCCGCACTCCAGGGTCGGCTTGCTCCAGCCGGCGGCGCGGCGCAGCAACGCGTTGACCCGCGCCAGCAGTTCCTCGACGTGGAAGGGCTTGACCAGATAGTCGTCCGCGCCCTGCTTCAGGCCCTCGACCTTGTCCTGCCAGCTGGAACGCGCGGTCAGGATGAGGATCGGGAATTTCTTGCCCTCGTCGCGCAGGGCCTTGATCAGTTCCATGCCCGACATCTTGGGCAGGCCGAGGTCGATGATGCCCACGTCGAAGGGGACTTCGCGGCCCATGTACAGGCCTTCTTCGCCGTCCTGGGCGGCGTCGACGGCAAAGCCTTCGCGCTTCAGACGGGCGGCCAGGGTTTCGCGCAGGGGGGCTTCGTCTTCGACCAGCAAGATACGCATGGACTCTCCTTGGAATGCGGGCGGCACCTGGGCCGCCACGAGCTTACGAGTGATTCTACGTAAGACTACGGTTGAGGTGGGTTATCACTACGTGCAGACGCGGGCGCCTGCTCACCATCGCCACCACGCGACGACGTGCGGCGGCGGTTCCCGCCGGCGTCGTCCATGTAACGCACGCGTCCCCGCTCATCGATCACCTTCATGCGATTGATGTCGCGGCCGTCGAACGGCACGCGTTCGGCGCTCAGCACGCGGATGCCGGGCTCGCGCTGGGCGCGGCGCACGGAATCGGACAGCGAATTGTGGTTGTTGTCGCGAGCATCGTTGGAACGGGGAGATCCCTGTTCGCGCTGCCCCGAACGCTCGCCACGATCGTCATGTCCCCGGCCCTGTCCCTGGCCCTGTGCCTGCGCCCGGGCGTCGGCCACGACCACCATGCCGGCCAGCGCCAGCAGTGCCACGAACGCGATGGAAGAGAATGTGCGATGCATAACGGAATCGTAACGGATCTGGGTTCGCCAAACTGAACGGAACCCGAAACCACTTCTAGACCAATGGACGCAAAGTCTTGGCTCCGGGCAGTGAATCCGGTCTGAACTTATCCACAAGCCTGGCGCCACCGTTCAGCTTGCGGAACGGTCAGAAAATCTCGCCGACACAACATCTTAGCGAGCCCCCACCGGCCTCGACGGCGGCGAGCGGGACGTCGCGCACGACGAACCCGGCCTGCGCTTCCAGGCGTCGGCGGGTATCGGCCGAAAGCGCCCGGGCCGCCCGTTCGCTCATCCAGACGCTGTCGGGGCGCAGCGCGATTGCGTTGGCGGCGAAAGCGGCCTGCTCGTCCGCCGACAGGGCAATGGCCAGCGGCCCGTAGAGCTCGCCCAGGGCGGCCGGCACCTGCGGATCGGCGAAGCCCGGCGCCGCGAACAGCGCGGCACGCCCGGCCAGGACAGCCAGCACGACATTGGTGTGGTATTCGCCCGGGGCCAGGTCGAACATCAGGGTCGCGCGCAGGCCGAACGCTTCGTGCATCAGCGCCGCGCCGGCTTCGTCGCAGCGTTCGGACAGGCCGCAGAAACCCAGCCCGCGCGCGCGGTCGATGACCAGCGCCCCGGTCAGCTCACAGGGATGCGGCTGGATGGAGAGGTCGATTTCCCGGTAACCGAGGGTGTCGCGGAAGAAGCCGCGGATATCGCTCCGCTCCGCCTCCCGCCGCCTGACCCCGTGGCGCATGCGGCCGACGATCAGGCGCCCGGGCGCGGTCGCGAACACGTTGTTGGGAAACACCGCGTCCGGCGTGTGCGGATTGCCTGGAAAGGCGACCACCGGCAACTCGGCGGACAGCGCGCGATGCAGTGCACGGTGTTCGTCCAGCGCAACCAGCGCATCGAAGCCAGCGGCGTCGGCCATGTAGCGGTTGTCGCGCGCCGACTCGTCGGCACGGCCGAAGCCCTCCGGACTGACCAGGAAGGCGGCGCGCGCGGTGGCGGGTCCGAAGTCGGCGACGCTGGCGCGGGCCAGGCGCAGGAACTCCGGAATATCGCGGGTGAGCATCGCGGTCGCCCTCAGGCGGCCGGTTGCAGGCGCGATTCCGTCGCCGCGAGCGCGCGCTCCAGCAGCGACCAGTCGGCGCCCGGACGATGCGCGCCCTCGCTCAGGATCTGGCGGAACATGCGCCCGCCGGGCTGACCATGGAACAGGCCCAGGACGTGGCGGGTCACGTGCTTGAGCGCGACGCCCGCCGCCAGGCGGCTTTCCACGTAAGGACGCAGCGCGCGCAGCAGCTCGGCGCGGCTGCGCAAGGGTGCCCCCCACAGTGAGGCTTCCAGTTCATGCAACAGATACGGCTCGTGATACGCGGCGCGGCCCAGCATCACCCCGTCGCTGTGGCGCAGGTGCGTTTGCACGTCGACGACGGTGCCGATGCCGCCATTGACCGCCACGATCAGATCGGGGCGCTCGCGCTTGAGCTGGTAGGCCCAGTCGTAGCGCAACGGCGGGATCTCGCGGTTCTCCTTCGGCGACAGGCCCTGCAGCCAGGCCTTGCGCGCATGCACGAAGAACGTCGTGCAGCCCGCGTCCGCGACGGTATCGACGAACGCCCGGAAGCGATCGTAGTCCTCAAGTTCATCCACGCCCAACCGGCATTTCACCGTCACCGGAATCGCGACCGCGGCGATCATCGCCGCCACGCTGTCGGCCACCAGCGCCGGTTCCTTCATCAGGCAGGCGCCGAAGCGGCCGGCCTGCACGCGATCGGAAGGACAGCCGACGTTGAGGTTGACCTCGTCGTAGCCCCATTCCTCGCCGATGCGCGCGGCCCGTGCCAGCAGGTCGGGCTCGCTGCCGCCCAGTTGCAGCGCGACCGGATGTTCCACCGCATCGAATCCGAGCAGGCGATCGCGATCGCCGTGGATCACCGCCTGTGCATGCACCATCTCGGTGTACAGCCGCGCATGCGGCGACAGCAGCCGATGGAACACGCGGCAGTGCGAATCGGTCCAGTCCATCATCGGGGCGACGGACAGGGTCACGCCTTCCCGGATATCGGGACTGCGGGGCTTGGCCCCTGTCGGGACGGCGGTTTCCAACGGCATGCTTGGCTTGTTTCCAGTGGGGTCTGCGGACATCCAGGCCGCCTGATGGGCGGTCCGGGACGCGGGTCCGCGGCCGCCAGGCGCCTGCCGGGCCATTATCGCCCATGTCGTGGCGGAGGCCCGAACTCCTCCCACATCCCTGTCCAGCGCCGTCCGCGCCGGTCCAGACCGAAGTGCCGCCGATTTGCCGTGAGGGCTTGCGGCCTACCCGGCGACCGCCGGCCCATCGGTGTTGATCGATTCGGCGGTGACCACCCAACGCGCGCCGTTCCATCGCCAGGTGACCAGGTGCTTGCCCTTGACCCGCATCGTCCTTCCCCCGGACAGGACGGTCGCCTCGAACTCGCCCAGTTCGTAGGCCATGTCGCCGGAAGCCGCGATGATGATCTCGGTGGGCCGGAACCTGGCCGAGTATCCCGGCGTATCCAGGCGTTCCCGGAACCACGCGCGGATCGCCACCTTGCCGCGGATCATGGGGCTGCCGTGGGTCAGGAACGCCGCGTTGTCATCGTAGTTCTCCATCACCCGGTCCAGGCGTCCGGCGAAGAGATCCTCGGACCATCGGGCGTCGGTCGCGCGGATCACCGCCTCGGCCTCCCGTGCTTCCGGTCCGCCCGTCGCCGGGGCGGGAGCGCTGGCAATGGACAGGCACAGCAGCGAGGCCGGGAGCAGCACGGATTTCACGCGCATCATCCGGGCTGGCCTTCGGCCTTGCGACCGAAATAGGAGATCTTGTTGGCGATCTTCCACTCGTCGCCGACCTTCAGCAGCAGGAAATAGTCGGTGATCACGACTGCGCCATGATCCAGGGTGATGCGGGCGGTGCCGGCGCTCCCCGAGGCATCCATGAAATCGATGGTGCGCACGCGCGATGCCTCGTCTGCCGCGGCCTTGCCCTTGAAGAACGCGCAGAACTCGTCCAGCGTCAGCGAGCTGACCTTGCCGTCGCGCACGCTCTCGATCCGCGCGCTCGGCAGGAACGCCTGGCGCATGTGGGACGCCTCGCCGGTGGCCTGGCCGCGGAAGTAGTGATTGATCGCCTGGCGCATGCCCGCCTGCGCGGCGGGATCCTGTTGCGCCGCCGGATGGGCAGCGGGTGCATCGGCCGGCAGCGCGTGCGCGCCCGCGGTCAAGGCAAAGAGGGTACTCGCGAGCAGGCTTCGAAATCGCGGCTGGTTCATGGCACGTCTCCTTGGGGATGTCCGTGCAGACTGACGGGCGGGGCGTCCGCGGACAATGGCGCCCACCGCGGATTCCGCACGCTTCGGCGCAATGCTTCCGACCGCGCACGCGGGGCGCGGGTTACTTGAACAGGGCGAGCCGGTCGCGGTAGCTGCGCGAGAGCTTGAGTTCCTGCCCGCAGTCCAGGGTCAGGAAGTACTCGCCGTTGAGGTGCGGACGCAGCGAGCTGACCCGTCCGGCGTTGACCAGGGTCGAGCGATGGATACGCGGAAACCGGGCCGGATCCAGCCGTTTCTCCAGTTGTCCGAGCGTTGCGCGCAGCACGTGGGTGTCGCGATCGGTATGGATGCACAGGTAGTCGCCGGCCGCATCGACCCAGCGGATGCTGGTCCGTGGCAGTCGCAGGGTGCGCGCGCCGTCGCGGATCGCCAGCGGCGCGTCCGCATCGCGCAACGCCTGCGCGCCACCGACGTCCAGCGCCTCGTCCAGGGTCAACGCGGGCCGGCCGCTGAGCGCGCCGAGCAGGCCCAGCAGCCGCGCGCGATGAACGCTGGCATCGCGGCGATCCAGCGCCTCGCGCACGCGGAACAAGGCCTGGTGCAGGCGGCTGTCGTCCACCGGCTTGAGCAGGTAGTCCACCGCGCTGGCTTCGAAGGCATTGAGCGCGTAGTGGTCATAGGCGGTAACGAACACCACCAGCGGCATCTGCTGCGCCGGGATCGCGCGCAGGGCCGCGAAGCCGTCCAGGCCGGGCATCTGCACGTCGAGGAACAGCAGATCCGGTGCGTGCTCCGACACCGCGCGCACCGCCGCGGCGCCATCGCCGACCTGGCCGACGATCTGGATGTCGCGTTCGCCGGCCAGGCGCAGTTCCAGCCCGCGCCGCGCCAGCGGCTCGTCGTCGGCGATCAGGGTCCGGATCATCCGGTCGCTCGCAGTTCGTGGCATGTTCACTCCCGTGGCGCGCCGCCGGTTTCGAACGGCAGGGTCATCGTCACCATGAACCCGCCCTCCTCGCGGTTGCGGACATCGAAACCCTGCTGCGCGCCGTACAACACGCGAAGCCGATCGCGGGTATTGGCCAGGCCGACCCGGTTGCCGCGCGGCGCGTTGTCGGGGGGCACGCCCCCGTGATCGAGCGCAGGCCATCCCGGACCGTCGTCGACAACCGACAATCTCAGGCGCTCCCCTTCGCGCGAGGCGCGCAATCCAATCGTTCCGCCTTCCACCCGCCTGGCCACGGCGTACTTGATGGCATTCTCGACCAGCGGTTGCAGCAGCAGGCTTGGCAGCAATGCCGACCAGCAGGTGGGTTCGATCTCGACCTCCACCCGCAGGCGCTCGGCGAAGCGGGTCTTCTCGATGTCCAGGTACAGGCCGATCGCGTCCAGTTCCTGCTTCAGGGTCACCCGCTGCATGGGATCGTTGTCGAGCGAGTGACGCAGGAATGCGCTCAACCCCTGCACCATCCGGTTGGCGGTGCCGTTGTCGCGGTCCAGCACCAGGGTGGAGATGGCGTTGAGGGTGTTGAACAGGAAGTGCGGGTTCAACTGGTAACGCAGCATCTTCAGCTGCGCCTGGTGCGCCATTGCGGTCGCCGCCAGCGCCGCCTCGGTCTGCATGCGCAGTTTCCGCCACGTGGTCATGACCAGATAGAGGCTGGTCCAGCCCACCAGCACGTAGAGCTGGCTGATCACGTAGCTGAAATAGCCGAACCGGGTGAAGGGCAGGCAGTGACCGCACCATCCCAGATCGGTGACGAGTTTGAAGGCCAGCGCCATCGCCGCGGCGATCAACAAGACCGGCAAGATCATCAGCAACGCCACCTGCGCCGGCGGCCGGTCGGCGCAGGCACGCAACAGGTAGCGCAGGCCCAGCGTGCCCAGGAATCCAGTCGTCGCCACCGCCAGCAGCACGGTCCAGTATTCGGCCGGCTTGCCGTTGGCGAGGGCGGAAAAGTAGTTGACCAGGAAAACGCCACCCCAGCCACCCGCGTGCAGCCACCAGAACAGGGCGTTCCCGGGCCATGCCGGCGACGGCTCGACCGACGGCTGCGGCGAAGCGGGAAGGCGAGGAAATGCGGGATCCGGCGTCATGGCGTGCGTGGTGCAACCCGATGGACAGGATAGGTCGCGCGGCGTGGCCGGCCGCGCGGCGCGGCTCGGTTCGGCGCGCGTTCGGAACGTTCCGGCGCAAACGCGCGCTCGCGGATCCCGGCAACGGCTAGCCTGTTCGACGACACGAAAGAACCTCCTTCAAGACCCACGCGCGTCCGGAACGGGCGGCGAGGCACGATAACAAAGGAATCGTCGATGCTGTTCGAACTGGTACTGGCCGCTGGCATGGCGACGGCCCCCGCGGAAACCATCGAAGTCATCCCGGTCGCCACCGGGCTCAGGCGTCCGTGGTCGATGGCATTCCTGCCCGACGGGGACTTCCTGGTAAGTGAAAAGGAAGGCGGATTGGTCAGGATCGGGCCGGACGGCACGAAGCATGCGGTCGCCGGCATGCCCGGTGATCTCGTCGACGCCTTCGAGGGTCGCGGCGACAACAGCGGACTGTTCGACGTGGTGCTGCACCCGGATTTCGCCAGCAACCGTCGCCTGTACTTCACCTACGCGTCGCAGGACGCGGATGGCCTCACCACCCGCCTGGCCACCGCGCGCCTGATCGATGATCGCCTGGCCGAGCTGCGTCCGCTGTTCGCGGCCACCCCGCGTTCGACGGAGCGCTTCCACTACGGCGGCGGCCTGCTGATCGATCGCCAGCGCCATCTGTATCTCACCGTCGGCGAGCGGCATTTCCGCGAAGGCGACAATCCGCCGTTGCCGGTGGCGCAGGATCCCACGGACAGGCGCGGCAAGATCTATCGGTTCACCCTCGACGGCGAGCCCGTGCCTGGCAATCCGGACTTCGGCGCGAATGCGGTGCCCGGTCTCTATGCGCTCGGCATCCGCGCCGCGCAGGGACTGGCGCAGGCGGCGGACGGACGCATCTGGATGTCCGAACATGGCACCCATCGCGGCGACGAGGTCAACGTGCTGCGTCCGCGCGCCAACTACGGCTGGCCGGTGCACACCTCGGGCCGCTATCGCACCACCGGCTACCGGCCGCAGACGCTGCCCGGGGCGATCTACACCGCACCCGCATGGACCTGGACCGATCGCACCGTCGCGCCCACCGGCCTGGTCATCTACAGCGGCTCGCAGTTTCCGGAATGGCGCGGCGACATGCTCCTCGCCGGACTGTCCACCGGCAGCCTGCTGCGGCTGGACCTGGAGGGAGATCGCGTGCTCGGCGAGGAAGTGCTGCTCAGCGGAACCCGCCTGCGCAACGTGAAGCAGGCGCCGGACGGCACGCTGTACCTGCTGACGGACGAGCCGGAGGGACGGCTGCTGCGGTTGGAACGACGGCCATGAGGCGTCCGCGCCGGTCCGTTCGCGCGTTCCCGCCCCATCAATGCGCGCCGTCGATGAAGCGCAGGCCCACACCCGGTTCGGTAGCGATGTAACGCGGCGCGGAGGCGTCGTCACCGATCTTCTGGCGCAGCTTGCCGACCAGGATGCGCAGGTAGTGGGTGTCCTGCTGGTGGGTGGGTCCCCACAGTTCGCGCAGCAGCTGCGGTTGGGTGACCACCCGCCCGGCGTGGCGCAACAGCAACGACAGCAGGGCGAATTCCTTGCGGCTGAGCGCGAGCGGCTCGCCGTCCAGCGACACCTCGCGCCGTGCCAGATCGACGTGCAGGTGGCCGTCGTCGAACACCACCGGCGCCTCCGCCATGGCGCCGGCGTGGGTGCGCAGCAGGCCACGGATGCGTGCCATCAGCTCCTGCACGCCGAATGGCTTGGTCACGTAGTCGTTGGCGCCGGCGTCGAGTGCAGCCACCTTCTCCTGCTCGCCCGCGCGCACGGTCAGCATGATCACCGGCACCTGCGAGAAGCCGCGGATTTCGCGCAGCACCTCGTGGCCGTCGCGATCCGGCAGGCCGATGTCCAGGATCACCAGATCCGCGCCTTGTGAAACGAGCGCGGCCAGGCCGGAGGCGCCGTCCCCGGCCAGCAGTACCCGATACCCCTGCGCGCGCAGGCTGATGTCGAGGAACTTGCGGATCTGCGGCTCGTCGTCGACCACCAGGATGCGGACCGGGGGCGCGGACGAAGCCGGGACGGTGTCGGCGGGATTCAAGGCGGGACCGGCGGGACTCAGGGATGCAGGAGGGGAAGCGTAATCCTGATCGTGGTGCCGCGGCCATCCGGCCCGGCCAGCGCCTCCACGCTGCCGCCGTGGGCGCCGATCATGCCCTGGCAGATGGTCAGGCCCAGACCGGTGCCCTGGCGGCCGCGATCGCCGCGCTCCACGCTGTAGAACATGTCGAAGATGCGGCTGCGCTCCTGCTCCGGGATGCCGGGGCCGCGATCGCGCACGTCGATGCGCAACTGCTCGTCCACCAGGCGCGCCTCGACCTCGACCGGCTCGCCGCGCGGCGAGAACTTGGCGGCGTTCTCCAGCACGTTGAACACCGCCTGCTCGACCAGCGCCGGATGCACCCAGATGGGCGGCAGGTCGGCGGCGATCCGGGTCTGCAGCCGCACTTCCGGCTGGTAGCGCTGCAGGCGCCCGACCGCCGATCCGATCAGCTCGTCGACATTGATCCAGTCACGATTGAGGGTCAGCCCGGTGTGGCCCAGCCGGGTCATGTCGAGCAGGTTCTGGATGTAGCGGTCCAGGCGCTCGCCCTCACGCTGGATGGTGTCCAGCAGCGCCTTGCGATCCTCCGCGTCCATGGCGTCGGAATAGCTGGCCAGGCTGCTGGCCGAACCGATCATCGAGGCCAGCGGCGAGCGCAGATCGTGCGAGACCGAGGACAGCAGCGCCGAGCGCAGGCGTTCGGTCTCGCCGGTGATGCGCGCGCCCTCCAGGTCCGCGACCAGCCGGGTGCGCAGCGCGGCCTGGGCGATATCGTCGGCCATCGCCTCGGCCATCCGCCGCTGTTCGAACGCCAGCCTCGGCAAATCACGCGAAAAACGCACGCCGGCCACCCCCATCACCCCGCGCGCGTCGCGCAGTGGCAGGAACCACCAGGCGGATCCGGCGAGGGTATCGGTGAAGCGGCCGGTCGCCTGTGCGTGCTGCTGGGCCCAGTCGGCGGCGGCTAGATCCTTGCCTTCCAGCACCACCCCGTTCGATGCCGCCACCTGTCCATCCCAGCGCAGCCAGATTTCGGCGTCCATCGCCGTGCCCAGCGCGTCGCGGCCGGCGGCCAGCACCTGGCCCAGATCCGCCGCGCTGGTGAGCTGCCGCCCGAGCGTCTGCAGCGCGTTGGCATGGGCGTTGGCGGCACGCAGCGCCAGCACCTGCATGCGCAGGCGCGAGGCCAACCGGCCGGCAACCAGCGCGGCCAGCAGGAACAGGAACACCGTGGTCACGCCCTGCGAGGCGCCGATGTTGAAGGTGAACCGCGGGTCGATGAAGAAGAAGTTGTAGGCCAGGAAACTCAGCAGCGCGGCCACCACCGCCGCCGCCATCCGGGTGCGGGTGGCCACCAGCACCACGGCGACGATGAACACCATCGACAGATCGTCGATGCCGGTCCAGCGTTCGACCAGCCAGGACACGCCGACCGCCAGCATCGCCGCGATCACCGCGAACAGCAGATCGTTGCGCAGCAACGGCATGTCGGCGCGGTTCCAGCGCCGGCGCGAGCGCGCGCGCGCTTCCGGCGTGTTGATGATGACCAGTTCGTAGTGCGCGGCCCGCTGCAGCAGCTGCTGGGTCAGGGTGCGGTTGAACATCCGCGCCACCGGCCGCTCGCGGGTGCGCCCCAGCACCAGCGTGGAAGCGCCGATCTGGGCGGCATGATCCAGCAGCGCGTCGGCGATGCTGTTGCCGTGCACGACATCGGTCTGCGCGCCGAGCCGGCGCGCCAGCGCGAACGCGCGATCCAGTTCCAGTTGGGTGGCCTCGCCAGCCTCGCGTGCCTGCACGGTCACCACCGTCCACGGCGCGTCGCGGCGTTCGGCCAGTCGGCGGGCGACCCGCACCAGGTACTCCGACTGGCCCATGCCGTCGATCGCCACCAGCACCCGGCGGCGCAACGCCATGCCGGGCAGGCCGCGCGCGGTCCGGGTGTCGCGCAGATCGTTGTCGACGCGATCGGCGACGGTCTGCATCGCCAGCTCGCGCAGCGCGATCAGGTTGGACGGCGAGAAGAACGCCTGTAGCGCCTGCGCCGCCTGGTCCGGCAGGTAGACCTTGCCCTGGTGCAGGCGTTCGATCAGCTCGCGCGGCGGCAGGTCGACCAGCACGATGTCGCGCAGGCGGTCGAACACCGCGTCCGGCACGGTTTCGCTGACCCGCACGCCGGTGATCCGGTGGACCACGTCGTTGAGGCTTTCCAGGTGCTGGATGTTGATCGTGGTGTAGACGTCGATGCCCGCTTCCAGCAGTTCCATCACGTCCTGCCAGCGGCGCTCGTGGCGGCTGCCGGGCGCATTGCGGTGCGCCAGCTCGTCGACCAGCGCGACCTTGGGCCGGCGCGCCAGCAGCGCGTCGAGATCCATCTCGTCCAGCCAGCGCCCCTGGTAGCTGACCCGCCTGCGCGGCACCACCTCCAGGCCCTCGGTGAGCGCGGCGGTCTCGCTGCGGCCGTGGGTCTCGACGATGCCGATCACCGCGTCCACGCCCTGCTTGCGCATTTCCCGCGCGCGCGAAAGCATCGTGTAGGTCTTGCCGACGCCGGGCGCGGCGCCGAGGAAGATGGTCAGGCGACCGCCCGCCTCGCGGTGCAGGCCGTCGATCAGGGCATCGGCTTGGCGGCTGCGGGCGTCGGTCATGCGCCTATTGTGCCTGTTGCGCGTTGGCCGGCAGCGCATCCAGCGCCAGGTTCAGGCGCAGGACGTTGACCCGCGGCTCGCCGAGCAGGCCGAGCTGCGGCGCTTCCGTATACCGCTTCACCAGTTCCGCCACCGTCGCCGGCGCCAGGCCGCGTGCCTGGGCGACGCGGGCAATCTGCACGTCCGCGCCGCGCGGGCTGACATGCGGATCCAGGCCGCCACCGGATTGGGTGATCAGGTCAGCGGGCACATCGGCCGGCGCGATGCCGTCACGCGCGGCCACCGTCGCGCGGGTTTCGTCGATGCGCTTGCGCAGGTCCGGATTGCCGCGCGACTGGTTGCTGCCGGCGGCCGCCATCGGGTCATAGCCGGCCGCCGAAGGGCGCGGCTGGAAGTAGCGCGGGTCGGCGAACGGCTGCGCCACCAGCGCAGAGCCCACCGCGCGACCGCCTGCCAAAACGATCGATCCCGTCGCCTGGGCGGGGAACAGGCCGCGTCCCAGTCCGGTGCCGGCCAGCGAATACAGCAGGCCGAAACCGAGCAGCGACACCAATGCCAGGCCGAGGGAGGGACGTAGCAGGCCGACGCGGGCGATATGCGGCGACGCGACGATCTTGTAGCTCACGGGAGATTGCATGTCGTTTTCCTCAGGCCCCGCTCACGAGGGACAGCGCCATGTCGATCAGTTTGATGCCCACGAACGGCAGCAGTACGCCGCCCACGCCGTAGATCAGCATGTTCCGCCGCAGCAGCACGGTGGCGGTGGCCGGGCGGAAACGCACGCCGCGCAGCGCCAGCGGAATCAGCGCCGGGATGATGATCGCGTTGAAGATCAGCGCGGCCAGCACGGCGTTGGCGGGACTGGACAGGTGCATCACGTTGAGCGCTCCCATCTGCGGCAGCGCGGCGGCGAACAGCGCCGGCAGGATCGCGAAGTACTTGGACACGTCGTTGGCGAGCGAGAAGGTGGTCAGCGCGCCGCGCGTGATCAGCTGCTGCTTGCCCACTTCGACCACCGCCAGCAGCTTGGCCGGATCCGAATCCAGATCGACCATGTTGCCCGCTTCCTTGGCCGCCTGCGTGCCCGAGTTCATCGCCAGGCCCACATCGGCCTGCGCCAGCGCCGGCGCGTCGTTGGTACCGTCGCCGACCATTGCCACCAGCCGTCCGGCGGCCTGCTCGCGGCGGATGCGGGCGAGCTTGTCCTCCGGCCTGGCCTCGGCGATGTAGTCGTCGACACCCGCTTCGGCGGCGATGGCCGCGGCGGTCAGCGGATTGTCGCCGGTGATCATCACGGTCTGGATGCCCATCGCGCGCAAGCGGGCGAATTTCTCCTTGATGCCGTGCTTGACCACGTCGGACAGTTCGACCACGCCCAGCACGTGCCGCCCCTCGGACACCACCAGCGGGGTGGCGCCGCCACGGGCGACCTGCTCGATGCGCGCGGCCAGTTCGTTGGGCACGTTGCCGCCGTGTGCCTGCACATGCTGGCCGATGGCGTCGCCGGCGCCCTTGCGGATCACCCGGTCTTCCACGTCCACGCCGGACATCCGGGTCTGGGCGGTGAACTGCAGGTAGGTTGCCTGCTCCGGCTCGTCCAGGATGCAGCCCTGCTCACGCGCCAGCCGCACGATCGATTTGCCTTCCGGGGTCGGATCGGCCAGCGAGGCCAGCAGCGCGGCGTCACGCAGCTGCGCCTTGTCGATGCCGGCCAGCGGATGGAACGCGGTGGCCTGGCGGTCGCCGTGGGTGATGGTGCCGGTTTTGTCCAGCAGCAACACGTCCACGTCGCCGGCCACTTCCACCGCCTTGCCGGACTTGGCCAGCACGTTGGCCGACAGCGCGCGGTTCATGCCGGCGATGCCGATGGCCGGCAGCAGGCCGCCGATGGTGGTCGGAATCAGGCACACCAGCAGCGCGATCAGCAGCAGCGGATCCACCTTCACGCCGACGAAGGCGCCAATCGCTGGCAGGGTCGCCACCACGATCAGGAAGGTCAGCGTCATTGCCGCCAGCAGCAGGGTCAGCGCGATCTCGTTGGGGGTCTTCTGGCGGTTGGCGCCTTCCACCAGCGCGATCATCCGGTCGAGGAAGCTGTGCCCCGGCTCGGCGGTGATCTTCACCACGATCTCGTCGGACAGCACCTTGGTGCCGCCGATCACGCCGGAGCGGTCGGTGCCAGCCTCGCGCAGTACCGGCGCCGACTCACCGGTCACCGCCGACTCGTTGATGGTCGCCACACCACGGATGATCTCGCCATCGGCGGGAATCTGCCCGCCCGCCGATACGATGACGTAGTCGCCCGGACGCAGCTCGGCCGCCGGAATGCGGGTTTCGGCCCCACCCAGCGCGGTCTCCACCCGGCGCGCCACCAGATCCTTGCGCGCGCGCCGCAGCGATGCGGCCTGGCCACGGCCGCGCGCTTCGGCCACTGCTTCGGCGAAGTTGCCGAACAGTACCGTCACGAACAGGATCGCGGTCACCGCCCAGCCGAAGCCGGCTGGCGCCACCCCGGCCAGCGTGATCACCGCCGACAGCAGGGTGCCGCCCATCACCACCGCCATCACCGGGCTGCGAATCAGGTGCTTCGGCGCCAATTTGAGGAAGGCATCCCGCAGGGCCGAGCGAAGCGCCGCGCCGTCCATCAACGCCGGGTGATCCCGGCGGGTTTTTTCCTGGTAAGAAATCGTCGTCATGGAAGTGTTCTCAGTGCGCGGCCAGCGACAGGTGATCGGCGATCGGTCCCAGCACCAGCGCAGGCGTGAACTGCAATACTGTGAGGATCACCACCACGGCCACCAGGGTCAGCGCGAAGGTAGGCGTTTCGATATGCAGGGTGCCGGCCGATTCGGTGGCGTGGCGCCTGCCGGCCATGCGCGCGGCGACCACCAGCGGGATGATCAGCGCGGGGAAGCGTCCCAGCGCCAGCGCCACCACGCAGCTCAGGTTCCACCAATAGGTGGCGTCGCCCAGCCCCTCGAAACCGGAGCCGTTGTTGGCGAAGGCGGAGGTGTATTCGTAGAAAACCTGGCTGATGCCATGGAATCCTGGATTGGAATTGCCGGTGATCGACGGGACGGCCAGCGTGATCGCGGTCAGTCCCAGCACCACCAGCGGCTGCAGCAGGATCAGCAACGCCAGCAGGCGGACTTCGCCGGCCTCGATCTTGCGGCCGAACAGTTCCGGCGTGCGCCCGGTCATCAGGCCGGCCAGGAATACGCTCAGCAGCAGGTACACGATGAACTGCTGCAGGCCGCAGCCCACGCCGCCCCAGATCGCGTTGACCAGCATGTTGACCAGCGCGACCAGCCCGGTCATCGGCGCCAGCGAGTCGTGCATGGCGTTGACCGAACCGTTGTTGACCTGGGTGGTCACCGCCGCCCACAGCGCGGACGCGTCGGCGCCGATGCGTACTTCCTTGCCTTCCATCAGCGCAGGATCGGCAGCCGTCGCCGAATGCGCCTCGGACCAAATCGCCGCGCCGGTGGAGACGACCGACATCAGCATCATGCTGCCGAACACCAGCGCGGTGAACTTCCGCCGGCCGGTGAACGCGCCGACCATGAACACCACCGACACCGGGATCAGCAGGATGCCCAGGGTCTCCAGCAGGTTGGACAGCGGGGTCGGATTCTCCAGCGGCACCGAGCTGTTCGGGCCATACCAGCCACCGCCGTTGGAGCCCAGCTGCTTGGCCGCGACCATCGCCGCGACCGGGCCCAGCGGGATTTTCTGTTCGCCCATGCCGGCACTGCTGTCCACCGGTGTCGCCACCGGACCGGCGGCGAGCGTGGAAGGTACGCCCTGGCTGGTGAGCAGCAGCGTCCACGCCAGGCACAGCGGCAGCATGAAGCGGACCGTCGAACGCACCACGTCGGCCCAGTAGTTGCCCACGTCCACCCGGTCGCTCGCCTCTCCGGTTCCGCCTTCCTGCGCGGTGTTGGCGCCGCCACGGCCGCCGAACAGCGCGCGCAACGTCGCCACCACCATCGCCAGGCCCATCATCGGCGTCACCACCTGCAGGCCGACGATGCCGGTCATCTGCGACAGATAGGACAGCTGTGCCTGGCCGGAGTAGTGCTGCTGGTTGGTGTTGGTCAGGAACGACACCATCGTGTGCAGCGCGGTGTCCCAGCGCATGTTCGGGATGGCGTCGGGATTGAACGGCAGCCAGGCCTGGGTCATGAAGATGACCCAGGCAATCAGGCCGACGATCAGGTTGCTGAGCAGGAACGCGCCGGCGTAGCCGCGCCAGTTCATGCCCCGCTCCGGGCGCGTGCCCAGCAGCGCGTAGATCGGCTTTTCGATCCAGCCGAACAGCCGGTCGCCGCGCATCGGCGCGCCGCGCATCACCGCCGCCAGGTAACGGCCCAGCGGCCAGCCCAGCGCGATGGCGAGCGCGAAGACAAGAAATGCTTCAGTCATTGTCATTCACCCGCATCAGAATTCTTCGGGACGCAGGATCACGTAAAGCAGATAGCCTGCCGCCACGATCACCGCGATGCCACACAACAGGGCCAGCCAACCAGGCATGGGAGTTCTCCTCAGAAGGACGCTTGCAGGGCCGCCTCGACGCGCGAGCCGGCCAGATCCGGAAACAGGCGCCTGGCGGAATCGTCGGTGGCGTGCGCGGTCACACGCAGTTCGAACGGCGCCTTGAAGGCCCACACCGCGCCCAGTTGCGCATGCGCGTAGCTGTCGCCATAGGCGTCGTCCAGCCAGTAATGGCCGACCGCGCCCTCCAGCCGCCACTGTTCGCCCAGCGGAACGCGCGCGCCCAACTGCGCGTAGGTGCCGTTCCGACTCGTCGCCAGGGCGTCGTTGGACCAGCCGAGCTGCGCCCAATAGTTCTGCTTCCAGGTCACGGTGCCGTTGAGTTCGGACCAGTTGAGATCCACGGTCGTGGCCGGATAACGGTAGTGGGTGAGGTTGACGTCGAGCGCCCAGTCATCGGCCAGGTTGCCGGCCCAGCCGACGACGAAATCGAATTCGCTGGAGGCATGCGTTTCGGGGGCGAATTCCACGTTGGAACCCCACACCGACCCGTAGAGACCGTGGCTGGTGGCGGCCTTGAAACCGGCCTGGATCGCCGGGTCGCCCTGGGTCTGGCTGGTGCCGCGCCAGACGTAGTCGGTGGTGAGGGCGGCGTTGCCGCTGACGGTGGCGGCGACGGCGGGGCTGGCGAATGCCAGCAGGAACACGCACGCCGGAAGCGACGTGCGGAGGGGAAGAATGCGCATTGCGGGATGTCCACGCGGAAAGGGCTCCGCGGCTGTGGAAATCTTCCCGCCGGCAGGCGTAAAGCCTCCATTCGCGGCCCGGCTGGCCGCGTAAATTCATCGTAAAAACCGGGGAAACCGGCGTATTGGCCGGTTCGGAGGCTCAGTCCCTCGCGGTGCCGTCGTCCACGCAGTGATCCAGCACGTCGCCGGTGTGCTGGTTGAACACCGGCGCGGCGAACGGCGCCGGGCCAGGCGTGCGGCCAAACGCTATCGGCCGGGTTACGCCGCGATAGCGGCCCACCGCCGGATGTTCGATGTTGGCGACGATACCCTCGGCCAGCACCTGTGGATGATCGAACATGTCCTCGATCCGGCGCGCGGCCGCGCAGGGGACCTCGTCACCGAACAGGGCTTCCCATTCCAGCGCGGTGCGGGTGGCCAGCGCATCGTGCAGCAGCGGCACGATTTCACTGGCGTGCTCGGCGCGCTTGCGCACGCTGTCGTAGCGTTCGTCCGCCGCCAGCGCGTCCAGGCCGGTCTTCCCGCACAACGCCTTCCAGAATCTGGGCGTGTTGGCGGAGATGTAGATGTGGCCCTCGCGTGCCGGATGGATGCCGGTGACACCGCCGGAGCGCATGTCGCGGCCGATATCGAGCGATTCGCCTTCGGCCCAGATCATCCGCGCCGACTGCATGGTCAGCGCGCTGCGCAGCAGCGACACCCCGACGAACTGGCCGCGCCCGCTGCGCTCGCGCTCGTACAGCGCCGAGGACACGCCCGCCGCCAGCAGCGCGGCAGCGTAATAGTCCACCACCGAACCGTAGATGATCTCCGGCGCGCCACCGCGCTTGCCCTGCAGCGCGCACATCCCGGTCATGGTCTGCAGGACCTGGTCGTAGCCGGCCTTGTCCTTCATCGGGCCCTGCTCGCCATAGCCGGTGACGGCGCAGTAGATCAGGCGCGGATTGATCAGGGTCAGGCGATCGAAGTCGATGCCCAACCGCTTCGGCACGGAAGGCCGGAAGTTGTGCACCAGCACGTCGGCCTCGCGTACCAGCCGCAACAGCGCGGCCAGTCCCTCGGCGGACTTGAGGTCCAGGACCATGCCGATCTTGCTGCGGTTCACGCCCATGAACGCGCGGCTCTCGGCGGCCAGCGTGGAGGGATACTTGCGCAGGTTATCGCCATCCGGCGGCTCGATCTTGATCACCTGCGCGCCCTGGTCCGCCAGCAGCGTGCAGCCGTAGGGACCGGCGATGTAGGCGCTCAGGTCCAGTACCTTGACGCCGCTGAGCGGTCCTGCGGGGCCCTCGCGCCGCACCAGGCCGAAGGGAGACGGGTTATCCATGCGTGAAGTTTCCATCGGGTGCCGCCAGCCGTGCCGTGGCCAGTCTCCCGCATGCTCCGGGGACGAAACAGCGGGACCGCATATTTTCAGCGGCGACAAATTCTTGCTTGCCCGGCGCGCGCATTCCGCTACTCCACCGCCCGGCCGCCATCCTGCGGATCCGCCCAGGCGGCGGGATCCGGCGCCAGCGACAGCCAGCCCAACCGCCATGCGCCATCCTCGCGGCCGCCGGCGCGGTAGTACGGCGCGAACCGCAGCGGCGCGCGGCCCTCCAGTTGCATCTCCACATCCACGCCCGGGCCACCATCGGCGGCGGCGAGTTCACGCAACCATCGCGCCGACGGCGCGTCCGGCAGGTGCACCGCTTCCTCGTGCTTGAATCCGTCAATCAGCCCCGTCGCGTACGCCAGCGGTCCGCGGGTCAGGCCGACGTAGTCGTAACGCAGCACCTGCTGGCGCACCGGCGAACCGTCCGGCGCGCGCGATTCCTGCACATTGCGGCTGCGGCGGAGATGAAGCGTCGGCGTCATCGGCAGGCGCAGCGATACGACATCGCCCGCCTGCCAGTCACGGCTGATGTCCAGCCACTCTCCCGGCATGATTCCGGCATCCAGCACCTCGCCGTTCACGGCCACGCGGGCCCCTTCCGTCCAGGCAGGCACGCGCAGGCGCAGGGTGAAGCGCATCGCCTGTGTCGGTTGCAGTGTCAGGGTCACGTCGTCCGCGAACGGGTAACCGCCCGACTGGACGATCCCCACTTCACCCTTTGGCAAAGCCAGCCGCACCTGTCCGGGCGCGTAGAGATTGACCTGCAACGCGCCGTCCTCGGCCACGCCGTAGGCCAGCGGTGGCAGTTCCTCCCACGCCATCGCGCCGCTGGACTTGCAGCAGCGCCAATAGGTGGTGTGGACGCGCGGGCCATTCGGGAACGAGTAGTAGCACCAGTCCTCGCCGTTGGGCGCGGCGGCGCCGAGCAGATCGTTGTAGGCGATGCGCTCGATTTCCTCGGCATGGCGCGCATGCCCGGTGATCCGCAGCAGCTCGCGATTGAGCTGCAGCCATGCCAGCACCGAACAGGTTTCCACATAGGCCTGCGGGCTGAACACGCCGGCGGGATTGAACACTTCGCGCGAGCGATGCGCCACCCCGCCCCAGGGACCGCCGCCGAGGGTCAGGTGGTGATCGCGGATGTTGCGCCACAGGTGATCGACCGCGTCGCGATAGCGCGCCTTGCCGGTCGCCCGGTGCAGCTTGGCCAGGCCGACCAGGTTCCAGGCCAGCTGGTAGGCCTTGCCGGTGGCGATTTCCGACGCGTCGGCACCTTCCAGCGCGCGCCGGATCAGCCCCAGCCGCGGCTCGGCGTCGGCCTGTCCGGCGATGCGCTCGGCCAGTTCCAGGTAGCGCAGGTCGCCGGTCGCCAGATGCAGTTCCACCGCCGGATCCATCAGCACCGTGGCCGACATGCCGAAGTGGTTACCGAGCGAGGTGATGTCGATGCCGCCTTCGCCCAGCGTGCGCCAGCACAGATCGCCGATGCGTTGCGCGGCGGCCAGGTAGCGCTCGTCGCCCAGCGCGCGCCAGGTTTCGATCAGGCCGAGGATCAGATAGCTGTGGGTCCAGATGTCCCAGGTCCGCCAGGCCGGCGCGCCATCCCAGCTGACCGGCTTGGGCGGCTGCGGACGCATGAAGCGGCGCTCGGGTGCGTAGTTGCCCAGGTAGCCGTCGTCGGCCTGGCGGGACAGCAGGTAGTCGGCCACCGCGCGCAGGTTGCCGCGCAGATCGGCATCACCGCTGCGCGCCACCGCGCGGGCGGCAGCGTACAGCCACTTGCCGGCGTGTTCGCCGTACCAGTCGCCTTCCAGATTCCCGCGGGTGTGCTCGGGATGGAAGATCGCGATCGCCGGGCTGTCCGCGCCGGTGATGAAGTGGCTCAGGCGACCTCGCCGGCTGGCCTCGATGGCCTCGCCGAGCACGCCTTCCAGCACCACCGCGCCAGCGGGCGCGGGGACGAAGCGGTCGCCCTGCGGGGCCTGTGCATTCACCGCCATGCCCTACTCCGCGTCCACCACGCAGCGGAAACCGAGCATGCCGGAACGATCCTTGCTCGGCGCCATCAGCAGGTACTTGCCGTGCTGATCCAGCCGGTATGCCTGCGGGAAATACCAGTGCGAAGTCTGCGGCTGATAGGCGCTGCCGCCGCGCAGGATCGCCGCGCGGGTGTGCTCGTCGGCGTACTCGTCGGTCCACTGCCACACGTTGCCGACCAGATCCTCCACACCGAACGGGCTCGCGCCCTGCGGATACGCGCCGACGTCGGCCGGCGGAAGCAGGCGGCGCCCGCGATTCACCGGCGGCACCGCATCGGCGCGCCAGTCGTTGCCCCACGGATACAGCCGCCCGTCGGTGCCCTGCGCGGCGTATTGCCATTCCCATTCACGCGGCAGGCGCTTGCCCGTCCATGCGGCGTAGGCGCGCGCGTCCTCCAGCGAGACCCAGGTGACCGGCTTGTTTTCCCAACCCGGGCGCGGTGCGCCGTCCTGCCAGTCGCGCAGGAAATTGTGCGCGTCGCGCGGCGCGTAGCCGCTGGCCTCCAGGAACCGTTTGAACTGGGCATTGGTGACGGGATGGCGATCGATGTGGAACGCCTTCATCGCCATGCGACGGCGATGGTGGCGCCGGGCGCTGCCCTCCCACGGATATTGCACGTCCAGCCCTTCCCAGGTCTGGCCCTCGATCTCCACGCCGCCGACCACGAACACGAACTCCCCGGCCGGCACGGTCACCATGCCTTCCGGCGCCTGTACGCGCACGTCGGTCGGCGTGATCGGCGTTATCTGCTGCGGAATGGCATGCCAGCGGTTGGACAGCGTGCGCAGCGGCACCCGCGCCAGATCCGCCATCAGCGACAGGAACGCAGCCAAGCCTTCGATCTGGACGCCCTCGTCCAACGCCAGCACCGCACCAAACCCGCGGCCTTCCAGGTTCATCTCCAGCACCGCCTGGTCACCCGTGATCAGCGGTTGCAGCTCCACGCCGTGCCAGGCATCGAAGTACTGGCGACCCGGCTGGTGCGGCAATGCCAGCTGTTCGCCTTCCACGTCGTACTCGTTGCGATTGACCAGCGTCCACAGCACCTGGCCCTCGCCGGGGAAACGGCTGGCGAACACACCCGCCTGCAAGGTCGGGTAGTAAGGCGTCCAGTCGCGGCTGACCATCAGCGGGGCGAAGCGGCGCTCGAGGGTGGCGATGCGGCGCAGCGATTCGGCGTCGCGCGGGGTGAACTGGTTCCACAGGCCCCAGATGTTCTCCCAGGCGTTGTAACCAATACCGTTGAAGAAGATGTACTGGAGATCGTGGTTGCGATCACGGCCCCAGCGATTCTCGTAGTTGATCATGTGGCGCGGTTCCAGCCACTTGAACTTGGCGACCGGCGGAATGACCTCGTTCGGCGCCTTCTTGCCCCAGCTCTGCACGTTCCAGATCAGGTGTTCCTCGGCGCTGATCGTGGATTCCGGCTGCACCACCACCGGCTGGCCGAGCGCATCGCAGGCATCGAAGAACGCGCGCGGCACGCCGTTGTAGGTGTCGCCGTTGATGCCGTCGGCGCCGACTTCCTTCACCAGCCGCGCGATGGCCTGCCAGTCCGCCTCGCCCTGCGCGCGGGTGCCGTTGTCCCAGGGCATGGTCGGCAGGAACACCTTGACGCCACGGCGATGGAAATCATCGACCGCGCTTTTCAGGCCGGCCAGGCCGCCGGGCAGATCCGCGGCCATGTCGAACTGGTTGCGATCGTCGATGCCGATGTTCGGATAGACGTACCACAGCAGCACGCTGTCCAGTCCGCCAAATCGCTGCTCCAGATCGTCCAGGTAGCGATCCACCGTATAACGGCCGGCCACCGGATCGTAGAAATAGCGATCCTCCACCATCATCTGCGCATGCACGAAGTTGCGCTGCGCCCATTGCAGATCGGGGCGTCGGTAGTTGGCGTCGTCGTAGCCGATGCGGGTCAGATGCTCGCGGCGCCAGTCGCGCAGTTCGGCGATCCAGTCGGCCGACGTGGCGTTGACGTCGATCTTCCAATGGCCGATCTCGGCGAATGGCCAACCCGGCGCCTTGCCCGGCGTCGGCAGGTAGCGCTGGGTCGTGACGTGCGAGAACTTGTATTCGGTCTTCGGCACGTGGCGCGGCGCGTCATCGTCGTCGTGGGCGGGAGGGAACGGATCCGGTGCGGCGTTCATGGCGTGGTTCTTTCAGGGAGGGGGATTCAGGTCAGGCCGAACTGCGCGGCCAATGCCTCGCGCGCCTGTGCGGTGGTGGCCGGCGCGTCACGCAGGAAGGCTTCGACCACCTCGCGCGCGGGCACCGAGGCCTGCGCGCCCAGGCGCGTGCAGGCCAGCGCCGACGCCGCACAGGCGTAGCGTAATGCATCGGCCAGGGCGTCGCCCTGCGCCAGCCGCGCGGCCAGCGCGCCACAGAAGGTATCGCCCGCGGCGGTGGTATCAACGGCATCCACGCGGAACGCCGGTTGCAGGAACAGGCCCTCGACGCTGCGCGCGATGCAGCCGCGCGCACCCAGCGTGACCACCACGCAGGGCACGGCCAGGCGGGCCATGCGATCGGCGATGCCGCCGGCGGATCCCGCCAGTGCTTCGAGTTCACCCTCGTTGACGATCAGCACGTCGACCGCGCGCAACAGCGCATCGGGCAGCGACCGCGCGGGTGCGGCGTTGAGCACCACCGTGACTCCCGCGTGGCGCGCGGTGGCGGCATAGGCGGTGACGGTTTCGATCGGTGTTTCCAGCTGCAGCAGCAGGTGCGACACCGCGGCCAGTGGCGGCAGATCGCTGGCGCGCAGCACGTTGTTGGCGCCGGGCGCGACGGTGATTGCGTTCTCCGCGTCGTCGGACAGGCAGATGAAGGCGGTGCCGGTGGGCAGCTTGCGGGACCGCACGATCACCGGATCCACACCGGCACCGCGCAAGGAATCCTCGATGGTGGCGGCGAATGCATCCTCGCCCAGCCCCAGCAGCATGCGGGTGGACGCGCCGCCGGCGCGCGCCGCCGCCACCGCCTGGTTCGCGCCCTTGCCGCCCGGGAAAGTGGCGAAATCGCGCCCCAGCACGGTCTCGCCCGGGGCCGGCACGTGCGCGGCGCGGACGACGAAATCGAGATTCGCCGAGCCGGCGACGAGGATGTGCCTGGGTGTTGCGGTCATGGTTCCAGTGCCTGGTAGACCAGGTTGTAGAAAGGCGTGGCGAGACGGGGCAGATCGTGCGGCTGGCCGTCTGGCAGGTGTTGCAGCAGCAGGATCGCGATCAGGCGTTCCTGCCGGTCGATGGTGAAATAGGTCGAGGCCGCGCCGGACCAGCCGAACGCCCCCACCGAACCCAGCCGGCCGCGTCCGGCCACGTCGAGGATCACCGAGCCGCCCAGGCCGAAGCCTTCGGCGCGGCTGAACTCGGTGACCGGCGGATCGAGCTGTCCCTGCAGATGGTTCATCATCATCAGGTCCACGGTCTTGCGACCGAGGATGCGCTGGCCATCCAGCACGCCGCCATCCAGCAGCATCTGGCAGAACCGTGCGTAGTCGGAGATGGTGGAGTACAACCCGCCCGCGCCGCTGGGATAGGCATTGAGCGATACGCCCGGTTGCCGTGCGCTGCGGTTGTCATCCAGTTCCAGCCGACCGTCGTCGCCCATGCGGGTCAAATCGACCACGCGCCCGCGCGCGGCTTCCGGCACGCTGAAGCCGGTGTCGCGCATGCGCAGCGGCACGATGATATGCGTGCGCACGTAGGCATCGAAGGATTCCCCGCTCACCACCTCGACCACGCGCGCCAGCACTTCGATGCCGGTGCCGTCGTACTTGAAGCGGGTTCCGGGTTCGGTTGCCAGCGGCACAGCCGCCAGTCGCGAGGCAAACGTCGCCAGATCCGGCGAGCCGTGCAGGTCGGCGCGTTCCAGCAGGCGGGTGGCTTCCTCGAAGCCCTCGCCGCCGGTGGCGAAACCCGCGGTATGGGTCAGCAGCTGACGCAGGGTGATGGGACGTTGCGCCGGCACCAGCACCGGCTTGTCCGCCGTGCCGCCGGCGAAGCGCTGCATGTGCTTGAACGCCGGCAGGTAGCGGCTCACCGGATCGTCCAGGCCCAGCTTGCCCTGCTCCATCAGCTGGAGCACCGCCACCGAGGTGATCGGCTTGGTCATCGAATAGATGCGGAAGATGGCATCCTCCGTCATCGGCCGGCTGCGCGCGAGATCGCGGCTGCCATGCGCACGCACCGTGACGACCTTGCCGTCGCGCGCGATCAGGGCCACCGCACCGAGGTAGCCTTGCGCGCCGGTCGCCCGTTCGAGGGAATCATCCAGCCGCTGCAGGCGGACCGGAGAGAAACCTTCCGCCGCGGCGGATACCGCGGACGGAAGGTCCACCACCGGGTCTTGCGCCCGCGCCGTGTGCACGGCCAACAGCGCGGCCATCAGCAGCGGCCACACCCGCTGCCCGTGCGTTGCCTGAAACATCCGACGTGGGGGAGTCGTCCGTTTCAAAAGTTGATGGTGTGGGTGATCGAGACCATGCGGCCGCGGCCCGCCCAGTAGTTCTGGTAGCCCGCGAGCTGCGACCAGCTCAGGATGTACTGCTTGTCGGTCAGGTTCTCGATACCGACCGAGAACTTGCCGAAGCTTTCGGTCTGCACGTTCACACCCAAATCGAACAGGGTATAGCCGGTGGTCTTTTCCTCGTATTCGAAGAAGCGGTTGTCGTAGGCGCGGGTGTCACTGCCCGAAATGTTCCGATCCGCCAGGCGGGTCGCCCCGAGGGTGACGTCGATGTTCGCGGTCGGGTTCCAGGTCACCGCGGCGGAGATCTTGTCGGGGTTGATGTCCAGCACGCCCATCGGCTTGTTCAGGGCACCGGCGCCGTAGTTGCCGGCGGGATCGGCGGCCCAGAACGCGGTCTTGCCACGGATGCGGGAGTACAGAGCGCTGACCTTCCATTGCGGATTGAAGCGCCAGTCGCCGCTGACCTCGACGCCCTTGATGCGGGTCGGCGCGCGGCTGAGGATGAAGTCATTGGAATTCGGATCGATCGCCAGCGAAGTGCCGAACGGTGTCTTGGAGTCGTAGTGCGAGGCGCTGAACGAGCCACGGTCGCCACGCCAGTTGACGCCGAATTCGGTGTTGTCGACGACGATCGCGGCGATGTCCGCGATCCGATCCACCGATTGACCCGGCACGTTGATGTTGCGCAGCGGAATACCGATGTTCGGCAGGCCAAAGCCCTCGCCATAGGAGCCGAACACCGACCATTCATCGGTGATGCGCCAGATGGCACCGTAGTTGATCAGGTTTTCCTTGTACTTCACGCCGCCACCCTGCACGAACACGCTGTTGCGATAGGCAGTGGTGGTGTAGCTGTCGACGTTCAACTCGCCATCCTCGCGGCGATAACCGCCGCTCAGCGTGACCGGGCCGATATCGTAGGTCAGCTGCGCGTAGGGCGCGGTGCTTTCATATTCCATCGGCGGCACCCACAGGCGGTTCGTCAGCGCCAGGCGCTGCTCGGCCGTATCCTTGACGACGTCGACGCCGGTGCGCAGCTCGAGGCCGGCGACATTGAACAGCTCCGGACGGGTCCAGCCCACGCGGAAGCCCTTCTTGTCGGAGACGATTTCGGACTGATCGTAGATGCGGTCGGCCTCGTTGAAGTCATCGTCCACCTTGACCAGCTGCTTGTCATCGCCGTTCTCCGGCAGATAACGCATCGCCTGGTCGGCGTAATAGGCATCGACGCCCAGCGTTCCGCCGAAGAAGTTACCGTGGATGTACTTGATGGCGTACTGCTTGAAGTCGTTGAACTCGGCCTTCTGGCCGAAAATCTGGCCGCGCTCGGACGTGTTGGTGCGCGGCACGGTGCAGGGCGGATCCGCATCCTGGTCTTCCGGACCACGGCAGCCCACGACCTGGACGTAGTTGCCCTTGCCTTCGATCTTGAAGTGGCTGATGGTCGCTTGGATGCGCTGTTCGCCGTTCTCGCCGAAGTTGATGCCACCCTTGAGGAACAGGTTCTTCGCTTCCGAATCCGCAACCGAGCCACTGGTGTTCATGCCGATGCGGCGGCCGTTGCCATCGTAGGAGATACCGCGATCAATGAATGAAACACCGCCGATGAAGTCGGCGTTGTCCTGCTTGTAGGCATGGTTGACACCCAGCTTCCAGCCGGCGCTGTCGGAACCGAACTGGGTGGAATAGCGGGTGGTGACCGTGGTCTCGTGGCCTTCCTTGGTCGGGTTCTTGGACAGGTAGTTGATGATGCCGCCTGCCGCGCCGATGCCTTCGGACGCCGACGGACCATTGATGACCTCGATGCGGCCGACCATGCCCATGTCGGTGAAGGTCGCATTGCGTCCGCCTTCGCGCAAGGGCGAACCCTGCGGCACGCCGTCGAACAGGCGCAGCGCAATGCGGCCACGCAAGGTCTCGCCGGTATTGCTCATCGCCTGGGAGGATTCCGCGTAGCCGGGAACGGTACGCGCGAGCACCGCGGTGGCGTCTTCCGTCACCAGCAGCGTGTGGGCGATGTCTTCCTTGGATACCAGGGTGATCGCGCCCGGAATCTTGTCCACCGCCTTCGGCGTACGCACGCCGGTGACGATCACCTGATCGAGATTGGTGGCTTCTACTTCCCCCGCCTTCGACGCCTCGTCCGGCGGCGGCGGGGTGTTCTGTTGGGCCTTGACGCTGGCGCTGACGGCGGCGGCCAGCAGGAATACGCCGAATGCGGCGGGCACGTGCTTCATGGTGTTCTTCTCTGAGATGGTGGCTGCAAGAACCGCGGCGCTGGCCGCAGGGCTCCCCGATAGCGTTCTTGTTGTTGTTGCGCATCCGCGGGCGGCGGAGAGAATGGCGCCCGCGCTGCCAGACGTTCCTCCCAGACGCCGGCGACAGCCTCGACAATGTCGACAGAGCCTAGGTGCACGCCGTCACGGAAAGAATCCTCCGCGCCTATGTTCAGAGCCTAGTTTTTGTTGGGTGATCCCGGTCGGCGGTATCGATGCAGTGCAGCATCGCGCGTGTTCAGGACAGCTGCGAAACCGCCTGGCTTTCCTGCAGCAGGACGGTGACCAGGCGAATGCGCACGGTCGAGCGCGACCAGACCATGCCGATGCGGCGCGGCACGCATTCGTTCGGCAACGGAATCCGGACCAGGTCCAGCCCTTCCGGCCAGGGCCGCGCCCAGTTGGGCACCAACGATACGCCCAGGCCGCGATCGACCATCACCGCGATCGCGTTGAGCGCGTTCAGTTCAAAGCGTTCGTGGGGAACGATGCCGGCGTTGCGCAGGTATTCGTCGGCCTGGCGGCCGCCCCACTGGTTGCGGTCGTAGCGGATCAGCGGCTGGGTGGCGAGCAGTTCATGCGGGTCGCGGCCGGCCATCGCCGCCGGCGCCAGCACCACCAGCGGTTCCTCGCGCAGCAGCTGCCACTGGCAGGTCTTGGGCAGCGAGAACGGCGCCTGCAGCACGATGGCCGCATCCAGTTCACCCGACTCCACCGCGCGATACAGATCGGCCGAATAGCCCGGCTTGATGAACACGTTGATCTGCGGAAACGTTTCCACCATCCGCGCCAGGATGTCCGGCAGCATCCCGGCCAGCGCGGTCGGGCAGGCCCCCAGGCGCAGTTCGCCGGACACCGCGCTGTCGTTGGCGACGCTGCGCATGTCGGCCACGTCGCGGAGCAGATCCCGGGCCCGCTGGATGATCCGGGACCCTTCCTCGGTGACGCTCACGGTCCGCCCCACCCGCGCGATCAGCGATGCGCCGAGTTCGCGCTCCAGGGTGCGGATCTGCTGCGCCACCGCGGCCGGCGTGATGTTCAATTCGCGGGCGGCCGCCGCCATCGAGCCGCGGTCGACCACGGTGACGAAGGTGTTCAGGAACTGGGTATCCACGTGTCTCCCCCTGGCGTGCGCTCAGGCTACAGGAGCCCCGCCGCGCGCGCGACAGGACCAACGGCAGGGGCGCAAGCGCGGTTACTCCACATCCCGGTAGATGGTCAGGCCCTTGAGCGACCGTTGCGGCGCCGGGAACAGCAGGCTGGCCAGGTAGCCGATCACGATGCACAGCAGGATCGAGATCGCCAGGTAGAAGTACGGATGGACCAGATCCATCGACCAGGCCAGGAAGGTCAGCACGATGCTCGACCCGATGCCGATCGCCACGCCCGGGGAATTGGCCCGGCGGGTGAACATGCCCAGCGTGTACGCACCGGCGAAGCCGCCACCCAGCAGGCCGGCCAGCTCGATCGAGATGTCGAACAGCGAGTGGATGTCGTAGCGCGAGAGCAGCAGCGCCAGGCCGATACCGACCAGGCCGACCATCACCGTGGTGATCTCGGCGAACAGCACGCTCTTCTTCTGGTCGGCCTTCTTCGACAGCTTCTCGTAGAAGTCGACCGAGATCAGGGTGGCGACGCTGTTCATGATGCTCGACAGGGTCGCCATGGCGGCGGCGAAGATGCCGGCGATGATCAGCCCGGTCACGCCGGGCGGCAGCTCGGCGGCGATGAACAGCGGGAAGGTGGCGTCGATCGGCAGCAGCGGATTCAGCCGCTCGGGGTTGTTCTTGTAGTAGACGAACAGCGCCGTGCCGATGCCGTAGAAGATGAAGCCGCCCGGGATCATGATCGCGGCGAACGCCCAGATCGAACGCCCGGCCTCCTTGTCCGACTTGGTCGACAGGGTGCGCTGCATCAGCACCTGGTCCTTCGGGAAGGTCAGCACGACGTCGAAGATCACCAGGAAGATGAAGCCCCACACCGTGGCCTTGGTCAGATCGAAGCTGAAATCGAGCGTGTGCATCTTCTGCTCGGCCATCGCGGTGGCAAAGAACTCCGGCGCGCCGCCCTTCAGGTGCCAGATGATGAAGCCGATGGCGAACATCGCGCCGCCCATCTTGACGAACACCTGGACGAAGTCGGTCCAAATCACCGCCTTCATGCCGCCCATCGCGGTATAGATGATGGTAAACACGCCCATCAGGATCACGCTCCACACGACGCTGATGCCGGTGATGGTGGCGATCGCCAGCGCGGGCAGGAACAGGATCACGCTCATCCGCGCGCCGACCTGCATGGCGATGCACAGCGCGCTGGCCAGCATGCGGATCGCCGGGTGGAAACGGGTTTCCAGGTACGAGAACACCGACATCAGGTCCAGCCGGCGCAGCAGCGGCACGATCCACACCGCCACGAACATCAGCCCGAGCACCGCGATGAGGTTGTTGGTCATGTACTGCCAATTGGTCTCGAACGCCTTGGCGGGAATGGCGATGAAGCTGATCGAACTGGTGTTGGTGGCATACAGGCTCACGCCCGCCGCCCAGAATGGAATGCTGCGCCCGCCGACGAAGAAATCCGAGGTCGAGTTGCGCTTTTCCTTCAGGTAGAAGTACATGCCGATGCCGATCATCGACGCCAGGTAGACGATGATCACCAGCCAGTCCATCCATTTCAGCAGATGCTTGCCGGAGGTCAGCTGCGCCGATTCGAACACCTGCCCGCCCTTGCCGTCATCGCTCGTCCAGACCAGGCCGTTGCGCCAGCCGGTAGCCAGCCGGACGTCGTCGCCGACCTCCGCCGGCAGCGTGGCCCAGGCACTGGTGATGGTGTGGTAGGTCATCAGGTGCGTGCCGCGATTGTCGCGCACCAGCATCAGCAGATGTGCCTGTCCCAGCGCGCGCGCCGAACCCGGCAGGCGCGTGCCCGGCACCGCCGGTTTGGTTTCCCAGCCGTGATCGGACGTCCATCGCCACAACGGTTGCGAGGTCGTGCCGCCGCCGATCAGATAGAGCGCGTTGGTCTGCGCCAGCAACTCGCCGTCCGAGGCGCCTTCCGGCCACGCCGGGCCATCGGTCCATGCCGCGGGCCCGTTCAAGGCCGTGCGCCACAGGCCAGGCGCACCGTCGCCCCGGCCGGCCACGTACAGGCTGTCGCCCAGGATGGCGAAGTCCGCGCCGGTCAACGCCTGCGGGAGCGCGGGCATCGGCTGGCGGACCAGGCTGTTTCCGCTGAGCCCCAGTTCCTCGATCCGCGCCTGTCCGGTTCCGGTGGACACGAGCGCGAACAGTCGACGGCCATCGCCGCCGGCGTCCAGCACGTGCGGCGCGGCGCCGCCGGGCCAGGACAGCGCCTGCCACTGGCGGCCGTCGGTGGACAGGACCCACGCGCCATCGCCGCCCAGCGCCAGCGGTCGGTCCTCGATCGACCGCAGCATCTCAACGTGCGCGCCGACAGGCAGTGCCGGCAACACGCTGCGTTCCACCGAGGTCAGGCTCTCGGCATGCACGCCGGGGACGGCCGCGCACAGCAGCAGCAACAGGCATAGCGCGGCTCGCAGGAAGCCGGTCGCCTCCTTGGACAGAGGCAGGACGGCGATTCGGCTCATCGTGTTTCCATGCTTTCGAAATTCGGTGTGGTCGCGGCATCCGGCGTATCCGCCACGCGCCGCGTGGACGGCCATCCCCTGCGCTCCCCCGCGATGTTCATGCATCCGCCGCCGCGACGATGGCTTGCGCGCGGTGCAGGTAGGGCGGATCGATCATGCGGCCTTCCAGCAGAAAGGCGCCACGCCCTTGCCGCGTCGCCTCGGCGGCGGCCGCGACGATCCGCCGGGCCCGCGCGATCTCTTCGCCGGAAGGCTGGAATACGGCATTGGCCAAGTCGATCTGGCGGGGATGGATGCAGCTCTTGCCCAGGTAGCCCAGCCGGCGGGCGATGCCCGCCTCGGTCCGGAATCCCGCCTCGTCGGCAACGTCCGGATAGGCGCTGTCATAGGCGAACACGCCGGCCTCGGCGGCGGCCATGCGCAGGGCGTACATCGCCGCGTGCAGGTTGGCCGGATCGCGACGGTCGATGCCCAGGCCCTCGAACAAATCGCCCAGGCCCAGTTGCAGTCCGGCCACGCGCGGATGCGCGCGGGCGATGTCGGCGGCATTGCGCAGGCCCAGCGGCGTCTCGATGTTGATCAGCAATTCCGGCGCCTGCTCGGTCGCCAGCAGCGAGGCCATCGCCACCACCGCCGTGGTCACCTCGCGCGCATGCTCGATCTTGGGCAGGTTGAGCAGATCCACCCGGCGGCCCGCGAGCGCGGCCAGATCAGCCTCGAACTCCGGTGAAGACGGCGCGTTGGTGCGGACGATGATCAGCTTGCCGACCGGCAGGTCGGCGCCTGCCAGGAACTCGGCCAGGTTCGCGCGCGCCTCCGCCTTGCACCCGGGAGGCACGGCGTCCTCCAGGTCGAAGGAGATCGCGTCGGCACCGCTCGCCATGGCCTTGGCGAACAGTTCCGGGCGACTGCCCGGCACGAACAACTTGCTACGCATGGACCGCACTCTTCATGGCGAGGCAGTTTCAACGATGCGGACACAAAGAAAAGTCGCGCCCGGCATCTTCAGACCCAACATTTGCTTGTGATATGCCGCCGCCGCGACGCCACGCCTTGCCGTGGCAATGATTCCGGACCCACGCCACGGCAGGCGGGCGCGCCACGAAACACCCGCGACGACAGGTGCGTCCCCGCCCACGCCCCCGGATGGGTCCGGTTTGCTGCGACGCAACCCGTCGCCGCGCGATCAGCGGCGGACGTCGAACCCCGCCTGCGCCAGGAAAGCATCCACTTCGGCCGCGTCCAGGGTGCTGAAGTCGCCCGGCAGCGAATGCTTGAGGCATCCCGCCGCCAGGCCGAAACGCAGCGCGTCGGCATCATCCCGGCCGGTCAGGTCGCCATGCAGCACGCCGGCGGCGAATGCATCGCCGGTACCGATCCGGTCGACGATGCCGGGAATCTCGTACTCGGGCGTTCCCAGCAGGCGCCCGTCGCGCCGCAGCGCAACCGCGGACAGGGCATGGTGATCCACGCTGCGCTGCACGCGCACGGTCGCGGCCATCCGCTGCAATCGCGGGAATGCGGCGAACGCGGCCTGCGCGCCGGCGGCGAAGCGTTCCTGCGCGGTGGCACCATCGAACGGACGTCCCAGCGCGACCTCGATGTCGCGATGGCTGGCGAACATCACGTCGGCCTCGGCCATCAGGCCATGCAGCAGCGCCGGCGCGTCGCCATCCCATGCCTGCCACAGCTGCGGGCGATAGTTGCCGTCGAAGGACACGCGGACGCCCGCCGCGCGCGCGGCGCGCATCGCGTCCAGCGTGCCCCGCGCCGCGTCCGCGCCCAGCGCCGGCGTCACCCCGGACACGTGCAGCCAATCGGCGCCGGCGAGCAACGCGGGCCAGTCGTGACGACCTCCTCCGGCCTGCGCGAAGGCCGAGCCGGCACGGTCATAGAGCACCTGCGAGGGCCGATGGATCGCGCCGGTGGTGAGGAAATAGAGACCCATCCGCCCGGGCAGCCACTGCACCGCCGAGGTATCGACTCCGTGCCGGCGCAGTTCCCCGATCGCGGCCTGGCCCAGCGCGTTGTCGGCCACTACGCCGACCATGTGCGCGGCATGGCCGAAGCGGGCCAGCGACACCGCGACGTTGGCCTCGGCACCACCAGCATGGACCTCCAGCGAAGGCGTTTGCAGCAGGGTTTCGCGACCGGGCGCGCCCAGCCGCAGCAGCAGTTCGCCAAAACAGACAACCTTCCCCACTCCGCCTCCCTGTCCATGCATGTAACGGCCCCGGAGTGTACGGCGCCATGGGCGCTTGCGCGCGCACCGCATTGAAAATGAAGGACGGGGCGGATCGCGCTCGCCCGATCGCCGCCGCTCCCCTCAGGGCGCCGGACGCTCCCAACGCCGGTAGGTGTCGTCCAGGCCCTTGCGCAGGCGCCGGTAACCGGCGGTGCCGGGGCGCACGTCCAGGCGCTCGGCCACCGCGCGCCAGCCGCCGGCATGATCACGCGACCATTCGCGCACCACCGCGCGGCACGGCTGGCCGGCCACCTGCGCCACCGCGCAGGCCATGTAGATGTCGCCGGCGGACCAGTCCGGTTGCTTCATCATCGCTTCCACGTAGGCGCGCGGCACGCTGTAGTAACGCGCCATCTCGTCGGCGAATGCCGCCGGATAGCGCGCCGCGTAGTCGTTGATGTCCTTGAGGTGGCGATCCACCGAGGCGTCGCCGCTTCCGGGCCATTCGGCCGCTTCGGCCCCGCCCGGCGCGGGCGTCGTGCCATGGGCGGCGCCCGCCGCCACGACGAGCGCCAGCAGGCAGGGAAAAAGGACTACGTGGAGAAAGCGGATCGCGGGCATGCGGGCATTGTGCCGCAGCGCCTGTTCCATTGCAGGCGGCCGGCGTTCGCCGGCCGCCCGCGGGTCATGCGGTGGGTGCGGAATCAATCGTCGTCGTGATGGCGGCCACGTCCATCGTGGCGGCGCCAGCGGCGATCGTCGTCGTCCCAGCGATCCCGGCGGTCATGCCGGTCGCGACGGTCGTAGCGGTAATAGCGGTCGCGATCGACGTAACGCACGTAATGCGGGTTGTTGCGGTAGTAGCCATAGGCGTTGCCGCGTGGCGGGGTCCGGTAGTACTGCCGTGGTACGTAGCGGTAGTAGGTCGGACGGTGGTAGCGATCGCGCACCACGATCACCCGGTTGCCGTAGCCGTAACGGTCACCGTACCCGTGGCGGTAGTAGGGCTGGCCGCCGTGGTAGATGACATCGGCCACGTCCACGATGACCCGGACCAGATCGTCGTCCGCGCGGGCCGGCGAGGGCGCCAGCGCCGCCAGTCCAAGGCCTGCGGCCAGGACGGTGGGAGCCAGCAGACGCGTGAGTGAGAAGCTTGCCATGACATCCTCCGGTGGCCCGTCTCGCCGGGCCCATGGGTGAAAGGTCCTGTCCCGCGGACCTGTGTGTGAAAGATGTCGCTTTGCGTGTGAACCCGGATTTAACCCCGCGGCACCTCCGCGACTCCCGCCGGAGACGGATACCTTGCGTTCAACCAGGCCGGTTCCGGCCCGCACGATTCCCGAACGCCTCGACGCCTTTCAGCCGGCACGGGCCTCGATGCCCGCCAGCGCGGCCGGCAGTTCGACCGCGGCGGCCACCGTCACCAGGTTCGGCACCTCCGCGCCCAGGCCATGCTCGGCTTCCAGCGCCCAGGTGACGTGGTACGGCATGTGGATGCCCCAGCCGCCGAGCTGGATCACCGGCTCGATGTCCGAGCGCAGCGAGTTGCCAATCATCGCGAACCGCGCGGGCGCGACTTCCAGTTCCTGGAGCACGCGCGTGTAGGTGGAGACGTCTTTTTCCGACACCACTTCGATGCGATGGAAAAGGTCCGCCAGTCCGGACTGCGCGATCTTGGCTTCCTGGTGGAACAGATCGCCCTTGGTGATCAGGACGATTTCATGATCGCGCGCGATCGCCTCGACCGCCTCGCGGATCCCGGGCAGCAGATCGACCGGATGCTGCAGGGTGGCACGTCCAATCTCCAGCACGCGATGCAAATCGCGTGCGCTGATACGCTCGTCGGTCAACTGGATCGCGGTTTCCAGCATCGACAGGGTCATGCCTTTCACGCCATAGCCGAACACCTTGAGGTTGCGTCGCTCGGTATCCAGAAGATGCTGCTGCATGCGGCGATCGGCCAGATCGATGTACCCGGCCAGGATCGCCTCGAAATCGTGCTCGGCCTGCCGGTAGTAATCCTCGCTCTTCCATAGGGTGTCGTCGCCGTCGAAACCGACCCAGCGTATGCCCATGCGTACCGTCTCCTGATCGTGGGGGCGCGCAGCATAACAGCCACCGGACATGCCGAGGGCGGCCCGAAGGCCGCCCTCTTCCCGGGTCGTGAATCGTGTCGCGCGGACTCCGTTCCGGACAGACCGGGACGTGGTCCGCACCGCGCGCCGTTATTGCGCCGGCGGCGTGCTGCTGCCACCGGAATCACCCGGAGGCGGCGGCGTCTGATCGCTGGCCGGCGGCGTGGTGCCATCAGCCGGCGGTGGCGTGGTCGTCGGCGGCGCATTCGGATCCGTGGTCGGCGGTGCGTTGGGATCAGCAGGCGGCGGCGTGGTGGCCGGCTCCGACGGTGGCGGCGTGGTTTCCGCCGGTGGTGCGGTGTCGGACGGCGGCATCGTCGTCTCGTCTTCGGTCTTGCTGCACGCCGTCAACGCAAGCGCGCCACCCAACATGGCCACCAGCCACCAGGTGGAGCGCGGACGGGCATGCGTGTTGCTGCGGGAAAGGGAATTCATTCGTTTCCTCCTCTGGCCGCTTGCGATCGCGGATCGTGCCGCGGCGGTGAAAAGATCAGCGGCCGTTGCCGGCCGGCTTGTAGGCGGCGTACTCGGCGGGTGCGAGTTTGCCGTCGGCGTCCTGATCGAGGGTTCCAAAGGCCTGGGTCAATGCGGGATCGACCGCGGCTTCATCCTTGGAGACACTGCCATCGCCATTCGCGTCAAGCTCTTCGAACGGCCGGGGCGCGGGCGTGGCCGCGTCGTTGGCCGGCGGGGTGTCGGTTTGCCGCGGAGGGGTCTCCTGGCGTTGTTCCTGGGCCTCGCGATCCTGGGCCACGGCCGGCGTGGATGCCGCCATCGCGGCAACCAGCAGGGCCAGCGGAAAATGGAACCGGGGAGTTGGGTTTTTCATGCGCTCCTCCTGTTGCTGCGTACTCCCGCCGATGCAGGCATCCGGGCACGGGGAACAGCGGCTCGCTGGAGACGGAGGGCGGCAATGCCGCCCTCCGCGGGCGCGATGACGGTGCGCTGCGCCGCCATCCTGCAGTCACGATGACCGCGTTGCGCGACTTACTTCTGCGGCTCGCTGTAGTTCTTTTCGACGAACGCCTTGTACTCGTCGGCGGTCAGCTTGCCATCGGCGTCACCATCGGCCTTGTCGAACACCTGGGAAAGGCCGGCGTTGGCCGCGGCCTCTTCCTTGGTGATGTTGCCGTCGCCGTCCTTGTCGATATCGGCCCAGCCCTGCTGGCTGCCCGACTGGGTCGACTGCTGGGCGGACTGCTCCGCACCGCCCGCCGCCTGATCCGTGGTCGGCTGCGCCTGCTGGGTCGGCTCGGCCTGCTGGGTCTGCTGCGGCTGCTGCTGGGCCTGCGTATCCTGCGCGAACGCCATCGGCATGGCGACGGCGGCACCCAGGGCGATCAGGGCAATCAGCGGCTTGCGGGTGTTGTTCTTGGTCATCGTCGTTTGCTCCGTTATGGAATTAGGAAGTGCGTCCTGTAGCGCACGATGCCGACGATGCCGTTGTGCTTCTGAATCAATCCTGCGGCGCGAAATGAATGTGCACGCAGGCTTAACCACCCGCGATTTTTTTTCGATTACATCGTTCGTTAGCGATACGTGATGGCTATGTGCAAGGCGTATCGCAGCGTGATGCATGCGTCAGATCAGTGTTCAATCCGCGTGTTTTTTTCTTGCTCGCGAACGGACCCTTCACGCCAGGCTCGGCTGAACCATTGCCAACCCATCACCACGCCTGTCAGCGCGCCGATGATCTCCATCACCACGCGTGTGCCCAGCGCGTCCGGATCATGGATCGCCTTGAGCGCGATGCGGGCGTACAGCGGCGACTCCAGCTTCACCATGCCCAGGTAGAACAGGTTCCAGGTGTCGATGCCGGCGCCGATGATGACCGCGATCACGCACGACCATCCGATCGCGTGCCCGATCGACCAGCCCAGCGCCCGGCAGATCGCCTGCCAGCCGGCATAGACCAGCAGGCCGATGGCGAATGCGATCAGGCAGGCTTCCAGCGCGCCGAGGAATCCATAGTGCAAGGGCAGGTTCATGCGTTCATGCGTGCTCCCGTCACGCGGGGATCCGGCAACGCGGATCGTGCAGGTGCCGCAGCGTCCGGCGGCGATGGCATAGGATACGTGATGCGCGCGGCGGCACCGTTGCACCTCTGAATATCGTCGTGCCGGGCCACGGCGGAAATCCGCCACGGGAGGACGGAATGGAACGGCTGCTGCTCGCGGGAAGCACGGGACTGGTGGGCCAGGCGGTGCTGGCGCTCGCGTTGGCGGATGCCCGCGTCGGCAGGGTCATCGCGCCCACCCGTCGTCCCTTGCCCCCGCATCCGCGATTGTCGAACCCGGTCATCGATTTCGAGCGGCTGGATCCGGCGGCCGACTATTGGCGCGCCGACGCCATGGTCTGCGCGCTGGGCACGACCCTGCGCGACGCCGGCTCGCGCGATGCCTTCCGCCGGGTCGACTTCGACTATCCGCTCGCGCTCGCCCGCCTGTTGCACCAGCACGGCGCGCGCACGCTGGCGGTCACCTCGGCCGCCGGCGCACGCGCGGATTCGCGGATCTTCTACTCGCGCACGAAAGGAGAGCTGGAACAGGCGCTGTCCGCCTGCGGCTTCGATTCGCTCACCTTCATCCGCCCTTCCCTGCTGGGCGGCGAACGCGCCCGGACGCGCACCGGCGAGCACCTCGCGCTGCGCCTGCTGACCACGCTCTCGCCGCTGGTGCCCGCGCGCTACCGGGTGGTCCCGGCGACCGCGGTGGCCTCCGCATTGCTGGAGGCCGCCCATGCGGCGACGCCCGGTACGCGGATCATCGAGTCCGAAGCGATTGCGCGCTGATTCGGGGCCGACATCCGCCTAGCCGACCGTGGCGTGCAGGCGCCGCATGCGCCACCACAGGCCGGCATTGAGCAGCAGGAAATAACCGACCAGCGCCGCCGCGAATCCCATCGTCAGCGGACTGGCCTGCTGTGCGGTGGCCGTCGCGCCGTCCGCGAACGCGCCCTGCGACCAGCGCCATGCCAGGCGACCGACCAGCAGCAGGGTCAGGATGCCGCCGAACCACGGGTTCGGCACGTAGGTCGGCAGCCCTTCATGCCATTCCACACGCGTATGCCGCAGCGCGAATCCGCCCAGCAGCAGGCCACCCGCCAGCCCGGCGGCGACGCCGGTCGCCACCCCGGGCAGGAACGCGGCGCCGAACAGCAGCATGCCCAGCAGCAGCACCATCAGGACCAGGCGGAGCACGGTACGCTTGGGCTGCCAGGGCTGGCGGCCGAAGCTGCGACGGATGCGGCGATACATGATCCAGCCGATTCCCGCGGTGACGAGATAGGGAGTCAAGGCTGGCAGGGCGACGGCGGGCATGGCGGGCATCCGGGGATTGGGTGGCCCACCTTAGGTCCCGGCGGGGCGCCGGGACCAGTGACGGTTGTCATCAGTTGCGGGTGAGGCTCAGTGCAGCAGCCCATGCGGCACCTGCCGCAACGGTTGCATGCCGTCGGTGGCGGCGATCGCCTGGCTGGCGCGGTCCAGCAGCGCGTCGTCCTCGCCGTCGATCACCACCAGCAGGCGGCCGGCCTCGATTTCGCGCTCGTAGTCGCGGCGAACCTCGCTGGGCACCGTGGACCCGGCCAGCGCGGCGGACCAGCCACCGACCGTCGCGCCCACCAGGGTGGTGATGATCACCCCGAGCGCATGGAACCCGGCCTGCGGCAGCCACATGCCGACCAGCCCACCGATCAGCCCGATGACGCCACCGCCCACGATTCCGCGCCACGCGGCGGGAATGAAGTCGGTCGGCGAGGCTTCCTTCTCGGCATCGGGGACCTGGGTCATCTCGATGTCGGACTGGGCCAGGACCGCGGCATGGCCGGGGCGGATGCCGAGTCGGAGCGCGGCACCCATGGCCTGTTCCGCGGTACCCAGGTCCGGAGCGCTGAAAACACGTCGTTTCATGGCGTTCTCCCGTGGGCGGCTGTCATCCAGCCTGATCCAGACCATAGGCCCGCACGGGGGATGTGGAAGTGAAGGGGCGCCGCGCACGCCGAAGCCGGTGCCCGGTTCGCCGGCCGGTTACTGCGCCGGGCGTTCGGGAGCGCTCTTGCGGCCGAGCGCGCGCAGGTACAGGTCGTACAGGGCGGTGACCTTGGCCACGTATTCCCGGGTTTCGGCATAGGGCGGCACCCCGCCGTAGCGGGTGACGGTGCCGATGCCGGCGTTGTAGGCCGCTGCGACCAAGGTCAGATCGCCCTTGTAGCGGCGCATCAGCTGCCTGAGATGGCGCGCGCCGGCGTCGATGGACTGGGTGGAGGAGAACGGATCGGTCACCCCGTACTCGGTCGCCACCTCCGGCATCAGCTGCATCACGCCCTTGGCTCCCTTGGAGGAGACCGCCTTGGCGTCGAAATCGCTTTCCGCATGGGCAATCGCGCGCAGCCAGGCATCGTCCACGCCGGTATTCTTCGCCGCCGTGCGGAAATCCACCGGATACATGTTCAGGCGCGGCTTGCCGACCTTGCCCAGCCCCGGATGGGCCGGTTCTCCCGGTGGGGTGGCGACGGTGAACTTCAGGTAGACCCGCGACCCGGGCAGGTTGCGGGTGCTGTACACCAACTGGCCATCCTGTTCGCGCTCGTACAGGGTGCCGCTGAAGATGCCCATCCGCCCCCACAGGTTCGGGGTCTGCACGGCGTTGTCGTCGATTTCCTTCGCCTGGCAGCGCGACCCCGGCTCCGGCGCCGTGGCCAGGCTGACGGTACCGTCGCGCACGCAGCGGTAGACCGTCCGCGCCTGGGCCTCGGGCACGCCCGGGCCGGCCAGGAAGACCAGCAGGCAGACCAGCAGGACGGAGGGGTGGCGCATACGGGGCGGATTCTAGGGCCGGCAAGCTGAGCCGCAACCCCCATGGCGGACCGGCGGCGGCTGGCCCCGCGCACCGGCTCCGCGGGGATTCCTGCCCCTCCCGGAAAGTCCGCCAGCCCGGCCCTGCTGCGCCGCAGCAGGCAACCGCGTAGAATTGCCGGCCCTGTCATTCCGCACGCTCTGGAGCACACGCATCATGGGTCTGGACCACGTTTCCACCGGCAAGAACCCGCCGGAAGAAATCAACGTCATCATCGAAATCCCGAAGGATTCGGAACCGGTGAAGTACGAAGTGGACAAGGAAAGCGGGGCGATCTTCGTCGATCGCATCCTCTCCACCCCGATGCGCTATCCCTGCAACTACGGCTACGTGCCCAACACCCAGTGCGGCGACGGCGATCCCGCCGACGTGCTGGTGGTACTGCCGTTGCCGCTGATCCCCGGCTCGGTCATCCGCTGCCGCCCGGTCGGCGTGCTGCGCATGAGCGACGAGGCCGGCAGCGACGAGAAGCTGCTGGCGGTGCCGGTCGAGAAGGTTTTCTCCGGCTACAAGCACATCAACGACATCGATCAGGTCAGCCCGCACTGGCTGGAGCGCATCGGCCACTTCTTCGAGCACTACAAGGATCTGGAGAAGGGCAAGTGGGTGAAGCTGGATGGTTGGGGCAATGCCGCCGACGCCAAGCAGGTGCTGGTCGAGGCGATGCAGCGCTACGCCGAACTGAAAAAGTAGGCCGGTCCCGCGCTCGCAGCAAAAAGCCCGCCATCGGCGGGCTTTTTTGTTTGCATGGGCCGACCGTTGCCAAGCCGGGTTCAACCGCTCTTGCGCATCCCCATCTTCAGGGTGGTCAGGCCGATCAGCCGCGACACCACCAGGGCGATGTACATGACCCCGGCGAACTGTTCCAGCATCACCAGCGCGCGCGCCTGCGCCTGCACCGGCACGATGTCGCTCAGGCCCACGCCCGAAAGCAGGCTGAAACTGAGGAACAGCAACTCCATCCAGGTGCGCGGTTGCTCCGGATTCACCGCCGCGATGAAGCTGCCCGGATACCACTGCTGGCAGACCGAGAAGGCGAACGCGAACGCCCACGCCAGCAGGGTGAAGGTTGCGCCGGCGGCGAACAGTTCGTCGCTGGAAACCTCGTGGTCCTGCAGCATGTAGGCCATCAGGCTGCCGGCCGTATAGAAGTACAGCGCGCTCTCCAGCAGGTGCGCGAGGGTATACAGCACGTTGTTGTCGGTGATCGCGGCCAGCAGCGACAGCACCACCGACGGCACGCCCAGCGCCAGCGCGAACCACAGCCGCAGCGGGCTGCGGTTGACCACCCACAGCGCCAGCGCCAGGACCAGGATCCCGAAAGCCCCGAACAGCGCGCGGCCGCCGGCGGTGCTTTCCATCACCGGGTACAGCAGCACCCCGCCAAGCTGCACCAGCAGCAACCACGCCGACGGGTGCCGGCGCGCGGTAACCAGCCAGCGGAGCCAGGTCATGCCCATCTCAACCCTTGAAGTGGTAGACCAGCGCGTAATAGATCACGTAGATCCACGACAGCAGGCCGTGGATGATGGCCCATAGCAGCGACTTGTTGGCGCTCCAGGAAATGGTGATCGCCAACGCCGTGCCGAAGCCGATGCCCGCCCGGGCCGCACTCGCCGCGCCGCTCATTTGCGCGGCGCCGCGGGAACGACCGGGGTACCGCTGCCGGCCCGGTATGGGTAACGCGCAAAGATGTCGGCGACCGCCTGGTCCAGCCGCGCGGCGCGTTCAGCCGGCTTGGCGTTGGCGACGCGGCCGACCGCGATGCCCTCCCACACCAGCTGGTTGCGCTTGGCGTCGACCAGATCGAAGTTCAGCGTGCCCTCGGTGTACTGGTAGACGTTGGTGCGGTCGTACCAGTAGGGAACCGCGACGTACCGGCGGGCGCGATAGCTGTAGTAGTAGTTGTAGTCCACGTCCGGCATGCTGACCACGTCGGTCTTTTCCTGCATGTAGGCATTGATGTTCAGCCACAGGTCCGGCGATTTCTCTTCGTAGACGTAGCCCCGCGATTCCATCTGGGCGCGGGCCGCCGCCTTCAGCCGGGCGCTGGTGATGGTCGCGTAGCCCTCGCTCTCCACCGCCAGCGGCGAATAGAACGAGAAACTGCGGTAGCCGGCGAAATCGGCGGAAGGATCGGCTTCGCTGCTGATGCGCGGACCGGTGGCGCAAGCCGCCAGCAGCAGGACCCCGGCCAGCAGCAGGCCGCGGGTGAGGAATGGGATGGCTTGGCGCATGTTCGGCATTCTCCTGTCCGGGACCCCAAGCGTGGCGCGGGCGCGGCGGCGGCACAAGCCCCGCCGCCCCGGAAAGACGGCGAACGGACGCATCCGCCCGCCGCATGGTTCAGCCCTGGTGGTAGACCTTCGCGCCCTGGGCGAGGAATTCGGCCGACTTCTCGGCCATGCCGGCCTCGATCGCCTGCTGTTCATCCACGCCGTGCTCGGCGGCGTAGTCGCGCACATCCTGGGTGATCTTCATCGAGCAGAAGTGCGGGCCGCACATCGAACAGAAATGGGCCAGCTTGTGCGCGTCCTTGGGCAGGGTCTCGTCGTGGAACTCCTTGGCCTTCTCCGGATCCAGGCCCAGGTGGAACTGATCCTCCCAGCGGAACTCGAAGCGCGCCTTGCTCAGCGCGTTGTCGCGCACCTGCGCGCCGGGATGGCCCTTGGCCAGATCCGCGGCATGGGCGGCGATCTTGTAGGCCATGATGCCGTCACGCACGTCCTGGCGGTTGGGCAGGCCCAGGTGTTCCTTGGGCGTCACGTAGCAGAGCATCGCGGTACCGTACCAGCCGATCATCGCCGCGCCGATGGCGCTGGTGATGTGGTCGTAGCCCGGCGCGATGTCGGTGGTCAGCGGTCCGAGCGTGTAGAACGGCGCCTCGCCGCACTCGCGCAGCTGCTTGTCCATGTTCTCCTTGATCAGCTGCATCGGCACGTGGCCGGGGCCTTCGATCATGGTCTGGACATCGTGCTTCCACGCGATCTTGGTCAGTTCGCCCAGGGTTTCCAGTTCGCCGAACTGGGCGGCGTCGTTGGCGTCGGCGATGCAGCCCGGGCGCAGGCCGTCGCCCAGGCTGAAGGCCACGTCGTAGGCCTTCATGATCTCGCAGATTTCCTCGAAGTGGGTGTAGAGGAAATTCTCCTTGTGGTGCGCCAGGCACCACTTGGCCAGGATCGAACCACCACGCGAAACGATGCCGGTGACCCGCTTCGCGGTCAGCGGCACATAGCGCAGCAGCACGCCGGCATGGATGGTGAAGTAGTCCACGCCCTGCTCGGCCTGTTCGACCAGGGTGTCGCGGAAAATCTCCCAGGTCAGTTCCTCCGCACGGCCATCGACCTTCTCCAGCGCCTGGTAGATCGGCACGGTGCCGATCGGCACCGGCGAGTTGCGGATGATCCACTCGCGGGTCTCGTGGATGTGTTTGCCGGTGGACAGATCCATCACCGTGTCGCCGCCCCAGCGGATCGACCAGACCAGCTTCTCCACTTCCTCGGCGATGCCGGAGGAGACCGCGCTGTTGCCGATGTTGGCGTTGATCTTGGTCAGGAAGTTGCGGCCGATGATCATCGGCTCGCTCTCCGGGTGGTTGATGTTGTTCGGCAGGATCGCCCGGCCGCGGGCGATCTCATCGCGCACGAACTCCGGCGTGATGATCTTCTGGATGCTCGCGCCGAAGCTTTCGCCCGGATGCTGCGCCAGCAGCAGGGCCTCGCGTACCGCTTCCAGCCTCTGGTTCTCGCGGATGGCGACGTATTCCATCTCCGGCGTCACGATGCCCTTGCGCGCATAGTGCATCTGGCTGACGTTGGCGCCGGCCTTGGCGCGGCGCGGCAGCATGCGACCGGGGAAGCGGACCGCGTCCAACTTCGGATTGGTCTCGCGCGAACGGCCGAATTCCGAGCTCAACGCGGACAGCGCTTCGGTATCGCCGCGCTCTTCGATCCAGCGCGCGCGCAATGCCGGCAGGCCGGCCGCCAGATCGATGCGCGCATCCGGATCGGTGTAAGGGCCGGAGGTGTCGTAGACGGTAACCGGCGCGTTCTCCTCGCCCCCGAACAGGGTCGGCGTGCGGGTCAGCGCGATTTCGCGCATCGGCACGCGCAAATCCGGCCGCGAACCGGCCACGAAGACCTTGCGCGAACCGGGAATCGGGCGGGTGACGGATTCGGAGAGCTGCTGGGTATCCTGCAGCAGGCGGGAGGGCACGGCGTTCATCGGCATCGTCCTGGTTGGAAAGCGGGACGAAGCGGCGGCGCATGGAACGCGGGCGGATCGCTGGCGATCGGTCGCGTCCTGCGAAGCTTCCCTACGCCGGTCTTAACCGGATCAGGTTCGAAGGGTCTGTCTCAACCGCCGCCCGACAAGCCAGCGATACCCCCGCTTCGGGCGCTATTAGACAACCAAACCGCCCGGAACGCCATTGGCGGCCGATGACGCCGGGCGAAGCGACGGGTTACCCTCTTCCTGGGGATACACGGAGCCTCCAGGGGAAACATGAACAAAGGGAAGATTGCTGCCTTCGCAGCATTGTGCGCGCTGTCGTCACACGTCACCGCGGCCGAGCCGGTACCGGTCCAGGCTTTCGCGAATTCCAACAAGCTGCATTCGCCGCGCCTGTCGCCCGACGGACAGCACCTGTCCGTCGCCGCCGACTTCGGTGATGGCAACCATGCGCTGCTGATCTACCGCCTGCAGGACATGCAGCAGACCGCGCTGCTGCGCCTGCCCCGCTACGAACTGCCTGCGCAAATCTACTGGGTCAGTCCGAAGCGGCTGGTGATCGCCAAGGGCCGGCAGATGGGCTCGCGCGAGGAGCCGACCCCGATGGGCGAAATCATCGCCACCGACTTCGACGGCAAGAACCAGAAGTACGTGTTCGGCTACCAGCAGAGCACGCGCACGGCCGGGATCGACGCCGGTTTCGGCTATATCGAGGGCGTGCCCGAAGTGCGGAATGGCCATTTCTACATGCGCCGGCTTTCCATGGGCACGAACCGCTCGCAGTTGTACGACGTGGATGCCGAACGCACGACCGCCCGCCTGGTCGCCGACATCCCGGTCAAGGACCTGTCATTCACCCTCGACCGTGCGGGTGTCCCGCGCTTCGCGTCGGGAACGGACGACAACAACAACTACCTGCTGTACGCCGCCGATGCACAGGGTGAGAACTGGGCGCCCGTTTCGGGCAAGGAACTGGGCGGCAAGTTCGTGCCCTACTCGTTTTCCGCGGATGGGAAGCATCTGTTCGCCTCCTTCAGCGAAGACGGCGGGCCGTCCATGCTGGTCAAGTCCGACTTGCGGGGCCAGGACCGCACCGTGCTGGCCAAGGATGATTTCGGCAGCGTGGGCGACGTGGAATGGACCGCGGCCCCCATGGAGCCCTTCGCCGCCACGCTCGGCGAGGGCAAGCCGCGGATGGTGTACTTCGATGCGGCGTCCGCGGAAGCCCAGTTGCACCAGAAGCTCAACCAGAGCTTCCCGGGCATGTACGTCACCTATGTCAATCACAGCGGCGATGGCGCGGTGTCCCTGCTGTACGCCTACAGCGATCGCGATCCCGGCGCCTGGTACCTGTTCGATCGCAAGCAGATGAAGGTCTCCCGGCTGCTGGCGGGACGGGAAGGACTGGATCCCGCCCGCATGGGCGAACGTCGTCCCTTCCGCTTCAAAGCCAGCGACGGCGTGGAGCTGGATGGCTTCCTGACCCTCCCGTCAGGCGTCCAGCAACCGTCGCGGCTGCCGATGATCCTGCTTCCCCATGGCGGGCCGCACGCGGTCGGCGACGACTGGGCATTCGATACCGATGCGCAGTTCCTCGCGAGCCGCGGCTACCTCGTCCTGCAAGTCAATTTCCGCGGGTCCAAGGGGCGTGGCTATCGCTTCGAGCAGGCCGGCTACCTGAAATGGGGAACCCGCATCCAGGACGATCTGCTGGATGGCGTCCGCTGGGCGGTTGGACAGGGCTACGCGGATCCCGCGCGCATCTGTTCCTATGGCGCCAGCTTCGGCGGCTACTCCGCGATGATGACCGCGGCCAAGGCCCCGGACCTCATCAAATGCGCGGTCGGCGTGTCCGGCCTCTACGATCTGAAGATGATGTACAGCAAGGGCGACATCAAATCGACCCGCTACGGTCGTAACTACCTCGAGCGCGTGGTTGGCAAGGATGACGCGGAACTGGCGGCTAATTCGCCCACCTCGCTGGCGGCAGGCATCAAGGTGCCTGTCCTGCTGGTACACGGCGAAATCGACGAACGCACGCCGTTCGCGCAGGCGCGTGCAATGAAGGATGCGCTGGAACGCGCGGGAAACAAGCCTGAATGGATGGCGGTGCCCAAGGAGGGCCACGGCTTCTACAAGGAAGAAAACAACATCGCGTTCTACCAGCGGCTGGAAGCCTTCCTTTCGCGGAACATCGGTCCCGGCAAGCCGTGATCGCGCCCCGCCTTTCGTCCCGGGACGAAAGGCGGGCCCGTGGCGTCCGATTCCGATCCGACGCCGCGCTGTAACCCGTATTCCACCCGCGGCCCCGTCATCAGGGAACGTAAACGAGCGGATTGCTATCATGCGCGCCCGCTGGTGACGCCAAGCCCTTGCACGGGGCCTTTTCTTTCCACCAGCGGGCGACTCCGTTCATGACAAGGAGGCCTGCGTGGTTTTCCGTATCTCCATCCTGCTGGTGGCCCTCCTGGTCGCCGCCGCCGGTCTCGCACCCGGTCCCTTCAACGCCTGGATCCAGCAGCAGCTGGCCGGGATCATTTCCAGTGCCGGCTGGCTGTACCTGCTGATCGTGTTCGCCGCGCTGGTCTTCCTGCTGTATCTGGCCGTGGGGCGCTTCGCCAACCTGCGCATTGGTGGCGAGGACGCCGAGCCGGAATTCTCCAATGCCAGCTGGCTGGCGATGCTGTTCGCCACCGGCATGGGCATCGGCCTGGTGTTCTGGGGCGCCGCCGAACCGGTTTCCCACTACTTCAAGCCACCGGAAGGGCTGGCGCCCGCAAGCCTGGATGCCGCGCGCGCATCAATGCGCTACGTGTTCTTCCACTGGGGCCTGCATCCGTGGGCGATCTATGCGCTGATCGGACTGGCGATGGCCTGGTTCCAGTTCAACCGCGGCGGGCGCGGCCTGATCAGCGATCTGCTGCAACCGGTGATCGGCCGGCATCATCGCGGCTGGATCGGCCATGCGGTGAACATCGCCGCAGTCGTCGCCACCGCGGTCGGCGTGGCCACCACGCTGGGTTTCGGCACCATCCAGATCGCCGCCGGCCTGGCGCGCGTCACCGGCATTCCCGATTCAATCGGCACCGAACTCGCGATCATCGGCGTGGCATTCGTGCTCTACATGGCGTCCACGATCAGCGGCGTCGATCGCGGCATCAAGTGGCTGTCCAACTTCAACCTCGGGCTGGCCGCGCTGCTGCTGGCGATGGTGCTCGTGCTGGGGCCCACCGGTTTCATCTTCGACACCTTCACCACCTCGCTGGGCACCTACCTCAACCAGCTGGTCAACATGAGCCTGCGGATGTCGCCGTTCTCCGGCAGCACCTGGGTGGCCGACTGGACCATTTTCTACTGGGCCTGGTGGATAGCCTGGGCGCCGTTCGTGGGCGCGTTCATCGCGCGCATCTCGCGCGGCCGCACCATCCGAGAGTTCGTGTTCGGCGTGGTGGTCATCCCCAGCCTGCTGGGTTTCGTGTGGTTCTCGGTGTTCGGCGGCACGGCGTTGTGGATGCAGATTCTCGGCGGCGTGGACATGGGCGCGCCCCTGGCGCGCGGCTATGAGACCGTGCTGTTCACCCTGTTCGATCATCTGCCGCTGTCGACGCTGCTGGCCGGCATCGCGGTGCTGCTGTTGATGATCTTCTTCGTGACCTCGGCTGATTCGGCGGTATTGGTACTGGCGAGCATGTCCACCGACACCGCCGGCGATCCGCCGCTGCGCCGGCGCCTGGTCTGGGGCGTGGGCGTGGCGCTGGTCGCGGCGACCCTGCTGCTGGCCGGCGGGCTGGATGCCCTGCAGGGTGTCATCACCATCACCGCGCTGCCATTCGCGCTGCTGCTGTTGCTGGTGATGCTGGGCCTGTACCGGGCGCTGAACCAGGAATACCTGCTCGGTCGCAGGCGCGAACAACGCGCACGCCGCCTCATCATGGATTGGATCGCGCGCGAGGACGCCGCGCAATCGGAAGAACGCTGACGGCGCTCGCCGTCAGTCGATCCGGCCGGCCATTTCCGCCAGCATCGCCTCGTCGGCGGGTACCAGCCGCACCGCGTCGCCGAACTCCGGCCAGCCGGCGCGCAGCCCCGCCATCACCGCGGGATCATGCTGATCGGCGACCAGCAGTTCGCCACCGATCGCGGCGCAGTCCCGATCGGCGGCGGGCCGGCACAGCAGCGGCCCGGGCGGAATGACCGGCGAGCGCCAGAGTTCGTGCAGGTCAGACTGCGGTTCCGCGTCATACACGTCCGCCGCCAACGCGACCACGTCGGCGCGGCCTTCCTTCAACCAGGCCAGCGACGCGGCATGGGAGCCTGCGTAGTCGACCCGTGCGAATGCGGTTTCCGGATTCGCGATACCCAATTCCGCCAGTCCGCCGCGCGGCACGAACCCGCCCGACGCCGAATCGCGGCCGACCAGCGCCAACCGGAGCGTTGCGGCCTCTACGGCAAGCGCCTTCCCCGCCAATGGCCGGCTCGCGACGATCACCGCGCGATAACGCTGCGCCTGGGCGGCGGGAACATCCGGTACCGGCAGCGTGGCGACGCTGCCCGGCGGCAACCGCAACGCCTGCAGGTAACCATGCAGGTTGGGTACCGCGACATCGACGTCTCCCGCCGCCAGGCCCGCAATCAGCGCGCTGGGCGACGGCAACACGCGCACTTCGACGGGACGCTGCAGGCGACGGCCAAGGTAGTCGGCCAGCGGCCGGATCGCCGCCGCCCGATCCCGCTGCGGATAGGCATAGGTAGCCACCACCAGTGGTTCGGAGTCCACCGCCAGGGCGGACGCGGCCAGCGATGCGAGTGCGATACCACCCGCGAGGCGGGCCGCCCGTCGAAGCATGCGCGGTCTCATGCGTTGTCCAACAACGCCTTGTCGCGCACCGCGCCCTTGTCGGCGCTGGTGGCGAGCAGGGCGTAGGCCTTGAGCGCGGTGGTCACCCGGCGCGCGCGTGGTTGCGCGGGTTTCCATCCGCGCGCGTCCTGTTCGGCGCGGCGCGCGGCCAGTTCCGCCTCGTCCACCAGCAGGTTGATGCCGCGAGCGGGAATGTCGATGCGGATGCGATCGCCGTCGCGGACCAGGCCAATCGCACCGCCCGCCGCCGCTTCCGGCGAGGCATGGCCGATCGACAGCCCGGACGTTCCACCCGAGAAGCGCCCATCGGTCAGCAGTGCGCATTGCTTGCCCAGGCCCCTGGATTTCAGGTAGCTGGTCGGATACAGCATTTCCTGCATGCCCGGCCCGCCCTTTGGCCCTTCGTAGCGGATCACCACCACGTCGCCGGCCTTCACCTCGTCGCCGAGGATGCCCTTCACCGCGGCGTCCTGGCTTTCGTAGACACGCGCGTTGCCCTCGAACACGTGGATGGATTCGTCGACGCCCGCGGTCTTCACCACGCAACCGTCGCGGGCGATGTTGCCGTACAGCACCGCCAGCCCGCCTTCCTGCGAGAAGGCGTGTTCGACGTCGCGGATGCAGCCCTCGGCGCGATCGGTGTCCAGCGACGGCCAGCGGGTGGCCTGGCTGAAGGCGACCTGGGTCGGGATGCCGGCCGGCCCGGCCTTGTAGAAGGTGTGGACCTTCTCGTCGTCCACCACGCCCACGTCCCACTGCGCGATCGCGTCGCCCAGCGTCTTCGCGTGCACCGTCGCCACCTGCGTGTGCAGCAGCCCGCCGCGCGCCAGTTCGCCCAGGATCGCCATGATGCCGCCGGCCCGGTGCACATCCTCGATGTGGTACTTCTGGGTGTTCGGCGCGACCTTGCACAGTTGAGGCACGCGCCGTGACAGCCGGTCGATGTCGCGCATGTCGAACGCCACCTCGCCTTCCTGTGCGGCCGCCAACAGGTGCAGGATGGTGTTGGTCGAACCGCCCATCGCGATGTCCAGGGTCATCGCGTTCTCGAAAGCCTCGAAGGTGGCGATGCCGCGCGGCAGCGCGGTCGGATCCTCGCCGCCGTACCAGCGGTGGCACAGTTCGACCGCCAGCCGGCCGGCGCGCAGGAACAGCTGCTCGCGATCGGCGTGGGTGGCGACCACCGTGCCGTTGCCCGGCAACGACAGGCCCAAGGCTTCGGTCAGGCAGTTCATCGAGTTGGCGGTGAACATGCCCGAGCAGGAACCGCAGGTCGGGCACGCGCTGCGCTCGACCGCCGCCACCGCCTCGTCGCTGGCATTCGGATCCGCCGCCATCACCATCGCGTCGATGAGATCCAGCTTGTGATCGGCCAGCCGCGTCTTGCCCGCCTCCATCGGCCCGCCGGATACGAACACGGTGGGGATGTTCAGCCGCAGCGCGGCCATCAGCATGCCCGGGGTGATCTTGTCGCAGTTGGAAATGCACACCAGCGCATCGGCGCAGTGCGCATTGACCATGTACTCCACCGAGTCGGCGATGACCTCGCGGCTGGGCAGCGAGTAGAGCATGCCGTCATGGCCCATCGCGATGCCGTCGTCGACCGCGATGGTGTCGAATTCCTTGGCCACGCCGCCGACCCGCTCGATCTCGCGCGCGACCAGCTGGCCGAGATCCTTCAGGTGCACGTGGCCCGGCACGAACTGGGTGAACGAGTTGGCGATGGCGATGATCGGCTTCTGGAAATCGCCGTCCTTCATGCCGGTGGCGCGCCAGAGCGCACGGGCACCGGCCATGTTGCGCCCATGGGTGGAGGTCTTGGATCGGTATTCAGGCATGGTCTGCGGGGGAGTCGTGTTGCGCGGAAGGCGGCGATTCTGCGGGCTTTTCATGGTTGCAGTTGCAACCATCGCCACGCAAACCGGCCTCTCATCGGGACATTACCGAAAATTTTCCCGACGCGCTTGACAAGGCTCGAACGGGCATGTTTCCCTTGCCGCATGTTGCATCGCCACACGCCCCCGACCCACGACCTGCGGACCGCGCCCAGCGCGGCCTCCATTCTCGTCGTCGTCCTTATTACCTCGCCAACAGGTGCGGGACGAACCGGCGTGTAAGCAGAAAACAACGCCAGATTCGCAAAAACCCCGCACTGAGAAGTGCGGGGTTTTTTGTTGCCGCAGTTTCCAACCCACCCTGCCCTTCCCAACCCAGGAACCCCGAAAATGACCACCGCCGCCTCCTCCGCCCCGCAACCCAAGATCGCCGTCGTCGGCTACGGCAGCCAGGGCCGCGCGCACGCGCTGAACCTGCGCGAATCCGGTTTCGACGTCACCGTGGGCCTGCGCCCGGGCGGTCCCACCGAGGCCAAGGCCCAGGCCGACGGTTTCCTGGTCAAGTCGCCGGCCGAGGCCGTGAAGGACGCCGACCTGGTCGCCGTGCTGACCCCGGACATGGTCCAGAAGCAGCTCTACAACGAGGTGCTGGCGCCGAACATGAAGCCTGGCGCCTGCCTGCTGTTCGCCCACGGCCTCAACGTCCACTACGGCCTGATCAGCCCGCGCGAGGATCTGGACGTGGTGCTGGTCGCACCCAAGGGCCCGGGCGCGCTGGTCCGCCGCGAGTACGAAATCGGCCGTGGCGTGCCCTGCATCTATGCCGTCTACCAGGACAAGAGCGGCCAGGCCGAGGCGCTGGCGCTGGCCTACGCCGCCGGCCTGGGCGGCGCCCGCGCCAACATCATCAAGACCAGCTTCAAGGAAGAGACCGAAACCGATCTGTTCGGCGAGCAGGCCGTGCTGTGCGGCGGCGCCTCCTCGCTGGTGCAGGCCGGCTTCGAGACCCTGGTGGAAGCCGGCTACCAGCCGGAAATCGCCTACTACGAAGTCCTGCACGAGCTGAAGCTGATCGTCGACCTGTTCTACGAAGGCGGCATCACCCGCATGCTGGAATTCGTCTCCGAGACCGCCCAGTACGGCGACTACGTCAGCGGCCCGCGCGTGATCGATGCCGGCACCAAGGCACGCATGAAGGATGTCCTGAAGGACATCCAGGACGGCACTTTCACCAAGAACTGGATCGCCGAGTACGAAGCCGGCCTGCCGAACTACAAGAAGTACAAGCAGGCCGATCTGGAGCATCCGATCGAAGTCGTCGGCAAGCAGCTGCGCGCCAAGATGGTGTGGCTGCAGGCCAACGCCTCCCAACCCGATACAGAACAGGCCGCCGCCGCATGAACGCCGACGCTGCCGCTGCCCCGCGCAATGGCGCCCGCTGGTTGACCCTGGCCCTGGAGGCCGAAGGCGTGGACACGCTGTTCGGCTATCCGGGCGGCACCATCATGCCGTTCTACGACGCGCTGGTGGACTCTTCGCTCAAGCACATCCTGGTGCGCCATGAGCAGGGCGCGGCGCTGGCCGCCAACGGCTACGCCCGCGCCAGTGGCAAGGTGGGCGTGTGCGTGGCCACCTCCGGCCCCGGCGCGTCCAACCTGGTCACCGGCATCGCCGATGCGATGCTGGATTCGGTGCCGATGGTCTGCCTGACCGGGCAGGTCGCCACCCCGCTGATGGGCACGGATGCGTTCCAGGAACTGGACGTGTTCGGCCTGACCATGCCGATCGTCAAGCACAGCTTCCTGGCACGACGCGTCGAGGATCTGCCGGAGATGGTGCGCGAAGCCTTCCGCATCGCGCGCGAAGGCCGTCCGGGACCGGTACTGATCGATCTGCCCAAGGACGTGCAGATGGCCGATGCCTCGCATCTGCCCGATCACGTCCCGGCCGCGGTCGATCCGGTGCCAGCCCCGGCGGACGCGCGGCTGGCCGAAGCGCTGGCGGCGATCGCCGGCGCCGAGAAGCCGGTGATCTATGGCGGCGGCGGCATCGCCCTGGCCGACGCGGTGGATGCGTTCCGCCAGTTCGTCGAGGCCACCCGCATCCCGACCGTGTTGACCCTGCGCGCCCTGGGCGCACTGCCCGGCAACCACCCGCAGTTCCTGGGCATGCTGGGCATGCACGGTACCCGCGCCGCCAACATGGCGGTGCAGGAAGCGGATCTGCTGGTGGTCGTCGGCGCGCGCTTCGATGATCGCGCCACCGGCAAGCTGGCCGAGTTCGCGCCGTTCGCACGGGTCGTGCACCTGGACGCCGACGCCTATGAAATCTCCAAGCTGCGCGATGCAGACATCGCCATTCCGGGCGACGTCGCCACCGGCCTGCGGGCCCTGGGCGCGGCACGCAGCACCTGCGAGGAGTGGCGCAAGCGCTGCGCCGGCAACCGCGAGCGGCATGGCTTCCGCTATGACGCACCGGGCAGCGACATCTACGCGCCGGCCCTGCTGAAGCGGCTGACCGAAGTGGCGCCCGCCGACACCATCGTCGCCTGCGACGTCGGCCAGCACCAGATGTGGGTGGCCCAGCACTGCAAGTTCGGCCACCCGCGCAACCACCTGACCAGCGGCGCGCTGGGCACGATGGGGTTCGGCCTGCCGGCGGCGATGGGCGCGCAGTTCGCCTGCCCGGATCGCACCGTCGTGCTGGTCAGTGGCGACGGCAGCTTCATGATGAACGTGCAGGAGCTGGCCACCATCGCCCGCTGCAAGCTGCCGGTGAAGATCGTGCTGCTGGACAACAGCGCGCTGGGCATGGTCCGGCAATGGCAGGAACTGTTCTTCGCCGAGCGCTACAGCGAGATCGACCTGTCCGACAACCCGGACTTCGCCGCGCTGGCACAGGTGTTCGGCATTCCCGCCCGCCGCATCGAACTGCGCAACCAGGTCGACGACGCATTGGCCGAACTGCTGGCCCAGCCCGGTCCCGCGCTGCTGCACGTCGCCATCGACATCAAGGCCAATGTCTGGCCGCTGGTGCCGCCCAACCATGCCAACAGCTCGATGCTGGACGGCAATCCCGCCAAGCAGAGTCCGGAGCCCTCCTCCCATGCGATACCGGCTTGACCTGGTGCTGAAACCCGCCGAGGGCGCGCTGACGCGCGTGATCGGCATGGCCGAGCGACGCGGCTTCGCGCCGCGCGCGATCAGCGGCGAACCCGCCCCGTCCGACGGACGCTGGCGCGTGCAGCTGGTCGTCGACGGCCAGCGCCCGCCCGAAACCCTGCGCCTGCAGATGCAGAAGATCTACGACTGCGAATCGGTCGAGATCACCGCCGTCGATTCCGGGGAGGCCGCGTGATGAACACGTTGTCCGTCCACGCCGTCGGCACCCACGTCCGGAGGCGTCTTCTTCAACATCAGCCGTTCGCGTGCCGCGATGCCTGATGCCGGCCGCGCCGCCAGCAGCGAAGACCCGGACGTCGGTGACGTCCGGGTCAGCGTGGCCGACGTGCTGGCCGCGCAGGCGCGCCTGCGCCGCTACCTGCCGCCGACGCCGTTGCATCATGCCGAACGCTTCGGCGTGATGCTGAAACTGGAAAACCTGCAGCGCACCGGTTCCTACAAGGTGCGTGGCGCATTGAACGCCCTGCTGGCCGCGCGCGAGCGCGGCGACGGCCGCCCGGTCATCTGCGCTTCCGCCGGCAACCACGCGCAGGGCGTGGCCTGGGCCGCCTACCGGCTGGGCGTACAGGCCATCACGGTGATGCCGCATGGTGCGCCGGAAACCAAGATCGCCGGTGTCGCCCACTGGGGCGCGACCGTGCGCCAGCACGGCGCCAGCTACGACGAAGCCTTTGCCTTCGCCCGCGAACTGGCCGAACAGAACGGCTACCGCTTCCTGTCCGCGTTCGACGACCCGGACGTGATCGCCGGACAGGGCACGGTCGGCATAGAGATCGCACCGCACACGCCGGACGTGGTCATTGTCCCGATCGGCGGCGGCGGTCTGGCCTCGGGCGTCGCCCTGGCGCTGAAGTCCCAGGGCATCCGCGTGATCGGCGCGCAGGTGGAAGGCGTGGACTCGATGGCGCGTGCCATCCGCGGCGACACCGCCGCGCGCGATCCGGCCGCTTCGCTGGCCGACGGCGTACGGGTCAAGATTCCCGGTTTCATCACCCGTCGCCTGTGCGCGAACCTGCTGGACGACGTGGTCATCGTGCGCGAGGCCGAACTGCGCGAAACCCTGGTCCGGCTGGCACTGGAGGAACACGTCATCGCCGAAGGCGCCGGCGCGCTGGCGCTGGCCGCCGGCCGGCGCGTGGCCGGCAAGCGCAAATGCGCGGTGGTGTCCGGCGGGAACATCGATGCCACGGTCCTGGCCCGGCTGCTCTCCGAGGTACGTCCGCGCCCGCCGCGCAAACCGCGCCGGCGCAACCGTGAAGGCGACCCTTCGCTTGCCGGCACCCCGCCGCGCAATCCGACCATACCCCGTTCCATCGCAGTGCCGCCCGTATCCCGTTCGCGCCGCACTGCCGCCGTCGCAGAGGAATCCAGCTGGTGAACACGAACACTTCCGAATCCAATCCGTCCGACCACGTCCGCATCTTCGATACCACCCTGCGCGACGGCGAGCAATCGCCCGGCTGCAGCATGACCCCGCAGCAGAAGCTGGTGATGGCGCGCGGACTGGCCGATCTGGGCGTGGACATCATCGAAACCGGCTTCCCCGCCAGCTCGCAATCGGATCGCGAGGCGCACGCGCTGATCGCGCGCGAACTGCGCGACACCACCCTGGCGGTGCTGTCGCGCTGCCTGCCCGCCGACATCGAAACCTCGCTGCGCACGGTCACCGCCGCCGCCCGGCCGCGCCTGCACCTGTTCCTGTCGACCAGCCCGCTGCACCGCGAGCACAAGCTGCGCATGAGCCGCGAGCAGGTCCTGGAGTCGGTCCACAAGCACGTCAGCATGGCGCGCGCGCATATCGACGACGTCGAGTTCTCCGCCGAGGACGCCACCCGCACCGAGGAGGATTTCCTCCACGAGGTAGTCGCCGCCGCGATCGCCGCCGGCGCCCGCACCATCAATCTGCCCGATACGGTCGGCTTCACCACCCCGGAGGAAATCCGCGGCATGTTCCAGCGCGTGATCGCGCAGGTGCCCGGCGCGGACAAGGTGGTGTTCAGCACCCACTGCCACAACGACCTGGGCCTGGCCGTGGCCAACTCGCTGGCCGCCATCGAGGGCGGCGCGCGCCAGGTGGAGGGTTCCATCAATGGCATCGGCGAGCGTGCCGGCAACTGCGCCATCGAGGAAATCGTGATGGCGCTGAAGGTCCGCAATGCTTTCTACAACCTGGACACCGGCGTGGACACCCGCCGCATCGTGCCGACCTCGCAGTTGCTGTCGCGACTGGTCGGCATGCCGGTCCAGCGCAACAAGGCGATCGTCGGCGCCAACGCCTTCGCCCACGAGTCCGGCATCCACCAGCACGGCATGCTGCGCCATCGCGGCACCTACGAAATCATGCAACCGCAGGATGTGGGCTGGCCGTCCTCGCAGATGGTGCTGGGCCGCCACAGCGGCCGCGCCGCGGTCGAACAGCGCCTGCGCGCATTGGGCTACTGGCTGGACGAGGACGAGCTGAAGCTGGTGTTCGAACAGTTCAAGGCGCTGTGCGAAAAGCAGCGCGTCGTCGGCGACGCCGACCTGCAGGCGCTCATGCAGGACGCCGCGGTCAGCGATGGCTATCGCCTGGCCTCGATGACCATCAGCGATGTCGGCAGCCGCGCCAACGCCCTGGTCGAGCTGTCGGATCCGGACGGCAACCGCGTCGCCGAGACCGCACAGGGCAATGGTCCGGTGGACGCCCTGTTCGGCGCGCTGTCGGCCGCCACCGGCGTGCAGCTGCAACTGGAGAGCTACCAGGTGCACAGCGTCGGCATCGGCGCCGACGCGCGCGGCGAGGCCAGCCTGTCGGTGCGCTGCGAAGGCGAGGAATACGAAGGCACCGGCACCAGCAAGGACATCATCGAGGCCTCCGCGCTGGCGTGGCTGGACGTGGCCAACCGCCTGCTGCGCCATCGCCGCGTTGCCAACCAGGAAGTGGCGGCCGCATAAGGCCGATCGCGACATGAATTCACCCGACACTCAGACCATGACCACCCCACCACCCCGCACCCTGTTCGACAAACTCTGGGACGCGCACGTCGTCAGCCCCGAAAGCGACGCCGCGCCCGCCGTGCTGTACATCGATCTGCACCTGATCCACGAAGTCACCTCGCCACAGGCCTTCACCGAGCTGAAATCGCGCGGCCTGAAGCCGCGCCGCCCGGATCGCACCAAGGCGACCATGGATCACTCCACCCCCACCCTGCCCGCCGGCGCGGACGGCAGGCTGCCCTACTACACGGCCGCCGCCGAAACCCAGGTCCAGACGCTGGCGCGCAACTGCGCCGAGCATGGCATCGAGCTGTTCGACATGGGTTCGGACCAGCGCGGCATCGTCCACGTCATCGCGCCGGAACTGGGTTTCACCCAGCCCGGCATGACCATCGTGTGCGGCGACAGCCACACCTCCACCCACGGCGCGTTCGGCGCGCTGGCGTTCGGCATCGGCACCAGCGAAGTCGGCCACGTGCTGGCCACCCAGTGCCTGCTGCAGCGCAAGCCGAAGTCCATGGCGATTACAGTGGAAGGCGAACTGGCGCCGGGTGTCGGCGCCAAGGACGTCATCCTGCACATCATCGGCGTGATCGGCGTCAACGGCGGCACCGGCCATGTCATCGAGTATCGCGGTTCCACCATCCGCGCGATGGACATGGAGCAGCGCATGACCCTGTGCAACATGTCGATCGAAGCCGGCGCGCGGGCCGGCATGGTCGCACCGGACGAGGTTACCTTCGCCTGGCTGGCGCAGGCGCCGCGCGCGCCCAAGGGCGCCGACTTCGAGCAGTCGAAACGTGACTGGGCGTCGCTGCGCAGCGACGAGGGCGCGCGCCATGACGTGGAGGTGCGCATCGACGCCGCCGACATCCGCCCGACCCTGACCTGGGGCACGCACCCCGGCACCGCGATCGCGATCGATGCGCCGATTCCCGCCGCCAACGACGCCGCCGCGCGCAAGGCGCTGGACTACATGGCGTTCGAGGCCGGCCATGCGCTGGCGGGTACGCCGGTGGACGTGGTGTTCGTCGGCTCCTGCACCAACGGCCGCCTGAGCGACATGCGCGAGGTCGCCTCGGTGCTGCGCGGTCGCAGTATCGACCCGCGCGTGCGCATGCTGGTGGTGCCGGGCTCGGAGCAGGTCAAGCGCCAGGCCGAGGCCGAGGGCATCGACGCCATCGTGCGCGCCGCCGGCGCTGAATGGCGCGAACCGGGCTGCTCGATGTGCATCGCCATGAACGGTGATCTGGTCGCGCCCGGCCAGTTGGCGGTCAGCACCAGCAACCGCAATTTCGAAGGCCGCCAGGGCCCCGGCTCGCGCACCCTGCTGGCCTCGCCGCTGACCGCGGCATGGGCGGCGGTGAACGGAAGGGTCAGCGATCCCCGCGAACTGTTCGCTGCGCGCAAGGAGGTGGCCTGATGAGCGGTTTCCGTGAACTGCGTTCGCAGAGCGTCGTGCTGCGCCAGACCAACATCGACACCGACCAGATCATCCCGGCCCGGTTCCTGTCCACCACCGAACGCGCCGGCCTGGGCCGCAATGCGTTCAACGACTGGCGCTGGCAGGCCGACGGCACGCCCAATCCGGAATTCCCGTTCAACCAGCCGGAAAACGCCGGCCGCGCCGTACTGCTGGCCGGCCGGAACTTCGGCTGCGGCTCCTCGCGCGAACACGCGCCGTGGGCGCTGACCGACCTGGGCCTGCGCGCGATCGTCAGCAGCGAGATTGCTGACATCTTCCGCAACAACAGCCTGAAGAACGGCCTGTTGCCGGTGGTGCTGGCCGAGGACGACGTGCAGGCGCTGATGGAACGCCCCGATGACGAACTGGTCATCGACGTGGCCGCGCGCGAACTGCGCACGCCCGACGGCCGCGTCTACCCCTTCCCGCTGGATGCCTTCGCCCAGACCTGCCTGCTCGAAGGCGTCGACGAAATGGGCTATCTGCTGGCCCGCCAGGCCGATATCGAACACTACGAGGAAACCCGCCATGCGCGCTGAAATCGCCGTCCTGCCCGGCGACGGCATCGGTCCGGAAGTCACCGCCGCCGCCGTCTCCGTCCTGCGTACCGTGGCCCGCCGCCACGGCCACGACTTCACTTTCACCGAACACGACATCGGCGGCATCGCCATCGATCGTCATGGCGATCCGCTGCCGGCCGCCACCCTGCGCGCCTGCCAGCAGGCCGACGCGGTGCTGCTGGGTGCGGTGGGCGGACCGAAATGGTCCGACCCGAACGCGAAGATCCGTCCCGAGCAGGGCCTGCTGGCACTGCGCAGGGGCCTGGGCCTGTTCGCCAACCTGCGACCGGTCCGCCCGCACCCGGCGGCGCTGAACGCCTCGCCGATCAAGCCGCACCTGCTGACCGGGGTGGACATCATGGTGGTGCGCGAACTGACCGGCGGCATCTACTTCGGCGACAAGACCCGCGACGAACGCGGCGCCAGCGATCTGTGCAGCTACAGCGTCACCGAAATCGAGCGGGTGGTGCGCAGCGCGTTCCGCCTGGCACGCCAGCGTCGCGGCTACCTGGTGTCGGTGGACAAGGCCAACGTGCTGGAGACCTCGCGCCTGTGGCGCGACGTCACCGCGCGCATCGGTCGCGAGGAATTCGCCGACGTGAAACTGGAGCACGTGCTGGTCGACGCGATGGCCATGCACCTGCTGTCGCGGCCACGCGAGTACGACGTGATCGTCACCGAAAACATGTTCGGCGACATCCTGACCGACGAAGCCTCGATGCTGGCCGGATCGCTGGGCCTGTTGCCCTCGGCCTCGCTGGGCGACGGCCGGGTCGGCCTGTATGAACCGATTCACGGCTCGGCACCGGACATCGCCGGCAAGGGCATCGCCAACCCGTACGCCGCCATCCTGAGCTGCGCGATGCTGCTGCGCCACTCACTGGGCCTGGACGAAGAGGCCGATTGCATCGAGCGCGCGGTCGATGGTGCCCTCAACGCGCAGGTGTTCACCAACGATCTGGCCGCAGGCGGTCGCGGCGTCTCCACCCAGGCTGCCGCCCAGGCGGTGATCGAACAGTTGAACGAGCACTGCTACGTCGCCGAACTCAGGGACTGAGTCTGCTCTCTCTGACAGGCGGGCTTCGGCCCGCCTTTTTTTTGCCCGTCTTGCCAGCCGTCCGCCAACTGCTTGTGGTTGAGACCTGATCCGGCCATAGTCCGCCTCGCCATGCAGAGGACGCGGACATGACGCCCGGCACGAAGCATCGATTGAGACTGGTGATCTCCGCCTCGCTGATCACGCTGTGGGGCGTCGGCTCGCTGGCGGGATGGCCGGTGCTGGAAGGCGTCCTTCCGCTGGCCCTGGTCTTCCTGCTCAACTCGTCCGCGGAAACGGCCGACCCCAACGACTCCGGGCTCATGGGCCTCATGCAACCGCGCCTGGTTCCGATCTTCGTCCTGCTGTTCTTCGGCGGGTTCTACCTGGTGGCGAAGCATGGATTCCCGAAGAGCGGGCTCGAAGATGTCTGGCGGGGCTGGTTCGTGATCCCGGTCTGGATGGCATTGCTGGCACAACTGGTTCTACAGTCCGATCCGGAACCGGCCGGCGAAGCACGGGCTCGCGACGAAACTTCTCCATCGGACGCCTGACTGGCATCCGTTCCCACCTGTCTCCCGCACGCCTCATCCACCTGTCCTTGCTCCTACAATGCCGGCATGAAGACCATCGGAATGCTGGGCGGCATGAGCTGGGAATCCACCGTGCCCTATTACCGCCTTATCAACCAGCGCGTGCAGGAACGCCTCGGCGGCCTGCATTCGGCGCGCATCCTGCTTTACAGCGTGGACTTCCACGACATCGAACAGCTCCAGCACGCCGGCGAGTGGGAGCACGCGGGGGCGTTGCTGGCCGATGCCGCACGGCGCCTGCAATCGGCCGGCGCCGATTTCCTCGTGATCTGCACCAACACGATGCACAAAGTCGCGCCGGTGATGGAAGCCGCGACCGGGCTGCCGCTGCTGCACATCGCCGATCCCACCGCGATCGCCGTCACGGCAGCGGGATTCAGGCGCGTCGGCCTGCTGGGCACGCGGTTCACCATGGAAGAGGATTTCTATCGCGAACGCCTGCAAGGCGATCATGGCCTGGACGTGCTTATCCCCGACGCCGGAGACCGCCTCGAGGTCCATCGCATCATCTACGAGGAACTCTGCCAGGGCATCGTCGACGAAGGATCACGCGGGATCTATCGCGGCGTCATCGATCGCCTGATCACCCGTGGCGCGGAAGCGGTGATCCTGGGTTGCACGGAAATCTCGCTGCTGGTGGGGCCAGGGGATTCACGGGTGCCACTGTTCGACACCACCACGCTGCATGCCCGTGCCGCGGCCGACCACGCGCTCGAAGGCTAGGGTCAGTGATGCGCAAGGTGCTCTTCATCTGCAGCCAGAACCGGCTGCGCAGCCCCACGGCGGAACAGGTCTTTGCGGATTGGCCCGGTGTGGAGGCCGCTTCCGCCGGCCTGAACAACGATGCGGAGAATCCACTTACACCCGAGCTTCTGAAGTGGGCCGACCTGGTGTTCGTCATGGAGCGTGCGCACCGCAACAAGCTGTCGTCACGCTTTCGCGCCCACCTGGGCCGGCAACGTATCGTCTGCCTCGACATCCCGGATGAGTACGACTACATGGATCCAATGCTGATCCGCCTGCTGCGCATGAAGGTCCCGCCCCACCTTCCATAAGGTGGGGCTTCGACTGGCCTCCGCGATGCGCGCTCCGGTCACGCCAGCGCGGGTTGGGCCGGGCCCGTCACGTGTCAGCCCGCGTTGCCTTCCTCCGGCTTCACCTTGAACCACGCCGCATACAGCGCCGGCAGGAACAGCAGGGTCAATAGGGTCGCCACGGTCAGGCCACCCATGATCGCCACCGCCATCGGCCCGAAGAACGCACTGCGCGACAGCGGGATCATCGCCAGCACCGCCGCCAGCGCGGTCAGCACGATGGGCCGGAACCGGCGCACGGTGGCATCGATGATCGCGTGCCAGCGATCGTGTCCGGCATCGATGTCCTGCTGGATCTGATCCACCAGGATCACCGAGTTGCGCATGATCATGCCCGCCAGGGCGATGGTGCCGAGCATGGCGACGAAACCGAACGGCACCCGGAAGATCAGCAGCGCGAGGGTCACGCCGATCAGTCCCAGCGGCGCGGTCAGCGCCACCAGTGCCATCCGCGGGAAGCTGCGTAGTTGCAGCATCAGCAAGGTCGCCACCACCAGCAGGAACAGCGGCATGCCGGCGTTGATCGAGTTCTGCCCGCGCGCGGAATCCTCGACGGTGCCGCCGGTTTCCAGCAGGTAGCCTTCCGGCAACGCCTTGCGGATGTCTTCCAGGGTCGGCTGGATCTGCCCCACCACGGTCGGCGGGGTCAGATCATCGGTATTGAGATCCGCACGCACGGTCACCGTCGGCAACCGATTGCGATGCCAGATGATGCCGTCCTCGAACGCGTATTCCAGGTTGGCGATCTGCGAAAGCGGCACGCTGCCGCCATTGCTGGTCGGCACCGCCAGGCTGCCCACGAGATCCATGCGCGCGCGTTCCTGCTCCGGACCACGCAGCAGGATCTCGATCAGCTCGTTGCCCTCGCGATAGGTGCTCACGTGCAGGCCCGACAGCGAACTGGTCAGGAAGTGCGATACCTGCGCGGTACTGACGCCGAGCGCGCGGGCGCGATCCTGGTCGATCACCAGGCGCACGATCTTGCTGGGTTCATCCCAGTCGAGGTTGACGTTGGCGACATTAGGATTCGCGCGCACCTTTTCGGCCACCTGGCGCGCGAGCGCCTGCACCCGGTCGATGTGCTCGCCCGACACGCGGAACTGGATCGGATAGCCCACCGGCGGTCCGTTCTCCAGCCGGGTCACCCGGAACTGCAATTGCGGGAACTTCGGCGCGACCTCCTCGATCAGCCACTTGCGGGTGGACTCGCGCGCCTCGGTGTCGTCGGCCAGTACCACGAACTGCGAGAAATTGGCCTGCGGCAATTGCTGGTCCAGCGGCAGGTAGAAACGCGGCGAGCCGGTGCCGATGTAGGCCACGTAGTTCTGGATGCCTTCGCGCCTGGCCAGCAGCTTCTCCAGCTGGCGCGCCTGCGCGTCGGTGGACTTGAGCGAGCTGCCTTCGGCCAGTTCGAGATCCACCATCAGTTCCGGGCGCACCGAGTCGGGGAAGAACTGCTGCGGAATGAAGCGGAACATGACGATCGACAGCACGAACGCCAGCACGGTCACGCCGATCACCAGCCAGCGATGGCGCAGGCAGGCATCCAGCAGCTTGCGGAACTTCTGGTAGAACGGCCGCTGGTAGGGATCGTGATCGTGGGCGTCATGCGGCGCGGGTTCCAGCCAGCCGGCCAGTGCCGGATGGCGATCGGCCAGGCGCGCGCGCAGGCCATGCCAGCGCGCGGCCAGCGACCCCGGCTTCGGCGGCCGCGGCTGATCCAGGTCCGGCAGCATCTTGTCGCCAAGATAGGGAATGAACAGCACCGCCGCGATCCACGACACCACCAGGGCGATCGTCACCACCTGGAACAGCGAGCGTGTGTATTCGCCGGTGCTCGACGCGGCGGTGGCAATCGGCAGGAAGCCGGCGGCGGTGACCAGCGTACCCGTCAGCATCGGGAATGCGGTCGACTCGTAGGCGAAACTCGCGGCCTTCAAGCGGTCGTAACCCTGCTCCATCTTGATGGCCATCATCTCCACCGCGATGATCGCGTCGTCCACCAGCAGGCCCAGCGCCAGCACCAGCGCGCCCAGCGAGATCTTGTGCAGGCCGATGCCGAAGTAATGCATCACCGCGAAGGTCATCGCCAGCACCAGCGGAATCGAGACCGCCACCACCAGGCCGGTACGCAGGCCCAACGAGAAGAAGCTGACCACCAGCACGATGATCACCGCCTCGGTCAGCACCCGCACGAACTCGCCGACCGATTCCTCCACCGCATGCGGCTGGTCGGATACCTTGCGCAACTGCATGCCAACCGGGAGGGATTTCTGCAGGCGCTGGAATTCGTGCTCCAGGGTGTCGCCCAGCTTGAGGATGTCGCCACCGTCCTTCATCGCCACCGCGATGCCGATGGCGTCCTCGCCCATGAAGCGCATCTTCGGTGCGGACGGATCCGCGAAGCCGCGGCGCACCTCGGCGATGTCACCCAGCCGGACCGTGCGGCCGCCGGCATGGATCGGGAATTCGCGGATCTCCTCGACCGAGCTGAATTCCCCGCTGACCCGCAGTTGCACCCGGTCGCTTGGCGTCTCGAAGAAACCGGCCGAGGTCATCGCGTTCTGCTCATCCACCGCCTGTTGCACCGCCGTCAGCGGAATGCCCAGCGTCGCCAGCTTGGTGTTGGAGAGTTCAATCCAGACCTTCTCGTCCTGCAGTCCGACCAGTTCCACCTTGCCCACGTCGGATACGCGTTGCAGTTCCAACTGGATGCGGTCCGCGTAGTCCTTCATCACCGCATAGTCGAAGCCCGGTCCGGTCAGCGCATAGATATTGCCGAAGGTGTCACCGAACTCGTCGTTGAAGAACGGCCCCACCACGCCTTCGGGCAGGGTGTAGCGGACGTCGCCGACCTTCTTGCGGATCTGGTACCAGAGTTCGGGAATGTCCTTGGACTTGAGCGAATCCCGGGCCATGAAGATGACCTGCGACTCGCCGGCGCGCGAATACGAGCGGATGAACTCGTACTTGCCGGTGGTCATCAGCGCCTTCTCGATGCGCTCGGTGACCTGCTTGGACACTTCGTCGGCGGTCGCGCCGGGCCATACCGTGCGCACGACCATCGCCTTGAAGGTGAACGGCGGATCCTCGGATTGGCCCAGGTGCCGGTATGACCAGGTACCGATCAGCGCAAGCACGATCATCGCGAACAGCACCAGCGAGCGGTTGGTCAGCGCCCACTCGGAGACATTGAAGCGGCGCATGGTCAGCGACTCCCTTCAGCGGACGCGAGCCCCATCCTGATCGTCGCTTTCATCAGCGTGCTTCCTTGGCGGGCACCGCCAGCACGGGGCGGTTGTCCCGATCCACGGGCGTCACCGCCACGCCTTCGCGCAGCAGATGGCCGCCGCCGACCACGACCCAGTCGGTTGCGGCGACACCGGACAGCACGGGTACTTCAGTATCGCCGTAGGCGCCGAGCCGGACCGGACGCAGCGACACCTTGGCGGTCTTCGGGTCCACCACCCAGACCGCGGTGCCACCCTTGGCGCCACGCTGCACCGCCGACAGCGGCAGCTTCAGCGCCGCCTTGGCGCCGTGTTCCTGCACGTAGACGCGCGCGCTCTGGCCCAGTTCGACCGCGTTGACCGCTTCGCCAACCAAGCTGACCCGCGCGGCGTAAGTGCGGGTCTGCGGATCGGCCGCGGGTGCGATTTCGCGGATGGCGCCCGGCAACCGCTCGCCCGGCGCATTCCACAGTTCCACCAGCACCGGCTGGTCGACGCTGAACTCGCGGATGCGGTTTTCCGGCAGGCCGATGGCGACCTCGCGTCCGCCATCGGCAGCCAGCGTATAGATGGTCTGCCCGGCGGCGACCACCTGGCCCGCTTCGGCCTGGCGGCTGGCAATCACGCCGTCGCGCGGCGCGCGCAGCTGCGAATAGCCCGCCTGGTTGCGCATCACTTCCATCTGCGCGCGGGCGGCGCGGACCCGGCCGTCGGCGGCCTTCCAGGCCGCGACCTGCGCGTCGTAGGCGGAGCGGCTGACCACCGACTGCTCGACCAGCTTGGCGTAACGATCCCGGTCGCCGCGGGTGCGGGCCAGTTCGGCCTCGGCGGCGGCCAGTTCGGCGCGTGCGGCCTGCTCCTGCAGGCTGAAATCGCCCGGATCCAGCAGCGCCAGGATTTCTCCGCGCCGCACCCGCGCACCGGCATCGACGTTTCGACGGGTCAGATTGCCGCCGACCCGGAACGACAACGGGCTCTCCTCGCGGGCCCGCACCTCACCGGCATAAGCCGTCAGCGCCGCCTCGACCCCGCCGACAGGATGCACCACCATGGCCGGCCGCGGGGTTTCCGCGGTTTCATCGCTTCCTCCGCAGGCCGACAGCGCCAATCCGAGGAACAGACCCATTCCGATCCCGCGCAAGCCCTGCCTGTGCATGGCGACTCCGTTGTCATTCAGTAATTAATGGACTTGCCGGTATAGTATAAATATCGAACCGAGTAGTCTAGTATTGCCGAATGGCCAGCCCCGTTCCCCCCGCCAGCCGCCGTCCTGCCGCCAAGCCCGCCACCGGGCCCGGGCGTCCCAAGGATCTCGGCAAGCGCGCCGCCATCCTCGACGCCGCCAAGCGGCTGTTCGCCCGCGAGGGCTTCGGAGGAACCTCGATGGATCAGATCGCCGCCGAGGCCGGCGTCTCCAAGCTGACCGTATACAGCCATTTCGGTGACAAGGAAGCCTTGTTCACCGAGGCCGTGCGGGCCAAATGCGAGGAAATGCTGCCCGACGACCTGTTCCAGATCGAACTCAAGGGACCGCTACGCGACCAGTTGCGGGTCATCGCCCAGGCGTTTTTCGCCCTGATCAGCAGCGACGAGGCCATCAGCACCCACCGGATGATGCTGGTCCCCGGCAACATCGACGACAACCTGAAGCAGGTGTTCTGGCAGGCCGGGCCACAGCGCACCCACGACGCCTTCGCCGCCCTGCTGCAGGCGCGCGTGGATGCGGGCGAGCTGGAGATCCCCGACGTGCCCCGGGCCGCCGAGCAGTTCTTCACCCTGATCAAGGGCGATCTCCATGGACGCATGATGTGCGGCTTGTGCGAGCGGCCCGGCCGGGGCGACGTGGACAGCCACCTGGATGCCAGCGTGGACCTGTTCCTGCGGGCCTACGGAAAGCGCTAGGCTCATGCCGCCGAGGATGCCCGACGGAGGTCGCGGTGACTTCCGGCACTGCGCCCTGCGGGGGCCAGCCGCGATCCTTCCCGAGCGCGACCGGGGCCGTCCCGGTAAAATGCTCGACCCAGTCCCACGCGCCGGATGATTTCCCCCATGACGATCGATTACTCCCTCGCCCGCGAAAACATGGTCGAACAGCAGGTACGTCCCTGGGACGTGCTGGAAGTCCGCGTGCTGGACGTGCTGGCCACGCTGCCGCGCGAGGCGTTCGTACCGGAGATTCACCGCGCGCTGGCGTACGCGGATCTGGAGATTCCGCTGGGCCACGGCCAGAAGATGATGAAGCCGGTGCTCGAGGGTCGTGCCCTGCAGGCCCTCAACATCCAGTCCGATGAGGAAGTGCTGGAGATCGGCACCGGCAGCGGCTATATGGCGGCCTGCCTGGGCGCGCTGGCGCGCGACGTGGTGAGCCTGGAAATCCAGCCCGAGCTGGCCGCCGCCGCGCGCGAGCGCCTGGATCGCACCGGCCTGGGCAACAACGTACGCATCGAAACCGCGGATGCGCTGCACTACACGACCGAGCGCCGCTTCGATGCGATCTGCGTGACCGCGGCGGTGGACAGCATCCCGGCGCGTTTCCTGGAATGGCTGCGCCCCGGCGGCCGCCTGTTCGTCGTGCGCGGACAGTCGCCGGTGATGGAAGCGGTCCTGCACCACGCCGATGTCAACGGCGGCCGCATCGAATCGTTGTTCGAGACTGATCTCGCCTACCTTGTCGGCGCCGCCCCGGCGCCGAAGTTCGTCTTCTAAAGGATCAATAAGGAAACCGCATGAGCCGTCGCCCCCTCGTACTCGCGCTCGCCCTTGCCCTGCCCGTCGGCGCCAGCGCCACCGACCTGCTCCAGACCTTCGATCTGGCGCGGACCGGTGATACCCAGCTGTCCATCGCCGAGTCCAACACGCTGAGCACCAAGGAAGGCAAAGTGCAGGCGCGAGCCGCGCTGCTGCCGCAGCTCAGTGGCTCGGTGGGCTATGAGCGTTCGCACAGCAGCCGACCCGGCAATTTCCAGCAGGATGAATTCGGCAACGTCGTCGCGGTCGGCGACACCAAGGGCCGCACCTACGGTGCGACGCTGAGCCAGTCGATCTTCGACTGGAGCCGCATCGCCAACCTGCGTGCCGAGCGCGCCAACAGCACCGCGGCCGACTACAACCTCAATTCGTCGAACCAGGAGCTGATCACCCGCACGTCGGCGGCCTACTTCGACGTGCTGATCGCGATCGAGTCGCTGGCCGCGGCCCAGACCAACGAAGCCGCCGCCAAGAAGCAGTTCGACTACACCCAGAAGCGCCTCGAAGTCGGCCTGGCGCCGATCACCGACGTGCATGAAGCCCGTGCGCAGTACGACAGCGCCCGCGCCAGCACCATCCTGAGCCGCAACACCCTGGACGACACCTACCGCGCCCTGACCGAACTGACCGGCCAGCCGATCAGCAACCTGCAGGGCCTGCCGGACGATTTCCGTCCCGAACTGCCGGCCGACCAATCGGCGCAGGGCTGGGTGGATCGCGCGGTCGAGCAGAATCCGGCGCTGAAAGCCGCCGAGTTCCAGAAGCAGGCCGCCGACTTCGGCGTGTCCAGTGCGCGCGCCGGCCACTACCCGACTCTCAGCTTCCAGGGCAGCTACAGCAACGGTGCCAATTGGGACTCCGTGCACGGCCCCGGCAGCCCGGGCATTTCGAGCGATTCCGAAGGCCACCGGTGGGGTATCACCCTGAACGTGCCGCTGTTCGCCGGTGGCGCCACCCAGTCGCGCGTGCGCCAGGCCCTGGCCCAGCGCGATATCGCCGACGACACCGTCGAGCAGACCAAGCGCGCCCTGGTCCGCAACACCAGCAACGTCTACCAGGCGCTGGTCGCGGGCGTGAGCGAAGTCGAGGCCCGTCGCCTGGCGGTGGTCTCGGCGCAGAGCGCCTATGACGCTTCCGAGGTTGGCCTGGAAGTCGGTACCCGCACCGTGCTGGACGTGCTGCAGAACCAACGCACGCTGTTCCAGGCGCAGGTCGAGTACGCCCGCTCCAAGTACCAGTACCTGCAGAACCGGCTGTTGCTGGAGCAGGCCGCCGGCACGTTGGAGCGCGCCGATGTCGAGGACGTGAACCGCCTGCTGACGGTCAACGCCGAGGCGCGTCTGGCGCCGGCGGCCACCAGCGCGAACTGATCGGATCAGGCAGTGGACAACAGAAACGGCGGGCTTCGGCCCGCCGTTTTTTTATGCGTTCAATCCAGAATCCCGCCGCGCGTCCACAGGCTCCTTCAGGAGATGACACCCCGCGCGCGCAGCTCGTCTATTTCCCGGGTGGAGAGTCCCCACTCGCGCAGGACTTCTTCGCTGTGCTGTCCCAGCAGCGGCGGCGCGCTTCGATAGCGCACCGGCGTGGCCGACAGTCTCAGCGGGCTGGCCACCAACGGCAGCGCATCCCGCGCGGGATGGTCCACGCTCACCCGCAGACCACGGGCACGCACCTGCGGGTCCGCGAACACTTCGTCGATGTCGTTGACCGGGCTGCAGGGAATGCCGCCGGCTTCCAGCACGGCCAGCCAATCCTCGCGGCTGCGCATGCGCATCGCGTCCGTGATCAACGGAACCAGCGCGTCGCGGTTGCGCACGCGATCGGCGTTGCGGACGAAACGCGGATCACCGGCCCATTCCGGATGTCCGGCGATGGCGCAGAAGCGCGCGAACTGCGCATCGTTGCCGACCGCGAGAATGACGTGGCCATCGGCGGCCTCGAACGCCTGGTATGGCACGATGCTCGGATGGCCGTTGCCCATCCTGTGCGGCACGACGCCGCCTACCAGATACTGGCTGCCGAGATTGGCCAGCATCGCCACCTGCGCATCGAGCAGCGCCATGTCGATGACCTGTCCTTCTCCAGTCATATCGCGATGCCGCAACGCCGCCAGGATGGCGACCGTGGCGTACATACCGGTGAACAGGTCGGCGACGGCGACGCCCACCTTCTGCGGCCCCGCACCGGGCAAACCGTCGCGTTCGCCGGTCACGCTCATCAGTCCGCCCAATCCCTGCACGGCGAAGTCGTAACCGGGGCGGCGCGCATAGGGCCCGGTCTGTCCGTAACCGGTGATCGAGCAATAGATCAGGCGCGGGTCATCGGCGCGCAGGCGGGCGGCATCCAGTCCGTAGCGCGCCATGTCGCCGACCTTGAAATTCTCCACCACCACGTCGCAACCCCGCGCCAGCCGGCGGATCAGCGCCTGCCCGTCGGCGGTCGCGATATCCACCGCCAGCGAGCGCTTGTTGCGGTTGGCGCACAGGTAGTACGCCGATTCACCGGTCTCCTGGCCGTCGCGATCGCGCAGGAACGGCGGCCCCCAGCCACGGGTGTCGTCACCGCTGCCGGGTCGCTCGATCTTGATCACGTCGGCGCCCAGGTCCGCCAGCGTCTGCGTGCACCACGGTCCCGCCAGCACGCGCGACAGATCCAGCACCCGCACGCCGGACAGCGCCTGCGGAGGAATGACGGGCATGCTCATCGGCGCAATCAGTCCACCGAGGGCGGCAGATCCGGCTGGATCATCGCCAGTGTGCGCGCCAGCGCGCCACGTCCGTGCTCGACCAGCGCGCGTCCGTTGTCGGCCATGCGCTGGCATTCGACCGGATCCTCGAGTAGCCGCTGCACGCCGGCCGCCACCGCCTGCGCGTCCTGGCCGACGATCAGCGCATCGGCTTCCCTCAGCCGCTTGGCGATCTCGACGAAGTTGTGCAGATGCGGACCGGTCACCGCCGGGGTACCCACCGCGGCCGGCTCCAGCAGGTTGTGGCCGCCGATCGGCTGCAGGCTGCCGCCGACGAAAGCCACGTCCGCGCAGGCGTAGAACGAGGCCAGTTCGCCCAGCGTATCGATGACGAACACGTCGGTATCCGCGGCCGGCCAACGCTTCCCGCGACGGGAGGCCGTGCGCAGATGCGCGGCTTCGGCCGCTTCCTGCACGCGCGGGAAGCGCTCGGGATGGCGTGGCGCCCACAACAACAGCAGATCCGGCCAGCGCGCGCGCAGATGGCGATGGATCGCCAGCACCGCCGATTCCTCGTCCTCGTGGGTGCTGGCCGCGATCCAGACCGGACGGCGGCCGGCGTTCTCGCGGAAGCCCGCCACGAACGCGTCCAGTCCCTCGGGAACACGCACATCGAACTTGAGGTTGCCGATATCGCGCACCTGTTCCGGATCCGCGCCGAGCACCACGAACCGGCGCGCATCCGCATCGGACTGCGCGGCGATCCGGCGCAGGGTGCGCAGGGTGCGCGCGATCAATGGCCGCAGCACGCTGTAGCCGCGCAGCGAACGCGCCGACAGGCGACCGTTGAGGATGTAGGTCGGTATGTGGCGGTCCTGGCAACCGAACAGCAGGTTGGGCCAGAGCTCGGTTTCCATCACCAGGCCGATCGCCGGGCGGTAATGGTCCAGGAAGCGTCCGACCGCGCCGGGCAGGTCGTAGGGCGCATAGACGTGCTCGACACTGTCGCCCCACAGCGCGGCGACCCGTTCCGAGCCGGTCGGGGTGATGGTGGTGACCACCCAGCGCAGGTCCGGACGCGCGCGGCGCAGGGCTTCCACCACCGGCGCGGCGGCGTTGACTTCGCCCACCGAGACCGCGTGCAGCCAGATGTCCGCCGGCTCCGGCTTGCGCTCGTAGCTGCCGAAACGCTCGTTCCAGCGCTGGAAATACTCGGCGAAGCGGAAACCGCGCCAGATCAGGTGGTACACGGTGACGGGCGTCAACAGGTACAGCGCGCCCGAGTACAGGCCACGCAACAAACGCTCGGTGAAGTCCTTCCGCATCGGGAAAGGATAGGTAAGACGCTAGAATTAAGCCATGGCCGCCCCGCAGATGCCCGTCCGTCCCCCGTTCTCCCCTCGCCTGTGGCTGAAGTGGCTTGGCCTGGGTGTCATGGTCGCCGGTGCGCGGTTGCCCTGGCCGGTGCAGCGCGCGCTGGGCGCGTGCATCGGCTGGCTGGCGCCGTACCTGGCGCCTTCGCGCCGGCGCGCGGCGGAGGTCAATCTCGCGCTGTGCTTTCCCGATGTGGACGCGGCGGAGCGGCAGGCACTGCTGAAGGACAGCTTCCAGGCGCTGGGCGTCGGCCTGTTCGAGTTCGCGCGCGCCTGGTGGGGCTCGATCACGCCGATGCGGCGCGACGTGGTCGTCGAAGGACTGGAACACCTGCAGGCGCTGCGTGCGCAGGGACGCGGCGTGCTGATGGTGTCCGGGCACTTCATGACCCTGGAGATGTGCGGCCGGCTGATCTGCGACCACATCGAGCTGGCCGGGATGTACCGGCGCCATCGCAATCCGGTGTTCGAATGGGCGGTCAAGCGCGGTCGCCTGCGCTATGCGACCCACATGTTCACCAACGACGAGATCCGCGGCGCGGTCCGCCATCTCAAGCAGGGCGGTTTCCTCTGGTATGCGCCGGACCAGGACATGCGCGGCAAGGACACGGTGTTCGCGCCGTTCTTCGGCGTGCCGGCCGCCACCATCACCGCCACCCACCAGCTCGCGCGCCTGACCGGATGCGCGGTGGTGCCGTTCTTCCATCGCCGCGAAGGCGGCCGCTACATCCTGCGGGTGGCGCCGCCGCTGGAGGATTTCCCGTCGCAGGACGCGGTGGCCGACAGCGCGCGCGTCAACGCGCAGATCGAAGCGATGGTGCGGGAAGCGCCGGCGCAGTACCTGTGGATCCACCGCCGCTTCAAGCGCCAGCCCGAGGGTCGCAGCAAGCGTTACGACCCATAGTCCGCGCACTCCGGATGAGAGGCGCTTCGGCTCAGGTCGCCGTGGCCGCCGACCGGATCAGGCCACCGACGGGGATTCCGGCGCGGCCTCGCGGGCCAGCAGGCTGCCGGTGTAGAGCGCGGCCAGCATCAGGGTCAGCCCGCCCCAGAACGTCGAATAGAACGCCAGGTGGGTATTGAACGGGAACACCGTCACCGCCAGCGCCAGCATCGCCGGGCGCGCGCGTTCCTTGGCCTGCGGGGTCGCATAGCGCCAGGCGCGCCAGGCCAGCGCGGCGCCGGCCAGCCACAGCAGCAGGCCGATGGCGCCGGTTTCGCTCAGTACTTCCAGCACCAGTTGGTGGGCATGCAGCGCGGGGCCGTGGCCCCAGGCCGGGCGGCCGCCGTGCAAGGGATCGCAGTCGGGGAACGCCTTGCGGAATCCGCGCACGCCGACGCCGTTGATCGGTTGCTCCTTGACCATGCACCATGCCGCGCCCCAGATCTGGGTACGTCCGGACAGCGCCATGTCGACGCCGTCCTCATCGGCGGCCAGGGCCTGGCTGGTGCGATCCAGGCGTTCGCGCAGCTGCGGCGAGGACACGCCGAGCGCCACCAGTGCCAACGCGCCGAAGGCGAACACCGCCAGCAGTCGCTTCCAGCCCAACAGCGGCAGGCCGGAGAACACCAGCACCAGCGCATAGGTGATCCAGGCGGCGCGCGCGCCGGCGAGGATGATCACCACGCCCACCGCCGCGGCCGCGGCGACCCATCCGAAGGTTCCCAGCTTCCGGCCCGCGGCGAACAGCACGAACGGGGACAGGCTGGCCAGCACCACGCCCAGCTTGAGATTGCAGGGGCCCAGGAAGCCACTGAGGCGATCCAGCACCGCCACATCCTCGGCCGTGCACATGGAATGGCCGCTGGTCAGCTGCTTGAGCTGGTCCAGGCTCCAGAACAATGGACTGGTGCCCGACACCGCCTGCAGCAACGCATCGCAGGTCCATAGCGCCACGATGACGGCAAGGCCGCCGAACGTGGTTCGCCGGCCGCGTTCGTTGGCCACCGCGGCGGCGACCAGCCACAGGAAAGGCAGGTAGCGCAGATCCACCACCGCCTCGCGCAGCGCGCGTGCGGAGTCGACCGCCTCGACGGCTGAAATCAGCTCGGGCAGCCAGTAGGCCAGGAACATCACGCTGGTCAGCGCCCACGCCGGATTGCTGAGCAGGCTGGCACTGCCGCGGAAGCGCGCCAGCAGCAAGCGGACGATGGCCGCCAGTGCGCCGAGCACCATCACGCCCTCGGCGAATCCGGGCATCGGCCATAACGCGACGAACGTCAGCACCCACGCCGGCGCCCAGCGCCAGCCGTGTGGCGCGTGCTGCGCGTTCTCAGTGATCGGCGGGCTGACGGTCATGGGCGAGTTCAAGATAGGTGGCGAGCGTGGCGTCCTGCATCGCACGCAGGGTGTAGGCCCGCATCGTAGCCGCTGAAGGCGGCGGATGCGAAGCCAGCAGGGATTGCGTGGTCCGCAGCAGCGCGGCTTCGTCGAACGGCGGCACCGCGCCCTGCGGTTGCAGTTCCGCCAGCAGTTCGCCGACGCCGCCATGGGCCCAGCCCGCCACCGGACGTCCCACCGACAGCGCTTCGATGACGGTGCGGCCGAACGCCTCGGGCTTGCGCGACAGTTGCAGCACCAGATCCGACGCGGCATAGGCATCGGCGATGCGCGCGGTCGGTGGCGTGATCACCAGCGCGTCGCCGAAGCCGCCCTGCTCCGCCTGCCATTCAAGTTCTTCGATGTACTGCTCGCGACCGGCTTCGCGCGCGCCGGGCATCCACAATCGCGCGTCCCGTCCCTGCGCACGCAGCTGGCCGAGCAGCGAGACCGCATCGCCATGTCCCTTCAGCCGCGTCCCGCGACCGGGCAGCAGCAGCAGCGGGCCCTCGCCCGCCAGGCCCGGGTATTCGCTGGCAAATTCGGCGCGCATCGCCCGATCAGGCCACGCCCGATGTGGGAAGCGCGTCGGATCGATGCCACGCGGGATCACCCGCAGCTTGCCGGGATCGGTGCGCGGATAATGCGCCAGCACGTAGTCGCGGACAGTTTCCGATACGCAGATCACCCGCTCGCCACGGGTCATGATCGCGCTGTAGCGGCCCGGCGAGTTGAGGCCATGCACGGTGGTGACGAAGCGCGGACGCCGCGCGGCGGGCAATGCGCCCAGCGCCTTCCACCCCAGCCACGCCGGCAGGCGCGAACGCGCATGCACCAGATCCGGGCGCTCGCGCAGGAACAGATCGCGCAGGCTGCGGACGTGTCGCAGGGTCAGCAACGACTTGCGGCCGATGTCGAGAGTGACGTGTTCGGCGCCGGATTGTTCCAGCGCGGGCACCAGCCGGCCGCCGGCGGAGACGACGATGGCGCGATGGCCGCTCTGGACCAGTGCCTCGACGATCTCCAGGGTCGATCGCTCCACGCCGCCGGACTCCAGCGCCGGCAGCAGTTGCACCACGGTCAGGCGGGGCATCGCGGCCCGGCCGGAATCAGTCGGCGAGGACGAAGTGCGAGCCGCAGTACGGGCACTGGACTTCGCCGCCCGGGGCATCCTCGATCGGCAGGTACACGCGCGGATGCGAGTTCCACAGCGCCATCGACGGCAGCGGGCAGCTCAACGGCAGGTCGGCGCGATGCACGGTGTAGCGCTTCTCGGCGTTGGCGGGCGCGGTGGCGGTCTGGCTCATGGCGGCGATGCGATTCGGGGGAACCGGGGAAGTTTACCACCGGTGGGGAAACCGGGCCCGTGCGCGCGCCGCGGACAAGGCCGGCGAAAAAAAGAAACGCCGCCCGGCGGAAACCGGACGGCGCGGGTGGGCCGGTCGGGGGAGGGAGGGGCACCGGCCCCGGGGAGACTTACTCCTTCGGCACCATCGCTTCGGTGGTGATGCGCAGTTTCACTTCATCGCTGACCGCCGGCGCGTACTTGCCCACGCCGAATTCGGTGCGGCTGACGGTGGTGGTGGCGTCGAAGCCGATCGCCGCGCGCTTGGCCATGGCGTGCTCGCCGGCCTTGTTCAGGGTCACGTCCAGCACCACCGGCTTGGTGATGTCCTTGATGGTCAGGTTGCCGGTGACCTTGAGCTTGCCTTCACCGGCGGCTTCCACCTTGGTGCTCTTGAAGGTGGCGGCCGGGAACTTGGCGGCATCGAAGAAATCGGCGCTGCGCAGGTGCTCGTCGAAATCGGCGACGAAGCTGTTCAGGCCCGACAGCGGCAGGGTCACCTCGACCTTGGACGCGGACACGTTCTCGGCGTCATAAACGATGGTGCCGTCGGCCTTGCCGAAGTGCGCGCTCGGGTTGGAGAAGCCGAAGTGGCTCCACTGGGCGATCACGTCGGTGTGGTTGGGATCGATCTTGTAGGTGACCGGGGCGGCGAACGCGGAACCGGCGAACGCGAACAGGGCGGCAATCAACAGGGTCTTGCGCATGGTGGAATCTCCGGGGGTGGTGGTCAGTCGAATACGTCAGGCTTCGTCAAGGCAGGGTCGAGGCGGGCGACATGACCGACGGCCGGCGGAAGACCCGGGAAAAAGGTTCATCCGAAAGGAGGCGGGATCGGGCACGTCGGATTCGCCCGACCGCGCGAATCACAACCCGGCCAGTGTAGAGTGTCCCGACTTTGGCGATCATCCGGCTGCTCCGGAACGGATTGTTTTGACAGGTGGAACAAACAGACCGCCCCGCCCTGCTTTCCGACCGCCTCTGGACCCTCACTGACGGCCATGCGGGCAACGTCCGCCAGGCGTCGGCCCTGGCCGACGCGTTGGAGGCGGCACCGCGCGAGGCACTGGTCCTGCGACCGAGCGCGCCCTGGCGCTGGTGGGCGCCTCGGCGGCTGCCCGGGGACACGGGGGCGTTCGGGTCCGCGTTCCGGACCGCGCTGGCCGCCCCGCCGCGACTGGCCATCGGCTGCGGCCGGCAGGCCGCGCTCGCCACCCGCTTGCTACGCTCGGTGGGCAGCCAGGTCGTGCAGATCCTGGATCCCCGGCTGGATCCCTCGCTGTGGAACTGGGTCGTCGCGCCGGCGCATGACGGCCTGTCTGGCGCCAACGTTCTCACCGTGCAGGGCAGCCTGAATCCCATCGACGACGCCTGGCTGGCGCGGGCGCGCAACGGATTCGCCACGTTCGCGGATCTGCCCGGACCACGCACCGCCGTATTGCTGGGCGGTCGAAGCGCGCATGCCCGCTTCGACCGCAATGCCTTCGAAGTGCTGGCCGGCCGGCTGGAGGCGATGCTCGCCCGCGACGGCGGCAGCCTGCTGATCACCGCTTCGCGGCGGACCGACGCGCAGGTCCGCGACGCGCTGCGCCACCGCTTCGTCGAGACGCCTGGACTGACCTGGATCGACGACGCCGACGGCGCCAATCCCTATCCGGGACTGCTCGCCTGGGCCGACCGCATCGTGTGCTCGCCGGATTCGGTCAACATGATCTCCGAAGCCTGCGCCACCCGCGTGCCGGTATTCGTGTTCGATCCGCCGCGCGTGAGCGGACGGCCGCGCCGGTTCCTCGACGCGCTGCTGGCCAGCGGCCGGATCCGCGCCATGGACGGGAAGCTGGCGCCGTTTGCGGTCGAGCCGTTGCGCGAAACCGCGCGCGTGGCCGGCCTGCTGCGGGAACGGCTGGGCGGTTCCGTCGGCTGACGGGAAACGGCCCGCATCAAGGAAACAGCGCGATCACGGCGGTGGCGGATAAAGTGGGCCTTCCTCCCCCGCGCGGTGTTTCCATGAACGATGCCGACAAGCAGGCCCTGATCCAACGTTACATCACTGCCTACAACGCCTTCGATATCGATGGCATGGTCGCATTGCTGTCCGACGACGTGCGCTTCGAGAACCATGCCGGCGGCGCGCTCACCACGGCCACCGACGGGCGCGACGCCTTCCGCGCGCTCGCCGAGCAATCGCGGTGGTTGTTCTCCGTCCGCGAGCAGCGGGTGACATCATGGCGTTTCGATCCCGAGCGGACGATCGTGGAGATCGACTATCGCGGCACCCTCGCCCAGGACATTCCCGACGGCCCGTCCGCGGGCACAGAACTGGCGTTGCAGGGACGGTCGGAGTTCGGCTTCGCCGGTGACCGAATCAATCATCTGGTCGATTTCAGTTGAGTGCCTCCACCGATGGCCAGGATTGCCATCGACGGCCGCTTTAAACGCCCTGCCCGCCCGACGCATCCAACCGGTTCCTGTTTTCCAGCGGCGAGGGTGACGGCATGCGCTACGTACACGTCTTGGGCGCCCTGCTGCTGGGCCTGATGATCCTGGCCCTGCCGGGGCTGGGGCGGAGCGACGGCGGGGACGACGCAGTCGAATCGGCCGATGTCGAGCGCTTCTGGACCGCCTATGACCGCATCGTCGCCACACCGGACGACGCGGACCGGCGCCGGATCCTGCAGCGGGATTTCCTCGATCCCGGCAGCGCGGGCCTGAAGGCATTCATGCAGGCCAAGGGCTATGACGCGGATTGCTATCTGGATGCGATCCGGCGCTATCCGAAGTTCTGGAACTCGGTGCGCGCCGGATCGCTGGCGCTGGCGGCGCGCGGCGGCGAGTTCGCGCCTGGCATCGCCCGCTTCCGCGAGTTGTATCCGGCATTGCGACCGGCCCGGATCTATTTCGCCATCGGCTGCCTGCGCTCCAGCGGCACCACGCTCGGTGACAAGGTGCTGATCGGCGCGGAAATCGCCGGCGGTGATTCGCGGACCGATGTCTCCGAACTGCCGGAGCGCATGTCCAGGGCGCTGGGCGTCTATTTCCGCAGCGAGCCGGGCACGCAGCTGGTGCTGCTGAACGTGCACGAGTACGTGCACACCCAACAGAAGGGGCCCGGCGCCAACCTGCTGGCGCAGGCGATGTACGAAGGCGCGGCGGACTTCGTCGCGGAGCGCATTACCGGGCAGGTCCCTGCGCAACCGTACATGCGCTACGGACCGCGCAACGAAGCTGCGCTCAAGCGTGATTTCAGGGCGCAGATGCGCGAAACGGACTGGAGCGGCTGGCTCTACAACGGCCCGGACAATGCCTACGGCACGGGCGATCTGGGTTATTACATCGGTTACGCGATCATGCGCGACTACTACCAGCGCGCGTCCGACAAGTCACGCGCGCTGGCCGAGATCATCGAGCTCAACTATCGCGACGGTGCGAAGGTGGAGGCATTCCTGAAGCGTTCGGGGTTTTATGCGGGGGAGTGAGTTGTTTTTGTAGGAGCGACGTCAGTCGCGACCGGAGATACCGGCGGTACGGAGACTACGGTCGCGACTGACGTCGCTCCTACACAACACCACAGGGTTACCCGCCGAAATCGAGATCGTGGGCCGCCAGCACATGGCGCACGGCGGCGCGGGCAGTGGCGATGGCGGCGGTCTCCGGCACCAGTCGCGGGCGCCGATCCAGGGTGCAGGCCAGGCCTTCGGCGAGGAACACGGTATGCGCCTGGGTCAGCGCCTGCGCGGTCGGTTCGTCGATGCGGCCGGTTGCCAGCAGCGCGGCGATCAGCGAGGCGGTGTTGCGCGGCGTCAGCAGCGCGGGGGCGGCGTCGGATTCACGCAGCACCCGGTACTGCAGCAGGAACTCCAGATCGACCAGGCCGCCTTCGCCCTGCTTGAGATCGAAGCGGGCGGCGTCGCTGCGGTCCAGTTCCGCACGCATGCGCTGGCGCATCTTCACCACGTCGTCGCGCAACTGCGCCGGATCGCGCATCCGCGACAGGGTGGTGTCGCGGATGTCCTCGAAATCCTGCTGCAGCACCTCGTCGCCGGCAACGCCGCGCGCGCGCACCAGCGCCTGGTGTTCCCAGGTCCAGGCACGTTCGCGCTGGTATTCGCGGTAGCTGGCCAGTGACGACACCAGCAGGCCCTTGGCGCCGTCCGGCCGCAGGCGCACGTCCACGTCGTAGAGCCGGCCGGCGCCGGTCTCCGCACCCAGCAGGGCGACGATCTTCTGCGCCAGCCGCGCGTACCAGCGTCCGGCTTCCAGGGGACGCGCACCGTCGGACTGCGCGTCGGCGGGCGCGTCGTAGAGGAACACCAGATCCAGATCCGAGCCGAAGCCCAGTTCCTCGCCACCCAGGCTGCCATAGCCGATCACCGCGAAGCGTCCCTGCGGAACGCGGCCGTGCGCGGCCGCGACCTCGTCCTCGGCGGTGCGCAGCACCACCCGCACGACTTCGTCGGCCAGCCAGGCCAGCTGGCGGGTGCTTTCGCGGGCGGGTTGGCGACGGTCCAGCGCGGCCATGGCGATGCGGAAGCTCAGCGCCAGCCGGCGTTCGTTCAATTCGCGCAGGGTCGACTCGGCATCGCCGCCCTCCAGCGCGCGGTTGCATTCGACGTGCAGGCCCTGCTTGTCCGGCAGCGGTCCGGACACGCGTGCGTCCAGCAGTTCGTCCAGCAGCAGCGGGTACAGCGCCAGCCGTTCGGCCAGCAGCGCGCTGCGCGCCAGCACGTCGACCAGGCGCGCCAGCGCGCTGGGCTGTTCGTCCAGCAGTGCCAGATAGCTGGCCCGACGCAGGATCGCCTGCAGCAGCGCCAGCGCCCGCTTGAGCGCGGCATCCGGCTGCGCCGATCGCGCCGCCGCGCCGAGCAATGCGGGCACCACCCGATCCAGTCGCGCGCGCGAAGTGTCCGACAGTGCCCGCACCCCGGAGAAACGGGCGAAATCGCGCAGCGCGCCGTCCGCGGTGGCGGCGTCTGCGAAGCCGGCGTCGGCCAGCGCGGATTCGTCACCGCCTTCCGGCAATGCGCGCCAATAGTGTTCCAGCGCGCCCGGCTCGGCCTGGCCGCGGCGCGGCGCGAGCAGTTCGGCGAATTCCTGCGCCACCCGATCACGCTGGCGCTGCAGGGCGGCCTGCAGCGCCGGCCAGTCCGGGTAGTCCAGCCCGCGCGCGATGCGTTCGCGATCCAGCGGGTTGTCCGGCAAGGCGTGGGTCTGCGCGTCGCGCAGCATCTGCAGGCGGTTTTCCAGCCGGCGCAGGTAGCGGTAGGCCTGGCCCAGCGCGGCGCCATCGCCTTCGACCACCTGGCGGGTCGCGACCAGCGCGCGCAACGCCGGCATCAGCCGGCGCTCGCGCAGCGACGGTTCGCGGCCACCCCGGATCAACTGCAGCGCCTGCACCAGGAATTCGATTTCGCGGATGCCGCCCGGGCCGCGCTTGATGTCGTCGGCCAGTTCGCGGCGCGCCACTTCCGCGGCGATCGCGGCCTTCATCTCGCGCAGGCCGTCGAGCGCGGTGTAGTCCAGATAGCGGCGGTAGACGAACGGGCGCAGGCTTTCCAGCCAGCGCTCGCCGGCCTCGATGTCGCCGGCGACCGCACGCGCCTTCAGCCAGGCGTAGCGTTCCCAGTCGCGGCCTTCACGCTGGAAGTACTGGTCCATGCCGACGAACGACAGCGCCACCCGCCCGGCATTGCCGAACGGACGCAGGCGCAGATCCACCCGATGGCAGAAGCCGTCGACCGTGGGCTCGTCCAGCAGCTTGGCCAGGCGTTGGCCGAGGCGGGCGAAGTAGTCCTCCGCCGCCAGCGGACGCGCGCCATCGGACTCGCCGTTATGCGGGAACGCATAGACCAGATCCACGTCGGAGGAAAAGTTCAGTTCGCCGCCGCCCAGCTTGCCGAGGCCGAACACCACCAGCCGCTGCACGCTGCCGTCCGCGGCGCGCACGAGGCCATGACGCAGGGCGAATTCGGCTTCCAGCGCTTCCAGGCCGATGCGCAGGCAGTTCTCCGCCAGCCGCGTGCTGCCGGCGAGGATGGCGTCGACATCGTCCAGGCCCAGCACGTCGCGCCAGATCAGGCGGGTCGATTCGGCGGTGCGGTAGCGACGCAATTGCTCTTGCCAGCGTCCGGATTCATCGGCTTGCAGGATCGGCGCGGGCGTGGGCGCGGCGCCGTCGTCACGCAGCAGGGCTTCCAGCCGATCCGGCTGCCGGCGCAGGGTTTCCAGGGCGAAGTCGCTGGCCAGGATCACCTTGCCGACGCGCGCGGCGCGGGCGGGATCGGCCAACAACTCGGCCGAACCAGGCGAGGATTCGCGCAGGCGGGCCAGGCCGCGTTCGATCAGGGCATCGAGATCGGTGTCGGAAACCGGGGCGTTGTCATCCATATCGCCGGATTGTGGCATGCCGTCCCGGCTTTGTTTGTAGGAGCGACGTGAGTCGCGACCGGAAAACTGATGCGCAAGCAAACCCGTGCTTTTCCCCAGGGCATGCGCGTCATGGGAAGAAGCGGAAGGCACGGGCAACGGGGTCGCGACTCACGTCGCTCCCACAAGACATTGCTGGCTTTATCAGGCGGCCAGCGAGAGATCCGGCAGGGTGGCCTGGCGCTGCAGATCCAGGCCGAACTGCGCGGCCAGCTTTTCCAGCAGCACCGGCTTGACCTGTTCCAGGCCGGAGGGACCACCGAGATCGGCCAGCGTGGCAACCTGCAATCCCTCGTAGCCGCAGGGATTGATGCGGTGCCAAGGCGACAGGTCCATGGCGACATTGAACGCCAGGCCATGGAAGGTGCGGCCGTGGCGCACGCGGATGCCGAGCGCGCCGATCTTGGCGCCGGCCACGTACACGCCCGGCGCGCCGGACTTGCGTTCGGCGTGGATGTTCCATTCGGCGACGGTATCGATCATCGCCTGTTCGATCTTGCAGACGTAGTCGCGCACGCCGACCTTCATCCGCGGCAGGTCGAACAGCGGATAGGCCACGATCTGGCCCGGGCCGTGATAGGTCACCTGGCCACCGCGATCCACCTGCACCACCGGGATGTCGCCGGGCGCGAGCACGTGCTCCGGCTTGCCGGCCTGGCCCAGGGTGAACACCGGATCGTGCTCGACCAGCCACAGCTCGTCGGGGGTCTGTTCGTCGCGCGCGTCGGTGAAGCGCTGCATCGCCCGCCACACCGGTTCGTAGGGCTGTCGCCCCAGTTCACGCACCGCGCAGGGACGGCTCACAGCGTCCACTTCACTTCCGGGTGCGCGCGCAGGGCCTCGTGGGCGGCGTCGTACTGCTCGCGGCTGGCGGCCTGGAAGGCGATGCGCACGGACACGTACTTGCCGTTGGCCGAATGCTTCCAGCTGATGTCCTCGTGGATCACTTCCACGCCGGCCTGGGTCAACAGTTTCGGGAGTTCGGTTTCCAGGCCCGCGTTGGCGGTGCCCATGGCGCTCAGTTCGAAGGTGCCGGGGAACTGGAAGCCGTGTTCGGGGTTGTCGGACTTGATTTCCATGGCGGGAATTATTGGGCCGGTGCGGGTGAAAACCAAGCGCGGGCCGGCCCGGACCCCGCAAAACGCGAAGGCCGCGGTTTCCCGCGGCCTCCGGAGCATCGGTCGTGGCGCGCGGGCCTCAGCGGGCCAGCTGCACCAGGGTGGAGGAAACCCAGCCCTTGTTGCCGAGTTCATCCTCGACTTCCCACATCACGCCTTCCTTGGTGCCGGTGGGGTACAGCATCATGCCCACGTCCAGATCGCGCACGGCCTTGCCGGTGCCCTTGGCGTTGGCGAACAGGCGGCCCGGCTTGGTCATTTCCACGGCCTGCTGCGCGCTGGCGGCCGAGGCGTTCTCGGCCACGCCGCCCAGCTGGGTGACCAGATCGGTGTAGGCCTGCAGGTAGGCCAGGGTGATGACCTGGCCGATTTCGGTGTTGGCATAGCCGCCCACGCCGGCCGCGCCCACGCCGCTGCCGCCGAACAGGCCGCCGCCCGCGCCCCAGCCCATGTCGGTCTTCTTGGCGTTGCCTTCGGCCATCGCGACCTGCTCGGACGAGCGCACGTCGGTCAGGGTCAGGACCACGTCGGCGGTCTTGCTCTTGAAGTTCAGGCCACCCACCACGGCGCCGGCGGTGCCGCCGATCAGGCCGCCCAGCAGGCCGGTGATGGCGTTGCCGCTGGCGTTGGAGTTCTGCGAGATCAGGTCGGGCACCAGCACGTAGTCGGCCGCCTTGATCTGGCCCTTGCCGATGTTGGAACGGTTGCGCAGCTCACCGTCGGCGGCCAGGGCGCGCTCGCTCATGGCGGCGTTCAGGCCCACGCCGCGATCCACCAGGGTGAAGCAGCGCGACTTGTTGACGAACACCTTGATCAGGCGCGACGGCGCCGGCAGCTGCTGGCCGGTCCACCAGTTCACCACGTCTTCCGGCTCGATCACCGAGATGGTGCCCAGCGGCTTGGTGCAGGTCGGAATCTGCGCGACCTTTTCCTTGCGCGTGTCCTGGGCGCTCTTGGCGGCGAAGGCGGGCACGGCGATCATCAGCATCGAGGCCGCCAGCGCGGCCTGCTTCAAAGAAATCTTCAACATGAAAAATCAATCCCTGTTTGGTTGAAACATTGCGGGGCCTGTGGCCCCTCCCCTGCTCCGCCGCAACCATCCGAATGGCAGCCCGCGGAAGCCGCGATGATAAGCGAATGCGAACCTTCTTCCATGACCCGTAAGTACCGGGATCATTGACCAGAAACGCGAATCCGGCGCCCGCCCGGCCAGCGGGGGATAATCGCCAACCCCTCCTTATCGGCCCGCCCATGCCCTTCTTGATTGTCAGCGTCCTGTTCAGCGTGCTGGTCGGCGTGCTGTTGAAGCTGGCCCAGCGACGCGGACTGGGCATGGTGCCGGTGATCCTGGGCAACTACGTGGCCGCCCTGCTGCTTTGTTTCGCAACCCTGGACCCGCCTCTGGACCGCCTGCGCGACCCGGGCACGCCGTGGCTGGCGCTCGGACTGCTGATGGTCCTGCTGCCGGGCATCTTCCTGGCCATGGCGGCGTCGGTGCGGGCCGCCGGCATCGCCCGCACCGACGTGGCCCAGCGCCTGTCGCTGGTGGTCTCGCTGGGCGCGGCATTCCTGTTCTTCGGCGAGACCGCGGATGCCGGCAAGCTGGCGGGATTGGGGCTGGGCCTGATCGCCATCGCCGCGATCGTGTCGCGCCCGCGCGCGGGCGACACCGGCTCCGGCGGCGACGCGCGGGCGCGCTGGCTGCTGCCGCTGACCGTGCTGCTGGGTTATGCCGCGGTCGACATCCTGCTCAAGCGCATCGCCGTGGCCGGCACGCCATTCGCGGCCTCGCTGACCCTCGCCTTCGCCGGCGCGCTGACCTGCATGCTGGCCTTGCAAGGCGGGAGGCTGGTCAAGGGAACCCCCCGCCGCGACGGCGCCGCGCTGCTCGCGGGATTGCTGGTCGGCGCCTGCAACTTCGCCAACATCCTGTTCTACATCAAGGCCCACCAGGCACTGCCGTCCCATCCCGCCGTGGTGTTCGCGACGATGAACCTGGGCGTGGTGGTGCTGGGCACGCTGGTGGGCACGTTCGCCTTTGGCGAGAAGCTCAGCCGGATCAACTGGCTGGGCATCGGATTGGCGGTGGTGTCGGTGGGATTGATTGCCGCGAGCCTCGCGCATGGATGACACGACGCGAGCCGATGACGTGGCCCGTGGCGAGTGGAGGGACCACGTCCACATCGATGCCCCCGTCACGCGGGTCTGGCGCGCGCTCACCGATCTCGCCCGCCTGCCGCGCTGGATGGGCGAACCCGAGTTGCGGATTGCGGTGGAAACCGACTGGCGGGTCGGCGCTCCCATCACCATCCGCGGGTTCCATCACGTGCCGTTCGAGAATCGCGGCGTGGTGCTGGCTTTCGATCCACCGCATGCGCTGGGCTATCGCTATCTCAGCTCGCTGTCGGGACTGGCGGACGAACCGGGCTACCAGACGCACCTGCATTTCGATCTGGCGGAAGAAAACGGCGGCACCCGCCTGGCGCTCAGCGCACATGGGTTCCCCACCGATGCGATCTTCCATCACACCGCGTTCTACTGGGCCGGAACCCTGCATGTGCTCAAGGCCTACGTCGAGGGCCTGGACCGTGAATGAGCGGAACGGGCCACCCGCCCGCCCCGCCCATCCCGGTCCACTTACTCGCCGCGGTCGTAGGAGAACTGGATGCCGGCGGTGCCGCCGGTCTCGATGAACAGGTTCATGAAGGCCGGCACAGTCTGCTGCCGGTTCCAGTCGCGCTGCAATTCACAGAACAGCTGCGGCACGCTGATCAGCTTGCCTCCGGCTTGTTCGATACGACGCAGCGCGGCCTCGTGCGCGACCAGCGAGGTGCCGCCGACCGCATCGGCGACCACGTAGACCTCGTAGCCTTCGCGCAGCGCATCCAATGCGGGGAAGGTCAGGCAGGCCTCGGTCCATAGCGCGGTCATGATCAGCTTGCGCCGTCCGGTCGCCTCCACCGCCTGGCGGAACGCCACGTCCTCCCAGGAATTGATGGTGGTGCGGTCGTAGGTGGGGAACTTGTCCAGCACCTTGCGCAGCTGCGGGATCGGCGGCTTGTTCAGGCCCGTCTTGACGTTGACGGTCGAATGCACGATCGGCAGGCCGTAGGCTACCGCCGCCTTCGACGCGCCGACGATGTTGTTGACCAGCAATTGGCGATCCATGGAGGCGATGGAATTCACCTGCACGGGCTGGTAGTCGATGATGATGAAGGCCGCGTTCTGCGGGGTGAGCAGGTGATCGCTCTTCGGATCACGGATCGGTTCGCTTGCCATGACGGTGGCTCCTGTGGAGGGTCCGGCAATGCCGGAGGGAAGCACCGCGGCGCCGCGGGGAGGAGGACGGCGTCGCGATGCGGAAGCACGGAGCCGGCTCTCGCCGTCTCCATCGGGTCGCAGGTACTCAGGCGCGCTGGGAATCCAGGGCTTCGTGGTTCTTCTGCACGTCCTGGGCTTTCGTGTAGCTCTCGATCAGCAACTGGTAGTTCGGGAAGATCCGGGTATAGATCTCGGCCCACTGCTGCGCGTCGTCGCGATGCCAGGTCTTCTGCAGCTCGGAAGCCACCGCGGCGGTGTCCATCGGTACCACGCCGGCCTGCACCACGCGCGCCAGGGTGATTTCCTCGGCCATCTTCGAATAGGTGCCGGAGGCATCGATCACCGCGAATACCTGGTAGCCGTCGGCCACCGCGGCGATGGACGGGAACGCCATGCACACGCTGGTGATGGTGCCGGCGATGATCAACTGCTTGCGCCCGGTTGCCTTCACCGCGGCAACGAAGTCGGGATTGTCCCAGGCGTTGATCTCGCCGCGCCGTGCCACGTACTGCGCATGCGGCGCGGCGGCGTGGATTTCCGGAATCAGCGGGCCGTTCGGGCCCTGCGGTACCGAGGCGGTGGTGATCACCGGCAACCCGGCCAGGGTCGCCATTTTCGCCAGCGCGGTGGCGTGGGCGCGCACGCGGGTGAACGGCATGTCGCCGATGGTCTGGAACAGGCCGCTCTGGTGATCGATCAGCAGCATCGCGGCATTGGCCGGATCGAGAATCGGCTTGCTGCCGTTGAAGTTGGCGGGAAGGCTCATGGGGAAGTACTCCGTGGGGAAGAGCGGGCGGTCACCGCCCGGGGAACTACTGCGCGATCCGGCCGAAGCGGCCGCGGTTGAAGTCGTCGATGGCCTGGACGATTTCGCTCTGGGTGTTCATCACGAACGGGCCATGGCCGACGATGGGCTCGTCGATGGGTTCGCCGCTGAGCAGCAGGAAGGTGGCGTCGGACTCGGCCTCGACGAATACATCGGTACCGTCGCGATCCAGCACCACCAGTTCCGCCTCGCGCGCGACCTGCTTGCCGTTGACCCGCAGCGCGCCCTTGAGCACGACCAGCGCGAGGGTTCGGCCTTCGGCGACGTCGAAGGTGGTGCTGCCGCCCTGCCGCAGACGCACGTCCCACACGTCCATCGGGGTGAAGGTGCGCGCCGGCCCGGGATGTCCTTCGTACTGTCCGGCCACCACCCGCACGCTGCCGGCGTCGTCGGGCAGCGCGACCGACGGAATGTCGCCATCGAGCAGGGTCTGGTAACCCGGTGCGGACATCTTGGCGGCGGCCGGCAGGTTCACCCACAGCTGCACCATGTCCAGGGTGCCGCCGGTGCGGGTGAAATCGGGCGAGTGGTATTCCTCGTGGAGGATGCCGGAGGCGGCGGTCATCCACTGCACGTCACCCGGGCCGATGCGGCCGCCGGCGCCGGAGGAATCGCGGTGTTCCAGTTCGCCTTCGTATACGAGGGTCACGGTTTCGAAGCCACGGTGCGGATGCTGGCCCACCCCGCGCGGGTGCTCGGCCGGATCGAACCGGTACGGGCCGGCGTAGTCGAGCAGCAGGAACGGGCTGAGGTGGCGGCCGTGGGTCTGGTAGGAGAACAGCGAGCGGGCCGGGAAACCGTCGCCCACCCAGTGGGGACGGGGGGCGCCGTAGACGCCGAGGACTTTCTTCATGGTGGGCTCCCGCCCGGGGAACCGGGCTTGATCTGCGATGGGCGCACGTTAGTCCCGGGACGATGGACCCGGTAGTCGGCAGGATTTATCCTCAGAGTCCTATCAGGTGAACGATGACCGGCATGGTCCCGACCGACCTCAACGACCTGTTCTACTTCGCCCAGGTGGTGGATCACGGCGGGTTCGCTCCCGCCGGGCGCGCGCTCGGCGTGCCCAAGTCCAAGCTCAGCCGGCGCATCGCGCTGCTGGAGGAACGCCTGGGCGTGCGCCTGATCCAGCGCTCCACCCGCCGCTTCTCGGTCACCGACATCGGCCAGGACTACTACCGCCATTGCAAGGCGATGATCGTGGAGGCCGAGGCGGCGCAGGAGGCGATCGAACTCACCCGTTCCGAGCCGCGTGGCGTCGTGCGGCTCGCCTGCCCGGTGGCGCTGCTGCACGCGCGGGTCGGAGTGATGGTGGCCGATTTCATGGCGGAGAATCCGAAGATCACCGTGCTGCTGGACGCCACCAACCGCCGCGTCGACGTGGTCGGCGAAGGTGTCGACGTGGCGATCCGCGTGCGTCCGCCACCGCTGGAGGACAGCGATCTGGTGATCCGTGTGCTGGCGCAGCGCTGCTGGAACGTGGCCGCGAGTCCGCGCCTGTTCGGCAATGCGCCGCTGCCCGCCACGCCTGCGGATCTGGCGCTCCATCCCACTCTCGACCTCGGTCCGTTCCATCGCGACCATAGCTGGCAGTTCACCGATCGCGACGGCACGATCGCCACCGTCCATCACGAACCCCGCCTGGTCACCGACGACATGACCGCGATCCGCATGGCCGCGGTCGCCGGCGTCGGCATCATGATGCTGCCGACCATGGTGATGTGCGACGAACTCGCCGATGGTCGCCTGGTCCGGCTGTTGCCGGATTGGCGACCCAAGCAGGGCATCATCCACGCCGTGTTCCCGTCGCGGCGCGGGCTGGTGCCGTCGGTGCGCAGCCTGATCGACTATCTCGCGCAGCGCTTCCAGACGCTGGAGGAAGACTGACCGCCTTGGCGTGGACCGGCATAATCGCGTGGTCTTCCTCCTTCTTCGCGCGCATGCCGAATCCTTCCGATCCGCACATCGCTCCCGCCAGCGAGATGAAAGCCGACGTCGATGGCGAAGCCATCACGCAACTGGCCAATGCCTTCGCCGCGATCGCCGACGAACGGCCTGCCGCCGCCCAGCCCGCGCTGCGGCAGGCGGACGCGCGGGGTTCGCGCATGGCCGCCGCGCTGTTGCGACACCTGGCCGGTGAAGGCCCGGACAGTGCCTACGCGGCGCACGCCGCGTTCCAGGCCTTCATCCGCGGCGGCGACAACGTGCCGCTGTACGCCGCGGTCAGCCAGGCGATGGCCGAACGCCATGCGCGGCCGACGGTGAACCGCCTGCTCGATATCGGCGCCGGCGACGGCATGGCGCTGTTGCCGGCGCTGCGCGCCGCCGCGCGGCTGCCCGAGCGCATCGACGTGATCGAACCCCAGGGTGGCCTGCGCGACGCGCTGGCAGCGCTGTTCGCCGGGCAGTTTTCCGATGCCCATACGCAAGGACGGCTGCACCTGCACGGCGTCACGCTGCAGTCCTTCGTGCAGGGGTTGTCGCCCGGGGATCACTGGGATCTGGCGCAATCCAGCTTCGCGCTGCAATCGCTGCCGCCGCCCGAACGGGTGGCCGCGCTGCGCGCGTTGCGGCCACACGTGGACACGCTGGTGGTGGTGGAGTTCGACGTACCGGCGCTGGCGCACGGCACGCCTGCGTACTTCCATTCGGTCGCCGGTCGCTACGAACGTTGCCTCGCCCAATACGGCGAGGAGGCGGCGCTGATCGCGCACGGCTTCCTCGCGCCGATGCTGGCCGGCCAACTGCGACGCGGTGTCGCGCCCTCGAACTGGGAGCAGCCGGTCGCGGACTGGCAGCGTGAACTGGGACAGGCCGGTTATCGCTTGCGCGACGCACGCCCGCTCTACGACTACAGCTGGTCGCCTGCCTGGTGGATGGAAGTTTCCGCGCATTGAGCGGCGACACTCGTCGCTCTCTTGTGGGAGCGACGTGAGTCGCGACGCCCGGTTTGGCGATGCGAAAAAAAAAAGCCTCGCGACTTACGTCGCTCCCACAACGCCGGATTGGCTTGAGTGGGGTGGACAGCGGCGATGGCTGACAAAGCGGGCCCTCTGCATTTCAAACGTCCCCTTCCCTGTGGGAGCGACGTGAGTCGCGAAATCCAGATTGATCGGGCAGCTGCCATCATGGGGTCATCGCGGCGATGTTGGATCATGGTGGCCTGTCCGATCTCGTGCGCCGCGCCGCCCTGAAGGAGTGTCCTTGAGCCATCCATCGCCCACCGGTTCCCGCGCGCCGCCCTCGGGCGTGATCGCGATCTTCCTGGTGTTCCTGCGCCTGGGGCTGAGCTCGTTCGGCGGACCGCTGGCACACCTGGGTTATTTCCGCGCCGAGTTCGTGCAGCGGCGACGCTGGTTGGACGAAGACGCATTCGCCGGACTGGTCGGGCTGTGCCAGTTCCTGCCGGGGCCGGCGAGCAGCCAGCTCGGTTTTGCGCTGGGCTGGCTGCGCGGCGGCTGGCGCGGGGCGTTGGCGGCATTCCTCGGCTTCACCCTGCCCTCGGCGTTGCTGATGTACTGGCTGGCGCTGCATGCGCCGCGCGCGTCCACCACGCCGCTCGGGCTGGCACTCGTGCATGGCCTCAAGCTGGTGGCGGTGGTGGTGGTCGCGCATGGCCTGTGGGGCATGGCACGCACGCTCACGCCGGATGCGCGCCGCATCGCCTTGGCGATCGCGGTCGCCGCGCTGGCGCTGCTGGCGCGCGATCCGATCTGGCAGCTGGCGGCCATCGGCCTCGGCGCGATCGCTGGTGGGTGGTGCTGTCCGCCGGCGTCGACAGGATCCAGTCCGGCTCCACGCACGCCGCGTTGGTTGGCGTCCATCGCGCTGTTCCTGTTCGCGGCGGGACTGCTGTGGACATTCTGGCCGCGCGACGTGGCACCGACTCTGGATGCGCTGGCGGCGGCCAGCTACCAGTCCGGGGCGCTGGTGTTCGGCGGTGGCCACGTGGTGCTGCCGTTGCTGGAAGCCAAGCTGGTGGCGCCGGGATGGATGGGCGCGGACCAGTTCCTGGCCGGCTACGGCGCCGCGCAGGCGATGCCCGGACCGATGTTCTCGCTGGCGGCTTTTCTCGGCGCGAGCGTGGACGTCGGGGTCGGCCGCCCGCTGGCGGCCGCGGTGGCGCTGCTGTGCATTTTCCTGCCGGGCTTCCTGTTGCTGATCGCGCTGCTGCCGGGCTGGGCGCGGATTGCCTCCCATCCGCGACTGGCGCGGATGGTGGCCGGCATCAACGCGGCGGTCGTGGGCCTGCTGGCGGCGGCACTGTACGACCCGCTGTGGAAGAACGCGGTGGGCACGCCCGTCGACGTGGGAATCATCGTGCTGGGCCTGCTGATCGCGGCCCGGGCGCGGCGGTCGGCGCTGTGGGTGCTGGCGGTGTGCCTGGGCGCGACGTGGCTGGCGACGGGCCTGCCGCGGCCCTGACGGACGACGTTCAGCCCTCTTGGGCCAGCGGCAGGCGCAGTTCCGCCACCGTGCCGGCTTCGGGCGCGCGCGACTGCAACTCCAGGCTGCCCTGCTGTGCTTCCAGGATCTGGCGTGACAGCACCAGGCCGATGCCGGAGCCGCCGCTCTTGGTGGTGAAGAACGGCACGAACAGGCTGTCGCTGGACGGCAGGCCCTCGCCACGATCCCTGACCTGCACGCGCGCCTGTCCGTTTTCCGCCCACGCACGCAACTCGACCGGCACGGTGCCGCCGGCTTCGACCGCGTTGCGCAGCAGGTTGATCAGCACCTGTTCCAGCTGGTCGGCGTCGGCGATCACCCGCAGTTGCGGCGCGACCTCGACCCGGATGCGTTCGTCGACCAGCCGACGCACGCGCTCGCACAGCGACGCCAGCGCCACGCTGGCCGGTTGCGGTTCGGGCAACTTGGCCAGCCGCGCGTAGCCGCCGAGGAAGCGCTGCAATGCCAGGCTGCGCTGTTCGATCAGATCCAGCCCACCCGCAAGGTCGGTGCGCGCCTCCGGGTCGAGCGTCGCGCCTGCCGGCGGCAACACGCGTGCCAGGGTATCGGCCATGGAGGCGATTGGCGCCATCGAGTTGTTGATCTCGTGGCTGAGCACGCGCAGCAGGCGGCGGAACGCCTGCGCTTCCTCGTCACGCAACGCGCGCTCCATCGGCTGCAGCACCAGCAGGCGGCCGGCCTGGCTGCGGCTGCGCAGCGACGCGTGCCCGATCTGCCAGCGTCCCTGCTGGGTGGGAAAGGCGTGCGCGTGGATGCGGCCATTCGCAATGTCGAACAGCGGCGCCAGCCCCAACGCATCCGCGCGCTGTCCCAGCAGTTCGGCAGCCGGCCGGCCCAGCAGCCGTTCACCGGCGGGGTTGATCAGGCGCAGGCGATCATCCTGCTCGAACGCGAATACCGCGCCGTCCAGCGCGGCCAGGGTCTTGCTCAGCAGTTGCAGGCTCTCGTGGGAATCGCGCTGCTCGTCCTGCAATCGCTGCGCCAGTGCGTTGAAACGACCCATCAGCCGGATCTGTCCGTCGCCGCCGGAGACCGCGCCGCGCACGCTGTAGTCGCCTTCGCGCAGCGATTCCAGCAAGCCGTCGAGGGTGCGCAGGCGGCGCCCGTCCGCGTATCGCTGCAATCGCCAGATGATCGCGGTCAGCGCCAGCACGCAAATCAGCAGCAGGGCCGCTTCGCGCGGCGCCGGCGTGCCCAGCGCGAGCACGGTCGCCAGCGCCAGCATCGACGGCGCGACCAGCCACGCCGCGCGTCCGCGCTCAGGCGTTTTCATCGCCACGCAGGCCGTGTTTCTCCAGCCGCCGGTACAGGCTCTGGCGGGTGATGCCGAGCTGGTCGGCGGCGCGTTGCAGGTTGCCGCCCTGGTCGGCCAGCGCGCGCCGCAACAGCAGCGCTTCGGCTTCCTCCAGGGTCATGCGTTCGGACAACCGTGGCTCCGCCGCGCCGGGCAGGCGCAGCGCGGCGGCGTCCAGCACGCCTTCGTCGGCCAGCAGCGCCGCGCGTTCCATCACGTGCGACAGTTCGCGCACGTTGCCCGGCCACGGATAGGTGAGCAGTGCGCGCTCGGCATCGCGGCCGATGCGCGGCACCGGGCGGCGGTAGCGGGTGCAGGCGGCGGACAGGTAATGGCGGGCCAGCGGCAGGATGTCCTCGCCGCGCTCGCGCAGCGCCGGCACCCGCACCTGGAACGTGTTGATCCGGTACAGCAGATCCTGGCGGAAGCGGCCGGCCGCCACTTCGCTTTCCAGATCCGCGTTGGTCGCGGCGATCACCCGCACGTCCACCCGCCGCGTCTGCGAGGAGCCCAGGCGTTCGAACTCCCCTTCCTCGATCGCGCGCAGCAGCTTGGGCTGCTGGTCCAGCGGCAGGTTGCCGATCTCGTCCAGGAACAGGGTGCCGCCGTCGGCCAGTTCGAACCGGCCGGCGCGATCCTGGCGCGCGTCGGTGTAGGCGCCGCGCACGTGGCCGAACAGTTCGGCCTCGAACAGGGTCGGCGCGATGCCGCCGATGTTGACCTTGACGAAGGCCCGCGCCGCGCGCCGCGAGCCGCGATGCACGAAGCCCGCCAGCAGGCTCTTGCCGGTGCCGTTCTCGCCCAGCAGCAGCAGGTTGGCGTCGCTCTCGGCGATCCGCGCCAGATCCTCCAGCAGGCGGCGCATCACCGGCGATTCGGCGATGAAGTCGTCGCCGGCCTCCTGCAGTAGCAGCGCCTGCGCCTGTCCCAGCCGCTGCTCGCTGCGGCGGCTGCGATCCAGCGCGATGCGGCTTTCCAGCACGTTCAGCACGCGCGCGTTCTGCCACGGCTTCTCGATGAAATCGACGGCGCCGCGCTGCATCGCCGTCACCGCCAGTTCGATGCTGCCCCAGGCGGTCATCGCCACCACCGGCAGGCCGGGGCACTGCGCGGCGATCTGCTCCACCAGTGCCAGTCCCTCCTCGCCGGAGGTGGTGTCACGGCGGTAGTTCATGTCCACCAGCACGGCGGCGAATTCGTCGCCGCGCAGGCAACCCAGCGCGATCTCCGGCGACTCCGCGCCGACCATGCCGTAGCCGGCGCTCTTGAGCAGCATGCGCAGCGCCTCGCGCACGTCGGGCTGATCGTCGACGACCAGGATGCGGGGGCTGGGAGACGGACGGGAAGTCGGCACGGTGCTCATCACCGCCAGTCTAGCGTCCGCGCCGGAGCGCGGGCGCTATTCATTGCGCAGCGCCTGCATCGGCGGCACCCGCGCCGCCCGCAGCGCCGGCGACAACGCCGCCACCAGGCCGGCCAGCGCCAGCGCCGCCACCACCGCGCCGATCGCCAGCGGGTCCGCCACCTGCACCTCGAACAGGTAGCGCTGCAGGAACCGCGACATCGCCATCGCGATGCCCAGTCCCGCCAGCAGGCCGATGGCAATTTGCAGGCCGGCCTCGCGCAGCACCTGCCGCAGCAGCCGGCGCGGCGCGGCGCCAAGTGCGGCGCGCACGCCGAATTCGTGCCGGCGCGCGGCCACCGCGGTGGCCATCACCGCGTACAGGCCCACCGCCGCCAACAGCAGCGCCAGGCCGGCGAACAGGCCCACCAGCAGCAGGTTGAGCTTCTGGTCGCTGGTAGTGGAGGCGACCACCGCGTCCATCGCGTCCAGATCGGAAATCGGCTGCTGCGGCGCGACCTCGGCAATCGCCTCGCGCAGGGCCCGTTCGGCGTTTCCACCCGTGTTGCCGGCACGCGACTGCAACGCGTAGGTCAGGCCACCGAATCCGCGGATGATCCGCCAGGCGCCCGGGGACAGCTGCGCCAGCGGGGTGTAGACGATTGGGGGCGCCGGCTCGGCCGGGCCGAACTGGCGCACGTCGCCCACCACGCCGACCACCCGCATCGGTACGCGCCGATCCTCGCCGTCGTCCTCGATGGCGACGATTTTTCCCAGCGGCGCATCACCCAGGTACTGGCGCGCGAACGCGGCGCTGACCACGCAGATGCGCTCGGCGCCGGCGGTATCCTGTTCGCCAATCCCGCGGCCGGCGAGCACCGGCATGCCGAACACATTGAAGAAATCCGGCGTCATGAAGCGGTACTGCGCGCTGATCGAGCGTCCATCCGGCAGCACGTAGCTCCAGTTCAATTGGGTGGCCGTGGGCGGGTTGCTGCCCGCCCCGACATGGGCGATCCCGGGCAACCGCCGCAGCCGCTCGACGATGCGATCGGTCTGCTCGACCATCGAACCGACTTCGGCGTGGCGTTCGCGGATCGGCGCCAGGCTGAAGATGGTGACCGCGCGGCTCTCGAAGCCCATCGGCACCTCCGACAATCGCTGCAGGGTGCGGGTGAACAGCGCGGCACCCATCAGCAACACCACCGCCACCACCACCTGCGCGATCACCAGGCCGCGGCCGAGCCTGCCGGCGCCTCGGCTCCAGCCCGCGCGTCCGCCGCCGACCAGTTCGCGGGTGAGTTGCAGGCCGCGCACGCGCAACAGTCCCAGCACGGACGCCAGCAACGCGGTGGCCGCACCGGCGAGCAGTGCGAAACCCACGCTGGCGCCGGTCAACGCGGCCGCTTCGCCGCGGATCCATTCCGGTGGCACCCAACCGGCCATCAGGCGCAGGCCCAGCCAGGCCAGCGCGATGCCGACCAGCGCACCGCACAGCCCGATCAACAGGCCCTCGGCCAGCGCCGGCAGGCCCAACCGCGCCAGTGGCGCGCCAAGCGCGAGGCGCACCGCGCTGTCATGGCTGCGGCCCAGCGCGCGCAGCAGCATCAGGCTGGCCAGGTTGATCGCGGCGATCAGCAGCACGCACGCGCCCGCGCCGAAGAACAGCCACAGCGTATTGCCCGTGCGCGAGGCGAACACGCTGCCCTTCAGCGGCAGCGCATTGGGCGGGAATTCGAGCAGATGGCGCCGCCATTCCTCGGTCATCCGCGGGTTCTGGCGGAGGAGCGCCCCGAGCACCGCGCCGGTTTCCGCCGAGGCTTCGGCCACGCTGATGCCGGGCTTGATCCGGGCGATGATCTGTTCGTTGGTGGACAGGTTGGTGCTGGCCAAATCCGGCTGCATCGACAGCAGGATGTCGAATTGCACCGGCCAGCGGAACGCGGCCGGCAGCACGCCGACCACCTGGGCGGCACGTCCTTCCACCTGCAGGGTCTGGCCGATCGCGGCGGGATCGGCGCCGTAGTACTGCGTCCAGAACGCATGGCTGAGGATGACCGCCTGCGGGCCGTTCACCCGATCCTCCTCGGCGTTGAAGTTGCGACCCAGCGCCATCGGCAGGCCCAGCGTTTCCAGGAAACCGCGATCCACGCGCAGGGATCCGACCACACGCCCCTCGTCGCCGCGCGCGATGTTGGTGTTGATCGCCCAGCTCCGCAGCATGCCGGTCGAGGCAAAGCTGCGCATGCGCCGCACCGGCGCGTAGTACCCGGGCGCGGCCGAGTTGCGCTCGCCGTCGAAGTACTGGCCGAGGGTGACCAGCCGATCCGGCTGCGGAAACGGCAGCGGCTTCAACAGCGCCTGGTCCAGCAGCGAGAACACCGCCGTTGTGGTCGCCACGCCCAGCGCCAGGGTCAGCACCGCCAGCAGCAGGTAGCCGGGGCGACGCAGCAGGCCGCGCCAGGACTGGCGCGCCTCGTTCCAGAGGATGGCGACGCTCACGACACCGCCTCCAGGCCGGGCAGCGCCATGTCGCGTTCATGGCGCAGGCGCTCGAAGGTGTCCTCGTCGACGATGCGGCCGTCGAGCATGTGCACGATGCGCTGCGCGCGCCGCGCGAACGCCGGATCGTGGGTCACCATGCACAGCGTGGTGCCGTTTTCGTGCAGTTGTTCCAGCAACTGCATCACCGCCTCGCCGTTGCGGCTGTCGAGGTTGCCGGTGGGTTCGTCGGCCAGCAGGATCGACGGATTCCCCACCAGCGCGCGCGCCACCGCCACGCGCTGCTGCTGGCCGCCGGACAGTTGCCCGGGATAATGGCGGGTGCGATGGTTCATGCCGACCAGTTCCAGCACTTCGCGCACGCGCCGGGTGATGTCGGCGCGACCGAATCCGTCGCGATAGGTCAGTGGCAGGGCGACGTTCTCTTCCACGGTCAGGTCCGCGATCAGGTTGAACGCCTGGAAGATGAAGCCGATCTCGCCATTGCGGATGCGCGCGCGGCCACGCGCATCCAGATCGGCGACGTTGCGCCCGTTGAGCCAGTACTCGCCGCGACTGGGCGGGTCCAGCAGGCCCAGAATCGACAGCAGGGTGGACTTGCCGCAACCGGAAGGACCGGTGATGGCGACGAAGTCGCCCCGGGCGATGTCCAGCGCGATGTCGGACAGGGCATGGGTTTCGACCTCGTCGGTATGGAAAACCTTGCCCAGCTGCTGCAGGCGCAGCAGCGATGCGGAGGTGGCGGAAGCAGGCGGGAGGGCGGTATTCATCGGGGCTCCTGGGAAAGGTCAGCGTAAACGCAGTCGCGGGTACTGCGCCCACTGGCTGGTGTCGGAAAGCACGGCGCGGTCGCCGGGGCGAAGACCGCTGCGGATTTCGATGCGATCGCTGGAAGCGGCGCCAAAGCGCACCGCGGTCTGGCGGGCCTCGCCATCGCCGTCCAGCACGAACAGGGTGCCGGGACTGCCGGGCACGGCCAGCGCCGGGCGCGGAATGCTGACGACATCGCGCAGCACGCCCAGGCGGATGCGGCCGTCGACCGACAGATCCGGACGCGCGCCAGGGGGCAGCTTGCGTCCCAGATCCACGTCGATGGTCACGCTGCCGTTGCGCACCGCCGGATCGATGCGGGTGAGCCGGCCTTCCACCACGCCGTTGCGGGTGTCCACGCTCACCGCCAGATCCAGCGACAGATCCTTGGCCAGCACTTCCGGTACCTGCAGGCGAGCGATCAGATCATCCGGACGCGCCACCCGTGCGAGCTTGGCGCCGACGGTGACCTGCTGGCCCGGTTCGACGTCGATCTGCTGGAGGATGCCGTCGCTGCCGGCGCGCACGTCCAGCGCCGCGACCTGCTGGCGCGCGATCGCCAGTGTGCTGGCGGCTTCGTCGCGCCGCGCCTGCGCCGCGCGCAGTTGCGCGGCCATGTTCTGGCGGAACGCGGACACGCGCCGGGTTTCGATTTCCGCGCGTCCCTGCTGGGTGGTCTCGGTGATCTGCGCCTGGCGTAGATCGATCTTCGACATCACTCCGGCGGCGTGCGCGCGTTCGTAGGCCTGCGCCTTGACCTCGGCGATGCGCCATTCCGACTCCGCCTGCGCTTGCTGCGCCTGCTGGTCCAGCAATTGCGAAGCCAGCGACGTGCGCACCGAGGCGACTTCGGCTTCCGCGCCCGCCAGCGCCGCTTCGGCTTTTTCCAGGTTGGCGGTCAGCTCCGGATTGACCATGCGCAGGATTGCCGTGTCGGCGCCCACCCGGCTGCCGGGCTGCACCAGTACCTGCTCCAGCGTGGCGACCGCGCCGGCGGTAATCCAGCGGATGTCGCGCGGTACCAGCGTGCCGGTCGCGCGGATTTCGCGGACCATGTCGCCGCGCTCGGCATCGCCGATCCACAGGCTGCCGCGTTCGACCTTGGGCGCGGCCTGGCCCACGCCGAGGATGGCGACGGCGGCGAGCGCCGCCAGGAACAGGGTCGGACCGCCGATGAGCAACAGGCGACGGCGGGAAACGGAGCGGGTCTGGGGGCGGGCGATATCCATGTCCCTTTGAAGAGCATGGCACGTGCCAATCTCGACACGCACTCAACTGATTGATTCAGTGAAAGATTCTTTCCACCCTTGGCACGCCGGCCTGTCCGTTTTCGTACGTTCGGCGTCCGCCACCGGGCGTCCTGCCGCCGTTCGTCGGCGAGTTGCTTCCCGGGATTTACATACTGTGTGGCACAAAGTACTGTTTTCCAAACTTTACGGGGTGGAACATGGTGGAAGCACGCGACAACCCGGGATCCAAGCTGGAACTGGAGCTGCGGCGCGGCGTGCTGGTGCTGGCGGTGCTGTCGCAGCTGCGCGAGTTCCAGTACGGCTATTCGCTGCGGCAGGCGCTGGCCCAGCGCGGCATGCCGATCGAGGAAGGCACGCTGTATCCGCTGCTGCGACGCCTGGAGGGCCAGGGGGTGCTGGCCTCGGAGTGGCGGATCGAGGACGGTCCACCACGCCGCTACTACCGCTTGAACGACGCGGGCGAGGCGATGCTCGCCGAATTGAAGGCCTATTGGGATTCGCTGGTCGGGACCATGGGTGGACTGCTGCAAGGGGACGGGAAATGAATCCGAATGACGTGATCGATGCCTACGTGATCGATGTGATGCGCCGCCTGCCCGCGGGCGAGCGCAATGAAATCGGCCTGGAGCTGCGCGGACTGCTGGCCGAGATGCTGGCCGAGCGCGCCGGCAATGAAGGCCGCGCCGCCGACGATGCGATGGTGCTGGCGCTGCTGCGGGAATTCGGCACGCCAGCCGAGGTGGCCGCGCGCTATCGCCCGCCGGGCCCGGTGATCATTCCGCCGGAACAGGCCCGTGGCTTCACCCTGCTCGCGGTGATCGGCCTGGTGTTGCAATGGGCGCTGAGCCTGCCGCATGTGTTCGACGGCCGCCTGTCGCCGGCTGGCTGGTGGCTGGGCCCGGGTCTTGGCGCGTTCTGGTGGCCGGGTTTCATGATCATGTTCACCCTGCTCGCGGCGTGGCTGCGACACCGCGGCTGGTTCAAGCCACGCTGGCGGCCACGATCGGTCGATCCGGAACGCGTCAATCGCGGTGCGCTCGCCTTCGGCCTGGTGTGGTTCGCGATCGGCGCGACCGTGGTGATTTCGCTGCCGTGGCTCACACCCCACCTGCCCGGCGCGTTGCCGCAGGTGCTGGCGCTGGATCCGGATTTCCTGCGGATGCGCGCCTGGCCGGTACTGCCAATGTGGGCGGCCAGCTTCGCGATCCTGGCGGTCGTGCTGCTGCAGGGTCGCTGGTCGCCACTCATGCGCAAGCTGGAGATCGTGTCCAGCGCGGCGTTCATCGCGCTGCTGGCCTGGTGGATCGCCGCCGGCCGCATGTTCCTGGCCACGCCGACCGATCAGGGCGCACGCGGCGTGCTGGCACTGATCGTCGTCTTCATGGTGGTCGACCTGGCGATTCGCGTGCACCGCCGCCGCACCCGCATCCAGTTGCCCGCACTCACCCGCTGACCCAGCCGGCCGACATCGCCGGCTGACCCGACCGCCGGCACCGCCGGCCTCCACATACCTCGCAAGGAGTTCCGCCATGCTTCGCGCGTGTCTGCTTTCGCTCGCCCTGATTCCGGCCAACCTGGGCCTGGCCAACCTCGTTTTCGCGGAAGAAACCGCCGCGCCGCCCGCCACATTCGTGCCGCCACCGGCACCCGGCGAACTCGTCGATATCGGCGGCCGCCGACTGCACCTGCATTGCAAGGGCGACGCGGCCGGACCTGCGGTGATCTTCGAAGCGGGACTGTCGCAGTACACCGCGCGTTCCGGCTTTTCCAAGGTGCAGGACGCGGTCGCGCCGTTCGCCCGCGCGTGCACCTACGACCGTGCGGGACTGGGCTGGAGCGATCCGGTGTCCGGACCGCGCACGCAACAGGACATGGTGGCGGATCTGCATGCCCTGATCGCCGCCAAGCAACTGCGGACGCCGCTGGTGATCGTCGGCCATTCCGTCGGCGGCCTGCTGGCGCGGCTGTACGCGCGGGAATACCCTGAAGAAGTCGCCGGCCTGGTGCTGGTGGACGCCAGTCCCGAGCCGTATCTGTTCACTCCGGCCGCGGCACGGTTCCGCGCGGGACTGGCGGCGGAGATCGACGCGGGCCTGAAGAAGGCGCAGGGCGACGGACCGGTGGTGCCGCTGCCTGCCGATGTCGAGCCCGACATCGTGATCGCCTTCCTGCCGCGCGTGCTGGCCACGGTGAAGCAGGAGTACGAAGCCCTCGATCGCGTGCCCGCCGCCATGCAGCAGGCGCGGGGTTACGGCACCCTTGGCGATCTGCCGCTGGCGGTGATCCGGCGCGGCAAGACCGAGACGCCACCGAGCGCGGAAGATCTCCAGTGGCGCGAGTGGCAGGAAGATCTGGCGGCCTTGTCCACGCGCGGCGTCATGGTCGTCGCGGAAAACACCGGCCACGTCATCCCGTATGAGAATCCTGCGGTGGTCGTCGACGCGGTGCGCCGGATCCTCGAACAGACTCCGGACGACGCAAGCAAGCGCTGATGGGCAACGGCACGACGCACCGCGCGAGGATCAACGCGGTGCGTGTGCCGCGAACGCCGCGCGGGGGCGCGGATGCAGGTGCTCGCTGCGCAGCGCGCCGGGCGACTGGCCGATGATGCGCTTGAACGCGCGGCTGAATGAGGCTTCGGAGTCGTAGCCCAGGCGATTGGCCGCCACCGCCACCCGCATGCCTTCCTGCGCGATCCAGCGTCGCGCCTGGAACATCTTGATCCGCGCGACATAGCGCGCCGGCGTTTCCCCCAGCGTGCGGGTGAAGGCTTCGGCGAAGCGGGAGCGCGACGCCCCCATCAGGCCGGCCAGTTCCGGCACCGTCCAGTCGCGTTCGGGTTCGGCGTGGATGGCGGCGACCACCTTGCCAATCGACGGGCAGTGCACGGCGGCGATCCAGCCCGAGGAATCGCTGCACCCGCATTCCACCCACGCGCGGATGATGCTGGCGGCCAGCACGTCGGCGAGCCGGGCCAGGATGCCGCACGCGCCGATGCGATCCAGCGCGACTTCGCGCTCCATCGCCTCCAGCATCGCCGGCACGGTGGGATCGCGCTGCGCCAGTTCGCCGGCACGCATCATGTCCGGCATCATCGCCAGCAGCGGATGCAACGGATCCAGGTTGAAGCGCAGGCTGCCGCAGAACATCACGGTGCTGGCGTCCGGATCGGCGTCGCCATCGTGTTCGGTCTTGACCAGGTAGATGTTCTCCGACACCGGCACCCGCGCCAGCGCGTCGATGTCCATCGTCGGTACGTCCGGCGCGCTGGCCAGCACATGGAAACCACCACGCGGCAGCAGCACCGCGTCGCCTGCGTTCAGGCGCACCCAGTCCGCGTCTGGCAGCTTCAGCCAGCAGCCGCCCCGGGCGACGAAATGAAAGCGCGCCTCGCGGCTGGCGGGAAAGGCGATCGCCCACGGCGCCTGCATCACGCAGCGGCCGTATTCGACGCCGTCCAGGCGCAGGTCGAGCAGGACCCGGGTCAGCATGTCGCGTCCGCCAGCCGGCGCTTCCGTCTCGCCGCGTGGGGCGACAGGGTTCCGACTCCTGGACGAATGAGCAAGCATATCGGTCTTTCCGGCATGGAAACGCCAGCATCATACGCCTAATCTGCCTATCCGCTCCCCCCGGATTCCCTCCCCCGTGTCTTCCTCCTCCTGTTCCGACTGCACCGCCGACGGCCTGCTGGACGCGCCCGGTTCCACCGCCGAGATCGCTTCCCCGGCCGTCGCCAGCGACGAGATTCCCACCCGCTGGGCCGCCGTGGGCGCGCTGGCGCTGGGCGTGTTCGGCCTGGTCACCGCCGAATTCCTGCCGGCCAGCCTGCTCACCGCGCTGGCCTCCGACCTGTCCATCAGCGAAGGCGCGGCCGGGCAGACCGTCACCGCCACCGCCCTGGTCGGCGCCGTCGCCGCGCCGTCGATTCCGCTGCTTACCCGGCGCATCGATCGCAAGCACGTGATGCTGGCGCTGACCACGCTGCTGGTGCTGTCCAACGCGCTGGCCGTCGTCGCCGACAGCCTGTGGCCGTTGCTCACCGCGCGGGTGATGCTGGGCGTGGCGCTGGGCGGCTTCTGGTCGATGGCCGCCGCGCTGGCGATGCGACTGGTGCCGGAATCGAAATTCCCGCGCGCGATGTCGTTCATCCTCACCGGCGTTTCGGTCGCCACCGTCTGCGCCGCGCCGGTGGGCGCGTGGATGGGCGAACTGTGGGGCTGGCGCAGCGCGTTCGTCGCCGCCGGCGTGGTCAGCGTGATCACCCTGCTGGCGCAAATCTTCACCCTGCCCGCGCTGCCGCCGACGGCCAATCCGGATCTGCGTGTGCTCGGCCAGTTGCTGGGCCGACCGGGCGTGCGCATGGCGCTGCTGGCGGTGCTGCTGGTGATCTCCGGTCACTTCGCCGGCTTCACCTACCTGCGCCCGCTGATGGAGAACGTCACCCACCTGTCGGTCGGCGCGATCTCGGCGATCCTGCTGGCCTACGGCATCGGCGGTTTCTTCGGCAACTTCGCCGGCGGCTACCTGGCCGGGCGCAGCGAGCGCACCGCGATCGTGTTCGGCGGCACCCTGATCGCGCTGCTGGCGATCGGCCTGCTGCTGGCCGGTCACTCGATGATCGTCACCGCGGTCGCCATCGCGCTGTGGGGCTTCGCGTTCGGCGCGTTCCCGGTCGGCTTCCAGATCTGGATCATCCGCGCCGCGCCGGATCAGGCCGAAGGCGCGGGCGGCCTGCTGGTGGCCGCGTTCCAGATCGCCATCGCCACCGGCGCGATCGGCGGCGGTCTGCTGGTGGATCATGTCGGCGCGATCGGCGGTCCGCTGTTCGCGGTCGTCATGATGACGCTCGGCACCCTGCTGACCCTGCGTCATGGCCCGCGTCCGGCTGACTTGGCGGACGAAGCGCTGCCTTCCCGTCCCGGTTTCCACTGAGCCTCCCGCATGTCCCTGCCCGCCCGTTCCGCCGAAACACCGCTCAACCGCCGCATCACCCTGGCCGCGCGTCCGCGCGGCCTGCCGTTGGCGACCGACTTCCGGCTGATCCACGAACCGGTGCCCGTTCCCGGCGAAGGACAGATGTTGCTGCGCACGCTGCACCTGTCGCTGGATCCGTACATGCGCAACCTGATGGACGAGATCGGGCCGGGCTATGCGCCACCGCTGGCGCTGGGTGACGTGATCGTCGGCGGCACCGTCAGCCGGGTCGAGGCCTCGCGCCATCCCGGTTTCCGCGAAGGCCAGATCGTGCTCGCCAACGCCGGCTGGCAGGACTACGTGCTCTCGGATGGATCCGATCTGGCCGCGCTGGACGGCCTGCCACAGCCGTCACTCGCCCTGGGCGGGCTGGGCATGCCCGGTTTCACCGCCTATGTCGGCCTGCTCGACATCGGCCAGCCGCGTGCCGGCGAGACGGTGGTGGTGGCCGCGGCGACCGGCGCGGTCGGCGCCGTGGTCGGCCAGCTCGCCAGGCTGAAAGGCGCGCGCGTGGTCGGCATCGCCGGCGGCCCGGACAAGTGCCGCTTCGCGGTGGAGGCACTGGGCTTCGACGCCTGCCTGGATCGACGCGAGGGAAACCTGGCCGAACATCTTGCCGCCGCCTGTCCCGACGGCATCGACGTGTACTTCGAGAACGTCGGTGGCGAAGTGCTGGACGCGGTGCTGCCGCTGCTCAACCTGCACGCGCGCGTGCCGGTGTGCGGTTTCATCGCCCACTACAACGATCGCGACGCCGCCGGCGCGGTGGATCAGCGGCCCCAGCTGCTGGCGACGATCCTGCAGAAGCGCGTGCGCATGCAGGGCTTCATCATCCTGGACCACTACGCGGATCGGTTCGAAGCGTTCCGCCGCGACATGCGGGACTGGCTCGCCAACGGCGACATCCGCCTGCGCGAGGACGTCGTGGACGGGCTGGAACAGGCGCCGGCCGCGTTCGCCGGCCTGTTGCAGGGCCGCAACTTCGGCAAGCTGGTCGTGCGGGTGGCGGACTGATCGTCCGCGTCCCGCACGGGCGATCCGCTATCATCCGCGCACATTCCCAACGCAGGAACGGACGTGGATTCGATTCGGGTACCGGTGTCGATCGGTGAACTGGCGGACAAGATCACCATCCTGGAGATCAAGTCCGAGCGCATCACCGACGAGGGCAAGCGCCGCAACGTGCTCGCCGAACTGCAGGATCTGCTGCCGTTGTGGGCGCCGATCGCCGCGCGCCATCCGAGCATGGCCGAGCTGAAGGTGCAGCTGAAGCAGGCCAACGAACTCATGTGGGACGTGCAGGACGCGCTGCGCGAGAAGGAAGCCACGCAGGTGTTCGATGATGCCTTCATCCAGCTGGCGCGCGCAGTCGCCCAGCACAACGGTCATCGCGTGGGCCTGAAGAACGCCATCAACCAGCAGGCCGGCTCGACCTTCATCGAAGAGAAGGAATACCGCGCCGAGGGCTGAGCGCGCGGTTCCGCCCGCCACATCACGCGGTTGCGTGCGCGGATGGGCCGGCATTCGCCGTCCTTGTTCGCTCCCGCCATCACGACGGGTTAGCCTGTCGCGATGGACGCCCTGATCACCGCTGCCGCACGCGCCCTCGCCGCCGGCGACGCCCTGGGCGCGCTCAAGGGCGTGGCCCTGCGCGAGGATCCGCCGGCGCTGGCGCTGCGCGGCATCGCGATGGCGCAACTGGGCGAACATCCGCACGCGCGCGAACTGCTGCGCCGGGCCGCGCGCGGTTTCGGCGCGCGTGAACCGCTGCCACGCGCGCGATGCGTGGTGGCCGAAGCCGAAGTCGCGCTGGCGATGCGGGATCTGGACGCCACCCCGCGCGCGCTGGAGAACGCCGTCGCCACCCTCGAAGCGCAGGCGGATCACGTCAATGCCAGCCAGGCTCGCCTGGTGCTGGCGCGCAGGCAGTTGCTGCTCGGACGCCTGGACGCCACCGCCGCCACCCTGGCGGTGCTGGCGCGCGGCCGGCTGTCGCCGGCGCTGGCCGCGATCGCGCAGTTGGTCCGCGCCGAACTGGCCCTGCGCGGACTGCGTACCGGCGCGGCACGCACCGCGCTGGAACGCGCCGACGAAGCCGCCCTCCATGCCGGCATTCCCGCCCTGCGCGCGGAAGTGGCGGACGCGCGTTCGCTGCTGGCCCGCCCCGCGGCACGACGCCGGCACGCCGAAGGCGAACAGTCGCTGCGGCTGGACGAAGTGGAAACCCTGCTCGCTTCCGGTGCACTGGTCATCGATGCCTGCCGGCGCGGACTGCGCCGGGACGGCGCCTGGTATCCGCTCGCGCGACGGCCGGTATTGTTTGCACTTGCGCGCGTACTGGCCGAAGCCTGGCCGGGCGACGCCAGCCGCGAGCATCTGATCGAACAGGCGTTCCGCACGCGCGTTCCGGACGAGACCCACCGCGCCCGCCTGCGGGTGGAACTCGGCCGCCTGCGCGCGTTGGCTGCGCCGCTGGCGCGCATCGAGGCGACCGCGCGCGGCTTTGCGCTGATTCCGCACGACGCACGCGAAGTGGCGCTGCTGGTGCCGCCGCTAGAAAGCGGACAGGCCGAACTGCTGGCGTTGCTCGCCGACGGCGCGGCCTGGTCCACTTCGGCATTGGCGCTGGCGCTGGATACCAGCCAGCGCACCGTGCAGCGCGCGCTCGCCGAGCTCGAGGCCGATGGCCGGGTACGCGCGATCGGCCGTGCGCGCGCCCGCCGCTGGGTGGCGCCGCCGCTGACCGGATTCACGACGATCTTGTTACTCCCCGCTACCCTGCCTGCTGGCTAGAGTGTCTCCATCGCGCCGCAGCCGGCGCATCACGCAGGAACCCAGGCCATGACCCGCACGCCCTCCCAATCCGCCAACCCGGCCAAGGCCGCCGAGATCGTCCGCGAGTACCCGCTCGATCACCTCGAAGGCGTGCATGGCGTGACCTACGACGGCACCCGCATCTGGGCGGCCACCAACGAGCGCCTGGTCGCCATCGATCCGGACAGCGGCGCCGCGGTGCGCAAGCTGGAGCGTCCCTGCGACGCCGGCACCGCCTTCGACGGCAAGTACCTGTACCAGATCGTCGATTCGCGCATCGAGAAGATCGATCCGGCCAGCGGCGAGGTCGTGGCGACGATTCCCGCTCCCGCCGTGGGCGGGAATACGGGACTGACCTGGGCCGAAGGCAGCCTGTGGGTCGGGCGTTACCGCGATCGCCGGATTCATCGCATCGATCCGGCCACCGGCGCCGTCCAGCGCACCATCGAATCCAACCGCTTTGTCACCGGCGTCACCTGGGTGGACGGCGAACTCTGGCACGGCACCTGGGAAGGCGACGAGAGCGAGATCCGTCGTATCGATCCCGACAGCGGCGAAGTGCTGGAACGTCTGCAGATGCCGGCCGGCACCAACGTGAGCGGCCTGGAATCCGACGGCGCGGATCTGTTCTACGCCGGCGGCGGTGGCAGCGGCAAGGTCCGCGCGATACGCAGGCCACGACACGCCGCATGACGCGCGGCGCGGGCCACTGAACCAGGCCCCGCGCGCCCCTATCTTCAGCGCTCTTGCCTCCCCCTTTGAAAAAGGGGGATTGAGGGAGATTTCGCTCTTCGCGCGAAAAGCAAATCCCCCGGTCACCTTCGGTGCCCACCCCCTTCTTCGAAGGGGGTAGTTCCCCGGTGAAGGATGAACACCGTTCCGGGACCCGTTCCACCTCCCCCTTTGAAAAAGGGGGACCGAGGGGGATTTGCTCCTGGCGCGAAAAGCAAATCCCCCGGCCACCTCCGGTGCCCACCCCCTTCTTCGGAGGGGGTAGTTCCCCGGTGAAGGATGAACCGTTCCACCTCCCCCTTTGAAAAAGGGGGACCGAGGGGGATTTGCTCTTGGCGCGAAAAGCAAATCCCCCGATCACCTCCGGCGGCTCCGCTCTCTTCGAAGGGGGTCACCCGCGCCATCACGCGATCGATCAATCCCGCACCACCCGCACCACACCAACCGTTCTTCCCCCGATGGCTCTACCCACAACCCCAGGAGCAGATCATGAACCTCGCTACCCGCACCCTCGCCACCTCCCCCCGCATCGTCAGCCGCGAACAATGGCTGAAGGAGCGCATGCAGTTGCTTGCGCGCGAGAAGGAACTGACCCGCCTGGGCGATCGCATCGCCGAGGAACGCCGCGCCCTGCCCTGGGTAAAGGTCGAGAAGGATTACGTGTTCGACACCGTCGACGGGCCGCGCAGGCTGGACCAGTTGTTCGACGGCCGCCACCAGTTGCTGGTCCAGCACTTCATGTTCACGCCCGGCCGCGACCAGGGTTGCCGCAGTTGTTCCTACATGGCGGACCACCATGACGGCGCGCGCGCGCACCTGGCCCAGCGCGACACCACCCTGCTGGTGATCTCGCGCGCGCCGCTGGCTGACATCCAGCGCTTCCGCGCGCGCATGGGCTGGCAGTTCCCGTGGGTGTCCTCGTTCGGTTCCGATTTCAACTACGACTTCGGCGTCAGCTTCACCCCCGAGGACATGGCCACCGGCGCGGTCGACTACAACTACGCCCACCAGTATTTCCCGCACTCGGAAGCTCCCGGCATCAGCGTGTTCCATCGCGATGGCGCCGGCACCGTCTTCCATACCTATTCGCGCTTCGGTCGTGGCGTGGAAGTGATGATGGGGACATATCCGCTGCTCGATCTCACCCCGAAGGGACGCGACGAGGCCGGCCTGGAAGACACCATGTCCTGGGTACGCCATCACGATCTCTACGAGCAGGCGGGCGGCAAGAGCGCCTGCGGTTGCCACGGCTGATCGCGAAGACCGGCGCCGCGACATGGATACGATCTGGCCCTGGCTGGCGATCGCCGGACTCGGTGCCCTGCATGGGCTGCATCCGGCCAATGGCTGGATGTTCGCCGCGGCCGGCGCGGTCCATGCCGGCCGTGACGAACACGCCTGGCGTGCGTTGTGGCCGATCGGTATCGGACATGCCACCGCGATCGTGCTGATCGCCGCCGCCTTCGCGATCGGCCTGCGCGTGGAGACGGTGGTCGCCACACGCATCGCCGGAGCCGTCCTGCTCGTCCTGGCCTGCCATCACCTGTGGCGTCGCCATGCGCCACCCGCACCCGCCGCGAACAGAATGGGCGCGGTCGGGCTGGCGCTGTGGTCCGGACTGATGGCAACCGCGCACGGACTGGGCATGGCGCTGGTGCCGGCACTCGTACCGCTGTGCCTGTCCCGTGGTCCGTGGCGCGATTTCACCGCTTCCGGTTCGTCATCCGCGGCATTGCTGGCGGCGATGGCGCTGCACATGGTCGCCATGTTGCTGGTGACCGGCGCATTGGCGCGGGGCGCCTGCCACGGATGGAACAGGTACCAGCGTCATTGGCGCCCCCCGACCCTGCGCTGCCTGTGGAGCCTGATGCTGGCCGCCATGGGCATCGTGCTGCTGGCGCTCGCGCAATGACACCGCGCCTCAGCTTCCCGTCTGCGGGGCGGCGCGCGACTTCGCCAGATAGGGCAAGGCGAACAGGTAGAGTCCGGTGATCATCAACAGGATCAGCGGGAACAGCGCCATCAACCCCACCCAGGTGGATTGCTTCTGCATCGCCAGCGCGACAAGGTTGGCGAGCACGGTCAGGGTGAAGATGATCGACAGCCAGCGGTGGAACTGACGGATCCACTTGTTCATCGGGATTTCCTCTGGGCTTGGCCCGAGACGCCTCGGGCGGGCTTGCACGTTGCCAGACGTTGCTGCACCCGCGCGCGGTCATCCGGCCACGCGCGGGACCAACGGGATTCAGTGCTTGCCGCGACGGGACTCGATCATCTTCCAGCCGTTGCCGGAGGGATCGCGGAAGTTGGCGTCGACATTGCCGTAGCGTTCTTCCGGCGGCTGGGTGAACTCCACCCCGCGCCCGCGCATGCGTTCGTAGGCCGCACGACAGTCCTCGACGTCGAGGATGAGCGGCGGCATGCCGCCCTTGGCGACGATCTCGCGCGCGGTCTGCGCGGTGGCGGCGTCAAGCACCGGCTCCTGCGGCTTGAACAGTCCAAGCTGGAACGAAGGCTGATCCGGGTGCTGCACGGTCAGCCAGCGATAGTCGCCGTTGCGCACGTCGGTGTGCACGCGGAAACCCAGCTTGTCGACATAGAACTCCAGCGCCTCGTCCTGATCGCGGACGTACAGCCCCACCATTCCAACACCCTGACTCATGTGACCTCCGGTTTCTCTGGGGCCGCCTTTGTAGCATCGGCCTCCCGCCGCCGCTTCTCCGAAACTGCGATGGTGAGATCAGGACGGTGCGCGGCGCTGGCATAGCAGGCCGGCATCGCCTGCGCCAGGCGGCGGGCGGCGCTTTCACGCCCGCGCAGTTCGCCCGGACTTTCGCCGGTGATGTCGCGGAAGGTGCGACCGAAGGTGCCCAGGCTGTTCCAGCCGGTCCGCAGCGCGATGTCGAGGATGGGCAATTCGGTATCACGCAGCAGGGTCTTGGCCCGTTCGATGCGCCGGGTCAGCAGGTAGCGATGCGGCGGCACGCCGAAGGCCTCCTTGAACGAACGCGCGAAGTGCGCCTCGGATACATGGCTCACCCGCGCCAGCCGCGACACCGGCCACTCCTCGTGCGAGGCGGCATCCATCCGATCCTTGGCGCGCAGCAGGCGACGCAGGAGTTCGGGATCCGGGCTGCCGATTCGTGGTTGCCGGGGTTTCTGATCTCGCCCGCCGTTTGGGGCCGGTCCGGATACCTTCATGGGATCTCACGCCATCGCGTCCGGGGCGAACCATACTCCAGCCCATGCTTCTTGGGGAGCTTCTCATCCGTGAGCCGTTTCGTGGGTCACAAGCCCGGAAAACCAGACTTCGGATAGAGTGAACCGCATTCGGGAGGCGTCATGCACTACAGCGACGGCGAGGAAGCAAGGCTCGGGGATACGGTATCGATCGCCGGCATGCATCGGGGACGCGTCGTCGCTTGTCTGGACCGTTCGGAATACTCCTCTGCCTTTCCGGCGGACGAATGGGCGTACCTTGCGATCGGCATTCTGGTGGATACCGGTTTCGGCGGTCTCGTTCACTATTCACAGGCGGATGATGAGCAGATCCTGCTGATCGTTCGTGATGGCACACCGCAAGGGATGGCCGACTGATCACAGGATGATTCCCTCCGCGCCCCGCTGCACGACAGGCGGGTGCAAAGGTCGCTTGGCTCCATTGCTCAATCGGACGTTCCGCATGCTCATCGCATTCTGGTTTCGAACCTCCCATGGGTTGGGCTATGGCGTCACGGCACCGACGAAGGAGCTCGCAATGCGCCTGTTGGCCCGGCAGGGTTTGCCGGAGCCCGGTGTGGAGATCGTCGAGGTAATCGCCGGAATCCGGTTCGCGGATCTGGATCCTGCGCACGTGGTACCCAACGCCGGCCCCATGCAGATCCAAGGCGTGTGGTTCCCGAGGCTCAACCTCTAGATTTGGTGGATATCCGGTTCCTCGCTACCTCCGGGCAGCCTGAGGAGCCGTGCGGAGGGTTCGTCCATAGAGCTTGACGAACACTCTTACGATATATATCTTACGATGCATCTTATGACATCAAGGAGTGTCCGATGCGCCGTCATCCCCCCCGACACGCGCGCCGCGGCGAAGACTGCGGCGGTGATTTCCCCTTCTCCGAAGGCTTTTCCCTGCATGCCTTCTGGCAGGCCGTCGGCCGGCGCCACGGCGGCCGCGGCGGTCATCGCCACGGGCCGGGCCCCGGTTTTCCGGGCGGATTCGGCGGCTTTGGCGAGGATGGCCTGACCCGGGGCCGCAAATTCAGTTCCGACGATCTGCAACTGCTGCTGCTGGCCCTGCTGGAGGACCAGCCCAGCCACGGCTATGAGCTGATCAAGGCCCTGCAGGCGCGCTCCAACGGGTTCTACAGCCCCAGCCCGGGCATGGTGTACCCCGCCCTCACCTACCTGGAAGAGCTGGGTTACGTGGACGTGGAAGCCGAGGGCAACCGCAAGCGCTATGCGCTCGCGGCGCCGGGCCGCGAGCATCTGGAGGCGAACCGCGATCGGGTCGAATTGATGCTCGCCAAGCTGTCGCACATCGCGCGCAAGATGGATTCGGTACGGCGCGCGTTCGCCGGCGAACCGCAGGCCGAGGTCGATGAAGGTGGCTGGGTGCCCGAACTGATCCGCGCGCGGCACGCCCTGAAACACGCGCTGGTGCGCCGCGACGGCGTATCGGCCACCGAGCAGCGCCGCATCGCCGCCATCCTCGAGCGCGCCACCCGCGAGATCGAGGACGGCGAAGGCCAGTAACCGATGTCCCCCTCCGCCGCCTTCGGGCGGCGGAAATGTTTCACCTCTCCCCCCACGAGGTTTCCATGTCCGAAGTTGCCGACAAGGCGGTCGTGCGCGTCCGCCATCCGCTGAAACTGCGCCTGTTGCAGGTGGCGCGCGTGCACGACGTCACCCCGCACCTGCGCCGCGTCACCCTCACCGGTGATTCGTTGCGGGATTTCGTTTCCGCTTCGTTCGACGATCACGTCAAGCTGTTCTTCCCCGCGCCGGGTGAAACGCGTCCCGAACTCCCCGTGCTCGGTCCGAACGGCGTGGAGTTCCGCGACGACAGGCCACGCCCGGTGATGCGCGATTTCACCCCGCGCCATTACGACAACGACGCCTGCGAACTGGAACTGGAGTTCGCCCTGCACGAAGCCGGTCCGGCCACCGACTGGGCGGCGCGCGCGCAACCGGGCGACTGGCTGGGCGTCGGCGGACCGCGTGGTTCGCTGGTGATCGGCACCGGCTTCGACTGGCATCTGTTGATTGGCGACGACACCGCGTTGCCGGCCATCGCCCGCCGCCTGGCCGAACTGCCCGCCGGCGCGCGCGCCATCGCCGTGCTGGAGGTCGCCAACGCTTCGGCGCAGGCGGATCTGCCGACCGATGCCGAGCTGTCGGTACAGTGGTGCCATCGCGACGGCGCGGACGCCACCGAGCCAGCGCTGTTGCAGGCACTGCGCACGCTGGCACTGCCCGACGGCGACGGCTACGTGTGGGCCGCCGGCGAATCCGCCGACATCCGCGCGGTGCGTCGCTATCTGGTGGACGAACGTGGCATCGACAAATCGCGCATCCGCGCCGCCGCCTACTGGAAACGCGGCGCGCAGGGCGTGCACGAAAACCTGGAAGACTGATTCCAACCCCCATTTGCCCCGGTCGTCATGACCGCAAGGACGTTGCATGTATTCGTTGAGCGCTCCCCGCGAGCGACGCCTGCTCTGGCTGCTGATGCTGACCCAGTTCACCCTCATCATGGATTTCATGGTGATGATGCCGCTGGGTCCGCAGATCATGCAGGCCTTCCATATCACCCCGGCCGCGTTCGCCGCCGCGGTGTCGGCCTATTCCTGGTGCGCAGGCCTGTCCGGCCTGCTGGCGGCCACCTATATCGATCGTTTCGACCGGCGCAAGCTGATGCTGGTCGTGTACGCGCTGTTCGCGTTGTCCAACCTGGCCTGCGCGATGGCGGACAGCTACGCGCTCCTGCTGGCTTCGCGCGCGTTGGCCGGCATCAGCGGCGGTGTGCTCGGCTCGATCGTGATGGCGATCATCGCCGACGTGATTCCCGGTCCGCGCCGAGGCGCGGCCACCGGCACGGTGATGATGGCGTTCTCGCTGGCCTCGGTGCTGGGCGTGCCGGCCGGCGTGCTGCTGGGCGCGCATTTCAACTGGGCCGCGCCGTTCTGGCTGCTGGTCGGCCTGTCGGCGCTGATCTGGGCGGTCGGCTGGCGGGTGCTGCCGCCGCTGGATCAGCATCTCGCGCGCCAGCAGATCCCATGGAAGCAGGCACTGCCGAACCTGTTCGGGTTGTTCACCCAGGCCCGTTATCTCAATGCGTTCGTGCTGACGCTGCTGCTGATGGTGGCGTCGATGCTGGTGATTCCGTTCATGTCGCCAACCCTGGTGGCGAACCACGGCATCCATCCGGATCAGCTGTCGTGGCTGTACATGGCCGGCGGCGTGGCCACCTTCTTCACCTCGCGCGCGATCGGCCGGCTGGCGGATCGCCACGGCAAGCATCGGCTGTTCCGCATCGCCGTGCTGCTGTCGCTGGCGCCGATGCTGTTCGTCACCCACCTGCCGCACGTCGGCTTCATCGCGTTGCTGGCGTTCTTCCCGTTCTTCATGGTGCTGATGTCCGGCCGCATGATTCCGATGCAGGCGCTGCTGACCACGGTGCCGGCGCCGGCCGAGCGCGGTGCGTTCCTCAGCGCCAACAGCGCGGTGCAGGCGCTGGGCACCGGCTGCGGCGCCTGGCTGGGCGGACTGATGCTGTCCTCGCCGACGCCCGCCGGCCCGATCAGTGGCTACGGCACCGCGGGCTGGGCGGCGGTGGCGCTGTCGCTGCTCGCGGTGTGGTGGGTGGGACGGGTGAGCGCCGACGGCGATCGGCCCAAGGCGGGTGCCGTCATCACCGAGCCGGAGCCGGAAGCCCTCGCGCAGGGCGAAGGCTGAGGTTGCAGTCACCGTCGCTCGGGGAAATTTCCGCATGACCGAACCCTCCTCCGCGTTTTCCGACGCCGCCGCGGTGGCGCGCTACGCCGAAGGCCCGCCGCGGCTGGTGCCCGGATTCGCCGCCCTGCAACGCATGGTCACGATCCTGCTGGCCGAGCGCGCCCCCGCCGATGCACGGGTGCTGGTGCTCGGCGCCGGTGGCGGGCTGGAATTGAAAGCATTCGCCCAGGCGCATCCGGGCTGGACCTTCACCGGCGTGGATCCAGCGCAGGCCATGCTGGATCTGGCCGCGCGGACGCTGGGACCCTTGGCGGCGCGCACGCAATGGGTTACCGGCACCATCGACGACGCGCCCACCGATCCCTTCGACGCGGGCGCCTGCCTGCTGACCCTGCATTTCCTGCCCGCCGGGGAACGCCTGCGGACCCTGCGCGAAGTCCGGCGCAGGCTGCGGCCGGGCGCGCCGTTCGTGGTCGCCCACGCCAGTTTTCCGCAGCACGGGAATCAACGCGCGCGCTGGCTGTCGCGCTACGCCGCCTTCGCGATCGCGTCCGGCATCGAGCCGGCGCAGGCCGCGGCGGGGCGCGACGCCATCGATCGGCACCTGCATCTGCTCGCGCCGGCCGAGGACGAAGCGCTCCTGGCCGACGCCGGCTTCACCGGCATCGAACTGTTCCACGTCGGATTCACCTTTCGAGGCTGGGTGGCGTACGCCTGACCAGCGTCCCGCTCCCAGTCAGCCGGCGCTGACTGGCGTCTTGCTGAGGACATGTCGGCGCGGTTCGGCCCCGGCCTCCCGCCATTCGTCCCCGCGGCCCGCGATCCATCCCTTCCACCACCCGCCCGGCGCCGTTGCGCGCACACTCCGCCCGCAACGACACGGGAGCGAAGACCAATGACGGGCAAGGCGTGGTACGGATGGGTGGGCGGCGTAGTCCTGGCATTGGCGGGTGCGGGCACCCGGGCGGCGGATGCGGACGACTGGTCCAGTTACGGCGGCGCCCCGGGCGGTGGCCAGCATTCACCACTCACCCAGATCACCCCGGCCAACGTCGGCCGGCTGCGCATCGCCTGGTCGTTCCGCACCGGCGAACTGGGCGCGGGCCTGCCCGATCCCGAGCGGCGGCGGTTCGAGGCCAATCCGCTGGTGGTGGACGGGCGCATGTACCTCAATACCGGCACCGGCGTCGCTTTCGCGCTGGACGCGGCCAGCGGTCGCGAACTGTGGTCGTTCAATGCGAAGGTCGCCCGCAACAAGCGCTACAGCGACCCGGCCTCGCGCGGGGTGAGCTACTGGCGCGATCCGGACGCCGGCGAAGGCGCGGCCTGTCGCGAGCGCATCGTGTTCGGCACCCTGGACGCGCGCCTGATCGCGCTCGATGCCGCCAACGGCCGGCCGTGTGCCGGGTTCGGCGCCCGGGGCACGATCGATCTGCGCGCCGGCATCACCCTGCACGACGAACCCGCCAGTGAATGGCGCAACTACGCGGTGACCTCGCCACCGGTGATCGCCAACGGCGTGCTGGTGGTCGGCAGCTCGGTCGGCGACAACCGCGCGCATGCGCTGGAGGAAGGCGTGGTGCGCGGTTACGACGCGCGCAGTGGCCGCGAACTGTGGCGCTGGGATCCCGTGCCGCGCGATCCCGCCGAAGCCGCCGCACGCGGCTGGCAGCCCGAGCAGGCGCGCACCGTGGGCGCGGCCAATGCCTGGGCGCCGCTGTCGGTGGATCCGGCGCTGGGTCTGGTCTACGTGCCGACCGGTTCGGCCAGTCCGGACTACAACGGCGGCGAGCGCCTGGGCGAAAACCGCGACGCCAATTCGCTGGTGGCGCTGGATCTGCGCAGCGGCCGGCGCGTATGGGCACAGCAGCTGGTGCATCACGATCTGTGGGATTACGACCTGGCCTCGCAACCGGCCCTGGCCACCGTGCAGACCGCGCAGGGTCCACGCGAGGCGGTACTGCAGGCGACCAAGACCGGTTTCCTGTTCGCCTTCGATCGGCGCACCGGCGAACCGGTGTTCCCGATCAGTGAAGTGCCGGTGCCCGCCTCGGACGTGCCCGGCGAGCAGGCCTGGCCGACCCAGCCGATGCCGGAACCCTCGCTGCGCCTGGCGCGCCATGCGCCGCTCACGCCCGAGGATGCGTGGGGTCCGACGCCCGGCGAGCGACGCGACTGCGCGCAACAGATCGCACGCCTGCGCTCGGAAGGCATCTTCACCCCGCCCAGCGTGCGCGGCACCATCGCCCTGCCCGGCTGGGCCGGCGGGGTGAACTGGGGCGGCGTCGCGATCGATGCGCAGCGCCAGATCGCCATCCTGCCGGTGTCGGACCTGCCGATGCAGGTGGCGCTGATTCCGCGCCAGGCATTCGACTGGGACAAGGACGACGCCTATCCCGAGCAGGAGTTCAACAGCATGGATGGCACACGCTACGGCATGCGCCGCGGCGTGCTGGCCTCGGCGAAGGGAACGCCCTGCGTCAAGCCGCCGTGGGGACGCGTGGTCGCGGTGGATCTGCGCGCGCGCAAGGTGCTGTGGGAACGTCCGCTGGGCACGCTGGAAGAAGAACTGCCGTGGCTGCCCTTGAACATCGGCATGCCGGTGCTCGGCGGCGCGATCACCACGGCCAGCGGCGTGACCTTCATCGGCGCCTCCGCCGACGCGCGCTTCCGCGCACTGGACAGCAAGACCGGCGAAATCCTGTGGGACGCCAAGCTGCCGGCCGGCGGACAGGCCACGCCATCGATCTACGCAGTGAAAGGGCGGCAGTACGTGGTGATCGCGGCGGGCGGGCGGGAAGGCCTGGGCCCGATGGGCGACTACGTCATCGCCTACACGCTGGATGGCGAGGGCGAGGAAGTGGTGTTCCAGCATGGTGTAGCGGTCCGCATGACGGTACTCGCGACCGCCGCGCTCGCGTTGCTGGGGGGCGTGGTCGCCCTGTGGCGATACTGGCGGCGACGCAGGCACCAGCGTGAACACGCCGCATGACGCCGCTTCAGCGGCGCCAACCGCCGGGCCGGCGTACCTGGACCTGGCGGGGGCTTCGCTCCATCTGGAACGTATCGATGTGTTTTCATTTCCACTTCACACAGCCGCCCTGCTTTCTTCATGTCCGGCCGGCACGCTGGGCCGCCTCGGGAAGGAGACAAGCTCATGACCACAGACGCACGACGCCCCCGTGAACCGCATTTCGCCGGCTGGCGCCTGTTGATGTGGGGCGGCGCGGCCTGCCTGCTGTCGCTGCCGTTGATCGCCATGCAGTTCACCGACGAGGTGAACTGGACGCCATCGGATTTCGTCGTGTTCGGCGGCATGCTCGCGGTCTCCTGCGGCGCCTGCGACGTGGCGATGCGCAAGGGCGGCAACTGGCGGTACCGCGCGGGCGCGCTGCTCGCGGTCGGCACCGCGTTCCTGCTGGTGTGGGCGAACCTGGCGGTTGGATTCGTCGGCGGCGAGGCCAACCCCTACAACCTCTGGTACGCCGGCGTGCTGGCGATCGGGGTGGCCGGCGCGCTCATTGCGCGCTTCCGCCCGCGCGGCATGGCCGCCGCGGTCACCGCCACCGCCATCGCCCAGGCGGCGGTCGGGCTGGTCGCCCAGTTCTCCGGCATGGATCATCCGTGGCCGGCGACGGTGGTGTTCACCGGCCTGTGGTTGGTGTCGGCGGGGTTGTTCCATGCCTCGGCACGGCTCGGGGCACGCGGTTTGTCCTGAAGCCGTGCGCATCCGGCGGATGTCGGACGAACGGCGGCGGGAGCGCATCGGTTCCGATGGCAGAATCCGGCCATCGGACCGCAGCCCAGGTAGCGTCCCATGAACAGTGACCGCTTCGAACGCATCCGCGATGGGCGCACCGATCTGGTGTTCGAGCATCTCGACGACGGCCACGCCGCCACCGCCGCGGATGCCCACGGCACCCGGCTGATCCAATGGTGCGCGTATTACGGCGACGTCAGCGCCATCCGCCTCCTGCTCGCCAACGGTGAAACGCTTGCATCGCTGGGCGACAACCTCGGCCTGGGCGATGCGGTCTTCCATGGCCATTGGCCGCTGTGCCAGTTCCTGATCGAACAGGGCGCCAACCCGAACCATGTCCTGCCCGATACCGGAGAATCGCCGCTGCATCTGGCCCTGTGCAAGGCCAATCGCCCCGCTTACGACGCCATCGTTGAAATGCTGCTGGTCGCCGGTGCCAATCCCGATTGCGCCACCCTGCCCGGCGTCGAAACCGGCAGCTTCATGCGCGATGTCCGCACCCAGGGGGAAACGCCCCTGCATCGCGCCGCCGCCTTCGGCAGCGAACGCGTTATCGACTTGCTGCTGGCGGCGGGTGCGCGCACCGACGCCCGCGACCGGAATGGCGATTCACCGCTGGCCTGGGCGAGCTGGCACCTGCGCCCCGACGCCATCCTGCGCAAGCTCTGCTTCGGCGATCATTTCATCCATCCTGCGCGCAATTCCACCTACGACCATGGCACCGGCTGGGGCGTGATGGGCGTGGGCAAGCCCCACCTGGAGCGCCGCTAGCGCAATTCCACCCCCGGCTGCCAACCGCTGCGCGCCAGGAACTGCCTGGCGTCCTGCAGGCCAATGATCTCGCGCAGCGCCTGGCGCTTGTCGCTGGCGTTCTGGTAATAGGCCTTCACGATCCGGTAGCCCACCCAATAGCCCAGATCGCCCGGATTGCCCGGCTTGCTGTTGTAGATCCAGTCGGACAGATCGCGTTTGTCCATGTCCGCCTGGAATTTGGTCTCGATGGCCTTCTCCTGGCCCTTCGTATTGTGCTTCAGGTGCAGGTAGGCCACTTCGCCCGAGATCAGCTCGCCGACGAATTCGGCGGCGCCCTCCATCAGCGCGCTCTCCAGCACCGTGGCCTGCTCGGTTTCCACGAACGCCGGCACCTGCTGGACGTGGATGTACTCGTGCGCGAGCACGTGGACGAACCGATCCTCCACGTCCGGATTGAGCCATTCGGTCGCGCACAGCGCTTCCAGGCCGATCTGCACGCCGGTATCGGCGCTGGCGGTGCCGACCGGCTTGCCCCGGCCCACCGTGATCGTGACCGGGGGCAGGCGCGCCTCGGGATACAGTTCCACCAGCTTCTGCAACGATGCCTTCAAGCGTGTGCGGGTATTGGGCAGCACCGCCATGCAGCGCTTGGCGTCCACGTAGGCCTGCGGATGCTTGGCCAGGTTGGCGGCGATGGCCTCGCCGGTAATCCGGCGCACCTTGGCGAACTGGTGCAATCCGGCGGAACCGCCATCCAGGTAGTCCCGCTGCAACTGCTCGGCGGTCGGTTGTCCCCGGGTTCGCTCGTACAGTTGGTAGAAGCGATCGACATCGCTGATGTCGATGGCCGGTTCACCGGCTCTCGGCGCATCGGTCGCACCCGCTTGCGGCGCCGTGCCCGCCAGCGCCACGCACATCACCATCGCCTTGAATGCAACGCGCATGTTCCATCACTCCGGGGGGAATGACGCCACGCTACGGAGCAAGCCGGTGCCGGGGCAATGGTCGTTGGTCATGATGACCGTCGCCATGCCGCGACCGGTTTCGGTTTCCAGTCCTTCGACGAGCGCTCGATGATCATGGCTTCCCGCATGCGTGCGATCACCCCATCGTCGGGCGTGGCATCCGTGGTCGCGCGCTCGGCGTAGATGAGCATCAGTTCCTTGCGCTGCGCGGCATCCGGGAGATGTACCAGGCGGACGAAGGCCATGTGGTCCGGCAACCGCAGCTTCGCGGCCGCGACGAGTTGTTCGACCTGTTCCAGGTCCGAATCGACGGGTGCCTTGTCGCTCAACGCACGGCCCCAGGTATCCAGATGGAAATCCAGGCCGCCCACCGTCATTGCCCGGGACTTGTCATAGCCGCCGGCATGGGTCAGCTCAGGGCGGCTGGGGACATAGGCCTCCGACTGGATCCAGTACAGCCGCTCCACCATGCCCTGCGCGTCCTTCTGCACATAGACGTGCAGATCGCAGTCGGCGTATCCGTAGAGCACCCAGCGCCGATTGCCCAGATATTCGGCCGAAGCCGGTACCTCGATCCGTGCCGGCGGTTCGAATGATTGCACGATGGCGCCATCCGCATGAAGACGCGGCTCGACCGCGCCGGCGCCCGCGGCCAACGCCACGATCAGCATCAGTCCGGACGTGGCCGGCAGGAAATACCGGGCGCATCGCCGGGCAACCGAAGGATGGCGATTCACGTGCAAACCTCCACGGGTGGAAGAAGGAGCAGGTCCGCATCCTCGCGATGACGGAAGGCACCTGCATGTGCCGGAAGTCGCCGGGTCTTCCCGCCAATGATGGCCGGGCTCGCCAGCCGGATGGCGCGATGGACGAGCGTCCGTGTTCGTTCATGGGATCACGGCGAGGATCCATGCGGTCAGGTAAAGGCCGACGCCGAATACCGCATGCGTCAGCAGACTGTGCAGGCGAGCCCTGGTGGGATGGGGTGTGTTACGCGCAGCGACCCCTGCGCCCATCCCTGGCTGCATCAACAGGAAAGGCGCGGCCACGCTGCCGATGCCCACGATCAGGGCGGGTGCGAGCGTAGGTTGGCGGACCCATGGCATGCCCCACAGGGCAAGCAGGATGCCGGCGAAGGCGATGCCGGTCAGCAGGTGCACGATGATCCCGATTGCATGCTCGCCCGCCACCGGCGGCGTGGCGGCGATCGGCGCGTGGCGGAATCGACCGCGCGGCAGATGCGCCACCCAGCGTCCCACCCACGCGTAGTTCAACGCCGGCACACCCAGCCAGCGTCGGCGTAGCCAGACCCACGCGTCCATCACGGCGGTTGCGCCGAGTCCTATCGCGATCGCATGCGCGGCCAGTCCGGAACACGGCATCACGGCGACACGCTTCCCGCGCGCGCATCGACCTGCCAGCAGGCTGCGGTGAAGCGGACTTCCGCGTCGTGCACGTACGGTACGAACGCGGCGCGCATGGCGCCGATGACCCGCGCGCGCGTATCGGCATCCGCTTCCTGCAGCACCAGTCCCACCTGTCCCAGGCGGGTGACGTAGGAAACGAGGCTGGATTCGGGCAGCGAACAGGCCAGATCGCGCGGGCGGATGTCGATGTCGCGCCAGCCTGCCTGTTCCAGGACCTCCCGGATCCGCCGCGGATCGGCGAAGGCGAATTGGCCTGGCCCGTCCGCGCGTCGCTCGGGCAACGCGATCCATGGCGCCGCCGCGCGCTCGGCGGTGGTCATGAACGGATTGTCCGCAGGACCGCGCCAGGCAACGAAACGCAGCCGTGCGTCTGGCTTCGCGCACCGATGGAGGTTGCGGAAAGCCGCTACCGGATCGGCAAAGAACATCACGCCGAAGCGCGAGATGATCCGATCGAAGTGTTCCGGCGTGAACGCATGCACCTGCGCATCGGCCTGCACGAACGCCACGTCCAGTTCTTCCCGCCGCGCCCGCTCGCGGGCCAGCGCGAGCATCGGCGCGGAGATATCGACGCCCACGCACTCGCCCTGTCCCGCCAGCGCGCGCGCCATCGCCAGGGTGGTGGCGCCGGTGCCGCAGCCGACATCCAGCACCCGCGCTGCGGGCAGTTCGTCGAGCGCATCCCGCAGGACGGCGATGAAAGGTTCGAGCATCGAGTCCAGCAGGACCTGCTGGTCTACCCACGCCTGGCCACTCACGCCGTTCCAGAGCCTGGCCTGCTCGTCCGCGACTGTCTTCGTTTCCATGGTTCGTACCGCTTGCGCCGGGGAAAGGGGAAGCGCACTCTGCAACTTCAAGTCGACTTGAAGTCAAGCCCATGCAGGAACTGGATATCGGCCAGGTGGCCGAGCGTACCGGCGTACCCGCTTCGACCCTACGGTACTACGAGGAAAAGGGCCTGATCCGCGCCATCGGTCGGCACGGGTTGCGGCGCGTGTTCGACGCCCGGGTACTGGATCAGCTCGCGCTGATCGCGCTGGGTCGCGCCGCCGGCTTTTCGCTGGACGAGATGGCCGGGATGTTCGGCGCCGACGGCCAGCCACGCATCGATCGGCAGATGCTGCTGGACAAGAGCGCCGAACTGGACCGCACCCTCCGCCAGCTCGGCGCCATGCGCGACGGCCTGCGCCACGCCGCCGCTTGCCGCGCACCCAGCCATATGGAGTGCCCGACCTTCCGGCGGATTCTCAAGGCAGCGTCAATGCGTGTGCTTGCCGCGCCCCGCGGGCAAGCGAGAAAAAGCCCGTCGCGCGCGCGAGTCCCGAACTCTCGATGACGCATCGAAATCGAAGACGCGAAAACGACGAAGCCGGCTTGCGCCGGCTTCGTCTTCATTCCGTGTTGGCCGCGGAACTCAGTCCGACTCCCACCACATCCAGAACGCATCCCACAGGCGCTTGAAGAAGCCGGCTTCCTCGACCGCGTTGACCGCCACCAGCGGCGCCTGGGCGACGACCTTGCCATCCAGGGTGACCTTCACGTCGCCGATGGCCTGGCCCTTCGCGATCGGCGCGACCAGGGTCTTGGGCACGTTCATGCTCGGCTTCAGGTCGCCATAGCGACCGCGCGGCACGCTGACCAGCATCGGCTGGGCCACGCCCAGCTGGACTTCCTTGGCCTGGCCTTTCCACACGCGCTGGCTGGCGATGACCTTGCCCGGCTCGTACAGACGGTGGGTTTCATAGAAGCGGAAACCCCAGTTGAGCAGCGCCAGACTGTCGTCGGCGCGCTGCTTCTCGGAAGTCGAACCCATCACCACCGCGATCAGGCGCTGGTCGCCGCGCTTGGCCGAGCTCATCAGGCAGTAGCCGGCGCCGGAATGGTGACCGGTCTTGATGCCGTCCACGCTGCCGTCGCGCCACAACAGCAGGTTGCGGTTGGGCTGGGTGATGGTGCCGACGGTGAATTCCTTGATCTTGTTGAACGCGTAGGTTTCCGGATAGTCGCGGATCAGCGCGCGGCCCAGCAGGGCCAGATCGTAGGCGGTGGAATAGTGTTCCGGCGCGGACAGGCCGTGGGCGTTGACGAAGTGCGAGCCCTTCATGCCGATCTTGGCGGCATAGTTGTTCATCAGCGACGCGAAGGCTTCCTGGCTGCCGGCGGCGTGTTCGGCCAGCGCGATGGCGGCGTCGTTGCCCGACTGCACGGCCATGCCCTTTTCCATGTCCAGCAACGGCGCGGTCTTGTTGACCGCGAAGCCGCTGTAGCTGCCGTCGGTGCCGGCGCCGCCCTCGCGCCAGGCGCGCTCGCTCATCATCACCTGGTCTTCGGGACGGATCTTGCCGTTCTTCTGCTCGGCCGCCAGCACGTAGGAGGTCATCACCTTGGTGATGCTGGCCGGCTCGACGCGCTGGTCGTAGTTTTCGCCCGCCAGCACCTGGCCGGTGATGTAGTCCATCAGCACCCAGGCGGTGCCGACCGGCTTGGGCGGCGGCGGGATGGCGACGGATTCGGCCGGCGGGGCGACGGGCGCCGGCTGCGGTGCCGGGGTCTGCGCGATCGCCGCGCCGAAGGCGGCGGTGGCCAGAGCGGCCAGGGCGAAACGGAACTTCATCTGCTGCGAACTCCTGACTGGGCGCGAGGCCCGTTCGACGAAAACGACATTTTAGGCGGGCATTGGCGGCTGGGAATCCACCCAGGCCGAAAAACAGGCGAAAAAACCGCCGCGCGGCTCAGTCGCGGACCAGTTGCGGGCGTCCGAAGCCCAGTTTGGCGATACGGCCGGCCAGTTCATCGGCGCCAGCCGGGTCGGTCGCGCCAACCCGCAGCCGCCACAGCACCCGCCCGTTGCTCTGTACATCGCTCAGGCTGGCCCCGGCGATCCCCGCCGCGACCAGGCGGGCCAGCGCCCGGTCGGCATTCTCGCGGCTGGCAAAACTACCCACCTGCAATTGCAGCGGAGCGGCCAGTGCGCGCGGGACTACGCCGGGCGCAATCGGCGACGCGGCCGCCGATGTCACCGGCGTCGACGCGCCCGCACGGGAGGGCATGGGCGCAGCCGCCACCATCGTCGTGGAAGCGGCCGTAGCCTGTATCCCGGCGGGCGCTGCCGAAGCCGGTTTGCCGGTCGCCACGCGCACGCCATTGGCCTGCATCCAGGCATCGAAGCGATCGGCGCTGGCCGGATTCTTCGTGTCCGGAATGACGTGGTAGCGCCGGCTGCCGCGCCCATCCACCGTGGCGACGACCGCCGCGTTGGCCGCGCTAGCCGTTGCGGCGGCGGCCTGAACCGCCGGGCCCGAGGTCGGCAGCTTTTCCACCAGCGCATCCATGCCACTGCTGGCCGGGGCGGCGGGTGTGGGCGCGGCGGCATAGCCGCGATCCTCCTTGCCCGGCGTCAGCGCGCGCACTTCCACCCGGCCGGTGCCGCGCTGGGTGATGCCCAGCTTGTAGGCGGCGGCGTAACTCAGATCGATCACGCGCCCGTCGTGGAAGGGACCGCGATCGTTCACCCGCACCACCACCGACTGGCCGTTGTCCAGATTGGTGACCCGCGCGAAGCTGGGCAGCGGCAGGGTCTTGTGGGCGGCGGTGAAGGCGTACATGTCGTACACCTCCTGGTTGGAGGTACGGCGACCATGGAACTTGTTGCCGTAATACGAAGCGGTCCCCTGCTCCACGTAGCCATCGACCTTGTCCAGCACCTGGTACTTCTTGCCCAGCACGGTGTACGGCGAGCGGTTGCCGATCGGCGAGCGCGCCTCGGCGGTCACCGCCGGCTCGGCGATGCAGTCCAGGTCCGGCAGGTGATCGGGAGTGGTGTCGGAGACGCCGGGCTTGTACAGGCCACCGGCGGTGTAGTCGCCGCGCGTGGTCGGATCTTCCTGCGCCGGCGCGTAGAACGAGCAGTCCTTGCCGGTGGCGGGACCGCGCCCCTGGTGCGCGGTCGACGACCCCGGCTTGCCCTTGCCGGACAGTGACGGAGGGACCGGTTTCTTCGGCGCCGTGCTGCAGGCCGCCAGGCTGAGGGTGAGCAGCGCGGGCAGAAGCCATTTCATGCGGGCGGAATCTCCCTGCCGGCGATGGCCTGGGACAGCTGGTATACGGCCATCGCGTACATCTTGGAGTTGTTGTAGCGGGTAATCGCGTAGTAGTTCTGGAAGCCCAGCCAATACTGTTTGCCGGCGCTGCCTTCCAGCGACACCAGCGTGGCCGTGGCATCGGCGGCGACCGGCTCCAGCGGACGGTAACCGCGCTGGGCCAGATCGGCCAGGGTGTAGTCGGGTGTCCAGGTATCCGGATTGAACTCGGGGTATCCGGCCTGCAGTTCGGCGCGCGCCACCACCGGGCCGCCCGGCACCCAGCCGCCGCGCTCGCCGCCCTTCTTGCGGAAATAGTTGGCGACCGAAGCGAACACGTCGTCGACGCTGTTGAACAGATCGCGGCGGCCGTCGCCATCACCGTCCACCGCGAACTCGCGGTAGCTGGACGGCATGAACTGGCCCATGCCCATCGCGCCGGCGTAGCTGCCGATCAGGGAGGTGATGTCCAGCTTCTCCTCGCGGCCCAGCGCGAACAGCTGCGCCAGTTCGTCGCGGAAGAACAGTTCGCGACGCTGTTCGTAGGCGGCGCGTTCGGGCTTGCCGCTGCGCGGATAGCGGAACGCCAGCGTGTACAGCGCGTCCAGCACCCGATGCTTGCCGGTGTAGCCGCCGTAGCTGGTCTCGACGCCGATGATGGCGACGATGATCTCCGCCGGCACGCCATAGGCCTTTTCCTCGCGTGCCAGCGCGTCCCGGTGCCTGGCCATGAACGCCTGTCCGCCGCTGATGCGCGAGGCGGTGATGAAATTGGGCCGGTACTCGCTCCACGGCTTGACCCGCTCGGCGGGTCGCGACATCAGCGCGATCACGTCGTCGCGGACCACCGCCTGCGACAGCACCGAATCGACGTACCGCGGATCGACGCCGTAGCGCGCGGCGGTATCACGCACGAAGTTGGCGCGCGCGGTGGCGAAGTCCTCCACCACGATCGGCACGTCGGCCACGCGTTCCACCGACGTCTCGGCCGGATTGGCCGAGGCTTTTTGAGCCGGTGACTGGGCTCCGCTCGCCGCGGGCGCGGCGGTCGGCGGGTTCTTCGGCGGAGTCGCGCAGGCAACCAGGCCGAAGGTGATCAGGCAGACAAGGGCGCGTCGAATCATCGGCGCGAGGGTAGCACGCTCAACGTGAGAAATAGTGAATGTATGAGGGGCCGGGAATCGGGAATGGAGAATCGGGAATCGTTAAGAGCAAAAAGCTTCTGCCTTTACCATTCCCGATTCCCCATTCTCCATTCCCGGCCCGATCAATACCCATGCACCGGCCGGTGCGCGCGCACCGCCATCACCAGGCCGAGGCCGGCCAGCAGCGAGACCGCGGAGGTGCCGCCGTAGCTCAGCAGCGGCATCGGCACGCCGACCACCGGCAGCAGGCCGGAGATCATGCCGCCGTTGACGATCACGTAGACGAAGAAGGCCAGGCCCAGCGAGCCGGCCAGCAGGCGCGAATAGGTGTCGCGCGCCTCGATGGCGATCCACAGGCAGCGCCCGATCACGAACAGGTACAGCGCCAGCACCACCGCCACGCCGATCCAGCCGAACTCCTCGGACAGCACTGCGAAGATGAAGTCGGTGGTGTGTTCGGGCAGGTAGTTCAGGTGCGACTGCGAGCCCTGCCCCCAGCCCTTGCCCGACAGCCCGCCGCCGCCGATGGCGATCTTGGACTGGATGATGTTCCAGCCGGTGCCGAGCGGATCGTTCTCCGGATTGAGGAAGGTCAGGATCCGGTCCTTCTGGTAGGGACGCAGGAACCAGAACCACGCCACCGGCGCGGCGGCGGCCACGCTGCCCACGCCCACGCCCACCCACCACCACGGCAGGCCGGCCAGCAGCAGCGCGAACACGCCGCTGGCGGCGACCAGCATGCCGGTGCCGAAATCCGGCTGCAGCAGGATCAGGCCGGTGGGAATGGCGATCAGGATGCCGGCGACGATCACCGTCCTGATGCGCGGCGGCAGCGGCTCGCGATGCAGGTACCACGCCATCATCATCGGCAGGGTGATCTTCAGCAGCTCGGACGGCTGCAGGTAGAACACCTTCAGGTCGATCCAGTGACGGCCATGCTTGCCGGTGCCGATGAACAGCACCAGCAGCAGCGGCAGCAGCGAGGCGATGAACACGCCGGGCGTCCAGCCGCGCAGGCGCACCGGCGAGACCCGCGACAATGCCCACATCGCCACCAGCCCGACCGCGAAACGCGCGCCCTGCGCCAGCAGCAGGCGCGAACCCAGATCCTCGCCACCGGCGCTGTACAGCACCGCCAGCCCAATCGCCATCAGCGCGCCGAGCGCGCCCAGCAGCGGCCAGTCCAGGGTGCGCAACAGGTAGCGCAGCAGATCGATGGCCCAGCGCAGCATTTCGATCATGGCGCGCGTCCCGGCGGCGTGGCGGGGGTCGGCGTCGGCGCGGCGGACGGATCCGCGGGCGTGCCGGTCGTCCCCGGACTGGCGGGAGCAGCGGTCACCGGCAATTGCTCGGGATCGCTGCTGGCCGCATCCGGATCGTCAACGCCCTCCGGCATCTTGCCCAGCATGAAGGCGTCCAGGATCTTGCGCGCGATTGGCGCGGCGGTGGTACCGCCGTAGCCGCCGCCTTCCACCGCCACCGCGATCGCGATGGCCGGTGCGTCCGCCGGAGCGAAGCCCACGAACAGCGAGCGATGGCGCAGATGCATGGGCAGGCTCTTGGGGTTGACCGCGGCGGTGCCGCGCCGGCTGATCACCTGCGCGGTGCCGGTCTTGCCCGCCATCAGGTAGGGTGCGCCGCGCGCCATCGACGCGCCGGTGCCGCCCGGCTGCATGGTCGCCATCATGCCTTCGCGGACGACCTGCACGTTGCCCGGGGTCGGGCTGATCGGCATCGGTGTGGCCACCGGCAGCGGCGTCCACGCGGCGTCGAAGCCGGTGCGCTGATCGCGCACCAGGTGCGGCTGGCGCAGGTTGCCGTCGGCGATCGCGGAGATCGCCCGTACCAGTTGCAGCGGGGTGACCTTCCAGTCGCCCTGGCCGATGGCGATGTTGACGGTGTCGCCGGGATACCAGCGCTCCTTGCGACTCCTGGCCTTGTAGGCGGGCGACGGCAGGATGCCGCTGATTTCGCCGGTCAGGTCGATGCCGGTCGGATGGCCGAAGCCATAGCGGGTCATGTAATCGTCGAAGCGTTCGATGCCCAGATCCAGCGCCAGCCGGTAGTAGTAGGTGTTCACCGACTGCGCGATCGACTTGCGCAGATCGGTCCAGCCGTGGCCGCCGCGATGCGCGTCGCCCCAGCCACGGCTGGTGCCGGGCAGGTAGAACATGCCGGTGGACAACACCTTGTCCTCGGGCCGGCGCAGGCCGCTGTCCAGGCCGGCCAGCGCGATCAGCGGCTTCAGCGTCGAACCGGGCGCCACGCCGCCCAGCACCAGGCGGTTGAACTGCGGACGCGAGGGATTCTCGTTGAGCGCCTTGAAATCCTTGCTGGAAATGCCGTTGACGAACAGGTTGGGGTCGTAGCTGGGCAGGCTGACCATCGCCAGGATTTCGCCGGTGCGCGGATCCATCGCGATCGCCGAGCCTTCGTGTTCGCCGAACGCGGCGACCAGCGCCTGCTGCAGTTTCAGGTCCACGCTCAGGCGCAGATCGGTGCCCGCCACCGCCGGCACCCGGCCGACCACCCGCAGCGCGCGACCTTCGACGTTGGTCTCGACCTTCTCGTAGCCGACCTTGCCGCGCAGCGCCTCGTCGTAATAGCGCTCCAGGCCGGTCTTGCCGATGTGGGTGAGCGCGGCGTTGCCCTCGCCGAGGACCTCCAGATCCTTTTCGTCAATCCGGCCGACATAGCCGATGATGTGCGCGAACAGTTCGCCGTAGGGATAGCGGCGGGTCAGGTAGGGGACCAGCTCCACGCCGGGAAAGCGCCAGCGATCCACCGCGAAGCGCGCCATTTCCTCTTCGCTGACGCGCAGCTTGAGGGTGATCGGACGGAACCCGCGCGTGCTCTTGCGGGTGGCCTCGAAGCGTTCGATGTCTTCCGGCGCCAGCGCGATGATCCGCCCGAGTTCGGCGATCAGGCGGGCGGGATCGCCGACCTTGTCCGGGGTGACATCCAGGCGGAACGCCGGCACGTTCTCCGCCAGCAGCACGCCATTGCGGTCGTAGATGGCGCCACGTCCCGGCACCACCGGTCGCGGCTTGATCCGGTTGGCTTCCGAGCGCGTGGCGTACTCGTCGTGATCCAGCACCTGCAGCTTGAAGTACCAGCCGCCCAGGCCGATCAGCGCCAGCGCGACCACCGCGAAGCCCAGCATCGCCCGGCGCCGGAACTGCTCGGCCTCGGCGTGCGGATTCTTGGCGGCGCGGCGGCTGATCATGCCCGGATCAGTTGCGCCGGCCCTGGCGCAGCATGTCCAGCAACACGTAGATCAACGGCCACAGCAGCATGCCCAGCAACGGCGCCCACCAGTAGTTCCAGGGGAGCCGGGGTTCGCCCAGCAGCCAGTGGATGGCGGCATCGACGATGCGGTCGTTGAGGAGCAGGCCGCCGATGGCGAGCGCCTGCTGGGACACCGGGAAGAACCGCAGCTGCAGGCGGAACCGCTGCAGGATGAAAGCCATGATCACCAGCCGCAGCGCCTGTTCGCCGAGCAGGCTGCCGAACATCACGTCGGCGATCACGCCCACGCCCATCGCCAGTCCCAGGCCGGCGCGCTCGGGCGTTTCGATCACCCAGTAGGCCAGCACCAGCGCCAGCCAGTAGGGACGCAGCGGCTGCAGCATCTCCGGCAACGGCAGCAGGCCCAGCAACAGGGCGACGATGAAACTGAGCGGCAGGATCCAGCCGCTGCGGATGCGGCTCATCGCGCGGGCTCCGTGGCGGGTGCGGCCTGCTGGGCCGACGGCGGCGCCTGCTGGCCGGTCGCCGCATTCGCGCGCGGCCGGGTCGCCGATGCGCCGGCAGGCGAGGTGATGGCGGATGCCGTCGGTGCCGTGTCGCCGGCGGCGGTACCGGGCGTCGCGGCGGCCGCACCGCCCGTTGCTGGCGTCAAGCCATTCACGGCCGGCGTGACCGGCACGCTGTCCGGATCGACCGGTGCCGCATTGGCCGGACGCGTGGCCGGCAACGGCAGGCGCAGCGGCGGCGCCGAACGCAGCAGCAGGACGTCGCGGCCGCGATCCAGTTGCGCGGCCGGACGCACGTCGCCGACCAGGAAGGCATGGCTGTCGTCCGGCCTCAGGGCGGTGACGGTCCCGACCGGGAAGCCGGCGGGGAACCGCCCGCCCAGGCCGGACGTGACCACCACGTCACCGACCTTGACCCCGCTGTTGAGGGGGATATCGGCCAGTTCCAGCAGATCGCTGCGGCCGCGCCCGTAGGCGATCAGGCGCACGCCGCTGCTGGCGACCACCACCGGCACCGCGTGATCGGGATCGGTCAGCAGCAGGACGATCGCGTGCGCCGGGGTCACCTGGGTGATCTGTCCCATCAGGCCGCCGGCGTCGATGACCGGCTGGCCGATGCGCACGCCGTCGCCGCTGCCCGCATCCAGCACCAGGCGCTGGCGGGTGGGATCCAGATCGATGTCGAGGATCGGCGCCAGTTGCACGTCCAGGCCACGGCTCTCGGCCACGCCCAGCAGCGCGCGCAGTTGCATGTTGTCGGCGGCCGCCGTGCTGAGCCGGGTCAGGCGGGCATTGGCCACCAGCAGTTCGTTGCGCAGCTGGCGGTTTTCCTCCATCAGCCGGGTGCGGGTCACCGCATCGTCCTTGACCCGCGTGCCGACCCGCCCGGGCAGGCCCGCCAGCCACCACAGCGGCTGGGTCACCACGCTGACCTGCGCACGCGCCTGCGACAGCCAGCCGCCGCGGTGATCCAGCACGATCAGGGCGATCGCCAGCGCCAGATAGCCCAGCAGGCGCAGGGTGCTGGCGACTTCTCCGGGGCGGGAGGCGACGGGAGGACCGGCGTAGGCAGGCATCAGGGCCGGGAATCGAAGGGAAGGAATCGGGAAAGCCGGAATGCGCGCGGGCGGCATTCCGGATCGGGCGTCGTTGCGGATGTTTCAGATCCCCGTCGCGAAAACGACGAGAGGACGCGCGAACCGGAGCCACGGAAAGAACAGACACCCATTCCCCGCCCCCGGTTCCGCATCCCCAGCCTCATTCCGGCGCGAAGAACTCGTTGCCGTGCATGTCGACCAGCTCCAGGGCGCGGCCGCCGCCGCGCGCCACGCAGGTCAGCGGATCGTCCGCCACCTGCACGTGCAGGCCGGTTTCCTCGGAAATCAGGCGATCCAGGTCGCGCAGCAGGGCGCCGCCGCCGGTCAGCACGATGCCGCGCTCGGCGACGTCGGCGCACAGCTCCGGCGGGGTCTGCTCGAGCGCCAGCTTGACCGCGCTGACGATGCCCGACAGCGGCTCGTGCAAGGCTTCCAGCACTTCGTTGGAGTTGATCTTGATCATCTTCGGCACGCCCTCGGCGAGGTTGCGGCCGGAGATTTCCATTTCCTGCAGCTCCGGCTGCGGATAGGCGCAGCCGATTTCCAGCTTGATCCGCTCGGCGGTGGCTTCGCCGATCAGCATGCCGTGGTTGCGGCGGACGTAGTTGGTGATGAATTCGTCGAAGCGATCGCCGCCGATGCGGACCGACTGCGAGTAGACGATGCCGTTCAGCGAAATCACCGCCACCTCAGTGGTGCCGCCGCCGATGTCGATGACCATCGAGCCGCGGGCCTCGGTGACCGGCATGCCGGCGCCGATGGCGGCGGCCATGGGTTCCTCGATCAGGTAGACGTCGCGGGCGCCGGCCTCCTCGGCCGACTCCTTGATGGCGCGGCGCTCGACCTGGGTGGAGCCGGCCGGCACGCACACCAGCACCCGCGGGCTGGGGCGCAGCACGCGCGACTTGTGCACCTTCTTGATGAAGTACTTGAGCATCGCCTCGGTGTAGGTGAAGTCGGCGATCACGCCGTCCTTCATCGGCCGGATGGTGGTGATGTGGCCGGGGGTGCGGCCCAGCATCTGCTTGGCCTCGGCGCCCACCGCGGCAACCGAACGGGAGCCGCCGATCGCCCGGTCCTGGCGCACCGCCACCACCGACGGTTCGTTCAGCACGATGCCCTGTCCGCGTACATAGATGAGGGTATTGGCCGTGCCCAGGTCGATGGACAGGTCGTTGGAGAACATGCCGCGGAGCTTTTTGAACATCGGGGAGTGGGTCCTGCTGGTGGCGGATCGCGCAGCGGGGCTGGCGATTTTTTGGGCACGAAACGAAGTCGGCTAGCCTAGCAACCCGCCTGTGCGCGGGCAAGGAAAAATCTCGTGAAAATGCGGGGAAAAACGCACATGGCGATGGCTCGACCGATGCGCATGGATACCGCCGGCGGCCGCCACGTACGGTCCGCCGGGGCCGGATCAAGACTGGCCCCGCGCGCCCTCAGCCGGTAACCTTCGCACCGGCCCGCCCGAACCGGGGTGGCCGTCCCGTTTTTTTCGACCGGCCAGGCATGGCCGGCCGCCGTCCACCCGCCGAGCCTTGCCGATGTCCGCACTGATTTGTGGTTCCCTCGCCTACGACACCATCATGGTGTTCCCGGACCAGTTCAAGAACCACATCCTGCCGGACAAGGTGCACATCCTGAATGTGTCCTTCCTGGTCCCGCGCATGCGCCGCGAGTTCGGCGGCTGCGCCGGCAACATCGCCTACAACCTCAAGCTGCTGGGCGGCGACCCGATCCCGATGGCCACCGTGGGCCAGGACTTCGGCCCGTACCGGGAATGGTTCCAGGAGCAGGCCATCAACCTGAGCCAGGTCAAGGTGATCGAGGAGCTGTTCACCCCGCAGGCGTTCATCACCACCGATCACGACAACAACCAGATCACCGCGTTCCATCCGGGCGCGATGATGCGCAGCTACGAGAACCACGTGAAGGACGTGCCCGGCGTGACCTTCGGCATCGTCAGCCCGGACGGCCGCGAGGGCATGCTGCAGAACGCCGCCGAGTTCGCCGGGGCCGGCATTCCCTTCATCTTCGATCCCGGCCAGGCCATGCCGCTGTTCAACGGCGAGGAACTGCGCCAGTTCATCGAACTGGCCGACTACGTGACCGTCAACGACTACGAGTCCAACCTGCTGCAGGAACGCACCGGCTGGAGCGAGACCGACATCGTCAAGCGGGTCAAGGCCTATATCACCACCCGCGGCCCGCACGGCTCGCAGATCCACACTCCCGACAAGACCTACGACATCCCGCCGGCCCACGAGCGCCGGGTCACCGACCCGACCGGTTGCGGCGATGCCTTCCGCGCCGGCCTGATTTTCGGCATCGAGAAGGGCTACGACTGGCTGACGATCGGCCGGATGGGCAATCTGATGGGCGCGCTCAAGGTCGAGCATCCCGGCACCCAGAACCAGCGCTTCGACTTCGACGAGTTCAACGAGCAGTTCAAGCAGCAGTTCGGCTATTCGCTCTGATTCGCCCGCGACGGGCCGCCCCTCCGGTCCGTCCGAACGCGTCAGCGGGATGAAATCCGTCACCGTTCCGGCGTAAGGTGATGGCGAAGGACGGGTAATACGACCGTCCGCGCAAGGCGGCAATGACAGGTACGCACGCAGGACATCCCCGCGAGGGGAACCCCCAGGACACCGCTCCGGCCGTCCCGCCGTCCCGTTTTTCCCTCGTTTTCCGCCAGCTCGCGGCCGCCGCCGGCATTGGCCTGCTGGTGCTGGTTGCCTCCTGGCTCGGCATCCTCAGCCGCCCCGAGCACCAGCTGGCCTCATTCTGGCCCACCAATGCCCTGCTGCTGGGCGTGTTCGCGCGCCGGCCCGCGCTGGCGACTCCGCTGGGCTGGCTCGCCGCGGCGGCCGGCTATCTGGGCGCGGACCTGCTTACCGGCAGCGATCTATCCGCCACCCTGCGTCTTACCGGCGCCAACCTGGCCGGCGTGGCGGTCGGCTGCCTGCTGTTCCACCGGTTCCGGCGCGAGGATCTGGGCCTGCAGCGCGCGCAGTCGATGCTGCGGGTGCTGATGGTGTGCGCCGGCGCCGCCCTGGCCGCCGCGCTTTCGGGCTGCCTGATCGCCCGCTCGCTGATCGGCGCCGACCTGGTCCAGGCCATCGGCATCTGGTTCTCGGCCGAACTGGTCAGTTACGTGGCGCTGGTGCCGGTGATCCTGCTGCTGCCCTCCCCGCGCCAGCTGCGCCACGCCTGGCGCGAACCGTTGGCGCGCTTCCTGAACATGCCCGGCCACCGCCTGCCCGCGCTGTCCCTGCTGCTGACGGTGTTGCTGGGGGTGGCGATTGGCGGTCCCGGCGCGATTGCCTTCCCGGTGCCGGCGCTGCTGTGGTGCGCACTGAGCTACCGGCTGTTCACCACCGCCAGCGCCACCGCCCTGCTGTGCGTCTGGACGCTGGTGGGCATCGCCAACGGCTGGATCGACCTGCAGGTGCAGGACGACATGGCCGCGATCGTCTCCATGCGCATTGGCGTGGCGCTGGTCGCGGTGGCGCCGCTGACCGTGGCCGGCGCCCATGCCGCCCGCAACCGGCTGCTCAACGCGCTCAACCACGCCGCCAACCACGACGCGCTCACCCAGACCCTCAGCCGCAGCGCCTTCGAGCGCCGTGGCGAAGCGGCGCTGGAACGCGCCCGCACGCAGGGCAGCGGCCTCGCCGTGCTGATGGTGGATCTGGATCACTTCAAGGCGATCAACGATCGCCACGGTCATGCCGCCGGTGACACCGTGCTGGTCGCCTTCGCCGAACGCGCGCGCGGACTGCTGCGCGAAGGCGACCTGCTGGGCCGTTTCGGCGGCGAGGAATTCGCCATCCTGGTGCCGGGCGTCGGCGAGCGCGAAGCGCTGCGGCTGGCCGAACAACTGCTGCGCGTGTCCGCGCAACCGTTCGAGTTGGAGGACGGCCGCCGCCTGGGCATCACCATCAGCATCGGCCTGGCCATGCAGCCGCCGCTGGCCGAGGGCGCTTCGCTGGAAACCCTGCTCAAGCGCGCCGATCGCGCGCTGTACCAGGCCAAGTTCAATGGCCGCAACCGGATGGAGCGGGCACCGATGCCTCCCGCGGCGTCCTAGGCTCCCGGACGCCGGACAGGCCAAGGCATACGCGGAATCAGTTCCAGCCCGGCATCTGGCTGTCGTCCAGGCCACCGGTCTCGAACACCGCCTTGCGGGTGCCGCCGGCCTTCACCGGGAATTCGATTTCCAGCACCTTGGTCTTGCCCGCCAGCTTCCACAGCGCATTCTGGTCGGTGATGAACATGGCGATGGCCTCGTCGGTGTCCGGGCGCCAGGCATCCATCGCCCTGGCGGGCGCGCCATCGGCGCTCACCTTGACCTTGCAGCCGCCCGGGCAGCGGAAGTCGCTGGCCTGCAGGACCAGGTAGCTGCTGCGCTTCCACTTGGGATGATCGCGGAAGATCAGCTGCACCGGCTTGGCGCCACTGCCGTCCACGTCGACCGGATCCTTGCCGTGGATGGCGGCGGTGCGCTGGGTGCCGCCGTCGGTGGCAATCTGGGCGTAGTCCCACAGCGCCTGCAGGCGGCGTTCCTCGCGCGCGCCCTCGGCGTTGGCCTTCACTTCTTCCAGCAGCGGCTTGATGCGCGTGGCCGCCTGCGTGTCCGGATACTGATCCAGCAAGGCAACGCCGTGGATGCGCGCCATCTCCCAGTCGCGCGAGGCCTGCGCAGCGTCGAACTTGCCGGCCAACTGGTTGGCGGATTCCTCATTGGCGGCGGCCTGCGCCTGCGCGGCGGCACGCTGCTCGGCCTCACGATCGCCGCAGGCGGACAGGGCCAGGACACTGGCCAGCACGGCCGGGACGATCAGGGTACGTTTCATCGGGGGACTCCGTTGCGTATCAGGTAGTCGACGGCGGCGGCGACATCGTCGGGACGTTCCATGATCGACATGTGGCCGCAGTCGGACAGCCGTACTTTAACCGCCTGCGGCATGCGTTCGCCGTAAAGGTCCAGCGCGCTGGGATCGATCACGCGATCCTCCGCGCACCACAACAGCAGTGCCGGCTGGCCGATGTACGCGGCGGCCTGTCCGGGCAGGAAGGCTTCCGGCCCGCGGCCAATGCGATCCAGCACCGCCTGCTCGAACGGCGCCTGCGCGCGGCGCCAGTCGATGATCGCGCGCGATGCCGGCCACGGAATCGACGGCCTGGCTTCCTGGCGATGGAACACGGTGTCGAGGTAGCGCTTGAGCGAGGCTTCATCCCGGACCGCGAAGGGGTTGTGCCCAGCCAGCACCTGCTCGCCGAACACGTTGTCGCGGAAGCGCACGCCAGCCGCGTCGATCAGGCCGACGCGATCCACCAGATCCGGCCGATCCGCCGCGGTCAGGGCGACGATGCCGCCGCCCATCGAGTGGCCGAGCAACACCAGCGGACTGCCGGGGCGACGCGCTACCCGGGCGATGAACTCGGCCACACGCCGGTTCTGCGCGTCGAAGCCATAGTCCTGGCCGGGTTTGCGCTCGCTCGCGCCCCAGCCGGGCAGATCCGGAATCACCACCCGGTACGGGCCCGCCAGGCGGACGGCCAGCGGATACCAGTTCTCCTTGCTGCCGGTGAAGCCGTGGATCATCACGATCGTCGGTGCCGCCGGATCCTTGGCCTCATGCTCGACATAGGCCCAGCGGTGCCCGGCGACCCGGACGTGATGCAGCTCCAGTCCGGCGGCCCAGCGCTGCCGCGCCATTTCGGCGCGGACGAGCACCATCGGATCCCGCCAGATCCACAGCACCAGCAGGCAAACGAAAACGGCCGCCACGATGGCGACCGTTTTCCAGGAGATACGCCGGCGACGCATCGCTTACTTGCTTTCGCCCGCCTTGGCCTTGGCCAGCAGGGCCTCGACCGACGCGGTGGTGATCGGGTGGTAACCCGGCTTGGCGCGGGCGAAGCTCTCCTCCGCGAAGGCCAGGCCGTCCGGGGTTTTCACCAGTTCCTCGTAGATCGGCATGATCAGCTTGCGGCGGCCGACCCGCTCGATGAACTTGCCCAGCTCCGGACGCGCTTCCAGGTAGCCGCTGCGCACCGCCAGTGGATACCAGCGCATGGCGATCTCGCCGTTCTGGGTGCCGGTGAAGTGGTAAGCCTTGTCCAACTGCGCCAGCTGTTCGACGGTCAGCTTCTCGCCCATGCCGTTGATGAAGCTCACCCACTGCTGGGTCACCCAGCCCGAGGTCACCTGCGGGTTCGGCAGCTGGCCGCTGCCCAGCCACGCGATGCGCGCGGTGTCGGTATTGGAGAAACCGCGCGACTGCGCCTTGGCGGCGAACTTGGGAATGCCGGGTTCGTTGAGCCAGGCATTCAGTTCAACCTCGGTGACCGCGTTCGGGTTCTTCGGCAGCAGGTTCTTCTTCAGGTATTCGACGAACTGGTCGGTAGTCGCGCTCTGGAACGCATGGTCGTCGAACCAGCCACGCAGGAACGGATCGAAGGTCGCGCGACCGAAGCGTTCTTCCAGGAACTTCAGGAACCACGCGCCCTTGACGTAGGCGACCTGGCTCAGCGAGTCATCCGGATCGCGATCGGTCAGCGGCGGCAACGCCAGTGCCTGATCGGCCGGCGACATGTTCTTCACCTCGCCCAGCAGTTCGGTCTGGTCGATCTGGCGCTCCATCTCGGCCAGTTCCTTGCCGTACAGCGCCTCGGTGATGCGGTCCTGCACGTAGGTGGTGAAACCTTCGTTGAGCCAGATGTCCTTCCAGCTGGCGTTGGTCACCAGGTTGCCGGACCAGCTGTGCGCCAGCTCGTGCGCGATCAGCGAGACCAGCGACTTGTCGCCGACGATCACGGTCGGGGTGGCAAAGGTCAGGCGCGGGTTCTCCATGCCGCCGAACGGGAACGACGGCGGCAGCACCAGCATGTCGTAGCGTTCCCAGCGGTACGGGCCGTACAGCGATTCGGCCACGCCGATCATCTTCTCGGTGTCCTCGAACTCCTGGGTCGCCTTCTCGACCATCGACGGTTCGGCCCACACGCCGCTGCGGTTGGAGATCGGCTTGAACACCAGATCACCGGCCGCGATGGCCAGCAGGTAGGACGGAATCGGCTGCGGCATCTTGAAGCTGTAGTCGCCATCGCGCGGCGCGGCCGGATCATTGTCGGCGCTCATCAGCACCATCACGTCCGGACGCGAGGTCACATGGGCGCTATAGGTGAAGCGCACGCTCGGGGTGTCCTGCAGCGGCACCCAGCTGCGCGCGTGGATGGCCTGCGACTGGCTGAACATGAAGGGCAACTGCTTGCCTTCGGTCATCGACGGCGCCAGCCACTGCAGGCCCGACGCCTGTGGCGAGGTCTTGTAGGTGATGCGCACGTGCGTGTTCTGCGCCGGCGTCTCGACGGTCAGCTTGCTGCCGAAGATCTTGTCGGCCTGCGCCAGGTTGAACTGCAGCGGCGCCCAGGCGCCGGCGGCATCCTGGCCTTCGACCTTCTCGATGCCCAGGTCACGGGTGTCCAGCACCAGTTGCCTGGCCGCCTTGTCCTTCCATTCCAGGGTGTAGCTCGCGGTGCCGCCAAGCTGCTTCTGGTCGAAATCGACCGCCAGATCCAGGGCCAGATCCTTGATGACGACCTTGGTCGGCTCGGCGTAGGAGCTTTCGTCGTGGCTGCGTTCGGTCTTCACGGCGGTCGGCGCGGGCTTGGCGGCGGGAGCTTCGGGAGCGGGAGCGGATTCTTGGGAGCAGCCGGCCGCCAGCACGGCGGCGCAGGACAAGGTCAACAGTACGGCGCGCATCAGGGATTCCTGCGTCAGTGAAGCGGCAAGTTTACCCGCCCGCGCGGCCGATGCCTTGATGCGGCGCAGCTTGGGGGTGGCTCCAGAAGCAAATCCCCCTCGGTCCCCCTTTTTCAAAAGGGGGAGGAAAAGCCAGTCGCTGCAAGCACGTGACGCCGTGATAGCCCCCTTTTAAAAAGGGGGCGGGCACCCGCGCCAGCGGGTGACGGGGGATTTGCTCTTGGCGCAGAACCTTGCTCCCCTTCCATGAAGGGGGAGGAACCGCTTAAACGCGATAACCCGTATGCACCGCCACGATCCCCGCGCTGAGATTCTTGTAGCTGGCGCGGGCGAACCCGGCTTCATCCATCATCGCCTTCAACTGTTCCTGCGGCGGATGCTTGCGGATGCTCTCGGCCAGGTACTGGTAGCTGCCGGCGTCGCGGGCGAACAGCTGGCCCAGCTTCGGCAGCACCTTGAACGAATGGAAGTCGTAGACCGGCTTGAACCACTCCGCGGTCACTTCCGAGAATTCCAGCACGCGCGCCTGGCCGCCAATCTTCAGCACGCGGTACATCTCGCGCAGCGCGGCGTCCTTGTCGGTGACGTTGCGCAGGCCGAACGCAATCGTGACCAGATCGAAGCTGTTGTCCGGGAACGGCAGCGCCTCGGCGTTGCACTGCACGTAATCCAGCCCCGTGACCAGCCCGCGATCGGTCATGCGATCGCGGCCCACCGACAGCATGCCGGCGTTGATGTCGCCAAGCACGATCTCGCCGGTCTCGCCCACACGATCCTTCAGCAGCGCGGCGATGTCGCCGGTACCGCCGGCCAGATCCAGCACGCGATCGCCGCGCTTGACCTGGCAGGTGCCGACGAAATAGCGCTTCCAGATCCGATGGATGCCCAGGCTCATCAGGTCGTTCATCAGGTCGTACTTGCCGGCGACCGAGGTGAACACCTCGCCGACCAGCTTCTGCTTGTCCCGGGCGTCGACGTCGCGGAAACCGAAATGGGTGGTGCCTGATTGGTAGGGGGATTCGCTCATGGGACGGATTATCGCACCGTCCGGGGGGATCTTGCCGGCGCGGCCGTGGGACAATACCGTGGTGACAACGCCATTCGTCTTCCAGAGGATGCCGACCCGCCCGTGAGCAGCCGCTATACCCCCCGCGAATGGCTGCCGCACGAGCGCCCCACCTTCCCCGGGTCGCCCTCCACTCCGCTGCACCCGGTCCGCCGCCGCATCCAGTTCGCCATCGTCGGCGTGGTGGTCGCGCTCACCGGCGGCCTGAGCAATGCCCTGGTCACCGCCAACCTGCTGAACCTGCAGGGCACGCTGGGCGCCTACGCCTGGGAGATGGCCTGGTTGCCGGCGGCCTACGTGATGACCAACGTCTCGGCCAACCTGCTGCTGGTCAAGTTCCGCCAGCAGTACGGCCTGCGGTTGTTCACCGAGATCTTCCTGGTGCTGTACGCGCTGATCGCGTTCGCCCACCTGTTCGTCAACGATCTGGGTTCGGCCATCGCGGTGCGCGCCGCGCACGGGCTGGTCGGCGCGGCGCTGAGCACGCTGGGCCTGTACTACATGATCCAGGCGTTCCCGGCGCGGATGCGGCTCAAGGCGGTGGTGATCGGGCTGGGCATGAGCCAGCTGGCGCTGCCGCTGGCGCGCATCTTCTCCACCGAACTGCTGCAGTACGGCGAATGGCGCGGCCTGTACCTGTTCGAACTGGGCCTGGCGATCGTGGCGCTGGCCTGCGTGCTGGTGCTCAAGCTGCCGCCCAGCGATCGCTCGAAAGTGTTCGAGAAGCTGGATTTCCTGACCTTCTCCCTGTTCGCCGGCGGTGCCGCCTGCCTGGCCGCGGTGCTGTCGCTCGGCCGCTATCTGTGGTGGACCGAGAATCCCTGGCTGGGGGTGACCCTGGCGATGGCGATCGTGCTGTTGATCAGTTCGGTGGCGATCGAGCACTACCGGAAGAATCCGCTCATCAACACCCGCTGGCTGGCCAGCGGCACGATGGTGCGGCTGGCGCTGTCGATCGTGCTGATCCGCATCGTGCTGTCGGAGCAGAGCGTCGGCGCGGTGGGGTTCATGCAGAATCTGGGCTTGAACAACGACGAGTTGCACACGATGTACGCGTGGGTGCTGCTCGGCTGCGTGGCCGGTGTCGCCATCAGTGCGTTGACCATCCGTCCGCAGCACACCGGCCAGCACCTGATGTTCGCGGTGCTGCTGATTGCCAACGGTGCGTTCATGGACGCGCATTCCAGCAACCTGACCCGCCCCGAACAGATGTACCTCAGCCAGTTCCTGCTGGCGTTCGGCAGCACCTTCTTCATCGGACCGGCGATGATCAGCGGGATCGGCGCGATCCTGTCCCAGCCCGGCAACCTGATCAGCTTCGTGGTGCTGTTCGGGATGACCCAGAACATGGGTGGCCTGCTCGGCTCCGCGCTGCTGGGCACGTTCCAGGTGGTGCGCGAGAAATTCCATGCGAGCCAGCTGGCCGAGCACATCACCCTGCTGGATCCGCAGGTGGCCGCGCGTGTGCAGGGCACGGCGGCCGGCTATGCGCACACGCTCGGCGATCCGGTCCTGCGCAACGCGCAGGGCATGCGCGCGATGGGCGCGACGGTGACCCGCGAAGCCAACGTGCTGGCCTACAACGATGTCTTCCTGGTGGTGGCCTGGCTGGCCATCTTCACCCTGCTCTGGATCTACGCTGACTTGTGGTGGCGACGGCTGAATCCGCCCGCCCCCGCCCCCGCCCCCGCACCGCCTTCGCCTTCCCCTTCTCCTCGGCCGACACAAGCATGAACACTGCCGCTCCCCCTCCTCCCCAAGCCGAACCGGCCGCGCGCCGGGCGGCACGCCGCCGCCGTCGCCTGCTGGGCCTGGGCGGATTCGCGCTGCTGGCCCTGCTGGGCGTGGGCGTGGTGCTCTACGCCTGGCAACTGCCGCCCTTCACCAGCGCGCTCCAGACCACCGAGAACGCGATGGTGCGCGGGCAGACCACCCTGATCAGTCCGCAGGTCAGCGGCTACGTCACCGACGTGCCGGTGCAGGATTTCCAGCACGTGCGCAAGGGCGCGCTGCTGGTCGCCATCGACGACCGCATCTACCGCCAGCAGTTGGATCAGGCCAGGGCGCAGTTGCAGACGGCGGAAGCCAACCTCGCCAACTGGACCCAGCAGCACCGCAGCGCCGAGGCCAGCGTCGCCCAGAGCCGCGCGGCGATCACCAGCAACGCGGCGCAGGAGCAGCGCACCCGCTCGGCGCTGCGGCGCGCCGATCAACTGGCGCACGAGCAGTTGCTGTCCGAACAGGACCGCGACACCGCCTTCGCCGCCAACGCGCAGGCCGAGGCCAACCTCCGCCAGGCCCGCGCCGGCCTGGAAGTCGCCCGCCAAGGCGTGCGCAGCGTCGACGTCAACCATGCCGCGCTGGAGGCGGCCGTCGCCAGCGCGCGCGCAGCGGTGCAACTGGCGCAGATCAATTTCGACAACACCCGCATCCACGCCCCGCGCGACGGCCAGCTCGGCCAGGTGACGGTGCGCCAGGGCGCCTACGTCACCAACGGCACCCAATTGATGGCCCTGGTGCCGGACACGATGTGGGTGATCGCCAATTTCAAGGAAACCCAGATGGCACAGGTGCGGCTGGGCCAGCCGGCCAGCTTCACCGTCGATGCGCTCGGCGGCGAACGCCTGCGCGGGCGGGTGCTGGAAATCTCGCCCGCCACCGGCTCCGAGTTCAGCGTGCTGCCGCCGGACAACGCCACCGGCAATTACGTGAAGATCGCCCAGCGCATCCCGGTGAAAATCGCGATCGACAACGGGCAGGCCGCCGCGGCCCGGCTGCGCCCGGGCATGTCAGTGGTGGTCAGCGTGGATACCGCCGCCGTGGGTCGCTGAGCGGCGCGCGCTTCAGCGGATCCGGCGGGGGTCCCGGAAAGGCAGGCGACGAAGCAGCGGCGGACGCGCGCCGATCCGACCCGGGCCGGCGACGGCGGGCGCGGATGAACCAGCCGGCGGCGTGCCCACCCGCGCGGGCAACGGCCCGCCGGTAACCTGCCCGCCCGCGGTCAGCGTCACCAGGAATCCCCGCGCGGTGGTGCCGTCCACGCGCAGGCGGTAGGCGCCATTCGGTGCGGACCAGGTTTCGCCCACCTTGAACATCGAACCTTCGTTGTTGGCCACGTTCGCCGGCGGGAAATCGGCGTCCTCGCTGTAGGCCGTGCCGCCGCGCACGCGGTGCACGATCACCGCGCTGCCGGCAAGCGCCGCCTCATAATTGCCCGACCGGCTACGTGCCTCCAGCGTGTACGAAACCGTGAAGGCGGGATCGATCTGATCCGGCGTATCCAGCACCACCAACTGGCGGCCGGCGCCATCGGCCAGCGCCGCGTACTCCAGCTCGAACTGCCAACTGCCCGAGAGCGTGGCGGGCACCACCCACTTGCGCGCGCTGGCCACCCAGCCCAGGCGATCCCGCTGGATCATGTTGATGTGCTTGGGCCGCGTGCCGTAGACCGGATCGGCGACCGCATTGCGCCAGCCGTCGCTCATCACGTCCCAGGGATTGTCGTAGGTATCGTCGTCGCCGTCGGAGTTGTCCGAATGCGGCAGCCCGTAGCCATGTCCCATCTCGTGCGCCAGCGGGGCGAGATTGGCGAACGACCACGGCGGATTCCAGGTGGCGCGCGGGCATCGGCGCGCGCCGTCCATCACCGCGCAGGCACCGCCACCCCAGGCATAGCCGTCCAGATCGCCGTTGAACATCATGTTGATGCCCTGCGCGCCGGCGAAATCCACCTGCGCGTCCGCGGCGGCGACACAATCCTGGAACAGCCGATCCAGATCCGCCTCCTCTTTCCCCTCGACCGTGGTCACGTAGCGGGAGCGCGGATGGGGCAGGTTGAACCAGCCATAGGCCGAACTGCCCGCCAGGTTGATCTGGCCATAGGACACTTCGCTCCAATAGTGGCCGAGCTGTCCAATCGCATTGCCATACTGGCTGGTGAAGAACGCCCGATCCTTCTGCTCGGTGGCAATGTCGGAAAACTTGCACATCACGGTCACCCAGCGGGTGTTGCCCATCACCGCGGCTGCGGCGGAGACCTGCTTGCCGCCCAGCACGGGCGCCGCCTGGGCCAGCCGATCCGCGGGCACGATCGCATCCACGAAGCGTTCCCGGGCGGAGACACCGCGCGCCTGCGCCGGCAACGACACCGCGACCCGGCGATTGGCCAGCGCATACATGTCCACCGCCGCGCGTTTGGCCTGGGCGGGATCGAGCGGGATGCGGCGGCCGTCGTCGGCCAGCAATACCGCGCGCAGTCGCGCGGGTCGCGCCTTCTGTTGCCGCGACACGGGCGCGGGATCACCCCAGTGCAGCGCCAGGCGACCCTGGACGATGGTGGTGTCGGCGGCCTGCGCGAGCGCGTCCGTCATGCCCAGGATGGCCGCTGCCATCGCCACGCAGATGAACCACGCGGCATGCCCGCGCGACAGTCGATTCCGATGTTCCATGCGGCTCCCCCTTCCCCGAATTTCCCGGTGACGTTCAAGCGGAACCGGCCCCCACGCCCGTTCCGGCATCCGAGCATGGCAGTATCACGCCCTGCCCGCCACCCGGAACCGTCCATGTCCATCGACTATCGCGCATTGCTTGAGACCGCCATCACCGAAGCCCGCCAGGGCCTGGCCGAAGGCGGCATCCCGATCGGCGCGGCGCTGTACCACGACGACGGCCGCCTGCTCGGCTGCGGGCACAACCGCCGCATCCAGGAAAACGATCCTTCGGTGCATGGCGAGACCGACGCGTTCCGCAAGGCGGGCCGGCAGCGCCGCTATCGGGACACGATCATGGTCACCACCCTGGCGCCGTGCTGGTACTGCAGCGGCCTGGTGCGCCAGTTCAACATCGGCACGGTGGTGGTCGGCGAATCGGTGAACTTCCGCGGCGGCATCGACTGGCTGCGCGAAAGCGGCGTCAACGTCATCGATCTCCAGAGCGAAGCCTGCATCAACCTGCTCGGCGACTACATCCGCGCCAACCCCGAGGTCTGGAACGAAGACATCGGCGAGGATTGAGGGCCGCCGCGACTTGATCGCACCCCGGGCGGTCACCGCCATTGCCGTGGCCCCATCGGGGTGAAACCGGACGCAGACCCGGAATGAACGATCGGCCTGCCATAGTCCAGTTCGCCTCGGCCCGGCCGGGCCACGGCGTCACCGGGCAATACCACTCAACCTAGGGAGTCGGCTCATGAGCACACCCACCCTCGTCCTGGTCCATGGTTTCTGGGGCGGCGCGGCGCACTGGCGAAACGTCATCCTGGAACTCTCGCGCAAGGGCCACGATCGCATCCGCGCGGTCGAACTTCCGCTCACCTCGCTGGCCGACGACGCCGAACGCACCCGCAAGATGGTCGCCCAGCAATCCGGTCCGGTACTGCTGGTCGGGCATTCCTACGGCGGCGCGGTGATCACCGAGGCCGGCGATCTGCCCAATGTCGCCGGCCTGGTCTACATCGCGGCCTTCGCACCGGACGCCGGCGAAAGCCCCGACGGCATCAGCCAGGCGCACCCGCCGGCCGCGATCGCCAACCTCGCGCCCGACAGCGACGGCTATCTGTGGATCCAGTACGACAAGTTCCACGAAAGCTTCTGCCAGGATCTGGACGCCGACGACGCGCTGGTCATGGCGGTCGCGCAGAAAGCGCCGCTGGCGAGTACCTTCGGCGATACCATCACCGCGCCGGCCTGGAAGAAAAAACCCAGCTGGTACCAGCTCTCGACCCAGGATCGCATGATCCATCCGGACAACCAGAAGCACATGGCCGAGCGGATGAACCCGCGCACGCTGCTGGCGCTGGACGCCAGCCACGCCTCTCTGGCCTCGCAGGCCGCGGCGGTGGCGGGATTGATCGACGAGGCGGCGCGGACGGCCGACTGACGGGTTCGTCTCCAGGTTCCGGGTTCCGTCAACGAAAACGGGCGGCGCATCCGCACCGCCCGTTCCGAAGATCGCCAGGCCGCCGCGAACGACGGCGATTCACGTAGTTACAGGATGTACCGGCTCAGATCCGGATCCTGCACCAGTTCGCCCAGGTGCGAATCGACATAGGCGCGGTCGATGGACACGGCCTGGCCGTCGCGGTCGGGGGCTTCGTAGCTCAGGGTGTCGAGCAGGCGTTCCAGCACGGTGTGCAGGCGGCGCGCGCCAATGTTTTCCTGGCGTTCGTTGACCTGCGCGGCGATCTCGGCGAGGCGGTCGACGGCGTCGTCGCTGAAGTCCAGCGCAACGCCCTCGGTCTTCATCAGCTCGACGTACTGCTTGGTCAGCGCCGCCTTGGGTTCGGTCAGGATGCGGATGAAATCCTGCTTGGACAGCGCCGACAGCTCCACCCGGATCGGGAAGCGACCCTGCAGCTCCGGAATCAGATCGCTGGGCTTGGCCAGATGGAACGCGCCGGAGGCGATGAACAGGATGTGGTCGGTCTTGACCGTGCCGTATTTGGTGCTGACGTTGGAGCCTTCCACCAGTGGCAGCAGATCGCGCTGCACGCCCTCGCGGCTGACGTCGCCACCGCCGATGTTGTCGCCGCGCTTGGCGACCTTGTCGATTTCGTCGATGAAGACGATGCCGTTCTGCTCGCAGGCCTCGATCGCCGCGGTGCGGACATCGTCCTCGTTGACCAGCTTGGCGGCCTCGTCCTCGATCAGCTGCGGGCGCGCGGCCTTGATGGTCACGGTGCGCTTGTGGGTCTTGGCGCCACCCAGGTTGGAGAACATCTGCCGCAGCTGCTGGCCCATTTCCTCCATGCCCGGAGGGGTCATGATGTCCACGCCGACATTGGCGGCCAGTTCCAGCTCAATCTCGCGATCGTCCAGCTCGCCGTTGCGCAGCATCTTGCGGAACTTGATGCGGGTGTCGTTGTCCTGCGCCGACGGCTCGTGGCGCGCGGCTTCCGGGTCGAAGCCGACGCCGACGCTGCGGCGCGGCAACAGCGCGTCCAGGATGCGGTCCTCGGCGCGCTCCTCGGCCTGGGTGCGCACGCGCACCTTGGCCTGCTCGCGATACATCTTGACCGCGGTGTCGGCCAGGTCGCGCACGATCTGCTCGACATCCTTGCCGACATAGCCGACCTCGGTGAAGCGGGTCGCTTCGACCTTGACGAACGGTGCGTTCGCCAGCGTCGCCAACCGGCGCGCGATTTCGGTCTTGCCGACGCCGGTGGGACCGATCAGCAGGATGTTCTTGGGCATCACTTCATTGCGCAGCGCCTCGGGCAGCTGCATGCGGCGCCAGCGGTTGCGCAGCGCGATGGCAACCGCGCGCTTGGCCGAATGCTGGCCGACGATATGCCGGTCCAGCTCCTGCACGATTTCGCGCGGGGTCATGGTGGAATTGTTTTCAGTCATGGGACGAGAATCGGAAATGGGGAAGGAGATGGGTATGCGCAGCCGAATTGGGACGGAATGGGGTCGCTTCGAACGACTCCCGATTCCCTATTCCCGATTCACAGCTCTTCGACCACCACGTTGCGGTTGGTGTAGATACAGATATCGCCCGCGATGTTCAGCGCCTCGACCGCGATCGACTTCGCATCCAGCTGGGTGTGCGCCAGCAGCGCGCGCGCGGCGGACAATGCGTAGGAACCGCCCGAGCCAATGGCGATGATGCCGTCCTCCGGCTCGATGACGTCGCCGGTGCCGCTGATGATCAGCGAGGTTTCCTTGTCGGCCACCGCCAGCAGCGCTTCCAGCTTGCCGAGGCGGCGCTCGGTGCGCCAATCCTTGGCCAGCTCCACGGCGGCGCGCTGCAACTGGCCGTGCTTCTCCAGCTTGGCCTCGAACAGTTCGAACAGGGTGAAGGCGTCCGCGGCGGCACCCGCGAAGCCGGCCAGCACCTGGCCATCGCGGCCCAGCCGGCGCACCTTGCGCGCATTGCCTTTCATGACGGTATGCCCCAGCGTCACCTGCCCGTCACCGGCCACGGCGACATGACCGTCGCGGCGGACCGAGATGATGGTGGTGGCGTGGAACACGTTGGGATTCTGGCTGGGGTCCATGGGGGCCTCCGGGGGGTTCTCCCTGAGGTGGGGACGCCCGGGGGCGGATCAAGCGTGACTTCTGGGGAGGGATTGCCTCCAATTGCGCAGGGTTCTGCTCGGGCTAACCTGCCCTGAATCGAATCCCCCGGCATCCTGAATCGTCAGACCCAGCCTCTAGCGCGAGTAGTGACAGGAAACACGCAACACTGCCCGGTCCGATCCGAATATGAAAACCAGCTCGGGAAAACCTCCCCCACGCTGGCCCGGCGGTATCGGACTGGTAAAGAAATAGACCCATTTCCCCGTCGAAGCATCAATAAAATCAGGTTTGCCCAAGGCATCCCCTATCCGCTCTTGACCGAGGCCAACAAGAGACTCGATCTTGGCCGGGCACATCGTCTTGCTCGGCGCAGCCATGGGCAGTGCGCGCAGTTGCCGGAGCTGCATCGCAAGGGAGTCAAGTAGTGGCGAGCTCATGGCGACGGTTCCGACGATAGTCGATGCCAGCAAAAGTGCTGTTTTCATGGAACGAACGCTCCTGTCATACGCGGGGCAATCGAAGCTGCGGGAATGGCCAACCGGCATCCACTGAGTGAACGGCTTCGGTTCATCGTCTTATCTCAGTCAACACCAACTCTCCTACTAATGGTCTTCCGACAGCATCTGGACACGCACCCCAAAGTGCATCCACCTGATTTTGCATCAACAATAAATCTAACGAATACGGCGGTTCGTACGCCAGTAATTCCTGTTCATGGTGGATGGGTGAACTAGATCTCCCGCAAGCGAAACTCGTAATGGATAACCCCCTTTGAAAAAGGGGGCGGGCGCCCGCGTAGCGGGTGACGGGGGATTGACCAGCCATTCGGCTGTTGAGGAGCGCTTGCTCTTCGCGCCAAAAGCAAATCCCCCTCAGCCCCCCTTTATTCGCTTTCAACAGCCGAATGGCTGGTCAAGGCGGAGGCCAAGCTCACCGCTTCCGCTTCGCCCTCGGATGCGCCGCGTCATACACCTTCGCCAGATGCTGGAAATCCAGATGGGTGTAGATCTGGGTGGTGGCGATGTCGGCGTGGCCGAGCAGTTCCTGCACGCCGCGCAGGTCGCCGGAGGATTCCAGGATATGGCTGGCAAAACTGTGCCGCAGCATGTGTGGATGCACGTGCTTGAACAGGCCCTGACGCTGCGCCAGCTGCTTGAGCCGGATCTGCACGGCGCGCTGGGAAATCGGGCCGCCGCCGCGACCGGGAAACACATGCGCCTCGCTGGTGCCGCCCTGTTCGGCGCGCCACGCCTCCAGCGCGTTGCGCGCGTGCGAGCCGACCGGCACCTTGCGCTCCTTGCTGCCCTTGCCGAGCACGGTGACGAAGCCGGAAGCCAGATCCAGATCGCGCCAGCGCAGCGCGCAGAGTTCGCTCAGGCGCAGGCCGGAGGAATAGAACAGTTCCAGCAATGCGCGATCACGCAGGCCCAGCGGCACGTCGGTCGGCACTTCCACCAGCCGCGTCGCCTCGTCGGCATCCAGCACCTGCGGCAGCTTGCGTGGCGCCTTGGGTGCGCGCAGTGCGGCGGCCGGGCTGGCGGCGATGCGCCCGTGCTTCAGAAGCCATTGATAGAAGCTGCGACAGGCGGAGAGCCGACGTTGCAGGCTTTTGGGCGACAGGCCACGACGGTGCTCGCTGGCGACGAAGCTGCGCAGTTGCTCGGTGTGCAGGCCGATCACGTCGGCGCCCTGCTCCGTGGACCACCCCGCGAGCGCGGTCAGGTCGCGGCGATAGGCATCCAGCGTATGCGCGGACATGCGCCGCTCGACCTGCAGGTGGGCAAGGAATTCCTCGACGACACCGACCGGTTCGCCAAGACCGGCTTCGCCCTGGCGAGTAGCCGGCGCGGGCTCGATATCCGACTTGTGTTGACGGTTCCTGCTCATCGACTGCCGCGCCAGCGTCCCGCGCAATGGATTCCAGCATACGCCGGAATGACGGATCGGAGAGTTGGACGAGGCGCCGGGACGCCCTGGTCCTCAGCCCTCGAACCGCTTCAGTGCCGTGGTCAGCGCCTCGCCCATCATGCGCAGGAACAGCGTTCCCATGCCCGGGTAGAAACGGTTGCCGTCCATGCTACCGACCGCCACCAGGCCCACGCCCGGCAGGGGCAGCAGGGCCGAAGACTGCACTTCCTCGGCGCGGGCGGCATACAGCACGACGTTCTTTTCCGGCTGCAGGCGACCGCAGATCGGCTCGCCGTCCTTCAGGCAATCGCGGAACGGCGCCAGGATGGCGTTGCCCTCGGCAATCACCTGCAACCATTCCGCCTCTTCCAGGCCGGCCACCGGCTTGAGCAGGACGATGCTGACGCGGTCGCCGTTGAAATCCTCGGCCAGCGAGGCGGCCATCGCGCGCAGGGTGTCGGCGGCGCTGTTCTGCTTGAGCAGCGACAGGGTCAGCTGGTGCGTGCGCACCGCCAGCCGCTCGTTTTCCTGCGCGTTGGCGAACAGATCGTTCAGGCGCTTGGACAGCTCGCGGTTCTTGTCGCGCAGCACTTCCAGCTGGTAGCTGGCCAGCGAGGCGGTGCGGCCGTCGTCGCGCGGCACCACCATGCTCAGCGCCAGATCCGGGAACTGCTTCAGAAAGGTCGGATGGCGGCGCAGCCAGGCGGCGATTTCGTGGGCACCCAGCTTCTCGTTCTCGTTCATGCGTTCCATTCCCCTTCGAATACGAATGCGGTCGGGCCGGACATCACCACTTCGGCATCGTCCGCCGGCCATTGGATATGCAGGTCGCCGCCCGGCAGCGATACCGTCGCGGCGCGATCGATGCGGCCACGCTTCATCAGCACCACCGCCGCGGCGCAGGCGCCGCTGCCGCAGGCCAGGGTCTCGCCGACGCCGCGCTCGTAGACGCGCAGGCGGATGCGATCGCGCGCGATCACTTCGGCGAAACCGACGTTGACCGATTCCGGAAACCAGGAAGACTGTTGCAGCGCAGGTCCGACCTTCAGCACCGGCGCGTCGGCCACCGAGGCCACCTCGACCACCGCGTGCGGATTGCCCATGGACACCGCGCCGAAACGCAGCCGCAGATCCTCGTCCACCCGCACGTCATACTCGTCCTGGACCTGTTCGAACCCGGCGAGCGGAATCCGCGCCGGCACGAACTGCGGCACCCCCATGGCGATGGCATAACGATCGCCGCCCAGGTGTTCCACGTCATGCGTGGTCAGCGGACTGTCCACCCGGAACTGCTCGCCGCTGGCGACACCGTCGCGCACCAGCCAGGCCGCCACGCAGCGCGCGCCGTTGCCGCACTGCTGCGAAGTGGAGCCGTCCGAATTCCAGATCCGGTAGGAGGCCACCGCATCGGCGCTGCGCGGTGGTTCGATGGTCAGGATCTGGTCGCAGCCGACACCGAAGTGGCGGTCGGCCAGGCGGGCTGCCAGCTCGGGTCCCGGCGGCGGGATGTCGCCGCGCAGATCGAGCACGACGAAGTCGTTGCCCGCGCCATGCATCTTGGTGAAGGAAATCATTGCCGAGCCCGGAGGCCGCGCGCTCATGGCGTGCTGGGCGGGTTGGCCGGCTCCGCGGTGGGTTCGGCGGGCGGGGTCGCCGTGTCGGTCGAATCCGTCGAATCGGCCGGCGCGGTTTCGGTGCCTTCGGCGGCCGGTTCGACCGGCGCTTCGGCCGGGACCTCGGTCTCCGGCGCCGGCTTCTCCGGCAGGAACAGCGGGCCCTTGGCGCCGCAGGCGGCGAGGAGCGCCATGGCGATGGCGGCGGACAGCAGACGGAGCGATCGGTTCATGCGGCGCAGTATAGCCAGCCGGGGATGAATCGGAATGACGTCAGCGCGGCGGTTCCGGACGACGCCACAGCCAGGTCCCCACCGCCGCCATGCAGCCAATCGGCAGCAACACCATCCACAGCCGGTGGGATCCGGCGATCAGCATCACCGCCAGCAGGATCAGCGCGCAGGCCAGCATCGCCCAGGTCGCCGCCCACTTGGCCCGCCGCGACACCGCGCCGTGGGCCTGCCAGTCGCGGATCATCGGCCCGAAGCGCGGATGCGAAAGCAGGTAGTGGTGCAGGCGGTCCGACCCGCGCGAGGCCGCATAGGCCGCGATCAGGATAAACACCGTGGTCGGCAGGCCCGGCACGAAGATGCCGAGGATGCCCGTGCCCAGGCTGGCGTAGGCCAGCAGCCACCACGCCCAGCGGAAGCGTCGCGAGGAAGCCGGCGGCGGCGTGTCGTCGTTCACCGGCACGTTTTACCGCATGTGGGCTTCGGACGTAAGGCGTATTCACCCCGGCCGATGGTCTGCAAGGCTCCACGGTTCGGCCCCAGGCCAGGCACACGGTACCCATGCTGCCGATGACGCAGGGCTTCTTCTTTCGGATGTTTCCTATGGCACCACCGCTTTATCTCACTTGTCATGCCTTCGTCAGGATGACCTGACGCATCCGGCCCTTCGCCAGGATGAAACTTGATAGTAGGAGAAACGTCATGCGTGAACTCAGTCGCACAGAGTATCGAAGCGGTCTCCGGTGGGGCCCAGCGGCAACCTCCGATAGGCGCAAGAACTGCAGGTGAGTACTTCGGACGATGCATGGAGTACACCAACCCTTCGGCGTCATGGGGAGCAGGATGGGCTGTTGCTGGCGCCATCTTCAGGACCGTGGGATGGGCCGGTGCCGCGTGGGCGGGCGGAACCGGTGCTATTTGCGCACTTGGCTCAATCCAGTACATGCAACGATAACCGCTTATCCATGGCCAGGAAGATGAAGGCACAGCCCCGTCCTTGCTGGAATGCACTCCCGTTGGCTATCGTTGCTGCCATCTATCTGCTATCGGGATTTCAGATCGGCTACTTCATCCTTGCGATCGTCGTTCTTCTTGCAGCTGCCTGTCTTTATCTCAAATCCAAACAGCCGCGTGATTGAATCTGGCAAGGAAACCTGCAACCAAGACTTCCACGAATCAATAAGCCGCGTGGGGCACAAAATAGCCGGGCATTGCCCGGCTATTTTGTGCATACATACCTTTCGCCTATTTACTTCGCGGCGACATTCGCCCCCAACTGATCCAGCACGAACGCGTAGTACTCCGACATTTCCTGGTAGCGGCGGAAGCGGCCGGACTTGCCGCCGTGGCCGGCTTCCATGTTGGTGCGGAACAGCACCGGCAGCTTGCCGGTGTTGACGTCGCGCAGGCGGGCGACGTACTTGGCCGGTTCCCAGTACTGCACCTGCGAGTCCCACAGGCCGGTGCCGACGAAGATCGCCGGATACGCGTGCGACTTGAGGTTGTCATACGGCGAGTAGGTGACGATGTAGTCGTAGAATTCCTTCTTCTCCGGATTGCCCCACTCGTCGTACTCGTTGGTGGTCAGCGGGATGGTCGGATCCAGCATGGTGGTGACCACGTCCACGAACGGCACCTGCGAGACGATCGCGCGGTACTTGTCCGGCGCCAGGTTGGTGATCGCGCCCATCAGCAGGCCGCCGGCGCTGCCGCCCATCGCGGCGACGCGATCCTTGGCCGCGTAGCCCTGCTTGACCAGCGCGTCGGTGACGTCGACGAAGTCGGTGAAGGTGTTCTTCTTGTGCAGCAGCTTGCCGTTGTCATACCACGCGCGGCCCATTTCCTGGCCGCCGCGGATGTGGGCGATGGCGTAGACCATGCCGCGATCCAGCAAGCTGACCACCGGGCCGCTGAAGCCCGGATCCATCGAGGCGCCATAGCTGCCGTAGCCGTACTGCAGCAGGGCCGCGGTGCCGTCCTTCTTGAAGCCGTTCCGGTAGACCAGCGACACCGGCACCTTGGTGCCGTCGCGGGCTTCCACCCATACGCGCTCGGTGGTGTATTTGGACGCGTCGTAGCCGATCACCGGCTGCTGCTTCAGCTGGCGGCGCTCGCCGGTCTTCGTGTTCAGCTCATAGGTCGTGGCCGGCGTGGTCATTGACGTGTAGCTGTAGCGCAGCCAGTCGGTGTCGTGTTCGGAGTTGACGTCCAGGCCCATCGAGTAGGCCGGCTCGTCGGCCTTCACGTACTCCTCCTTGCCGTCCGCGCGCAGCAGGCGGATCCGCTCCAGGCCCTCGGAACGCTCGCTGATGGCGGTGAAGCCGTCGAACAGTTCGAAGCCCTCGATGTAGACCTTGTCGCTGTGCGGCACCCAGTCCTTCCACTGCTCGCGGGAGGTGGCGCCGTCGGGCGCGGTCATGATCTTGAAGTTCTGCGCCTTCCAGTTGGTGCGGATGACCCAGCGACCGTCCAGGTGGTCGGCGCTGTACTCGACGTCGCGCTCGCGCGGCGCCAGCACGGTGAACTCGGCCGGATTGGCGGCCGGCGCGCAGCGCGATTCGGAGGACACCGTGCTTTCCACGCCGATGCAGATGAACTTGTCGTCGCGGGTACGGCCGATGCCCATGTAGAAGCTGTCGTCCTTCTCCTCGTAGACCAGCACGTCCTGCGAGGCCGGGGTGCCGAGCACGTGCTTCTTCACCCGCACGGTCAGCAGGGTCTCGGGATCATTCTCGACATAGAACAGGGTCTTGTTGTCGTCGGCCCAGACCAGGTTGGGCGAAACGCCGGTGATCTGGTCCGGGTACAACTCGCCGGTGGCCAGGTTCTTGAACCTGATGACGTACTGGCGACGGCCCACCGCATCCTCGGCGTAGGCCAGGATGCCGTTGTCCTGGGTCACCTCGTAGTCGCCGACGCTGTAGTAGCCCTTGCCTTCGGCCAGTGCGTTGACGTCCAGCAGCACTTCCTCGGCCGCTTCCATGTTGCCCTTGCGGCGGGCGTGGACGGGATAGTCCTTGCCGGTCTCGAAACGGGTGTAGTACCAGTAGCCGCGCTCGCGGTACGGCACGCTGCTGTCGTCCTGCTTGATGCGGCCGACGATCTCCTTGTAGAGGGCATCCTGCAATGGCTTGAGCGGCGCCATCAGCGCGTCGGCGTAGGCATTCTCGGCCTTGAGGTAGGCCAGCATTTCCGGGTTCTTGCGATCGTCGTCGCGCAGCCAGTAGTACTCGTCGTTGCGCTCGGCGCCGAACGGCGCCTTGACCACGTGCGGCTTCTTGGCGGCATCGGGCGGCGTGAGGTCGGCGGCGGCGGAGGCGAAGGGGACGGTCATCAGTACGGTCGCGAACAGGAAGGAAGTCGGTTTCATGGATGGGGTCCGTTCCGGCGGGATGCAATGGTCGGGAGGTCGGGGCCGGCCGGCGCTTGTGGCGCGGTTTCCGGGCTTGCCCCCATCCGCCCTTCGGGCACCTTCCCCCGCTCGCGGGGGAAGGGAGCTGTTCGCCTCCCCCGCGAACGGGGAAGGCACACGCACTTGCGGTTACTTGGCCAGTTGCTGCCACAGGAAGGTGTAGGCCAGCGCGCTCATGTGCGCGGCCTGGGCGTTGTTGGCCGCGCCGCCGTGACCGCCTTCGATGTTCTCGTAGTAGCGCACGTCCTTGTTGGCCTCCAGCATCTTGGCCATCATCTTGCGCGCGTGGCCCGGGTGGACGCGGTCGTCGCGCGTGGAGGTGGTGAACAGGGTCGCCGGATAGGTCTTGGCCGGATCGAACAGGTGGTACGGCGAGAAGGTCTTGATGTAGTCCCAGTCGGCGGTGTCGGGATTGCCGTACTCGGCCATCCAGGACGCGCCGGCCAGCAGGTGGCTGTAGCGCTTCATGTCCAGCAGCGGCACCTGCACGACGATCGCGCCGAACAGTTCCGGATACTGGGTCAGCATGTTGCCCATCAGCAGGCCACCATTGCTGCCGCCCTGGGTGCCCAGGCGGCTGGCGGTGGTGATCTTGCGCGCGACCAGATCCTGCGCGACCGCGGCAAAATCCTCGTAGGCCTTGTGGCGGTTGGCCTTCAGCGCGGCCTGGTGCCAGCGCGGACCGTACTCGCCGCCGCCGCGAATGTTGGCGACCACGTATACGCCGCCCTTCTCCAGCCAGCCCTTGCCGACCGCGCCGGAGTAGGCCGGGGTCAGCGAAACCTCGAAGCCGCCGTAACCGTACAGCAGGGTCGGGGTGTTGCCGTCCAGCTTCAGGTCCTTCGGGCGCACCACGAAGTAGGGCACCTTGGTGCCGTCCTTGGAGGTGGCGAAGTGCTGCTCGATGACGTCCTTCGAAGCATCGAAGAAGGTCGGCATCGTCTTCAACTGTTCCGGCTGCTTGCCGATGTCGGCCAGCGACAGGGTGGTCGGGGTCAGGTAGTCGGTGGCGGTCAGCCAGACCGCGTCGCTTTCATCCGAATCGACCGCGCTGACGCCGAGGGTGCCGAACGCGGGCGCGCCGACGAATTCGCTCTTCTTCCAGCCGCCTTCGCCGGGAGTCAGCACGCTGAGCTTGTTCTTGACGTCCTCCAGGACGTTGAGCACCAAGTGGTGGCGGGTGAAGGTGAAGCTGGCCAGCGAGGTGCGGTCGGTCGGCTCGAACAGCACGTCGAACTCGCGCTTGCCGGCCATGAAGTCGTCGAGCCTGGCGACCAGCAGCGAGCCGGCCTTGTAGGTCTTGCCACCGACGGTCCACGGCTCGCGCAGTTCCAGGGTCAGCCATTCGCGGAAGGCGCCCTTGTTGACCGAGTTGGGCACGTCGATCTTGACCAGCTTGCCGTCGGCGCCGCGCAGGAAAAGTTCGTCGTTGTAGAAGGCCAGCGTGCGGCTGACGAAGTCGCGCTGGAAGCCCGGGGTGTCGTCATGGAAGGCGGCGATGTACATGTCGTCCGGCTTGCCTTCGTAGACGACGGTCGCGGCCGACAGCGGGGTGCCGCGCTTCCATTCCTTGACGATGCGCGGATAGCCGGAGGTGGTCATGCTGCCGTCGCCGAAGTCGGTGAAGACATAGACGGTGTCCGCATCCTTCCAGCCCAGGCCGCCCTTGGCCTCCGGACGGTAGAAGCCGTCCTTGAGGAAGGTCTTGGTGGCCAGGTCGAACTCGCGGGTCTCGTCGGCATCGGCGCCGCCGCGCGAGAGCGCGATCAGGCAACGGGTGTAGTCGGGCTTGCGGCAATCGGCGCCGTGCCAGACCCAATTCTTGCCCTCGGCCTTGTTCAGCGCGTCCAGGTCCAGCACGGTTTCCCACTGCGGCTGCGGCTTGCGGTATTCCTCCAGCGTGGTGCGGCGCCACAGGCCGCGCTCGTGCTGCTTGTCCTTCCAGAAGTTGTAGTAGTACGGGCCGATCTTCTGCACGCCCGGAATCTTGGCGTCCGAATCCAGGATGGCCAGGATGCTGGCCTCCAGTTGCTTGAACTCCGGCGTGGAAGCGATTTCAGCCTCGGCCTTGGCGTTCTGCGCCCGCACCCAGTCCAGCTGTTTCTGGCCTTCCACCTCTTCCAGCCATGCGTACGGGTCGTTGGCCACGGTGTTCTGCTCCTGGGCGTGGCCGCTCACGGCAGCGGCGGCGAGGCCTGCCGCCAGGCAGGCATGGACAAGCTTGGACATGAAGGAAACTCCGGATTGCGAAGACAATTCCTTCACGCTAGCACAAGTCCATGGCCACCCTCCCCTGTCGAACGTCAGTGCGCGTCCGGCCCACGTGGCTCAGGCGGCCCGCAGCCAAGGGGTGCGCGGCATCCGCGCCCGGCGGCGGGCCTGTGGACGATTTCGCCGGCGTCCGGCCACGTCGCGGCGCACCGGCCACTGCGGCAGGCGGAAGCGGTGCAACGCCCACCAGGCCGCCAGCGGCATGCCGACCAGCCACAGCGGCGCCCATCCCAGCCAGGGAATCTGTCCGCGGGCCAGCGGGAACAGCAGCACCAGCGCCAGGCCGATCGCAACCACGCGCCGCAGCAACCTTTCGAGTTGCGGGTCCGGCGCACGGGACAGGCGGGCGTCGGTGGAAATCGAGTGGGCAAAGTCGCGCATGGCAGGGCTCCGATGGACAGGGCTCCAGCCTGCCGCGCCGCCTTCTCACGGATTGCGACGCGGTGGATCCGTTCAGAGATTCTCGCCTTCATGCCGATATGCGATATTCGTGTCGCCCGCCGTTGCGGCGGCGGTTTGTGACGATTCACCACCCAGGAGTCCTGCATGTCCGCATCGCTGTGCCGTCTTCGCGCCGTCCTGACGTGCGCCCTGATTGCCGCGGTGACCGCCTGTGCCAGCCAGAGCGAGACCCGGTCGATGGGGCTGGAGGCACCGGTGCAGGCGACGGACATCGACCTGCCCCGGTTCATGGGCACCTGGTACGTGGTCGCGCACATTCCCTACTTCGCCGAGCGCGGCCACGTGACCGGCCGCTACGAGTACACCGCCCGCGAAGGCGACCGCATCGGCGTGCGCTATCTCCACCGCGAAGGCTTCAATGAACCTGAACAAGTCCGCGAAGCGCGCGCATCGGTGAAGGGCGGCAGCGGCAACCGCGACTGGACCCTGTGGTTCGTCGGCGTGGTACCGGCCAAGTTCCACATCCTGGAAGTGGCGCCCGACTATTCCTGGGCGCTGATCAGCTATCCCGAGCGCGACCTGGGCTGGATTTTCTCGCGCTCTCCCGACATGGACGACACGCTCTACCAGCAGCTCATCCGCAAGATGCGCGACCACGGCGTCAACGCGCGTCAGCTGGTCCGCGAGCCGCAACTGCCTGCGCAGGTGGGCCAGCCGGGTTTCGCCGAGCCGAAGACTCCCTGATTCGGGATTCGGGATTCGGGATTCGGGAATCGGGAATCAGTCTCCGCTTCGCCTCCCCCTTTGAAAAAGGGGGACCGAGGGGGATTCGCTTTTGGCGCCGAGAGCAGGCCCTCCTCAACAGCCGGATGGCTGGTTAAGGGGCTCTCTCCCGACAACGGACACGGCGGATCCCCGTAGCGCGGAGCTTGCTCCGCTAACCGAGCAGCTGCCGCTCAACGCTTCCCGTAATTCGACAGCGCCAGTTCCAGCAGGGACTTGGCCTGCTCGCGCAGCACCGACGGTTCGATGATTTCCGCGTCCGCGCCGTAGTGCAGGATGTCCATCAACAATTCGCGGGAAACGCTGTAGGGCACCTTCAACTCGTAGCGGCCGTCGGGAAGATGGCGTCCCTGCTGCTTGGAATGCCATTGCTCGTCGGCGACCCAGCGCGCCGCCTTGGGGCTGAACAGGATGGTCGCCCACCCCTTCGGCTCGCCGGAAAAGATGCCGTAGCTGGACGCCAGGTGCTGGTTGAGATCATCGTTGGCCAGATCCTGCGCCGCCTCTTCCAGCAGGCGCGCGCCGCCGATGCGATCCACCGCGAAGCTGCGCAGCGCCTTGCGCTCGTGGTCCCAGGCATCCAGGTACCAATTGTCGCGGTAATGAGTGATGCGCTGGGGTGACACGGTGCGGCGGGTGCGCTCGTCGGTGGAGCGGGCCCGATACTCGAACGCGAGCTGCTTGCGCTCCAGCACGGCCGAGGCGACAGTGCGGAAGCTGGCCTCGTCCAGCCGGCGCCCACGATGTGGAATCACCCGCACCCGGTCCACCGGCCATTGGGACACGCCCGCGTGATCGGCGAGCAGCCCCTCGATGCGCTTCTGCAACGGCGCCAGCGCGCCGGACAGCACGCCGCCGCCAGTGCGCACCAGCAGTTGCTGGGCCGCCAGCAGCGCATACAGTTCTTCCGAACTCAGCCACAGCCCCGGCAGTTCGAACCGCTCGCCTTCGGCCGCCTCGTAGCGGAAGCCGGCTTCGCCGTCGCCCTCGATGGGCGCCATCAGCGCGTCGCGAAGGTAGGCCAGATCGCGATAGACGGTGGCGCGCGAACAGCCGAGTTCCTCCTGCAGGCGCTTGACCGTGACCGGGTAGCGCGAGGCCTTCAGGATGCGATGCAGGGCGGTGATGCGTTCGATCTTGTCCATGCCATGATTATGGCCGAGCCGTGGCCGTTTTCGACGCCCGGTTGGCGTTGGCATCGATAGGGTCCCGGCCGCTTGGGCCCGTGCGGTGCCTGGGGCCCGGGGCGTGAACGCGCCGCCCGGACTCCCCCAACGCACGGACCCAAGCGGCCCCGTTCCCCTACCCTGGAGCTCCACCATGTTCCCCAGCCGCGTGTCGCCTTCCTGCCCGTCCCGATTCCTTCCCCTGCTGGCGGCGGCGGCGCTGGCCGTTGCCTGCTCGCGGCAACCGGAACCGGCCACGACCGCGGCACCCGCAACGGCACCGGATGCTGCGCGCCCCCCGGCGGCTGCGGCGCCGGCCGTGGATGCGCTGGGCGAGGTCACCGCGTCGATGGAGAAATTCCTGGCGGCGCGCAGCTTCCACGCGGTGATGACCGTCGAGGGTGGCCAGCCGATGCAGAACGAAATGGACTTCGTCGCGCCGGATCGCTATCGCATGATCATGCCGGTCGGTACCCAGGTGATCATCGGCGACACCATGTACATGGAAATGCACGGCCAGCAGACCAAGGTGCCGATTCCCGAGGGCACCGTCAGCCAATGGCGCGATCCGATGAAGATCCGCGAGAACCGCAGTGGCCTGTCGGCCGAGTTCCTGGGCGAGGAGGATCTTGCCGGCCAGCGCGCACGGCGTTATCGCGTGCGGCATACGCAACCGGAGCCCGGCGAGTTCCTGTACTGGATCGATCGCGAGGGACGTCCGCTGCAGCTCCAGCACAGCGGCGAGACCGCCAACGGCGGTCCCTACACCATGACCCTGGCGTATTCGCGCTTCAACGATCCCGCCATCACCATCGAGTCGCCCTAGCCGGTCGCGGCCGATACTCCGGCCGCGTGATCGCGCTGTGCCAGGTATTTGCCGAACGCGTAGCCGGAACCGGCGATGGCGCAGGCCAGCGCCACCATCAACAGACCCATGAGGATTTTTCTGGGCATGGCGGACACCTGCGCTTCCGGGACAAGGTCATGTCGCCGCATGTTGCGCGGCGATGCCGGGGCCGGGAACACCCGAAAGTCACATTGAATTGAAAACAGCCAGGTCTAACTCCCGTTTAACCCGCGCATGGCCACACTCCAAGGCCTGGAAAGGGGAGCGACAAGGTTGTCCGAACGCGTCAGGCACAATGGCATCGCCGTATTCGTCGTGGTCGCACTGCATGTGTTGGTGATTGGCCTGCTCTGGCGCCTGCCGACGCCGGCGACGATGACGGATGGCGAGTCCCGCCCGCGGCTCCGTTTCTGGCCGCGTGAATCGCCGGTCGCGGCCCCGGTTCCCTTCGCCGCCCCACCGGCAACATCCAATACTCCCCGATCCCCACGCCCGGCGGCCGGTCCCCGTCCCGCATCCCGTCCGGCCACGAGCCGGACCGACGACACCATCGTTCCCCCGCCCGCCAATGCGGATACCGGTACCGGCGGCGCGGCCGATCTCCTGGCACAGGGCGTCGCCTGGGCACGGGCGGGCGACCCGGTACCGGATTTCGGCAGCGACCCGCTACGGCAACGCCGGGCGCGGATGCCCGGCGGCGAGCGACCCGGGCGATTCGTGATGCGTCGTTCGGTCAGCCCGGAGCAGGTGGTCAATTTCATTGGCCAACTGTTCGCGGGCCCCGGCTACGAGACCGATCCCTGCCTGCGCATCCGCCGCAACGTGGACAGCCTGATGACCGATCTCAGCGACCGGGGGCGCGAGCGGCTGGGCTGGGAACTGGATGAATACGCGTTCCGGTGCATGCGCTGAACCTTCTCCGCCACATGGGTGTGCGAAAACGTGAAACGCACCTGATCCGGGGGTGTCCAGACGCCACAAATGTGAATGAAAGCATGGCAGAATCGGTCACGAATCTGAATCCAAACAATCACTTGCCTTGAGCCTGGAAGTTCGGATTGTTATTCTGTAACCGTTTTCAACGTTCACATGGCGACGACGACGCAACCGCGTCCTCCGCCCGCCGAGGCCCTTCATGCCCCGTCCCAACCTGCTCGCCTTGTCCCTATCCCTGTGCCTGGCAGGCGCACCGCTGGCGCATGCCCAGGATCTCGTCCCCCCGGACAACAATCTGAAGGCGGGCGCCCAGATCACCAGCGCCAAGGCCAAGGCCGGTGGTGCGGTGACCCAGAAGGAATCCCTCGCGGTCAGCCACAAGGGAGCGCCGCTGCCGGTGCCTCCTCCGCGCCCGATGGCGGAAACGCCGACCGAACCGCTGCAACCCAGTTCCCCGTGGAGCGGCGGTGGCGAACTCGGATTCGCCTCGGCCCACGGCAACAGCACCACCGAGAGCCTCAACGCGCGCCTGGATCTGAACTACGCCGACGGCGGCGCCTGGAAGTACAGCGGCAGCCTGTCCGGCCTGCGCGCCAGTTCCGAATACAAATCGACCCAGCCCGACGGGACGATCAAGCGTGATCGCCGCACCACCGCCAACCGCTACACCCTGACCGGCAACGGTGCCTACCGGACCGACTCGCGCGGCACGGTCAACACGTCGCTGCGCCACGAGGAAGACGATTTCGGTACCTTCAGCCGACAGACCTCGGTCAGTGTCAGCTACGGCAACCGGGTGGTCGATGGAGACCGCACCCAGCTGGATCTGCAGGTGGGCCCCGGCTTCCGCCGCGCCTACGACACCCTGGAGGAGCGCAACGAATCCAGCGTGATCGGACGTGGCCTGGTGGACCTGCGGGTTTCGCTGAGCGAGAACACCGAACTGGTCAACAAGCTGCTGGTGGAATCGGGCGAGTACAACACCTTCGCCCAGAACGATCTGGGCCTGTCGGTGACGATGAATTCGCACCTGGCGCTGAAGGCCGGCTGGCAGGCGCGCCACAACAGCGATGCAGCCGAGAACCTCAAGCGCACCGACACCCTGACCACGATGAACGTGGTCTACAAGTTCAAATAGAGCGGAGCTTGCTCCGCTGACGGGATACCGGAGCTCGCTTCGCTAGCCGCGGCGTCGGCTTCTTTCCGTCTCGGGTCCATCGGCGCAATCGGCAGCCCACCTTTGTATCTCTTCCCGCCTCGTCATCGGGCAGTTGAGAAGCGAAAAAGGCGAGCGGGTGAACTTGCTTTCCCACCCCAGCGCGCAAATCCCCCGTCAACCGCTGGCGCGGGTGCCCGCCCCCTTTTTCCAAGGGGGCTAGCGGCTTTTTGGCCACCTCCTTTTCAAAGGCGGCTAGCGGCTTCCTTGCCCCCCTTTGCAAAGGGGGGACTGAGGGGGATTTGCTTTTCCCACCCCAGCGCGCAAATCCCCTCTCACCCGCTGGCGCGGGTGCCCGCCCCCTTTTCCAAGAGGGCTAGCGGCTTTTTGGCCACCTCTTTTTCAAAGGCGGCTAGCGGCTTCTTTGCCTCCCCCTTTGCAAAAGGGGGACTGAGGGGGATTTGCTCTTCAGGCCAGCGCAGCCGCAAGCAACTCGCCCGCGCCATCCGCCAGCAATTGCGCGGCAACCTTCCTGCCCAGTTCTTCCGGAGACCGCGCCGCGCCGATGCCGTCGGCGCGCACCGCGCGGCCATCTTCCGCCGATCCCACCAGGCCGTGCAGGTGCAGTTCTGCGCCATCGGCCGAGAGGGTCGCGAAGGCCGCCACCGGCACATGGCAACTGCCATGCAACGCGCGGTTCATGGCCCGCTCGGCTTCCACGCAGCAACGGGTATCGGCATCGTCCAGCGCGGCGAACAGCGCCACCGTCGCCGCATCGTCGTCGCGGCATTCCACCGCGACCGCGCCCTGTGCCGGCGCCGGCAACCAGGCCGGCGGAAGCAGGCGGGCGCGGATTCGCGCGTCGAAGCCCAGACGCTGCAGGCCGGCGCAGGCCAGCACGATTGCGTCGTACTCGCCCGCATCCAGTTTCGCCAGGCGGGTGTTGACGTTGCCACGCAGATCCCGCAGTTGGAGATCCGGCCGGCGGGCGCGCAACTGCGCCTGCCGGCGCAGCGAGGACGTGCCCACGATCGCGCCTTGCGGCAACGCGTCCAGATCCGGGTAGCGATTGGAAACGAAGGCGTCGGCGGCATCGGCACGCGCCAGGATCGCGGCCAGCGCGAACGGCGGCTCCAGTTCCATCGGCACGTCCTTGAGCGAATGCACCGCGCAATCGGCTTCGCCACGCAGCATCGCCAGTTCCAGTTCCTTGAGGAACAGGCCCTTGCCGCCGATCGCCGCCAGCGAGCGATCCAGCACCTCGTCGCCACGGGTGCTCATCGGCACCAGTTCCACTTCCAGGTCCGGGTGGGCGGCGCGCAGGCGTTCGGCGACGTGTTCGCTCTGCCAGAGGGCGAGCGGGCTCTTGCGGGTGGCGATGCGGAGTTTCATCGGCGCATTATCCCGCACACCGCGCCGGTGGGCACGGTCCATCGGGCAACCCGCGCCCCGAAGGCGGCGTCAGAGATGCTTGACCGTCTCGCGCAGGCCGGCCACGCAGCGGCGGCTGACTTCCAGCGGGGCCTTGCCGTGGCGCAGGATGGCTTGGACGTGGCCGTCGCCGGCGCGCTTGAGTTCGACCAGTTCGTGCCGTGCCACCAGGCAGTTGCGGTGGATGCGCACGAAGCGGCCGTTGAACTCCTCCTCCAGCGACTTCAGCGATTCCTCGATCAGATCCTCGCCGCGTGCGTGGTGGACCACCACATACTTCTCCTCGGCCTGGAGATAGTGCACTTCCTCGATCGGAATCAACCGCAGGCTGCCGCGCATCCGCGCGCACAGATGGGTACGGACCTGGCGCGCCGGACCGGGCTCCTGCGCACCGCCGCCGTTGGCGCGGCCGGCGATGAACATGCGCGCGCGCTCCAGCGCCGCCGCCAGGCGTTCGGCCCGGATCGGCTTCATCAGGTAATCGATCGCCGCGGCCTCGAAGGCGGACAGCGCATGCGCGTCGTAGGCGGTGCAGAACACCACCGCCGGGCGCGGGTCGAAGGCGGCCAGGTGGCGCGCGGTTTCCAGTCCGTCGACGCCGGGCATGGCGATGTCCAGCAGCACCACGTCCGGCTTGTGCTCGGCGCAGGCCTGCAGGGCGCCCACGCCATTCTCGGCCTCGGCCACCACTTCCACGCCGGGCTGTTCGGCCAGCAGTGCGCGCAGGCGCTCGCGGGCAAGCGGTTCGTCGTCGGCTATGACCACCTTCACGGCACGGGCTTCCTCACGTTCGAACGCCAGGGACGTCCTCGCCGATGGTAGCCCCCGTCGTTGCGGACGTCATCCTTGGCGAAGAATCGCGATTTCTCGCGGCAATTTCTCCCTACAACGCAAAAACGCGCGACATCCAGTCACCGAGATCGCGGATTTCCTCGGCGCAGACCTGGTGGGCCATCGGATAGCGATGCCAGTCCACGGCGAATCCCATGGCCTGCAGGGCCTGCGCGCTGCGTTCGGCATGGATGAACGGGATCACCGGGTCACCGATGCCGTGCGCCATGAATACCGGTTGGCGCGTCGCGGCCGCGTCGAGATGACGGCGGGCCTGATCGATGCCGGGCAGATAGGTGGACAGGGCGATCACACCGGCCAGCGGCTGGCTGCGCCGCAGCGCGGCCGACAGGGCGATCGCGCCCCCTTGCGAGAAGCCGGCCAGCAGCAGGCGCTCCGGGGCGATGCCCCGGGCGAGCTCGCGCGCGATCAGGGCTTCGACCTGGACGATCGAGGCTTCGATGCCATCGGCCTCGGCGCGGGTGGCGAAGTCCATGCCGACGATGTCGTACCAGGCGCGCATGCGCACGCCGTTGTTGATGGTCACCGCGCGCACCGGCGCATGCGGGAACACGAAGCGCAGCGCGGGCCAGTCCGGGCGTACCAGTTCCGGTACGAGTGGCGCGAAGTCATGGCCATCGGCGCCCAGGCCGTGCAGCCACAGCACGGACCAGTCCGGCGCGGCGCCGGTTTCCTGTTCGACGGTTTCCAGCAGTTCGGTGACGTTGTCGTTCATGCCGCCATTGTCGCCGCAGCGAACGACGCGTGCCAGCACCGGCTATTGCGGCGGCAGGCGGAACCGCACGGTGCGCCGCCACGCCTGCGCGCGTCCGGTCGCCTCGAAACGCCAGCGCGCAGCCACCGCGACGGCGGCCGCGTCGAACACGCCCTGCGGCCGTGCCGCAGTCAGGCGCACGTCGCCGACGCTGCCGTCGGGACGGATCACGAACGCCAGTTCCACCTCGCCCTCCACCCGATTGCGCAGCGCCGGCAACGGATAACGCGGCTGCGCATCCTGCAGCAGGCGCGGCGAGGAGGAGGTTGTGGCCATGCGCGCAGGCGCGGCTACCGGGCTCGCCACGGCCGCGCGCGCGGGCTCCGGCGGGGGAAGCGCCGGCGCAGGCGGCGGCGAAGCCATCGCGGCGTTGGGGGTTTCCGATGCGGTCGGGCGAGGCACCTGCGCCGGTGCGGACGCGACGGGCACGGAGGTCGGCGCAGGGCCCTGCGATCGGCCGCCCTGCGGCGAGACGTCCTGCGGTGGGCGGCGCGCTTGCGTGTCCGCGCTGGCCTGCGCGGGTTCCGGCGTCGCCGGCAACGCCGTCAAGCCTGCCTGCAGACGCGGCAGCGCCGGCGCCTGCGGATCCAGCCGGCGCAACAGTTCGAACAGGCGCGCGGCCTCGGCGCCATCGCGACGCTCCAGCGCCTGTTCGGTGGCGATCAGCAGGTACGGCTGGATTTCAGTCAGCGCGGCCTGGATGGCGGCATCATCGGGACGTCGCACGCGCGCCGCCAGGTAGAACTCCACCGCGTTGTCACCGGCCGGCGCGTACAGGCGGTTCGCCTGCAGCGCCTGGCTGGCCAGGCGCCGCAGTTCACTGTTGTCGATGACGCCATCCGGCGACACCGCCGGCTGCGCGGCCACGGGCACGATTGCCGACGCCTGGGCGGCGGGCGCGGCCACGGGCGGCGCGGGCTGGCAGGCGCCGAGCGCCAGCAGAATGGGAAGGATCCGGTAACCGCGTGATTTCATCGTGAGACTGCCCCCTGAGCGGGCGGCAGAGTACGCGGCCTGGATGACGGAACCGCGTCAGCGCGATGAGTCGGCGCGGTTCCGGTATATCGCTCCGGCGATCACAGATCGAAGGCGAGCATGTCCCGGCCAGTGGCCGCGCGCACGATGCGCTGGTAAACACCCGTGCCGCCGCCGCCATTCGTCATCACCACCAGTCCCCGCCGTCGCTGCGGATCTCCGACGGTAAAGGTCTTGTAGCGACCCGCGTTGGCGCCGCCGTGGAAGAACCAGCGGGCATCGCCGTCGATGCGTTCAAGGTTCCAGCCCAGTCCCTTGTCCAACCAGCCGGCGCGCAGCGGCATCTGCGGCGCCAGCATCGCCCGCCGCGTGGTTTCACTGATTGCATGCGGCGGGCCCGCATCCGGACGCATCACATGGGCGATGAAACGCGCATAGTCCTGCACCGGTCCGCGCAGGCTGGCGGCGGCGTTGGCCAGCAGATCGCCGGGCCAGACGAACATGCCCGCGGGCGCGGCGGCCTGCGCCCGCGGCAACACGCGCACCGCGTCGTCCCAGAGCCATTCGGGCAACGGCTTGCCCTGCGCTTCGGCGATGGGTTGCAGCAGCGACCACTGGCTACGGAAGGTCTGCACGACCGGTGTCGCGCCAGGCGCTGGCTGGCCCATCACCGAGTGCCGCGCCGCATGCGCGTTCCAGGTATAGGTGCTGTCGCGCATGCCGGCCGGTTCGAACAGGTGCCGCCGTGCCAGCCGGTCCAGGCTTTCGCCGGTTACCGTCTCGGCCACCCGTTGCAACCAGAAGAAGGCCTCGCCCGAATAGTTCACGCCCTTGCCGGGTTCGGCCAGCGTGCGCAAGGGTTCGCGATCCGGATGTTCGCGCCAGTTCGGCAGGCCGCTGCTGTGGCGCAGGACGTCGCGCACGGTGATCCGATCCAGGCGCGGATCATCCTTGGCCAGGTAGTCGGGGCGATGGTAATGCGCCAGGGTCCGGTCGAGTTGCAGCACGTCCGCATCGACCAGTTGCAGGACCACGTAGGCGAACACCGGCTTGCTCAGCGAGGCGCACTCGAACACGCTGTCCGCGTCCACCGTCACGCCACTGTCCACGTCGGCCACGCCGAATGCGCGGTGCCAGGCCAACACGCCGTCCTCGACCACCGCGATGCCCACGCCGGGCACGCCGAACGCGCGCATCCATTCCGGCAAATCGGCGAGGAAGGCATCGGAGGGAATCCACGGATGGTCGTAGCGGGCCGCGTCCGCCGCGCGCAGCGGCGGCGATCGCAGTGCCGCCATCGCCGCGCAGGCCGAAGCGGCCACCAGGAAACCACGCCGGCCCATCCGGCCGGCAGAACCCTCATGCATCTGCGTCGCTCCCCGTGGTCAGGGGACCGATTGGATATCAGTCCGCACCGCCGGGCAAGCGGATTCAGTGCGTGGCACGCGCCCCGGCCGGCGGCGGCGCGCCCAGCGCGCGCAGTTGGTCGACCGCGTTGCGGTTGCCCGGATCGCGTTCCAGCGAAAGGCGGTAGTTGCGGATCGCCGCCTCGCGATCGCCGGTGATCGCATAGGCCTCGGCCAGCGAATCGAAGGTGTTGCCGCTTTTCGGGTACAGCAGGGTGTTGAGTTTCAGCACCTCGATGCCTTCCCTGCGCTGACCGTCGGTCACCAGCCGGTAGCCCCAGGCGTTGAGATCGTCCTCGCGCAGTTCGAAGTCCGGATCCTGCCGCTTGAGCCCGGCGACGATGGAGACGCCCTGGTCCCAGCCGCGTGCGATCAGGCCACGCCGCAGCGCCTTGACGTTGCGCGGCAGCCCGCCGCCGTTGGCCACGCTGAAATCCGGCAGGTAGAACCCGGCGATCTCGTCGATGAATTCTTCCGGGTTGGCGCCGGCCAGATTGGTCAGCACCACCACCGACAATCCATCCCGCGGATAGACGAAGAACGCCGAACGGCGGCCACCAATGCCCGCCACCGCCGGATGATCCTCGCGATCGATCAGCGGCCAGCCCGACGCCCACGACGTGATCCGGCCGTCATTGAACCGGCCCGGCGCCCACAGTTCACGCAGGTGTTCGCGGTCGAGCAGGCGGCCGTCCTGCAAGGCGATCAGCCAGTGCGCGACGTCCTCGGCGCTGGCGTTGATGCCGGCACCGGTGCGCAGCATGGCCGGGAACTCGTCGAACGCATGCTGCAACGCGCCGGCGGCCGGCGAGGTGGCACCGCCGGGATAGCGGTACGGCTGCGCGCGATGCGGCGTGACGTCGCGCGAGTCGCCGAAGCCGGCGTGGCGCATGCCGGCCGGCGCGAACTGGCGTTCGGTGATGAAGCGGGTGAACGGAACGCCGCCCAGCGAATCGATGACCCGGCCCAGCAGGACATAGTTGGTCTGGTTGTAGCGATAGGCACTGCCGGTCGGGAACGCCATCGGCATCGTGCGCACCGTGTCCCAGGCCGATTCCTCGCCGCCCTCGCCCACCAGCGCGCCGGTGCCCTGCGCGCGCGGCGGCACCAGGATGTCGGGCAGGCCGGACGTGTGGTTGAGCAGTTGCCGCACCGTGACCGCCTGCCACTCGCGCGGCAGATCCGCCAGATGACGCGACACCGGATCGTCCAGCGACAGCTTGCCGGCCTGCGCCAGTTGCAGGATCGCCACGCCGGTGAAGGTCTTGGTGGCCGAGTTGATCGAGAACACCGTGTCCGGCGTCACCGCCACGTCGTCCTGCAGGTTGGCCTTGCCGTAGCTGCGGGAAAACACGATGCGGCCGTCGCGGATCACCACCACCTGCATGCCAGGGATGCGGCGGTTCTGCATCTTCGTCCGCAGGTAGTCATCGAGCCCGGCCGGTGCCGTCGCTTGCGCCGTGGCGCGGGCCGGCCTGTCGTCATCGCCGGCGACCGGCAACGGCAACGAGCCAGTCGATATCTGCCACAGGGTCATCAGGGCGGCGAACAGCAACGGCAGGGTTTTCATGCGCTTCCGGTCCTTTTTGCGCTCCGCATCCGGCGGGCGGCGTCCTGTTTCGATGCCGCATGCGCGCGGAGGGTTGAAACAGGGACAAAGAAAGAGGCGGGCCGGACCTTACGTCCGACCCACCTTTTCCAGGATGCGGCGAACGCCGGAAGCGTCGCAGACGGTCAGGGCGCGAGTACGCGCCGGCCGGCCTCGGTGACCCAGCGGCGCACCTCCTCGCTGGGGGAGCCCGCCAGGCGGAACACCGACACCGCCTGTTCCAGGTCCTGCGCCTGCTGCCGCAAATCGCCGGCGGTGGCCGCCACCTCTTCCACCACCGCCGCGTTCTGCTGGGTGGTCTCGTCCATCTGGGTGATGGTCTGGTTGACCTGTTCGATGCCGGCGGACTGTTCCTGCGAGGCGGCGGCGATTTCGGCCATGATGTCGGTGACGCGCTGGACCGAGGCGACGATTTCACCCATGGTCGCGCCGGCCTGGTTGACCAGCGAAGAGCCGGTGGCCACCTGGTCCACCGAGGCCTCAATCAGGCCCTTGATTTCCTTGGCCGCATTGGCCGAGCGCTGGGCCAGGGTACGCACCTCCGAGGCCACCACCGCGAAGCCGCGGCCCTGTTCGCCGGCGCGGGCCGCTTCCACCGCCGCATTGAGGGCCAGGATGTTGGTCTGGAAGGCGATGCCGTCGATGACGGCGATGATTTCGGCAATCTTGCGCGAGGCCGCTTCGATGTCGCGCATGGTGGTGACGACCTGGCCGACGACGTTGCCGCCCTGGGAGGCGACGGAAGCCGCGCCGATGGCCAGCTGGTTGGCCTGGCGGGCGGAGTCGGCGTTCTGGCGCACGGTGGAGGTCAGTTCCTCCATGGAGGCGGCGGTTTCCTCCAGGTTGGCGGCTTGTTGTTCGGTGCGGCGGGACAGGTCGGCGTTGCCCGAAGCAATCTCCCCGGCGGCGGTGTTGATGGCGGTGGAGGCGTCCTGGATGCGGGAGACGATGTCGGTGAGCTGGGCGACGGTGGCGTTGGCGTCGTCGCGCATGCGGGCGAACACGCCGTGGAAGTCGCCGTCCATCCGTACCGTCAGGTCGCCCTGCGAGAGTGCCGACAGCAGCGTGGATACCCGATCCAGAACCAGCGCATTCGCATCGAGCAACGCATTGATGCGCTCGGACAGGGTCAGGAAGAACCCCTGCCTGCCGGCGGTGCCGATGCGTCCGCTCATGTCGCCGGTGGCGGCAGCCTGCACGATGCGGGTCATTTCCTCTTCCACTTCCACCTCGGCGGTGCGGTCGGACCACTCGACCACGAAGCCCAGCCGCCGTCCGGCGTCGTCCACCACCGGATTGATGATCAAGCGCATGACCCGCCCGCCAACCCGGATCTGGGCCTGGTGGGTGCCGCGCAGTTCCGCGAGCAGGCGCGACTGGTGTTCCGGATGCTTGTGGAAGATGTCGATGCTGCTGCCGATCAGGGTGGCCACGTCGAAGCGCGGCACGTCGCGGCGGATCTGTTCCTCCACCTGCGACAGCATCGCCAGCAGCGGTCGGTTGGCGTAGACGATGTTGCGATCGGCATCGGCGATCATCACGTGGGCGGTCACGCCATCGAGCGCTGTGCGGATGCGCAGGTTCTCCTGCCCGGCGGTGCGCTCGTGATGCAAGCGCTGCTGCAACTGGCCGCTCATCGACACCAGCGCGGTCGCCAGCGAGGCCGGCGGGAAGTCCATCCGGGCGATTTCCTCCGGCACCGGCCTGTCCGCGGCCACCTCGCGCGCCAGCGTCGTCAGCCGGCGTGGCCCGTATCCCAGCCACAGCAATTGGCGCCGCAACTGCACGGCCATGATCACCAGCAGCACGGTTTCGACCACGACGTAGGCGGCGTGCAGCAGCACGATGCCGAAGCCGCTGCCCGCCGGGAACACCGGCACCGGCCAGCCGGCCTGCTGCATGAAGAAGAACGCCACGTGATGCACGGCGATGGCCGCGGCCGCGACCACGATCGGCACCCAGTCGCGGTAGTACAGCAGCAGCGCGATCATCAGGATCACGCCGAAGTGTGCCTCGACCATGCCGCCCGACTGGTGGATCAGCACGGCCGACAGCACCATCAGCACCAGCGCCAGGGTGATCCGGCTCAGCCGCGTGCCCGGGAACAGGCGGGCCTGCACCACGGCGACCGCGACGCTGGGCAGCGCCACCGCGAGTACCGGCATCCATTGGCCGTTGCGCAGCGCCAGCAGCAGCGTGGCGGCGCCCAGCGCGGCCGCCAGCCACAGGAAGATGCGATCGGCATCGGCCGCCAGTTCCTCCAGGTAGGCGTAACGTTCGCGGCCGACGAGGTCGCCGTCGTTTCGAAGTGAATGCGGTTGGGCGGACATGCGATTCTCCTTATCTGCACGGGCAACGGGTTCCGCTGACGAGCGCGCGCGGCGCGTCTTCGCGGTGGAAAGACAGGTAGCGGGTGGCCAGCGGCGCGGACGCCGTGCCGGCGCACAGTCCATCCGGACGCATCGGGCCGGCGTAACGCAGCCGTCCCTCGGCATCCAGGGCGATCAGGGAATGGGGCAGGTCCGCGCGGGCGACGCCAGCCAGCTCGACCCAGCGGACGCCGCGCGCGCGCAGCGCGTCGCGCACCTGGCGGGTGTCTTCGCGGTCGTCGCAGGTGCACGCCACGGGCAAGTGGAAGACCACTGCGGCGCCGCGGTGGCGATCGAGGTCCACCTGTCCGCGCAGCGCGGTGAGCAGGGCATCGGCTTCGGAAGCTGGCGAGGCACGCATGGCGCCGGTTTCGAGCCGGGCCAGCGCCGGCACCATCGCGCCCAGCCAGAGCACGAGCAGGCCCGGCCCTATCCAGGCGGGTGCGATCCTTCGCGATGGCGCGGCAGTGGATTCCATTGCGGGCCCTCTCCCCAGGGCGTCAATGGTTCATCTGGCATCAGTCCCAGATACCCCCCATCGACCTCGCAACCGGAATCTTTATTACCTTCGTGGTGTCATCGCCACGGCGAAGCTCAACTGAACAGGCGCATCACCAGCCAGTTGATCGCGCCGCCGCCCAGCAGCAGGAAGGCGAACAGGCTCAGCGCCAGCAGCAGCGGCTTGACGCCGGCCTGGCGAATCGCGCCGGCATGGGTGCGCAGGCCCAGCGCCGCCATCGCGGTCGCCAGCAACACGGTGTCCAGTTGCACGATCAGCGCGACCCACGCGGTGGGCAGCAGGTGCAGGGAATTGAACAGGCTGACCGCGATGAACATCACCGCGAACCACGGAATCATCAGCTTCGGTCGCGCACCGCCCGCGTCGGCGCCCGCCTCCGCACCCAGGCGCGCGGACAGGATCAGCAGGAACGGCGCCAGCAGCATCACCCGGATCATCTTTTCGATCACCGCCACCGACGCGGCGGTTTCGCTGATCGCCTTGCCGGCGACCACGACCTGCGCGACTTCATGGATGGTCGAGCCGGCATAGACGCCATAGGCGTGCGCATCGATGCCCAGATGCGGATACAACGCTGGATACAGGAACATGCCGACAGTGCCGAACACCACCACCGTGGCCACCGCGACCGCGACCTTGTGCGCCTGCGCCTTGACCACCGGCTCGGCCGCCATCACCGCGGCGGCGCCGCAGATCGCGCTGCCCGCGCCGATCAGCATCGAGGTCTCGCGATCCAGCTTGAACAGGCGCGTGCCCAGCCACACCGCCAGCAGGAATACCGAGGCCACCACGATCACGTCGATCACCAGCCCGGCCATGCCGACCTGGGCGATGTCCTGCACGGTCACCCGGAAGCCGTACAGCACGATGCCCAGCCGCAGCAGGGTGCTCTTGGCGAAATCCACGCCCGGCGCGGTGCGCGCGGCGATGCGCGGGAACACGGTGTTGCCGGCGACGATGCCCAGCAGGATCGCGGCGGTCAGCGCGCTGACGCCCCAGCCCTGCACGGTCGGCAGGCTCGCCAGCCACAGGCCCGCGGCCGCGAGCAGCGCGGCCAGGCCGAGACCCAGCCACCAGCCGGACTGGCGGTATGGGGACCGGGGGGCGGGAGAAGCGGACGCGGAAGACACGGACTGGCTGGACATCGGAAACCCGGGAGAAACGGAGGCGTGGGCGGGACCTCCCGCCGACGGACGGCACCTTAGTCCCGGCCATTGAATGAGTCCAATGCATATAATTCCCTCATGCATGAATATTCCTCATTCAATTAATCTCCACCTCCTGCGGGTGTTCGCCACGGTCGTCGAGCAGCAGGGCTTCTCGCGCGCGGCCGAGACGATGTTCATCACCCAGTCGGCGGTGTCCAAGGCGGTGCGCGAACTGGAACACCAGCTCGAACTGCCACTGATCGACCGCGGCCCCGGTGGCGCCCGCGGCATGCGCGGCATTCGCCTCACCGAAGGCGGCCAGGTGCTGTACGAGCACGCGCGCGGCATCTTCGCGATGGAGCGGATCGCGCTGGAGGACGTCCGCGAGCGGGTCGGCCTGCGCAAGGGCGAGCTGCGCATCGGCGCCAGCACCACGGTGGCCGGCTACTGGCTACCGGTGCACGTGGCCGCCTACGCGCGCCGGCATCCGGACATCCGCACCCAGGTGATGGTCGCCAATACCGCCCAGATCGCCCAGGCGATCATCGACTGCACCGTGGACGCCGCCTTCGTCGAAGGTCCGGTCGACGATCCACGCATCGATCGGCGTGTCTGGCGCGAGGAGGCGCTGGTGGTGATCGCGCCCGACGATCTGGCAGGCAGCGGCAGCCGGCTCGCGACCGCCGCCAGCCTGAGCGAACAGACCTGGCTGCTGCGCGAGGAAGGCTCCGGTACCCGGCGGGTGGCCGAACGATTGCTGCACGCGCACGGCATCACCCCGAAGCACCAGGTGGAGATCGGCAGCAACGAAGCCATCGCCCGGGCGGTGGCGGCCGGCGCAGGGGTTGCCATCCTGCCGTCGGTGGTGGTGGAGGATCTGATCGCGATGCGCCGGGTGCGCACGCTGTCGCTGGACGGCCAGGCCGCGCTGAGTCGCCGGCTGTACCGGCTGGAACTGCTCAACCGGCGTCGCTCGCCGGCGCTGGAAGCGTTCCTGGAGCAGTTGCCGGGCGAGTGACGCCCGCTCTCCGCTGAAGCCCGCTCTTCATCGTGCCTGCACGGCGGCATGCTGCAATCCATCGGCAGCTTCCCCTGGCACACGCGATGAAGATTCCCCGCAAGCGCGCCTATCCGCTGGACGACATCCGCCGTTTCCTCGAACCCGGTCCGGTGGTGCTGGTGAGCTCGGCCCACGGCGGCCAGCGCAACATCATGACGATGGGCTGGCACATGATGATGGGCTTCGAGCCGGCGCTGTTCGCCTGTTACCTCTGGCACGGCAACCATACCTACGGATTGGTCCGGCGCAGCCGCGAATGCGTGATCAACCTGCCCGGCTCGCATCTGTTGGACGCGGTGGTCGGCATCGGCAACTGCAGCGGCGCGCAGGTGGACAAGTTCGAACGCTTCGGACTCACCGCCGGCCGCGCGAGCCAGGTTGGCGCCCCGCTGATCCGCGAGTGCCATGCGAACTTCGAGTGCCGGCTGTACGAACAGCGCCAGACCGACGCCTATCACCTGTTCATCTGGGAAGTGGTCGCGGCGCATGTGGCCATTTCCCCGCGCGTGCCCGAGACCGTGCACTATCGCGGCAACGGCGAGTTCATGATCTCCGGGCGCACGATCAGCCGTCGGCGGGCCTTCCGCCCGGAAAACTTGTGAATCCCGCTCGCGGGCGCGAGTTGCGGGTGGGGCGGAGATCGCCGTCGTGGTTGCGCCGCAGAAGGCGGCCCCCATCCCAGCCTTCCCCCGCAAGCGGGGGAAGGGGCGGTTTCCGGGTTTGGGAGAGTCTTCAACTTGCGGTGGCGGTGCATAGCGCGCGGATGCATTCCAACGTTGCGAATTGCGGAACAACGCACGGACACTGCCCCCTCCCCGCCCGCGGGGGAGGGCTGGGGGGCGAAACGTCACTGCTGCTTCGCCGCTGAAAGCGCCCCCCATCCCAACCTTCCCCCGCAAGCGGGGGAAGGGGCGGTTTCCGGGTTTGGGAGAGTCTTCAACTTGCGGCGGTGCGTAGCGCGCGGATGCATTCCAACGTTGCGAATTGCTGAACAACGCACGGATGCTGCCCCCTCCCCCGCAAGCGGGGGAAGGGGCGGTTTCCGGGTTTGGGAGAGTCTTCAACTTGCGGTGGCGGTGCGTAGCTCGCGGATGCATTCCAACGTGCGAATTGCTGAACAACGCACGGACACTGCCCCCTCCCCCGCCCGCGGGGGAGGGCTGGGGTGGGGGCGAAACGTCACTACTGCTTCGCCGCTGAAAGCGACCCCCATCCCAACCTTCCCCCGCAAGCGGGAGAAGGAGCGGTTTCCGGGTTCGGGAGAGTCTTCAACTTGCGGTGGCGGTGCGTCATGCGCGGATACAATCCAGCGTCTGTGGACTGCCAGAGGCGCACGAATACCGCTCCAGGCCCGAATTTGATCGCAAGGCGCGGAGTGTGGGCTAGGCTGGCGGGAACCAAGATGGCGTCGTCCCCACGACGAGCCTTTCCGCCATGAACGCATCCTCCCCTTCCCGCCCGCGTACCGCCGCCACCGCCATCCAGGACGACCCGCGCTGGGCCGCGCTGCGGGCGCGGGATCCGGCCGCCGATGGCCGCTTCGTCTACGCGGTGAAGACCACCGGCGTCTGGTGCCATCCCAGCAGCCCGTCGCGCCTGCCGCGGCCCGAGAACGTGGTGTTCTTCGATACCCCCGAAGCGGCCGAGGCCGCCGGCTACCGTGCCAACCGCCGCGCCGCCGCCGATCGCGGCGCGCTGGCCCGCCAGCATGCGGAACGGGTGGCGCACGCCTGCCGGCAACTGGAGAACACCGACGAGCCGCCCTCGCTGGCGCAATTGGCGGAAACCGCGGGCATGAGCCCCTACCACTTCCATCGCGTGTTCAAGGCGATCACCGGCGTGACCCCGAAGGCCTACGCGCAGGCGCAGCGCGCGCGCCGCATGCGCGAGGGACTGGAAGGCGACGCGACCATCACCGATGCGATCTTCGATGCCGGCTTCGGTTCCAACAGCCGCTTCTACGAAACCTCCAACCAGCGCCTGGGCATGCGCCCGAAGGACTGGCGCGCCGGCGGCGCCAACACCGACATCCGCTTCGCCATCGGCCAGTGCTCGCTCGGCGCGATCCTGGTCGCGCGCAGCGAGCGCGGGGTCTGCGCGATCCTGCTGGGCGAGGATCCGGAAGCGCTGGTGCGGGATCTGCAGGATCAGTTCCCGCGCGCGCACCTGATCGGCGGCGACGCCGGCTTCGAGGACTGGGTCGCGCGGGTGGTTGGCTTCGTCGAGGCGCCGGGCATCGGCCTGGACCTGCCACTGGACGTGCGCGGCACCGCCTTCCAGGAACGGGTATGGCAGGCGCTGCGGCAGATTCCGCCCGGCAGTACCGCCAGCTACGCCGAGATCGCACAGCGCATCGGCATGCCGCGGGCGGTGCGCGCGGTGGCGCAGGCCTGCGGCGCCAACCATCTGGCGGTGGCCATTCCCTGCCACCGCGTGGTCCGCAGCGACGGTGCGCTGTCGGGCTACCGCTGGGGCGTGGATCGCAAGCGCGAACTGCTGCGGCGCGAAGGCGCGGCGTGACCGGATACCGGTGCGCCGCCGGTGCGGCGTGCTACGTTCCCGGCTTCTCCATGACGACGTTGGGACGGGCATGCGCAAGACGTGGAAGCGCGCCGCAGGCGCGATGTGTCTCTGGCTGATGGCGGCGCCGCTGCTGGCGGACAATCCGGGCGAACGCGCCTATGCCGACGTCGACCCGTTCATCGGCACCGGCGGCGAGGGCCATACCTACCCTGGCGCCACCGTTCCGTTCGGGATGGTCCAGCTCAGTCCCGACACCCGCATCCAGCCGCGCAAGGACGCCTATGGCTGGGCGGCCGGCTACCGCCACGACGATCGCACCATCGTCGGCTTCTCGCACACCCACTTCTCCGGCACCGGCCATTCGGATCTCGGTGACGTGCTGCTGATGCCGATCAGCGGCGAGGTGAAGCTGGAGCGCGGCAATCCCGACCAGCCCGGCAGCGGCTACACCTCGCGCTTCCGCCACGACGACGAAACCGCGCAACCCGGCTACTACGCGGTCACCCTGGACGACTACGGCGTGCGCGCCGAGCTGACCGCGACCGCGCGGGTCGGGGTGCACCGCTACAGCTTTCCACGCGGCAAGCCCGCGCACGTGCTGATCGATCTGCGCACCAGCCTGTACGACTATCCAGGCAAGGTGCTGTGGTCGCGGCTGCGCCTGCGCCCGGATGGTACCGTCACCGGTTTCCGCGAGACCCGTGGCTGGGCGCCGGGACGGCAACTGTATTTCGCCCTGCGCTTCTCGCGGCCGATCCAGGGCCAGCAACTGCACGACACCGAACAGGACGTCGCCTACAAGGGATTCCCGCCGCCGGGCGAGAAGGATCCGCGCCAGCGCGCGCAGATCGAGGGCCGCCAGATCGTGGCCGCGTTCGATTTCGCCGATACGCAGGATCCGTTGCTGGTCAAGGTCGCGATCTCGCCGGTCAGCGAAGACAACGCCATCGCCAATCTCGACGCCGAAGTCCCGGGCTGGGATTTCGACGGCGTGCGCGCCGACGCGCGCCGGCAGTGGACGCGGGCGCTGGGGGCGATCGACGTGGACGCGCCGGAACCGCAGCGGCGCAGCTTCTACACCGCGCTTTACCACACGCTGCTGGGGCCCACCCTGTTCATGGACAGCGACGGAAGCTACCGCGGGCCGGACAATGCGGTGCACCAGGCGAAGGGCTTCACCCACTATTCGACCTTCTCGCTGTGGGACACCTATCGCGCGCTGCATCCGTTGCTGACCCTGGTGCAGCCGGAACAGCGCACCAACGACTTCGTGCAGTCGCTGCTGGCCGCGCGTCGGCACAGCCCCTATGGCGTGCTGCCGGTGTGGGCGTTCCACGGCCAGGAGACGTGGTGCATGATCGGCTACCACGCGGTGCCGGTGATCGCCGACGCCTACATGAAGGGCATCCGCGGCTACGACGCCAACGAGGCGCTGGAGGCGATGGTCGCCAGCGCCAGTTACGGCCCCTACGACGGCATCGCCCAGTACCGCGAACTCGGCTACGTGCCGATCGACGAGGAAGGCGAGGCCGCGTCCAAGACCCTCGAATACGCCTTCGACGACTGGACCATCGCGCAGGTGGCCGAGGCGATGGGACGCAAGGACGTCGCGGCCGAATTCAGCCGTCGCGCCGCCAACTGGAAGCACGCCTTCGATCCCGCCACCGGCTTCATGCGCGCGCGCAAGCGCGACGGCGCGTTCCGCGAGCCCTTCGATCCATCCGCCAGCGGCTACGGCACCGACTACACCGAGGGCAACGCCTGGCAGTACTCCTGGTACGTGCCGCAGGACGTGGCCGGACTGGCGCGGGCGCACGGTGGCGAGGACAAGCTGCTGGCGCGGCTGGACCAGGTGTTCGAAGCCAAGGTGGATCCGGAGATCTTCGCCCACATGGAAGACATCACCGGCCTGATCGGCTGGTACGCGCACGGCAACGAACCCAGCCATCACGTCGCCTACCTGTACGCGCACGCCGGCCAGCCCTGGCGCACCCAGGCGCGGCTGGGCGCGATCATGGCCAGCCAGTACGCCCCGCGTCCGGACGGCCTGGCGGGCAATGACGACCTCGGCCAGATGTCGGCGTGGTACGTGTTCACCGCGCTCGGTTTCTATCCGTTCGCGCCGGCCAGCAACCAGTACGTGATCGGCCGGCCGTTCCTGCCACGCGCCACCCTCAACCTGCCCAACGGAAAACGCTTCACCGTGATCGCCGAGGGCCTGGACGAGGCGCATCCCTACATCGGCGGCGCGACCCTCAATGGCAAGCCGCTGGACCGCGCCTACCTGGAGCACGCCGAAATCCTGGCCGGCGGCGAGTTGCGCTTCACCATGCAGGCCGAGCCGAACCGCGCATGGGGACGCGACGCGCGTCCCTATTCGATGAGCCGCTGAAGCAGGGACGCCGCACGCATCCTGTCCTGAAGCGCGAAGGGGACGCGCTGCGCGTGCCCTTCCCTGCCGGCGCGCCGGTTCGCGCCAATGAGCGCGGCATCAGAACCCGCGCGAGAAACCGATCATCACGGTGGCGCCGCCATCGGTATCGCGCTCGATCAGCGGGCTGTCGCGCAGCGCCGACGGCAACCGGCGGTATTCGGCGCTGGCGATGAATAGCCACTTCTCCGCGAATGGACGCATCAGAATCAGGCTGGCGGTGGGCACGGTGACGCTGCCGGGGCGGTAGCGCACCACCCCGCGGGCGATTTCCTCGTCGAGGGTGCCGTAGTAGTAGTCGGCCAGATCCGAGGACAGCCAGCGCACGCCCACGCCGGGCGTGAGTTGCCAGCCGCCGGCCTTGAACGGATAGCGGTAGGTGACTGAGGCCTGCTGGCCTTCACTGGTGCTGGTCACGTCGGCGCGGGCATCCAGTTCCAATTCGCCGGCCGCGCCGCGCCAACGCGCGCTCATGCCCGCATCCGCGCCATCGTCGCGATCTTCCAGCAGGCGGCGATCGATACCGCGTTCGGCCAGTTCCGGAGCGCCGAAATCGTCGGCGTCCACGCCATCCAGGCGCCCGGCGACATAGCCGTCCAGGGCGAAGCCGCCGCGCGAGAACAGGTGCACGCCGGCCTGGGCGCCACGCCAGAAAAAGCGCTCGCCCTCGTACGACACGTTGGGGAACACCAGCGTCCGGCCGTCTTCGCCGGCATAGATGCCTTCGCGGCTGGCGACCGCCAGGCCGATCCGCCAGCGTGACGCCGACACCTGTCCCGCTTCGCGATTGGATTCGGACACGACCTGCGCGGACACGGGCGCGGCGGCACAGACAAGCAGACCCAGGCAGACCAGGGGGCGGACGGGCGACATGCAGACTCCTGCGGAGAAGGCGTGGGGGGGCACGCGGGAGGCGCACGATAGGCACATCCGTTTTAAGCGGGCTTTAAAGCGGACGCGCTGCTCCCGCGACGAGGCTTTCACGAAACGGTCATCCCAACCGGGCCGACAATCGGTGCAAACCCGACGGAGTCCCCCCATGGAATACCTCCGCAGTCCGTACGGTCCCGCCAGCCTGGAGCGCGCGAGCCAGCAGGTCGCCGCCTGCCTCGTCTTCGACGAGCCGCCCGACATTCCCGAGGACTTCGAAGCCTTCAGCCGCGAGGACTTCCAGCGACGGATACGCCTGCATCCGGATCTGGACTGGAACGACGCGTGCCGCGCCTACGCGCTTGGATTGGCCACGCACGCCAGCCACGCGGGGCGCGCCGATTCAGCGGCGGACGACGATCTGGAAATGCAGTGGGACCGCCTGCCCAGCCCGCCCGCCGCGGCGTGGCCGGTGGCGCGCATGCTGATCCACGAAACCTGGCGCTGGCTGTCGCGGTAGGACGCGAGGAAGAGACCTTCCTCCTCCTTTTCCCACTTCGACGCGTTATCCCCCGACGCGCTCAGACCGGCGGCGGCGGCTGGCGCGTCTCCGGCCGGGAGCGCGCGCGCGCCGTGGCGGGAACACGGCAAGCCTGGAGTCGTCCTCCCATGCGTTCCCACACCGCGGCCACGATCGTCATCACGGTTTCGCGATCCAGGCGATCGCAGGGTGGCAACTGGCGTTCGTAGGCGCCTTCGATGCGATCGCCCAATGCATCGAGCGGTTCGCGATGCCACTGCAGATAAAGGTCGTAGGCGAAACGGAACGTCGGCTCGAAACGCCTGAACGCCCGATCGCGATGGCCGGCCATCGGGCCGCAATGCTGCCACCGCTGCAGCTCGGCCTCGACGTCGATGACTTCGCACTTGCTTTCCGGGGTGAGTCCCTGCAACAGCATCCTTCTGCCTCCTTTCTCCGGCGGACACCCCCAATATCCGCGTCCAACATGACAGCAATCAGCAGAAACAACGCATTCGACGCCCAAAAAACGGACGTCGGCGAGACCGTTCGTCGGAAATGCGCGCGCCTTGCGTGACGCTGTTCGCGGATGAGCCCGGTACGCGTATCGTGGCGTCGGCCCTCACGTGGTCATCAAGACCTTCCACCACCGACCGCCGATACCGACAGGCGTCTCCCGTGCTGAAGAAAGTGGCGTTCACCATGTATCCCGTCCGCGATGTGCCGCGTGCCCGCGACTTCTACGAGAACGCACTGGGCCTGCGCGCCGGTTCGGTCGGCAATCACGGTGACAGGTACTGGGTGGAATACGATCTGCCGGGCGGCGGTTGCCTGGCACTGACCAATTTCATCGAGGACCAGCCCAGCGCGACCGCGGGCGGCACGATAGCGTTCGAGGTGGAGGATCTGGACAGCCTGATGCGGCAGTTGGAGGATCGCGGCGTACCGTTTCGCAGCGATGTCATCCACAGCCCGGTCTGCCGGATGGCGGTGTGCGAGGACAGCGAGGGCAATTCGATCCTGCTGCACCAGCTCAAGCCCAGGGCGTGAACCGGCGCGGGATTCAGTACTTGAGGTTCAGTTCGGTGACGTGCGCGCGGTTGGCTTCGTACAGCTCCTGGAACTCTTCTTCGGTCAGATCATCGGAGGCGTAGATCGAAACCGGCTCCCAGTCGTGATCGGTCGGCAGCGGCGTGCGTGGTCCGGCCTTGCGCGACAGCACCAGGCCGCGGCGCTCGACCAGCTCGGGAAGATCGTCCCAGCGCTCGCGCTCGAAGTCGTTGGTACCGTAGAGCAGGATCACATCGTTCATCGCTTCGCCATCCATCGACCGGTTGGAATCCCCAAGTCTAGAAGCCCGGGCCATCATTGCAACAACCCGCGCGCAAAGCAGCGTGCCAGCGATGGCACGTTTTCGATGTCACGCCGGTCGCCGTCGCGCCGTCATCGCCTGCAGGGCGCTGCCCGCCAGCATCGCCGCGGCGAAGATCAACGCGCTGTCCACGCCCGCGGCGGCACCGACCAGCGCGGGCCCCGGACAGTAGCCGGCCAATCCCCAGCCAATGCCGAACAACAGCGCGCCGGCCACCAGCCGGCGGTCGATCGCGTGTGACAGCGGCAGGCGGAAACGATCCGCCAGCAACGGACGCCGGCGACGCAACACCAGACGGAACGCCAACCCCGTGGTGGCGACCGCACCCGCCAGCACGAACGCCAGGCGCGGATCGAAGTCGCCGGCCACGTCGAGGAAGCCGATCACGACATTCGGATCGGTCATGCGCGAAAGCGCCAGGCCGGCGCCGAACAACGCGCCCGCCAGCAGCGCGGCGAACCAGCGCTTCATGCCCCGCCTCCCGCCAGATGCCGGGTCACGAACACGGTGAGCACCGCCGCCGCCATGAACACCAGTACCGCCACCAGCGAACGCAACGACAGCCGCGCCAGCCCGCACACCCCGTGCCCGCTGGTGCAGCCACTGCCCAGCCGGGTACCGAAGCCCACCAGCAGTCCTGCCAGCACCAGCACCGGCGTCGTGGCCGGCGATGCGGAGGCCTGTCCGGTCAGTTTCATCACCAGCATGCCGGCGCCGGCCAGCCCGAGCAGGAAGGCGATCCGCCAACCGCGTTCACCCGCGCCCTGCCCGACCAGGCCATTGACGATGCCGCTGATGCCCGCGATACGCCCGTTGAAAAGCAGCAGCGCCGTGGCGGCCAGGCCGATCAACACGCCGCCCAGCAACGCCTCGGACATCCCGCTCACGAAGGACGGCCCAGTTGGTTGATCGGCAGGCGCAGATAGGCGATGCCGTTGGCATCGGTCTCCGGCAGGCGGCCGCCACGGATGTTCACCTGCAACGCCGGCAGGATCAGGCGCGGTACCGGCAGGCTCGCATCGCGGGTTTCGCGCAGGGCGACGAACTCGTCTTCGCCGCGCCGGTTGCCGACGTGGATGTTGCCGTCGCGCTGTGCCGCGACGCTGCTCTCCGCGCGCGGCTCGCGCCCGGCGGGATAGTCGTGGCACAGGAACACCCGCGTTTCCGGCGGCAGCGCAAGCAATTTCTGGATCGAGGCGTACAGCTTGCGGGCATCCCCGCCCGGGAAGTCGACCCGCGCAGTGCCGGTTTCCGGCGCGAACATCGTGTCGCCGATGAAGGCGGCATCGCCGATGAGGTAGCTGAGGCTGTCGTCGGTATGTCCGGGCGTGGCGATGACGCGCACGCCCAGTCCACCGGCATCCAGGCGGTCGCCGTCCTGGAGCAGGCGGTCGAACTGGCCGCCATCGGCGACGAAGTCGTCGCCCAACCCGAACAGCGTCTTGAAGCGGGCCTGCACCTGCACGATGCCGCGACCGATCGCCAGCGGTGCATTCAACGCATCGCGTAGGTAGCCGCCCGCGCTGAGATGGTCGGCATGCGCATGGGTTTCCAGGATCCATTCGACCTCCAGGCGATGCTGGTGGATGTACCCGAGTATCGCGTCGGCGGAGGCGGTGGAAGTGCGGGCGCTCGTGGCGTCGTAGTCCAGCACCGGATCGATGACGATGGCCGTGCCGCCATCGGCGCCCGCGGACACGACATAGCTGAAGGTGCTGGTGTCGGCGTGGAAGAAACTCTCGACGCGTGGATGGGTGACAGTGGTGAGCATGTCCTGCCCCTTGCGATATTATTCAAGTATTTGCTAAATTAGCATCGTCTTAAATAAGGTGCAAGCCGATGCCTTCCTCCCATGACATGCAACGGATGGCCAGCCACGCGGAGGACGCGGCCGGCCTGTTGAAGGCGCTGGCGCACCCCGCCCGCTTGCTGGTGATGTGCCGAATCATGGAGGGCGAGGCGAGCGTGTCGGATCTGCAGGGCCTGACCGGGCTGTCGATGTCGGCGCTGTCCCAGCACCTGGCGGTGTTGCGCGAAGCGGGACTGGTCGGCAACCGGCGGGTGGCGCAATCGATCCTCTACTCGCCCGTGCCGGGGCCGGCGTTCGGCGTCATGCGGGCGCTGTACGACGCCTATTGCGCTCCGGTCGCGCGCGCCTCGCGCGCACGCCGCGGCCGCTGATCACAGCCAGCGCCGGACCCGCCGGCGATAGGCCGGGTAGGCATCGGGAAACCGCTCGGCGAGCATCCGTTCCTCCGGAAGAATCTGGAACCGGGTAATCCAGGCGAGATAGAGCCCCACGCCGGCCAGCGCGAACGGCTGGGCGAGCATGCTGGCCCAGGCCAGCAGCAACAACGCGTGGCCCAGGTACATCGGATTGCGGCTGAAGCGATACGGACCAGCGACCACCAGGCGGCTTGTCGCCTGTGGACGCATCGGGTTGACCGTGGTGCCGGCGCGGCCGAACCACCACTTCGGCACCAGGTTCAGCGCCAGTCCCGCCGTGCCCAGCACGGCCGCCAACCATCCCGTGCCAGGCCAACGCAGCGAGGCGGGCGACATGTTCGCCAGGCACCACATCATCGCGGCGGCGAACAACAGGACGACAGGTGGCGGGACGCGGGTTTCCAGTACGTGGAGCATGCGGGTTCCGGGGGCAGGCGGCACCCGGTCGGGGCCGCGCTTCCCTATACCAGCATTTCCAGCAACGCGCAGATCGCCTGCCGCTTGCGTACCGGCATCCGGCGCAGCAATACCAGGACCCGGGCCTCCACGTCGTCCAGCACCTGGCCGGACGCCGCCGCTGGCACTTCGAACACCGGATGGTTGCCCGCCTCCCCACGGCCGGTCGCCAGCCATTCGAACGGTACGTGGGTCGCGACGGCGATCAGGGTCAGGTGCTCGAGACTGGGATGGGTGCCCCCCTCGCGCTCCCATTGTGTGACCGCGCTCCGCTTTACGCCCGCGCGCTGCGCGAGCTCCGCCTGCGACAGGTTTGCCAGCACGCGCGCGCGTCTGATGCGCAATGCCATCGGAATCATCAGGAACTCCTTTCCCGCATGGGACCAAAAGTCAGTGCTGCTGCCCCACAAGTGACACTGCCCAAAACTTGACCGGTTCCGCTTGCCTCCCCTCTCGCACCAATGTGAAACGGCGCGAAATGCAGTGACTGGCAAGTGGCGCTTACTGCAATGACGTTCCTCCCGCGTTGCCAACGCGACGGTCACGCATTAGTAACGACGCCGGGGAATGTAACGACAGCGCGCCCATCTATCAACGACCCACGTCGCGTTGTCCGCACACCGGATCGATCGCCGCAGGCGTAATCCGGAATCCAAGAAAAAGAAAACGCTTACAGACGGATTTGGACATCGACTACGGGGGGTAGTTTGATGGATACGAAAGGGTTTGCGCGGCGCTTTGCCCGCCGCATCGTCATGGCCGCCCTGCTGGCCATCACCGCCATCGCGTTCGTGCCCGCGCCGCTGAAGGCGCAGACCGGCTGCACCACCGGCGCCTGCATCTCCGCCGGACCGCGGCTGGTGTCGGTGGACAGCACCCAGGGGCCCGTGCTCAACCTGCTGCTGCAAACGCTGTTGCCGGGAACCACCGTCAATCTGTCGGTGCTGGACTGGAACGCGCTTGCCGGCGCCGACATCAACCTCAATGCGCTGATCACGCAGCTCGGGCTGAACCTGGGCATCAGCGACACCAGCCAGGTGCTCGGCACCAACATCACCCTGGCCCAGCTGCAATTGGCGATGGTGCAGGTGCTGCAGGCCGACGGACAGACGGCCGCCGCCAACGCGCTCAACCTGCTGCCGCTCAACGTCGCCGGCCTGACCGGCCAGTTCCAGCTGGGCGATCTGCTGCAGATCAGCCTGCCGCAGGGATCGCTGGCCGACATCGATCTGGACCTGCTGGACCTGATCACCGGTTCGGCCCAGCTCTACAACTTCGAGAACGTGCTGACCACGCCCACGCCGATCACGGTCAACACCGCGGCACTGGGCCTGACCGGCCTGGCCAACCTGCAGCTGTGGTTGCAGGTGGTGGAACCGCCGGTGATCGTCTGCGGCCCGCAGGGCACCTCGTTCCACAGCAGCGCCATCCGCATCAAGATGAATGTCGATGTGCTGCAGGGTTTCAATACCCAGGCGATCATCAACGCGCTCAACGCAGCCGGCCTGGGGCTGACCAACATCACCCTGACCGCCGATGTGCTCAAGCTGCAGCTGTACGCCGACGTGGCGCGCGCCGAGGGCACCATCACCGCCATCGACTACGTCGCCGGCGCGGTGACCTTCCAGGCCCGGCCCGGCCTGGTGAACTTCTATGTCGGCACCATCGCCGATGGCATCTTCTTCAATCGCACGCGGGTGGTGACCAACGCCGATGTCTCGCCGGTGGTCATCAACAACCTCCAGCTCGGTTTCCGCCTCAATCTTCTCGGCGTCGGCCTGATCGACGTACAGGTGCCATTGACGGTGACCGGCCGCGCCGCCGCGACCGGCTCGCCCGAACTGCGCACCTTCACCGTCAACGCGCCGTATCCGCAGACGCGCACCGCCAGCAGCGGCACCGTCAGCGCCGGCACGCTGATCGTGGATCTGCTCAACAACCTGGACATCGAAGTCAGCCGCGGAACCCCGACCGTCACCTTGATACCGCCATTCCCGCTGCCGCCGGTAGTGATCGCGCTGCCACCGGCGTTGGCCCCGATACTGGACACCATCGTCGACACCGTCGAAGCGACCCTGCAGGGCGCGGTGGTTCCGATCCTGCAGCCGGTGCTGACCACGCTGCTCGGCGGATTGGTCGACAATCTGCTCGCGCTGCTCGGCATCCGGGTCGGCAACGCGGTGTTCACCGTCGAAGGCGTCACCCGCTCCTGCGTCGCCACCCTGGCGCTGGCGAAAATCCTCGCGCCGACCACCGACCCGGGCCGCTTCAATCTCAGCATTTCCCAGGCCGGTACTTCCGTGGCGACCGTCGGCGATGTCGGCAACAACGGCACCACCACGCCCGCCCTGACCACGCCCGGTCTGAGCTACGACCTTTCCGAAACCGCCGGCACCGGCACCCTGCTGAGCAGTTACACCACCACCTGGGCGTGCACGGACCAGAACGGCACGGCGATCAGTTCCGGCAGCGGCACCAGCTTCAGCCTGACCGCGCCGGCCGCCGGCGCCGATCCGGTCAGCATCACCTGCCGGATCACCAACACCCGCGCGCTGCGCGCCGACGTGTCGGTAAGCAAGACCGACAGCCAGGGCAGCTATACGCCCGGCGGCAGCGCCAGCTACGTGATCACCGTCAGCAATGCCGGACCCGACGCGGTCAGCGGCGTGGTGGTCAACGACACCCTGCCCGACGGCGCACGACTATCCGCGCCGTGGACATGCACGGCCACCGGCGCGGGCAGCAGTTGTCCGGCCAGCGGCGGCGCGACGGGGGACGCGGTCATCACCCTGAGCGTGAGCCTGGATGCGACGGGCACCGCGACGATCACCGTCCCGGTCACCTTCAGCGCCGACCCCGCGGCGTACTGACCGCGCGCCCCGATGCCGTCGGCATCGCACCACCGAATCCACCCGCACGACCCGCTTGCCCGCGCACCCGGCGCCGCAAGCCACCGCGAGGAACGCCATATGGACAGTCGAGCGCCAACCACCTCCAAGACCCGGATCCCGTCGCCCGCCGGTTTCAGGCGCGCGGCCGGCGGCGCGGCGGTACTGCTGGGATGGCTGTTGTCGAGCGGCGTATCGGCGCAGACCTATCCGGCGAACCTGAGCAATACCGCCACCGTGACCCTGCCGCCGACGGTGACCGATCCGCAGGCGGGCAACAACAGTGGCACCGACACCAACGCCCTCGCGGCGGTGGCCGCGCTGACCCTCGACAAGACCCTGCTGACCGCTTCCCCGGTAGTCACCGGCGGCACCGTCACCTATCGGATCACGGTCACCAACGCCGGCCCCTCGGCCGCCCTCGGCGCCAGCCTCGCCGACACCGTTCCCGCCGAACTGACCAATGTCAGCTGGACCTGCTCCGCCAGCGCCGGTTCCACCTGCAGCGCCGGCAGCGGCACCGGCAACGTCGCGCTCGTCCTCGACATCGGCGCCGCCGGCGCCGTCACCGTCGAGGTCACCGGCACGGCGCCGCAGACCACGCCATCCACCATCGGCGCGAACACCGCCACCGTCACCCCGCCGGCCGGCACCACCGATCCCGATCCCGCCGACAACACCGACACCACGCCACCGGTGCCGGTCGCGGCGCGCCCGATCGCGGCGGTGGACGACAGCGCGGGTCCGATCAACGGCATCGTCGGCCAGGCCAACGTGGTCAACGTGCTGGCCAACGACACGCTCGGCGGCGCGGCGGTGATTCCCGCGCAGATCACCTTCACGCCGGTCAGCACCGCGCAGTTGATTGTCAACGCGGACGGTTCGGTGGACGTGCCGCCCGGCACGGCGAACGGCACCTACACCACGACCTACCAGATCTGCGAGAACGCCAATCCCGGCAACTGCGACAGCGCCACCATCACGGTGACGGTCAACGCCACGGCGACCATCAACGCGGTCGACGATACGCTGCCCGCGCAGGCGTCCGGCAGCATCGCGCTGACCGCGAACGTGCTGGACAACGACACCCTCGCCGGCGCACCGGTGGTTGCCGCGCTGATCACCCTCACCTCCACGCCCAGCGGTCCGCTCACCATCGCCGGCGACGGCGCGGTGACGCTGGATCCGGCCGCGGCGCCGGGTACCTATTCGGCGACCTACCAGATCTGCGAAACCGCCGTGCCCGCCAACTGCGATACCGCCACCGCCACCGTGCGCGTGGTCGCGGCGATCGACGCGGTCGCCGACGTGGCCGGCCCGGTCAACGGCACCACCGGCGCCACCTCGCTGATCAACGTACTGACCAATGACAGCGCCGGCGGCAGCAGCCCGGCCTCGTTGGCCACGGTGAGCCTGGCCGGCGTGAGCACGCCGGAAATCGTCTTCAACGCCGATGGCAGCATCACGGTGCCCGCTGGCACCGCCGCCGGCACCCACTCCACCACCTACACGATCTGCTATCTGGATCCGCCGACCGTCTGCGACAGCGCCAGCGTGCAGATCAGCGTGATCGCGCCGGGCACGCTGATCGCCAACGACGACGCCTACAACGGCATCAACGGCACCAGCGGCAATCCCACTGTCGGCAACGTGCTCGACAACGACACCCTCAACGGAACGCCGGTGGCGCCGGGCGACATCGTGCTCACGCCGACGAACGCGGGGCCGGTCACCATCGCGGCCGATGGCACGATAAGCGTCGCGCCGAACACGCCAGCCGGCACCTACACGCCGAGCTATCAAATCTGCGAAGCCGCGTTGCCGGACAACTGCGACACCGCCACGGTCGCCGTGACGGTCTCCACCATCGACGCGGTCACCGACGCGCTGGGTCCGGCACCAGCCGGTACCTCGGCGGGCAACGTGCTCAACAACGACTTCGTCGACGGCGCGCCGGCCACGCCCGGCGCGGTCACCCTGACCCAGACCGGCGGCGGCCCGGCCCTGACCATCGCGCCCGACGGCAGCGTCACCATCGCCCCGGGCACGCCGGCCGGTCCGCTCAGCGGCGGCTACCAGATCTGCCAGGTCGCCAATCCGTCCATCTGCGACAGCGTCACCATCACCGTCACCGTCGCCGCCGGCACCCTGATCGCGGTCGACGACACACTCGGTCCGGTCAATGGCGCCACCGGCGGCGCGGCCGCCGGCGACGTGCGCGACAACGACACTCTCAACGGTGCGCCGGTCACGCCCACCGACGTGACGGTGGCGCCGAACAACGTGGCGCCGGTCACCATCGGCACCGACGGTACCGTCTCGGTGGCGCCGGGAACTCCGGCCGGCAGCTATTCCGCCAGCTACGACCTCTGCGAAGTCGTCAATCCGGCCAACTGCGACACCGCCACGGTCACCGTCGCGGTGAGCACGCTCGACGCCGTCGACGACGCCCTGGGACCGGTCAACGGCGGCATCGGCGGCATCGCCGGCAACGTCCTGACCAACGATCGCCTCGACGGCGCGCCCTTCGCCACCACCGCGGTCACGCTCACGCCGACCAATACGCCGCAGCTGACGATTGGCGCGGACGGCAATGTGACGGTCACCGCCGGCACCGCCGCCGGCAACTATTCCGCCAGCTACCAGATCTGCCAGGTGTCCAATCCGTCCATCTGCGACACCGCCACGATCGGCGTCACCGTGATCGCCGACGCGGCGCTGAACGCGGTGGACGACAGCTTTGGTCCGATCGATGGCGTCGCCGGCAGCACCAACGCGGGCAACGTACTGGGCAACGACAGCCTCGACGGTGGCGCGGTCACGCCGTCCAACGTGGTGTTCACGCCCAACGCGAGTTCGCCGCTGGCCATCGACGCCAACGGCGTGGTCTCGGTCGCCGCGGGCACGCCCGCCGGCATCTACAACGCCAGCTACCAGATCTGCGAAACCGGCAACCTCTCCAATTGCGACAGCGCGCAGGTGACGGTCACCGTGCAGGTGCTGGCCGCCATCGACGCGATCGACGACGGCCCCTACGTGGTGAATGGCGCGACCGGCAACGCCAGCGTCGCCAACGTGACGGGTAACGACACCTTCAACGGCGGCGCCGTCACTCCCGGCAGCGTGACCCTGACCAGCACCGCGGCCGCGCCGCTGGCGGTCGATGCCAACGGCGTGCTGTCGGTCGCGCCCGGTGCGCCGGCCGGCACGCTCACCGCGAACTACACGATCTGCGAGACCGCCAATCCGGGCAATTGCGACACCGCCGCGATCAGCGTGCAGGTGGTGGTGGTGGACGCGCAGGACGATGGCCTGAGCCTGGCCAACGGCACCGCCGGCGGCGTGGCCGGCAATGTGCTGGGCAACGACAGTGTCGACGGCGCCACCGCATCCGGCGCGAACGCGACCGTGAGCGCGACCGCCACGCCCCCGCTGAGCCTGGGCGCCAACGGCGACGTGATCGTCGCCGCGGGTACGCCGCCCGGCAGCTACACCCTCACCTACACCCTGTGCTCGCTCGCGGCTCCCTCGATCTGCGACACCGCCACGGTGACGGTCGCCGTGGCCGCCGGCCCGCTGCCGATCAGCGCGGGCAACGACAGCGGCGCGGCCGCCGGCCGCGGCGGCGGCACCGCGATCGCCAACGTGCTCGCCAACGATCAGCTCGGCGGCGCAACGCCGACCCCTGCCAACGTCACGCTGACCCAGACGACCGCGCCCTCGCACCCCGGCATCGTGCTGGATACCGCCAGCGGCGCGGTGACGGTGGCGGCGGGAACGCCGGCCGGCAGTTACACGCTCGGATACACGATCTGCCAGATCGCCGCACCGGCCAATTGCGCGGGCGCCACCGCGTCGATCACGGTCAATCCCGCGGCGGTGGACGCGATCGATGATCCGGCCGGCCCCGTCAACGGCCTCACCGGCGCCACCGGCGTGGTCAACCTGCTGGCCAACGACACCCTGGACGGCGCCGCCGCGCCACCGGCGGACGTGGTCTTCACCGTGCTGTCCGCGGATCCGGCGCTGACCGTGCAGGCCAACGGCCAGGTGGACGTCGCCGCCGGCACGCCGGCCGGCAGCTACACCGTGACCTATCGCCTGTGCGAAGTGCTCAATCCCGCCAACTGCGACCAGGCCACGGTGACCGTGCAGGTGCAGGCCGCGGCCATCGACGCAGTGGACGACACCGCGCCTTCCGCGGTGGGATCCGTGGCCGGCGGGCAGGCGATCGCCAATGTCGCGGCCAACGATCTGCTCAACGGCGTGGCGGTGGATCCGGCCCGGGTCGTGCTGAGCCAGACCACCACCAGCCATGCCAGCGTGCAGCTGCAAGCCGGCAGTGGCGCGGTGACCGTGTTGCCGCGCACGCCGGCGGGCACCTACTCGGTCGTTTACCGCCTGTGCGAACGACTCAACCCCGCCAACTGCGACAGCGCCACCGCCAGCCTGGTGGTGGCCTTGCCGGCCATCGATGCGCAGGACGACACCGCGCCTCCGATTCCCGGCGGCGTGGCCGCCACCGGCGTGCTCAATGTGCTGGCCAATGATCACTACGATGGGGGCGCGGCCGCGCCGCCGGGCGTGATCCTGGCCCCGCTGGTACAGGGGCCGCTGACCCTCAACGCCGACGGCAGCATCGATGTGGCGGCCGGCACGCCGGGCGGCAGCTACACCCTGACCTACACGCTGTGCGACGCCATCAATCCCGCCAGCTGCGACAGTGCCACCGTCACGATAGTCGTCAACGCCACCGCGATCGCGGCGGCCGACGACAATGGCGAAACCCCGCAGGGAACGATGCTGGTGATACCGGTGCTGTCCAACGACAGCTATGCCGGTGCGCCCTCCGATGCGACCCGCCTGCTGGTGCAGAACCTCACCACGCCCGCGCACGGCACCGTGGCGGTGAATGCCGACGGCAGCGTGAGCTACACGCCGACCGGCTACTTCAGCGGCGCCGACAGCTTCCAGTACGACGCCTGCGAACGTGCTGTCCCCACCAACTGCGCCACCGCCACCGTCAACGTCACGGTGCTGGCGAACGTCATCACAGCGGTCGATGACCAGGCCCGCGCGCGCCAGGCGCCGGTGGCCATCCCGGTACTGGCCAACGACACGGCCAGCCACGCGCCGCTGGATCCGGCTTCCCTGACCGTCGCGGTCGCCCCCGCGCACGGCCAGGTGACCTGCGCGCAGGGCGTCTGCACCTATACCGCCACGCCGCGCTACGTGGGCCAGGACCGGTTCGAGTACCGCGTATGCGATGTGTCGGTCCCCACGCCGGTATGTGCCCAGGCCGCCGTCGAGATCGAGGTAGAAGCCGAACCGGTGGTCCTGCGCCTGAGCAAGACCGCCGCGCAGCGTACCGCCCGCATCGGCGATCTGGTCCGCTACACCCTGCGCATCGACAACGTCGGCGAGGCCGACGCCGAACAGGTCAGCCTGCTCGATCGCCTGCCCGAGGGTTTCGTGATGGTGCCCGAATCGCTGCAGGTCATCGATGGCGACGCCGCCGGTTCCCTGTCCAACGCCCGCCCGTTGCGGGTAGGCGCGCTGGACATCGCGGTGGGCCGCAGCGCGACCGTGATCTACGTGCTGCGGGTGGGCGCCGGCGTCGGTCCGGGCGTGCACACCAACCGCGCCATCGTCCGCGACGACGAAGGCGCCGCGCTGAGCAACGAGGCCACCGCCGACGTGGAAGTCACCGGCGATCCCCTGCTGGACGACAGCCTGATCATCGGCAGCGTCTTCCACGACGCCAATGGCAATGGCCGCCAGGACGACGGCGAACGCGGCCTGCCCGGGGTGCGCCTGGGCACGGTCGAAGGCCTGCTGATCGAGACCGATCGCCACGGCCGCTTCCACCTGGCCGGCATCGACGGCGGTCGCTGGGCGCGCGGGCGCAATTTCCTGATCAAGGTCGACACCGCGACCCTGCCGCCGGGCAGCCGCTTCACCACCGAAAACCCGCGCGTCCTGCGCATCACCCCCGGCGTGCCGGTGCGCTTCGATTTCGGTGTGCAGGTGCCGGGCATGCCGCTGGGCGGCGGCACCGGCGAGGTGGAAATCGATCTGGGACAGGTGTTCTTCGCCAATGGCAGCGCTGAGGTTCCGGCCGAGCACGCGGCGTTGTTCGAACGCATCGCCGGACGCCTGCGCGAAGGCCGGGGCGGGCGCGTGATCATCACCGCGCAGGCCGACGGGCTGGTACTGGCGTTCCACCGCGCCGCCGCGGTGCGGGCCGCGCTGGATGCACGGCTTGCGCCGGATCTGCGCGGGGCGACCGCGATCGAACTGCGTACCCAGGTGGACGGCCGCACCGCGCTGGTCACCCTGGATCGCGACATCGGGCTGGGCAACCTGCTGTTCGATACCGACAGCGCCGGCATCCGTCCGCAATACCAACCGCTGCTGCGGGCGATCGCGGAGCGGATCGAAAGCGGCCCGGAAGTGATCGTGAGCATCGCCGGCCACGCCGACGCGCGCGGTACGCAGGAACACAACCTGCGCCTGAGCCGCGATCGCGCCGACGCGGTGGCCGGGGCGCTGGCCGCGCTGCTTTCGCCGGCGGCGCGCTCGCGCCTGCGGGTGGAAACCGGGCCACCCACACCGACCGCGGCACGCGGGGAAGGACGCTGAGGGGGACATGACCATGGACATCAGCAAACACGTTCCGAGCCGCGTCGCCCTGGCCCTGTGCGGCCTGCTTGCCAGTGCCGCCAGCGCGCAATCGACCACGCCGTCGTCCGCACCGGATGCACCGCCGTCGCCGTTGCACTGCGACGCGGACGGCTGCGCCAGCGCCCAGGGCAGCCTGTTCCGCATCAGCGCCTACGGCGAGGACCGGCCGGCCGCGACCGGCGAGGACGGCGATGCGCTGCAGCGGAACCGTCGGGTGGAAACGGTGACCGCGCAGAGCTATGCCGGCACCAGCCAGGTGCTGGCCGAGGACCAGGCGCGCATCACCGGCCGCTTCACCGTGGATCTCCCACAGGGCGGCACCCTCTGGGCAACCGAGGATCCCACCCTGGGCCTGCCCATCCTCAACGTGCAGGCCGGCTCGCTGGCACCGTTCGAGGATGGCCGCATCACCCAACCGCTGCGCTTCCACGCCTACAGCAACTACGCCGCGTTCTACGACCGGCTGGAGGTGGTGATCTATCGCGGCGACGACGCCGACCGGGTAACCCCGCTCGCCACCGTCGATCTGCCGGTCGGCGCGGTGACCGACACCCGCTGGGATGGCGCGCTGCCGGCGGGCCTGCGCCTGCAGGCGGGCGACGTACTGCAATACGTGGCGCGCGCCCGCGCCGCCGACGGCAGCTTCGACGAGACCCATCCGCGCCGCATCCAGTTGGTCACGCCCGGCGACTACGCCCGCGGCGCGCAGGTGCTGCGCGACGAGGTGCAGCGCAGTCATGCCGACACCCTGGACGCGGCCACCGCCGAGTCGGTGCAGATCATCGAGTCGATCTACGGCAAGAGCGATCTGCGCCTGCGCAACATCCCGGTGTACGGTTCACGCGTTCGCATCCTCGGGCGGGATATCCCCGAAGGCATGCAGGTGGTGATCGACGGACAATCCTTCCCGGTCGACCAGGAACGCAAGTTCGTCGCCGAGTTCCTGCAGCCGGTGGGTACGCATCGCTACCAGGTGCAGGTGAAGTCCTCGCAGGGCGTGCTCGCCGACACCCCGCTGGAGGTGGATGTCAGCGGCCGCTACGCCTTCGTCGCCGCGTTGGCGGACCTGACCCTGTCCAGCAACGATGCCAGCGGGGGACTGGATGCGCTGGCCGGCGACATCCGCCAGGACGACGGTTTCCTGCGCGAGGGCCGGCTGGCGTTCTACGCCAAGGGAAAATGGAAAGGGCGCTACCTGCTCACCGCCCAGGCCGACACCTGGGAGAACGATCTGGAGCACCTGTTCGACGGCTTCCTGGATGCGCGCCCGACCGACATCTTCCGGCGCCTGGATCCGGATCTGTACTACCCGGTGTACGGCGACGATTCGCGCACGTGGCGCGACGTCGACACCCAGGGCAAGTTGTACCTGCGCCTGGACTGGGATCAGAACCAGGCGCTGTGGGGCAACTACGCCACCGGCTTCACCGGCACCGAGTACGCCCAGTACAACCGCGCGCTGTACGGCGCGGCGCTGCACTGGCGCTCCCGCTCGGCGACCGCGCTGGGCGATCCGCGCAGCCTGCTCAAGGTGTTCGGCGCCGAGGCGCGCACCGCGCTCGGCCACACCGAATTCCTCGGCACCGGCGGCAGCCTGTACTACCTGCGCCACACCGACGTGCTGCCCGGATCCGAACAGGTGGTGATGGAAGTGCGCGATCCCACCACCGGCCGGGTCGAGGCGCGGGTCAGCCTGCAACCGGGCGTGGACTACGAGATGGACGATCTGCAGGGCCGCCTGTTCCTGACCCGCGCGCTCTCGCAAATCACCCGCGAGAACGTGCGCACGCTGACCCGCGACACCCCGCTGGACGGTTACCGGCAGGTGCTGCTGGTGGACTACGAGTACGTGCCCTCCGGATTCGACTCCGACGACGCCACCGTCGGCCTGCGCGGACGCCAGTGGCTGGGCGATCATGTCGCCATCGGCGCCACCTACGTCGACGAGAACCGCAGCGGCGACGACTACTCGCTCAAGGGTGCGGACGTGACCCTGCAGGCCGGCCGCGGTACCTACCTGCGGATGGAAGCCACCCGTAGCGAGTCCACGGTCGCGCCGATTTTCTATTCCGACAACGGCGGCCTGAGTTTCATCCAGCGCAATCCGATCGCCGGCGCGCGCTCCGGCGACGCGCGCATGATCGAGGCGCGCGCCAACCTGCAGGAGTTGGGCTGGACCCGGCGAGAATGGTCGTTCGGCGCCTGGTGGCGCGACGTCGATGCCGGCTTCTCGATCGGCCGCCAGGACACCGGCCTGGTGATCGAGGAATACGGCGCCGAGTTCACCGGCCAGCTCAACGCCGACTTCACCCTGTATGGCCGCTACAGCCACGCCTCGCATGGCGCGCAGGAACTGGAACAGTCGCAGCTGACCTTCGACTGGCAGATCACCGGGGACGGGCGCTTCGGCGGCGAACTGCGCCAACTGCGCGAGCGCGACGCCAACCGCGATGCCGACGCCACCCTGCTGGCGCTCAGCTACCGCCAGCGCTTCGGCGACAAGTGGGAACTCTACGGCGTCGGCCAGTACACGCTGGACGACGATTCCGGCCGCTATGATCGCAACAACCTGCTCACCGTGGGCGGCAAATACCTGTTCGGCGATCGCTCCAGCATCGGCGCCGAAGTCAGCAGCGGCAGCCGCGGCCACGGCGGAAAACTGGACGCCGAATACCGGCTGGGTCCGGACCATACGCTCTACGGCGCCTATAACTACAGCACCGACCGCACTGAACGCGACGGGCTGTTCGACACCGCGCTGCAATCGGGCTGGACCCTCGGCCAGCGCTGGCGGCTGAACAACCAGGTCAACGTCTACAACGAAAGCCAATACGTGCGCGACAACCGCCGCGACGGCGACGGCATCGTCCACACCTTCGGCCTGGATTTCCGTCCGGCACCGGGCTGGAACCTCGGCTTCACCGTGATGGACGGCGAACTGGACGCGCGCGACGGCCGGGTCGACCGACGCGCGTACAGCGTCAGCGGCGGCCGCACCGACGCGCGCACCGACTGGTCGAGCAAGCTGGAGTACCGCCGCGATCGCGGTGCCGAGCAGCGCACCCAGTGGGTGACCACCAACCGGCTGTTCTACCGGGTCAACGAGGACTGGCGGCTGGCGCTGCGCGCCAACTACGCCGATACCGACGACGATCTCAATCCCGCCGCCGGCGCGCGCCTGGCCGAAGCCAACCTCGGTTTCGCCTGGCGTCCGCATGACAACACCCGCTGGGCCGCATTCGGCAAGTACACCTACCTGTACGACCGCGCCTCGCCGGGCCAGGAAGACGCGGACCTGTACGACCAGCGTTCGCACGTGCTGTCGTTCGAGGGCACGGCGCAGTTGGGCGATCGCTGGCAACTGGCGGGCAAGCTCGCCGGGCGCTGGGGTGACTACCGGATGGGGCGCGGCACCGGCAACTGGCTGGACAGCCGCACCGACTTCGCCGCGTTGCAGGCGCGCTACCACCTGATCGGACGCTGGGACGGACTGGCCGAATACCGCTGGCTGAAAGTCCGCGACGGCGGCGATCGGCGCGGCTGGCTGATCGGGCTGGACCGCCAGATCCGGGAGAACTTCAAGGTCGGCGTGGGCTACAACTTCACCGACTTCAGCGGCGACCTGACCCAACTCGATTACCGCCACAAAGGCTGGTTCCTCAACATCACCGGGTACTACTGACGTGCGGTCGGCGGCCTGGTGATCCCCTCTCCAGCCAGCCGCCGCCGCACGGCAGTTCCGTGGTGCCCCCATCCCAACCTTCACCCGCAGGCGGGGGAAGGGGCGATACCGCTTGCGGGGAAACGAATGAGCCACGGATTCCGCTCCCTCCCCCGCTTGCGGGGGAGGGGCCGGAGTGGGGGCGAACGCGCACGCACTGCTTGCACCGCTGAAAGCGGCCCCCATCCCAACCTTCCCCCGCAAGCGGGGGAAGGGGCGGCGCCGCTTCAGCGCTCTGAGTGGCGGATCACTCCGGACCCGCGCCCTGCATCGCGCGCGAGCGCCGCAGGAACGCGATGAAATCCGCTGCCGGCAGCGGCCGCGAGAACAGCCAGCCCTGCGCGTAATCCACCCCACGCGCCTTCAGATAGTCCAATTGCGCCTGGGTCTCGACGCCTTCGGCGACGATGCGCAGGTCCAGTTCCTGCGCCATCTCGACGATGTGCGCGGTAACCAGGCTGGTGGCGGTGTCCAGGCCGATGGTATCGACGAACGATTTGTCGATCTTCAACGCGTCCAGCGGCAGATCCTGGAGATGGCGCAGGCTGGAGTAGCCGGTACCGAAATCATCGATGGCCACCGAATGGCCCGCTTCGCGTGCCTCGCCCAGGGTGAGCCTGGCGGCCTCGATGTCGATGAAGCCGCGCTCGGTGGCTTCCAGCCAGATCTGTTCCGGCCGGATCCGGGTGCGCGGCAGTGCCTCGCGGACCACGTCCAGGAAACGCCCGCTGCGGATGTCCTGCGCGCTCAGGTTGATGGCGATGTGCAGCGAACTATCCCGCGCCAGCTCCGCTTCCAAATCACCGATGATCCCGTCCAGCACCTGATCGGTGAGTGGTGCGATCAGGCCGCTCTCCTCGGCCAGCGGTATGAATTCGTTCGGCGGCACCAACTCGCCCTCGCGACGCCAGCGCACCAGCGCCTCGGCGCCGACGCACGCGCCGGTGCGCAGTTCGATGATGGGCTGGTAATGCACGAGAAACTGGCGCCGGCGAATCCCGCGTTCCAGTTCCGCCAGGGGCGACAGCCGCTGGCGGATCAGCCAGACCGACAGCGCCACCAGCGCGGCCACCAGCACCAGCGCCAGGGGCAGCAGCTTCAGTTGTTCTTCGCGCAGGTGATCGGAAATCCCCGCCAGCGGCCGGACCGCCACCGCGCGCCAACCGTCCTGCGTGGCCGTGCCGTACAGTTGGCCGGCGCGGATGCCGCGTGATGCGCCCGCCCCCGCGCGCGCCGGCAACCCGGAAGCGGCCGGCGTATTGGCCGTGATCGAAGCGCCGCCCGGCGCATACACCGCGATCCGCACATCGTCGTCGGCCAGCACGTCCACCAGCCGTGCTGGATTGACCAGCGCGCTGTAGCCGCCGCGATGCAGCACCAGCATGGACGGCGCGTCGCGGATGTGCGGCTGCACCTGCGTGCTGACGCCGATGCCATCGCCGGTGGTGAAGTCGCTCGCCGCGCGCGGGATGTGTCCACGCAGTGCGCCCCAGGAACTGCAAAGCAGCCGGCCGTCCCGGAAATACGCCACGTCCTCGGCCGAACGCGTATCGAGCGTGGCCCGGCGCAGTTCCTCGATGTGCCGCGGCGAACACGGCACCGCGTTCGAGCCGGAAAGGGTGTCGAACGCATCCTCGATTTCGGTGAAGGCATCGCGGGTGCGCTCGATCGCGCCGGCCGCGTAGCGCTGCAGATGTGCCTGTTCCTGGCGCAGGCCGGATTGCCAGCTCAGGTAGCCCATTCCGCCCAGTGCGCCCAGGCTGGCGAACACCGCCAGTGACACGCCCAGCAGCAACACACGTTCCCTGTACATGCGGCCTTCCGGTTGCGGCGAAGGCGACAGGTTAGGCCGCCCCCGCGCACCTGCCAACCGTCCGGCCGTCCGTCACTTCGCCCCGGGCAGCACATAGGCCACCCGGAACACGTCCATGCCGCCGGCGGCGTCGCGCTGGCCGGAAAACAGCAGGTGCCGGGGCCGCGACCAGTCCAGCATCGGCGCATAGCTGTCGTAGCGCGGATGGTTCAAGCCATCCGCCAGGCGATGGCCGGCGTCGTAGCCGGCGCCGGCGGCGTCGACCGCGGCCACGAACAGGTCCACGCGATCGCGACGCAGATCACCCGCGCGCGTGAACACAATCGTCGTCCCGTCATCCAGGAAGGTGGCGTCGAATTCATCGGCATCGGTGTTGATGCCGCCCGGCAGGGATTCGGCGCTTGCAAACCCCGCGCCGCGCCGTTCGGCGACATACAGATCCTGCCGCCCCGCGCCACCCGCGCGATCGCTGGAGAACAGCAGCCTTTCGCCATCCGGCGACAACATCGGCGCGAACTCGTTGCCGGCGCTGTTCACCGCCGGCCCCAGCCATTCCACCTCGCCGAAAGCGTCGCCGCGTACCGCCACCCGGTACAGGTCGTCGCCACCGGCGCCGCCGGGTCGATCCGAACAGAAGTACAGCTGGCGTCCGTCCGCCGAGAACGCCGGATCGAAATCGCGGCCCGTGGTGTTGAACGGCACTGGTGTCGGCGGCGACCACCTGCCCGCTTTCCGTCGCGACATCCACAGATCGTAACCGCCCGCGCCGCCGGGCCGATCCCGGCTGAACCACACCGCGGTATCGCCATCCGGACTGAGGGTCAGGCGCACCTCGCTGTAGGAGGTGGACACCTCACCCGGCGCGAAGCGCTCGACCGCGCCGGTCACCCACATCGGCCGATCGCCCGCAGCGTCGGCCGCCATCATCCCGAGAATCAGCGCCATGTATCGCATCATCATCACGATCCTCTAGCCGTTCCGGGTGAAGTCGCTGATCCAGTCGGTGTTCCAGCTCGTCCCGCCATCGCGGGAACTGGCCTGTTCCCAGCGCGCCGAGCGCGGCGTGATCCGCGACCAGATCACCCGCGTGCGGATCACTTGTCCGTCGACCACCTCCTCGCCGGTGAACACGCGCTCGCCGTTGCAGATCCGGCCGCGCAGCGGCGCGCCGATGCGATCCGGCGTGCGTCCGTCGAGCCACCAGCTCGACCATTCCCCGCGCACCGGGTCGAACGCGCGGATACCCATCCCGCGCACGTCGCCACCGGGCATCCGCATCAGGTTGTCGCCGACGTTGCCGAACCCGCCCAGCACCGGCCAGTTGTGGAAGGTGCCATCGAACTCGTCCCAGTCCTCGGCCCGCGACAACCGCGGGCGGCGCCGGTGTCGCACCCGCCATTGCCCGGCCAGGAAGTGCCAGTCGTCCGGCGCCTGCGGCAGTCGCGGCAGCGGTGTGGGTTCGGCAGCCGTGCGGGTGAACCAGTTGCGCCAGTTGACCTCCCAGCTGGCGCCCTCGTCGCCCGAGAACGCCTGTTCCCACCACGGCCGCGGGCCGTGGATGTCGTGCCAGCGGAAACGCATGAGGATCGGTTGGCCGCGCAGGGTGTCGCGCCCGAGGAAGGTGCCGTCGTCGCCGGCGAAACCACCGCGCACCGGCGGGTCGATGCGGGTGGGATTGCGCGCATCCAGCCACCAGATTGCCCACTGGCGTGTGGCCGGATCGAACGCGCGGATGCTCATGCCGTGATAGCTGCCGCCGGGCAAGTCCATCTGGTTGTCGTCGATCGTGCCGAGTCCATCCAGGGTCGACCATACCGCGCCGCGGCCGGCAAACGACTCCCACTCGTCGCTGCCGGCCAGACGCTCCTTCAGGCGCCGGTGACGAACGTTCCAGTTGCCGATCAGCCAGCGCCAATCCGCGCGCGGATCGGTTGCCGCCACCGGGTTCCCCGCCATCGCCATCGTCGGGACCGGCCAAGGCAGCGCGGCGGCCGCGCCAGCGGCGAAGGCCATCAGCAGGCGGCGGCGACCGGAATCGGTGTCGGCGGAGGGAGCAATCGGCATGGCGGACCCGGCGGTGGAGTGAGGTTCACCGCCATGCTGCCGCCCCGGCCCGCACGTTGACCACGCGAACATCGGTGCCCAGACTAAGCCGCACTTATGGTCGGTGAACACCGCTTCCCTTCGCTTGCTGCCATCCGCGCCTTCGAGGCGGCCGCGCGGTCGGGCAGTTTCGCGCGCGCGGCCGAGGAACTGGACACCACCGCCGCCTCGGTGAGCTACCACGTGCGCCGGCTGGAACAGCAGATCGGCGCGCCGCTGTTCCTGCGCGGCGCCAACCGGGTGCAGCTGACCGAATCCGGCGAAATCGTCGCGCAGGAGGCCATCCGCGCATTCGCCGCGCTGCGCGCCAGCTTCATCCGCGCCGCTGCGGTCAACGAGTCGCGGCTGTCCCTGACCACCCTGCCGACCCTGGGCGCCAGCTGGCTGACGCCGAAACTCGGTGGCTTCCGCCAGCGCCATCCGGACATCGCGATCGAACTGGATCTGTCGGCCACCGCCGAGGATCTGGCGGGTGGCCGTTTCGACGCGGCGATCCGCAACGGCCACGGGCAGTGGCCCGGCCTGCGCGCAATCGAACTGTTCCCGAGCATCTTCATGCCGTTGTGCGCGCCGGCGCTGGAGGCCGCCGCCATCGGCCTCGCCCAACCCGGGCACGCCCTGCCGGTGCCGCTGCTGGGCCGGCCGGACTGGTGGGCGTTATGGTTCCGCAGCCTCGGCAACGACACGCATGCGCCGCCCGAACGTTTCGCCACCCAGTTGTCCGCCGAACACCTGGACATCGCCGCGGCCATCGCCGGCCAGGGCATCGCGATCGGCTCGCCGCTGCTGTTCCATGACGAAATCGCCGCCGGCCGGCTGGTGCCCGCGCATCCGCACGTTGCCGGCGACGGTCGCACGTTCTGGTTCACCTATCCGGTGGCGCGCCACGCCAGTCGCAAGATCGCCTGCTTCGGCGAGTGGCTGGAAGGTGAAGCGGCACGGGCGCGCGAGCGCGCGCGCGGCTGGCTGCGCGCGGCACGGGTTCCGGTCGCCTGACCGCGCGCCCCGTCAGGGCGTGGTCGCCTGGCGCAGATCCAGTTGGTCCCGCGGCGGCCGCTGCACGCGCAGCGCCTGCAGGCCGCAGATGTCGACGTTCTCGTAGACCATCTTCTGGCCGGTGCGGAAGGTGAAGCGCACGTCGTAGCGGCAACCGACGCCGTGCAGCTCCACGGTCGAGGAGTCGCCGCCGCCCCGCACCGCTTCGCCCAGGGCCACGTCCTGGAACCGGCCGCTGCCGGGTTCGGCCACTTCCAGCCGATCGATGCTGTCGTGGGCGCGATTGACCAATGCCAGATAACGGATGCCGGCGGATGCGGGAGGTTCCGCCGCGTCCGCGCGTGCGGCGGGAAGGACCATCAGTACCGCGACCAGCGCGGCAATCGGGAAGCAAGGACGCTGACGCATGACGAACTCTCCAGGGCAACCGGCCGCCGTCATGGCCGCCGTCGCAAGCATCAGGCGACGTCCCGCGCACTCCCGGCAACGGAGTCGGGACGAATCGTCGTGGCCGGATTCCCAATCGTAGTGGGCGGGCCCTTGCTTTTTCTTTGCGCGGAAGTGCGCTTAGGATGCCCTGCCCCACCCGCCACCGACCCACCGCGACCGCCGCATGAAGATTCGTCTGGGAACCATCGAAATCGGCCTGGCCCGCTACCTGGCCCTGTGGCTGCCGGTGACTTTTGTATTCATCGTGCAGGGCATCATTGACGACCTCGCCTCCGGCCACCTGTGGGCGCTCACGGATTACGTGCGCTGGTCGGTCATCGTCTGGTACATCTGGGCCGCGCTGGCGCCGTGGGTGTTCCGCCTGGCCGAACGCCACCCCGTGCAGCCGCCGTATCGCGCCGGGCCACTGCTCTTCCATCTGTTCGCGGCCAGCGGCTTGACCTTTCTGTCGATGGTGGCCGGTGCCTTCATCTCCACCTTCTTCGAACCCAGTTCCTTCGGCGAGCAGCTCGCCCAGTTCTTCACCAAGTACATCACCATCGGCGTGGTGACCTACTGCGCGCTGGTGGCCATCCAGCATTCGTTGCGCTTCCAGGCCGAGAAGGCCCGCCGCGAACTGGAGGCCAGCCAGCTGGCCACCGAACTGGCGCAGTCGCGCCTGCAGGTGCTGAAGACCCAGTTGCAGCCGCACTTCCTGTTCAACACGCTGCATGCCATCGTCACCCTGCTGGACGAGGACAAGGTCAGCGCCGAGGACATGCTGCTGCGGCTGAGCGATCTGCTGCGCGCGTTCCTGGAAGACTACGACGGCCAAGAGATCACCCTGCGGCGCGAACTGGCGCTGCTGGATCTGTACCTGGGCATCCAGCGCAAGCGCTACGGCGATCGCCTGACCACCCAGATCTATATCGCTCCGGATCTGCTCGATTGCGCCGTGCCCAGCCTGCTGCTTCAGCCGATCGTCGAGAACGCCATCCGCCATGGCATCGGCCAACGCGTGGGCGGCGACCGCATCGAGATCGAGGCGCGGCGCGAGGGCGAACACCTGCTGCTCGAAGTGCGCAACGGCAACAGCGTGCTGGAGGAAGGCGGCAGCCCGGGCGGCCATGGCATCGGCCTGTCCAACACCCGCCTGCGCCTGCGCGAACTGTACGGCGAGGGCGCCGATCTGCGCCTGGACATGATCTGGCCGCAGGGCGTGGCCTGCCGCATCCGCCTGCCCTACCGGCTGCTGGAGGAACTGGACGACGTCCCGGAGCACGTGCCGGCATGAGCATCGGCGTGCTGGTGGTCGACGACGAGCCAATCGCGCGCCATGCGATCGTGCGCCACCTGCGCACCGATCCGGACATCGAACTGCTGGGCGAATGCGGCGACGGCGCCTCGGCGCTGGCGGCGATCCGCGCGCAGTCACCGGATCTGGTGTTCCTGGACATCCAGATGCCGGCGATGACGGGCATCGAGGTGGTCGACGCGATCGGCCAGGCGCGGATGCCGGCGATGGTGTTCGTCACCGCCTACGAGCAGTACGCGGTCAAGGCCTTCGAGGCCAATGCGGTGGATTACCTGGTCAAGCCGTTCAGCCGCGAGCGCTTCGCGGCGACGCTCGCGCGCGCCAAGGATCGGCTTTCGGCCGATCGCGGTCCGCGCGACGGCGAGTCCCGGCGGATCCTGCAGGCGCTGGAGGAGTTGCGCCAGCGCGACGCCTGGCTGCAACGGATTCCGGTGCGCGTGGACGAACACGTGGTGCTGGTGCCGGTGGACGACATCGTCTGGATCAAGGCCAACCGCAATACGGTGGAACTGCATCTGGCCGATCGCGTGCATGAGCTGCGCGAAACCATGGCGGCGCTGGCCGAGCGACTGGACCCGCGCCACTTCGCCCGCATCCACCGTTCGGCGATCATCAACGTGCGCCGGGTCAAGGCGATCCATCCCTGGTTCAACGGCCACCACGTGGTCACCCTGGACACCGGCCAGGAACTGCGCATGAGCCGCTACCAGCACGAAGCCTTCCTGCGGCTGGTGACCACGCGCCAGGCGGAGCGCTGAGCGCAGACCGCGGGCTTTTTTGGTCCGGGATGGCGGGGCGCGAGATGTTCCCTCCGGCAACGGCGTTCCCCTCTATCCTGCCTTGCGGACAGGAGCGCCCTCCGATCGCGCGCGCTTCACGGGCGCGGAGAGGATGCGGGAAGCCCGCGCCGGCGACGGCGCGCCTGCCGCGTTGTCCTCGATGACGAACACGTCGACGGCCTCGGCGAGGCTCTGCGCTTGTTGCTCCATGCTGCGGGCGGCGGCGGAGGCTTCCTCGACCAGGGCGGCGTTCTGCTGGGTGGTCTCGTCCATCTGGGTGATGGTCTGGTTGACCTGCTCGATGCCGGCGGACTGTTCCTGCGAGGCGGCGGCGATTTCGGCCATGATGTCGGTGACCCGCTGGACCGAGGCGACGATTTCACCCATGGTCGCGCCGGCCTGGTTGACCAGCGAAGAGCCGGTGGCCACCTGGTCCACCGAGGCCTCAATCAGGCCCTTGATTTCCTTGGCCGCGTTGGCGCTGCGCTGGGCCAGGGTACGCACCTCCGAGGCCACCACCGCGAAGCCGCGGCCCTGTTCGCCGGCACGGGCCGCTTCCACCGCTGCATTGAGGGCCAGGATGTTGGTCTGGAAGGCGATGCCGTCGATGACGGCGATGATTTCGGCAATCTTGCGCGAGGCCGCTTCGATGTCGCGCATGGTGGTGACGACCTGGCCGACGACGTTGCCGCCCTGGGAGGCGACGGAAGCCGCGCCGATGGCCAGCTGGTTGGCCTGGCGGGCCGAGTCGGCGTTCTGGCGCACGGTGGAGGTCAGTTCCTCCATGGAGGCGGCGGTTTCCTCCAGGTTGGCGGCTTGTTGTTCGGTGCGGCGGGACAGGTCGGCGTTGCCGGAGGCAATCTCGCCGGCGGCGGTGTTGATGGCGGTGGAGGCGTCCTGGATGCGGGAGACGATGTCGGTGAGCTGGGCGACGGTGGCGTTGGCGTCGTCGCGCATGCGGGCGAACACGCCGTGGAAGTCGCCGTCCATGCGTACCGTCAGGTCGCCCCGCGAGAGCGCGGACAACACGTATTGGAGTCTGGACAGATTGCCCTGCAGGACCTCGAACAGCGCGTTGATGCTGTGCGCCAACGGTTGCAGGTAGCCCTGCTTGCCGGACACCTCGATGCGGCAGGCGAGGTCGCCCTCCGCCGCCGCGCGCAGCAGCGCGGTGATCTCGCGCTCCACCATCTTCTCCATCGCCAGGCTCTTCCATTCCAGGGTGGCACCCATCCGCTCGCCATCGATCCGGATCGGGCTCGCGACCAGCAGATAGTCTTCCCCACCCAGCGCGACGGTCTGCTCGAAACCCGCCTCCTCGTCCCGGATGCGCCGTGCCACCGGCGCCAGCGCGTCGTCCAGCCGTTCCAGTGGCTGGCCGTCCGGCGCGACGATGCCGTGACCCGCCAGCGCCTCGCGCAGACCGTGGTTGGCGAAAGCGATCGTGCCGTCGGCGGCGAGCACCATCAATCCCGCATGCGCGTGGTCCATCGCCTGGCGGATGCGCGCGTTCTCGCGGGCCGCCGCGCGTTCGCCGTCGATGCGTTCGCGCAGGCGGGCCTGCATGTGCGCCAGCGACGTCATCAGCTGGCCGATTTCATCATGCGGATTGTCGACCCGCACGACCGTGTCGAGGCGGTCGTCGGCGATGGCGCCCGCCACTTCGGCGGCTTCGGCCAGCGGCCGGCGCACCGCCCGCCGCACCGCCCACAGCACGCCGCCCAACACCAGCGCCACGCCGGCCAGCGTGACGACGAACAATACCGCCATGCCGATCCGTTGCGAGCGCTGCTGGCGCGCCGCGACGGCCAGCCCGCGTTCGCGGGCCTGCTCCAGATCCGCCAGCGCCGGCGCGATGGCGGCGGCGGTGTCTTCCAGCGACGAAATTTCCACGTCCAGTCCGACCCGCGCGGCGGTATACGCCAGCAGTGCCGCCTGGTAAGCCTCCGCCTGCTGGCGAAGCTCGTCGCGCCGAACCTCGTCGATGCGGCTCGCCGACAGCGCCAGTTCGAACGGCAGCTTCTCCTCGCTGACCCGGTCCGCCAATGCGGAATCGCCGCTGCGCAGGAATTCGCTCTCGAAACGGCGCATCCGTTGCATCGGGGCGTCCAGCGTCGCGACCTGTTCGGCCTGCACTGCCTCTTCCAGCGCCTGGCCGGCACCGCGCAAGGTCGCGGACAGGCTGGCGTCGCCCTGTCCCATCTCGTCCACCCGCGTATTCAGCGCATCGATGCCGGCGGCGAACTCGTCGATGCGGCCGGCGGCCGCGTCCAGCAGTTTCCTGTCCGCCGCGCCGGCCGGATGCTTGCGCAGTCGTTCCAGGTCGCGACGCAGGCGCTGCTGCGCCTGCCGCAGGGCATCGCGGTCGGCGCTGTCCAGGCGGGTCGCATAGACCGTCTGCAATCGCCGGGTCTGCTCGACCTGCCGTTCCAGCGCGGCGAGCAGCGCGCCGTAACCCTGCTGCGCCTGGAAGCTGGCGGCGGCGCGCGCCTGCCCGGCGCTGGCCTGCCAGTACGACAGCGCGATCAGCGACAATCCCGCGCCGGCCACCCACGCGCACAGGCGCAGCTTGCCGGCAATCGTCATCCGGCCCAGCCACCGCGCCAGCACGGCGCGGGTGTCGTGGAAGGAAAGGCGTCGGGGGAACGGGCGCTTCCAGGAGAAAGGCGGGAGGAAGGCGGTCGGCATGGCGGACTCCGGGCAGAATTCTGCATCGGTATCGGCCGTTTTTTGCCGGACTTTAGCGCTGGTTTTCATGCCGCTCGCGCACGGCATCGGCGGCCGCGATGTTTTACCCGGCGCATGCGACACCGCGATGACGTCGCGCAATCACCGCCATGTCGAAGCGCCGCATGCAGATGACGGAACGTCATCAGCCGCGTCTCGGAACTGTCATACAGGCACGCTAGGTTCGCGGCCCCATGTGCATACCCGATTCCGTCGTCTCGTCAGATCCGTTGCTGGACACGGTCCTGCGCGGCCGCGAACTGCTGGCGGCGTTCCAGCCCGTAGTACGGCTGGAGGACAACAAGGTGGTCGCGCACGAGGGGCTGATGCGCATCGCCGGCCGCACCTGTTCGCCGCTGGAGCTGCTGGATCGCGCGCGCGCCGCCGGCCGCCTGGGCGAGTTGGAAACCGTCGCCGCCGGCACGCTGGCGCGCGGTTTCGACTTCGATCGCGGCGGCCGCCTGCTCGTCAACCTGAGCGCCCACGCGATCCTTCAGGGCGCGCTGCGCCCGCAGCAGGTCATCGAGGTGCTGCTATCGGCCGGCCGCGACCTGGGTCGCTTCGTCATCGAGATTACCGAGCGCGACATCGTCGAGGACGTCGGCCGGCTGGCCGACGCGCTGGGCTACCTGCGCGCGGCCGGCATTCGCATCGCCCTGGACGACTTCGGCAACGGCCATTCCAACTTCGAGCTCTGGCACGAGCTGTCGCCGGAATACGTCAAGCTCGATCGCTACCTGATCCATCACATCGCCGACAGCCCGGGCCGGCTGAGCATCGTCCGCTCGTTGGTGCAGGTGGCCGAGAGCCTCGGCGCGGAGCTGATCGCCGAAGGCGTGGAACGGCTGCAGGATCTGGCCATCATCAAGGACCTCGGCATTCCCTATGCGCAGGGCTACCTGCTCGGACGCCCGGCCAGCGAGGTGGCGCTGGCGGTGCCGGAGGAAGTCCGCGAAGCGCGCTTCGAGAAGCTGCCGGTGTGGCCGCGCGCCCGGCGCGCCTCCGATTTCCGCGGGGTCACCGCCGCGCACCTGCTGATCGATGCGCCGTCGCTGACCGACGAGGCCAGCAACTTCGACGCCGAGCAGCTGTTCCGCAACCATCCCGATTTGCCGTCGTTGCCGGTGGTGGATCTTCACGGCCAGCCATTGGGCCTGATCAACCGACGGGTGTTCAACGAGCGCATGGCGGTACCGTTCGCGCGCGAACTCGACGGCCGCAAGTCCTGCGTGCTGCTGATGCACGCCTCGCCGATCGTCTGCGACGTCGGCCAGAGCATCGACGCGATGTCGGAGATCCTGCTGGGCGAGGACCAGCGCTACCTGTCGGATGGCTTCATCATCACCCGCGACGGGCGCTACCTGGGCGTGGGCACCGGCGAAGCGCTGGTGCGGCGGGTGACCGAACTGCGCATCGAGGCCGCGCGCTACGCCAATCCGCTGACCCTGCTGCCCGGCAACATCCCCATCTCCGAGCACATCGGCCGCCTGCTCGAAACCGGCCGCCCCTTCGTCGCGGCGTACTGCGATCTCAACAGCTTCAAGCCGTACAACGATCAGTACGGCTACTTCCGCGGCGATCGCATGATCCGGCTGGTCGCCTCCACCCTGCTCAAGCACGTGCAGCCGAGCATGGATTTCGTCGGCCATGTCGGCGGCGACGATTTCGTGGTGCTGTTGCAGAGCGAGGATTGGGAACGGCGCTGCCGCGACATCATCGCCGACTTCAACGCGGCCTCGCGGGCGCTGTTCGACGAACCGGACCTGGCCCGCGGCGTGCTGGAAAGCGAGGACCGCAGCGGCCGCTATACCACCTTCCCGCTGACCACCCTGACCATCGGCGTGGTCCAGGTGGATCCGGCCCGCTACGACAGCGCCGAGCAGGTCGCCTCCGACGCCGCCGCCGCCAAACGCCATGCCAAGCGGCACGGCCTGGGCCTGCACGGGGCGTCAATCGCGGAACCGGTCACGGAATAGGATCGCCCGCGCCGGCTGTCACACAATCAGAACGCGGCCCTCGTATAGTCCGCCGCATGGAGACCTTGGCCGAAATCCGGATTGCCCTGGATGCCGCCAGCGACCGGCTGGCGCGCGGCCTCGTGCGCCAGCCCGCGCAGGAATTCCTCGACGATCTATGGACCCGCGTCTACACCGGCGCATCGGTGGACCTGCAACCCTACATCTGGTCGCGCCTGGTCGAACTCGGCGCCGGGCTGATGCTGCCGGCGGACCAGAACAGCCGCTTCCAGCCGCCGGCCAGCCACTACCGTCTCTGACCACTGTTCAGGCCGGCAGGGCCTGCGGGCGCTCGCCGGGACAATAGCCGCGAAGATAGTCCATGTGCGCAGGCAGCTGGCGCACCGTGGCGTTCACGCCTTCCCGGATTTCACGCATGAAACGGGCCAGTTCGGCTTCGCCCATCACATCGGCCAGCGGGTGATGGCGCTTCGGCACGATGCCCTGCCCGGTCATCACCTGGATCCAGGAATTCTCCGCGAACAGTTCCGTCGGCACGTGGTAGACATTCCCCGTTTCGCGGAACAGGTCGATCCGCCGCTGCAGCGACGGCGGCAGCTCCATCGTCCCGACCGTACGCCAGTAGGGCGTATCCCTCCGCCGGGTCGCATGGTAGTGCAGGACGACGAAATCCCGGACGTGCTGCAGTTCCGCGTCCAGGCGCGCGTTGTAGTCGTCGATGGCTTCCTGGGTGATGACATGCGGAAACGCGTGCAGCAGGCGCAGGATGCCGCGCTGGATCAGGTGGATGGTGGTGGATTCCAGCGGCTCGATGAAGCTGCCCGCCAGCCCGAGCGCCACGCAGTTCCGGCTCCAGCACTTGTGCCGCTGGCCGGGCCGGAACCGGACCGGCCAGGGCTGCTTGATGATCTCCCCTTCCAGGCTGGACAGGAACTCCTCGCGCGCCTCTTCGTCACTGATGAAACGGCTGGAATAAACAATGCCGTTGCCCACGCGATGCTGCAGGGGAATCCGCCACTGCCAACCGGCCCTGCCGGCGATCGCTCGCGTGTACGGCACCGCGTCGCGCACGGCAGTGGTCTGGGTGGCCAGCGCGCTGTCGTTGAGCAACCAGTGCGACCAGTCGGTGAATCCGACGTTGAGCGCCTTGCCGATCAGGAGCGCGCGGAAGCCGGTGCAGTCCACGAACAGGTCGCCTTCGATCACGTCGCCATTTTCAAGGCGCAGCGCGTCGATGCAGCCCGATGCCCCGTCGATCTGCACGTCCGCGATCTTGCCTTCCACCCTGCGAACCCCGTAGCCCTCGCTGAACCGGCGCAGGAAGCGCGCGTACAGGCTGGCGTCCAGGTGGTAGGCGTAGTTCATCTGGTAGCGCGGCAGGTGCGCGAACCGGTCCTCCAGCGCCGCCTTCAGTTCGATGCAATAGTCGTCGTAGCTCCCGGCGAGTCCCAGCGCATGGGCACGCATCCAGAAGTGGTGGAAATTCGCCATCCAGTGATCGCGCCCGGTGACGCCGAACGAGTGGATGTAGCGATGCCCGACTTCGCGCCATCCTTCGAAGGAAATGCCGAGCTTGATCGTGCCCTGGGTCGCGGCCATGAACTCCTGCTCGTTGATCTCCAGCAGGCGATGGAACGTCACGAGCGTGGGAATGGTGGCCTCGCCGACGCCGACCGTCCCGATCTCCTCCGATTCCACCAGGGTGATGTCCAGGACCTTGCCCAGCATCCGCGACAGCGCCGCCGCCGCCATCCAGCCCGCCGTGCCGCCGCCGGCGATGACCACCCGCCTGACGGTTTTTCCGTTGATGCCTTCGGCCTGCGACATGGATTTTCCTCAGCGGTTGAGTCGTTTCAGCAATCGCGCGCGCAACTCGCGCACCCGGTTCTCGTCCATCGGCCCGAGCACGCGGCGGGCCGCTTCCGGCATGTGGTCGGCGGTGGCCTCGCCAGGCACGAACACGTAGTGATCGAACACGTCTCGCCAGATGGCACGCTGTTCAGGCGGAAGATCGCGCACCGTCATCAGCGCCAGCATCAGCGCGTTCATCGGCGTGTCCATCCAGGCCGGCGATTGCCGCCACCAGTAGTTGACCAGCACGTTGAAAGGTTCCAGTCCCTCCATGTGGTGCCACCACATCGAGGGAATCAGCACCGCGTCGCCGGGCGCCAGTTCGGCCACCCGCGCGTGCTTCCACGCCTCGGCGAAACGCGGGTGGCGCTCCAGATCGGGCGCGGCGAAATCGACCAGGCTGATCGGCTGTCCCGCCGGGGTGAAATCGAGTGGCCCCACGTACAGGTTCGCGAGCTGATCCGGCGGAAACAGGGTGACGCGTCGCCGGCCGGCGACGACGCAGGCCAGGTTGTCGGGCACGTCCTGGTGCGCGGCGATGCGGGTCCGGTTGCCGATCCAGATGCTCGCGAGCGCCTCGTGCTCCCCAAGCCGGAGATCGTTGTGTCCGCGAAACCCGGGCAGCCAGGTATCGAGGGTGGTGGAGGCGACATAGATGGCCGGCGGTGCCGGATCCGGCAGGTACTTGCGCAGCGTGTCCAGCGCCACGCCCAGTGGGACTTTCTCCTGGCGGAAGTTGAAACCCTGCAGATCGGCGTCATAGAAGAAGCGACCCCGGATATCCGGAGGCCCCACCGTCGCCACCACCGGCGGCGCACCGGGACGTTCGAATCCCTTCAGATACGCGATCGCCTCCTCCGTCGAGCGCCGCGCTGCCTGGACCATCGGCCAATGGGCAACCAGTCCGCGCATGACCCGCGGGCGTGAGGATTCCAGCAAGCGGGCCGGCAACGCGTGCGGATCGACGCCGGTAATCTCCTCGATGGGTTCAGCGGTGGGCAGCATGGCGGCGGTTGAGCCTGGCAATGAGGCCGCGGAAATTGGAGAGCGAGGCAATTGCCATGTAGATCGCTTCCAGGTGGCCGGCGGCATGCAGGCTGGCCAGCGCCCCGGCGTCCAGCGCTTTCAGGCGTTCCTCGTGGATCGTGTGGAAGCCCGCCAGCCGGCAAGGCGTGCCATCGTCCAGGGCGATATCGAGTACGAACGATTCCAGAAGGCCATGCGCCAGCAACGCGGCCGACAACGCCGGATTGGCGGCAAGCCCTTCGTGCAATGCCAGCAGCACGGAATTTACCCGCTCCAGATAGTCGGTGGTTCCGCCATGTTCACGGAACACGGCCTCTCCCGCATCCCCGCCGACGCGGGGATGGTCCAGGTCCACATGAATGAGCAGTTCCCCGCCCGAGGCGCCGATCAGGAACGGTTGCCGCTCCACCGACAGCGGAAGGTAGGGCGCCTGCCAATCGTCCCCTTCCAGGAACAGGTTCTGCCCCGGCTGGAACCCGAACAGCGCCACCGGCTGGAAGCTACCGTCCTGCAAGCGCTGGAACACGATTGGATAATGCGGCTGGACGGCGCGGAACTCGGCCGGGAAGATCGGTGCCAGCATGAGCGCGTCGCCCAGTGCCTCGCCGCGACGGACGTCGACGCGCAGATCGCGATGATCGATGTTGTTGAGCAGGGCGTATCGGGGCATTGCGGGAACCATGCTGTCCGGGCTGGCCCCATGATAGGCCGGTCGCCGCACGCTGGCGGCGGCCCGGCCGTTCATGGGTCCCGTTTCAGAACTTGTAGCGCAACCCGAACATGTAGCGCGGCCCGTTCTGGGTGACCCACAACGCCTGGTTCACGTGCCGCCCATGGACGCGCTGGGTTTCGTCGGTCAGGTTGATGCCTTCCAGGCTCAGGCTCAGGTGATCGTTGACCTGATAGCTGACGTTGGCATCCAGTTGCCCGTAGGGCTCGGTGTAGTTCGGGTTCGGACCCTGGCCGTCGAAGCGGCTGGACAGGAACTTGTCGCGCCAGTTGTAGGCCAGCCGTATCTGCCACTTGTCCTTGTCGTAGAACCCGACCACGTTGAACGAATCGCTGAGGCCTTCCAGCGCGAACTGTTCGCCGAGGTTGTAGTTGTCGTAGGTGAGGCTCGAGTTGACGATGGTGTAGTTGGCGGCGATGCCGAATCCGGTGTCCTCGATCATGTGCTGGACGTTGAACTCCCAGCCGTCCAGTGATGCCGATTTCTGGTTGGCCGGAACGGTGATGTCGAAGCTGGCGACGGGGTCCCCCGGCTGGCCGACGATGGTTCCGGTCTCCTCGCCGTTGCTGTTGGTGCCGGTGTGGGTCACCCCGGGGTCGCCGTCATGGTTGCGGAAGATGTAGTTGCGGATGCATACCATGTCGGTAGCCGGGCAGCCGGCATCGATCGCGTTGTTCCAGTAAGTGCCACCCACCGGCGTATGCAGCCCGAACGAGGTGTCGGCGACCTGGCTGGTGCCGATGTAGTTGTCGATGTTCTTGCGGAAGTAGCCCACCGACACGAAGCTGGCCTCGTCGTAGTACCACTCGAATGAAACGTCGAAGTTGTCCGACACCAGCGGTTTGAGTGCCGGGTTGCCCTGGCTGCCGTCGCCGCCGTCCACGCGCACGATGTTGGCGATGGTCTTGCCGCCCTGGATCTGCTCCCAGCCGGGCCGGCCGATGGTCCGGCCGTAGCTGGCACGCAGGACCATGTTGTCGCTCAGGTCCGCGCGCAGATCGAGATTGGGCAGCCAGTAGGCGTAGTCGCCTTCCAGCTGGGTGAAGCCGGCCTCGCCGTAGTTCACCACCATCTCGTTGGCGGACAGCCAGGTGATGGTCTGTCCGATCGGCACCAGCGCGGTGGATTCCACGTCGGTCTTTTCGTAGCGGACCCCGACCGCGGCGTGGATGGGCACCTTCCAGTCCCAGGTCGTGGTCCACTGCAGGAACGCGCTCTTGGACTTCTCCGTCGTGCGCATGTCGCGGGTGAACTCGTCCGGCGCCACGTAGCAGGTCGGGCAGGCCGGATTGTTCGCATCGCCGACCTGTGCGGCGCGCTGGCGCAGGCGTTCGAAATCGAACACCAGGAACCGGCTGCTCCAGCGCGGATCACTGTGGTTGTCGAAGCTGCTGAAGTAGCGCGACATGTCGTCCGCATACCAGATGTCGTCGTCGTAGTCGCCAGGCTGGCCCACGCCGCCCCAGGTATCGCGCTGCATGTACCCGTAGGCCGTGCGGTTCTGCACTTCGGTCGAGGCCACGCCGAAATCCAGCCCGGAGTAGTCGCCGAACTTGAAGCGTCCCTTGACCTGTCCCTGTTCCACTTCCGACTTGGTGTAGCTGTTGTGGAAGACCGATCCGGTCACCAGCGCGCGCGAAGGTTCCACTCCACCATTGGGGAACTCCATGTGCACGATTGGCAGCGGACGGCTGTAGTCGACGGTGGTGGTGCCGCGTACGAAGGCGGCCGCGGCCAGCACGCCGGCCGACCCATAGGGGCTGTCCGGCATCGTCTCGGCGGTGGAGTCGTGATAGTCGAATTCGAGGTTCAGCGCGTCGTTGACCTCCCACTCGACGTTGAAGCCAAGCGACTTGTTCTCGCTCTTGGTGGCGAACTGCGCACCGCCCATCGCCACGTCCGCCGTTCCCGAGGTGAACTCGGAGTAGGAGGTGGGCGCCGATACCGGACCATCGGTCCAGGTACTCTCGCCCGGCTGGTAGTTGAACCAGACCGACAGCTCGCTGCGTTGCTGCTGGATCTTGTTTTCCGAATAGGTGTAGTCCAGCGTGGTGGTCACCCGGTCGGTGGGAGCCCATTGCAGGACGAGCTGGCCGTTGGTGCGCTGGCGCTGCACGCCATTGACGCTGTAGCCGGTGTTCTGCGGGCGTGAGTAGACGTCGTTGGGTCCGGGCCGGTTGGTGATGAGCTCTGAGTTGGGCTCGCCCGGTTGCGGCAACCGGTTCCAACTGGTGGTGTCGTCGCCACGGAACTTGGCCCAGCCGTTGGCGACCGACGCCTGGCTGAAACCGAAATCACGCTCCTGGTAGCTGGCCGACAGCGCCACGCCGAACTTCCCGTCGGCGAAGGTGTTGCTGAATATTCCCGAGATCTCCGGGGTGATCGACTCGCCCTTGAAGGTACGGGGCAGATTGTCCACGGTGGTGTCGTTGACCGCCTTGAGTCCGACGCTGGCGACCAGGCCGGGATTGTCGAGCGGACGCGCCGTCTTGATGTTGATGGTGGCGCCAATGCCGCCACTGGGCGTATCCGAACGCGCCGTCTTGTAGACCTCGATGGCGCTGATCGCTTCGGAAGCCAGGTTGGCGAAATCGAAGGCCCGCGAATTGGAAACGCCCGAGCCGCCCGGTCCCAGCAGCGCGCCGGGCATCTGCCGCCCGTTCAACAGCACGAGGTTGAAGTCCGGTCCCACGCCGCGCACGGTGACCTTGGAGCCTTCTCCCAATGAACGATCGATGGATACGCCGCTGATCCGCTGCAGGGATTCGGCAAGATTGGTGTCGGGGAATTTGCCGATATCCTCGGCGACGATGCCGTCGACCACGCCCTGCGAATCACGCTTCAGGTTCATCGACGACATGAAGCTGCCACGGATGCCGGTGACCGTGACGGTATCGAGCGTGGCGGGGTCGGCCTGCGGTGGCGTGGACTGCGCATCGCCCTGGTTCTGCGCGTTCTGCTGCGACCAGGCCGGACTGGCCAATGCCAGCAGCAGTGCCGATGTCAGGAGCTTCTTCTTCGGAACGAACTGCACCTGCTTCATGGATCTTCCTCCCCGGAAATTCACGAACTGCACGACGCGCGTTTGCTCAAGCGATAGCTGTCACCTCTGTTGGCGCCGAATTGGACGCTCGATTGACAGCGTTGTCAACTTTTCTGTCATTTTTCCTTTTCGGATGAAAAAACCGCTTGTTTTCGGCTATTTTTTCATTTGTGCAATGCAACTGAAATCGTTTTCCCCTCGTCAGGCATGCGATATTTTTCTGCTGGAACGCGCATCTGCTTTTTTCTATACACGTGTGCACAAACAGCCGGAGAAAAGACGCGCGCATAGCCCACGGCGCCGTTTCACCTGGCCTGGACACACGGTTTGTCTGCCGATGTCCTGCGCATGTCCGATGCGGACTTGATCGGACAACGGCTCTAGCGCGCGCGTGGCGGACGCCCCGTCGATTCCCGGAACAACACTTCGTGCTCCACATGCACCATCCGCCCAGCATCGGGCGAGCGGATCCGCGCCAGCAGTTCCATCGTCGCCAGCCGCCCCATTTCCGACGTTGGCTGGCGCACCGTGGTCAGGGCGGGATGGATGTGTCGCGCGATGGGCGTGTCATCGAATCCGCAGATGGAAAGATCGGCGGGCACGCGAAGTCCGCGCAGGCAGGCAACCCGGATGCACCCTGCCGCCATGTCGTCGTTGGCCGCGAAGATGGCCGTGGGCGGGTGCGCCATCTCCAGCAAGCGCTGCGCGGCTTCGATGCCGGATTCGAAGGAGAACTTCCCCTGCACGACCAGGCCCGGTTCTTCCTCGATACCCGCCGCTTCCAGCGC
>NZ_VFID01000011.1:250000-452754 GCF_006542425.1 Pseudoxanthomonas sp. z9 | reverse complement strand
TCCCCGCCGCTCCCAGCGCCTGCCGGTAGCCGCTGTAGCGCCAGAGGCAGGCGCCGTGCGCGGGCGGTCCCTTGATGTGCCCGATCCTGCGGTGTCCGAGCGAGATCAGGCCGTTGATCAGTTCAATGACCGCCGCCGTCTCGTCCATCATCACGCCGATTCGCGCCGGCGTTTGCCTCGGTGCGATGCAGGCGAAGGGAACGTCATGCGCCTCCAGGTACGCCAGCACGGTGGCGTCGTCGGTGAGGGGAGGAATCAGCACCACGCCATCCGGCGCGAAATGCTCGAAGACGGCTTCGAGATCCGCCGCCTTTCGCTGGCGGGGCGCGCCGACCGGCGCCAGCACCAGGTTGTAGTGACCGGCGCGGCACGCTTCCAGCATCCCGCCCTGGACTTCCATCAGGTAATTGCGCGAGGGATTGTTGTAGACCAGCGCCACGGTGTACGAACGCTGGCCGGCCAGGCTGCGCGCGGAAAGGTTGGGCCGGTACTGCAGCGCTTCCACGGCCTGCATCACCCGCTGGCGCGTTTCCTCGCGTACGTTGGGTTCATGGTTCAGCACGCGGGAAACGGTCTTCATGGACACGCCCGCCGCCGCCGCCACGTCTTCGATTCGACTGCGCATTTCATCCGCCCCCGTCGCGACGCCGGCAACCACACCCAGGGAATTGACCGAACATCCGACCGTCGCCCCTGGCAGCGCTACCCCGATCGGCGGCGCGTCGAATGGCGGCATGGTGTAGCAGCCCGATGACAGCGCTGTCAACAGGCGCCGGGGCGAACATGCATCACGTCCGGGCGCCGGTGCCGGTGACGAGTGCTCAGTACGATGTCGTCGCGGCGCGCCCTTCGACCCGGAATGGGAAGTTCGCGTACGCGGCATGCCCCCGCCCGTCATGCACCTCCACGAACAACCGGTAGTTGCCGATGGCCGCCGGCGCGTGGAAGGCAATGCCTCCACGACCGTCTTCCTCCCGCTTGACCTCGATCGCGGGCGGCACGGCTTCCGCGTCGCCTCCCACGGTGATGGCCCTGCTCTCTTCGCGGATCCGCCAGCGGAACGTCAACCGATCGGCATCCGGATCCTCGCTGGTGGTCCGGGCGGTGACCCGTTGTCCGGGACGCAGGACCAGACTGCTTTCCGCTTGCTTCCCGTCGATTTCGATCGGCGTGATGGATGGCGCGCGGTTTCTTGGCCATTGACCTGTCCACACGTATTGCATCGCATCGACGCCCGGGGTGCTTTCCCCACTCGCCAGGAACAGGCCGTACCAGGTGGGCGTTCGCTCCTGCTTGTTGCCCCAGAGAAATACATAGGAACCCAACCCCTGTCGGGTATCGCGCGCGATCACGCGCTGGTAGCGCTCCTGGAGCCAGGCCGCCTTCCGCGACGCATCACCTTCGATGGGCGCGCCCCAGGCAGTCCGCGGGCTTTCCCAATGTCCGGTCGGTCCCCATTCGGTGACGACGTAGGGTCCCGACCAGCGGCTGCGTTCAAGCTTCGCCGGCAGGTCCACGATATCCCCATACAGCTGGATCCCGATCAGATCCAGGGCTGGCGCACGCGTCCTGATCAGTTCCATCAAATCCGGATCGAATCCCGCCAGCGTGGTCATCACCGGATGATGGGGATCCTCGCGATGAATCATCACCACCAGGTCGTTGACGGCGTTCCATACCCGCGGGTCGCGGGACTCGAGGTTCAGTTCGTTGCCGACCACCCACATCAGCACGGCGGGATGGTTCCGGTACAGGCGGACTTCTTCGCGTACGCGCTTCCACTGCCGTTCCACCGCCACAGCATCACCGTAATCGAAGCCGTGGCGTTCCCGCGCGACTTCGATGCCCATCGCGACCATCAGGCCGTTGCGCCGTGCCCGATCCAGCATGCCCACCACCTTGGCCCGGTCCGTGCCGGTGCTCCAGGTACGAAACGAATTTCCGCCGCGGGCGGCGAGTTCTTCCTGGTTGCCGTCCGCCAGTCCCGCCCCCCGGATCAGGAACGGACGGCCATCCACGGTGAGCCGATAGCCGTCCGGACCTTCCATGATCTGGACATGTGCCGGCATCGCCGGATCACCAGATGCCAGCGCCACGAGCGGGGCCAGACAGCACCAGAGCAGGATGTTTCGCATGGGAACATCTCCGGGCAAGCGCCATGGCGTCGCGCCCGGCACGCCATGGTCCCGCATCGCGAGCCACCGCGCCAGCCGTTTCCCTCAGGCGAATGGCTGATCGATGGCCGGCGAAGGGGGCGTGAACCAGCGCGCGCCGTCGTCGGTGACGTGGAAGTGATCTTCCAGGCGCACGCCGAAACGGCCGGGCACCACGATCATCGGTTCGTTGCTGCAGCACATGCCCGGCTGCAACGCGGTGGCATTTCCGCGCACCAGATACGGCGCTTCGTGCACCGACAGGCCACAGCCGTGTCCGGTGCGATGCGGCAGGCCCGGCAGCCGGTAGTCCGGTCCCAGCCCGGCGGACTCCAGCACGCGCCGTGCGGCCAGGTCCACGCTTTCGCAGGACATGCCCGGCCGCACCGCTGCGAACGCGGCCGCCTGCGCGGCCTGCTCCAGATCCCAGATGCGACGCTGCTCGTCACTGGCGCGGCCGTGGATCCAGGTGCGGGTGATGTCGGAGTGGTAGCCCTGCACGCTGCAGCCGGTGTCGATCAGGACCAGATCGCCTTCGCGCAGCGACTGCACGCCGGGCACGCCATGTGGAAACGCGGTCGCATGGCCGAACTGGACGATGCAGAACGTGGAACCGGCGTCGGCGCCCAGCGCGCGGTGGGCATCGTCGATGAAGCGCACCAGCTCGGCGGTGGTGGTGCCTTCGCGGGCGATGCCCGCGGCCAACCGGTGCACTTGCAAGGTCATGTCGCAGGCTTGCTGCATCAGCGCCAGTTCCGCCGGCGATTTGCACATCCGGCAGCCATCGATGATCCCGCTCGCCTCGCAGATGCGGCGCGCATCCAGGTGGTCGCACAGGCCGTGATGGATGGCGAAGGCGGCAGCCGGATCCAGCGCCAGCGTGCGCGCGCCGCGATCCTTCATCGCCTGGGCCACGCGCGCATAGGGGTCTTCGTCTTCTTCCCACAGGCGGAATTCGACTTGAATCTTCAGCACCGCCTCCAGCGAACCGGCTTCGAATGCAGGACACATCATCACCGGCAGGCCGTTCCCGGTAATCAGCAGGGCCACCAGTCGCTCGCTTGCGCTCCAGGGAACCCCGCAGAAATATCGCAGCGATGCACCCGCGTTGACCAGCAGCGCGTCCACGCCCCGCGCCCGCATCAGCGCACGCGCGCGTTCGATTCGCTGCTGGTACTCCTGCGCGGCGACGGGCGCGGCACGCCGTTCCCATGGCTGGAGCATTCCGGTCGCCTGCATCGGCGAGAGATGGCCGATCTGCGCACTCATTCCGCCGCCTCCAGATCGCGATCGGTCCAGATGCCGTCGACGAGTCTCGGCATGCGGCCGGGATTGCGGCTCCGCAATGGCGCGGGCAACAGCGCATCGGGCACATGGTCGTAGCTGTGCAGGGCGGCGAAGCGCCTGATCGCGCCCGGCATCCCGACCGAGGTGAAGCCCGGATGGCTCGCGCTCGGCCAGGGGCCGCCGTGGTTCATCGCCGCGCTGACCGCCACGCCGGTAGGCATGCGGTTGGCGATCAGGCGTCCCACTTTCGCGCGCAACGGCGGCGCCAGCCGTCGCCACAGGTCGGCGTCGCTACCGTCTTCGGCCAGGTAGATCGTGCCGGTCAGCTGGCCTTCCAGCGTGCGGATGATGGCGTCCATCTGCGCGGGATCGCGTGCGCGCACCAGCAGCGTGACGGGTCCGAAAGCCTCGCGCTGAAGCGCTTCCGCGGCGGCGAGGAAGCGCTCGCCGTCCACGGTCAGCAGTGCCGGACGGCAGCGGAAGCCGCCGCCGCTGGCGACACCGCCACCGGCTAGCAGCGCGGCGCCCGCCGCGATCAACGCCTCCACGGCGGCGCGCAGATGGTGCTGGCCGCCGCGCGACAGCAGCACGCCTTCCGGTGCCTCGGCAAAACCGCGGCGCGCGGTGTCGACGAAGACATCGCCGTCGTTGCCCTCGGGCACCAGCACCAACCCCGGGTTGGTGCAGAACTGGCCGGCGCCGAGCGTGCAGGAGGACAGCAGTTCCTGCGCCAGCGTCTCCGCGCGCGCGGCCAGCGCGCCCGGCAGCATCAGCACCGGATTGATGCTGGAGAGCTCACCGTAGAACAGCACCCCGGCCGCGTCCGCGGCGCGCTTCAGGGCGATGCCGGCGGCGCGGCTGCCGGTGAACGCGACCGCACCGATCCGGGCATCGCCGGCCGCACGCAGGCCAAGCGCCTCCGGCAACTGGTACAGCATCTGCACGCTGGCGGCGGGCAGCCCGCTGGCGACCAGCGCTTCATGGGCAAGCCGCGCCAGCTGCTCGCTGGTGCCGGGATGGCCGGGATGCGCCTTGGCGATCACCGGCGTGCGCGCCACCAGCGCGGAAGCGAAGTCGCTGCCGGAAATCGCGTTGAACGCGAACGGGAAGTTGCCGGGCCCCAACACCAGCACCGGTTTGCCGAGCGGCGCCAGCCACGCCCGCAAGCCGTTGCGGGTGTCGATGGTCGGCAGGGTCCAGGCTTGGCTGCGCGCCGCCTCTGCGGCCAGTCGCAACTGGCCGCAGGTGCGCGGAATCTCGGCACCGAGGAAACGCGGGGAAACCGGCAGCCCGGTTTCCCGTTGCGCCAGCGCCGCCAGCGATTCGCGGTTCGCCTCGATGGCGTCGGCGTAGCGCTCCAGGAAATCCGCGATGGCGGCCGGATCCGCGGCGGCGAGTTCGTCCACGACGGCGCAGGCCGACGCGATCGCCGTTTCCAGATCCCGCTCGCCGCTGATCGGATAGGCGGTACCGAAAGCCTCGCCGCTGTCCGGGTCATCGGCCTGGAACGCGCGGGATCCATTCGCGCCGGATCCATTCACGTCGGGGCCCTCCTGGCTTTGCCGCCACTGGCCGGCCAGCAGGACCGGCGCCGCCGGCCCGCTCATGACTGCCGTGGCGGGTTGGCGGTGGCATGGCGGATGACCGCCAGCGCCGCCTCGCGTTCGGCGCCTTCCACCGGCAGACGCGGCGCGCGCACGTGTTCGCTGCCCATGCCGACCTGCGCCTGCACCAGCTTGATCAGCTGGACGAACTTGGCGACCGTGTCCAGTCGCAGCAGCGGCAGGAACCATTCGTAGAGTTCGCGCGCGGCCGCGTAGCCGCCGTCGCGGGCGAGTTCGAACAGGCGCACGGACTCGCGCGGATAGGCATTGACGAGGCCGGCGATCCAGCCCTCGGCGCCCATCGACAGGCCTTCGACGATCGCATCGTCCATGCCCACCAGCAGCACCAGCTTGTCGCCGGTCAGTTCCTTGATGGCGGCGAAGCGGCGCACGTCGCCGGAGGATTCCTTCACCGCGTGCACATGCGGATAGTCGCGCGCCAGCTCGGCAATCTGCGACGGCGTGATGTCGGTCCGGTAGGCGATCGGGTTGTTGTAGATGATGGCCGGAAGGTCCACCGCTTCCAGCACCGCGCGCGCATGCGCGGAAGCTTCGTGCCAATCGCTGGTGTAGACGTAAACCGGCAGGACCATCATGCCGCCCGCGCCGGCTTCCTTCGCCGCGCGCGCCAGCCGCACCGCCTCGGCGGTGGACAGGGCGGCGATGCCGGGCACGATCGGCGCGCGGTCGCCGACCGCCGCGACCAGGGTGCGGATGATCGCGATCTTCTCGTCGAAACTCAGGGTCGCCGCCTCGCCCAGCGATCCCAACGGCACCAGCGCGGTGCAGCCGGCATCGACCAGCTTCCGCGCATGTTCGGCCAGGAAGGCGTGATCGACGCTGCCGTCTTGCGTGAAAGGCGTGGTGATGGCGGGCAGGACGCCGCGCAGGAATTGACTTGGATTCATGGTGATGCACCTGTCTGGGTAGGAACGGAAAAGTCGGCCAGCGTGTCTATGCGGGCCGGAAACACGGGGGGACGGCGGTCCCCGGCGGAGACGGGGCCGGCGAGCAGCCCCCATTCGGTGAGCGCGGTACCGCAGATGCGGCCCTGGCACGCGCCCATGCCGCAGCGGGTGGCCAGCTTGGCGTCGCGTGCGTCGGTAAACCGCTGCAACTGTTCCATGGTGACGTCCTCGCAGCGGCACACCACGGTGCCGGGCACGATCGCCGGCCAGTCCGGCGCGTCGGGTTCGAAGTGACGTTGCAGCCACGCGGCGAAGGCGCGGGCATGCCGTTGCCGGCGGCGCAGCGCCATCGGCACCGCGTCCGCGCCGGCGGCGGCGGCGTGGCCGGCGATGGCGCCTTCGAGCAGCGCGCTGTCGCGGCCGCCGATGCCGCAGGCTTCGCCCGCCGCGTACACCTCGGCCAGGCTGGTCCGTTGATTGGCGTCCACCCGCACGCGCGGATGCCGCGGTGCCGGCTCCAATGCGCAGCCCAGTGACTGCGCCAGTTCGATATTGGGCACCAGCCCGTAGCCGATCGCCACGCCGTCGCAGGCAACGCGCACGCGTTCGCGGCCGCGCCGGATGTCGACGGCTTGCACGCACCCATCTCCGTGCGCGGCGAGCACTTCACTGTCGAGCCAGTACGGCACGCGCGCCAACCGCAGGCGCAGCGCGATCGCCTGCCCGGCCTTGCCCGGCCAGCGCGGCAATCCGGCCGCGAAACGCCACAGACGCCCAGGCGGGGTCCGCTCGCAGAGGGCGATCACGTGCGCACCGGACCGTCGCAGGGTATCGGCGGCGGCCAGCAGCAGTGGGCCACGACCGGCGACCACGATCCGGCGGCCTTCATAGGGAACGCCCTGCTTGGCCAGCGCCTGCGCGCCGCCCGCGCCAGTCACGCCCGGCAGTGTCCAGCCGGGAAACGGCAGCAGCAGTTCGCGGGCGCCGGTGGCCAGAATCAAGGCGCGGAAGCGCAGGCGCAAGGCGCCGGATGGGTCCTCGGCCAGCAGTTCCCCGGTGGTTCCGGCGGTGGCGATGATCTGGGTCTGCGCGTGCCATTGCACGCCCGCGGCCAGCGCCTGCCGCAGGTATCCGGCGGCGGGCGTGGCGGACTGGCCGACCGCCTGTCGCCATACCTGGCCACCCGGCGTGGCCTGCGCATCGACCCAGCCCACCCGCACGCCATGGCCACGTGCCGCGAGCGCCGCGGCCAGGCCCGCCGGCCCGGCGCCCACGATCAGCACATCGTAGTCGCGCACGCGCTCAGCCATCGGTTTCCACCCGCATGCCGTCGCGCACCGGTGTCATGCACGCGCGTCGCTGGCCGAGGCCGTCGATCTGCACCCGGCATTCGAAGCACACGCCCATGCCGCACAGCGGTGCACGCGGCAGGCCGCCGACCGAACGACGCGTCGAGACCACGCCGGCCCGCGCGATCGCGGCCGCCACGCTGCTGCCCGCCGGCACGTCCACCGGCTGGCCGTTCACCCTTACCCGCACCGCGCCGCTCACGGCATCCCCCGCGCGGGCGAATACGGTGCCGGGTCGATCGCCGGCTCGCGTCCCAGGAACAGATCCACCAGCAGGCGGGCCGTGCCCAGCGCGGTGGTGATGCCAAGCCCTTCGTGTCCGGCCGCCACCCATACGTCGCGCGCACCGGGCATCGGTCCGATATACGGACGCCCGTCCGCCGTGGCCGGGCGGAATCCGGTCCACACGCGGATGGCCTGCACGGATCGCAGGATCGGCAGGTAGTCCAGCGTGCGTGCCAGCATGCGCTGCAACATGGGAATAGACACCACCGGATCGGTCACGCCTTCCTCGCGGGAAGAACCGATCAGCAGTTGCCCGGTGGGACGCGGCTGCACGTTGAAGGCGACGCTGCTGGCTGCGTTGCCGTGCGCGGAATCGGCATAGCCCAATTCCAGCAACTGGTGATGGACGATGCCGGGATGGCGGTCGGTAATCACCAGTTGCCCCTTGCGCGGACGCAGCGGCAGTCCCGGCAACAACGCCGGCGCCGCGCATCCGGTGGCAACGAGCACCGGCCCGTGCAGGCGGGTGCCGTCGTCCAGCGTCACCCCACCATCGAATCGCGCCTCCGCGCGACGACCGAGGAACAAATGCAGGCGACGGGTCCGCGCGCGATCGACCAGGCAACGCGCCGCGCGTGGCGGGTACACCACGGCCTCCCGCTCGACCCGCAGGCCGCCGGCCATTCCCGGCGCCAGATGCGGTTCCAGCGCCCGCAGGCGAGCGGCATCCAGCGCCTCGGCCTGGATGCCGGCGGCCGCCAGGCGCGCGATTTTGGGCGCCACCCGCGCCAGTTCCCGCTCGTCGCGCGCGATCCAGATCGTGCCGCAGCGACTGAATTCGGCCGCACGCGGATCCGGGAACTCCTCCCACAAAGACAGCGAGTACGCCGCCAGCGCGAGTTCCGCCGGATCCTCGTCCATCGCCACCAGATGCCCCATCGCCGCCGCGGTCGCGCCGCCGCCGATTGGGCCCGGCTCGACCAGCGCCACCTTCAGTCCCTCCGCGCAGGCATCGTCGGCACAGGCCGCGCCGACCATGCCGGCACCGATGACGATGAGATCGAACGTGTTCACCGCGCGCCGTCACCCGGCGCGCCAATGCCCCAGGCAAAGGGATCGGACGGGTCGATGCAGAGCTGCGCCTTCGCGGTGAGATAGGCCTGGCCGGTAATCCGCGGCAGGATGCCGCGGGTGCCGCGCCGGTAATGGCCTTCGAAGCGGGTGCCGAGAATGCCCTGCTGGATCCAGGCCTCGCCTTCGGCGAGTTTTCCGTCGGCGGCCAGGCAGGCCATCTTGGCGCTGGTGCCGGTGCCGCAGGGCGAGCGGTCATAAGCCAGTCCGGGACACAGCACGAAGTTGGCGATCACCCCGCTACCGTCGCTGGCCGGCGCGTTGAGTTCGATGTGATCGATCTCCGCACCATCGGCACCGGTGATGCCCGAGTGCCGCAAGGCGTTGCCGATGGCTTCGCTGTAGGCGGTCAGCTCGCGCTGGTGGCGCAGCACCAGCGGCAAGGGCGTCTGCGCGGTGATGAAGAACCAGTTTCCGCCCCACGCGATGTCGCCGCGCACACAGCCATGTCCAGGCACGTCGACCGCGACGTCGGCCGCCAGCCGGTAGCTCTCCACGTTGTCGACTGAAACACGGCCGTCGGCGTGCAGTTCCACGCCGACCGTACCCACCGGCGTCTGCAGACGATGCGCGCCCGGCGCCAGCCGCCCCAGCGCATGCAGGGTGCGCACGACGCCGATGGTGCCGTGCCCGCACATGCCCAGATAGCCGACGTTGTTGAAGAAGATGACGCCCGCCGCGGCATCCGGCTCGGTCGGCGGCAGCAGCAGCGCTCCCACCACCGTGTCCGAGCCACGCGGCTCGCACACGATGGCGCTGCGCCAATGATCGAAATCCTCGCGGAAGCGGCGCAGTTGCGCCGCCGGATCGCCACCGCCGAGATCGGGAAAGCCGGCCACGACCACCCGGGTGGGCTCGCCTGCGGTGTGCGAATCGATGACGTCGAGTGTCTGCATGGCCGACATGCTTTCATCCGCGGGTCGGCAGCGGATAGCCGGCAATGTCCGGTGCTCATGCGGAATTCGGCATGATTTTGGCCCGACCGGAACGGTGCGCCGCAGCATTTCCGCCCCTGCCGGATGGCATTGACATATCGGCGCGAATCACTGTTATGGTGCTTCACGGAGAGGGGTACACGGTTTCCGCGGAAACGCGGATCCATTACCGCCACGGTGCCGCGCCGATGCCGGGGTGGATGCCGAATGCCGCAGGATTGCGAATGCGGCGCGCACCCTGGCATTGCGTGGGAACGCATGCACTCTCCGCGTTTCGCCGCCATCGGAGCCCATGCCCATGCCGTTCGACATCGACATCCCGTCACAGGAGTTGCAGGCGCTCTACGACGCGCTGCCGGACGTGGTGTTCTTCATCAAGGACGCTCAAGGCCGCTACACCCATTGCAATCTCACCCTGATGCGCCGGCTGGGTCGCAAACAGCGCGCCGACGTGCTGGGCAGGACCACCGTGGAAGTGTTCCCGCAACGCTTCGGCGACAGCTACCAGCAGCAGGATCTGCGCGTGCTGCGCGGCGAGATCATCGAGAACCAGCTGGAAGTCCACCTGTTCCCCAATCGCATGCCGGGCTGGGCGCTCACTTTCAAGCGCCCGGTGTTGCAGGCCGGCGCGGTGGTCGGGCTGATCGGCATCTCGCGCGATCTCGGCCAACCGGACAATCGCCATTCCACCTTTCCGCGGCTGATGAAGGTGGTGGACCACATGCAGGAACACCATGGCGAGAATGTCCGCATCACCGCCTTGGCGGACCTCGCGGGCCTGTCGGTCGCGCAACTGGAAAGACACTTCCGCCGCGTCTTCCAGCTCACCCCGCAGCAGATGCTGACCAAGCTGCGCATCGAGACCGCGATGCGCCTGCTGCAGGACGATGCCAGCATCGCCTGCATCGGCCAGGCCTGCGGCTTCGCCGACCAGAGCGCGTTCACCCGCCAGTTCAAGGCCACCGTGGGCATGACCCCGCGCGACTATCGCGCGCTTGGCCGGCATCCGCGCGCGGTGCCGGTCGCCAGCGTCTGATTGATTCCGTGCGGGGCCAGGCGGGTTACTGGTCGTCCTCCGCGCCCAGATCCAGTTGCGTGGCGGACAGGCCGGTGGCGGCACCCCAGCAATAAGCCAGCAGGGCGACCACCGCCACCGCAGTGGCATCCCAGGGATGGACGAGCAGGCCGCGGCCGCCGAACGAGCCCAGGTACGACACGCCGATCATCATCAGGTAGAACCCGATCAGCCACAGCGAGGAATGGATCTGCGCGCGCAGCGGCAGCCGTCCCGCCGGCATCAGCCGCGCGCAGGCCAGGTAGATCAGGTAGAGCAGCACCTGCAGGCCCAGCAACCAGGACACGGTGGACCAGCCGGACCAGTAGACGATCAGCGAGGCCACCACGAACGCGAGCGGTCCAAGCACGTCCAGCGCCTTCACCCGGAACGGCCGATCCAGCGCGGGCGCGCTGCGGCGCAGCGCGGCGGCGGTGACCGGTGCGACGGCGTAGCTCATCATCAACGCGGCGGACACCACGTTGATCATCGCTTCCCACGACGGAAACGGCAGCGTCCAGAACACCGAGAGCGCGAAGGTCAGCCACAGGGCCGGACGCGGGATGCCGGATGACACGCCGACCCGGGTGAACAACCGGAAGAACGTACCGGTCCGCGCCCAGCCATAGATCACCCGCGGGGTGGCGTTCATGTAGATGTTGCCGGTACCGCTGGGGGAAACGATGGCATCGGACACGACCAGCACCGCCAGCCAACCGGCGCCCAATGCCAGCGCGATGTCGCGGTACGGCAGCGAGTACTCGCCACCGACCGGCCCCCAGCCCTGCGTCAATGCCGATGCCGGCACGCTGCCCAGGAACACCACCTGCAGCAGCACGTAGATCAGCGTGGACAACACCACCGACAGCAGCAGCGCGATCGGAATGGTCCGCTGCGGATTCCGCACCTCGCTGGCCACGGAAATGATCGGGGTCAGGCCCAGGTAGGCGAAGATGATGCCGCCGCCGGATACCGCCGCCCCCACGCCGGCCATGCCGAATGGCGCGAAGCCGTGGTCGGACAGGTTGGCCGGCTGGAAATGCAACGCGAGCACGCCGATCACCAGCATCGGCACCACGAACTTGAACGCACTGACGATGTTGTTCGCCAGTGCGAACGTCCGGATGCTGAAGTAGTTCAACAGAAAGAACAGGCACAGCAGCAGGAACTGCACGATCCAGCCGGCCAGGCTGGCATCACCGGAACCGGGCTTGTTCATCCACGGAAACCAGGCCGCCGCGTACTGCCGCGCCGCCACCACTTCGATGGCGATCAGGCTGGAGAACGCGATCAGCGTGATCAGCCCCATCAGGTAACCCAGCAACGGGCCGTGCGAGAAGGTGGGATAACGGATGATTCCGCCCGCGCGTGGCAACGCGGCGCCCAGTTCGCAGTAGATCAGGCCGAGCAGGAGCACCGCCACGCCACCGATCAGCCAGGAGAGAATTCCCGCGGGACCGGCGATCGATGCCACGTGGCTGGCCGCGAACAGCCAGCCGGATCCGAAGATGGCCCCGAGCCCGATCAGGGTCAGATCCGCCACGGAAAGACTTCGTTTGAACTTGCCCTGCTGCATGCCATCCCCCCCCGGGTAGCCCGTTGCCTTGTCGCGCTTCACCCGCGACTCCTTCGGGATCCGCAGGCGATTCGTCTGGTCATGCCGCATCCGGTGCATCCGGTCGTGCGCGGCAGTCGATGGAGTCTGGAAAGGTTTTTTGTCCGGGTCTTGGCGGATTCCACCGGTCCTGGCGGTGAAGTGGGCACAAACGCGCCTCTACTTTTCCCGTTTTGCCGGGATCGGGGGTTGGCATCAAACATGTCATTTGCACGCCGCGGTGAAGGTGTTGCACACCTGTCGTTCCGGCGTCGCTCACCCCGGCTCTCCGGCATCCGCATGACGTGCCGTCGTTGTGCGGTTTTCCGCATCCCTCCGCGCCATCAACGCCTAGAACGCGGCCGGCTCTCGCACCTAATGTGAAAAATGACACGTAAGCCCTGGGAGGGGCGAACGAGGTTCGCCGGCATCCGGCCAAAACATCATCGGGGAGAGGGAATGAAGACGCATTCAGAACGGCTGCGGCCGACGATCCTGTGTCATGCGCTCGCGCTGGCGCTGGCGGCGGGCGCACCGGGGACGCTGTTCGCACAGCAGGTCGACGGCGGAACACCGCAGGCCACGGCATCGACCGACCAGGACGAAGACACCACGGAACAATCGGCCAATGGCCAGACCAGGACGCTCGAACAGGTCACCGTCACGGGTTCCCGCATCAAGCGCGCCGAAGTCGAAGGACCGGCGCCGGTGACGGTGATCACCGCCGACGATATCGAAAAGCAGGGCTTCAAGACCGTCTTCGACGCGCTCAATACGCTCACCCAGGCCAACGGCACGGTGGTCAACGAATCCACCCTGGCCAGCCAGTCGATCTTCGCGCCCAACGCCAACATCATCAATCTGCGTGGCCTGGGACCGGGCCGCTCGCTGGTGCTGATCAACGGACGCCGCGTCGCCGAGTATCCGCTTCCGTATGGCGGCCAGAGCAACTTCGTCAACCTGGGTGCGATTCCCAGCAGCGCGGTCGAGCGCATCGAGGTGCTGTCCGGCGGCGCTTCGGCGATCTATGGTTCCGATGCGGTGGCCGGGGTGATGAACATCGTCACCAAGAAGAACTACGAGGGGCTGGAAGCCAAGCTCTACGGGAGCACCACCACACGCGGTGGCGGCGACACCGGCAACCTGCAGATCGTGGGTGGAAAGTCCGGTGACCGCTGGAGCCTGACCTACGCGATGGAATACATGAACCGCGAGGCCATCTTCACCCGCCAGCGCGATTTCATGGATTCGATGCGGGACAGCCCGATCGCCAGCGGTCGCACGCCCTGGGCCAACCTGTACCTGTACGACTTCGACGCGCCCGGCTATGTCAGCGAGATCGCCGACGCCTGCGACCGCTTCTTCGGCCATAGCGTGGTCTACACGACCGCGTCTGGCAGCCGTTGCGCGCAGTACGATCGCCTGGCCGATTCCACCATCCGCAGTTCCGACGACAACCTGTCGCTGTATGGTTCGGGTGTGTTTGACATCAGCGGGAACACCCAGCTGTTCATGGACGCGATGTGGTGGAAGTCCAAGGCGCGCTATTCCACCGGCACCCAGTGGTGGTCGCCCTACAACGAGGAAACCGGCTACTACTACTACGACGTCGGCCGCGGCGCGCTGATGGACGCGCTGCGCGTTTTCCAGCCGGAGGAAACCGGCCGCGACGGCCTGATGACCGACAACGTGGAGGAATCCTGGAGCGTCACCACCGGCATCCGCGGCAGCCTGTTCGACAATCGCTTCGACTACGAGCTTTCCTACAGCCACGCCGAGTACGAGACCGACACCCGCACCCCGCGCCTGATCGCCAGCAAGGTCGCCGACTACTTCCTTGGCCCGCGCCTGGGCAACGATCCGGTCTACGACTACTACCCGGCCTACCGTCTGGACTACGATCGCTTCACCACCCCGCTGACGCCGTCGCAGTTCGCGGCAATGTCGGCGACCATCCGTCCACGCGGCTACTCCGAGGCCAGCCAGTTCCAGGCCACCCTGAGCGGCGATCTGTTCGAACTTCCGGCCGGCCCGGTGGGCATGGCCTCGGTGCTGGAGTGGGGTTCGCAGAAGTACAAGCTCGTCGCCGACCCGCGCACCCTGCCCAACGCCGACCCCGCCGAAGAGGCCTACAACTGGAACGATACCGGCGGCCGCGGCGCACGTGACCGCTACGCGCTGGGCCTGGAGTTCAGCGTGCCGATCTTCAGCACCCTGAAGGCACAGCTGGCGGCCCGCTACGACAAGTACGACGACATCACCGAGGTGGACGGCGCGGTCACCTGGAACGCCGGCCTGGAGTGGCGTCCGGTCGACAGCCTGCTGCTGCGCGGCAGCTACGCCACCAGCTTCCGCGCACCGGACATGCACTACGTGTTCGCCGAGCCCTCCGGCTACTACATCCAGATCTTCGACGAGTACCGCTGTCGCGCCGAGAACAACAACGACGTGCTGGCCGCGGCATGCCGCGACAACAGCAACACCGACTACTACTACTACACCGAGGGCGGACGGCGCGGAAACCGCCTGCTGGAGGAAGAAACCTCGAAGTCGTGGACCGCCGGTTTCGTCTGGGACATCCTGGACGGCTTGTCGGTGCAGGCCGACTACTACAGCATCCAGCTCGACCAGGGCGTCAACGACCTGTCCAACGGTTACGTGCTCAAGCGTGAAGCCGATTGCCGGCTGGGCGTGGATCGCAGCGGCAATCCGGTCGACACCAACTCGCTGCTCTGCCAGACCGCGCTGGATTTCGTCCAGCGCCGGCCCTCGCCGACCGATCCGGACGGCACCGCGGTGACCCTGCTGACGGTCGGGCCGATCAACACCGCCACCGAGAAGACCACCGGCATCGACGCCACCGTCCGCTACCGTTGGGACACCGATCGCCTGGGCCGTTTCAACGTCCTGCTTGGCTGGTCGCACACGCTCAGCTACGAGTTCACCCAGTACGCGGAAGACGGCGTCCTCTACGACCGCGACAACCGTTCCTACAACTGGAACGCCCGCAGCCGCGCCAACCTGTCGGTGAACTGGAATCGCGGCGACTGGGGAGCGAACGTCTACGGATCACGCATGGGCTCCATCCCCAGCTACGACCTGGACCGCCGCATCGCGCCCTACCTGCTGTGGAATGCCAATCTGTCGAAGAAGATCACCGACAAGATGTCGGTGACCCTGTTCGTCAACAACGTGTTCGACAAGATCCATCCGCGCGACGACAGCTACGCCGACTACCCGTACTTCTACTGGACCTACAGCCCGATCGGGCGGGAGATCGGCGCGCAGCTGGCTTACCGGTTCCAGTAATCGGTGTTCCCCGGGGGCCGGCAGCCGGCCGGCCCCTTCTTTTTTGGCTCCAGAGAAAATCGAATGAAAGATACCCTTCGCCCGCGTGCCGCCCCCCGCCGATTGCGCGCGGCGCTGATCGTGCTGGCCCTGCTCTCGCCATTCGCCGCCTCGGCCGGTGATGCCGCTCCCGGCGATGCGGACTACCAGCGCTCGCTGCACCTGGGGCAGGAATGGATGTACCTGACCCGCGACCTGCCCTTCGCGGCCAAGGCCACCCACGATGGCCGCTTCTACTACCGCAAGACCGTGCCCGGCGGTTTCAGCTACCTGATCCTGGACCCGAAGGACCCGCGCAAGCGCCCGGCCTTCGACCAGGCACGCCTGGCCGCGGCGCTGGGCAAGGCCACCGGCGAACACTACGAGCCATTGCGTTTGCCGTTCCGCGATTTCGAATTCGCCGACGAAGGTCGCGCCATCAAGATGAAGATCGGCCTGGCCGAGCCGCGGCCATGGCGTTGCGAACTGAAGGACTACACCTGCGCGCGCGACGACGGCACGCCCAGCCGCCCGCGTGGCTGGGGCGTCGTGCGGGACATGACCCAGCCCGCCGACAACGCACCGCGCCGCTCACCCGACGGCAAGTGGGAAGTTTTCGCGCAGGGCCACGATCTGGTCATCCGCGCGGCGGGTTCACTGGCGCAGCCCGAACCGCTCACCCGCGACGGCCGCGCCGACGCCTTCTACGATCCCGAATCAATCGCGTGGTCGCCCGATTCGCGCCGCCTGGCAGCCTATCGGGTCAAGCCGGGCACCGACCGCCGCGTCACCCGGGTCGAATCCACCCCGCGCACCCAGATCCAGCCGCTGGTCCACACCCAGTTGTATCCCAAGCCGGGCGACGAGGTGGACATCGAACGGCCGGTGCTGATCGATATCGAATCGCGCACGGTGCGGGTCATCGACGACGCGCTGTTCCCCAACCCGCTGCAGCTGTGGGAGATCCAGTGGCGCAAGGACGGGGCGAGCTTCGCGTTCGAGTACATCCAGCGCGGTTTCAAGCAGGTCCGCGTGATTGCCGTCGATGCCGCCAGCGGCCAGGCGCGGGCGGCGGTCAGCGAGGACAGCCCGACCTTCGTCAACGCCTGGAATCTCTACCGCCACGACGTCGGCAAGGACGGCAACGAGGTGCTGTGGATCTCCGAACGCGACGGCTGGCGCCACCTGTACCTGTTCGACGGTGCCAGCGGCCAGGTCAAGCGCCAGATCACGCGCGGCGAATGGGTGGTGCGCGACGTGGTGAAGGTCGATGACGACAAGCGCCAGATCTGGTTCACCGCCGGCGGCATGGATGCGGGCAAGGACCCGTATCTCCAGCACTACTTCCGGGTCGACTTCGACGGCGGCAATCTCACCCGCCTGACCCAGGCCGACGCCTGGCACGACGTCGCCTTCTCCAGCGACATGGCCTATTACCTCGATACCTATTCGCGGGTGGATCTGCCGCCGGTCTCGGAACTGCGCCGCGCCGATGGCAGCCTGGTGTCGGTGCTCGAACGTGCCGACGTCGGCGCGCTGCGCGCGGCGGGTTGGAAGCCGCCACAGATCTTCGCGGCCAAGGGCCGCGACGGCGCCACCGACATCTGGGGCATCGCGGTACGTCCGCGCGATCACGACCCGTCGAAGCACTATCCGGTCATCGAGTCGATCTACGCCGGGCCACACGGCGCGTTCGTGCCCAAGCGCTTCTGGCCGTTCGACATGGATTCGGGCAGCGACAGCCTGGTGCGGATGCAGGCGCTGGCGGACCTGGGCTTCATCGTGGTGCGCATCGACGGCATGGGCACCACCGGCCGCTCCAAGGCCTTCCACGACGTGGCCTGGCAGAACCTGCAGGATGCGGGTTTCCCGGACCGCATCGCCTGGCACCGCGCGATGGCCGCGAAGGATCCGTCCTATGACATCAACCGGGTCGGCATCCACGGCATGTCGGCGGGCGGGCAGAACACCCTGCACGCGCTGCTCTTCCATCCGGAGTTCTACAAGGCCGGCGTGGCCAGCAACGGCTGCTACGACAATCGCATGGACAAGCTGTGGTGGAACGAGCAGTGGCTGGGCTGGCCGGTCAACGCCAGCTACTCGGCCGCGTCGGGCGTGGAACACGCCGGCAAACTGCGCGGCGACCTGCTGCTGATCGTGGGCGAACAGGATGCCAACGTGGATCCCGCCTCGACCTTGCAGGTGGCCGACGCGCTGATCCGCGCCGACAAGGACTTCGAGCTGTTGATGATGCCCGGCGCCGGCCATGCCGTCGGTCGCTGGGCCGAACCGTTCGACTACGTGCAGCGCCGGCACTACGACTTCTTCATCCGCCATCTGCAGGACCGGGCCACGCCACGCTGGAACGCGGCGCCCGCATCGCCCTGATCCGTCATGGCCGGGAACCTTCGCGAAGGTTCCCGGCGATTTCATCCCGCGGGGTCGAGACGGGCGGCAATCACCTCGAATTCGCGCACGATGAAATCGATCAGCGCGCGCAGGCGCGGGGTATCGCGCATGTCGGCGTGATAGCCCACGCGCACCGCACGCACGGACCTCGCTTCCGCCACCGGCATCCGGTGCAGCCCGGCTTCGCGATCGCCCAGCAGGCACGGTAGCACCGCCATCGCGATTCCTTCCCGCGCCACCGCCAGGTGCGTGCGCAGGCCATTGCCGTGCAGGACCGTGCGGGCGCGATGGGCCACGCCGCGCAGGCCGCTCTCATGCGGCACGTCGCCCGCCGCCCGATCCAGCAGCACCACCTGGTGGCCGGCCATGCCATCCGCGGGATCCGGCGTTCCATGGCGTTGCAGGTAATCGGTGGACGCGTACAGCGCATAGGCCACGTTGCCGACCGGGCGGTCGACCAGGTTGTCCTGGGCAAAGGCGCCGAACCGGAACGCCAGATCGGCCTCGCGCCGGGCCAGGTTGAACACGCGCGTGTCGTTGACCAGCTCGATCAACACGCCCGGATGGCGGCTGGCGAAACGCGCCAGCATCGGCGCGATGACCTCGTCGCCCAACCAGTCCAGGCTGGTCACCAGGATCTCGCCGCTCAGGCCGGTGTCGCGCGCGGCGACCTGGCGCTGGATGGCCTGCGCGCCCGCCTCCATTCGCTCCAGCCCGTCGAGCAGCGAATGCGCGAGCGGCGTCGGCCGCATCCCACCGGCCTCGCGTTCAAACAGTTGGGCGCCCAGCCGCCGTTCCAGCGCGTCCAGCCGACGGCCGATGGTCGGCTGGGTGGTGCCCATCGCCCGCGCCGCCGCGCTCAGGCTACCGCCGCGCACGATCGCCAGCACCGTTTCCAGATCATCCCAGTCGATCGACATGTCCAGCTTCACCTATGCATTCGTGCAGGGGGGCCATACCCGGGCGTGGCTGTGTCCGTGGCGATCACGCGCCTAGACTTCCGATCCCACACCCTCATCGCGGCAGCGCGTCGTGTCCACGGCGCCGGTCCGTCCAGCTCATGGTACGACTCGATCATCTCATCCTGCGCGTCCGCAGCGCCCCGGCCTCCGTGCGTTTCTATGCCGCGGTGCTGGGCTTCACACATGAGGGACGGCAGGGCCCCTTCGAGGTGCTGCGCATCGCGCCCGGAAGCGTCATCGATCTGCTGGAAGCCGAACCGCGCGACGAAGCGCATCTCGCCTTCCACATGGATCGCGCTCGGTTCAGCCGGATCCGCGAACGGCTGCTCGCGGCGGGCATTCCATTCGGCGGCGATCCCTTTTCGCGCGATGGCCTGATCCGCCCGCAGTTCGGCGCCGGCGGTTGGGCTGACGCGCTGTACTTCCATGACCCGGACCACCACAACCTGGAGATCAGGACCGATGACGAACGCTGACGCCGCCGGCGCCTCCGGCCATCCCATGATCCCGCGCTTCGACGACCTGGCCGGCCGTGTCGCATTGGTCACGGGCGGTTCGCGCGGCATCGGCGCGGCCACCTGCCTGGCGCTGGCGCGCAGCGGCGTGCGGGTGGCCATCAACGGTCGCGATCCCGACGCGATCGCGGCCAGCGTGGCGGCGGTACACGCGGTCGGGGGCGACGCCATCGCGGCGCCGGCCGACTGCGCCGATCTGGCCCAGGTCGAACGCATGCGCCAGCGTATCGGCGAGCATTGGGGCGCGGTGGATCTGGTGCTTGCCTTCGCCGGCGGCGGCACGGGCCGGCCGGTTCCGTTGCAGGACATCAGCGAACAGGACTGGCGCTCCAGCCTGGACAACAACCTGACCTCGACCTTCTTCACCCTGCGGACCTTCTTGCCGGATCTGCTGGAACGAGGGCGCGGCGCGATCCTGACCATGGCCTCGGCCGGTGCGCGCATGGCGTCGGGCGCGCCGGCCGGCTACGGCGCGGCCAAGGCCGGCGTGATCATGCTGACCCGGCACCTGGCCCAGGAAGTCGGACCGCGCGGCATCCGGGTCAACTGCATCTCGCCCTCGGCGGTGCTGACCGAGCGCACCCGCGCGCATCTGCCGCCGGAACGCCAGGCGCAGATGCTGGCGGGATTTCCGCTGGGCCGCCTGGGCACGCCGGAGGATATCGCGGCGGCGTCCTTGTTCCTGCTCAGCGAGGCGTCGTCCTGGATCACCGGCGTGGTGCTGGATGTCGCCGGCGGCCGGATCATGCTGTGATCCGATTCCGTACGTTCCCCGTTGACGCCATGAACGAGACCGACGCCTACCTGCAACGCCACTACTGGACCGCCGATCGGCTCGCCACCGCATGCGGCCTCGAGATCGTCCAGCTGGACACCCTGCTGGCGCACGGACTGGTGCCGGCGCCGTCCTACGTGGTCGGTGCCGACGGCAGCCTGCAATCCGCCGCGTTCGGGGATTTCCCGGAGGCCGGCGCGACACCGGGGCGCTACTTCCATCCGGACACCGTAGCCTGGGTGGCGAGGGCGCACGAGGCCATCGCGCAGGAGGGTCCCGATGCCGCGCGGGCCACGCTGGAGCGACGATTCCGGCACAACTTCGCCATCGCGCTGGCCGATCTGGATCGCAGCCTCGTGCGGCTGCCCGACAGCTTCGACAACCAGGGCGCGCCGCTCGCCGCCTGCCTGGATGCGCGCACGGCCGATGCCTGGGACGCGTTCGGCCAGGGCATCTTTGGCCTGTGCGTGGCTAGTCCGGCGACCGAGCAGGCCATCGCGACCAAGGAAATCCTGCAGGAGGCGCTGACCGCGTTGCGCGAACGGCACCTCCAGCGCGCCTTCGCCGCGGACATCGATGGGGCCGCCACGCGTGCCCTGATCGCACGCTACGCACGCGCCGCCATGCCATTCTCCCCGCTCGAGTACCCGCGCAGCAGCCGCAAGCGCCTGGTCGAAGACTTCGCCGCCGCTCTCGATGCGGCGGCGTCACGGCCTGAGAGCTCGGCGCCGCATCTGCCGGGCAGCCCTGCCGCCACCTGAATCATTCGCCGGCATTGCGTCTTCCGGCCATTGCCGGGCTTGCCCCGACCCACTAGGGTCGTGCAGCCGGACCGCAACGCCCGGCTCCTCAACCGCGTTCCGCGGCACCCATGGCAGGCACGGGAAGGTGGCAGATGGTGAATGCGTTTCTGTTGGTGGCGCTGGCCGCGACCGCGTCGGCGCGGAGTGACACCCTCTCCGGCCTGTGCTCACCGGCGCGTGAGGGCGTCGCGGTCGATTTGACCGGGACCAGCTACCGACCCGAGCAGTCTTACGCACCAGCCGAAACGGTCGCCGAGGTGGATGCGCGCCAGTCGATGCTGCTGCTGGCGGACGGACGCTTCCTGCTGCGCACGTCAAGCCTTTACCCGGGCGACATCGAGTTCCGTTTCCGCACGGTCGGCGACCGTACCGGCGAAAGCACCATCGACGAACTGGGTTGGCGCGAAGGCGACGTGCTGCAGCGGGACGATGCGGCGACCAGCGCGCGCGATCTCGCCGAACTGCGCATGCTCGTTCCCGCGCTGCTGGCCTGCGATGCGCTCGAGCGGGGTGCACCCAGGACCGGCGTGGACGATGGCGCACTCGCTTTCAAGGACGGCGCGGGCCGCGAAGTGACGCTCACTTTCGGGGCCGATGGCGAACTGGCCGGCGCGCGCCTGGGCGAAACCAGCTACCGCTACGAGAACTGGCATGTGCGGGAGGGCCAACGCTTGCCCGGACGCATCGTGGTCCTGCGCGGCAGCCGCGAAACAACGCGCTGGACCCGTATCCATGCGCGCCCGGCCCGGCCTGGCGACGAGGCGCTGCTGTCGCTTCCCGAAGGTTATCGCGCCGCGGATCCGGCGGGTCCACTGCGCGCCACCACGCTGGGCGAAGGCGCGTATCGCATCGATGGCGCGCCGTCCGGTTATCACACCGGCTTCGTCGTCGGCGAGCGCGGCGTGATGCTGTTCGATGCGCCGGTCGACGTCGAGGAAGCCCGACAGGTCCGCGCCCGGATCGAGGCCATCGCCGGACGGCCGGTCACCCACGTGGTGATCTCGCATGTCCACGGCGATCACGTCGCCGGGCTGCCGGCCTACCGCGATGCCGAGGTCCTGGTCGGAGCTGGCGGCGCCGCCGCGCTGCGCCGCCAACTGGATGAATCGCTGCCATCGCGCGTACGGGAAGTGGATACCGGGGAGGAAGTGGATCTGGGTGGCCGGCGAGTCCGCATTCTTCCCCTCGCCAGCGCGCACTCGCCGACCATGCTGGTCGGCTTCGACGCGCGCTCGGGAACGTTGTTCCAGGGCGATCTGTTCTACATCCCCGAACGCGGCGCGGTGCCGGCCGGGTTCGCCACCGGCCGCGAACTCATCGCGTTGATCGATGCCGCAAGCCTGCCGGTGCATGCCATCGTCGGCGTGCATGGTCGCACCGGCACACCACGGGATCTGCACGACGCCGTGGCCCGCATCGCCAATCCCGCCGATCGCGGCTGCGTGGGCGAACAGATGACCCGGCCGGATCGCTGCGCGCCAGGCGCGCAATCCAACACCACCCGGTAGAGCGGAGCTCGGTCCGCTGCTTTCCCCCGTCGCTGGAATCCCCACAGCCGGGCGAACCCGGCTCTACGGGTGTCCGGCGGGCGCATTGCCAATGCTCAATCCAGCTTCACCACCAGCTTGCCGAAGTTGCGTCCCTTGAGCAGGCCGAAGAAGGCTTCGGGCGCGTTCTCCAGGCCTTCCACGATGTCCTCGCGATACTGGATGCGGCCGTCCGCCAGCCATTGGCCCATCTCTTCCAGAAAGCGGGGAAACAACTCGATGAAATCCCGCTGGATGAAGCCGCGCACGCTCAGGCGCTGGCGCAGGACCTGGCTGAAGAATCCGGGCAGGCGATCCGGCCCCGGCAGTACCTGGCCGCGTGCGTTGTAGGTGGCAATCGTGCCGCAGACCGGAATGCGGGCGAAGTCGTTGAGCAGGGGAACGACCGCGTCGAACACTTTTCCGCCCACGTTCTCGAAATACACGTCGATGCCGTCCGGTACCGCTGCCCGCAACTGTTCGGAAAAGTCATCCGCGCGATGATCCAGCGCGACGTCGAAACCGATCGTCTCCAGGTACCGTCGCTTGGCTTCACCGCCGGCGATGCCCACGGTGCGCGCACCCCGCATCTTGGCAATCTGGCCTACCGTGGCGCCGACCGGGCCACTGGCGGCGGCGACCACCAGCGTTTCCCCCGGCTGCGGCTTGCCAATCTCGTGCAGGCCGGCATAGGCGGTGAAACCCGGCATTCCGTACACGCCCAGCGCGGTGCTGAGCGGCAGCGCCATGCCATCGAGCCTGCGCGTGATCGCGTCGCCATCGACGATCGCGAAAGTCTGCCATCCGCCCGTGGCCACGACCTGATCACCCACCGCGAATCCGGGGTGGCGGGACGCCAGCACTTCGCCCACCGTGCGCCCTTCCATGACCTCGTCGATGGCGACCGGCGGCGAATAGGAACGCCCGGCGTCCATGCGTCCGCGCATGTACGGATCCAGTGACAGATAGCGGTTGCGCAGCAGCACCTGGCCCGGGCCGGGCGCGGGCACCGGCCCACGTTCAAGCCGGAAGTGGGACGCATCGGGTTCGCCATTGGGGCGCGCCGCCAGGACGATGCGGGTATTGATGGGATCACTCATTCGCGGGAGCCGGGTTCACGGGGGACGGACAGCATCGCACCCGCCTGACCCGTCACGACCAGAAGATCATCGAAATCTGTGTTCCATCGGAAGCGATGAACCATCGGCGGATGTCAACGGCGCCAGCCGGGAGTCGCGCAATGCCGCCGCCAACCGCATTATCGTCCGGACACCACCAGTCTGCCCGCGTCCAGCCGTTCGATCACCGCCTCCAGCGGCGCCGGCCTGGCCACGTAGAATCCCTGCACGTAGTCACAGGCGTTGTCGCGCAGCCAGTCGTACTCTCCCTTTTCCTCGACGCCCTCGGCAATGGTGCGCAGGCCCAGGCCGCGTCCGAGCGCGATGAGCGCGCGACAGATGGAGGCGTTCTTCTCGTCGCGATGCACGCCGATCACGAAACTGCGGTCGATCTTCAGATAGTCCAGCGGCAGGTCGCGCAGATAGGCCATGCTGGAAAAACCGGTGCCGAAATCATCGATGGAGACGCAGACACCTTCGCGCTGGAGTTCCTCCAGCGAGGAGCGCACCGTCTCGCGGCTCTTGAGCATCGCCGTTTCGGTCAGCTCGACATGCAACGCACCTCTCGGCAATCCATGCCTGCGCAGCACCTGGCGGAGCGTGGCCGGCACGGTGCCCTGCAGGAACTGCACGGCCGAAACGTTGACGGCGATGGCGATGTCGCCCCGGCCCACCGCGGCCAGGCGCGCGCCCGCCCGGGCCGCGTGATCCAGCACCCATTCACCGATCGGCACGATCAGCCCGGATTCCTCGGCCAGCGGCACGAAATGGCCCGGCGGCACGTACGACCCGTCGGACTGGCGCCAGCGCAGCAACGCTTCCAAGGCCACCACCCCGCCGGTGGTCAGGCAGGTGACGGGCTGGAAGAACAGCTCGAATTCGTTGTCCGCGATCGCGCGACGCAGCCGCGACAAGGTATCCAGGCGCTCGGCCGCCTGTTCGGTCATTTCCAGCCGGAACTCGGTCGCGGCCCCGCTCTCGTTGCGCGAGTGCAGCGCCGCCAGTGCGGCATGGTCGACCACCTGTTCCGCCGCACCGGGCACCACGCCCGGCGAATGGGCCACGCCGATCCAGGCTTCCACCCGGTGGCTGCCACCTTCGAACTCGACCGGTTCGGACAGCGCCCTGACCATGTCGGCGACCAACCGCTCGGTCTGGCGCGCGTCACGGGCGACGAGGACGAACGAATCCGAGGGCAGGTACGCCGCCGGTCCGTACGCGCTGGCCACCCCGGACAGCCGTCGCGATATTTCCGCCAGGATCGCCTCGCCCATCCGCCGGCCCAAGGTCGGCGAAACAACCTCCAGATCCCGCAGTTGGAGGTAGGCCGCGCCATAAGGCGTGTGCCAGTTCCGCGAACGCGCATCCACCTGCTCGATCAGCGCGCGCAGTTTCAGCAGGCCCGTGCTTTCGTCATGGGTCGCGCGCCACGCCAGATCCTCCTCGTAGGCCACGCGCTCGCTGACGTCCTCGGCCAGCACCAGTCGCGCAGGCCGCCCGTCGAACTGGATGCTGCTGCTGTGCACGCGCACATACATGGGGCGTCCATCGCGGTTGTAATGGATCCAGACGCTCTCCGACTCGCGTGGCTCGGCGGAATCGCCCACCGATTCGAGCACGTCCGCCTGGTCCTCGGGCGATCGGATCTGGAGGATGGTCATGCCGAGGAATTCCTCGCGCGAATAGCCGTACTTGCGGATGGCCGCCTCGTTGACCGCCAGGAACCGCAGTGATTCCAGATCGAACACCCAGAACGGCAGCGGATTCAGATCGAACAGCTCGCGGAACTGCATTTCCGCGCGCTCGATCTGGGCCTGATTCTCGCGCCGTTCGGTGATGTCCACGATGGTGCCGGTCATGAGCGGCTTGCCGGCCTCCCCTTCCACCCGAGCGCCGCGGGCGCTGATCCAGCGGATCCTCCGGTCCGGAAGGACGACCCGGTATTCGGAATGGAACGCCTGCCCGCTGGACAGCGATTCCGCGAATTCACGGCTGACCCGTTCCCGATCCTCGTCGTGCATGCGCTCGAAAAAATCCTCCAGCGCAATCAGGTCCGGCTTCTTGTCGAATCCGAACAGCGCGGCCGCCTGCGCGGAGGCGCGGACTTTCTCCTGCTCCAGTTCCAGCGCCCAGACACCCGCGCGCGAAGCCTCCTGGGCCTTCGCCAGCCAGTCGGCATGCCGCACCAGTTCCCCCTGCGTGGCCAGGCGCGCGGTTTCCGAGGACAGCAATCGCCTGACCAGGTAGGCCGCGCCCAGCCAGTAGAAGACCAGCAGCAACGACGCGCTGATCACGTAGTTCCACCACGGCGCCAGCACTTCCCGTTCGGCGATGCCGACCGCGACCACGAACGGATAGCCGCTGGTGGAGGTGAAGCTGGCATAGCGCCTGACGCGGTCGATGGGGCTGACCCGCCTGACCTGCGTGGTTCCTCCGGCCGCGAGTTCGACGGGGATGTCCATCCGCTTGCCGACATGGCCAGCCTCGCCCTGACGCGCCAACAGGTATCCACCGCGATCCAGGATGGCCGCGCTTCCGAGCTGGCCGATATCCAGCCCTTCCAGCAGGCGCTGCAGTTCGCCGGTCCGCAACCGCGCCACCAGCCAGTTGCCATCGGGCGTGCGCAACGCCAGCGGGACCACCGGTTGGCTGTGGCCCTGTATCCGCAAACTGCCGACCCTGAGATCTTCCTGGCCTGGCGGTGGCTGGAAGTCCGTCCGCGAGGAGTACTCGCTGACCCCGCGCCGTATCGGCTTTCCCTCGCGATCGTAGAGGTCGATGTCCTGGAGTTCGGCGTTCCTGGAAATCACGCTGCGGATGGCCGAGGAGATATCCCAGTTACTCTGCGACGGATAGTCGCGGACGTAGCCGTCGGCGTCACCCGCCATGCCGCGCAGGGCGCGTTCCAGGTGGCGGATTTCGTAGTGGAGCAGGCGGTCGACGCCCACCGCGACCGCCAGGCTGTGGCGCGTGGCGGCTTCGACCCGCGTGCCTCGGTCATGCACGATCGCCGCCAGCAGCGCGGCGGAGAGCGCCAGGCCCACCAGCATGCCGAACCGCCGGAATGCCGGCAGGGAGCGGGCCGATGTGGCGAATCCGGGGGGATTCATGTCCTTTGAATCGTCAGTCATGGCGGGGAGGAGCGATCAGGACGACCTTCGTTTCCACGGTGGAGGATTTTTACGTTACCGAGTGCGCGCAGGTGTTTTTGTGATGAATGTCGTCACTCGCCGTTGACCCGCAAGCGCGAGCCGGCGGCGGGTTCCGGACAGGTATCCCGTTGTCGCAAGCCGCCCGCCAACGGTGCGAACAAGGCGGGACATTCCGGGCGAACTCAGGCACCGGGCGCTTCCGCGCCCAGCACGCTCACCCGGTACTGGTCGCGGCCTCCCTCCTTCGCCTCGTACAGTGCGTCGTCCGCGGCCACCAGCAGATCCTCCTGGGCCTCCACTTCGCGGGCGAAGGCGGCGCCGATGCTGGTGGATATCTGCAAGGCCAGCCCCTCCAGCTGCAGCGGCTCGCGGACGCTGGCGATGATCTTCTCGGCGACCACCTTGACCATCACCGGATGGGTGATGTGTTCGAGCAGGATGACGAACTCGTCACCGCCCAGACGCACCACCAGATCCGTCGCGCGTACGCAGGACACCAACCGGCGCGCGAATTCGCGGATGACCTTGTCGCCGACTGCATGACCGTGCGTGTCGTTGATGCACTTGAAGTGGTCGATGTCCAGGTACATCAGTGCCAATGCCTCGCCGCTGCGCTCGATGCGCAGCAGCGCCAGCGACAGCCGCTCCTCCAGTTGCCGGCGGTTGGGCACGCCGGTCAGCGCATCCACCCGGCTCAGCCGCTCCAGTTCGCGACGACTGGCTTCCAGTGCTTCTTCCGCCGCCACCCGCCGGCTGATGTCGCGCCCGGACAGGATCAGATCGTTCTCCGCCGGATCGTTCTCCTTGGGGATGGGCCGCATCACCACCTCCATCCACAGGTAGTGCCCGTCGCGGTGGCGGACCCGGTACTTGAGCGTCTGCGGCTGGCCGGAAGCAAGCACCTCGTCCATCGCCACCCGTTGCCGGCCCTGGTCGTCGGGATGCACCAGGCTCCAGCGCAGGCCCAGCATTTCCGCCGGCCTCCAGCCCAGGATGTCCTCGGAGGCGGGAGACACGTACACGCGCTCGCCATCCGGCCGCAACCGCACCACCAAATCCCCGGAGTAGTCGGCCAGCAGGCGGTAGCGGTGTTCGTTCTCGCGCACCCTGGAAGTCAGCTTGTCACGCTCGGCCATGCCCAGCACCACCGGAATCGTGATGAGGCAGCCACCGGCCAGGTACAACTGCAGCAGCGCGATGCGCCCGGCGTCGCCCAGATCCTCCGGTCCCCACAGCGGACCACTGCCCTGGGCGGTGAGGGCGCCGCCGATCACGCCCAGCAGGATCACGCCCGCCGCCACGCCGGGGAAACGATGCCGGAACGCGGCCAGCAAGAGTGGCGGATAAGTCAGGAACAGCACCGGGTACGAGGTGCTGAACACCAGCCCGCCCACCGCGGCAATCAGCGCCATGCTGATCACGAAGCTGCGCCGCTTGCCGCGCGGCGCGATGGCCCGCCAGCCTTCCACGTGCAGGACCAGGGTAGTGGTGGCGAAGATCACCATGCCCACCACGTGCGCGGCATACCAGCCCAGGAATGCCCGCAGGAAACTGGATGGCACCGAAGCTTCCGCCATCCATGCCGCCAGCACGCCGGACAGCGCGCAGCCGGCCAGGGTGCTGGCCGTGGCGACGCCGCCCAGGGTCAGCCACCGCTGCGGATCGCCCACGTTGGGCACCATCCGGCGCACCGACCACGCGACCGTCAGCACCTCGATCAGGTGGCAGGTCGCCAGGAAGGCCGCCGCTGCCGGCGGTACGCCGGCCAGCCACTGGCCCAGCAGGTCCGCCGCGATGCCGACGCCTAGATAGGTCGGCCAAGTGCGCGTCTGGCGCGCCAGCAGCCAACCGGTGAGGATGCCGCTGGATATCCAGACGGCGGCCAACTCGTCCGCGCCCTTCCCCCATTTCAGGGAAAGCCACGCCGTCGCTCCGACCAGCAGGGCCAGCGCGATCCCGTCCGACCACCGATTGATCTGCTTCCCAGCGCCCACCGCGCCCCCTCGCCACACCCGGCCGGACACCAGCCTGGCCTGCCTCCCGTCATCGACGTGTCGATGACCCCGCGCCAGTGTATCCACGCCGGCGCCGGGCGATCACGGGCCGCGTACATCGCCGGGCGGGTTCAACGCTTCCTCGACGCCGTCGTCGGCGCCACGCGCGGCCATCAGGCATTCGCCTCGTCCACCGGTTCCGGCCGACCTCCGGGAGAACCTGCGGACGCGATGCTCAGACGACTCCGTACCGCTTCAGCAGCGCCTGCTCGTCACCCGACACCCAGCCGAAGACCTTGGCCTCGCCCTGCCGGACCTGGACCAGGTAATGCACCTCGAAATCGATCGCCGTTTCGGCAAGATCGGCACGGGCATAGACCGCCGTCCACGCCACGCTGGCCGTGCAGTGAAGCCCGTCGATGGGCGCGATGCGGATATCCCGTATCCGCATCTGCCGGGTACCGATGTCCCGATAGTGCGCATATCCCCGGGCCATGACGTCCCTGAGTTGCTGATCGTTCCTGCCCGACATCACCCCGGCAGGCGAGGCGGCGATGAAGTCCGAGGCATACAGGGATGCGACCTCGTCCATGTCCGCCTCGCCCGCCAGCGCTTGCCGGAACAGCCGCTCGTACCGTTCAAACAATTTTCTTGTTTCCGTTTCCATGAAGGCGCTCCAGAAAGGCCGCGGGCAATGACCGCGTTCCGGCGAGGGTGCGTGCCGCCCCCATTCTGCCTCCCCGGAACGGCGGCAAGCCTGTGAATGCCCCACTCCTGCCGTCGCGTCCGCTGGCGCAGGCGCTTGGGATCCGGCACCACGGATGGACCTGAGCCCATCCGCATGCGGCGGGCGTTGCTTTTCACGAACCGACCACGCTGGCGGCCGCAGGCTCGCCTGGCACCGTGCCGTGCCCCCGGAGATTCCGCCATGATGCGTCGTGGTTCGTTTGCAGGACTCCTGCTTGCCGTGTTGTCCGGGATGGCGGCGATCACCGGATCCGGCCAGGCGCGCGCGGCCACGATCACGGTGGGCAATTGCAATGACACTGGCCCCGGCAGCCTGCGCGCGGCAGTGGGTTCCGCCGCCAGCGGTGACATCATCGACCTGCGCGGCCTGGCCTGCTCGCGCATCGTGCTCGGTGGCAGCCTGTACTTCGGGCAGGCGGATCTGACCTTCAAGGGCCCTGGACGCGCGCGGCTGTCCATCGATGGCAACTGGTACGGCAACCGGGCCATCGAACACTGGGGGCGCGGGACGCTGCGCATCGAGGATCTTTCCATCGAGAATTCACGCGACGAGCTCGGCGGCTCGCACGACATGGGCGGCTGCATCAAGTCGCTGGGCAGCATCGAGATCGTGCGTTCCCGCGTGCATCACTGCCTGCTGGTCGTCCGCGATGACATCTACTGGACCGAGGAAGGCCGTGGCGGCGCGATCTACGCTTTCGGCAACGTGCTCATCGATCGCAGCATCGTGTCCGATGCCCACGTGACGACCTTCGGCTATGGCGGTGCGGTCAACGCGGGCGGCACGGTGACGGTCCTGGACAGCCAGATCCGCGACAGTTCGGCGTACTACGGCGGCGGCATCGCCGCGAACGACCTGACCCTGCGGCGTTCGGTCGTGAGCGGGAACCGGGCACGGGTCGGCGGCGGATTGAACATCGATGGCGCCGCGCTGATCGAGGACTCCACGATTTCCGGCAATGCCGCCTCCGAGCCGCAGCATCCTGCCCGCGACGAGGCCCTGGCCGGGGGAGGGATCAACGCCTATTCCGGTCCCGTCATCGTCAACAGCACCGTCAGCGGCAACACCGCCGAATACTGGGCGGCGATGCTTCTGCAGGGCGGCGGGGCAAGGATCCTCAACAGCACCATCGTCTTCAACGAGAACACCCTGGATTGCAGGGGCGCGCTGCGGTCGGTCCTGGAACTCGACCTGGAAAGCACCGTGGTCGCACGCAACACCTGCCTCGGCGCGCCATCCATCGACGTCTCCGTCTACGTCGATGGCGTCGTGGGCGGCCACAACCTGATCCCGTCGTCGCAGGCCTCGTTGCCGGCCGACACCCTCCAGGCCGATCCGCTGCTCTCGCCGCTGGCGGATCACGGCGGCCCGTCGCCCACCCACCTGCTCCTGCGCGGCAGCCCGGCCATCGATCGTGGCAGCAACCTGCTCGATCTCCGCCACGACCAGCGTGGGCGTCCGTTCGCGCGCGTGCGCGGCAACGCGCCGGACATCGGCGCGACCGAGAGCAGGTACCGCGCGGAGTGATCCCTGCAGGCCGGATGCCATCCGGCCGGCGGGATCCGTCCTTCAGGCATCCGCATCGGCGTGGGCGGACAGGAGCGCGAAGCAGCGGAGTCCACATGCGAACCACCACCGTCCAGGTCGACGCGATGACGCTCGCGGCCACCCTTGCCGGCGATGACCGGCTGCCACCGCTGCTGTTGCTGCATGGATGGCCCCATTGCCGCCACCTCTACGTCCCGGTAATCGACGCATTGGGCGGGCACGCGTTCGCGATGGCCCTCGATCTGCCGGAAATAGGCGAATCGCGCGGGCCGCCGCCCTCTTCCGGCAAGGCGGCCCTGGCCGACGTGGCGATCACGGCGGCCGAACGACTGGGGGGATCGCGCCCCGTCGTGGCCGGCATCGACGTCGGCGGAATGATTGCCTACGCGGCGGCCCGTTACCACGGCGGCCGCATTGCCGGAGCGATGGTGATGAACACGGCGGTGCCGGGACTCGATCCGTGGGATGAGGTGATGGCGAATCCGGCCATCTGGCATTTCGCTTTCCATCGTGTGCCGTCCCTTCCCGAAGCGCTGGTGGCGGGCCGGCAGCGTGCCTACTTCGATTACTTCATCGATGCCCTGTCACGCGACAGGCAGGCGATTGGAAGCGATGTGCGCCGACGGTTCGCCGAAGCCTACCGGCGACCGGAAGCCCTGCGCGCCGGATTCGAGTGGTACCGGGCCATGCCCGAGGACGCGAAGCGGAACCGGGAATGCGTGCCCTTCGATACGCCCCTGGCCTACGTTCGTGGCGATGCGGACCCCGCCGACCTGCAGGAGTACCTGGCTGGACTGCGCGCCGGCGGCGCGGTCAATCCCGCCGGAAGCCTGATCCCGCGATCCGGGGAACTTCTGCCGCTGGAGAATCCCTCGGCATTCGTCGCCACGGTGCTGGCGTTCATGCGGCGGGCAAACGCGTCGGGCCACTGACCGCGCGGCTAGCCGGGCGCACCGCCAGACGTCCGCGGACGCCACGGGCCGACTTTCATCTACGCTCGGCTGCGGGCGCGGCACTCTCGCCGACCGGCGGATCCAGCCAGGGGGTTCCGTCGTCGCGCCAGCGCACCGGCTGGATCCGCGGGGATCGTTTCGGCGTGCACTTCATGTCGGGCCCGGGATTGGCGTGATACACGATCCAGGTACTCCCGTCGGGCATGTCGAAGAAGCCGTTGTGGCCGGGTGCGTGGACATGGCCGGCGGGATTCTTCGCCAGGATGGGTTGCGTTGCCTTGGTCCACGACGACGCTTGCATCGGATCGCTTCCGGCACGCGCATGCAGCAGGCCGATCGCATAGTCGTCCGACCAGCAGGCGCTGCCCGAGTATGAGAGGAACAGATCGCCCCGGGGCCCGGCGAGGAATTCCGGCCCTTCCAGGATCTGCCGGCCGCCCTGCCGCTCCCAGGCCTGGTCCGGGCGCGCGAGGATGGTTTCCTCGCCGACCAGCGTCCACGGATCGGACATCGCCACGATCGCGAGCACGCTGTCCGGCCCGACGTAGGGCGAATAGACGAAGTAGCGCTTGTCGCCGATGGCGAACGTGGTGCCGTCGATGCCGGGATGCCGGGTGGCGAGGCGACCACGATCGCGCCATTCGCCGGTGGTCGGATCGGCGTTTCCGTTTTCCAGCACGAAGACGCCGCGATGATCGTCGTCATCGTGGCCGCTGGCCGCGGCGGTGTAGTACACGTACCACTTGCCGTCGATCCGATGCAGCTCCGGCGCCCAGATCGACTGGGCGTTCGGACCGCGCGCCGGCGGCCGCCAGATGGTCGTCTCTTCCGCCTCGGCCAGTCGCGCGAGATCGCGGGTCTTGCGGATCGCCAGCCGGTTGCCGTGCGTGCCCATGTAGTAATAGACCTCGCCGTCGCGGACGATCCAGGGATCCGGCCCGGAAGGCAGCAGCGGATTCCGGAATTCGGGGGGTTCGGCGGCGGTCGCCGCGATCGCGTGCAGCAGGATTGCGCCCAGCAGCAGGCGTGCCGGCCAATGGAACATGAGCCCTCCTCGGTGTCCGGTCGGTGCCGCCGCGTGATGCCCGGCGGCGGGGGGAACACGGGCCGCGCGCGACCCGGTTTGCATGGAGCCGCCAACGTAATCATATAATCCGACAATATACAAGCCGACTCCGCGCCGCTCGCCGGCAACGGATCGCACCGCCCACATTCGAGCCTCGCCATGGACCACGCGCACGCGGACAGCATCGTCGGAATCAACTGGGGCAGTTCCAATTTCCGCGCTTATCTCATCGCCGCGGACGGCCAGGTGATCGACACGTTCGAATCCGCCTCCGGCATCACCACGCTTTCGCGCGAGGGCATGGTCGATGTCGCCAATCGCGTGCGCGGACGCTGGCCGCAGGCCGATGCCGTCTACGCGGCCGGCATGATCGGCTCCAACATCGGCTGGATCGACGCGGGCTATGTCGACTGCCCGGCCGGCCTGCGGACCGTGGGCGAGAGCCTGGTCCCGGCCCGCATCGGGGACCTGCCGCTGCACATCGTGCCCGGCCTGGCCTGCGTGCGCGAGGCCGATGGCGCGCCGGACATCATGCGCGGCGAGGAAACCGAACTGTTCGGCCTGCTGGCCGGCGATCGCATCGGCGATTCACCCGTGATCGCCCTGCCCGGCACGCACACCAAATGGGTGCGCCTGCGTGACGGGCGCGTGCACGACTTCATGACCGCGATGTCAGGCGAATTGCACGACCGCCTGTCCGCGACGGGCCTGCTTGCCTCGGTCGTGGAAGGTCCGGGCCACGATGGTCCGGCGTTCCAGGAAGGCGTACGTGCGTCCGCGGCCCGCGCGCTCGGCCTGGGGGCGCTGCTGTTCGGCGTCCGCGCACGGGTGATTCGCGACCTGTTGCCGCGCGCGGACGCCAGCGCCTACCTGCGCGGCCTGTTGATCGGAGCCGAGATCGCCGACGCGCTGGCGCTGTTTCCGGAACTGCGCGCCGCCACCGTGCCGCTGGTCGGATCGGCACCGGTGTGCGCGCTGTACCGGGCCGCGCTGGCGGCGCTGGGCATCGCGTCGCGGCCGGTCGCCTCGGCGGACGCCGTGGTACGCGGGTTCACCAGCCTCCACGCGCTGCGCCGCTAGGCCACGGACATGGCCCATGCGGGCCAGGCGGCCGGGTCGCCGGCCATGTGCTGCGCCGCAACGTGCATATTGTCTGATTATATGTTTTTGTAACCTTCCACGCCGTTGGGAGAGGTCAAGAGCGATGTTGCTTGGCAAGGGGATGGCAGTTGGTTGCATGGGTGCGCTGGCGCTCGCGGTCGCCGCATCGGCGGGCGCGCAGCAGCGCACGGTTGTCGGTACGCTGCCGGACGGCACGAAGGTCGAATCGATCCTGCTGCGCGACGGCAGCGGCATGCAGGCGCGCGTGCTGACGCTGGGCGCGGCGCTGCATTCGCTGGAAGTGCCGGATCGCGAGGGCAAGTACGCCGACGTGGTGCTGGGTGACGCGACGCTGCAGGCCACGCTGGCCAAGCCGCAGTATTTCGGCACCGTCGTCGGGCGCTTCGCCAACCGCATCGCACGCGGCAGGTTCACCCTGGACGGGCGCGAGTACAGCGTGCCCGCCAATGATGGCCCCAACAGCCTGCACGGTGGCACCCGCGGCTTCGACAAGGTGGTCTGGGACGTGGTCGAGGCCAAGCCCGATCGCACCACCCTGCGCCATGTCAGCGCCGACGGCGACCAGGGCTATCCCGGCACGCTGACGGTCACCGCCACCTACGCGCTGGAAGGCGATGGCCGCCTGGCGATCGAATACCGCGCGACCACCGACGCGCCGACCATCGTCAACCTGAGCAACCACGCCTACTGGAACCTGTCCGGCGAAGGATCCGGCACGGCGATGGATCACGAACTGATGATCGCCGCCGACGCCTACACGCCGGTCGACGCCACCTTGATTCCCACCGGCGAATTCCGGCCGGTGGCCGGTACCGTGTTCGACTTCCGCACGCCCAAGCCAATTGGCCGCGATCTGCGCACCGGCAGCGAGCCGCAGTTGCTGCACGGCCGCGGCTACGACCATAACTGGGTGATCAGCCGCGAGCCGGCGAAGGAACCCCGCGAAGTGGCGCGCGTGCACGACCCGCGTTCCGGCCGGGTGATGTCGCTGGTGTCCGCGCAGCCCGGCCTGCAGTTCTATTCCGGCAACTTCCTGGACGGCACCACGGTCGGCAAGAGCGGCCGCGTGTACCGCCAGGGCGATGCCATCGCGCTCGAACCCCAGTTGTTTCCCGACACGCCGAACCAGCCCGCTTTCGGTTCGGCGCGCCTTGCGCCCGGCCAGCAGTACGTGAACCGCATGGTCTACCGGTTCTCCACGGACAAGGACGCCAGCAGCACCCGTTGATCCCGGCGCCTACCGGCGCCGCATGCCACCCACCGCGACGGCCCCGGCCGTCGTGGATGCCGGAGGCATGCCCGAATCCTCTCAGGTAATGGAGATGCATCCGATGCAAAAGTGGCTCACCCCCCTGCTGGCGATCCTGCTCGCCGCGACCGCGCCGATGGCGACGGCCGCCGACGGCGAACGCTGGTCGCCCGCCGAAGCGAAAAACTGGTACGAACAGCAGCCCTGGCTGGTCGGTGCCAACTACACCACCTCCAACGCGATCAACCAATTGGAGATGTTCCAGGCCGAGAGTTTTGATCCGGTGGCGATCGATCGCGAGCTCGGCTGGGCGCGCGAGAAGTTCGGCATGAACACCATGCGCGTCTACCTGCATGACCTGCTGTGGAAGCAGGACCAGAAAGGTTTCCTGAAGCGCCTCGACCAGTTCCTCGCCATCGCCGCGAAGCACGGCATCCGGCCGATGCTGGTGCTGTTCGACAGCTGCTGGGATCCGGATCCGGTGCTCGGCGCGCAGCACCGCCCGATTCCCGGCGTGCACAACTCCGGCTGGGTCCAGAGCCCGGGTCGCCACGAACTGGTCGATCCGGCCAGCGACGCGCACTTCCGCGCCTACGTGCAGGGCGTGGTCGGTGCCTTCGCCAACGACAAGCGGGTGCTGGCCTGGGACCTGTGGAACGAACCGGACAACCCCGGCGGCGGCAACTACATGGACAAGCAACTGGACCGCGAGCAGGCCCGCATCGGGGAACTGCTGCCGAAGGTCTTCGAATGGGCACGTGCGAAGAAGCCGATCCAGCCGCTCACCAGCGGCGTGTGGATCGGAGACGACTGGTCGCCGGGCGCCAAGAGCCTGAATGCCATCCAGCGCACCCAACTGGAACAGTCCGACGTCATCACCTTCCACAACTACGAACAGCCCGAAGCCTTCGAGGCGCGCGTCGCCCAGTTGCGCGGTTATGACCGTCCGCTGATCTGCACGGAGTGGCTGGCGCGCGGCAACGGCTCCAACGTGGACACCATCCTGCCGATCGCGCGGCGCGAGAACATCGGCATGATCAACTGGGGTTTCGTCGACGGCGCCATCCAGACCCGCTTCCCGTGGGACAGCTGGCAGCGCCCGTACACCATGCAGGAACCGACCCTGTGGTTCCACGACCTGCTCAAGGCCGACGGCACGCCCTACCGCGCGCGTGAAGCCGAGCTGTTCCGCAAGCTTGCCGATACGCCCGGGAACGCCGTTCCCAGTCACTGAACCGAGACGCCCCACCGGCCGCTCCCGCGGCCGGCGGGTCGCTCATGCCCCTCTTCCGGAGAAGATGTCATGAACACTCGTTTTCCCCGCTCGCTGCTGTCGCTTTCGATCCTGTCCGCCCTCATGTTGCCGACGCTGGCCATGGCCCAGGATGGCAACGCCGGTACGACCGCGCAGCAGGCGCCGGCCGACCAGAATCCTTCCTCCCAGGACGCCACCAACCTGGACACCGTCGTGGTCACCGCACTGCGCCAGAGCCTGCAGACCGCGCAGGCGATCAAGCAGGATGCGGACATGGTGGTCGATTCGATCGTCGCCGAGGACATCGGCAAGCTGCCCGACAACAGCGTGGCCGACGCGCTCCAGCGCGTGACCGGCGTGCAGATCGCGCAGGGCGGCCAGGGCGAGACGACCTCGGTGGTGATCCGCGGCCTGCCCAACGTCATCAGTACCCTCAACGGTCGCGAGATCTTCAGCGGTTCCGGGCGCGGTTACGCTTTCCAGAACCTGCCGGCCACCGCGGTGAAGACCCTGCGCGTCTACAAGAGCAGCGAGGCCAGCCTGCCGCTGGGCGGCATCGCCGGCCTGGTCGACATCGAGCTGCGCCGTCCGTTCGACTTCGACGGCGCCGAAGTGGCCGGCACCCTCACCGGTACCCACAGCGAGTACGGCGGCAAGGTCGATCCCAACGCCAGTCTGCTGCTCAGCAACCGTTGGGACACCGACGCCGGCGAATTCGGGGCGCTGGTCAACTTCGGCTATCTGGGCAAGCACTATGCCTACGACGCCGTTTGGGGCGACTTCCCGAAGATCGTCAACAGCGGCGGCGACACGCCTCCGCTGCGCACCGCCGAGGGCAACCTGATCGCCGCGCCGAACGGCTGGGGCACGGCCTACAACCAGGGCGATCGCAAGCGTGGCGCGTTCAACTACGCCCTGCAGTGGAAGCCCAACGATCGCACCGAGGTCTACCTGGAAGGGCTGTACGACTGGGTGCGCGATGATTTCGACCAGGCGTTCTACTTCTCGTTCCCGAATGGCGCGGTGGCCCCGTCGCAGCTCAACGTCGGCAACCACTGCTATGCCAACCAGCTGGACGGCCCGCTGGCCGGCGAGACCGTCTGTGACGCAACCGGCGGTTCCTGGACCGGCGACACCTACGCCGCGACCAGCACCCAGGCGCACAAGCAGCGCGGCCAGGACATCCAGAACGCGTTGGGGATGAAGTGGGATGGGGACCAACTGCACCTGTCCACCGAGTTCACCCGCACGTCCGGTTACTACCGCGACGAGAACTTCATCATCGACACCTTCCTGAGCGGTCCGATCACCACGGTCTGGGAAGGTACCTCCGGCAGCCACCAGAACTGGTATCTGGCCGGCGATCCGGCGCTGGATCCGTCGCGCTTCTACCTCAACGGCCTGTTCCAGACCTGGGCGCATTCGCGCGGCGAGGAGAACAGCTGGCGCGGTGACGGCCGCTTCGAGTTCCTCGACGGCCCGATCGCGTCGATCCAGTTCGGCCTGCGCTATGCGGATCGCACCGCCAGCGCCAAGGGCAGCGTGGAAATCTCCACGCCGCCGCCGGGCGGCGCGGGCACCGGCAACATCACCGCCAACCCGAACCCGGACAACCAGGTCGTGGGCCTGTTCCCGGCCTCCAGCTTCTTCTGCAGCAAGCGGGACAACGCCGCGCTGCACCAGAAATTCCTGGTGCCCTGCTACGACTACCTGATCGACAACGCCGACGCGCTGCGCGCGTTCTACGGCCTGCCTGCCGGATTGGCGCCGGAGAATCCCGGCCGCTTCTTCGATATCGGCGAACGCAAGGCCGCCGGCTACCTGCAGGCCAAGTATGACTTCGAACTGTTCGGCCTGCCGGTCGATGGCCTGGTCGGCGTGCGGGTGGAGAAGGTCAAGCGCGATCTCAGCGCCTTCTCCTTCGATGCCAGCACCAGCGTCTACAGCCCGATCACCCGCCAGACCGACGACATCAACACGTTGCCCAACGCCAGCATGAACCTGCACTTCAACGATGAATGGCAGTTGCGCCTGGTCGCGGCCAAGACCCTGAGCTATCCGGACTTCGGCGCACTCAATCCGTCGATCTCGCTGAATCCCGGCACCATCAACCGCCCCGGCATCGCCTCCAGCGGCAATCCGGATCTGAGCCCGATCGAGTCGATGAACTACGACGCCTCGCTGGAGTGGTACTTCTCGCCGGTGGGCTACGCCAGCGCGGGCGTGTTCTATCGCGACATCGATGGCTACATCCAGACCTACGTCACCAACGTGACCATCGGCGGCGCGCCGTACGAGCTGTCCTCGCCGCAGAGCGCGGGCAGCGGCCACCTGCAGGGCGTCGAGCTGGCCTACCAGCAGACCTTCGACTTCCTGCCCGGCGCCTGGAGCGGCCTGGGCGCGCAGTTGAACTACACCTACATCGATGGGTCCACCCGCTCGCCGCAGTTCATCGGCGGGCCGGAAATCTCGCGGCCGCTGCAGAACGTGTCGAAGAACAACTACAACGCGGTACTGTTCTACGAGAACCAGGGGCTTTCGGCGCGACTGGCCTACGGCTATCGCAGCCGCTACATCGACTTCTTCACCCAGCCCACGGTGTCGGGCAACGAAGACCAGGTCGAGCCGGCCAGCTCGCTGGACTTCTCGGTCAGCTACGACGTGACCCCGCAGACCACGCTGGTGTTCTCGGCCACCAACCTGCTGGGCAACAACCTGCACCAGTTCTGGGGCGACGGCGATACCCGTCCGCGCGATATCCGCTTCCAGGACAAGACTCTCGCCCTGGGCCTGCGGTTCAAGCTGTGAAGAAGCACGCGCCGCCCCGCGTGAAGTGGCTGGCACCGGCGCTGCTGTGCGCCGGTGCGGCCACCGCCGCGCCGGCCACGGACGATGCCGTCCGCGGTGCGCGCCTGGCCGCGGGGGTCGGTTACGTGTCGGCGGTCCAGTTGGCGCATCAGCCGCGTGCGGATGACAACGGGCGCATGCTGCTGGTGTTCGAGCCATCCGCCCCGGGCGGCATCCCGCTATACGAAAGCCGCGACGAAGGCGGACATTGGCGGCAGGTCGGCGAGATCACCGACCGGCCGCACGGCGACGCGCGCCGCTGGCAACTGCGCTGGCAACCGCACCTGAGCGAACTGGCCCGTTCCAGCGGCGACCTTCCGGCAGGCACCCTGCTGCTCGCCGCCAATTCGACCGGCCGCAACGAACATGATCAGGTGATCGCGCAGGATCTGCAGCTCTACGCCAGCCGTGACGGCGGCCGGCATTGGGAGTATCGCGGCAGCATCGTGCAGGGTGGCGGCCAGCCCTCCGATCGGCTCAACCAGGGGGTCTGGGAACCCTACATCGTGGTGCTGGACGACGGCCGCATGGTCGCCTTCTACTCCAGCGAGCAACACAAGCCGGCCGGTTTCAACCAGTTGCTGGCGCACAAGGTTTCACTCGACGGTGGCCGCAGCTGGGGCGAGGAGACCGTGGACGTCGCGCTCCCGGGCGGCGTCGAACGCCCCGGAATGGCCATCGTCGAACGCGTCCCCGGTCGCGGCTACGCGATGGTGTTCGAGAACATCGACGGTGAACGCAACGGCCAGGTCCATCTGAAATTCAGCGCCGATGGACTGGACTGGGGTGCGCCGGAGGATCCGGGCATCGCCCTGCGCACCGCCGCAGGCGCCTGGCCGGCGGCGTGCCCGAGCATCCGCTGGCTGCCTGGCGAAACCGCGGATGGCGTGTTGCTGGTGGCCGCGCAACGGGCCGGCGGCGGTGGCGATGCGGGTGGCCGCACGCTCTATCGCAATGACCATGGCGGACGCGGACCCTGGTGGGAAGTCGACGCCCCGGTGCGCAAGGCCAGCGGCAACATCCACGCCGGCTGGACCCAGGCCATGCTGGTCCGCGCCGATGGCCAGTTGCTGCACATCACCTCCTCCTCCATCGCCTCGGCGCCCGCGCGGGCCGAGTCCAACGAGATCCTGCATGCCACCGCGCCGCTGGCGCTGGGGCGGTACGAAGCCGAGAACGCGGCCCGCCGCCGCGCCGCGCAGATCGACGACGCCGGCGCATCGGCCGGCCGCAAGGTGCGCCTGGCCAGCGGCGCCGGCGCCGATCTCGTGTTCGAGGTCCGGGCCGGACGCGCCGGCGATCGGCACATCCGCCTGCGCTACGCCGACGTCGGCTTCGCCGCCGCGCCGCGCGTGCGGGTGAATGGCCGGGAGCTGCCCGCCCCCGCTTCCGCCGCCAGCACGCCCCGCGCCGGCTGGCGCGAGGCGGCGTTCGTCGCATCCCTGGAGGAAGGCGACAACCGCATCGTCGTCAGCAACGGCGACCGGCCGCTGGACTACGACTACCTGGACATCGCCCCCGCGACGGTGGCGCCATGATTTCCCGCGGTTCCCATGCCATGCCCCCAGTCGTGCTATACCCCTATTGTCGGATAATCAGAGTGGCCGCCGGACGCGGCGCACCGAACCCAAGGGGCTCCAGTGAAGCAAATCGCGGTACGCAATCTCTACGATCAGGTCATCCAGGCGATCGGCCGGATGATCGTCAGCGGCGAGATCAAGCCCGGCGAACTCCTGCCGCGCGAGGAAGTGCTGGCCCAGCGCATGGCGGTGAGCCGGACCGCGCTGCGGGAAGGATTGAAGGTACTCGGTTCCAAGGGCCTGATCGAAACCAAGCAGAAGACCGGCACCCGGGTGCGCGAACCGCGCCACTGGAACCAGCTCGACGGCGACATCCTGGCCTGGCGATGCGCCTCGATGCCGACCGAGGACTTCGTCGAGAAGCTGGTGGAGATGCGCGAAATCATCGAACCGGCCGCGGCGGCGGCGGCGGCACGGCGGCGCTCGCCGGAGCAGTTGGCGAAGATCAAGGCGGCCTACGAGGCGATGGCCGCGGCCACGGACCAGGATGCCTGGGCCAAGGCGGACCTGGACTTCCACGAGAGCGTGCTGGACGCGACCAACAACGAACTGATGGCTTCGCTGTTCTCGGTCATCGACGCGGCGCTGGGCGCGTACTTCCTGCTGTCGGCGCAGACCGCGGCGGACTTCAAGTACTCGTTGCCGCGCCACTTCGACGTCTACGACGCGATCCGGCTCAAGCGGCCGGAATCCGCGCGCGAGGCGATGCTCGGCATGATCGAGGACTCGCGCGCCAACATCAAGAAAGGACGAGGGCGCACGCGCAAGTCCGCCCGCTGAAGGAGTTCCCATGAGCACCGCCTGGATGCAACCCCTCCCTCTGGTTGCCATCCTGCGCGGGCTCACCCCGCAGGAAGCGCCGGCCATCGGCCTGGCGCTGGCCGAGGCCGGCTTCCGGATCCTGGAAGTCCCGCTCAACTCGCCGCAACCGCTGGAAAGCATCGCGCTGCTGGCGCGCGCGCTCGGTGACCATTGCCTGGTCGGCGCCGGCACGGTGCTCACGCCTCGCCAGGTCGAGGACGTGAAGGACGCCGGTGGCCGGCTGATCGTGATGCCGCACGCCGACGTCGACGTCATCGCCGCGGCGCACGCGCTCGGGCTGCGCTGCACGCCCGGCGTCGCCACCCCCACCGAGGCTTTCGCCGCGCTGCGCGCCGGCGCCGATGCGCTGAAGCTGTTTCCCGCCGAGCAACTGCCACCGCCGGTGCTGAAAGCCTGGCTCAGCGTGCTGCCGCGCGGCACCGGCGTGTTGCCGGTGGGCGGCATCACCCCCGAACGCATGGCCGCCTATCGCGATGCCGGTGCAACGGGCTTCGGCATCGGCTCGGCGCTGTACGCGCCCGGCACCCCGCCCACCGAAGTGGCGCGGCGCGCGCGCGCCTTCATCGATGCATGGAACAAGACCAACCGGGACCCCACCCCATGAAGATCACCGCCATCACGCCTTATCTCGTGCCGCCACGCTGGCTGTTCGTCCGCATCGATACCGATGCGGGCATCAGCGGCTGGGGCGAACCCATCGTGGAGGGCCGCGCGCATACCGTGGCCGCCGCGGTGGAGGAGCTGTCCGACTACCTCATCGGCCAGGATCCGCGCCTGATCGAGGATCACTGGAACGTGCTGTATCGCGGCGGTTTCTACCGCGGCGGGCCGGTGCTGATGAGCGCGCTGGCCGGGATCGACCAGGCGTTGTGGGATATCCACGGCAAGGCGCTGGGCGTGCCGGTGCACGCGCTGCTCGGTGGCAAGGTGCGCGACCGGATCCGGGTGTACTCGTGGATTGGCGGCGACCGCCCGGCCGACACCGCGCGCGCGGCGAAGGAAGCGGTAGCGCGTGGGTTCACCGCGGTCAAGATGAATGCCACCGAGGAAGTGCAGTTCGTCGATTCCCACGAAAAGGTCACCCACGTGCTGGAGAACGTGCAGGCCGTGCGCGACGCGGTCGGCCGCGAGATTGGCCTGGCGGTGGATTTCCATGGCCGCGTGCACAAGCCGATGGCCAAGGTGCTGATGCGCGAGTTGGCGCCATTCGGACTGATGTTCATCGAGGAGCCGGTGCTTTCCGAGCACCTGGAAGCCATCCCCGAGTTGGCCGCGCTGTCGCCCGCACCGATCGCGCTGGGCGAACGCCTGTACTCGCGCTTCGACTTCAAGCGCGTGCTGCAGACCGGTGGCGTCGACATCATCCAGCCGGATCCCTCGCACGCCGGCGGCATCACCGAGACCCGCAAGATCGCCGCGATGGCCGAAGCCTACGACGTCGCCCTGGCCCTGCACTGTCCGCTCGGGCCGATCGCGCTGGCCGCCAACCTGCAGCTGGACGCGATCTGCTACAACGCCTTCATCCAGGAGCAGAGCCTGGGCATCCACTACAACGCCGCCAACGATCTGCTCGACTACCTGGCCGACCGCGCGCCGTTCGCCTACAACGACGGCTACGTGGCGATTCCGGACGGGCCAGGCCTGGGCATCGAAATCAACCAGGCCTATGTGGACGAGCGGGCTTCGGAAGGACATCGCTGGCGCAATCCGGTCTGGCGCCATGCCGACGGCAGCGTGGCGGAGTGGTGATCCCGATGGCTGAAACGACACCTCCCACGGGCGCGATGGCGCGCTATCCCAGCCTCGTAGGCCGCAGCGTGCTGATCACCGGCGGCGCCACCGGCATCGGCGCCAGCTTCGTCGAGCACTTCGCCCGCCAGGGCGCGCGCGTCGCCTTCCTGGATATCGACGATGCCGGCGCGAAAGACCTGCTGGCCGGCCTCGGCGCGGTCGAGCACGTCCCCGTCTACCTGCGTTGCGACGTGACCGACCTGGATGCGCTGCACGCCGCCATCGCCGATGCGCGCCGGCACGTCGGGCCAATCGCGGTGCTGGTCAACAACGCCGCCAACGACGGGCGGCATGGCTTCGGCGACACCACGCCGGCCGACTTCGAGCGCAACATGGCGGTGAACCTGCGCCACCAGTACTTCGCGACCCAGGCGGTGGTGGACGACATGCGCGCGCTCGGCGGCGGCTCGGTGATCTGCCTGGGCTCCACCGGCTGGATGATCAAGAACGCCGGCTACCCGATGTATGCGATGGCCAAGTCCGCCGTGCATGGGCTGATCAACGGGCTGGCGCGCGAACTGGGCGCGGACCGCATCCGCATCAACGCGCTGGTGCCGGGCTGGGTGATCACCGAAAAGCAGCAGCGGTTGTGGCTGGATGCGGAAGGCGAGGCGCAGATCCGGCGCGCACAATGCCTGCCCGGCCATCTGCAGGCCGAAGACCTGGCGCGCGCGGCACTGTTCCTGGCCGCCGACGACAGCCGCATGTGCACCGGCCAGGACTTCATCGTCGACGGTGGCTGGGTGTGAACATGGACGTGAGCATCGTGGTGCCCGCCGGCAACCGGCTCGGCGAAGGCGTGCTGTGGTGCGATCGCGAGCAGGCGCTGTACTGGACCGACATCCATGCCGCGCGGCTGTGGCGGTACATCCCCGCAAACGGCAAGATCGACCAGTGGCCGCTGCCGGAGCGCCTGGCCTCGTTCGCGCTGTGCGAGGCGGAAGGGTGGCTGCTGCTGGCGCTGGCGTCGCGGCTGGCATTCTTCCACCCGCAGCGCTACGAACTGCGCGAACTGCACCGCATCGGCATCGTGCCCGAGACCCGCGCCAACGACGGCGCCTGCGACCGGCAGGGACGCTTCGTGTTCGGCACCCTGCACGAACCGGCGAGGGGGCCCCGATACGCGCTGGGCGGATTCCATCGCCTGCACGCCGACCTGTCGCTGGAGGCCCTGCCGCTGCCCCGCGTGGCGATCGCCAACAGCGTCGCCTTCAGCCCCGACGGCGCGACCATGTACTTCTGCGATTCACTACAGAAGATCATCCAGCGTTGCGACTATGGCGACGCATTGGGCCAGGCCTCCCCCTTTGCCGACCTGACCACGCAGGACGGCGAACCCGATGGCAGCGTGGTGGATGCCGAAGGCGGCCTCTGGAACGCGCAGTGGGGCGCGGCGCGGGTGGTGCGCTACCTGCCCGACGGCCGCGAGGATCGCCGCGTGTCGATTCCCGCCACGCAGCCGACCCGCCCGGTCTTCGGCGGCGCCGATCTGCGCACGCTGTATGTCACCAGCGCGCATGACGGCCTGGACGCAAACGCGCGCGAGCGTGATCGCCATGCCGGCGACGTGTTCGCCTTCACTCCCGGCATCGCCGGGCTGCCCGAGCCCCGGTTCGCCGGCAACCCCGACGCCAAGCCACGCCGCTGACGCGCGCCCCTCCCGCGGAGATTCCATGACGCTTTCCACCCTCGACGTTGGCATCGTGCTGGCCTACCTGGCCGCCATCTTCATCCTGGCCCAGTGGGTCTCGCGCGAGAAGGCCGGACACGAGAAATCCGCGCAGGATTATTTCCTCGCCAGCCGCGCCCTGCCCTGGTGGGCGATCGGCGCATCATTGATCGCGGCCAACATCTCGGCCGAACAGATCATCGGCATGTCCGGTTCCGGCTACGCGATCGGCCTGGCCATCGCCTCCTATGAGTGGATGGCGGCGCTGACCCTGTTGATCGTCGGCAAATGGTTCCTGCCGATCTTCCTGCGCAACGGCATCACCACCATGCCGCAGTTCCTGGAGGAGCGTTACGGCAATCGCATCCGCACCCTGATGGCGGTGTTCTGGCTGGGCCTGTACGTGTTCGTCAACCTGACCTCGATCCTGTGGCTGGGATCCATCGCGGTCTCGCAGGTGGCCGGCATCGATCAGAACCTGGCCCTGGTCCTGCTCGGCGCATTCGCCCTGGCCTACCAGTTGTACGGCGGGCTGAAGGCGGTGGCGTTGACCGACATCGTGCAGGTGTCGTTGCTGGTGCTGGGCGGCCTGCTGGTCACCGGCATCACCCTGGGCCAGATCGGCGACGGCAGCGTGATCGATGGGTTCACCACGCTGTGGCGGCAACAGCCGGAGAAGTTCGAGATGATCCTCGACCCGGCCAATCCCTTCTACAAGGATCTGCCCGGCCTGTCGGTGCTGCTGGGCGGCATGTGGATCGCCAACCTGAGCTACTGGGGTTTCAACCAGTACATCATCCAGCGCGCGCTCGCCGCCAAGGATATCCGCGAAGCGCAGAAGGGCGTGGTGTTCGCCGCGTTCCTCAAGCTGCTCATGCCGGTGATCGTGGTGCTGCCCGGCATCGCCGCGGTGGTGCTGGCGCCGCAACTGGAACGCCCGGACGCGGCCTATCCGACCATGATGCGGTTGCTGCCCAGCGGCGTCCTGGGCCTGGTGTTCGCCGCGCTGGTGGCGGCGATCGTCGCCTCGCTGGCGTCCAAGATCAATTCGGTGGCGACCATCTTCACCCTCGATTTCTACGCCAAGCGCGATCGCGAGGCCTCGCAGGCCAAGCTGGTGCGGGTGGGCCGCATCACCGCGGCCGTGGCGATCCTGGTGGCGGTGCTGACCGCGCGTCCGCTGCTGGGCGGCTTCGACCAGGGCTTCCAGTACATCCAGGAATTCACCGGTTTCTTCACCCCCGGCATCGTGGTGATCTTCCTGCTGGGGCTATTCTGGAAGCGCGCCAACGAAGCCGGCGCGCTCGCCGCCGCGGTCGGTTCGTTCCTGCTGTCGCTGCTGCTCAAGCTGGCGTGGCCGGCGCTGCCGTTCATGGATCGCATCGGCCTGGTGTTCCTGCTGGCGCTGGTCCTGGCCGTGGGCGTCGCGCTGGCGACACGCGCCAGCGGCGATCGCGATCGGATCCGCACCGCCGACGTCAGCTACGCCACCGCGCCGTCGTTCAACGTCGCCTCGCTCGCGGTGATCGCCATCCTGATCGCCCTGTACGCGGTTTTCTGGTGATGGGTATCCGGACCATTCGTGCCCCGCTTCAATGGATGCTGCTGGCTGGCCTGGCACTGATCGCGGCACCGATCTGGGCCGTGGAAGTGCGCTGGACCGATACCGCCACCGTCGCCGCACGGGACGCCGGTTGGGGACGCATGACGCGGCTGGAGGATGGCCGCTGGCTGGCGGTGACCACGCGCTTCCACAAGGACCGGCCGACCACCCTCGCGCTGTCCGTCAGCGAGGATCGCGCGCGCAGTTGGCAGCCCTGGTCCGAACTGGCCGAACCCGGACGCAAGATCGACAACGGCGAAGTCCTCGCCCTGCCCGATGGGCGGGTGCTGCTGGCGATGCGCTCGCTGGTGGACGGCGCCTCCTACCGGTTGCACCTCTACGCCAGCGATGACGGCGCCCGCAGCTGGCGGTTCCTGAGTGTCATCGACCAGAACGAAACGCCCGGCGGCCGCAACGATCGCGGCGTATGGGAACCGGTGCTCACCCTCCTCGACGACGGCACGCTGTCGGTCCTGTATGCGGACGAGACCCTGGCCGACGGCCAGCCCGCCTACAACCAGGTGGTCTCGCAACGCCTGTCGCGTGACGGGGGACGCAGTTGGGAATCCAAGGCGGTGATCGCCGCCCAGTCCGGCGGCGGCGCGCTGCGACCCGGCATGCCGGTGATGGCGCGGCGTCCACAGGGTGGCTACGTGCTGGTGTTCGAAATCTGCGGCGAGGACAAGCACTGCCCGGTTTCTTCGAAAATATCGCCCGATGGCCGTTCCTGGCCCGCCGGACTGGGCACGCCGCTGGCCGATCAGCGCTGCGGGCCGCAGATCACCACCACCACCCGCGGCACGATGTTCGTCACCTCCTGCCAGAACGAGATCAGCGCGAGCGAAGACGGTGGCGGAAACTGGCAACGCTTGCCCGAACCCGCCTGGCCAATCGGTTTCCGCCATTCATGGCCGGCGGTCTACGAGATCGCGCCGGACGAAATCGGCGTCATCAACGTCACCGAGGGCGGCCGCGTGCAGATCCGGTTCGGCACCTACTGAAACCGCGACATCGCGCGGCGAGGCGCAGGCTTACCAGTCGATCCGCAACGCGAGCGATCCGTTCCTGGCCTCGCCCAGGGTGTCCAGGTTCCAGTACCGCCGGTTGAACAGATTGTTGACGTTCGCGGTCACGGTGGCCATGCGTCCGCCGATCTGGGTCCGGTACTGCAAGCCCATGCTGGCCAGCGTGCGTCCGGGGATCAGCACCCGGTTCGCGTCCTCGTAGTACTGATCGCCGGAATGGCGCACGTTGCCGTGCAGGCTCAGGCCACTCACCGACGGCGGCCGGTATTCGAAATTGGCCACGATCTGGCGGCGCGAGGATCCGGCGGGGCGATTGCCCTGCAAAGCGGCGTTTTCCGGCGACAGATCCTCCAGGCTCGCGTCCAGCCACAGGAAACCCAGGCCGAGGTCGAGATCGTGGGTGACGCCGAAGCTGCCGATGGCCTCCAGGCCGCGATACAGGGTCAGGCCGTCCTGCACCCGATACCGCTCCGCGCCGCGCCACTGGTCCACCTGGGCCGCACGCTCGACGCGGAACGCCGCGGCGGTGAAGCCGAAGCGGCCGGCCTGGTACTTCGCGCCGATTTCATATTGTTTGCTGGTGGTCGGATCCAGCGCTTCGCCCGCATTGACGTAAGGCGGCTGCGCATCCATCGCCACCCGGCCGGCGGCCTCCAGCGATTCCACGTAGCTGGCATAGAGGGACAGTGAATCCACCGGCTTGTAGACGAGGGCGACCGTCGGCGTCAGCGAGGAGGTGGTGTAGCGCGAATCGGATTGGGGATCGCCATCCAGGTCCTTTTGCTCGTAGTCCACGTGGCGCACGCCCAGGACGGCCTGCCAGTGGTCGCCGAAATGCATCGTGTCGCTGACGAACAGCGACTTCTGCCGTTCGTCGTAATCGACCGGGCCAAAATCAAAGTCGGGGACGTGCGTCGACAGGAAATCCAGCCGCCGATACAGGTTGCCGTTGAAATCGTTGCTCCAGTACGACTCCCTTCCCCAGCGCTCCCACTTGCGCTGGTAACTGGCGCCGAACACCAGTTCGTGCCGGAGCGTTCCGGTCGTCGCTTCCCCCGTCACCAGCAACTGGCCCACGCTGTTGCGCAGATCACCGGCAAAGTTGTAGACGCTGCCGGCATAGTCGCCCGCCTCGTTCAGCAGGTCGGCGAACATCTTGTTGGAGTAGTGCTCGCGCCGGCTGCCGCCGATCGTCAGGTCGATGCGCCAGGCGTCGCCCACGCGCCATTCCAGCCCGGTGGTCGCGTGCAGCGTCTGGGATTTGTAGTAGGCGTTGCGGACGATGACATCTTCGTAGTCGTAGGTCGGCTTCGGCAGGCGCGCGCCCTCGTAGCGATCCCAATAGAAATACAGCGGTTCGTGCTTGAGCCTGCTGTCCTCGCGCACCACCTCGGCGTGCCAGCGCAGGGCTTCGCCGATGGGCCGATCCAGCGCCAGCGACAGCAGCGTGCGGTCGATGCCCGCGCCGTTGTAGGCGTCGCCCTGTTCGGTCGCCGCGTTGACGCGCAGGCCCAGCGAATCCGGGCCGTCCACCCGTTCGCTGGCGTCCACGCGCAACGCGTACGCGCCGTCGTCGCGATAGCCCAGCGTGGTGGCCAGCAGTGGCGTGGCCGTGGGGCGCTTGAGCCGGTAGCTGATGATCCCGCCGGGCGAACCGAAGCCATACATGAAACCGCCCAGGCCCTTGAGCGCCTGCACCGATTCCACGGCTTCCAGCGGGAATTCGCCACCCCATTCCATCAGCATGGGCACGCCGTCCACGTAGTGGTTCAGCACGCCGATGCCACGGATCTGCGTGCCCCACCAGTTGGTGGTGGCCGAAGGCTCTGCGGCGAACACCGACGGGTCGTTGATGAATACCTGGCCCAGCGTGGTGGCGCCACGCCTGTTGATGTCCTCTTCGTCCACCACCGTCACCGAGAACGGCGTGTCCAGCAGGCGCTTGTTGCCCAGCACGCCCACGCCGGCTTCCTGTTCCAGGTTCAGGCCGACACGCTGGCCCTCGACATGGACCGTATCCAGTTGCCTGGCCCCATCATCCGCGGGCGGATCCTGCGCGGTCGCTTCCTGCGCGCGCGCGCCGGAGATCGCCAGCATCAGGCCGAAGTAGAGGATGGAATGGCGCGGCAGCGCGGCGCGAATGGCATGCGGGAACAAGGCGGTACCCCTGGCGGAACGGAACGGGAGTCGTGATGTGGATACAGCGGGAAGCCGCGGGTGCGGCGATGTCAGCGGGCGGATCGCGTCCATGGCGCCAGCACGCGCAGCGCGCGCGGACGCCATGCCAGCGACATCGCGACCACCAACGCCGAAAACGCCAGCGCCATCACCCAGACCAGGACCGCCATGGAGGCGTGATCCACGCGCAGGCACAACACCAGGGCCACGCCGATGCCCGCGGTGCCCAGCCAGCGCAGCAGGCGCGATGCGGTGGCGGGCAATGCCCTGCCCCATACCTGCTGGGCGTGCGCCTGCATCGACAGCGCCAGCCAGCCCATGCCGGCCAGGCCGGCCAGTACGGCGGCCGCGAGCAGCCAGTTCGACACGGCAGTGTCAGACATGCGCGGCCTCCCCGCCTGTCATGCGCGCATCCGCCGCGACCGCGCGGCGCCTCAACCGGCGCGCGGCCAGTGCGGCCAGCCCGGCGGTGGCCAACAGCGCCAGATCGATGCCGGCCACCGGCCAGTAGCCGGCCGACAGCGTGCGCAGCAGATGATCGCCGGTGGTGACCCAGTTCAATCCGACCGCCGCCAGTGCGAACACGGCGATGGTCCAGCATTGTTCGCGCCATGCCGGGTTCGGCAGCCCCTTCGATACCGGCGCGCTGCGCAGGACGGCATGCACCAGCGCCAGGCACCACGTGCCCCAGAACGCGTATTTCTCCCAGTCGCCGCGCCCGGGCATCGTCTCCGGCAACCACCGGTTGGCGATCAGGATGCCCAGGGTCGCCAGCACCATGCCGGTCACCGTGGTGACGGCCAGCGCATCGACCACCCGCGCGCCCTGGCTGCCCTGCTGCGCGTGCTGGCGCTTGCGCTTTTCGACGAAAAAGATGAAACCGGTGGCGATGCACACCGCGCCGGCCAGTCCGCCCAGCACGTACAGCCAGCGCAGCAGCCAATGGCGGAAGTGCTGCAGGTGCAGGCCGGTGAGGAATTCGCTGACGCGGCCGACCGCGGTGGCGGGCGGATCCTCGCGGATCAGCTCGCCGGTGGCCGCCTTGAAGTGGACGCCGTCGCCGACCAGCGCGATGCGATCGGTACCGGCGCGGTACACGCTGACGTAGCCGTTGGCATCGCCCACGTGCTGCAACACCAGGAAGCCCACATCACCGGCCTTGTCCTTTGCCGCCCAGCGCCGCTTCGCCTCGGCCACCATCGCATCCACCGGGGCCAGCCCGGCCGGCACGCCGGCGCGCTCATGCGGCAGGCCGGTCTCCTGCGCTTCCACCTGCGCATGCAGGTCATGCAGCTCGTGCAGCTGGGTATGGCCGACCGGGAAATAGTAGGCGGCGGCGAAAATCACCAGGCCGGTGAAGGCGAAGAAGAAATGGAACGGCAGCGCCACCACGCCGGTCAGGTTGTGCAGATCCAGGGTGCTGCGCAGGCGCGCCTTGCCCGGGCGGAAGGTGAAGAACTCGCGGAACAGCTTGCGGTGCATGACCACGCCGCTGACCAGCGCGGCCAGCATCACCAGCGCCGAGAAACCGACGATCCAGAAACCCAGGTTCTTCCAGTCCCAGGTCAGGCTGTAGTGCATCGGATAGAAGAACTCGCTGCCGATCTTCAGCTGGTCGTCGCGCAGCGCCGTTCCATTGCGCGGATCGATGGTGCCGTAGGCCCAGATGGCTTCTTCCGGATCCTTGGCGTTGGGCACCTCGTAACCCGCGTACAGGGCCAGCACCGGATCGCGGTGGGTGGTGTAGGCGCTCCAGCTGACCACCGTGTCGAACCGCCGCGGCATGTCGCCGTTCACGCGTGGGCGCATCTGCTCGATCGCCTCGGACGTGGGCTGCATGCGTTCGAAGGCCGGACGCAGGACCTGTTCGAACGAAGGCATCGGCTGGGGCTCGAAACGGGTGGCCGGCAGCGCCCAGCGATCGAATTCGCGGTCGAACACCGACAGCGCCCCGAAGAAGAACGCGGCCATCAGCACGAAACCCAGCACCAGCCCGAACCAGGTATGCAGCCAGGCCATGGCCTGCCGGAAACTGTTGTGCATGGCGTCTCTCCGTCTCAGGCCAGCATCGATTGCAACAGCGAGGCCGCGCCGGCCATCAACGCGCCGCCCGCCAGCAGCACCGCCCACGCGCGGCCCAGCCGGCGCGTGGCGATGGTCCACAGGAACACCACCAGATAGGCCAGCAGGCCCAGCAGCGCGCCCATGAATTCGGCATCGTGGAAATCCAGACCGGCGGCGAACAGCAGCGCGGTCACCAGCGCGACCACGCCCCAGGCGAAGGCGTAGCCGCCCAGCACCGCCGCGCACACGCGCGAGGCCACGCGAAGGCGGGAGGGGCTGGTGGCCGGGGACAATGTCGTCGTGCGTGGCATGTCGGTACGGAAGCCTCTTCAGCGGAGAGCGGCGATCAGAAGCGCCAGTTCAGGCTCAGCGTGTAGTTCGCGGGCGCGCCGTAGTAACCGCTGTAGCGCAGCGTGTTGATGTATTTCTCGTCGGTCAGGTTGTTGGCGTTCAGGCGCACGGTGGCGTTGGGCAGGAAGTCCCAGGCCAGGTAGCCGTTGATCACCGCGTAGCTCCCCTGCCGCACGGTGAAGCCGTTGCTCTCCACATTGGAGATCTCGCTCTGCCAGCGGCCACCGATGCCGTAGGAGAACGCCGTGTGGCCCGGCAGGCGCGCGCTGAGCATCAGGTTGGCGGTGCGGCGCGGCACCCAGCGATAGGTGTCGTCGCCATCCTGGCCGGTCAGCTTCAGCGCGGTGGCGCCGAACACCAGGTTCATGTGCTCGCCGATCCGGCCGGTGGCCTCGAACTCGATGCCGCGGGATTCCACGTCCACGCCGGTGTAGTAGAACTGGCCGTTGTCGTTGTAGCCGGCGCCGGTGGCCAGGTTGTCCTGCTTGGCCTGGAACACCGCCAGCGTGGTCAGCAATCGCTTGTCCAGCCAGTCGGCCTTCACGCCGATTTCGTAGTTGGTGCCCTTGGTCGGATCGAGATAACGCTCGTTCTCGTCGGACTGGCTCTGCGGCTGGTAGATGTCCGAATAGCTGACATAGCCCAGCACATGCGCGTTGAAATCGAAGGTGAGGCCGGCGTAGGGGCTGGTGTGGCCTTCGGTCTGGTCGAACACCACGCCGTAGTTCACGCCATCGCGATGGTACTGCGCGTAGTTCGCGCCCACGACGGCCTTCAGGCGGTCGGTCAACGCCAGCCGGGTGGCGCCGAAGGCGCGCTTCAGGCGCTGGTTCAGGGTGCTGTAGAGCGAAGCGCTGCCCCACTCCGGCTCGGGGATGACGTTGCCGGCCCAAGGGAAGCCCGGCATCTCGATGTAGCCGAACAGATCGCTGTCATAGACCGCGTTGGCGTACTCGTAGCTGCGGGTCTCGCTCTTGGACCAGCTGACGCCGAACATCACTTCCTGATCGCGCCCGCCCATCTGGAAATGGCCGTTGGCGGTCAGCGTGCCCAGGTGCGCGGTCATCTCGTCCTCGCCGCGCCATGGATAGCCGTACAGGCCCAGGCGGGTGCCCGGTTCCAGCCCGGTGCCGGCGTAGTCGGTGGCGTAGAACAGCTTGTCGTCGTTCTCCACCTTGCGATAGTTGTAGGTCGCCTTCAGTTGCCAGTCCGCACCCAGCTGGTGGGTGTACTCGGCGAACGCGTTCTGCTGGGTGGTGTCCCAGTAGGTCCAGTCCTGGGTGGTGGAGGCGCTGCGATCCCACTCGGCCTGCGTGCCGTCGCTGTACATGAAGGCCAACGCGCCCCACATGTTGCCGTCGGTCTGGCCCTTCTGCCAGGAATAGCCGAGGGTGAGCGTGCCGTTCTCGCCGATCTGGCCATCGACGACGCCGTACAGGAAATCACGCTGATCCTGCTTGGCGCGCAGCCAGGAGTCGCCCTTCTCATGCGCGGCGACGACGCGCCCGGCCCAGCGACCATCGGCGGTGAACGGCGTCGAGTAATCGGCTTCGGCGCGCACCGTGGCCCAGGAACCGTAACTCAGTCCGAACACGCCCCGGCGCTCGTTGGTGGGGCGCTTGCGCACGTAGTTGATGGTGCCTGCGGCATTGCCCACGCCGGTCAGCAGGCCATTGGCGCCGCGGATGACTTCCAGCTTCTCGTAGCCGAACGTATCCATGGCACCGGTGACGATGCCCCAATCGTTGGGCAGGCCAACGCCATCGATCTGCGTGTTGGCGATGTCGAAGCCGCGCGAGGTGAAGGTGGTCCGGTTGGTTTCCCACTCGTCCACCTGGATGCCGGTGGCCAGGCGCAGCGCTTCATTGAGGCTGTCGGCGCCGAACTCGCGCATCTGGGTGGCGTCCACGACGCTGATGGACTGCGGCGTGTCCTTGATGTCCAGGTCCAGGTTGGTGGCGCCGTTGCTCACCCGGTTGGCGCGCTGCGCGACCACCAGCACGGTGTCCAGGTCGGTGGCGGCATCGCTGGCGACCGCCGTGACGGCGCCGGTTTCCTGGGCCGAGGCGAGGGAGGCCGCCGACAGGGTAGCCAGGGCCAGGCAAAGCCCCGCACCGAGGCGGTGGCTGGCGGGCAAGGCACGGAAGCGGAACGACGAGGACGGAGCGGTGTAACGCATGGGGGTGGTCTGCTGGTCGGAATGACGAGGGGGTGGCAGGAGGTCCGGCCGCCGTTCATCCGCGCGCGGCGCGCTGGACACAGCGCGGGCCGGCAGCGAGTTCCGGCGGCCCCTGCGGCCTCACATTAAATGCGAATGACTATCGTTTTGCAATTCATTCGCATTTGTTGTGCCCGGTTTGCCCGGGAAATGCCCTGTTCAGGGGGCTGGCGGCGGTCGTCGGCACCGGATCGGACATGAGTCCCTCCCCGCCTGGACCGGCTGCCACCGGTATGGCCGGGGCGTGCCGGTGGCCATCCCCCTTCCCCGCCCCGGCACTACGAACGGTTGCGGCGACCTGCGAATTTCGCCAGCGCGATCTTGGTCCCGAGCAATACCGGGACCGCCGCCACGAACAGCAATGCCACGGCCATGAACGCGGCGTCGAACGCGATGACCGTGGCCTGGCCTGCCATCGCCTTGCCCAGCAGACCAAACGACGCGCGGGTGGCGGACGCCAGGTCCATGCCGTGACCGGCGAGCATCGCAGTGGTTGCGGCCAGCCGTTCACCCAGGGGCACGCCACCGGCGGTGAGGTGGCCGCCAAGCACCGTCGCGTTGATGTGGGTTTCGTGCTCGATCAGGGTCTGCAGGCCGGCCACGCCGATCAGGCCGCCCAACTGGCGACCGGTATTGAACAGGGCCATGCCGCTGGCCAGGTTCCGCGAAGGCAGATGGCTGAAGGCAATCAGCGTGATCGACAGGAACAGCAAGCCCAGGCCGAATCCACGCAGCAGGATGGCGGCCATCATGTCGTCGGCGCCGCTTGCGCGATTCGATCCCGACAGCATCCACATGGCCGTCATGATCATCAGGATGCCAAACGGCACCGTGGCCACGGGCGGCAGCCGGCGCGCCTGCATCAGGTAAGCGGCGATCAGGAGCGCCACGATGAACAGGCCACCGCCGGGCAGGAGCAGTCGCCCGGCGTCGGTCAGGGTGAAACCCAGCACGGACACCGCGAACGCCGGGATCAGGTAACCGCTGCCGAACAACGCGGCGCCGGCCACGAAGCTGACGACGAAGGCAAAGCAGAATTCCTCGTCCGCGAATACCGAGAAGTCGACCAGGCCCCGGCCGCGCATCCGCAACTGCCAGCCGATGAACCCCAGCAGGCTCGTCGCGCCTATCGCGGTCATCCACGCAATGCGTGGTTCCTGGAACCAGTCCCACCGGTTGCCCTGGATCAGGGCATAGCCCAGGCAGAAAAACGCGACGCCCGCCAGGGCGAAGCCGATTCCGTCGAAAGGCGCGGGCGCGTCGTTCACCGGCAGGTCCGGCATCTCCGCCAGCAGCAGGATGCCCGCCGCCGCCAGCGCGATCGGCACCACGCCGAAGAAAATCCAGGTCCACGCCTGGGTATCGAGCAACCAGCCCTGCAGGGCGGGCGCCAGCGTCGCGGGTGCCACCACCGATCCCATCGCGAACAGCGCCTGCAAAAGTGGCTGGCGCGAACGCGGGAAGGCCAGGAACAGCAGCGCCTGCCCGGCGATCAGCAGCACGCCGCCGGAAACCCCCTGCAGGCAGCGCAGCGCGATCAGCAGATCCAGCCGCGCGGTGGCCGCGGCGAACAGGCAAGCCACTCCCATCATCAGCGCGGCGCCGGCAATCACATCGCGTGCCCGCAGGCGCGCGATCAGCCAGGGCGCCAGCAGGAAGCCGACCAGCTTCATCGCCACGTAGCCCACGTCCAGCCACGCGAATTCGTCCGGCGTGGCGTGGGTGTCGCCGATGATGTCGACCCGACCGAGCGACAGCACGGTACCGGCAACGGCTTCCGTCAGCGTGGCCAGCACGATGCCGGCGACGAGCAGCCAACTCGCTGCGGAACGATCGTGGTCCGGCGCGGCGGTGGCGGCCAGGTTCACGACCCGGCCCGTCGATCGATCCACACGCGCGCGCTCAGGCCGGGCACCAGCCGCGCCGGCAATGGTTGCCCGGTGAAGCGGATTTTCACCGGCACCCGCTGCACGACCCTGACGAAGTTGCCGGTGGCGTTGTCCACGGGCAACAGGCTGAAGGACGAGCCGCTGCCGGGCGCGAAGCTGTCGACCACGCCCTGGAACGCGGCGTCGGGGTAACCGTCGATCTCGATGCACACGCGCTGGCCGGGGCGGACGTCCGCCAGTTGCGTTTCCTTGAAATTCGCCACCAGCCACAGGTCATCGACCGGCACGATGTCCAGCAGCGGCGCGCCCGCCGTGACGAAGCGGCCGACCCGCACCTGGCGATTGCCGACGACACCGTCCAGCGGCGCCCGCACCACGGTGCCGTCCAGATCGATGCGCGCCAGGTCGCGCAGCGCGATGGCCTGGGCCACCGCCGCGAGCGCGGCTTCGCGCTGGGTGGCGAGCACGGCGATCCTGCGTGTCTGCGCTTCCACCGTCGCCGAAGCCGCCGATACGCCGGCCTCCGCGCGCGAGCGCGCCGCGTCGCTTTCATCCACCTGGTCCTGGCTGACGAAACGACCGCGGATCAGCTCGCGTCGTCGATCGGACACCTTCGCCGCCAGCCGCATCTCGGCCAGCTGCGAATGCCGTTGCGCACTGGCCTGGCGGATGAGCGCCTGTTGCAACGCGGTCTCCGCATCGACGTTGACCAGCCGCGCCCGCGCCGCCTGCACGTTGGCCTCGGCCTGGGCCAGCCGCGCCCGGTAATCGCTGTCGTCGATGCGGAACAGCACATCGCCCGCGCGCACCGCCTGGTTGTCCCCGACCTTCACTTCCCGGACGTAGCCGGCGACCTTGGGCGCCAGCGAGGTGACGTCCCCGCGCACGTAGGCGTTGTCGGTGGACACGCTGGCGCCAGCACGCACCCGGGCCCAGCCGGCCCCGACGGCGATGATCGCCCCAAGGCACAGCAGCACGCCGATTTTCCGGGCGTGGCCGCGCGGGTGTGCCGGTGCTCCCGGGTTGGGCGCCGCCCCCGCCCCGGCGCGGGTATTTTCTTCAGACGAAGGCATGTCGGTTCCTCCTCGCGATGGTCCTGACGGCGCTGCGGTCACGCAGCCGCGTTCGAACGGACCAGCCAGTCCTCGAAACGGATCGCGCCCAGGCGCGCATCGGGACCGGGCGTCAGCGACTGGTCGTCCAGTTCGCCGCCGAAGTAGCGCGCATGCACGTCCGCCACGACCTTGCGCGTGTCTCCCGTCACCGCGAACAGGCGCTTGGCCATTTCGTCGAGCGGCACGGCCTCCGGGCCGGCGATCTCGATCGTGCCGTCGATCGGCGTTGCCTGCGCGACGTCGGCCAGCGCGGCCACCACGTCGTCCGATGCAATGGTCTGGATGAGCGCGGGCGACAGGCGGACTTCATCGCCGACGACGGCCGCCTGGGCGATGCCGGCGACGAACTCGTGGAACTGGGTGGCGCGCACGATGGTGTACGGAAGTCCCGACGCCTTGATCAGGTTCTCCTGCGCCACCTTCGCGCGGAAGTAGCCGTTGTCGGGATTGCGTTCACTTCCGACGATGGACAGCGCCACGTGGTGGCGTACGCCGGCGGCGGCTTCGGCGGCCAACAGGTTGCGGCCGGAAGTCTCGAAGAAATCCAGCACCGCCTGGTCGTCCCAGGCCGGTGCGTTCGCCACGTCGACCACCACCTGAGCGCCGTCCATGGCCTCGGCCAGGCCTTCGCGGGTAATGGTGTTCACCCCCGTGCCCGGGGCGGCGGCCAATACTTCATGACCGTGATTGCGCAGGGTGGCGACCAGTTTCGAGCCAATCAGGCCGGTGCCCCCGATGACGACGATCTTCATGTGCATGTTCTCCGCTGGGTCAACGGCAGGACTTGCCGCCGATGGAGAAAGCTTGCGCGCCGGTCCCGGCGAAGTCCTTGCGGCGACCTTCAAGAAACCTTGGAATTCGCTTGGATTCGCGACGGCGCCGGGACTCGCCGCCGGCCTGGTTCGGTACGGCCGTGCGATTCAATCGGGTACCATGACGCGATTCCCTCGGGCACGGGGCGCGAGGGTTCGGCAAGGGCGTTGACCGTGCGATTCGCGTTCGAAGACTGCTTGCTCGATGACGAGCGCCGGGAACTGACGCTGCGCGGGCAGCCCGTTTCCATCGGCCCGCAGGTCTTCGATCTGTTGCTGTACCTGGTGCTCCATCGTGACCGCGTGGTCGGCAAGGACGAACTGCTGCAGGTGGTATGGAGCGGCCGGATCGTCTCCGAGTCCACGGTCGCCAGCCACATCAACGCCGTGCGCAAGGCGATCGCGGACACCGGCTCCGAACAGCGCCTGTTGCGCACCGTCGCGCGCAAGGGGTTCCGCTTCATCGGCGAGATCCGGGACGACGACATCGCGCCGGTCCCGGCGCTGCCGGATGCGCATGGCAGCGGCGTCGGCGCGCTGTCCGCACCGATGCTGCCCGACAAGCCCTCCATCGCCGTGCTGCCGTTCCAGAACCTGAGCGGTGACAGCGGCCAGGACTATTTCGCCGACGGCGTGGTCGAGGACGTCATCACCGCGCTCTCGCGCGTGCGCTGGCTGTTCGTCATCGCCCGCAACACCAGCTTCGCCTACAAGGACCATCGGGTGGATCCGCGGACGGTCGGCCGCGAGCTGGGCGTGCGCTACGTACTGGAAGGCAGCGTGCGCAGGGCTGGCAACAAGGTCCGCATCACCGGGCAGCTGATCGACGCCTCGACCGGCACGCACCTGTGGGCCGAGCGCTTCGAGGGCACGCTCGACGATATCTTCGAGCTGCAGGCGGAGGTTGCCGAAAGCGTGGTTGGCGCAATCTCTCCGCAGTTGGAGCGCGCGGAAATCGAACGCGCCAAGCGCAAGCCGACCCAGAACCTGGATGCGTACGACTACTACCTGCGCGGGGTCGCGAACCTGCACAGCGGCAGCCGCGAAACCATCGAGGAAGCGCTGCGCCAGTTCTATCGCGCCATCGAGCTGGATCCGGAATACGGTTCGGCCTACGGCGGGGCGGCCTGGTGCCATGTCTGGCGCAAGGTCAACGGCTGGATGATCGACCGGCCGGCGGAGGTCGCCGAGGGCGTGCGCCTGGCGAGGCTGGCGGTGACCTGGGGACGGGACGACGCGGTGGCGCTGACCCGCGGTGGCCATGCGCTGGGCCACCTGACCCGCGATCTGGACGGCGGCATCGCACTGCTGGATCGGGCGGTGCTGCTGAATCCGAACTTCGCACCGGCCTGGTTCCTGGGCGGTTTCCTGCGCATCTTCCACGGCGAATCGGAAAGCGCGATGGCGTTGTTTTCCCGCGCGGTTCGGCTAAGCCCGCTGGATCCGGAAATGTTCCGCATGCAGGCGGGCATCGCGCTGGCGCACTTCTTCGCTGGCGATTTCGATGCCGCATCGATCTGGGCGGAAAAAGCGCTCAGCAACCTGCCCTCGCTGCTGGTCGCCGCCGTGGTGGCGGCGGCGAGCCATGCGCTGGCCGGACGCGCGCGGCAGGCCAGCCTCGCCGTCGCGCACGTGCGCGCGCTGGATCCGTCGTTGTCCCAGTCCAGCCTCGCCGACTGGCTGCCCATCCATCGCCCGCAGGATCTCGCGCGGCTGACCGAAGGCCTGCGCCTGGCGGGCCTGCCCTGACGGCTGCCCGGCGGGATCATCCGGCCCTGTTCCGGAGCTTCGCTACGAGGCGGGCGCGGCGGTCGATCCGCGCAGCATCAGGCTGAAATCCAGCGTCTGCTGATGCGGCACGTCCACGCCCTCGATGATGGCGAGCAGCAGCTTGACCGCACGCATGCCGATCTCGCGCATCGGCTGGCTGATGGTGGTCAGCGGCGGGTTGAGGTAACGGGACGAGGCCAGATCGTCGAAGCCGACGATCGAGAAGTCCTCCGGCACGCGGACGCCCAGATCCCGGCACGCGGCGAGCATGCCCAGCGCCATCTGGTCACTGAAACAGAATGCGGCGGTCGGCGCGGCCGCCTGGCCCAGCAACTGCTTCGCGGCCGCATAGCCGGATTCCACCGAGAAGTCGCCCGGCACGATCGTCAGCTGACGCAGGCGGCCGCGCGCCCTGGCCGCGACCCGGGCCCCTTCCAGCCGCTGCTGGTGCAGGGGATTGTCGGGCGGTCCACCGATCACGGCGATCCGCTCGTGTCCCAGGCCGTAGAGGTGTTCCATCGCGGTGCGCGCGGCGGCGGCGTTGTCGATATGGACACTGGGAATGCCCAGCGCCGGATCGAATTCGCTGCCATTGACCACCGGCGCGGTGGCGCCGAGTTGCCGGACGATTTCCTGCGCCGTTGGCGGCAACCGGTGCCCCAGCACGATCAGGCCATCGGCTTCGTTGCGCGGAAGCATCTGCGCGTAGCGCTCCTCCCGATCCGGCTGGTGCTGGGTATCGCCGAGCAGCACCGCGTAGTCGGCCGCCTGCGCGGCTTCCTCCGCGCCCTGCAGGATCTGGGCGAAGAACGGGTTGGCGATGTCCGGGACGGTGACCAGGATCTTGCTGCTGCGCTGGGTCTTGAGGGTTCGGGCCACCGTGTTGGGGACATAGCCCAGCGCGGCCGCCGCCTGCTCGATGCGCGTGCGCGTGGCCGGCAGGACCTTTTCCGGACGCGACAGCGCGCGCGACACGGTGCCTGCCGAGACGCCGACGTGTTTCGCGATGTCGTAGATGGTCGCCATGTCAGTCCCGGGTTCCCCGATGCGGTGCACAACGCGTGTCCCGGGTACCCCATGCTAGGATAATGCAATCGATTGCATCGAGGCGGATTGACGTGAAAACACTCAAGGGTCCCGCGCTGTTCCTGGCGCAGTTCATCGGTGACAAGCCTCCTTTCAATCGGTTGGACACGCTGGCCGAATGGGCCGCCGGACTCGGCTATTCTGGCCTACAAATACCGACCAGCGCGCCCCATATCTTCGATCTTGCCCAGGCCGCGCAGAGCCAGGCCTATTGCGACGACGTGGCCGGCATGCTGGCCGGGCACGGTATCCGGATCACCGAACTGTCCACCCACCTGCAGGGACAACTGGTCGCCGTCCATCCCGCCTACGACGCGCTGTTCGACGGGTTCGCCCCGCCGGAGCTGCACGGCAAACCGGCCGCCCGGCAGGCCTGGGCGGTGGAACAGGTGAAACTGGCGGCCAAGGCCAGCCAGCGCCTGGGCCTGACCGCGCACGCGACGTTTTCCGGCGCGCTGGCCTGGCCCTACTTCTATCCCTGGCCGCAACGACCGGCCGGACTGGTGGAGGAAGCCTTCGCCGAACTCGGCCGCCGCTGGCGCCCGATCCTGGACACCTTCGACGCCTGCGGCGTGGATCTTTGCTACGAGATCCATCCGGGCGAGGACCTGCACGACGGCGCGACCTTCGAGCGTTTCCTCGACGCGGTCGATCACCATCCGCGCGCGAAGATTCTCTATGACCCCAGCCACCTGTTGCTGCAGCAGATGGACTATCTGGGCTTCATCGATCGCTACCACGACCGCATCGGCATCTTCCACGTCAAGGACGCCGAGTACCGCGCCAGCGCGCGCAGCGGCGTCTACGGCGGCTACGAGAACTGGATCGATCGACCCGGCCGGTTTCGCTCGCTGGGCGACGGCCAGATCGATTTCAAGGCGATCTTCTCCAAGTTCGCCCAGTACGACTTCCCGGGCTGGGCCGTGCTGGAATGGGAGTGCTGCCTGAAGCATCCGGAAGACGGCGCGCGCGAAGGCGCACCCTTCATCCGCGACCACATCATCCGCGTCACCGAGCGCGCCTTCGACGACTTCGCCGACAGCGGCGCCGATCCGGAAGCGCTGCGCGGCATGCTGGGGATTTGAACCAACACCGACCTGGGAGGGGAAGTCATGACGTTCGCCATGTCGCGCCTGAGCGCGATGATGTTCCTTCAGTTCTTCATCTGGGGCGCGTGGTTCGTGACCCTGGGAACGTACCTGGTGCAAGGACCGCTGAAAGCCAGCGCCAGCCAGGTGGCCACCGCGTTCCTCAGCCAGTCCATCGGCGCCATCGTCGCGCCGTTCCTGGTCGGGCTGATCGCCGACCGCTACTTCGCCGCGCAGCGCATCCTGGCCGCGCTGCACCTGGCCGGCGCGGTGTTGATGTGGGTCGCGTCCACAGCCACCAGCTTCAACACCTTCGCGACCTGCGTGATGGTGTACATGCTGCTGTTCATGCCGACGCTGGCGCTGGTCAACAGTATCGCCATGCGCCACATGCAGTCGCCGGAAAAGCAGTTCCCGCTCGTCCGCGTCTCCGGCACCATCGGCTGGATCGTCGCCGGTGTGCTGATCGGCTGGCTGGGCTGGGAACAGGCCCATCGCCTTGAACTCACCTTCCGGATGGCGGCGGCTGCTTCGCTGGCCCTTGGCCTGTATGCGCTCACCCTGCCGCACACGCCGCCGCTGGCGCAGCAGCGCAATGCGGGCGTCGGGCAGATCCTGGGCCTGGATGCGCTGCGCCTGCTGAAGTCGCGTTCGTACCTGGTGTTCTTCCTGGCCTCGATCGCGATCTGCGTCCCGCTGTCGTTCTACTACAACTTCACCAATCCCTATCTCAATGATCTGGGCGTGCGCGGCGCCGCCGGCCTGCAGTCGCTGGGCCAGGTGTCCGAAGTGCTGCTGATGCTGGCCATGCCGTTCCTGTTCGTGCGGCTGGGCGTGAAGACCATGCTGGCGGTCGGCATGGCGGCGTGGGTGCTGCGCTACGGCATGTTCGCCTATGGCGACGCGGGCAGCGGGTTCTCCCTGCTGGTGATCGGCATCGTGCTGCACGGCATCTGCTACGACTTCTTCTTCGTCACCGGCCAGATCTACACCGACGCGCATGCCGGTCCCGACACCCGCAGCAGCGCGCAGGGTTTCATCACCCTGGCCACGTATGGCGTCGGCATGCTGATCGGCACCTTCCTGTCCGGCGCGGTCGTGGAGCACTACACCACCGCGGCAGGTCCGGACTGGCGTCAGATCTGGCTGTTCCCGGCGGGTGTCGCGCTGGTCGTGCTGATTGCCTTCCTGTTCCTGTTCCGCGACCGGCCGGCCACCGCCGCCGCGCCGTCCGCACATTGAGGATTGCCTAGATGAGCAAGCTGGGAGTCGCCATTGTCGGCACCGGGATGATCGGCGCGGTGCATCGCCGCGCGGCATTGCTGGCGGGCGCCGACGTGCTGGGCGTGAGTGCGTCCTCGCCCGCACGCGCGGCGGAAGTGGCGCAGGCCTGGAATGTACCGCGCGCCTATCGCGACATCGAGGAAGCGCTTGCCGACCCGGGGGTGCAGGTCGTGCACGTGTGCACGCCCAACCACCTGCACCGGGCCATGGCGCAGGCCGCGCTGGAAGCCGGCAAGCACGTCATCTGCGAGAAGCCGCTGGCCACCACGCTGGACGACGCGAAGGCACTGGCCGCGCTGGCCGCCTCCACCGGATTGGTGGCCACGGTGCCGTTCGTCTACCGCTACCACCCGGTCGTGCGCGAGGCCCGCGCGCGCATCGCCCACGGTGAACTGGGGCCGCTGCGGCTCATCCACGGCAGCTACCTGCAGGACTGGCTGCTGGATCCGGCCAGCAACAACTGGCGCGTGGATCCCGCATTGGGCGGCGCCTCGCGCGTGTTCGCCGACATCGGCTCGCACTGGTGCGATCTGGTGGAATGGGTCAGCGGGGAACGTTTCGTCGATGTCAGCGCCGCCTTCGAAACCGTGATCGCCGAGCGCGCCGCCGCCACCGGCCAGAGTTTCGCCACGCCGGCGGCGGGTGGCGCGATGCAGGCGGTATCGAGCGAGGACGTCGCCGCGGCCCTGTTCAAGACCGCCAACGGCACCCTCGCCTCCTTGACCGTGAGCCAGGTGTCGGCCGGACGCCGGAACCGCCTGTGGTTCGAAATCGATGGCGCCCAGGCCAGCGTGGCGTTCGATCAGGAAGACAGCGAACGCCTGTGGATCGGCCTGCCCGACCAGCGCGAGGAAATCTTCACGCGCGGACCGGGTGCCGGAAGCGCCGAACAGCGCCGGCTCTCGGTGCTGCCGGCCGGCCACGCGCAGGGCTACGGCAACTGCTTCGAGGCCTTCGTCGCGGACACCTATCGCGCCATCTTGGCCGAACGGCCGGAAGGGTTGCCGACGTTCGAAGACGGACTGCGCTCGGCCCTGATCATCGATCGCGTCATCGCCTCGGCCCGCTCGCGCGCCTGGACGCCCATCACCTGAGCGCGCAACGACACCCCTGATCCCTTTTGTTTCCTGTAGTCATCGGAATCCCCGGAGGACACCCTGATGCGCACCACCCCACGCAAGATCGTGACCACCGCCCTGCTGCTCCTGGCGGCCCTGCCCGGCTTCGCCAGGGACGCCGCCACGCCGGCCCAACCCATCGCGGTGCAGATGTACACGCTGCGCAACGTCGCCACGCTGGATGAACAGCTGAAAATCGTCCACGACGCCGGCGTCCACGCGGTGGAAACCGTCGGCACGCAGGACGTCACCGCCGCCGAACTCAAGCAGCTGCTGGACAAATATGCGATCAAGGCCGTCTCCACCCACGTGCAGCTGGCGGATCTGCGCAAGGATCTCGATGGCGTGGTGGCGTTCAACCAGACGCTCGGCAACACCCATCTGGTCGTGCCGTATCTGGGCGACAAGGAACGTCCGACCGACGCTGCCGGCTGGACCACGCTGGGCAAGGAGCTGGGTGAAATCGCAAGCAAGGTCCAGGCCAGGGGCATGACCCTGGCCTACCACAACCACGACTTCGAACTGGTCGATTTCGGCGGCAAGACCGGTCTGGAACTGCTGTTCGACGCGGCCGGCCCCGCGCTCAAGTCCGAGCTGGATCTGGCCTGGGTGGCGCGCGCCGGCTACGACCCGGCCGCGATGCTCGGCAAGTTCAGCGGACGGGTGTTCGCGGTGCACGCCAAGGACAATGCGCCGAAGGGCGAGGCCGCGGACGAAGGCGGTTTCGCCGCCCTGGGCCAGGGCGTGCTGGACTGGAAGACCATTCTTCCCGCCGCAGCGAAGGCGGGCGTGCAGTGGTACATCATCGAGCACGATCAGCCGCGCGACCCGGCCGCCGTCGTCAAGGCCGGCGCGGACTACCTGCGCGAACACCTGCCGGCCGGCGCGACGCACTGATGCGCGGGCAGCGGAGGTTCAACTCCCTCGGCGTGGCGACCCTGGCCTTTGTCGCCGTTGCGTTGGCGACCGCCGCGGCTTCGGCGGAGGACGCCACCGCGGGCGCCAAGGTCTATGCCGCCAACTGCGCGGCCTGCCATGGCGCCAACCGCGCGGGCGTGGCAGGCGCGTTTCCGGCGCTCACCGATGTCGGCAAGCGGCTGGATCCGAAACAGATCAAGGAACGCATCCGGAAGGGCGGCGGCATGATGCCGCCCTTCGGCCATCTGTCGGAAAAGGATGTCGAAGACCTCGCGGCCTTCCTGAAGCAGTAGGACGCGCGGAGCCCCGCTCCGCGCCATCGCTTACAGCTCGCGCACCCAGATGTTGCGGAAGCTGACCCTGGAATCGTGATCCTGGATGTAGATCGGCGCGCAGCCATGCGGCGCGTAGGACGGCGCGCCGATGTATTCGGTCTTGCCGGACAGCACGGTATCGTTTTGCACCAGCACGCCGTTGTGCAGCACGGTGATGCGCGCGGGCGAGAGCAACCCGCCGCCTTCGGAAAAGCGCGGCGCCTTCCAGATGACGTCGTACGCCTGCCATTCGCCCGGCGCGCGCGAGGCGTTCACCAGCGGGATGGCCTGCTTGTAGATCGAGGCCGCCTGCCCGTTGGGATAGGTCGCGTTGTTGTAGCTGTCGAGCACCTGCAGTTCGTAGACCTCCTGCAGGAAAATGCCGCTGTTGCCGCGATGCTGGCCGTCGAAGCCTTTGGTCTCGGTGGGCGTGCGCCATTCCACGTGCAACTGGACGTCGCAGAACCGCTGCTTCGTGCGGATGCCCTTGCTGCCCGGCACCACGGTCACCGCGCCGTTGGCGACCGTCCAGGGCGCCTTGCCACCCAACTCGCTCTCCCAGGCCGAAAGGTCCTTGCCGTCGAACAGCACCACGGCGTCGGAAGGCGCGGCCTCGCGCGGCGTGGCCACCGTCGCCGGAATCGGCTTCCAGACCTCGGTCTTGGCAGGATCGCGTTGCGGGTCGGCCTGCGCCTGTGCGAGCGCGGGGCCCGCGGCCAGGAGGCAGGCCGCCAGCAGGATCGGTTTGCTCATCGTGTTCTCCAGCCAGAACGGTTCGGACGAAGCGCCCATGTCCATCAGTCGGTCGCCCAGGCGGGCGTGCCCGGAACGTAGGGCATGTCGCCGTCATAACGACCCGGCACGGCGACGTACTGCAGCACCTCGTTCGCTCCCACCTGCGAGGTGAAGAAGCTGAAGATCGACAGCTGCTTGAGCATGGTGAAGTAGTGCGGCTTCACCGGACCCTTGCTGGCGCCCCCGGCGGCCGCCTTGGCCGTGCTCAGGTAGTTGCGGGCTTCGGTGTCCAGGGTGCGCAGCAGGTCGGTGCGGGCCTGCGGCGCCAGCGCGACGAAACGACCACCGGCGCGCTTGTCCAGATCGGCCAGCCCGGCACGGAAGATCGCCAGGTTCTCCGGCGTGTAGCAGTCGGTCACGTACAGCGCCATGAAGGGGCCGGCGCCGGCGTCCTTGGCACCCGGCGTCTTGGTCCGCGGCAGGATGGTGTCCGCGACCTCGTCCAGCAGGGCGATGTCGGTGGCCGAGAAAGCGCTCTTGCCGTTCGGAGCCGGCGCCTGTCCGTAGACGAGGCCCGGAACACCGATCATGGCCGCGCCGGTGGCGGCGGCGATCATCTTCAGAAGTTCGCGACGTTCCATCACAGGTTCCCCGCCTTGAGTTCGCGCACCGCGTGATCCGCCGCCCGTGCCGTCATCGCCATGTAGGTCAGCGACGGATTCACGCAGGCACTGGAGGTCATGCAGGCGCCGTCGGTCACGTAGACGTTGGGCGCATCCCAGACCTGGTTGTGCTTGTTCAACACCGAGTTCTTCGGATCCCGGCCCATGCGCGCCGTACCCATCTCATGGATGCCCATGCCGGGCGCGTAGTCGCTGTCGTGGGTCCTGACGTCCTTGACGCCCGCGGCCTCCAGCATCTCGGCCGCATCCGCGCCCATGTCATGGCGCATGGCCAGCTCGTTCTCGCGCATGGACACGTCCATCGCCAGCACCGGCAGCCCCCACTTGTCCTTGCGATCCGGATCCAGGCTGATCCGGTTCTCGTGGTAGGGCAGCATCTCGCCGAAGGCGGTCATGCCGATGGACCAGTCACCCGGCACGGTCAGCGCGTCCTTCAGTTCGGCGCCGACGTTGAGTTCGGCGATTTCGCGCGACCAGCCGGAGCGGCTGGCCCCACCCTGGTAGCCGAAACCCCGGAGATAGTCGCGCTTGTCGTTGCCGACGTTGCGGAAGCGCGGAATGTAGAAACCGCAGGGACGACGACCGAAGTAATACTTGTCCTCGTAGCCATCGACCCGACCGGACGCGCCGACGCGGAAATGATGATCCATGACGTTGTGCCCCAACTCGCCGGAGGACGAGCCCAGTCCACCCTCCCAGATATCGGTGGCCGAATTCATCAGCACCCAGGTCGAGTTGAACGACGAGGCGTTGAGGAAGATGACGTTGGCCGTGTACTGGTAGGTCTGGCCGGTCTCGGCATCGATGACCTCCACCCCGCGTGCGCGCTTGCGATCCTTGTCGTACAGCACTTCCTTGACGATCGAGAACGGACGCAGGGTCAGGTTGCCCGTCTTCATCGCCGCCGGCAGCGTCGCCGACTGGGTCGAGAAGTACGCGCCGTAGGGGCAGCCCAGGATGCACTTGTTGCGGTACTGGCAGTTGACCCGGCCCTGCTCGGGCTTGGGCTGGGTGATGTTGGCGGTACGCGAGTGGATCATGTGGCGCGTGCCACCGAAAGCCTGCTTGATCCGCGCGGCCACGTCCTTCTCGACGATGTTCAGCGGAATGGGCGGCAGGAACTCGCCATCCGGCAGCACGTCCAGCCCCTCGCGGGTGCCGGCGATGCCGGCGAACTTCTCGACGTAGTCATACCAGGGCGCGATGTCGGCGTAACGGATCGGCCAGTCGGTGGCGATGCCTTCCTTGAGGTTCGCCTCGAAGTCCATTTCCGACAGGCGATAGCTCTGCCGGCCCCACAACAGCGAACGACCTCCCACGTGATAGCCGCGAAACCAGTCGAAGCGTTTGGTCTCGGTGTAGGGACAATCCTTTTCATCGGCCCACATCCCCATCGTTTCCTCGGAAAGCGGGTAGTCGCGCATCAGGACCGGATGTTCCGCGATCATCGCCTGGGTCGGCCGGCCACGATGCGGATAGTCCCACGACTCCTTCATCGCGTTGACGTAGTCCTTGACGTGCTCGATGTTGCGTCCGCGTTCCAGCATCAGGACCTTGAGGCCCTTCTCGGTCAGTTCCTTGGCAGCCCAGCCGCCACTGATTCCTGAGCCAACGACGATGGCGTCGTAGTGATTGTCTGCCATGGGTACTGTTTTTCCCTGGGTGGATAGCTGTTGTTTCAGGCGTCGCAGAGGCGGATCGCCTCACGCAGCGAGGCGACCGGATCCGGTGCGGCGGGCATGAACTCCTGCGCCAGATAGCCGTCGAAACCGGTGTCGCGAATCGCGCGACAGATGGCCGGATAGTTGAGCTCCTGGTCGTCGCCGATTTCGTGCCGGCCCGGTACGCCCGCCGTGTGGTAGTGGGTGAAGAATTCGTGGTGCTTGCGGATGGTGGCGATGACGTCGCCTTCCATGATCTGCATGTGGTAGATGTCGTACAGCAGGCTGAAATGCTTCGATCCCAGCCGCTTGCACAGGGCGACGCCCCAGTCGGAGTGATCGCACAGGTAATCGTGGTGATCCACCTTGGAATTCAACAGTTCCATCACCAGCATCACGCCGCGCTTTTCGGCATGTCCGAGGATGCGCTTCAGCCCGGCCTCGGCATTGGCCAGGCCCTGTTCGGGATCCATGCCGTTGCGGTTGCCGGAAAAGCAGATCAGGTTGCGATAGCCGGCGTCGGCCACCAGGTCGATGTGGCGGGTGTAGCGCGCCACCAGCTCGTCATGGAACTCGGCCCCGGCGAAGCCCTTCACCAGGTCGATCTCCGCACCGTTGCACATCGAGCTGTCGACGCCATGCGCCTTCAGCGTCGGCCAGTCTTCCGGCCCGACCAGATCGATGGCGGAGAAACCAATCCCTTTCACTATCTGGCACAGCTCGGCGACCGACTGTTTCGGAAACGTCCAACGGGCGACGGAATGCTTCAGCTTGCCCTTGAGCGCGAGCGGCTTCTCGGCGGCAAACCCGGGCATCACCCCGGCGGCGGCCAGTCCGATACCGCCCATCACCGCCGCGCGCAGCGCGCTCCGTCTCGTGAACTTCGGGTCCAGGGAATTCATCCCGGCGTCCTCACACCGCAAAGGAAAGCTTGCTCAACCAAATCTTTCGAGGCATGGCCCCTGCCACGGGAAGCACACCGACCTCGCATGCGGCGCGCCGGTTCGAACGAATAGACATCCATCCATCCCCCGGCCTCCCGACCGGCACGAAACCTCGAAGATTCGCCCTGATGCAATCGATTGCACCATAAAGCAGCCTCGCGTGTTCATGCAAGACTCCAGACGCGAAATCTTATGCTGCACGGCACAACAGCGACGTGCACCTCATCGCGTCATTTCCGCTCAGCGCCGGGTGACTTGCCACCAGGGTTCAGAGCGATGAACGCACGGCTCGCGATGCGCAAGCCGCCGCCAACGGAACGAAACATCACCCATGGTGATCGGTGCCTTGCTCCAACATGGCCACGATCGTTCCCGGATGCGCCTTGATGCGCGCTCGCCAGACATCGACGCGCTCAGGACGGCACTCAGGCTCCGCCGTCGTCTTTCTGGTCCGTGCTTCCGACCGCCTTGCGTTCGCCGGTGCGCTGGTTGACCTTCACCCGCCACGGATAGTGATCGCCCTCGCCTCCCGCGTCGCGTTGCTGGAGATGGTTGGTGACCGCCTTGCGCCAGGCGGGGCCGAGGTTGGCGGTGCTCATGTGCGGCGTCTTGGAATGATGGAACGCCACGTCGCCGCGCTGCATCGGGCAGATGACGGTGCGGGTTTCATCCACGGCGCAGGTGAGCAGATCGCTCTGCACGCCTTCGACCAGGCGATGCGGAAGGATGCCGAGCCGATGCCCTTCGTCGATGAAGTGCATGCAACCGTTGGTGGCGTCCACGTCCTGCAGGGGGATCCAGCCAGTGATGCCGCGGTCGGCTAGATTGCGCCCCCAGTAGCCCTCGTCCTGGTGCCACTCGGTGACCGCGCCATGTCCGGGCGGTTTGCCGAGGAACTGGTCGTACCAGAACGCCATGTCCAGCCCCATCAACTGGGACGAAAAACGTTCCAGCCACCGGCGATACGGCTGCACGGCGATATCCGCCCAGACCTTGCTCGGCGAGGACTGCACGATGCGGAAGCTGCGGTTCTCGCGGGACTCGCCCTGGCTCCATGCCCAGTCGTTGGCCAGCTCGTTCTTCTGGGCGATGAGGATGTCGCAGTAACTTTCCAGTTCGTCCAGCGCCGGTGGCGGAAGGGCCTGTCTCACCACCAGGTAACCATGCTCCCGGAAGAATCCGATCTGCGCGGCATCTGCATCCGGGTACATGACGGCACCTGAGAGAGGACGGAAGCGGCAGTAGATACTCCGGCCCGGAGTCGATCAATGTGGCGCCTTTACCTTGATGCCATAGAAAAAGTACGGATTGAATCGCGCCGCCCACTGGCTGCGGCACTGGCCGATGGCAGGCAAACCCGACGGCTCAACGTGCCTGCTGGAAAGCCAGCGATATCAGGCGCAAGGCCTCGCGCGATCGGCGATCGTTGAGGCTGCTGTAGAGCATCACTTCCTGTGCGGGAATCGGCGGCAAGGAGAGTATGTCGCCGGCGTCCACCGTGCCAGGGGGCGCGGTGCGCGGCGCCAGGACGGCAACGGCCATGCCGGCCGCCGCCGCCGCGCCGACCATGGCGGCGCCCCTGCCAACGAAGACTTCCTCCCACGCAACGCCGGCTTCATCGAGCGCGCGCGTGGCCGCGTTGCGAATGCGGCAGCCCTTGCCCTGCGTCGCCAGCGGCAAGGGCTGGCCGGGAACCGGCCGCCATCCCGGCGCCGATACCCAGGCCATCGGTTCCGCATGGATGGCCTTGCCCCGCTTGCGGCGATCATCCGGCCGCAGTACCCAGGCCGCATCGAGTTCATCCTGGTCGTACAGCGCCATCAGATCACGGCTGCCGCCCACGCGCATCTCCACCCGCAAAGCCGGATCGTGGGCGTTGATCCGTCGCAGGAGCGAAGGCAGTTCGCTGCCGATCAGTTCGTGGCTGATGCCAACCACCAGCCGGCGCGCTTCGACATCCCATGCCGCGACGGCGCGGTCGTGGGCCGAGAGCAATTCGCGCGCGACCTCCAGGAACGCCTGGCCTTCCGCGGAAAGCCGGACATGGCGAGGCGAACGCTCCATCAGCCGCCTGCCGAGCTGCGTCTCCAGCTTGCCCAGCCGGAGGCTGATGGCGGACTGCGTGGTCTCCAGCGCATCGGCGGCACGGGTGAAGCTCTGCAGTTCCGCCGCCGTCACGAAGGCCTGCACCGCGGTGATGTCCAGGGGCTTCATTTCAAGGATTCGATTTTGGAATGACAGATATCATCATGAATGCATTTTTGAAATGCTGGTGGCAGGGTACCGTTTTCACCAACCCCACGCACGGTTCCCCCGCCATGAATCCCATCCTCGGCATGACCCTCGCGATGCTCGCCGGCCTGGCCGCGCGCGACGCACGCGCCGCTTCACCGGAATCGCCCCTGCGGGGCACCTGGACACTGGTCGCGGCGGACAAGATCCTGCCCGGCGGAGAACGCGTCCGGGACTACGGCGAGTCCCCCACGGGCCGCCTGATCGTCGATGCCCGGGGGCGCTATTCCCTGCAGATCTTCAAGTCCGAACGCCTGCGGTTCGCATCGGACGACAAGGCACGCGGCAGCGCCGACGAGTATGCCTCGGCCGCGCTGGGTTCCAGCACCCACTACGGCACGATTGCGGTCGACGCCTCGCGGCACACCCTCACCTTCCGCATCGAAGGCGCCTCGTTCCCGAACTGGGAAGGCACCAGCCAGCAGCGCGAGTACACCCTGGACGACGGCGTGCTGACCTACCGGGTGCCGGCCAGATCGGACGGCTCGATTCCGGTTTCCGTGTGGAAGCTGGACTAGGCCGCTCGCCGGCTCTACACCGACCTCAACCGGTCGGTCGCCGCCTTCGCAATCTCCCAGAACACCGAGGCATTGCCGGTCGCCCGCGCGGAAAGCATGGCGCCGTGTATCGACGCCATGAACACGGACGCTTCCGCGGACGGAGTGTCGTTCAATCGCATGTTGTCCTGCTCCACGCCTTGCGCCAGGGTCCGGCCAATCCAGGCATGAAGGTCGTTGAAATGCGCCTTCACCTCATCCGCGACTTCCGCCGGCACTGCTGGCAATTCCGCCGCCAGCAGCGCGCAAATGCAGATGGGCGGATTGGAGGCCTGGATGCAGTCCGCCCAGTAGCGCGAATAGGCCAGCAGCCGCGCGAAAGCATCCGGGGTGGATTCGTCCAGCGCGCGCAGGCCGCGCCGGGTGGCCTCCCGATGCTGCGCCACCGTCGCCTTCACCAGATCCACTTTTGCGGGGAAGTGGTGGTGGATGCTGGCCTTGCGTACGTCGACCAGTTCCGCGATGTCCGCATAGCTGAAACCGTTGTACCCGCCGGAGGCCAGCAGTTCGTTCGTCCGCCGGATGATCTCCTGCGCCTTGGGCGAGTACTGCGGCTGCATGTCTGTTTCTGGAGTAGGCATCAATCGTTCACCCGGCCTGGAGGATTTTTTGCCTGCGCAGCGCGAGCATCTGCAAGGGGATGCCGATGATCAACGCCAGAAACAGCGCGCCCTGCACGCCGAGCAGCAGCGGGTCCTTCAAATCGGTCACCAGCGGATGGCCCACCGGCAGCCTGCGCAGGCTTTCGCTGACCGTGGGGACCATCAGCAGGAACACGCTGATGCTCAGGGCAATCGTTTGCACATGTTTCCAGAAGGTCTTCGCCGTTCGCCACCGCGCGATGCCGTAACCCAGCAACAGCATCGCCAGCGTGACGGACGCCACGATGGCGCTGATTGGCTGGTGCGCAATCGGATACACCGTCAGCACCCCCAGCAGCATGAACCAGAAATACGCACGCCCGGCGCGGGTTTCGGGAACGATCCGCCCGTACTTGAACAGCATGTAGGCGGCAAGGGGAATGGCCGGAAGGCTGCCCAGTGTGTGGAGCCAGCCGATAGGAGAAATGCCCACGGGGTCGTTCCTGTCAGAGAGTGAGGCGACTATACCTACTAGTAGGTAGACTGTCAATCGGTGAGAAGAACCGGTGCGTGTGGCGTCCCGCGCTATCAGGCAGGCAGGACGCTATCCACGTCTCCTCTCGCTGACCTGGCGCTGGCGGCCTTATTGCTGCCACCGGGACCCATTTGCTGGCCGCCGTGCATCAGCGCCTGGGAATCCACAGGCGAATGAGAGAAAGGCCGCCACGCAAGGTGACGGCCCTTCGGATTGCACGTCCGGGCCGCGACGTGCGTTTGCGCCGGTCAGTAGTCGTAACTGACGGTCAGGCGCGCATACGTGGGCGTCTGATAGGCGACCGGCTGGTTGTACAGCGGATTCAACGTCTTGTCGGGCAGCTGTGAGAACGGGTAAATGTTGGTCGCCGCATCCTCGTTGGTGACGTTGAAGACGTTGAAGCTGAAGGCCAGCTTGCCCTCGGCGAAGGCGGGCTTGTACAGCACGCCCAGGTCGATCTGGTTCACCCAACCCAGACGCCCCTGCGACCCGGGGGGTGAGGGTCGGCCGGTATCGGTGCTCGGGTCATAGCAGTAGTGGTACGGGCCGCCGGTGATCGCGCTGGTGCCATAGCCGGCCGGGTCCGTGCCGGTGTAGGTGTCGCCGTAGTAGTTGCCCAGGCAGTTGCGGGGCGCGCCGGAAATCATGCTCAGGTTGCCGGACACGCCCCACTCCGGAGTCAGCTGGTAGTAGCCATACAGCTTGATCTGGTGGCGATGATCATTGGACTGGTCGCCGTTGAAGTGTTCCATCAGCGCGGCGTGGTCCCAGCTCTGCGTGGTCGATACCGAGGCCTGGCCCTGGTAGCTGCCGAGCGCGCCACCGGTACGCCACAGGTCCGAACGCAACTGGCCCTCGGTGGTGCCATAGCTGTGCGACCACACGTAGTTGAACTTCGTGTACCACTTTCCGTCGAACGGACGCTCCAGATTGAACTCCACCGCCGAGTAGTTGCGCTTGAGTTCCGGGAATCCGGCCGCCTCGCGGGTCACCGTGACCTCATGGAACTGGCCATCGGTGCCAATCACACCCCAGGTGTTGGTCTTGCCCGGATTGATCAGCGCCGCGCCGGATACCTTCGACCAGTCAATGGTGATGCCCTGCGCGGCGGCCGCCTCGATCAAGGCGGTATTGGACACGTCATAGTTCTGGTCGTCGATGCTGGCATTCAGGCGTCGATGGGTAGCGCGGACACCGTAAACCCAGCCACTCTCCAGCTGCTTGGTGAAGCCCAGGATGATTTCGTCCTGGTTCTCCCCTTCGATGTCCTTGGCCACCGCGGTGCGCACATCCGCGATGCGGCCGAAGCGCGAGTTGGCCGACACCGCGGATCCCAACTGCTGGGAAATGATCGGCGTGCCGTCGGCGTTGATACCGCTGTAGGTGTAGTAGGTACTGGTATTTATCGCCGGCGTGAACAGGCCAACCGGTGACAGTGGCAGGCCGAGGTAGTAGCGGCCAAGGTTGCCGAACACCTTCAAGGTGGAATCGCCGTGGACGTCCCAGCTGAAACCGATGCGGGGTGCCCATGCGTCCTTGACCTCGATGTAGGCTTGGCCGAATGGCGTGTAATTGGTGAATTCGTCCTTGCGCAGGCCCAGGTTGAGCAGCAGGTTGTCGGTAATCTGCCACTTGTCCTCGATGTAGTACGCCTTCTGCTTGGCCTCGTAGGAATACAGACTGGTGTTGATGTTCCTGATGACGTAGTAGCCGCTGGCGCCATGCACCGGATCCACCAGGCCCGGGCTCGGTGCACCGATGCCCCCATCTTCATTCGCCGCCTGGGTGATCAGGCCGTTGGTTTGCAGGCCGTTGGGATCGTCGGTTCGGCCATAGGTCCATGAGTATCCGGGGCCGGACAGGATAGAGCCGATGTCGATGCCCTCGGACTTCTGGTTGTCGATGCCGAAGCTGAGCGTGTGGTCGCCGACCCGCCATTCCAGATTCAGGCGGGTATTGGTTTTCTTGTACTCGCGGTCCGGATCGCTGGTCGAGATGACCTTCTGCGTGCCGAGGATAGGCGCACCACCGGTGTACGCGGGATTCTGCTGCGTGGCGTCGGCGATCAGCGGGCCGTTGGCTGGGTCATAGCCGGATGGCGTCACCTCATCGGGTGTGGACATTTCGCCATACAGGGCGGTTACGGTGACGTTCTCGCCGAAATAGCCGGTGTACTTGCCAAGATACAGTGTGGGTCCGGCTTCCTGTCGGGAATCGTCGGCATAGTACGTGCCGCGCTCGCGGGTTAGGTAGTCGTAACGGTAGATCTGCCCGCTGGTTTCGTACTCGTCACTGGCGCCGGTAAGTTCGAGCAGATGATTGTCTGTGATGTACCAATCCAGCTTTGCGTACCAGCGCTGCTGGGTGTAGCTGTAGTCCGTCCAGCCGCCGTTGGCGCCGTTGGCGGAATCACGGTTGGACAGCACGCGCACGCCATCGGAATCCGCCTGTTCGGCGGCGACGAAAAAGAACAGCCGATCCTTGAATATCGGGCCGCCGGCATAGGCACTGTAGGTGGTCGTACTGGATTCGCTCTCACTCAACGGCTGGTACAGACCGTTGGCGGCCCGTGCGTAGTCGTAGGCAGTGTTTTTGTTGGTGCTGCCAAGGCTGTCGGGACGCCAGTAGATGTTCTTCTGCTTGGCCTTCAGCCCATTCGGTTCCCAGATCACCGCCGCGCCGAAATGCCACTCGTTGTCGCCGCGCTTGCCGACCTGGTTGATCACGCCGCCATTGCTGCGGCCGTACTGCGCGCCGTAGCCGCCGGTGAAGATTTCCTGCTGGTCGATCGCCCCGTAGGGCAGCGTCAGGCCGCCCAGGCTGTTGCTGGCCGTGGTGGTGTTGAAGCCGTTGAGGTAGTAGGCGTTTTCACTGGCGGCGGATCCACCGAAGCTGGGAAGCGAACCGCCCAGCGGACCATTGTCAAATCCGCCGCTGTTGCTGACCACGCCCGGCGCCAGCAGCGCGATGGCTTCGGCGGTGCGCCCCAATGGCAATTGCAGCAGCTGTTCAGAGGTCACCACCGTACGGGTATCCACCGTGGTGACATCGATGGGATTGAGTCGCGATCCGGTCACGCTGACCGTGCTCAGGGTCTGCAGGTCGCCCGTGCCCGCGAACGAAACGACAGTGCTGGCGCCCACGGTGATGGCCACGTTCTCTCGGGTTTCGACTGCCTCGCCGCCCTGCTTCACCGTGACCTTGTAGGTGCCCAGTGGCAGGTTGCCCAGTGCGTATCGACCACGCTCGTCCACCGCGACCTCGCGGCTGAAACCACTGTTGTTCTCGATGAGTACGGTCTTGCCGGCGCCATTGGCCACGTTGCCGGAGATGTTGCCGGTCGTGGATTGCGCCCATGCCGCGCTGCTGGCGAGCGCGAGTGTCAGGGCAAGCGCCAGCCTGCCAGCGCGGGGATGAGCGGTGCGGTATGTCTCTCTCTTCATTTGGAACCGGCTCCTGTTGTGGGGGGAGAAGCGACTACGGGACGCTGGGACGCGTCGCCGGTCTGCCGGCCCCCTTCCAAGCCGGAATTCCTGCGAATCCGAAAAACAAAGACGTTGTTGTACCGCGCCCCCTATCAGTTTTAGCTTTGCCGTAATGGCGTTGTAATAAATATCGGAGCCGTTTTGATAATGCAATGGCATGAACATCATTGCACCCAAGTGGTGCGTCGACGATGCAATGAGGTGAATGCCATCACCACTTTCATTACGCTTCAAGCGGACACTCGTGATAGAGATCACCGTTGACCGCCACCTGTCCTTGCACTGCAGGAGAGTCATTGGTCAATGCCCGTCCGCGGAGAGGCACGCTCATGAGCCTCGCATGGACAAAGGTGCTTTCTGCAAACCGCCCTTTTCTAAAGAGATGGCCTGCACGATCTTGCATATCGTGCAGGCTCATCCTCTTTGTCACATCGGATCGATGTCAGCGACCGGCGTGTTCAGCAGTTGCTGTCCCGCAGATGGGTCGATGCCGTTATCGGCAGCAAGCTGCTTGGGGAAAACGCCCAGCTTGGCCACGCGCTTGGCGAAGCGGCGGTTGCTGCCATTGAAGGTGTTCAATCCCCCGGCGTTCAATACTGGTGGAGCCGCCAACGCTTCATGACCACCGCAAGTCGATCCACATTGCCAGCACCTGTCCCGGCTCAACGATGCGCGGCGCAAGATTGAATCCATCCGGCGGCCCCGTCTGTGGTTCCACGCAGGTCGCGTGCCCGGCGCCGTCGTACACCACCCAGTGCGTGCAATCGGATGTGACGTGGAGTCGTTGCCGCGCGCGTTCCAGCACGGCGCCGTCTTCGGCGATGAAGCAGTCATCCCAGGGGCCGGGCCGGGGCGGCACCAGCGGGAGCGTCGCGATGCCATCGTGGTCCCGTGGATACATGGCCGAGGGATGGAAGACGAGCCGGTCGGGCTTGCGGAACCAGGGATGCCAGCCCAGCACGGCCGGCATGGGCTGGTCGCCGGCCTGTACCGACAGGTCCAGCCGCAGACCGTGGTCGTGCAGGGTGATTACCTGTCTCGCGAGACCGCCAAAAGGCCAGTAGCCATCCTGCGGCAGCAGCAGGGACAGGGTTGCGGTGTCGTCATCCTGCGACTCGATTCGCCAGGAGCGGGAAAAGCCGAGGCCATGGATGGCGTGGCCCCCGAAGTTCACCGGCAGTTGGTAGGCGCGCCCACCTGCCTGGAAGCGACCCGCGCGCACGCGTCCGGCCCACGGCACCATGGGATAACAACCCCACGCGATGGTGTCGGGCCAGCCATCGAGGGGACCAATCAGCCAATCCACGCCGTCGAACCGGATCCGGGCGACGCGGCCGCCGGCGGCCGGTGCCAGCTCGACCTCCAGCGATCCCCTGTGCAGACGAATCGTTTCGCCCGGCGGCATCGGTGCGGACGCATCGTCCCGGGGCAAACGACGGATCTCAGTCGCCATAGGGGTGGATGGTGCGGATGTGGCCGTGCGCGTCATGCTGCAGTTCCGTGCACTTGGCGGTGCGCAGGTGGGTGGCGCCGCCCGACAGCAGTGCGTCGTGATAGAACAGGTACCACTTGTCCGCGAACGCGCAGATGGAGTGGTGCGTGGTCCAGCCGACCACCGGAGTGAGGATCACGCCCTGGTAGGTGAACGGCCCATAGGGGCTGTCGCCCACCGCGTAACAGAGCAAATGGGTGTCGCCGGTGGAGTAGGAGAAGTAATAGCGGCCTGCATGCTTGTGCACCCAGGCGCCCTCGAAGAACCGTCGTTCGTGATCGCCGGCGCGCAGGGGTTGTCCCTGCTCGTCCAGGATCATGATTTCGCGCGCGGGTTCGGCCAGCGTCTTCATGCCGGTATCCAGGCGGGCCACCCGCGGCCCGAGCGCGGGCGCGTCCGGAGTCGGCTCCTCGTGCATGGCGTCATGGCGGTTGTCGCGGTACTTCTGCAGTTGCCCGCCCCAGATGCCGCCAAAGTAGAGGTAGTGCTCGCCGTCATCGTCCCGGAAGACCGCCGGGTCGATCGAGTAGACGCCCGCGATGGGTTCGGGCTCGGCGGTGAACGGTCCCTCCGGTCGCTCCGAAACGGCCACGCCGATCCGGAACAGGCCATCGGCCTGCTTGGCGGGAAAGTACAGGTAATACTTTCCATCGCGGCAAGCCGCGTCCGGCGCCCACATCTGCCGCTCCGCCCATGGCACATCGCGTACGTGCAGGGCGACGCCGCAATCGGTCGCCGGGCCATCCGGCGAATCCATCCGCAGCACGTGGTAGTCCTCCATGACGAAATGGCCACCGTCGTCATCGAAGGCGGCGCCGCCGTCGATGTCGTGGGACGGGTAGATGTACAGGCGCCCGTCGAACACATGCGCTGACGGATCCGCGGTGTACAGATGGGTGAGCAACGGCTGCGAGATGGCGCACGCGGCCAGTCGTTCCAGTTCGGCGGCCGGCGTTGCCGGCTCTCCGTGGGGGAGGATGTCGGTCATGGGGAGGAAACCTCGGCTTGCAGGGGGCGGTCGACGGCGCGGCGGCGCTGGTCGAGTTCGTGCTCGATGCGCACTTCCATCCGCTTGTCGATCTCGTAGATGAAGAGCAGCGCCACCGCGATCAGGAACGGAAGGGCGCAATAGACGCTGACGGTCAGGCGGATGCCGTCCACCACGGCGGCCGGTTGAGTTTCCAGCCCGGCCTGGTAGCCGTAATGGGCGAGGATGCCGGCGACCAGCGCACCGCCGGTGCTGAGGCCGATTTTCAGCCCGCACAGCATTGCCGAGAAGATGATCGCGGTGGCCCGTCGGTGGTTCTTCCATTCCGAATAGTCGGCCACGTCGGCGATCATCGCCCACAACAGCGGGATGGTGATGCCGTAGCAGAAGCCGTGCAGCATGAAGGCGACGAACACCCAGCCCACCGCGGTGGGCGGAAACAGGTAGAACGCCAGGAGGAACAGCGTGGAGACCAGCAGCGCGACGCCGAAGACATCGCGCTTGCCAAACCGATCGGCCAGGCGGCGCGACACGCCGATGCCCAGGATCATGCAGACGATGCCACCGCCATTGAACAGGCTGAAGGTGGACGTGGCCGGATCCTCCGGCCACTGGAAGCCGGCCAGTCCCGCGCCGGTCAGCATGGCGTTCAACGAAGCGATCAGGCCATTGAAACCGGAATCGCGCAGGAAAGCGGCCAGCGCGGCCTCGCTCATGTAGTACTGGAAGTAGTAGATGTAGGTGCCGCCCTTCAATGCCAGGTTGGTGAATACCAGCACCGTCAGGGCCAGCATCACCTGCCACGGCCGGTTGCGCAGCAGATCAGCCAGGTCCTGCAACACGCCGGCGGACTGCTCGCGGGTGGGAACGATGCGCTCGCGCGTGGTGAGGAAGGTGATCAGGAAGAACACCGTGCCAACCACCGCGAACAGGGTCATCACGCTCTCGAATCCCCTCACCCGATCCCCGTCGCCCAGGATCAGGACCAGCGGCAGCAGCAGCACCTGGATGATGAACTGGGCAATCATCACCGCCACGAACCGGTACGAGGACAGGCTGTTGCGCTGGGCCATGCTGCCGGTGAGCACGCCGCTGAGCGCCGAGTACGGCAGGTTGTTGGCCGCGTACACCAGCACCAGCAGGCTGTAGGTGGCCAGCGCGTAGATGATCTTGCCCCGCTCGCCCAGTTCCGGCGTACTGAAGGCCAGCAGCGACAGCACGCCGAATGGCACCGCGGTCCACAGGATCCAGGGCCGGAACTTGCCCCAGCGGGTGGAGGTGCGATCGGCGACGATGCCGATCACTGGCGTGAACACGAACGCGCCCAGCAGTCCCACCACGAAGATGATGGTGGCCGCGGTCGCCGGCGGCAGCCGGTAGACATCGGTGTAGAAGAACGCCAGATAGGTGATCAGCGTCTGGAAAATCAGGTTGGCCGCGAGATCGCCCAGGCTGTAGCCCAGCTTCTCGCGGATCGACAGCGGCTGTTCGCGGCTGGACATGCGTGTTTTCCCCCTGGCATCGGTGCCATGCAATTCCGGCGATGCCGGTCCCACGGTTGAATCAGTCATCGGCGCCCTTTACCTCGAATTGCGCACTGGCACGCGCGTCGGCGCTGGAGCCGCCCACCCGCACCTCGTAGCGCCCGGGTGGAACAATGTAGGCTTGGCGTGCTTCGTCGTAGCGTCGCAGGGCGGACTCCGGCACCAGGTCGAACGTCAGCGCGCGCCGTTCACCGGGCCGCAGGTGGATGCGCTGGAAACCGCGCAACTCCTGCCGCGCATCGCCGGGCCGGGCCTGGACGGGGCGGACATACAGTTGCACGACTTCATCACCGGCGCGCTCGCCGATGTTCTCCACCCGCAGCTTGATCCGCACCGTCGCGTCCGGCTTCACCGTACGCTTGTCCACCCGCAGGCGCTGGTAGTCGAAGCGGGTGTACGACAACCCATGCCCGAACGGATACAGCGGGGTGCCATCGAAGTAACGGTAGGTGCGTCCCTGCATGCGATAGTCGTCAAATGCAGGCAGTACTTCATCCGCCTTGTAGAACGTGACCGGCAGGCGGCCGGCCGGACTGATGTCGCCGAACAGCGCCTCGGCCACCGCCGAGCCCCCGCGTTGACCGGGATACCAGCTCATCAGGATGGCGCGCAGATTGGTGTCGGCCCAGTCCACCGCCAGCGCGGATCCGCCGGTCAGGACCAGCACCACCGGTTTGCCGGTGGCGTGCAGCGCTTCCAGCAGCTTGCGCTGGGTCGCCGGCAGGCGCAGATCGGTGCGGTCGCCGCCGGCGAAGCCGGGATAGTTGACGGTCATTTCCTCGCCTTCGACATCGCCGGTGAGTCCGCCCGCGAAAATCACCACGTCCGCGTCGCGCGCCGCATCCAGCGCCTCCTCGAACGGCGGCTTGGCGCCCGGCATGCGCCAGGCCAGCCGGACCGCGGCATCGCGTTCGCCATCGTAGTACTCCAGGCGCAGGTCGTAGGCGCGGCCAGCCTGAAGATCCAGCTCGACGCCATCGCTGCGCAGGCGATCGCTGGCGGTCCAGTGATCCAGCACCCGCACGCCATCCAGGTACAGGCGGAAGCCGTCGTCGGCCGCCGCCTCGATCCGGTACTTGCCCGACACCGGCGGCAGCAGTTGGCCGCTCCAGCGGATGCTGAAGCCGTCGCTCGGTATCCCCTGCCCCGGCGCCGCCTCGCCACGCGCGAGCAGGTTGTCGGTGGGCGATCCGCGATCCCAGCGGAATCCGATCTGCGCGTCGGTTCGCACCAGCGCCGGCGCGCCAGACAGATCCCGGCTGCGGAAGTACTCGCCGCGCAGGCCGCGTTCGACGGAATCGGCGGACGGTCGCAGGTAGGTCGCTTCGATCAGCGGGGTGGCAGCGGGGTCGTCGCGCCCCTCCACCAGATCCACGCCGCGCGCGTAGGTCACCCGGATCCCCGGCGCCGCGTCGCGGATGCCCTGCAACAGGGTCACCGGCGCGGCCGGCGTGCCGAAGTAGTTGCCGAGCAGCGCCATGGTGTCGTCGGCGGTCGGGCCGATCACCGCGATGCGCTTCAGGCTGCGCGACAACGGCAGGATGCTGTCGTTCTTCAGCAGCACCAGCGATTCGCGGGCGGCCTTGAGTGCCAGCGCATCGTGCGCCGGCGACTGGTTGACGGTGTACGGCATGCGCGCCCAGCGCACGCGCGACGCCGGATCGAACATGCCCAGCCGCATCCGCGCGGTGAACAGCCGCGTCACCGCCTCGTCGATTTCCGCCTCGCTGATCAGGCCCCGGCGCACGGCGGCGGGCAGCGTGGCGTATTCCTCGCCGCATTCCAGTTCGGTACCGTTCTTGACCGCCAGCGCGGCTGCTTCCTCGCGGGTGGCCACTATCTTGTGGTTCTTCCATACATCGACGATGGCCCAGCAATCGGACACCACGTAGCCGGTGAAGCCCCAATCTCGCCGTAGGAGATCGCGCATCAGGAACCGGCTGGCACTGGCCGACTCGCCGTAGAGGCGGTTGTAGGCGCCCATCACCGCGTCCACCTGGCCCTCCTTCACCAGCGCCTCGAACGCGGGCAGGTAGGTGTCGTACAGATCCCGCCGACTCGGACGGGCATCGAAATGATGGCGGTCGGCTTCCGGGCCACTGTGCACCGCGAAGTGCTTGGCGGTGGCGTCCAGCTTGCGGTGCGTCGGGTCGTCACCCTGCAGGCCGCGCACGAACGCCACGCCCATGCGCGCGGTCAGGTAGGGATCCTCGCCATAGGTTTCCTGGCCACGGCCCCAGCGCGGGTCCCGGAAGATGTTGATGTTCGGGGACCAGAAGGTCAGGCCCTGGTAGCGGCCATGCGCGCCCTCGCGCACGAACTGGTGGTGCTTGGCGCGCGCCTCGTCGCTGATGGCGGTGGCGACCTCGCCCATCAGCGGCACGTCGAAGGTGGCCGCCAGGCCGATCGCCTGCGGAAACACGGTAGCCTGGCCGGCGCGCGCGACCCCGTGCAGGCCCTCGTTCCACCAGTCGTAGGCGGGCACGCCGAGGCGTTCGATGGCGGGCGCGGCGTTCTGCATCTGCGCGGCCTTTTCCTCCAGCGTCATGCGCGCCACCAACGCCGCCGCGCGTTCCTCGAAGCCGCTGCGGGTATCCAGCCAGGGCGCTGGTTCATCCGCGGCCACGGGGCGCGCGGCGAGCAACGCGAGCGCGCACAGGGCCAGCGCACGCAGGCGCGGCGCGTTGCGGAGGTGTGCCTGGCATTTCGGTTCGGTGATGGTCATCGTTCTCTCCCGCTCAGTGGGCACGTTCGTCGCGCGCGAAGGGACCCAGCAACGTGCCGACGAAGCCCCCGGCCCGGTCGGTGCTCAGTACGGTGCCGTCGATGTCGCGCGCCAGCGATTGCCAGCCGCGGCCGTCGCCGGCATCGAAGGCGAATCCATAAGCGCCTTCGTCACCGTCGATCTTCAGGCGCAGCGCGCCACCGGCCTCGACCTCGCGGGTGGCAAGCGTGCGTGCGGCGCCGGTGCCCCACCGCCCCTCCAGGAACACCTGCAGCCTGCCGCCGCTTGTTCGGCGCGCACCGAGCAAATACCAATGCGTCTCGCTCTGGAACGCGGCCAGTCCGGCCGCGACACCGGCGCCGGGCAGCGACATCGCCGTGCTGGCATCGAAGCGAAGGTGCTGCTGGCGGCGTCCCAGGAACGCCGGGTTGCGCAGCGTGTCCAGGCCTTCGGCCAGCGGATGGAGGGCCAGCGCGCCCGGGCGCGTGGCCAGATCCGCCCAATCCCGCCTGGGCACGCGCACGCGCAGCCATTCGCGGGCCAGCGCCACGCCGTCGAACTCGTCGCGATGGACGAAATTTCCGGTGGACGGCGCCTGCGCGGCATCGGTGCGCATCCACGACGGCGCGCGTGCGATGTACGGGATGGTCTGGCCGGCCGGCAGGATCACCGGCCATCCGTCGCGCCATTGCACGGGCAGCAGATAGGTTTCGCGTCCGGTGTTGTAGTGGCGCTGCTGGTAATTGCGACTGGCCAGGAACACCGCCCACCACGTCCCGTCGGGCCCTTCGACCAGATCGGCATGCCCGGCGTTGGTGATCGGCAACGACCGATCGACCGGCAGATCGCGCTGGGTCAGGATCGGATTGCCCGGATACGGCACATACGGCCCCCACACCTGCCGGCTGCGCAGCACCACCTGCGAATGCTGCGGCCCGGTCCCGCCTTCGGCGTCGGACAGGTAATACCAGCCATCGCGCTGGTACAGATGCGGTCCTTCGATCCAGATCGGGTTCGTTTCCGGGGCGACGCCGCCATCGATCAGTACCTTGCGCGGGCCGATCGGCTGCAGGCGCTGCAGGTCGATCTCCTGCATCCAGATCGCGCGATGGCCATCGTAGCGCGGAGGACCGACCGGCTCGTCGTTGTTGAGCAGGTAGACCTTGCCGTCCTGATCGAAGAACAGTGACGGATCGATGCCGCCGATGGTCGGCAGCCAGTGCGGATCGGACCAGGGCCCAGCCGGATCGCGGGCGGTGGCGATGAAATTGCCGCCGCTGTCGGTGGCCGTGGTGACCACGTAGAACACCCCGTCGTGGTATTCGATGGTGGGCGCGAAGATGCCGCGCGAGACGCTCAGCCCGTCGAAATCCAGCTGGGTGGGCCGCTCGATGACGTTGCCGATCTGTTTCCAGTGGACCAGGTCGTCGCTCTCGAACACCGGGATGCCGGGATAGAAGGTGAAGCTGGAATTGACCAGGTAGAACTTGCCCCGCGCGGCGACGATGCTGGGATCGGCGTGGAAGCCGGCCAGCACCGGATTGCGATAGTGGCCGGCGGGCAGCGCCGGTTCGAACGCGGCATCGCGGCCGGCGTACTCGAACCAGTCGAAGAACACCGGCGCCGCGGCATCGGCTGGTGGCGCCGAATGCGCCGGCGCGGTGGCCAGCAGCAGGGCCAGGCCGCTGGCGAGCAGCCATCCCATCGTCCTTATTCGGGACGACGATGGCAGGCATGGCGACGTGTTGCGATCCGGATTGGGATCGCGCGCGCGAATTCCGTTGCGGAAGGATGCGTTCATCGGGTCGTCTCGGCCGCGGTGAGTGGAAGTTCGAAAGGTCCGGCGGGCAGGCCGGCGCCGTCACGCAGGGTGCAGGTCGGCCCGTCGGCCCAGCAGTAGCGCACCCGTCCGGCATCGCCGGACCGTTGCGGTGCACGCAGGACCACACGATGGCCATGGATCGTCGCGTCCACATAACGGCAACCGTCCGCTTCGCCACCGCACAGCTCAAAGCCGATCGGACCGGCCGCGCCCGTCGTCGCCAGCGCGCCGGTGACGCCATCGAACGTCACCACCACCGCATCGGCGGTCCGCCGCGCCTCGCGCGGCACCGGGCCGGAAGGCGCGAGCGCGCGCGCGCCGTAGATCACGTGGCGCGCCGCGCGCGCCAGCCGTCGCGCCAGTTCCTGCTTGTTCGGCGGATGGATGTCGTAGTGATCGCCGATGTCGATCGTTATCGCCAACCCCGAGCGCGGCTCCTCCGCCACCACCCGGCGCTGCGCTTCGCGGACCTCCGCCCATCCACTTTCCGTCGGTGCGGAAGGCGGCATGCCGTAACCGGCCAGTTGCGCCACCAGCATCGGCAAGCCGTCGCCCAGTTGCCGGCGCCAGTCCGCGCGCAGCGTGCGCAGTCGCGCCGCGTAGCGCGCGCCGTCGGCGGTGTTGGACTCGCCCTGGTACCAGAGGAAACCGCGCAGTCCGTAGCGACCGAGCGGCGCGATCATGCCGTTGTACAACGTCGACAGACCCGCCGCCGCCTGCCAGGGCGCGCTGGGCGGCGCGTCGGTACCGGGCGTGGGCCGGTAGCGCCAGTCCGCATCCAGCGGCACCCGGCTGCCGTCGTCAAAGCGCAGCGCATGCGCGGCCGCCGGTCCGGCGAGCCCGCCTTCGCGCCAGGTATCCAGCACGTTGACGACCACGCTGTTGGCGCCTTCCCGCAACAGGCCGCGCGGCAGCGCGTAGGCGCGCGCGGCATCGGCGCCATAGCTGCTACCGACGGGCACGCCATTGACCCAGGTCATGTCCGTTTCATCGGCCGCTCCCAGTTCGAGCACGGCTCCACGTGCGGCTTGCGCCGCGCTCAGTTCCACCTGTGCGCGGTACCACACCATGCCGTCGTAGGCCGCCAGTTCGGGGACACCCCAGCGCTCCCAGGCGCCGAGTCCGGCGGGCGCCGGCCGCCACGCCGGATCGGCCGGCGCATCCGCGCGCCACGGTTCGTCACCGGCGGCCGTTTCCTTGCGCGCATTCCACCAGCGCTGCCAGTACGCGCCCCAGCGCGCGACCGCGGCGATCGGGTCGGCGGCATACAGTGACAGCACGTCGAGCGCCTCGCCCCCCTGCCCGCCCGCGCGCAGCGCGTCCACACTGGTCCAGGCCTCGATCCGCGAACCGCCCCAGGCCGCCTGGACCAGTCCCATCGGCACGTCGATCGTCTTGCGCAGTTCGCGTGCGAAGTAGAAGCAGGCCGCCGAGAAATCCCGCACCGTGTCCGGCGATGCAATCCGCCAGGCGGTCGGTTCGGAGAAGTGCGACTGCGGCGTGATCGCACCGGCCCGCGGAACGGTGAACAGGCGGATGCGCGCGTCCGCGGCGGCGGCGATCTCCCCGCCCGCATCCAGCGAGCGCCAGACGGGCAGTTCCATGTTCGACTGCCCGGCGCACAGCCAGACATCGCCAAGCCATATGTCACGCACGGTCTGCACGGCATCGCCCGCTTCGACCCGCAGATCATGGGGTCCGCCAGCCGCCTGCGCGGGCAGGCGGATTTCCCATGCGCCGTCGTTCCCCGCCCGCGTCGCCGACGCGGCGCCGGCGAAGGACACGCTGACCTGCTGCCCCGGCGCGGCCTGGCCCCAGATACGCAGCGGCGCACCGCGCTGCAAGACCGCGTGATCCTGGAACAACTCATGCAGCAACGCCGGGCGGTTCGCTTCCTGCGCGTGCGTGCATGGCGCCGCCATGCACCACAGCGCGACCCAGGCGATGCCCCGGGCGAACAAGGCTCCCCGGTTCATCGTCCGTCTCCCGGCGCATAGGGAAATCGCAGGGACTGGTAGTACGCCAGCGGCCGCGGCGGCGGCGCTTCGCCTGCGGGCAGCGGCAACCCGTTGATGGACTGGAAGTAGGCCAGGCTCGCATCGCGCCACCACTGCGCCTCACGCTGCTGGATGCGCAGGAAAGCGGCCACTTCGCGATGCCGCGCGTCGTCCACCCGGCCACGCAGGCCCTCCCAGGTGGCGCGCATGTCGCCCACGCGGGCCACGCCGCGCGAATAGCGGTGAACCATTTCGTCCCACAGGGAACGCCCGGATTGCATGCGATGGTCCCAGCGCACGTGGTGGAACCACAGCAGGAGCGGCTCGGGCACGCGATCGACGTCGCCGAACACGCGCGCCACCGGCGGCATGTACTGGGCCACGGCATTGCTGCCGCTGACGCTGCGATCGAAACCGATGCCGTCGCGATCGGCGCGGTGATAGTAGACCGAGGTCCAGTCCGCGCGCGGACCACCGTCGACCCAGGGGCCGGGGCCGTAGTGATGACCGCGTGCCATCAGGTGATGCAGGCCCAGCGGGGTCATGTAGTCCACCGCCGCCTCGCGCGATGCCATCATCATGTCCACCACCGGCCGCACCACCGCCGGGTCGGGCGAGAAGGTCATCGCGACCCAGTCGCGGGCGATGTCACGCGCGGCCAGATGGGGATTCCACGCCAGCCGGCCGAACGCGTACCAGTTGGCCTGATCGAAGTGGGAACCGCTCCAGTTGCGATCGGCGCCCACGTTGGCCACGCCCGCCATGCCGGTCAGCGCCGCGCCGTGCAGCGAACCGTCCACGACCCGCGCCACCGTGGATCCGGCGCCGCGCGCATGGGTATCGGCGCGCAGCGTCTCTTCATAAAGCGTGCCCAGGTAGACCAGGTGGGTGGCGAAGCCCAGATACTCCTTGGTGATCTGGAACTCCATCATCAGCGGCGTTTTCGGCATCGCGCCGAACAGGGGATGGAACGGCTCCCTCGGCTGGAAATCGATCGGCCCGTTCTTCACCTGCAGCAGCACGTTCGGACGGAACCGGCCATCCTGGTGGACGAATTCGGCATGGGCCTGCCTGGCGCGATCGTCCGGGACCTCGTGCGAATAGACGAAGGCGCGCCACATCACCACGCCGCCGTAATCCGCCAGTGCGTCGGCGAGCAGGTTCGCGCCGTCGGCATGCGAGCGGCCGTAGTCCTGCGGGCCGGGCTGGCCCTCGGAATTGGCCTTCACCAGGAAGCCGCCGAAATCGGGAATCAGACCGTGGATCTCGCGCGCCTTCTCGCGCCACCAGCCCCGCACCCGCGGGTCCAGCGGATCGGCGCTGTCCAGCCCCCCGATCTCGATCGGCGCGCTGAAGCGCGCGCTCAGGTACACGCGGATGCCATACGGACGGAAGACATCCGCCAGCGCCGCCGCCTTTTCCAGGTACATCGGCGTCAGGCTCAGGGCATTGGCGTTGACGTTGTTGAGGACGGTGCCGTTGATTCCCAGCGACGCGTTCGCCCGCGCGTAGTCGGTGTAGCGCGGGTCTCGCCAATCCGGAAGCTTGTGCCAGTCCCACAGCGACGCGCCCGCATAGCCGCGTTCGACGTGCCCGTCCAGATCGTCCCAGTGGTTGAGCAATCGCAGCTTCAGCCGCGGGGCTTCGCGGATCTTCAGGGTCTGCAGCGAAGCACCGGTCTGCAACAGCCGCAGCAGATGGAACACGCCGTACAGCACGCCGATGTCACCGCCGCCTGCGACGACGAGGGTTTCTTTTCCGTCAATGTTCGTCTGGCGCAGGAGATAGCCTTCCGGCCCCAATCCGCGCACTTCATCGCCCAGCGTCGCGATCCACCGCGAGGAAGCGGGCGTGCCCAGCAGCAGCGTGCCCTCGCCGATGGGGCCGGAGGACACGCGCGGCGCCCGCCCCAGCAAGCCCTCCAGTCCGCGCAGCAGTTCGTCGCGCGCGGCGCGCTGGGTCGGCGTGGCCTCCGGCGCGACCAATTCGCGCAGGCGCGCCCGGGCTTCCACGGCCTGCGCCGGAGCCATCGGCACGTAGCGCATCCACAGCGCGTAGCCGTCCTCGGCGCGCGCCGTGCCCGCGATCAGCACCATCCACAGCAGCACGAACACGACCGGCACCGGCAGAACGCGCCGCCGGCCCGGGTCGCCTCGGCGCAAGGTTAGCGTTAACATTCGCCGGCCAGGCGGGCACGCGGGCGTGATGTGTTCCATCATCATCCTGCGAGCCTGGCCGGGTTCGGGCGGTCGCGGAAAGACGCGGCCATGGTCGAAGAAGGGAAAACAGGTTGGACAAGCCGAAGAAGTCGATCCGCCGCAAGAGCAGCGGCGTGACTATCGATGAGGTGGCCGCCCTGGCGGGCGTGTCGCCGATGACGGTCTCGCGCGTCATCAATGGCCAGGGAAAAGTGCGCGACACCACCCGCGAGCGGGTCATGCAGGCGGTGCGCGAACTGGACTACACGCCCAATCTGGCCGCCAGTTCGCTGGCGGCGGCCCAACACACCCGCATCGCCCTGATCTACACCAACCCCAGCGGCGCCTATCTTCGCGAACTGCTGGTGGGACTTCTGCGCGTGGCCTCGCGCACCGCGATCCAGCTGGTAGTGGATTACTGGGACGGCCTGGGTGGCGAAGCCGAGCGTGAAGCGGCGCGCGCGCTCGCCCGCCGCGTCGATGGCGTGATCCTGCCGCCGCCGTTGTGCGAATCCCGCGTCGCGGTGACCGAACTGGTCAAGGCCGGCGTGCCGGTGGTCGCGATCGCCTCGGGACGTTTCAGCAACGACATCTCCTGCGTCAGGATCGACGACTTCACCGCCGGCAAGGAGATGGCCGAGCACCTGATCGAACGCGGCCATGCCCGCATCGGCTTCATCCGCGGACGCAACGACCTGAGCGCCAGCTCGCGGCGCTATGACGGCTTCGTCACCGCGCTGCACGAAGCCGGCCTGGAAGTCGACGCCGACCTCGTCCAGCAGGGCGACTACACCTATCGCTCCGGACTCAAGGCCACCGAGAAACTGCTTGCGCACCGCAAGCCGCCGACCGCGATCTTCGCCAGCAACGACGACATGGGCGCCGCCGCGATCTCGGTCGCCCATCGGCGCGGGCTGGACGTGCCGCGTGATCTTTCGGTGGTCGGTTTCGACGATACCTCGGCCGCGACCACGGTCTGGCCGGAACTGACCACCATCCACCAACCCATCGCGTCCATGGCCAACGCGGCCGTGGACATCCTGCTGCGCAGCATCCGTCGCAAGGGCGACAGCACCCGCGTGCTGATGGACCACGTGGTCCCGCACCGGCTGGTCAGCCGCGAATCGGTGGCGGCACCGCCCAAACGTCGCTAGCGCGTCGCAAGGCCTGCCCGCACCGCACCCGGCAGCGGCATCGTCGACAGGCAGCGGCATACCGGCCCGGCGGACCAGCGCGCTTGCGATATCGGGGTTCCACATGCCCATGCTGTTTCCCGCCCCTCCCGATGACACGGATGCCTGATCAGCTGATCCGGTCGTCCACCCTGGTCCGTATTCCGTCCGAACAAATCTGCGTCGCGATGCACGGCGCACCACGCCTGCCGACTCCCACGCCGGCCCGCTCATCGCGATGCCGGCGCCGGTCCGGGCTCATCCCTCCATCTGTTCCAGTTCCTTGCCCTTGGTCTCGTGCACGTACTTAAGGACGAAGAACACCGAGATCACCGCCGCGGCCAGGTAGATGCCGTAGGTCGCCGCCAGGCCGATGGCGGCCAGCAGGATCGGAAAGGTCACGGTGATGGCGAAGTTGGACGTCCACTGCGCCGCACCCGCCACCGCCAGCGCGGAACCGCGGATCTGGTTGGGGAACATTTCCCCCAGCATCACCCACATCACCGGTCCCCAGGACAGGTTGAAGAACACCACATAGAGATTGGCCGCCACCAGCGCCAGCGTGCCCATGCCGCCGGGCAGTTGCAGGTGGCCGTCCACCAGCGATCCGCTGGCGAAGGCCCACACCACCAGTGCCAGCGACGCCGCCATGCCGGCCGAACCGATCCACAGCAGCGGCTTGCGCCCGATGCGGTCGATCAGCAGCACGGTGACGAGGCAGGCACCGATGCTCAGCGCGCCGGACAGCACGTTGATCAGCAGGGCGTCGTTTTCCGAGAAGCCCACCGCCTGCCAGAGCACCGCGCCGTAGTAGAACACCACGTTGATGCCCACCAGTTGCTGGAAGGTGGCCAGGCCGATGCCGACCCACACGATCGGACGAATCCGGCCGGTGGCCTTGTTCTTCAGATCCGACAGCCGCGGGCGATGGTGATCCTCGGACAGCGAGGCATCGATTTCGGCCAGTTTGACGCGCGCCTCGCCCGCGCCGAACAGACGGGTGAGCACGCGCATCGCTTCGTCCTTGCGGCGCTTGACCACCAGGTAGCGCGGGCTTTCCGGAATGGTCAGCAGCAGCACCAGGAACAGCAGCGAGGGAAACGCCTGCATCCAGAACATCCAGCGCCAGGCCGCCTGGCCGCCCCACAGCGCCCCGGTCGAGGCGCCCGCGGCGCGGGCCAGCAGATAGTTGCTCAGGAACGCCGCGAACAGGCCGCTGATGATGGCGATCTGCTGCACCGTGGCCAGCCGTCCGCGGTACCGCGCCGGCGCCACTTCGGCGATGTAGGCCGGCGATATCACGCTGGCCGCGCCCACCGCGAATCCGCCCAGCACGCGCGCGGCCACGAACACCAGTGAACTGTGCGCGGCACCGGCGCCAATCGCCGACAACAGGAACAGCGCCGCCGAGATGATCAGCACGCTGCGCCGGCCCCAGCGATCGGCCAGCCGGCCGGCGAAGAACGCGCCGACCGCGCACCCCAGCAGCATCGAGGCGACCTCGAAGCCCAGCCCCGCCTTGCTGGATCCGAACGCCTGCTGCAGGCCGTCCACGGTGCCGTTGATGACCCCGCTGTCGAATCCGAACAGGAATCCCCCGATGGTCGCCACCACGCTGATCAACACGATCAGCCGGGTGTTCTCGTTCTCCGTCAACGCCTGGCTCATGCCGTCCTCCCCTTGCTCAGTTCATGACCGTTGCGATGGCCACCCGACCGCTCAGCGCAACAGGTATTGGTTGAGCAGATTCTCGTAGCGCTCCTGCTTGCCACTGATCTGCCTGGGTTCACCGTTCCCGGCGGCCAGCGCCGCCAGTCCGGACAGGTCCAGCCTACCGCTTTCGAAGTCCTTGCCCGCGCCGCTGTCGAAGCTGGCGTAACGCTCGGCGCGCCATTGTTCCCACGGGGATTCGGTCAACAGCGCGTGCGCGACCTCCAGGCCGCGCGCGAATGCGTCCATGCCGCCGATGTGGGCCAGGAACAGGTCCTCCAGATCGGTCGACTCCCGGCGCACCTTGGCGTCGAAATTCAGCCCGCCCTCCAGCCCGCCCTGGCGCAGCACCACCAGCATCGCGCCGACGGTGTCGTACAGGTCGGTCGGGAACTGGTCGGTGTCCCAGCCATTCTGGGCATTGCCGCGATTGGCATCGATGCTGCCCAGCAGCCCGTGATCGGCCGCCACCTGCAGATCGTGTTCGAAAGTGTGGCCCGACAGGGTGGCGTGGTTGGCCTCGATGTTGAGCTTGAAGTCCTTCTCCAAGCCATGCTCCTTCAGGAAGCCGGCCACGGTGGCGCTGTCGAAGTCGTACTGGTGCTTCATCGGCTCCATCGGCTTGGGCTCGATCAGGAAGTTGCCCTTCAGCCCGATGCTGCGGCCGTAGTCGCGCGCCATGGTCAGGAAACGGGCGAAATGCGCGATCTCGCGCTTCATGTTGGTGTTGACCAACGAGGCGTAGCCTTCGCGACCGCCCCAGAACACGTAGTGCTCACCGCCCAGTTCCACCGTGGCTTCCAGCGCCGCCTTCACCTGCACCGCCGCGCGCGCGACCACGGCGAAGTCCGGATTGGTCGAGGCGCCATTCATGTAGCGCGGATGCGAGAACAGGTTGGCGGTGCCCCACAACAGCTTCATGCCGGTCGCCCGCTGGCGCTCCCCGGCCAGGCCGACCATGTGCCGGAGGTTCTTTTCGTAGGTGGCGATGTCTTCCGCGTCCGGCGCCAGATCCACATCGTGGAAGCACCAGTACGGCACGCCGAGCTTGGTGAAGAATTCGAACGCCGCATCCACCTTGGCTTCGGCGGTGGCCATCGGCGAACCGGCCTCCCACGGGAAGTGCCGCGTGCCGGGGCCGAACGGGTCATGGCCGGCATTGCAGAACGTATGCCAGTAGCAGACCGCGAACTTGAGGTGCTCGGCCATGGTCTTGCCGCCAATCCTGCGGTTCGCGTCGTAGACCTTGAAGGCCAGCGGATTGTCCGAGCCGCGGCCCTCAAACGGGATGCGGCCGATGCCGGGGAAGTATTCCTTGGCGCCGATGAAGGGCTGCGTGCTCATGCTGGATTTCCTTGGGTTGTGCCGGAGGGGGAAGCGTCAGCCGCGCTGCAGCGGCGTGACGGCATCGAGGTACTGGAGGAAGCGCCGGTAGCCGTTGGCGTACGCTTGCCTGCGTGATGGATCGGGCGTGGCCGACAACGCCGGGTCGGTCGTCACATGCGCCTGCACGACGGTGGCGATGGACGCGGAGTCGCCGTTCGCGCGAGCGCGGGCCCACAGCGCCTGCAGGGCCGCGCCAAAGGCCGCGCCTTCGGCCTGTCGCGGCACGTCCACCGGCAGGCCGAACACATCGGCCACCAATTGCCGCCAGGCCGCGCTGTTGGCGCCGCCGCCGGTCAGCACGATGCGATCGAAACGCATCCCGGCGCGGACGAAGGCGTCATAGCCGTACTTCAGGCTGTAGGTGGCTCCTTCCATCGCCGCGCGATACAGGTGCGCCGGACTGAGGTTGTGCACGTCCAGGCCGGCGAGCACGCCCTTGCCCAGCGGCAGATCCGGGGTGCGCTCGCCGTTGAGGAACGGCAGCATCACCAGCCCGTCGGCGCCGGCCGGCGTGGACTGCACGAGCGCGTCGCCGTCGCGCGCGTCGAAGCCGAACAGGCGCGCGACCTGCTCGGTCGCCACCGTGCAGTTCATCGTGCAGATCAGCGGCAGCCAACCGCCGGTGGACGAGCAGAATGCCGCCCACGCGCCGGCCGGATCGACCACCGGCGTGTCTGAGTACGCGAACAGCGTGCCCGAGGTGCCCAGGCTCATCGCCAGCCGGCCTTCGGCCACGCAGCCGGTGCCGATGGCCGCCATCATGTTGTCGCCGCCGCCGACCGCGACTTTGACGGTGGTGGGCAGGCCCAGCTTCGCGGCCATCGCCGGCATGATGTCGAACAGCGCGTCCGGCGCGGCGATCGGCGGCAGGCAGGCCGCCAGATCGCGATCCGGATCGGTGGCATGCAGCATCGCCTTCGACCAGCCGCGCGTGCGCACGTCCAGCCAACCGGTGCCGGAGGCATCGCCGTACTCGCAGAAGCGCTGTCCGGTCAGCACGAAATTCAGGTAGTCGTGCGGCAGCAGGATCGTCGCCAGCCGCGCGTAGGCCTCGGGACGATGCTTGCGCGTCCACGGCAGCTTGGAGGCGGTATAGCCGGCCAGGATCGGATTGCCGGCCAGCTCGATGGCGCCTTGCGCGCCGCCGACCGCCGCCATGATGTCGACGCACTCGCCGGCCGTGCTGGTGTCGTTCCACAACTTGGCCGGCGCCAGTACCTGTCCGTCGATGTCCACCGCCACGAAGCCGTGCTGCTGGCCGGACACCGCCAGCGCATCCACGCGCGCGCGGATCGTCGGGTCGATGCGATCGAAGCAATCGCGCATCGCCTCCACCCAGTCCGACGGATGCTGCTCGCGGCTGCCGTCCTCGCCACTGGTCAATGCCAGCGGCGCACTGGCATTGGCGACCACGACGCGGGCATCCGGGTCGTACACCACCACCTTGAGGCTTTGCGTGCCTGCGTCGATGCCTGCGGTCAGTGCCATGCGAAGTCCCCGGAACGAAAAGTTAGCGCTACCATTTCGGCGGTAAAAAAAATCCGCATCCGCGAATACCGCCGGGAAAGCCGCTGCCGCGGCCCGGTCCCTAGCCTGCGGCCACTGTATACACGACCGCGCCGGAGTACATGCTGCGGCGCAGAATCCCCGTCCCGACAAGGACTTGCGGACGACGGACCGTGCGCTTTCATGCCCGCTGCTCCCGCGCCGGGGCAGGACGTTGCCGCCACACCTCGGCGTTGGCCGGGCAGTAGCGTTCAATGAAGTCCTGCTGCGCTGGCATCGCCGCCACCGCCCGCGTGATCGGCGCGCGGATGCCGTCCAGCAGGCGCTTCAGATCCGGATCGGACAGGCCACGCGCCAGCGGATGGTGCGCCTGCGGCTGCAGGCCCTGGCCCAGCATCACGTGGGTCCAGGAATCGACGCGGAACAGTTCGTTGGCGCCCTGCCAGGCGTGCGCGCGCTCGCGCCACGCCTGCAGGCGGATCGCCAGCGAATCCGGCAATTCCATGTGGCGGCATTCGCGCCACATCGGTTCCTCGCGCTGGTTGGCGTGGTAATGCAGGATGATGAAGTCGCGCACGTGCTCCATCTCGATCCGGCTGGTCTCGTTGTACAGCCGCACCAGCGCGTCATCGATGCCATCGAGCGGAAACAGTTCGATCAACCGCACGATCGCGGTCATCGCCAGGTGCAGGCTGGTCGATTCCAGCGGCTCGATGAAACCGCTGGCCAGGCCCAGCGACACCACGTTCCTGTTCCAGGCCCGCAGGCGACGCCCGGTCCGGAACGGCACCCGCCATGGATCGCGCACCGGCGGCGCGCCGACGTCGGCAAGCAGTTTGGCGCTGGCTTCGTCGTCGGACATATGACGGCTCGAAAACACCAGGCCGCAACCGACCCGGTGCTGCAACGGGATGTGCCAGCGCCAGCCGGCCGCGTGCGCGATCGCGCGCGTGTACGGCACCGGTGCGTCGGTTGGCTCGGTCTGCACCGCCACCGCGCGGTCGCTGGGTAACCAGCGGTTCCAGTCCTCGTAGCCGGTTTGCAGGGTCTGTTCGATCAGCAGACCGCGAAAGCCGGTGCAATCGATGAACAGATCGCCCTCGACCACCTGGCCATCCTCCAGCAGCAACGCGCGCACGTCGCCGGTCCCGGCGTCCTGGCGCACCTCGCGGATCTTGCCCTCGATCCGCTTGAGTCCGTTGCGCTCGGCATGCCGGCGCAGGAAACGCGCGTACAGCCCGGCGTCCAGGTGGTAGGCGTAGTTGACCGCGGGCTGCCCGCCCAGGGCGAACCGATCCCGCAGCGACGCCTGGGTTTCCAGGCAGAAGTCGCCGAGCGCGGAGGCATGGCCGCGGCGCAGGCTCTCCAGCCAGAAATGGTGGAACGCGCAGACCAGGGTGCCCTGACCGGTGATGCCGAACGGATGGATATAGCGCTCGCCGTGCCGGCGCCAGTGCTCGAACGAGATCGACAGCTTGAACGTGCCGGCCACGGCCTGCAGGAATTCCTGCTCGTCGATCTGCAGGAAGCGATGGAAGCTGCGGATCGGCGGCACCGTCGATTCGCCGACGCCGACCGTGCCGATCTGCTCGGATTCGATCAGGGTGATGTCCAGCAGTTCGCGGAACTGGTGCGCCAGCGCGGCGCCAGCCAGCCAGCCGGCGCTGCCGCCACCGGCAATCACCACCCTGCGTATCCGTCCAGCTTCCATCCGTCCCCTCTCCCGGCGTGCCGGTCAGCGATTGAGTTTGTCGATCAGCATGGCGCGCAGTTGCCGCGCCATCGCTTCGTCCAGCGGCCCCATCACCCCGCGCGCATCTTGGGGCAGGTGCGCGCCAGCCTGATCGGCGGCGCCGAACACGTAATGATCGAAAATCGCGCGCCATCCCCGCTTCTCGCGCTCGGGCCGATCCCGAATCGTCCACAGCGCGTGGTACAGCGCGTGCATCGGCGTCGGCAGATAGGCCGGCGCGCTGCTCCACCAGTAGTTGATCAGTACGTTGAACGGCTCCAGCCCCTGCACGTGGTGCCACCACAGGCTCGGCATGAAGATCGCGTCGCCGGGTTCAAGCACCGCCTCGCGCGCGGTCGCCCACGCCTCGGCGAAGCGCGGGTGGCGCTGCAGATCCGGTGCGGCGAAATCCACGATGCTGACCGCCTGCCCGCCGGGCGTCGGCGCCAGGGGTCCCGGATACAGGTTGGCGATCTGTTCGGGCGGGAACAGGGTGAAGCGGCGCCGTCCGACGGCACAGCAGGCGATATTGTTCAGGGCGTCGTAATGGCATGACGCGGTCACCCGGTTGCCGATCCAGATGCTCGGCGGCGCGTGGATGCCCTGGGCCGCGAGCCCGAGATCGTTGCCGGCGCGCAGGCGCGGAAGACGGGCATCCACCGGCAACGACGCCACGTAGTAGGTCGGTGGCCGTTCGTCTTCGATGTGCCGTGCGATCCCGTCGAGTACATCACCCAGGCCATCGCGGCGCACCTCGCAGTTCAAGCCGGTGAAGCCGGCATCGTAGAACGGCCGTCCCGCCACCTCCGGCGCGCCCCACGAATAGGTGACCGGCTGGCCATTGTCGTGATCGCGCAGGTAGTCCATCGCGGCGCGCATCGAACTCCGGCCGGCCCGCACCAGTTCCCAATCGCGCGCGACCCCGCGCAGCACGACCGGCTCGCCGCCGGCCAGCAGCGCCTGCACGGGCACGTTCTCACCTGGCGACAGCGTCAGTTCGGGCAGCGGCGTGGCGGCAGGCAACATCGCTCAGGCCGCCCGTGCCTGGCGCAGGCGACGCTGCTTCTCGGCCATCAACCGGCGCAGGTTCTGCATCGACGCCTGGATCAGATACGCCCCTTCCAGATATCCGGCGCGGTGGAGCCCGTGCAGCGCCCCCGCGTCCAGCGCGGCCAGGCGCTCCCGATCCAGGCCATGCAGGCCGGCCAGGCTCACCCGGTGCTGGTCGTCCAGCTGCAATTCCAGGTCCAGCGGCTGGATCAGCTCCAGCGCGTCGAACGCGGCGAACATCGACGCGCCGGATTCGATGCCGTCGCGGACGCCGCGCAACACCGCCGAAACATGATCCAGGTAGGGACTGTGCCCGCCATGCGGCAGGAACACCGCTTCGCCTTCGCTGAAACTGGCGCGCGGATGATCCAGGTCGACATGGATCACCGGTTCGCGCCGGAGTTCGCCCTCCACGCTGCGCTCCTGGAACCCGATCAGGAACGGCCCCTTGGCGACGATGCCCGGCAGGTAGGTGGCGTTCCAGCGGCCATCGCGCAGGAACAGGTTCTCGCGCGCGTCGAAGCCCAGCAGGGCGACCGCCTGCCAGGCGCCGTCGCGGTTGCGGTCGCGACGGAAGAAAATCGGATACTCGCGCTGCAATTCGGCGAACTCGGTCGGGAACGCGGTGACCATGCCGACATCGTCGCCGAACTCCGGCCCGAAGCGGGTGATGACCCGCAGGTCCTTGTGGGCGACGTTGTTCAGCAGTTCGTGTCGTGCCATGGTGATTCGGGACCGGGTGGCGTGCGCGGAGTTATGCACCGTCCCTGCCGGAATTGGAAGGGCCGCCGCCGAAAGCCGGGCGGGCGACCGGTGGGTGAAAAGGGATCGCTGCCGAAGCAGCGATCCCATCCTTCACGATAGCCGGAGAGGGCGGTATCGCAGGACCCTAGAACTTGTAGCGGACACCGAGCATGTAGCGCGGACTCTGATCGACCAGCTTGATTACCTGCTTCTCCGAGCGGCCGTGCCAGCGCACGTCCTCGCCGGTCAGGTTGATCGCCTCGAAGCCCAGCGACCAGCGGTCCGACAGCGCGTAGTTGACGCTGAGATCCCACTGCTCGTATTCCTCGACGTAGTACGGATTGCGGTTGGATCCGTTCTGGTTCGCCGCGATGAGGTACTCGTCGCGCCAGTTCCACGCCAGGCGGACCGACCAGCCATACTTCTCGTACATCAGCATCAGGTTGGCGGTGTCGCTCAGGCCCAGCAGCGCGAACTGGTCGCGGTCCAGCACCGTGTTGTCGAAGCCGACGTCGCCATTGACGATGGTGTAGTTGGCGAACAGACCGAAACCGCTGTCACCGAGGAAGTACTGGCCGCCGATTTCCCAGCCGCGCAGCTTGGCCTTGTTCTGGTTGACCGGCCGGTTGACGTCGAACAGGTACAGCGGATCGTCCGCCTCGCCGACCAGGTTGTAGTCGGTCTCCATCTCCAGCACCTGCGCCGAGCTGCCGTCGTAGGCGGCCAGGCCACCGGTGGCACCGGCGTTGCGCAGCATGGCCAGGGCCGTGAACAGCGCCGTGTCGTTGGCCGAGCAGGCGGCGTCGACGTCGTTGCCGGCGCCGCTCACCTGGGTGACGCAAGCCTGGCTCTGCAGGAAGTCCAGCGCCGCCTGCGCATCCGGACCGGAGGTCGGATCGGTCAGGCCATACAGCGATTCGCGGACCACGGTGTTGCCGATGAAATTGTCGACCGCCTTGTTCCAGTAGGTCACCGACACGTAGCTGGCATCGGCGAAGTACCACTCCAGCGCCAGGTCCAGGTTGTCAGATTCCAGCGGCTCCAGCGCCGGATTCTGGGCGTCGCCGCCGGCGCGCGTGGACGGATTGACCAGCACCGAACCGGTCGGCTGGTTCGGGTTCGGACCGGCGTACAGGTTGCCGTACGGCGGACGCGCGATCGTCTTGCTGAACGAGGCGCGGCCCTTCAGGGTGTCGGTGAAATCAATCCCGAAGTCCAGGTTCGGCAGCAGGTAGCTGTAGCGGTTGGTCTCGCTGAACGGCTGCACCTCGTCCGAGCGCAGGATGCGGAAGTCGTTGTTGGCCGACCACTCGATCGCGTTGGGCACGGCCACCGCCGAAGTGGAGGTGACATCGGTGCGCTCGTAGCGCACGCCAATCCGCGTCTGGGTGGCCATGCCGCCGAGCTCGCCCTGCATTTCGAGCTGCAGGTAGACCGAATCGGTCTTTTCCTCGATCTTGTTGTCGGCCGCCAGTTGCGGGTTGTAGCGGTTGCTCGCCCCGTACTCGCCGGCCGCCCACCGCGCCAGGTCACTGGCGTTGCCTCGCCATGCGCCGGGCGCCGCGCCGTTGGCGCTGTAGTCGTCGAACAGGCCGATGATGCTGGTCCGCCGCAGCAGATCGGTCAGGCCCGGTTCGTCGCCGGCATTGGCCACGCCCCAGTCGCCGAGCGTGGCGTACATCTCGGTCGCCTGCCGCCGCCTCATCGTCATGCGCGAGGAATCGACGCCGAACTGGAAACGGCCATCCTCGAAATCGAACTCGCCGTCGATCCGGCCCTGCTTGATCTCGGTTTCCTGGGTCTGCGCGTTGATGCGCAGCACCTGCGAGCCCAGTTGCTCGGGCGGGAAGTCGGGATTCAGGGTGCCGCCGGTGCCGGCCACCGCCGATGCCGCGTCCGGATACCAGGTACGGGCGCCGAGCGGCAGGCCGTTGTTGAAGCGCAGCTCCTGCGCCCAGTTGCCGCCGCAATACGGACCGACCGTGCAGTTGTTGGTGCCGGCCAGGCTGAAGTAGGTCGCGCCGCCGCCGGTCAGCGGGTCGTTCGGCTTGCTGCTGGACTTGGTGTTGTGGGCGTCGAAGTTCAGCCGGAACCGATCGCTGACGTCCCACTTGGCGTTGAAGCCCAGCGAGTCCAGCTTGTACTTCTGCTCGTTGTGCTGCTGCTCGTAACCGAAGTCCTTGGCACCGACGATGTCGCGCAGGTAGACCGGCGTGGCGACGGCCTCGTTGGTATCGAATGCCAGGTGGGTGAAGCTGTTGGCGCGCTGCAGCCAGATTGTCTGCTCGCCGCGATCCTCGGAGATCTCGTTGGTCGAGTACGTGTAGTCCAGGGTCAGGGTCAGGCTGTCGATCGGAGCGAACTGGATCACCGCCTGGCCGTTGATGCGCTCGCGTTCGAAATCGGCGAAGGCATAGCGCAGGTCGTTCGGCATCGCGTAGAGCTGGCCGATGGCCGGCGCGTTGACCACCTCCGCGCCGGCGCGCAGCGCCGGATCGGTGCCGGTCCAGCGCTGGATGTTCCAGGCGTTCTCGGTCGCCTGCACCGAACCGCCGTGGCGCTTCTGGTAGCTGGCCGCCAGGCCGACGCCCCAGGTCTTGTCGTCATTGGTGTAGCTGAAGATGCCCGAGACTTCGGGCGTCATGTCGGTGTCGAACGGCTGCGAGTCGTCATAGACCGCCTTGGCGCCGGCGCTGGCGACCACGCCGGTATGGTTGAACGGCCGATCGGTCTGGATGTTGATGGTCGCGCCGATGCCGCCGCTGGGCACGGTGGCCTGGCCGGTCTTGAAGACCTCCAGCGCGCTGATCGCCTCGGAGGCCAATTGGGCGAAATTGAACGCGCGGGTGCCGCCGTCCACGCCGCCGATCGGGATCTGGCCCGGCGCGCCGAACGCGTCGGCGCCGGGAATCTGGCGACCGTTGAGGGTCACCATGTTGAACTGCGGGCCGAAGCCACGCGCGGTGACCTGCGCGCCCTCGCCGTCGCGGCGCTCGATGGAGATACCGGTGATGCGCTGCAGGGACTCGGCCAGGTTGGTGTCCGGAAACTTGCCGATGTCCTCGGCGGTGACGCCATCGACGACGCCGATGGCGTCGCGCTTCATCCCCATCGACTGATCCAGACTGCTGCGGATGCCGCTGACCACGACCGTGTCCAGGGTCTTGGCCTGGTCGGTCGCCTGCGACGCGGATTGCTGGGTGGTGTCCGCAGGCGTGGCCTGCGTGGTGGCGTCCTGGCCGAACGCGGGGTTGATGACCAGCACGCCCCCCACGAAGGTGAACATGGCCTTCGATTTGAATCTCGCCAACTTCCGGCTCATGAACTTGCCCTCAGGTCTGGAGTTGCACGGAAACTGCACGCGTTCATGGATCTCCCCTTTCACGATCAATGGATGTATCGCCCTCCCAAGGGCGCCCACGGGCATGGCCCGTTATTTCCAGACCGGAACCGGGCGCGGCGTCCGAGGACGCACGACCTGGTATTCCGGCTTCAAAACGTGTTTGGACGACTAGTGCGCGATGGAGGGGCAGGCCATTGACCGGGCTGTGCAGCAGTCGAGTGGTAGCGCTACCATTACGTTGGGCCGCAGACTAATCACGCCTCTTCGTCCTTGTCACCATGCAGCGCAGCAAATCGACGCAAAGTCCCCGAAACACCGCGCCGAGTACGTTGGGAGGAACCGTGATGGAAACGATTCCAGCCACGGGACTGCGCGTGTAATGGAGGTTTCCCGCCCGCAGGCCGCCTGAACCACGCAGAATGACCGGATGAATTCCCGCATGAACAAGACCAGCAAGTCGGTCCGCCGCAAGGGACGGGCCATCACCATCGACGAAGTCGCCGCGCACGCCGGTGTCTCGCCGATGACCGTGTCCCGCGTGATCAATGGCCACGAAGGCGTGCGTGACGCCAATCGCGAACGGGTGATGCGCAGCGTGCGCGAGCTCGGCTATCGGCCCAACCTGGCCGCCAGCGCGCTGGCCGCGGCGCAGCACACCTGCATCGCGCTGATCTACACCAACCCCAGCTCCAGCTACCTGCGCGAGCTGCTGGTCGGCGCCTTGCGCGGCTCGGCGCGCGCGGCCGCGCAATTGGTGATCGCCACCTGGGACACCCTCGACGCGGAAGGCCAGCGCGCCGCCGCGCGGCAGTTGGCGCAGAGCGTGGCGGGCGTGATCCTGCCGCCGCCGCTATGCGAGTCCAAGGCGATCGTCGCCGAGTTCGCGCAGGCCGGAATTCCGGTCGTCGCGATCGCGTCGGCGCATTTCAGCGACCGGATTTCCTGCGTGCGCATCGACGACCATCGCGCCAGCCACGAAATGACCACGCACCTGATCGCGCATGGCCATACCCGCATCGGCTACATCAAGGGCGATCCCAACCAGACCGCCAGCGCGCATCGCCTGCGCGGCTACCAGGAAGCCCTGGCCGAGGCCGGCCTCGCCTTCGACGAGGCGCTGGTCCAACCCGGCTATTTCACCTACCGCTCGGGCCTGGAAGCGGCGGAAAACCTGCTGGCCCTGCGCCGCCCGCCGACCGCCATCTTCGCCAGCAACGACGACATGGCCTCCGCCGTGGTCTCCGTCGCCCACCGCCGTGGCCTGGACGTGCCGCGCGATCTTTCCGTGGTCGGCTTCGACGACACCTCGGCGGCGACGATGGTCTGGCCCGAACTGACCACCATTCACCAGCCCGTCGCCTCGATGGCCGACGCGGCCATCGACATCCTGCTGCGCGAGATCCGGCGCGCCAACAGCTCGGCGCGCACGCTGGTCAACCACGTCGTCCCGCACCAGCTGGTGAAACGCGCCTCGGTGGAGACGCTCGTCAAGCGCAAGGCGGGCGGACGGTAGGAAATCGGATCAGGACGCTGTGCATCCATTCCCTGTCGCACACCTGACATGAGGATGTCCCGGTCGACGGACGCCCAGCATTATCAGGCGGGGGATCCCGGCTCACGTCCGGACGATTAACTTCCGGTTCGCGCTGCCTATAATCGCCCATCCTTTCGAACTGCGGTGGAAAATGCCGGTACCCGCGCGTGCCTTGCCCAATCCCGAATGCACGCTGGAAACGGCGCTGGCCCATTCCCCTGTCGATGCGACGAAGGAAGCGCGATGAATCGTTTCCTTCGTTGGTTGAGGAGCGCTCCCTTGTCCAACCCGGTGGATAGGCGCAACGCGCCCTTCTTCCAGGTGCTCCTGCTTTTCTTCGGGGTCTTCGTCCCGATCAACAAGGCCCTCTTCCTCTACGCGGTCGGTTCCGGACAGGCGCCCAGGCCGGATGCCTTGAAGTTGTCCGCGGACCTGGTCACCGACCTGCTGCTCGTCGGTGCGGCATGGGTCGCGCTGTGGCTTATCCGCAGGGGCCGTTTCCGACAGGGCGTGGCCCTGTTTCTGTCCGTTGCGTCCCTTTGCGTCGGCATGGCCTATGCCAGCGTTGGCATGGCGCGCGTGGGCCTGGACCCGATTCCCTTGGTGCTGCTGTCGTTGGCCGGCCTGGTGATGGGGCGGCGGGCCCTGTGGACCGTACTGGGCGCGCTGACGGCGATGCTGCTGGCCTGCATGGCCCTGGATATGGTGCATCGCGCCGATGCGGCGCCGCTGGCCTCCACGATTGGCAAGACCATTTCCATCGCCGGCATCTGGCTGATCATCGCGTTGGTACTGGATCGCACGGTGGCCGCCCTGCGCAACAGCCTGGAGGAGTCCGAGCAACGCAACCGGGCGTTGGAACTGGCCTATGCGCGTCTGGAGGAAGAAATCGCCGAGCGCGATCGCACCCGCGAGCAGTTGTTCCATTCGCGAAAGATGGACCTGACCGGACGGTTGGCCAGCGGCCTCGCACACGACTTCGGCAACGTCCTCACCGTCATCCTGGGATACGCCCAGAGACGGAACCGGCTGGCCGCCGACGGCGGTGAGCCAGCGCTCATATCGGCACTGGAACGCGTGGAGCTGGCCGCCCGCCGCGCCATGGCCATCAGCGGCAAGCTGCTGGATTTCAACCGCCTGGACCTTGCCCATCCGGAGACATTCGATGCCGGCGCCGCGCTGGACGACCTGCAGACGATGCTCCGCCAGTTGCTCGGCCCGGAGGTCCGTCTGTCGCTGGAGCGACCGGGCGTTCCCCTCCTCGTCCACATGGACAAGGGCAACTTCGAATTGACGATCCTCAACCTCGCCGGAAATGCCCGGGATGCGCTCCCGGAAGGCGGAACGTTCCGCATCGCCGCTTCACTCGACGACAAGACCAACTCGCTCGCCCTGATCCTCAGCGACAATGGTCCCGGGATTCCCGAGGCGATACGGGCCAACGTGTTCACGCCTTTCTTCACCACCAAGCCCAAAGGCGAAGGCACCGGACTGGGCCTGTCCGTGGCGCGCGACATAGTGATGGACGCGGGCGGTGAGATCAGCATCGAATGCCCGCCCGCGGGCGGAACTTCCGTGCAAATCACGCTTCCCTTGGCATCGACCGCCGGGTGATGTCCAGGGAACGGCTGCAGCAGAGCCTTCAACGCATTTGCCCACGCCCTCACGGGGCCAGGTAGAAATCCATGGGGATAAGTTCGACGGCCCACCCTCCCTCTTCGCCCAAGATGGCGGCCGGGTGCATGGAGGCGATGCGCAATGCCTCCTCAGGGCTGTCCGCCTCGATGATGAACAGACCACCCACCACCTCCTTCGCCTCGGCGTAGGGCCCATCGGTGACATGCGTCTTGCCGCCACGCGGACGGAGCGTTCGCCAGTTGCTGATGTCGCCCAGTGATGCGGACACCCGCACCTTGCCGGTGGCGAGCATCTTTTCGTCCAGTGCGGGGCACTGGCTCTCCAGCGCTTCCACTTCGTTTGGACTCATTGCGGCGAACTTTTCGGGGGAGAAATAGGCCAGGCCGAGATACTTCATGGGAGTTCCCAGAGGTGTGTTTGACGACGAAGCGGAGGGCTGGAAATCGACTGTGCTTACGCAAAACTGGGAAGAGGACTACTCCCTACATGGCCCACCCGCCATGGAAAGATACTCTGCCCCCCCTTTTTTAGCTTCACTTGGCGCATTTTTTTTCGCCGTAGCCCGATTCATGGCTACCCGGTGCTCCCGGGAGCACTAGCCTTTGTGCTCACACATGATTCTTGCCCCAGCATCTAGGCGCAAGCCATGTTCCTTGCAGGCGCATCGGGCACCGTGATAGCGTTCCGGAACCTCCAACATCCCGCTCGACATGAAGTATTGATGTGCAGGCAGATGGCCTGCTTCGCTACAGAATCCTGGATTCAATGAGCAAGGCTCATAAGCGAAAGGCAGTGGCCGGCTCCAGGCGCCAGCCCCCATACGAGAAGTTCCAGGCTTACGCTACGGCGAACATTCTCTTGTTCTATCTCAGAGTCCGCGGCTCATCAGCGAGATAGATCTACCTGACTACACACGCTGTACCTGCCAGCACTGGCATATGAATGCTCTATCAGGCGTAGACCCTGTCATGGCCTGACGGACATTTCCGCACAACTTCAACCAAAACAGGAAAGCGCTATGGGTAATTCACTCACTGGCGGCGTGCGCGTGCGCGCCGACAACGGAAAGTTCTATGACATTGAAGCAACCGACTTTGAGCTCGCAGAAAGTGGGCGCCGTCATCTTGGCGATGGGGAGTACCAGTTCGAGCGCCTGTACGTGGCCAATCTCTGGACCGACAACGTCAACATCGAAGTCCGGTTCGAGGTCGCTAGTCGAAATGGGATGGTGCGCGCCTATGTGCCGACCGTGGCCGATGCCACCTACATCGAGGACGATCTTGAGGAAGTAAACGTCGACGAGGATGAGGACGAGGACTCCGACTAACATCTCACTCGCAGAAGGTCCGGCGATGGCCGGACCTTCTCACACCTTCCTGAAGGTCTATCGAGCAAGTTTTCAGACTGAATGCGAATACCCACCGCTGTTGCTTGTGGGCCGGCGAACTGTTCCTAGCCAAATTCCTGGGCGGCGAAACAGTACCCCTTTGACCCCGCGAACAGAAGAACTCCAACCGACTACTTGGGTGCTCCACCTTCATCATCGAAGTGAATGACACCAATCCCATCCGCTTGCAGTGGCCGAGTAGCGCCCAAGGCTCCCTGGGCGCACCGTTCGTTATATTGCTCAACCATCTGCGCAAGCATGTTGTTCAAGTAAACCATTCTATCGAGCAGTTCATCAGGAAACAGTGGATTGTCGATGTTTCTAACCCATAGCTTCGCGTTGTCATTTGCGATGCGGGCCAAAGAAATCAGTGTGTCCCCATGCAAGCAAACCGCCGGCGTCGTTCTTGTGGGCAAGCGGACTATGGCGAGATTGGTTTCAGAACTCAATATTTCGGCATTCATCATCAGCGTCCCTTGGCGTCGAAAACTGACGCAGTCGGCCTCTAGCATGCTACTAGTAGCGATAGGCCAAGAGTCCGAATCCCGCCTCAAAGTATTTCATAAGTATTTCGGCTTCATGGACTGATGTTACGACCAGCCCCTCCAACAATATAGTGCAAGTCCCTTGCCTAGAATCAAACCTCCTGTCTGTCACTATAAGAAATCCATCAAAGCTAGCACCAGGCAAAGTGGAGTCCCTAGAAAACAAGAATGAAACCCTGTCTCCCACGGCCGGAACAGCGCAGAGATCAAGGCTTCCCGTGACATTCCCATAGGCATCATCTGGAGAAGTGAAAACTGAGAAATCAATCGCTACTTTCATCATTAGCTCTACCGAGATACAAAGGTGAATAGAACCTTCGCCATACAGTTCTATTCACCGCACCCTTTCCTAAAGCAGAATTACCCCCTGCTTTATCCTGATTCAGAGATCCGATGTCTCCACGGCGCTGCATGCCTAGCTGTGTCAGGCATTCCTAGAAAGGTAAAGATACCTCTCTGCGTCGGGGTAGTGAATCAAACCTCCATCAGAGGACTCGACGAGCACCCCAGACTTGAGATAGCCCCACTCATCAGCGGAGTATCCCGCCGCATAACGGCCAGCATCTATCACCGCCACGACAACACCGGTGGCTTCGCCACCAACAGCAACGACGTCGCCTAAGTTAGCTGGCGTACCATCTTTGTAGTTTCCTGTTCCCAACCCCTGTTTCCTCGCGATAGTCCGAAATACCGGTCACCTTGCTTCATCCGCGCCGATCAGCATGAACATAAGAACTAATGAAATAAGTTGCTCGCACAGGCGGCCGGCGGCATCAGTATGCTGGACCAATGACTACCAAGGCTTCACCTATATTTAGACTCCTCACGAACAAAACCTAGTCGTTCCAGCAACTGCATTGATCTTTCAACAGCGTCGCTATCATCAAATACATCCTCATCGCATGACACCATCCATTCAATGTCGCTCGATGCTTTGACTTGTTCACTGGGCACGCGAACTTCTGAAACCTTGAATGACATGCCTTTGGATCTCTGGCCTATCTCCAAGCTGCCGCCAATCGACAAGTAGTCATTCAACTGGGGAGTTCTAGACAGATCGACCGTTCCAGTCGCAAACCCGGCATGCCTGCCATCGGCCATCTTGAAATCGACAAAGACATAGCACTTCATTTTTCAGGCATACCCAGAATTCGAATGGCTATGAGGTAGATTCAGAGATCAAGAATATCCGACCGCTACCTCCATCTCTATTTCCTCCAAAAATTTAGCTGAAAATTTCCCTCCAACCACCGGACCACCTCAATCGCTTGCTCATCGCTCTCTAGGATGAGGTGCTCCATGTTCAACAACACGGCTACGGGCGATGTCTTGCTTGGGTAAATGATCCGGCTTTCGACCCTTAGCATGAGTGCATCTGCTGAAGCCCCTTGAGGACTCGCACCAAAATCAATGCTATCCCCTACTTGAGGATCGAAAGGAAGAGCAAGGCTCCCTTCACATTGCCCGTAGTAAGCGGAGTTGACGAAGATATTTATAAGAACTCGAGCGTCCAATCTTAGCCCCTTGATAAATTAGGCTAAGGTGCTTCACCCATGGACCTAAAAGCGTGAAGCCTAGCCAAGATGTAGTACCCAAAATCAGCCAGATCCTTCTCGTCAAACTCCATTCGGTCGAACCTCTTCTCGTCGATCTCTTTGAGCGTGATGGGCTCGCGCTGCTGCCATGATCTTGGCTGACCTGGGAACTCCTCAAGATCGTCCATGCTGATGAACATCCCCCTATCCTGAACTGTTAGACGCACAAGAACGCCACGCGTTGTTTTACTTGACTTCATTACTTACCCCACGGTGGCAGTGGCGCATCTATTCCTTCATTCCGACCGCTGAGACAGTTGCCTTATCTCAGCATTGCTTGTTGCTGGAAAACAGCAAATGCTATAGGCCACTTTTTCCAGACATAAGCCATACCTTACGAAAAGTACTCTGGCTCCTATTTTTCGATATCGTCTATCCAGAGAGTGCGTCAGCCTTTAGCTTTTGGAACTCTTCGTATACTCGCGGTGAAACGTCATCTTCATCTAAGAAAGTAAACCTAAAACATGACATTAGACGTTCATTTGTTCCAGCAAGAACAACCAGATCATCCATACATTCTTCACCATGATGGACGATGACTTCCTCTAAAACGCCCGCCCCAAGCGCCCCCACGACTTTCTCCGATGAGTCTATTTTCAGAATTTCGGTGACGATATGAATCAGCTTGCCTGGCTCACTGTATGCCAATTCAAATAACTCATCGACAGCCCAACTCAAGTCATCGTATTCCCGACTTTCAACATCGAACTTCTGAGCCAGAACCCAAGCATCAATCAACTTATTCATCGTCTTGTCGCCCAGTACCATGCATCGGGTGGAATCTGGCATCTGTTTGCCAATGCCTCGTTAAGAAGTTTCCTGAGATGTGCCTGCCTTCCCCTAAGCTGCTCCCAATGCGTATCTTGATCGATCTTTCCAACATTTTCGCGTAGCTGCCTAAACCGTCTTGCCACGCCATTTTTTGCAATATTTATCCGCCGTACAAGCTCGGCACAGCGCTCTTCATTGGCGTCGCATGTGTTGTTTAGTTTGTCACCTATTGTCTGTTCAAGTTGACTAAGGGTTCCCAAGCCCGACATCTGATACAGCCACTGCCCTAGTCTCTCGTCAAGCGGCACCTCCACCGTCGGCTTTGCTTGCGGCTGCCTCTGGGGCCAGCTTGGCCAACTTCCGCCTGAGGAACCCGACGACAGCCCCGAACCATCTGGGCTGTTTGGGTTATATGCCCCTCCCATCGCTCCCATGGAACCGGTCGCTCCAGAACCTGCCATGGATGAAGACTGGAGGCCAAGTGGGTCAACCATCGTCAATGGACGACCATGTACATAGCCGTACGAACTTATCCCCCCAGACAAACCAATCGGATCACTCTCCGCGTATCGGCCCGTGCTGGCGTCATAGTCCCTGAAGTAGTTCTGGTTGAGCGCTGAGGCCGCGTCATACCGCTGCCCCGGGAACCGCATGTCCAGCACGAAGGGAATGCCATCCCCATCCGGGTCCTGTTGCGGGGCGGTGCTGCCGAAGGCTTCGCCCTTCAGGTCCCAGGTCCACACCGGTACATTGCGGGCCGCTTCAATCACCACACGCGGGCTGCCCAGGTGGTCGGGCTGGAGGTAGTGGAGCTGCTGGCCGTTGGCCAGCAGGCCTACCGGCAGGTCGTCCATCCACAGGGCCTGCTGGACGGGCACGCCGGTGTCGTCATAGTCGCCCAGCCAGTGGCCGGCTTCGTCATAGACGGTGTAGGTGTTGGTGGTGCCCAGATAGCGCCGCACCTGCTCGCCGCGGCCGTTGTAGGCGTACTGCCGGGTGGTCGCGCCGGACTGCTGCACCCCGCTCATCCGGTTGGCGTCGTTGTAGGCGAAGCCACGGGTTCCGCCGATGGCGGTGGTGTTGCCGACCGCGTCATAGGTCCGGGGGACACCGGCCACGTCCGTCAGGCGATGGCTGGTCGTCGGGTACGTGTAGGCCGAGGTGCCCGCCGCCGTGGTGTGGGCGGTACGGTTGCCGGTGGCGTCGTAGGCATAGACGTCGATGGCGGCCTGGGTCGGGCCGTCCTCGGTGCGGGTCAGCCGGCCCAGGGCGTCGTAACCGAAGCGGATGGCCGGATTCGCCACGCCTTGCGCGCTGCCCAATTGGGTCAGGTTGCCCACCGCGTCATAACCAAAGCCCAGCGACAGGCCGCCGGTGTTGGGGTCTTCGACGGTGAGCGGGCGGTAGTCCTGGTCCAGGGTGCGGCTCAAGGTGCGGCCGTTGCCGTAGGTCCAGCCAGCGACTGGGCCGAAGGGGTGGTAGGTGGCCTGGTTCAGCAGCACCTGCCGCGGCTGGCCGCTGCGGGTGACGCCCACTTCGGTCACCTGTCCCTGCGCGTTGCGGCCGTAGTCCACCGTGGTGCCGTCCGGGTAGACCATGGCTTGCAGATTCCCGCCTAGGGTGTACGCGTAGCGGACCACGAAGCTCACCCCGTTCGTGGTCTGGACCTTGCGCACCAGATGACCAAAGCGGTTGTAGCAGTAGCGGGTGCTGCCGCTGGCATCGTCCATCCCGCTCAGCCGGCCCACGCCGAAGGTCTCCCCCGCTTCGCACGCGGTCGGCACCGTGTCGTAGGTGTAGCTGACGTTGAGGGCGACGTCCGGGTAATTCACCGCCGTCAGCCGGTTCAGGACGTCATGGGCGTAAGTCGTGGTGACCCCGCGTGCATCGGTCTGGCTGGCACGGTTGCCGGCGCTGTCGTAGGTGTAGGTGGTGGTGCCGGTGTCCGGGCTCTGCAACTGGGTCAGGTCGCCCAGTCCGTTGTAGGTGTAGGTGGTGTCCAGCCCCTTGGGGTCGGTCACCTTGGTCAGGTTATCCAGCGCGTCGTACTGGAACTTGGTCTCGGCGGCGATGCCGCCCACGTCCTGCAAGGTACGCGCCAGCCGGTTGAGCGGGTCGTGGTCGTGGTCGGTCACCCGGCCCAGTGCGTCCGTCACCGTGTTGGCGTTGCCGTTGGCGTCGTAGGTGAAGTCGGTCGGGTTGGCCTGCGCATCGGCCTGGGTCGCCAGTTGGCCCAGCTGGTTGTAGATGCGGCTCAGCGTTCGCTTGAGCACACCGCCCACATCCTTGGTCTCCTCGGCGATGCGGTTGCCGGCATTGTCCAGGACGTAGTGAATCGTGTTGCCGGCGTTGTCGCTGATGTCGGTCAGGCGATGGGCCGCGTCGTAGGTGTAAAGCGTGAAGGCGCCATCGGGCTGGGTGACCTGCTTCACCAGCCCAGTCGGCCAATACGCCACGCGGGTAATGGCGTCATCGGTCTCGACCGTGTCATTCGTGCCACGCACCTTGCTGGCAGTCAGCCAGCCACGCGGGTGGTACTCGTAGTCGGTGATGACGCCATTGGGGTCCTTGACTGACAACGGACGGCCGGCACCGTCATAGGCAAAGAACTCGGAAAACTGCCCAACAACGTTGTGCACTTTCCAGACATCACCTTTCTTGAAGGCGCACGCGCTCGGTATCCCTCCGCATCCGGGAGCATCGTTCAAGTGATAGGACACCTGCCGGAGCATCTTTCGGACGTTTCCACTGGAATAAAATTCCGAGAGCAAGGGTCCCATCGACGCGCAGGCTCCATTGGTCACGTCTGTTTCTGTGCAGTACACATACTCCGTCTGCCTGACCCCCGCAGGGGCCGCGCTGGCGGTTCCGCAAACATAGCTTGACGCCCCTGCTACCAGCGGGTCGTATTCACAGACGAACCCGGGAGAACCAGAGGTTGCGTATACGAAATCACGGCGACGACTGAGGATGTAGCCACTCGCATTCCGACCGTATGTCTCACTCTTGGTTATCCGAAAAAGACTGTCATACGCTAGATTCTGGACCCTCTCCTGCGGTTTTCCCACTGCGACCGCAATTCTGTTCACGAGATTTCTGTAGTAGCCGTAATCGGCTCTTGTCCCCGCTCTGTCCGTTTCAGAAGCAACGAATCCGCTGACGGTGTAGTCCCTCGTGACATTCCCTGTACTGGTAGCAACAGAGCGCACCCGGGGAAACTGAGCGGCCTCAAACCCCAACACCTGTGTTTCCTTGCCATCGGTCTCGACCTGTACGGAAGTCGCCGAGGTGTAACTAATCTTTACTTTCTCCACCAGTCCATCGCCTGCATGCAGCGAACTATCCGTCACCCATCCATTCGGGTTATAGGCAAAGGTTCCGTATCTACGGCCGTCCTCTGATTCAATTCCGGTTAGAAGATGCGAAAAATCCTGACCCGCGCCCAGACCACTCTCGTTGTAGGAATACTTCTTGACGCTACCGCCATAATCCACTTCACTGAGATTCCCTTGATTGTCATAGCGATAGAGTACGGATGCTCCATCCGGAAGCACGATCTCGCTCAGCCTATCGTTTTCATACGAAAAGACAGCCCTTCTCCCCGAAGAAGAAACCAGCTCTGACACCCGCCCATCAACATAGTTGATGTAGACGTCACTCTCGGAGCGCAATGGATTTCGTATCGAGACGAGGCGGTTCCCCATATCGAAGGTCTTTACATCCCCATTCGCCTTTCTAAGCGTGTATCGAACACCGCCGTTATTGACAAACGTGAGGATTGCATCGTTCTCGCCGCCAAAGGTTGAGTGCCCTCCCGCACTCAATGAAAGCGTAGGATCGAAGTAACCATCCTCCGTAATGTGGTAAGGCGCAGCACCTGCCACATCTACCATCCGCTCCTCGTACACATGCGACCATCCCTTGGAAAGTGAATTGGAACTTATCATTGCGAGCGAATGATAGTTCCGATAGAACGGCCTGCCTGCGAATACAAAATCCTCTTCTCGCCGGGATTTGTCCCCCGTCAATGGGTGACATGGATTTGCCGTTCCACAGGTTTTCACTTGGCTCACCCAGACCGATATGCTTTCCTGTCCGAGATTCGAGCGACAGAACTTCGTCTGTTCATAACCCATCGAAGGGATCGAAATACCGCCTGGATAGATGGGACCAAACCCAGTTGGGCATCGAAAGTGTTGACCTATATCGATAGAAGCAAATTTGTCCTTCAGCTCCCCATTACAGCTGACGACATACATGGTTCGATAGAAGTTTGACCACGGCGGCTCCAAGAAATGGCTGCCCCATGTCCCAGTCCCAAACGCATGTTGAAAGCGAAGGAAGCCAAACGTGCCGGAACCTGTTTTACGAACTGTGTATTCGGGGACTTCCTGCCGCTGCCCCACTCCAGACCCCGGTGAACTTATCAATTGACACGACCCGACCTCCCTCGCTTCCGAAAGCGTCCAATAAGCAGCAATCGCGGATGCTTCCGAAGAACAGTAATTAGTCAGAACGGGATCGTCTGTAGTACAGCCAGGCTGCTGTGTAAGCCCCTCTAGCTTCGGAACCGCATAGACCTTGTTATAAAAATGCTCTGGCGGCTGATCAGGATAGGTGTAGTAAATCCACTTTTTCCCATTGTAATAAGGCGTCTCTTCCTTCTTGACCAATAGACCTCCATGCAGAGCCGAGGCACGCATGGCGGCCTCGGCTTCTGGCAAGGAGGGATAGCAGACATTCTTATAGCAGTAGTTGTTTCCTACTGCCTTGGAGATCTGGGGAGCAATGCAGCCAACAAGTGCGAGGGCCAGCAGGAGTAACTTGCGCATGAGGTCCTTCTCTTCTGTTGAATTATTCGGTAGCGCATCAGGACCGTCCGCCTGGCATTGATGGCGTCGCCAAACGGTTAGGCTTTCTAACCACGGTCGAGGCACAGAATACCCGCTGGCACGCCTCAGCGCATTTCCACCACTTCCACTCCTTCCAGTCCTGCAGCAAGGTGTGGGCGTCATCCTAGGTAAGGGTGCCAGTTTTTTATGTTCACCCCGATGCGGCTCGATTAACCGATGCCTTCCTTTACTTTCATCAACTTAGTTCGTGTTACTCCATCTCGCTAGTAGGGTCCAAGTTGTCTTTGCCAAAAAAACCCGGCTTGCGCCGGGTCCAAGGGGATCGTGGGGAAACTCAGAACCGATAGGTCGCGCCCACATACAGCAGGCGGCCGATGCTGTCGTAGAGGGCGGAGCCGGTGCCGGAGCCGAAGTAGTTGAGCGGTGGGTTGCGGTTGAAGACGTTGTCGATGCCGAGATAGGTGCTGACGTCCGCCTTGGCGAATCGGTAGCCGACCTGCATGTTGTGGACGGCGTGGGACGCGTTTCGGATCGGTCGGGCTGATCCTGGGTTGCTCTCGTAACTGGATGGCCTGACGCGCAGGTTCCGGTGCACGAAGTTCACGTCCCAGGAGCCGCGCCAGTTGCCGCGGTTGTACTTGGCCTGGAGGTTGGCGCGCCAGCGGGGCGAGGTGATCGAGTCGACGTACTCCTCGAACTCGTCCGGGAAGTCCTGGAAGCTCCATTCGCGGTGCTGCAGCATCCGGGTGCCGGTGAAGCGCACGACCGCATCGCCCTCGAACAGGCCGAAGCGGTAGTCCATCTCCACATCGATGCCCTCCCGGCGCGACTTCGCCATGTTCTCGTTGATGCCCGTCCAGCTCGTGATGCTGTAGGCGGGGAAGTCGTTGCCCTTGGCATCCGTATACCCACCCACCGGGGCGCGGGTGATGAACGAGCAGAACTTGTTGTCGATGCCGCTGGGCGAATCCACGCAGCGGGTGGCGTTGGTCTGTCCGGTGACACGCCCGATGGCGTCTTCCAGGGTAACGCGCCAGTAATCCACGGACATGCCGAATCCTTCCAGGAATTCGGGCTGCCAGACAAACCCGAACGACAGGCTCTCCGCGGTTTCCGGCTGCAGCTTCGGATTGCCGCCGCTGATGCCCGGCCGGGTGGCGCTGAAGCTGTCGACCCAACCCACCGGAATACCCAGTGCCGAACAGTTCGCCCGCCGCAGCGCCGGATCCTTGGCCGTGTCGGGCCGGTTCGAGTTGACCTGGTTGTAGTTGCAGGGATCGGCGATGAACGCGTAGTTCTCCATCTGCCCGCTGTAAAGCTCGCCGATGGAAGGCACGCGGACGGCGCGGGCCTTGGTGGCACGGAAGCGCAGCGAAGGCAGGACGGTCCAGTCGATGCCCACGTTCCAGGTGGTCGTGGATCCCATGTTGCTGTAGTCGGAATAGCGTCCCGCCAGATCCAGAGCCAATCGCTCCACGCCGGGCAGGTCAGCCAGCAGCGGAACAGTGGTCTCGGCAAAGACCTCCTTGACCGCGTACTCGCCACCCTGACTGGGAATGGCGTTGAGGAAGGTCAAACCAAGCGCCGACAACGGATCGGTATTCTCGCGGCTGGTCTCCTTGCGGTACTCGACGCCACCGGCAAAGCCGACATCGCCCGCCGGCAGCGTGAACAGGGTGCTGTTGGCCACCGAGGCGGTGAACACCCGTTGCTCCAGCTTGGAACTGTTCAAGGAGTTGGTGTTGAACCAGTTTGCGGCTTCCTGGCTGACCGCGCCATGGCCGAAGACGCTGAAAGGCACGCAACCGGTGCGGGCGAGCGGCGAATAGACCGCGCCGGTGTGCGGATTGATCGCTGACGGATCGAGCGTGGTCCGACAGACCAGGTTGCCGTTTCCGTCGCGGGCCACGTCCAGTCCCGCCTGCCAGCGCTCGTTGATACGGTTGTTCAAGTTGACTCGATCAATCGTCGTCTGGCCGAAGTTGACGGACGCCTCGTACGTCCAGTCCTTGCCCAGAAAGCCTTCCACGCCAAAAACGGCTCGCACGGTCTGGCGGTCGACCTCCTCGCCCCGGCGTCCCGCGTCGAGGTTGAAACGGTTCAACGACAGCAGGCTGACGCCGTGCTGGTCCATCAACGCGCCGAGCTCGGCGGATACCAGCGGGTTCTGGCGCCGGATGCGGATGGGCTGGTCGAAGCTGGATTGCCCGAGGTAGTGGGACTCGGTCTTGCTGTACTTGCCTTCGAAGAACAGCCGGTGCGCGTCATTCAGATCGAAGTTGATGACCGTATTGAAGCTGGTCCGGTCGAACGCCGGCTGGAGATTCGCCACGGCATCCAGATCAAGGAAGTCGCAATCCACGCACGATGAATTGCTGGTCACCACCCCGTCGTAGCGGTTGGGACGGAAGGTCCCGTCGGGATTGAACAGGTAGCGGTTGCCATAGGTGGCCGGGTCCCGGAAGTCGAAACGCCCCAGGGTGAAGGTGCCGCCGTTGGACAGCGAATGCAGGCCACCGGGTCCCTGATACAGGTTCTGCGGGTTGTCCTGGGTGGGCGGCCGCGACGGGTCGTAGTTGGGATTGGGCACGGTGATGAGGTATTCACGCCCGATCTTGCGATCGCCACGTCCGAACCGATCCTGCTTGCTGTATTCCAGCGAGAAGGCAGCCGAACCCCGGTCATCCGCGAAGTTGCGCCCGGCCGAGAAGCTGACGAAAGAGCGGTTGAAACTCCCCTCTTCGGCCGCGCCATGCTGGCCGCGAAGCTCGAAACCGTCGAAGGACTTCTTCATGATGAAGTTGACCACGCCGGCCACCGCATCGGCACCGTAGACCGCCGAAGCGCCGCCCGTGATGACCTCGACCCGCTCAATCCATTCCACCGGAATCGTGTTGGTGTCCACCGCGGTCGAGCCCGGGCTGGAACCGACATGACGCCGACCGTTCACCAGCACCAGCGTGCGCGAGGTTCCCATGCCACGAAGATCCAGCAGGCCCAGTCCTGCCGTACCGATGAAGCGCGTGGAGTTGCCCAGCGTGTAGGTGGGCGTCAACTGCGGCATCCGGGCCATCAGATCACCGATGTTGGTCGCGCCCAGTGCCCGGATTTCCTCCGCGCTGATCGCCATCACCGGCGATGAGGTGACGAAGCCCACGCGCTGGATGCGCGAACCGGTGACCGTCACCTTGTCGAGGTCGGTGGTTTCGCTGGCCGGTGGTGATTCGGACTCCTGGGCGATGGCGGCAACCGGAACGCACGCGGCCAAGGCCAGCAGTACCGCTCCCCGGAGTGGGTGGTGTTTGAACCTGGATTGGTTACGGACTTGCATGACTCCCCTCTGTCGTTTGCAGAAAAACGGTCCGCGTGCGCGAACGCGCGACGCGGACCGGCAACGACCATAGGAAGAGAAAGATTCAGTTGCAAGTATTTGATTTCAAAGTATTTAATCTCACATTCTCGCGAACAGGATTCAGACTCAAAGCTTGCGCGGTCCTGTAGAGAGCATGCTGCACCATGGGCTCATTGTTAGCGCTAGAAAGCTAAAAACTCGTGAGGCACAAGCCAGCGCCAAGTATCCACATCGCCCTAGGCAAGAGTCGTACTATTCAAGCATCCGGATTAGGCTAGTTGCCGCATAGGATACTGCGGTGGGTACAAGTCTATGAATCAAATTCGTCCGAATAATTTCATTCATCACCAATGAGGAACTTGAGCGTTATGTCAATGGATGGCTTCTCACGTAAGGCCACAGAATCTCCCCAAGAAAAGGAAGGCCTGTACGCTCTTCGCTTCATTGTTCCGCTGTCCTTCGCGGCTCTTGTGGTGGTTTTCTTTTATCGATGGCGATTTGGCGCTTACCTTGCTGGCGATCAGAACATCTGGGGTTCTTTCGGCGATTACTTTGGTGGCCTCATGAATCCCATGATCGGATTCATTACCGTCATTCTTGTTCTTCGCACACTGCAGATCACTCGAAAGGAGTCAGAAGACAATCGTCGCGAACTAGCCCTTCAACGACTTGAGCTTGGCCGGCAGACAGAGGAAGCTATAAATCAAACTCGGATAACAGAGAAACAGCTGGCGATAGCGTTGAAGAACGAGGAACTTCGGGATATTCAGAAGTGTCTCGATTCTGTCGTTTTTCGCATTGAAGAACTTTTGAAGACACCGGTACGGCATGGTCTTCATATCGGCCTGCAACATGGCGGAAACTCCGTCAGAGTTGAAAACACCTTCACGTCTAGGCATGAAGTACTAACCGAAAGAAATATTGTTAGCTTGATATCCAATGCGGTCGAAATGAACAAACGGATGGGCGGCAAGTCTGGCTCATACGCAATGACACGCACTCAGTGGATAACCGAGTTCAGCCCGGTTATTTCACTCACTCGAGAGCTCGCCTACTACTGCTCAATATATGTTGATCTTTATGGTGACTCTTGGGTTCTTCAATACTATAAACGTCGAACTTTCCCGATTGCGTTTACACTTTCGCTCTTGGACCTTGTGCCGCAACCCGTATTGCTAGCACTCACACCATCTACTTTGCCGGAAGAGTTTAGGGGTGAGGGAGAAGATTGATATCGAGATATCCGGCCACTACGCCCTTTAACATTCGTGTGGCCGCAGTTAGGCGAACAGGATTTTATTGCCAGTTCTTTACTCATAAACCCTAAAAGTAACAACAAAAGTCTGGCCATAAGTCTCAGACTTCACAAACCTTGTGTTGATCTCACGGGCTGTCCGGACCGGCCCTCAGTAAGCCGAACCACCCGCCTGGGTGGAACTCAGCACACCGGCTTCGGCCGTGACCGTGTAGGTGGCTCCACCGACCGGCGCCCAGGTGACCAGATCGAAGCCATCGCCGGCGGCAATGCGTGCGACGCCGATGTTGCGGTAGGTCAGCGGTTGCTTGGCCGAGCACACCTGCGGCAATCCCGGCGCTTGCAGGAAGTACACCTTGCCGGTGCCGACCACGCTGGCATAGCCGCCGTTGGCGACCAGCAAGGCGGTCGCTTCATCGACGGCGATGCCACGCGGCGCGGAGCTCCAGCCATTGGCCGCCACGCGGCACAGGAAGGCGAGGTTGCGGCCCATGCGGTCACGGGCGGCGAAGTGGGGGTCGCCGATGATGCCCTGCAGCGTCGACACCGCGGCGAAGTCGCGGTCGAAGGTCAGGTAGCGATTGAACGGATCCGCCAGGGCCTGACTGCTGGTCGCGCCCTGGCTGGCGTTCGCGCTGTAGACGAACTGGGTGAGCACGTTGAGGCCGGCGCTCGTGCCGCCCACCGGCACGCCCTGCGCGATGCGCGCGTTGAGCGTGGACTGCACCGGCGTGCCCTTCCAGAAATTGATGTAGTTGGACTGATCGCCGCCGGCAATCCACACCACCTCCGCCTTGGCGATGATGGCCGCGACGTCCGCATGGTTCGCCGCCGTCGCGTCCGGAATGATCAGCGTGGCGACCGAGTTCGCGTTCGGGCACAGGCCCTGCACGTACGGGTTGTAGGCATCGGCGCCGGTGGCGCGGATGATCAGGAAATCCCCGTTGCCGCCCCGGTTGCAAAGCCACTGGAAGGCGGCATCCACATCGCTGCCGCCGCCCATCAGGACGGTGCCGGACGTGGTGGCCGGCGAGACATCGCTCGCACTGCCGACGCGGACATACGTGTAAGGCGGGGCCTTGCCGGCCATCGCGGAAGTAGCCAGGACCGAAGCGAACAGGAACAGCAGCAGACTGCGCATGGAACACCTCATCGTTGGGTGACAAAAACCCAGACGAGCCAGTTGTCCCAATCCCCCACGCACCGCGACAGGCGGTCGCGTGCGGGCGCCAGGCCCGAAACCCCTCTTACGCCCGTACCCTGGCTCTCCAGGACAGGCCCTGCCCCGTCAACGCATGCCAGGGCGGAACACATCGCCCTGGCATGACCGTCGCCCGGTGCTAGCGCATCGCGCGCTTGCGCTTCAGCACCTTTCGCTCGGACCCATCGCCGGCCTCGGGTGGCCGGACCGATATCCACTCCGACTGGCTCATGATCCGATCCACCTGGCGCTCCATGTTCTCGAAGCTCGCATACCAACGGTGAATCGCCATGGTCGGCTCGTTGTCCTCGTCGCCACCACACGCGGCGCTGAGACAGCTCATCAGATTGAGCTGGTTGCGCAACTGCTTCAGCTCGTAGATCGCGGCTTCGGAAAAGAAATAGCCCGTGCGTGGCAACGGGGTTGCGGGGGCATCAGAACTCATCGGCGGTACTCCAGTCCGTGGGGAAAGAACCCCGTTCGCTGAAGCGCAAACGGGGATGTCGGGAGGCTAGAAAACCGCGTAACGTCGGCGGGCGTATTCCCTCAAGAAGAGGTGTTTTATTAGCCGCCCTCCCGACGCAGATCTGACATGCGTCGGAGTACCGATATGGTGCTGGTACCAATGAGAGTCACCTAAAACTTCATCAGCGACTCTACGTTACGAAGGAGTTTCTAGACTCCAGAGGCGAGTCTGCCTTCGCTATCGAGCATGTTCAATGCTTTGGCGTTCAATGTTAGTGGAGTGACTCTCTCGTCCTGCAACTCTTGTTTTGTTTGTTGCAACGCTTGCTAGTGTGGTTCCGGCAATCGACCCTCATCACTTCATATATCTCATACAACGGCTAGTTCCCGAGACGTGAAAATCCGTTGCTAATGGGTTGTGCAGGGGTGGTCGAACGCACACATGTCTCGCAGGATATTCGACGCTCGCGACCGAAGCGATGAACAGGAAAGTTACTCAGATAAGGATGCGTTCCATGCTGAAAGCGAGTTTCCATATACCAAATGGAAAGCCTTCGCCCGGATACCTTCTCAATTTGTCGAAATCACTTTCTACCATCGGTGCACGTTTGATCCCGGATCTGTCTCGCTTCCATCACCTGCCACCCCGGAACATGCGCGCTCATCAACGCTTTAAAGACCCGCCCATGAGTTGCATAGCGCAGGTGCAGCAACTCGTGAACGATCACGTAGTCCTGGAATTTTGGCGGCTGGTCGAGGAGATCACAGGCCAACGTGACTATCCCCGACGAAGAGCAGGATCCCCACTTTCGACGCATTTCCTGCACTCGAACTACCCGAGGATTTACCTTTAGCTTTAGCGCCCACGCCATTGCGCGACGTTTCAGTTCTTGCTCTGGGTAAATGGGTGACTTCATCCGTCCGAATCCTCGATCAGCAATCCGAGTACTAGATCGACGGTGCGCGCACGTTTCTCGGGCGGCAATCCAAGCAATGGCTTGTAAATCGCCGCGCGCAAGCGGCGCTGCTCGTCGGGATTGACCTGAGCATTGGGGAAACGGCCCAACAGTTCCTCGATGTCCTTCGCCAGCGCCATTGTGTCCAAGCCAGCCGCCTTGACCGCAGCGTCCTCACGCAGCACCCAGAACACGCCGAAGGCCCGCGCCGAAAGGCCGCTGTCGCGCGCCTCCTTCATCGCGGCATCCTTCTCTGCCGCCAGCGCCGCAAGCTGATCCATCGCGGCAAGGCCCGTGGTCTTGCGCTCCTCTAGGTCTTTCAGGATGCGTTCGGCGCGTTCCTTCAACGGCTGCAACACCGGCGCGGCTGCGGCATCGTCGTCGATTTCCTTCTGCAAGCCACGCACGAGGTTGAACACCTTGCCCTCGTCCGAACCCTTGTCGCCGCGCAAAGATTGCAACGTCGCCACATCGAAGGTCACGCTCTTAGTCAGCCGCCCCAAGCCCTGCTGCTCGGCACTTTCCTCGATGAGCCGCCGCGTCTTGTAAGCCAAATCGGCGACGAAGCCAACCTTCTCCGCGTAGGCATTGCGCACCGCCGCGTAAAGCTGGCTCAACTGCTTGTAGCTGGCGATGTGATCCCGCAGTTCCGGCGAGGGCGAGAGGATTTCCCACAGCGCCTCGATTTCCTTGTACTGCTCGAAGAAGGTCTTGCGCGCTTCCGGTTCGAGGAAACGACCGAACACCAGCTTTTCCAACCGCTCGTCCGGTGCACCGTCCACGTTGGCATCGAGGTATTCCTGCTTGGCCTGCGCGATGCGTTGCAGGAAGTCCTGCAACAGGACGTCCAAGTCCTCGATCACGCCACCCACGTCGCTGGAGTCGAATTGCAGCGCCTTCTTCAGCTCACGCAATACGCCGACGAAGTCCACTACCAGTCCGACTCGCTTCTGCACACCGTTAGCGTCCACATAGGGCCGGTTCACGCGCGCGATAGATTGCAGCAGCACGTGGTCGCGCATGGGCTTGTCGAGATAAAGGCAGTAAAGCGGCGGCGCGTCGTAGCCGGTGAGCAGCTTGTCGGTGACGATCAGGATTTTCGGGTCTTCGGCTGGCTTCTTGAACAGCAAGCGCACTTGCTCTTCGGCTTCGTCGGAAAGCTGGAGCTTCGCCACCAGCGGGCGATCGATCACGTCCGCCGCGTTCGGCGTATAGACCGGCGCACTCCACTCCGGCGGCAGAAGTTTGTCCAGCGCCTGCTTGTACTTGGCGCAGGCTTCGCGGTTGACCGCGACGACAAACGCCTTGTAACCCAATGGCAGCACGTTTTCCTGGAAGTTCTCTGCGATGAAAGCCGCTACCTTTTCGATGCGGTCGTCAGCGGTGAGAAAGGTGCGCAAGCCTACGGCGCGGTCGAGCACCTTGTTAAGCTCCTCTACATCGGTGACGCCTTCGGCCTCCGCCAGGGCAAAGAATTCCTTGTCCAACCGCTCCGCAGGGACGGTCATCTCGCTGGGGGCCATCACATGCTTAATGGGCAGTGTGGTCTCGTCGGCGATGCTTTCGGCAATCGAATACTTGTCGAGATAGCCGGTGTCGTCCTGAGTACCGAAAATCTTGAACGTGCCCTCGCCCTGGGCGCTGTGGGCGATAGGCGTGCCGGTGAACCCGATGATGGTGGCCTCGGGCAAGGCCGCCATCAGGTACGTGCCCAGGTCCTTGGCCACGGAGCGATGCGCCTCGTCGATGAAGACGTAGACGTTTTCGCGCTGGTTGCTGTTTTTGCGGACCTCCTCGAACTTGTGAATCATCGAGATGATCAGGCCGCGGAAGTCAGCGTCCAGTAGGGCCTGCAGTTCCGCCTTATTGTTTGCGCGCCGGACAGCGATGTCCTGCTGCTGCATTTCGCCCAGCAAGCGCTCGACCCAGCCCTTTAGCTGGCCTTCCAGTTCGGTGCGATCTACCACCAGCAGAACGGTGGCATTGTCGAAGCGGGCCTTATCCTCCAGGATCAAGCGCGCGGCCGTTAGCAGAGTGAACGTCTTGCCAGAGCCCTGGGTGTGCCAAATGAGGCCGCGGTTCTTGGCGGGATCGGCGCAGCGGTCGAGGATGGCATCAATGGCGCGGCGCTGGTGTTGGCGCAGCACGGACTTGCGGGTTTCGCCGTCCTGCACATAGAACAGAATCCAATGCTGCAGGGTGCGCAGGAAGTCGGTCGGTTCGAAGAACGCCTGGACCGCGAAGCGGTAGGTTTCCTCCGGCGCCTGCTTCCAGCGTGCCATGTCGCGCCGGGTAGCATTCCAGGTCACGCCATACCAATAGTCCAGCAGATGAGTGACGTTGAACAACTGGGTTGTTGCCAGCAGCTCCGGTGTTTCGATCTCGTAGCGGCGCAGTTGCTTTATGGCGCGCTCGATGGCGCTCCCGTCTTTCGGGTTCTTGTGCTCGACGATAACCACGGGGATGCCGTTGATCACAAACATCACGTCGGCGCGGTTGCCCTTGGATCGTGCAGGCGGCTTTATCTTCCACTCCCAAGTAACGTGGAATTCATTCGCGGCCGGATGACCGAAGTCGATTAGCGTGACGGGACGGTGCCGCTTTTCCTCCTCGTCGTACCAGGAGCGCTCTCCACGCAACCAGGAGAGCAATTCGCGGTTGCCGTCGATAGTCGCCGGGAAGGCGTCCAAGGTTTCGACGATCGTCCGAACAGCATCTGGCGTCAGCCAGGGATTGAAGGCGGCGAGCTTGGCTTCAAGCACGTCGCGGAAAAAGGTGCCCGCATCGCCACCGCGCTTGGCGCGGGCGTCCCCAGGTGTGATCGGCGTCCAACCGACTTCGACGGCATGCTTGACCATCGGAAACTGCACGGTGCCCGCTTCGCTGATTTTCAAGGGCCTGCTCATGCCGCGACCTCCGTGGCTTGCGATTCTGTCAGTGTCGACAGATCCAGGTCGGCGACACGAATCTCGCCGTTCATCAGCTTGCGCAGCAGGGCCTGGAACAGTTCTTCGAGCACGGCGCGCTTTTGCCGGTGCAAGGCGATCTTGCGGTCTAGGGCGTCGAGGATGGCGACGATTTCGCGCTGTTCGTCGAGCGTGGGAGGCAGCGGGAACGGTAGGTCTTTCAGGAACACGCAGGTCAATGCGCCTTTCGTGCTGCCACCGCCTGATGCCACCTGCCGAAGATTGTCGTATTGGGTTTCGAGGTAGCCCCGGACGAACCCCGGCACTGCTCGCTCGATGTCGGTCTGAACGTACGCGACGTGTTGGCTGATGGTGGCTTCGATGTTGAGAACTGCGCAATGGCCAAGGGTCTTGCCCTGACCGGTAATCGCCATTAATACAGCGCCTGGTTTGACCCTCGGCAGATGGCATTCTTCCAATGCCGTTTCGGTGACGAACTGGTCTGCCTGCTCAATCTCGCGGTCATAGACCTTGGCACTCGTCAGCCACGGAAACTTGCCGCCAACCCAATATGCTGGAACCGTCCGCTTGGGTGTCGAGCCATTGCCAATCTTGCCAAGTGAGCCGAGTGACACAACCTCCCAATTTTGCGGCATCAGCCCGATCTCGGTTTCCTTCTGCGCCTCGCCACGCAGGCCGCGTGTGAACAGCTGGGTCATGGCGGCACGCTTAAGCTCTTCCGCGCTCTCAATTGCCGATTCGTACGTAATAAGCAAGTCGTTTACGTCCCACAGCAATCGCGCGATGGCCGCCTGCTCCCGATCATCGTGGCGAGGCAACTCGAATTGAGCGAGATGGCTCCACGACGTACGCGGATGGTGTGCCCCTGTTACGCCGGACATGGCGTGCTCAATAAAAGCGGGAGCGTGAACCGCACAGGCCAAGTACCGAGGGTCGACGCCGGGCTTGGCACGGAACACCAAAAGTTCCGTCGTGCATACACCATCGCCATCCGCAAGCACGGCTTTATCCAAGTAGGGACGGAGCTTGCCGTACAGCACATCATTACGCTGAAAGGCGAACTTGTGACTTTGCACGTCGGCGGCACGTCCAGATCCGATGGTTCTCATACGTCCTGGAGCCAAGTGCTCTAGTCCGAGATACGTCGCTTCCGGAATGTCGTTTGGATTCCGTTGAACGGAAACTAGGTCGCAAAGCTGGCCGAAAGCCGCAGAGTCACCGGTAGTCATGCCAATGCTCCGAGTTTCATGAGCGCGGCTTGCAAATCGGCCTCAAGCGCCTTCTCTGCAACGAGGCAGTCCTGAAAATTCTTCAACAACTTTCCCAAGTCCTTGGCATCGCCTTCGCCGCCATTTGACACCCATCGGCTCGGACTTAGGTTGTAGTCCGCGTCCTCCGCCTGCTGTGTGGTGATGACCGCAACTTCACCCTCCACCACCTCGCCATTGAGGTAAGCCGCCGCTAGAAGCTTGATGTCTTCCTCTGGCAAATAGTTCTTAGGCCGGCCCTTACGGAAGTGCTTGCTGGCGTTGAGCAGCGTGATCCTTCCCTTGCGAGCCATCGGCTTTCGCTTGTTCAGTACCACGATCACGCCTGCCGCCGTGGTGTTGTAGAACAAGTTCTCGGGCAGCAGGATCACACCGTCGATCAGGTCGTTGTCGACGAACCACCTGCGGATGTTGCGCTCCTTGTCCTCGTTCTTGCTACCGGAGCCGCGCGTCACCGCACCAGTGTCCAGCACCACCGCCGCACGACCATCTGCAGACAGGCAAGCCAGCGTGTGCTGCAGCCAGGCCCAGTCGCCCTTGCCGCTGGTGATGCCACCAGCCGTCTGGAAGCGGTCGAACGGGTCGTTCTTGAACAAGTCCTGCGCGAACGGCTGGTTCCACATCGGGTTGGCCACCACGATGTCGTGCCCACGAATCTTCCCGCTGGCATCGCGGAACTTGGGATTGATCATGGTGTCGCCGCGCGCCAGCTCCACCTCCATGTCATGGATGATGGCGTTCATGCGCGCCACTGCGAAGCTTTCGGCCTGCAGCTCCTGGCCGCTGAGCTTGACCGGGACGCGACTGGTTGGATCGAGTTCGCGCGCCACGAGCTGCAGCTTGATGAGCAGGCCCGCCGAGCCGCACGCATAGTCGTGGCAGGTTTCGCCAGGGCGCGGGCGCAGAATGTGCGCCATCAAGAAGCCCACCTCGGTCGGGGTGAAGAACTCGCCAGCGCTCTGACCCGAGCCTTCGGCAAACTTGCGTAGCAGATATTCGTAGGCACGGCCCAGGAAGTCCGGCTGCACATCGGCCAGGCCGAGGCGATAGCGCGGGTCGGAGAAAGTCTCGACCACACCCCGCAACTTGGCGGGGTTGATATCGCGCTCGCCATTGCGCTCCGCCGCGAAGTCCACCACATCGATGACACCCGAGAGGTCGGGGTTCTGTTTGACCACAGCGCGCACCGCCTTGGTCAGGTGCTCGCCAATGTCGCGTGGGGCCGTGGGGCGACCTTTGTCGTCCACCGGCCAGTTGTAGGTTTCGCGTCCGCTGATCACCGTCCAGCGCGCTTCGGGCGGCAAGTAGAACCGCAGCAGCGAGTGATCCGTTTCGGCGATTTCCAGCGCAGTGGCCTTGTCACCGTACTCTTCGGCTAGGCGCGCAATTTCGTCATCGAACACGTCTGACAAGCGCTTCAGGAACAAGAGCGGGAGCAGGTAGTCCTTGAATTTGGCGGCGTCCTTCTCCCCCCGAATGGAGCAAGCCGCGTCCCAGAGCATCTGCTCCATCGACTTGGTCGAGGGCACCACACCGGCACGGGTACGCGTGCGGCGTGCCAAAGCGGGGACGGCACCAGCCTCGGCTGCCTCCCCCTCTTCGACTCCAGCCTCCCAGGCCAGCGCAGCAATAGCCGCTGCCTGAGCGCGCTGGGGCTTGCTTGTCCCGCCTTCCCAGCGGTTCACTGTGGCGAAGGAAACACCAAGCCGGTCGGCAAGCTGTTCCTGAGTCAGGTCGAGCTTGGCCCGGATGGCGCGGAGGATGTGGGCGGTCGCGGCTTTATTTGTCATATTTGATATATTTGACATATAGCAAATTATTGTCAAGCCTTTCGCACATTCTTGAAATAGCCTCAGCGAGCTGCTCAGTCCCACCGGCGACCACTCTGTCGTAAGTGGCTGATTTCTTGAGCCACTCAGATCAACCCCCACCCCCACGCTGCGTCGTCGCCGCCTCCACCAGCGGATACCCACTGAACGGCTTGACCTCGTCCATCAGGAAGTAGGAGACGATCTTCTCCACGCCGTAGTCGCCGCCGAGCAGCAGGCGGGCGATGTCTTTCCAGTGGTGCACGTCGTTGACGATGACCCGCAGCAGGTAGTCGTACGCGCCTGAAATCCGGCAGGCCTCCACCACCTCGGGCATGGCCAGGATGCGGCGGTCGAATTCGGTGAATTCTTCCAGCGCGTGCTGCTTGAACGAGACCTGGGCCAGCACGACGGTCGCGGAGCGGATGCGGTCCACCGCCACGTGGGCCCGGTAGCCGCGGATGAGTCCCTTGGCCTCCAGCGTGCGCACGCGGGCCAGGCAGGCGCTGGGCGAGAGCGCGACCCGCTCGGCCAGGGCCTGGTTGGTGATGCGCGCGTCCTGCTGCAGCACATCCAGGATCTTCAGGTCGATGCGGTCCGGCGTTTTGGCGGTCATGGCTGTCCGGCGGTTGGGGGGTGCCGCAGGTTGTTCACCATTTGGCGGTCCTCGCCGCAGATTCTGCATATTTTTTGCGGGAGACCAACCACATCTACGGCATTCCGCACAGCAGCATCATTTGAATCAATCAGTTATGGAAACCCTGGCGTCCGTTGATTCTGCTGGACAGCGGTGGCCTTTTTCACTTTCACTCGGGTCAGCCATGTTGGCCGAGGCGCGAAAGCCGCCGGCGGCCCTTTCCATCGCCATCCCGGGGAACCGTGTCATGTCATCGCATCCGCGTCTTCGCAAGCTCACCCGCGCCATCCGTTTCGGTTGCTGTTTCGGCCTGATGGCCAGTACGCCTGCCTGGGGACAGGACGCGGCGCCACAGACGGACCCGGACGTCGCCACCAACCTGGAAACCGTGGTGGTCACCGCCGGCAAGTTGAACGAGTCCGTCCGCGAGATTGCCGGTTCGGTCTCGGCGGTCACCGACCAGCAGTTGCAGGACCTGGGTGCGCAGTCGTTGGCCGACTACATCCAGCGCACCCCCGGCGTGGTGTTCAACAGTTACCAGCCCGGCGTGTCCCATGTGGTGATGCGCGGCATCGCCACCAGTTCGGGCAATGTGCAGGGCCAGCCGACCACGGGCTACTTTCTCAACGAGGTGCCGCTGACCGAGCCGGGTTGGACCATCGCCATTCCCGATGTGGATGCCTTCGACCTCAACCGCGTCGAGGTGCTGCGCGGGCCGCAGGGCACGCTGTTCGGATCGGCGTCGATGGGCGGCGCGGTCAACTACGTGGCCAACGTGGCCGATGCCAGCGGGTTTGACGCCTCCGCCGAGCTCACCGTCAGCCAGACCAAGAACGCCGACGTGGGCTTTGCCGCCAAGGCGATGGTGAACGTGCCGCTCAAGGAGGACCTGCTGGCGGTGCGCGCGGTGGCGCAGTACCGCGATGCGCCGGGCTTTCTGGACAACATCGGTACGGGCCGGAAAGGCGCCAATGACAGCACGCTGGAGGGAGGCCGCCTGTCGGTGGTGCTCACTCCGAGCGAAGCGACCACCCTGACCTGGCTGAGCCTGTTGCAGAACAGCGACAGCGACGACAACAGCTACCGGATCGTTGGCCTCGGTGACCTAGAGCGCAACACCGCGCTGCCGGAATTCACCAATACCAAGATTGCCGTGCACAGCCTGCGGCTCGACCAGGATCTCGGCTTTGCGGATCTGACGGCGCTGCTGGCGCACCAGAAGAAACAGCAGGACTGGCGGTTCGACTACACGCCCATCCGTGCGGCCTACAACGCCGACCTGGGCCTGGATCTGAGCACGCCGCTGTACATCGTGTCCGGCGGCGAAAGCCGGGGCAAGAGCATCGAACTGCGTCTGGCGTCCAAGCCGGGCGGCCGCGTGGACTGGCTGATCGGCGGCATGTACTTCGACTCGGACAAGGATCTGTACGAGCGCATCGGCGCCGAAGGCGCGGCGGGGGCGTTCGACCGGTCGCCGCTGTTCGGGCCGGGCAGCGGCGCGGTCATCGCGCCGGACGGGCAGATATTCAACAGTTACTTCACCGATCTCGCCGGCTCGGAGGCCGCGCTTTTTGGCGAGGCCAGCTTCCATTTCAATGCGCAATGGAAGCTCACCGCCGGCGGCCGCCTGTTCCGCAACAAGGTGCAAACGACCAGCACCCAGGTCGGCTTCTCGACCTATCCCGGCAACCCGATCATTTCCCGGCAGCAGACCGAGGAGGACGGCTTCAATCCGAAGGTGGCGCTGACCTGGCAACCCAGCGCCGATGTGATGGTCTATGGCCTGGTCTCTGAGGGTTTTCGCTTTGGTGAGCCGAACACCGCCGGCCTCAGCGCGTATCCGGTGCCGTCGGGTTCCAAGAGCGACAGCCTGATCAACTATGAACTCGGTACGCGCACCACATGGGCCGATGGCCGTCTTCTGCTGGACGCGACGCTGTTCTACGTGGACTGGAAGGACATCCAGCTGCGCCTGCAGACGCCGGACCTGTTCAACTACGCGAGCAATGGCGGCAAGGCCTACAGCCGCGGCATCGAGGTGGCGGCCACCTGGCGTCCGACCGATGCCTTCGAATGGCAGGGTTCGGCGACCTGGCAGCGCGCGCGGCTGGACGAGGATCTGTTCATCCTCTACTACGGCACCGCGCCGGCCGGCTCGCAATTGCCGGGTTCGGCCGACTGGACGGTCAGCAATCTGCTGAGCTACCACTTCGACACGCGCTTCTCGCCGACGATTTCGCTGTCGCACCAGTATGTCGGCGGCGGCATCAGCGACCTCAACTCCGCGGTGCCGGGCGTCACTCCGAATCGCCAGGGCAACTACAACCTGTTCGACCTGCGCTATCGGATGACCTTCGGCAACACCGAGGTGACCCTGTTCGGCAGCAACCTCACCGACAAGCGCGGCATTACCCGCACCGTGCCCGAGACCAATGGCATCGGCCAGGGCGTGGTGCGGCCGCGCACCTACGGCGTGACCGTGCATTGGCGCTACTGACGCGATGGAAGGGAGCGGCTTAGTGAAAGGGCGTTCGATGGGACGCTGGCAGTTGGCCACCCGCCGCAAGTCGCTGGAGGCGGTGGTGGCCGACGGCGAGCGTGCCGGCCTGCATCGGCGGCTGGGCGCCGGCAGCCTGCTGGTGCTGGGCGTGGCCAACATTCTTGGCGCCGGCATCTATGTCGTCACCGGCACGGCGGCGGCCAGCTTCGCCGGTCCCGCCGTGGTGCTGGCCTTCGTGCTGGCGGCGTTGGCCTGCGGGTTCACCGGCCTGTGCTACGCGGAGCTGTCCTCGGTCATCCCGGTGTCGGGATCGGCGTATTCGTACTGCCAGGTGACCCTGGGCGAGGGTGCGGCGTGGGCGTTGGCGTGGATGGTGATCCTGGAGTATCTGCTGGCGGCCGCGGCGGTGGCGGCGGGGTTTGCCGGCTATCTCACCAGCCTGCTGGGTGATTGGCATGTCGCGGTACCGCTGGCGTTGGCCACTTCCAGCGTCACCGCCAGCCAGCAGGGCGGGCATACCGAGCTGGCGTTCAGCGGCGGCATCAATCTGGTCGCGATGTTGGCCGTGCTGGCCGCGGCGGCCGTGCAGATTGCCGGCGTGGGGCGCTCGGCCTGGGCGAACCTGGTGCTGGTGCTGATCAAGATCGCGGTGTTGCTGGCGTTCGTGGCGGTGGGTTCGCAGTTCATCGATGCGGCCAACTGGCGGCCGTTCCTTCCGCCGAACGAAGGCGGCTTTGCCTATGGCTGGCCTGGCGTACTGCGGGCGGCGGCGATGCTGTTCTTCGCCTACCTCGGGTTCGAGACCGTTTCGATGGCGGCCGCCGAAGCGCGCCAGCCGCGTCGGGATGTTCCGGTGGGCATCCTTGGTTCGCTGGTGGTCTGCACCGTTCTCTACATCGCCGCGGGCGCGGTGCTGACCGGCCTGGTGCCTTTCCGCGAACTCGGCGTGCCGGATCCGGTGGCGCTGGCGGTGGACCGCATCGGTTGGCCCGGCTTCGCGGTGCTGATCAAGATCGGGGCGCTGACCGGACTGGGCTCGGTGCTGCTGGCCAATGCCTACGGCGCCTCGCGTATCAGCCTGAGCATTGCGCGCGATGGCCTGCTGCCGACCTTCTTCACCCGCGTGCATCCGAAGCTGGGGACGCCCTGGCTGGCCAGCGTGGCCTTTGGCGCGGCCAGCGCGCTGCTGGCCGCGCTGCTGCCCATCACCATCTTGGGCGATTTGATCTGCCTGGGCATCGCCTCGGCCTTCATCGTGGTGTGCATCGCGGTGATGTGGCTGCGCTCCCGACGTCCGGACCTGCGCGGCGGTTTCCGTGTGCCGCTGGGCGGGGTGTGGATAGGCCGCACATGGATTGGCGTGGTCCCCGTGCTGGGCATCGTGATGTGCCTGGCGATGATGGCCCCGGTCCTGGGCGACATGGTGGCGCAGGTGCGGCGCGGTGATGTGCTGCCCGCCAGCATTCTGGTGGTTTACGTATTGGCAGGCGCCTCGCTTTATCTCGGTTATGGCCAGCGCCGCGCACGCCGGCAAGTCCAGGATTCCAACGCATGACCTCTCAAGCTTTTCCCCTGGCCCAGGCGCTGCAGCTGGGCTGCCTGGATGCGCACGATCAGTCCGCTTTGGTGCGTCGCGGTGAACTCTCGCCACGCGAGCTGACCGCCGCCGGCATCGTGCGCGCACGCCATCTCGATCCCACGCTGGGCGCGCTCAGCCATGCCGACTTCGAGGGCGCGCTGGATCGCGCCTCGCGCGTTTCTCCCGACGCGCCGATGGCCGGCGTGCCGTGGCTGCCGAAGGATTCGGTGCGCTATCCGGGCATGCCCACGCGTGGCGGCTCGCGTTCGCGCAGCAGTGTTCCGGCGACCGACGCGCCGCCCTTCGTCCAGCGGTTTGATGCGGCCGGACTGGTGGCGATTGGCAAGAGCGCCATGCCCGAGTTCGGTCTGATGGGATCCACCGAGCCCCTGCTCGGCCCGGTCACGCGCAATCCCTGGCGCCTGGATCATTCGCCCGGCGGTTCCAGCGGTGGCGCGGGCGCCGCGCTCGCCGCCGGCATCGTGCCATTGGCCCATGGCAGCGACGGCGCCGGGTCGATCCGCATTCCCGCCTCCGCCTGCGGTGTGGTCGGCCTGAAGCCGGGGCGCGGCGCCACGGTGGCGGTGCGTGGTCGTCATGCCATCGAGGATCTGATCGTGGCCGATAGCCTGATGTCGCGCAGTGTGCGCGACACGGCGTGGGCGTTCGCGGCCGCCTACCCGGATGCCGACTTCAGCGTGCAGGCGCTGACGCGCCCGCCCAGGCGTTTGCGAATCGGCGTGATTGACGCTTCCTTGCCCGGGTTGGCGCCCGATCCCGCGGTTTCCCGCGTGCTGGAGGATGTGATCGCGCTCTGTTCGTCGCTCGGCCACGAGGTCGAGACCACGCACTATCCGCTGCCCGGTTCTGATGTTTGGCAGGCGCTGTACACGCTGTGGTCCCGGCTTGGCCTGGATGCCGTGGAGATGGCGGCCGCGCAAGGCGGCGACGACTTCGCCGCCCGGTCGCTGGAGCCGTGGACGCACGGGCTCGCCCGCTACCATCGCACGCGTTGCGGCATGGCGGAGCTGGAACAGGCGTATGCGGTTGTGGCCGCGTTGCCCACCGCGTTCGCCGCACTTCATCAACATGTGGACGTATTGCTGACGCCAACGCTGCGCAGCCCGCCTCCCCCGCTAGGTGAATTGGCGCCGGATCGCGACTTCGAGGCACTGCTTCCCGCGATGTTCCATTGGATGAGCTATACCCCGCTGCAGAATCTGGCGGGCACGCCGGCGATATCGCTGCCGTTGGGGCAAAGCGATCGATTGCCGATTGGCGTGCAGTTCGCCGCCGATCGCGGGCAGGAGCCACTGCTGCTGCAACTGGCCGCCGAACTCGAACAGGCGGCGCCCTGGCATGGCCGTTGGCCTGATGTTTCCGCCGCCGCCGCAGTGAAGGAGATCCGCTGATGGGACATGCCCGTGACAGCCGCTACGCGGCGCGAACGCAGGACGACGTGCTGCGCCTGCTGGCCGTCCATCCGCTCGCCTGGCTTGTGTCATGCGGGGGCGAGGATGCCGCGTTCACGCCGCTTCCGTTGCGTGCGGAGTGCGACGCCGACGGCACGCTGGTGGCGCTGCGCGGCCATCTGGCCAAGCGCAATCCGCATGTCGCTCGCCTGCAGCGTGATGGCCGCGCGCAGGCACTAGTGATGGGGCCGCAGGCCTATGTGTCTCCCAGCTGGCTGGATGACCGCACCCAGGCGCCCAGCTGGAACTATGCCGCCGTGGCTTTCGACCTGGAGGTCACGGTGAGTTCGGACGAGGGCGACATCCGGACGGAACTCGAGGCGCTGACGGCGCAGATGGAGGCCGGTCGTCCGCGTGCCTGGTCGCTGGAGGAGATGGGCGAGCGCTATGCGCGATTGGCCTCGGGCGTTGTCGCGTTGCGTGGTTCGGTGCTGGAGGTGCAAGCCACCTTCAAGCTTGGCCAGGACGAAGCGCGGCATGACTTCGCTCAATTGCTGGCCGGGCTGGAAGCCGGTGGCGAGCACGCACTGGTCAACTGGATGCGGGATTTCGCCGGTGATGCGAAGGAGCGCGCATGAGCCGCAGCCTGGAGGCGCTGGACCCGCAGATCCGCCGTTTCATCGAAGACGTCTGCCGGGAAGGCGCGCGGCTGCGCGGTGGCCGCGCGCTGGACTGGCCCGAGCGCCGACTCATCGCGGCCCAGGCGCGCACGCCGTGGCGCGAAGGCGGTCCCCGCATGCTTGCCACCCGGGACTATCGCCTGCCCTCTGCGCACGGTGAGTTTGGTCTTCGCGTGTTGTATCCGCAGGTCATGGAGGCACCGCCCTCCCCCGCGCTGGTGTACTTGCATGGCGGCGGATGGTGCATGTTCGGACTCGATACGCATGACCGTCTTCTGCGGGAGTACGCCGACGCTTCGCGCCGGGTGGTGGTGGCAATCGACTACAGCCTGGCCCCCGAACATCCCTATCCGGCCGCGCTCGATCAGGTCGTCATTGCGCTGGATTGGTTGAAAGAGAACGGAGCGGAGGCGGGTATCGATACCCGGCACATTGCGTTGGGCGGTGATTCCGCTGGCGCCAATCTGGCCGTGGCGGCCGCGCTGCGCCTTCGCCAGGCCGGACAGCTGGCGCGCATATCGGCGTTGGTCCTCAACTATGGCGCCTGGACGCCGGTTCTATCCGCTGTCGCGCGCCAGAGCCTGGGGACGTCCGAGGACATGCTCAGCGGCGCGGAGATGGATGAGTTCTGGGCCGCGTATCTGGGGCCCGAGTCGGAGCGCACGGTCACTCCGCTGTCGGCGCCGCTTCTTGCGGAACTGCATGACCTGCCACCCGCCCTGCTGCTCTGGGGCGACCGTGACGTCCTGGCCGAACAGAACGCGGCGATGGCGCAACGGCTGCAACAGGCCGGCGTGCAGGTAAGCACCCACGTCTATCCCGGCGCGCCACACAGCTTCATCGAGGCGATGTCGGTCTCCGATCAGGCGCGCGACGCCATTGCCCGTGGGGCAGAATGGGTACGCCGACACACTCCTGTTTTCTCCTCGCAAGGACTCCCTGCATGAGGCCGATGCTTCACCGTCTGTTCGTCATCGGCCTGATGATGGCGGCTCTACCGACCTTGGCCTTGGCACAGGCGTCACCGGTGATCCCCACGCCGGACATGATCATGGCGCTCAAGATCGTCGGCGATCCGCAGATCGATCGCGAGGGCCGCTGGATCGCCTACACCGTGGGGACACCCCGGAGCCACGGGAAACGGCCGCTCAGCCGCATCTGGCGCGTGCCGGCGACGGGCAAAGGGGGCGCCCAGGAAGTCATCGCTCCCGAAGACGCCAACGAGGAACATCCACGATGGAGTGCGGACGGCCGCTACCTGTACTTCATCTCCACTCGACCTTCATCCGCGGCGGATGACTCCAAGGACGTGGCCGACGCCCAGGTGTGGCGGGTGGACGCGAACGGTGAAAATCCAACCGTCCTGACGCATTCGCCAGGTGATGTCAGTGCGTTCGAAGTCGCGCGCGACGGAAGCCGCATCGCCTATCTGGCTGCGGATGCACCCAGCGCCGCCACCGTCGCCGCGCGCGAGGCCAAGGATGACGCGGCGCTGGCGGATCACTCCACTCAGTTCTCACGCGTGTGGCTGCGTGACCTGGGCAACGGGGAAGCCCGGGCACTGACCGCGCCGGATCTCCAGGTTCACGACCTGGCCTGGTCCCCGGATGGGCGACGCCTTGCCATGCGGGTATCCCGTGGCACCACCCTCAATGACTATTGGTATCGCTCGCGCGTGGTGCTGATTGACGCCGATACCGGCGAGCTGGCCAGGGAACTGGAAGCACGCGCATCTGCGCATCCCCTGCAATGGTCGCCCGATGGAACGCGACTGCTCTATGGCCACCTGGGCGAGTACGGCATGGTCGCCGACGTCACCGTGCACGACCTCGGGAGTGATCGGAAGACGGTGTTGGCACCCGGCTGGAACGGCACGTTGTGGCTGGCGCGCTGGCAGGATGATCGCACCCTGCTGGGCTTGGGCCAGCGCGGTGTGCGGGGCGCGTTCCTGCGTCTGGATGCGACGACCGGCCAGTGGCGCGAAGTCGCACGCCCCCGGATTCCGTTTGCTTCATTCACCACGACGAGCACCGGTCGAAGCGCCTATCTGGGCATTCGCGACGACCAGCCCGCCGAGGTGTGGACCCTGGATGGCGGCACGCTCGCCGCGCGCACCGACACGCATCCGCAGGTCGCCGGATGGGCGCACGGCCAGGTGCGGGAACTGGCCTGGACGTCCTCGCGCGATGGCATGGGCATCACCGGCCTGCTGGTCACGCCGCCCGGCTGGAAACCCGGCACGCCGTTGCCCACGCTGGTGCAGGGCCATGGTGGCCCGGCCTGGGCCTGGTGGTCGGGCTGGCTGGGCTCCTGGCATGACTGGGCGCAGTTGCTGGCGACCCATGGCTATGCGGTGTTCCTGCCCAATCCACGCGGCTCGGAGGGCGGCGGCCACGCCTTCGCCGAAATGGCGCGTGGCGACTGGGGCGGCGGGGATTTCCAGGACATCCTCGATGGCCTGGACATGCTGGAAAAGGAAGGTGTGGTCGATCCTCAGCGACTGGCCATCGGCGGCTGGAGCTACGGGGGCTACATGGCGGCCTGGGCGGTCACGCAGAGCGACCGCTTCCGCACCGCGATCGTCGGCGCGGGCGTCATCGACATCGGCGCGATGGCGCTCACCACCGACACGCCCGACTATCTTCCAGGTTACTTCGGTGATCCGGTAACGCAGCGCACGCGCTATGACGCGCATTCGCCGATTCGTTACGCCGAACGGGTGAAAGTACCGGTGCTGATCCTGCATGGCGAAGAGGACAAGCGCGTGCCGCTGTCGCAGGGCGAGATGTTGCATCGCGCGCTCGTCTTCAACGGCACGCCGGTGACCCTGGTCACCTATCCGCGAGGACCGCACTGGTTCTTCGAAACCGCCCACGGTCGCGATGTCCAGCAACGTGTTCTGGACTGGCTGGATCGGCAACTGGGAATGGAGCGGTCCCCATGAGTTTCGGTATGGAGGTCGCCTTCATCGGGGGCGGGCACATGGCGCGCTGCCTGGTGGAGGGATTGCTGAGCCAGGGTCGGGACCCGGCACGGATCGCGGTGGCCGATCCCCTGGCGGCCACCCGCGATGCCTTGTCCACGCAGTTGCAGGTCCGCGTGTTCGAGCAGGGCATCGACGCGGTCGCCACCGCCGACTTGTGGGTGCTGGCAGTAAAACCACAGGTGGCGCGCGCGGTTTGCGAGGCGCTGGCCGGACAGGCGGCGCGGACGCGACCATTGGTCATCTCGGTCATGGCCGGCATCACCCATGCGCAGCTGAGGCAATGGCTGGGGATCGACACCCTCGTGCGCAGCATGCCGAATCAGCCTGCCGCCGTAGGCGCGGGAATCACCGCGCTGTATGCGGATCCCGCGCTGGACGTCACGTCGCGGACGATCGCCGAGGCGGTCTTCAGCAGCACTGGCACCACCGTCTGGATCGAGCACGAGACACAGATGGATATGGTCACCGCGATCTCCGGCAGTGGCCCGGCCTATCTGTACCGGTTGGCCGAAGCCATGGAGGGCGCCGCCTGCGCGCGCGATCTGCCGCCCGAGATCGCACACCATCTCGTGGTGCAAACCCTGCTGGGCGCCGCGCGCATGCTGCAGGTTTCGGAAAAATCACCTGCGCAACTGCGCGGACGGGTCACCTCTCCCGGCGGCACCACCGAGGCGGCCATCCAGACCCTGGAAAATGGCGGTTGGGCGAAGCTGATCGATGAGGCCGTGGACGCCGCGCATGCGCGCGGACGCGTGCTGGCCGAACAGTTTGGTTGAAGCGGGGAAGCGGCCCACTTCCGTGGGTTGATACCTGGCCCGCTCATTCGCGGGCGCGCGCTCCAGGGCGAATGTCGCCGCTACCTTCCGGGCAAGCTATCGACCGAGGGTGACCGTAGGCCGGTTGACGAGCCGCGTCAGCCACTGCGCTGTCTCCACTCAAGGCAACTTCACCGGCGCGCGGAGCGTTTGCCTTTTCCCTCGCCGCGTTGCGTGGTTGCGTGACCCTGCGCGAACTCCGGGAAGGTCTCCGCCAAACTATCCGCATCCGGCAGGATGTAGAACACGCCGCCCCGCTCGAACGTCGACTGGATGATTTTCTCGTAAAACTCCGGCGAGACGTTGATGCAGCCGTGAGTAACGCGGTTGTCGTCCGGGGTAGGCGATGCAAGGCGTTCGGCGCGTTTCTCGGCAGGGACGCCCGTGGCGGTCGGGTGGATGGAGACGGCGGACTCGTAGTCCACCCACAGCACGCGCCCGGCGTCGATGGACGGACCGAAACCGCCGACAAAGCGGCCCGCGGGCGTCGTGCGATCCCGACCCGGAATCTCGCGCAGCGCGAGGCCGGCGATGCCGGGAGCGGTATGGTCGCCGACCGCCGAGCCAAACAGCCCGGGCGCCGCGCCACGAAGCCGGCCATCGCCACCGAACACCAGCACCTGTGCGGCGGCCTTGTCGATGACCGCGAACGGATAGCCCTGGTTGTCCTTGCTTGCGACGACCCAGCCCGCGAGTTCGATCACCGTGTCGGACACTTCCTGGCCTTTCGGAAGCTCGTCGACGGCGGCGACCGGTTGCGCGTCGGCCTGCCTGGCGCTGGCCACGCCGATGTTCGCGAATGCCAGCGTCAGCGCCAGCGCGCCATAGACGGCCCGGATCGCGGTGTGTATGCACGTACGAATGGGATGATTCCTTGGAAGAACGAAAACGGGATGAATATTCAAGGAGACCGGTGGCCCGCGAAGGCCACCCGGTCCCGGTTCAAATCGTTCGTCGCGACTAGGCGGGAGCGATTAACCGCGCGGCGCGCGACGCGGCGCCGTTTCGAGCTTCTGCACGCGGCTTTCCATCTGATCCAACCGCTGGTTGGCCTGCTGCGCGGACTGATTGGCGGATTCGGCGCTCTGGGCCGCACTCTGCACCTTCGTATCGAGCTGATCGAGGCGCGAGTTGATTCCCGCAAACTCGTCGTCATAGGTGGCGCAACCGGCAAGGCCCGCGGTCGCGACGATCGCCACGGCGAACATGCGTGCCATTGCCGGAAGTTGTTTGGTCGTAAACATTCCACTCTCCTTTCTCTAGGGGTCTCGAAATATACCGGCCATTTGGCCGAGCTCATCAGCAGCCTTCAGCTGACATTGGCGTACGTCGATGCAGCGTGAAGATGGGGAACTACCGAGCGCTGGAAGCTTGAATCCGCCCGCCTTCGCGGAAGATTCGCGGCACTTTATCCGCCACCACCTTAATCGCGTCCAGACAGTCGACAGGCATTCTTGCGAGGCGTCATTACGCACGATGCGTAATTTCCGCTCCAGTTCGAACGCGGATATCGCACCAGCGAATCAAGATGCTGTTACCGATGGAGAATCGGAGCCGCCCACTGCGAAGAGCCCGAGATCGGTTCTTGCCGATTCACCCGCTCCGAGTGGGAACATTTATTTTGTCGAGCGGCTATTTCGCCTCATGGGCGCAGCTGGCACGCGGGTCCTTCCACGCCTTCATGGCGTGGCACGCAAGTCGTCGATTCAAGAGGAAAGGCGTCGCGTCATTGCCAGCTTGCGCCAAGACGCGCGACACACCCGAAGCGCGCTTTGGTGGGCCCACCAGGACTCGAACCTGGAACCAAAGGATTATGAGTCCTCTGCTCTAACCATTGAGCTATAGGCCCGCTGCCGGGCCATTGTAGCGGGGGACGGGTGCGGAAACGAAGAACCCGCCTTTCGGCGGGTTCTTCGTTTGCTCGATTTGCCTGCTGGCTGGAATCAGTCGATGTCCAGGAAGCTGCGCAGCTGCTCGGATCGGCTGGGATGGCGCAGCTTGCGCAGGGCCTTGGCCTCTATCTGGCGGATGCGCTCGCGTGTGACGTCGAACTGCTTGCCCACTTCTTCCAGGGTGTGATCGGTGTTCATGTCGATGCCGAAGCGCATGCGCAGCACCTTGGCTTCCCGCGGGGTCAGGCCGGCCAGCACGTCACGGACGGTTTCCTGCAGGTTGATGTTGGTGGTGTTGTCGATCGGGGACTCCACGTTGGTGTCCTCGATGAAGTCGCCCAGGTGGGAATCCTCGTCGTCGCCGATCGGGGTTTCCATGGAGATGGGCTCCTTGGCGATCTTCATGACCTTGCGGATCTTGTCCTCGGGCATGTCCATTTCCTTGGCCAGTTCCTCCGGGGTGGCCTCGCGGCCGTACTGCTGGAGCATCTGGCGGGAAATGCGGTTCAACTTGTTGATCGTCTCGATCATGTGCACCGGGATGCGGATGGTGCGCGCCTGGTCGGCGATCGAGCGGGTGATCGCCTGGCGGATCCACCAGGTGGCGTAGGTCGAGAACTTGTAGCCGCGGCGGTATTCGAACTTGTCCACGGCCTTCATCAGGCCGATGTTGCCTTCCTGGATGAGGTCGAGGAACTGCAGGCCGCGGTTGGTGTACTTCTTGGCGATGGAGATCACCAGGCGCAGGTTGGCCTCGACCATCTCCTTCTTGGCCTTGCGGGCCTTGGCTTCGCCGTAGGCCATGGCGCGGCTGATTTCCTTGATCTCGGCCAGCGGCAGGTGCATCGCCTGTTCGACGGCGATGGTGGCTTCCTGCTCGGCGATGATCTGGTCCTTGACCTCGCGCAGGCCGGAGGACCACTTCTGCTTGCGCTTGAGGACCTCGTCCACCCAGCCCAGGTTGGTCTGGTTGCCTTCCCAGGCGCGCAGGAAGTCCTTGCGCGGCATCTTGGCGATGTTGGCCGACAGGTGCATCACGCGGCGCTCGTGGTCCTTGATCTCGTTGACCACGTCGCGCAGCTTGCGAACCAGGGTGTCGGTCAGGGCCAGCGGCAGCTTGAGGGTGACGAAGACCTCGGCCATCTCGGTGCGGATCTTGGTGACGGCCTTGTTGTCCGGGCCGTTCTTGGCATGCGCCTTCTTGAACTTGGCGTAGCCGTCGGCCAGTGCCTGCATGCGGCGGGCGACTTCTTCCGGATCCGGACCGGTGGGCGCCGCCTCTTCGGCCGCGTCGTCACCGCTGTCGTCGTCGTCATCGTCGCTGTCGGCGTCGCTGTCGGAGGCCTCGACGGCTTCCGGAACCTCTTCCGCCGGTTCCTCGACGTCGTTGAAGCCGACCACGACTTCGGCCAGGCGCTTCTTGCCGGTCTTGTGCAGTTCGTACTCTTCCAGCAGCAGTTCGATCGACCACGGGAAGTTGCCGAGCGAGGCCTGGACCTGGCCCAGGCCTTCCTCGATGCGCTTGGCGATGGCGATTTCGCCTTCGCGGGTCAGCAGCTCGACGGTGCCCATTTCGCGCATGTACATGCGCACCGGGTCGGTGGTGCGGCCACCTTCGGTGTCGAGCGAGGTCAGCGCGGCGGCGGCTTCCTCGGCCGCGGTCTCGTCGACTTCGCGACCGCCGGTGTTGCCGTCGGACAGCAGCAGGGTTTCGGCATCGGGGGCGACTTCATGGACGTCGATGCCCATGCCGTTGATCATGCCGATGATGTCTTCGATCTGTTCCGGATCGACCAGGTCGTCCGGCAGGTGATCGTTGACTTCGGCGTAGGTCAGGTAGCCCTGCTCAAGACCCTTGCTGATCAGCAGCTTGATTTCAGATTGTTGGGCAGGACGTTCGTTGGCCATGGAGGTTGCGCCACCGGCATGAATGGAGGAAGGAACCTAGTATTATACCAGCCCGGACCACCCCTCGTCCCTGAAAACCACGGTGGGGACGCTGTGTCCGCCCGTCTTAACGTCAGGGGCGGAGCAGGAAGGTCACGGGCCCGTCATTGACCAGGCTGACGACCATATGGGCACCGAAACGCCCGGTTTCCACCCCTGGCGCGTGTTTTTGCCGGCAGATTTCGACCAACCGGTTGAATCCCCGTTCAGCCTCCTCCGGCGGGGCGGCGGTGGTGAAGCTGGGACGCATCCCGGAGCGGGTGTCGGCGGCCAGGGTGAACTGGCTGACCAGCAGCAGGCCGCCACCGGTATCGGCCAGGGAGCGGTTCATCTTTCCGGCTTCATCGGCGAATACCCGGTAGCCCAGCAGGCGCTCGGCCATGCGCTGGAACTGCGGCTCGGCATCGCCCGGCTCCACCGCCACCAGGGCCAGCAGACCGCCACCAATGGCGCCCACGGTTTCGTCGTCCACGGTCACCGACGCCCGGGTGACCCGCTGTATCAAGGCAAGCATGCGGCCATGCTCGCGGCCCGGCCGGTCATGGTCAACCGCTAGACTGATCACGATGAAGCCGCAGACCACCGCCCTCCTCCTCTACACCGCCATCGCCTGGTTCATGCGCCTGCCCTGGCCGCTGCTGCGGTGGCTGGGGGATCGGCTGGCGTGGCTGTGGCTGCGCACCGACGCCCGCGAGAGCCGGGTGGCCCGGCGCAATCTGGAACTGGCCTTCCCCGGCCTGGGCGAGCGCGAGCGCCAGGCGCTGCACCGGGCCATCCTGCGCGCCACCACCCGCCAGCTGATGGAAACCCTGCGCTTCTGGACCCAGCCGCACGCGCGGAACCTGGCCTGCCTGCGCGAGCTGCACGGCGCCGAGCTGTACGACCAGGCCCGCGCCGCCGGCCGCAGCGTGATCATCGCCGCGCCCCACTATGGCAACTGGGAACTGCTGAACCAGTGGCTGGCCTCGCGCGGGCCGTACGCGTTCGTGTACCGGGTGCCGGAATCGCCGGTGGGCGACGCCTTCCTGCTGCGCGCGCGCGGCGCGGCCAACATCACCCAGGTCCGTGCCGAAGGGCCGGCGGTGCGCCAGTTGTGGAAGCAGCTCAAGGACGGCGGCGTGGTGGCGATCCTGCCGGACCAGCAGCCCAAGGCCGGCGACGGCGAGTTCGCGCCGTTCTTCGGCGTGCAGGCGCTGACCATGACGCTGCTGTCGCGGCTGGCCGAGCGCACCGGCGCGGTGGTGCTGTTCGCCTGGTGCGAGCGGATCGGCGACGGCCCGGATTTCGCCCTGCACATCGAACCGGCCGAGCCGGCCATCGCCGATCCGGATCCGGTGGTGGCGGTGACCGCGCTCAACACCGGCGTGGAGCGGATCGCGCGCCGCGATCCGGCCCAGTACCAGTGGACGTACAAACGCTATACCCTGCGGCCACCGGGCAGCGGCGAGGACAATCCTTACCTCTGAACCCGCGTGACGATTCGAACGCGACAAGGGGAAGACATGCGTGCAATGGGATTGTGGCTGGCGCTGTGGGCGGCGCCGGCGCTGGCGGCGGGCGACGATCTGGCCGAAATGAACGCGGTCAGCCGCGCGTGGGACCGCTATGCGGAGCTGGTAAACGCGAACAAGCCCGAAAGCACGGATCTGCTGGCGGCCTCCAGCTTCACCCATTTCACTTTCCTGCGCGATGCCGCGCTGTACGCCTCGGCCGACCAGCTGCGGCGCCTGCCTTCCGATGATCGGATCAAGGCCTACCTGCTGCGCGCCACCCAGGATGAGGCCGCGCTGAAGAAGATGGACGGCGTCGCGGTGGCGCGCCTGTTCGCCAGCAAGGGCTGGATCTCGGTGCGCAGCGACGAGCAGGAGGGCCCCGTCTCGCTGACCCACGTGACCATCACCGGCGATCACGCCGTCTCCGAGCTGGGCCCGCCGACCGAGAACAATTTCCAGTTCGGTCCGGACTTCGTGCGCGAAAAGGATGGCTGGAAGTACCGGCTGGAATCCTCGGCGCTGGCCGCGTCTGCGGCCTTCGATCAGTCCGCCACCAACGCCGGCGTCAGCGCCACCCAGATGACCGAGTTCGTGCTCGGCCGGATCCTGGAAGCCGAGCCGCCGCGGCTGGCGGTGCTGGATCGCGCGCCGGTGGACGATGCCGCCGCGCGCATCCGCCTCAACGAACAGTGGCCGGATTACGACAGCGTGTTCCGCTTCCGGGTGGAGGCGCTGTGGCGCAAGGCCGAGGCCGAGGACGGCCTGGCCCAGCTGGCGCTGGGTTCGATGATGCTGGACGAAAATCCACAGTACGTGCAGCGCGATCCCAAGCAGGCGCTGGAATGGCTGGAACGCGCCAGCAACAACGGCAACACGCGCGCGGCGATGTACACCGTCGGCCTGCTGATGCAGGACGCCTCGCAGTTCGGCGACGCGCTGTATCGCCGCGCGCTGCCGCACGTGCAACGCGCGGCCAACGCGTCCAACGGCATGGCGATGCTGGAGCTTTCGCGCTTTTACGTCGAAGGCCTGGCCGGCCTTCCGCGCGACTGCCGGCAGGCGGCCGACTGGCAGGCCCGCGCGGAGGAAGCCGGCATCGAGCACGCGCGCAACGAACAGGTATGGACGCTGGCGACCTGCCCGATTCCCGGACAGCGCGATCCGGCGCGCGCGCTGGAACTGGCGAAGTTCATGATGGAGCGCAAGGACAAGCTCTCCGCCAGCGAACTGGACACCGTGGCCGCGGCGCTGGCGGCCAACCGGCGCTTCGACGAGGCCGTCGCCTACCAGAATGAAGCCATCGAAAAGGTGCCTGCCGAGATCACCGACCGCAAGGCGCAGGCCGCGACTGTCAAGCGCATGCGCCAGCGGCTGGGCGACTATCGCAAGGGCAAGGATTACGTGCTCGACTACAACCTCTACGACGAAGCCAAAGAAGGGAAGTACCGGTGAGCGAACTCCCCGCCGATGCGTCGATCACCACGCCGGACATCGCGTCCGGCTGGCAGCCCGTGCCACCGCGCGGTGGCGTGCTGGCGGCCCTGGGCGGCGCGATGATCGGCATTCCGCTGGCGGTGGGCGCCGCGTTCGTCAGCCAGGCCTCCGGCTGGCTGTCGCCTTGGCTGGCCGCGCCGGCCGTGCTGCTGATCGGCGCGGTGCTGTGCGGCTGGTTGAGCCTGCGCCGGCACCTGCGCACGCGCTGGAAGCTGGATGAGTCCGGTTTCGCGGTACGACGCGGCAACTGGTGGCAGAGCGAAACGCACGTGCCGATTTCGCGCGTGCAGCACCTGGACCTGAAACGTGGTCCGCTGGAACGCGGCATGGGCCTGGCGACACTCGTGGTGCACACCGCCGGCACCCGCCAGGCCACGGTCAGCGTGCAGGCGATGGATGCGGCCGACGCCGAACGCCTGCGCGATCGGCTGGCCCGGCAGCTCGATGTCGACGACGCGCTGTGAGCGTTTCCGAACCACCTCCCCTTCCGTCCGCCGATGATCTGCCGATGGCGGTGGAGCAGCGGCTGCATCCCTGGTCCTGGCTGTTCGTGCTGGTACAGCAGCTCAAGCAGTTCATCCTGCCGCTGATCGCGCTGGTCGTGTTCGGAGGACGCGGCGATCCGGACAACCTGTGGGCCAACCTGGGCCCGGTGATCGCGGTGGGCGTGCTGGTGGTGGTGTCGGTGATCCAGTACTTCACCTACCGCTACCGGATCGGCCGCGACGGCCTGACCATCCGCAGCGGCTGGCTGCATCGCAGCCTGCGCGAGATTCCGTTCGCGCGCATCCACAACGTGGGCATCCATCAGTCGCTGCTGCATCGCCTGTTCCAGGTGGCCGAAGTGCGGCTGGAATCGGCCGGTGGACAGAAGCCCGAAGCGGAGATGCGGGTGCTGAGCCTGTCGGCGGCCAACGCGCTGGAGAACCTGATCCGGCATCGCGGCCAGGCCATGCCGGACGCGCCAGGCGATACCCCGGCGATGCCCGCTCCGAACACGTTGCTGGCGCTGCCGGTGATGGAAGTGATCCGGCTGGGACTGGCGTCCAATCGCGGCATGGTGGTGGTCGCGGCGGCGTTCGGCCTGGCCTGGCAGGTGCTGCCTGACAGGATGATGGCGCGGCTGGTGCAGCGCTATTCACGCGAAGCCCTCGGCTATGCGAGCCATCTGGAATGGAGTTGGCAGAGCGGCGTGCTCGCGGCGCTGGGGATTCTGGCGCTGGTGTTGGTGCTGACCCGGCTGCTGTCGGTGCTGCTCGCGCTGGTGCAGTTCCATGGCTTTCGCCTGAGCGAGGCCGATCGCCGCCTGACCGTCGAACGTGGCCTGCTGACCCGCCTGCGCAACAGCGTGTCGCGCCGACGCATCCAGGCCTGGACCCTGCGCGAAGGCGTGGTGCAACGCTGGTTGAAGCGACGCAGCCTGCACATCGACACCGCGGTGGCCAGCCGCGTCGACCATGACGACGGCCGCGCGCTGAAGGTGCTGGCGCCGATCGCCCAGCCCGAAACCTGCGATGCCCTCGTCCGCCATCTGCTGCCGCATTCGGCGTGGCCGCCCGCGCAGTGGCAATCGATGCCGATGCGGGCGGCATGGCGGCTGTGGTTGCCGGGGATGATCCTCACCCCGCTGCTGGCGATCGCGCTGTGGTTCGCGGTCGGCGCCTGGGCCAGCCTGGCGCTGCTGCTCTGGCCGCTGACCGGTTGGTCCGCCTGGCAGAACGCGCGCCGCTCCGGCTACGCCGTCGGCGAGGAGCTGATTGCCGTGCGCGGGGGCTGGTGGTGGCGCTGGTGGCGCTTCGCCGAGGTCGACAAACTGCAGGTATTGCGGCTGAGCCGCACGCCGTTGGATCGGAGGCTGGGCACCGCCACGCTGTGGCTGGACACCGCGGGGGATCGCGGCCTGAGCCCGCCGCTGCGGCTGCGCTTCCTGCCCGAGGCCGAAGTGCGGGCCATCTACCTGCGCCTGACCGATACCCTCGCCCGCCGCCGCCTGCGCTGGTGAGCGCTCAGCGCGCGGCCGGCCCCCAGTAACCCAGGTCCTTGCGGATCTGCAGCGCGCGCAACAGGCTGCCGAACGGCTTGCGCGCCAGCGGGCCCAGTTCGCCACGCAGCAGGCGCTCGGTGGCGATCATCACCCGCTGCGAGGAATGGCCGTCGTGGTACGGGTGGATCGCGGTGGCGTAGTTGGCCAGCGCGGCGTGCAATGCGTCATCCGGCACGAACGCGCGCGCCAGCATCTCCGCCAGGCGCGCCGGATCGTCGAAGTCGATCATGTGCGGCTTGGGCGCGCGGTTGCGGAAGGTCACCACCGGCTTGCGCTGGACCACGAACTCGCTGACCACCGAGGTGGTATCGGCGACCAGCACGTCGGCCGCGCGCTCGGCGCTGATCAGGTCCTCGGTCTCGACGAACACGGCGTTCGCCCCGGCCAGCGCGCGGTAGCGCGCGAACAGGTCCGGCGCGCACTTGGGGTGCAGGGTCAGCAGCCAGAAGCGTTCACCGGTCGCCACCTGCGCGGCGATGGCGTCGTACAGGTGCGGGGCCGCGCTCAGGCGTTCGGTGAAGGTCGACGCGAACATCACCACCGGCCGCCCGTTGGCCTGCGCGCGCCATTGCCGGACCCGCGCGTCCTCCGGCCCGAACAGCGGATCCAGCTTGGGCCAGCCGGTCTCGACCACCTTGAAGTGACCGGCCTCACGGGCGAGCGCCTCGAACGACACGGTGGTCGCGGGCCCCTGCGTGCAGTACAGGTCGAACATGCCGCGCACCCGGAAATGGCCGCGCGCGGCATCGCGCTTCTCCACGTTGAAGCCATGGAACAGCTGCACCTTGGCGCCGGACACGAAGGTCGGCACCCAGTTGGCGGCGCTGAACACCGCGCGCGGGCGCAGGTCCACGGCGTGGCGCGCGTGTTCGATCATCCGCACCGGCGCGGGCAGCCGCGAGCCGGCGGCACCATCGACGAACCAGGCGTGCGTGTCGTGTCCGGCGGCTTGCAGCGCATCGGCCAGCGGCTGCAAGATGGGCAGCGCATAGCGTTCCGTCGCAAACAACAGGTAATCCGCCATCAACGCCTCCTCGAACCACCGGGTCCCGATTTCGGCCTGCATTATCGCGTTTAACGAAGCGGACCGCATCGGCGATTGCCTGGCCTCGCTGGCGTTCTGCGACGAGGTCGTGGTGGTGGATTCGTATTCCACCGATGCCACGGTGGCGATCGCGCAGGCGGCTGGCGCGCGGGTGCTGCAGCGGGCATTCGACGGCTTCCGTAGCCAGAAGCAGTTCGCGATCGAACAGGCCAGCCACGACTGGGTGCTGTGCCTGGATGCGGACGAGCGCGTGGACGACACGCTGCGCGCGGCCATCGAATCGGCGCGTGGCGCGGGCTTCGACGGCGCCGCCGGCTACCGGTTCGCCCGGCTGTCGGATTACTTCGGCCGCTTCCTGCGCCACGGCAACGCCTATCCGGATCGGGTACTGCGCCTGTTCGATCGCCGCCGTGGCGGCTGGCGCGGCAAGCGCGAGGTGCATGAGGCCGCCAGCGTGGACGGTGCGGTGAAGACCCTGCGCGGGGACCTGATCCATTACCCGTACCGATCGCTCGAACAGCAACTGCTCAAGACCCAGCGTTACGCGCGGATGATGGCCGAGCACGATTTCGCGCGCGGCAAGCGCGCCACCCTGGCCAAGCTGGTGCTGTCGCCGGCCTGGCGTTTCTGGCGCGGCTACCTGCTGCGCGGTGGCTTCCTCGACGGCTGGCATGGCCTGATCTACGCCTACGTGCGCGCCAACTACGTGCGCCAGAAGACCATCATGCTGTGGTTGCTGCAGACCGGGCAGCCGGTCGTCACCCCCGTTTCCCCCGAACCTCCGAACAAGGCCTGACCATGTGCGGCATCGCTGGCGCCTGGTCGCCCCAACCGCGCACGGGCGCGGACGAACTCCACGCCCTCGGCCGGCGCATGGGCGAGGCCATTGCCCACCGGGGTCCGGACGACAGCGGCACCTGGGTGGACGCGGATATCGGCCTGGTGCTGTCGCACCGGCGCCTGTCGATCCTGGATCTGAGCCCGGAAGGCCACCAGCCGATGGTGTCGGCCGACGGCCGCTGGGTGATCGCCTTCAACGGCGAGATCTACAACCACGCCGCGCTGCGCGCGGAGCTGGAAGCGCTGGGACACCGGTTCCGCGGCCATTCCGACACCGAAGTGCTGCTGGCGGGCATCGCCCAGTGGGGCGTGCAGGCGGCACTGGAGCGCGGCAACGGCATGCTCGCGCTGGCGGCCTGGGATCGCCAGGAGCGGGCCCTGTGGCTGGCGCGCGACCGTGTCGGCAAGAAGCCGCTGTATTACGGCTGGACGACGGACGGCGCGCTGGTGTTCGGCAGCGAGCTGTCCGCGCTGCGCGCCCATCCGGGCCTGCGCCACGAGGTGAATCCCGACGCGCTGGCGCTGCTGCTGCGGTTGGACTACATCCCCGCGCCGTACGCCATCCTGCGCGGCGTGCACAAGCTGCCGGCCGGCACCCTGCTGCGCCTGGATCCGGCCGCGTTGGCGGCGGGCGACGCCGGCCACGATCCGCTGCGCGCGCCACTGCACTGGTGGAATGCGCGCCAGCGCCAGGAAGCCGCGATCGCACAGGGCTTCGACGGCGACGAGGACGCCGCGCTGGACGCGCTGGATGCATTGCTGCGCGACGCGGTCGCGCTGCGCATGGAGGCGGACGTGCCGCTGGGCGCGTTCCTGTCCGGCGGCACCGATTCCTCGCTGGTGACCGCGCTGATGCAGGCGCAGTCGGCGCGGCCGGTGCGCAGCTTCTCGATCGGCTTCGACAACACCGATCATGACGAGAGCGCCTATGCCACCGCGGTGGCGCGACACCTGCGCACCGATCACACCGAACTGCACGCCGACGGCCGCGCCGCGCTGGATCTGGTGCCGGACATGGCGCGGATGTTCGATGAGCCCTTCGCCGATTCCTCACAATTGCCGACCGCGTTGCTGTGCCGGCTGGCCCGCCAGCACGTGACGGTCGCGCTCTCCGGCGACGGCGGCGACGAACTGTTCTTCGGCTACGGCCGCTACCTGCGCGCGCTGCGCAACGATGCGCGGCTGGCACGCCTGCCCCGGCGCCTGCTGGCCCGGCTGGCCGGCAATCCCGGCGAACGCTCGCGGTTGGGCGGACTGGCGGCGGCACGCGCGGAATTGGCCACCGGCGACCTGCAGGGCGTCGCCCTGCAGCGGGTCAGCCGCTGGCGGCGGCCGGAATCGGTCGTGCGCGGCGCCCGCCGCGCGATCACCGCCTACGACGATCCAACTGCGCTGCCGGCCAACGGCGGTCCCGCCGATCGGCTGATGGCACTGGATTTCGCCTGCTACCTGCCCGAGGACATCCTGACCAAGGTCGACCGCGCGAGCATGGCGGTCGCGCTGGAGGCGCGCGCGCCGCTGCTGGACTGGCGGGTGGTCGAGTTCGCCTGGTCGCTGCCGCTGGCGATGAAGTACCGCGACGGCCAGCTCAAGCACCTGCCCAAGCGCCTGCTGGAACGCTACCTGCCGGCCTCGCTGGTGCACCGGCCCAAGTCGGGTTTCGGCGCACCGGTCGGCGACTGGCTGCGCGGTCCCCTGCGCGACTGGGCCGAAGCGCAGCTGGATGAGCGCCGCCTGCGCGAGGAAGGACATTTCGATCCGGCGCCGATCCGCGCGATCTGGCGCGAGTTCCAGGCAGGCCAGCGCAAATGGCACACCCATCTGTGGGGCGTGCTGATGTTCCAGGCGTGGCGCGAGCGGCTGTAGCGGCTGTAGCGCCCGCATCTCCCGAACGCACCATCACCGTGCTCGCCGGCGCCCTTCCCCCCGGCCCGACCCAGCCGTGACAATATGCGCCTGCCCGGCGGGCCCGCTTCGCGCCGCCGGCGGTGTTCTTCCTTCCAAGAGAGTGGTTCATGCAGCGCATTCTGATCACCGGCGGCGCCGGCTTCCTGGGTTCCCACCTGTGCGATCGCCTGATCCGGGACGGACACGACGTCCTGTGCGCGGACAACTTCTTCACCGGCAGCAAGCGCAACGTCGCCCACCTGCTCAACCATCCCTATTTCGAGCTGATGCGGCACGACGTGACCTTCCCGCTGTACGTGGAAGTGGATCGCATCTTCAATCTCGCCTGCCCGGCCTCGCCCATCCACTACCAGCACGATCCGGTCCAGACCACCAAGACCAGCGTGCACGGCGCGATCAACATGCTCGGCCTCGCCAAGCGCCTGGACGCGCGCATCCTGCAGGCCTCCACCAGCGAGGTGTACGGCGATCCGGAAGTGCATCCGCAGACCGAAGGCTACTGGGGACGAGTCAATCCGATTGGCCTGCGCAGCTGTTACGACGAGGGCAAGCGCTGCGCCGAGACCCTGTTCTTCGATTACCACCGCCAGCATGGACTGGACATCAAGGTGGTACGCATCTTCAACACCTACGGCCCGCGCATGCATCCCAACGACGGCCGGGTGGTCAGCAATTTCATCGTGCAGGCGCTGCGCGGCGAGGACATCACCATCTACGGCGACGGCAGCCAGACCCGCAGCTTCTGCTATGTGGACGATCTGGTCGAGGTGATCGTGCGGATGATGGACACCGAGCGCGGCTTCACCGGCCCGGTCAACATCGGCAATCCCGGTGAATTCACCATGCTGGAACTGGCGGAGAAGGTGCTCGGCCTGGTCGGCGGAAGCTCGCGCCTGGTGTTCCAGCCGCTGCCCTCCGATGATCCGAAGCAGCGCCAGCCCGATATCTCGCTGGCGCGGGAAAAACTCGGCTGGGAACCCAAGGTGGCGCTGGAAGACGGCCTGAAGGAAACCATCGCCTATTTCCGCACGCTGCTGGCCGAGGGCCAGGCATGACCCGCTTCGCGGTCATCGTCACCAACTACAACTATGCCCGCTTCGTGATCGAGGCGGTCGACGGGGTGCTGGCGCAGGGCCGGCGCGCGGCGCAGATCCTGGTGGTGGACGACGGTTCAACCGACGGCTCGCAGGCGCTGCTAGCCGAACACTACGGCAACCATCCCGGCGTGCGCCTGCTGTTCGGCGAGAACGGCGGCCAGTTGGCGGCGTTCCAGCGCGGCGTGGCGGCCGTGGATGCCGACGTGGACGTGGTCTGCTTCCTCGATGCCGACGATCGCTGGCAACCGGACTACCTGGAGAAGATCGGCGCGCTCTACGACCAGCGCAAGGATGTCGGCTTCGTGCTTTCGGACATCGGCCTGTTCGGCAACGAGGAAGGCCGCATCGGCTTCGCCGAAAAGGAACTTGACCTGGGCTACACCGCCATCAGCACCTATGCGCTGACCTACTGGTACGGCGCACCCACCTCGGCATTGTCGCTGCGGCTGCGCTATGCGCGCCTGTGCATGGACCTGCCGCCGCAGGTGAGCACGACCTGGCGGATCTCGGCCGACAACTGCCTGGTATTCGGCGCCAGCATCTTCGGCGCGCGCAAATACTTCCTGCCGACCGGCCAGGTCGGCTACCGCATCCACGGCAACAACGGCTGGTGGGCGCAGCAGAACCGGACCACCACCTTCCTCGGCCTGCTGCAGTCGCGTGGCCTGATCGCGCACTATGCGCGCGCCGCCGGCATGGACGACTCCTGCCTGGAACTGGCCAAGCTGGAGTACCGGACCAAGCCGGATCCCGATTGGGCCGAGGCGCGCCGCTACATGGGGTTGTGCTGGCGGGCGCGCTTGCCGTGGTGGAAGCGCCTGGAGCGCATCCTGAGCATCGTTCGCAGCCCGAAGCGCAAGAAATAGACACGCTCTACACGCAATGGATTGCGCGCAACGACAATCGGTGACTTCCGGCTTGGTTCCCGGGTGTAGCTTGCCTTACGCTTGGGCGGATCTTCCGCATTCCCCAGACCCTGCCGGACGCCGTGTTTGATTTCCCGAAATTCTCCCGCTTCCCCCGCGCCTGACGCCGCGCCGGTGCGCCCGCACACGCCCCCGCCCGTTTCCCGCGTTTCGGACCCCGACCGGCGCTCCGACGAAGGGCCGGTGGCAGTCCACCCGACGGTCATGCATTCGGCGATCGAAGTGGACGCGCGCTGGCGCAACCTGCTCTGCGGGGGATTGATGGTGCTGATCGCGGGTATGTGCATCCTGCCGGCGGGTCCCTCGTTCAACCCCGGCAAGCCTTACCAGTACCTGCTGGCGCTGACGCTGTATCTGCCGGCGCTGATCCTGGGATTCGCGCGCTTCGATCGCTGGCGCGACCTGGGACATCGCCCGCTGATGCCTTGGCTGTTGGTGCTGCTCTGCTGGTCCGCGGTGAGCCTGGCCTGGACCAACGCGAGCCGGCCGCTGGACGAGATCCTGCGCATCCTGAGCGTGCTGGTATTCCTGTTCGCCTGGCGGCACGGCATCGGCGACGACCCACGCCGCCAGCGCTGGTTGCTGGTGGGCGGTGCAGGCCTGCTGGCCGCCACCGCCATCGCGGCGATGCTCCGGTTCGCGATCCAGCCGCCGCCGGACGGTCGCGTGACCGGTTTTGGCGTGATGGCCAATGCCAACCTGCTCGCCGCGGCGATGGGGGCCGGTTTCCTGTGGCTGTGGCCTTGGCGTTTCCACATGCGGGGACAGCGCCTGTTGAAATGGTCCGCCATGTCCGTGCTGGTCGCCTGCCTGGTGCTGGCCGACTCGCGCAGCGCATGGGCCGCGCTGTTCGCCGCGGTGTTCGTGCTGCTCGCCATTCGCAGGAAGGAGCGTGCCTGGCGGCGCGTGGTCGCGCTGATCGTGGTCGGAGCGGGCGTGGCGGTCGCGGCCTACCCGGAACTGAGCGAGCGCGGCTGGTCGTTCCGGCCGCAGATCATGCAACACAGCTGGGACCTGTTCCTGCAGCAGCCATGGCTGGGTCTGGGGCTGGGCGCGCGCTTCACCCTGCCGGTCCAGGGCGGCATGGGCATGGATCAGGTCCATACCCACAACCTGTTCACCCAGATCGCGGTCGAACTCGGCCTGCCGGGACTGCTGTTGTGGTCGGGGATCTGGCTGGCCTTGGGCTGGCGTGCCTGGCGTCATCGAGACGAGGTGATCGGCCGGGTCGTGCTGGGCCTGTGGGTGTTCGCCAGCGTGATGGTGCAGTTCGACCTGCCGCACCTGATTGACAGCCCACGCCCGGGTTGGTTGATCATCTGGCTGCCGCTGGCGCTCAGCCTGTCGTTGCCATCGGCGTCCACCGACCCTTCGCGCGCACGATGAAGATTTCCCTGGCAATCCTCACCTACAACTGGCCCGAAGCCCTGGAGCGGGTGCTGGAAAGCGTCGCGCGGCAGCGTCGGATGCCGGACGAGATCCTGATCGCCGACGACGGTTCCCGGCCCGATACAGCCGAAATGGTGGCGCGCTGGCAGCAGGCGTTGCCGGTTCCGGTCCGCCATCTGTGGCAGGAGGATCGCGGCTTCCGCGCGGCGCGCTGCCGCAACCGCGCGATCGCCGCCAGCCGCGGCGACTACGTGATCCTGCTGGACGGCGACATGATCCTGCATCCGGACTTCATCGGCGATCACGAGATGCTGGCCGAGCCGGGATTCTTCCTGCAAGGGGGCCGGCTCAAGGCGACCGTCGCCGAGAGCAACCGCCTACTGGCCGGCGGAAGGCCGGTGTTCGCGCCGTGGGTCGACGCCGATTTCGACGAATTCGACGGCACCCGCCGCCAGTACGCGTTCCGCCAGCCGCAGCTGGCGCGCTGGAAGGCGCGCTCGCGCAACGGCGGGCGGGTGATGAGCTGCAACATGAGTTTCTGGCGCGCCGATCTGCTGAAGGTCAACGGCTTCGACGAGCGCATGGAAGGCTACGGCGCCGAGGATCGCGAGCTGGCGGCGCGGCTGGAGAACACCGGCCTGCGCCGGCGCGCGCTCAAGTGGGCCGCGCTGGCGGTACACCTGTGGCACAACTCGCGCGCGCCGCCGGACGTGGACGACATGAGCCTGCCCAACAATCGCCTGTTCCAGGCCACCCGCACGCAGAAGATCACCCGTTGCGAACACGGCATCGACGGCCATCCCGAGTTGCTGCAGGATCCGGTGGTCTCCTGATCCCGGCACGGACCCGGCCTCGTCGATGAAGCTGCTCTACACCAATTTCCACAGCGGCAGCGGCGGCGGCCATACCACCTATATCCGCGAACTGGCGCGCGCGCTCGGACCGCGGCACGAGGTCCATGTCGCCGCGCCAGCGGGCAGCCGCCTGCTGGCCGAAGCCACGGCGCTGCCCGGCGTGCGCACGCTGGCGCAGCCTTTCCCGAACGGACTGCGCAAGCTGCGCGAGCGCGCCGGCGCCATCCGCCAGCTGCGCGACCATCTGCGCGCGCACCGGTTCGACATCGTGCACGTCAACGGCTCGGCCGATCACCGCATCGTCATCGCCGCATTGCGCGGCGTCTCGCCGCGTCCGCGCGTGGTCCTGACCAAGCACAACACCAAGCCGATGGGTGGGCTCCAGCACGTCTGGCGCGCGCGTTTCCATACCGACAAGGCGATCGCGGTGTGCGAGTACGTGCGCCGGCAGCTCGAGGCCACGCCCTACCGCGCCTGCCATCCGCAGACGGTCTACAACGGCGTGGACACCACCCATTTCGGCCCCTGGCCGGACGCGGACGCGCGCATGTCGCGGGAACGCTTCGCGCCGGACGCCGGGTCACTGCTGATCGGCAGCAGCGCCGGTACCGCCGATTACAAGGGCTGGACGGATCTGGTCGCGGCACTGGAGCTGCTGTCCGCCGAAGAGCGTCGCCGTGTGCACGTGCTGATTGCCGGCCAGCCGCCTTCCGCGCGGCAGTTGGCGATCGTGCGCGAGGCCGGCCTGGAAGCGCAGTTCCATTTCCCCGGACTGCTGGAAGACGTGCGCCCGATCATCGCCGCGCTCGATGCCGGCTTCGTGCTGTCGCACGACATCGAGACCATCTCCTTCGCCTGCCGCGAGATGATGGCGATGGGCAAGCCGGTGATGGTCACCGACTACGCCGGCCTGCCGGAAAACCTGCATGCCGGCGAGGACGGCTGGGTGGTGCCGGTGCATGGCCACGAGGCGATGGCGACCACCCTGCGCTGGATGCTCCAGCATCGCGACGCGCTGGCCGGAATGGGCGCCGCCGCGCGAGCGCATGCGCTCGCCGAATTCGGCATCGCTCGATTCGCCGACGCCACCGAAGCGGTTTACCGGGATCTGCTGGGCGAGCGCTGATCGACTAAGGTTTCATCGCCTCGCCGCGACAGCCCGCCGCCGCGGCGGCATCCACCAGCCACCAGCTGCGGCGGTTGGCCGACCCCAGCGAACGCGCCTGCGCGCGATCCACGCAGGCCGGCAGGGTGGCGTCCTGCGCCATCAGCACGCGCCCGGCCGGGGCTTCGTGTAACCACGCCAGGCCGCGCTGCCATTGCAGATCGACCGGCGCGCGGAAACCGAACTCGGTCACCTCGCCTTGCGCCTGCAGCAGTTGCTGTTCCTTCCAGTCCACCAGCCCGATGGCGGTGTCCACGCCGGCGCGTGCGCGTGCTTCGGTCATCACGTCGCGCGCCGAGTTCTCGCCGTCCAGCAACGGCGCCAGCGCCATGCCGTAGCCGACCCACAGCACCAGCACGGTCACCAGGGTCAGCGGGATCGCGCGCGCGCGCCGCAGCCACAACGCGGCGGCGACGATCAGCCCGCCCATGACCGCCAGCGCCAGCCAGAGCTGGTCCGCGTGCGGATCACCGGCCAGGCCGCGCTCGGCTTCCAGCTTCAGTTCGAAACGCGGATCGCCGGTCAGCGCCATGCCGCCGGCCACCAGCAGCAGGCCGCCCAGCGCGACCGCGAACGCCAGCAACGCGGCCCGCACGCCACGGCGCTCGCCCAGAGCGGGCAGGAACGGGGCGGCCGCCCACGCCAACGCCGGCAGCGCGGGCAGGATGTACATGTCACGCTTGCCCGGGCTAGCGCTGAAGAACAGCAGCACCAGCAGCATCCACGCCAGCGGCCACCACACCCGCGCGTCGCGCTGGCGCCAGGCCTCACGCCACGGCTTGATCAGCCAGGGAATGAAGATCGAGAACGGCAGCCAGAACAGCGCGATGACTTCCAGGAAGTACCACGGCGGCGCCTGGTGGTGCCATGCGGCGACGTAGCGGGTGGCGGTCTGGCGGAACAGGATTTCGTTGAGATAGGCACGGTGCTCGGGATCGCCGCTGGTCAACGCGGTCACCACCATCGGCACGAACCACAGCGCGATCGCCAGCAGGAAACTGGCGCCGCCCAGCCACCAGCGACCCGCGCCCTTCAGCGCCGGTTCGGCCAGTCCCTGCCAGCCGCGCCAGCGCATCAGCGCGTAGGGAATCAGCGCCAGCAACGGCAGGAAGCCCACGCCCTTGCTGATCACGCCCAGGCCGGCGGAGAAACAGCCGAGCCAATACCAGCGCCAGTTCGGCCCCAGCAGCAGATGACGGCCTAGGCCGTACATGCCCAGGGTGATGAAGAACACCACGGTCGGGTCGATCTGCGCGCGCTTGCCCTGGTAGACGAACTGCATCGCGCACAGCACCGCGCCGGCGGCCCACAACGCCGCCTGGCGGTTCCAGGTGCGGCGTGCGAAGTCGTAGGTCAGTACCAGCGTGCCCAGCGCCGCCAGCAGCGACGGAATCAGGAAGGCGACGTTCCAGTGGCGCACCACCGCGTAGGTGGATGCAATCATCCAGAAGTACAGCGGCGGTTTGTCCGGATAGAGCTCCTGGCCGCGGTGCGGGAACAGCCACTGGCCGGACTCCCACATCTGTTTGGCCACCAGCACGAAACGCGGCTCGTCGGCCGGCCATGGCGCGCGCATGCCCAGCCCCGCGCCGATCACCACCAGCGCGAACAGCAGGAACCACCAGAACGCGGTCTTGTCGTCGGTCTTGATCATGGCGCGCGATGATACCGGCGATTTGTTATGCAATTGTCGGAACCGACCTTGCGGCCCGCCAATGTCGCGTGGCTCACGCCCCGTCGCTGCGGACCAGGCGCGCGTAGAAGAATCCGTCCATGCCGTCCTCGCCCGGCAGGCGCTGGCGGCCGCCGCCCGAGGCATGGCCGAAGCGCGGGTCCAGCGCTTCGACGCGGGCGTCGGGCGTGCGCGCCAGGAAGGCGTCGATCTGGCGTTCGTTCTCGTCCTTGAGGATCGAGCAGGTCGCATACAGCAGCACGCCGCCCGGACGCAGCAGGGTCCACGCCGCATCCAGCAGGCGCGCCTGCAGCGCGCGCAGCGCGGCGATGTCCTCCGGCCGCCGGTGCAGCAGCACGTCGGGCTGGCGACGGACGATGCCGGTCGCCGAACACGGTGCGTCCAGCAGGATCGCATCGAACGGCTGGCCATCCCACCAGATCGAAGGCTCGCCCGCGTCGGCCGCGCGCAGTTGCGCCCGCACGCCGACCCGCGCCAGCGTTTCGCCCACGCGTTGCAGGCGTCGTGCATCCACATCCATCGCCAACAGGCGCAACGTGCCGTCGCGTTCGAGCAGGTGCGCCGCCTTGCCGCCGGGGGCGGCGCAGGCATCGAGCACGCGCGCACCGACGGCGGGCGCCAGCGCATCGGCCACCAACTGCGCGGCGCCGTCCTGGACCGACACGTCGCCGTCGGCGAAGCCCGGCAGCGCGGCGACGGCCACCGGTGTATCGACGCGAATCGCATCGGCGGCCAGCGACGAGGCGGAAGCGAGGAGTTCCGGCAACGTCTGTCGCAGGCGCTCCAGATAGTCCGCCACCGGCATTCGCGCGCGGTTGACCCGCAGCCACAGCGGGGCGGCTTCGGCGCTCGCGGCGAAAACCGCATTGGCCTGCCCGGCCCAGTCCTGGCGCACGCGCTCGCGCAGCCACGCCGGCCAGGCCTGTTCGGGTGCGGCGGCCGGCAGGCCTTCGCGCTGCGCGCGGCGCAGGATCGCGTTGACCATCCCGGCCTGGTGCGAGCGCTTCAGTTCCCGCGCGGCTTCCACGGTGGTAGAGAGCGCGGCATGCGCCGGCAATTGCAATGCATCGATCTGGGCGAAGCCGACCCACAACAGCGCCCGCAGTTCGCCGTCGCGCCGGCCCAGCGGTTTCTGCATCCAGCGGCGCAGGGCTTCGTCATAGCGGACGCGCTGGCGCAACGCGGCGAAGCAGATCGCTTCGGCCAGCGCGCGATCCCGCGGGTCCGGCAGGCGTGGCAGGCCGGCGGCCAGTTCCGCCTTGAGCGAGCGCCCCCGATGCGCGACCGCATCGAGGATGCGCGCGGCCAGTGCGCGCACGGCGGCGCCGGTGCCCGGATTCACGCGGTCACCAGATCCCGGCGCGCGTTGAGGTAGTCGGCGGCGGTGATCGCCTTGCCGCCCTCTCGCTGGACCACCCGCAGGCGCAGCGCGCCCTGGCCGCAGGCGATGTCCAGGCCCTGCCGGCCCGCCGTGAGCAGCGTGCCGGGTTCGGCCCGGTGCGCCAGATCCAGCGCGACCGCGCCATGGATGCGCAGGCGTTCGCCGGCCACGCTCGCCTCGGCCACCGGCCAGGGTTCGAACGCGCGCACCTTGCGCGCCAGCACGTCGGCCGGCTGCGACCAGTCCAGCCGCGCCTCATGCTTGTCCAGCTTGTGCGCGTAGGTGGCACCGGCTTCGGGTTGCGGCTGCGCCACCGGACGCATGCCCGCGCGCAGCAGGCCAAGCCCGTCGGCGAGCACGCGCGCGCCGAGTTCGGACAGGCGATCGTGCAGCTGACCGCCGGTTTCCTGTTCGCCGATGGGCGTGCGTTGGGACAACAGCACCGGGCCGGTATCCAGCCCGGCTTCCATCTGCATCAGGCAGACGCCGGTTTCGGCGTCGCCGGCTTCGATCGCGCGCTGGATCGGCGCGGCGCCACGCCAGCGCGGCAGCAGCGAGGCATGCACGTTCCAGCAACCGTAACGCGGGATGTCCAGCACCGCCTGCGGCAGGATCAGGCCGTAGGCGACGACGATCATCAGGTCCGGGGTCAGTTCGCGCAGGGCTTCCCGCGAGGATTTCTTCCTCAGCGATTCCGGCTGCAGCACCGGGATGCCGCGCTGGATCGCTTCCAGCTTGACCGGCGACGGCGTCAATCCGCGACCGCGACCGGCGGGTCGATCCGGCTGGGTGTACACCGCGACGACCTCATTGCGCGCGTGCGCCGCGCGCAAGCTGGGAACGGCGAACGCCGGCGTGCCGGCAAAAACGATTCTCATGGAAGACGAGGTATCCGGAGAGGAAGAAGGAGGATGGCGGCCGGCGCGACCCGCAACCTGGCTCTTGCGAATCCCAAATCCCGATTCACCAATCCCGCGGCCGTCAGGCCGCAGCCTGACGCCGCTGCTTGGCCAGCTTCTTGCGCACCATCTCGCGCTTGAGCGGCGAGAGGTAATCGACGAACAGCTTGCCGTCGAGGTGATCCATTTCGTGCTGGATGCAGACCGCCAGCAGGCCGTCGGCGCGCAGTTCCTGCGCCTGGCCCTGGCGATCGACGAAGCGCACGGTGATTTCGTTGGAACGGGTGACGTCGGCATAGATGCCGGGCACCGACAGGCAGCCTTCCTGGTAGACCTGGTCGCCGGCGCGATCGAGGATCTCCGGATTGATGAAGACCCGGGGGTCGTTCTTCTCTTCGCTGATGTCGATGACCATGAAGCGCTGGTGCACGTCCACCTGGCTGGCGGCCAGGCCGATACCCGGAGCCTCGTACATGGTCTCGAACATGTCGTCCAGCAGGGTCTGGAAGGCCGGCTCGGTCACCCGCGCCGGGTCGACCGGCACCGCTTTGGTGCGGAGCCGGGGATCGGGGAATTCGAGGATGGGAAGCAGTGCCATGGTGTGTCCGAGATGGGGGCGCCAGTGGAATCCGGCAAGGCCTCACGGATTCTAACTCGGGCGCTTGCGTTGCGCCGGGTTTTCTGGACTATAGTGCGGACCACCTGTCGGGGAATCAGGTAGATACAGCCATGTTTAAACATTTTCGTACGGTTCTCGCCGTGGCGGCGATTACCGTGGGCAGCTATGCCGCCGCCGCAGAAATGGCGGGGGACCACCCGGACACCTACGTGGTCAAGCGGGGGGACACCCTCTGGGACATTTCCGCCCGCTTCCTGAAGAAGCCGTGGCTGTGGCCGGAGATCTGGCAGGCGAATCCGCAGATCAAGAACCCCCATCTCATCTATCCCGGCGACGTGCTCAGCCTGGCCTACCTGGATCGCGTGGCGGTCCAGGCCGGTCCGCGCCAGGAAGCCCCGCTGAACGCGATTCCGCTGTCCGAGGTCGAGCCGTTCCTGAAGAACCTGAGCATCGCCGACAGCTTCCAGCACCTGCCGTACGTCGCCGGGCTGGAAGAGAACATGCTGCGCGCCACCGCCGGCCAGAGCGTGTACGTGCTCGGTCTGGACCAGGCCCAGCCCGGCCAGCGCTACGCGGTCGTGCGCCCGGGCCTGCGCTACACCCAGACCCGGGTGAAATCCAGCGGCGAGTACCTGACCTACAAGGAAGACCTGGATTACCGCGGCGCCCGCATCAAGGGCGCGCCGGCGGACTGGAACCGCCAGTGGTCCAGCTCGGCGCTGTCCGACGGCGGCCCGGTCGAACTGCTGGGCTACGAGCTTGAGCAGGTCAACGTCGGCACCATCACCCGTGGCCGCGTGCCCGGCAGTGAAACGGTCACCCTGACCCTGCAGGACACCGGCAAGGAAGTGCGCGCCGGCGATCGCGTGGTCCCGGTCGAGGCCAAGCCGTACGACCTGCAGTTCTTCCCGCACCCGCCGGCCACGGCCATCGCCGAGGGCAAGCTGCAGATCCTGGCCGTCGCCAACGCGCTGACGTCCGGCGGCCCGCGCGACGTCGTCGCCATTTCCGGCGGCAGCCGCGAAGGCATCGACAACGGCACCGTGCTGTCGGTCTGGCGCCGGGGCGATCACGTCGCCAACAAGGTGCGCTGGCCCAATTCCTCGCGCATGGACGACTCGCCGCGCAACGGCGCCGGCCGGGTCAGCCTGCCGGACGAGTATGCCGCGCACGTGATGGTGTTCCGTACCTTCGACAAGGTCAGCTATGGCCTGGTGATGGAAGGGGTGAAGGCCACCCGGGTGGGCTACGAGTTGAAGCATCCGGACGCCACCTACTGAGTCTTCGGACAAACCCTACGCAACATCGCGACGGCGCCCGAGGGCGCCGTCGTCGTCTCCGCACTAGGCTGGCCTCATGTCATGCCGTGAAGACGATCCCGAAGCCCTGTTGCGCCTGATTCTGGCCGGCGGCGGCAGCGCCGCCCGCCGCCGCCTGCTGGAACACCATGGCAGCCCCGGCGCCGCGTTCGCGGCCGGCCCGCGGGGGTGGCGGGCGGCCGGACTGGAGGATCGCCAGGTCAAGGCCCTGGTGACGCCTGCCGCCCCGGAGCTGGGAATCGCCCGCGAGTGGCTAGCCGCCTCGCCCCGCCATCACCTGATCGGCTGGGGTTCGGCCGACTATCCACCGCTGCTGCGCCATTGCCCCCAACCGCCGCTGGCCTTGTTCGTCGATGGCGATCCGGCGTTGCTGTGGCGCCCCGCGGTGGCGGTGGTCGGCAGCCGCTCGCCGACCGCGGGCGGGCGCGACAACGCCTCGGCATTCGCCGCCGCGCTGGCCCGCGCGGGGATCGTGGTGACCAGCGGCATGGCCGCCGGTATCGATGCCGCCGCGCACGAAAGCGCCCTGGGACAGGCCGGGGGGACGACGGTCGCGGTCCTGGGCACCGGTCCCGAACAGGCATATCCGCGCAGGCACGCGCCATTGCGGGATCGCATCGCCGCGCAGGGCGCGGTGGTCAGCGAGCATCCCCCCGGCACCGGCGCGCACCCCAGCCACTTTCCCCGCCGCAACCGGATCATCGCCGGCCTGTCGCTGGCCACGCTGGTCATCGAGGCCGCCGAGCGCTCCGGCGCGCTGATCACCGCCCGCCAGGCAGCGGACAGCGGTCGAGACGTGTTCGCGGTACCCGGCTCCATCCACAACCCGCTGGCGCGCGGCTGCCACCACCTCATCCGCGATGGCGCCGGCCTGGTCGAACGCGGGGACGAACTGCTGGACGCCCTCGCCGGGCAGTTCGCCGGGGTGGTCCGGATCCTGCGCGAACAGCTTGGCGAACCTGAACAGACCCCTCCCGAACAGCCACGTCCGGCCCGCGGCGACCGGGACTCCGACTACCACACGTTGTGGCGCGCGCTCGGTCATGACCCAACGGGTATGGATCAACTGGTGGACCGGACCGGATTGACGATCGCCGCCCTGTCCTCCATGCTGCTCGCCATGGAACTGGATGGACGCGTATCGGTCGAACACGGCCGTTACTGCCGCAAAGGCTAGTTTCTTTCCTCCACAGCGCCACCGCGCGCAGGCCGAGGGGCAATGAAAGAGAGCATCCTGGATGTATTGCTGTACCTGTTCGAACACTATTTCACCGAGGACGCGGACCCCGTCCGTGATCGCGACTCTCTCCAGAACGGCCTGATCCAGGCCGGTTTCAGCCCCGCCGAAATCAACAAGGCTTTCGACTGGCTCGACGCCCTGGCCGATCAACGGCCCGGCGCGCCGCAACCGCGCGTGGGCGGCCCGACCCGCATCTTCCATGGCCCGGAGCTGGAAAAACTGGACGTGGAAGGTCGCGGCTTCCTGATGTTCCTGGAGCAGCACGGCATCCTCGATGCCGATCAGCGCGAACTGGTGCTGGATCGGGCGATGGCGCTGGACCAGGACGAACTGGATCTGGACGACCTGAAATGGGTCGTGCTGATGGTGCTGTTCAACCAACCCGGCTCCGAAGCGGCCTATGCGTGGATGGAAACGCAAATGTTCGTGGACGAACCTGAACCGGTACACTGAGCCGACTTCAACCTGCTTTCGGGGGAAAGCATGGCTCAGTGGTATTACGCGGAAGGACCGGGGCGGAATGTTGGACCACTGACCACGGAAGAACTGGCCGCCTGTTTCCGGCGCGGCCAGTTGATGCTGGATTCGCAGGTCTGGCGCGAAGGCATGACGCAATGGCAACCCTTGCGTAGCGTGGCCGCCGAGTTGGGCCTGGACGCCGCCGCGTCGGCCACCGCGCCGATGCCGCCGCCGCTTCCCGGCGCACCGGGCCACGCCGGCCCGCGCCTGGGCGCTCCGGCAATCGCGCCCGCACCACGAGGGATGAGCCGCGGCACGATCATCCTGCTCATCTGCCTGGCGACCGTCATTCCCGTGCTTGCCATCCTCGGCATCCTGGCGGCGATCGCCCTGCCCGCGTACCAGGAATACACCTCGCGCGCCCGGCTGATGGAACCGATCGCCGCGGGCGATGCATTGAAGCCGATGATTGAACGTCATCTGGCCGAAGGCCGCTGTCCCGACAACGACGCCGACGGCTTCCAGCCCGAAGCCGCCTACGCATCCCCGCATGTCGCCGGCATTCTGGTCGGCGAGTTCGACGACGGCACCTGCGGGGTGGAGGTGCGCGTCCGCGGTACCGGCAATTCGCGCATGGACGATCACGCCATCTGGATTTTCTACGACGGCCAGTCCCGGCGCTGGGGCTGCACCTCGGACATCGAGGACCGGCTGCTGCCGGAGCGGTGTCGCGGCTGACGCCGCATGCCGGCGATCCCGCCCGCGGCGGTCGCCCATCTAGGCGTTGACGAGCGCTTGCGGTAACGTTCGCAGCGCAACGGTTTGGGGAAACCAGCATGTCCACTTGGTATTACGCCGGGGCCGAGCGGCAACCGCTCGGCCCGTTGTCCACGGATGAACTGAAGCAGCACTTCCACAGCGCACGGATCGCACTGGACACGCTGGTCTGGCGTGACGGAATGATGCAGTGGCGACCGCTGGCGGATCTGGCCCAGCAGCTCGGCCTGCTGGAGGTGCCGCGCCCGGCACCATTCGATGCCGCACCGGCGGCGCCTGCCGCGTTCGCGCCTCCGGCACCGCCGACGGTCCCCGCGCCGCCGACCATCGCACGCGTGGAAGTGGAAGAAACCGCAGCCGTAGCCGCCGTCACCGCGCCGCTCGAACGGATGCCGGCGCCATCGGCCGCGCCGGCCGGTGGCCGCGCGGTGTTCAATCTCGGCAGCGACCCTTCGCCCACGCCGGTATACGAGCGTCCGGAGATCATCGAGCGCATGTCCGCGGCGGGCGCCGGCGAGGCCACGACTTCCCGCAACCCTTACCTGGCCGCGCGCGCGCCGCTGCAGGCGCAGCCTTCCTTCGTGGCGGACCAGAACGTCGTCTACGCCGGATTCTGGAAGCGCGCGGCCGCGACGATCATCGACGGCTTCATCCTGTCGCTGGTGGTGGGCCTGTGCGGCGAACTGTTCGGCGTGATCCTCAGCGATCTCGCCGGCGGCGGCGAGCTGGCCACGGCGATCACCACCTCGCTCAGCACGCTCGCCCTGAACGCGCTCTACTTTGCCTGGTTCCATTCCACCTTCAACTACGCCACGCCGGGCAAGATGGCGATCGGCATCAAGGTGGTGCGCGGCCATGGCGAGCCGATCTCGTTCCTGCGCGCGCTGGCGCGCTTCTTCGCCACCATCCTCAGCACGCTGACGCTCTTCATCGGCTACCTGATGGCCGCGTTCACCGCGCGCAAGCAGTCGCTGCACGACATCATCTGCGACACCGTGGTGGTCGACAAATGGGCCTATACCAACGAGCCGGAACGCCAGCGCAGCGAGCTCGGCCTGGTCGCGATCGTGGTGCTGGGCCTGTATGGTCTGGTCATCGTGGCCGGCGTGATTCTGATTTTCTTCGTCATCGGCCTGGCCGCGACCACCCAGCGGTTCGGTTGATCAAGCAACAGCAACAGGAGCGGTACATAACATGAGCAGTTGGTATTTCGCCGTCGGCGAGCAGCGCCAGGGCCCGATCAGCGCGGAAGAACTGGGCGCGCGTTTCCAGCGTGGCGAAATCACGCCGGATGCGCTGGTCTGGCGCGAAGGCATGGACGGCTGGCGCCCGCTGGGCGAGATGGCCGCGGAACTGGGCCTGGCGATTCCGGCCGCCGCGCCCGCCACCGCACCGGTGGTCAACGAGCCGGCCTCGCCGTATGCGGCGCCGGCCGCGCACGTTCCGCTGCAGTCCGCGCCGGTATTCGCCGGCCAGGTGGTGATGGCCGGCTTCTGGAAGCGTTTCGCCGCCTCCTTCATCGACGGCATGGTGATGATGGTGGTGACCCTGGTGGTCGCCCTGGTCGGCATCATGCTCACCGGCGGTGCGGCCGCGCTGAATCCGCAGGCATTCGCCAACGACATGATGCGCGGCACCCTCGGGATCACCTTCATCCTGGCGTTCTACGTGCTGCCGATCCTGGCCCAGGCGGTCTACTTCACCTGGATGCACGCGTCCGCGTCGCAGGCGACGCTGGGCAAGCTCGCGGTCGGCATCAAGGTGGCGCGCACCGATGGGCAGGCGCTCACCCTGGGCCGCAGTTTCGGTCGCTGGTGCGCGTACTTCTTCCTCAACCTGGTCAGCTGCGGCGTCACCACGCTGGTATCGGCATTCACCGTCGGCCTGACCGAGCGCAAGCAGGCCCTGCACGACATGATTGCCGATACCCTGGTCGTGGACCGCTGGGCCTTCACCGCGCATCCGGAACGGCAGCGCCGCGACCTGGGCGCGGTGACCTGGACGATCATCGTGCTGGCGGGCCTGTTCTTCGTCGCCTACATCGGGTTCTTCGTGTTCGCGATGGGCATGGCCGCCATCGCCGGCGGCAACCAGTAAACCCGGCGGGCGATGAAGCACTGGTACTACGCGGACGAGGCGCGGCAGCCGCAGGGTCCGGTGGATGCCGCGATGCTGCGGGATCTGCTGGCTGGCGGTCGGATTTCCCACGCCACCCTGATCTGGCGCGACGGCCTGTCGCAGTGGCAGGCCGCCGGCGATTTCGCCGGGGAACTGGGCCTGGGCGCCGGCACGCGTTTCCGGCAACCACCAGGTATCGCGGAAGACACCGGGGAATCGACGGCCGATGCGGTTCCCGATGCTCCGTCCTTCCCGCCCCCGGACACCACGCCTGAAACGGACGCGTCCCCGTATGCCGCGCCCGAGGCCGCAGTCGGGCTCGTGTCGCAGGTCGTGCAGGGCGGCGAAGTCGTCTATGCCGGTTTCTGGAAACGCACGGCGGCCTACACCATCGACAGTTTCCTGCTGACCATCATCACCACGGTGATCAGCACCGTGACCGGGCTTGCGATGCTGCCGCTGGTCATGGCCGACGCGACCCAGCCGCTGCTCGTCCTGGTGCTGCAGGTCGCGTCCTATCTGGTTCAGATCGTGGTGATGGCCGGGTATTTCGCCTGGTTCCATGCCTCACCGCACCAGGCGACGCCCGGCAAGATGGCGGTCGGCATCAAGGTGGTGGACAGACAGGGCGCGCCGATCAGCTTCTGGCGCGCCATCGGCCGGTTCTTCGCGACCTTCGTCAGCACGCTGCTGCTCATGGCGGGCTACCTGATGGCGGCCTTCACCGGCCGCAAGCAGGCCCTGCACGACCTGATCTGCGGCACGCTGGTGGTGGACAAGTGGGCCTACACCCATTATCCGGAGCGCCAGCAGCCGAAGCTCGGCGTGGTCACCTGGATCGTCCTCGTCCTGGGGGGTCTGCTGTCCCTGCTGTTCCTGCTGGCGGCCGGTGTGCTGGTCGCCGCCATGGGAGGCGTTTTCGGAAAGTGACGGGCTTCACGGAACCCGTTCAGGGTTGACAGCCGTGCCCGGGCATGATTCCACTAGTAAATAGCGAAACCTGAACGCCCGGGGCCACGGCTCCGGGCGTCGGCTTCTCTGCCGCCCGCTTTTGCGCCACCCTTGCCGGCCACGCGCCGCCCCCACCGCCCATCGGAAGGACATGTCCAAGCACCTCCTCATCGTCGAATCGCCGGCCAAGGCCAAGACGATCAACAAATACCTCGGCAAGGACTTCCACGTCCTGGCGTCCTACGGTCACGTGCGCGACCTGGTGCCGAAGGAAGGGGCGGTGGACCCGGACAACGGCTTCGCGATGCGCTACGACCTCATCGACAAGAACGAGAAGCACGTCGATGCGATCGCCAAGGCGGCCAAGGCGGCCGAAGACATCTATCTGGCGACCGACCCGGATCGCGAGGGCGAGGCGATCAGCTGGCACATCGCGGAGATCCTGAAGGAGCGCGGCCTGCTCAAGGACAAGCCGCTGCACCGGGTGGTGTTCACCGAAATCACCCCGCGGGCCATCCGCGAGGCGATGAACCAGCCGCGCCAGATCGCCAACGAACTGGTCGATGCCCAGCAGGCGCGCCGCGCGCTGGACTACCTGGTCGGCTTCAACCTGTCGCCGGTGCTGTGGCGCAAGGTCCAGCGCGGGCTGTCCGCCGGCCGCGTGCAGTCGCCCGCGCTGCGCATGATCGTCGAGCGCGAGGAAGAGATCGAAGCCTTCATCGCCCGCGAGTACTGGTCCATCGAGGCCGAATGCGCGCATCCGCGCCAGTCCTTCACCGCCAAGCTCACCCGCCTGGACGGCCAGAAGTTCGAGCAGTTCACGGTCACCGACGGCGACACCGCCGAAGCCGCGCGCATGCGCATCCAGCAGGCCGCGCAGGGTTCGCTGCATGTCACCGACGTGACCAGCAAGGAACGCAAGCGCCGGCCCGCGCCGCCGTTCACCACCTCCACCCTGCAGCAGGAAGCCGCGCGCAAGCTGGGCTTCACCACCCGCAAGACCATGCAGGTCGCGCAGAAGCTGTATGAAGGCGTGGCGATCGGCGAGGAAGGCACGGTCGGCCTGATCAGCTACATGCGTACCGACTCGGTGAGCCTGTCGGTCGAGGCGCTGAACGAAATCCGCGACGTCATCGCCCGCGACTACGGCACCCAGGCGCTGCCGGACAAGCCCAACACCTACCAGACCAAGTCCAAGAACGCGCAGGAAGCGCACGAAGCCGTGCGCCCGACCTCGGCACTGCGCACCCCGGCCCAGGTCGCCCGCTTCCTCAGCGACGACGAGCGCAAGCTCTACGAACTGATCTGGAAGCGCGCGGTGGCCTGCCAGATGGTGCCGGCCACGCTCAACACCGTCAGCGTCGATCTGGCCGCCGGCAGCGAGCACAGCTTCCGCGCCAGCGGCACCACCGTGATCGATCCCGGCTTCCTGGCCGTGTACGAGGAAGGCAAGGACCAGAAGGGCGCGGAAGACGACGACGAAGGCCGCAAGCTGCCGCCGATGAAACCGGGCGACCGGGTGCCGCTGGACCGCATCCACGCCGACCAGCATTTCACCCAGCCACCGCCGCGCTTCACCGAAGCCGCGCTGGTCAAGGCGCTGGAGGAATACGGCATCGGCCGTCCCTCCACCTACGCTTCGATCATCCAGACCCTGCTGTTCCGCAAGTACACCGAGATGGAAGGCCGCGCCTTCAAGCCCACCGACGTGGGCCGCGCGGTCTCCAAGTTCCTCAGCGGCCACTTCACCCAATACGTGGACTACGACTTCACCGCCCGGCTTGAGGACGAGCTGGACGCGGTCTCGCGCGGCGAGGAGGAGTGGGTCCCGCTGATGGAGAAGTTCTGGGGCCCGTTCAAGGAGCTGATCGAGGAGAAGAAGGAATCGGTCGATCGCAGCGAGGCCACCGGCGCGCGCGAACTCGGCACCGATCCCAAGTCCGGCAAGCCGGTCAGCGTGCGCCTGGGCCGGTTCGGGCCCTATGCCCAGATCGGTGACAAGGACACCGACGAGAAGCTCGAGTTCGCCTCGCTGCGTCCGGGCCAGTCGATGCACACCATCACCCTGGACGAAGCGATCGAGCTGTTCAAGCTGCCGCGCAAGCTGGGCCAGGACAATGGCGAGGAAGTCAGCGTCGGCATCGGCCGCTTCGGCCCGTTCGCCAAGCGCGGCAGCACCTACGCCTCGCTGAAGAAGGAAGACGATCCGTACACGATCGATCTGGCGCGCGCGGTATTCCTGATCAACGAGAAGGAAGAAATCGCCCGCAACCGCATCATCAAGGAATTCGACGGCAGCGACATCCAGGTGCTGAACGGCCGCTTTGGTCCGTACATCAGCGACGGCAAGCTCAACGGCAAGATTCCCAAGGATCGCGAGCCCGCCTCGCTGACCCTGGCCGAAGTGCAGCAGCTGCTGGAGGAAACCGGCAAGCCCGCGCGGCGCGGTTTCGGCGCCAAGAAGGCCACCGCCAAGAAGGCCGCGGTGAAGAAGGAAGCCGCGCCGAAGAAGACTGCACCCAAGAAAACCGCCGCCAAGAAGACCGCCGCGAAGAAGGCCGCCGTGACCGTCACCGAACCGGCCAAGTCGCTGCTGACCCCGGCCAAGGTGGAACCCGGCAAGAAGCGGGTCGCCAAGAAGCAGAGCGACGACGCGCCGTTCTGATTCTTCGCCGCAAGCCGCGCCCTGCGGGGCGCGGTGGACACACGGGCCTGCCGTGGCAGAATCGCGCCATGAACGATCCCCTGCCCTTGTCCGCCGCCGTGGAATGGCTCCAGCACGGCGGCGTGATCGCCTATCCGACCGAAGCCGTCTGGGGCGTGGGCTGCGATCCGTTCGATGAAACCGCCGTGCGGCGCCTGCTGGCGGTCAAGGAGCGCCCGGTCGAGAAAGGGTTGATCCTGATCGCCGCCGATCTGGAACAGCTTCGCGCCTGCCTGGATCTGGACGCGCTGCCCACCGATCGTCTCGCCGAAGTGCTGGCCAGCTGGCCGGGTCCACACACCTGGGTGATGCCGGCGAACGCACGGGTGCCGCGCTGGCTTACCGGCGAGCATGACGGCATCGCCGTCAGGGTCACGGCGCATCCCACGGTCATCGCGCTGTGCCGGGGCTTCGGCGGTCCACTGGTCTCCACCAGCGCCAACCTGAGCGGGCAACCGGCACCGCGCGATCGCGCGGGTCTGGATCCCGCGCTGCTCGAGCGCCTGGACGGCGTCAGCGAAGGCGAAACCGGCGGGCTGGATCGCCCCTCCTCGATCCGCGACGCCCGTACCGGCGCGCAGTTCCGGGCCTGAATCCGTCCGCATTGTCCCTGCCGCCGTTCGCGCGCAAGATGCGGGCATGCGCATCATCCTGGCCGCCTGCCTGCTTTTCCCGCTCGCTCCGGTGGGCGGGACCGCCGCTGCGCAGGAAGTGACGATCTACCGCTGCGTCGGCAAGCAGGGACAGGTGGCGCTGCGGGATTCTCCCTGCCTGCCCGGCGAGACCCAGCAGACCCGCAGCATGCAGCGGCCACGCGATCCGGCGCCGGTCGCGCGACCGGCGGTGCCCAGCATCACGCCCGCGCCGCCGGTGCCGGCGCCCACCGAGCGCATCGTCTACCGGAATCCGCCGCGTGCGATGTACGAATGCATCACCCCGGACGGCGAGCGCTATACCAGCGACGATGGCGAAGGCCGTCCGCGCTTCGTGCCCTACTGGGCGGGTGGCTATCCCTATCCGGCCTGGCCCCGTCCGCATGGCGGCAGCATCTCCGGGCATATCCCGATCGGCAATGGCGGCAACATCACGTTCCAGAGCGGGAATCCCACGCCGCTGCCTCCGACACCGCGTCCTCCCGGGCATGGGCCCGGCAACGTCATCGTGCCGGCGGGCGGTATCTGGGTTCGCGACCAATGCCACGAACTGCCGCAGGCGGAAGTCTGCGCGCGGCTGTCCGATCGCCGCTATGAAATCCTGCGCCGCTACGGCAGCGCGATGCCCAGCGAGCGACGCACGCTGGATCTGGAACAGCGCGGCATCGATGCGCGCATGGCCAACGATTGCGGGAATCCTTGATGCCCTACCGTCTCGCCTGGCTGATGCTCCTGGCGACCCCGGCCGCGCATGCGGACGAAGTGGTGATCTACCGGTGCACCGATGCCGCCGGCGCGCTCACCGTGCAGAACATGCCCTGCCCCAAGGGCAGTCGGCAGCAGGTCAAGCGGATGCCGGCGCTGGCGACCGTACCGATGGCACCGGCGGCGTCCACGCCCGCCGTCGCTCCACCGGCGGCACCCGCCATTGCGCCCGAACCGGCGGCAGCGGCGGCGCCAGCCGAGGCCACACCGGCCGCGACGGCCGCACACCTGCCGCCCCCCAATCTGTTCCGCTGCACCACCCGCGACGGCGGCGGCTACCTGACCGAGGACAGCGAACCCGCCTCGCGCTGCGAGCCGCTGCAGACCACCGGGCTGGATGGCAATCCGCAGGGCGGCGCGGGCCAGGCCTGCGAAGTGGTGCGCGACACCTGCGCCCGGGTCCCCGACGAAGGGTTGTGCGAGGCGTGGAAGAAGCGCCGCGATGAAGCCGAAGTGGCCTGGCGATTTACCCGCACGGAAACCAGCGAGAAGAACAAGGCCGAGTTCGAGCGCGTGCAGCGCATCCTGGCCGAGAGCACCTGCGGCGGCTGAACCCGCGGCAGCAGCAACTTGAGCGGCAGCAACCACCTCCGGGTGGGCATCGGCTCAGAATCCGTAGCGAAGAAAGCCACCGTCCACGGCAATGCATTCGCCGGTCACGTAGCTGGCCGCCGGCAGGCACAGGAATCCCACCGCCGCGGCGACCTCCTCGGGCTCGCCGATCCGGCGCATCGGCGTGCGCGCGATCACTTCCTCGTAGTAATCCGCGTCGGAAAGCGGCCCCGACGTGCGACGGGTGCGGATGTACCACGGCGCCACCGCGTTGACCCGCACACCGTCCTCGGCCCATTCCACGGCCAGGTTGCGGGTCATCTGGTGCAACGCGGCCTTGGTCATGCCATACGGCGCACCGCTGCGCACCGCGGTGACGCCGGACACGCTGCCGACGTTGACGATGGCGGAACTGGCGTGGCGGGTCAGCAGCGGATGGGCGTAGCGCGAGAGTTCGAATGCGGAGAACAGATTGGTCTCGAAGATGCCGCGCCACTCGTCCTCGGTATAGTCCACCGCCGCCTTGGTGACGTTGCCACCAGCGTTGTTGATCAGCAGGTTGAGGCCGTCGGCATGATCCTCCACCCAATCAAGGATGGCGCGCCGCTCCTCGTCATCGGCCACGTCGGCGGCCATCGTGGCCACCTCGCGTTCGGGAAACTCTTCGGCCAGATCGTCGCGGGCGGCGTCGAGCAGATCCTCGTCACGCGCCACCAGCATCACGTCCGCACCGAAACCCAGCAACTCGCGCGCGATCGCCAGGCCGATGCCGGCGCTGGCGCCGGTGATCAATGCAGTCTGCCCGTCCAAGCGCCAACGATGGGATGCCATGCGCCACTCCGTCCGAATGGGGGTAGCATACCGCCAGCCATACCGGAGGGGCATTGCATGAAAACGCGCCCGATCGCCTGCCTGCTGCTCCTGTCGTTGTGCGCCTGCCGACCGGCGCCGCCGCCGACCGAGCGTCCGCCGGAACCCCAGGCCGCGCGCGCCACTGAACTGCGCGACGCCATCCAGGCCCCCATCGACAAGGCCAAGGCGGTGGAGGAAGCCGCCCGCAAGGCGGCCGACGAGCAGCGCGCCGCGATCGACGCGGCCGAGCAGCAGTAACCCCGCGCGAACCGTATCGGCAGGTGGCAGACCGGCGACAAAAAACCTCCGCGCTTGCGGAACGCCTCCACGAATACCCCCTTCGCAGAATGGCGCGGGCGACCGGGGGATTGACCCGCCATGCGGCGATTGGGGAGGGCTTGCTTTTGCGTGGAAGAGCAAATCCCCCTCAGTCCCCCTTCGGAGAAGGGGGAGGCAAAGCAACGCCACAAAAAAGCCCTCCTTGCGGAGGGCTCTTTTTTGCCGCCACTGACGCGCGTCGCGTGATCAGAATCCGCAGAAGCAATACGCCAGCGCCTTGACCGGCGCGCCGCCTTGGCGGTCCTGCAGGGCTTCCTCGACGAATCGCAACTGCGTGTTGGCTTCCGGCAGGCGCTGCGCCAGCATCGCGCGGGCGATGTCGGAATCCTTCAGCCACAACGCACCGATACGGCTTCCCGCCATCCGGCCCATGAACTGGGCAAACGGCGAAGCGTTCTGTTCGATGTAGCGAACGCGGTACTTGTCGGCAGCGCCGAGCTTGGCCAGCTGCGCGGCGTAGTCGGTTGCCGCCTGCATGCCGCCGAGTTCGTCGACCAGGCCGCGCTCCTTGGCCTGCGCACCACTCCAGACGCGGCCGCGGGCGACTTCGTCCACCGCCTCGACCGGCTTCTTGCGCGCGTCGGCGACCTTGCCGGTGAAATCCGCGTAGCCCTTGTTGATGATCGACTGGATCACCTGGCCGACGGCCGGATCCAGCGGACGGGTGATGTCGAACGCGCCGGCGAAGCGCGTGGTGCCCACGCCGTCCGTATGCACGCCGATCTTCTCCAGCGTGCGCGGCACGGTCGGAATCATGCCGAAGATGCCGATGGAGCCGGTGATCGTCGACGGGTCGGCGTAGATGCGATCGGCGTTCATCGAGATCCAGTAACCGCCGGAGGCGGCCAGATCGCCCATCGACACCACTACCGGCTTGCCCGCGGCCTTCAGCGCAGCGACTTCGCGGCGGATCTGCTCGGACGCGAACACGCCGCCGCCCGGGGAATCCACGCGCAGCACCACCGCCTTCACGTCCTCGTCGTCGCGCGCTTCGCGCAGCAACGCGGAGGTCGATTCGCCGCCGATGCGGCCGGCCGGCTGTTCGCCGTCGGTGATTTCGCCTTCGGCCACCACCACCGCGATCTGAGGACGCTTGTCCAGCGTGGCCGCGCGCTGCGTGTCCAGGTGGGCGAGGTAGCCCTCCAGGGTGACCTGGCGGAAACCGGTGTCCGAATCCTCGTCGGCCACGCCGCGTTCGATCAGCAGGTTCTCAACGTCCTCGCGGGTCTTCAGGCCGTCCACCAGCTTCTGCTGGAGGGCGAACTTGGCCAGATCGCCGCCGGCGGCGGCGATGCCTTCCGGCAGCGTGTCGATGCCCGCGGCCAATTGCTGCGGCGTCAGCTTGCGTGCCTTGGCGACGTCGCCCAGGTAGCGCTGCCACACGTCGTTCATCCAGAACAGATCCGCTTCCTTGGATTCCGGCGAGGCGGCGTCCAGCACATAGGGTTCGACCGCGGACTTGAACTCGCCGACCCGGAACACGTGCACGTCCACGCCCAGCTTTTCCTGCAACGCCTGGCGGAAGTACTGGCGATAGCGCCCCAGGCCTTCCAGCAGCAGCCCGCCCATCGGATCCAGGTAGACCTCGTTGGCCTGCGCCGCCAGCAGGTACTGGTGCTGGCCCAGGTTCTCGCCGAACGCCACGATCTGCTTGCCCGAGGCGCGGAAGCGTTCCAGCGCCGCGGCCACTTCGCGCAGCGAGGCGTAGCCGGTCGGCTGCAGCTTGTCCACGCGCAGCATCATGCGCTCGATCTTCTTGTCCTCGCGCGCCGCGTCAATCGCGCGCACGAGATCGCGCAGCTGGATTTCCTCGGCGTCCTTGTCGTTGAGCAGCTTGGCCAGCGCGCGGGTCGCCGGGTCGGTGCTGTACTGCTCCACCAGGCGTCCTTCCGGCGCGACCACCAGGGTGGTGCGATCGATCACCGGCTTCACGGCGCTGCTCGAACTGATACCGGCCAACAGGATCATGAACATGATCAGGAACAGCAGGAAGCCGAAGAACAGCACGTTCAGGAACAGCTTGCGGGCGAAATTCACCACGTTCCAGGCGCCAAAGAAGAAGGTGGCGACGGGTCCGCGGGCGGGAGGCGGTTGGTTCATGGGGGTGGAGACTCCGGTATTCCTGGGGCCAGCTTAGCGGGTCGGGCCCCGCGGCGGCATGCCCCTTTAGTCACCGTGCGCCAACGTCAGTCAGGTCGCGTCCGCTGCCAGCAGGCGCCGGCTGCTGCGGTTGAAGCGCCAGCCCAGGCTGATGGCGGCGGCGGTAAGGCCCATGATCAGGCCCAGCCACATGCCCTGCGGACCCCAACCCAGCCACAGCCCGAAACCGGCACCCAGCGGCATGCCCAGGCCCCAGTAGGAGAACATCGCCAGCCACATCGGCGCGCGGGTGTCCTTCAACCCGCGCAGCGCGCCGGCCGAGAGCACCTGGATGCCGTCCGGGAACTGGAAGGCCGCCGCGTACAGCAACAACGTGCCGGCCAGGGCGGCCACCGCCAGGTCCTGGGTGTACAGGGACACCACCGCGTCGTGGCCGAACAGGAGCACCAGCGCCGACAGCGCCTGGGTGCACAGCACGATCGCATAACCGGCATGCGCGGCCCGGCGGATGCCGGCCGGATCGCCGGCGCCCAGCGCATGGCCCACCCGTACGGTGGTGGCCTCGGCCACGCCCATCGGCACCATGAAGCACAGCGCGGCGACATTGATGGCGATCTGGTGCGCCGCGGCGGACACCGCGCCCAGCCGGGCGATCAGCAGCGCGGTCACGATGAACAGGCTGCCCTCCATCAGCACGGTGATCCCGATCGGCAGGCCGGTCCGGAGCAGTTGCCCGATCGCGGCCCAGCGCGGCGGCTCGAAGTGGCTGAACAGTTTCAGATGGGCGAAGCGGCGCGAATGCCACAGGTACAACGCGAAGCAAGTCGCCTGTATCCACATCGTGATCGCCGAGGCGGTGCCGAGCCCGGCCGCGCCCATCTCCGGCAGGCCGAACTTGCCGAAGGTCAGCACGTAACCGACCGGTCCCAGCACCAGCAGGCCGCCGAAGCCCAGCAGCATGGTCGGCAGGGTCCAGTGCATGCCCTCGCTCAGGTAGCGCATGCAGAAGTAGAAGGTCAGTGCCGGCACGCCCCAGCGGATCGCGTGCAGGAAGCCGGTCGCGCCGGGAATGATGTCGGGGGCGATCCCGAACGCGCCCAGCGCATAGGGCGCCACGGTCAGGAAGCCGAACATCAGCAGGCCCAGGCCCAGCGACAGCCAAAGCGCCTGGCGGAACAGCGGTCCGATCTCATCGCGGCGATTCGCGCCGTCCAACTCCGACACCGATGCGGTAAGCGAGATGAGCGTGCCGATCGGCACCATCATCGGCAGCCACAACAGCGCCGTGCCGACCGTGACCGAGGCCAGGGTCTGGGTGCCGTGGTGTCCGGCGATGACGTTGTCGACGAAGCCGATGAGGCCGGTGGAGACATGGCCCAGCACCAGCGGCAGGGCAAGTTTCGCGGAAGCGCGGACCTCATCGCCGAAACGCGGCGAATGGGAGACGGTGGAGGACATGGGGGAGACCGCCGGACTACGGTCGCGCGGTCGCGCGCTGGCACCGGGTCACGGGAGGCCGGTATCTTACCCGCTCGCGCCAGGGGAAGCACAACCGCAGATGAGCAGCCAGACCGACGCCTTGCGTCAAGACGACCACGCACCCGCCACTTGCGAAAACTGCGACACGCCGTTGCAGGGCGAGTTCTGCCATCACTGCGGGCAGACATCGCACAATCCGCTGCGGCATGCCGGCCACGCCATCGAGGAAGTGTTCGAATCCTTCTGGCATCTGGACGGACGCATCTTCCGCACCCTGCGCGCGCTGTGCACGCCGGGTCGCCTGGCCAACGCCTACCTGTCCGGGCATCGCGCCCCTTACGTCGCTCCGCTGCGGCTGTTCGTGATCGTCAGCGTGCTGACCTTCTTCATCGCCCAGTTCGCCGTGCATATCGGCGAGCCCTCGTCGGACGCGGTGGTCAAGGGCAATTTCGAGGAAGCGACGACCGTCGCCGAAGTCGAACGCCAGCGCGACGAAGCCATCCGCGGGCTGCTCGAAGGCAAGGCGGCGGTCGGCGACATCCCCGGTGCCAGCATCGGTTTCGATCGCAGCATCAAGGCACTGCGCGAACAGGCGCGGGAACGCATCGCCGAACTGGATCCCACCCACCCTTCGCTACAGCAGCCCCTGGAGGCCACCGGACCCGCCGCCACGCCGGCACCGGAGGTGACCGACGCGCCCTCGGACGCACCGCCGGGCATCCGGCTCACGCCCGATTCCTCCACCGGGGACGCCCAGTCCGCGGCCTCTCCCTCGTCCACTGTCGCGGACAGGGATCAAGCGACGCAGGCCGAACCCAAGGGTTTTCTCGACCGCTGGCTGAAGAAGAAGGCGCAGCGCGCGGAAGAGAACTGGGAGCGCTTCCAGAAGGATCCGGAGCTGTTCAAGAACGCCGGGCTCAAATCCATTCCCACCGCGCTGTTCTTCATGGTCCCGATCTTCGCGGTGTTCCTCAAGATCGCCTATCTCGGTTCGGGCCGGCTGTACCTGGAACATCTGGTCGTCGCCCTCTACAGCCATGCGTGGCTGTGCCTGGCGCTGCTCGGCATCTTCGTGCTGATGGCGCTGGACGAATGGATCACCCCGCATGCCGGCTGGTTCTCCAGCGTCACCGGCTTGCTGCAGTTCGTGCTGTGGTGGTGGATGCCGATCTACCTGTTGCTGATGCAGAAGCGGGTCTATGGACAGGCATGGTGGCTGACCGTGCTGAAGTACCTGGCCGTCGGCATGGTCTACCTGTTCCTGGTGAGTTTCGCGGCGACGTTCGTCCTGCTCACCAGCTTCATCAACGCATGACGATCATCTACGAAGTCGATCTCGCCATCGACGTGGACATCGCCGAGGCCCACGCGCGCTGGCTGGACGCGCACGTCCGCGAGATGCTCGGTTTCGCGGGGTTCCTGGAAGCGGAAATCCTGGATCGGCGGGATCCGCCCGCCGAGTCCGGATGGGTGGCGCGCTGCGTGCGCTATCGACTGGCCGATCATGCCTCGCTCGATGCCTACCTGCGCGATCACGCGCCGCGCATGCGGGCCGAAGGCATTGCCCGTTTCGGCGAACAGGTGCGCGCGAGCCGGCGGATTCTCGCCGTCGCCGCCCGCTACTGAGTCGCGCCGCGCAAGGCGCTACTGATTGCGGCGCCGGTGCAGCCAGTCGCCTCGACGCGCCGGCTCCACCCGCAGCAAGGCTTGCCGGAACGCGGCGCGCTCCTGTGGCGGGATGCGCTGCGCCAGCGCCGCCAGATCGTCGCGTTGGGTCGCGTCCAGTTGCCGCAGCAACGCCAGCAGCGCATCGCGCTCGGCCGCCGGCACGTAGGCGAACAGCGGCTGCAGACGCGGCCAGTCCGCGCCCAGTTCCGGTCCCAGTGCCCAGCCCCGCTGCTGCAGGGTGTCCTGGCTGTCGTAGAGCGTGCGCAGGCGTGCCTGTTCTTCCGCCGGCAGGGCGGAGAATGCCTGCGCGGCCGCGCGCAGTTGCGCGCGCTGCGTTTCGTCCAGCGCGCGCCAGGCCAGGTAGCGTGCCCGCTGGCGTTCACGCTCCATCGGCGCCAGCCCGTCCCAGGCCTGCGCGCGCGTGGCGGCCTGGGCGCGTTGCTCGGGTGCGAGCGCGGACCAGCGCGCCTGCCGTTCCGCCAGCCGTGTTTCCGTCGACGGCGATTGCGCATGGCCGCACCAGGCCGTGCCCGCCACCAGTAGCGCCAGCAGCGTCGCGCGGCGATCAGAACGTCGTGTCACGGCCTTCCTCCTGGGCACCGGCTTCAACGGCGCCATCCGCCGCTTTTCCGGCGGGCAGTGGCTGGCGGGTTCCGGCCAGGTACCACGCATAGAAGGCCGCGTCGTTCGACAGCGTTTCGCTGTCCGGATCCAGCAGCAGATCCAGATCCGGATGCAGCGCCAGGGCCTGGTCGGCCGCCACCGTTGCCGCGGCGGCTTCGGCGGGCGGCAGCACTTCCTGCTCGATATCCGGTTCCTCGGCCAGTCCAAGGCCGGCGCGGCCAGCCTCTTCCAGCGAATCGCCGCCTCGTCCGAACAGGCCTCCCGGATCGAAGAAGGTCAGCGCCAGCCCGCCGGCGCAGGTCAGCACGATCGCGATCACCGCCCAGCGCCGCCAGCGGCCCCCGGCAGATCCCGCGGCAACGGCAGGAGCCCGGGTTGCCGGTGCCACCGATGCCTGCGTTTCGGGTCGCGGAAACCGAGCGGGCGCCTCGGGCCTGAGCGCGGCTTCGCGCAATCGCGCCAGCCGGGCCAGACGCTCGGGAGGGAGGTCCCGCATCTGTTGCTGGATGGCCTCGGCCAGCGCCCGCCAGCCGGCGGCGTCGGGCTGGCCGACGGCGTCGGTGGGGCAGGCCGCCGCCAGCGCGGCACGGTAACGGGTCATGTCCACGCCCAGCACTTCCACCGCCTCGTCCTCGGGCAAACCGGCCGCCAACCGGCTCAACAGCGCCTGGCGATCCTCGGGAGTCAGCGCGGCCAGATGGGCCATGGCGCCCGGCCAGCGCGCGCCTGCGGGCGGACGATGCAGGGCCGGCGACGCCATCATCTTCTGCCAGAAGCCACGCGGCCAGTCGGCCATGGGCTGGGACGGCGCCTGCCCGACGAATGCCCGCATCGCCGCGGCGAGTGCGGCATCGCCGTGCTCCGCGTCGCCGCACTGGAGCTGTGCGAACAGCGCGGCGCGGCGTTCGACGCCCCGCAGGAAGGCCGCCAGGGCGGCGGGGGCCGGGGCGGCGGACGGCGATGGATCAGTCATGGAATCGCGGGCTCATCGCCGCGAATCATAGCGGCCAGGAAGGTGATTCCGGACGCTTGACACCGCTTGGAATCCTGCTCTCCCAAGCGCCGCAAGGCTTTCGCCAATTTGCGTTGTGCACAGCGGTCACGCGAATGTCATGTCGCTCCAGCGGAGGGTGGCCAGCCGTCACATTTCAACTTGGTTTCACAATTAAGTTGATGATTATAAAAAGAAAAGTTGCGTTGGCGTTTTTTTCACCAAACACCGGCCGAGGCCCGAAAATGGGTCATCGGCGCGTGGAGCAATGGCGACATGCACAGATTTATCCACAGCTCGTGTGGATAAGCCGGAATCTCTTTGACTCACACGCACTTGCGTGAACTTCGTCATTTTTTTGACAGATTGATCCCGCAACCCCATCCGACCCGCAGTGCTTGACCGGCTCGCTAAACTGCGGAGATGCCGTCGCCCGCAATTCTCCGCGTCGCCCTGCCCGTTCCGCTGCCCCGACTGTTCGACTATCGCCCGCCGGCGGACTCGACGGTTTCGGCCACGGACGTGGGCCGACGTGTGCGCGTGCCCTTCGGCAGCCGCGAACTGGTGGGCTGGGTGGCCGAGACCGGACCGGCCGAAGAGACGGTCGAACTGAAGGCGGCCCACGCATGGCTGGATGCCGCCCCGCTGCTGCATGGCGAACTCCTGGACTCGCTGCGCTGGCTGGCGCGCTACACGCACGCGCCGCTGGGCGAGGTGTTCGCCACCGCCCTGCCGGCGCCCCTGCGCCAGGGCGAACCGGTGCCCGCCGCCGAACAGGCCTGGCAGTGGCGATTGACCGAAGCCGGCCTCGCCGCCCTGCCGCGTCTGCGCGCGGGCAGCCGTCCGCGCCAGCTCGCCGAATGGCTGTCCACCGGACCGCAGCCGGAGGACCAGCTAGCCGTCCGCATGGCGCAGTGGCGCGATGCGGCCCGCACCCTGGCCGGGCGGGAGCTCGCCGAACGGATTCCGGCCCCGCCCGGCGTCAGCGAAGCCACGCCCCGTCCCGGCCCCACCCTCAACGAAGAACAGCAACAGGCGGCCGACGCGCTGGCCGAGGCCAACGGCTTCAGCCCGTTCCTGCTCGACGGCGTCACCGGCAGCGGCAAGACCGAGGTCTACCTGGGCGCGATCGCCGATTGCCTGGCGCGCGGCCGACAGGCGCTGGTGCTGGTGCCCGAGATCGGCCTGACCCCGCAGACGCTGGCGCGCTTCCGCACCCGCTTGGGCGTGCCGGTGCACGTGCTGCACTCCGGCCTCAATGACAACGAGCGGGCGCGCACCTGGGGCGCCTGCGCGCGCGGCGAGGCCCGGGTGGTTGTGGGAACCCGCTCGGCGGTGTTCACGCCGTTGCCGGAAGCAGGCCTGATCATCGTCGACGAAGAACACGACGGCAGCTACAAGCAGCAGGACGGCATCCGCTACCACGCCCGCGATTTCGCTTTGGTGCGGGCCAAGGCGCTGGACGTGCCGATCATCCTGGGCAGCGCCACGCCGTCGTTGGAAACCCTGCACAACGCCCGCAGCGGCCGTTACCGGCACCTGCGCCTGCGCCGGCGCGCGGGCGAAGCGCAACCGCCACGCGTGCGCGTGCTGGACGTGCGCAAGCGCGCGCTGGAGGCCGGCCTGTCGATGGAACTGCAACAGGCCATCCGCCAGGCGTTGCAGGCCGGCGGCCAGGTGCTGGTGTTCAAGAACCGGCGCGGCTACGCGCCGGTGCTGCTGTGCCACGACTGTGGCTGGAGCGCGCACTGCAAACGCTGCGACGCCTCGATGACGGTGCACGCCGGCGGACGCCGGCTGCAATGCCACCATTGCGGCGCGCGCCAGCCGGTGCCGCTGGCCTGCCCGGACTGCGGCGGACTGGCCCTGCAACCGCAGGGTATCGGCACCGAACGGCTGGAGGAGCATCTGGTCGGCGCCTTTCCCGAGGTACCGGTACTGCGCATCGATCGCAGCACCACCCAGCGCCGGGACGCACTGGCGAAGCATCTGGACACGCTCGGCGACCGGCCCGGCATCCTCGTCGGCACCCAGATCCTCGCCAAGGGCCATGACCTGCCGCACCTGACCCTGGTCGCGGTGGTGGGCATCGACGAAGGCCTGTTCTCCGCCGACTTCCGCGCCGGCGAGCGCCTGGCGCAGCAACTCATCCAGGTCGCCGGACGCGCCGGACGCGCGGACAAGCCCGGCGAGGTCTGGTTGCAGACCCACCATCCGGATCACCCGCTGCTCAACACGCTCATCCAGGGCGGCTACCACGCCTTCGCCGATGTCGAGCTGGTACAGCGCGAAGCCGCCGGCTTTCCTCCTTTCGCCCATCTCGCGCTGTTGCGCGCGGAAGCCCAGCAGGTCGACGCGGCGCAGGCGTTCCTGCTGGCCGCGCGGCAACGGTTGCGCGAACACGATCCGAAGCTGGAACTGCACGGCCCCTTGCCGGCGCCGATGCCGCGACGCGCCGGCTATCACCGCATGCAACTGGTGCTGTCCTCCCCCGAGCGACGCCTGCTGCATCGCCTGCTCGATGCCGTCATTCCGCTGCTGCACGCGCTGCCTGAAGCGCGCCGGGTGCGCTGGTCGCTGGACGTGGATCCGCTGGATCTCTACTGAGCTGACAACAGGCGCCGCGCCGGGCATCCGGCCTTGAAACAGTCTTTCCGCACACCGCCGCCATCTGCCCAACAAGGTGCGGGCGGGCCTGTTTACGGGTGCCGGTCGCCGGCCTCGCAAAAAAAATGACGCTCGCCCGCCATGGAACGCGGTTTGGGAACCAGACACGCCCGGAAAGCTCCGGGCGCGGTTTTCCCACCCTCCATGGAGATGCGTTCATGCACACCCGGCAATCTGTTTGTTCCGCTTCACCCGCCCGCCCGCGCCTTCACCGCCTGGCGTTGACCCTGTCCTTCCTGATCGCCGCCCCGGCCTGGGCCGGCGACGTCTGCGATCTGGCCACCGCCGGCGAGGATGGCGCGGGCGCCAACGCATTGGGCAGCAATTCGCTGGCCTGCGGTACCAACGCCAGCGCTTCGGCGGGCGGCGTCGCGCTCGGCGCCAGCAGCGTGGCCACGTTCGAGAGTACCGCGCTGGGCACGAGCGCCCTGGCCACGGGCAACGGAAGCACCGCGATAGGCAGTTGGCGCGACCTCAACAACGACGGCCTGGTGGGGCTGGATGAAATCACCATCGCCAGCGCACAGCGAACCACCGCCGTGGGCGCGGCCGCGCAGGCGACCAACGATTTCGCCACCGCGCTGGGTGGCAACGCCAACGCCTCCGGCTGGGCCAGCCTCGCCATCGCCGGCAGCGCCTCCGGCGAAGCCGGCATCGGCGTGATGGGCGTGGCGACCGGCGATTACAGCATTGCGGTGGGCTATTCCAGCCGATCGTCCGGCAGCGGCAGCACGGCCATGGGCCTCTATGCCGAATCATCCGGCGAAGACAGCACGGCACTGGGCGGACATAGCTACGCCGATGGTGCCGACGGCACCGCCGTGGGCTATTCCAGCCGGGCCGGCGGGGCCGGCAGCGCGGCCCTGGGCCACGACGCATCGGCCACGGGCCGCAGCGCCGTCGCGATTGGCGAGAACAGCGATGCAGGCGGCGAGAACGGCACCGCCGTGGGCGGATGGCGGGATGTCAATGGCGACGGCATCCGCCAGGCGGATGAATCCACCGAAGCCGCCGCGCTGGACAGCAGCGCGTTCGGCGCGGGCGCGAAGGCAAACGCCGAATCGACCAGCGCCTTCGGCGCAGCGTCGGCAATCCATGCCACCAACGGCACCGCGCTGGGCGCACACAGCATGGTCACCACGCAAGGCGACAACGCCGTTGCGCTGGGCGCCGGCTCCATTGCGGACCAAGCCAACACGGTATCGATCGGCAGCGTCGGCAGCGAACGACGCATCGTCAACGTCGCCGCCGGCACCGGCGCCACCGATGCGGTCAACCTGTCGCAGCTGCAGGCCACCCTGGCGACGGCCAACGCCTACACCGACACCGCGGTCGCCACCGGCGGCACCGCGGCCAATGCCTATACCGACAACCGCGAAGCCGCCATCCGCAACGACATGGAAGCCGGCGACGCTGAAACGCTGTCGGCGGCCAACGCCTACACCGACAGCCAGATCGCGCAGTTGGTTGGCCTGGATGCGGGCACGATCAGCGACCGCTTCGACAACATCGACCGTCGCCTGCAACATCAGGATCGACGTATCGATCGCCAGGGGGCGATGGGGTCCGCCATGCTCAACATGGCGATCAATGCCGCCGGGTCGCAGAGTCCGCGGGGCCGTGTCGCCATCGGCGCCGGCTTCCAGGGTGGCGAACAGGCGCTGTCGATCGGCTATGGCCGCCGCATCGGCCAGCGCGCGTCGTTCTCGTTGGGCGGTGCTTTCAGCGGCAGCGAGAAATCGGCCGGCATCGGCTTCGGCGTCGACCTCTGATCGGCGTGTGGGCGGCGCATGCCTTCATCGCGCCGCCCGCTTTTTTGACAACGGCCCGGAGCCACCGCGGATGCGGGCGCGTCACAATCGCGCCCGCGCCGCCTCCATCCGTTGCAGGTCCCGGGCGTGCGGACTGAGCTGGCGTCGCAGTGGCACCTCGGCGCTGGCCAGCTCGCGTCGCGCGTTGGCGCTGTCGCCGGCGGCCAGCAACGCCTCCGCATACGGCACGCGCAACTGCGCGGTCACCGCGCTGTCCGCGCCGGTGAAGCCGGTGGACATCGCCACCGCGCGTTTCCATTCCGCGACGGCCTCCGGAGCACCGCGCCGGCTGGCGATCTCGGCCAGCAGCGACTGCCGCTCCAGCGCCGCGGCGGGATTGTCGGCCGGCACGTCCGGCAACGATGCCCGCGCCTCCTCCCACAGGCCCTTTCGCAGCAGCCATTCGGCCTGGACCAGCCGCGTGTTGATCCGCTCCGGCGAATCGCTGTCGGCAACGAAGAATCCCTGCCAGGCGGGCAGCGCGCGTTCCATCAGCGCGCTGGCCTCCGGCATCCGTCCCATCCGCGCGAGCACGCGTGCCCAATAGACCTCGTTGCGGACCCGGGTACGGTCCCCGGGAGGCCGGCGCGCGCGCCGTATCTCGGTCGCGACGCGGTACAGCGGCTCGGCGGCCGCCAGATCACCGCGCTGCTCCTCCAGCGTCGCCAACTGGCTGGCCACCACCGCATAGTCGATGCTGTCCCGGCCGAGGACCCGCTCGGTGATGCCCAGGGCTTCGCGATAGTGCTTGCCGGCGCCGATGTAATCTCCGGATTGCTGCAGCACCATCGCCAGTTTCATTTCGGTATCGGCGGCACGCTCGCTCTCGCGGCCGATCAGCGCCTCGGCCAGCGCCACGTTCTCGCGCAGCAACTGCGCCGCTTCGGTGAAGCGTCCCCGTGACGCGAGCACCATCGCCAACCCTTGCCGGCTGTTGTGCAGGGTCACGCTGCGCGGGGCCTGCCGCACCTTGATCGCCAGTGCGCGCCGATAGTGGGATTCGGCCGCTTCCGCATCCCCTTCCGTGCGGTAAAGCAATGCCATGTTGTGCAGCAGCCCGGCGGTTTCCAGCGCGTCCGGGCCGTACACCTGCAGGTGCAGTTTCAACGCCTGCGCGTAGGCGGCCCGGGCACCGGGGAAGTCCACCGCGGTCTTCTTCGCCAGGCCCAGCACGTTGTAGGAATCGGCGAGTGCGGCCGGCGTGCGATCGTGCGCCATGCGCAGAGACAGTGCCTGCTCGGCGGCCACCAGCGCGTCATCGGCGCGCATCTGGTTGCTCATCAGCGTGGACAGATGGCTGTAGGCCTGCGCCGCCAGATCGGGGCGGCCGAGCGAAGGCTGCCGCAGGGCTTCGCCGGCCTGCCGGAGCATGGCTTCGGCGCGCTTGCGCTCGCCCAGATTGGCGTAGGCGCGGCCCAGGACCAGGCGCATGCGCGCCAGCACGGCGGGACTCTGCGCCAGTTCGGCGTCCACCTTGGCCACGCCCACATCGAGCACGTTGCGCGCGGTGGGTTCTTCGGTGCCCTTCGCGCCCCGCATGCGCGGGTCCGCGGCATTGAAGGTATCCACCAGGAAGTCGCTGACCTGTTCCGCCGTGGCCGCCTCGCGCTCCGCGCGATCACGCTCCATTTCCAGGCGGGCGACGAACAGCAGCGCGGCCACCGACGCGGCACCGGCCAGCGCGACCGCGCGCCAGTGGCGCCGCCCCCAGCAACGCAGGCGATAGGGAAACGTCGCGGCGCGCGCGCTGACCGGATGGTGGCTGCGATGACGCAGGAGATCGCCGGCGAGCGCTTCCACCGAGGGGTATCGCCGCGCCGGATCGATCGCGCAGGCACGCATCACGATGGCGTCGAGGTCGCCTCGCAGGCGACGCCGCCAGGCGCAATCCGGCGCTGCGGCTTCACTGGGCTTGGCGACGGGCTGGAACGCATCCTGGAGACCACGCTCGATGCGCTGGCCCGACAGCAGTTCCGCCAGCAGCACGCCGAGGCTGAATACATCGCTGGCCGTATTCACGGGTCCGCCGCCGCTGCGCAGCTCCGGACTGGCATAGGCCGGCGTGCAGAAGCCCGCCGCATCGTCACCGCCGGCGGCACCCATCCAGCGGGCAATGCCGAAATCCAGCAGCACCGGCTCGCCATCCGCGCGAACCAGCACATTGCTGGGCTTGAGATCGCAGTGGATCACCAGTTGCCGGTGCGCCGCCTGCACCGCGTCGCAGACCTTCAGGAACAACGTGATGCGTGCGTCCAGATCCAGCCCGTGCGCGTGGCAATACGCGTCCAGGGCGACGCCGTCGACGTACTCCATCACCAGATAGGGCTGCCCGGCCGGAGTGGTGCCGCCGTCGTACAGGCGCGCGATATTGGCATGCCGCAGTTCGGCCAGGATCTGCCGCTCCGCGATGAGTCGCTGCACCAGAGCGGGGTCGGCGAGCGCGCTGCGCAGCAGTTTGATCGCCACGCACTGCCGGAACGATTCGTCGTCGCGCTCGGCCACGAACACCGTGCCCATGCCACCGCTGGCCAGCCGGTGCATCAGGCGCCAGGGGCCGACGCGATCGCCGACGCTCAGTTCGGGTTCCGGCGAGGCGCTCAGCAGATCGCGCAAAGGCTCCAGCGCGCGCTCGAAGCTGGCGGTACGCGCCCGCAGCATCGCCATCGCCTCTTCGATCAGGGCCGGATCATCGCTGACGCGTTCCAGCTCCTCCCGCCATCGGGAGGGCGGCAGATCGCAGACGGATTCGAACAGGTGCCGCAACGACTCCCAGTGCACGGATTCCATCGTCTCCCCCGTGGGGCCGCATGGCCGGTCAGGCCAGTTCCTTGCGCAGCCAGGCCTTGGCCACTTTCAGGTCGCGGTCGATGGTAGAGGGAGAGACCCCCAGCACACAGGCGATTTCGTCACGTTCCATGCCACCGAAATAGGCCATTTCCAGGCCCTGGGCCGCCCGTGGGTCCCGACGGGCCAGCCGCTGCAGCGCCAGATCCAGCGCCAGCACGTCGAACGCCTCGTTGCCGGCGACCGATTCGGCGTGCGACAGCGTGAGCACCGCCACTTCGCCGCCACGTTTCTCGGCCAGTTGCGCGCGCGCGTGGTCGACCATCACCGCGCGCATCTTCAGTGCCGCCATCGCGAAGAAATGTGCCCTGTCCTGCCAGTCGACCTCGTTCCCGAGCAGGCGCAGCATCGCTTCGTTGACCACGGCGGTCGGCTGCAGGGTGTGGCTTGCGCCATGCCGATGCCAGCGCATCCGGGCCATTTCGCGCAGGGTGTCATAGACGTCGGACAACAGGCGATCCCGCGCCATTGCGTCGCCGGCACGCCAGCCCTGCAGCAGGCGGGTGAGGTCGTCTCCCATCGCCCCTCCATCACGACCCGGCAAAGAGGCCGCATGCATGGTAGCGAAGTTCTTCGGCATGGCGCATTGCATGGTGGGAACAACGGGAATTTTTCCTGCCGGCGGCCACTGCCGCCGACGTCCGCGACCGGCAGACGCGCCGCACCCGTTCCCGGCCTGCGCCAGGGCTGCGTCATCACGAACCTGTCCGCGCGTTGTTTCCCGGGATATCCCCTCCTGGCGGCCATGCCCCGCCGGCTGTTCTCCAGCCGATTCGGAAAGTGTGGAGTGCCCGCCCGCGCATCCCGTTCCGATTTGCTACCAGCTGAATCCCGCGCCGGCCGACACGCTCTTCTCGCCGCCGCCGAACGCCGCGCCAATCGAAACGCTGGCGCGGTTTCCGACCACGCGCTGGTAGCCGATCGCCATTGCCTGTTCCCCGCCTTGCGAACCGACGCCCACGCCGACCCGGTTCCTGCCCGCGAGACCGGCGGTGTTCATGGCCATGCCCGCATAGGCTCCGCTCATCGCGGCCATCTTGTCGATCCGGCGATCCATCTGGTTGATGCGACGATCCACGTCGCCGCGGAAAGCCTCGAAATCGTCAGCCAGTCCGGTGAGTTCGGAGAAGCGGGCATCGGTATACGCATTCGCGGAGGCGAGCGTCGCCGCATCGCCGGCATCGGCGTGGTCGCGGGCGGCATCCAATGTTCTCGCGTCACCCGCGTCGGCGTGACTCCTCGCCGTGTTCAAGGTCTGCGCATCGCCCGCATCGGCGTGATTCCTCGCCGCGTTCAACGTCTGCACGTCACCCGCATCCGCGTGACTTCTCGCCGCGCTCAACGTCTGCGCATCACCCGCATCGGCATGGCTCATCGCCGCGTTCAACGTCTGCACGTCACCCGCGTCGGCGTGACTCCTCGCCGCGTTCAACGTCTGTGCATCGCCCGCATCGGCATGGCTCATCGCCGCGCTCAACGTCTGCGCATCCCCCGCATCGGCATGGCTGTTGGCGGCCGTCAAGGCATTCGCAGTCGCGGTGTCGGCGTAGGCCTGGGCATCGGCCAGGGACGCCGCGTTGCCCGCCGCCATGTCACTGCGGACAGCGGCTTCCCGCGCGTCGGCATAGTCATTGGCCGACGCCAGCGTCGCGGCATCGCCATTGTTCATCTGCGCAACATTGACCGCGTCGTTCGCGGCGGTGCCCGCCGCGACATGGGTCACGCGGCGCTGGGATGATGCGGATCCCACCGAGACGACGTTCGCCTCGCCGCCATCGTTGCTGCCGGCACCCAGTGCCACCGAATTGCCACCCGTGGCGCTGGCGCCATTCCCGAGTGCGGTGTTGCCATTCGTTCCCGCTGTCCCGGTTGCCCCAGGGAAGCCGCAGCACATGTCAGCGCCATTCCCTCCCGATCCGGCCACGCTGTTGTTGCCCAGCGCGATGTTGTCATTGCCGCCGCTCCCCCCCATGCCCCCTGTGCCCCCCGCGACACCCTCGCCGCCGCCGCCGCCCAACCCGGCCTGGCTGTTCTGGCCGATCGCGATGTTGCGTGATCCCCCGGTTCCACCCACGCCACCGTTGCCGCCCGCCGTGCCATTGGCGCCCGTGCCACCGTTGCCCGACTGGGCGCCGTTGCCGATGGCCGTGTTGCCGGTGCCACCGGCACCGCCGGCCGAGCTGCTCCAGCCAGGCTGATTAGGACCGGGCTGGCCAGCATTGCTCGCGGAACTCCCCGTGCCGCATGCAATGTCCTGGCTGCCTGGATTCTGGGTGCAGGGTTCGGTTCCGGTTCCGCCGGTCGCTTGTGCGAACGCTGTGGGCATCGGCAGCACCAGCGCCGCAGCCAGAAGTACGCCGCAGACCCCGGGTACGAGAACGGAAACCGTCGGGAATCGGCGGCGGACAGTGTGGACGGAATCCATGGGGGCGCTCCAGCGTGACGGACGGTTTCCCCGGAAGACGTCTCGTCTTCCCGGGCGCGCAAGAGCGTGCCCTCCGTCGTCCGCATCGGACATCCCCGGAATCAGGTAGTCCCCTGTCGACGCATGCAGGCCTGGCTCAGGCCAGCAGTGGAAACTCCAGCCGCAGCCGGGTTCCCCCGGTGTTCGATTCGATGCGGAGCTGCCCGCCGAGGCGCTGGGCGCGCGCCCGCATGCTGCCCAGCCCGGCACCGGGGACCAACCCATCGCCCTCGCCCACCAAGCCCTGTCCGTCGTCCTCGATATGCAACTGCAAGCGGTCATCCGCCCTGGCCAGGCGAACATTCACCTGGCGGGCCCGGCTGTGCTTGAACACGTTGGTCAGCGCTTCCTGCAACAAACGCATCAAGTCCAGGCTGCGCGCGGGACCGAGTTCGATGCCCTCCAGTCCTTCCAGTTGCCACCGGCTGTCAATGTCGGCGGTCTCCAGCAGCCGGCCCAGCCGATGCCGCAGCGGCGCCAGCTGCGCCGCCAGTGCCGCCTGCTCCCGCGCGGTACTGTCGATCACCAGTCGCAGATCGTCACGCATTTCCTTCAGCGTGCCCACGATCTGCGCCTTGGTCGTGTCTTCCGGCGCGTTCTCCAGTTGGGCGATGGCGCCCACCAGGGTGCCGCCGAAACCGTCGTGCAGATCGCGTACCAGTTGCAGGCGTTCCCCCGCCCGGCCATGCGCCAGTTCCAGCGCATGCTGTTGCGACAGTGTGTCCGACAAGCGTGATGTCGCCGCCACCACTTCCTGCCGCAGTTCATCGTTGAACCCCTCGATACGCCGCATCGCGGTGACGAAGCGGTGGGACAGGACAAAGCCGATGCCGACCAGCGTCAGCACCGAGGTGAGGCTGAGCAAATAGGTATCGCTGTGCACCCAGCCGAAAAACAGGGCGAAGTCATAGAAGGACACCAGCACCGGCAGCAACAGGCAGGCGGCCAGCACCAGGAAGTCGATCCGACGCCGCCGCCACGCCTGCGCCAGGAAGTAGCCGATGCCGAGGTAGAAGAACAGGCCTCCCACCACGATCCAAGGCGTGCGCGCCGGTCCCATCCAGCCCGGCGCCAGCAGGGCGGTTGCGACCGCGGCCACGCTCACCAGCGCCATCATCGTCTCGATGCGCGGAAACCGCCGCTCCGCGTAGCGGAACAGGAACATCGTGTAACTCGCGCCGGTCACCAGGTACATCGCCACCACGAACGCCTGCCAGCCGTCGGTGGTGGTGAACGGCCAGGGACTGGAAACGATGTAATTCGCGCCGTACAGCGATCCCGCCAGCTCCGAAAGGGCGAACCAGCCGTAGACCGAATCCTGGCGACGGAACAGCCACAGCATCAGGAACAGGCCCCCCATCACCACGCTCATGGCAACGTTGATCAACTTGATGTCGTGGCGCGCGAAACGTTCCTGCCGATACAACGCCTGCACGGCAGCGGGTTCGCCCACCGTCACGGTACCGAATCCGGGTTGGTAGGCCGAAAGGCCCGAGACCCGCACCAGCAGGGTGTTCTCGCCCTGGCGCAGCAGCGCCGACGGAATCAGTTGGTAATACGGCGCCACCCAGGCGCGCGACAGCGGCTCGACCAGACTCGGGTCGCGCGCCACCAGATTGCCGTTGACGTAGATCGCGCCGGACAGGCAGATGTAGTTCACCAGCAGGCCGATGGGCTGGCGGGCATCCGCCTGTTGCCATCGCAACCGATACCAGACGACGCCATCATGGTCCGGCCAGCGCCTGTCCCAGAAGTCGACCAACTGCACGGGCTCCCAGCCACGGTCCGGCGGTGCGGATTCATTCCAACCAGTCCGCACCGCCTCGGCGCGATCAATGGTCACCGTCCGGGCCGGCTGCGCCCCTGCCAATCCAGGCCATAGCAGGCACAACAGGAGTATCCAGACACGCACGCGCAAGCTCACGGCAGCAGTCCCATGGCCCGGGCTTCGAACACCGCCGCCGTGCGCGAACCCACCGCCAGCTTGCGGTAGATGTTCTTGGTGTGGCATTCGATGGTGAGCCGTGACAACGACAACAGATCCGCCATCTCGCGATTGCTGAACCCCTGTGCCACCAGTCCGAGGATTTCGCGCTCGCGATCGGAGAGGGAGGCCTCCTGTCGCGCTTCTCGTGTGGTCGAGGCGGCGGGCGCCGCCATGGCCGCCGGCAGCAGCGCCAGGATTCGGCGGGCGATCATCGGATCGATGGGCGCACCGCCTTCACGCAGGCTTTTCAGGGACATCAGGATCTCGGCGTCATCGCGCTCCTTCAGCAGATACCCGACCGCACCCGCGCGCACGCCCGCGAGGATGATTTCCTCCTCCGCCCAGGCGGACACGATGACCGCCTGCGTGCCCGGTGCGTGTTGCTGCATCCAGGCGATGAGGTCGATGCCGCTGCCGTCCGGCAACTGCACGTCCACCAGCGCCAGCGCGAAGGGGTGTTCCCGCAGGCTCGACCGCGCGGATGCCAGGCAGTCGACGTCCACGATCCGTGCGTCCGGTTCGGCTATCCCGGTCACCAGCCGTGAAATCCGGCGGCGGACGCCAGGATCGTCCTCGATGACCAGCACTGCATCCAGTGTGATCGGCTGTGGCTGCATCATTCCCCCTGCGCCGTCGCACCTTTGTCGGCTCCGGCAACCAAGTCTAACGTGGACCGGGATAACCCGCGCATGCGCGCGTGCGTGCTTCCGTCTTGCGTATGCCCGCGTCCGTGCCAGAATTCCCTGCATGGATATCGTCGCTCTCCTCCCGTCGGCGTTGCCGTCGGCGGCCATCCGGCATCGATCCGGCGCCGGCCACGCCCACGGAGGGCGTCAATGAGCGCTTCCCGTCCCCACGTCGTCATCGTCGGCGGAGGTTTCGCCGGCCTGTGGGCGGCCAGGGCGCTGTCCAAGGCGCCGGTGCGGATCACCCTGATCGATCGCCGCAACCATCACCTTTTCCAGCCGTTGCTCTACCAAGTGGCGACCGCCGGCCTGTCCGCACCCGACATCGCCGCGCCGTTGCGCCACATCCTGCGCCGCCAGGCCAACGTGGAAGTGCGGCTGGCAGAGGTCACCCGGGTAGACGCGTCGTCACGCCGGCTGCAACTGGGTGATGCCGGCTCCCTGGACTATGACTACCTGCTGCTGGCCACCGGTGCCACCCACGCGTATTTCGGTCACGATGAGTGGGCCAGGCACGCACCCGGGCTGAAGACCCTCGACGATGCGCTGTACCTGCGACGCCACCTGCTGGTGGCATTCGAACGGGCCGAGGCCGAGCCGGATCCGGCGCGGCGAGCGGCCTGGCTGAACTTCGCCATCGTCGGCGGTGGTCCCACCGGCGTGGAGTTGGCCGGCACGCTCGCGGAGATCGCGCGGCATACGCTGAAGAACGAATTCCGCAACATCGACCCGGGTGAGGCGCGGGTGCGCCTGATCGAAGCCGGTCCGCGTGTCCTGGCTTCCTTTCCCGAAGATCTGTCCGCGCGCGCGCGACGCCAGCTGGAGAAGCTGGGGGTGGAAGTCAGCACCGGCGTTCCGGTCACCGCCATCGACGAGGCCGGCTACCAGCTCGGCGATACCTTCGTGCCCGCCAGGACGGTGGTCTGGGCGGCGGGTGTCGCGGCTTCCCCGCTCGCGCAATCCCTGCATGTCCCGCTGGACCGGGCCGGGCGCGTGATCGTGCGGCCCGACCTCAGCGTCCCCGGGTATCCCGACATCTTCGTCGGCGGCGACCTGGCCTCGGTGCAGAGCCAGGGTCGGCCCGTCCCCGGCGTCGCTCCCGCCGCCAAGCAGATGGGACGCCACATCGCGGCGATGATCCGCGCGCGCCTAGCCGGCAAGCCCACGAGCGCTTTCCGCTACCGGGACTTCGGCAATCTCGCCACCATCGGCCGCATGGCGGCGGTCGTCCATTTCGGCCGGCTCAAGCTGTCCGGCCTGCTGGCCTGGTGGTTCTGGCTGGCCGCGCACGTGTTCTTCCTGATCGGCTTCCGCAACCGGCTGGTCGTGCTGCTGAACTGGGCGTGGGCGTACTGGAGCTACCAGCGCGGCGCGCGCATCATCTTCGGCGCACCGGACGAGACACCTCCGGATCAGTGACGATCCACGCGTGCGGCGAAACAGCCGGGGCGCGCATTGTGCACATGCAGGTAGGCCACGTCGTCGCGCTGGAAGAAGGACGCGATCAGCGGTTCCAACTGCGTGCCTTCCACCACCTCGGCTGCCTGCATCCAGCCTTCCGCATCGTAGGCGCGGACGGATAGCAGGCGGCGCAGGAACGCTTCGGGAATTCGATCCTCGAACACGGCGGCCCGCGTCGCCTGCTGGCGCACAAAGATCGGACCGCCCGCCCGGTACGGACCGGCCACCTCATGATGCTGGAACGGAAGCAGGAGCAGGGATTCACCGGCACGCGCATCGTCGAGCGAAACCCGGCAGGGAAAACCCCGATCCTTGTCCGCGACCACCCGCCGTATCGATTGCGCGGCCAGCGCTGCATCATCCAGTGCCCAAAGGTGGGTGAACAGATCGGGAGAGAGTCCAGTGATTCGGTAGGCCATGGCGAAAGTTCCAGTGAATGGACTGGAAGCATCCTCCTGACGAAGCCGCATCGCCATCCGGTTCTTGCGCGGAATACCGCTGGCGTGCGCTCCTTGATGGAGCCGCGACAACCGTTTCCTGTCGGAAGGCAGCGTTGCGCCTTCTGGCCGGTCTGCCTCACGGCTACCGGAACAAGCGCCTCCAGGGCGACCGTGGAGCGGAGAACACGAATTTCCCGTCATTCGCGTTCGACGGGAAAAACCGTTCCACGCGGATTTGCCGCATTCATGGAAGAAAAAACAAACGGCCCCGTTTCCGGGGCCGTTGCTTGTTTCGTCGAAACTTGCCGAAGTCAGGCGGCGAACAGCGCCTTCATCTTCTTCAGCGCATTGGCTTCGATCTGGCGGATGCGCTCGGCGGAAACGCCATATTCGTCCGCCAGTTCCTGCAGGGTGATCTTGCTGTCGGCATCCAGCCAGCGGCGTTTGATGATGTCGCGCGAACGCTGGTCCAGGCCGGCCAGGCCTTCACGCAGCAATTCCAGCTGATTGTCCTCGCTGTCGGCGCGCTCGTAGGCCTGCGACGGATCCTCGTCGCCCGCCATCAGGTAGCTCACCGGCGACGGCGGCGCATGATCATCGTCCTCGTCGCCCGGCGCGTCGAAACCGATATCGCGACCGGACAGGCGCGACTCCATTTCGAGCACTTCGCGTTCGGATACGTTGAGGTCCTTGGCGACCGCGCTGACTTCCTCCGCGTTCATCCAGCCCAGACGGGTCTTGGACTTGCGCAGGTTGAAGAACAGCTTGCGTTGCGCCTTGGTGGTCGCCACCTTCACGATGCGCCAGTTCTTGAGGATGAACTCATGCATCTCGGCGCGGATCCAATGCACCGCGAAGCTCACCAGGCGCACGCCCATGTCCGGGTCGAAGCGCTTCACCGCCTTCATCAGGCCGATGTTGCCTTCCTGGATCAGGTCACCCAGCGGCAGGCCATAGCCGTTGTAACCGCGGGCGACATGCACGACGAAACGCAGGTGCGAATGCACCAGCTCGCGGGCGGCATCCAGATCTTCATCGTCGCGGAAGCGACGCGCCAACGCCTGCTCGTCATCGACCGTGAGCACCGGAATCTGGTGCACGGCGCCGATATAGGCCTCGAGCGAACCGAGCGCGCTGGGGATGGGGAGGTTGTTCGCCACCAGGGCGGTGGCAGCAGTGTTCTGGCTCATGTGGGTCATCTTAGCAGTCGGGTTGTTCGACTGCTAACCGGTAAAAGAGTTCCCCATCATTCCGACAGTGGAACGATGGGCAGAAATCATTCAGCTTCCGTAAGGGAAACGGAACCTTGGACACTCGTCCGGCCAGGCACCACTCCATCCACAAGTTTCCTTTTTCCATCAATGTCTTGCGGGAAATCTGCCCACCTGGCACCCGCCAGCACGCCTCGCAACAGGGAAACCGGCACAGGCCGGGCGAACAGATAGCCCTGCAGGAGCGCCACGCCGTGACGGGCCAGCGCATCGGCCTGGGCCCGGGTCTCCACCCCCTCCGCCACGACGTCCAGATCCAGGCGTTCAGCCAGGTCGAGGATGGTCCGTAGTATCGGTGTGATGCCATCCGGGTCCGGCAGCCGTTCGACGAAACCGCGATCGATTTTCAGCCGGTCAACACGGAGTTCCTGCAGATGGCTGAGGTTCGAATGGCCGACGCCAAAGTCGTCCAGCGCGATGCGCACGCCCAACTGCCGGACCTCGTCCAGTACCGCATGCACGCCGGCATCCGGCACGATACCTTCGCGCTCGGTCAGCTCCAGGATCAACGCTATCCGCCCCGCTGGAAACGCGGCAAGGAAGCGCCGGCATTGTTCGGGCAGCCAACGGCCAGCCAGATGCGCGGGGGTGATGTTGAAGGCGATATGGAATCCCGCCGGCAATACCGACGACATGCTCGCCAGATCGTCCGCCACGCGCGACATCAGCTGCGCCGTCATCGGCAGGATCAGGTCGGATTGCTCCATCTCGGCCATGAAGGCATCCGGAGCCAGCAGGCCACGCCGGGGATGCTCCCAGCGCGCCAGGACTTCCGCCCCGGCCCAGCCTCCGTCCGCGGCACGCACGACGGGTTGATAGAAAGGAACGAATTCGTCCTCCCGGATGGCCCGCTGGAACTCCCGCTTCAGGCCTCGGCGGCGTCCCGCCCAGCGAAGGGCCAGATAGCCCATCGGCATTCCGGCCAGCGCCAGCAGCCACACTGCTGTGGAGGATGGACGCCATGGATGTCCCGTCAGCTCGCCGCGAGCATCCGAAGCGATCGCCACCGGATAGCGTGAGGATGTGACCAGGGGAATTTGCGCGTCGGCACCCGGCGACAGAATGCGCAGATCGCCGTCGCGTTCAAGCCGCTTCGTTCCCACCATCCACGCCGATTCCTGGTCGTTCTGTACTGAGCGGCGGACGTGCCGCGCATCCAGCACGGCGATCGCTTCATGAGGTGCGCGTGACACGCGATACAGCAGCAGGGGACGATCCGGCGCGACGTCATTCCCGGCAACCAGCGTCATGACATCCTCGGAAAATCCCATCACTTCCGTCGGCATGTCGATTTCGCCAAACAGGGTGCTGCAGTAGGCCAGTCCGTTGCGTGCCAGCACGAGCGATCGCGCCTGCGGCAAGGTCGCCGCTTCCAGCCGCAGTGCATCCACCACGTCCGCACAGTCACCAGCGGCCAGAGGCAAGCTCGCATCCACGGTGGAATGAACTTGATCCAGCGTCGCCTCGAGCTTCGACATCACGGCGCGCCCGTGCTCGGCCTCCTGCTGTCCAGCCACCATCCACTGGATACGATGCCAGCCCAGGCCCAGCAACAACGGAGCGGACACAACCAGCGCGATGGCGCCCGCATGCAAGACACGACGCGACAGCCATGCGCAACAACGCTTCCACACCGCCGTCGCCACCCCACGAGCATCCACCGCACGTCCGCTCCGGGCGTGCCCCACGGCGTCAGCAGGAGAATGTGCAATATGCATGAGGTTCCGTCGGGAGAGATTTCGCAGCGGGCTCGGCCCGCGCGCAAGGTTGGCTCGGTCCATGATTCCCATGACGAGGAGAGCCGGTCCTGGAAATGGCTACCGGTGTATCGACCGCGACTTCCGTGTCGCGGACTACACTTTCACCCAATGTGACTCGCCGCAGGAATCGGAAACTTCCGAAAAAGGCAGCCGATGGCGACGCCTCGCATTCAACAACGAGTCATTGCACTCGAATAGGCATCCCGGGCGGTTGCACGCAGCCAATGATGGCCCCGGACAACGGAGCGGATTACCCACGCTCTGTTGACAGGTAGACGATTCCGTTGGCGCTCATTGCGCCGGCAAACCGGTCGAACGCGCTCGATCGGCACTTGCCATCGAGCGCGTCGAAGATGGCGCCGCGGGCGCGACGTCGGGCTTCTTCCAACACGACAGTCCCTCGGCCGTCCGGACCCTGCACATTTCAAGCCTCAGTATCCGCGGCACGCCAGACGCGCCACAAGGCGGGGCGACGATTGCTTTGTTCGGTCAGCAGCGTACCCGTGGGCGCGCTGCTCCACGTCCACCTCCATTGCGGAGCCTGTTCACGCGGCAAGGACTCCCTCCCCGACGGGAGGGAGTCGCGCAGCTATCTATCGCCGCGATGGCTCGGCCACCGCCTCGACCGCACGAAGCACGCGGAGCAGGTTGCCTCCCCAGATCGCGTGGATGTCGGCTTCGCTGTAGCCTTCCTTGAGCAGACGTTCGGTGATCTTCGGCAACGCTGCGACGTCTTCCATTCCCGCCACACCGCCGCCGCCGTCCCAGTCCGCGCCGATCCCGACGTGCTTCGGCCCCGCCACCTTCAGGATATGCAGCAGATGCCGCATGTAGTCCTCGAACGTGGCTTGCGGTACGGGGAACCGTTGATCGATCTCCGCCCGTTCCTTCAGATAGGCCTGCACCTTCGCCTCGTCCCGCTCGCTTTCGTCGCCATACTTCTGCGAAAGCGCTTCAAGGGCGGCTTCTCGCTGCGGAGGTCTGGGAATCGATATCAGATAGCCGCCGTACGCGTTGACGTGGATCACGCCCCCCTTGGCCGCCAGCTTGCGGATGCGCGCATCATCGATGTTGCGCGGATGGTCGAATACCGCGTCGGCACTGGTGTGCGACAACACGATGGGTGCCTTGGAAAGCTCCAGCAATTGATCGAAGACCTGGTCGCTCGCGTGCGAAGCATCCAGGATCAGACCCAGCCGGTTGGCCTCCGCGACGAGTGCCTTGCCCTTCGGACTCAGGCCATTCCACTGCAGGCCCGCGGCGTCGGTGGACGAATCACCGAAATCATTGTTCTTGACGTGGGTTATGCCCAGCATCCGTAGGCCGAGCTTGTGGTACAGCTCGAGCAGACTGGGATCGCTGGCGAGCGGCGATGCGTTTTCCATGCTGATGAAGGAAACCCGCTTGCCTGCGGCGGCGATGCGTTCGGCCGCCGCCGCGGTCGAAGCCAGTTCGAAGTCGGCCGCGTTGGCGGCGATCATTTCGCGGATTTCCATCAGCCGGGTCAGGCCATGGTCGCGTGCGGCGCGATTGCCGGCCTCGTCGCGCGCGCCCTGTTCCGTGTAGATCACCCAGAATCCACCATCCAGACCGCCTTCCTTCATTCGCGGCAGATCCACCTGCGATTGATCGCCGTCATGATCGTGGCGATCGCGGATACTCCAGCCCGGGCGCGAAAAATTCGCCGGCGTATCCAGATGTGTATCCAATACCAACGCCGATTCGTGCACCTGCTGCACTTTGGCCGGCGTGACTTCCTTGCCTGCCGCCCATGCTTGCGCTGCCAATGACACGCCTAGGGCGATGGCCAGAACACTTCGCTTCATCCCCGGATCCCCTGTCTGTTAGGAAAGTCCGATTGTTGGCGATCAGCGGGCAAGAAAAAACCCCCAGCCTTGCGGCTGGGGGTTTAGGGGTAAAGCCCCTGGCGATGACCTACTCTTGCATGGCTTAGGCCACACTACCATCGGCGCAGCTGCGTTTCACTTCCGTGTTCGGGATGGGAACGGGTGGGACCACAGCGCTAATTTCACCAGGGAGACGGTTGGAGCGTCGCCATCCGAAGGGATGAGGCGCCTGTCTCACATAGGGTCTTGTGACGTAGCGGGCATTGGATTCTCATCGACGTTGCCGTCGAGTCCAAGGCCACTTGAGGTTATATGGTCAAGCCGCACGGATCATTAGTATCAGTTAGCTCAACGCCTTGCAGCGCTTACACACCTGACCTATCAACCACGTAGTCTACATGGTTCCTTCAGGGGGCTTGTGCCCCGGGAAGTCTCATCTTGAGGCGCGCTTCCCGCTTAGATGCTTTCAGCGGTTATCGCTTCCGAACATAGCTACCCGGCAATGCCACTGGCGTGACAACCGGAACACCAGAGGTTCGTCCACTCCGGTCCTCTCGTACTAGGAGCAGCCCCTCTCAAACTTCCAACGCCCATGGCAGATAGGGACCGAACTGTCTCACGACGTTCTGAACCCAGCTCGCGTACCACTTTAAATGGCGAACAGCCATACCCTTGGGACCGACTACAGCCCCAGGATGTGATGAGCCGACATCGAGGTGCCAAACACCGCCGTCGATATGAACTCTTGGGCGGTATCAGCCTGTTATCCCCGGAGTACCTTTTATCCGTTGAGCGATGGCCCTTCCATACAGAACCACCGGATCACTAAGTCCTACTTTCGTACCTGCTTGAGCCGTCGCTCTTGCAGTCAAGCACGCTTATGCCTTTGCACACAGTGCGCGATGTCCGACCGCGCTGAGCGTACCTTCGAGCTCCTCCGTTACTCTTTGGGAGGAGACCGCCCCAGTCAAACTACCCACCATACATGGTCCCCGACCCGGATTACGGGCCTAGGTTAGAACGTCAAGCACATCAGGGTGGTATTTCAAGGTTGGCTCCACCACAGCTAGCGCCATGGTTTCATAGCCTCCCACCTATCCTACACAGACGAACTCAACGTTCAATGTAAAGCTATAGTAAAGGTTCACGGGGTCTTTCCGTCTTGCCACGGGAACGCTGCATCTTCACAGCGATTTCAATTTCACTGAGTCTCGGGTGGAGACAGCGCCGCTGTCGTTACGCCATTCGTGCAGGTCGGAACTTACCCGACAAGGAATTTCGCTACCTTAGGACCGTTATAGTTACGGCCGCCGTTTACTGGGGCTTCGATCAAGAGCTTCGCCTTGCGGCTGACCCCATCAATTAACCTTCCAGCACCGGGCAGGCGTCACACCCTATACGTCCACTTTCGTGTTTGCAGAGTGCTGTGTTTTTGATAAACAGTCGCAGCGGCCTGGTTTCTGAGGCCCTCTTCAGCTCAGCTGCGCATGCAGCCACCAAAAAGGGCGCACCTTCTCCCGAAGTTACGGTGCCATGTTGCCTAGTTCCTTCACCCGAGTTCTCTCAAGCGCCTGAGAATTCTCATCCTACCCACCTGTGTCGGTTTACGGTACGGTCTTCGTGAGCTGAAGCTTAGGAGCTTTTCCTGGAAGCGTGGTATCAGTGACTTCGCTCTAAAGAGCTCGTCTCGGTGCTCGGTGTTAAAGGAACCCGGATTTGCCAAAGTTCCACACCTACCGCCTTTCCCCGGGACAACCAACGCCCGGTACACCTAACCTTCTCCGTCCCTCCATCGCACTCACGCGAGGTGCAGGAATATTAACCTGCTTCCCATCGACTACGGCTTTCGCCCTCGCCTTAGGGACCGACTAACCCTGCGTCGATTAACG
>NZ_VFID01000011.1:0-240000 GCF_006542425.1 Pseudoxanthomonas sp. z9 | reverse complement strand
AGGACGATCTGTGGCGGCTGGCCGTGGTGTTCCTGCAGGCCGCGGCCCATCAGCAGGTTGAACTTCTGGTCGGTGCCGCCGAGCTCGACATCGGCCTTCAGGGCGACGGAGTCGTAGCCCTGCACCAGCGGATAGAGGAATTCATGGATGGCGATGGACTGCTGGGCAGCGTAGCGCTTGGCGAAGTCGTCGCGCTCCAGCATGCGGGCCACCGTGTGCTGGGCGGCCAGCCGGATCATGTCGGCCGCGGTCATCTGGCCGAACCATTCGGAATTGAAGCGCAGCTCGGTCTTTTCGCGGTCCAGCACCTTGTAGACCTGGTCGGCGTAGGTCTGGGCGTTGGCCAGCACCTCGTCCCGGGTCAGCGGCTTGCGGGTGACGTTCTTGCCGCTCGGATCGCCGATCATCCCGGTGAAGTCGCCGATCAGGAAGATGACCTGGTGGCCGAGGTCCTGGAAGTGCCGCATCTTGTTCAGCAGGACCGTGTGGCCCAGATGCAGGTCCGGGGCGGTGGGGTCGAAACCGGCCTTCACCCGCAGGGGGCGGCCCAGCTTCAGGCGCGCCTCGAGTTCTTCGGGCTTGATGATTTCGTCGGCGCCACGGCCGATCAGGGAAAGGGCTTCTGCGGGGGACAAGGCAAGGTCTTCCGGGTGGGGCCGACGTGAACAGGCGCCGACAAAGTTGAACATCTGGTTAAAGCGAAGTTAAGCGTGATGCTATTCAAAAAAGCCAATCGGCTCAATGGTTTGACGCGAACTCTTAGTGTGACTATGTTACGCCGATTGGGGTCCCGTCTTGGGCCCGAGGTTCGGCTAGATGCAGACTCATGGGGACGGCAGCCGCCGTAAGCAACAATTCCAGCAGCGCCTGGAACTCCTTCGCGATTCGACCCTGCACCAGCGGGTGAAGCGGCATCTGCCGACCGGCCGATGGACCCGCCGCCACTGGATCCATGCCAGCCTGTTCACCACGATCGGCGTCATGCTCGCCACGATCGTGCCGGGCTTCTCCAACGCGATCCAGCCGCCGTCGGCCACCGACGCGCGCGCCACGCTCACCCTCAAGCTGCCGCAATTGTCGCGTGAGCGCCAGGAAGGCGTGGCCGGTGACAGCTGGCAGATGGTGCGGGTCAAGCCGGGCCAGACGCTGGGTGCGATCTTTGAGGAGTTGAACATCCCGGCGACCACGATGCATGCGTTGCTGGAAAACGCCGACGCCAAGCGGGCACTCACCCGCCTCAAGCCCGGCACCGAGCTGGCCTTCGACCTCCCCGTCACCGGCGAACTGCGCACACTGCGTTACGACCGGGATCCGCAGCACCGGATCGAACTCAGCCTGGATGGCGACAAGGTCAAGGAAAAAGTGGTCGCACGCGAGACCACCACCCGCACGGTGGTGCTCAGCGGCAAGGTCGGTCGTTCGCTCAACCGTTCGGCGCGCAAGGCCGGCCTGACCGCCGCCAACGTCAACTCGCTGACCGACGACATCTTCAAGTACGACATCGATTTCAATTCCGACCTCGGCCCGGACGATCGCTTCAGCGTGGTGGTCGAACAGACCTGGCGTGAGGGCGAGCTGATCAGCACCGGTCCGGTGCAGGCCGCAACCTTCACGGTAGACGGCAAGCTGCATTCGGGTTTCCGCTTCTCGCGTCCGGGCGGCAAGCCGGAGTACTTCACCGCCGCGGGCCGTCCGCTGAAGAAGAACTTCATCCGCATGCCGATTCCATATGCGCGCCTGAGCTCGAAGTTCGGTGCGCGCCGCCATCCGGTGCTGGGCACGATGCGCATGCACAAGGGCGTGGACTACGCCGCGGTGACCGGCACGCCGATCATGGCTGCCGGTGATGCGCGCGTGCAGTTCGCCGGCTGGCAGAACGGCTATGGCCGGGTGGTGATCCTGGATCACGGTCGCGGCCACACCACGCTGTACGGCCACATGTCGCGGTTGGGCAAGATCAAGGTCGGCCAGCGGGTCGCGCAGGGCACGGTGATCGGCTACGTCGGCTCCACCGGCCTGGCCACCGGTCCGCACCTGCACTACGAATTCCGCATCAACGGCGTGCACCGCAATCCGCTGTCGGTGACGATGCCGCCGCCGGAGCCGCTGGGCGGCGCGCAGTTGGCTTCGTTCCGCACCTACACCGCCAACGCGCTGGCACGCATCCGCACGGTGGAGAACATCATCTACGCCGACGTTTCCCCGGCCGAACCGGCCAAGGAAACCCAGGTCGCCGACGCCAAGAAGCCGGCCGGCAAGTCCAAGAAGGGCTGAGCCGCGATACCGGGACTCCCGCGAGCGCGGGAGTCCCATTGGCGTAATCTTCGACGTACCGGCGCGTGCGCGCACAGTCACGGAATCTTGCATGTCCCCTGCCGACGCGGCGTCCCCGGCGCTTTTCCTGGGCCTGATCTCCGGTACCAGCGCCGACGGCATCGACGCCGCCCTGGTGCGCTTTGACCAGCATGCCTCCGCGCTGCGCTGTGAACTGCTGCTGGGCCGCACCTATCGCTGGGACGAGGCCACGCGCGGCGCGTTGATCGCGCTCGGCCAGGGGGGCGATGCCGCTTCACTGGACGAGGTGGGCCGGCTGGACGCGTTGACCGGCATCCACTTCGCCGAAGCGGCGCTGCGCCTGCTCGATGAGGCCGGTGTTCCCGCCCGCGACGTCCGCGCGATCGGTTCGCACGGCCAGACCATCCGCCATCGTCCCCACGCCGATCCACCCTTCACCTGGCAGGTCGGCGACGGCAACGTGATCGCCGAGCGCAGCGGTATCGACACGGTGGCCGATTTCCGCCGCCGCGACGTGGCCGCCGGCGGCCATGGCGCACCGTTGATGCCGGCTTTCCATGCCGCCCTGCTGGGTTCCGCGGAGGAGGAGCGCGCGGTGCTCAATCTCGGCGGCATCGGCAACTTCACCCTGTTGCCGCGCAGCGGCGATGGAATTGCCGTGCGCGGTTTCGACACCGGCCCGGCCAATGCACTGATGGACGCCTGGTGCGAGCGCCACACCGGCGCGGCGTTTGACGCGGGCGGCGCGTTCGCGGCCGGTGGCCAGGCCGATGAAGCGCTGCTGGCGCGGTTGCTCGAGGAGCCCTGGTTCACCCTGCCGCCGCCCAAGAGCACCGGGCGCGAACAGTTTCACCTGGCCTGGCTGGAGGCGCGATTGGGCGACCATCCGGCGTCGCCCGCCGACGTGCAGGCGACCTTGCTGGAACTGACCGCGGCCACCATCACCGACGCCCTGCGCGCCAACCAGCCCGGTACTCGCCGGGTGCTGGTCTGCGGCGGCGGCGTGCATAACGCGCGCCTGATGGCGCGGCTGGCGGCCTGGATGCCGGAGGTGAGCGTCGAATCCACGGCTGCCCACGGGCTGGATCCGGATTTCGTGGAGGCGATGGGTTTCGCCTGGCTGGCCCGGGAAACCCTCGCCGGACGACCCGGCAACCTGCCTGCCGTCACCGGCGCCAAGGGGCCGCGGGTACTGGGAACGGTGTTCCCGGCCTGAGCCGGCTCAGAAGCCCTTGCCGGCCGGAACGTCCTTAAGGGCGTTGATTGCCGCGGTCAGCGCGTCCACTTCGCCGTCGTCGAAACCGCTGCGGACTTCCGCTTCGCAATGGAAGAGGCCCTGTTCGATCAGGTTGAACAGGGTGTCATGCATGTTCCAGCCGCGGGCCTGGGCGATCCGGCGGATCCGGTCGGTCAACAGCGGATCGATGTCCTTCAGCACGATGTCGGTCATCTCGTTCCCCTTTTCCCTGCCCTGCGCCATCCCCGCTCAGCCCCGCGGCGGCTCAGGACGACGTGCCGCCACCTTCATTCTCACGGATATGCTTCCACAACCAGGCCAGCAGCAGCAGCGTCGGGATGACCGTGAGCGCGCTCATCAGGAAAAAGGCGCTATAGGACGTGGCTTCGACGACGTAGCCGGACACCCCGCCGATGAACTTGCCCGGCAGGTTCGCCAGCGAGACCAGCAACGCGTACTGGGTGGCGGTGAAATTGCGGTTGGTCAGCGATGACATGAAGGCCACCAGCACGGTACCGGCGAAACCCTGCGAGAGGTTGTCGGCGGTGATGGCGGCGTAGAACGCCCAGATTTCGGAAGGATGCTGGGCCATCAGCAGGAAGGCGATGTTGGAACAGGCCACCGCGATGGCCGCGATCGCCAGCATCCGGCGGAAACCGAACGCGGCCACGCAGACGCCGCCCAGGAAGGCGCCGGCGATGCCGGTCCAAACTCCATACAACTTGGAGACGGTGGCGATGTCGGACTTGCTGTAGCCGGAATCCAGATAGAACGGCCCCGCCATCACCCCGATCACCTGATCCGGGAACTTGAAAAGGCCCACGAACAGCAGCAGCACCACGCCCAGCATCAGGCCATTGGTCTGGAAGAAGCTGACGAAGGGCTGCCAGAACGCGCCGATGAAATCGATGCGCCGGCTCACGGCCGCTTCGGGCGCGGCGGGTTCGCGACTGAACAACGTGGCGAGAATCGGCAGCAGCATGAGCGCGGTCATCGCCAGGTAGGCGTTCTTCCAGCCGCTGAATTCGGCGATGTAAAGCGCGCCGGCGCCGGCCAGGATCAGGCCGACCCGGTAGCCCAACGTATAGGTGGCCGCGAGCGCGGCCTGCGCCTCGGCCGGCGCGATCTCGATGCGGTAGGCGTCGACCACCGAATCCTGGGTCGCACCGGCAAGCGACGCGAACAGCACCCATCCCACCAATGCGCCGACGCCGAGTTCGGGACGGGTGAACGCCAATGCGAACAGTCCCGCCGCCACGCCCAATTGGGCCACCAGCAACCATGAGCGCCGGCGCCCGAGAAACGCGGTCAACGGAAAGGTGTAGCGATCCACCAGCGGCGCCCACAGGAACTTGAGCAGGTAGAAAAAGCTGGCGAGGCTGATCAGACCGATGCTGCCCAGATCCAGCCCCACGTCGCGCAGGCGGGTGCTGAGCGTCGCCGACGCAATCAGCAGGAACGGCAGGCCACTGCCGAAACCGAGCAGCAGCATGGTGAAGGCGGCTGGCGTGGCGAACGCCCGTCGGATGCCGGACCAGCCCTTGTAGGACACCGGCGCCTTGGCCGCCGCGGGCACGCTCATCCGGCGTAGTCCACCGTGAACGGCGCGTGGTCGGAGAACCAGCTGTCGCGGTAGATCGCGCAGCGCTGAAGCCGGTCACGCAGCGACGGGGTGACGAACTGGTAGTCGATGCGCCATCCGACGTTGTTGGCGCGCGCGCCGCCGCGATTGCTCCACCAGGTGTAGTCCTGGCCTTCCGGATGCAGGCTGCGGTAGGCATCGACCCAGCCGCCCTCGTCCACGCACATGCCGTTGAGCCAATCACGCTCGGCGGGCAGGCAACCGGAGTTCTTCTGGTTGCTGGTCCAGTTCTTGATGTCCAGGCGGGTGCGCACGATGTTCCAGTCGCCGCACAGCACGTAGTCGCGCCCGCTGCGGCGCCATTCGTCCAGGATTGGCGCCAGCCAGTCCATCACCCTGAACTTGAAGCCCTGCCGCAGTTCACCGGACGAGCCGGAGGGAATGTAGAAGGAGACCACGCTCAGGTTGCCGTAGCGCGCTTCCAGGTAACGGCCTTCCTCGTCGAATTCGTCCCAGCCCAGCGCCGTGCGCACTTCATCGGGTTCACGCCGGCTGTAGATCGCCACGCCGCTGTAGCCCTTCTTGGTGGTGGCGTCGCGGAACCAGGCCTTGTAGCCCTCCGGCAGGAAGGCAGGGCCGCTGAGCTGATGTTCCTGCGCCTTGGTTTCCTGCACGCACAGCACGTCGGCGTCCTGCTGGCCGAACCACTCGAAGAAGCCCTTGTTGGCGGCCGAACGCAGGCCGTTGGCGTTGAAACTGATGATGCGCATGTGAAAAACGGTCCGCGGAACGGGAAAGAGGTCGCAAGAGCGTACCGCATGCGTGGAGGCCGGTGGCACGGAACCGCTATGCTTCCATCCCTCGCCCGCCGAACGCACCGCCATGTCCGATCACCGCGCCCGCTTCCTCCAGCTCGCCCTGCACGCGCAGGCCCTGCGTTTCGGCGAGTTCACCCTCAAGTCCGGTCGGCTCAGTCCCTATTTCTTCAATGCCGGCCGCTTCGACAGCGGCGCCCGCCTGGCCGAACTGGCGGCCTGCTACGCCGACGCGGTGGACGCCGCCGGCCTGCAGTTCGATCTGCTGTTCGGCCCGGCCTACAAGGGCATTCCGCTGGCGACCGCAGTGGGTTGCGAGTACGCGCGGCGCGGCCGCGACGTGCCGCTGGCCTTCAACCGCAAGGAAGCCAAGGACCACGGTGAAGGCGGCCTGCTGATCGGCGCGCCGCTGGATGGCCGCAACGTGCTCATCGTGGACGACGTCATCACCGCCGGGACCGCCATCCGCGAGGCGCTGGGCCTGATCCGCGCCGGCGGCGGCCGCCCGGCCGGGATCGTGGTGGCGCTGGATCGGCAGGAGGTACTGACCGAACCCGGTGAGGGAGCGGGCAGCGCGCGGCTGTCGGCCGCCCAGGCGGTCGCCGCCGAAACCGGCGTGCCGGTGGTGGCCGTGGCCAACCTGCACGATCTGCTTGATTTCGCCGGGGAAAGCGCGGAACTTGTCCATCACCGCGAAGACCTGCTCGCCTACCGGGCGCGCTATGGCAGCGGTTCGTCGGACTGACGGCAGCAGGGGGCTGCACATGCGGAGTTCCATTTTCTGGCTGGCATTGCCGGTAGGCCTGCTCTCGATGGCGCTGGCCAGCGCGCAAAACAAGCCGGCCGCCAAGAAACTCTATTGCTGGAACGAGAACGGCCAGCGCGTGTGCAGCGACGCCCTGCCGGCCGAGGCGGTGACGCGCGCGCGCGAGGAAATCAACGCCGCGAGCGGCCTGCGCACCGCCGAAGTGGACCGGGCGCTGACCGAGGAGGAACGCGCGCAGGCCGAGGCGGCGAGGATCCAGGCGCAACTGGACGAAGCGGCGCAGGAAACCCGCCGCCGTACCGAGCAGGCGATGCTGCTGTCCTATCGCAGCGAGGAAGAATTGCGCCGGGTGTTCAACGAGCGCATCGCCATCGTCGACAACAACATCAAGACCGCGCGCTACAACGTGGTCAGCCTGCGCGAAGGCCTGGTCAGCCTGCTGCAGGTTGCCGGCGACCGGGAACTGGCCGGGCAGACGATATCGGCCGAGACCACCGCCAGCATCCGCAGCCGGCATGCGGATCTGATGCGCCAGCGCCAGTTGCAGGCCAGTTTCGAACGCCAGCGCGCGGAGCTGGACGTGGAAATCGCCGAGATCATGCAGCGCTACCGCGAAATGAAGGGCCCCGATCCGGCGACGGCGACGCCGGCGACCGGGTCTTCGCCGGGTGCCGCACCACCCGGCGCCTGAGGGCACCGCCGCGTGGCCGCGGCCTGCCGCTGCCGCGCGGAACCTCGTGACCGAGACTAGAAGGTCGCGGTCAGGTCCGGCGCCACCAGCGCCAGATGGGCGCGGAACACGTCCTTGATGCGCGCGAGCGCCGCCTCGTTGTCGGCTTCGAAACGCAGCACCAGGATGGGCGTGGTGTTGGAAGCGCGCAGCAGGCCCCAGCCGTCGTCCCAGTCCGCCCGCAGGCCGTCGATGGTCGCCACGCGGGCGCCGTCGAAGCGCGCCGTCTCGACGAAACGCTCGACCACCGCATGCGGCGTTTCCGCTTCCACCGGCACCTTGATTTCCGGGGTGGCGATGCCGTCCGGCAGCGCCGACAGGACTTCCGACGGCGTGTCCTCGCGCAGGGCAAGGATTTCCAGCAGGCGTGCGGCCGAATACAGGCCGTCATCGAAGCCGTACCAGCGTTCCTGGAAGAAGAAGTGGCCGCTCATCTCGCCCGCCAGTTCGGCGCCGGTTTCGCGCATCTTGGCCTTGATCAGCGAATGCCCGGTCTTCCACATCAGCGGCGTGCCGCCGTTGCGCAGGATCCAGGGCTGCAGCTTTCCGGTGCATTTGACGTCGTAGATGATCATCGCGCCGGGATTGCGTTCCAGCACATCGGCGGCGAACAGCATCAGCAACCGATCGGGGAAGATCACGGCGCCTTCCCGGGTCACCACGCCGAGGCGATCACCGTCGCCGTCGAAGGCCAGGCCCAGGTCGGCGTCGAAACGCTTCACCATCTGGATCAGGTCTTCCAGGTTGTGGGGTTCGCTCGGATCGGGGTGGTGGTTGGGGAACGTGCCATCCACTTCGCAGTACAGCGGAATGACATCCGCGCCGATCGATTCGAGCAGGCGCGGTGCGATGTCGCCAGCCACGCCGTTGCCGGCGTCCAGCACCACCTTCAGCGGACGCTCCAGTTGCACGTCGTCGGCGATCCGCTGGATGTAGTCGGCGGCGATGTCGCGTTCCTGCACGTCGCCCGGGGTGGCGGCTTCGTGCAGCCGGCCATCGCGGATGCGCTCGTACAGATCGGTGATGGTGGCGCCGGAAAGGGTTTCACCACCCACCACGATCTTGAATCCGTTGTAGTCCGGCGGATTATGGCTGCCGGTCACCGCCACGCAGCTGCCGGCGCGCAACTGGTAGGCGCCGAAGTAGGCCACCGGCGTGGGCACCATGCCGATGTCGATGACGTTGCGCCCGGCGCGGCGCAGGCCGGCAATCAGCCCGCCCACCAATTCCGGCCCGGACAGGCGACCGTCGCGCCCGACCACAATGTCGGTCAGGTCCTGCTCCTGCATCACGCTGCCGATGGCCTGCCCGATGCACTCGGCGACTTCCACGTTGAGGGTTTTTCCGACGATGCCGCGGATGTCGTATGCGCGGAAGATGCCGGGATCGACATCCACCGGAATGCGTTCTCTGCTCATGCTGCCTGTCTGTGGGGGGGAACTGGTCGGCCGGGTCGCCACTGGCAGCGGATCGCGTTCCAGCGCCTGGCCCAGGGTGGGTTCATCGACGTCGGCCGTGACCGCCTCGCCACGGCGCAGGGCGGGAATCTTCAGACCGCCGCGAGCCGCCAGCCAGGCCAGTACCGCCAGCGCGGCCGCCAGCACGGCGCCAATCGAACTACCCAGGGCGCCCAGCCCGAACGGGCCGGATTCACTGTCCGGCTGCGCCGCGGCCACGCGCAGGCCGGTCTTGCCCACGGCATGCGCCATCACTTCGGCCTCATCGGCCAGGTTCGCGCTGCCGCGCTGGAGGACGTTGAAGTTGCCCTGGCGCAGCGCCAGGTAGGTGCCCGGCGGCATCGCCACGGCTTCGAAGCCGGCGGTCAGCCGGGACAGTGGCAGGCGCGCATACACCACGCCCTGCTGGGTATCCACAGCCAGCCCGAGTGCCGCCTTGCCCTGGTCCCGGACCACCCGCGCGACCACCGCCTGCCCTTGTTGGGCCGCTTCCAGCAAGGCCAGCCGGCTGTAACCGAACGCGGCCGGATCGGCGTACGCCTGGGCCAGATCGCGCGGCAGGATCTCCACGTGCTCGGCCTCCGCCCAACCCTGCCGGATAGCCTGGGCGGTCGCGGCGGGATCGCTGCCGCCCAACGCGGTCTTCACCGCGTCGCCGGCCATGCGCCGGGTCAATTGCGCAATCTGGTCCCGGTAGGCGGATTCCAGCGCGGCCACGCCGGCATCGCGGGCCTGTTCAAGCGCCTCGCCGCGATCGGCGTCGCGCCACTGGCGCACGCCGCTCCAGCCCAGCCATCCGGCCAGCAGGAGGCCGAGCACGGCCAACCCCGGCAGTGCCCGCGAAAGGTCGCCCAGCGGCAACCGACGTCCAGCTTCGCTCGATCTGCTCATGCGCGTCCGTCCCCCCTCAGCGCAATCCGGTATGGCCGAAACCGCCTGCTCCCCGGGCGCTGTCGGCGAATGCATCCACGACCTGGAAGCTTACGCGCACGATGGGCAGCACCACCAACTGGGCGATGCGGTCGCCGGGCTGGATGGTGAACGCCTCGTGCCCGCGGTTCCAGACACTGATCAGCAGCGGCCCCTGGTAGTCGGCGTCGATCAGGCCGGTGCCGTTGCCCAGCACGATGCCATGCCGGTGACCCAGCCCGGAGCGCGGCAACACCACCGCGCACAGCTGCGGATCCGCCAGGTGCACGGACAGCCCGCTGGGCACCAGCGCGGCGTCGCCGGGCTGCAGGGTGAGGGTGGCGTCGAGCGCCGCGCGCAGATCGACGCCGGCGCTGGCCTCGGTCGCATACGCGGGCAGCGGCCATTCGTCGCCGAACCGGGGGTCCAGCAGTTTCAGTTCCACGGATTGCGTGCCAGCCGGGCTCATGCGTTCAGTCGCTCCACGATCAGGTCCATCAGGGCGTCGGCCAGCCGGGTCTTCGGTGCCGAACCGAAATCGCGCTCACCGTCCTTCCAGTAGGCGACCAGGGCGTTCTGGTCGCTTTCGAAACCGCCTTCGGCGATGCCGACCCGGTTGGCGACGATCATGTCCAGGCGCTTGGCCTGCAGTTTGCCGCGCGCGTAGTGCTCGACGTTCTCGGTCTCGGCGGCGAAGCCGACCACCAGCTTCAGCGCCTGGGTCTGGGCCGCGACCTCGGCCAAGATGTCCGGCGTGCGCACCAGATCCAGACTGAGGGTTTCGCCGGTCTTCTTGATCTTGTTCGGCACCGCCACCCGCGGGGTGTAGTCGGCGACCGCGGCCGCGCCTATGTAGATGTCGGCCGGCAACGCGCCGAACACGGCCTGGCGCATCTGCGCGGCCGAGCGCACGTCGATGCGGGTGACCCCGGCCGGGGTCGGCAGATGGACCGGACCGGCCACCAGCACCACTTCGGCGCCGCGTCGCGCCGCGCTGGCCGCCACCGCGAAGCCCATCTTGCCGCTGCTGCGATTTCCCAGGTAACGGACCGGATCCAGATCCTCGTAGGTCGGGCCGGCGCTGACGACGACGCGCACGCCAGCCAGATCCCGCACGGCAGGCGCGTGACCGGCGGCCAGCGCGGCGACGATGTCCTCCGGCTCGCTCAAGCGGCCCGGGCCGGATTCGCCTTCGGCCAGCGGGCCGTCTTCCGGGCCGATGATCTGCACGCCGCGCTGGCGCAGCACCGCCAGGTTGGCCACCGTGGCCGGGTGCTGCCACATCCGGTGGTTCATGGCGGGCGCCACCGTGATCGGCGCGGTGGTCGCCAGGCACAGGGTGGTGACCAGGTCGTTGGCGAAGCCGTGGGTCAGCCGCGCCAGCAGGTCGGCGGTGGCCGGGGCGATCAGGATGCGATCGGCCCAGCGCGCGAGTTCGATATGGCCCATGGCCGCTTCGGCGGCGCTGTCCCAGAGGCTGGTCCGGACCGGATGGCCGGACAGGGCCTGGAAGCTCAGCGCGGTGACGAACTGCTGGGCGCCCTCGGTCATGGCGACCTGCACCTCGGCGCCGGCGTCGCGCAGCCGCCGCACCAGTTCCAGCGACTTGTACGCGGCGATGCCGCCGCCCACACACACCAGCAGGCGCTGGCCCTGCAGCGGCCGTGGCTCGAGACTTCCGATCACGTCGGGTTTCCTACAGACGAACAGGGGATTAGCTTACCCGATGGTTCACGCCCGCCTGATGGCGGCGTGGCGGCGGCCCGGGCATCCTGGCCATATGCACATCCGAGACTGGCCCATCCACGAACGGCCCCGTGAAAAGCTCTTCACCCGCGGACCCGCCGCGCTGTCCGACGCCGAACTGCTGGCGCTGTTCCTCGGGTCAGGCCTGCGCGGGCGTGATGCGGTCGCCACCGCGCGCGATCTGCTTTCCACCCACGGACCGCTGCGGCGGTTGCTCGACCGCCCGCCCAAGGAACTGGTCGCCCTGCCGGGGCTGGGGCCGGCCCGCGCCAGCCGGATGGCCGGCGCACTGGAAATCGGCCGCCGCCACCTGGCCGCGGACCTGGAGCGTGGCGCGCAACTGACCGATCCGACCACCGCCGGCCGCTATTTCAGCCAGCGCCTGCGCGCGCACGATCACGAGGTGTTCGCGGCGCTGTTCCTGGACGTGCGCCATCGCGCGCTCGCGTTCGAGGAACTGTTTCGCGGCACCCTCGACAGCGCCGAGGTGCATCCGCGCGAGGTGGTCCGGCGGGCCCTGGCACATAACGCCGCGGCCGTGATCGTCGGCCACAACCACCCATCCGGGAACAGCGCGCCCTCCGAGGCCGACCGCCTGATCACCCTGCGGCTGCGGGACGCGCTGGCGCTGATGGACATCCGCTTGCTCGACCATTTCGTGGTCGGGGACGGCCCACCGACCTCGCTGGCGGAGCGCGGCTGGCTGTGACCGACCCGGCGGGTCCGCCGCGCCGCGCCGTTCAGGCCACGCCGGACGCTGCTGCCGGTTCCGCGTAAAATGCCCGGTCCCGCAACATCCGCAGACCCTCCGTGAAAGCCTCCCTACGCGCCTTGATCGCCCAGGGCATCGATGCCCTGCGCCAGGCCGGCACCCTGCCGGCCGACACTGCCACGCCGGATTTCGTGGTCGAGCGACCCAAGACCCGCGAGCACGGGGATTTCGCCACCAATGCCGCGATGCTGCTGGCCAAGGCCGCGCGCAGCAATCCGCGCGCCATCGCCACCGCCCTGGTGGCCGCGCTGCCGACCAGCGACGACGTGGCGAAGGTGGAGATCGCCGGCCCCGGCTTCATCAACTTCCACCTGACCACCGCCGCCTACCAGCGCGAGGTCACCACCGCCCTGCAGCAGGGCTCCGCGTACGGCCGCAACCAGAGTGGCGCCGGCCGCGTGGTGGGCGTGGAATACGTCTCGGCCAACCCGACCGGTCCGCTGCATGTCGGCCACGGCCGCGCCGGCGCCATCGGCGACTGCATCGCCCGGGTGCTGGCCGCCAATGGCTGGAACACCCGCCGCGAGTTCTACTACAACGACGCCGGCGTGCAGATCGACAACCTGGCCAAGTCCACCCAGGCGCGCGCGAAAGGCCTGACCCCGGACAGCGAAGGCTGGCCGGAGGATGGTTATCGCGGCGACTACATCGGTGATGTCGCGCAAGCCTATCTGGCGGGCGACAGCGTCGAGTTCGAAGGCCACGTGGTGGTCGGCGGCAAGGATCCCGACAACCTGGAGGCCATCCGCCAGTTCGCCGTGGCCTACCTGCGCCGCGAGCAGAACCTGGATCTGGCCGCGTTCGGCGTCTCGTTCGACGTGTACTTCCTGGAAAGCTCGCTGTACGCCGACCGCAAGGTCGAGGAGACCGTCGACAAGCTGGTCGCCTCCGGCCACACCTACGAGGAAGGCGGCGCCCTGTGGCTGAAGTCCACCGACTTCGGCGACGACAAGGACCGGGTGATGCGCAAGTCCGACGGCACCTACACCTATTTCGTGCCGGACGTGGCCTACCACCTGAGCAAGTGGCAGCGAGGCTATGGCCGCGCGATCACCGAACTCGGCGCCGACCACCATGGTTCGCTGGCGCGCGTGCGCGCCGGCCTGCAGGCACTGAACGAGGGCATTCCCGCCGGCTATCCCGAATACGTGCTGCACCAGATGGTCACGGTGATGCGCGGCGGCGAGGAAGTGAAACTCTCCAAGCGCGCCGGCAGCTACTTCACCCTGCGCGACCTGACCGAGGAAGCCGGGCGCGATGCCACGCGCTGGTTCCTGATTGCCCGCAAGCCCGACTCCCAGCTCACCTTCGACATCGATCTGGCGCGCCAGCAGAGCAACGACAATCCGGTGTTCTACGTGCAGTACGCGCATGCCCGCGTGTGCAGCCTGCATCGCCAGGCGACGGAAAAGGGTTACGCCTACGATCAGGCCAACGGCCTGGCCCATCTGGCGCGGCTGGACGACGAGTTGTCGCTGGCGCTCATGGTGGAGCTGTCGCGCTATCCGGAAGTGGTGGAAAACGCCGGCGAGACACTGGAGCCGCATGCCATCGCGCAATACCTGCGCGAGTTGGCCTATGCTTTCCACACGTGGTACGGCGGCACGCCGGTGCTGGTCGAGGACGCCGATGCGCGCGACGCGCGCCTGGCGCTGGCCTCTGCCGTGCGGCAGGCGCTGGCCAACGGCATGGATCTGTTGGGCGTGAGCGCGCCCGAAAAAATGTAACCGGAGATTTTTTGAATGGCGGCACGTCGCGGCAAGAGTCAGGCCACCCGTAATTCCAGCCACGCCACCCCGGCCTGGGTGTGGCTGCTGCTCGGCCTGCTCATCGGTCTGGCGATCTACTTCATCGCGCCCGGCCTGATGAAGAAGGATGGCGACGGCTTCTTCCGGCCGCAGCCGAATCCGGATGCGCAGCCGGCACCGGTGGCTTCGGCCGATGTCGAGGCGGTGGTGCCCGAATCGGCGGGCAACCCCGGCGGCGCCGCGTCCGGCGCGACGCAGGCGGCGAATGGCGATGCCGACGCGCAGGCGCCGGCCAAGGAACCGCAGTACGACTTCTACACCCTGCTGCCAGGCAAGGAAGTGCAGATGTCCGACGCCGAGCTGGCCGCCAGCGCGCGCGAGGAAGCCGCACGCAAGGCACGCGAGGAAAAGGCCGCGGCAGCGGCGGCGACGCCCGCCACCACCACTCCCGCCACCGGCACCACGCCGGCGACGCTGCCGCGCCCGATCGACGAGGCACCGGCGACCGCCGCCGCCACGACGTCCAGCCCGGCCACCGCGCCGACGAGCAAGCCCGCGCAACCGCGCACGGTCGCCGACGCGGACACCAGCGCGCGCTACATCCTGCAGGCCGGTGCGTTCGGCGCGTCCGGCGACGCCGAGGCGACCAAGGCCAAGATCGCCCTGCTGGGCCTGAGCGCGCGGGTCGAATCCGCGCAGATCGGCGGCAAGACCGTCTACCGCGTGCGCATGGGGCCCTATGGCACCGCCAGCGAACTGGCCGAGGCCAAGCAGAAGCTGGCCAGCGGCGGCCTGCCCGCGATGGCCATCAAGGCCCAGTGATCGCGCCGGACTCCCGCAAGCGCCGAGGAGTCCGCATGTCGCATCCCGTTTTGATATCCGCCCGCCACGCGCAGCCCGCGTGGCGGGCTTTTGTTTGTATCCCACCTGCACGCTGAATGCCCCGGCGTGCGGCTGATTTTCCGAAGGAGCCCCCATGACCCGAACCGCCCTCATCACCGGAGCGACCTCCGGTTTCGGCGCCGCCGCCGTGCGCCGTTTCGCCGCCGACGGCTGGCGCGTGATCGCCACCGGTCGCCGCGCGGATCGCTTGCAGGCGCTGGTGGACGAACTCGGCAGCGATCGGGTGCACGCGGCGGCCTTCGACATCCGCGACGAAGCCGCGATGGACGCCGCGCTGGCGGCATTGCCGGAAGCCTTTCGCGGGATCGATCTGCTGATCAACAACGCCGGCCTCGCGCTGGGCACCGCGCCGGCGCAGGCGGCCAGTCTGGAAGACTGGCGCACCATGATCGCCACCAATATCGGCAGCCTGGTCACCCTCACCCATCGCCTGCTGCCGGCGCTGATCGCGCGCAAGGGCGCGATCATCAACATCAGTTCGATCGCCGGCAGCTATCCCTATCCAGGCGGCAATGCCTACGGCGGAACCAAGGCGTTCGTCACCCAGTTCTCGCTGGGCCTGCGCTCGGATCTGCACGGCACCGGTGTGCGGGTGACCTCGATCGAGCCGGGCATGGCCGAAACCGAATTCACCCTGGTGCGCACGCATGGCGATCAGGGCGCGTCGGACAAGCTCTATGCCGGCGCGGCGCCAATGACCGCCGAGGACATCGCCGAAACCCTGTTCTGGGTCGCCACGCTGCCGCCGCACCTAAACATCAATCGCCTGGAGCTGATGCCGGTGACGCAATCGTTCGCCGGGTTCCAGGTGCATCGGGGGTGAGGGTTTCGAGGTCCCTGGTTTTCCGGGTGGCCCCCATCCGGCGCTGCGCGCCACCTTCCCCCGCGAGCGGGGGAAGGGCGGGTTCGTGGCTTACGCCAGTGGTTCATCCGACAGGTAGGTGTAGCCGGTCAGGCCGGCTTCCAGGGCTTCGGACATCGCGGCGGCTTCGTCGGCCGGGAGTTTCGCTTCGGCGACGCGGGTACGGTACGCGGTACGCAGGTCATCGAGCTTGTAGCCCACGTAATCCAGCATCACGTCGGTGGTGTCGCCCCGGCGCTGCTGGGTGAGCAGGTAGCCGGTGCCGCTATCGGCGCTGACTTCCACTGCGTCGGTGTCGCCGAACAGGTTGTGGATGTCGCCGAGGATTTCCTGGTACGCGCCGACCAGGAAGATACCCAGCCGGTAGCTTTCACCGGACCGGAGCGAATGCAGCGGCAGCGAGGTGTCCAGGCCTTCGTTCTCGACATAGGTTTCGACCATGCCGTCCGAGTCGCAGGTCATGTCGGCGATCACGCCGCGGCGGTCCGGCACTTCGTCCAGGCGCTCGATGGGCAGGATCGGGAAGACCTGGTCGATGGCCCACACATCGGGAATCGACTCGAACACGCTGAAGTTGACGAAATACTTGTCCACCAGCCGCTCGTTCAGCTCGTCCAGCAGATCCCGGTGGCTACGCTCATCGCTGCTCAGGCGCCCGCGCACGGCATGGGCGATGGCGTAGAACAGATCGTCGATGCGCGCGCGATGGACCAGATCCAGCTGGCCCAGCGCATACAGGGACAGGCCCTCGCTGTGGTGGTGCTGGGCCTCGTGGAACAGCTCGACGGCCGGCCGCTCGTCCAGTTCGGCGTGGATCTCGCGCAGGTGGCGGATCACCGCCGGCTCGTCGTCGTGGGCGGGCGGCACGCGGCCTTCCGGCGCCTGCTCCACCTCGGCCACGTTGACCACCAGCACCGCGTGGTGCGCGGTCATCGCGCGGCCGCATTCGGTGACGATGCGCGGCGGGGTCAGGCCATGCTGCTCGCAGGCGTCGGCCAGCGGCTGCACGATATTGCTGGCGTACTGGTTCAGGCCGTAATTGATCGAGCAGTAGCTGCGCGAACGGGTGCCTTCGTAGTCGATGCCCAGGCCGCCGCCGACGTCGACATGGGTGATGCTCGCACCCAGCTTGGACAGCTCGACGAAGTAGCGCGTGGCCTCGCGCATGCCGTTGGCGATGTCGCGGACATTGGAGATCTGCGAGCCCATGTGGAAATGCAGCAGGCCCAGGCAGTCCTGCAGGCCCGCGTCGCGCAAGTACTTCCACAGATCCAGCACCTGGCGCGGCGAGAGGCCGAACTTGGCCTTGTCACCGCCGCTGTTCTGCCACTTGCCCGCGCCCAGCGTGGCCAGGCGCATGCGCACGCCCAGGCCCGGCTTGACGCCCAGCTTGCGCGCCTCCTCGATGACCAGCGGCAGCTCGGAAGGCTTTTCCACCACGATGAAGGTCTGCAGGCCGAGCTTGCGGCCGATCAGGGCCAGGCGGATGTACTCGCGGTCCTTGTAACCGTTGCAGACGATGAGGCCACCGGGACGCGACAACGCCAGCACCGCCATCAACTCCGGCTTGCTGCCGGCTTCCAGGCCGAAGCCCTCGCCGGCGTGCGAGGCCAGCGTGCCGGCCACGCCACGATGCTGGTTGACCTTGATCGGGTACACGGCGGTGTAACCACCACGGTAATCCCAGTCGGCCTGCGCCTGCGCGAAGGCGGCCTGCAGCTTGCCCAGGCGGTCGCCCAGGATGTCCGGGAAACGCACCAGCAGCGGCAGCTTGGCGCCGTTGGCGCGGGCGGCATCGACCACCTCCGGCAACGGGATGACCGGTCCGCCATCGCCCTTGGGCGAAACCACCATGCGGCCGGCGGCATCCACGTCGAAATACCCTTCCGCCCAGTGCGGGATGGAATAGGTCTTGCGGGCTTGGTCGGTGGACCAGGACATCGGCGTTTCCAGCTGAATGCGAACGGACGCGCATTCTACAGGCAGCGGTCATGAGGGTTCGTTACAATGCGCGCCCTCCGGCGTCCGCCCGGCCGCCAAGCACTTTCGCGGCCAGCCGCCGGCAGCACCGCGCGCCCCGCCAGGGCGTCCGGCGACCTCATCCTTTCCCGCAGGACGGCACCATGACTTCGAACGACAACTGGTACATCGAACACTTCCAGCCCACCGGCTCGGCCATCGGCTATCGCATCACCGGCAAGCTGGACGAGGTGCAGTCGCCGTTCCAGAAGATCGAGATCTACGACACCACCGACTGGGGCAAGTTGATGATCATCGACGGCGCGGTGATGCTGACCACGCGCGACAACTTCTTCTACCACGAGATGATCAGCCACCCGGCACTGTTCACCCACGCCGCGCCCAGGCGCGTGGTGATCATCGGCGGCGGCGACTGCGGCACCCTGCGCGAGGTGCTCAAGCACCCGGGCGTGGAGAGCGCCACCCAGTGCGACATCGACGAGCAGGTCACCCGCATGTCGGAGAAGTACTTCCCCGAGCTATGCGAATCCAATGGCGACGCGCGCGCCGAGCTGCTGTTCGACGACGGCGTGGCCTACATGGCCAACTGCCCGGCCGGCAGCGTGGACATCGTGATCGTCGACTCCACCGATCCGGTCGGCCCGGCCGAGGGCCTGTTCAACAAGGCCTTCTACGAAAGCTGCTTCCGCGCGTTGAAGGACGACGGCATCCTGGTGCAGCAGTCCGAATCCCCGCTGGCCCTGCTGGACCTGATCAAGGAAATGCGCGGCGAGATGGGCAAGGCCGGCTTCACCACCTTCAAGACCCTTCCGTTCCCGCAGCCGTGCTATCCGACCGGTTGGTGGAGCGTGACCATGGCGCGCAAGTCCGGCGGTTTCGATTTCCGCCAGCAGGACGCCGCCGGCAAGGGCTTCGACACCCTGTATTACAGCGCGCACCTGCACACCGGCACGCTGGTCGCGCCGCCGTTCGTGGCCAAGGCGCTGGGCGAGTGATTCCCTCAGCGCGGTGAAAGAAAAAAGCCCCGCTCATGCGGGGCTTTTTCTTTGCTGATTCCCGGCAAACCGGACCGGCGCCAACAGGGCTTGGTCATGAAGCAATGCCGTGTCCATGGGCGTACCCGGCACTGCCAACCGGCCGCTGGTCGCCGCCAAGCCATTGATTGGGCTGGCAAAGCCGTCTCGTCAACAAGACGCCAGCGCTTGGGCATGCGGCGGCCTGCGCGGTGCAACGCCCGGCCTGGACGCTGTCCGTCCTGTCGGCGGATTCGGCGGCGCAATCCGGGTTTCGTCGTCGCAGGAGCCCTTTTCGTCGGGATGGGGCTTGACGGATGGGGATTGTTCGTACTGTACTAGTAAACATAGTACAGATAGGACGCCCGCATGGCCCGACCCCAAGCTTTGATGATCCAGATCGCCACCGGCGATCCCCGCCCGATCGGCAAGCAGATCGTCGATGCCGTGCGGATGAAGATCGCCACCAGCGAGCTGAAGCCCGGCGACCAGTTGCCCAGCGTGCGCGGCCTGGCCCAGCAACTGACCATCAACCCGAACACCGTCGCCAAGGCCTACGCCGAACTGACCACCGAGGGCTGGCTGGAATCGCGCCAGGGCATGGGCCTGTACGTGGCCGAGCCACGCCAGCGCCTGAGCGACGCCGAACGCGAGCGTCGCCTGGACGACGCCGTCGGCCGCTTCATCAACGACGTGATCCCGCTGGGTTTCCCGCCTGACGAGGTGCAGGCACGGATCACGCACGAGTTTCAGCAGCTTGTTCCGCGCAAACGCGCCTGACCCCGACAACTGAACCCTACTTTCCGCGAGACCCCAGATGGACGCTTCCTCCGACTACGTCATCGAAACCCGCGCGCTGAGCAAATGCTACGGCCGCAAGCTCGCGCTCGACCAGCTCGACCTGGCCGTGCCGCGCGGGCGCATCCACGCCATCGTCGGCGCCAACGGCGCGGGCAAGTCCACCCTGTTCCGCATCCTGCTCGGCTTCATGCCGCCGACCGCGGGCGAAGCGCGCATCCTCGGCCGCGACAGCCAGCGACTGACCCCGGACGACCGCAGTCGCATCGGTTTCGTCAACGAGGAACACACCCTGCCCGGCTGGATGCGCGTGGCCCAGGTCAGCACGATGCAGCGCAACCTGTATCCGCGCTGGAACCAGTCCGCCTTCGATGGCGTGATCGGTCACTACAACGTGCTGCCCGAGCAGAAGATCAGCCAGTTGTCGCGCGGCGAACGTGCCGGCTTCAACCTGGCGCTGGCGCTGGCCCAGGGGCCGGAACTGCTGGTGCTGGACGAACCCACGCTGGGCCTGGACGTCGTCGCCAAGCGTGCGTTCCTCGAATCGCTGATGTACAGCAACGCCACCGACGAATGCACGGTGATCTACTGCTCGCACCAGATGGAGGAAATCGAGCGCGTCGCCGACAACCTCATCATCCTGGAGCGCGGCCAGCTGAAGAACATGTCGGCGCCGGAGGATTTCTGCGCGCGGGTCACCCACTGGGTCGCCGACGTGCCGTTCAAGGGTCCCGAGCCAAGCCGCGTGCCGGGCCTGCTGGAAGTGCAACGACTCGATGGCCTGCATCACTACCTGGTGCTGGACCAGGACGATGGCTTCGAACAATTCCTGCGCGACAGCGGTGCGCGCAACGTGCAGTCGATGCCGGTCAGCCTGGACCGTGCCGTCAACGCCTTCCTTGCCAAGAACCATGCCGCGCCGGCTGCGGCCTGAGCGCGCGAACGAGGACACCAACATGATCGATCTGTTCAAGTGCGAGTTGCTGCGCTTCCGCTGGTGGGCGCTGGCGGCCGGCATCATCAACCTCGCCGTGCTGGGTTTCCTGAGCCGCATGGTCGACCTGGCGCAGCAACCGCTGGTGGTCTACCAGGTCTTCGCCGCGGTGTACGCCGTGGCCGGCGCCGCGCTCGGCCTGTACCAGATGGGCGCGTATCGCAAGCCGAACCAATGGTTGAACCTGCTGCATCGTCCGTTGCACCGCCTGCGCATCGCCGGCGCATTGACCGGCGCGGGCGCGCTGCTGTTGCTGGTCGCGGTGGCCCTGCCGATCGCGCTGATCGCGACGTACCAGGAAACGATGACCGCACGCGTGGTCGACCTGCGCCACTGGATGCTGCCGATCGCCGCATGGCTGATCGCGGTGACGGGCTACCTGGCCGGCGCCTACGCGATGGTCGGCAACCGCCGCTATTCGTTTGCCGCCTTCCTGCTGCCTAACCTGTTCATGTATGCGCAGGCCTCCGGCGTGGCCATGCTCGCCGTGCAATGCACGGCCATCGCCTTCCTCGCCATACTGTTGGCGATCGCGTTCAAGCCGGACCCGGCCGTGCAGTCGCGCAATCCCCTGGCGGTGCTGGCGGTCGCATTGCCGGTACAGGTGGGCGCGTATTTCCTGATGTGGATGCTGGGTTTCGGCATCGAATTGTTCTGGACGGTGAGCGGCACCCATCCACTCAGTTCGCCCGAACCGCCGAAGGGCGGACATGTCGAAGCAGACCGCGCCGAAGGCAAGGACATCCTGTTGCTGGGCATCGAAAGCAGCCGCGATCCCGAGGCCGCGCTGTGGCGCGAGCAGATCGCCTTGTCCGACGTGTACACGCAGTATCCGATGCGCCACCTGCCGGTCCGCAACAGCATGACCAACCTGTCGCCGATGGAACTGGGCGATGGCGAAAACAACCTGTGGATGGTGTTCAGCCACGACCGCGCGCGATTCGTCACCCGCGGCCTGCGCGACCAGCGTGCGCGCGGCGAAATCGGTGTGGGCGCGGCGCAGGCCGGGTTCCCGGCACCGACCATGCCGACCGGTCCGGTCTACCTGTTCAACGCGCATGCGGCCTACCAATATGACAGCGAACAGAAGCTGATGTTCGAACGCATCCGCCTGCCGCAGGGCGAGGTGATGACCGTCCCGCCGGAACCGGCAGGCGACAACATCGTGGTGCTGAGCAACCGCGCCGCCTATTTCTATCCTGGCCGCGAAGCGATGAGCGGACTCGACCTGCTGCAGCCGCTGATGCGCGTGCCGATGCCGGGCCAAGTCGGCAACCTCAGCCGGATGGACGTGATGGAACTTCTGGATGGCTACCTGGTGTCGTTCACCTACACCTGGGGCGTGTGGAGCGGCGACCTGCAGCACCCGTACCAGGTGGTGTTGCGGGTGGACGGCAAGGGCCATGCGCGTGAAGTCGCGCGCCGGGCGATCCGCAACGACCTGCCAGCGGCCTACACCGACCGCAATACCTGGCTGTCGCCGGTGCTGCGCGCGATCTGCCTGGGCGCACAGGGCCTGTTCGCCGCGGACGATCCGCTGACGGCGAAGCCGCAGCCGGTCTCGCGACGCATTCTGGCACTGGCCGCGGTGTGCTGCCTGCTGGCGCTTCTGGGCGCGATCTGGATGACCGCGCGCCAGCAGCATTCGCCGCGCGGTCGCTGGGCATGGGTGCTGCTGTGCGGCGTGGTCGGCCTGCCAGCGCTGGCCAGCCTGTGGCTGATGTACCGGCGCCGCGAAACCTTGCCGACGGCTGCGCCGAGTGCGCTGCCGATCGCGGCCTGAGCGGAACGGAGATCATCGAAATGAGCTTCCCGAAACTCCTGGCAGCGCTGGCCTGCGCCCTGTCGTTGTGGGTGGCGATGCCCAGCCACGCCGACGATGCCGGCGGCTTGCGCGCGGCGATTGGCGTCGAGCGCGCGCGTGCACCGGCGCCGCACTATCCGCGTGCCGCGTTCGAGCCATCACGTGCGCTGCAATCGGTGCGGCTGTCGCCCGATGGTCGCCATGTCGCCTACCTGCGCCAGCGGGGCGACCAGCGCAGCGTGTGGCTCCTGCCGACTGCCGGCGGAGTCGCGCGCCAACTGCTGGCGCGTACCGAGGCGGATGAACTGCTGTGGTCGCGCGATGGTCGCTGGCTGTTCGTCAAGGCGCGGCGCTCGTTGCTGAGCCTGTCGATCGAAGGCGGCAGCGGTGTGCGTATCACGCTCGACAATCCGCGCGCCGTGATCCGGGTCGATCCCTCGCAACCGGCGGCTGTGGTGCTGCGCGAACGCGTGCGCACGTCCACCGGCGAGCGCTGGCCGGTGGTGCGCCGGGACGCGCACGGGCGGCGCACGCTGCTGCGCGACGACGATCGCTTCGTCCACGACGTTGCACTCGATGCGCAGGGGAAGCTGGTCGCACTGCTGCGCTTCGACGGCGACCACGATGCGCTCTACCGCGTCGATGCCGCCGGGGGCCTGCGCGAGCTGGCGCGCTGGAACGTCATCCGTGAGCAGGCCACGTTGCTGGCCGCGACGCCGCAGGGCGATCTGTTTCTCGACGGCGATACCGGCGGCAACTTCCGGCGCGTGCTGAGGGTGGATCGTGATGGGGTGCTGCATACCGTGCACGCAGATCCGCGTGGCGAGGCCGACCTCGACCAGGTGGTGCTCGACCCGGCCACGCAACTTCCAGCGGTCGTGAGTTACCGCAGCACGGTGGCGGCGACCTACGGACTGGGCGCGGCGCAGGCCCAGGTCGCGGCAATCGGCAAGCGTTTCCCCGGCCGCGATATCGGAATCGGCATCGGCGATGGCCCCGATGCGTATTGGCTGGTGTCCGAGCGCGCCAGCACGCTGCGCGACGCCAGGTGGCATCTGTACGATCCACGCAGCGGACGCATCCGCCGCATCCTCGAACAGGACGCGGAAGCCGCGCAGCCGCTGCCGGAGGCCGCGTTGGCGCGCAAGCTTCCGTTCGCCTATCGCGCCTCCGACGGCATGTTGGTGCGCGGGTTCCTGTTGCTTCCGCCGGGCAAGGATCCTGCGCGCGTGCCGCTGGTTGCCTTCGTGCACGGCGGCCCGATCAATCATTTCCGTGCCGACGATTACGAAGGCATCGCCCAACTGCTGGCCAATCGCGGCTACGCGGTGTTCGAGTCCAACTTCCGCGGCTCCACCGGACACGGACGCGACTATGCGCTGGCGCCGCATGGCGACTACGGCAATGGGCGCGTGCAGCAGGACATCGTCGAAGGCACGCGCTGGCTGCTGGCGCATGGCGTCGGCGATCCGCAACGGGTCGGCATCACCGGCCATTCGTTCGGCGGTTATTCGACCCTGCTCGGGGTGACCTTCCAGCCCGAACTGTTCAAGGTCGGCGTTGCCGGCGCGCCGCCGGCGGACTTCGGCTGGTCGATGCGCTGGCTGCACGAGTTCGGCAACCAGGGCGCGCGCCCTGACCGTTCGCTGGCGGCATCGATGCGCCTGCTCGGGCTCGATGTCGACGACCCGGCGAGTTATGCCCACCTGCGCGCGCAGTCGCCCCTGGCCAACGCCGGCAAGTTGCGCCGCCCCTTGCTGCTGCTGGCCGGGGGAGAAGACCGCACCGTGCCGATCCGCGAAGTGATTAGCTATGCCGCCGTGCTGCGCCACCTGGGCAAGGACGTGAGCCTGTACGTCGAGGCCGATGGCGGACACTCGCCGAGCGAACCGTTGCCGCGCGAAGCCTACGTCTACCTGATGGAAACCATGCTGCACCGCTATCTCGGCGGCGCCAGGCCGGACGCACCGAGCCCAAAGTTGCGCGATTACCTGAAACCGTCGCTGCGCGTGGTGAGCAATGACGTCGATTTCCTGCCGAAGCGCTAGCGCAACGCAGGCGTGGCCCCCCAAACAGCAAGGGCGCCGGATCGACCGGCGCCCTTTTGTTTCCATCACTGGATCGGCAATCCCGAACCTCTGCTTTTCAGGCTCATGAGGCTGGCTTCGATTCAGGAACCACGGCCTGCTTTTGGTCCGGAGACGCCAGGAATCACCTTTTCTTTTCAACAAGCCGGAACCCGGAGCGCGGCCGCTCTTCGTGTGGAAGGCTCCTGAACGATCAGATCGTCGACGCGAGCCGTTGGGTTTCCCGGCTCAATCCCGCTCCTAGCCCGCGCCGCCGTTCGTGGCCAAGGCGCTGGGCGAACAAGTCCCGCCGGTTCGAAGAAAAAGCCCCGCGACGCGGGGCTTTTTTCTCGCTCGGTCCATGCTGTCAATGGGTCAGCAGACGTTGAATCTCCTCCCGCTCATCCAGCGAACGCTGGAAGTCGGCCGGATATACAGGTTGGTAGTCACGCCCAGTGAGCAAGAAAATCCCACGCTGGCCGGTGAGTTGCCCCTGCATGCTGCCGAGTTGGTAGTGCCACATCCTCCACAAGGGGACCTGGATCTTGCGGGAAACAGGCGGCAGGCGTGTGGAGATCACCTCCTGGACGTCCAGATGCAACCGCATCTGGTTGGCGGATCCCGGACCGGTCCGAGACTCGGGATCCGTGAGCAACCGGCCCTTGCCGTCCACCATGTCGACGCGGGTGATCGTCGCCACCACGACATGGTCCGCTTCCCGCACCATTTCGACCAGCGGCTTGGGAACCACGCTCGTCGCCGATACCGTCGCCGCCAAGCACAGCAGCGCGAGGAACAGGAACCGCTTCGCGGCGCGCACTACAGCGCGTCCGCGTCCAGTTCGCCGGTGCGGATCCGCACCACCCGCTCCAGGTCGTAGACGAACACCTTGCCGTCGCCGATCTTGCCGGTGCCGGCGGCCTTGACGATGGCTTCAACCACCGATTCGGCCTGCTCGTCGGTCACCGCCACTTCCAGCTTCACCTTGGGCAGGAAGTCGACCACGTACTCGGCGCCGCGGTACAGCTCGGTGTGGCCCTTCTGCCGGCCGAAGCCCTTGACCTCGGTGACGGTGATGCCGGCGATGCCGGATTCGGCAAGCGCCTCGCGCACGTCGTCCAGCTTGAACGGCTTGATGATGGCCATGATCATCTTCATCGGGACTGTCTCCGGAAATGCTGGCCGCAGCATATCGTGGTTGCGGCCAGCGCGGGGGTCGGGTTCAATGTCGGCCGGCGTCGGCGGAATTTTCCGATGGCGCGACGCGGTGAAGCCCGATGGCCGGGACGACTCCCGGATGCAATGCTCGGCTTCACTGCCGGAGACCCCCCATGATCGATCTCAACCATCTCGACGACCTCGCCCGCCGCCTCAGTGATCTCGTCCCGCCCGGACTGCGCGAATCCCGCGAGGAATTGCAGCAGGCCTTCAAGGGCGCCTTGCAGAGCGGCCTGTCCCGGCTGGACCTGGTGACCCGCGAGGAATACGAGGTCCAGCGCGCGGTCCTGCTGCGAACCCGCGAGAAACTCGAAGCCCTGGAACGCACCGTCCAGGCACTGGAAGCGGCGCCGCCCGCCTCCGCGCCTTCCGCCCAGTCCTGATCCCGCCGCCATGAGCCTGGCGCTGGTGCACAGCCGTGCACGGGCGGGCGTGGCTGCGCCTCTGGTCCGGGTGGAGGTGCACCTGTCCGGCGGACTTCCGCAGACCCACATCGTCGGCTTGCCCGAAGCGGCGGTGCGCGAGGCCCGGGATCGCGTGCGCGCCGCCATCCTCTGCGCGCAATTCGAATTCCCGGCGCGACGCATCACCGTCAACCTCGCACCAGCCGATCTGCCCAAGGACGGGGGCCGTTTCGACCTGCCCATCGCGCTCGGCATCCTGGCCGCCAGCGGGCAGATTCCGCGCGATGCGCTGGCCGGTCACGAATTCCTCGGCGAACTCGGCCTGACCGGGGAGCTGCGCGGGGTCGACGGCGTGCTGCCGGCGGCACTGGCCGCCGCGCGGGCTCGGCGGACACTGATCGTCGCGCCGGCCAACGGCCCGGAAGCGTCACTCGCCCGCGAAGGCCAGGCCCGCACCGCCCGCACCCTGCTGGAAGTCTGCGCCACCCTGGGCGGCCAGCGCGAACTGCCGATCGCCGAAACACCGCCACCCGACGCGTCGTTCGTTCCCGATCTCGGCGATGTGCGCGGGCAGGTGCAGGCACGCCGCGCCCTGGAGGTGGCGGCCGCCGGCAATCATCATCTGCTGCTGGTCGGCTCGCCCGGTTGCGGCAAGACCCTGCTGGCGTCGCGGCTGCCCGGACTGTTGCCGGAAGCCAGCGAGGCCGAGGCGCTGGAAACGGCCGCCATCGCATCGATCAGCGGGCGTGGACTGGATCCGGCGCGCTGGCGGCAGCGGCCGTTCCGCAGTCCGCACCACACCGCCAGCGCGGTGGCACTGGTGGGAGGCGGCACCGAACCGCGTCCGGGCGAGATCTCGCTGGCCCACAACGGCGTGCTGTTCCTCGACGAATTGCCCGAGTGGGATCGGCGCGCGCTGGAAGTCCTGCGCGAACCGCTGGAGTCGGGCACGGTGTCCATCTCGCGCGCGGCGCGCAGCGCCGAATTTCCGGCGCGCTTCCAGTTGGTCGCGGCGATGAATCCCTGTCCGTGCGGCTGGGCCGGCGACAGTAGCGGGCGTTGCCGCTGCTCCAGCGATGTCGTGCAGCGCTATCGCGGCCGCATTTCCGGCCCGTTGCTCGACCGCATCGACCTGCATGTGGAGGTGCCGCGCCTGCCGCCGAGGGAATTGCGTCCGGATGCGCCACCGGGCGAGACCAGCGCGCAGGTGCGGGCGCGGGTCGAACAGGCGCGCGCGGTCCAAATGGCGCGCGCCGGACGGCTCAATGCGCAACTGGGCCAGGCGGAAACCCTGACGCTATGCCGGCTCGACGACGCCGATCAGGCGTTGCTGGAACACGCCATCGACCGGCTCCGACTCTCCGCCCGATCCATGCAACGGATACTGCGGGTAGCGCGGACCATCGCGGATCTGGCCGGTGCCGACCGCATCGACAGATCCCATTTGACCGAGGCATTGGGATACCGGCGGATCGACCGGGGCGGACCGTAGCGGCGACGCACTCCTGTTTCACCGGCATTTCATCCGACCCGCGCTCTAGTCATCGTGCCGCCCGCCGTATAGCGGCGGCGGCGCGCTTTCGCCATAGCCGAGGTCGCCATGAAGCGGGCGGTGCTGTTCGGAGGGGTTGCGGTCGTCCTGATCGCGGTGACCGGGGGTGTGGGCGCGGCCTGGAACGAATACCTGCGCGCGCCGGTACCGCGGATGCTGGCACTGCCGGCTGATCTGATTCCGCTCGACTCGCCGCTGGGCCGGCGCTTGCTGGCCGAAAGCGACCGCGCCGACTATGACGAACTGACCGGGAGTTTCGTCGCGCAGACGCGCAAGGCGTACTGCGGCGTGGCCAGCGCCATCACCGTGCTTAACGCAGCCGGCATCGCCGACGCGCCCCGGGATCCGCGCGCGGTGTTCGCGCTCCCCCACGCCGGGTCGGGCCCACTGAAAACGAGTTTCAGCGGCATGTCTTTGAACGGACTGGCCGGCCTGTTGCGCGCGCATGGCGCGCAGGTGGACGTGGTGTTCGCTTCGGCGACGGATCCGGCCTCGTTCCGGCAACGGGCACGCGAGAATCTCGGCCGCGAAGGCGATTACCTGCTGGTGAACTATCAACGCGCGGATCTGGGCCAGGTCCGCATGGGCCACATCTCGCCGGTGGCCGCCTATCACGCGCCCAGTGATCGCCTGCTCATCCTGGACGTCGCCGCCCACCGGTATCCACCGGTCTGGGCGGATCTGGACAAGGTCTGGACGGCGATGCGCGCGCCGTTGAACAAGAAGGCCACGACCACGCGAGGCTATCTCGTGGTTCGCGGCGCGCATACCGTATCCGCCGCTTCGCCGGGCGGCTTCGACCGGCGTTGAGGGTCAACTCTCCTGGAACATCCCGACGTACGCCATCGCTTCCGCATCACCGCACAGGATCGGCCTTGCGCGGAACGGCCCGTGATTCGGCGAATCGTGGATCAACTCACCCGCTGCCCGGCCGGCTGGCGCGTGGCGACATTCAGGCGGTTCCAGACATTGATGTTGGCGATGGCGATCAGCAGCGAGGCCAATGCGGCTTCGTCGTAGTGGGCCCGGGCGCGGGACCAGACCTCGTCGCTGACGGCATCACCGCGGTCGGCGATGCGGGTCACCGCTTCGGCCAGTTCCAGCGCGGCGCGTTCGGCCTCGGTGAACCATGGCGCTTCGCGCCAGACCGCGACAGCGAACAGCCGCTCGTCGGTTTCACCGGCCTGCCGGCATTCGCGGGCATGCATGTCCACGCAGAAACTGCAGCCATTGATCTGGCTGACCCGCAGGTCGATGAGGTGCAGCAGGGCATCGGAGATGCCCTTGCCTTGCGTGGACTGGTGCAGCGCGAGCAGCGCCTTCATGGCATCGTGGTGGATGACGGCGGGGTTGGGCATACGGGCTTGCATGGGAACTTCCTTTGGTTGGTGGTCATTCCCATGACGCCCCGGCATCGGCCATCGTGACGGACACGTCTCCGCCATCGCGGATCATTTCTCTTTTTCCGGAAGTTGCGTCACGTCCCGGCCCGCTGGCGCGTCAATCGGGTTTCCCCAGGATCTTTTCTCCATGACAGATTTGCATCGACTGGCCGAACAGTTCCAGTCCAACCGCACCCGGCTCGAGGCCGTGGCGTTCCGCATGCTGGGCTCGCATGCCGAAGCCGAGGACGTGGTGCAGGAGGCGTGGCTGCGCCTGAATCGTGCCGACGCGACCGAGGTCGGCAACCTCGCCGGCTGGCTGACCACGGTGGTGACCCGGCTCGCGCTGGATCTGCTGCGCGCGCGCAAGGTGCGCAGCGAGGAATCAATGGACACGGTACCGGACGCGGCGCTGCCCGCCGCCGATGCCAGTGCCGGTCCGGAACACGAGGCGCTGCTGGCCGATTCGATCGGCCCGGCCATGCTGATCGTGCTGGATACGCTGGCCCCGGCCGAGCGCGTGGCGTTCGTGCTGCACGACATGTTCGCGGTGCCGTACGAGGAAATCGCCCGCATGCTGGATCGCAGCCTGGAAGCCACCCGGCAGCTGGCCAGCCGTGCGCGGCGGCGGGTCCAGGGTGCCGGGGCCGACGCGCTGGCCGATCGCGAGCGTGCCCGCCAGGTGGTCGATGCCTTCCTGCTCGCCTCGCGCACCGGCAATCTCCAGGGCCTGCTGTCGCTGCTGGCGCCGGACGTGGTGCTGCGCGCCGACGTCGCCGCCGTCGAGGGCAGCCGCGCCAGCCAGGGCGACGGCGCACCGGTGCTGGCGCGGGAACGGCGTGGCGTCGACGCCGTGGCCCATGCCTTCCTCGGCCGCGCCCAGGCCGGACAGACCGCGCTGGTCGATGGCATACCCGCCGCCATCTGGGCGCCGGACGGCGTACCGCGCGCCCTGCTCCGGATGGCCGTGCGCGACGGCCGTATCGTCGCCATCGATGTCATCGCCGAACCCGCCCGCGTGGCCTCGGCCAGGGTCACCGAGATCGGCCCGCTGCCCTGAGGCGCCAGCCTCCCTTTCGCGGAAGCACCCAACCGGCCCCCGGACTTTAGACACTCCGCCACGGCGCGGGGGCGTGTGGTCTACTGCGGCTTCGCGGCAACGCCGCGCCCGCCACCACACGGCTCATCCAGGAGGAACGCCATGCTCCGCACCACCCTGATCGCGTCGGCACTGTCCGCCGCACTCGTCAGCCCGCTTGCCTTCGCGCAACAGGCCGCCGCCGCATCGTCCGAGGTCGAACTCATCCCGCGCGAAATCCTGTTCGGCAATCCCGAGCGCAGCAATGTGCAGATCAGCCCGGATGGCCGCTACCTGAGCTGGGTGGCGCCGGTCGATGGCGTGGCCAACGTGTGGGTGGCACCAGCGGACAATCCGTCGCAGGCCCGGGCGGTGACGTCCGACAAGGCGCGCGGCATCCGCCAGTATTTCTGGTCCTACCGGACCGATACCCTGCTCTATCTGCGCGACACCGGCGGCGACGAGGACTTCCACCTGTACGCGGTGGATCTGAAGTCCGGCGAGTCCAGGGATCTGTCGCCGTTTCCGAAGACCCGCGCACAGGTCGCGGGTGTCAGCGACCGCCACCCGGACACGATCCTGGTCGGCATGAATGACCGCGACCCGCAATGGCACGACCTGTACAAGGTCGACCTGGCCAGCGGCAAACGCGAACTGGTGCAGAAGAACGACGCCCAGATCGCCGGTTACATCGCCGATGCCGACTACACCCCGCGCTTCGCCACCCGCGCGCGGCCCGACGGCGGCCAGGACGTGCTCGCCGCCGATGGCAAGGGCGGTTGGAGCAAGTTCGACGACGTGCCGTTCGAGGATTCGCTGACCACCGGCCCGGGCGGCCTGACCAGCGACGGCAAGACCCTGTACTTCACCGATTCGCGCAACCGCAACACCGCCGCGCTGTATGCCATCGACGTGGCCAGCGGCAAGCGCGAACTGGTGTTCGAGGACGCGCGCGCGGATGTCGGCGACTCGCTGAGCCATCCGGTCACCGGACAGGTGCAGGCGGTCGCCTCGGACTATCTGCGCGAGGAATGGAAGGTGGTGGATCCGTCCATCGCCAAGGATCTGGAGCGCCTGCGCGGCATCGGTCCCGGCGATGCCGGCGTCGCCGCGCGCACCCACGACGACAAGACCTGGATCGTCGCCTACTCCGCGCCCGAAACCCCGGCGGTCTATTACCGCTACGACCGCGATGCCGGCAAGCTGACCAAGCTGTTCTCGGTACGGCCCAAGCTCGAAGGCAAGCCGCTGGTGGCCCAATGGCCGCAGGAGATCCAGTCCCGTGACGGCAAGACGCTGGTCAGCTACCTGACCCTGCCGCGCGGCGCCGATGCCAACCACGACGGCAAGGCCGATGCGGCGGTGCCGATGGTGCTACTGGTGCATGGCGGCCCGTGGGCGCGCGACAGCTACGGCTACACCGGCTACCACCAGTGGCTGGCCAATCGCGGCTATGCCGTGCTGTCGGTGAACTTCCGCGGCTCCACCGGCTTCGGCAAGGCCTTCACCAATGCCGGCAACGGCGAGTGGGCCGCCAAGATGCATGACGATTTGATCGACGCCGTGCAATGGGCGGTCAAACAGGGCGTGACCACCAACGACAAGGTCGCGATCATGGGCGGCAGCTACGGTGGCTACGCCACCCTGGCCGGCCTGACCTTCACCCCGGACACGTTCGCCTGCGGCGTCGACATCGTTGGCCCGTCCAACCTCAACACCCTGCTGAGCACGGTGCCGCCGTACTGGGCCAGCTTCTTCGAGCAGCTCGCCAAGCGCATGGGCGACCCGCGCACCGAGGAAGGCCGCAAGTGGCTGACCGAGCGCTCGCCGCTGACCCGTGCCGATCAGATCAAGAAGCCGCTGCTGATCGGCCAGGGCGCCAATGACCCGCGGGTGAAGCAGGCCGAGAGCGACCAGATCGTCAAGGCGATGCAGGCCAAGAAGATCCCGGTCACCTACGTGCTGTTCCCGGACGAAGGCCACGGCTTCCATCGCCCCGAGAACAGCAAGGCGTTCAACGCGGTGACCGAAGGCTTCCTGGCCCAGTGCCTGGGCGGACGCGCCGAACCCATCGGCCAGGATTTCACCGGCTCCAGCATCAGCGTGCCCGCCGGCGCCGACGGCGTGCCGGGTCTGACCGATGCGTTGAAGTCGCATCAGCAGGCGGTGAAGAAGTAAGCATTCGCACGGGATATGGCCGGAACCTGGCCGCATTTCCCGATGGCGGAAACAGAAAAGCCGGGTCCATTCGGACCCGGCTTTTTTCATTTGCGAGCGTTGGTCAGGCCGCCTTCTCCGCGAACTGCTCCTCCTCGGTCGAGCCCTTCAGCGCGGTGGTCGAGGACTGGCCCTGCTGGATGGCCTGGGTGACCGCGTCGAAGTAGCCGGTGCCGACTTCGCGCTGGTGCTTGACCGCGGTGAAGCCCTTGTCGGCGGCGGCGAACTCGGCTTCCTGCAGTTCCACGAAGGCGCTCATCTGGCGGCGGGCATAACCGTGGGCCAGGTTGAACATCGAGTAGTTCAGGCTGTGGAAACCGGCCAGGGTGATGAACTGGAACTTGTAGCCGTAGCTGGCGATTTCCTTCTGGAACTTCGCGATGGTGGCGTCGTCCAGGTTCTTCTTCCAGTTGAACGAGGGCGAGCAGTTGTAGGCCAGCAGCTTGCCGGGGAACTTCGCGTGGATCGCCTCGGCGAACCTGCGCGCGAACTCCAGATCCGGCTTGCCGGTCTCGCACCACACCAGATCCGCGTAGGGCGCGTACGCCAGGCCGCGGCTGATCGCCTGATCCAGGCCGTTGCGGGTCTTGAAGAAGCCCTCGACGGTGCGCTCGCCGGTGGTGAACGGCTGGTCGTTGGCGTCGATGTCGCTGGTCAGCAGGTCGGCGGCCTCGGCGTCGGTGCGCGCGACCAGCAGGGTCGGCACGCCCATCACGTCGGCGGCCAGGCGCGCGGCGTTCAATTTCTCCACCGCCTCGCGGGTCGGCACCAGCACCTTGCCGCCCATGTGGCCGCACTTCTTGACGCTGGCCAGCTGATCCTCGAAGTGCACGCCGGCCGCGCCCGCCTCGATCATCGCCTTCATCAACTCGAACGCGTTCAGCACGCCGCCGAAGCCGGCTTCCGCGTCGGCGACGATCGGTTGCAGGAAGTCGGTGCTGTCGTCACCCTCGGCGTGATGCAGCTGATCCGCGCGCAGCAGGGTGTTGTTGATGCGCTTGACCACTGCCGGTACCGAGTCAGCCGGATACAGCGACTGGTCCGGATACATCTGGCCGGCCAGGTTGGCGTCGGCCGCGACCTGCCAGCCGGACAGGTAGATCGCCTTCAGGCCGGCCTTGACCTGCTGCATCGCCTGGTTGCCGGTCAGCGCGCCCAGCGCGTTGATGAAGTCCTCGGTCTGCAGGTAGTTCCACAGCTTCTCGGCGCCGATCTTCGCGATCGAATGCTCGACCGGGACGGTGCCGCGCAGGCGCACGACGTCCTCGGCGCTGTAGTTGCGGGTGATGCCTTGCCAGCGCGGATTGGTGTCCCAGTCCTTCTGGATGTCCTGGGCGGTGGGCAGCTTGTTCATGGGTGTTCTCCGGAATGGGGGTGTTCAGTCGATGCGGGTGTAGGCGGGCAGGGTCAGGAATTCGGCCAGGTCTTCACTGCGGCTCAATGCGTCGAGCAGGCCGATGGCCTCGTCGACCTTGTCGCCGCCGGGCAGCGCCGCGCGATCACCCAACCGGGCCGGCAGGTTGCGCAGGGTGGCGTCGAGCAGGGCGAAATCGATCGCGGTACCGTCGGCCAGGTGCAGGCCGGGCGTGTGCAGCCACTGCCAGATCTGGGTGCGCGCGATCTCGGCGGTCGCGGCGTCTTCCATCAGCCAATGGATCGGCACGCAGCCGTTGCCGTCCAGCCAGGCAGCCAGGTAGCGCACGCAGACCTCGACGTTGCCCTCGAAACCGGCGCGGGTGATGGTGCCGGTGCTGGGGCGGATCAGTTCGTCGCGGGTCACCCGCACGTCCTCGCGCAGCACGCCGTGCTGGTTCGGCGTGGGCATGTGCTCGTCGAAGATGGCGCGCGCGATCGGGATCAGCGCCGGATGCGCCACCCAGGTACCGTCGTGGCCGGCGGTGACCTCGCGCAGCTTGTCCGCGCGCACCCGCGCCAGCGCCTGTTCGTTGGCCGCCTCGTCGTTGCCGATCGGAATCTGCGCGGCCATGCCGCCCATCGCGTGTGCGCCACGGCGGTGGCAGGTCTGGATCAGCAGTTCCGAGTAGGCCTTCAGGAACGGCTGGGTCATGGTTACCTGGCCGCGCTCGGGCAGGACCCGATCACGGTGGCGGCGGAAGGTCTTGATGTAGGAAAAGATGTAGTCCCAGCGGCCACAGTTCAGGCCGACGATGCGGTCGCGCAGCGCGTGCAGGATCTCGTGCATCTCGAACACCGCCGGCAGCGTCTCGATCAGCACGGTGACCTTCATCTGGCCCTGCGGCAGGCCCAGCGCGGCCTCGATGTGCGACAGCGCGGTCTCCCACAGCGCGGCTTCCTCCATGCTCTGCAGCTTGGGCAGGTAGAAGTACGGGCCGCGGCCGGCGGCCGCCAGCGCGCGCGCGTTGTGGAAGGCATACACGGCCAGATCGAACAGGCCGCCGGCGATCGGCTGGCCGTCGATCTGCACGTGCTTCTCGTCCAGGTGCCAGCCACGCGGGCGCACCAGCAGGACGGCCTGCTCATCGAACGGCTTCAGCGCATACTGCTTGCCGTTGGATGCGGTGTGGGTCAGGTCGCCGCGCACAGCGCCGATCAGCGCCTTCTGGCCGGTGAGCAGGTTATGCCAGGTCGGCGCCGTCGAATCCTCGAAGTCGGCCATGTAGACCTTCGCGCCGGAGTTCAGCGCGTTGATCACCATCTTGGGATCCACCGGCCCGGTGATCTCGACCCGGCGATCCAGCAGCGCCGCCGGCGGCGGCGCGACCCGCCAGTCGCCCTCGCGGATGGCGCGGGTGTCGTCGCGGAAGTCCGGCAGGCCGCCGGCATCAAAGAACGCCTGCCGCTCGCGGCGCGCCGCCAGCCGGGCTTGCCGGCCGGGTTCGATCGCACGGTGCAGCGAGACGAGCAGCGCCAGGGCGGCGGGCGGCAACAGCGCGGCCTGCTCGTGGTGGCGGACGGTCAGGCTGATGCCGGGCGTGGGGCGGGACGCGGGTTCGGATTGGCTCAGGGCAACGGCGGCGGACATTTCAGGACTCCTGCTGCTTGGAGGTCCACCGTGCGCCGCAGCAAACTATTTGACAAAACAGTTTTGTCAATGCACTTAATAAGCTGAACTTATATTTCAGCCAAAATGCCTGAAAAACGCCCGCCCACGCTGCGATTTGCCTACAAGTCGGACCGGCTGAAGCCCCTGCGGGCGTTCTGTCAGACCGTCCGGCTGGGCTCGGTATCGCGGGCGGCCGAGGCGCTGTTCGTCAGCCAGCCGGCCATCACCCTGCAATTGCAGGCGCTGGAGCGAGACCTGGGGGTGGTGCTGTTCGAGCGCAGCGGCCGGCGCCTGAGCCCCAGCCGGGAGGGACAACTGCTGTACGAGCTGGCCCAGCCGCTGGTCGAGGGCATCGACGGTCTGGAGGCGACCTTCCACGACAAGGTCGCCGGGCTGGACGCCGGCGAACTGAACATCGCCGCCAACAGCTCCACCATCCTGTACCTGCTGCCGCGCATCGTCGAACTGTTCCGCCAGCAGCACCCGGACGTACGCCTGACCCTGCACAACGCGATCACCGCCGACGGCACCGATCTGCTGCGCTCCGACGCGGTGGATCTGGCGGTCGGCTCGATGATGGATGTGCCCGCCGACCTCAGCTACGCACCGATCTACCGGTTCGAACCACTGCTGATCACTCCGCCGGATCATCCGCTGGCGAACAAGCCGCGGCTCGAACTCGCCGACATTTCGCCCTACGGACTGATCCTTCCGCCCAAGCGCCAGATTACCTACCGGCTGGTGGACCTGGTGTTCCAGCAGCACCGCGTGCCCTATACGGTGGCGCTGGAAGTCGGCGGCTGGGAAGTGATCAAGCAATACGTGGCGATGGGCATGGGCGTGTCGATCGTCAGTTCGATCTGCCTGACCGACGCCGATCGCGGCAGATTGGCAACGCGTTCGCTCAGCGACTGGTTTCCTTCGCGCAGCTACGGCGTGATCGTGCGCAAGGGCAAGTTCCTGTCGCCGCAAGCGCGTGCCTTCATCGAACTGATCCATCCGGATCTGTTCACCCGCCGCGACTACGACGACAGCGGGCATTCCGAGCGCTGAACGCCGGAGCGCGTAAGCTGGCGCCCTACCATGCCACGCGACGCTGCCTCCGCCGTTCCTCTTCCCGCCTACCGCGAGGTCACGCCGGCCGCGCCGCTGCGCGTGGGGCTGGCCTGCGCGTGGACCTACCAGGCATCGTCGCGGCCGGCAGCGGAAGTGCTGGTCATCCCCGATGGCTGCGTCGATCTGATCTGGGCGGGCGATGAGGTGTTCGTGGCCGGACCGGATCCGGTCGCGCAGCCGGCGTCCATCGCGCCTGGGGCGCTGCTTGCCGCGGTCCGGTTCGCGCCGGGCGCCGCGCAGGCATTTCTAGGCGTGCCGTTGCACGTGATTGCCGGCCAGCGGGTGGCGCTGCGCGATCTCTGGGGACGACGTGCACGCCATCTGACCCATGCGCTGGTCCTGGATGCGGTCGATCCGGCCGAGCGCCTGCGATCACTGCAGCAGGCCGTCGCCCGCCAGGGACCGCCAGTTCCGGATCCCGCCATGCGCACCCTGTTCGCACGCCTCGATCATCCCGAGGCCACGCCGTCGGCCCGGCTCGCACGCGAATTCGACATCAGCGAACGCAGCCTGCGACGGCGCTGCCACGATGCCTTCGGCTATGGACCCAAGACGCTGGCGCGGATCCTGCGCCTGCAACGCTTCCTGCGTGCGCCGGCGGATCTGCCGTTGCTGCGGCGCGCGCTGGAGGCCGGTTACGGCGACGCCTCGCACCTGGTCCGCGACACCCGCCTGCTCACCGGGCTGACGCCGACCGGCCTGCTGGCGCAGCGACACCGCTGAGCTGGCCGTTTTTTCCAAGACGCCGTCCGGCCACCGCGCGATACTGCGTGCCCGCCCTCCGCACGAGCCGCGCCATGAGCGAATCCCACCACCATCGCATCGACTACGTCGAGTTCAACGTTGCTTCGATCGCCACTGCCAAGGCGTTCTATGGCAAGGCGTTCGGCTGGACCTTCCAGGACTACGGCCCGGACTACTGCGAATTCCGCGATGGCCGGCTGACCGGTGGCTTCACGCATGGCGAGCCGCGCCCGGGCGGTGCGCTGATCGTGATCCAGTCGGATGATCTGGAAGCCAGCCAGACCGCGGTCGAGTCGGCCGGCGGACGCATCAGCCAGCCCATCTTCGCGTTCCCGGGCGGCCGCCGCTTCCACTTCCTGGATCGCGACGGCTACGAACTGGCGGTATGGTCACAGGGCTGATTCATCCCTGCGCCTGTAGGAGCGACGTAAGTCGCGACCCGGATGTTCAAGGGATACGGTCGCGACTTACGTCGCTCCTACAAGTGTCCGCTCTTCGGCAAGACTGCCCCTGTGGGAACCTCTCCCTGTGGGAGCGACGTGAGTCGCGAGCTTTTCGCGTCATGCTCACGGATCGATTCGCGACTCACGTCGCTCCCACAGGTTCGCCGCAGGTTCGGGACTTCGGCGGGCTTACCGCTTAGGCATCGGCAGCGGGTCGTCGGCGAAGATGGCCACATGCGGCACGCCGTCGGCGCCGATCCAGCCGCGGTACATGCCCTCGGTGTTGAACGGAAAGGCGATGCTGCCGTCGGCGGCCAGTGCGATCGCGCCGCCGTCGCCGCCGGCCTTGGGAATCTCGTCGTTGATCACCGCCTTGGCGGCGCTGGCGATGTCCTGCCCGCCGTAGCGCACGCGCGCGCAGATGTCGTGCGCGGCGACCGCGCGGATGTAGTACTCGCCCCAGCCCGTGCCCGATACCGCGCAGCGCGCGTCGGCGTAGGTGCCGGCGCCGATGATCGGCGAGTCGCCGACCCGGCCGTAGCGCTTGTTGGTCATGCCGCCGGTGGAGGTGCCGGCCGCCAGATGACCCTGCGCGTCCAGCGCCAGCGCGCCCACGGTGCCGAAATGCTTGGCGGTTTCCAGATCCGCATGCGCCTGCCCGGAGGCTTCTTCCTTCAGCGCCTTCTGCAGCTGCTGCCAGCGCTTCTCGGTGCGGAAGTAGGACGGATCCACCAGGGTCACGCCCTGCTCGGTGGCGAAGGCTTCGGCGCCGTCGCCGACCATCATCACGTGCTTGGACTTGTCCATCACCAGCCGCGCCAGCTGGATCGGATTCTTGACCCGGTGCACGCCGGCCACCGCGCCGGCCTTGCCGCTGGCGCCGTCCATGATCGAGGCGTCCAGTTCGTTCTTGCCGTCGTGGGTGAACACCGCGCCGCGTCCGGCATTGAAGCTCGGCGCGTCCTCCATCACCGTGATCGCGGCGGCCACCGCGTCCAGCGCCGGCTTGCCGGCGGCGAGCTGGGCATGGCCGGCGCGCAGCGCCTCTTCCATCGATTTGCGCGCGGCGGCGATTTCCTCGGGGGCGAGATCGCCACGCTCCACGCCCGCGCCGCCGTGGATGACCAGCACCGGCCGATCAGCATCCGCGGCGAAGGCGGTGCCCGCCATTCCCAACAACGCAAGGCAGCACGCACGCAACAGGTTCGTCATGGCAGTCATTCCGGAAGGGCAGAGGTTCAGGGGGATTCTAGCGAGGCGGTGCGTGCGGCGTCGCCCAGGACGCCGTTCACCACATCGATCCGGCGTTCGAACGCCGGATGCTCGACGCTGAAGTCGAGAAGCCGCAGCGTGCTGCCGGTATCCAGGCCGATGACCGGCACGCCGCGGAAGGTCAGCGGCTTGCCGGCGGCGAACACGTCGGCCTGGCGCTGTGGGCGCACCAGCCAGACATGGCCGCCGTCGCCGCTGTGGACGCGGGCGACGCCGTTGGCGTCGATGCACAGCGCCGTGTATTCGTCGATGCCGATGCCGGCCAGATCCGTGCGCTTCTGTTCGGCCGACAGCCGGGCGACGAAGGCGATCAGGCGGCCCAGCCGATCCCGCTCGCCGAAGTGGCTGTCGGTGATCACGTTCTGCAGATAGGGCATGTGCAGGAAATCATCCACCAGAGTGACTTCCGATCCCGCAGGATTGGTCATCGCGGTCGGCGAGACGATGCTGCCGCCGTCCATCGCGCCGTAGGCGAACGCGCCCAGGATCGCCAGGCCGGCGCTGGTGCCGCCGATCGGTTTGCCGGCGCGTACGTGCGCGTCCAGCGCCTCGTTCAGTGGCGTGCCCTTCCAGAAGCGCACGTAGTTGGATTGGTCGCCGCCGGCCAGGAAGATGCCGTCGGCCTCGCGCACGATGCGCAGGACTTCCGGATCGCTGGCGGCGCGGCGGTCGTCGAACACCAGCGTCTGCGCGGCGGTGATGCCGCCGATGTCCTTGAAGAATTCGTCCTGCGCCTCGACGGTGCCGGAAGCGCGCAGGATCACGATGCGGCCATGGCCGGCCTTTTCGATCATCCAGCGGAAGGCGTCGTACGGCCAGTCGCCGCCACCGACCAGCATCAGCCCGGCTTCGGTCGCGCCGGGCCGGGGGGCCTTCAGGTCGCCGATTTCGAAGTAGCGGTAGCCGTCGCGGCGCGACGCGTCCGTGGCCGGCGCATCAGCCGCGGCGACCGTACCGACGGCGGCGGCCAACGTCAGGATCAGCAGCGCGCAGCGTTGCAGGAACAGGCGGCGGGACGACGTTGACGGCATCACGGGACTCCAGGGGGCACCTGCATTGAAGACGAACGGATGCGCGCTTCCCCTCCCCCGTCCGTCGCTGCTGTGCAGCATCGATGGCCGTCGTTGGCCCGCGCGGTTTGGGGTAATGTCGTGGCATGACCGAATCCACCGACGCCTGGTTCGCCCGCGAAATCCTCGTCCACGAGGAGGCGCTGGTGCATTTCCTGCGCCGCTGCTGGCCGCATCGGGAGGAGATCCACGACCTGCGCCAGGAAGTGTACGTGCGGGTCTACGAAGCCGCCGGCAAGGCGGTGCCGACCGCGCCCAAGTCGTTCCTGTTCGCCACCGCGCGCCACCTGATGACCGACCGGCTGCGCCGCAGCCGGGTGGTTTCGATCGAGACAGTGGGTGATTTCGAGTCGATAAACGTCTTGATAGACGAGGTATCGCCCGAACGGTGGTGCGGCGGCCGGCAGGTGCTCAAGCGCCTGGCCGACGCCTTCGACCGCCTGCCGGACCGGTGCCGGGAGGTCATCTGGCTGCGCCGGGTCGAGGAATTGCCACAGAAGGAAGTGGCCTCGCGGCTGGGCATCAGCGAGAAGACCGTGGAAAAGCATGTCGCCAAGGGAATCCGCCTGATCGCCGAACATTTCTACGGCGGTGGCGGAACGCGCGCCCGCGCGCGGCAGGCCTTGCAGGACGCAGGAAGGGAACCGGGACATGGCCAGCAGCAGACAGATTGAACAGGCCGCGGCGGCCTGGCTCGCGCGACGCGAAAGCGACGGGTGGGCCGGGACCGAGCAGGCCGGGCTGGACGCGTGGCTGGCCGAATCCACCGCGCACCGGGTCGCGTTCCTGCGCCTGGAATCGGCCTGGAACGAAAGCGGCCGGCTGGCCGCGCTGGGTGCCGGACAGGCACCGGGCGCCGCGCCGCCGCGTGGACAATGGGGTGCTTCGCCGCTGGATCGCCCTGCCCCCGCACGTACGTCGCTGGCGTCGGCACCGTCTTCGGCGGGCGGACCGCCGGATCTCGCCCGGCTGGTGTTCGCACCGCGCAGGCAGGAACGTGCGGCGAGCTGGCCACGCCTGCTGGCCGCCACCTTCGCCGGCGTGCTGGTGCTGGCTGGCACGGGACTGGGCGCTCACCACTATTTCTACGGAGTCATCGAGCAGGCCTCCTACGCGACCGCGCTGGGCGACCTGAACCGGGTACCGCTGAGCGACGGCTCCGGCGCCACGCTCAGCAGCGACAGCCGCATCGCGGTCAGCCTGTCGCGGCGCGAGCGGCACATCGATCTGCAGCGCGGCGAGGCGTTTTTCGAGGCCGCCAAGGATCCGCACCGGCCGTTCGTGGTCAGTGCCGGACCGCGCCAAGTGGTGGCGGTGGGCACGCGCTTCGCGGTGCGCCGCGACGGTCCCGACCTGAGGGTGGTGGTCACCGAGGGCACGGTGCGGCTGGAAGCCTCGCCCGATGCCGATGGCCACCTGCAGCCGACCACCCTGTTGCCGGCCGGCAGCCTGGCCATCGCCAGCCGCAACGGCGTGGTGGTGCGCACCGGCTCGGTCGCCGACGCCGAACGCTTCGTCGACTGGCGCAGCGGCTTCGTGACTTTCCGCGATACCTCGCTGGCCGAGGCCGCGTCCGAGTTCAACCGCTACAACGCCCGCAAGATTGTCATGGGCGATGCCGCCGTGGGCGCGCTGCGGGTCGGCGGCAACTTCCGCTGGTCGAACGTGGACGCGTTCGTGCGGCTGCTGGAGCAGGGCTTCCCGGTCCGCGCCGAAGCCGGTGCCGACCGCATCGTCCTGCACAGCCTCTGACCGTCCGGAGGGGCGGGGGATTTCCCCGGCTCGTTCGTCCTGATAGCCAAGGGCGCCTTCCCGTGCGCCCATGGGGAGAGCCATCCAATGCGGTCGTCGTTGCGTGTCCTGTTGTTGAGCCTGGCCTGTTCAGCCGCACTGAGTGCGCAGGCGCAGAATTCCAAACCGGCGCAGGTCAACGTCCCCGCCGGGGATCTGGTGGCGGCGCTGGATACGCTGGCCCGCCAGTCCGGCACCCAGTTCGTGTACCGCGCCGACCAGCTCAAGGGCCTGCGCACCCAGGGCGTGCAGGGCAATCTCCCGGCCGATCAGGCGCTTGACCGCGTGCTCAGCGGCAGCGGCCATGTCGCCCGCCGCGACGCCGCCTCCGGCGCGGTGGTGATCGTGCGCCAGGATGCCCCGCCGCGCCCGGCGCCCGCCGCCCGCCCTACTCCGGCTCCCACCGGCCAGTCCGCTGAGGCCGCCGAGGAGCCCGTCACCCAACTCGAGAACGTGCAGGTCACCGGTTCGCGCATCCCGCGCGCGCAGCTTGAGGGCCCGGCACCAATCACCCAGATCACCGCCGAGCAAATCCAGTCCGCTGGCCTGACCTCGGTCCCGGACCTGCTGCGCTCGCTGAGCCAGAACAGCGGCAGTGTGTTCGGCCAGCAAAACACCACCAACGCGCAATCCACGCCCGGCTCGCAAGCCGTCGACCTGCGCGGCTTGGGCCCCAACCACACCCTGGTGCTCATCAACGGCCGCCGCATTGCCGACTTTCCGCTGCCGCTGGAAAGCCGCAGCAATTTCACCGACATCGGCAACATCCCGCTGGGCATGATCGATCGGGTCGAAGTGCTGACCGGCAGCGCCTCCGCCGTGTACGGATCGGACGCCATGGCTGGCGTGATCAACTTCATCCTGAAGAAATCCACCGACGGCACCACCATCGACTATCGCTACGGCGATACCGAGCGCGGCGGCGGCGAATCCCACCGCCTGTCACTGACCACCGGTTTCGAACGCAACAACTTCAGCGGCATCGTCGGTCTGGAACTGCTGAACAAGCGCCCGCTATGGGGCACCGATCGCGACGTGCAGGACTCGACCCTGGACGCGCCGATCGAACGCCGACGGCTGCCACGCATGATCGCGCAGCTCTACGACTGGGACAACGACGTCAACATCGCCCCGGCCGACGGCTGCGCGGCCCTGGCCGGTTTGAACGAGGGCACCACGGTGCTTGCGGAAGACCGTTACGGCGAACCCTACTGCGGCAGCGAGCGTGCCATCGCCTATCGCACGATCGAGAACGAACGCAAAGGTGCCAACCTGTACGGCTCGTTCGAATACCGCTTCTCTGAATCTTTGTCCTGGTTTGCGGATCTGCAACTGGGACGCCAGACGGTCAAATTGCTGACCGGCACCAACGGCAACGACGTGACCAGCGACCATATGGCCTGGGAATTCCACGATCCGCGCTCCACGGACAACAACAGCAAGATGTTCTACAACGCCGGCACCGGCCGTTACGAGATCTGGTCGCGGCAATTCTCGCCCGAAGAGGTCGGCGGGCTGGAAAACCGCATGAATACCACCGTGCAGAAAACCCTGGCGCTGACCACCGGCTTCAACGGCACGTTCGGCCAGAACTGGAACTGGGAAGGGGCTTACAACCATTCCGAATACAAGGCCGATGTCGACGTACCCCGGATCAAGGCCGATGTCGCCAACCGGTTCTTCCTGGGCGAACAGCTGGGCTACGATGCCGATGGCTATGCGATCTTCAACCCCGACCCGACGCGCCTGTTCACCCCGCTCACCCCGGCCGAATTCGCCAGCTTCGGGGTGATGTCGGTCTGGCATCCGGAGGCCAAGAACGACAACCTCAGCTTCACCGCCAATACGCCGTCCCTGTTCTCGATGCCGGCAGGCGATGTCGGTTTTGCCGGCGCGCTCGAGTACGGCCGCCAGTCCTATCAGCTCAACCCCGATCCCCTGGCCCTGACCGACGACGCCTACTACGGCCCGCGCTTTGGCGATGGTGGCGGCAGCCGCGACCGCTGGAGCGCGGCGGGCGAGTTGCGCATGCCATTGCTGTCCACGTTGCAGGCCAGCCTGGCCGGACGCTACGACCGCTACAGCTACGGCAACAGCAACCCGGGCAAGTTCACCTACAGCGTTGGCCTGGAATGGCGCCCGATCGACACGCTGCTGGTGCGCGGCTCCTACGGCACCGGTTTCCGCGCACCGGACATGCACTACCTGTTCGCCGGCGCGGATTACTACCGCACGCTTTCCACCGACTACTACAACTGCCGCACCGACGCGCCGGACATGAGCGATGGCGACTGCTACAACGACGGCAGCTGGGACGCGAACACGATGGACGTCTACGCCGGCAACCAGAGGCTGGACGTGGAAACCAGCAAGTCGTTCACCGCGGGCTTCGTCTGGTCGCCGTCCGCGAATTTCGATCTGGCGGTGGACTACTACAGCATCCGCATTTCCAACCAGGTGCAGGCGCAAAGCCGTGAACGCCTGCGCATCGACGAGGCCAACTGCCGGCTGGGCATCACCAACGACGGCGTGCCGGTCGACATCAATTCGCCGACCTGCGTGGATGCGCTGTCGCGGGTCATCCGGACGGATCCCAATGACCCGTTTAGCACCATCACCAGCGTGCACTTCGCCCCGATCAACATCGCCAACGAGGAAACCTCGGGCATCGACGTGGCTGCCAATTTCCGCGTACCCACCGACAGCGCCGGCGATTTCAGCTTCAACGCCACCTACAACTGGGCCCACAAACACACCCGCCAGCAATATCCGGGCGATCCGGAAGAGGACATGCTGGATGTCAGCTTCAGCTCCAAGACCCTGCCGCGGACCAAAGGCAACCTGGGCATGAGCTGGGAACGCAACGCCTGGGGCGCCAGCCTGTTCGGCACCTACCTGGGCCGGGTCGCCAACTACGACAACGACGACTGGACGCAAGCCACCTGGCGCTTCAACGGTGGCGCACGCTACGACATCAACGACCACCTGCGCGTATCGCTGTCGGTCAACAATCTGTTCGACAAGATGCCGCCGCGAGACGCGACCTGGGGCAACTACCCGTACTACGACACCTCATGGTTCGACAGCCTCGGCCGCAGTTACTACCTGCAAATCACCTGGAAGATCGGCGGCGGCGCGCTGTAAGCGCGACACGACGGCCGGGCGGCACACCGTCGCCCCGGCCTGGCAACAGCCCCGCCACCGGCGCAATGCCAGTCAGTTGACGCTGACTGGCATTTTTTTTGGAGTTCACGCGCCTACTCCTGACACCCTTGAGAAAGCGTCCGCCGATGCGGAAAAGCCGCTAGCACGAAGTAGCGGCACTGCCACGGCAAGGCGACCAACCGCCCGTGCAGGGCGCCAGCGGCTTCCAGCCCGGTGCCGCCGGCAGGCTCGCGATAGCATGGCCGGACCGTGTGGAGGTTGGCGCGTTGGGGTTCGAGATCGGCACGGGCCGCCATTCGCATACATCAGCGCAGCAGTGTGCAGGTGATCGGCACGCCCCGCACCGCCCGGGTTGTTTGCGTAACGCTGGCCGCCTCGTCCCCTTGCCCAGGCGGGGCGGTCAGTGCCCGGTGGCTATGCCCAACTGGTCGAGCATGAACGAATACATCTCGGCCTGCTCGCGGTATTTGCGGAAGCGGCCGGACTTGCCGCCGTGGCCTGCCTCCAGGTTGATGCGGAATACCACCGGCGACTTCGAGGTTTCCAGGTCGCGCAGGCGGGCGACATACTTGACCGGCTCCCAGTACGGCACCTGTGCATCCCACAGGCCGGTGCTGACGAACAGCGCCGGATAGTCCTGCGCCTTCAGGTTGTCATAGGGCGAGTAACCCAGCATGTAGTCGTAGTACTGCTTCTGCCTTGGGTCGCCCCATTCGCCGTACTCGTTGGTGGTCAGCGGGATGCTGGCATCGAGCATGGTGGTCACCACATCGACGAACGGCACCTGGGCGAGAATCGCGCAGTACTTCCCCGGCGCCATGTTCGCCACCGCGGTCACCAGCAGGCCGCCTGCGCTGCCGCCCTGCGCGACGACGCGGTCGCGCGCGGCGTAGCCCTGCGTCACCAGGTGGTCGGTGACGTCGATGAAGTCGGTGAAGCTGTGCTTTTTCTCCAGCAGCTTGCCGGCGTCGTACCACGCGCGGCCCATTTCCTGACCACCGCGGACGTGGGCGATGGCGTAGATCATGCCGCGGTCGAGCAGGCTGATGGTGGCCGCGGAAAACACCGGTTCGGTCGAACGCCCATAGCTGCCGTAGGCGTATTGCAGCATCGCCGCGGTACCGTCCTTCGCGAAGTCCTTGCGATGGACCAGCGACACCGGGATCTTCGCGCCGTCGCGCGCGGTCACCCAGATCCGCTCGCTGGCGTAGCGCGACGGATCGTAGCCGGGCACCGTCTGCCGCTTCAGCAGGCGGCGCTCGCCGGTTTCCGCGCTGGTTTCCCAGGTCGTGGCCGGCGTGGTCATCGAGGTGTAGTCGTAGCGCAGCCACGGCGTGTCGGCCTCGGAATTCGTGCCAAGGCGCATCGAATACACCGGCTCGTCGGCGCGAACGTAGTCCTGACTGCCGTCGCCGCGCAGGATGCGCACGCGCTGCAACGCATCGGAGCGCTCCTCGATCGCGGTGAAGCCGTCGAACAACTGGAAGCCGGCGACGAACACGTCGTCGCGATGCGCGACCCAGTCCTTCCACTCCTTGCGCGAGGTCGAGCCGTCCGCGGCGACGACCAGCTTGAAGTTGGTCGCCGGACGCCCGTCGGGGCCGGGCGCGTTGGTGCGGATCGCCCAGCGCCCGGCGAAGTGGTCCGCGTCGTATTCCACCCCGCGCTCGCGCGGCGCCAGTACCTTGAACTCGCGCGGATCGGCGGCCGGCGCGTAGCGCAGTTCGTCGAAGAAGCGGCTGCCGGAGTGGACTAGCACGTAGCGCTGGTCGCGGCTGCGCGAAATGCCCACGAAGCAGGTCTCGTCGGGTTCGACGTACAGCACGCGGTCCGAGGCCACCGGTGTGCCCAGCACGTGCGCCTTGACCCGCAGGCCGCGCAGAGTCACCGGGTCGTTCTCCAGGTAGATCAGGGTGCGGTTGTCGTCGGCCCAGACCAGGTCGCTGGAAACGCCCTCGATCCGCTCGGGGAAATCGCGCTCGCCGTCAAGGTCGCGGAAGTGGATCGTGTACTGGTGGCGGCCGTTGGTTTCGTCGGCCCAGGCCAGGATCGCGTTGTCCTGGCTCACCGCGTGGTTGGCGACGCTGTAATAGCCCTGGCCTGCGGCCAGCGCATCGACGTCGAGCAACACCTGTTCGCCGACGAAGTCGCCGGCTTCGTTGGCCTTGCGGATCGACCGCGCATCGACACCGGGGCCGTCCTTGCGCCGCGCGTGCAGCGGATAGTCCTTGCCCGGCTCGAAGCGTGAGTAATACCACCAGCCGCGCTCGCGGTACGGCACCGAACTGTCGTCCTGTTCGATCCGCGCGACGGTTTCGGCGTACAGGCGGTCCTGCATCGGCTTCAGCGGCGCCAGCAGCGCGTCGGCGTAGGCGTTCTCGGCGGCCAGGTAGGCCAGCATCTCCGGGTCGCGGCGCGCATCGTCGCGCAGCCAGTAGTATTCGTCGTTGCGCTCGGCGCCGAACGAGGCCCTGACCACGTGCGGCTTCTTCGCCACGTCCGGTGGCACCGGGTCCGAGGCGCGGGCGGTGGCCGGATGCATGGCGGCGAGGAAGGTGGCGACGATCAGCAGGATGGTCGGTTTCATGCGGTGCGGCCCTTTCCGTCAGGTATGGCGAGCTGCCCCGCGCGCGCGAAGCCGGCATGGGTTTTAGACGAACGAGCGGCGGAGTTCCCTATTCATCGTGGCGGAAGGGCGGCTCATCGGCTGTGCCCGTTTGGAGTCATGCAGCGACGCTTGCAGGGGGGGCGTCGTTGGTGTCCCGGTCCCAGTCGCCCAAGGCGCCTTGCTTGCCCGATGTTCGAAGCCAATTCCCCGTTCCTTCACGTCAGGCATCCCGTGCGTGCAAGACAGGAGAACGTCCGACCGCCAGCACGTTTAACGGCTCGTCACGCCCGAATCGTCCCACGGGGCGCTCGGAAATGCCGGCGCGCGCTACGACGTGACCGATCACCTGCGCTTCTCGCTGTCGGTCAACAACCTGTTCGACAAGATGCCGCCCAAGGACGCCACCTGGGCGAACATCCGTACCACGACACCTCGTGGTTCGATTCGTTCGGCCGCAGCTACTACCTGCAGTTCATCTGGAAACTGGGCGGCTCGGCGCTGTAAGCCCGGCCATCGGTCGGGAACGCGACACGGAAAACCCGCCTCACGGCGGGTTTTCCTTGGGCTCATTCCGGCGGACGCGTCATCCGCGGGCCATCACACCGTCCCGCGATTCTTGCCCTGCCACGGCCGGTACCACGCGCGGATCGCGGCCATGTCGACTTCGGCGTCGCCGGTGGGGTAATAAACGTCACCGATGCCAATGGTTTTTTCCGGGTAGTGGAAATAAGCCATCAGGATCGGCACCTGCGCCTGGTGGGCGATCTTCAGGAAACCGCCCTTCCACTTCTCCACCCGCTTGCGGGTGCCCTCGGGCGTCAGCGCGAACCACATCCGTTCCGAGTCGCGGATCATCCGCACCGCCTGCTCCACCGTGCCCTGCGGCGAACTGCGATCCACCGGCACCACCCCGAGCTTGCGCAGCAGCGGCGACAGCGGCCACCAGAACAGCTGCGCCTTGCCCAGCACGCGCACCTTGAAGCCCATCGCGATCTTCGCCGCCATGCCCCAGATGCCGTCCCAGTTGGAGGAATGCGGCGCCACGATCAGGACCAGCTTGGGGATGTCCGGCAACGTGCCCACCACCTTCCAGCCGAAGGTGCGCAGGAAGGTGCGCCCCATCCAGCGGGTGAACCGGTTGGGCGGCACCTGCGGCATGTTCGGCGGAATGGCGGGGATGACGTCCTGGGCGTCGCTCAATCGATTACTCCCAATGGTTCTTCTGCGAACGGCCGCGCTTGACTTCGCTGCGCTCGCGCTTGGCGTCCAGGCGCCGGGCCTTGGCCGCGCGCGATGGCTTGGTGGCGATGCGGGGCCGGGGCACGTGCATCGCCGCGGCGATGAACGCGGCCAGGCGCTCGCGGGCGTCCTGCCGGTTGCGGTCCTGGGTGCGGAAGCGCTGGGCGTCGATGACCAGCACGCCCTCGTCGGTCAGGCGCCGGTCGCGGCGGGCCAGCAGGCGTTCGCGCAGGGGTTCGGGCAACGACGGCGACCGCGCCACGTCGAACCGCAGTTCGACCGCCGTGGCCACCTTGTTGACGTTCTGTCCGCCCGCGCCGCTGGCGCGCACGAACCGCTCGACCAGTTCGTCGTCCGGAATCGCCAGCGTGGGCGTGATGTCGAGTCGTCCGCTCCCCATGCGCGGATTGTAGTGGAGGTCGCGTACCGCTCGCATGACAGCGGGCCGGCCTGGGCCATGTGATTTAACGCCTCGTTTACTTCCGCCTCGGCACCATGCAGACCCTCTGTTTTCCGTATGGACGCCCGATGAAGAAGATGCCGCTGTTTTCGCGCCTGGTCATGATCGCGGGGCTGGCGCTGGGGGCCGGCACCGCCTGGGCGGCGGAACCTTCGGATGCGGACATCGAAAAGCTGCTGCAGGCCTCGCGCGCGGAAAGCATGCTCAACGCGATCATCCCGCAGATGGAAACCATGCAGCGCCAGCAGTTCGATCAGCTGATGGCCGGCAAGGAAATGACCGCCGAACAGCGCGCCGAAGCCGACCGGATCATGGCCAAGACCAACGAGATCATGCGCAAGGCACTGTCGTGGCAGGAAATGCGGCCGCTGTACGTGGATGTCTACAAGAAGACCTTCACCCGCGAGGACGTGCGCGCGATCACCAAGTTCTACGAGAGTCCGGCCGGCCGCAGCCTGCTCGACAAGACGCCCGCGCTGATGCAGAACCTGATGGGTGCCATCCAGCAGAAAATGGTGCCGATGATGGAAGAGCTGCAGGCCGAGATCCAGAACGTCACCCCGGCGCCGGTGCCCGCCCCGCCGGTCACCCCGTCGCAGCCGCGCCGCAAGAAGAAGCGCTGACGTAGAGCGGGGCTTGCTCCGCCGCGCGACGCCCCCGGCAACGCGAACATCCGAATATCCAGAAAGCGGACGAGCCCCGCCCTACGACAGCAGGGGATCCGGAGGCAGCTGCGCGAGCGGTGGCAGGCGCCAGTCGATCGGGATCTGGCCGCGTTCCTGCAGGTAGCGGTTGGCCGCCGAGAAATGCCCGCAACCCAGGAAACCCCGGTGTGCCGACAGCGGCGAGGGATGCGGCGCGCGCAGCACGCGGTGCCGCCGCGCGTCGATGACCTTGCCCTTGGCCTGCGCGTAGCTGCCCCACAGCAGGAACACCACCCCCTCGCGCTCACGCGCCAGGGTCTCGATGACATGATCGGTGAAGCCCTCCCAGCCCTTGCCCTGGTGGGCGCCTGCGCGTGACTCCTCTACCGTCAGCACCGCGTTGAGCAGCAGCACGCCCTGCCGCGCCCACGGCAGCAGGCAGCCGTGATCCGGTGGCGCGATGCCCAGATCGCTCTGGATTTCCTTGTAGATGTTGACCAGCGAGGGTGGCACCGGCACGCCCGGACGCACCGAGAAGCACAGCCCATGCGCCTGCCCCGGCCCGTGGTACGGATCCTGGCCCAGGATCACCACCTTGGCGGCGTCGAATGGCGTGGCCTCGAACGCGGAGAAAATCTGCGGCCCCGGCGGATAGATGCGCGCCCCGGCCGCCTTGCGCTGGCGCAGGAACTCCGACAGCGCCTGCATCTCCGGCCGCAGCAACCAGTCACCGACATGCTGTTTCCAGGAGGGTTCGAGCTTGATGCGGTCGGGGTCGGACATAACGGGAATCGGGAATCGGGAATCGGGAATCGGGAATCGGGAGAAGCTTAGCCGCCATCAGGCCAATCCGCTTTCTTCGCTTTTACGATTCCCCATTCCCGATTCTCCATTCCCGGCAATTCACCGCCCTTCCATCCGCGCCAGCCGCAGCTGGAACAACACCTTGGTCACCAGCAGGCGTTCCTCGATCGGCTTGAGCACCAGGTCGTTGGCGCCGGCCTGCAGCAGCGCGGCCTGGTTGTCGCGGTTGCTGTCGCCGGTCATCACCAGGATCGGCAGGCGGCGCTTGCCATAGGCGAAGTCGATGCGGATCCGCTGCACCACGTCGCGGCCGCTCAATTCGCCCTTCAGGGTCACGTCGGTCAGCACCAGGTCGAAGCGGTGGGTCGAAAGGCCGAGCGATTCGGCGGTGAGCAGGGCGAAGGCATCCTCGGCGCGCAGCACGTGCACCACGTTGAGCGATTGCCGCTCCAGCATGCGCTTGGTGGTTTCGGCGACCACCCGGCTGTCTTCCACGTAGAGGATGGTCGCGCCGGGAATCGGCTCGGGCTGTACATAGCCGCGGATGAAGGCGGCCAGCGCCTCGTGTCCCAGCGACTTGTCGAAATAGTCGGTGACGTATTCGTTGAAGCGACGCTCTTCCAGATGCTGCTGGGCGTCGCCGGATACCACGATCACCGGCACGTAGGCCTGTCCGGCGGCCTCGCGCACGCTGCGCGCGATTTCCATGCCGTCGCCATCACGCAGCGCGAGTGCCGTGGTGACCAGGTGGATCTCGCCCTCGGCCAGTGCCTTGCGCGCCTCGGCGATGCTGGCGCAGCCGATCACGTTGACGCCGGGCAGATCCCGTTCGAGCACGTCGGCGATGAGCTTGCGCACCAGCTTGGAACCGTCGACCACCATCACCCGGGGGGCGTCGCTGATGAGGTGCCGGAGCGCGTCGGACATGCGGGCGGGTCAGGTGGCGGTCGGGCGAGTCTGCCGCAAGAAGTGCCCGGTCACCAGCCATGCCCCCAGCCAGCCGATCACCGTCGCTCCGGCCAGCACGGCGATGGCGCGCAGCGGATCCAGTCCGGCCAGGGCGAAGCGGCTGCCGTAGCTCTGCGCCAGGGTCGCCAGTGGCGCCTGCAGCGCGGCCGCGGCGGCGATCAGCAGGCCCAGCGCGATGGCCCCGGCCACCAGGCCGTACCAGGCGCCCAGGTAGATGAAGGGCCGGCGGATGAATCCGTCTGTGGCGCCCAGCAGTTGCAACACGCCGATTTCCTCGCGTCGCGACTGGATGTCCAGGCGCACCGTGTTGCCCACGACCAGCAGCGCGCCGATGCCGAACAGCGCGGCGAGCACCCAGACCAGGCGCTCGCCGAAACCCAGCCAGCCGCGCAGGCGATCCCGCCATTGCGCATCGTGCTGGACAAGGTCGGCCTCGGGCAGGCGCCGGAGCGTCGCCACCAATCCGGTTTCGTCGCCCCGCGGGGTAATCTGCAGCAGGGTCGGCAGCGGGTTGCCTTCCAGCGCGTCCAGGCTGGCGCCCAGGCCGCTGCGCTCGCGGAACTCGGCCAGTCCCTGTTCGGGCGTGCGCAGTTCGACCCTGGCCACGTCGGCGCGGCCGCCCAACTGGACCGCCAGCACCTGCGCGCGCGGCACCGGCACGTCGAGCTTGAGGAAGACGTCGATCTCGCGCGAATCGCTGACGTCACCGGCGAACTGCTCGACATTGGACAACGCCAGCCACAGGCCCAGCGGCAGCACGAACGCCACCGCCATCACCCCGATCGTCAACACGGTGGCCCAGGGCCGGCGCACCAGCCGACCGAGGCTGGAAACGAAGCTGTAGAGATGCTGGTCCAGCCAGATGCCGAAGCCCGAGCGCGGACGCGAGAAGCGGTTGCTGTCGTTCATTCGGCCAGGTCCGCGGGCGAGATGTCGTCGACCAGTTGGCCGTGGTCCAGCACCAGCACGCGCTTGCGCATGCGCTTGAGCAGGGCCAGGTCGTGGCTCACCACCAGCACGCTGGTGCCGCGTTCGGGCATGGAGGCGAACAGTTCCATGATTTCCGCCGCCAGGGTGGGGTCGAGATTGCCGGTCGGTTCGTCGGCCACCAGCAGCTTGGGCTCGGCGACGATCGCCCGGGCGATGCCCACGCGCTGCTGTTCACCGGCCGACAGCTGGGTCGGCAGCGCCTTCTCGCGATGGCCCAGGCCCAGCCGGGCAAGCACTTCGCGGACCCGCTTCTGCACGTCGGCGCGCCGCTCGCCGCGCAGGATCAGCGGCAGCGAGACGTTCTCCATGATCGTGCGATCGGTCAGCAGGCGGTGGTCCTGGTGGACCGCGCCCACCTCGCGGCGATGCAGCGGTATGCGTCCGCCGCGCACCTTCAGCAGGTTGCGGCCGGCGAACACGACCGCGCCGCGGCTCGGCCGTTCGCTCAGGTGGATCAGCTTGAGCAGCGTGCTCTTGCCGGCGCCGGAATGGCCGGTGACGAACAGCATCTCGCCCTCGGCCACTTCGAAGCTGACCTCCGACAGGGCGGTGTGTCCGCCGGGATACTGCTTGCTGACGTTTTCGAATCGAAGCACGCTCATGCGGCGATTATGCCGGAGCGCCGAACGCGGAAGCGATGCCCGGGTGACGCCGGCATCGACGCGGAGGCGATGCCGGGCACCGGGTCGGCGTCAGCCGCCGACCAGCGACTTCAACTTGCGGCCCAGACGGCTGAAGAACGACGGCTTGTCGTGCTTGCCGGCGACGGGCGCGTTCGCCGCGGGCTTGCCGGCGGCGGGCGTGGACGTGGCGATGCCGGCGTCGGCGTTTTCCACCGGACGGCCATGACGGCGACGGCGGCGCTTGCGCGGACCGCGTTCGCCCTCGGCACGTTCCGGATGCGGGGCGCGCTCGCCCTCGGGACGCGGCGGACGCTCGGCGGGCGCCGGCGCGGCGGCCGGCGCATTGTCCGCACGCGGCGGACGCGGAGCACGCGGCTTGCGCTCGCCCTGCCCGCCTTCGCGGCGCTCACCCCGGCCACGGCCACCACCGCTGCCACTGCCGCCACCGCTGCGACGGCCACCGCCGCCACGGCGCTGTTCCTCGGCGCTGCGCTGTTCGCGCGCCTCGCGGAAAATCTGGCCGATGCTTTCGTCTTCCTCGCCTTCGCCGCCTGCCACCGGCGCGCGCTCGGGGCGCGGCAGCGCGGTCAGCACCTCGGCGGTGACCGCCTCGACCGGAATCTTCTGCTCGATGTAGGCCTCGATGTCGGGCAGCGACATCGCGTAGCGCTCGCAGGCGAAGCTGATCGCGTCGCCCTCGGCGCCCAGGCGCGCGGTGCGGCCGATGCGGTGGACGTAGTCCTCGGCATCGAACGGCAGGTCGTAGTTGTAGACGTGCGAGACGCCGTCGATGTGCAGGCCGCGCGCGGCCACGTCGGTGGCGACCAGGATTTCCAGCTGGCCCTTCTGGAAGCGGTTGAGCAGGGTCTCGCGCTTCTTCTGCGGCACGTCGCCGGACAGCACGCCGACCCGGTAGCCGGCGCGCTCCAGCGCGCGCGCGACCCGCTCGACGAACGCCTTGGTGTTGACGAACACCATGGTGCGCGCGCCCTCGCTGCGCGACAGCAGGCCCAGCAGCAGCGGGATTTTCTCCTCGTCGGCCGGGAAGTACATGCGCTGGCGCACCCGCGCGGCGGTGACCGTCTCGGCCTCCACCACCAGCTTCTCCGGCTCGTTCATGTGTTCATAGGCCAGCTCCAGCACGCGGTGGCTGAGGGTGGCGCTGAACAGCAGGGTCTGGCGCTCCGTGCGGATCGGCATCCGCCGCAGCAGGAACCGGATGTCCTTGATGAAGCCCAGGTCGAACATGCGGTCGGCCTCGTCCAGCACGCAGACCTCGCAGGCGTGCAGGGAGACGACCTTGTGCTGCTTGACGTAGTCGATCAGGCGGCCGGGGGTGGCGATGATCACGTCCACGCCCTGCTGCAGCAGTTCGCGCTGCTTGTCATAGTCCACGCCGCCATACACCAGCGCGAAGCGCAGGCCCAGGTCGGCGCCGAACTTCACCGCGTCCTTGTGGATCTGGATGGCCAGTTCGCGGGTCGGCGCCAGGATCAGCGCGCGCGGGTCTTCCGGCTTGCGCTCAGCCAGCGCCGGCCGCGACAGCAGGCGGTTCATCACCGCGACCAGGAACGCCAGGGTCTTGCCGGTGCCGGTCTGGGCCTGGCCGGCGACATCGCGCCCGGCCAGCGCCACCGGCAGGGTCAGCGCCTGAATGGGGGTGCAGCGTGAAAAACCGGCGTTCTCCAACCCGGCCAGGAGGGCCGGATGCAGGTCGAACGAGGCAAAGGTAATGTCGGTTAAAGGTTTGTCGCTCATGCTTTCTTCTTTGCGCCGCAGTGTTCCGTTGGCGCGACTGATATAGGGACTGCTCGTGCTTGCATCGCCGTCGGCGGCGTCGCAAACTGCGCCCCCAAAGCCGGATCGCGCGGCCGCCAGGAATGACTTGATCTGGCCGCGGAACGCCCCAGTTTACCCCAAAGAGGTGGCCGTCCCCGGCCTCCCATCCGTCCGCGGCCCGCCGCGGCTCCGCAGGAGAACCCAGTGAGCGAAAAAGTAACCCATGTCGGCGACGCCGATTTCGAGGCCGCCGTTCTGCAATCCGGTGAACCGGTCCTGGTCGATTTCTGGGCCGAATGGTGTGGTCCGTGCAAGATGATCGCCCCGGTCCTGGACGAACTGGCCGAGACCTATGACGGCCGCCTGAAGGTGGTCAAGCTCAACGTGGACGAGAACCGCGCCACCGCCATCAAGTACCACGTCCGCAACATCCCGCTGCTGCTGCTGTTCAAGGACGGCCAGGTCCAGGCGACCCAGGTCGGCGCGGTCGGCAAGGGCCAGCTGACCCAGATGATCGACAAGACGCTCGGCGCCCAGACCGCCTGAGCCGGTCCGGCCGGGCGCCCCGGCTGAACCCGTGCGAACCCGCTGCGGCCCGGCGCTTGCCGTCGCCGCAGCGCGGTGCTAGTGTCCGCACATCCGGCGCCTTTTCTGCGCCGCACCCTTCTGAGTCACCCACACTCCTTCACCCGCCGCCGCGCGTTCGAGCCGGCGCTCGCCATAGCGAGGAATCGCACTTTGTCCGACAGCAGCAACGAAACCGGCGCCCCCGCCGAGAAGCGCGTGCGTAAGCCGCGCGTCGCCAAATCCGCCCCCGAAGCCGCCAGCGCGGCTCCTCCGGCCGAAGCGCCGGCCCCCGCCGCGCCGCCCCCGCCGCCCGCTCCGGCTCCTGCCGTCGAAGCGCCGCGCGCCGCCGCGCCCATCCAGCCGGAAGGCGCCGCCGACACCGGCGGCGGCCAGCAGCAGGGCCAGGGGGATGGCGAGCCGCGCGACCAGCGCGACGGCAACCGCTTCAACAACAACAACCGCCGCGACCGCTTCCGTAACCGCCGTGACCGCGAGCGCGGCCGCGACCGCTACAACGACGGCATGCCCGGCGACGGCAACGGCGGCAACGAGAATTACGTCCCGCGCCAGATGCCGAGCGTCCCGGAAGGCTTCCCGCAGTACTCGCTGGGCGACCTCAAGCGCATGCCGGCGCCCAAGCTGCTGGAAATCGCCGAGCAGCTGAACATCCAGGAAGGCGTGGCCCGCGCCCGCAAACAGGACGTCATCTTCGCCCTGCTGAAGGTGCTGACCCGCCACGGCGAAGGCGTGGCCGCCGACGGCGTGCTGGAAATCCTGCCGGACGGCTTCGGCTTCCTGCGCGCGGCCGAGGCCAGCTACCTGGCCGGCCCGGACGACGTCTACATCAGCCCCAGCCAGATCCGCCGCTTCAACCTGCGCACCGGCGACCACCTGTCCGGCCGCATCCGCTTCCCGAAGGATGGCGAGCGCTACTTCGCGCTGTCGACCATCGACACCATCAACGGCGAGCCGCTGGAAGCGTCGAAGAACAAGGTGCTGTTCGAGAACCTGACCCCGTTGTTCCCGCGTCGCCGCTTCACCCTGGAGCGCGGCAACGGTTCGTCGGAGGACATCGCCGGCCGCATCCTCGACCTGATGGCGCCGCAGGGCAAGGGCCAGCGCGCGCTGATCGTGTCGCCGCCCAAGGCCGGCAAGACGATCATGATGCAGCAGATCGCCACCGCCATCACCACCAACCACCCGGACGTGCACCTGATCGTGCTGCTGGTGGACGAGCGTCCGGAAGAAGTCACCGAGATGCAGCGCACCGTCCGCGGTGAAGTGGTGTCGTCGACCTTCGACGAGCCCGCCGCCCGCCACGTGCAGGTCGCCGAGATGGTGATCGAGCGCGCCAAGCGCCTGGTCGAGCACAAGAAGGACGTGGTGATCATGCTCGACTCGATCACCCGCCTGGCCCGCGCCTACAACAACGTCGTGCCCAGCTCCGGCAAGGTGCTGACCGGCGGCGTGGACGCCAACGCCCTGCACCGTCCGAAGCGCTTCTTCGGCGCCGCGCGCAACGTCGAGGAAGGCGGCTCGCTGACCATCATCGCCACCGCGCTGGTCGAAACCGGCAGCAAGATGGACGAGGTGATCTACGAAGAGTTCAAGGGCACCGGCAACAGCGAAGTGCACCTGAACCGCCGCATCACCGAGAAGCGCGTCTACCCGGCCATCGACATCAACCGCTCCGGCACCCGCCGTGAGGACCTGCTGATCGAGCCGGAACTGCTGCAGAAGATCTGGATCCTGCGCAAGCTGCTCCATCCGATGGACGAAATCGCCGCGATGGAATTCCTGCTGGACAAGATGAAGAACACCAAGTCCAACGACGAGTTCTTCGCTTCGATGAAGCGCTGAACCCCCAGCAAGACGAAAACGCCGGCCCACGCCGGCGTTTTCATTTCCAGCCTCCTCTCCCGATACCGCCATGGATCAACTCAACGCGATGCGCGCCTTCCGGCGGGTTGTCGAACTGGGCGGCTTCGCCCGCGCCGCCGAGGATCTGGGCGCGTCCGCGGCCGGCCTGAGCAAGCAGATCCGGCAACTGGAGGAACACCTGGGCGCGGTGCTGCTGCAGCGGACCACCCGCCGGATGAGCCTGACCGACGCCGGGCAGGTCTACTTCGCCGAATGCAGCCGGCTGCTGGACGAAATGGATCGGGTCGAGCACGCGTTGCGCGCGCAGGTCGGGCAGGTCGAGGGACGCCTGCGGGTCAACGCACCGACCTCGTTCGGCCTGGCCGTGCTGTCGCCGCTGCTCGGGGATTTCCTGGCCCGGCATCCGCGGCTGAAGTTGGATCTGGCGCTGGACGATCGTGTGCTCGACGTGATCGGCACCGGCTTCGATGTGTCCCTGCGCGTGCGCAGCACGCTGGAGGATTCCTCGCTGATCGCGCGCCGGCTCGGCACGGTCCAGCAGATGCTGTGCGCTTCGCCGGACTATCTGCAGCGGCGCGGCGTGCCAGGTGCGCCTTCCGATCTGCAGGAACACGATGTGCTCGCCTATGCGCTGGCCGACACGCCCGACAGCTGGCAATTGCAGGGCCCCGAAGGAACGACGCGGGTGGCGCTGCCGCCGGCGCGCACCGTCGTCAACAACAGCCTGATGCTGCGTGATCTGTTGTGCGCGGGCCTTGGCATCGGCGCGCTGCCTTCGTTCCTGGCCGCACCGGCCATCGCCGACGGCCGACTGCGGCGCGTCCTGCCGGCCTGCGGTTATCCGTCCCGGCAGGTGTATGCGATCTATCCCACCACGCGGCACCTGCCGCCCAAGGTGCAGGTCTTCGTCGATTTCCTCGCCCAGGCGCTTCCACCCCTGCTGGCGAGCGATTCGTAACCGGCAGCGAAAACTGTCCGCACGCGCGGGGCATTTTTCACCGCCAGCCACGCGCTCAAGCTGGGAATCCCCGGGCCGCCTGCTGTACAGGCGCCCCCTCCACAAGGATTCCCGCAACATGAGTGCTTCCCTTCCCCATCCCCTGCGTCGTCTGGCCCTGTCCGCGCTGCTGGCCGCTTCCCTGTCCGCCGCCGCGACCGGCCATGCCGGCGAGGTCGGCACCAGCCCCTGGGGCCCCGGCGACGAAATCGGCCGTCTCAACCTGATCACGCCCGAGTCGCGCGCCGCGATCCTGTCGCGCGTCGATGGCCGCCGCGCCTACGACCTGGCGACCGACTACTACATCGGCATGCCCAGCTGGCAGGGCGCGGGCGATCCGCACTACCAGTTCTGGATGACCCACACGCCGCGCGGCACCGCCGTCGACGATCCGATGGGCGTGGGCGATGCGCTCAACGCCAGCACCAGCTACACCGGCACCGCATTCTCGATGTACAGCCATACCGGCACCCACATCGACGCGCTCAACCATTTCGGCCTGCACGGGCGGATCTGGAATGGCTTCAGCGCCGACGAACACCTGGGCGATCGTGGCTGGCGCAAGGCCGGCATCGAGAAATTCCCGAATCTGATCGCGCGCGGCGTGCTGGTCGACGTCGCCGCCGCCAAGGGCGTGGAGATGCTGCCGGATCAGTACCGCATCACCCGCGCGGATTTGCAGGCGGCGCTGGCGAAGCAGAAGGTGAAGCTGCAACGCGGCGACGTCGTGCTGATCCGCACTGGCCGGATGCGCCTGTTCGACCAGCCGGGCGCCTATATGGCCAATCCTCCAGGCATGAGCCTGGACGCGGCGCGCTACCTGGTCGAGGATAGCGGGGCGATGGTGGTCGGCGCCGACAACCTGAGCTTCGAGACCTTTCCCTCGCAGGAACCTGACGCCTACGTTCCGCTGCACACCTACCTGCTGGCCGAGCAGGGCGTGCCGATCATCGAGCTGATCGCCCTGGACGAGTTGTCGCGCGACAAGGTCTACGAGTTCGCCTTCATCGGCGGTCCGCTGAAGATCCGGGGTGGCGACGCGGCGCCGTTGCGACCGATCGCACTGCCGTTGCGATAGTCGCGCGCGTACCGGCGTTACCGGAACGCCCCCGTAATGCGGGCGTTCCGTACCTGCTTACCTCAGCCCGACAGCGGCGTGAGCAGGCGCCGGCCCTTGCCGATCTCGTACACCTCCCCGGCCACCAGCGCATCCGGCACGCACGCATCGTCCTGCGATTCCATCCAGGGCACGCTCTGGCGAGGCCCGGGAATGTACGCGCGCCATTCGCCGTAATCGGGCATCTTTTCGCCCCGGAAGAGGAAATCCACCGGTACGCGAACCTGCCAGAACGGGGCGTTGGCGGTGTCGCCTTCGGTGGGCGGCTGGAATCGCCAGCGCCTGGCCGCCGTCGACGCCGCTTCCGAAAGCCATTTGCGCATCTGCTGCATCTGGCGTTCGTTGCCGACAGTACCCAGGTTGACCTGCTCGGCAAGCACGTCGCCGACCGAACCGTCCCGCTCCACCTTGATCACCAGGTACACGCTGCCGCGCGCGCCCATGCGCACGGCATTCTCCGGAAAACGCGGTGGCGTCATCTGAAGGGAGCGAACCGAGTCAGCGCGCTGCCGGAGCTTTTCCGGATCCGCTTCGTCACCAAAGTGGCCACCGGTCAGCGCCACCCGGTAGTTGCCATCCTCGAGCCGGTTGGCCACCACCCGCAAGCTCATCCTCGCCTTGCCACGCCGAGGATGGCCATCAATCACGACCGGTTCGAACCTCCAACTGCCCGAGGCCTTCTCGATCAACTCCGCAACCGCTTTCGGCAACTTCTCCCGCTGATCGATATCGAGCCGGCCAACCGTGCCGTCGGCTTCAATGATCACCCAGCCGGTCACCAGCATGCTGGCCTCGGTCTGCTTCCTGATCTCCTTGATGCTCAACGCCGCACTGGCAGCGCCGCTGATCAGCAGTGCCGCGACGCACAGGCAAGCGCGCGCGATTGCCAATGTTCCTTTCATCGCAAGTTCCTCGAATGATCCGCCATCGAGCCTAGCGGGCGAGGAAACCGCCTTCAATTAACATTGACATTCCCGCAGGTCACGGGAAATTGCGCGAACGCCCCGGCTAACGGAGCATCTCCGCGTCCAAGGCCAGGCAACACTCAGCCCGACAGCGGCGTGAGCAGGCGCCGGCCCTTGCCGATCTCGTAGACGCCGCCGGCCACCATGGCGTCCGGAGCGTCGTCCTCGCCATGCTCCGATTGCATCCACGGCGCACTCTGGCGGGGGCCCGGAACATAGACCTCCCACCGGCCGTAGCCCGGCGCTTTCTTCCCGGGCATCTTGTAATCCACGGGCACCCGCACCAGCCAGAACGGCGCCGCTGCCTCCGCTCCTTCCGTTGGCGGCCGGAAGATCCATTTCTTCGCCACCGCCAGGGCCGACTCGGAGAACGCGTCACGGGCCTGCTGCATCAATCGCTCGTTGCCGACAAAGCCCAGATTGACCTGTTCGGCGATCACATCCGCAACCGTGCCATCGCGCGCCACCTTCACCACCAGATACACGGTGCCCTGTGCGCCCGCGCGCGCCGCGCCTCCCGGATAGGCGGGCGGCAAGAGCTTGACGCTCCGCACGGAGTCATTGCGCTTCTGGCGCTCTTCCGGACTGATCGCCTCGTCGCCGAAATGGCCACCGCGCAGCGCCACCTGGAAGTCGCCATTCGGCAACTTGTTGGCCACCACCCGCAAGCTCATCCGCGCCTTGCCGCGGCGCGCGACGCCATCGACCAGGATCGGTTCGAACTTCCAGCTCATGGCGGCCTTGTCGATCAGATCGGCCACGGCCGATGGCAGTTTCTCGCGTTGATCGAGATCCAGTTCCGCCACCGTGCCGTCCGGCTCGATGATGACCACGCCGGTCACCAGCATGCTGGCCTCGACCTGCGCGCGGACTTCCTTGATACCGGCAACCGCCGCGCAGGCGATACCGAGCAGCAATGCGATCGCCAGCCATCGGCCCATTCCGCGCATTTCCATGATCATGACGTTGCTCCTCCGCTATTCGTCCGACACCGGAACGCCTGCATATCCACCATGACGACTCAGCCTCCTCCTTCCAGCCGCCTGAAAGGCGAATCCAAGGCCACTGGGCGCTGCTCGTCGCCCTGTTTCATCAGTGCGGTGCACTCGGGCTTGTCGGCCTTCGCGTTCGCCGCCACTGTCCCGCGCAAGCGGCGTTCGAAGTGCAAGGGCATCCTCATTCGGGTCCGGACCGGCTTTCCGTCCACTTCTTCCGGCATGAAACGCAGCTGCTCCACCCAATCCTCGATGGCCTGCTGGAACAGGCGCTGGCTGCGTGCCGGCTTGAACTCGACAGTTTCCAGCGTGACGCTGCCATCCGGTTCTACCAGGAACTGCACCAGCCCCCTGCCGCCGACCTGTTGCTTCACCGCTTCGAGCGGGTACTGCGGCGGCGGCGACCTCCCGTCCGGTCGCGGCGCGCCAGGCCCGGCGCCCTTGTAGTCGATCGCCAACTGATAGCCATCCGCTACCGGTGCGGCGCACGCACCCAATGTGAGGAAGGTCTTGCCTGCGCGCGGCTGTCCATCGACATCAGGCGGGAGGAATCGCCACTGCGTGATCTGGTTGCGGACAAAGGACGCCACCGCCTCCGGTAGCTGCTCCGGAAGCTGGATATCCGTGGGACGCCCCATCGCGTCGATGCTCACCGCGGCCCGGGTCTGGAATACGACCAACTCCTCTTCCGCGGGACCCGCCGCCAACGCGGCGTGGGTGCCGGCCATCAACAGCATTGCCGTCAGCACCCGATTGGATTGCGGACGCAAACACCGTTTCTGCATCTCCCGCTCCCTCTTCCCGTCCATCAACCGATCTCCGTGTCGGTCCCGGGAACCGCTCAAAGCGCGGTCCCCACCACGGACGTTTTCAGTTTCACCGTGTAGTCCAGCGCCAGGACTTCGCCCTGCTTCAATCCGGACGCGTCAAAGGTCTGCTGTGCGGGCTCCAGCCAGGGAATGGGCCTGGCGGGTCCGGCCGACTCCTGGCGCCATCCCCCCGTGGCCAGGGGCGCGTTCACCCGAAAACTGATCGGCACCACCAGCGTGGTATCGGCCGGTTCGGATTGCGCGGGATCGCTCGGTTCAAACCGCCACTTGCGGGCGGCATCAACGGATGCCTTTTCCAGTACCTTGCCCCAGTAACGCATCGCGCTTTCGCTGATCTTCTCGTACGGCCACGCGCTCTGCACCGCGGCGGCGTCAACAACCTTGCCCTGGGCGTCGACCCGCACCGCCACCAGCACATCGCCACTGATGCCGGCCCGGGCGGCTTCCGGCGGATAGCGTGGCGGATTCATCAGCGCTGTCTTGCGATAGCCCGAGAAGCGGGCCTCCTCCACCTTCAGCTGGAATCCGCCGTCCACCTGGTGCGCGATCAGGGTCAGGTGCACGCGCGCCTTGGCATGGGTGGCGACTCCGCCACGCAATACCGGCTCGAACTTCCATTGTCGGACCGAACGCTCCACCAACGCCTTGACCTCGGGCGTCAGTTCGGAGTCGATGCGATAGTCGAATACGGAACCCGCCGGGTCGATGCCGATTTCCCCGTTCACCGGCATCCGCAGCTCCGCGGTCTGTGTCTGTGCCTGGGCCAGGGCGGCCAGCAGCCACAGTGCGATTCCCCAAATCCCCTTCATCTCCCGCTCCCTGGATGAACCGCTGCCGAGCCTAGCGCGGGTGGTGGCCGGCTTCAATCGCCGCGGCCGGCCCGGGTCGCGGGGGCTGCCTGCATAATGTCCTTCGACCCCGAGGTGAATGCATGCACGGTAGCGGCCTGGAACTGACGTTGGTGTTTCTGCTGGCCGCGGTCATCGCGGTACCGGTGTTCAAGCGGCTGGGCATCGGCGCGGTGCTGGCCTACCTGGTCGCCGGCGTGGTGCTGGGACCGGACGGCATGGCGCTGGTCCGGGATGCGGACCGGATCCTGGATGCGGCGGAAATCGGCGTGGTGATGATGCTGTTCGTCATCGGCCTGGAACTGTCGCCCTCGCGCCTGCGGGTGATGCGCAAGCCGGTGTTCGGCGCCGGCGGCCTGCAGGTCCTGCTGACCGCGCTGGCGCTGGGCGGCATCGCCCTGCTGGCCGAACACCACTGGAAAACCTCGCTGGTCATCGGCCTGGGCCTGGCGCTGTCCTCGACCGCGGTCAGCCTGCAGCTGCTGTCCGAGCGCAAGGAGCTGACCAGCGAACACGGCCGGCTCGGCTTCGCCATCCTGCTGTTCCAGGATCTGGTGGCGATTCCGTTGCTGGCGGCGATTCCGCTGCTGGGCGGAGCCAAGAACGAGACCCTGACCTGGACCATGGTGTTCCAGGCCATCGGCGCGATGGCGATCGTCATCTTCGGCGGGCGACTGGTCCTGCGGCACATGTTCCGGGTGGTGGCACGCACGCGGATGCCGGAAGTGTTCACCGCCAGCGCCCTGCTGGTGGTGCTGGGCACGGCCTGGTTCATGCAGCTGGCCGGGCTGAGCGCGGGGCTGGGTGCGTTCCTGGCCGGCGTGCTGCTGTCGGATTCGGAATTCCGGCACGAGCTGGAATCGCAGATCGAACCCTTCAAGGGCCTGCTGCTGGGCCTGTTCTTCATCGCCGTGGGCATGGACATCGATCTGGATCGGGTGGTCGCCGAACCGCAGATCATCAGCGCCGGCGTGCTGGTGCTGCTGACGGTGAAGTTCGCGATCCTGTTCCTGCTGGGACTGTGGCCCGGACGGCTGGGCGTGCGTGGCGCGCTGATGCTCGGTGGCGCGCTTTGGCTGGGTGGCGAGTTCGCCTTCGTGGTGTTCAACGAAGCCGCGCGCGTGAAGCTGCTGGACGCCGACGTGCGGGATCGCCTGGTCGCCATCGTGGGTGTATCGATGGCGCTGACCCCGCTGCTGATGATGGGCATCTCGCGCTGGGTCTCGGGCATCGCCCGGCCCGTGCAGGACCAGCGTGCCTTCGACGACATCCCGGACCAGACGCCACAGGTGCTGATCGCCGGCATGGGGCGGTTCGGCCAGATCGTGGCGCGCGTGCTGACCTCGCAGCGGATCCCGTTCGTCGCCCTCGAACACAGCCCGGAGACGGTGGACACGCTGCGCCGGTTCGGCGGCGCGCGCATCTACTACGGCGATCCCACCCGGCCGGATCTGCTGCGCTCGGCCGGCGCGCAGCACGTCCGGGTGTTCGTGATCGCGATGGACGACCCGGATACCAACATCAAGGCGGTGCGGCTGATCCGCCGCATGTATCCGAACGCCAAGGTGCTGGCGCGCGCGCGCAACCGCCAGCACGCGTGGCGGCTGATGGATCTGAGCACTGAGCCGTTCCGCGAGACGCTGGGCACGAGCCTGGAAATGGCCGAACAGACGCTGGTGGCGCTGGGGCGTTCGCCGGAGGCGGCGGCCCAGCAGGCCCGGCGTTTCCGCGAGCACGACGAGAAGCTGCTGCGCGCGCAATATCTGGTCTACGACGACGACGCGGCCGTGGTGCAGACCGCGCGCGACGCCGTCGGCGATCTGGAGAAACTGTTCGAGGCCGATGCCAGCGACGGCGATGCCGACACGTCCGCGCCCTCCACGGATGCCGCGCCGCGCGCGACCTGAGGGACGCGCGCGGGAAGCGACGGGAGACCGGGCTTCAGCCGCCGGGTTCGCGCAGGAAGCGGGCCATCGAGGCGCCGGGCGCCACCGGCACGAATTCGCCCGCCACGTCGACGAAACCGCGCATCACCGCGATCTCGCGCGGGGTGCGGTTCAGGGCATCGCGCAGATCCGGATCCGCGCCCGCGCGCAGCAGCCGCTGGACCACCCGCAACAGGCCATGCAGCGCAGCCAGGTGCAGCGGGCCGAAGCCACGCGGGTCCTGGGTTTCCAGGGAAACCTCTTCATCGAGCAGGCGCTCGACCCCGGCCAGCACGACCTCCTCGTCGCAGGCGGTGCCCGGTTCGGCGCGCGCACCCAGCAGCAGCAGCAGCGGTGTGACCGCACCGGCGGCAACCTGATCGGGTTCGGCGCCGGACAGCAGCAGGGTGTCGAACAGCGCGACCAGGCGTGGCTTGTCGCGTGAGGTGAAACCGTACAGCGCGGCGCAATGCAGCGGGGTCAGGCCCTGTGCGTCGCCGGCATGCACGTTCGCGCCCGCGGTCAGCAGGCGCGCGACGATGTCCGGCAATCCCAGCGCGGCCGCCAGCATCAGCACGGTCACGCCGCCCGGCAGGCGGTGTTCCAGTGCGGCGCCGGCCTGCAGCAGCAGGGCCACGATCTCGGCCTGGCGCATGCTCACCGCCGCCGACAACGGGGTGGCGCCGGTGTTCGCCGCGCTCTGCGGATCCGCGCCGCGCGCCAGCAGCAGTTCCACCGCCGCGCGATGACCGCCGCCGGCCGCGCGCAGCAGCGCGGTGCAGCCCTGCGCGTCCGGCGAATCCACCGCGAATCCCAGATCCAGCAAGCGGCGCACCGCGTCGGCGTCGCCGACCATCGCCGCCGCCGGCAGATCGGCGGGCCGCAGCGCGCGGCGCGGCAACGCCCAACCACGCCAGTCCAGCCAGTCGGCCAGATCACGGCGGCCGCTGGCCAGGGCCACGCCCAGCGGGGTCTGGCCGTCGGCGGCGCGCGAATCCGGACATGCGCCCTTGGCGATCAACTGGCGCAGCGCGAGTTCGCGGCCCAGCGCCGCGGCCAGGTGCAGCGCGGTCATGCCGTGGCTGTCGCGGGCTTCGCGATCCACGCCGATATCCAGCAGCCGGTCCAGCAGTCGCGACCAGCCCAGCCGCACCGCCAGCGCCAGCGGCGGATCGCCCAGCGGCGAAGCCGCGAAGGGATCGGCGCCGCGCTCCAGCAGATCACAGCCGAACTGTTCCAATCCGCGCCCGATCTGTTCGCCGCGCGCGCAGGCGTCGAGGAAGCGTGCCAATCCGCCCGCGCCCGCCGGGGATACCGCGCGGCGCAGCAAGACCTGCACCGAGCCCATGGCTTCACCGCCACGCGACAACAGCGCGAACAGCGGTGTGTCACCGGCCGGATCCAGTGCATCGGCGTCCGCGCCCTGTGCCAGCAGCCACTCCAGGCGCTGCGGCGAAAGGGCGATTTCGGGATCATGCAGCAGGGAACCCAGTTCCTGGCGCGATGCCAGCCGGGCCAGCGGCACGAGTTCGGCACGCGGGCGATCCGCATGCAGTCCATCCCGCAACAGCGCGATCGGCGCGCGATCCGGCGGCGGCTGGTCGTCGTCGCCGGCGCTTACCGCCGACGGCAGCGGATAGGCGGCATCCAGCGCGGACACGATCGCCCAGCGCCCGGCCTCTGCGGCCAGATCCACCGCCCGCCGGCCCTGTGCATCGGGCTGGTCCGCCGCCACACCCAGATCCAGCAGGCGCCGGATCAGCGCCGGCGAGGCGTTCTCGGACGCGCAGGCCACGCGAACCGCGTTGCGTTGCTCGGCGTCGATCACGGTCACGTCCACGCCCGCTTCGGCCAGTCGCTCCAGCACCGCGATGCGGCCGCCACGCGCGGCTTCCAGCCACGGCGTGCGCCCCTGCACGTCGTGGGCATGCACGTCGGCGCCCGCGGCCAGCAGCGTGTTGACGATGTCGATGTGGCCGGCGAGCGCGGCTTCGTGCAGCGCGCTGCGGCGCTGGCCGTCGCGGGTATCGACCTTGGCGCGGTGCTTGAGCAGCAACTGCACGCCGGCCGGATCGTCTTCCTCCGTGGCGGCGGCGGCCAGCAGCACCGGCTGCCCGCCGACCGGTTCGGGACGCGCGCCACGCTCGAGCAGGAACTTGGCCAGGCGCCAGTTACCGGCCACGCAGGCCACGCCCAGCGGACTCAGGCCATCCTGGTTGATGGCGTCGATCTCGGCGGCGGCGTCGCGCAACAAGGCGACCACGCCGGGATCGGAACTGCGCGCGGCATGGTGCAGCGGAGTGTTGCCGTCGCCATCGGCGACCCGCGGATCGGCACCGTTGGCCAGCAGGGTGGTCACCGCATCCGGACGGCCGTGCCAGCTGTCGCGCGTGGCGGCCAGCAACGGGGTCATGCCGGCGTGGGCGTGGTTGAGATCCACGCCATGCCCGATCAGGGCACGCAGCAGGCGCAAATCCGGCAGCACCGCCGCCAGCACCGGCAGGCTGCGCTGATCACGCGAGGACGACGCCGGCAGCGCATGCGGATCGGCACCGGCCTCCAGCAGTTCGAGCGCGCGATCAACCCGTCCGCCACGCGCGGCGTCGAACAGGGCCTGTTCCAGATCCGCTTCATGGATCGGCGCGGACACCGCGATGTCCTGCGCCGACGGCAGGCCGGCGCCCATCTCCACCACCGGCAGGCCGCGCGCGGCGGTGATGGACTGGATGCCCCAGTGCAGCGCCGGCAGCGCGAGCACATAGATCGGAGCGACGATCAGCCGCGTTTGCGCCGGGAGCAGATCCGGCCATGCCAGCGCGAGGCCGCCGGCGATCGCCAGCGCCACCAGCGCGGCGACGCCCAGGCCGCGCCAGGCATGGAAATCCCGCTCGGCCAGCGCGCGCCAGTGCCAGCCCAGGCTGCCCGGTTCGCGCTCGATGCCCTGCCACAGCGGCCAGGTCCGCCACAGGCCAATCAACAGCACGCCGACCACCGCGCTCAGACCCAGCGCCGCTTGCAGGCTGCCACTGTCACCCAGCGCCGACAATGGCCAGGCAATCAGCACCGCCACGGTCACGAATGCGCCACCCCAGGCGATCAGCAGGGCCGGCAGCGATTCGCGCCAGTCCAGCGCCACCGGCAGCGGCCGGCTGCCGCGCTGCCACGACCAGGCCAGCGCCAGCGCCGGCTGCGCCAGCCAGGCGCCCAGCGCCGCCAGCGGACCACCGGCCCAGCCCAGTGCGGCCAGGGCCACGCCCAGGAGACCGGCGATCGCGGCCAGCCGGCGTTGTTGGCTTGCGGGCTCAGGCATCGGGGGAGTCGTCGCTGTCCGGCTGCGGCGGGAACTGGATGTGGAATCCGCGCGCGGCGAGGTTGCCGCGCACCACTCCGGCGTCTTCCCGGGCCAGTTTGCGTTCGGGAGTGAGCGCCACTTCCAGCACGAAGCTCAGGTCGCCCAGTTGGGTGCGCAGCGGTTCGGGCAGGCGGGTGAAGTCGTCGCGCGCGGCCAGGTACACGTAGGTGTCCGCCTTGCGCAGGCTTTTGTAAACGAAGGCTTGCATCCGCGCGTACGCGTCCTGCCGTGGAAAAGTAGGGAATGGCGGAGATTGTGGAGGAAACCCGAATGCGGGGAAACCCTGCACCTTCAGGCCTCGCATGACCATCGGCGGGCGATGCCGACCGCCATGGCTGCTACGCTTGCAGCCTTTCACACCGGCCTAACGGAAACTCCATGCGCCACGTTCTGCCCGCCCTGCTCCTGCCGCTTTCGTTGGCCCTCGCCGGAACCCTTTCCGCGCAGGAAGCCACGCCACTCACCATCGAACAGGTGATGGCGGATCCGGACTGGATCGGTCCGCCGGTCGAACGCACCTGGTGGTCCTGGGATGGCCAGCGCGTGCAGTACGACCTCAAGCGGCCGGGCAGCCTCAGCCGCGATACCTACGTACAGGCCGTCGCCGGCGGCCGCGCCGCCGAGCGCGTCGGCGATGCCGAGCGCGGTGGCCTGGATGCGCCGAACCCGCAGTTCGACGCGCGCGGGCAGCGCATGCTGTTCGTGCGCAACGGCGACGTGTTCCTGCGCGATCTGCGCAGCGGCGCGCTGACCCAGCTCACCCGCAGCAACGACACCGAGGCGCAGGCGCGCTTCGCCGGCGACGGCGGGGTGATCTGGCGCAGCGGCAACGACTGGTACCGCTGGACTGCGCAGGGCGGCACTGCCCAGGCGCTGCTCCTGCGCGCGGAAAAGGATCCCAATGGCGCGCCCAAGGCCGATGCGCTGCGCGAACAGCAACTGCGCACGCTGGAAACCCTGGCCCGGGACCGTGCCCTGCGCGATGCCGCGCGCCAGCAGGACGACGCCTGGCGCAAGGCCGACGGCAGCCGCGCGCCGGCACCGGTCTACCTGGGCGCCGACGTCACCATCGCCGACAGCGCGATGTCGCCGGATGGCCGCTGGGCGCTGGTGGTGACCCAGGCCAAGGGCGCTGACGAAGGCCAGGAAGGCAAGATGCCGATGTACGTCACCGAATCCGGCTACGAGGAATTCCAGAGCGTGCGCACCCGCGTGGGCCGCAACGACCCGGTGCCGCAGTCGCTGTGGCTGGTCGACGTGGCGGCGGGCAGCGTCCGGCCGCTGGCCTACGACGCGCTGCCCGGCATCTCCGAGGATCCGCTGGCCGCGCTGCGCAAGGCGGCGGGCAAGGATCCGCTCAAGGGCAACCGCCCGCTACGGATCGAAAGCGAATCCACCCCCGCGATCACCTGGAGCGACGACGGCCGCCAGGTCGCGGTGCAACTGCATTCGATCGACAACAAGGACCGCTGGATCGCCACGGTGGATCTGGCCGGCGCGCGCCTGCAGCCGCGCCACCGGTTGAGCGATCCGGCCTGGATCAACTGGAACAACAATGAATTCGGCTGGCTGCCCGACGGCAGCCTGTGGCTGCTGTCCGAACAGTCCGGTTATTCGCACCTGTACACCGTCCAGGGCAACGGCAAGCCGCGCCAGCGCACCAGCGGCCGCTGGGAAGTGACCTCGCCGGTGCCGACCACCGACGGCAGCGCCTTCTTCTTCCTGTGCAATCGCGCCAATCCCGCCGACTACGAAATCTGCCGGCTGGATCTGGCCGGCGACCAGGTCAGCGAGGTCACCGCGCTGGACGGCGTGGAGCGCTTCGCGCTGTCGCCCGATGATCGGCGCGTGCTGGTCAGCCATTCCAGCGCCTACGTGCCGACCCAGCTGTCGGTGGTCGATGCGGCCGGCGGCACGCCGACCGCGCTCACCGACACCCGCACGCCGGCCTTCAAGGCGCGTGAATGGATCCAGCCGGAAATCGTGCAGGTGCCGTCGAAGCACGGCGCGGGCCAGGTGTGGGGCAAGTACTACGGGCCGAAGACGCTGGAGCCGGGCAAGCGCTATCCGATCGTGATGTTCGTGCACGGCGCCGGCTACCTGCAGAACGTGCACCATCGCTACCCCACCTACTTCCGCGAGCAGATGTTCCACAACCTGCTGGTGCAGCGCGGCTACATCGTGCTGGATCTGGACTACCGCGCCAGCGAGGGTTATGGCCGCGACTGGCGCACCGCGATCTACCGCAACATGGGCCATCCGGAACTGGAGGACTACCTGGACGGCCTGGACTGGCTGGTCGAGACCCGCCAGGGCGATCGCGACCGCGCCGGCATCTACGGCGGTTCCTACGGCGGCTTCATGACCTTCATGGCGCTGTTCCGCAAGCCGGGCGTGTTCAAGGCCGGCGCCGCGCTGCGTCCGGTGGTCGACTGGACCCAGTACAACCACGAATACACCTCCGGCATCCTCAACACCCCGGAGCTGGATCCGCAGGCCTACCGCACCTCCTCGCCGATCGAATACGCCGCCGGGCTGCAGGATCACCTGTTGATCGCGCACGGCATGATCGACGACAACGTGTTCTTCCGCGATTCGGTGGTGCTCACCCAGAAACTGATCGAACTGCACAAGGACAACTGGGAACTCGCGCCATATCCGCTGGAGCGGCACGGCTTCACCCGTGCCGATTCCTGGCTGGACGAATACAAGCGCGTGCTGAAGCTGTTCGAGAACAACCTGAAGTAAGAGTCATGCCAGCCGCGCCGCGTTCCCAGTTCGTCACCATCACCGCGTGGCTTTCGCTCGCGTTGGCGCTGGTGGGCGTGCTGACCGGACTCCTGCAGTGGGCGATGTTCGCCGCCAGCCCGGCGGACCAGGGCCTGCTGGACGCGCTGACCGCCGGCGGGTCCGGGGTCGCACTGCCGCCGTCGCTGCTGTGGATGTTCGATCACCTGGGCCTGTTGCTGCTGGCGTCGCTGTTGTCATCGGTGCTGCTGGCGGTGGCCTCGTGGGGCCTGTTGCAGCGCCGTGAATGGGGCCGCTTCGGTTTCATCGTCCTGCTCGCTGGCGGCGCCTTGCTGACGCTGGCCGGCGCCTTCGCCTTCGACCGGCTGCTGGCGGATCTCAATGCACGGGCCGGGCTCGATCCCGCCAGCGTGGATCCGCTGCTGGCCAACCTGCAGGCCGCCATGCGAATGGCGATGTACGCCGCCGCGCTGCTGGTCGGAATCCTGCACGGCGCCATCGTGTGGAAATTGTGCACGCCCGCCGTGCGCGCGGAGTTCCGCTGACGTTCGGGTTCCACGCGGCGCCGATATACTTGGCGTCCCCCACGACGAGCGTTTGTTCATGTCACGAGCATGGATGCTGACCGCGCGGATTGCCGGCGCCCTCCTGATTGGCTTTCCCACCCTGGCGCTGGCCGCGTCGCCCGCCTGCGGTGTCTACCGCAATGCCGACGGCAGTCGGGAGCTGCGCATCGAGACGACGGCCACCGCGACCGAACACACCGCGTACCAGGCGCCGCGTCCGCTGGCCTACGCTCAGGCCGGCGACAACCTCACCGCCTACGATCTGGAAAGCGCCTACTCCGAAACCTGGACGCCGGAAAACGGCGGCCGCGCGCTGCGCACGGAAATGGACGAGGTCTACACGCTGGCGCAATCCGCGCAGTGCGCGACGCCTCCGCCAGCGCCCAACGGCGGCTGCCGCGCGGATCTGGCCGGCTGCTTCGAGGCCCGGACCGAGGCCGATGAGCCGACCCTGGCGCGCTGGTGCGAACAGGAAGCCCTGCCGTTCGCCTGCGTGGCGCTGATTGAAGGCTTCCAGGAAGCTGCCGATCAGGCATCGCGCGGCGATGCCGTGGCGGAAGAGGCGCCACCGGAGTGCATGGAAGGCCATCCGGCCTTCTCCGAAGCCGCCTGCGAGGCCAAGGCCAAGGAAGCGATGACGCGCGCGTTCGCCGATGCCTTCAAGGGCATGTATGCCGACGACCTTCCGTTGTCCGGGCCGCATCTGGATCGCAGTCTGGCGCTCTGCCACCGCAGCGGTTCAGCCAAGGTCTGCGGCGTGGCGGCGGAGAAGCTGTGGAACGCCGGACGCTACCTGGACGCGCGCGCAGCGCTCACCCTCGCCTGCGAACGCGGCGGCGACAAGGACGCCTGCGGCAAGGCGGCGCCGCTGGCGGCGCTGGTCGCGGCGGACCTGCGCGCTGCGCCGGCCACCGCCTTGCCCTGCGGTGCGTACGCGGCGGAAAGCGGTCTGATGTCCGAACTCGGCTTCGGCGATGCCGGACGGGTTGAAGGCGGCTTCGGCAGCGTCATGCGTGCGCGCCTGGAGAACGGCCTGATCCGCATTCGCCACGACAAGGGCGGCGATTTCGTGTTCAAGCCGATTGGCGGTGATCGCCTGCTCGGCCTGGACAGCTGGAACCGCTACGCGGTCTACGAGCGCGGTGAAGGCGGCGCGGATCGCTGCGCGCCGCCGCGCCAGTTCGTCGAGCACCCGCTGGTCGAGGATTGCCCCGCCATCAGCCAGGCCGGCGGTGCCGAAGCCTGCTGCAAGGCCGGCAAGCTGCAGGGCTGCAACGCGCTGGGGCACCTGCGGGCGCTGGAGGGCGACTGGGCCGGCGCCCAGCCACATTACCTGCGCATCTGCGCGGCCGGCGTGCGCGTGGGCTGCGAGAACCTGGTCCGGGCCTATGCGGAAACCGGCGATGACGCGGTCATCGAATCGATGCGGGCCGTATGCGCCAGGGACGAACGCCATGTCGCCTGCGACGTGCTGGAAACGTCCAACTGGGAACAGATGGGTGTCGGCCGCGCGCTCCAGGATGCATTGCGCGAACTGGAACGGGAAGCCGGCGAGGACGCTCCGGAAGAAAGCGAAGCGGCTCCCTGAGGAGCCCCGCGATGCCACCGTACGTTCGCCGGCAAAGGACGGCGGTGGCGGCTCGCCGTTAGAATGACGGGCATGAACGACATCACGCCCGTCCGCGACTATCTTACCGATCTGCAGGATCGCATCTGCGCCGCCATCGAGGCCGCTGACGGCCAGGCTCGCTTCCAGGAAGATCCGTGGAGCCGGCCCGAAGGCGGTGGCGGCCGTACCCGCGTGCTGCGCGGCGGTGGCGTGTTCGAACAGGCCGGCATCGGCTTTTCAGACGTTTCCGGCAGCAAGTTGCCACCCTCGGCTTCCGCGCATCGTCCCGAACTGGCCGGTGCCTCGTGGCGCGCGGTCGGCGTCTCGCTGGTGTTCCACCCGCGCAATCCGTATCTGCCCACCACCCACGCCAACGTTCGCCACTTCCGCGCCGAGCGCGACGGCCAGGCGGTGGCGTGGTGGTTCGGCGGCGGCTTCGATCTGACCCCGTTCTACCCGTTCGACGAGGACGTGCTGCACTGGCACCGCACCGCGCGCGATCTGTGCGGACCCTTCGGCGGCGCCGAGCGCTATGCCGCGCACAAGCACTGGTGCGACGAGTATTTCTTCCTGAAGCACCGCGGCGAGACGCGTGGCGTCGGCGGCCTGTTCTTCGACGATCTGGGGCGGGACTTCGAACATGACTTCGCCTACCTGCGCGCGGTCGGCGACGGCTTCCTCGATGCCTACCTGCCGATCGTCGAGCGCCGCAAGGACACGCCGTACGGCGAGCGCGAACGCGAATTCCAGCTGTACCGTCGCGGCCGCTACGTGGAATTCAACCTGGTCTATGACCGTGGCACCCTGTTCGGCCTGCAGAGCGGCGGTCGCGCCGAATCGATCCTGATGAGCCTGCCGCCCTATGTGCGTTGGGAATACGGCTACCAGCCGGAAACCGGCAGCGCCGAGCAGCGCCTGCACGACTATCTGCGCCCGCGCGACTGGTTGAACGAACTGGGGTGAGTCGGGTGTCGGGCGCGCCCGCTGCCGTGCCCGATGACAGATCCCTCTCAAGTGCCTTGCATCCGCCAACCGGCGGTGCCCCCGTTCTTCCAGCCCCTTGACCGTTATCCGGCTGTTGAGAAGCGCTTGCTCCTGGCGCCGAGAGCAAATCCCCCTCAATCCCCCTTTTGCAAAGGGGGAGGTAAAAGCAGGGCGATTCGCCTAATCCCTAATCCCGAATCCCGGCCTCCGTCGGATAGCCCCTTTGACCCGCCATCCGGCTGTTGAGAAGCGCTTGCTCCTGGCGCCGAGAGCAAATCCCCCTCAATCCCCCTTTTGCAAAGGGGGAGGTAAAAGCAGGGCGATTCGCCTAATCCCTAATCCCGAATCCCGGCCTCCGTCGGATAGCCCCTTTGACCCGCCATCCGGCTGTTGAGAAGCGCTTGCTCCTGGCGCCGAGAGCAAATCCCCCTCAATCCCCCTTTTGCAAAGGGGGAGGTAAAAGCAGGGCGATTCGCCTAATCCCTAATCCCGAATCCCGGCCTCCGTCGGATAGCCCCTTTGACCCGCCATCCGGCTGTTGAGAAGCGCTTGCTCCTGGCGCCGAGAGCAAATCCCCCTCAATCCCCCTTTTGCAAAGGGGGAGGTAAAAGCAGGGCGATTCGCCTAATCCCTAATCCCGAATCCCGGCCTCCGTCGGATAGCCCCTTTGACCCGCCATCCGGCTGTTGAGAAGCGCTTGCTCCTGGCGCCGAGAGCAAATCCCCCTCAATCCCCCTTTTGCAAAGGGGGAGGTAAAAGCAGGGCGATTCGCCTAATCCCTAATCCCGAATCCCGGCCTCCGTCGGATAGCCCCTTTGACCCGCCATCCGGCTGTTGAGAAGCGCTTGCTCCTGGCGCCGAGAGCAAATCCCCCTCAATCCCCCTTTTGCAAAGGGGGAGGTAAAAGCAGGGCGATTCGCCTAATCCCTAATCCCGAATCCCGGCCTCCGTCGGATAGCCCCTTTGACCCGCCATCCGGCTGTTGAGAAGCGCTTGCTCCTGGCGCCGAGAGCAAATCCCCCTCAATCCCCCTTTTGCAAAGGGGGAGGTAAAAGCAGGGCGATTCGCCTAATCCCTAATCCCGAATCCCGGCCTCCGTCGGATAGCCCCTTTGACCCGCCATCCGGCTGTTGAGAAGCGCTTGCTCCTGGCGCCGAGAGCAAATCCCCCTCAATCCCCCTTTTGCAAAGGGGGAGGTAAAAGCAGGGCGATTCGCCTAATCCCTAATCCCGAATCCCGGCCTCCGTCGGATAGCCCCTTTGACCCGCCATCCGGCTGTTGAGAAGCGCTTGCTCCTGGCGCCGAGAGCAAATCCCCCTCAATCCCCCTTTTGCAAAGGGGGAGGTAAAAGCAGGGCGATTCGCCTAATCCCTAATCCCGAATCCCGGCCTCCGTCGGATAGCCCCTTTGACCCGCCATCCGGCTGTTGAGAAGCGCTTGCTCCTGGCGCCGAGAGCAAATCCCCCTCAATCCCCCTTTTGCAAAGGGGGAGGTAAAAGCAGGGCGATTCGCCTAATCCCTAATCCCGAATCCCGGCCTCCGTCGGATAGCCCCTTTGACCCGCCATCCGGCTGTTGAGAAGCGCTTGCTCCTGGCGCCGAGAGCAAATCCCCCTCAATCCCCCTTTTGCAAAGGGGGAGGTAAAAGCAGGGCGATTCGCCTAATCCCTAATCCCGAATCCCGGCCTCCGTCGGATAGCCCCTTTGACCCGCCATCCGGCTGTTGAGAAGCGCTTGCTCCTGGCGCCGAGAGCAAATCCCCCTCAATCCCCCTTTTGCAAAGGGGGAGGTAAAAGCAGGGCGATTCGCCTAATCCCTAATCCCGAATCCCGGCCTCCGTCGGATAGCCCCTTTGACCCGCCATCCGGCTGTTGAGAAGCGCTTGCTCCTGGCGCCGAGAGCAAATCCCCCTCAATCCCCCTTTTGCAAAGGGGGAGGTAAAAGCAGGGCGATTCGCCTAATCCCTAATCCCGAATCCCGGCCTCCGTCGGATAGCCCCTTTGACCCGCCATCCGGCTGTTGAGAAGCGCTTGCTCCTGGCGCCGAGAGCAAATCCCCCTCAATCCCCCTTTTGCAAAGGGGGAGGTAAAAGCAGGGCGATTCGCCTAATCCCTAATCCCGAATCCCGGCCTCCGTCGGATAGCCCCTTTGACCCGCCATCCGGCTGTTGAGAAGCGCTTGCTCCTGGCGCCGAGAGCAAATCCCCCTCAATCCCCCTTTTGCAAAGGGGGAGGTAAAAGCAGGGCGATTCGCCTAATCCCTAATCCCGAATCCCGGCCTCCGTCGGATAGCCCCTTTGACCCGCCATCCGGCTGTTGAGAAGCGCTTGCTCCTGGCGCCGAGAGCAAATCCCCCTCAATCCCCCTTTTGCAAAGGGGGAGGTAAAAGCAGGGCGATTCGCCTAATCCCTAATCCCGAATCCCGGCCTCCATCGGACAGCCCCCTTGATCCGCCATTCGGCCGTTGAAAAGCGAAAAGGGAGACGGGCGCCCTGCGCAGCGGGTGACCAGGGATTTGCTCTTGGCATGAAGACCGATACTCGCCAAAAGCCGGATGCCGGGTCGCCTCTCACGCGTGTCGCGTCACCAGCGTGATGTGGCCATTGGTTTCCAGCACCGCCAGATGGATCTCGTCGATCGCATCGATGCCCGCCTCGCGCATCGCCTTGTCGAAGTCCTGCCGGCTGATCAGTTCGCGGCGAAGCACCTCGCGGTAGACCTTGCCATCACGCGCGAGCAGCACCGGTGAACCTTCGACCAGCGCTTCCACCCGCCGGCTGCGCGCGGAGACGAATCCGACCAGCCAATTGACCGCCATCAGCACGGCGGCCAGCAGCAGGCCACCGCCCACCGATGCGTCCTCGCCCAGCAGCGCGTTCTGCACCGCATTGCCCAGCAGCACCACCAACAGCATGTCGAACGAGGTGAACTGTCCCATCGTGCGCTTGCCGGATACCCGAATCATCACCAGCAGCGCGAAGTAGACGATGACCGCGCGGACGACGAAGCCCCACCAGGGCATCGAAAGGTTGAAGGTCTGGTGCAGGAAGGAATCCATGTCCGCGCTCCGTTCGGGATGGCGCCACGTTAGCGTGCCCGGCCATGGAGAGCGCACAAATAAAAAGCCCCGAAGACCAGGGGGAGGTCATCGGGGCCAGGGGAACGGGAACCTGGGGAGGGGTCACCGTTCCGGGAGATCGCTCCAGGGGATGGGAGAGATCCGCGACAGACGTTGCATCTGTCGCGAGTTATCTGACCATTTCCCACATGGATGGTTCGTGAAGATTCACGTTAAGAATCCGTAGGATTAAGGCCGCATTCATTTTATTGAACTGTCCAGTTCACAAATTGAATCGCACCCTTTTTCTACATCACGTTCGCAAGTTTCTGGTTGTCAACGGGTTTCCGGATTTAGACGTCCAAATCGGACTCAATGGGCCTGATCCCAGTCGTCGCCGACGCCGCTGTCGACCACCAGCGGAACGATGAGTTGCGCCGCCGCCGACATCCGCGCGCCGGCCTCGGCCACCAGTGTGGGCACGAAATCGGCATCGGCCTCGAACACCAGTTCGTCGTGTACCTGCAGGATCATCAGCGCGCGTTCGCGATGGTCGGCCAGCCATCCATCCACCGCGATCATCGCGCGCTTGATGATGTCGGCCGCCGTGCCCTGCATCGGCGCGTTGATCGCCGCGCGCTCGGCGCCGGCGCGCTGGCCCTGGGTGCCCTTGTTGATGTACTCCAGGTACAGCCGACGGCCGAACACGGTCTCCACGTAGCCCTGCTCGCGCGCCTGCTGACGGGTACGCTCCATGAAGTCGCGCACCCCCGGATAGCGGCTGAAGTACAGCGCGATGTAGTCCTGCGCCTCGCCGCGACCGATGCCGAGCTGGCGCGCCAGCCCGAACGCGCTCATGCCATACATCAGGCCGAAGTTGATCGCCTTGGCCGCGCGGCGTTCGTTGGAGCCGACGTCCTCCAACTTTCGCCCGAACACTTCGGCGGCGGTGGCCTTGTGGATGTCGGCACCCGATTCGAACGCGCGCACCAGGCCCGGATCCTCGGACAGGTGCGCCATGATCCGCAGTTCGATCTGCGAGTAGTCGCAGGCGATCAGCTTGCGCCCCGGCGGCGCCACGAACGCCTTGCGGATACGGCGGCCGTCCTCGGTGCGGATCGGGATGTTCTGCAGGTTGGGATCCGTCGAGGACAGCCGCCCGGTGGCCGCGCCGGCCTGGTGGTAGCTGGTGTGCACGCGGCCGGTGACCGGATTGACCATCTCCGGCAGTTTGTCCGTGTAGGTGCTGCGCAGCTTGGCCAGCCCGCGGTACTCGAGGATCACGCGCGGCAGCTCGTGCTGGTCGGCGATCGCCTCCAGCGCTTCCTCGTTGGTGCTGGGCTGGCCGGTCGGCGTCTTCAGCACCGCCGGCAGTTTGAGCTCGTCGAACAGCAGCGCCTGCAACTGCTTGGGCGAATCCAGGTTGAAGCTGCGCCCGGCCAGTTCGGTGGCCTTCTGCTGCGCGGCCAGCATGCGCTTGGACAGGTCCGCGCTCTGCCGGCGCAGTTCATCGCCGTCGATACGCACGCCATTGGCCTCGATGCGCGCCAGCACCGGCACCAGCGGCATCTCGATATCGCGGTACACGCGTTCCAGCCCCGGCTCGGCGGCCAGCTTCGGCGCCATCACCCGGTGCAGCCGCAGGGTGACATCCGCATCCTCGGCGGCGTAGCGGGTGGCGTCGTCCAGCGCCACCTGAGAGAACAGGATCTGCTTGGCGCCCTTGCCCGCGACCTGCTCGTACTTGATGGTGTCGTAGCCGAGGAAGCGCTTGGCCAGGCTGTCCATGTCGTGGCGGTTGCTGCCGGAGTTGTATACGAAACTCTCCAGCATGGTGTCGTCGGCGTAGCCGCCGACCTCCACGCCATGGCGGCGCAGCACATGCAGATCGTACTTGCCGTGCTGGCCGAGCTTGCGCTTGCCGGGATCGGCGAACAGCGGCGCCAGCCGGGCCAGGGTGGCGGTTTGATCCAGTTGCGCGGGCGCGCCCGGATAGACATGCCCCAGCGGCAGGTAGGCCGCCTTGCCGGGTTCCACCGCGAAACTCAGCCCGACCAGATTGGCCTGCATCGCATCCAGGCTGTCGGTCTCGGTGTCGAACGCGAACTCGTCGGCCGCCGCCAATCGGGCGATCCACGCCTCCAGCTGGGCCTCGCTCAGCACCGTCTCGTATTCGCCCGGAGCGGACCACGCCGCATCGACCGGCGCGGCATCCGCTGCGGGGCCGGAGACGAAACCGGTGCCGCGCGCGCGGCCGGGTTCCTTCTCGGCGACCGCGCCGGCGGTCGCGCCGCCGTCCAGCTCCTTCAAGGCCTGGTTGAAGCCATAGCGCGAATACAACTCGCGCAGTTCGCCGACGTCGCGATTGCGCAGCGCCAGCGTCTCCGGTCCACCGGGCAGCGCGACGTCGGTCTTGATGGTGACCAGTTCGCGGTTCAGCGGCAGCCGCGGCAGCGCCGCGCGCAGGTTCTCGCCGATCTTGCCCTTGATGCCGTCGGCGCCGGCGATGATCGCGTCGAGCGTGCCGTATTCGCCCAGCCACTTGGCGGCGGTCTTGGGACCGCACTTCTCCACCCCGGGCACGTTGTCCACGGTATCGCCCATCAGGGCGAGGAAGTCGACAATCTGCTCGGGCCGCACGCCGAACTTGTCCATCACCGCCTCGGCCGAATCCATCCGGCTGCCGCTCATGGTGTTGACCAGTGCCACGCCCGGCCGCACCAGCTGGGCGAAATCCTTGTCGCTGGTGGAAATGGTGACCTCGATGCCCTGCGCCGCGCCCTGCAGCGCCAGCGTGCCGATCACGTCGTCGGCCTCCACGCCTTCCACGCACAGCAGCGGGAAGCCCAGCGCCTCGACGATGCGGCGCATCGGCTCCACCTGCGCGCGCAGATCCTCGGGCATCGGCGGGCGGTTGGCCTTGTACTCGGGATACAGCGCGTCGCGGAAGGTCGGGCCGCTGGCATCCAGCACGAAGGCCACGTAGTCGGGCATTTCCTTGAGCGTGGCGCGCAGCATGTTGACCACGCCGAACAGCGCGCCGGTCGGTTCGCCGGCGGCATTGGTCAGGGGCGGCAACGCGTGGAATGCGCGGAACAGATAGCTGGATCCGTCGATCAGGACTAGTCGTTTCATGCGGCGATTCTACGCCCCGGCACGGGCGCGGCGTCACGGCGCTTTGGCGGCGATTGGCGCATAATCCTCCAACCGGTCATTCCCGAGGAGTCCGCGATGTCCCGCATGACGTTGGCAACCGCCGCGCTTGCCGTGTTGCTGCTGGCAGGTTGCGCGTCGATGGGCGGCGCCCAGGACGATCCCGGCGTGGATCTGGCCGATGCCCAGGTCGCGGTCCGCACCGAAACCAATGGCGACGTGATCGAGGAATACCGCGTGGCCGGCCAGCTGCGCATGGTCAAGGTCACCCCGGCGCGGGGCCCAGCCTATTACCTGATCGACGAGAACGGCGACGGCCGGCTGGACAAGAGCAAGGGCGAAGGCCCGGTGTCGCCGGTGTACTGGAAGATCTACGGCTGGTGAGTGGCGGTTCCGGTCGCGGAGGGTGGTTTACGGGTTCGTGATGCTGTTGCTGCGACGGGAAAAAGCCGCTTGGCTCCCGGGCGCGTGCCCCCTTCCGCCCTTCGGGCACCTTCCCCCGCAGGCGGGGGAAGGAATTCATGTGCGCGGCCTGTGGCCGCGAGCCTTCCTTTCGCGGGGACCGGGGAGAGAAGGCCCATCCCTGTCGCGAGGTGGCGGAAAGCCCGCGGCCACAGGCCGCGCGCGCTGCGGATCAGCGCACCACCAGTACCGGCACTTGGCTGTGGGTCAGCACTTCGTGGGTCTGGCTGCCGATCAGCAGGCGTCCCAGGCCACGCCGGCCATGCGAGGCCATCACGATCAGATCCGCCTTCTGCTCGGCGGCGGCCTCGATGACGCCTTCGGCCGCGTAGCGATCGCGGACATGCACGGGCGTGATCGCCAGCCCATGTGCCTGCGCGCGCTGGGTGACGCCCTCGAAGATCCGCTGGGCCGCTTCATCCTGGGCCTTCTGGTAGTCGGTGGAGAAACGGTTGGCCGCGCCCCAGCCCAGGGCATCGTCGAAGCCGGTGACGATGGGTTCGCTGACCGTGACCACGGCGACCTGCGCCTTGAGCTGGCTGGCCAGCACCAGCCCCTGCTCCACGCCCTTCATCGCCAGCTCGGAGCCGTCGGTCGCTATCAGGATGCGTTGATACATGGGGATACCTCCGTCGTCGTGGGGTGGAACCATTACACGCCGGAATGCCTCGCCATGCCTTGATCGGAATCAATCCGCGGGCGTCACACCGCCTGCAGGTTGGCGTAGGCGAGCACCAGCCATTTGCTGCCTTCCTCGTCGAAGTGGACTTGCACGCGCGCATGCGCGCCAGCACCCTCGTAGTCAGTTACCACACCGCGCCCGAATTTCGCGTGCACGACGTTCTGGCCAAGCTTGAGCGTGGGCGACTCCACCGCGGCGTGGCCCAGATCGCGGCGCGGGCCATAGCTGGCCGCCGGCCGCGACACCTGCACGCGTGGACGCACCTCGTTCAGCAGCGCGGTGGGGATCTCGCGCAGGAACCGCGAGGGAATGCCGTACATGTCCTGGCCGTGCAGGCGGCGCGCCTCGGCGAAGCTCAGCACCAGCTTCTGCCGCGCGCGGGTGATGCCGACGTAGGCCAGGCGGCGCTCCTCCTCCAGCCGGCCGCTCTCGTCCAGCGACTTGTTGCTGGGGAACAGGCCCTCTTCCAGCCCAGCCAGGAACACCAGCGGGAACTCCAGGCCCTTGGCCGAATGCAGGGTCATCAGCTGCACGCCATCCTCGCCGGCCTGGGCCTGGCCCTCGCCGGCCTCCAGGGCGGCGTAGGCGAGGAAGGCGACCAGATCGGTCATGCCCTCGATTTCCTCGTCGTCGACACGGACGAAACGCGAGGCCACCGACACCAGTTCGTCCAGGTTGTCGGTGCGCGAATCCAGCTGGCCCCGGCTCTCGGCGGCGTAGTGGTCACGCAGGCCCGAGCGCATCAGCGCGTGATCGATGCGATCCTGCAATGGCAGCTCACCGGTTTCCGCCGCCAGCGCCTCGACCAGCGCCAGGAAGCCGGCCAGGGCGTTGCGCGCCCGCGCCGCCAGCGCGGTGCCGCCGACCTGCCGCCGCGCGGCCTGCCACAGCGACAGCGATTCCGCGCGCGCCAGCCGGCGCACTTCGTCCATGGTGCGATCGCCGATGCCGCGCGCCGGCGTGTTGACCGCCCGCTCGAAGGCCGCATCGTCGTCACGGTTGGCCATCAACCGCAGGTAGGCCAGGGTGTCCTTGATCTCGGCGCGCTCGAAGAAGCGCATACCGCCGTAGACGCGGTACGGCACCTGTTCCGACAGCAGGGTCTCTTCGAATGCCCGCGACTGCGCGTTGCTGCGGTAGAGGATGGCCGCGTCGTTGAGGCTGCCACCATCGCGTACCCACTGGCGGATGCGCTCGACCACGAAGCGGGCCTCGTCGATCTCGTTGTAGGCCGCGTACAGATCGATCGGTTCGCCGTCGCCGCTGTCGGTCCACAGCTGCTTGCCGATGCGGCCGGGGTTGTGGGCAATCACCGCGTTGGCGGCGTTGAGGATGTTGGCGCTGGAGCGGTAGTTCTGTTCCAGCCGGATGGTGCGCGCCTGCGGGAAATCCTTGAGGAAGCGCTGCACGTTCTCGACCTTGGCGCCGCGCCAGCCGTAGATGGCCTGGTCGTCGTCGCCGACCACGAACACGTGGCCGGTGTCGCCGGCCAGCACCCGCACGAACGCGTACTGGATGGCGTTGGTGTCCTGGAACTCGTCGATCAGCAGCTCGCGGAAGCGGTGCCGGTAATGCGCCAGCAGCGCCGGGTTGTCGCGCAGCAGTTCGTGTGCGCGCAGCAGCAGTTCGGCGAAATCGACCAGGCCGGCGCGATCGCAGCGTTCCTGGTACAGCACGTACGCCCGGCGCAGGGTGTCGGCCCAGATGTCGTCGCCCGGTTGCAGGTGTTCGGCGCGCCGGCCTTCGTCCTTCTGCGCGTTGATCCACCAGGCGATCTGGCGCGGCGGGAAGCGCGCCTCGTCCAGTTCCAGCTGCTGCACCACCCGCTTGACCAGGCGAATTTGATCATCGCTGTCCAGCACCTGGAAGGTTTCCGGCAGCTTCGCCTCCTGCCAGTGCAGGCGCAGCAGGCGGTGGGCCAGGCCGTGGAAGGTGCCGATCCACATGCCACGGCTGCCGTTGCGCAGCTGCAGGTCGGCGCGCGCGCGCATCTCGCCGGCCGCCTTGTTGGTGAAGGTCACCGCCAGGATGCCGTGGGTCGGCACGCCCTCGACTTCGTTGAGCCAGGCGATGCGGTGGGTGAGCACGCGGGTCTTGCCGGAACCGGCGCCGGCCAGGACCAGGTAATGGCCCGGCGGCGCGGAGACGGCCTCGCGCTGCGCGGGGTTCAGATCATCGAGTAGGTGAGAGACATCCACCGCGGCATTTTACAGGACGCCACGGTGGAAACCCCGTCGCGCCGCTCAGTGGGCGGCGGCGTGCTCGCGCTTGGGGGCAACGCTGCTCATCACCTTGTCGGTATAGGCGATGCCGATCGCCGACAGGATGAAGGCGCCATGGATGATGGTCTGCCACATCACGCCGACGGATGTGACCGCGGTGCACTTCACCGCCCCCAGGTCGTAGCCCGCCTTCAACGCGGTCGCGGCGGTGGAGAGCGCGCTGATGTGATCCTGCGACCCGCACAGCGGCAGGCCGAGTTCGCCGGCGCCGATGAAGGTCTTGAGCAGGTGGATGGAGGAGATGCCGATGATCGCCATCGCCAGCTTCACCTTCAGCACGCTGGCATTGACGTGGCTCAGCCACTCCGGCTGGTCCGGATGGTTGTGCAGGCGCAGCCGCGACACGAAGGTCTCGTAGCCGCCGACGATCACCATCACCAGCAGGTTGGAGATCATCACCACGTCGATCAGGCCCAGCACCAGCAGCATGATGCCCTGCTCGGTCAGGGTATTGGCGCCGTGGATCAGGTGCCACAGCTCCTTCAGGAACAGGAACACGTAGACCGCCTGGGCCACGATCAGACCCAGGTACAGCGGCAGCTGCAGCCAGCGGGAGGCGAATATCAGGTTCGGCAGGAAACCAAGGCGCGCGTTGGGCGATTGCGACATGGGGGTCGGATGCAGTGCTGGGAAAGGGCGCAGGTTACCGGGCGGATCCCCTGCTGCCAACCCGCGGGCGGCGTTACACTCGGTCCTTTCGTGCCCCGGGGTCCCCCGCGATGATCGACCTGTACTACTGGCCCACCCCCAACGGCCACAAGATCACCCTGTTCCTGGAAGAAGCCGGGCTCCCCTACACGATCAGGCCGGTCAACATCGGCGCGGGGGATCAGTTCAAGCCCGAATTCCTGGCCATTTCCCCCAACAACAAGATGCCGGCGATCGTCGATCACGCCCCGGCCGACGGCGGCGCGCCGCAGAGCGTGTTCGAATCCGGCGCGATCCTGTTGTACCTGGCCGAGAAGACCGGCCGTTTCCTGCCGGCGACGCCGCGCGGCCGCGTCGCGGCGCTGGAATGGCTGTTCTGGCAGATGGGCGGGCTGGGGCCGATGACCGGGCAGATGGGCCACTTCAATGTCTATGCGCCGGAGCCGATTCCGTACGCCATCGAACGCTACGGCCGCGAAGTGGCGCGCCTGCACGGCGTGATGGACAAGCGCCTGGCGGAGAGCGCTTACCTGGCCGGCGACGAATACGGCATCGCCGACATGGCCAGCTACCCCTGGATCCACGCCTACGACAAGGTGCCACCGGATTTCGGGGCGTTTCCGAATCTGAGACGCTGGCATGAAAGCATCGCCGCACGTCCCGCCACCCAGCGCGCCTACGCGCTGCGCACGCAGGTCAATCCCAATGCCGGCCAGCCGCTTACCGATGAAGAACGCAAACACCTGTTCAACCAAGGACCCGTGAAGTCATGAAGAAAGCGCTCGCCCGCCCGTTGACCGGACTTTTCCTGGCCGCCTGCCTGGCGTCCACCTGCCAGATCGCCGCCATGCCCGTTGCCCACGCCGAAAAACTCACCCTGGAAGCCCTGGCCGGCGACGCCCCGCTGTCCGGTCCGTCGCTGATGAAGGCCAAGACCTCGCCGGACGGCAAGCGGGTGACCTTCCTGCGCGGCAAGCAGGACAACCGCTTCCAGCTGGATTTGTGGGAATACGACATCGCCAGTGGGCAGACCCGCATGCTGGTGGACTCCAAGGTGGTGCTGCCCGGCACCGAGACCCTGAGCGACGAGGAAAAGGCGCGTCGTGAGCGCCAGCGCATCGCCGCGCTGTCGGGCATCGTCGACTACCAGTTCTCGCCGGATGGCCAGCGCCTGCTGTTCCCGCTGGGCGGCGAACTGTATCTGTACGACCTGGGCAAGAGCGGTGCCGAGGCGGTACGCAAGCTGACCCGCGGCGGCGGCTTCGCCACCGATCCCAAGGTGTCGCCCAAGGGCGGCTTCGTCAGCTTCGTGCGCGAGCGCAACCTGTGGGTGATCGACCTGGCCAGCGGCAAGGAAATCCAGCTGACCCGCGACGGTTCGGACACGATCGGCAACGGCGTGGCCGAGTTCGTCGCCGACGAGGAAATGGATCGCCATACCGGCTACTGGTGGGCGCCGGATGACTCGGCGATCGCCTTCGCCCGCATCGACGAAAGCCCGGTGCCGATCCAGAAGCGCTTCGAGGTGTATCCGGATCGCGCCGACATCGTCGAGCAACGCTACCCGGCCGCCGGCGATCCGAACGTGCTGATCCAGTTGGGCGTGATCTCGCCCAAGGGCGGCGCGCCGAAATGGCTGGATCTGGGCGCGGAGAAGGACATCTACCTGGCGCGGGTGAACTGGCGCGACGCGCGCCACCCCACGTTCCAGCGCCAGTCGCGCGACCAGCGCACGCTGGAGCTGATCGAAGCGGATCTGGACAGCGGCAAGCAGCGCACCCTAATCACCGAGACCAGCACGACCTGGATCCCGCTGCACAACAACCTGCGCTTCCTCAAGGACGGCCGCATCCTGTGGTCCTCCGAGAAGAGCGGTTTCGAGCACCTGTACCTGCACGACAAGGACGGCAAGCAGGTGGCGCAGCTGACCTCCGGCGACTGGACGGTCGAGGACGTCTCGGCGCTGGACGAGGCCAAGGGCCTGGTCTACTTCACCGCCACCGAGGCTTCGCCGCTGGAGCGGCAGCTGTATTCCGTCAGCCTGGCCGGTGATGCCAAGCCCGTGCGCATCACCCGCGCCGAGGGCATGCACGGCGTGGCCTTCAGCGACAACGCCGAGGTCTACATCGACAACTGGTCCAATCCGACCACGCCGCCGCAGGTGGAACTGCACCGCGCCGACGGCAGCCTGCTGACCGCGCTGGTGAAGAACGATCTGGCCGACCCGCAGCATCCGTATGCCAAATACAAGGACGCGCATCGCCCGATCGAATACGGCACCCTGTCCGCCGAGGATGGCCAGACCCTGCACTACAGCCTGATCAAGCCGGCCGGCTTCGATCCGAAGAAGAAGTATCCGGTGGTGGTCTACGTCTATGGCGGCCCGGCCGGCCAGACCGTCAGCCGCACCTGGGCGCCCACTTTCGATCAGTACATGGCGCAGCACGGCTACGTGGTGTTCTCGCTGGACAACCGCGGCACGCCGCGGCGCGGCGCGAAGTTCGGCAACGCGCTGTTCCGCAAGCAGGGCACGGTGGAGGTCGTCGATCAGCTCAAGGGCGTGGACTTCCTGAAGTCGCAGCCGTGGGTCGACGGTTCGCGCATCGGCGTGTACGGCTGGTCCAACGGCGGCTACATGACCCTGATGCTGCTGGCCAAGGCCTCCGACGCCTATGCCTGCGGCGTGGCGGGCGCGCCGGTCACCGACTGGGGCCTGTACGACACCCACTACACCGAACGCTACATGGATCTGCCGAAGTCGAACGTGGAAGGCTATCGCGAGGGTTCGGTGCTCACCCACGTGGATGGTCTGAAGTCGCGGCTGCTGCTGATCCACGGCATGGCCGACGACAACGTGCTGTTCACCAATTCGACCAAGCTGATGAGCGCCCTGCAGCAGCGCGCGGTTCCGTTCGAGCTGATGACCTATCCCGGCGCCAAGCACGGCCTGCGCGGCAAGGACAACCTGCACCGGCTGAAGGTCACCGAGGATTTCTTCCAGCGCTGCCTGAAGCCCGTGGAGTGACGACATGAACCAGATCCCCGTCCCGCCGCCGAACTGGTGGAGCCGCAACTGGAAGTGGTTCGTACCAACGCTGGTAGTGACGGGGATGGCCCTGATCGCCGCCTTCATCCTGGCGATCATGAGTTTCGTGTTCGGCATGATGAAGTCGTCCGAGCCGTACCAGACCGGACTTTCACGCGCCCGCGCCGACGCCGCCGTGGTGGCGGCGCTGGGCGAACCGATCACGCCGGGCTATTTCGTCCAGGGCAGCATCGACGGTAGCGCCGCGTCCGGCGAGGCGAACCTCGCCATCCCGCTCAAGGGCAGCCGCGGCGCGGCCACGCTGTACGTGGAGGCGAGCAAGCAGGCTGGCGAGTGGCAGTACGAGACGCTGGTGGTGGCCCTGGACGGTGGCCAGCGGATCGATTTGAGGGATGAAGACGACGACGCCGGGGAATTCGGGCGCTGAGTCCGCACCGGCGCGCACCTCAGAAGCGGTAGTCCGCGCTTTTCAGCACCAGGCCGTCGACGTCCTTGTGCCACCACAGGATGACGGCGGCCCGCGGCGTCGTTGCCAGCGGGATCACACCGCCCGGCTCGTCTCCAAACAGCGCATTCCCGGATATTCCGACCTCGTCCAGAACCGTCGGCGCCAGCCAGCGCCCGACCGCCGGGTCATAGCGATCCAGCACAATCTGGAAGCGCCCGTCGTCGCGCACGCGCCGCTGCGCAGGAGGCGGCGCCAACCGCCCGATCGACACCACCGCCCGGATATCGTCGACACGGAAGGTGCGCATCCGCCGACGGTCGAGTTGGACGAATCCCTCCGGCAGCGTGAAAGGCGGCGGCGCGTCGGCACGCCATTCCCACGGCTCCGACGTATCGGCGACCGCCGCGTAGTGCGCCAGCGCACCGACCGGATTCCATCCACCCGCCGCGTCGAATTCGGATCCGCCGATCACGAACAACCGCGCATCGCCCTCCAGCCAACCGATGCGTACCGGCCACGGCGTGAGCGGCAGCGGATGCCACGTGCCCGCGGGTTTGGGCAGCAGCGCGCCCGCCGTGCGGTCGCCTCGCTCCCAGCGGAGCGCGACGCCGCCCGACGGCGCGATTTCCAGATCGCTCAGTTCACCGCCGCAGCCGTCCTGCCGGCAGTCCGTCAGCCGCAGCGGTTGCGACCATCGCCGGTCCTGCGGAGCGCGGCGGGCGACGAAGACATCCCGGCCGATCGGCGGTGCGGTGACTTCACTCCAGGCGGCCCAGATCGTGCCGTCAGCGCCGCTCCGCAACCACGGCGTGCAGGCGATCGCGTTGGCGCAGCGCGCGAGCACCCGCGGCGTCTCCCAGCGCCCGTTGCGCACATCGAACCGGCTCGTCTTCAGTTCGTTGCGGATCCGCGCGGCCAGCAGGAAAGGACGGTCGACCACTTGATCGTTCCAGGCCACGGTCACGTTGCCATCGCCGTCCATCGCCGCGGCGGGCGGCGTGCTGACGCCAAACCCGTATCCTCCGGTCCGGCGCGGGTCCACCGGGATCGCCTCGCTCCAGCGCTCGCGGGCGGCGTCGAAACGCGCGGCCAGGAGCGCATGCCGCCGCTGGGGCGCGACGCTGCTGGACAAGGTCCGCACCGCGCGCGTCTGCGTATCCGCGATCTCCGACCAGATCGCCGTCGCATCTCCGTCCGGCGCGACCAGCAAAACCAGTTCGTGCACGTCCACCTGCAACGCCTTGTCCGCAGGGGTCACGCGCTGGACCGCTTGCCATGCTGCCTGCCCCGCGAGATGCCGCGCGACGAAGACGTGCCGTCCCGTCGAGGTGTCCTGCATCCAGGCCACGAACACCGTTCCCGCCGCATCCGCCGCCGCCTGCAGGTTGAAGGAACGTTGCCCGGGTGCCGTGGGTTCCGGACCGATGCGAACCGCAGCGCTCCACGCTCCTCGCGCGGCATCGCGGCGGGCGGCGTACACGGTCGCACCCTCGATCCATGCCAGGGTGAGGCTGCCGTGCGCATCGGCCACCGCCTGCACGCCATCCAGGCGCTTCACCCGCGCGATCTCCGCGACAGGACTCGCTCCGGACCCGCGATCAGGCACCGGCGTCATGCCTGTGCCCTGCATGCCGCGCCCACCCGCCGAAGCAGCGAACACGCAAGCCATGAACACCCATCCCGGCATCGTGCGAACCAACGTCCGTGCCTTGCCATGCTGGCCTTCCGTCCTCGCACGCATCCTCCACCACCTCACCACCGGCAACCGTCGTCTCCGGAAACCTCGATGCCGGGTACCCAGGAAAATTCCGTCCGCTTGCCGGTGCCTGCGTTCGTGTAGGCCATGGAGTGGATCTGCGCTCCCTGGCTGACCATCTCGTAGCGACCGTTGACCTTGCCCTCCAGCATCTCCTGCCAGGTGGTGGTGAACTGGTACGGGCGGCCAGGCACCATTTCCTCCACTTCCTCGCTTTCGCGCACCAGCGGCAGGCTGTCGCGCGAACCCGCGTAGCGCACCGCGCCGCCCGACCAGGCGATCGCGGCGTCGTGATAGAGACGGAGCTCGAAGCGGACGGGACGCGCGCCTTCGGAGGTGAAACAGCGGATGTCGGTGCTGACCGCGCCCTGGGCGCTGCCCGCCATGCACAACGCGAGCGCTGGAAGAAGTTTTCTCATCGGAATCCTTGGGCCGGGGGCGATGCAGGATGCCGGCCCCGGACGACATGGCGGGACAGCGTGCGGAGAAGTCAGCGTAGTCTTCGGGCGACAGCACGGGAATCGGAACCGTCCGAGCATCCACGCCGTCCATGCGGGGGACGCGTCATCCATCCAGCGGGCGGCAGGGAATCCCGAAATCGATGTGGTAGTGCTCGTCATGCCGGACCCACGCCTTTCCCGGCATGAAATGCACCTGCCGGCGGATGAACTCGCCGCGGCGGGTGCGGTACAGGGCCGGGATCAGCGCCGAATCGAAGATGACCCGATCCACCGCGATGCCTTCGCGGCGGGCGGCGGCATGCACCGCATGCAGATGTTCGGCGATGGCTTCGAAGTCGATGCGCAGGTCGCCATGACGGCCCTGGCGGTCGAACTCGATGCCATAGCCGAACTTGTTGTCCACGCGGGAAGGCAGCGGTACCGAGCGGCCGGATTCGTCGAGCACCGGCACCATGAAATCGACCGCCAGCCCGTTCTGGTGGGTGCGGTGCGGGCGGAAAGGACCGCCCTGCGCCCAGCCCGATTCGCCATAGACGAACACGCGATCCGGCATCGATTTTTCCAGCGCGCCGTAAGCATGGGTAATCACCCGGACCACGCGTGAATGCGCATGGGTCCGGCCGAGGCGGACGCCCAACTCGCTGTAAGCCCGGAAGTTGGCGCCGGAAACGGGAATGCGTGCCGCCCTTTCCAGGCGCCCGTGGCCAGGCGTGCCGAAACAGACGCTGTCGGCGGCGAAACCGCTGGTCGCGACGGCGAGCGCGGCCAAGCCGGCCAGCATCGCCAGCCTTCCTGGCAGGCGCATGCGGGGTCTAGCGCGCGGGCGGGCTGGTCGGCGGAATGGTCGCGGGCGGCGGCGCGGCACCCGGTGGCACGTAGATCGCCACGCCGGCGGCGCGCTTCTGGGTGGTCGGGATGCCGATGCCGACGCCGCCACCACTGTGGCGTCCGTAGCTGCCCGCACCGACCGACATGCCGACCGGCGAACCGCTCGAACCCACGCCCATCAGCACCACGCCGTTGGCGCCCAGCGCCGCGGCCTCGCGCTTGAGCCGGGCGACCGCGGCGTCGGTCTGGCCCTGGGTGCCGAAACCGACCGCGCTGGTCGATTCCAACTGGGCGATTTCCACCGAACCCGGAGGCGGCGTGCTGTAGACCTGGACCTGGGCCGGGTCGATCGGCGCGCGCGCCGTTCCCAGCATCACCTTGGACGTTCCGGCGCATCCGGTCAGCAGGATGGCCAACCCCAGCATGGCGGCAAGACGGACGGACATGGCACGACTCCCGTGGTTTGCGCCGGATCATCCGCCGCAGGGACTGAATATGGCATATCCACGCCGATGCGCCGGTATGCCGGGGCCGCGCGGTATCATGAGCGCCTGTTCATGCGTACCCGTACCGAAAGATGAGCGTCGTCCCCGACTTCCGGCCCAGCAGCGCACGGCTGGCGGTCGACCATGTCCCCGTCGCCGCGCTGGCCCGCGAGCTCGACCGGCCGGACACCCTCGCGATCTTCGGCTTCGGCGACACCGCGCCCTCCCGTGGGCAGGTACCCGATCCGCGCTACCTGCACGTGCCGCTGCAACCGCTCCATGGCACGGGTTGCCTGGAAGTCTGGCGCTCCCCGGCGACGGTCTCCTCCGGCGTCACCGATGACGGCATCACCTGGGCCAGCGACGGCGAGCTGCAGTTCGGCGTGCTGGAAATGCAAGAACCCGAAGGCGGCATCCTGCTGGCCGGAGAACTCGTCTACCGCCGCCTGAGCGGATTCTGGCAGGCCAGCGGTTACCCGCACCTGCTGCGCATCTGGAACTACCTGGACGCGATCATCCTGGGCGAAGGCGATCACGAGCGTTATCGCCAGTTCTGCGTCGGCCGCGTGCGCGGGCTGGGTCCATTCGACACCGGCACCCTGCCGGCGGCCACCGCCGTCGGCAGCCGCGACGGCCGCCGCGTGCTGCAGGTGTACTGGCTGAGCGCGCGCGTGGCCGGCACGCCGCTGGAGAATCCGCGTCAGGTCAGCGCCTACCGCTACCCGCGCGAGTACGGTCCGCAATCGCCGAGTTTCGCCCGCGCGCTGTTGCCGACCGCGGCGCCGGCGTTGCCGCTGTTCCTGTCCGGCACCGCGGCCATCGTCGGCCATGCCTCGCAGCATGCCGATTCGCTGAAGGCCCAGCTGGACGAAACCCTGACCAACCTGGACAGCCTGATCGGCGCGGCGCGCGCGCTGCGCCCGCAGCTGCCCGCGCACCTGGATGCGTCGGCGCGGCTGAAGGTCTACGTGCGCGACGCCGAGGATGCCGAAGAAGTCACGGCGCAACTGGCGGCGCGCCTGGGCGGCGAGGTGCCCTACCTGATGCTGCTGGGCGATGTGTGCCGGCGCGAGCTGCGGGTCGAAATCGAAGGCATGCACGGCCTGGTGGCTTGATCGCCGCCGCGTAGCACCCATGTTCGGGACATCGCCGGCCCTTTCCGGCGCGGAGACGACATCGATGGGTCTGATCAGTCTGCTGTGGGGCATCGTCGCGATGGTCTGGATGGTGCTGGCCCTGATCCCTCTGCTGGGATGGGGCAACTGGTTCCTGATTCCGTTCGCCGCGGTCGGCGCGATCATCGCCGCCATCGGCGTCCTGTTCACTTCCGCCGGCAACCGCGGCCGCGCCAAGACGGGCCTGGTCCTCAACGGCATCGTCATCGTGGTCGCCATCGGCCGCCTGATGCTGGGCGGCGGCGTCTTCTGATCCCCGGGCCGCGTCGCGGCAATCCCGCGCCGCGGCCCTTCCGGAAACTGTGGCGGGCTGCGCGGATCCGTCGCAGGCGGCGCCGGGACACAGGGGCGTATGATCGCGGCATCCCCCAGGAGCGAGCGATGGCTTATCCCTATACGCGTCCGCGCCGCATGCGCCGCGACGATTTCTCCCGCCGGTTGATGCGCGAGCACGTGCTCACCGCCAACGATCTGATCTATCCGGTCTTCGTCCACGAACTGAAGGGCCGCGAGGCCGTGCCTTCGATGCCGGGCGTGGATCGGCTGTCCATCGACGAACTGTTGAAGGTCGCCGAACAGGCCGCCGATCTGCGCATCCCGGTGCTGGCGCTGTTCCCGGTAACCGCACCGGAAGCCAAGTCGCTGGACGCCGAGGCGGCCTGGGACGACGACGGCCTGGCCCAGCGCGCGGTGCGCGCGATCAAGCAACGCTTCCCGGAACTGGGCGTGATGACCGACGTGGCGCTGGACCCGTTCACCACCCACGGCCAGGACGGCATCATCGACGACAGTGGCTACGTGATGAACGACATCACCGTCGAGGCACTGGTCAAGCAGGCGCTGTCGCACGCGCGCGCCGGGGTGGACATCGTCGCACCCAGCGACATGATGGACGGGCGCATCGGCGCCATCCGCGGCGCACTGGAAGAGGAAGGCCATATCCACACCCGCATCATGGCCTACTCGGCCAAGTACGCTTCCGCGTTCTACGGCCCGTTCCGCGATGCGGTGGGAAGCGCCGGCAACCTGGGCAAGGGCAACAAGTTCACCTACCAGATGGATCCCGCCAACACCAACGAGGCGCTGCACGAAGTGGCGCTGGATCTGGAGGAAGGCGCGGACATGGTGATGGTCAAGCCGGGCATGCCCTACCTGGACGTGGTGCGACGGGTAAAGGATGAATTCGGCGTGCCGACCTTCGCCTACCAGGTCAGCGGCGAGTACGCGATGCTGAAGGCCGCCTACGCCAACGGCTGGCTCGACGAACGCGCCTGCACGCTGGAAGCGCTGACCGCGTTCAAGCGCGCCGGTGCCGACGGCATCCTGACGTACTTCGCACTGGATGCCGCGCGCTGGTTGCGCGAGGGTTGATTCGGGAATCGGGAATCGGCGGATGCTGCTTCTGCCTCCCCCTTTTCAAAAGGGGGGATTGAGGGGGATTTGCTATTCGCGCCAAGAGCAAATCCCCCGTCATCTGCTTCGCAGATGCCCGCCCCCTTTTTCAAAGGGGGCTCGCGATGGCAGGTCTTGCAGCCGTAAATGCGGCAATTCGGGAGTTGGGCTTCTGCCTCCCCCTTTGCAAAAGGGGGATTGATGGGGATTTACTGTTCGCGCCAAGAGCAAATCCCCCGTCATCTGCTTCGCAGATGCCCGCCCCCTTTTTCAAAGGGGGCTCGCGATGGCAGGCCTTGCAGCCGTAAATGCGGCAATTCGGGAAAGCGTTGGCTTCTGCCTCCCCCTTTGAAAAAGGGGGATTGAGGGGGATTTGCTGTTCGCGCCAAGAGCAAATCCCCCGTCATCTGCTTCGCAGATGCCCGCCCCCTTTTTTTAAAGGGGGCTGTCACGACCTGGCAAACACCCCGCCTTGCCGCGCCGGGTCGGCGCCAGCGTCCTATAGATGTCCAGCTTGCCCGCCGTCGGCGCGCGCGCGGCGCCGCTCACCAGCATTTCATTGGGCCGTGAGGGATCCACCACCGGTCCCAGCGTGGTGCCCTCGGCCGAGTTGAACGACAGCGACCACGGTACGATGCCGGAATAGGCCTTTCCATCGCATTCGGCGACGAACAACTGGATCGGCTGTTCGCCAGCCCTGTCCGAGCGTGCGAACACCAGCGCCTTGCCGCCATCGAGCCAGGCCGCGTCGAATTCATCCACCGCGCTGTTGATGCCCGGCACCGGTTGCGGATCGACGAAGGCCTTGCCGTTCCAGCGCGCGACGAACAGGTCATGGCGCCCGGCGCCACCGAACCCGTTGCTGGCGAACAGCAACCGGCGGCCATCGGCGCTGGGCGTGGGCGCCCATTCGTTGCCGGCGCTGTTGACGCCCAGGCCCAGGTTTTCCGGCTCGCCGAAGCCGCCGTCCGCCTTCACCGCGGCGCGATAGAGATCGTCTCCGCCGTGGCCACCGGGACGGTTGGAGAAGAAGTACAGCCAGCGGCCATCGGCGCTCAGCAGCGGGTCGAAGTCGTTGGCGGTGGAATTGATTGGCAGCGGCTCCGGGTCGGTCCAGCGCTTGTCGCGCAGGTGCGCCTGCCACAGGTCCCAGCCGCCCGCGCCGCCGCTCCGGTCGGTGCTGCCCCAGACGATCCGCTGTCCGTCCGGACTCACGCTGCCACGCACTTCGGTGGCCGGTGTGGACACCACGCCCATGCCCTCGATGCCGAACTCGGCCAACTGCCCGGCCGCGGCGGCTGAGAGTAGACTGCCGATCAGGACGGCAGCCGCCCGTGTTGGTTTCATGGTGTCGCTCCGTGCCGGTTCCCTCACCCACCGGATATATACCAAGCCATGTCCAGCGTTCGTTATGCCGTTTTCGGCCATCCGGTCTCCCACTCGCTCTCGCCCCGCATCCATGCCGCGTTCGCGCGCCAGACCGGCGTGTCGCTGGCCTACACCGCCATCGACGCGGCGCCGCACGAGTTCGTCGGCGCGCTGGATCGATTCGTCGGCGAGGGCGGCAAGGGCGCCAACGTCACCCTGCCGCTGAAGGAGGCGGCGTTCGCGATCTGCGCACGCACCAGCGAGCGGGCACGGCGCGCGGGCGCGGTGAACACGCTGAGCTGGAACGACGGCCAGTGGCATGGCGACAACACCGACGGCGCGGGCCTGGTGCGCGACCTGACCGGCCGCAACGGCCTGGATCTGCGCGGCCGCCGCGCCTTGATGCTGGGCGCCGGCGGCGCCGCGCGCGGGGTGGCCCCGGCGCTGCTGGACGCCGGTGTCTCGGAACTGATCGTGGTCAACCGCACGCCGGAGCGTGCCGACGCCCTGATCGACGCGATGGGCGAGCCGGAACGCGCGCTGTCGCGCTACTGGCAGGACCTGGGCGAGATCGGTGACTTCGGCCTGATCGTCAACGCCACCTCGGCGGCGCGCGGCGGCGGCGAGGATTTCGATCTGCCGTTCACCCTCACCACGCCGCGGACGCTCGCGGTGGATTTGAATTACGGTGAAGCCGCCATCCCGTTCCTGGCCTGGGCCAGGGCGGCCGGCTGCCGCGACGCGGTCGATGGCCTGGGCATGCTGGTCGAACAGGCCGCCGAAGCCTTCGAAGCCTGGCATGGCGCGCGCCCCGACAGCGATGCCGTGTATGCCGCGCTGCGCGGCAAGGACGCGCTGCTGGTCACCGCCGACTGACTTTTCCGGAGATACCGCATGGATGCCCTGCCGATCCAGATGCTCACCGTGGCGGCCTACCACCTGCCCCATCTGCTGGCCTGCGCCGTCGCGCTCGCGTTGCTGTGGATGTGGACGCAGCCCTCGCCCGGCCGCCCGCTGGCACTCTGGGGGGCCGGCCTGTTGCTCGGTTCGGCCCTGCTGCAGCTGGCGTTGAGCCTGGTGCAGACGCTGCACATCCACCGGATGGCGGAAAGCGGTTCGGGTCCTGGCAGCCTCTTCGCGATCATTTCGGCGGCGAACGTGCTGACCGGCGTGATCGCCTCGGTCGGACTGGTGCTGCTGGCCTGGGGCGCCAGCAAGGCCATGCGGACACGCGTGGTTCCGTGACCAGGACGCGGTCGCCGCGCCGAAGCGCTACAGCAATCCGTCGCGCTTGACCGCCAGGTAGCGTTCCACCAGCGCCGCCGGCAGATCCGCGCAAGTCACGTCCAGCACCATCACGTGGTGTCGCCGCAGGGCGTCGTGCGCGACCGCGCGCTGCTCCAGGTAGCGGGCGATGGCGCCGGCGTGGACGGCACCGGGCAGATCCTTCACCGGCGCGGCCAGCGCCTCGTCCAATTCGCGTTCGCGCAGGCTCGCCACGCATACCAGATGGCGCTTCTGCAGCAGCCGCACGGCGGCCAGCAGGTCCTCGATGTCCTCGTCGCGGACGTTGGTCACCAGCATCACCAGCGAGCGGCGACGCTGGCGCAACGACAGTTCGGTGGCCGCGGCCAGGTAATCGGTCGCCACCGGTTGCGGCTGCAGGTCATAGCTGGCCCGCAGCAGGGTATCGATCGCACCCATGCCACGCTGCGGCGCGACCCAGCGGCGGTCGCCACCGCTGGCGCCCAGGCCGACCGCGTCGCCCTGGCGCAGCGCGAGGTAGGACACCACCAGCGTCGCGTTGAGCGCGTGGTCGAAATGCGACAGGCCGCCTTCGCGCGCCATCATCCGGCGGCCGGTGTCCATCAGCATCACCAGTTGCTGGTTCTTCTCGTCCTGGTATTCGCGCGAGATCAACTTGCGCGCGCGCGCGGTCGCCTTCCAGTCGATCTGGCGCAGGCTGTCGCCGACCCGATACTCGCGCATCTGATTGAAGTCGGTGCCTTCGCCGCGGCGGCGTTTCAGGTGCGCGCCGACCAGCCGCGAGGCCTGTTCGGCGCTGAACAGCGCGAACCGGGTGAGCGGCGCGAAGTCCGGATACACGCGCACGGTGCGGGATTCGCCGACCCGGCGCGATTGCCACCACAGCCGCAGCGGCGAGTGCAGGCGAAGCTGCGTGCCTTCAAAAACCGCGTCGCCGCGTTCGGTCGGACTCAGCCGGTAGTGGAAGGACGTGGACTGGCCACGGCGCAGCCGCAACCGCTGCGGCAGTCCCTGCATGGTCCAGTGGCCAGGATGCAGATCGAACACATCCACGCGCTGCCGCGATCCCGCTTCCAGGCGCACCGACACCTCGCGCGCGATCCCCAGCGGCCAGGCATCCGGGATCTCCCGCTCCACCACCGGCGACGGCCGCCGCCGCAGCCATAGCGCATCGATCGCCGCCGCCAGGATCACCACTGCGCCCGCACCCAACCAGGCCAACCGAGGCATGCCGGCGAACAACGCGGCCAGGCCGGACAGGCCCCACAGCGCCAGGCAGGCGATCAGTGGCCAGGCGGGTCTCATTTGCGCGGCGCTTCCACCTTGGCCAGCAGCGCGCGCAGCACGTCGTCCGGCGACTGGCCCTCGATCTGCAGTTCCGGCGCCAGCGCGATGCGGTGGCGCAGCGCGGGCGTGGCGATGTCGCGCACATCGTCGGGCGTGACGAAATCGCGTCCCTGCAATACCGCCTGCGCGCGTGCGGCGCGCACCAGCGCGATGCTGCCGCGCGGCCCGGCGCCCAGCGCGATGCCGGGCCATTTGCGGCTGGCGGCGACGATGCGCACCGCGTAATCGATCACCTGTTCGTCCACCGTCACCGCGGCGGTGCCGCGCTGCATCGCGATGATGTCGGCCGCGCCGAGCACGCGCCGCACCTGCGACAGGTCGAAGTCGCCGGCGGTGCGACCGGTGGTGATCGCGTCGACCATCCGCTTTTCGTCGTCCAGCGCCGGATAGTCGATCAGGATCTTCAGCAGGAAACGGTCCAGTTGCGCTTCCGGCAGCGGATAGGTGCCTTCCTGCTCCACCGGGTTCTGGGTGGCCAGGGTCATGAACGGCGGCGCGAGTTCGAAGGATTTGCCCTCGATGGTCACCTGCCCTTCCTGCATCACTTCCAGCAGCGCGGACTGGGTCTTGGCCGGCGCGCGGTTGATTTCGTCGGCCAGCAGCAGGTGGGTGAACACCGGGCCGCGCCGGATCTTGAAGCTCTCGGTCTTGGGGTCGTAGACGGCGTGGCCGCTGACGTCGCTGGGCATCAGATCGGGAGTGAACTGCACGCGCGCGTAGGTCAGTTCCAGCGCCTGCGCCAGCGCGCGCACCAGCAGGGTCTTGCCCAGCCCGGGCACGCCCTCGATCAGCACGTGGCCGCCGGCCAGCAGCGCGATCAGGATCTGGTCCAGCACTTCGGCCTGGCCGATGAACGCCTTGGACACTTCCTCGCGCACCTGGGCGGCGCGTTCGGCCAAGGCTTCGCCGGTCATTGCGCCGTCGATTGCGGCGGTGGAATCGTTCATAGTCGGTTTCTCAGCTGGATCAGGGTGGAAATGCGGTCTCGGAAGCCGGCCTTGTCCTGCGTGGATGGCGTCTGCAGGGCGTTGCGCACGGTCTCGATTGGAACGTCGAGGCGTTCGGCCACCGCCTGGATCTGGGCCTCGCCTGCCAACGCGGCGGCCATCGGATCCCGGCGGCGCAGACGGCTCAGGAAGGCCTGGCGCGCGGCGATGTAGAGCAGCACGCCGCGTCCGTAGCGGAACAGGTGATCGCCGCTGGCGCGCACGTGTTCCAGCAGCGAGCGGCGATCCATCGGCGGCGCCGGAAGCTGCGGGCCGAAGCGCTGCATCCGCGACCACAGCCAGGCCAGCAGCGCGAGCAGCAGCGGCAGCCACACCATCCAGCCACGGAACAGGATCGTGCGCAGCAGCGACGGCGCGTCCGCGGCGTAGATCAGGTGCATGGTGCCGGCGCCATAGTTGGGCGCCAGCACCTGCCTCGCCAGCGCCTGGTGCGGCGGATCGCGCAACCCGCCCCGGGGCGCCTTCAGCGGATCCCCGAACGGATTGCCGGCACCGCCCTGGTTGATCAGGAAATCGAAATCCGCCAGCACGTCGACATGGCCGTCGCCATGGGCCAGGCGGGCGTAGACGTAACCGGCATCCAGATCGCCCCAGGCCAATTCCGGTTCCACGTCGTGCAGGCGGAAGCGGCGGCCGCGGCAGAATTCGACATGCGCGCGCTGGCCTTCCACCTGCAGGTCGGCGCAGCTGCTGTCGTCGGTGCTCTCCACGCCCAGCCACTGCAACAGCAGCGGGTCCGGGCTGCCGTCCCAGATTCGCTGCGGCGGCGTGCGCACCAGCAGGTGGCCGCCGCCTTCCACCCAGTCCAGCAGCCGTTCGGCCTGCACCGCGTCCAGGCCACTGGCTTCGTTGAACAGCAGCACGGTGTCGCGCGGTCCCGGCGGATGCGCGTCCAGCGCGAGCCGCTGCCGCGACTGCGCCTTCACTCCATCGGCTTCCAGCGCCTTGCGCAGCGCGTAGAGCGGGTTGTAGGCCGCCTCGCCGCTGGGCGGCAGGTACAGGGTCTGATCGACCCGGTGGTAATTGCGCGTGAACCAGTACCCGCCGGCCGCGATCAGCAAACCACCCAACACGGTCAGGGCGACGATCAGGGCCACTTTTCCCGGTCGCTTCATGCCAGCCACCCGCCGCGTGCCTGCATCTGCCCCAGCAGGGATTCGAACTCCGTCTCCTCCGGCAGCCGTTGCGCGTAGGCCGCGTACTGCCAGATCCGGACGATGCGGGCGAACAGCTGCCGATCCTCCGCCTCCGCCATCCGCCGCGACAGCCGCAGGCATTCGGCCTCGGTGGCGCCCGGCGGCAGTTCCACCTGCGCGCGCCGGCCCATCGCCAGCACGCCGGCCCGGTAAAGCAGCGCCAGCGCGTCACGCCCGCGCCCTTCCCGCCACAGTCGACGGGCGACGCTCGCCACGTCATCGGGCAGCGCTTCGGGAATCCGTACCGGTTCGCTGGCAACGTCGGCATCGAACACTGGCGCACGTCCGCCCGCCCCGCGCATCCACGGCAACCAGTAGCGCGCGGTCGCCAGCAGGATCAGCACCAGCACGCCGAGCAGGATCCACAGGCCCCATTCGGCGAGGAAGGCGAACAATGCCGCCACGCCCTGCAACCAGCCCATCTGCGGACGCCGGGAAGGCGACTCGGGCCTGGCCTTGTCGATCCGTTCCCACTGCTTCTGCACCACGCTGCGGTTGAGCGACGGGTCCCGGTAGGCCTGCGCGCTGGCGCGGCGGAAACCACCATCGTCTACCCGCTGGTCGCCGAAGACTTCCGGCAGGGTGGGCGGCTTCGGCGCATCATCGGCGTCATCGGACTCCACATGCGCGTCGGAATCCTCCGACGCTGGAACCTCCGGGTCCTCGCTCTGCGCCCGCGCCATTCCCGGCACCAGGGCCCCCATCAGCGCCAGCGCGACAACCAGCGCCGAAGCGCCGCGGGCGAGCCGGCCGCGCAGCTTGCGGAACACAATCTCCACATCCCATGCTTCCAGCTGGGTGCGGCGGTTGAGGTACAGGCCGAAGCCTGCGCCGACGAAGAACGGTTCCACCACCGACATCGCCATCCAGGCCAGCGCGTTGAGGCCGATCCTCACCCATGCCGGCGACTGTTCGACGATCAGCGTCCAGGTGGTGCGCAGCGTTTCCGGCAGCAGTTCCAGCGGCGTGAACATCAGGATGCCGGCGATGCCACCCAGGATCAGCGCGCCCTCGAAATGCAGGCACACCAGGGTCAGCAGCGCGGCGTTTCCGTAGATCGCTCCCCCCAGCACGCGACGGCGTTCGCGCAGGCGCTGGCCCCGCACGCCTTCCAGCAAGTCCACCGGCAGGTACAGCGAACGCACCGGACTCAAGCGCCGCCAGGTCAGGTAGTGCAGCATCGGCCCCCAACCCCAGGTCGCCTGCGCGCGCACGGTTTCGCGCACGCCGGGCACCGCGCCGAACACCGCGCGCGAGGCGACGTACATCGGGATGCGGTCGAACACCGGCTTGAGCCACCACATCAGGACTCCGGCCAGGCCGATCAGATCCAGCGCCCAGCCGGCCGCGTTGAGCAGCACGAACACCGGCAGCGTCACCAGCAGCCAGGGCTTCCAGATCGCGGCCGCGTGCCGGCGCACCAGCGCCATGCCCAGTTCCATCGCCTCCCAGGACGAACGCGCACGCAACTGGACGGTGAGCTGTTCAAGCCTCATCGGGAGTTCCCCGGCCGCCGCGCCACAGCCACAGCAGCACCAGCGTCCACAATGTCGCCGAGACACCGTATTTCACCGAGGCGGGAATCGACTGGATCGAGGACCAGAACGCTTCGATGAAGGCGGCGACGAAGAACATCAGCGCCGCACCCAGGCAAATCCGCGCGCCCTTCCAGCCGGCCTCGACCAGCGCGTCCACCCGCCGACGCCGCCCCGGCGCGAGCAGGTTGTAGCCCAGCCGCAGGCCGGCGCCGCCGGTGATGACGATCGCGGTCAACTCGAACGGCGCATGGCCGGCGACGAAGCGCCACAGCGGATCGGCCGAGCCGATCTGCTGCAGGTGGCCGAACGAGGCGCCGATATCCACGCCGTTGAAGATCAGGACGTAGATCGGTCCCAGGCAGCCCAGCAGACCGCTGGCGAACACGCGCAGGCCGATGCTGGTGTTGTTCATGATGTAGACGCCGAACATGTACCAGTCGCTGCCCGAGTCGCGGCCAAGCCGGTGGCGCGGGTCGTTGGGATCGAACATCCGCTCCATCGAGGCGATTTCCTCCGGCGCCTTGATCCCGTGGATCAGCTCCGGCTGGTACTGCAGCAGCACGAACAGCGCGATCAGCGGCAACGCGAACAGCGCCGCGGCGACCCACATGCAGGCCGCCTCGCTGCGCACCAGGCGCGGGAAGTCGGCCAGCACGAACACCAGCGCGCGCCGCCAGCGCGGTGGCGGCGTGCGGTACAGCAGGTTGTGGCCGCGCTGCATCAGCTGCTGCAGGCGATCGGTGATCTGCGGGCTGTAGCCGCGCTTGCGCGCCAGCGCCAGCTGCTCGCAGATGCGGCGGTAGCGGGCCGGCACGTCCTCGTCGGCCAGCTCGGCGCGGTTGCGCGCGTCGCGCGCCTGGCGCGGCTCGCCACGCAGATCCAGCCAGTGCTCGAAGGCCAGCCATTCGCGCTGGTAGCGGGCGACGAACTGCTCCTGCCTCATCGACGCCCCACCAGCCAGTTGGCCATGCCGTACAGGCGCAATACGCCGGCCTGTCCCTGCGCCTGGGTCAGCGGTGCGACGATGTCGGCCAGCTCGGCCTGGCGTGCCGGCGTCAGCAATGGCGCGCGCTCGCCGAAGGCGACGATCGCGGCCTGTTCGTCGGGCTGCAGCCCGGGCGGCACCGCCACCACCACGTCGGCCGGTGCCGGCACGGCGTCGCGCGAATGATCCACATGGACCACGACGGTCCTCGCCACCATGTCGCCAAGCCGGCGGCCATGCGGATCGGCCAGGCTGCTGATCAGCCCGGCCATGTAGCCGAACGGCAACATGTCGACCGTACGCAGCAGGTTGCGGGTGATCGCCGCGAGCCAACCCAGCGGCGCACCGTCGGCCGACACCACCCGCAGGCCCATCGCGCGCTTGCCGACGGTCTGCCCGTTCCAGAACGCCTCCAGGGCGATCGGGTAGATCCAGTAGACGATGAACATCAGCACCATCGACAGGCCCTGGCCCATCTTGCCCATCAGGCCGAGCACGGTGCCGACCACGAACAGGATGCCCACCCGCACCGCCAGATCGATCGACCAGGCGACCGCGCGCGGCACCGGGCCGGAAGCCGGCAGATGCAGGGCGACGCCCTCGGGCGTGATCACCTCACGGTAGGTGTCCAGTTTCAATGCGCCACCCGATGCCGGGACCACGTGCGGGTGCCGGCGATGCGCCATCCTGGCGATATCTGCGTACTGCGCGCCATGCGCGATCCGATCCCCTGTTCCATCCGTTGCGACTTTAGCCGCCATGGCGGCGCTTGCCCAGTCCGCGCAAGGCTACACTGCCGCCATGTCATCGCTGTTTCCCTGCCGCGCCGGATGCGCCGCCTGCTGCACCGCGCCGTCCATCGCCTCGCCGATCCCCGGCATGCCCGCCGGCAAGCCAGCGGGCGTGGCCTGCGTGCAACTGGACGAGGCGCTGCGCTGCCGGCTGTTCGGCCGGCCTGAGCGTCCGCGGTTCTGCGCCACCCTCAAGCCCGGGCCGGAGATGTGCGGCCTCAGCCGCCAGGACGCCATGGCCTACCTGGAGGCGCTGGAGCAGGCCACCCGGCCCTGACGCCTGGCGCTGCAATTCAACTGACGGTCGGCTTTTCCTTCTTGCCGGCGAACACGCGCCGGATGCCCGCGCCGACGGCGACCACGCCGATCAGCAGCAATTTCCAGAACTTGGCCAGCACCAGGCCAATCTTGGCGAACAGGCCGGCCTTCGCCGCGAGTCCACCGCCGACCAGCGCCGCCAGGCCATAACTGGCGACCTTGTCGGTGGATGCATCGAAGTCGGCGTAGCGGGCGCCCGCGTCGAACTCGGTCATCGGCAGCAGCTCCTGCATGCCCTTCTGCACCTGCGCCAGTTCGGACATGCCGGCCACCGCGTTGAGGCTGAGGTAACCGTGCCGGCCAAGCACGCGGATGTCGTAGTTCAGCGTGTGCTGCGCGTTGCCGTCGAAGGACAGCTCCTTGGCCCAGTAGAGTTTCTTGGCCGAGCCGTCATAGCGCGGCGGCACTGCCCAGCCGACCAGATCCACGGTGCCGTAGCCGGCCTCCTTGCGCGCGCTGTTCTCCTCGCTCGTGGACTTTTTCATTTCAGTCAGCATCTCGGCGTAGTCGATCTTGGCCGCGTCCTCGTCGGAGACATAACCCTCGTCCGAGTAGGTGACCACCACCGCCCAGCTGTCGTCGGCCAGCAGATCCGGCTTGCGTGGCACGATCAGGCCCAGCACCGATTCATCGGGCGGATTGCCCCACAGATCCTCCAGCACGCGGCGGGCGTCGGCCTGTTCCAGGTAGCGGAAGTCCGGCGTCAGCTGGAAACGCGCGTGTGCCTTCGGCACCGTGATGCCGCCCTCCTTGAACTGCAATCCCGCGACGAACTGTTCGGCGCCCTGGCCGGCGTCTTCCCCGCCATCCTGCGCCATTGCCGGCGTTCCCCACGCCAGTACCGCGGCGGCCAGCAGGCCGCCGAACCATGGTTTCAGCATTTCTCTTCCCCGTTGATGGACAGATCCCTGTCCCGCGCCAGTGTTGCCGCAGCGCCGGCGGCAGGCAAGCCTACGACCGTCGGCGAGGATTCCGGCGGTTCCGGGCAAGCCGGGTGCAATCGCGGCAGGCTGGCCAGACCCGGCCGACCGTGGAGTCCGGAGGGCGTCAGTCCTTCGCGGCCTGCAGGTACTGATCCTTCAGGCGCACGTAGTGGGCGGCCGAGTAGTGCAGGCTCTCGATTTCCTTGTCGCTGAGCCGGCGGGCGAAGCGGGCCGGATTGCCCAGCCACAGTTCGGCCTCGCCGACGACCTTGCCGGGACCGACCACCGCGCCGGCGCCGACGAAGCCGTGCTTCTTCACCGTCGCCCCGTCCAGGATGCAGGCGCCCATGCCGATCAGGCACAGGTCCTCGATGGTGCAGGCGTGGATGATGGTGCCGTGGCCGACGGTGACATCCGCGCCGATCAGGGTCGGATAGCCGGCCCGGTTGTACGGGCTGTGGTGGCTGACGTGGATGATGGTGCCGTCCTGCACGTTGGTGCGGGCACCGATGCGGATGTGGTTGACGTCGCCGCGGATCACCGTGCCCGGCCACACCGAGACGTCCTCCGCCAGTTCGACGTCGCCGATGACGGTCGCCGCCGGGTCCACGTAGACGCGCGGGCCGAGGGCGGGAAAACGGTCAAGATAGGGGCGGATAGCGGTCATGTCGCCATTGTAGCGACCATACGCACGCGTCCGGGCCTACACTCCGGGGCATGGACACTCCCGCCGATACGCCCGTGACCGAACTTTCATCCACCCTGGCCCGCCTGCGCGCGGCCTGGCAGGCGCGACGACCCGACCTGGCCCAGCGGCAGGCGGATCTGCAGCGGCTGCGCGACGCGCTCAAGCGCCGGCTGGACGAGATGGCCCGTACCATCGCCGCCGATTTCGGCCACCGCTCGCTGCACGAGAGCCGCATCGCCGATGGGATGACCGTGCTCAACGAGATCGATCACCTGCTCAAGCACCTGCGCCGCTGGATGCAGCCGCGCCGGGTCGGGGTGGGCTGGCGGTTCTGGCCCGCGAGCGCGGAGATCCGGCCCGAACCGGTCGGCGTGGTCGGCGTCATCGCGCCATGGAACTACCCGGTCAACCTGGCCCTGATCCCGCTGGCCACCGCCATCGCCGCCGGCAACCACGTCTACCTGAAACCCTCCGAGCACACCCCGCGCACCACCGCGTTCCTGCGCGAACTGCTGGCCGAAGTCTTTCCACCCGATCGGGTGGCGGTCGCCAGCGGCGGCCCCGAGATCGCCTCGGCCTTCGCCGGCCTGCCGTTCGACCATCTGGTGTTCACCGGTTCCACCGCGGTGGGCCGCAAGGTGATGGCCGCCGCCGCACCGCAGCTGACCCCGCTGACACTGGAACTGGGCGGCAAATCGCCGGCCATCGTCTGCGACGACTATCCGCTGGAGCAGGCCGCGGCGCGGCTGGCGACCGGCAAATGGTTCAACGGCGGCCAGACCTGCATCGCCCCGGACTACGTGCTGGTCGCCGCGCACCGCCGCGATGCGCTGGTGGAAGCGCTGCGCAAACAGGTGAAGGCGCGCTACGGCGATCTGCAGAATCCGGGCGACTACACCCGCATCATCAACGACGGCCAGTTCGCGCGGCTGCGTGGCTATCTGGACGACGCGCAGGCGCGTGGCCTGACGGTGATTCCGCTGGCCGGCGCCGAGGACGCGCGGGAACGGCTGTTCCCGCCGACCCTGGTGCTGGATCCGGGCGATGACGCCAAGGTGATGCAGGACGAGATCTTCGGCCCGATCCTGCCGATCCGCTCGGTCGCTTCGCTCGACGAGGCCATCGCCTACGTCAACGCGCACGATCGGCCATTGGCGCTGTATCCCTTCAGCAACGACCGTTCCCGGATCGAGAAGATCCTGAAGAACACCCTGGCCGGCGGCGTCACCGTCAACGACACCGTGCTGCATTTCGGCATCAACGATCTGCCGTTCGGCGGCATCGGCCCCAGCGGCATGGGCGCCTATCACGGCAAGGCCGGCTTCGATGCGTTCAGCAAGGCGCTGCCGATCCTCTGGCAAAGCCGTCGCGCCGGCAGCGACATGCTCAAGCCACCCTACGCCAAGGTCGCCCGGTTCATCGATTTCATCGTCCGGTAGCGCGCGCTTCCTTCCGGCCGCGCATCGGTGGCGCCGAACCGGGCAGGAATCCGGTCCTCGTCCGGGCGAGGACCGAAATCTTTCCCCGTCATTCCGGCGAACGCCGGAATCCATAGGCCGCCGGGGATGACGACAGAGCGACTGGCGGACCCCGCAGGAAGCGAGGTGGCCGGGTTCTGCCGTGCGGATCGCGCGAGGTCGCCGCGATACCGATCAGCAACCCGACGATCGCCGAAGGGCAGGATCGGTTGATCAATCTCCCTCGTCGAGCGGCAGCCGGGGCATGCGCCGCTTCACCGGCGAGGATTGGATGATCGCCGTATTGGTCGCGGCATAAGGAAGAAACCGGTCGATCAGGGACTCCAGTTCCTCCACCCCTCGCACGAAAGCGCGTGCGACGAAGCAGTCGTCACCCGTCACACGCTCTGCTTCCACGACCTCCGGCGTCTCCTGCAGAAGGGCGGCAACGCGCGCGAGTTCGCCGGGCATCGGTCGCAGGCGCATGTGCACCGCCAGCGGCAGCCCTACGGCGCCAGGATTCAATCGAATCGTGTAGCCCTCGATGACGCCGCTCTCCTCGAGTCTCCTGACGCGCTCGGCGGCGGCAGGCGGAGAAAGACCGACCTTATCGGCGAGTTCCTTCATCGATAGCCGCGCATTCTCCGACAGCAGCTCCAGCAACCGTCGATCAAGCGTGTCGAGGGGGCGAACGATGCGTCGGCTCATGGCTTCCTTTTGTTTCAAATGTGGAATGTTCAAATTACATTCGAATGTTCCTCAGCATGCGCGTGCGACCTTCTTTTGTCCATGTAAAACGAGAAAATCGCCTTCTATCATGGCCGAATGAAAGCGATACCCCAGCCGGCGCGCCGCCCCCTCGATGCCCTGCCGCCCCACCTCTGGTTCGGCGTCAGCGCCGTATTCCACTATCTCGGTCCCTCCTTTGCCGTGCTGCTCTTTCCGGCCGTGGGTGTGCTGGGGGTAGCGTGGTTGCGGATCGCGACGGCGGCTTTCGTCTTCGCTCCGATCACACGGCCGTGGCGAACGCTCGGACGGACGGACAGGTCCGGCCGCGGGTTGATCGTGGCAATGGGCCTCTGCCTCGCCGTGATGAACTGCGCCTTCTACCTTGCCCTCGACCGCCTGCCGATCAGCCTTGTCGCCGCCATCGAGTTTGTCGGCACCCTCGGCATTGCCGCCTATGGCTTGCGCACGAAACGAAACCTTGCCGCCCTTGCGCTCGCCGTCGTTGGCGTCTTCGCGCTAATCGATGTCACCTGGTCGAGTGATCCCGTCGGCCTGTTCTGGGCTTTTCCGAACGGTGCGCTGTTCGTCGCCTACATCCTGCTGGGCCATCGGATGGCCCGGTCGGGTGCCGGCGATGGCATCCAGCGGCTGGGCGCGGCCATGGCGATCGCCCTGATCGTCGTCCTGCCGATTGGTTTCAAACAAGCCCTCGCCGCCTTCAGCGACCCTCTGCTCGTCATGGCCGGGATCGGCGTGGGCGTCTGCTCCTCGGTCATCCCCTATGTCTGCGACCAGCTCGCAATGGCGAAGCTCAAGCGTTCCACCTTCGCCCTGATGCTGGCGCTGCTGCCCGCCGTGGCTACGTTGGTTGGCGCGCTGGTCCTGGCTCAAATCCCCAATGGTCAAGACATGCTGGGCATCGCCTTGGTGATGCTGGGCGTCGCCCTCCACAAACAACCGAAGGACTGAACCATGTTTCCACCTCTGGAGCCTTTCGCGGAGGGCCTGCTTGATGTCGGAGACGGACACGCAATCCACTACTGCCAGTCCGGCAACCCGGAGGGACGGCCGGCGCTGATCCTGCATGGCGGCCCCGGCGCGGGCTCGTCTCCCTATCATCGACGGTTCTTCGACCCGGATATCTACCGCATCATCCAGTTCGATCAGAGGGGATGCGGCAAGTCCAGGCCGAACGCCAGCCTGGACGCCAACGATACCTGGAGCCTCGTCGCCGACATGGAGCGGTTGCGCCAGCGGCTGGGCATGGATCGGTGGTTGCTGTTCGGCGGATCCTGGGGCTCCACGCTGGCGCTCAGCTACGCCGGCAAGCATCGCGATCGTTGCGTCGGTCTCATCCTGCGCGGCATCTGGCTGAATCGCGAGGAAGATATCGCCTGGGACTATGGCGGGCTGCGCCGATTCTGGCCGGAGGCATTCGCCGGGTTCGAAGGGTTCGTCCCCGAAGAGGAGCGAGGCGACCTGCTGGCGGCCTACCACCGACGCCTGTGCGACGAGGATCCGGCCGTGCACATGCCGGCGGCCGTTTCATTCTGCCGCTGGGAAGCGGCCTGCGAACGCCTGTTGCCTTCCGGGGAGGAAATCCTCCCCGGACCGGAAACCCTGGCGCTTGCACGCATCGAAGCGCATTTCACGATCAACCGCGCTTTCACGGAACCGGAAACGCTGATGGCGGCGGCGGAACAACTGGGTGACCTGCCGGGAGCGATCGTGCACGGCCGCTACGACATGCTGTGCCCGGTGGATGGCGCGCTGGCCATCGCCCGAGCCTGGCCCGGAGCGCGTCTGACCATTGTGCCCGATGCGGGTCATTCCGCTTTCGAACCCGGCATTCAAGCGGCCTTGCTGGCAGAGACAGCGGCGCATGCCTTCCCGCGGCATTGGGAGCACGAGCATGGCTCGCGATCCCTTCGGCCCAGCGGGTTCGCACCGCAGTGATTCACCCCGCGTGCAGCACCCATATACGGGTCCCGGCTTGACCAGCCTGCCGGCCGTTGGAGACCGCCGGGATGACGACAAGGCCCGTTCATCGATATCGTCCTCCCGCCGTCATTCAGGCGACGGCGGAGAAAGCGCACCCCCTGCATTTCCCGCTGTCGAAAACCGCACCGCTCGCGCGTCATAGTCAGGTCACCCCGCACAGGATCGCCCATGACCTCCCCGACGTCCCCCACCAAGGCCACCCGCCGCGAATGGATTGGCCTGGCCGCCATCGCCCTGCCCTGCATGGTCTATGCGATGGACCTGACCGTGCTCAACCTGGCGTTGCCGGCGATCAGCGCCGAGCTCAACCCTTCCACTTCGCAGCTGCTGTGGATCGTCGACATCTACGGGTTCCTGGTGGCCGGCTTCCTGATCACGATGGGCACGCTGGGCGATCGCATCGGTCGGCGCCGGTTGCTCTTGATCGGTGCGGCCGCGTTCGCCGCCGCCTCGATCATCGCCGCGTTCTCGCGCAGCGCGGAGATGCTGATCGCCATGCGCGCGCTGCTGGGCGTGGCCGGCGCCACCCTGGCGCCGTCGACGATGTCGCTGATCCGCAACATGTTCCATGACGAGCACGAGCGCCAGTTCGCGATCGGCGTGTGGATCGCCAGCTTCTCGGTCGGCGGCGCGATCGGCCCGCTGGTCGGCGGCCTGCTGCTGGAATGGTTCTGGTGGGGCGCGGCGTTCCTGGCGGCGGTGCCGGTGATGGTGCTGCTGTTGCTGCTGGGGCCGAAGCTGCTGCCCGAATACCGCGATCCCGACGCCGGCCGGCTGGATCCCGCCAGCATGGCGCAATCCCTGTTCGCGGTGCTGGCGGTGGTGTACGGACTCAAGCGGATCGCCGAGTACGGCGCCGATACGCGCGGTCTGCTGGTGCTGGCCGCCGGCCTGGTGCTGGGCGTGCTGTTCGTGCGCCGACAGCGGCACCTGGACTATCCGTTCCTCGACGTCACCCTGTTCCGGCGGCCCGCCTTCAGCGCGGCGATCGTCGCCTACGCGCTGGCCGGCCTGTCGATGATGGGCGTGTACATCTTCATGACCCAGTACCTGCAACTGGTGCTGGGGCTGTCTCCGCTGGAGGCCGGTTTCGCCACCGTTCCGTGGTCGCTTTGCTTCACCGTGGGATCGCTGCTGGCGCCGAAGCTGGCGCGCCACTGGGGCGCGCGGCGGGTGATGGTGCGCGGCCTGCTGGTGGCGGCGGTCGGCTTCGGCATCACCGCGCTGGTGGTGCCGCCGCACGGGCTGTGGATCCTGATCGCCGGCATGCTGGCGATGAGCATCGGCATGGCGCCGGTGTTCACCGTGGGCAACGAACTGATCATCACCACCGCGCCGCCGGAGCGCGCCGGCGCGGCGTCGGCATTGGCGGAAACCAGCGCCGAACTCAGCGGCGCGCTGGGCATCGCGCTGCTCGGCAGCGCCGGCATGGCGCTGTACCGCTTCTGGCTGGAGCCGGCATTGCCGGCGGATCTGGCCCAGGCCGCCACCGGCCATGCCCTGTCCACGCTGGGCGGCGCGATCGCCACCGCCGAAACGCTGCCGGCCGGCCAGGCCGCCGCCATCGAGACGACCGCGCGCACCGCCTTCACCGACGCGATGCGGCTGGTGGCGGTGTTCGGCGGAACCATGATGCTGCTGGCGGCGTGGATGGCCTCGCACCTGATGCGCGACGGCGAGGGCGAAGGCCATGTGGCGAGCGTTGCCGGCGAGGCTTCCGGCGCGTGAGGCATCCATCGCGGTGCCCGCCGCACGGATGCCGTGGCGGGCACATCACTTACACTGACGCCCCTCTGGCGCCCGCGGGTGCCCACGACCACGGATGCACGGGATGAAAATCGCCAGCTGGAACGTCAATTCGCTCAATGTCCGCCAGCCGCACCTGGAGCAGTGGCTGGGCGCGTTCTCGCCCGACGTGGTGGGCATCCAGGAAACCAAGCTGGAGGATCACCGTTTCCCCGACACCGTGCTGGCCGGGCTGGGCTATCGCAGCATCTTCGCCGGGCAGAAGACCTACAACGGCGTGGCGATCCTGTCGCGGGTGCCGGCCACCGAGGTGCAGATCGGCATCCCCGGTTTCGAGGACGAGCAGAAGCGCGTGATCGCCGCGACCGTGGGCGATCTGCGCATCGTCAACCTGTACGTGGTCAACGGCCAGGACGTGGGCACCGACAAGTACGCCTACAAGCTGCGCTGGCTGGACGCGGTGCACGGCTGGCTCGCCGAGGAGCTGCAGCGACACCCGAAGATGGTCGTGCTGGGCGACTTCAATATCGCCCCGGATCATCGCGACGTCTACGACCCCAAGGTCTGGGGCGACGCCCACATCCTGACCTCGGTCGCCGAGCGCGACGCGCTCCGCCGCCTGTACGCGCTCGGCCTGCACGACGCCTTCCGCATGCACAACGACGAGGCCGGCGTGTACAGCTGGTGGGACTACCGGATGGGCGGCCTGCGCCGCAACCTGGGCCTGCGCATCGATCTCACCCTGGTCTCGGACGCGTTGCGCGCGCAGGCGGCTGCCGCCGGCATCGATCGCGAGCCGCGCACCTGGGAACGCCCCAGCGACCATGCGCCGGCCTGGGTGCAACTGGCCGGCTGATCCGCGCTCGTTCGACGGAATGAACAAAGGCCCGGCGTGCGCCGGGCCTTTGTGATGCCACGGACCTTGGGTGCGTCTCGAATCAGCGCACGCGGCCGCAGCGAAACCGGATCATCGTGGCGTCAGCGTGCGCGTCCCCGGGTGAACAGGTTGACGATCAGCAGCAGCACCACGGCGCCGATGAAGGCGGTGATCAGGAATCCGATCCAGCCTCCTCCCAGCCCCAACCCCAGCGCCGGCAACAGCCAGCCGCCGAGGAAGCCGCCGATGATGCCGACCACGATGTTGAGGATGATGCCCTGCGAGCCATCGCGCCTCATCACCAGGCTGGCCAGCCAGCCCGCGATACCACCGACGATCAGATAGATGAGAAAATTCATTCTGCCTGTCTCCTTCCGTTGTGGACTCCGGCCCCGAAGACCGGGGACGGTGCGATTAAGCGGTTGTCGCCGTGAAACCACTGTTAAGCCGGATAGCGGGAATGGCATCCTTGCAGCGCGGTGATAACGCGGATCGCGCCGCGATGCACGCTGCCCCGCACCACCGGCCGACCATGACCGAGATTCCCTCCACCTCCTCGCCCGCCTCCCCTCCGTCCTGGCAATTCGGGCGGTTCCAGGTCTGGCTGCGTGCGCATCCCCCCCGCATGCGCGGCGAACCGACCGCGCGGCAGGTGCTGGCCGAAGCGCTGACACAGTCGGCGGACGCCTTGCCGATCCGGCGTGACGCACGCGGCAAGCCGCATTTCGCGGCCCCCTTCGACGACCAGGCGATCAGCTGGAGCCACAGCGGCGAGGTACTGCTGGTCGCGCTCGGACCGGCGCGCGACCTGGGTGTGGATGTCGAACGCCATCGCCAACGGCCACGGATGATGGAGATCGCGCAGCGCTTCTTCCATCCCAGTGAACTGGACTGGTTGCGCGCGCAGGATGACCCGGCGCGCACCGGCGCGTTCGTGCGCCTGTGGTGCGCCAAGGAGGCGCTGCTGAAGGCACACGGCCATGGCGTCTCCTTCGGCCTGGAGAAACTGGTGTTCGGCGAACGCGAAGACGGCCTGCAACTGATCGACTGCGATCCCGCGCTGGGCTCCCCGGCCGAATGGCGATTGCACGAATGGGAACCGCTGCCAGGCTACCGCGGCGCGCTGGCCTGGCGGACCTGAGTCCCGCCGTTCGGGGATAATGCGCGCGATGAATGCCTCGACGCTGCCCGCCGGCCTGGACGCGCCACTGCGCCAGGGCCTGACCGAACTCGGCCTGGACGCCGCCGTCCTGGCGCCGCCGCTGCTGGACTATCTGGCCCTGCTGCATCGCTGGAACCGCACCTACAACCTCACCGCCATCCGCGATCCGGCCGAGATGGTGACCCGCCACCTGCTGGATTCGCTGGCCATGCACGCGCACGTCGCCGAAGGCAGCCTGGCCGATCTGGGCACCGGGCCGGGGTTGCCGGGGATTCCGCTGGCCATCACCCACCCCGGACTGCGGGTGACCCTGGTCGAAAGCAACGGCAAGAAGGCCCGCTTCATGCGCGAGGCGGTGCGCCAACTGGGCCTGGCCAACGCGCGCGTGGCCGAATCGCGCGCCGAGGCGCTGGGCGAACCCGCCGCCTACGACAACCTGACCGCGCGCGCCATGGACACGCTGGCCGGCATCATCGCCGTCGGCGGACACCTGCTGAAACCCGGCGGCGCGCTGCTGGCGATGAAGGGCGTGTGTCCGGACGAGGAAATCGCCGCGCTGCCACCGGGCTGGCGGGCCGAGGCCATCCATCCGCTGCGCGTGCCCGGCCTGGTCGGCGAGCGTCATCTGGTCGTGGTGCGCAAGACCGGCGCCTGAACCCGCGTCCCGATCCCCATAACCGATTGATATCGTTGGCAGGCGCAAGGGCATGAGCGCGGCTCCCGGACGCCGCCGCGCGGCCGGCTCGGCGAACCGAATTCGCAGGACCGGTCCGGACCCCGCATAATCCCCCATCCACCCCGTGTCCCGAGGCGACCACCCGCATGGCCCGCATCATCGCGATCGCCAACCAGAAAGGCGGCGTCGGCAAGACCACCACCGCCGTCAATCTGGCCGCCGCGCTGGCGCGTGCGCCGCAGCGCGTGCTGCTGGTGGATCTGGACGCCCAGGGCAACGCCACCATGGGCAGTGGCGTGGACAAGCGCGAACTCGAGAACTCCACCTGCGACGTGCTGCTGCAGGAAGTTGACGCGCGCACGGCGATCGTGACCACCCAGGAAGGCTTCGACCTGCTTCCCGGCAACATCGATCTGACCGCCGCCGAGATCCAGCTGATGGAGATCGACGGCCGCGAGCTGCGCCTGAAGGCCGCGCTGGAACCGATCCGCGGCGACTACGACTTCATCATCATCGACTGCCCGCCGGCATTGTCGCTGCTCACCCTCAACGCGCTGACCGCCGCCGATTCGGTGCTGGTGCCGATGCAGTGCGAGTACTACGCGCTGGAGGGCCTGAGCGCGCTGGTGGAGACCATCGAGGCGCTGAAGGCGCGGCTCAACCCGAGCCTGGAAATCGAGGGCGTGCTGCGCACCATGTTCGACGTGCGCAACAACCTGGCCAACGCCGTGTCGGCGGAGCTGACCCAGCATTTCGGCGATCGCGTGTTCCGCACCATCGTGCCGCGCAACGTCCGCCTGGCCGAAGCGCCCAGCCACGGCCAGAGCATCGTCGGCTACGACCGCACCTCGCGCGGCGGCGTCGCCTACCTGGGCCTGGCCGGGGAAATCATCCGCCGCCAGAGTGAACGCAAGAAGCAAGAAAAGAGGATGGAGTACGCCTGATGAGCGCGTCGAAGAAACGCGGCCTGGGCCGCGGGCTGGAGGCCCTGCTCGGCCCCAAGGCGGCCGAGACCCCACCGCCGGAAGCCCAGCCGGGCGAGGCCCTGCGCACCCTGCCGGTCGCTCACCTGCAACCCGGCAAGTACCAGCCGCGCATGGCGATGGATCCGGCCAAGCTCAGCGAGCTGGCCGAGTCGATCAAGGCGCAGGGCGTGATCCAGCCGATCGTGGTGCGCGAACTGGCACCCGGACGCTTCGAGATCGTCGCCGGCGAGCGTCGCTGGCGCGCCTCGCAGGAAGCTGGCCTGGCCGAAGTGCCGGTGGTGGTGCGCGAACTCGACGATCGCACCGTCATCGCGATGGCGCTGATCGAGAACATCCAGCGCGAGGATCTGAACCCGCTGGAAGAAGCGCAGTCGCTGCAACGCCTGATCAACGAATTCTCGCTGACCCACGCCGAGGCCGCCGAAGCGGTCGGCCGTTCGCGCGCGGCGGTGTCCAACCTGCTGCGCCTGCTGGAGCTGCCGCCGGCGATCCGCGCGCTGCTGGAAGCCCGCCGGCTGGAAATGGGCCACGCCCGCGCGCTGCTGACGCTGTCGCCGGAACTGGCCAGCAAGCTGGCCTCCGATGCCGCCGACCAGGGCTGGTCGGTGCGCGAGGTCGAACACCGCGCCCAGCAGTTCGCCGCCGGCAAGGTGCCGGTGATCGGCCGCAAGGCCAAGCCGGGCAAGGCCGCGCCGCAGCCGGACATCGCCGCGCTGGAAACCGAGCTGTCCGAAGGGCTTGGCACCCGCGTCACCATCGCCCACGGACGCGGCGGCAAGGGCAAGCTGATCATCCAGTACACCGATCTCGACACCCTCGACGGCGTGCTCGAGAAGCTGCGCGGCCCGCGCGGCTGAGGCCCGGGCGCGCGTCCCAGCGGAGGCGCGCCGACACATCTACAGGACCCCGGTTCAGCCGGTGGCGGCAAAATAGGCGCCCATGACATCCAGCCCCGCCCTTTCCGTCGTCGTCCCGGTCTTCAACGAACGCGACAACGTCACGCCCCTGATCGACGAAATCATCGCCGCGTTGCGTGGCCGGATCGATTTCGAGATCGTCTATGTCGATGATCACTCCCGCGACGACACCCTGGCCGTGCTGCAGGGCCTGAAGGCGCGCGTGCCGGAACTGCGGGTGCTGCAGCACGTCCAGCAAAGCGGCCAGAGCACCGCCATCCGCACTGGCGTCAAGGCCGCGCGAGGCGCGTGGATCGCCACCCTGGACGGCGACGGCCAGAACGATCCGGCCGACATTCCCAAGCTGCTCGCCGCGCGCGACGATGGCGAGGCGCAGACCAGGCTCTACGCCGGCTGGCGGGTCAACCGCCAGGACAGCGGCAGCAAGCGCTGGGCCAGCAAGTGGGCCAACGCGATCCGCTCGCGCATGCTGCGCGACGAGACGCCGGATACCGGCTGCGGCATCAAGCTGTTCGAACGCGAGGCCTTCCTCGATCTGCCCTACTTCGATCACATGCACCGCTACCTGCCCGCGCTGATGCAGCGCGCCGGCTGGAAGACGATCAGCGTGCCGGTCAACCACCGCCATCGCACCGCCGGCGTGTCCAAGTACAACAATCTCAACCGCGCGCTGGTCGGGATCAGCGACCTGCGCGGCGTGGCCTGGCTGATCAAGCGCGGCAAGCGTACGGCGGTCCGGGAGCTCTGAGGTGGAAGTGCACTGGCTCAACCAGCCGATCGAGGCCCTGTACTGGACCGGCCTGCATGTCACCGGCTGGAAGCTGATCGGCTACACCGGCGCGCTGATGTTCGGCGGCCGCTGGCTGGTCCAGTTCATCGCCTCCCGGCGCGCCGGCAAGCCGGTCATCCCGCGCCTGTTCTGGTACATGAGCGTGCTGGGCAGCCTGATGACGCTGAGCTACTTCCTGTTCTCGGCCAAGCAGGACTCCGTCGGCGTGCTGCAGAACCTGTTCCCCGCCTTCACCGCGCTGTACAGCCTGTACCTCGACATCCGGCACCGCGGCTGGCACCGCGACAAGGCCAGCCACTGACGGCGAGGCGTCGCCGAACCCGACCGCGCTGTTCCTCCCCTTCGAAGAAGGGGAACCGAGGGGATTCGCTCCTGGCTCCTGGCTCCTGGCTCCTGGCTCCTGGCTCCTGGCTCCTGGCTCCTGGCGCCGGCCCCCAATCCCCATCGCCCTGCGATTGTGTAACGCCACACCCCGCCGTTAGCCTGTGCAGCCCATGCCCCTGCTCCGCCGCTTCCGCCGCACCACCCTCACGCGCCTGCTGGCGCTGTGCGTGCTGCTGCTGGGCGTGATCGCGCAGCCGGTGATGGCCTCGGTGGGCGGCGTCCACGAACTCGGCCACGGCGCCGACCTGCATTCGCATGTGGATACGGATGCACATGCGGATACGCCCGGCGACGAGCACGAGCGCGGGGACGACGAATCCGGCAAGACCGGCGGTCTGCTGCACGCCCTGATGCACGCCACGCACTGCTGCGGCCACGCGCCGGCGATGCCGGTGGCGGCCACGATCTGGCAGCCGCTCGCGCCGCCGGAAACCGTGTCGTTCCCGCACGACGCCCCGGTTCCCACCCACCGCAGCGACAAGCTGCTGCGTCCGCCGATCGCGATCTGAGGCACTCCCCGCCCGGCCGGGTTTCGTTCGTCCTCGATCCTTTCGGAGAATTCCCCATGTGGTTGCGTCTGGCGGCTTTGGCCGCCTTCGCGACCGTGTCCGTCGCACCCGCGCGGGCACAGTCGCCTGTTGTCATCTCCCTGGACGACGCGTTCGCGCGCGTCGCCCGTACCCATCCCGATCTGCGCCTGGTTGATGGCCAGCGGCGCGTCCTCGCCGCGGAAGCCGAAGTCGCCGCGCTGCGCCCGGGCCTCACCGCCGGCGCGTCGGTCGAAAACGCGCTCGGCAGCGGCGACGTCAGCGGTTTCGGCGGCGCCGAAATCAGCCTGACCCTGGTCGGCGTACTCGAGCGCGGCGGCAAGTGGGACGCCCGCCGCACGCTGGCGCAAAGCCGCATCGACGCGCTGGCGGTGCAGCGCGAGACCCGCCGGCTGGATCTGCTGGCCGAAGTCGCGCGTCGCTACCTGGCCATCACCGCCGCCCAGCGCCAGCGCGCGGTGGCGCTGGACGACATCGAACAGCGCACCCGCACGGTCGCGGCCGCGCGCCAGCGCCTGGCCGCGGGCGCTTCGCCGGAATCGGTGCTGCTGACCGCGCAGGCCGCGCTCACCCGTGCGGAACTGGAGCGCGATCGCGCCGATCGCCTATTGATGTCCGCGCGCCAGCATCTGGCCGCGCTGTGGGGCGAACGTGATCCCGGCTTCGACACCGTGGCCGGTAATCCGCTGGCGCTGCCGGCGGTCGCCGACTTCGGCGAACTGGCCGCCTTGCTGGACAGCACCCCGGAGTTGGCCCGCTTCGCCGACGAGCGCCGCATCCGTGAAGCGCGCGTGCAACTGGCGCGCAGCGAACGCAGTGCCAATGTCGACTGGCAGTTCGGCGTGCGGCGGTTGCAGGAGAACGGCGATACCGGCCTGATGGCCAGCGTCGCGATTCCATTGGGCAGCGCGCGCCGCGCCGAACCCGGCATCCGCGCCGCCGAAGCGGAACTGGCGCTGGTGGAGATCGAACGCGAAGCCGAGGGGCTCGCGCTGTATTCCACCCTGGCCGAGGCGCATGGCCGCTACCGCACCGCGCAGTTCGAAGTGAAGCGCCTGGACGAGGCCGTGCTGCCGAAGCTAGCCAAGGCCGAGCGCGCCGCCGAGCGCGCCTATCGCGCCGGCGCCATCAGCTATCTGGAATGGGCGCAGCTGCAATCCGAACGCACCAACGCGCGTCGGCAGCAGCTAGACGCCGCCCTCGACGCACAGCGCGCGCTGATCGAAATCCAGCGCCTGACCGGCCAGCCGTTCGTGGCCGCCGCCCCCGCACAAGGAACCTCCCCATGAATGTCCGCACTCCTGCCCTGCGCTGGATGCCGCTGCTGTTGCTGACCCTGGCGCTGGCCGCCTGCGGTGGCGACAAGACCGAAGACACCCACGATCACGAAGCCGGCGAACATGCCGGCGAGGAAGCGGAGGCCTCCACCGGCCAGCACGGCGGACGCCTGCTGGAAAAGGACGGCCTGGCGGTGGAGCTGGCGATCGCCGAGGACGGCACGCCGCCGAAGTTCCAGGCCTGGCTGTACCGCGACGGCAAGCCGCTGCCGGCCAGCGCCGGCACGGTCGAAGTCCGACTCAAGCGCCTGGGCGGCGCGGCCGAGACCCATCGCCTGCAGGCGCAGGCCAACGGCAGCCTGCTCGGCACGGCCGAGGTGATCGAGCCGCATTCCTTCGATGTCGAGGTCCTGGCGAGCATCGATGGCAATGCACGGCGCTGGGCCTATCCGAGCTACGAAGGACGCACCGAGATCGCCGCGCCGATCGCGCAGCAGACCGGCATCCGGGTCGCGCCCGTGGGCCCGGGCGTCATCGCCGACGAACATGAAGTGCAGGGCCTGCTGACCCCGGTCGAAGGCCGCGTGGCCAAGGTCGCCGCGCGCTTCCCCGGCCCGGTGCGCCGACTGGCCGCCAATGTCGGCGATCCGGTGCGCGCCGGACAGGCGCTGGCGTCCATCGAAAGCAACCTCAGCCTGACCACCTACACCGTCAGCACGCCCATCAGCGGCGTGGTGCTGGCGCGCAACGCTGAAGTGGGATCGGTCGCGGCTGAAGGCACGACGCTGTTCGAGGTCGCCGATCTGTCCACGCTGTGGGTGGATCTGCACGTGTTCGGCTTCGACGCCCAGCACATCCGCGCCGGCTCGCCGGTGACCCTCACCCGCATCAGCGACGGCGCGCAGGCCGAAACCACCCTGGAACGCGTGCTGCCCGGCACCGCCACCGCCAGCCAGAGCACGGTCGCGCGCGCGGTCATCGCCAACGCGGACGGTCAATGGCGGCCGGGTTCGGCGATCACGGCGCGCGTCACCGTGGATCGGCAACCCGCCGCGCTGGTGGTGCCGGTGGCGTCTTTGCAGCGTTTCCGCGACTGGGACGTGGTGTTCGTGCGGGTCGGCGACACCTACGAGGTACGGCCGCTCAGGCTCGGCAAGCGCGACGCCCAGCGGGTGGAAGTGCTGGCCGGACTGAAGGCGGGCGACCAGGTTGTGGTCGAACAGAGCTACGTGGTGAAGGCGGACATCGAAAAGTCTGGCGCTTCCCACGATCACTGAGGACCCGGCCATGCTCGAGAGAATCATCCGCTTCGCCATCGCCCACCGATGGCTGATGCTGGCGCTCACCCTCGCGCTGATAGGCGTGGGCACGTGGAGCTTCCGCCAGTTGCCGATCGACGCCACCCCCGACATCACCAACGTGCAGGTACAGATCAACACCGAGGCCGCCGGCTACTCGCCGCTGGAATCGGAACAGCGCGTGACCTTCCCGATCGAAACCGCGCTGTCCGGCCTGCCCGGGATGGATCACACCCGTTCGATCTCGCGCTACGGGCTGTCGCAGGTGACGGTGGTATTCGACGACGGCGTCGATCTCTACTTCGCCCGCCAGCAGGTCGCCGAACGCTTGCAGCAAGTCAAATCGCAGTTGCCCGCCGGGCTGGAACCGGAGCTGGGCCCGGTCACCACCGGCATGGGCGAGATCTTCATGTACACCGTCGATGCCAGGCCGGACGCGCGCAAGCCCGATGGCGGCAAGTGGACGGCCACCGATCTGCGCACCCTGCAGGACTGGGTGATCAAGCCGCAGCTGCGCAACACCCGCGGTGTCACCGAGGTCAACACCATCGGTGGCTACGCGCGCCAGATCCATATCACCCCGGACCCAGCGCGGCTGGTGGCGCTGGGCTTCACCCTGCGCGACGTGGTCGATGCGGTGGCCGCCAACAACCAGAACGTCGGCGCCGGCTACATCGAACGCAACGGCCAGCAGTACCTGGTGCGCGCGCCCGGGCAGGTCGCGGATCTGGACGGCATCCGCGACATCGTGCTGGATCGGCGCGAGGGCGTGCCAATCCGGGTGCGCGACGTCGCCCAGGTCGGCGAAGGCCCGGAGCTGCGCAACGGCGCGGCGACCCAGAATGGCCACGAGGTCGTGCTGGGCACGGTGTTCATGCTGATCGGCTCCAACAGCCGCGACGTCGCCCAGGCCGCCGCCGCGCACCTGGCCGAAGCCAATCGCAGCCTGCCGCCGGGCGTGTCGGCCAACCCGGTCTACGACCGCACCGTGCTGGTGGATCGCACCATCCAGACCGTGGCCAAAAACCTGGTCGAGGGCGCCCTGCTGGTGATCGTCGTGCTGTTCCTGCTGCTCGGCAATTTCCGCGCGGCGCTGATCACCGCGGCGGTGATCCCGCTGGCGATGCTGTTCACCCTCACCGGCATGGTCCGCGGCGGCGTCTCCGGCAACCTGATGAGCCTGGGCGCGCTCGACTTCGGCCTGATCGTCGACGGCGCGGTGATCATCATGGAGAACTGCCTGCGTCGGTTCGGTGAACTGCAGCACCAGTTGGGACGCGTGCTGAACGACAAGGAGCGGCTGGACACCACGGCCTCGGCGACCGCCGAGGTGATCCGCCCCAGCCTGTTCGGCCTGGGCATCATCACCGCCGTGTACCTGCCGATCTTCGCCCTCACCGGCGTGGAAGGAAAAATGTTCCACCCGATGGCGATCACCGTGGTGCTGGCGCTGACCGGCGCGATGCTGCTGTCGCTGACCTTCGTGCCGGCTTCGATCGCGCTGTTCCTGCGCGGGCGGGTGGAGGAAAAGGACACCCGGGTGATGCGGTGGGCGCGGCGCGCGTATGCGCCGGCGCTGGCCTGGGCGTTGCGTCGGCGCACCCTGGTGCTCGGCGGCGCGCTGGGACTGGTGGTGGTGTGCGGCCTGCTGGCGACCCGGCTGGGTTCGGAGTTCATTCCCAGCCTGGACGAAGGCGACATCGCCCTGCACGCCATGCGCATCCCCGGCACCAGCCTGGAACAGGCCTTGCGAATGCAGGCGACGCTGGAAGCGCGCATCAAGCAGTTCCCCGAAGTGGAACGCGTGTTCGGCAAACTCGGCACCGCCGAGGTCGCGACCGATCCGATGCCCCCTTCGGTGGCCGACACCTTCCTGATCCTCAAGCCACGCGACCAATGGCCGGATCCGCGCAAGTCCAAGGCGGCGCTGGTTGCCGAGATCGAGGCGGCGGTGAAGCAGTTGCCCGGCAACAACTACGAGTTCACCCAGCCGATCCAGATGCGCATGAACGAGCTGATTTCCGGCGTCCGCGCGGACGTGGCTATAAAACTCTACGGCGATGATCTGGACCGGCTGGTGGAAGTGGGCCAGGGCATTGAGGCGGTGGCGCGGAGCGTACCCGGCGCGGCCGACGTCAAGCTGGAACAGACCACCGGCCTGCCGCTGCTGACCATCACCCCGGATCGGCGCGCGCTGGCCCGCTACGGCCTCAACCCCGGCGTGGTCCAGGACACGGTGGCGACCGCGGTCGGCGGCGAGGTCGCCGGCCAGCTGTTCGAGGGCGATCGCCGGTTCGACATCGTCATCCGCCTGCCGGAACACCTGCGCCAGGATCCGGCCGCGTTGCAGGATCTGCCGATCCCGCTGGCCGGGGACGCCAATGCCGACGAGTCCAGCCGGGAAATGGCGCTGGCCTCGGGCACGCCACGGACGGTGCCGCTGCGCGAGGTGGCGAAGATCGAAACCACCCTCGGGCCGAACCAGGTCAACCGCGAGAACGGCAAGCGCCGGGTGGTGGTGACCGCCAACGTGCGCGGCCGCGATCTGGGCGGCTTCGTGTCCGAGCTGCAGCAGCGGATCGGTACCGGGGTGAAGCTGCCGTCCGGCTACTGGATCGACTACGGCGGCACCTTCGAGCAGCTGATCTCGGCCAGCCAGCGCCTGTCGGTGGTGGTGCCGGTGACCCTGGCGCTGATTTTCGCCCTGCTGTTCTGGGCCTTCGGCTCGGCCCGCGACGCCGCCATCGTGTTCAGCGGGGTGCCGCTGGCCCTGACCGGCGGCGTGGTCGCGCTGGCCCTGCGCGGGATCCCGCTGTCGATCTCGGCCGGGGTGGGCTTCATCGCCCTGTCCGGGGTGGCGGTCCTGAACGGGCTGGTGATGATCGCCTTCATCCGCAAGCTGCGGGAGCAGGGGGATCCGCTGGAGGAAGCGGTGGTCGACGGGGCCCTGGGCCGGCTGCGGCCGGTGCTGATGACCGCGCTGGTGGCCTCGCTGGGCTTCCTGCCGATGGCCTTCAACGTCGGCGCCGGCTCCGAAGTCCAGCGCCCGCTGGCCACGGTGGTCATCGGTGGCATCGTCTCCTCGACCCTGCTGACCCTGCTGGTCCTGCCGGTGCTGTACCGCTGGCTGCATGGGCGGAAGGCCGTGGCGGCCCCGGAGGCCCGGCCGGCGAGCTGAATCGGACGGCCCCGGGACGTGGAAACCGTCCCGGGCCCGTTTTCGGTCCTAAGTGCTTGCATGGAAAGGGAAAGACCCCCATAATGCGCGGCTCGCTGTGTCCGGCTTGTCCGGATTTGCGGCCGGAAGCGCGATTCCGGCTTGGTTCCACGGCGGGATTTTTCCTCCGTATCGCGTGTCGTCCCGCCTGTCCGCAGGCCGTGTCGTCGGGCCGCCGCCTCCCTGGCCAAGGGAAGCATCAAATTTTTTCGAGGTGCGTATGTCCCGCGTATGCCAAGTCACCGGCAAGCGTGTGCAGACCGGTAACAACGTCTCGCACGCCAACAACAAGACCCGTCGTCGTTTCCTGCCCAACCTGCACGAGCGCCGCTTCTGGGTCGCCAGCGAAAACCGCTGGATCAAGCTGAAAGTTTCCGCGCATGCCCTGCGCACCATCGACAAGAACGGCATCGACTCCGTTCTGGCCGAGCTGCGTGCCCGCGGCGAGAAGATCTGAGGAGTAATCGAACATGGCAACCAAGCGCGACAAGATCCGTCTGATCTCCTCGGCCAACACCGGCCACTTCTACACGACGGACAAGAACAAGAAGAACACCCCGGGCAAGATGGAAATGAAGAAGTACGACCCGGTCGTGCGCAAGCACGTGATCTACAAGGAAGGCAAGATCAAGTGATGTCGTGATGCGCCCGCTCCGGCGAGCGCATCCGCGTCATCCGAAGCCCGCCGCAAGGCGGGCTTTTTGTTTGCTTGGGGAATATCGCGAAGAGCCATCGCTTCTCAACAGCCGAATGGCTGGTCAATCCCCCTCAATCCCCCTTTTTCGCTTTCAACAGCCGAATGGCTGATCAAGGGGACCCGCCGTCGCGACCAGGTTCCAGTTACCAGAAAACGGCTATTCCTCCCCCTTTGAAAAAGAGGGACCGAGGGGGATTTGCGCGGTTGGCCGGCAACACCCCGCCACCTTCCGGTTTGCACCGACTACGGCCAGAATCGGCGCATCACTCCGACGACAAGGCGCCGCATGGACTGGTCGCTGGGAACCGTACTGCTGATCCTCGACTGGACGATCCGGCTGGCCGCGCTGCTGTGGATTCCCAGCCGCACCTCGCCGGCGGCGGCGCGCAGCTGGATGCTGCTGGTCGGGTTCGTGCCGTTGCTGGGCCTGCCGGCCTACCTGCTGCTGGGCCATCCGTGGCTGTCGCGCGAACGCGTCCAGCGCCAGGCGCGCGCCTCGCAGGTGATCCGCGAGGAACAGCAGCCGCTCGCCGCGCTGCGCTGGCGGCCCGACGCCGGCATCGCCGCCGAGATGGCGCCGCTGGTCGAGCGGCAGGGCGCGTTCATGCCCATCCGCGGCAACGCGGTCGAACTGCTGGACGACTATGATGATTCCCTGCGTGCGCTGATCGCGGCGATGGACGGGGCGCGCGCGAGCATCCACCTGTTGTACTACCTGATGTTCGATGACGCGGTCGGCGATGCGGTGGCCGCGGCGCTGGAACGCGCGGCCGGACGCGGGGTGGAATGCCGGCTGCTGCTCGACGCGGTCGGCGCCAAGCGTGGATGGCGCCGCTACGCGCGGCGCCTGCGCAAGGCCGGCGTGCAGGTCCACCAGTTGCTTCCCGGTGGCCTGCGCTGGCGCCGCAGTGGCCGGATGGATCTGCGCAACCACCGAAAGATCGCGGTCATCGACGGCGCCACCGGTTTCATCGGTTCGCAGAACCTCGCCGACCCGATGTTCATTCCCGGCTTTCCCAACCGCGAACTGGTCGCACGCGTGGACGGGCCGATCGTCGCCCAGCTCGATGCGGTGTTCGCCAGCGACTGGTACCTGGAAACCGGCGAGCGCCTGCACGTGGATCCCGTTCGCGCCGCCGCCGCGGGCCAGGTGGCGATGCAACTGCTGCCGAGCGGGCCGGCCTATCCCTTCGAAAATGCACGCGATGCCGTCAACGCGCTGATCCATCTGGCCAAGCGCCGCATCGTGCTGGCCACGCCCTACTTCGTTCCCGACGACGCCACCCTCAGCGCGCTGCGCATCGCCGCGCTGTCGGGCGTGGAGGTGCAGCTGATCCTGTCCGATCGCAACAACCAGCGCCTGACCGCGTGGGCGCAGGAGTCCTACTACGCCGAGCTGCTGGCCTGCGGCGTGCGCATCGCGCTGTACCAGCCGCACTTCCTGCACGCCAAGCACATGAGCGTGGACGACGAGGTCGCGCTGGTCGGTTCGATCAACCTCGACATCCGCTCGTTCGCGCTCAATGCTGAAATCGGCCTGTTGTGCTACGACGACGCGGTCGTCGCCCGGCTGCGCGGGATCGAATCGGAATACCTGCGCGACTCCCGCAGCATACGCAGCGAGGACTGGGCGCGACGCCCGGCGTGGCGGCGCAGCCGCGATGGCATCGCGCGCCTGGCGGATTCGCTGATGTAACAAAACCTCGATGTTGAAAGCGCCTGATGCGCAACGGTTTTCGCGTATTTGTAAAGTTTGCGTTGCCCGGTCATGCGCCACTGATGCCAAGCCAGCATGAGGCGCGCCGAATCGATCCACTACAATGCGGCCCATGACCAGCGTATCCGCGGGCCTCGCCCATGACATCGCCATCATCGGGGGAGGCGCCGGCGGCGTCCTGACCGCCATCCAGTTGCTGCGCGCGGCGACCGCGCCGCTGCGCATCGCGCTGTACGAACCGCAACCCACGCTTGCCCGTGGCGTGGCCTATGCCACGCCCTATCCGGAACACCTGCTCAACGTGCCGGCACAACGCATGAGCGGCTTCAGCGATCAGCCGGACGATTTCCTCGATTTCCTCAGCGCCGATCCGCGGGAACGCGCCGCGTTGGCACCCACGTTCGTCGAGCGTCATCGCTACGGGGAATACCTGCGCGATCGCCTGGAGCGCGCGCGTGCCGCCAGTCCGGCCACGCTGGTGCACATCGCGCAGCCGGTGACGGCGATGGATCGAAGCGAGGCGGGCTGGCGATTGCGACTCGCCGATGGCATGCAGGCCGACTGCGGCGCGGTGGTGCTGGCGGTCGGCAACCGTCCGCGCCCGCTGCCGGCGCGCGGCGCCGGCGGCCTGTCCGCCGATGCCAGCCTGTCGGCCTGGGATTTCGACGCGGTGCGCGCGGTGCCCGGCGATGCCCGGCTGTGCATCGTCGGTTCCGGATTGAGCATGGTCGACGCGGTGTTGAGCTTCGTCGCCACCGAACATCGTGGCACCATCCACGTGCTGTCGCGGCATGGCTGGCTGCCGCAGCCGCACGCGCCGCATGCGGTGGCGGATTTCGATCCGGCGCGGTTGCTGCCGCTGGACCTGCGCGCGCGCCTGCGCTTCGTCCGCGAGCGCGTGCGCGACGCCGCTGTCGCCGGCCTGCCCTGGCAGGCGGTGATGGAACGCCTGCGCCCGCACGGGCAGGCGCTGTGGCGTTCCCTGTCGGAATCCGACCAGCGGCGTTTCCTGCGCCACGTCGTGCGGCTGTGGGACGTGCATCGGCACCGGGTGGCCGTTTCCGTGCACGAGCAGTTGCAGGCGCTGATCGATCGCGGGCAACTGCGCATGCATCGCGGCCGGCTGGACACGGTGATGCAGGTCGGTCGCTGCGTGCAGGTCGGCGCGAACGTGCGCGGCCGCCCCGGGCTGGCGCTGGAAGTGGATCGGGTGGTCAATGCCACCGGTGTCGAGATGCGGGTTCCGACCATGCGCAACCCGCTGCTGACCGAACTGCTGGGCGAGGGCCATGCGCGCACCGGCCCGCACGGCATCGGCATCGACGCCGGTGACGACGGACGGGTGCTGGACGCCGATGGCCGTGTCCAGCCCGACCTGTGGGTACTGGGCAGCCTGCGGATCGGCAGCCTGTGGGAAAGCACCGCCATTCCTGAACTGCGGGGCCAGGCCGAAGCGGTCGCCCGCCAGTTGCTCGCGCGCTGACGCCACCCGTCACGCCGGTCGCCGTTCACCGCCCGCCGTTCACCGATATTTCCCTTCCGCGTTGTAGAGCGAAGCCAGCCGCGCTGCTACGCTGGCTCCGATGTCGGGCGCCGGGAGGCGGCATTGGTTTCGAGCTGGATTCTGCTGCTGGTGTCCATCGGCTATGCGGCGCTGCTGTTCGGCGTGGCGTGGTGGGGCGATCGTCGCCCGATGTATCCGGATCGGCCGTGGCTGCGTCCGGTGGTGTACAGCCTGGCACTGGCGGTCTACTGCTCGTCCTGGACCTTCTACGGCGCGGTCGGCAGCGCCGTGCGCAACGGCATCGGCTACCTGCCGATCTACCTGGGTCCGCTGCTGCTGCTGCTGTTCGGCTGGCGGATCATCGAACGGCTGGCACTGATCGCGCGCAGCGAGAACACGGTGTCGATCGCCGACTTCATCTCCTCGCGCTACGGACGCTCGCGCCGGCTGGCCGCGCTGGTGACGGTGATCGCGTTGATCGGCGTCGTTCCCTACCTGGCGCTGCAGTACAAGGCGGTGGCGATGAGCCTGGGCGTGCTGACCGGACAGGCCGGCGGCAGCACGCATGGCTTCTTCTCGGATCCCGCGCTGTACGTGGCACTGCTGATGGCGCTGTTCGCCGCCCTGTTCGGCACCCGCCAGGTCGACGCCACCGAGCACCACCACGGCATGATGCTGGCGATCGCGCTGGAGTCGATGGTCAAGCTGGTGGCGATGATCGCGGTCGGCCTGTTCGCCTACCTGTGGCTGCAGGGCCGCTCCATCCCGGTCGCCGAATCCGCGCGCACGCTGTTCGAGAATTCGCCACCGGTCGGATTCGTCACCCAGACCCTGCTCGGGTTCCTCGCAATCGTCTGCCTGCCCCGCCAGTTCCATGTCGCGGTGGTCGAATGCAGCGACGTCGGCGACATCCGCCGGGCGCGCTGGCTGTTCGGCACCTACCTGGTCCTGATCTCGGTGATGGTGGTGCCGATCGCGGCCGCCGGCGTGGCATCCTTCGGCATCGGCAGCGGCGTGGCCGATGACAGTTTCATCCTGGCGCTGCCGCTGGCCGACGGCAGCAAGGCGCTGGCGCTGATCGCCTACGTCGGCGGTTTCTCCGCCGCCACCGGCATGGTCATCGTCGCCAGCATCGCGCTGGCCACCATGGTCAGCAACGACCTGGTGATGCCGGTGCTGCTGCGGCGCGGCTGGGCGGATCATCACGCCGAAGCCGACGTCGCTTCGCGCGTGCTGTGGATCCGCCGGTTCGCGATCCTGCTGCTGGCGCTCGCCGCCTACATCTATTACCGCAGCAGCGGCAACGACAGCACGCTGGCGTCCTATGGCCTGATGGCGTTCGCGGCGGTCGCCCAGTTCGCGCCGGGCCTGATCGGCGGCCTGTACTGGCGCGGCGCCAGCCGGCGTGGCGTGGAAGTGGGCATGTTGCTGGGCTTCGGCACCTGGATCTACACCCTGCTGCTGCCGACCATGACCCAGGCCGGTGGCTTCGATGCGTCATGGATCGCGACCGGACCGTTCGGCATCGCCTGGCTGCGGCCGCACCAGCTGTTCGGCCTGAGCGGCTGGGATCCGCTCACCCATGGCACGTTCTGGTCATTGCTGGTGAACACCGGCGCGATGATGGTGATCTCCGCGCGCTGGCGGCCCGGCGTGGACGATCGCCTGCGCGCGGCACCGTTCCTGGATCCGTACGCGCAGCGTCCGGCGCTGGTCGCCGGCGAATGGCCCGGCAGCGTGCGGGTGGGCGACCTGCAGACCCTGGCCGAACGGGTGGTCGGCGAGCGCCATGCGCGCCGCGCGTTCCAGGAACAGGCCCAGGCGCTGGGCCGCGAGATGCAGCCCGGCGCGTCGGCCGACCGCGCCTGGGTGCAATTCACCGAGCGCCTGCTGGCCGCCTCGATCGGCGCGGCATCCGCGCGCATCGTCCTGACCAGCGTGCTGCGCGGATCGGGCATGGAACTGGGCGAAGTGGTCGCGGTGCTGGACGAGGCCGGCCAGGAACTGCGCTTCAACCGCGAGATCCTCTCCACCACCCTGGAAAACATCGCCGCCGGCGTCAGCGTGGTCGATCCCGAGATGCGCCTGGTCGCCTGGAACCGGCGCTACCAGCAGATGTTCGGCTACCCCGACGGCATGCTGTACGTCGGCCGGCCGGTCGCCGATCTGATCCGCTACAACGCCGAGCGCGGCGAGCTGGGCGAAGGCGACGTCGACGCGCAGATCGGCAAGCGCATTGCCTACATGCGGGCAGGCTCGCCGCACGTGTTCGAGCGCGTGCGCAGCGATGGCCAGGTGATCGAGATGCGCGGCCAGGCCCTGCCCGGCGGCGGCTATGTCACCAGCTACAACGACATCACCGACTTCAAGCGCGCCGAGCTGGCGCTGCGGGAAGCCAACGAGACCCTGGAGCAGCGCGTCACCGAGCGCAGCCGCGCCGCCGAGGCGGCCCAGCAGTCCAAGACCCGCTTCCTCGCCGCCATCAGCCACGACGTGCTGCAGCCGCTGAACGCCGCGCGCCTGTTCGCCTCGGCCCTGCGCGACGGCGAACAGGACGGCGAGCAGCGGCACCTGGCCGAGCGCGTGGATGCCTCGCTGCGCGCCGCCGAAGAGTTGCTCGACGGCCTGCTCGACGTGTCGCGGCTGGACGCGGGCAGCCTGCGGGTGGAAATCAGCGACTTCGATGCCGGCGAACTGCTGCGCGAGCTGGCCGCCCAGTACGCGCCGGTGGCCGCCGGCCGCGGGTTGGATCTGCGGGTGCATCCGCGCGGGTTGTCGGTGCGCACCGACCGGCGCCTGCTGCGCCGGGTGCTGCAGAACTTCCTGGCCAACGCCCTGCGCTATACCCGCCAGGGCCGGATCGTGCTGGGCATGCGCATGCTCGACGGCAAGGTGTCGCTGCAGGTCTGGGACACCGGCCCGGGCATTCCGGAAAACCACATGCGGCAGATCTACGACGAGTTCCACCGCTACCAGCAGCCGTTCGACTGGGGCGAGCGCGGACTCGGCCTGGGCCTGTCGATCTGCCAGCGCATCTCGCGTCTGCTCGGGCATCACCTGGACGCGCGCAGCCGGGTCGATCACGGCAGCATGTTCTCGATCGTCGTTCCGCGCGCCACCCGCGCGCCGGCGCGTCCGTCCACGCCGCGGCGTGGACTGGCGGCCGATTCGCTCGCCGGTCTGCGGGTGCTGTGCGTAGACAATGATCGCGAGATCCTCGACGGCATGCGCGCGCTGCTGGGTCGCTGGCAGGTCGAGGTGATCACCGCCACCACGGTCGACGAGGCGCTGGAACGGATTGCCTCGGCGCCGACGGTGGTGCTGGTCGACTACCACCTGCACGATCGACTGGACGGCCTGGATACGCTGGACGCGCTGCGCGCCGCCAGCGCGGGCCCGGTGGCCGGGGCGCTGCTGACCGCCGACGGCCGCGACGAGTTGAAACAACGCGCGCGCGAACGCGGTTACCGGTTGCTGACCAAGCCGGTCAAACCGGCGTCGCTGCGTGCCTTCCTCGCCGCGCATCACGACGCCCGCCAGCGCCAGGAGGCTTGACTAGCGCCGGTCGCCGCGGGTGTGCCGACCGACGATCACCAGCATTCCGCCGGCGTCGCTTTCGCGGTCCCGCTCACCGCGCGGACGCCCAGCTGATTGATCGTGAGCGTGCCGCAACGGGTGTCGGCCCTGGCCTGCTCTCCCTGCGGCACCGCCTGCAGTGTGAAGGCGCGCGCCGAAACGGCGGACAGGCTGAGCTGGTAGTGCCGGGCCACGCCATCGCCGCATTCCGCGAGGATGGGGGCCGCACCCGCCGCATCCGGATAGGAGAGGTGCAGGGTATGGAAGCGCTCCAGGCGCTGGGTGCGTTCCTGCAGGCATGCGGCGGCGGCGGCGCGGCGGGTATTGACGGCGTGATGCTGGTAGCTGCCGAAGGCGATGCTTGCCAGGATGGCGATGATGACCACCACGATCATCAGTTCGAGCAGGCTGAATCCTGCCGCCGGGAGCCGGCGCCGAAGATCAGGTCGACGGAAAACGTGTTGATGCAGGACACGGATGTGGGCGGATCGCATGGCGTCCCTCCAGGGTGCGATGGACAAGGAGATGGCCCGTCGATTACGCGCCAGTCGATGCGCCGCCGTGGTGTCGGCGCGATGATGCCGACCGATGCTAACCAGCCGTGTGCCCTGGAAAAAGACATTCGCGTTCAAAGTTACGCGAGTGACACGTCCGCCCGGTGCGCAGCCGGTTCGCGTTCGCATCCGTGCCCGCCGCAAACGCACATGATGTCCAGCGTTTCACTTCGCCGGAAAGCGATCCGCGGCATGACCTGTAGCGATGGCGCTACCGGCGAAAATGCAGTCGTGCCACCGTGCCGCGTTCCGGCGCCGAATCGATGTCCAGCTGCCAACCCAGGTGTTCGCACAGGCGCGCGATCAGATCCAGCCCGATGCCGCCGCCGTCGCGTCCTTCCCCGCGCGCCAACTGCGCATAGATGCGGCTGATCTCCTCCGGACTCATGCCGTGTCCGGGATCGGTGATCGTCACGGTGGCGTCGGCATCCAGGCGGATGTCGATCACGCCGCGATCGCTGTTCTCGATGGCGTTGCGCAGCAGGTTGCCGATCGCGGCCTGGACGATGGCCACCGGCGCGGTGACCCGGACCGGCGACAGCGGCCCCAGTTGCAATGCCAGATCCTTGCCTTGGGTGAGATGGCGATGATCCTCCACGATTTCCGGCAGCAGTTCGTCCAGTGCCACCGCATCGCTGACCGCGGCCAGCCGCTCGGGATCCTTGGCCAGGATCAGCAGCAGCGAAATCAGCTGCTCGATCTGGCGGACGTTGCGCATGATGCGTTGCATCTGTTCGCGCGCGGCCGGCGGTACGCCCGCCTGATCCGAGGCCAGCCGGGCGGCGCCGCCGATCACCGCGATGGGCGTGCGCAGCTCGTGGCTGGCGCTGTTGATGAAGGCCCGCTCGCGCTCGACGAAGCGCTCGCTGCGGTCCAGGTAGTCGTTGAAGGCATCGGCAATCACGCGCAGCTCCTGGCTGGCCCTGGGTTCCAGCCCGATCCGCTGGCGCCCGCGTTCGGGCCGCAGGCGCGCGATGTCGTCGGCCATCACGCCCAGCGGGCGGATCGCCCGGCCCAGTCCCCACGCCAGCAACAGTCCAAGCAGGATCACCGAGGCGAACATGCCGACCACGATTCCGCTGCTGATGGTCTCCTCCAATCCCTCGAACTCGGTGATATCCAGCGCCAGCGCGACCCGGCCGCCGGGCAGGTCCTGGATCATCACCACCCGCAGCTTGCCTTCCACCCACAGATCGTCGTGCAGGCCGGGCGGCAGCGCGCGCAATACTTTCGGCGGCGGCGGAACGCCGTCCCAGCGGTAGAGCGTCATGTCGTCGGTGTCGGTCCAGCGATAGCCGGGATCGGCCTGCACGCGGTCCTGGTAGTGATGGAGTTCGGCGCGCAGCAGCGAACTCCAGACCATGCGCTCGGCCTCCTCGTTGACGATCAGGCCGCCGATGAAGATGGCGACCGAGAGCAGCGAGACGTAGACCAGCAGCCAGGTGAGGATGCGCCGGCGCAGGCCGTTGTTCCTAGCCGCCATCGCGCTGCTCCTCCGGTACCGCCAGCCGGTAGCCGACCCGGGGCAAGGTCTGGATCAGCTTGACCGGGAACGGCCCGTCGACGCTGCGGCGCAACTCATAGACATGCGAACGCAACATGTCGCCGTCCGGCGGGCTGTCACCCCACAGCGCGTACTCCAGGCGATCCCGGGTCACCGCGCCGGGACTGGCCTGCATCAACACTTCCAGCAGTTTGCGGCAGGCCGGGTACAGGTGCAGCGGCTGGCCTGCCCGACTGGCTTCCAGGGTGGACAGATCCAGTTTCAGATCCGCCACCTGCAACAGGCGGTTGCGACCGCGCCCGCCACTGCGTGCCAGCACCGCTTCCAGCCGTACCTCCAGTTCGGGCAGCTCGAAGGGCTTGGTCAGGTAGTCGTCGGCGCCGGCGCGGAAGCCGGCGATCTTGTCGGGCAGTTCGTCGCGCGCGGTGAGCATGATCACCGGCGTGTCGCCGGCATGCGTTTCGCGCAGGCGGCGCAGCACCTCGCGACCATCCATCCGCGGCAGCATCCAGTCCAGGATGATGGCGTCGTAGGCCTGGGTGGTGGCCAGGTGCAGGCCGGTCACCCCGTCCGGCGCGGCGTCCAGGGCATGGTCGCGCGCTTCGAAGTAGTCGAACAGGTTCGCCACCAGGCTCCGGTTGTCTTCGATCACGAGCAGCCGCATCGGGGTTTCCGTCTTCGTTGTTGAGCGGGGCCGGCATCCCGGTGGGTCGCCACGCTGGGCCTTCCGGTGTCGGAATCCGGTCGGAACGGGGACGATTCTCCCACGCGCGGGGATACGCGGGTGAAGCGGTCGCGCAATGGCAACGGCGGCTGAAGCGCGCCCTGCGCCGCATGCCGCGTTAACGACGCGCGAACGGGGTTCCGACGACTCTCCGACAGCGGCGTCACCAGCATGGCCTGCATACCGGCACAGGGCCGGAATGACCCGCATCCGATGTCCTTCGCCGCACCACAGATACCGTCGCCTCTCTACGCCGCCCGTCCTTCGCTCGCTTTCGACCGGGACTTCCTGGTCCGCCACGCCGGCTGGCCGCTGGCGGCGTTCGTGCTGGCCACCGTGATCCTGATCCCGCTGCGAGGCGATCTGTGGCTGGCGGACCACCTGTATGCGTGGGAAGGCCATCGCTGGTCGCTGCAGCAGGGCTTCGTCACCCAGGACCTGATCCATGTGATGGGCAAGCGGCTGAGCACGCTGGGCTGGTATTGCGTGGCGCTGTTGCTGATCGCCAGTGGCTCCTTCCCGCGCCTGAAGGCCTGGCGGCGCCCGCTGTTCTTCCTGCTGCTGGCGACCGCGCTCTCGACCGCCGCGGTCGGCACCCTGAAGTTGTGGACCGACATGGACTGTCCGTGGGATCTGGCCCGCTATGGCGGCAGCCGGCCATTCATCGATCTGTTCACCGCCCGGCCGGTCCTGCTGCCGCGCGCGTCCTGCTTCCCTGCCGGCCATGCCAGCGCCGGCTATGCCTGGGTGGCGTTGTACTTCTTCTTCCTGGCGACCCTGCCGCGCCTGCGCTGGGCCGGGCTGGGCATCGGCCTGGCGATCGGCCTGCTGTTCGGGTTCGCCCAACAACTGCGCGGCGCCCATTTCCTTTCGCATGATCTGTGGACGCTGGCGATCTGCTGGGCAATCTCGCTGCTGCTGTACGCCTGCCTGCTGGTTCCCGGAAGGACGGCGGTCGCGCGATCCCGATCGGCGTTGTCCTCGCCCGGACTCCTGTCGCGGGGCGAGCCATGAGCGCCAGTCCCCTCGAAGCCGGCCTGCGCCGCAACGCCCGTTCGGTCGCGCCCACCTGGCTGCGCCAGCGCCCGATCGTCGCCAGCGAGACCCTGCTGCTGGCGGTGAGTCTCTACTTCACCCTTTTCAGCAACGGGCAGTTCTGGCGCAACGTGATCGTCGCGCCGGCGGTGCAATGGAAATTCGCCGCGGCGCTGTTCGTGATCATCACCGCGGTGCACGCGCTGTTGCTCGGGCTGGTCGTGCATCGCCGCTACGCCCGGCCGCTGCTGGCCGTGCTGATCCTGGTCACCGCCGTCGCCACCTACTACATGGGCAGCTACGGCGTGTATCTGGATTCGGACATGCTGCGCAACATCCTGCATACCGATCGCAAGGAATCCAGTGAACTGCTGAGCTGGCACGTGCTGATGCCGCTCCTGTTCGCCAGCCTGCCCATCGCCCTGCTGTGGCGCGTGCGCTTGCGCGAGCGTCCCTGGCGGCGGGCGTTGGCGATACGGGCCGGTTTCCTGGCGGCGCTCCTGCTGGCCTTCACCGGCGCGGCGATGCTGTCGTTCCAGGATCTGTCCTCGCTGATCCGCAACCGCCGCGAGGTGCGCTACCTGGTGACCCCCGCCAACTACCTGGTTTCGCTGGCGCGGGTGGTGACCGCCTCGCCGCCGGGAAGCCGGCCGGCCAAGACCCCGATCGGTCAGGACGCCCGGCAGCTGCCGCAGGCCGCGGGCCGCAAGCCACGCCTGCTGGTGCTGGTGGTGGGCGAAACCGCCCGCGCGCGGAACTGGGGCCTGAACGGCTATGCACGCCAGACCACGCCGGAACTCGCGCGCCTGGACGTGATCAACTTCCCGGACGTGACCGCCTGCGGCAGCAGCACGGAAGTGTCATTGCCGTGCATGTTCTCCCCCTATGGTCGCCACGACTACGACCAGAAGAAGATCCGCGATCACCAGTCGCTGCTGCACGTGCTGGAATACGCCGGCATCCACACGTTGTGGCGTGACAACCAGTCCGGTTGCAAGGGCGTGTGCGAGGGACTGGCGATACAGCAACTGGATGACGCCCGGGATCCCGCGTTGTGCAACGGCAAGCGTTGCCTGGATGAAATCCTGTTGCGTGGCCTGGAGACCGCGCTGCCGGCCGGCCCGGGTGACCGCGTGGTGGTGTTGCACCCGTTGGGCAACCACGGGCCCAATTACTTCGAGCGCTATCCCGCCGCTTTCGGTCGCTATTCGCCGGTGTGCGAATCCAGCGACCTGGGTGCCTGCGATCGCCAGAGCATCGTCAATGCCTACGACAACGCATTGAGCTACACCGATCATGTCCTCGCAAGACTGATCGGCCAACTGGGCCGCAACGCCAGCTACGACACCGCCATGATCTACCTGTCCGACCACGGCGAATCGCTGGGTGAGAAGGGGCTCTACCTGCATGGCGTGCCCTATGCGATCGCCCCGGAGGAGCAGACCCACGTGCCGATGGTGATGTGGCTGTCGCCCGGCTTCGCGGCCACCAGCCGGCTCGATGTCGCCTGCCTGCGCCGCGAGGCCGTCGAGCCGGCCAGCCAGGACAACCTGTTCCCGTCGGTGCTGGGCCTGCTGGACGTTCGCACGGACCTGTATGACCCGGATCGCGATCTCTTTGCCGGCTGCCGCCGTCCCGTGAAAAACTGATCCCGCGCGTCGCGCGCCCATACCGCTCCGGCGGAGGAGGATCACGATGAATCCTGGTCAGGCACCGGGCTGGTTCGGATGGGCCCTGGCATCGGCCGCCTTCGCCGCGCTCACCGCGATCTTCGCCAAGGTCGGCGTCCAGCGCATCGATTCGGACATGGCGACCTGGATCCGCACGGCGGTGGTGATGGCGGCGCTGTCGGTGTTCATTGCCGCCACCGGCAAATGGAGCGACCCCGCGACGATTCCCGCCCGCACCTGGACGTTCCTGGTGCTGTCCGGACTCGCTGCCGGCGCGTCATGGCTGTGCTACTTCCGCGCCCTGCAGTTGGGCGATGCCTCGCAGGTCGCGCCGGTCGACAAGGCCAGCTTGATGCTGGTGCTGGTGTTCGCCTGGCTGTTCCTTGGCGAACGCCCGACGTTGCGCGACGGACTGGGCATGTTGCTGGTGGCCGGTGGCGTGCTGGTGCTGGGCCTGAAGCGTTGACCGTGCTCAGTCTTCTTCCGGCGGCGGCACCACGCCGTCCGGATCCACCGCCAGACGCCCGGCCATCAACACCGCCTGGGTGCGGTTGGTGACGCCGAGCTTGCGCAGAATCGCGGTGACATGCGCCTTGATGGTGGCTTCGGACACGCCCAGGTCGTAGGCGATCTGCTTGTTGAGCCGGCCTACGCCCAGCATCTGCAGGACTCGGAACTGCTGCGGAGTGAGATCGCGCAGGCGTTGGGCGATTTCATGTTCGTCACGGCCGATGGCCGGCGCGTTCATCGCTTCGACCGGCGCCCAGCGCTCACCGTCCAGCACCGTGCCGATCGCCTCGCCGATGGTGTCCGAATCGGCGGACTTGGGAATGAAGCCCAGCGCGCCATGGTCCAGCGCCCGCCGCATCACGGTGGGCTCCTCGCGCGCGGACACGATCACCACCGGCAGTTGCGGATGCAGCGCGCGCACATGCACCAGTGCGCTGAATCCCTGGGCACCGGGCATATTGAGATCCATCAACAACAGGTCCGCATCCGGATGCGCGTCCACCAGCGCGTACAGCGCGTCCACGCTGTCGGCCTCGTGCAGGCGCACGCCCGGCAGCACCCGCTGCACGGCCGCGCGCAGGGCTTCGCGGAACAGCGGATGGTCGTCGGCGATCAGCAGGGTGGTCATGGGGTTCTCCGGGGGTGGAGCAAATCCCCCCTGCCCCCCTTTTTCAAAGGGGGGATTCCTTCGGTGGCATTGTCTTTCAGGGAAGGGAATCCTTCGGTGGCAATGCCCTGAAGTTGCGATATGCGTATTCCGGAGCGGGATACAGGTGACAGCGGACTTTCCTTACGCGAAATCGAGCTTTTCCCCCCTTTGGAAAAGGGGGGCAGGGGGGATTCACTCTCAGGATGCGTCCCTACCACCGCTACCTCAAACCCCATGCGCGCCGGCTGCGCCGTGACATGACCGATGCCGAGCAGCGGCTGTGGTTCCACCTGCGCAGGAAACAACTCGATGGCGTGCAGTTCTACCGGCAGAAGCCGCTTGGGCGATATGTCGTCGATTTCTATGGGCCAGCCGTGGATCTGGTGGTCGAGCTGGACGGCAGCCAGCATTTCACCGCCGACGGCCTGGTACGGGATCGACGTCGTGACGCATTCCTGGCGGGACAGGGGCTGCGCGTCCTTCGGTTCGATGATCGGCAGGCACTGCTGGAAACGGCCGCCGTGCTGGAGGTGATCCTGCGGGTGATCCGCGAGCGCTGAGAGCAAATCCCCCCTGCCCCCCTTTTTCAAAGGGGGGAATGTTCCGACTGCGTCAGCGGAGAACGAAGGCGTCCGCGTTTCGATGGGAAAGGTCCATGCACCGCCACTGGGTAGGACCCTTCGGGAAAGCCAACCGCGCTCCCCCCTTTGAAAAAGGGGGGCTGGGGGGGATTTGCGGGCCCCCGCCATGCTCACTTCACCTTCCGTTCCGCGACCAGCGAATCGACCACGCTCGGATCCGCCAGGGTCGAGGTGTCGCCCAGTTGGTCCGGGGCGTTCTCGGCGATCTTGCGCAGGATGCGGCGCATGATCTTGCCGGAGCGGGTCTTCGGCAGGCCCGGCGCCCATTGCAGGTGATCCGGCGCGGCGATCGGGCCGATTTCCTTGCGCACCCACAGCACCAGTTCCTTCTGCAGTTCCTCGCTGGGCACCTCGCCGGCCTTCAGGGTCACGTAGGCATAGATGCCCTGGCCCTTGATGTCGTGCGGGAAACCGACCACCGCCGCCTCGGCGACCTTGGGATGCAGCACCAGCGCGCTTTCCACCTCGGCGGTGCCGATGCGGTGGCCGCTGACGTTGATCACGTCGTCGACGCGGCCGGTGATCCAGTAATAGCCGTCGGCATCCCGACGGCAGCCGTCGCCGGTGAAATAGGTGCCCGGATAGGTGCGGAAATAGGTGTCGATGAAACGCTGGTGGTCGCCATAGACCGTGCGCATCTGGCCCGGCCAGGAATCCAGCAGCACCAGGTTGCCCTCGGTGGCGCCATCGAGGATTTCACCGTTGGCGTCCACCAGCGCCGGGCGCACGCCGAAGAACGGCAGCGTGGCCGAACCCGGCTTCTGGTCGATCGCGCCGGCCAGCGGGCTGATCATGATGCCGCCGGTCTCGGTCTGCCACCAGGTATCCACGATCGGGCAGCGGCCGTCGCCGACCACGTCGTAGTACCAGCGCCAGGCTTCCGGATTGATCGGCTCGCCCACGCTGCCGAGCAGGCGCAGCGAGGTGCGCGCGGTCTTCTTCACCGGCGCCTCGCCCTCGCGCATCAGCGCGCGGATCGCGGTGGGCGCGGTGTAGAAGATGGTGACCTGGTGCTTGTCGATGACTTCCCAGAAGCGCGACACGCTCGGGTAGTTCGGCACGCCCTCGAACATCACCGAGGTCGCGCCGTTGGCCAGCGGACCGTACACGATGTAGCTGTGGCCGGTCACCCAGCCCACGTCGGCGGTGCACCAGTAGATGTCGTCCTCGCGCAGGTCGAACACCGCCTCGTGGGTGTAGGCCGCATACAGCAGGTAACCGCCGGTGGTGTGCAGCACGCCCTTGGGCTTGCCGGTGGAACCGGAGGTGTAGAGGATGAACAGCGGGTCCTCGGCATTCATCCGCTCGGGTTCGCACTCGGCCGGCTGCTCGTCGACCACCGCGTCGAACCAGCGGTCGCGCGGCATCTGCATGTCCACCGCGCCGCCGGTGTGGCGCACCACCAGCACGGTTTCGACCGTGTTGGTCCCCGGCAGCTTGAGCGCGGCGTCCACGTTCGCCTTCAGTGGCACCTTCTTGCCACCGCGCAGGCCTTCGTCGGCGGTGATGATCAGCTTGCTGCCACAGTCGGCCACGCGGTCGGCGATCGAATTGGCCGCGAAGCCGCCGAATACCACCGAGTGGATCGCGCCGATGCGCGCGCAGGCCAGCATCGCCACCGCCGCGTCCGGAATCATCGGCAGGTAGATGGTGACGCGATCGCCCTTCTTCACCCCCAGCGCGTGCAGCGCGTTGGCCAGCTTGCAGGTGCGCTCGTAGAGTTCGCGGTAGGTGACCCGCAGCGACGGCTGATCCGGGCTGTCCGGCTCGAACAATAGCGCGGTCTTGTCGCCGCGGGTGGCGAGCTGGCGGTCCAGGCAATTGACGCTGGCGTTGAGCTCGCCGTCCTCGAACCAGCGGATGTGGAAGTCGTCCAGCTGGTAGCTGACGTCCTTGATCCGGGTCGGCTTCTTGAACCAGTCCAGGCGCTCGGCGACCTGTCCCCAGAATTTCTCCGGATGTTCGATGGAAGCCTGGTAATCGCGCTGGTAGGCGGCGCGGTCGATGCGCGCCTTGGCGGCGAAGTCCGGCTTGACGGGGTAGATGTCGCTCATGGGGGCCCTCCCGGGGACAGCGGAACGAAAAGTCTGAGGATGCGATTCTGACAAGAATGCCCATCACATCGCGAGCGCCGGCAACGCTTCGCGGGGCGGGCGACGCACCGAGTTTGCCGCATCCGGCCATGCGGCATCGCAGCAACCCTGTTAGACCTTGGTCGTAAATCCAGCCGCATACCAGCAGACACGCCCGCACGCGGAAGCCTTTTTGAAGGGGTTTTCGCGGCCAGCTCGCGTCATTCGACCAATGGCGAATAGGCGCGGCGGAGGCAACGGCGCAAGTCTGCCCGGCACGTGCCGAGCACGGCATGCGTCCAAACCGGGAGGGGTTATGACCACACGTTTCGCAACGATGGCCAGGCGGCCGCTGGCCGCCGCGCTGTTCGTCGCCTGCATCGCGCCGGGCCTGGCGTTCGCGCAGACGGCGAAGGAAAAGGCGCTGGAGGCCCGCGTGGCCGAACTGGAGCGGCAGGTGCAACTGCTGCTGTCGGCGCAGCAGCAACAGCAGACCCAGATCAGCAGCACCCAGGAGCAGGTGACCCAGGTCCAGGCGGCACAGGCGGCCAAGCCGGCGGTGCCGGCCGGCAAGCAGCCGATCCAGGGCACCACCATCATGACCGCCGCCAATCCGGGCACCACGTTCTCCTACGGCGGCTTCATCAAGATGGACGCGATGGTGACCGACACCAGCGACGGCCGCATCGCCGACGGTTCCTCCGGGCGCCTGTTCTACGTGCCCAGCACGATCCCGGTGGCGGGCGCGAATGCCGATGGCGGCGATCCCTACGCCGACTTCCACGCCCAGTTCTCGCGCTTCTGGCTCAGCGCCGACCACGTCACCGACAACGGCGACAAGTTCAAGGGTTTCATCGAGGCCGACTTTTTCGGCGGCGGCAGCAACGCGCTGGCCGGCAACGAAACCGCCACCAACACCTATGCCGTCACCCTGCGCCACGCCTACGTGACCTGGAACAACTGGCTGGCCGGCCAGACCTGGTCCAACTTCATGGACGCCGGCGCGCTGCCGGACGCGGTCGATTTCGTCGGCCCGACCGACGGCACCATCTTCGTGCGCCAGGCGCAGTTGCGCTACACCAAGGGTCCGTGGTCGTTCTCGATCGAGAACCCGCAGACCACCGTCACGCCGTACCTGACCGGCGCCCGCTTCAACAGCGGAGACAACGCCGCGCCCGACTTCACCGCGCGGTGGCTGACCAAGGGCGACTGGGGCCACTTCACCGTGGCCGCGCTGCTGCGCCAGTTCAAGGTGGCCGACGAGACCGACACCGGCGCCGCGCTCAGCGTCTCGGGCAAGTTCAACCTGGGCAAGAACGACGACATCCGCTACGCGGTCAACGCCGGCCAGGGCATCGGCCGCTACCTGGCCTTCGGCGTCGGCAGCGACGTGGTCACCGAGGCCGACGGCGACATCAGCGCGCTGGACGGCTACGGCGGCTTCGTGGCCTGGCGCCACGTGTTCAGCCCGAAGGTCCGCACCAACCTGATGTACTCGGCCTCGCATTTCGACAACGACGTGTCGCTCACCGGCTGGGGCGTCACCGAGCGCACCCAGTCGATGCACGCCAACGTCATCTACTCGCCGTTTCCGAAACTGGACATCGGCGCGGAACTCATCTTCGGCCAGCGTTCACTCGAGGATGACCGCGAGGGCGACCTGAAGCGCCTGCACACCCACGTCAAATACTCGTTCTGAGGGGAGAGGAATGAACGCAACCACGCTCAAGCATTCGCCGTCCGGCGAACTCAGCCAAGGCCACAAGAAAGTCATCTTCGCATCCAGCCTGGGTACCGTCTTCGAGTGGTACGACTTCTATCTGTACGGCTCGCTGGCGGCGATCATCGCCAAGCAGTTCTTCAGCGGCGTCAACGAGACCACCGGCTTCATCTTCGCGCTGCTGGCCTTCGCTGCGGGCTTCGCGGTGCGTCCGTTCGGCGCGGCGTTCTTCGGTAGCCTGGGCGACCGCATCGGCCGCAAGTACACCTTCCTGGTCACCATCGTGATCATGGGCCTGTCGACCTTCATCGTCGGCATCCTGCCCACCTACGCCAGCATCGGCGTGGCCGCCCCGATCATCCTGATCGCCCTGCGTCTGCTGCAGGGCCTGGCGCTGGGTGGCGAGTACGGCGGTGCGGCGACTTACGTGGCGGAGCACGCGCCCAACGGCAAGCGCGGCCTGTACACCAGCTTCATCCAGACCACCGCCACGCTGGGCCTGTTCCTGTCGCTGCTGGTGATCCTCAGCTGCCGCCTGTCGCTGGGCACCGAGGCGTTCGAAGCCTGGGGCTGGCGCATTCCGTTCCTGGTCTCGATCGTGCTGCTGGGCGTGTCGGTGTGGATCCGCATGCAGTTGAGCGAGTCGCCGCTGTTCCAGCAGATGAAGTCCGAGGGCAAGGGGTCCAAGACCCCGTTCCGCGACAGCTTGAAGGGCGGCAACCTCAAGCTGATGCTGCTGGTGCTGCTGGGCGCGACCGCCGGCCAGGCGGTGGTGTGGTACGGCGGCCAGTTCTACTCGTTGTTCTTCCTGACCCAGGCATTGAAGGTCGACGGCACCACCGCCAACCTGCTGATCGCCGGCGCGCTGGCCCTGGCCACGCCGTTCTTCATCTTCTTCGGCTGGCTGTCCGACCGCATCGGCCGCAAGAAGATCATCCTGGCCGGCTGCCTGCTGGCGGCGATCACCTATTTCCCGATCTTCAAGGGCCTGACCCACTTCGCCAACCCGGGCATCGAGGAAGCCCGCGCGAGTTCGCCGGCGGTGGTGGTGGCGGATCCGGCCACCTGCAGCTTCCAGTTCGATCCGGCCGGCGTGCGCAAGTTCACCAGTTCCTGCGACGTCGCCACCGCCGCGCTGACCAAGGCGGGTGTGCCGTACACCGTGCAGGCGGCCGCTCCCGGTTCGCTGGCCCACGTGGAAGTCGGCGGCAACCGCGTCGAATCCTACGAGGCCGCCGGCCTGTCCAAGGACGATGCCAAGGCCAAGGGCACCGACCTGGGCGCGCGCCTGAAGACCGCGCTGACCTCGGCCGGCTATCCGGAGAAGGCGGATCCGGCGCGCATCAACATCCCGATGACGCTGTTCCTGCTGTGGGTGCTGGTGATCTACGTGACCATGGTCTACGGCCCGATCGCGGCCTACCTGGTGGAACTGTTCCCCACCCGCATCCGCTACACCTCGATGTCGCTGCCGTACCACATCGGCAATGGCTGGTTCGGCGGCTTCCTGCCAGCCATCTCGTTCGCGCTGGTCGCCGGCACCGGCAACATGTACTACGGCCTGTGGTATCCGATCGGCGTGGCGGTGCTGACACTCATCGTCGGCATCCTGTTCCTGCGCGAAACCAAGGACGTGGACATCACCCAGTAAGCGCGCTCCCTCCGCGCCGGCCGGACGCATTCCGGCCAACCCGACGCCGGCCCTCGTGGCCGGCGTCTTTTTTTTGCGCGCGACAGCGCGCGCTTTTAGGAATCCTCCGATTTCGCGAGCGGCGGCGCCTTCCTATCCTGCCCGGACTCCCCCAGAACCTTCATTCATCCGGCCATCGGTCGGGCGACCCGGCCTTTCCCCCGCGATCGAGGCATCCCATGGCCATCCACGGAAATCTGAGCGACTTCTCGCTGCGCGACATCCTGACGGTGGTGGGCGGCAAGCACGGCGTGCTCACCGTGGATCAGCGGGACGGCCAGATTCTCCGCCTGGATATCGCCGGCACCAGCATCACCCGGATGACCGTGGAACGCCCCATCGACTCGCGCAGCGAAGGACAACTGCTGCTGCGCATGTTCGCGCAGGGCAGCGGCGAGTTCCGTTTCGAGCCGCTGGCCACGGTGGAGGCGAAGCGTTCGTTCCTGCGGATGGACGAACTGCTGGAAGGCCGTGGCGCGGTACCGCTGGACGAACGCGACCTGCCGCATCCCAAGACGATGTTCCTGGTGATCAAGGGTCGCCAGGTGGAACTGCCGCCGGATCTGGCCGAGTTCCTCGGCGCGGCCGCGCCGTTGCTCACAGAGGGTGCCAGCGCCGAGCGGATATCGCGGCAACTGGGATTCCCGCTCGAAGGCACGCGCCGCAACCTGCAGCGCCTGCGTCAGGTCAAGAAAGTCTGGCCGATGCAGGCATACGTGGATCGGCTCGATCCGGAACAACGCAAGCAGCGCCAGTCCCTGGGCCAGCGCATCGCCAGCTTCTTCACCCGATGACCCCACTCAAGATCGTTATCTCCGGCCCCGTCGGCGCCGGCAAGACCACCTTCATCCGTTCCGTGTCCGAGACCGAAGTGGTCAGCACGGAAGAAGTCAGCACCGAGCGGATCGGCAAGACGCACACGACGGTCGCCCTGGACTTCGGCCAGATCACGCTGGGCGATTACGTGCTGCACCTGTTCGGCACGCCCGGGCAGTCGCGCTTCGACTACATGTGGGACGTCCTCAGCGAAGGCGCGCTGGGCCTGATCGTGCTGGTGCCCTGCGACGCGCCCAACGAATTCCCGCAGGCGCGGCGGATCCTCGAGTTCGTGATCAGCCGCCAGCCGGTGGAATTCATCATCGGGCTCACCCGGACCGACCTGGCCGCCGACGGCTGGACCGCCGCCGAGGTCGCCGCCTACTTCGGCGTTCCCGAACAGCAGGTGCTGGCGCTCAATCCCCGCGACACCGCGAACACCCGCCACGCCATCCACCAGCTGCTGCAGCGCGTTTGACCGCCTGCACGCGGCCTTCTTCCCTGTTTTCACGAGGACACATCATGAGCAAGCAAGAACAGATGCAAGCCACGCTGGACGCCCTGACGCGCGCCATTCCGGGCATGAAGGGCAGTTTCCTTTGCACCTTCGACGGCATGCCCGTCAGCCAGTCGATCACCGACCCCGGCGTCGATTCGGCGCGGGTCGCGGCGATGGCCGCCACCGCCTTGGGCGTGGGCCGGCGCATCACCGAAACCCTGTCCACAGGAACGCTGCGCGGCATCAAGCTGGTGGCCGCGGAGGGCCGCATCTTCATCTACATGGTCGGCAGCAAGGCCTGCCTGGCGCTGGTGGCGCCGTCGGACACCAATGTCGGCCTGATCGAACTCGAGGTGGCCGACGTGATCACCCAGTTGACCGCCATCCTGTAAGGAGCCAATGCCATGAATCACGAACGCAAGAGCTGGACGGTCAAGGACGAGGCCATCGTCCGCGAGCTGCGCGAACTGCTCACCCTGTCGGCGGAGGAATGCGCGCTGCTGAAGGCACTGGAGCCGATGGCCCGCGAAGCGGCCCCGATCCTGGTCGCCGAATTCTACGAGCGCCTGCTGTCGCACGAGCCGACCCGCGAATTCATCGGCGACAAGGAACGCCTGGCCACGACCCTGGCCAACTGGTTCGTCGAGATGTTCTGCGGCGAATACGACGACGCCTACGCACTCAAGCGGCTGGGCATCGGCAACGTGCACGTGCACATCGGGCTGCCGGTCCGCTATCCGCTGGCCATGATGGATCTGATCGCCCGCCACGGCGAAAGCATCGCATCGGCCAAGGGCGATGCCGCGGTCCAGGCGTTCCGCAAGGTCCTGGCCATCGACGTGGCCACCTTCAACCAGGCCTACGAGAACAACCAGTTGCATCATCTGGCCGAACTGACCGGCAGCGAACGCCTGGCGCGCCGGCTGTTGTCCGGCGGCTGATGCCGCCGCGCTTCATCGATCCGGCCGCGACCTATTGCGGGGGAGCAGCGAGCTCCCGCGCATCCAGATAACCGTCGCCGCTGCGATCCTGTTTGCGGAAGGTGGCCGCCAATCGCTCGCGATGGGTTGCGCGGGTGATGGCGGCCCCCTTGCCGCCCGGCAGCTCGTCGCCGGACAGCACGCCATCGCGATTGCGGTCACGCGCATCGAAGGCGTAGCTCATCCAGTCCAGGAACTCGGCCTGGCTGACCCGACCGTCGCCATCGGCATCCATGCGCTGCAGATAGTCCTTCGTAGCATTGACCTGCGCCGCCGCGAGCAGCGGCAGAGCCGATATCAGCAATGCAAGCAATAGACGCGTCATGCCCGCATTGTAGGACTGGATTTGCCCGAATGCCGAGCGTGCGCGCTCGTCCACGCACCCCGCGCAGATCCCCCGTCGCCTCCGGCGCCCGCCCCCTTTTGAAAAGGGGGCTACCAAGAGACCCCAGCGCTCGGAAACCGGCGTTGCCTCCCCCTTTGAAAAAGGGGGATTGAGGGGGATTTGCCTTTTCGCGCCAAAAGCAAATCCCCCGTCGCCTTACGGCGCCCGCCCCCTTTTGAAAAGGGGGCTACCAAGAGACCCCAGCGCTCGGAAACCGGCGTTACCTCCCCCTTTGCAAAAGGGGGATTGAGGGGGATTTGCCTTTTCGCGCCAAAAGCAAATCCCCCGTCGCCTTACGGCGCCCGCCCCCTTTTTAAAAGGGGGCTACCAAGAGACTCCAGCGCTCGGAAACCGGCGTTGCCTCCCCCTTTGAAAAAGGGGATTGAGGGGGATTGACCAGCCACGCGGCTGTTGAGAAGCGATGGCTCTTCGCCGAAAACCTCAATGCGCCAGCGCATACCCCTTCAACCGCGCCGAGTATTCCTGCAACGCACGAATGCCACTGGCCTCGGCCTCATGGCACCACGCCTGCAACGCCTTCAACCGCTCCGCCGCATCATGGCTGCGGGCTTCAAGCAGCGCCGACAGGCGCGCGCGGTGTTCGACCAGCGCACTGATGCGCGGCCGCTGCGAGACCCAGTTTCGCAACTGCTCGCGCGCGTCCGGCTTGAGCCAGCGGCCATCGTCGACCAGTCCGCGACGCAGCTTGCGCGGCAGCAGCGCGCGCAGCTTGGCGCCCGCCTGCGCGGCCTCCTCCTTCAGCGCCGGCTTGAGCACGTTGCGCTGGTAGTCGGTCATGGCCTGGAAACGGTGCGACAGCAGCGCCTTCAGCGTGTCTGCGTCAGGTACCGCGATGTTCGGTCGGATGTCCAGGGTGGGTGCCACCCGCAACACTTTCGCCAGCCGGACCTTCTCCATGCCCTTGATCACGATCCAACCGATATCCACTTCCCAGCGGCGCATCGAGAAGCGTGCCGAACTGGGGAACGCGTGATGGTTGTTATGCAGCTCCTCGCCGCCCACCCACACGCCCCATGGCGTCAGGTTGGTCGAGGTATCGGAGGATTCGAAATTGCGATAGCCCCACCAGTGGCCCAGGCCATTGATCACGCCCGCCGCCCAGAACGGAATCCACGCCATCTGGATCGCCCACAGCGCGACGCCAGGCAGTCCGAACAGGACGGCGTTCACCAGCAGCAGGAAGGTCGGCCCCAGATTCGCGTGCGGGGTGTACACGTGGCGCTCGACCCAATCATCGGGCGCGCCCTTGCCGTACTGCTCGATGTCGGCGCGCTGCCCGCGCGCTTCGCGGTACAGCTCCACGCCGCGCCAGAACACGTTGCCGATGCCCTTGGTCTGCGGACTGTGCGGATCCTCTTCGGTCTCCACCTTCGCGTGATGCTTGCGATGGATGGCGACCCACTCCCTGGTGATCATCGAGGTGGTCAGCCAGGTCCAGAACCGGAAGAAGTGGTTCAGCACCGGATGGAAATCCACCCCGCGGTGCGCCTGGCTGCGATGCAGGTACAGCGTCACCGAGAAGATGGTCAGCTGGGTGAAGACCAGCAGCACGATCAACAGCTCCCACCAGACCAGGCCGGTCAGGCCTCCGATCAGGAACTGCAGCAACGAGTCGGACATGGAAAGCGCTCCGGAAGGCACCGGCGCCGGTGGGGTCCGGTGCCGTCAGCGCATCATGCGGCCTGCACGTGACGATTTCACCCGACGCCGCCGAATGGTGTTCAGCTGGCGGATTTCGCCGCCGCCGCGGCCGCTTGCTGGCGGTGCATTTCCTCGGTCAGCACCCGCTTGATCTCGCCCACAATCGACTCGAGCGAGTCCTCGCCGTAGCCGACGTGATGGCTGGCGATACGGCCCTGGGTGTCGATTACCCACAGATTCGGGTAGGCCTTCACACTGTAGGTGCGGGCGATGTCACCGTTGGCGTCGCGGGACTGCAACAGGCTGTAGTCGCGCATCTGCCGCATCATCTGCCGGTAGGTGGCGGGCGGGTCCTCGACGTTCACCGCGATGACCTGCAGCCACTGGGGGTCGACCTTCTTCTGCAGGGCGTCCAGCACCGGCAGTTCCTTCAGGCAATAACCGCACCAGGACGCCCAGAAGGTCACGATCACCACCTTGCCCCGGTGTTCGGCCAGATCGACTATCTTTCCGTCACGTCCCTTGCCGAGCACGGTCGGTGCCGGATCGCCGATGGCGGGCGACTGCGCGAACGCGGGGACCACCACCGAAAGACAGAGCAGCAGGACGGCGAGGCGGATGCGGCGCATGGTCGGTTCCCTCCCTGGACTGGCGCCGAGTCTATCCCGCTTCCACTTCCCCCAGACAGCCCCGCCGATGTCCCTCGCCCCCGATGCCGTGCCAGCGCCGGCGCCCCTGTTCGAACTCGATCGCGCCACCGTCATCCGCGGCTCCGTCCGCGTGCTGCGCGAGCTGACCCTGAGCATCCCGCTGGGCCAGCACACCGTCATCCTCGGCCCCAACGGCTGCGGCAAGTCGACCTTCATCAAGCTGATCAACCGCGAGCTGTATCCGCTGGCCCGTGAAGGCGACGCGCCGGTCAAGGTGTTCGGCCTGCGCCGCTGGAACGTGGCCGAACTGCGCACCCGGCTGGGCGTGGTCACCAGCGACCTCACCCGCAACCTGCAGGAGATGCCGCAGCTGCGGGTGGAGGACGCGGTCGTCACCGGCTTCTTCTCCAGTTTCGTGATCCCGCCGCATTGCGAGGTGGACGCGCAGATGCGCGCCCAGGCCCGCCGCGCGCTGGCGGCGGTCGAGGCCACCGCGCTGGCCGATCGCGAAGTCGCCGAACTGTCCACCGGCGAAATGCGCCGCGTGCTCATCGCCCGCGCGCTCGTGCACCAGCCCGAGGCGCTGCTGCTGGACGAACCCACGGCCGGCCTGGACCTGATCGCCCAGCGCCACTTCCTGGAACTGCTGCGCGATCTCGCGCGCCAGGGCATCACCCTGGTGCTGGTCACCCATCACCTGGAAGAAATCGTCCCTGAATTCCAGCGCGTGATCCTGCTGCGCGCCGGCGATGTGATGGCCGATGGCGCACCCGACGACATCCTCACCTCGGAAAACCTGTCCGCTGCCTATGGCGGGCCGCTGCAGGTGCGGCGTGAGGGTGGGCGGTTCGTGTTGGGGCTGGATTGAAGCGGAACTCTTTCCGGCCACCTTTCTTTCAAAAGGATCCACGCAATGGAAGAGCTCAGCGCCTTGCCGTTGTGCCGGGTCTGCCGGTTGTTGTCGTCGAAGGTGTTGCTGCCCTGACTCGCTTCCGGTAGCAGTTGAGAGGCATAGGTACCGGTTTTGGCCACCCGACGACCGAGCATGTCATAGCCATACCCCAGCGTGCCCAGCGCTGCCTGACCCGGCTTGGTCCAGGCGATGCCGGTGATCTGGCTGGCGCTGAAATTACAGACAACGCTGGCGGAGTGCATTTCAGCCTCATCATTACCTTCAGATCATAAAGATGGTTGGGGACACCGTGGCGGACCAAGAAATGGGCGCTTCCGTTGCGCTCATCGATTGCGAATCCTTGCTATGTTTCGAGCATGAAGCAGCATCGCTGGCGGAATCACAAAAACCACAAATACTGCGAACGCGACTATAGCTACCAACCACTTTCCACCCGCCATTGCCAGGACGAATGGAACCGCCACCACGAATACAACTGCCTGCATGTAAATCAAGAAAATTACATACGTTCCAAGCGCACTCTCTGACTTGATTTCGTACCCACAGCTTCTGCATCTAACTGCCACGATCCTATTGAGTGACTTAATAACGAAGAGACGAATATTATTTTTTTCGCATGATGGGCAAGAAAATATAAAAAGCGGCCTCATTGAAAGAACATCCTCAACAATTTCTGCTGAAACTTGAGTGACTATGAAATCAGGCCGCTAAAAAAAGCCCGCTTTATTGCATCTACATGCAGTCTTCATCCAACCCTAATTTCGCTATCTCTGCCATGTCCTGCAATTCCCTTGATATCTGAGATTCCGTCCTGCAGATTTTGTCAACCCCTATCTCGTAGTCTTCTTTTTTCACTCTTCTCAGGAACCCATCAAACTCGCTGACGCATTGGCTTCTCAATGCGCTAGGGACCGCACTTTTCATCGCCAGAAGAACTCCATCTCCATTTGCCCCGATATAGCACTTGTAGTCGGCAGAAAGCCCCGCATCCATTTGATATCTAACCAGTCCGAGGAGCCTCTTTGCTGCGTTCTTGTGCCTAGCGCCACCCACCAGAGAAACACCAAGCTCCGCACGATCCATTCCGACACATGCGTACTTTGTTGTAGCGCATAGGTATTTGCTCTTCCCGTTTCTGTGAACTATCAGCGATGTCATTACTGAATACTCTGCACCGCTCATGGCTCGCTCAAGTAGGCTTTCTTCTGCCATAGTTATGCATGGGAACATTACCAACATCAACAGAGCTGCAAGCGAAATGGAGACATTGCTGTTTCTCATGCCTTTCATCCTCGAATTAGAAAATTGGCGGAGGAAATCTGGGCGGCAACCAATCGCTCACGCGAAGCGAGCTACCTGGCTCGGCATCCAATAGTTTGTTCAAAGTTTGAATGTCAGAAGTAGTTCCGGTTATGCATCCTTCGGAGCAGAATCTCGGCCCCAGAGATGGCCCGAATGGATTTGCGCAGCTATGGGTCCTAAACAGATCTCTGCCAAAGTCTTCAGTTTCAGGTTCCGCCTCAAGAACACGGCCGTTTGGTTTTCCTGTCCATCCGTCCGGATCCCATCTCCATTCACCAATGGGGATGGGGCCCCTGCTCTGTATGTTTATGCAGTCAGGATTGTTTTTACAGCTCGATCCACCTCCATTGTTTCCTGACGCAACACGAATATCTACGCCATTGTTATCCGAGTGTTCCGGATAACAGATCAGTCTTTCCTCATATATTGCGTAATAGCATCGTGCGAGACCACTTGGATCGGCATAGGAAAGAGGATTTCCACTTACATAAGCATATGTATTGGCCCCACCTTTCAGACCAATCGGATCCTCACTGATAAACCGCCCCATTCCCGGCGAGTAGTACCTGGCTCGGTAGTAGTAGATGCCTGACCCATCCCGCTCCCGCCCTGTGTACTGATACGGGTTGGTCGTGCCGGCGTTGAGTTGACGGGTCTGTCCATACGGCGTGTAGTCATAGCGCTGCACCACTTCACCGGCTGCATTGGTCAATGCCCGGGTGCTACCCAATGCATCCGTCAGGAAGTAGGTGCGCTCTCTGCCCTCATTGCGGGCAAATCGCTGGTCGATGCCTAGTCCGGTCAGGACGGGATTGACCGTGTGGCCCATCCGCTCCTGCACGATGTCCACACCGTCGTAGAGATAGGTGATGGTCTGCCCGCCTTCGGTCTTGCTGATGCGTCGGCCCAATGGGTCGTACTGGAAGCTGGCCTGCACTGAATCCCCGACCTTGATGGCGACCAGCTGGTTGCGCGCATTCCAGTGATAAGTCCGCTGGCCATCGCTCAGCAGGTTGCCGTTGGCGTCGTAGCTCAGGGTCTTGCCGTCGTGCTGCGTTTGCCGGTTGTTGTCGTCGAAGGTGTTGCTGCCCCGGCTCGCTCCCGGTAGCAATTGGGAGGCATGGGTGCCGGTCTGGGCCACCCGGCGGCCGAGCGCGTCGTAGCCGTAGCCCAGCGTTCCCAGTGTCGCCTGACCCGGCTTGGTCCAGGCGATACCGGTGATCTGGCTGTCCGGGTTGTAGGCGTAGCCCGTCTCGACGCCGTTGGGCAGCGTGGTGCGGATGAGCCGGCTGGCGGCATCGTAGTCGAAGGCCACGTTTTCGCTGCCCTGCCACAACCGTGTCAGGCGGCCAACCGCGTCATAGCGGTATTGGATGCGGGGCTGCGCGTCCGCAGTCATGGCAATGCGCTGTCCACCGCGATCGTACTCGTAGCGCACGATGCCCTGCGGGCTGGCGGCCTGCACCACTTCATCGAACGCGTTGTAGGACCAGCGCAGGGTTCCTGTGTCGCTGTCGTCCATGCTCAGCACGCGGTCGCCGGTATCGTAGCTTGCCGTGACCACATGCTGTCCCTGCTCCACCCGTACCAGCCGGCCCAGCAGGTCGTACTGGAAACGGGTGAACGCGCCATTGCGATCGGAATGGGAAGTAACGCGGTCCATCAGGTCATAGGTCCAACGCTCGGTCTGGCCCAGGCTGTCGGTGCGCGCGGTCAACCGGTTGCGCGCGTCGTAGGCGTAAGTGATGCCGGCGCCGTGCGGCAGCAAGACGGCCATCACGTTGCCGTTGGCGTCGTAGCCGGTCTCGGTCACACCACCAGTCGCATCGATCTGGCGAACAATCCGGCCCATGGCGTCGTACTCGCGTCGCGCGGTGTGGCCCGCGGTATCACGCATGCTGATCACCCGGCCCAGCGCGTCATGGCGCATTTCGGTTCGCCGGCCCAGCGGATCGATCGTGGCGGTCAACTCGTAGCCTTCGTATTCGAACCTGGTGCGATTGCCGAGCGGGTCCGACAGGGCGGCGGGCTGGCCGGCAAAGTTGCAGGTGATACGTCGGACCTGGCCCGCGGGATCGGTCACCGAGGACAGGCAGCGATCGGTGTATCCCAGGGTGGTGGTTCTGCCCAATGCGTCCGTCATCGAAACGGGGTCGCCATGCGTGTTGTACATGATGGCAAGCTTTCTGGCCTCCGGGGTTCCCGGCAGATGGGTCTCGCCCGTCAATTGGCCTTCGGCATCGTAGCGATACTCGGAACGCCGCCCCAGTGGATCCACCTTCGCGCTCAACCGTCCTGCCGCGTCACGCTCGAATCGGGTGGTCTGCGCCAGCGCGGTGCCATATCCCAATGTGTCGCTGACGGGATAGTGACTGACGAGGTCGAATACCAGCCTGCGCTGGCTTCCATCCGGGCGGGTCACCAACGTGCCGACGGTGTCGCCATCGACGTGGTCGTACTCAAGCCGATAGATGCCGCCATCGGCCTGGGTCTGCCGCACCACGCGACCGCTCCATCCGCCCTCGCCCCTGGCTTCGAACTCGTTGTACACGATGCGGTGGCCGTTCTGGTCGTGTATCGACTCAAGCCGGGACTTCCGCTTTCCACCCGGGAGTTTTTCGGTCCGGTAGCCGTATCGCCGGGTGGTGCCGTCGGGATAGGTCACGCGCGCCAGGAAGCCGTTGTCGTCGTACGCGTACGCCCAGATCCTGCCGGAATGATCCCGGATACGCTGGACGCGGTTGTTGCCGTCGTGCTCCAGGGCCAGATAGCGTCCACTGGAAGAGACGATACGTACCAGCAAACCCGCGTCATAGACAAACTCGACCCGGTTGCCGTGCTTGTCCTTCATCCAGCGCAGCGGGTTGGGCGCGTAGTTGCCAAAGCGCATGATGGCGCCATCCCGCAGGGTCAGGAGAAGCCCATAGCCCTGATCGTCGTATACATACTTCAGGACGGAACCGGCGAACCCGGTCGTGCCGCCCGAATGTTTCCAGGTCCCCGTGAGGCCGGTACCCGCGATGCGGGTGAAATCCACCGGCATGCCACCCGGCAGGATGAGCTGGATCAGGTCATAGCCGGAACCCGGCGGCGAGAACATGCGATAGCCGAAATTCGACGTGGTGCCGATGCCGAATTCCCGCTTGCCGGTGTCATTCGGCCGATAGTGGCGACTGATCGCAACAGGCAGGATGTCGTTGAGGGTGGCGTCGGTTTCGGAGTAGAAGAATTCGCCGGTATAGAGATCGATGGGATCCCCGGCCGTGGCGCCGGAACCGGAGCCGGAGGAACCACAGGCTTCGCTGCAGGGCGGTTGGTCGGGCTCGGTGGGCGGATCGTTGCTCGCCACCGAGTAGCTTCCGCCCATGGTCTGGTGCAGCGCCACTCCCTTCTCGGGTGCGAAGCGGCTGCCGTCACTGGTGACACGCCCCTGGCCGTAGACGCGCCAGCCTTCGGCGGGATCGTAGATCCAGAAGTTGGCCGGGGTGCCCGTCGGGTGACCGTCGTAGTTCGGATAGAAAATCCGGATGCCCTCCGCCGCTCGCGGTGTCAGCGCCTGCACAGTCGCACCACCGGGCTCCAGGGTGAAGTACATCGGATAGTTGTCCGCCACCGGAAACGGCGCGCGGTTGACCGGCGTCGGCACGATGGCCAGTTCGGTGACCAGCCGCCCCTTGCGGTCCCGGATGACGGTATCGCGCGGGATGAGGACCTGCAGGCCCGGCATGTCCGGATGGGTGAGTACCGTGTCCCTGCCGAGCGGTGAGCCAATTCTGCTCTTGTCCCGCGCGGTGATACGCGGCAGGTACAGGGTGTAGGGAATCTGGGTGAGCTGGCCGGGCTTTACATCCAACCCGACCACGAACTGCCCGTACTCCACGCCCGCCGAGTTCGCGGTGGTCCCATCGACATACAGTTCCTGCTTGCCCGCGGGAGCCTCGTGCAACAGGAAGTAGCCATCCCGGTTGGTCCTGACGTGCCGGCCGCCGATGCTGATTTCGACATCAGCCACCGGCACGCCGTCCACCCGGAGAATCTGCCCCATGACACTGGTAAAGCGCATGGCGCGGACGATGCGATCAATGAGTTCGGTGTTGCGCAGGTCCGGCTGGTTTCCCGGAACCCGCCAGCGTCCGTCTGTATTGTCCTGACCCGGTTGCCAGACACCTTCTTTCAACGCGCCCTGCCTGCGGCAGGGTTGGCGTTTTTCCAGGTATCCGCATTCCGCCGAGCTGTCCTGGATCAGGTCGGCGTTGCCGGGAAGCTGCTCCGCAGTCGCCTCGGCTTCTCCCGGTCCGGCGATGACAGCCGTCTGGAAGTCCAGGACCGCAAGCGGCATGGCGCGGCCATCCACCGCATGCGCGCCATCCACCAGCAGCGAGTATCGGGATCCGGGATAGAGCGCCTGTCCGGGGCGTGCGAATACCAGCCTGCCCTCCTCGACCACCACGATGTCGATGGGGGTCATTCCGCCGGGCCCCAGCAACGACACCGTGGAAGGATTGAGTTCCTGCGCGCGCATGCGCTGGGTGAACCTGACGGCGATCAACGCATCCGTCGAGACCGCCTGATCGCCTTGCCGTGGCAGGGATCCCGCCATCCGGGGCGCCTGCGCGGGCTCGTTGTCGTTGCGCGCCCTTTCAATAAACGACGAGGTGTCGGGGTCGAACCAGACGTCGGTCGACGTCGTCCGTCCCGCAATCCCGCCTCCGCGCAACCTGACCTTTCCGTCGCTCTGCAAGGTCGCCCGATGACCCGCCATCCGGTCACCAGGATGGCGCTGGACATGGGTGAGCACTCCGGTTCGTTCGTCCCAAAGTTGCGCACCATCCCCGGCACCCTGCCCGCCTGCCAACAGCAGACGCCCATCCGTCAGCACGGTTGCGCTGTGGCCCGCCCGGGCCGACATGGGCAGGCCAAGCGCAGGTTCAATGCGACGCGAACGCGGGTCGTACCAGACCCCATCCGGCTGCAACTTGCCGTCCGCAGTCGTGCCTCCCCAGATGAGCACGCGCCCCTGTGGCATCAGGGTCAGGCTCGCCCCGATTCGCACGGATTCCAGTTCGACTCGATGCGTGATCCCACCGGTATTCGCATCGCGTTCGATCAAGGTATTGCCATCACCCGACAGGACCAGCGTTCGTCCATCCTGAAGGGGCACCTTGCGCTCCATGGGTGTCAAGGTCTGGCGCGTGGACGTAGGCACTTCGTTCTTGTCCATCGACGCCGGAGGTACCGACTGGGACGGTACCTGCCCGCTGCTGGCCGTGACCGCGAACAGACTCAGCAAGACGGCCAGGGAAAAGCTCTTCTGACTGCGCGGGTGCTTATCCATGATGCGTTCCTTGTTCTTCCTTGAGGCCTGCCGCTCTTCGGCTGCGTGCACGGGTGTTCAGGCATGCCATGCTTCGTGTACTGCCGATTTGCGGGCGCATCGGCAGGAGTCGATGGCTCCCATCTTGAATCCAGCGCCCTGCACGCGCGTCCGGAGACGGGCCTGCATCCATTCGAATTCTTGCGGTGCGCCATGAAAACACCGGCTCAACTCGACCCTGCCGGCCTCGGCTCGAGATGGGCGGCTTGACAGCCAGCCGCAACTGCACGGTCATCGTTTCGCCATGAATCGGATCCACAAACACCTGGTAGGTGCCGTCCGTTGGCAATGCAGGCAGGTCCTGCGTACCGTCATTTCGCAGCGCTCGCGAAGTCAAGAATCTGCCATTGGGGCTGTAGATCTCGTAACGGATATGACGATCAGCGGGCACCGTCCGCTGCCCCCTGACCTGCAGACTCAGCCGCTGGCCGGCCGTGCCAGTGAAGCTCAGCCGTGCTCCCTGCCCCGGACGATCCAGCACCAATGCCTTCCAGTCGTCCGGCAGCAGCAGGCCCATCTTGTCCGCCGACAGCGTGGCCTTGAACTGAAACTGCCGCCCAACCGGGCTCTGTTTCACTATCACCACATAAATGCCTGCCGGCAGATTCGGCAGGTTCACACGGCAGCCAGCACTGCAGGTTCCATGCATCATTCGATCACCATTGGGCCGATACACGTCGAGGTAGGCAGAGTTGCCTCTGACAATGCGCATCTCGCTGATTCCCAGGCCCAGGTTGTCCCCTTCCCTGGCGGTGAAGGTGAAGTACGCCGCCTCGCCCGTACCTCGTGCTTCATACGCGACCGGCCCGTTCGCCACCCCCAACCCTTCGGCCGTGCCGGTCGCCGACCGCAGCTGTGCCGTCAGCGTCTCGCCGTAAGCCGGATCCACAAATATCTGGTAGGGGCCGTCCTTCGGCAACGCCGGCATGCGGAGCGTACCGCCGCCCTCTAGGGCTCCGGACGTCAGCAGACTAAGGTCCGGCGCATACACGTAGTAGTACACGTTCCGGTCAGCGGGCAGCGTCTGCTGCCCGCTGACTTGCAGGCCCAACCGCTGCCCGGCCGTGCCGGTGAAGTGCAACCGACCGTTCTGGCCCGGTCGACTCAGCGTCAATGGCGTCCACGCATCCGGCACCAGCTCACCTGTCACGTCCGCCGACAAGGTGACTTTGAACTGCAAGCGCTGAGTGGACGAGGCCGGTTCCACCACCACCGCGTAGGTGCCCGCCGACAACCGCGGCAGGTTCACGTCGCAGCCGCCATAACTGACGTAGCAGTACCGGTACCGCAACTGCGTGCCGTCCGGCCGGTACACACGGAGGTAGGCGTGACGGTCCTCATTGTCGGCCAGTTCGCTCAGGCCCAGGCCGAGGTTGTCCCCTTCCCTTGCGGTGAAGGTGAAGTACGCCGCCTCGCCGGCGCCCCGTGCTTCATACGCGGCCGGCGCGTTCGCCACCCCCAGCCCTTCGGCCGTGCCGGTCGCCAACCGCAACTGTGCCGTCAGCGTCTCGCCGTACTCCGAATCCACAAACACCTGGTAGGTACCGTCCACTGGCAGCACTGGCAGATCCAGTGTGCCGCCGGCTCGCATCGACCTCGAAGTCAGCAAACTGCCTTGGGGAGTGTACACGTAGTAGTAGACATGACGATTCGCCGGCAGCGTCTGCTGTCCACGGGTCTGAAGGCCCAATCGTTGCCCAGCCGTGCCGGTGAAGTGCAACCGACCGTTCTGGCCCGGTCGATTCAGTGTCAATGGCGTCCACGCATCCGGCACCAGCTCACCCGTCACATCCGCCGACAAGGTGACTTTGAACTGCAAGCGCTGAGTGGACGAGACCGGTTCCACCACCACCGCGTACGTGCCCGCCGATAACCGCGGCAGGTTCACGTCGCAGCCGCCATCACTGGCGTAGCAGTACCGGTACCGCAACTGCGTGCCATCCGGCCGGTACACCTCGACACGGGCATTGCTACCACCGGGTATGCGCAGTTCGCTGATGCCCAGGCCCAGGTTGTCCCCGTCCCGTGCGGTGAAGGTGAAGTACGCCGCCTCGCCCACACCTCGTGCTTCATAGGAGACCGACGCGTTCGCCACCCCCAGCCCTTCGGCCGTGCCGGTCGCCAACCGCAGCTGCGCCGTCAGCGTCTCGCCGTACTCCGGATCCACAAACACTTGGTAGGTGCCATCCGCCGGCAGCACTGGCAGATCCAATGTGTCGCCAGTTCGCACCGACCGCGAAGTCAGCAAGCTGCCCTGGGGGGTGTATACGTAGTAGTAGACATAACGATTCGCCGGCAGCGTCTGCTGCCCACTGACCTGCAGGCCCAACCGCTGCCCGGCCGTGCCGGTGAAGCTCAGCCGACCGTTCTGGCCCGGCCGACTCAGCACCAGTGTCTTCCACGCGTCCGGTACCAACTCACCTGTCCCGTCCGCCGACAAGGAGGCCTTGAACTGCAACCGCTGTCCGGCCGATACCGGCTCCACCACCACCGCGTACGTGCCCGCCGACAATCGCGACAAGTTCACGTCGCAGCCGCCATCACTGACGTAGCAGGTACTGGACCACCCTTGCTTGCCATCCGGTCGGTACACCTGGACATAGCTGTAGGTGTGCCAGTTCTCCGGAGTTATCTGCAGCTCACTGATGCCCAAGCCGAGGTTGTCCCCATCCTTGGCGGTGAAGGTAAAGTACGCTGCCTCGCCGGCGCCTCGTGCTTCGTACGAGATTGGCTCGTTCGCCACCCCCAAGCCTTCGGCGGTGCCCGTCGCCAACCGCAACTGCGCGGTCAGCGTCTTGCCGTGAGCCGGGTCCACGAACACCTGATAGCTGCCATCCGCCGGCAACGCCGGCAGGTCCAGCGCACCACCGCCCCGTAAGGCCTTGGATGTCAGCAGAGTGCGGTCCGGTGCATACACGGTGTAGTACACGTCCCAGTTCACCGGCAGTGTCTGATGCCCGCTGACCTGCAAGCCCAGCCGCTGCCCGGCCGTGCCGGTGAAGTGCAACCGGCCGTTCTGGCCCAGTCGACTCAGTGTCAATGGCGTCCACGCATCCGACACCAACTCACCTGTCACATCCGCCGACAAGGTAGCCTTGAACTGCAACCGCTGCCCGGCCGACGCTGGCTCCACCACAACTGCATACGTGCCCGCCGACAACCGCGGCAGGTTCACGTCGCAACCGCCATCACTGACGTAGCAGTACCGGTACCGCAACTGCGTGCCGTCCGGCCGGTACACCTCGACATAGGCATAGCTGCCACCGGGTATGCGCAGTTCGCTGATGCCCAGACCCAGGTTGTCCCCGTCCCTGGCGGTGAAAGTGAAGTACGCCGCCTCGCCGGTGCCGCGTGCTTCATACGCGGCCGGCGCGTTCGTCACCCCCAAGCCTTCGGCCGTGCCGGTCGCCAATCGCAGCTGCGCGGTCAGCGTCTCGCCGTAGTACGGATCCACAAACACCTGGTAGCTGCCGTCCGCCGGCAACGCCGGCAGATCCAGCGCACCGCCGCCGCGGAGGGTCCCGGACGTCAGCAGAGTGCGGTCCGGTGCGTACACGGTGTAGTACACGTTCCCGTCCGCCGGCAGTGTCTGCTGCCCGCTGACCTGCAGGCCCAACCGCTGGCTGGCGGTGCCAGTGAAGTCCAAACGGCCGTTCTGGCCCGGTCGACTCAGTATCAATGGCGTCCATGCATCCGGCACCAGCTCACCTGTCACGTCCGCCGACAAGGTGGCCTTAAACTGCAAGCGCTGGGTGGACGAGGCTGGTTCCACCACCACCGCGTAGGTGCCCGCGGACAACCGCGGCAGGTTCACTTCGCAGCCGCCATGGCTGAGGTAGCAGGTACTGGACCACCCTCGCTTGCCATCCGGTCGGTACACCCGGACATAGGCATAGCTTCCACCGGATATGCGCAGTTCGCTGATGCCCAGACCCAGGTTGTCCCCGTCCCTGGCGGTGAAGGTGAAGTACGCCGCCTCGCCGGTGCCGCGTGCTTCATACGCGGCCGGCGTGTTCGTCACCCCCAAGCCTTCGGCCGTGCCGGTCGCCAACCGCAGCTGCGCGGTCAGCGTCTCGCCGTAGTACGGATCCACAAACACCTGGTAGCTGCCGTCCGCCGGCAACGCCGGCAGATCCAGCGCACCGCCGCCGCGGAGGGTCCCGGACGTCAGCAGAGTGCGGTCCGGTGCGTACACGGTGTAGTACACGTTCCGGTCAGCGGGCAGTGTCTGCTGCCCGCTGACCTGCAGGCCCAACCGCTGCCCGGCCGTGCCTGTGAAGCTCAGCCGGCCGTTCTGGCCATATCGGTCCAGCGCCAGGGTTTTCCACTCGTCCGGTGACAACAAGCCCGTCACATCTGTCGACAAGGTGACCTTGAATTGCACCTGCTGCCTGGACCACGCAGGCTCCATTACCACCGCATACGTGCCCGCCGACAATCGCGATAGGTTCACGTCACAGCCGCCATCACTGACGTAGCAGTACCGGTACCGCAACTGCGTGCCGTCCGGCCGGTACACCTCGACACGGGCATAGCTGCCACCGGGTGCATCCAATTCACTGATGCCCAGGCCCAGGTTGTCGCCGATCCTTCCGGAAAGAAGAAATCGCTTGCTCTGACCCGGCGCCCATACTCCAAGTGCCCGAGACTCCCCGTCGATGGCCTGCGTCGGGTCGACCTCCACCGACAACCGCCAGCTTCCCGCCTCGGGTGCGCGTTTCATGTAGATCGCATAGCTGCCCGTCTTGTTCAGAGCAGGCAAATGGAGCGATGCCAGACTTGCAGACAGTGAGCCTTTTGCGAGTATCTGATTCGCGGGATCGCGGACGACATATTCGACGGCTGATCCGGTGCCGGGATCGGACTGAATGCTCAGGTAGTCCCCGAGCTTTCCATCGAACAGTACCACCACCCATTTTCCAGAACCGGATGCGCCCAGGGAAACGGGTTCCGAACCCGGCGCAATCCGATGAACCGTTTCAACATCAGCGGGCGAGACATCACGCGGAAGCACGATCAGGTCCTCGTCACTTTCAGCCTTGCCGAATGGGGTGGTGACCCTAACCTTGCCGCTCCCGACGTTGGCTGGCACCACGAAATCAATATGATTTCCTGCAGACTCACGAGCAGAGGACACAAAGCGCCCCGATACGGATACTTTGCTTTGGCCCGGGATCGGCATCAGATGCTCGCCATCGATTCCAACGGTTGCTCCCACCGCGACACGCAACGGCGCGATCCTGCGAATCACTGGCGGTGCTTCGTTCTCGTCAACGACGAAGGCCGAGGTGCTGACGGTCGACACTCCACCCGCCTCGACCGCGACAAAGCCCGTCGTCGCTCCTGCCGGCACCACCACCGTCAGCGACGTCGGTGATGCCCGTACGACCTCCGCAGCAGTCCCGTTGAACGCGACCCGGTTTCCTGCCGTCGCGGCCGAGAATCCTTGCCCCCGGATTAGAACGTGCGCACCTGGTGCGCCGCGACCAGGTTCCATGCTGAATATCGCCAGTTCGTCCGGGCGCAGTCTTTCAATTCCTTGCAGGTTGCCGACGGCGTCATAGACGTATCGCGCGTGCGCGCCCTCTTCATTCGTCGCCACCACCAACCGACCGTTGGCGTCGTACAGATAGGTGGTCGCGCCCGCAAGCGATGCCGCTACGCCGAAAATCATCAGCGCGATTACGGCTTTCCACGCTCGCCAGAACACGGTGCTCCGCACTTTCTTCCGTATGGAATCCTTCCGCCACATGCCCAAGCCGCCACTCCATGATCGCCGGGCTGTACGCCTCGACACTTGTGCTTTTTTCGACATTCGATCGAATGCCGCCCCGTTTCCCTTTCTTTTTTAGCGGCTGGAAGTACGCTGTCAATTAACTTTGAAAATGGACAAGTACTTGATAAGGATAAGCATCACATTGGTAGTGGTTGCAGCGTCAGTCCTCTCGCTTGTTTCATGCGATTTCGAAACCGGGTCCAGCGCCAATTCTCACGACGCCGATCTGGGCAAGAAACTATTCAACGATCGCCGCCTGAGCGCGGCGCACGACGTCAGTTGTGCGAGCTGCCATCGCGCCGATTTGCATTTTTCAGATGGCCGTACCGTCTCCATAGGCAGCAAGGGGAAATCCGGAACACGCAATTCACCCAGCCTGCTGGATTCGAGCCGTGCGCTCGCGTTTTTCTGGGACGGGCGGGAGACGTCTCTCGAACATGTCGTGCTTCAGCCCTTCACCAATCCGGTCGAGATGGGATTGGCCGACATGGACCAGTTGGCCGATCGCCTGGCCTCGCGGCCGGAGTATTCGGAACTCCTGCTCCGCCAGGGCAGCTCGCTGCGGGTGGACAAGGTCCGCCTCGCCGCCGTCATCTCGGCCTACCTCGGATCGCTGCCGGCAGCCGATGGTCCGGGCTTTCGACACCTGAGTGGACAAGCCGTTCTCGACGATGACGCGCTTGCTGGACTGGCGCTGTTCAACGGCAAGGCCGAATGCGGGACCTGCCACGTTTTCACGCGCGGAAACAACACGCTGACGGACAACCAATCACATCACACGGGCATCGGTTTCGAGCGGGTGGCGGGACGGATCGCACCCGCCATCGCCCGTCTGGATGAAGCGCTTGCCACCCGCACACTGGGACACGCCATCCTTTCGGACTGGCACGTTTCCGAACTCGGGAAGTTCACGTCCAGCCGCAGGGTGGAAGATCTGGGCGCTTTCAGGACGCCATCCCTCCGGAATGTCGCCAGGACCGCGCCCTATATGCATGACGGGAGCGTTCCAACGCTGGAGGAAGCGCTGGAACGCGAGATCTACTACCGGAACCTGTCCCGCGGCACGCCGATCCAGCTGACCGTGGAAGAGAAGCGCGCGCTTCTGGCCTTCCTGCATTCGCTCAGTGACACGAACACGCCCTAGGGGCGCGATGCTTCTTGGGGCATCTCGGTCAGATCGAACTCCTGCTGGGCCGCCAGTTTTCCATCCAGACGAATCTCGACCAAGTAGCGTCCTGCCGACCAGCTTTTCGCGTCGTCCAGATCCAGCTTCATGGTCTCGGCGTCCTTGTCGGAGCGTTCGGTCCTCTTTTCCATGACCTGCCCGGTCGCCAGGGCGAAGACCTTTGCTTCCACGGTGCTGTTCTTCGCGCTCCGTGAAGTCCGGATGCCCAGTACGAGTGGCTGCCCGGGTCGCAGTGCGGCGCGGGAAGCATCCGGCTCTTTCCCCTTGGCGGCGATGATGACTTCCTCGATGACGAGCGGCGTTCCGTCATCGGACCTGGCTTCGCCTTGCGGAGAAGCTCCCGGCGAACAGGCCGTCATGGTCAGCGCGGCCATCAGGACACCGCAGGACAGTTTCAGGCGCGTGCGTGCTTCCATACGAAATGCATTCCAAGTGGATGAAGGAACCCCGCATGGTATTTGCACTGTCCCGCTCATCCCATCCTTCAAGGCACGGATCGCATTCAAAGTTAGATGTGGAATGCAAAGCGGCCGATGCGGCCCATCATGTCCGAGGCTGCTTGGAAGGGACGATCCGACCATTCCTGGCAGGTCGCCGCGCGAGGCGCGATCCAGGATGGCCAGCGACGCATCGTGATGCGCGCCGCCGACTTCGCGGGCAGCGGATAAGATGATTGGAACCACGGTCTGTGCATAGGGCGCCTGGGGCGCCCGCCGATACGTCACCGGCTTTGGTTCGGCCAGCAGCCCGCCCCGTCCTGGCCGCCTTGTCCCGTGGCGGACTTGTCTGCCGTGCCCGGGACCCCCATTCCCTCCCCAGTCACCTTTTCCGGCCGCCCCATGCCCGAACTGCCCGAAGTCGAAACCACCCGCCGGGGCCTGGCCCCGCATCTGGAAGGACGGCGCATTCGCGAGGTGACGCTGCGCCGGCCGGATCTGCGCTGGCCGATTCCGCCGGAGATCGCGCGCGACCTGCCCGGCCAGCGCATCGCCGAGGTACGCCGACGGGCCAAGTACCTGCTGATGGACGTGGACGGCGGCAGCGCGCTGCTGCATCTGGGCATGTCCGGCAGCCTGCGGGTGCTGCCGGTGGATACGCCGGTGCGCGCGCATGATCATGTCGACATCGCGGTGGAGGGGCCGCGCGGACAGGCGCGGGTGCTGCGCTTCAATGACCCGCGACGCTTCGGTTGCCTGCTGTGGCAGCCGGCCGGGGAAGTCCATCCCCTCCTGCAGGGGCTGGGACCGGAACCGCTGTCGGACGCGTTCGACGGCGACTACCTGTTCGAACTCAGCCGCGGGCGCAAGGCGCCGGTGAAGACCTTCCTGATGGACCAGGGCGTGGTGGTCGGGGTGGGCAACATCTACGCGGCCGAGAGCCTGTTCCTGGCCGGCATCTCGCCGCTGCGCGCCGCCGGCAAGGTCTCGCGCGAGCGCTACGTGGCCCTGGCCGACGCGGTCAAGCGGATCCTCGGTTACGCCATCACCCGTGGGGGGACCACCCTGCGCGACTTCATCAGCCCGGACGGGGCGCCCGGCTACTTCGAGCAGGAACTGTCGGCCTACGGGCGCGGGGGCGAGCCGTGCCCGCGCTGCCGGCGGCCGATGAAGGAAGCCAGCATCGGCCAGCGCACGACCGTGTGGTGCGGCCACTGCCAGAAGTGACAGGGACCTTCTCCCGAATGCCTTTATTCACATTTGGGGCTATATTCGCCGCCTGACTTGTGGGGAAAGCACATGGCGGACGCTTCAGACATCACCCTCTGGCTGGATTCGGCCCGCAACGGCGATCGCGCCGCGCTGGATCGGGTGCTGGCCACGCTCTACCAGGAACTGCACACCATGGCCCGCCGCCAGCTGTCGGGCCAGCACGGCTATACCCTGGACGCGACCGCGCTGGTCCATGAGTCCTACCTCAAGCTGATCGGTTCCACCGGCACGGCCAAGTTCGAGGACCGCGCGCATTTCTTCGCCTATGCCGCCTCCTCCATGCGCAGCGTGGTGGTGGACTACGCGCGCAGCCGACTGGCGCGCAAGCGCGGCGGCGACCTCAAGCGGGTCGCGGACATTCCCGAGGAAGTCGAAGGCAACCTGAAACTCGACGAGGACCTGCTGGCGCTGAACGCCGCTCTGGACCAGCTGGCACAGGCGGACGAACGCCTGGCCAAGGTGGTGGAACTGCGCTACTTCGCCGGCCTGTCGGAACTGGAAATCGCCGAGCTCCTGCAGCGCTCCGAACGCAGCATCCGTCGCGACTGGCAGAAGGCGCGGATGTTCCTGCTGTCGTCGATGCAGGAACCCTGATCGCGGCGGTCCATCGTGGACGTCGAACGCTGGAAACAGCTTTCCCCCCTGCTGGATGTCCTGCTGGAACTGGCGCCGGACGCGCGCGCGCACCGGATGGACGCGATTCGCGCCGAGGATCCGGAGCTGGCGATCGAGCTGGAGAAACTGCTCGCGCTGGAGGATGAGAGCGAGGGCTTCATGGAAGCCCCGTTGCTGGAAAAACCCCAGAGCGGACTCCAGCCCGGCATGCTCATCGGCCCCTACCGGCTGGAAGACGTGCTCGGCGAAGGCGGCATGGGCATGGTCTGGCTGGCCTCGCGCGCCGATGGCCTGTATCAGCGCCGGGTCGCGCTGAAACTGCTGCGTCCGGGCCTGGCCGATCCCAACCTGCGCCTGCGCTTCACCCGCGAACGCGAAATCCTGGCGCGGCTGGAGCATCCCAACATCGCCCGCCTGCTCGACGCCGGGGTGAGCCAGGGCAGCCAGCCCTATCTGGCGCTGGAGTACGTCGAAGGCATTCCGCTGACCGAGTACTGCCAGGTCAACGCGCTGTCCATCGACGATCGCCTGCGCCTGTTCCTGCAGGTCTGCGAGGCGGTCAGCCACGCCCACGCCAACCTGATCGTCCATCGCGATCTCAAGCCTTCCAACATCCTGGTCTCGCCGGACCGCAACGTGCGCCTGCTCGACTTCGGCATCGCCAAGCTGCTGGACGAAAGCGAGCCCGCGCCGGTGAACGCGCGCACCGAGGTCCGCGCCTTCACCCTGCACTACGCCGCGCCCGAACAGATCCGCGGCGAACCGGTCACCACCATGACCGACGTGTATTCGCTGGGCGTGGTGCTGTACGAACTGCTGGCCGGCACCAAGCCCTACCGGTTGCGCCGGCAGAGCGACGCCGAATGGGAAGAGGCGATCCTGGCGGTGGAACCGCTCAAGCCTTCGGTGGCCGCGCAGCGCACCACCGGCGGCGGGCGCACCGAATGCCCGAACGCGCGCCGCCACGGCCGCCAGCTGTCCGGCGATCTGGACAACATCGCGCTGAAGGCGTTGGCCAAGTCGCCGGAACAACGCTATCCGTCGGTGGAAGCGCTGGCGCTGGACTTGCGCCGACACATGGACGGACGGCCAGTGCACGCACGGCCGCAGAGCCTGGGCTATCGCGCGCGCAAATACATTTCCCGCCACCGCTGGGCGCTGGCCGCCGGCAGCGTGACCGCGTTGATCCTGATCGCCGCGCTCGGCGCCAGCCTGTGGCAGAGCCAGCAGGCGGTGCGCGAAGCGGCGCGCGCGCAGGCGATGCAGAACTTCGTGATCGGCCTGTTCGACAACGCCGGCAGCGCGCAGCGCGGCAACACCTTCGACGCGCGCGAACTGCTGGTGGCCGGCGAACGACGGGGCGAGCGCGAACTGGCGCGGCAACCGCTGGCGCATGCCGAACTGCTGGGCGTGATCGCGCGCCTGCGCATCGGCCTGGGCGACTACCGCGAGGCACTGACCCTGCTGGATCGGCAGCAACGCCTGCTGCACGGCAGCGACGCGCCCGCGCTGACCCTGGAAAGCACCACCCAGCGAGGCCGCGTGCTGGCGCTGCTGGGACGGCCGCGCGACTGCATCGACGCGATGATCCGGCTGGAACCGGACATCGGTCGCCTGCAGATCCAGTTGCCACAGCAGGCCGCCGATTTCCTGTCGCAGGACGGGCGTTGCCGGCGCGCGGTCGCCGATCGCCAGACCGCGCGCCAGTTGTTCCTGCGCTCGCAGCTGATCCGACGCGGCCTGCGCGATCAGACCGGGGTCGCCGAAAGCCTGTACGACCTGGCCGGACTGGAAAGCGACATGGGCAACGCCGATGGCGCGATCCGCGGCTTCAACGCCGCGCTCGTGCACCTGCGCCAGTACGATGGCCAGCGCCATCCGCTGGCGGTCGACATCGAGCGCAGTCTCGCCAGCCTCTACCGGATCCGCGGCGATTCGCAGACCGCGCTGATGCACTACCGGCGCGCGCTCGCGCTGGCCCGCAACATCCACGGCGATCGCCATCCGGCGACCCTGGCGGTGCGCCGGCAGATGGGCGCGGTGCAGGTGGATCTGGGGCATTTCACCGAAGCCAACGCGCAGATGCGCCAGCTGCACGAGCAGACGATCAGCGCGCTGGGACCGGCCCATCGCGAAACCGGATCCAGCTGGAACTCATTGGGCATCATCGCCTGGGAGCTGGGCGACACCGATGCCGCCATCGCCGACATCGAACGCGCGGTGCGGGTCTGGCGCAGCCCGGACAGCCGCCAGCAACTGCCCGGCGGGCTCTACAACTACGGCATGGTGCTGCACAGCGCCGGCCGCGAGGACGAGGCCCTGGCCGCGTTGCAGGAAGCGCGTGGACTGCGCGCCGAACTGTTCGGCGCCAGCCATGCGCTGGTCGGCGAAACCGATCGCCTGATCGGCGAGGTGCTGGCCTCGCGCGGGGATCTGGCCGCGGCCAGCGAGTATTTCGATCGCGCCGAGAAACTGACCCGCATCGGTTACGGCACCGAACATCCGCGCACGCTGTTCGCCGAACTGTCGCTGGCCCGCCAGCTGGGCCGCACCGGCCAGGTCGGCGAAGCGCTGCGCCGGATGGACGCATTGGCGGTGCGCAAAGGCGAAGGCAGCGAAATCCCGAAACTGCGCTGGAGCGCGCGCGGCTACGCCGCCGAACTGCGCTGCGAACAGGATCAACGCGAGCGCGGCCGCCGGGATCTGGACGCGCTGCTGGCCGAGCTGCGCACCGCGCAGCCGGATGGTGGTGTCATTCCGCGGGAGATTGCGCGGATTCGGGCGCGGTGCATTTGATGCTTGGGATGGCGCTTCGCTCCTGTTGAAGGGGGCAGAGGGGTGCTTCGTTTTGGCACCAAGAGCAAATCCCCCGTCGCCTTCGGCGCCCGCCCCCTTTTGCAAAGGGGGCTATCAGGAAGCTTCAGCGCCCGGAAACCGGCTCTTCCTCCCCCTTTGAAAAAGGGGGATTGAGGGGGATTTGCTTTTCCGCGCCAAGAGCAAATCCCCCGTCGCCTTCGGCGCCCGCCCCCTTTTCGCTTTCAACAGCCGCATGGCTGGTCAAGGGGGCTACCAGGAGACTCCGACGCTCGGAAACCCGCTGTTCCTCCCCCTTTGAAAAAGGGGGGTTGAGGGGGATTTGCTTTTTGGCTTTTCCAGGCCAAAGCCCCCTACAAGGGCAACGGCGCCTGCATCGGCTCAATCCGGCTTTCACCGCGCGCGATGCGCTTGAACTCGGCGCGGCTGACCGAGACGTAGCGGTCGTTGCCGCCGATTTCCACCTGCGGGCCGTCCTGCACCGCGCGGCCTTCCTCGTCCACGCGCACGGTCATGATCGCCTTCTTGCCGGTGTGGCAGATGGTCTTGATCTCGGCGATCTCGTCGGCCCAGGCAAGCAGGTACTGGCTGCCTTCGAACAGTTCGCCGCGGAAGTCGGTGCGCAGGCCATAGCACAGTACCGGGATGCGCAGCGCATCCACCACTTCGCTGAGCTGCCATACCTGCGGCTTGGTCAGGAACTGCGCCTCGTCGACCAGCACGCAGTCGAGCTTGCCGTGCTCGGCGAGGTCCGCGCGGATCAGCTTTTCCAGATCGGTGTCGTGGACGAAGGCGGTGCCGCTGGCCTTCAGGCCGATGCGCGAGGCGACCACGCCGGTGCCGGCGCGGTCGTCCAGGCGCGGGGTCAGGATCAGCACGCGCATGCCCCGCTCCCGGTAGTTGTGGGCGGATTGCAGCAACGTGGTGGTCTTCCCGGCGTTCATCGCCGAGTAGTAGAAGTAGAGCTTGGCCATGCGCGGATTCTACTGCCGCGCATGGCCGGCCCGTCAGGGATTGACGGGCGCGGGCTCGTCGGGCACGTCCGGTTCCGGGGCGTCGATCTGCGGGGTGGTTTCCGGCACGCGCGAGCTGGGGGCCGGCGGCAGTTCCTCGACCTGTTCCACCTCGCCCACCGAAACCCGGCCGATGCGCGGTTTCGCCCAGACCTGGTCGGTATAGGCCCAGTACTTCTTGGCGTCCCAGTAGCGTGGGTCGTAGAACTTGCTGCCGTCGATGGTCTGCTCGCCGCCGGGACCGGGCACGATGATCTGCACGTTGCCGGCGAAGCCGGTGCGGCTGCCGGTGAGCTGCGTGCGACCACGGCGCAGCTGGGTTTCATAGCGCGGCTTGGCGGCCGCGTCGCCGAAGCGGGCGTAGATTTCCTGGCCTTCGCTGACGGCGCGTGCACGCTCGGCCTCGGTCAGGGCGCTCCAGTAACGTTCGCGCAGGCCAAGGAAGCCGGCATAGCCGCGTTCGGCGGCCAGATCCATCCAGGCGTAGGCCAGCGCCTTGTCCTGCGGCGCGCCCTGGCCGTTCCACAGCATCTCCGCGACCATGCCCTGCGATGGCTTGTCGGCGTAGAAGCTGGCGCGGCGGAAGAACCGCATCGCGTCCTCGTACTTGTTGGCCTTGAACGCCTCCATGCCCAGCAACCGGTACTTCATGTCCGGATGGTGGGTCAGGAAGCCGGCGGTGATCATCAAGGGATCGGCCGTCGGATCCGGTGGCGCAGCCGGCTTCTTGTCCGCCGCCATGACGGTGGATATCGGCAGCAGCATGGCCAGCAGCCAGAGTCGTTTGTGAATCATCCTGATAATTTCCCTTGAATCCGGTGTCCGAATCCTAGAAGGAATGCCCGCCACTGTCTCTCCTACTGATGGCACGGTCGCGCGGGCGGATGGCGCCTTCCGGCGCTATTCCCGGATCAACTCCAGCCAGGACACCCGCCCGTAGTGCGGCGCCATGCCCTGCAGGTTCAGGGACACGCAACCGGTCGCGCCGGACGCGCCGCCGACGCAGGCCAGCGACGGGTTGCTCCCCTGCACCAGGTCGCCCACCAGGATGCCCGGGTCGGACACCATGCCCAGGCCCAGATCGATCGATCCCGCCGGTGTGTCCCCGACATTGTCCCTTTCGTCGAAGCGGCCGTCGCCGTCGACATCGAAGAACGGATGGGAGGTGGCGCCGCCGGTGAAGACATCGATCGCGTTGAGGTATCCGCGTCCCGTCCCGCCGCAACCGCCGCCTTCCGGGATCATGCTGGACGCCAACAAGGTCCGGCCACCGACTACCTGCTGCGTTTCACCGACCATGCGTTCGCCCTCGGCATGCGTGCCCGGCGTCTGCAGGTCGACCACCCAGCCGCGCTTGCCGACCATGTCGTTCGCCGACGCCTTGCCGAAGGCGCGCACGGGCTTGCCCCCGACGATGCCGTTGGCATTGATTTGCCTGGCGCGCAGTTGCGACCGACCCACCAGGCCACCCCGGTCCTCCACGCCATACCAGCTTTGCGTCGACACGTCGGCGGCATCCTCCGCGCTGAGGTAACTCCCGGTGCCGAAGAACACCCAGGGCCGGTGGGTCGCGGGATGCAGCGCGACCCCGACCCCGCCGGTGACCGGCTGCCGCCGCCCGCTCGCGCCCGTGGCGATGAAGATCCGGCTGGCCCGCCAGTCGCCCGCGCTGCCCGCCAGATCGAATCGCCACACGTTGCCGCGCAGGTCGCCGGCATACGCGGTGTCGGCCCGGCCATCGCCATCGCGATCCAGTACCGTCAAGGCGGAAAGCCCATTGCGGGTTTCATTGCCCGCCACGATCTTGCCGATCCGCTCACCGGTCTCCGCATCGAGCACGTACAGGGCCGCCCGGCCACTGGGGCTGTTGATGCCATTGGGTACCAGCGCCACGGTCCGGGACGTCCCTCCTTGCCCGGCGATGCGGTGGATCTGCGGACGCCCCAGTACCATGCCCATGTCCTGGTCGCCCGCATACTCCCATCCGGCCGGCGCGCTGGACGGATTGGCCAGATTCAGCGAAACCGCGTACACGCCGCGCCCGCCACGTCCCAGCGTGCCGATCACGGTGACCTCGTCGCCGTGGATGCGTCCGGCCACCAACGGACCGTCGACGTAGTAGCGATGCCGGTACTTGTCGGCTTCGGCGAGATATCTCAACGATGCCATGTCCAGCAGGCCGGGCACGTAGGCGAATATCTCCTTGCCGGTGGCGGCATCGAACGCATGCAGCATGCCGTCGTTGGCGCCGACGAAGACCGCTTCGGCATTGGCGGTCTTCACGTGCAGGGGCGAGCTGTGCACGATGTCGCCCAGCAACCCGGTCCGTACGCGCAGGCCCTTGCCTTCGCGACTGCGGTCGCCCCGGATCCAGGTCGCAACCCGCGCGCTGAGCGCATTGCCCTGTGCGAGGGTTGGAAAATGCCTCAACGCATGACGGCCACCTTGCCCGGGGTCCCCGGTCGTGAATACCTTGCGCTCATACCAAATCGGAAGCGCTTGCGCGGACGCGCTCCAGATCGGTGTTCCCGAGATGCCGCCGGCGGTCACCGGATAGGCCTTGAGATCACCAGTCCAGAGCTTCGAGGTGAAGCTGGCCACATAAGTGCGGCTTCCCGCCGTCAACTCGGCGCCATTGAAACTGATGCTGCTGGCCGAGCTGTTGCGTTCCTCCACCTCGTCCAGGATCTCGGTGAATCCTTTCACCAGATCCTGCGGGCGTTCGGCGCTGACGAACAGGCCGCGACTGTTGACGGTCGCATGGAACAGGTCATCCACCCGATGCGTCAAGTCGGCTCCGTGCGGATCGATCCAGGACTTCTGTCCGGACTTGAGCAGGTCCAGATCATCGGCGCTGAGGTAGCCGCGATTGGCGACGGAAATGGCCGACACCACCATGTGCTGCCAGAACGCCGGATCGGCGTCGGACGTGGGGACGGTATTGGGCAGATCCGGGCGCAGGTCGTTTTTCCAGTAGTGCATGACCAGATCGGCCAGGGTATTGGCATGCCCGTCGGAATAGGGCGGACCGGGCTGGTACCGGTAACGCCGGTCGTCGGGCCCGTGGATATCCTCGCCGGGTGTGCCGTCGATGTTGCCGACCGGCCGGTAGTGCAGCGGAGGCTTTTCCCAGAAGCCGTTGCTCGCCACGATCACGTGGCTCTGCCGGCAGGCGGCCTGCTGCGACAGGTTGCCCGGTCCCCACGGCCCGTCGGCATCGCTGCGGGAGAAATAGTCGCCGACATTCTGCAGCGCGGTATGCAACACCGTCATCGTCTGCGTGGCCCGCTCGCCATACATCCGGTCAAACCAGGCGCTGCGGTTGGACGACACGCCGGGCTTGTCGCGGAAGCGTCCGCCATCCGAACTCACCGGGATCGGCAGTTCGATCCCCTTGATGCCGGTGGCGAGGTTCATGTAGCCGACGCGGTAATCCCCCGGCAGTTGGCTGAACGCCTCGCCCGCCGCGGCCTTGCCGACCTTCATCCGGCTGCGGTGATAGCCGTACCAGTTGGCGTAGTTCCTCCATTCCTCGGCCAGGGAGCGCCGGATCGTGCGTCCGTCCTCGGTTGTCCAGGAGAAGTCCGATACCAACTCGCACTTGCCCTGTTCCATCCAGGAATAGGTCGTTTGCTTCCAGACGCCGTCATGGCCCATTTCCGCCGTCGTGCAGCGGTACGCCTTGTCCGCGTTGACCAGCCGGTAGAGCGTGTACTGGAGCAGGTCGCTGATGTTGTCGCCATCGTGCTTGAACACGTAGAACGGCCGCCCGAGCAGTCCGTATTCCTTCGGCGTCAACTGGTTCGGATCATGCGGGTCCCAGTCATACAGCGAACCGCGCGGGCTTTCGGCGATCCTGCCGAGGGTCCGGTCGTACGCGGGCACCGCCAGATCCAGATCCGTGTAGGTGTTCGCCGGATCCATGTCCGGGTAGCGGCTGCCATCCGGACGCACCCAGGGCCGGTAGGTCACCCGTGGATCATAGTGGAGCAGATTGTATTTATAGGAAGCATCCAGGCTCTCACCCCTCATGACATGGAATCTGCCTTTCCTGTCCTTGTACGTCATGATCTGGCTCCGGCCCCACCATGTGTGCTTGTAATCCACAAGCCGTGTCGTGGGCAGCGAGTTGTTCAGCAGCAACATGATGTTCGGCGCCACGGCCGAACCGGACACCAGCGGGTTGGCCGGAATCGGGACATCGTCGATCGCGGCCCGTACCGGCGCGCACAGCAACGTGATCAGGAAGGCGGCGGTTCCCGCGAAAACGCGGGAGTCGCACCGGGAACGCAAACAAGGGGTTCTTGGTCTCATCGCAGCCGGCTACGGTGAAGTGGAAGAAGGCGCGGGGACATGCACCACTGATCGCAGCGTCACGGCTGCTCGGTCGGTTGCTTCGTAGCGGGCCTCGACCTGGTAGGCCTCGACCAGGCACAGCGGGTCCTTGATGCCGCCGCTGGCGCCCAGGACGCTTGAGCAACCGTGGATGGCTTCGGCGCGGCCGCGATGCACGACCAGATAGCGGACGTTGTCCGATTTGGGTACGGCGAGCGTGTTCTTGTCCAGCGGGCTGGCCGTGCGTGCGGTTTCCTTGAACAAGGCGGTGATCTGTTGTTCCGACAGCACGCTCTGCAGTTTTCCGCAGAGGCCGTTGGCGCATTTACCCGCGGCCGGTGGCGTCGATGACGACCGTGCCAGCGCCTCGCCTTCGCGCAGGGCCGCCTCGGTGGCCTGGAAGGCCAGGCCGCGATCGAACAGGTTGGCGGTCATGCGCTCTTCCAGGTTGCCGATGCGCAGGCTGGCCAACGCCAGCAGGGTCATCACCAGCAGCAGCACCAGCACGACCAGCAGGGTGTTGCCCCGCTGGCGCGTGCGTGGGTCGTGGAGACAAGGACGGAATGCGGCGCTCATGGATTGCGGTTCCGCAGGCTGACGACATGCACGATGCGGCGGCCGATTTCGTTGCCGGCGCCGCCGCCCGGCGAGGCTTCCAGTTCCAGCGCGATGCGCACCGCGCGCACCGCCTTCCACTCCGTGCCGACCTGGGCGGCGGATACGTATTGGGTCTTGCCGGGCAGCAGGTAGCTCAGCGTCAGCGTGCGTACGCCGTCGATGACTTCCGCCCTGTCGTCGCCGGAGCCGAAGCCCGACGCCACGCGATACAGCGACCGACCGCCACGCGCGTTGGCGCCGACCTCCCAGCGGATCGCGGCGACCGGGGCCAGGAAGGCCGGGCGGCGCGCGGGGTCGAGGAGAGGTCGCGTCGCGTCGCAATTGCCACCGGGCGACGCGTTGCAGGGCGCCTCCCTATAGGAGACGGTGTTCCCCTTGACCCCGGTCGCGGTCAGCAGATAACCGGTGTTGCTGTCGCAGGCCAGCAGTTCGTCCGCCTTCTTGAACCGGGGCGAGTCGGCATGACGCAGTTCGTTGAAGATATGCGTCACGATGGGGACGGCTCCCGCCGTGGCCGAGCGCAGTTCGATGACATCACCGAAGCCGTTGCTCCTTCCCCGAAGGCCATCACCCCAGAGGCCCAATCCCCCCGTGCCCGCCCACCGGATCAGCGGCATCTTTTCCGGCGAGGCGGCCGCGGCCGCCGTACTCGGGTCGACGGGCGTCCGGCAGGCGGTGCCATCCGCGGCACGGAGGTCGCGCGCCATCAATTCGAATCCGGCGCGGGCGTTTTCCTGGATGCGCGACAGCGCCTCGGTGCTGTCGTAGACGGCGCGATTGCTGGTGAACAGGCCGATTGCGGCCAGCACGACCAGCAAGCCGAGCACGACGGCAATCATGAGTTCGATCAGCGACAGGCCCGCCATCGACGTGGGCGGCGTCGCGATGGTCCGGCGCCGACGGGCCCACATGCGCGGCAGGGACGGGAACGCACCGGCGCTCATGGGCGACTCTTGATGGTGAGCGTGTTGCCCGACTGGCCGACGGGCAGGCGCGATTCGTCCCATTCCACCGTGATCGCGCATTCGCCGCTCTTGGGATTGCAGGCGACGGTGCCGCAGGCGCCTTCCCCCAGATCGTTCCGCAGCGCCGTCACCCATTCGCGCAGATCGTTCTCGGCCAGCGTGCCGGCGGCGCCGGCACTGGCGTTGCAGGTACGCTGCAACTGGTAGGCGGCCAGGAACGTCGCGCGTGCGGAAGAGGAAGTCAGCGCTTCCGGCGGCATCGCCGCGCGGATCGCATCGAGCATGCCGTAACTCTCGATGATGGCCTGGGAGCGCATCGCCGATACCTGGTTGGCCTTCAGCGCCACGCTCTGGGTGGCGGCCACGCCGAGCAGGCCGATGCCGAGCACCAGCACCGCGACCAGCACTTCAAGCAATCCGGCGCCTGTCGTCTTGTGGCGCGCGGGCGGGCGCGTTTCCGCGTGCTTGCGTTGATGGACCCTCATGCGCACCTCAACCCGGCGTCGTGTCGGGGAAAGGACAAGCACCGCCGCCGTTGGCATCCTTCACGTCCACGCGTCCGCTGGGATGCAGCACCACGTCGCGGATGTTGTTGGCGGGCCGGGAGGTGGGAATGCAGACCCGCAGCGTAATCGGGCTGGGCAACGACGGCGCGGATCCGCTCGCCGGCCGGCCATCCGCGCGGTAGGCGACCCTGAGGTTCCAGCTGGTCTTGTTGAAAGCCGCCCCGGGCATGAATTCGACGGGCGCGTTGAATGGCGTGAACGCCAACGATCGACTGCCGCTTTCCCCCTCGGGTTGGGCGAGCAACAAGCCACGCCATCTGCGCTCGCAGCATCGGCATTGGGCGCCGTCGGCGGAATCGCAGATCATCACCTTCCGGTTCTGGCGGATGGCCTCGACGCGGGCGGTCTGCAAGGTGGCGATCACCTGGTTGCTGGCCGCGCCCAGGCGGTTCTGGTTGCTCAGGGTCTCGAAGGACGGGAGCGCGATCGCGAGCAGGACCGCCAGCACCGCGACGGTCACCGCCAGTTCGATCAGCGTGAAGCCCGCCGCGTTGCGCGCCACATCGGGACACACGCCACTCCGTCGCTTCAAAGCCATTGCGCTCTCCACCGTGTAGCCCCTCACGGGAACGATTCCCCTGCATCAGGCGCCATGCCTTGAACCTTCCCGGCACGCACCCACGGACCGGGAATGGAATCGCCAACGCGATGGGAGGGCCATCGGAGGATTCCGAAAGGCGCGCAAACGCGGCGATGGTCACGCGGTGGACGATGCGTTGCCGGCAGTTTCAGCGTTGCCGGGACGCAGGAGGGCGTCGGTCGCGTGACCCGTCGCGGTGCGCATGCGCAGGCCCGGGCTTCGTTGGCTGGATCTTCGTCCCGTCAGTCCGCCGGTGACGGGCATTCGCCGTTGCCGCTGGAGGTCGTCACTTCGACCCGGCCACTGGCGCGGATCGTCACGTCGCGGATGTTGTCGCGCGGGCGCGTCGTCGGCATGCACAGGCGCATGCGGCCGGAAGACAGGAACTGCGGGCGGGTCCGCATCCGGCCGTCGGCGTCGTATCCCGTCCAGCCCGTCGCGGCCTGATTGAGTTGCAGGACGACACGGCCATCCATCCGGATCGCGGCCACGACCTCGATCCCGTCGCCCTCCGGTCGATAGGCCATCCAGCCGGCCGGAGACGGCGCGTCAGCCGAACAGTGCTCGCCATCGGCACTGCGGCAGAGGTCCACCCGCGTGTGATGGGTGACGGCTTCCAGGCGCGCCGCATTCAGGAAGGCGAGCATCTCGTTGCTGGCGTTCGCCAGGCGATTGCCGTTGACCAGGTTTTCAAGCGACGGCATCGCCATCGCGCCGAGGAGGGCGAGCAATGCGGTCGTCATCATCAGTTCGATGAGGCTGAAGCCTCCCGCGCACTTGCGTGCGCCATGCCGTGTGGGCCGGTGCATCCGTTGACTCCGTGGTATCGATTCGAGCCGTCACGGCGCGATCCCCGGATACGAACAAGAGTGCGTCACATGACAATGGGAGGAGACCACGGCGGTCGGTGCGAGCCCATCGGAATCGTCCGAAAGCGCGCGAACCGGGATGACGGTCTAATGGGCGGCGGCGGAACGGGCGTGGTGCGACCGCCGTTGCCCCGCCGATGCGGGACCGGATGTCAATGTGAAAATTTTCTGTTTCGAGCCGTTCCGGACCCCGATGCGAGGCGGCCTTGGCCCTACAATAGCGCCCCCATGCAAGGCCTCAACCCTCCCCAACGCGCCGCGGTCCAGCACGTGCACGGACCGCTGCTGGTGCTCGCCGGCGCCGGCAGCGGCAAGACGCGCGTGATCATCGAGAAGATCGCGCACCTGATCACCTCGGGCCGGATGCCGGCCAAGCGCATCGCCGCGATCACCTTCACCAACAAGTCCGCCAAGGAAATGCGCGAGCGCCTGGGCAAGCGGCTCAAGAGCGACGTGACCGACGGCCTGACCGTGTGCACGTTCCACGCGCTGGGGTTGAAGTTCCTGCAGATCGAGCACGCGGCGGCCGGCCTGAAGCGCGGCTTCTCGATCTTCGACGCCGACGACGCGGCCGCGCAGATCAAGGATCTGATGACCGGCGCCAAGCCCGACGCCATCGACGCGGCCAGGAACCTGGTCTCGCGCGCCAAGAACGCCGGCCTGTCGCCCGAGGAGGCGATGGCGGCCGCGCGCAGTGCGCGCGAGCAGGAGGCGGCCAGCCTGTACGCGCGCTACCAGGCGCGCCTGTCGACCTTCAACGCGGTGGACTTCGACGATCTGATCCGCCTGCCGGTGCAGATCCTGGAAGGCAACGAGGAGATCGCCAAGGCCTGGCGCGAGCGCATCGGCTACCTGCTGGTGGACGAGTGCCAGGACACCAACGACGCCCAGTACCGCCTGCTGAAGCAGCTGGCCGGCCCGCGCGGCGATTTCACCTGCGTGGGTGACGACGACCAGAGCATCTACGCCTGGCGTGGCGCCAATCCGGACAATCTGCTGGAGATGGCCAAGGACTATCCCAAGCTGGAGATCATCAAGCTGGAGCAGAACTACCGCTGCTCCAACCGGGTGCTGCGCGCGGCCAACACGCTGATCGCCAACAACCCGCACGAACACCTGAAGAAGTTGTGGAGCGACCAGCCCGACGGCGAACGCATCCGGGTGTGGGAGTGCCGCGACAGCGAGCACGAAGCGGAGAAGGTGGCCGCGGAGATTTCGTTCCTGCACACGGCCCGCGAAGCGCCGTGGAGCGATTTCTGCATCCTGTTCCGCGGCAACCACCAGTCGCGCGTGCTGGAAAAGGCGCTGCAATTGCTGCGCGTGCCCTACCACCTGACCGGCGGTACCGCGTTCCTGGAGCGCCAGGAAGTGAAGGACGCGCTGTCGTGGCTGCGGTTGGTCGCCAATCCGGATGACGACACCGCGTTCCTGCGCGCGGTGCAGTCGCCCAAGCGTGAAGTGGGCACCACCTCGCTGGCCAAGCTGGCGGAGATGGCCCAGCACGCGAGCATGCCGATGTCGCGTGCGGCCGAGTCGATGACCGTGCTGAAGGCGTTGCCGGCGCGCGCGGCCAACGGCCTGAGCGCGTTCAACGACGTGATCCGGGATCTGCGCGATCACACCAAGACGCTGTCGGCCAAGGATCTGCTACTGCGGCTGATCGAGCGCTCCGGCCTGCTGGCCGATCTGCGCGCGCAGAGCAAGGATCAGGCCGGCTTCGAACGCCGGCGCGCCAACCTGGACGAGCTGGCGGACTGGTTCGACGGCGGGCCGCGCGGCGGCAACGTCGGCGATCTGGCCGCGCAGCTGGCGCTGCTGTCGCGCAACGACAAGGACGACGGCGGCAACCAGGTGCGGCTGATGAGCCTGCACGCGGCCAAGGGCCTGGAGTTCCGCTACGTCTTCATCGTCGGCTGCGAGGACGGCACCCTGCCGCACGAGATCAGCGTGGAAGAAGGCAACCTGGCCGAGGAACGCCGCCTGATGTACGTGGGCATCACCCGCGCCAAACAGGCGCTGTGGCTGAGCCACAGCCGCGAGACCCGCCGCTTCGGCGAACGCATCCGGCTGATGCCGAGCCGCTTCCTGGACGAACTGCCCGCCGCCGAACTGCAACGCGACGGCGCGGATCCGGTGGCCGATGCCGAGCGCAAGAAGGAGCGTGCGAGCGCGGGGCTGGCGGCGATTCAGGCGCTGCTGGACGGGTAGGCGGGCTTGCGTCCTTGAGCCGCTGTTTGGCGGTTGTTTTGGGGTTCGCGCGAAAGAGCAAATCCCCCGTCGCCTGCGGCGCCCGCCCCCTTTTTCAAAGGGGGCTATCAGGAGACTCCGGCGCCCGGAACCCGCTGTTCCTCCCCCTTTGCAAAAGGGGGATTGAGGGGGATTTTGCTTTTAGCGCACAGCAAGACACAAGGTGGACGCCGCCCCGTCCGTCTCGCTAGGCTGCGCGCAGGCTCTTCGCAGGTGTCGCCATGACCCGCTCCAGTCCCGTCTGGTTGCCGATCGGATTCGCCATCGCGCTGATCGGTATCGGCTTCAAGTATTGGCAATTGCCCGCCGATCAGGCGGTGCTGCCGGCCGCGCTGTATACGCCCGGGCTGGCCGCGGTGGCGGTGGTGGCGATGCTGCTGCGCGCGTTCGGGACCGGGCGTTTCCTGCGCGTGTGGCTGTGGGCGGCGCTGGCGGTGCCGACGGCGGTGGTGCTGCGCCATCTGCTGGCAGACGATGCGGCGATGGTGCCGTGGCCACGGGAACTGTGGATCGCCATGATGCTCGGCCTGGGCGCCTCCCTGATCGGCACCGTCATCGGCAGCCTGCTGTTGTTGCGCAGCAGCCGGCGCCCGCGATGAGCGGACTGGCCGGCGTGTTCCGGCTGCTGGCCGGCTACAACCGCTGGATGAACGAGCGGTTGTACGCGCTGGCTGCCGAGATGCCGGAAGTGGAGGTCATGGCGGATCGCGGTGCGTTCTTCGGATCGATCTTCGGCACGCTGAGCCATCTGGTGGTCGCCGACACGATCTGGCTGAAGCGTTTCCGCCAGCATGCCTCGGGATCGGAAACCCTGGCGCCGATGGATGCGCTGGAACTCCCTCGTGCGCTGGATGCGCGGCCCTGCGCCGATCTGCCCGCGCTGCGCGCGCGGCGCGAATGGCTGGACGGGATCATCCTCGCCTGGGTGGACACGCTCGACGTGGCGACGCTGGCGGTGCCGCTGGAATACCTGAACCTGCGCGGCGATGCGTTCCGGCGTCCGCTGGACGGGACGCTGCTGCATTTCTTCAACCATCAGACCCATCATCGCGGGCAGATCACGACCTTGTTCGCGCAGATGGGAGTGGAGGTGGGGGTGACGGATCTGTTCGTGCGGGTGACGGATCTGTCTGAATCCGCTTTGCCTCCCCCTTTGAAAAAGGGGGACTGAGGGGGATTTGGCTTCTGCGCGAAGAGCAAATCCCCCGTCGCCTGCGGCGCCTGCCCCCTTTTTCGCTTTCAACAGCCGAATGGCTGGTCAAGGGGGCTGTCCATGGCTCCCTTCGCATGAATTTTGCTTCCCCTTCTGCAAAGGGGGACCGAGGGGGATTTACGCTTCCCGCTGCGCGAGCAGTTGCGCGATCTGCTCCTGCAACGCGGCGACATCCGCTTCCAGCGTCTGCACCCGCGCTTCCAGATCCGACGTGTTCGACGACGACGCCGCCGGCAGGCGCGCGGCGATGGCGGCGACGTCCACCGGGCCGGACAGCAGGTGCATGTAGCGGTCCTCACGCTGTCCGGGGCCACGTGGAATCTGCACCACCAGCGCGGGCTGGCGCTGGGCGAGGCGGTCCAGGTGATGGCGCAGGTCGTCGGCGTCGGCGAATTTCGCCAGCCGCTCGCTGCGCGCGAGCAGTTCGTGGATGGTCTGCGGGCCGCGCAGCAGGAGCAGGCCAAGCAGCGCGACCTGCTGTTGCGGCAGGCTGAAATGCTGGCCGGTGCGGTGTTCGTAACGTTCGGCGCGGGAGGAGAACACCTGCCGCGCCAGTCCCTTCTGTTCCAGCGCGCGCAGGCCGCGGTTCACTTCGCCCGGCTCCAGGTTCAGCACCGGATCGCGGGCGGTCTTCTGGTTGGCCGCGGACTGGGCGGCGTTGACGGTCAGCGGATAGACATCCGGCGTGGTGGCCTCCTTCTCGATCAGGCAACCCAGCAGGCGCGCTTCGGTGGCATCGAGGGTCGGCGCGGACGGCGCGGCTTCGGAGGAAAAATCGGATTCGGTACTCATGCCGATCAGGATAACGCCCCGGCGTGGCAATCCCGCGCCGCCGGTGTCCGGACGCCCGGAAAAGCGGCTGAAACCGGGCTCGGCTAAAATCGCGCCACTCCTGTTCGATGGAACCGCGATGCGTCCTGCCCTGCTGACGGCCAGTGTCCTGGCCTCCCTCCTGACCCTGTCCGCGTGCAAGCGCACCGACGCGCCTGCGCCGGCCACGCCCGCCGAAGCGCCGAAGGCCGAAGCCGTCGCCGCGCCCGCGGCCGGTTTCCACGACAACCTCAACGCCGTGGCCTGGGTGCAGACCTCGGTGGAGTACAAGGCGCTGGCCGAGCAGAGCTACCGCGCCGCCGCCGATCACCTGGACGCGGCGCTGAAGGAAAAGCACTGGGATGCGCTGGTGCCGGACGAGCGCGGCAACGCGGCCACCGGCCTGAAGCCGGCGGTGGTGATGGACGTGGACGAGACCGTGCTGGACAACTCCCCCTACCAGGCGCGCCTGATCCGCGACGGCAAGGAGTACGACGAAGTCAGCTGGGACCAGTGGGTGGCCGAGAAGAAGGCCAAGCCGGTGCCGGGCGTGGTCGATTTCGCCAAGGCCGCCAATGCCAGGGGCGTGACCGTGCTGTACATCTCCAACCGCGCGGTGCATCTGAAGGAGGCCACCCTGGCCAACCTGCGCGCGGTCGGCCTGCCGGTCGCCGACGACAGCGTGTTCCTGGGCCTGGGCACGGTGGTGGAAGGCTGCGAGCAGAACGGTTCGGAGAAGAACTGCCGCCGCCGCCTGGCCGGGCAGAAGTACCGCGTGCTGATGCAGTTCGGCGACCAGATCGGCGACTTCGTGCAGGTCGAGGTCAACACCCCCGAAGGCCGGCAGAAGCTGTACGACGAATACGAGGACTGGTTCGGCGAACGCTGGTGGATGCTGCCCAACCCGACCTACGGTTCCTGGGAACCGGCGCTGTTCAACAACGACTGGGCGCGGCCGGCCGAAGCCCGCAGCCAGGCCAAGCGCGCCGCGCTGGACGTGGCCCGATGAGCGGGCGGCCGCTGCAACTCGGTCCCCGCGAGCGGCTGATCGTCGCGCTCGACGAGCCCACCGGCGACGAAGCGCTGGCCTGGGTGGATCGGCTGGGCGATGCGGTGCAGTTCTACAAGATCGGCATGGAGCTGCTGGCCTCGGGCGACTACTTCCGGGTGCTGGACGAACTGGCGCGGCGCGAGAAGAAGATCTTCGTCGACCTGAAGTTCTTCGACATCCCCGCCACCATCGCCGGCGTCATCAAGGGCCTGTCCCGCTGGCCGGTGAGCTACTGCACCCTCCACGGCTGGCACGCCGGAATGATGGAAGCCGCCGCCGCCGCACGCGACGGCGACCTGCGCCTGCTGGCGGTCACCGTGCTGACCTCGATGGATGGCAAGGATCTCAGAGCGATGGGCATCGACGGCGAACCTGCCGACATCGTCGTCCAACGTGCGCTCGCGGCGCAGGCCGCCGGCATCGACGGCGTGATCGCCTCGGGCCAGGAGGCCGGCGTCATCCGCGCCGCCACCGGTCCCGGTTTCGACATCGTCTGCCCCGGCATCCGCCCAGGCGGCCCGGTGGGCGATGACCAGAAGCGCACGGTGGGCGTGGCCGAGGCCTTCCGTCTGGGCGCGGACGCCATCGTGGTGGGCCGGCCGGTCCGCCAGGCCGCGGATCCGCGCGCGACGGCGGAGGCGATTCAGCGCGAGATCGCAGAATCACTCATATAAATCATTAAGTTACACGACATTTACTCAGGTATTGCTTTAAGTTTGGCCGGGCGCTAGGCTGTGCGCCATCCGGCTTCGGCCGGACATGTGCCACAACACATAGTCCTCCGGCTTCGGCCGGCTTCAGGAGGCGGGCGGTTCCCATCCGGGATCGCCGCCTCCTTTTTTATTGCCTAAAGCAAATCCCCCGTCACCTTCGGCGCCCGCCCCCTTTTTCGCTTTCAACAGCCGAATGGCTGGTCAAGGGGGCTATCCATACGGCCATCTTTCAGCGGCACTGGACCCGCTGTTGCCTCCCCCTTTTTGCAAAAGGGGATTGAGGGGGATTTGCTTTAGGCAAGGAAGGAAACAGGGACCGGCGTCCCTTGCCCCGATCGCGCCGGACCGGCCAAGATGCGGCCCGACTTGGGGAAGTCTGCCGAATGCCCATCGTTTCGAACCTGCGCCGCGCATTGCCTGTCCTGTCGTCGCTGCTGTTGCTGGCGACGCTGCTGACGGCCTGCAAGCGCGAGCCGGAAGAACTCGCCGGCGCGACCAGTGAACCGGCCGCGACCGTGCGTGAGCTGGTGGACCACCTGAGCCGCGACGATCTGGCCGGCTTTGCCCGCGCCGCAGTGCCGCCCGCGGACCATGCCGCGCTGGAAACCGCCTGGCGCGAGGACCGCAGCCGCTGGCCGCTGACCGAGTTGCCGCTGAGCCAGCAACTGGTGCCGATGCTGGCCACGTTCTCGGCGCCGGGTTCGGAACAGGCGCTGATGCGCGACTTCAACCGCCAGTTCGCCCGCCAGGACCGCGATCTGCGCGACGCCGCGCGCTCGCTGGGCCTGTTCGGCGCGCAGTACCTGAAGAAGGAAGGCGAGTACTCGCCGACCCAGCGCGTCCACTACACCCAGGTGGTCGAGGCGCTGAGCGCCTGGGCCCAGGACGCACCACTGGCCGACCCCGCGCTGGCCCGCAACACCATCAACCGGATGGCCGCCGCCGCCCGCAAAGCGGGCCTGTCCAGCGAAGCCGACCTGCGTGCCGCCGGCATGGACGGCAGCCTGCGCCGGCTGGCGCCGGTGCTCGCCGAGACCAAGGCGACCTTCACGCGCTACGGGCTGCCGCTGGAGACCACCCTGGCGGACCTGCGCACCGGCCTGGTCGAGCAGAAAGGCGACCGCGCCACCGTGCGCATCCACTATCCGCTGGGCAACCGCGAGATCGACAGCCAGGTCAGCCTGGAACGCCGTGATGGCCGCTGGTACCTGAGCGATTACCTCCGGGCGGCGGACAGGGCCCGTGCCACCGCCCCTTCCACCACGCCACCATCCGCGCCCGATACACCCGCCCCGGACGCGCCCGACGCGCCGCCCGCGCAAGCCGCCCGGGGCGTCTGAGACCGCCCGGCCGGGCCTGGAAGCCGCCTTCCCGGCGCCTGAATCCGCCGCTCCCCGGCACCGATCCGCGCTTTCCAGCCTGACAGGCCCGTGGGCCATAATGCCGCCGATGCCAGAACAGAACTCCCTGCCGTTCCCGGAAGCCCCCACCCCGCCGCCGTCGCCGGACAAGAAACCGGAGGCGCCGCGCGAGGAAAAGGCCGAATCCGTCCCCCAGCGCGCGCCGATGGTGGCCGCGACCGCGCGTCCCTCGCGGCGGCCACTGTGGGCCCGCCTGCTGGGTCGCCTGGCCGACCCCTGGCTGTCCCTGCGCATCGATCCGGAGTCACCGCGCGAAGTCGTCGACGGGCGCCCGATCTGCTACGTGCTGGAGGATTACGGCCTGTCCAACGCCCTGATCCTGGACCGGGCCTGCCGCGACGCCGGCCTGCCCTCGCCGCTGGAACCGCTGCCGGTCGGCGGCGACCCGCTGGGCCGCAAGCGCGCCTACGTGGCGCTGTCCCGGCGCAACGCCAGCACCCTGATTCCCGACCAGATCAGCGCCAAGACCCATTCCGGCTCGCTGGCCAAGCTGCTCGAGGCCCACCGCGCAAACCCGGATCTGGACGTGCAGCTGGTGCCGGTGTCGATCTTCGTCGGCCGCGCCCCGGACAAGCAGAGCGGCTGGTTCTCGGTGCTGTTCTCGGAAAACTGGGCCATCGTCGGCCGCTTCCGACGGCTGCTGGCGATCCTGCTCAACGGCCGCGGCACCATCGTCCGCTTCGCCGCGCCGGTGTCGCTGCGCGACACCGTGGCCGAGGGGCTGGACCCGGAACGCACGGTGCGCAAGCTCTCGCGGGTACTGCGCACGCACTTCCACCGCATCCGCGAAGCCATCATCGGACCGGACCTGTCGACCCGGCGCCTGCTGGTGGACCAGGTGCTGGCGGCCGAGCCGGTGCGCGAGGCGATCACCGAGCAGGCCCGGCGCGACAAGAGCAAGCCCGAGGACGCCTGGAAGAAGGCGCACGCCTACGCCTGGGAAATCGCCGCCGACTATTCCAACCCGGTGGTGCGCTCGGCCAGCTTCCTGCTCTCGCACGTGTGGAACCAGATCTACGACGGCGTGCTGGTCCACCACCTGGACAAGTTCAAGGAGGCCGCGCCCGGCCATGAAGTGGTCTACGTGCCCTGCCACCGCAGCCACATGGACTACCTGCTGCTGTCGTACCTGCTGTACGAACGCGGCATCGTGCCGCCGCACATCGCCGCCGGCATCAACCTCAACCTGCCGGTGGTCGGCACCATCCTGCGCAAGGGTGGCGCGTTCTTCATGCGCCGCAGTTTCCGCGGCAACCCGCTGTACTCGGCGGTGTTCACCGAATACGTCGCGCAGCTGGTCTCCGGCGGCTACTCGCTGGAGTACTTCATCGAGGGCGGGCGTTCGCGCACCGGCCGGCTGCTGCCGCCCAAGGGCGGCATGATCTCGATGACCGTGCGCGCGTTCCTGCGCCAGCCGCGCAAGCCGGTGCTGTTCCAGCCGGTCTACATCGGCTACGAGAAGCTGCTGGAAGGCAACAGCTACCTGGACGAACTCAGCGGACGCCCGAAGGAAAAGGAATCCATCTGGGTGCTGCTGTGGAACATCCCCAAGGTGCTCAAGCAGAACTACGGCCAGGTGGTGGTGAACTTCGGCGAACCGATTCCGTTGGGCGACGTGCTGGCCGAACACGCGCCGGAATGGGACGGCAAACCGGTCTCCGACGACGAGAAGCCGGCCTGGCTGTCCGACACCATCGACACCCTGGCCGAGCGCATCCAGGTCAACATCAACCGCGCCGCCGACGTGAACCCGATCAACCTGCTGGCGCTGGCGCTGCTGTCCACGCCCAAGCACGCGATGGGCGAAGTGGATCTGATCGCGCAGATCGAGCTGTCCAAGTCGGTGCTGGCGGACCTGCCGTATTCGGACCGGGTGACGGTGACCCCGCATTCGCCGGAGCGGATCATCGCCCACGGCGAGGAGATCGGCGTGCTCCGCCGCATCAAGCATCCGCTGGGCGACGTACTGAGCTTCGACAGCGACGACACCGCGGTGCTGATGAGCTACTACCGCAACAACGTGCTGCACCTGTTCACCGCCTCGTCGTGGATCGCCTGCTGCTTCCAGAACAACCGGCGGATGAGCCGGGCCGGCGTGCTGCGGCTGGGCCGCGGGCTGTATCCGTTCCTGCAGGAGGAGCTGTTCCTGCCGTGGAGCGAGGACGAGTTCGTCGAGCGCATGGATCGCACCGTCGACGTGTTCATCCGCGAGGGCCTGCTGCAGCAGGTCAACGAGGAGGATGGCGGCATCCTGGCGCGCAGCGCCGGCCAGACCGACGAGGTGTTCCGCCTGCGTGCGATCGGCCACTCGCTGCAGCAGGCGTTCGAGCGCTACTACATCGCGATCTCGGTGCTGGTGAAGAACGGCCCGGGCAAGCTGGGCACGGCCGAACTGGAGAGCCTGTGCCAACAGGCCGCGCAGCGCCTGAGCCTGCTGTACGCGCCGGCCGCGCCGGAATTCTTCGACAAGACCCTGTTCCGCAGCTTCATCCAGAAGATGCGCGAAATGAAGCTGGTGTGGCCGGACGAGAACAGCAAGCTGGTGTTCGACGAGCGGCTGGACGCGTGGGCCAAGGACGCCAAGGTGATCCTGGGCCGCGAGCTGCGCCACACCATCGAGCGGGTCAGCCCGGAAGCGGCCGCGCCGGAACCGCCTCCCGCGCCGGTGGAATAAGCGCGGTGACGTGATCGCGGCGCCCGCGGGCGCCGCGCATGTTTTCAGTTGACGTGGCCGAAGCTGCGGGTGAGCCAGGCCTTGGCCATGGCGCCGGCGGCCGGATCCTCCACCAGCGGACGCAGCGGCGATCCGCATTCACCCAGGTGCTGGGCATCGTCGATGACCAGCGCCATCCGCAGCAGTTCCGCACCGCCGGCCAGGATCGTCGGCGGCAGGTATTCGCGGAAGCCGTAGTGTTCGAACGCATCGATCAGGAACGGTTCGCAGGCCACCAGCCAGAAGCGGATGCCGTTGTCCTGCGCCCAGCGGTAGGTGCCTTCCATCAGCCGATCCACCACCGGCTTGGCGCGCTGGTCGGCCTGCACCGCGAAACGGGTGCCCACCGCGATGCTCTGCGGCGGCCAGGCGCGGGCGAAGCGATCGACCTGGAACAGGCTGCCATATTCGACCTGCACCGCCGGCGAGCCGAAGTCGTGCAGGCGCAGGGTCGCCACCGCCTGCGGCCCGACCTCGACCACGACCGTGGTGCCGCAGCCGTCCAGGCCGTCGGCGATGCGTTTGCCACGGCCGTCCGGCCGGCCGCGTTCCAGGAAGTACACCTCGCGGCGCAGGCGCTGGACATCACCCAGCGCTTCGCCGGGGGCGATGCGGCGGACCCGCAGCGGGGCCACGCCCGCGCCCGGATCGCGCGGCGGGGACAAGCTCCCGATGGGTTCTTTTTCCTGGTTCATGCGGCTCCCGGCCACGTCCTGCCCGCCCGAAATGGGCAACTGTTCACAGAAATGAAGCAAGCATCGGGCCAACTCCGCGCCGGCCCCGGATGTCCCGCGCGCAGGGGGCTGGACGGCGTTCCGGCGGGCCATGGCGCCATCGCCTCGCCGAGGGAGGTGACGCGACGCGTCAGCTTCGGGCCGGATGGGACGCCGGGGGCGACCGGCGACGGCGGTCGTCAGGCCGGCTCGTCCGGAATCAGCGCGCTTTCCAGCCGGGCGATGCAGTCCTTCAGCCAGAGCTTGCGCTTCTTCATGCGCTTGATGGCGATTTCGTCGTCTTCCAGGCTGGTGGCCACCCGCTGCGCGATCGCGTCGTCCAGCTCGCGATGCTCGCGCCGGAGCTCGGCGATGCGCTGGGCGATGTCGGCGGGGTTCTGGGTGTCCACGCTCCGAGCGTACACCGCCGGGGTTTCGTCGTCATCGCAATGCGGCCGGTACAATGGCCGTTCGCATGAACGCCATCCATCCCCTGCCCCAGGTCCTCGCCGATCCCGCGCCGCGTGGCGCGGATCCCCGCCGCCACGCCCGCGAACAGGGCAAGCTGGCCAAGCGCCTGCGCCGCCAGGTCGGCCAGGCCATCGCCGACTACGGGATGATCGAGGACGGCGACAAGGTCATGGTGTGCCTGTCCGGCGGCAAGGACAGCTATACGATGCTGGACATCCTGCTGCAGCTGCGGAAGAAGGCGCCGGTCGATTTCGAGCTGGTCGCCGTCAACCTGGACCAGAAGCAGCCCGGTTTTCCCGAACACATCCTGCCGGAGTACCTCGAATCGATCGGGGTGCCCTACCGGATCCTGGAGCAGGACACCTATTCGGTGGTGTCGCGGGTGGTGCCGGAAGGCAAGACGATGTGCTCCCTTTGCTCGCGCCTGCGCCGCGGCGCGCTGTACTCGCATGCCGAGGAGCAGGGCTTCACCAAGATCGCGCTGGGCCACCACCGCGACGACCTGGTAGCGACCTTCTTCCTCAACCTGTTCTTCCACGCCAAGCTGTCCGGCATGCCGCCCAAGCTGCTGTCCGACGACGGCAAGCACGTGGTGATCCGGCCGCTGGCCTACGTGCGCGAGTCGGACATCGAAACCTACGCCGAGGCGAAGGGATTTCCGATCATCCCGTGCAACCTGTGCGGCAGCCAGGAAAACCTGCAGCGCAAGCAGGTCAAGAAGATGATGGATGCCTGGGAACGCGAGTCTCCCGGCCGCATCGAGACCATCTCGCGCGCGCTCGGCGACATCCGGCCCTCGCAGCTCAGCGATCCGAAACTGTTCGACTTCCTTTCCCTCGGCCACCGCGAAGGCGCGCAGCAAGCCGACGCGCATGCGTGGCTGGCGGGCGATGAACGGGAATCGGGAATGGAGAATGGGGAATCGTAGAAGCCCTCTCCGCTGGTTTCCCCGCTATCCCGCTGTCCGCCGCCCGCTGTTCCGATTCCCCATTCCCTATTCCCCATTCCCGGTTTTTAAATGTTCTTCCGCAACCTGACGCTGTTCCGTTTCAATCCCTCGCTCGATTTCTCCCAGCTCGATGAACTGCTTCCCGAGGCCCGGCTCAAGCCGGTCGGCCCGCTGGAGCTGTCCTCGCGCGGCTTCATCTCGCCGTTCGGGCGAGGTGAGGAAGCGCTGTCGCACCGCATCCAGGATTCGATCTGGCTGAGCGTGGGCGGCGAGGACAAGATCCTGCCCGGCGCGGTGGTCAACGACCTGCTGGCGCGCAAGCTGGAGGAAATCGAGGAAAAGGAGGGCCGCAAGCCGAGCGGACGCACCCGCAAGCGGCTGAAGGACGACCTGCTGATGGAGCTGCTGCCGCGCGCCTTCGTCAAACCTTCGCGGACCGACGCGCTGCTGGATCTGGAGCACGGCTTCGTGGCGGTGGACAGTTCCTCGCGCAAGAGCGGCGAGAACACGGTGTCCGAAATCCGCCGCGCAATGGGCAGCTTCCCGGCCCTGCCGCTCAACGCCGAAGTGGCGCCGCGCGCGGTGATGACCGGCTGGATTGCCGGCGAACCGCTGCCCGAAGGCCTGAGCCTGGGCGAGGAGTGCGAGCTGAAGGACGCGATGGACGGCGGCGCGGTGGTCAAGTGCCAGCACCAGGAACTGCAGAGCGACGAAATCGCCAAGCATCTGGAAGCCGGCAAGCAGGTCACCAAGCTGGCCCTGACCCTGGATGACCACGTGTCCTTCGTTCTCGGCGAGGATCTGATCATCCGCAAGCTGAAATTCCTGGACGGCGTGGTGGATCAGCTGGAGAACACCGAACGCGAAGACCTGCGCGCCGAACTGGACGCCCGCTTCGCGCTGATGGCCGGCGAGGTGAAGCGCCTGTTCATCGTGCTGGAGAACGCGCTGAAGTTGAGCAAGGCGGAGGCTTGAGGAGCCTGGAATCGGGAATCGGGAATCGGGAATCGGGAATCGGGAATCGGGAATCGGGAATCGGGAATCGCAGGAGCCTCCGCTTTTGCCTCCCCCTTTGCAAAAGGGGGATTGAGGGGGATTGGGCTTTTGGCGCCAAGAGCAAATCCCCCGTCACCCGCTCCGCGGGTGCCCGCCCCCTTTTGCAAAGGGGGCTGCTGAAGCGTTCGTCCCCGTTTGCAAAGCGGACTTACTACTGAAGCATCTCGATTTCGCGAAAGCCTCCGCTTTCGCCTCCCCCTTTGCAAAAGGGGGACTGAGGGGGATTTGCTTTTGGCGCCAAAAAGCAAGCGCTTCTCAACAGCCGAATGACTGGTCAAGGGGGCTATCAGTGGAGCCGTGTCGCTGAGCCTGTGCTCGGTTCGCTGACGGCATCCCCCCTGCATACGCCCAGACAGCCAGCAGCCGGGTATTCCATGCGATGCTTTTGCCCATGCCCTTCCGGTTGCAACGCCTGATTGCCAAGACGCCCCGCAGCGTCGAGCGCGACGTCGTTTCGCTGGTGCTGGAAGACGGCCGCACGATCGAGGTGCAGCGGGTCCGTGACCCGCGTGCGCGCCGGCTTAAGCTGAGCGTGGACGAACGCGGCGCGCGGCTGACCCTGCCGATGCGCGCCAGCCTGGTCTCGGGCGAACGCTTCCTGCACGAACACCGCGCCTGGCTGCAGGCGCAACTCGCGCGCCAGCTCGGCGGCGGGGAATTGCCCTCGCTGGTGCCGTTCACCACCGCCACCCTGCCGCTGCGCGGCGAGGATGTGCCGGTGGACTGGCAGGAAGGGCGCTACGCGGCCATCCGGCACGAAGACGGACGCATCCGCATCCAGCTGCCGGCGCGGCTGGGCGACGCCGGACTGCGCCGGCACCTGCGCGCGTTCTACGAAACCGAGGCGCGCGCGGACATCAACCGCTGGCTGCCGCGCTACCTGGCGGCGCTGCCGCGCACGCCCTCGCCGATCCGGCTGAAGATGATGTCCTCGCTGTGGGGCTCGCTGAGCCCGGACGGTGCGATGACGCTGGATCTGTCGCTGGTCGTCGCCCGGCCTTCGGCGTTCGAATACGTCCTGGTCCACGAGCTGTGCCATCTCATCCACGCCAATCATTCGCGCGCGTTCTGGCGCGAAGTGGAGGTGCGGTTCCCGGCCTGGCGCGACGAGCGCGCCTACTTCCATGAGCATGGCCGCCGCCTCAAGGCCGGCCTGCGCGCACTGCTGGCCGGCTGAGGTTTCCGCTATCGTTCGATCCGGTGACGGACCGGCGTGGATGCCGGTTCCGGCGATCATCGATGACAAGGAGAAATGCGGAATGCGTGGAATGCTGTTGGTGTGCTGCGTGGCGCTGGCCCTGGCGGGCTGCAAGCAGTCGGCCGAGGAAACCCTGGCCGAGGCGGCGCTGGAAAAGGCGACCGGCCACAAGGTCGATCTCGACAAGGACGGTGAGTCGGTCACCATCAAGACCGAAGAGGGGGAAATGAAGATCAGCGGCGGCGACAACGCCCAGCTGCCCGCGAGCTTCCCCAAGGACGTCTACCTGCCGGCCAATTACGCGGTGGAAAGCGTGATGGAAGTGAACAAGACCCAGCTGATCGCGCTGAAGGCGCCGGGCGAGGTCGCCAAGCTGTACGCGGACGCGCGCACGGCGATGGAAAAGGAAGGCTGGAAGCAGACCATGGCGATGCAGGGCAGCGCCCATGACGGCCTGCTGGCGTACGAGAAGGAAGGCCGCAAGGCCACGGTCTCGTTCAACGGCGAAGGCGCGGGCGAGCCGGTCTCGATCGGCCTGCAGGTGCTGGCCGCGGAAACCGCCGCGCAGTAATCACTGCGACCGGATGGTTTCGGCCAGCGGCGATCCAGGAAAAGAAAAGCGGCCTTCCGGCCGCTTTTTTCTTTCCGCCCTCAGGCACCGGCCATCGTGAAGAAATCGCCGATCGCGCGCGCGACGCCGGCCGGATCCTCCATGTGCAGGTGATGGGTGCCGGGCATGACGATCAGTTCGCCGTCCGGCAGCAGGGCCGCGCGCTGGCTGCGCAGCGGTTCGGGGAAATAGGGCTGCGCCGGTTCGGCGAAGATCACCCGGGTCGGGCAACTTATGTCCGCGACCAGCGCGGCGATTTGTGCCTCGTCCAGGCGTTGCGGGGTCGGCAGGGTCAGGCGCTGATCGCTGCTCCAGACATGCCCGCCGTCCACCGCGCGGATGCCGCGCTCGACCAGCAGGCGCGCGTTGGCCTCGCTCAGCTGGTTGGCCTGCATGCGCGCGCGAATCGGCGTGGCGACGTCGGTGAACACCCGCAGGCGCTTGCCCGGCAACGCGCGCGCGGCGGTGATCGCCTCCTGCCAGCGCGCGGCGGTGCGATCCACGGTCTCGGACAGGCCGCCGAGGGCTTCGATCACCAGCAGCCGACGTACCCGTTGCGGCGATGACGCGGCCAGCAGGCTGGCGATGCCGGCGCCCATCGAGTGGCCGAGCAGGCAGAACTCGTCCCAGCCCAGCGCGTCGGCCAGATCCAGCACGGCGTTGACCGCCACCCCGCTGGTGTACTCGGCGCCTGGACCGATGTGCACGCTGTGGCCATGCCCGGGCAGATCCGGAATGACCAGTTCGACGCCGGACAGATGGGCCGACAGCGGCACGAAGCTGGCCGCGTTGTCGAGCCAGCCGTGCAGGGCCAGCACCCGCGTGCCGCCGGGTTCGCCGCCGCGCAGGCCACCGATCCGCCCCATCGCGATGTCGGCGGAAAACTCCTCCAGCCTCATGCCGGCTCCCCGGCCACCTGGCGGGCCAGTGCCGCCAGCGCGTCGGCGTGCGCCGGCGATGCGTTGAGGCAGGGGATGTAGCGCAGCTCGCCGCCGCGTTCGGCGAAACGCTGGACGAAACCGATCGCCACTTCCTCCAGGGTCTCCAGGCAGTCCACGGCGAAACCGGGGCAGACCACGTCGACCTTGCGCAGGCCGCGCGCGGCCATCGCGTCGAGGGTGGCGTCGGTGGCCGGCTCCAGCCAGCGCTCCTTGCCGAAGCGTGACTGGTAGGTCAGGGTCCATTCGCTCTCGCCCAGCCCGAGCGCGGCGGCAATCGCGCGGCAGCTGGCCTCGCAGCGCTGCGGGTAGGGATCGCCTTCGCGCGCCAACCGCTGCGGCAGGCCGTGGAACGAGAACAGCAGGTGCTCGCCGGTACCGTTGCGCGCGCGCCAGTCGCGGATCGAATCGGCGACCGCGCGCACCCAGCCGGGATCGACCGAGTAGTCATCGACCACGGTCAGATCGAAGTCCTTGGCCTCGCGCGCCAGCACGTCCTTGACCGATTCGGTGGTGGTGGTGGAGTACTGCGGATACAGCGGCAGCACGATCAGCCGGCGGATCCCGGCCCGGCGCAGTTCGCGCAGCCGCTCCGGCAAGGCCGGCCGGCCGTAGCGCATGGCATCGACCACCCGCCAGTGCGGCAGGCGTTGCTGGATCGCCTCGGCCAGGCGGCGGGTATGCACGGCCAGCGGCGAACCTTCCGGCAGCCAGATCTGGGCGTACTTGTGGGCCGCGCGCGGACCGCGCAGCGGCAGGATCAGGCCGTGCAGCAGCGGGTACCAGATCCAGCGGCTGAGCTGGACCACGCGGGGATCTTGCAAGAACTCGCCCAGATAACGCCGGACGGCAGGAGCCGTGGGCGCCTCGGGCGTGCCTAGATTGACCGCGATCAGCGCGGTATCGGGTGCGTCGGGCATCCGTCTATTGTGGCAGAGCGCACTCTTGCGAGCCGCTTCTCCTTATCAATGGCCTTGTTCGATCGGATCGATGGACGGCGGCCGAAGGCCGGAATCCTCAGCGCCGATTCATTCGACTCCACCTATTTTCAAGCGGTTGCAGTAAATTTCTGCGAATCCACCTTCGGAGCGCCCATGAAACGCCGCCATTCCCGCCTGCTGATGCTGCCGGCCGCGACCCTGCTGGCCACCGCCCTGTTCGCCGGCCAGGCCCTCGCCGGTCCCAAGGAGGACGAGCGCGCCACCAACGCGGTGCGCGTGCTGGATGAAATCCGCCGCATTCCCGAGGAAGGCATCCCCGACAAGTTGCTGGACGAGGGGCGCGCCATCGTCGTCATTCCCGATACCCTCAAGGCCGGCCTGGTGTTCGGCGGCCGTCGCGGCCATGGCCTGATGTCGGTCAAGAACCCGGACGGCACCTGGTCGCAGCCGGTGTTCGTCAAGCTGACCGGCGGCAGCATCGGCTTCCAGGCCGGCGTGCAGTCCTCGGACATCGTCCTGGTGTTCCGCAACGACCGCAATCTGGACAACATCGTCAACGGCAAGATCACCCTGGGCGCCGACGCGGGCGTGGCCGCCGGTCCGGTGGGCCGCAACGCCGCCGCCGCCACCGACGGCCAGCTCAAGGCCGAGATCTGGTCGTGGTCGCGTGCCCGCGGCCTGTTCGCCGGCGTCGCCCTGGACGGCGCGGTGTTGCAGATCGACGACGAGGCCAACACCGCCGTCTATGGCGGCGGCAGCACCCCGCGCGCCATCTTCGAGGGCCGCGCCGGCCATCCCTCCGGTGCCGTGGTCGGCTTCCGGGATCAGCTCGAGGAAGTGACCGCCGCCGCGCGCGCCGCGCGTGCCGGCAAGGCGGCGCCCGCACCGGCCGCGACCGTGACCACGGCGGCTCCCGCAGCGGCCGCGTCCGCCACACCGGCGGCCGAAACCGCCCCGCTGGGCCAGGCGCCGGCCGCCGCACCCGCCCAGTCCGGTTTCCAGCCCGTGGCCGAGGGTGAAGTGCGTACCGAACCGCTCAACGGCACGCCTTAAGAAAAGCGAAAACATCGCACCGCGCCCGGGATCTCCGGGCGTGCCTGCGCTATGCTGATCGCCTGAATTTCATTACTCAACGCACGAGAAGACCATGGGCGGTTTCAGCATCTGGCATTGGATCATCGTTCTGGTGGTCGTTCTGCTGATCTTCGGCACCAAGCGCTTGCGCAACGTCGGCCAGGATCTGGGCGAGGCGGTCAAGGGCTTCAAGAAGGGCATGCAGCAGGACGAGGACAAGCCGGTCGAACGGCTTGACGATCAGTCGCAGTCCCGCAACGCCGAATCCAGCGCGTCGAAAGAGCGCGACCGCGACGCCAACTGACCGCGCGGCCGGCCTGCCGCCATGTTCGATATCGGCTTCAGCGAACTGCTGATCATTGCCATCGTCGCGCTGGTCGTCCTGGGCCCGGAACGGCTGCCCAAGGCGGCGCGTTTCGCCGGCCTGTGGGTACGCCGCGCGCGCGCGCAATGGCATTCGGTGAAGGACGAATTCGAGCGCGAGCTGGCGGCCGAGGAGCTCAAGCGCAGCCTGCGCGACACGGAAGAGGCGCTGCGCGAGACCGAACGCAAGGTGCGCGAGGGCGCGGCGCAGACCGAACGCGAATTCGAGGACCTGCGCGCCTCGGTGGAAAGCACGCCGGCCCCCGCCCCGGGCGCCGAACCGGAACCCGCCCCGCCGGCCGACGACGCCGCGACCACGCCCCACGACGCCAGCGATGAACCACGACGCACCTGAGGATCAGGCCGAAAGCAGCCTGATGGGCCACCTGCTGGAACTGCGCACGCGATTGATGCGGGCGCTGCTCGGCGTGGTGATCGTGCTGGTGGCGCTGCTGCCGTTCGTGAAGACGCTGTACAGCAAGTTGGCCCTGCCGATGCTGAGCCAGCTGCCGGAAAGCCAGGCCGCGCAGATGATCGCCAACGATCCGACCTCCGGTTTCTTCGCGCCGATCAAGCTGGCGTTCTTCGCCGCCCTGTTCGCGACCGCGCCGTGGTTGCTGTACCAGGCCTGGGGTTTCGTCGCGCCGGGCCTCTACAAGCACGAAAAGCGCCTGGCGCTGCCGCTGCTGGTCTCGGCGATCACGCTGTTCTACGCCGGTTGCGCGTTCGCCTACTTCCTGGTGCTGCCGGGCGTCTTCCATGCGCTGATGATGTTCACTCCGGACATCGTCACCATCGCGCCGGATCCGGGCAAGTATCTCGACTTCGTGCTGGTGATCTTCCTAGCCTTCGGGGTCAGCTTCGAACTCCCGGTGGCGCTGGTGATCATGGCGGTGATGGGCTGGGTGACACCGCAGCAGTTGCGCCAGGGGCGAGGCTATGCGGTCGTCGGCATCTTCATCCTGGCCGCGGTGATCACACCGCCGGACGTGGTATCCCAGCTGATGCTGGCGATTCCGATGTGCCTGCTGTACGAAGCCGGCATCCTCGCGGCGCAATGGGTCGCACCCAAGTCCGACAGCGACGATTCGCGTACACCGCGCGACGCGTGATCCGCATTCATGCTGATCGCATCGCGTGATCGGCGACGTGAATTCCTCTCCACATTGCTGAAGCCGCGAGCCTGAACCGTTCGTTGCCGTGGCCCGGGTACGTTCATTCTCGCTTTGCCAGACTCGCCCGCGCTGATGCGAACGAGAAAGGAAGATCGATGAATCAACGCCTGAGTGCGGTCTGTCTGTTGAGCCTGCTGTCGGCCTGCCAGCCGGAACATCCCGTCGATATCGCCAACGCCACGCCCGCCACGCGCGCGGCCGCGACCACGCCGCCGCCTCCGCCTCCGCCGGTGTCCGATGCGCAGGCCTCGCGCATCGCCTTGCAGGCACAGTTCGTGGACGAAGCGCTGGGCGTGGCGATCCTGCCGTGGCCCGGTTTCACCCTGCGCCGCGACTTCCGCCGCAGCTATCTGGCCACCGGTGACTGGAAGGCGTTCGCCCAGGCCGACAGCCGCGGCAAGGCAGTGGCCGCGCTGGTGCTGGACGGCTCCAACGAGGTGACGGCGGCGGAACTGCGCGTGGGCGTCAGCGACGACGCGGACAGCGTGGCCCGCTGCCTGGAGGTTTCCGATTCGGCGCTGCCCACGCCACGCGACGAAGTCCGCATCGATGGCCAACCGTTCCGCCACTTCCGCGCCAGCGACGCGGCGATGAGCCACTACCTGACCGTGGACGCCTACCGCGCGGTGCGCCAGCAACGCTGCTACGCCATCGACCTGCTGGTGGTCGGCACCCGCCCGGAGGTCTACGACCCGCCGCGCACGCCGCCGTTCGAGGGGGCCGTCGCGCAGGCGCGCCTGCGCGAAGCGCTGGCGGCGATCCGCTTCGTGAAGTAGTCATCGCGTGGAACGCCCGCCACTGCAAGGTGTCGGGTTTCACAACAGCGTCGGCACCATATTTGGTGTTGACGCTCCCATATGCCCCCACTATCTTGTGGCCGTCGGTTCCTCCGGCCGCAAGCCAGGGGATGAAAAGGGAAGCCGGTCGAATGCCGGCGCTGCCCCGCAGCGGTAGGTGGAAACGAACCCGTCATTGGCACTGAGGCGCCTTGCCTTGGGAAGCGACGGGCTAGGAGGAAGCGAAGCTTCCGCGTCCACGAGTCCGAAGACCTGCCGACAGCCGCGCGTTGCACACCGCGCGGTGCCGGCCGCGGAATCTCCGGGGGGAGATGGCTGGTGAAGCAGGCCGGCCATCCGTTCCCACGGTCGCGGTCCCTGCGACGCCGCTTCCCCACCCTGATGCTTCATCCGGCCTTCCGCTGCCTGCGAGGGACAGGTCGCCGCGTGCATCACGCATGGAGGAAGCCCCGTGACCCCGACCGATACCGCCGTCGCCGCAACCGACGTCTCCCCGTCCCAGAAGGACGCATTCCTGTTGACCTCGCCGCCCACCGCCACCGCGATGAGCGTGACCAAGCGCAACGGCAGCCGCGAGCCGGTGGATCTGAACAAGATCGTCCGCGCGGTGCAGCGCAGCTGCGAGGGGCTGCACGCCATCGACCCGATGCGCGTGGCCACCCGCACCATCTCCGGCCTGTACGACGGCGCCAGCACGCGCGAACTGGACGAACTGTCCATCCGCACCGCCGCGCTGCTGACCGCCGAGGAACCCGAATACAGCCGGCTGGCCGCACGCCTGCTGGCCAGCTACATCGCCAAGGAAGTGACCGGGCAGGAAATCCACGCGTTCTCGCAGTCGGTGACGCGCGGCCACGAGGTCGGCCTGATCAACGATCGCCTGCTGAACTTCGTGCAGACCAACGCGCGCAAGCTCAACGACGCACTGGACGCCGCGCTGGACCTGCATTTCGACTACTTCGGCCTGCGCACCCTGTACGACCGCTACCTGCTGCGCCATCCGCACACCCGCAAGGTCATCGAGACCCCGCAACAGTTCTTCCTGCGCATCGCCTGCGCGCTCAGCGAGGACGTGTCCGAAGCGCTGGCGCTATACCGCCGGATGGGCAACCTGGACTACCTGCCCAGCTCGCCGACCCTGTTCAATTCCGGCACCACCCATGAGCAGTTGTCCTCGTGCTTCCTGCTGGATTCGCCGCAGGATTCGCTGGAATCGATCTACCAGAAGTACGGCGACATCGCCCAGTTGTCCAAGTTCAGCGGCGGCATCGGCGTCAGCTACACGCGGGTGCGCTCGCGCGGTTCGCTGATCAAGTCCACCAACGGCCATTCCAACGGCATCGTGCCGTGGCTGAAGACGCTGGACTCCTCGGTCGCGGCGGTCAACCAGGGCGGCAAGCGCAAGGGCGCGGCCTGCGTGTACCTGGAAACCTGGCACGCCGACGTCGAGGATTTCCTGGAACTGCGCGACAACACCGGCGACGAATCGCGCCGTACCCACAACCTCAACCTGGCCAACTGGGTGCCGGATCTGTTCATGAAGCGGGTGGAGGCCGACCAGGAGTGGTCGCTGTTCGATCCGCGGGTCGTGCCGGAACTGACTGATCTGTACGGCGAGGCCTTCGAGCAGGCCTACCTGCAGGCCGAGACCCAGGGCAGGGCCGCCAAGGCGGTGCCGGCGCGCAAGCTGTACGCGCGGATGATGCGCACGCTGGCCGAGACCGGCAACGGCTGGATGACCTTCAAGGACAAGTGCAACCGCGCCAGCAACCAGACCCTGCGCGCGAACAACGTCATCCACCTGTCCAACCTGTGCACCGAGATCCTGGAGATCACCTCGGCCGAGGAGACCGCGGTCTGCAACCTGGGCTCGATCAACCTCGCCCGCCATTTCGACGAGTACGGCGACTTCGATTTCGAACGCCTGGCCGAAACCGTGCGGCTGGCGGTGCGCCAGCTGGATCGGGTGATCGATCTGAACTTCTACCCGATCGAATCGGCGCGCCGCGGCAACCTGCGCTGGCGCCCGGTCGGCCTGGGCTGCATGGGCCTGCAGGACGTGTTCTTCCGCAAGCGGCTGGCGTTCGACAGCACCGAGGCGCGCGCGCTGTCGCAGAAGATCGCCGAGACCATCTATTTCCACGCGCTGGAAACCTCGTGCGAGCTGGCCGAGGAACGCGGCCGCCATCCGTCCTTCGCCGACACCCGCGCGGCCTCCGGTGAACTGCAGTTCGACGCCTGGAACGTGGCGCCGCAGGACGGCGCGCGCTGGGACGCGCTGCGCGCGCGTATCCGCGAGCATGGCCTGCGCAACTCGCTGCTGATCGCCATCGCCCCGACCGCGACCATCGCCTCGATCGCCGGCTGCTACGAATGCGTGGAACCGCAGATCTCCAACCTGTTCAAGCGCGAGACCCTGTCCGGCGACTTCCTGCAGGTCAACCGCTACCTGGTGGCCGAACTGAAGCAGCTGGGCCTGTGGACCCCGGAGATGCGCGACGCGATCAAGCTGGCGGAGGGTTCGATCCAGGGCATCGTCCAGATTCCGGAACCGCTGCGGCAGATCTATCGCACCGCATGGGAGCTGCCGATGCGATCGCTGATCGACATGGCCGCCGAGCGCGGCGCCTATATCGACCAGTCGGCCTCGCTCAACCTGTTCATGGAAAGCCCGAACATCGGCGCACTGTCGTCCATGTACATGTACGCGTGGAAACAGGGCATCAAGACCACGTACTACCTGCGCTCGCGCCCGGCCACCCGCATCGCCAAGACCACGGTCAGCAGCGTGGGCAGCGAGGCGCCGAAGCCGGCCTACACGGCGGTGGACGCGGTGTCGTGCTCGCTGGAGAACCCGGAAGCCTGCGAGGCGTGCCAGTAAGCATTTCCCCATGTCGGTGCTGCCGACGGATTACGGAACAGGGAGGTTCCGGCGCACGGATGCGCCAATTCCCCATTGAAAAGTCCCCTCTCCCGCTCGTGGGGGAGGGTCAGGGTGGGGGCAAGGCCGAAGCCATTGAAGACAAACCGCCGGAATGCCCACCGGAGACTCGTTTAACTTCATCACGCTTTTTTTCGCAGACGGACAGGCCTCCACTTCGTTCGCCCCCATCCCAACCTTCCCCCGCCAGCGGGGGAAGGGGCAGAAATCCGCGAACGGGTGCCGCCCGGCCCGTTTGCCCCCATCCCAGCCTTCCCCCGCAGGCGGGGGAAGGGGCGGAAATTCGCGAACGGATGCAGTCCGGACCGTTTGCCCCATCCCAACCTTTCCCCGCCAGCGGGGGAAGGGGCAGAAATCCGCGAACGGGTGCAGTCCGGACCGTTTGCCCCATCCCAACCTTTCCCCGCCAGCGGGGGAAGGGGCAGAAATCCGCGAACGGATGCAGTCCGGACCGTTTGCCCCATCCCAACCTTTCCCCGCCAGCGGGGGAAGGGGCAGAAATCCGCGAACGGGTGCAGTCCGGACCGTTTGCCCCATCCCAACCTTTCCCCGCCAGCGGGGGAAGGGGCAGAAATCCGCGAACGGGTGCAGCCCGGCCCGTTTGCCCCCATCCCAGCCTTCCCCCGCAGGCGGGGGAAGGAGCAGAAATCCGCGAACGGGTGCCGCCTGGCCCGTTTGCCCCATCCCGACCTTCCTCCGCTTGCGGGGGAAGGAGCTAAAACAGGAAGAACACGACATGTCCGCCCAACCCCGCCAGATGTTGCTTGACCCCGGCTTCGAACTGACCTTGCGCCCGATGCGCTACCCGCAGTTCTACGAGATGTACCGCGATGCGATCAAGAACACCTGGACGGTCGAGGAAATCAATTTCCAGATCGACATCAGCGATCTGCACGACAAGATGAACCCGGCCGATCGCCACCTGATCCACCGGCTGGTCGCGTTCTTCGCCACCGGCGATTCGATCGTGTCCAACAACCTGGTGCTCAACCTCTACCAGCACCTCAACGCGCCGGAAGCGCGCATGTACCTGTCGCGCCAGCTGTACGAGGAGGCGCTGCACGTGCAGTTCTACCTGACCCTGCTGGACAACTACCTGCCGGACCCGGCCGAACGGGTCAAGGCGTTCGCGGCGGTGGAGAACATCCCCTCCATCCGCAAGAAGGCCGAGTTCTGCTTCAAGTGGATCGACTCGATCCAGGACCTGCGCCGGATCGAGACCCGCGATCAGCGCCGCCAGTTCCTGCTCAACCAGATCTGCTTCGCCGCCTGCATCGAAGGCCTGTTCTTCTTCGCCGCCTTCGCCTACGTGTACTACTTCCGCTCGCGCGGCCTGCTGCCGGGCCTGGCCTCGGGCACCAACTGGGTGTTCCGCGACGAGAGCTGCCACATGGAGTTCGCGTTCGAGTCGGTGCGGACGGTGCGCGAGGAAGAGCCCGACCTGTTCGACGACACCATGCGCCAGCAGGTCTACGACATGCTGGCCGAGGCCATCGAGTGCGAGGTGCAGTTCGCCGAGGACGTGCTGTCCGGTGGCGTGGCCGGCATCTCCACCCGCGACATGCGCCAGTATCTGCAGCATTGCGCCGACCAGCACTTCGTCAAGCTGGGCATGGAGAAGAAGTACAACGTGCGCAACCCGCTGCCGTTCATGGAACTGCAGGACGTGCAGGAGCTGACCAACTTCTTCGAACGCCGCGTCTCGGCCTACCAGGTTGGCGTGCAGGGCGAAGTCGGTTTCGACCACGCGTTCTGATTGTTCCCCGTAAACCACCTTGTGGGAGCGACGTCGGTCGCGATGTTCTTCGGCCGGATCAGGAGCTTTCGCGACTGACGTCGCTCCCACAGGGATTCATTCCGGAATCCATTTCCTGCGCTAGGATGCGCCCGGGAGGCACTGGCACCACGGAGCACCGCATGTCCGAACATTCCCTGTCCGATCCGCGCCCGACCGAGGCGCGCCTGCTGCACATGGTCTTCCCGGACCACACCAACCACCTGGGCACGCTGTTCGGCGGCCAGGCACTGGCGTGGATGGACATGTCCGCCTTCATCGCCGCCTCGCGCTACGCGCGCACCACCGTAGTCACCGCGCGCTCGGAGCAGGTGGATTTCAACCAGCCGATCCACAAGGGCGATCTGGTCGAGGTCATCGCCCGCATCGTCAAGGTCGGGCGCAGTTCGATGAACGTCGATGTCGAGGTCATCACCGAGGATCTGCTGAGCGGCGAGCGCAAGCTGTGCACGCGCGGCCACTTCGTGATGATCGCGCTGGATCCGCTAGGCCGGCCTACCCAGGCTCCGCCGCTGCCGCCGCCGGTCGTGCAGGACTGAGGCCCGTCCCCATCCGCGGAGCGCGGACGCCGTGGCGCGCGCATGCGTCGCGCCACGGCCTGGCCGCATCACGCCGCGGCCCGCATCCTCTTCGCCGCCGCCACCATCGCCTCCAGCGCCGCGCGGGTCTCCGGCCAGCCACGCGTCTTCAGCCCGCAGTCCGGATTGACCCAGATCTGCTCCGGCGCCAGGACCTCGCGCGCCTTGTCCAGCAGCGCGTGCATCTCGCCGCTGTCCGGAACCCGCGGCGAGTGGATGTCGTACACGCCGGGCCCGATCTGGTTCGGATAGCGGAACTTCACGAATGCATCCAGCAGTTCCATTCGCGAGCGCGAGGTCTCGATGGAGATCACGTCGGCGTCCATCGCCGCCACGGCTTCGATGATGTCGTTGAACTCGGAATAGCACATGTGGGTGTGGATCTGGGTTTCATCGGCCGCCACCGCGGCGGTGATGCGGAAACATTCCACGGCCCAGTCCAGGTACCGCGGCCAATCGGCCCTGCGCAGCGGCAGCCCCTCGCGCAGCGCCGGTTCGTCGATCTGGATCACGCCGATGCCGGCGGCTTCCAGATCGCGGACCTCGTCGCGCAACGCCAGTGCGATCTGCCGGCAGGTCCGGGCGCGCGGCTGGTCGTCGCGCACGAAGGACCATTGCAGCACCGTCACCGGCCCGGTCAGCATGCCCTTCATCGGCCGGGACGTGAGTGATTGCGCGTGCCGCGACCAGCGCACCGTCATCGGGGCCGGCCGCACCACGTCGCCGAAGATGATCGGCGGCTTCACGCAGCGGGAGCCGTAGCTCTGCACCCAGCCGTTGCGGGTGAAGGCGAAGCCATCGAGCTGCTCGCCGAAGTACTCGACCATGTCGTTGCGCTCGAACTCGCCGTGCACCAGCACGTCGATGTCGAGCTCCTCCTGCAGGCGCACGCAGCGCGCGATCTCGGTCGCCAGGAAGGCGTCGTATTCCGCATCGGGCAGTTTCCCGCTGCGGTTGAGCGCACGGGCCTGGCGTACTTCCAGCGTCTGCGGAAAGGAGCCGATGGTCGTGGTCGGATACGGCGGCAGGCGCAGGCCGTCCTGCTGGCGTGCGCGGCGTTCGGGATGGGGCGAAGAACGGCGGGCGGCGGCGGGAGTCAGCGCAGCCAGGCGCTCCGCCACCTCTTGCCGGTGCACGCGCGCGGAACGGCGACGGCTTTCGTGGCGCTCGCGGGCGATGGCCAGCGCGGGCCCGGCCGCGGGCGCATCGTCCAGGGCGGTCGCCAGCAGGCGCAGTTCCTCCAGCTTCTGCCGCGCGAATGCCAGCCAGCCATGCAGTTCGGCATCCAGCCCGGTTTCGCCTTCCACGTCCACCGGCACGTGCAGCAGGGAGCAGGACGGCGCCAGCCACAGCCGGTCGGCACCGACATGGCCCTGCGCGTAGCGCGCGAGCACCAGCGCGTTGTCGAGATTGGCGCGCCAGATGTTGCGGCCGTCGATCAGGCCGAGCGACAGCGTCCGTTCCTTCGGCACGATTTTGAGCACGGCGTCGAGTTGATCCAGCCCGCGCACCAGATCCAAATGCAGGCCATCGACCGGCAGGGTCGCCGCCAGCGGCAGGTTCCCGCCCAGGTCGCCGAAATAGGTGGCCAGCAGCAGCTTCGGGCGCGTCGCTTGCGCCAGGGCGGTGTAGGCGTGCCGGTAGGCCTGTTGCAGCGCCGGGTCGGCATCCAGCACCAGGCAGGGCTCATCGATCTGCACCCATTCGGCGCCGGCGGTGGCCAGCTGCGACAGCAGCTCCGCGTAAGGCGGCAGCAGGCGTTCGAGCAGCGCCAGCGGATCGCCGCCATCGCTCGCCTTGGACAGGCGCAGGAAGCTCACCGGCCCCAGCAGCACCGGCCGCGCGTTGAAACCGGCCGCACGCGCCTCGTTGAACTCGAGCAGCGGCTTGTCGCCACGCAGGCGGAAACCCTGTTCGCGGTGCAGTTCCGGCACCAGGTAGTGGTAGTTGGTGTCGAACCACTTGGTCATTTCCAGCGCGCGCAGATCCACCCCGTCCTGTTGCCGTCCCCGCGCCAGGGCGAAATAGGCCGCCAGCGGATCCGCATCGGCCAGCGCGCGATAGGGTTCCGGGATGGCGTCGAACAGGAAGGCGGTGTCGAGCACGTGGTCGTACAGCGAAAAGTCGTTGCACGGCACGACATCGACGCCCGCGTCGACCTGCAGGCGCCAATGGCGGAGACGCAGCGCGCGCGCGGTGGCGTGCAGTTCTTCGCCGGTGGCGTCGCCGCGCCAATGGGCTTCCAGCGCCCGCTTGAGTTCCCGGCGCACGCCGATGCGCGGGAAACCGAGATTGCCAACAGTCGTCATGATGCATGTCCTCATTCGTGGTCGGATGAGGAACGAAGGACCGCGCCGCCTTCATCGCCGATGGCGATGGCGGACGACGCCAGCGACCTTCGCCCCCTCGGGCGAACCGGAACGGCGAAGGGAGGCGCACGGGCCTGCGCGCGGACGCGACGCGTCCGCGGCAGTTCCGGGCACCTCCCCTCGGAAGTTCCAGGTCATGCGGAAGACTTCGGGTCTTCCGGCCAAGGCAGGTCTTCGGGCTCATGGACGTCGGCCCGATCCGGGGATCGGGGCCGGCCTACTGTCCGCCGCTTCCCGGCCCTTTGGGGGGCCAGTGCTGATGACGGAGGTCGTTTCCAAATACCGCTGCGGGGCAGCGCCGGAATGAGGCCTTTCGGCCCGCACCAGCTTCCCTTTCAATTCCATCGCTTCATTGAGATGAAGCGATGGAAACCTTCAGCCCGTGCACGTTACGGCGACCGGACCCCAGCGTCAAGCGCCGGCCCCGCCACCCGCCCGGCGGCCGCGGGAGCGGGAAAGTCCGGTGCGGCGAACGCCGGGGAAGGCAGCGTCACCTCGGAGGGCAGGTCGCGCAGTTCCCCGGTGCGCAGGAAGCGATGCACGGCCGCCTTGGCCGCCGGCGCGTTGCGCAACTGGTAGAAGACGCCATCGTGGCCGCCGCGATGGATCACGATCGCGTGGCCATTGCGCAGGTAGGGCAACTGCGCCTGCATGTTCTCGATTGGCGTGGAGGTATCCCAATCGCCATGCACCATCAGCACCGGTGTATCGATGGGACGCAGGCGACGGTAGTCGTCGCCCAGGTCCGGCGTGGGCCAACCGGCGGCGGCGGCGAGGTATGGCGCGAATCCGCCGGCGCCCGTGTAGGCGACGGCCGGGTCATGCCGCAACTGGTACTCGCGTTGCGGCGTGATGCCCAGGCTGGTGTCGATCAACGGACCGATGAGCTTGTACGGTTGCGCCTGGCGTCCCGCCGCCACTTCACGCGCCCACCCGATGTAGTGGCCGTGGTACAGCGACAGCACGAAGGCCGGCCAGGTATCGGGCGCGCCGGCTTCCGCCAGCAGCGAGGCCTGCAGGTCCGCCAAGCCGATCACCACCGGCGCGGCATCGTCGTGGAGGTCGACCGTGACCGGGTGCCGGGTGAAGCGATCGCGCAGGTCGTCGATGGCGGCCATCAGGCCGCCGGGTGGCAGATACGGCCTCAGTCCCGGATCGCGGTCGGCTTCGAAGGCGATGCGCTGCATCGTCGCCAGCAGCGGCGACGGCAGATCGTAGCCGTAGTCCAGCGGCTCAATCGAGGCCAGCACCGCGCGCGCGACGATGTCCGGATGGGACCGCATCACCGCGAAGCTCCACTGCGATCCGAAACTGCCACCGAACAGGCTGATGCGCGGGTAGCCCAGCGCGCGTCGGAGATCGTCGATGTCGTCGGCGCAGGCGTCGATGGTGTAGCCGGCCAGATCCTTGTCCGGATGCGCGGCGATGGCCGAAGAAACCCGCATGCGCGCATCCGCGACGTCGTCCTGGGCGGTGAACGCGCGATCGCGCGGCCATGCCGGCGACATCGCGGTCAGTTTTTCGCCGCGCTCGCTGTAGCCGCGCTGCTCGATGACCACCAGGTCCGCGGTATCCCGGTACGTCAGCCAGGACCCCAATCGACTGCGCGCGGCTTCCGTGCGGCCATCAAAGGCATCCAGCACCGCCAGGCCCGGGCCGCCGGGCAGCCAGAACACGGGCGGCGCACCGGTGGGCACGCGTGCGCGGATGCGGGCGAAGCCCACCCCAATCAGGCGGCTGCCGGGGGCGCGGCGGTTTTCCGGCACGTACAGCGTGCCGATTTCGTAGGGCACCGTCGTACCATCCGCGGCGCGAACCGTGCCCGCCGTGACCACGATGTCCCCGGCGCGGTGCGCCTGCGCGAAGGCGCCGGGAGGGATGGAACCCAACATCATCACGACGACCGACAACCACAGCCTGCGCTTCATGGGCGGATTCCCGACGATGGGAGCGTAGCCTCGCCCCGGAGATATCTTTATGTCAAGATATTTTTCATGACCACCCGGCCGACCGATTCCTCCTCCCAACCCGCCCCCGACCTGATCGACCAGTTGCTGGCGGACTGGCGTCGCGAACGACCCGATCTCGACACGTCCGCGATGGCGGTGGCGGGCCGCGTCCTGCATCTGGGCCGCCTGCTGGAGACGCAGGCCGACGAATGCCTGAAGGCGCTGGAACTGAGCTATACGGAGCTGGATCTGCTGGCGACGCTGCGCCGATCCGGGACGCCTTACCGGCTGTCCCCGACCGATCTGCGCCGTTCGGTGCTGCTGACCTCCGGCGCGATGACCGCCTGCCTCAACCGCCTGCAGCGGCGCGGCCTGCTTCGGCGCGAAGCGGATCCACGCGACGGCCGTTCCCTGTTCGCGGTGCTGACCGCCAAGGGCGTCAAGCTGGCGGAGCGCGCCATCGCGCTGCGTTTCGAACAGGCGCGCCTGGCCGTGGCCGGACTGGACGCCGACGAACAGGCGACGCTGGCGGGATTGCTGCGCAAGCTGGGCCAGGGCATGGCCGGGGGCTGATCGATCCCGCCGCGTCGCCGCATCCACCGGCGGACATGGTGCGCGCGCGGGGCGCGGCCCTACACTGATCCGCCCACCCCGCGGCCGCCCCATGCGCCACGATCACATCCTCACCCTGTCCTGCCCCGATCGCACCGGCATCGTCTACCGGGTCACCGGGCTGCTGTTCGAATCGGACTGCAACATCATCGACGCGCAGCAGTTCGGCGACGAGGAATCCGGGCGCTTCTTCCTGCGCGTGCATTTCGACGTGCCGTCCGCGGCGACCCTGCCGACGCTGGAGGCGCGCTTCGAGACGCTGGCCGAGGCATTCGGCATGGCATGGCAAATCCACGATGCGCGCCGCAAGGCGCGCCTGCTGGTGCTGGTCAGCAAGCAGGGACATTGCCTCAACGATCTGCTGTTCCGCGCGCACAGCCGGCAGTTGCCGGTGGAGATCGCGGCGGTGGCTTCCAACCATGCGGACTTCGCCCCGCTCGCTGCCTCCTACGGCGTGCCGTTCCACCATCTTCCGGTCGACGCCGGCAATCGTCCCGCGCAGGAGCGGCGGATCCTGGATCTGGTCGAGGCCGGACAGGTGGATCTGGTGGTGCTGGCGCGTTACATGCAGATTCTCTCGCCGGAACTGTGCGACGCGCTGTCCGGGCGTGCGATCAACATCCATCACAGCTTCCTGCCCAGCTTCAAGGGTGCGCATCCGTACCACCAGGCGCACCGGCGGGGGGTCAAGATCATCGGCGCCACCGCGCACTACGTGACCCGTGATCTGGACGAGGGCCCGATCATCGAGCAGGACATCGCGCGGGTGGATCACGCGATGACGCCGCGCGATCTGGTCCGGCTGGGCAGCGACACCGAATCGCTGGTGCTGGCACGGGCGGTGCGCCGGCACGTGGAGCACCGCATCCTGCTCAACGGGCATCGCACGGTGGTGTTCCGCTGACCCGCGCGGAAGCCGGAAAGGCGCTCAGGACGACGGCAGCACTTCGCGCAGGTAATCGATGAATACCCGCAGCTTGGGCGGCAGGTGTTCGCGCGCCGGATAGTAGATGTGGAAACCGGCGAACGGCGCCTGCCAGGCTTCCAGCACCCGTACCAGCATCCCGCTGCGCAGGTCCGCCTCGACCTGGGACTCGAACACCTGCGCCATGCCCAGGCCCTGCCGCACCAGCGCCAGGCCGAGATCGCTGTCGTTGACGATCAGCCGGCCACCCACTTCCACCTCGAAATCGCAGCCCTCGCGGGTGAACTCCCACGCCATGAGGCAGCCGTTGCTGCGCCGGTAGCGCACGCAGGCGTGGTGCACCAGGTCCGCCGGTTCGGCGGGCGCGGGGTGACGGCGGAAGTAGTCGGGGGTGGCGACAATCGCCTGCCGCTGCATCGGCCCGATCGGCAGCGCGATCATTTCCCGGGCCAGCGATTCGCCGAGGCGGATGCCGGCGTCGAAGCCGCCGCCGACCAGATCCGCCAGCGCCGGATCGACGAACAATTCCACCTCCACCTCTGGCCAGCGCGCCATGAACGCCGGCAGGTGCGGGGCGATCATGCGTTCGGCCACCACCCCGGGCAGGGTGATGCGCAGATGACCGGCGGGCCGGTCGCGCAGGAAGTCCATGTCGCGGAAGGCCTCGTCGATCTGGCGCAGGCCCGGCGCGACCTGCTGTAGGAAGCGCTGGCCGTGTTCGGTCAGCGCGACCCGGCGGGTGGTGCGGTTGAACAGGCGCACGCCGAGCTGGCGTTCCAGCGCGCGCACCGTCTGCGAGAGCGCCGAGGGACTGACCTCCAGTTCCAGCGCCGCGCGGGTGAAGCTGGCGTGGTGGGCCACCCGCGCGAAGGCGAGCACGGCCGGCAACGGATGGGACACCATTGTGAAGTCCGGCTTCAAACAGGATTTGGATATTGCGTCTTTATCGATGCAATCGCCAGTTCTATCGTGCCCGGGTCGCGCCAGCCCTGCATCCGCGCCGGCGTGCCTCCCCCATCCGCAAGGAGTTCCCGATGAAAACCCGCACGCTGGGCCGCAATGGCCCGACCGTCTCCGCCCTGGGCCTGGGCTGCATGGGCATGAGCGCCTTCTACGGCGGCCGTGGCGAAGAAGGCGAATCCATCGCCGTGATCCACCGCGCACTGGAGCGTGGCCTGACCCTGCTGGACACCGCCGACATGTACGGCCCGCACACCAACGAAGTGCTGGTCGGCAAGGCCATCGCCGATCGTCGCGACCAGGTGTTCCTGGCCACCAAGTTCGGCATCCGCCTGGATCCCGCCGACCCGCACGCGCGTGGCGTCGACGGCCGACCCGAATACGTGCAGGCCGCCTGCGAGGGCAGCCTGAAGCGGCTCGGCGTGGATCACATCGATCTTTACTACCAGCACCGGGTCGATCCGCAGGTGCCGATCGAGGACACCGTGGGCGCGATGTCGCGCCTGGTCGAACAGGGCAAGGTGCGTTTCCTGGGCCTGTCCGAGGCCGCGCCGGACACCATCCGCCGCGCCCATGCGGTGCATCCGATCACCGCCGTGCAGACCGAGTACTCGCTGTGGTCGCGCGAACCCGAGAGCAACGGCGTGCTGGATACGGTGCGCGAACTGGGCATCGGCTTCGTGCCCTACTCGCCGCTGGGGCGCGGCTTCCTGACCGGCGCGATCCGCTCGCTGGAGGATTTCGACGCCGACGACTATCGCCGTCATTCGCCGCGCTTCCAGGGCGACAACTTCGCCCGCAACCTCGCGCTGGTGGACCGGGTGCACGCGCTGGCCGCGGACAAGGGCGTGACCGCCGGCCAGCTCGCATTGGCGTGGGTGCTGGCGCAGGGCGATGACCTGGTGCCGATTCCTGGCACCAAGCGCCTGCGCTACCTGGAGGAAAACCTGGACGCGCTGGACGTGGTGCTGGCGCCGGAGGAACTGGCCGGCATCGAAGCCGCGTTCCCGCTGGAAGCGGTGGCCGGCGATCGCTACACCGCCGCCGGCATGGCGATGGTCAGCCGCTGAGGAGCAGTCGCTGAGGATCGGCGGATCCCGCCACGCGTCCGGCCATCGCCGGGCGCGCGGTGGCAGGTTTCCGTCACAGGCCCAGCCACTGGCGCAGCGGATGCGCCGGATCCGCCAGCAGGCGGATCGCCAGCGCGATGGACACGGTCACCAGCAGCGGCTTGATGATCTTCGCGCCCTGCTTCATCGCGAAACGCGAACCCAACTGCGCGCCGATGAACTGCCCGGCGCCCATCGCCAGGCCGACCTTCCACAGCACCGCGCCGGTGGCGAGGAACACCGCGAAGCCGCCGACGTTGGAGCCGAAGTTGAGGAACTTGGTGTGCGCGGTGGCCTTGAGGATGCCGTAGCCGGCCAGGCTGACGAAGCCCAGCATCAGGAACGAACCGGTGCCCGGGCCGAACACGCCGTCATAGAAACCCACCACCGGCACGAAGCCGAAACCGAACGCGGTCACGCCCATGCGGCGATGCTTGTCCACGTCGCCGATGTTGGGCTTGAGCCCGAAGTACACCGCGATGGCGATCAGCAGGAACGGCAGCGCCGCCTTCAGCCAGTCGCCCGGCACCACCGTCGCCAGCAACGCGCCGCCCACCGCGCCCAACGCCGCCATCAGCGCCATCGGCCATTGCATGCGCAGGTCGACGTGGCCGTGGCGCGCGTAGCTCCAGCTGGCCGACGCGGATCCGAACAGCGATTGCAGCTTGTTGGTCCCCAGCGTCTGCAACGGCGGAATGCCGGCCAGCAGCATCGCCGGAATGGTGATCATGCCGCCGCCGCCGGCGATGGAATCGATGAATCCGGCCAGCAGGCCAGCAAGGAACAGCAGCAGCAGGACCTGCAGGGCGATCTCGGGCATGGGCGTTTCTGGGGAAGGGGACGACGGCGGCTCCTCGGGCCGCTCGGGCCAACTGGAACGCGTCTGACAATGATAGTCGCGATGCGCACGGCGCGTCGGGAAACGGCTAGCATCGGACGTCCCCGATACGGAGTCCGATGATGCGCGTCGCCCTGCCCATCCTTCCGCTGCTGTCCGCGTTCCTGCTGTGCCCCGCGCAGGCGTCGGCCGCCGATGTCGCGCAGCGCCCCGAGGTCGCCGCCGCCGCGCAGCAGCTGCAGGACAAGGTGCTGACCTGGCGACGCGACTTCCACCAGCATCCGGAACTTTCCAACCGCGAGGAACGCACCGCCGCGCAGGTGGCCGCGCACCTGCGCAAGCTGGGCCTGCAACCGAGAACAGGCGTGGCTCATCATGGCGTCACCGCGGTCATCAAGGGCGGCAAGCCGGGCCCGCGCGTGGCCCTGCGCGCGGACATGGACGCGTTGCCGGTGACCGAACAAACCGGCCTGCCGTTCGCCTCCAAGGCCACGTCGACCTACCGCGGCGAGACCGTGGGCGTGATGCACGCCTGCGGCCACGATGCGCATACCAGCATCCTGATGGGCGTGGCCGAGGCGCTGGTGGCGATGCGCGAGGATCTGCCGGGCGAAGTGCTGCTGGTGTTCCAGCCGGCCGAGGAAGGGCCGCCGGACAACGAGGAAGGCGGCGCCGCGATGATGCTGCGGCAGGGCATCTTCCGCGATTTCAAGCCCGACGCCGTGTTCGGGCTGCACGTGACTTCAGCGCTGCCGGTGGGCCACATCGGCGTGCGCAGCGGCCCGTTGATGGCGGCCTCCAACCGCTTCAGCCTGCGCGTGATCGGGCGTCAGACGCACGGTTCCCGCCCTTGGGGCGGCATCGATCCGATCGTGGCGATGGCGGACGTCATCGGAACCGCGCAGACCATCGTCAGCCGTCGCACCGACATCTCGCGGTTGCCCGCGGTGGTCTCGTTCGGTGCCGTCAAAGGGGGCATCCGCCACAACATCATTCCCGACGAAGTACAGGCGCTGGGCACCCTGCGCACTTTCGACGACGGCATGCGCGACGCCATATTCGCCGATCTCGCCAATGTCACCGAACACGTCGCCGCGGCACACGGTGCCCGCGCGGTGCTGGATATCGAACGTGACGATGCCTACCCGGCGACCATCAACAATCCCGAACTCACCGCGCGGATGCTGCCGTCGCTGCAACGGGTGGCGGGCGTGGGCAATGTGATCGAACCGCCGCTGCAAATGGCGTCGGAGGATTTCTCCCAGTACGCACGCCAGGCGCCGGGGCTGTTTTTCTTCGTCGGGTCCACGGCCGTGGGCGTCGACGCCGAAACCGCGCCGAGCAACCATTCGCCCCAGTTCCTGCTCGATGAGGGCGCGCTGGACGTGGGTTTCCGCGCGCTGCTGCAGGTCACCCTGGATTATCTGAACGGTGCACCGGCACCTGCCCCGGCCACTGCCGGCTAGGCCTGCCTTTCCCGGCGGGGTTCAGTCCCGGTCGGCTCCGTCCACGGCCGCCGTGACGGTCACCCGGTAGCGCGCCTCGCGCGCCGGCGGCACGTCCTTTTCCCACGACCGCCGATACACCAGCCGCACTTGCGCGGTGCCCGCGCGTTCGGCGACGAAGCGCCAACGCGACACGCCGCCGGCGCCCGGCATCGGCGGCGACGCGGGCGCGGCCTCGGCAACGGGAGGCGGGTCGACCCGGCGCAAGACCGGCGCGCCGGTCTCGATGAGTTCCCAGCCATAGCCGGTGCTGGCGTTGGCCGGCAGCGCGAGATCGAGGAATCCGCCCACCGCCAGTTCCCGCGCTTCGGCGCTGGCGTCACCCGCCGACGTGGCCGTCGCGGGCCCGGCGGAAGGCGGTGGCGGGGATGTGCCCGGCGGCTGCGCGCAGGCCGCCAGCAGGCAGGCCAGCCCGGCCGCGATGTCGTGACGCATTCCGAGGCTTCCCATGGCGCTCTCCCAGACGGCCTGGCGTACAGGCGGGCGGGACTAAACTAACACCATGAGCAAGCCCGAAGATTCCCTGCTGGGGCGCGAAGTCGCCTATCCGGATCACTACGATCCCAGCCTGCTGTTCCCGATTCCGCGCCGCCAGGCGCGCGCGGAGATCGGCATCGCCGACGACACGCTGCCGTTCGCCGGACACGACCGCTGGCACGCCTATGAGCTGAGCTGGCTGGACGCGCGCGGCAAGCCGCGGGTCGCCACCGCGACCTTCACCGTGCCCTGCGATTCGCCGAACCTGATCGAATCCAAGTCGCTCAAGCTGTTCCTCAATTCGCTCAACGCCACCCGCTTCAACAGCGATGCCGCGGTGCTGGAGTGCATCCGTACCGACCTGTCCGCGCGCGCGAGCGCCGACGTGACGGTGGCATTCGGCTTGCCGCCGATGACCGAAGCGATCGAGGGCGAATCGCTGGACGAACTGGACGTGGAGATCGATCACTACGGCCCGCCGCGCCCGGAGGGACTGCTGATCGACAGCGCCGTGCTGGTGGAGGAAACCCTAGTGTCGGCGCTGCTCAAATCCAACTGTCCGGTCACCGGCCAGCCTGACTGGGCCACGGTGATCATCCGCTACGCGGGTCCGCGCATCGATCGCGCCGAACTGCTGCGCTATCTGGTCGGGTTCCGCGATCACGCCGAGTTCCATGAGCAGTGCGTCGAACGCATCCATTGCGATTTGATGACGCATTGCTCGCCGCAATGGCTGTCGGTGGAAGCGCGCTATACCCGCCGCGGGGGGCTGGACATCAATCCCTGGCGCGCCACCCCGGGCGTAACCGCGCTTCCGGCGCAACGTGAACCGCGCCAATAGCCGGTGGCTGAAGGCCACGCCGGCCTTCACACCAATGCCATGATTTCTTAACAGGGCGCATGCAAGGCTAGCTCGTCCCAACATCCTGCACGGAAGGACGGTTGTGTATGAGCAACGAGAAGAAAGCGGATTTTTCGGGCGTCACCGCGAAGGTGGATTCCACCGAGCAACTCGTGGAGAAGGCTGACTTCTCCGGTGTCACCGCACGGGTGGACAGCACCGAGGAACTGGTCGGCGAACAGAGCTACACGATCGAGAAGGGCGACACGCTCTCCAAGATCGCCAAGGAACACTACGGCAGTGCCAATGCCTGGAAGCACATCTTCGAGGCCAATCGCGACGTTATCGAGGATCCGGATCGGATCTTCCCGGGCCAGGTGATCAAGCTGCCTCCCAAGGACAGCATCGCCTGACCGCGCGCTCACCCTACCGACCATTCAACGGCTGACACAAGGACTGACACCATGAAGCAGAACCGCATTTCCTATGCCCTGATGATCGCGCTGGCCGGCACCGTGGCCCTGGCCGCCTGCAAGAAGAAGGAAGAGCCGGTCGCCGCACCGCCGGCGGCGACGGAACCCGCTCCGGCTCCGGCGCCCGCTCCGGCCGAACCCGCTCCCGCTCCGGTGAGTGCGACCAGTGTGACCGTGGGCAACACCGCGGCCGCCGACAAGTCGGTTGCAGCCGTTTCCACCTTCACCCCGAAGGACAAGATCATCGTTTCGGTGAAGACCGATGCGAGCGCCCCGGCCAATGCCAATATCGATGCCAAGTTGACCTACCAGGACGGGCAGGTTGCTGGCCAGAAGACTCAAGCCATCAAGGCCGAGGATGCCGGCACCACGAACATCGAATTCACCAATGCCAATCCCTGGCCCGCCGGCAAGTACAAGGTCGACGTGACCTTGGATGGGCAGGCCGTCGGCATGACCCAGGAAATCGAAGTCAAGTAATCCCACCCTCTCTCCCACCCTGGTGGGCAAGCTCGGGCGCGATGCGAATCGCGCCCGCTTTTTTTGTTGCGACGTCCCGCCATGCCGCGGGCCATACGCCGGGCCACGGTGATCCGGGTTTTGCCCATGGCTGCATAAACCGCGACAATGGGGGTCCGCTTCACCCCGTCGTACCCCACGCCCTTTGCGGGACCCTTTTTTGTTCACCCTGCGCGCGGTCCGCCGCGTGCCATCTCAACCGGGAGCAGTTCCATGGCAGAACCTGTCCTCACCCCGCCCCCCGGCGGTGAGAAGATCACCATCTCCGGCGGCAAGCTCAATGTCCCCAACCACCCGATCATTCCCTTCATCGAGGGTGACGGCACCGGTCCGGACATCTGGCGCGCCAGCGTCCGCGTGCTCGACGCGGCGGTGGAAAAAGCCTACGGCGGCGCCAAGAAGATCCATTGGCTGGAAGTGTTCGCCGGCGAGAAATCGAACAACCAGTTCGGCACCTGGCTGCCGGATTCGACCGTGCAGGCCTGCCGCGACTATCTGGTCTCGATCAAGGGCCCGCTGACCACGCCGGTCGGCGGCGGCATCCGCTCGCTCAACGTGGCGCTGCGCCAGATGCTGGACCTGTACGTCTGCCTGCGCCCGGTGCGCTGGTTCGAGGGCGTGCCCTCGCCGGTCAAGAAGCCGGGCGACGTCGACATGGTGATCTTCCGCGAGAACACCGAGGACATCTACGCCGGCATCGAATGGGCCGGCGGCAGCGCCGAGTCGCAGAAGGTGCTGGACTTCCTGGCCAAGGAATTCCCGCAGGCGTTCGGCAAGATCCGCTTCGGCACCCAGGAAAAGGCCAACGAGTGGCAGCAGGCGCTGGAAGGCATCGGCGCGCCGCACCGCGAGGTGGGCGTGGACGTCGGCCTGGGCATCAAGCCGGTCAGCCGCCTGGGCACCGAGCGCCTGGTCCACAGCGCCATCCAGTACGCCATCGACAACGGCCGCAAGTCGGTCACGCTGGTGCACAAGGGCAACATCATGAAGTTCACCGAGGGTGGCTTCCGTGACTGGGGCTACCAGGTGGCACGCGACTACTTCGGCGCGGTGGAGCTGGACGGCGGTCCGTGGCACGTGATTCCGGAAGGCAAGCCGGGCGCGGGCATCGTCATCAAGGACGCCATCGCCGATGCGTTCCTGCAGCAGATCCTGCTGCGTCCGCGCGAGTACGACGTGTCCGCCACGCTCAACCTCAATGGTGACTACCTGTCCGACGCGCTGGCCGCGCAGGTCGGCGGCATCGGCATCGCGCCGGGCGCCAACATCAACTACGTGACCGGCCACGCGGTGTTCGAGGCGACCCACGGCACCGCGCCCAAGTACGCCGATCTGGACAAGGTGAACCCGGGTTCGGTGATCCTGTCCGGCGAGATGATGCTGCGCTACATGGGCTGGACCGAGGCCGCCGACAAGATCATCGACGGCGTCAACAAGGCCATCGCCAGCAAGCGCGTGACCTACGACTTCGCCCGCCTGATGGAGGGCGCCACCGAAGTGAAGTGCAGCGAGTTCGCCGACGAGATCATCAAGCACCTGTGAGGTGCTGATCCGCGGTTGATGTCGTGGACGCCCGGCCTTGTGCCGGGCGTCTTCTTTTTGGGGGGCGATTCCCGCAACTCCGCGCCAAAGGCAAATCCCCCTCGGTCCCCCTTTTTCAAAGGGGGAGGCAAAGCCGGTTTCCGAGCGTCGGGGTTGCTCGTCTGCCCCTTTGAAAATGGGGGCGGGCGCCGAAGGCGGTGGGGGATTGGCTCTTCGCGCCAAAGGCAAATCCCCCTCGGTCCCCCCTTTTTCAAAGGAGGAGGCAAGGCCGCTTTCCGAGCGTCGGGGTTGATCGTCAGCCCCCTTTGAAAAAGGGGGCGGGCGCCGAAGGCGACGGGGGATGGGCTCTTCGCGCGACAGGCAAGTCCCTTAGTCCCCTCTTTCGCTTGCAACAACCTCCGGCCGATCAAGGCGAAGTAAAGCGCGTCGCTCCCGAGCCGGCGCCGCGCGCTCACCGGAACAACGACAGCGCGGTCATCTCGCGCCGCCGGCGGGCGTGCAGCACCCGCAGGGCGCGCTCGTGGCGTTCCGGCGGGACCGGACGCCGCGTCGGGCGCTGCTCGCCGTCGCTCGCGCGGAGCGCTTCGGTGCTGGCGATGTGGCCATCGAGAAACAGCATGCCCTGGCTGACGGCGCCCAGTTCACGCCACCACGAATGTTTCGTTTCGGTACGCATGGGATTCTCCTGCCGCCGGGACGTCCGGCTTGAACAGGAACCAAGTTAGGCTCATCCTGATCGCCGAAAAAGCGAAACCTCCGCAAGCCAGCCTTGAACCGGGTTCAACATGGACCAATCCGCATGAGCCGTTTGCCGCTGGACCAGATCGACGCCTTCGTCACCGCCGCGCGGCTGAGGAACCTCACCCGCGCGGCCGAGGCCATGCACCTGACGGTGAGCGCGCTCAGCCACCGGATGCGACTGCTGGAAGAGCGGGTCGGCCACAAGTTGCTCGCACGCGGACCGCGCGGGGTCGAACTGACCCCGGAGGGCCAGCGCCTGTTCGACGCGGTGGCCACGCCGCTGGACGCGATCGGCCACGCGCTGCAACGGATGTCGGCGCGCAATGACCACGTCATCACCCTGAGCCTGATTCCGTCGATGGCCACCGCCTGGCTGGTGCCGCGCCTGCCCGATTTCCTGGCCGCCCATCCGGAGCTCGGCCTGAACCTGCAATCGAGCACCCACGTGGTGGATTTCGATCGCGAACCGGTGGACGTGGCACTGCGGCTGGGTGGCGGCCGCTGGCCCGGCGTCCGTGCCGAACTGCTGTTTCACGAGTGGATCCAGCCGGTCGCCAGCCCGGCCTTCCTCAAGCGCCACGGCAAGCCGGCGCTTGCGCGCATCGGCAGCCTGCCGCTGCTGGGCGATCCCTCCGACCGCTGGAAGGAATGGTTCGCGGAATTCGGTGGCGAGGTGCCGCGCCGCTTCGTGGCCCAGTTCGACGATACCGAGACCCTGCACCAGGCCGCCGCGCAGGGCATGGGTGTGGCGCTGGCGCGGCTCACCCTCGCCGAACCGCTGATCAAGGCGGGCCGGCTAGTCCCGCTGACCGGCAAATGCCTGCAGGCCGACTTCGCCCACTACCTGGTCTATCCGGAGCGCAGCCTGATCCATCCGGACTTCCAGACCGTGCGCAAATGGGTACTGGAGCAGGCGCGGGTGGACGCATGATCCAGCCGACCGTCATCGCCACCCTCATCCACGACGCGTTCGCCGACTACCACGCGCGCTTCGCCGAGATCACCCAGCGTGCGCGCCACCGGTTCGAGGTCATGGACTGGGCGGGCGCACGCGCGGACGCGGTCGAGCGCATCGAGCTGTACGACGAATGCATCGCCGAATGCGCGCTGCGCCTGCAGGCGGCGCTGCTGGATCACGCGCATGACCGTACCCTGTGGTCGGCGGTGCGCGACGGCTATGACCGGCTGATCGCGGATCTGATCGACCGCGAGCTGTACAAGACCTTCTACAACACCCTGACCCGACGCTTCTTCAAGACCCGCGGCGTGGATCCGTCGATCGAGTTCATCGCGATGGACATCGAACCGACCGACGCGATCACCCATCCGGTCGCCCGGCACAGCTACGCGGTCTCCGAGCAGCGTCCTACCGATACCTTCGTGCGGGTGCTGGGCGATTACCGTTTCGACATCCCCTACGCGCACCGCACCCGCTGCGCGGCGTCGATTGCCATCCGCCTGCAGGACGATCTGGCGCACTGGGGCGAGAACCCTGTGCGCGGGATCGAACTGCTGGACACGGTGTTCTACCGCGAACGTCGCGCCTACTTGGTTGGCCGGGTGTTCGGCGAGCACCGCTTCTCGCCCTGCGTGATCGCGCTGGTCAACGACGGCGGCAAACTGAAGGCCGAGGCGGTGCTGACCCGGCGCGGCGACGTGGCGCACCTGTTCGGCACCTCGCGCAGCTACTTCCATGCGGACCTGTCCACCGTCGGCGACGCGGTGGTGTTCCTGCGCTCATTGCTGCCAGGCAAGCCGATCGACGAGATCTACACGGTGCTGGGCCGGGCCAAGCAGGGCAAGACCGAGCGCTTCCGAACCTTCTTCCATCACTTCGACACCCAGGCCGGCGAACAGCTGGTACAGGCCGAGGGCACGCCGGGCATGGTGATGGCGGTATTCACCCTGCCCAGCTATCCGCTGGTGTTCAAGATCATCCGCGACCGCTTCGCCTATCCCAAGGAAGTCAGCCGCAAGGACGTGGAGGATCGCTACAACCTGGTGTTCCACCTGGATCGCGTCGGCCGCCTGCTGGATACCCAACCCTACCGCTTCCTGCGTTTTCCGCGCGCGCGCTTCGCTCCCGCGCTACTGGAGGAATTGCTATCCACCTGCGGGCACGGCATCACCGAGGACGGCGACGATCTGATCATCCACCTGTGCTACGTGCAGCGGCGGCTGCGTCCGCTCAACCTGTACCTGCGCGAGCAGAAGCCGGAGGCCGCGCTCGCCGCCGCGATCGATTACGGCCAGGCGATCAAGGACATGGCGCGCAACAACATCTTCCCCGGCGACATGCTGCTGAAGAATTTCGGCGTGTCGCGGCACGGCCGCGCGGTGTTCTACGACTACGACGAACTGTGCCTGGTCACCGACTGCCATTTCCGCGACTGGCCGCAACCGACCTGCTACGAAGAGGAAATGGCCGACGGGCCGTGGTTCTACGTCGGTCCTGGCGACGTGTTTCCGGAACGCTTCCCGCAGTTCCTCGGCCTGCCCGCGCCGCAGGCGAGCGCATTGCGCGCCGCGCATGGCGATCTGTTCCGCGCCGGCTGGTGGCGCGATCTGCAGGCACGGCTGGCCGCCGGCGACTATCCGGACACGCCGCCCTATCCGGATGCGTTGAAGCTGGCCTAGGCGACGCCACGGGTCACACAGGATCGCGCACCAGGACGATCGTCGCCAGCGATCCGATCATGGCCCGCTGACGGCGGGCGCGTTACCTTTGACGCACCCGCCGGGATCGCCCTGGCCCAGTCCCGTCAACCTCACCGCCGAGTCCGATGAGCACCTACCGCCTGCAATCCATCTTCCGACCCACTTCGGTGGCGGTGGTCGGCAGCCGGTCGCGGCCGCGTTCGGTCGGACGCGCGGTCATCAACAACCTGCTGGAAGCCGGTTTCGGCGGACCGATCGGACTGGTCAACCTGCATCCGGCCACGATCGACGGCGTGACCACCGCCCGGCGCCTGCGGGATCTGCCGTGGAAGCCGGATCTGGTCGTGATCGCCACCCCGCCGGCCACGGTGCCGGGCATCGCCCGCGAAGCCGCCGAGTGCGGCGCCGGCGCGGTGGCGGTGCTCACCGCGGCGATGGGTTCGGGTCCGGACTCGCCGGCGGCGCAACTGGAAGCGATCGCGCGCGAGAAGGGCCTGCGCGTGCTGGGGCCGAACTGCCTGGGCGTGATCGCCCCGCACGTGCGCCTCAATGCCAGCCTCGCCGGGCGCCTGCCGAGCGCGGGCGATCTGGCGCTGATTTCGCAATCGGGCGCGATTTCCGGCGGACTGGTGGAATGGAGCGTCGGCCGCTCGGTCGGATTCTCGGCGGTGGTGTCGCTGGGCGACGCGCTGGACGTGGATTTCGCCGATCTGCTCGACTACTTCGCCACCGATCATCGCACCCGCGCCATCCTGCTCTACGTCGAGGCGATCAAGGACGCGCGCAAATTCATGTCGGCCGCGCGGGCGGCCGCGCGCACCAAGCCGGTGGTGGTGGTGAAATCCGGGCTGCCTTCCACCGCGGGCGGCCACGCCACCGCCGACAGCACCCACGTGCAGCACCTGGCGCATCCACGCGCGGTGTACGACGCGGCGTTCCGGCGGGCCGGCCTGCTGCAGGTACGTTCGCTGGACGAACTGTTTTCCGCCGCCGAGACCCTGGGACGCCTGCGCGCGTTTCCGGGCCGCCGGTTGGCGATTCTGACCAACGGGGGCGGCGTGGGCGCGCTTTCGGTGGATCGCCTGCACGAGCTGGGCGGTACCCTGGCCGCGTTGTCCGACGGTACGCGCGATCGTCTCGACGCGATGCTGCCGGCGGGCTGGTCGCGCAGCAATCCGGTGGATCTGCTGACCGACATCGACGCCGAACGCTACGCCGCCACCATCGCCGCGCTGCTCGACGATCCGGAAAACGACGCCCTGCTGGCGGTCAACGTGCCCACCGTGCTGTCCTCGGCGGTGGAGACCGCCGAAGCGATGACCCGCCTGCTGCGGGCGCGCCCCGCGCACGGGCCGCACAAGCCGGTGTTCGCGGTCTGGCTGGGCCACGATCCGGCCGCCGCCGAAGTGCTCGATGCCGCGCGCATTCCCAACTACCCGACCGAGTCCGACGCGGTCGGCGGCTTCATGCATCTGGTCCGCTATCGCGAGGCGCAGGCGGCGCTGATGGAAACACCGCCCAGCCTGCCCGAGGACTTCGTGGTCGACACCGACGCCGCGCGCGCGTTGGTGGAGCAAGCGCTGAAGGACGGCCAGCACTGGCTGGATCCGCTGGCGACCGCGCACGTGCTGGCAGCCTACGGAATTCCGGTCGCACCGCTGCAACGCGCGCGCGATCCGGACGACGCCGCGCGGGTGGCCGCGCCGCTGCTCGCGCAGGGCCTGGCGGTGGCGGTGAAGATCCTGTCGCCGGACATCCCGCACAAATCCGACATCGATGGCGTGCGCCTGAACCTGGTCAGCGCCGACGCGGTGCGCGAGGCGGCCGCCGGCATCCTCCAGCGCGCGCGCGCCGCGCGTCCGGACGCGCGCATCGGCGGTGTGCTGGTGCAGCCGACCCTGCTGCGGCCGAAGGCGCGCGAGCTGATCGCCGGCATCGCCGACGACGAGGTGTTCGGTCCTGTGATCGTGTTCGGGCGTGGCGGCACCGCGGTGGACGTGATCGACGACAAGGCACTGGCATTGCCGCCGCTGGATCTGCGCCTGGCCCACGAACTGATCGGCCGCACCCGGGTCTCGCGCGTGCTCAAGGCCTACCGCGACGTGCCCGCCGCCGACGAGCGCGCGATCGCGCTGGTGCTGGTCAAGCTGGCGCAGCTGGCCGCCGACATCCCGGAAATCCGCCAGCTGGACATCAATCCGCTGCTGGCCGATCGCGACGGCGTGATCGCGGTGGACGCGCGCATCGCGGTGGCGCCGGGCCGCAAGCTGCACAAGGGCCGCGGCCATCCGCGCTTCGCGATCTTCCCGTATCCGAAGGAATGGGAGCGCACCATCACCCTGGCCGACGGCAGCGACGCGTTCGTGCGGCCGGTGCGGCCGGAGGACGACGCGATGTTCCGCGAGTTCTTCACCCATGTCACCGATGAGGACCTGCGCTTGCGCTTCTTCCAGTCGGTGCGTCATTTCAGCCACGAATTCATCGCCCGCCTGACCCAGATCGACTACGCACGCTCGATGGCGCTGGTGGCGCTGGATCCGGCCAGCGGACGGATGCTGGGCGCGGTTCGCCTGCACGCCGACGCCAACTACGATCGCGGCGAGTACGGCATCCTGGTGCGCTCGGATCTCAAGGGGCACGGCATCGGCTGGCGCCTGATGCGGATCATGATCGAATACGCGCGCTGGCTGGGGCTCGCGGCGGTGGAAGGCCAGGTGCTGCGCGACAACCGCACCATGCTGGCGATGTGCGAGCAGCTGGGCTTCCGCATCCGCGCCGATCCCGACGAGCCGACCCTGATGGACGTGGAACTGCTCATTGACGGGCGTACCGAGGACGGCGCCGGCTAGAGCCGGCAGACCTGACGCAGGCGTATCTCGCCCGGAGCCACGCCATGCTGGTCGGCGGCCGCCTGGCGCAGCCGCCGGATCAACGCCGCGGGATCGCGGCCGGCGTCGTCGGCCGCGCAGCCCAGGGCGATCTGGCCCCAGGCGATCGCTTCGCCCATCGCGTAGATCTCGTAATCGGCGAAGTAGCCGCTTCCGGCCGCCACCCGCTCAGGTACCGACATGGCGTTCGGACTCGCATTCGGCGCAGCCCAGATGCTCCAGCGCCATTTCCAGCGCCAGCGTATAGCTCTGCGCGCGATAGCCCTGGGCGACCGCGAGGCAGGCCGGCGAGGGTGGCAGGCGCGGTTCGGGCGCCTCGCAGGCGTCGTCGTGCACTTCGATGTAGGGAATCCCGGTGTGATCCACCGCCTCGTGCAGGCGCGCGCTGCCGGCGGCGCTGCCGGGATCCAGCAGCAGCAGTTCGGTGTGCGCCCGTCGCGCGCTGTCCAGCGCATGCAGGTACTCGGCTTCGTTGGCGCACACGCGCACCGTCAGGGTCTTGCCGGCGGCGGCCGCGCGCGCGGCCAGCCCGCGCAGGATCTGCGGCGGCAGCGGGGGCGGCGGCTCGTTGTGGTGGGCGCGGCGCTCCGGGCCGCGGATGAGCAGTAACGACATGGGAGAACTCCGGTGGGGGAGGAGAATTGGAGAGCGATCAGGCGTCGCCGCTCGCCGGCATGGCCAGCCGGCGCAGGGCGATGGACAGCGCCAGCGCATGGCCGGCGGGGCGGTCGCGGTTGAACACGACCGTGGCCAGCGGCGCGTGCCGCAGATCCAGATAGGTGTCCAGCACCTGCGCGCTGTCGTCGTGCACCTCGATGTAGGGCATCGACAGGTGATCCAGGGTTTCGCGCAACGCCGGCAGGCCGGGATCGTTGGCGGCGATGTCGCCGGAATCCAGCAACAGCATGCGCGCGTCCAGGCTGGTGCCGGCACGCAGTCCGGTCAGCAGCGCGTCCACGCTGGGGCAATGGCAATGGAACGCGGTGTGGCCGCAGGCCCGCGCCTGCGATTGCAGGCCGCGCACGGCCTGCGGCGCCAGCATCGGCGCATGACCGGCCGATGCGTGCGGGCCTTCGATGATCAACAGGTTCATGCCTGGCTTCCGGACGCGCTTGCGCGCAGTCCGGTCAGCCTAGGCCGCGGTGGCGTAAACGGGCCATTCCGGACGGGGGCATCCTGCGTAAATTCCACATAAGCGCGCCGGCGCCGATGGCGTGGATTCAGTCATGCCGCAGCGCGACCGCGTGGTAGGCTCGCGGCACTTTTCCCCCGGAGGACACCCGATGAAGTCGCATTCGATTTGCCTCGCCGTGCTGCTGGCCCTGGGCGCGCCCGCGATCGCGCAGGCGCAGGACGCCGCCGCAACGGCCGCCGACGCCGCTTCCGGCATCGACACGGTGCTCAAGGGCAACTGGCGCGCGCCGGCGAACATGGCCCGTGACGAAGCCCGCCACCCGCTGGAAACCCTGACGTTCTTCGGGCTCAAGCCGGACCAGACGGTGATCGAGATCACGCCCGGTGGCGGCTGGTACTCGGAGATCCTGGCGCCATACCTGCGCGAACGCGGCCAGTACGTGGCGGCGGTGGTGGATCCGATGGCGGTGGCCGAAGGCCGTGGCCGCGATTACCAGCAGCGCAGCAAGGACGGGCTGGAGAAGAAATTCGCCGGCGCTCCGGCCCAGTACGACAAGGTCCGGGTGACGGCCTATTCGCCGACGGCGCCGGTGTTTGGCACGCCGGGCTCGGCGGATCGGGTGCTGACCTTCCGCAACGTCCACAACTGGCGCTCGGCGGGCCAGGCCGAAGGCATGTTCAAGGGCTTCTTCGATGTGCTCAAGTCCGGCGGCGTGCTGGGCGTGGTCGAGCATCGCGCCAAGCGCGACGTGCCGGCGGACGACAACAGCGGCTATGTCGGCGAGGCGCAGGTGATTGCGATGGCCGAGGCGGCGGGTTTCCGCCTGGACGGCAAGAGCGAGGTCAATGCCAACCCGCGCGACACCAAGGATCATCCCAATGGCGTGTGGACACTGCCGCCGACCAACAACCACGACGCCAAGGATGCGGCGAAGTACCAGGCCATCGGCGAAAGCGACCGGATGACGCTGCGCTTCGTGAAGCCCTGATTCAAGCGGTTGTTCCGTGCTGATTGCGTTCAACAAGCCCTTCAACGTGCTGTGCCAGTTCACCGACCGCGGCGATCCGCCCCGGCGGACGCTTGCGGAATTCGGCCTGCCGCCACGGGTATACGCGGCGGGTCGCCTGGACCACGACAGCGAAGGCTTGCTGCTGCTGACCGACGACGGCGGACTGGCGCATCGCCTGACCGATCCGCGCCACAAGCAGGCCAAGACCTACCGGGTGCAGGTGGAAGGCGCGCCGGACGACGCGCAGCTGGACGCGTTGCGGCGCGGGGTGCTGTTGAGCGATGGACCGACCCGGCCGGCGGAGGTGCGCCGGCTGGATCCGCCGCCGATCCTGTGGCCGCGCGATCCGCCGGTGCGCTTCCGCAAGACCGTGCCGGACGCCTGGCTGGAAGTGCGCATCACCGAAGGCCGCAACCGACAGGTGCGGCGGATGACCGCCGCCGTCGGCCTGCCAACCCTGCGGCTGGTGCGCGTGGCGATGGGTGAAGTCTCCCTGGGCGACCTCGCTCCCGGCCAATGGCGGGAAATCCGCACGTAGAGCCGAGCTTGCCCGGCTTGGGGATTATCGGGAAGGAAACCCCTCGCGCAGCGGAGCTTGCTCCGCTCTATGTCAGGGGTTGGCCGACGTGGAACGGGAGGCGGTGCGGCGTCCAGCGCGGCCGGTGCCGTTGACCTTGCGCGCTTCGATGCGACGCGACTTGCCTTCGATCGGCGCGTCGAAGGCGTCGCGCTTGCGCTTGCGGTAGGCCGCATAGGCCAGCAGGCCGATGCCGGCGGCCGCGGCGACGGCCACCACCGGGTTGCGGCGGATGAACTTGCCCGCGGTCTTGGCGCCGGTCTTCGCCGCGCCCAGCACCACGCCGGTCTGCAGCAGCTTGTCGGCGTTCTTCGGCATCGCCTGCTTGAGGTTGCTGCCGGCCTGGCTGACCAGCTCCAATGCGCGGTCGGTGATGATGGTGAGCTTGCTCATCGTCGTAGTCCTGTGGGAGATGACGGGATCCAGTGTCCATCCGGGGATGTTCACGGCCCGTTAGCGGACCACGCCCGCGCCGACCGGTGGCTGAACGGCTGCGGCCACGTTCTTGTGGCCCCGTGGGAGCGACGTCAGTCGCGAAGGGGCTTTCCCGCGGGCGTCCATCGCGACTGACGTCGCTCCCACAAGGGAAGAAACCTGATCTCAGGTCCCGCGCGGCTTGGCGCGGTGGGTGGCCTGGGCGGTCCAGGGGTCGTCGGGCCAGGGGTGCTTGGGGTAGCGGCCCTTCATTTCCTTCTTCACTTCAGGATAGGTGCGTTCCCAGAAGCCGCGCAGATCCTGGGTCACCTGCAAGGGGCGTCCGCCCGGAGAAAGCAGGTGCAGGGTCAGCGGGACGCGACCGTCGGCGATACGCGGCGTCTCGGCCAGGCCGAACAGTTCCTGCAGTTTCACCGCCAGCACCGGCGGTTGCCCGTGCGCGTACTCGATGCGCCGCTCCATGCCCGAGGGCACGGTGATGCGGGTTGGGGCGAGCGCATCGACGCGCTGGCGCAACGACCAGTCCAGCGGGGACTTGAGCGCTTCCGCCAGTTCGGATTCGTCGAGCGCATCCAGCCGGCTCTTGCCGGCGAAGGCGGGCCGCAGCCAGCGATCCAGATCCGCCAGCAAGGCCTCGTCGGACACGTCCGGCAGGCCGAGCTCGGGCATCCATTCACGCAGGCAGCGCACGCGTTCGCGCCATTGGCCCAGCGATTCGCTCCATGGCAACGCATCCATGCCCAGTTCGCGCACCGCCTCGGTGAGCGCCTGCGCGGCCAATGCGGGATCGACGCGGCCGGTCGAACGCGCTTCCAGGACAATGCGATCGAAGCGGGTTTCGCGTTGCGCGCCCAACGCGCGCTTGCCGGCATCCCAGCGCACCGCGTCCTCGGTGACGAAACGATCCGGAAACTCCGCGCGCAGGAAGCCTTCATCGACCGGGGCGGCACGCTGGATCAGCGCGTCCTTGGCCTCGTAGCGCAGTTCGCTGGCGACGATCCAGGGTTCGCCGAACAACGCGCTGTCATCGAACAGGCGCGCCATGCGCCCGTTCGCCAGCGCATAGCGGCGCGGGTCCTGCGGGTGCTGGTAGCCGATGCGATCGGGATAGGCATGGCTCAGGCGGTCACCCAGCAGGTGCGCCTCGACGGTCGATGGCGGTGGCGCGTCCTCGCGCAGGCGCCGCCGCCACTGCTTGGACGCCGCGTCAATGGCGGCGAGCGCGGAACGATGTGCGTCCGCCGGCGCCCTGCCCTGGCGGAATGCCGCCAGCGCGCGCCAACGCGCGGCCAGGGCATCACCGCCGCCACGCAGCGGATCCCGCGCTTCAATCAGCGCCGCCAGATCGCAGGCCAATGCGCGGGTCGCACCCGCCGGCGCCGACAGCAGCATCGCCGCCAGCCTGGGATGCGTGCCCAGCGCCAGCATCCGCTGGCCCAGCGCGGTGACGCCGCCGCTGTCGCCGAGCGCGCCCAGTCGCTGCAGCAATTCGCGCGCGGCGCCAAGCGCGCCGGCCGGCGGCGGATCCACGAAGCGCAATTGGTCGCTTCCCCACGCGGCCAGTTCCAGCGCCAGCGCGGCCAGTTCGACCTGGGCGATTTCCGGGCGGCGCTGCGGTTCCAGTCGCTGCGACTGCGGCCACAGCCGATAGGCCCAGCCTTCGGCGACGCGACCGGCACGACCGGCACGCTGATCGGCGGAAGCCTGCGAGATGGCGACCACCTCCAGTCGCGCGAAACCGCTGTTGGGATCGTAGCGCGGCTCGCGCGCGAGCCCGGCATCGATCACCACCCGCACGCCCGGCAGGGTCACCGAGGATTCGGCCACGTTGGTCGCCAGCACCACCCGTCGATGGCCGTGCGGATCCGGTTGCAGCACTTCGGCCTGGCGCTCCACCGGCAGCTCGCCGTGCAGCGGCAGCACCGCGACATCGCGCGGCAAGCCGTCCAGCAGCGATTCAAGCCGTGCGATCTCGCGCTGGCCAGGCAGGAACACCAGTACATCGCCCGGATGCGAGGCCAGCGCCTGCTCGATCGCGCGGCGCGCCTGCATTTCGGTTAGTTCGTCACGGCGCGCGGGGAAATGCGCCACCGTGACCGGATAGCTCCGCCCTTCGCTGCTCAGGCGTGGCGCATCCAGGAAACGCGCCAGGCGTTCGCCGTCCAGGGTCGCCGACATCGCCACGATGCGCAGGTCCTCGCGCAGTTGCGCCTGCACGTCGAGCGCCAGCGCCAACCCGAGATCGGCCGACAGGTGGCGCTCGTGGAATTCGTCGAACAGGATCGCCGCGACCGATTCGAGCATCGGATCGTCCTGGATCATCCGGGTCAGGATGCCCTCGGTGACGACCTCGACGCGGGTGCGCGCGGAGATCTTGTTCTCGAAGCGGATGCGGTAGCCGACGGTTTCACCGACCGCCTCGCCGCGCTGCTTCGCCATGAAGCCGGCGGCCGCGCGCGCGGCCACCCGGCGCGGTTCCAGCATCAGGATCCGGCGCCCTTGCACCCACGGCTCGTCGAGCAGCGCCAGCGGCACCTGGGTGGTCTTGCCCGCGCCGGGCGGCGCTTCCAGCACCAGCCGCGGGTGCGCGGACAGGCTCCGCCGGATCTGCGGCAGCAGCGGGGTGATGGGGAAATCCGGTGAAGGCGCGGACGACGGCATGGCCCGCTAGGATACCGGCTCCGCGCGCCGGGCCGACTACAATGGCGCGCCCTTCACCGCACTTCCCACGCTCCATGCACCTGATCGACATCGGCGCCAACCTCACCCACGAAAGCTTCGGCCACGATCTGGACGCGGTGATGCAACGCGCCCGCGCGCACGGCGTGGCGCAGATGGTGGTGACCGGCGCCAGCCGCGAGCATTCGCCGCAGGCGCTCGCGCTGGCCCAGGCGCATCCGGGCGAACTGTTCGCCACCGCCGGCGTGCATCCGCATCACGCGATCGAGTACACCGACGAGTGCGATGACGAGATGCGCGCGCTGCATACGCATCCGGAAGTGGTGGCGGTGGGCGAATGCGGGTTGGACTACTTCCGCGATTTCTCGCCGCGGCCGGCGCAGCGGCGCGCGTTCGAGCGCCAGCTGCAAATCGCGGCGGAGAACGGCAAGCCGCTGTTCCTGCACCAGCGCGACGCGCATGCGGACTTCATGGCGATGATGAAGAATTTCGATGGCCGCCTGGGCGCGGCGGTGGTGCATTGCTTCACCGGCACCCGCGAGGAATTGTTCGACTACCTGGACCAGGACTGGCACATCGGCATCACCGGCTGGCTGTGCGACGAGCGGCGCGGCCAGCACCTGCGCGAACTGGTGCCGCACATCCCCGCCGGACGGCTGATGATCGAGACCGATTCGCCCTACCTGCTGCCGCGGACCGTGCGGCCACAGCCTTCGCACCGCCGCAACGAGCCGATGTACCTGGCCCACATCGTCGAGGAGCTGGCACGTGATCGCGGCGAATCGGTGGAGGCCACCGCCGCCGCGACCACCGCGACGGCGCGCGCGTTCTTCCGCCTGCCGTCGCGCGAACCGGGTACCTAGCAGGTACCTAGGGTCGTCCGGCCAACCCACGCTCCGGCGCATCGGCCGGACGCGGAAACTGCAACACGACCGTGCGGATGCCGGGCTTCCGGCAGGCGCGCTGGATCTCTGCCATCAGCCGCTGGCGCGAGGCATAGGCCTGGCCGGCGTTGGCCTGGCCCAGCCAGCGGCCGGTCTCGTACTGGGATGGCAGGCGCGGTTGCGCGCACTCCAGCCGCAGGTCGGTCGGCGGCGTCGCGGCGCCGGCACGGGCGGACGGTGACAGGGTCGCTGCCAGCAGCAGGGCGGACAGCACGGTGGCGGGAATGGCGTTCATGGGGTTTGTTCCTTCGATGGCCGGGTCGCCAGCCTCACGCCGCCGCCGCGCCCGGGTCTTGAGGAGGCTGGCGGGAACCCCCGATGGACGGCTTGGGAAGCTTGGGAAATGCTTAGGCCGGCACGGCCGCGCTTCCGCGTATCCCTAGGATGTACGTGTTCCGCTGGAACCTTCCTGCGCCGATCGCCATGCCGTCATCCGCTTCCGCCCGCATCGTGCTCGACGGCGTGGTCATCGACCTGGCCGGACGCCAGTTGCTGCGCGACGGCGAAGTGCGTCCGCTGGAGCCCAAGGCGTTCGACGTGCTGGCGCTGCTCGCGTCGGAACCGGGCCGCGCGTTCAGCCGCGACGAGATTCTCGACGCGGTGTGGGGCCACCGCCACGTCACCCCCGGCGTGCTCAACCGGGTGATCACCCTGCTGCGACAGGCGCTGGGCGAGGACGCCCATCACCCGCGCCGGCTGCACACCCTGCATGGCGTCGGTTACCGCTTCAACGACGAACCGACGTCGCCCGGTACGGTCTCCGCTCCCGCAATCGATGCTTTGGCTCCCGCGACGCCCCCACGCACCCCGCGTGCGCTGGTTGGGGCCATCGCCTCCTTGCTGGGCCTGCTGTTGCTGGCCGCCGCGGTATTCGTCCCGCGTGCTGACGACACGGCGCCGGCATCGGCCCGGGCCGATCCGCGCACCCTGATCGTGATGCCGCTGACCGCGGTGGGCGAAGGGGATCGCGATATCGCCTTCGGCCTCAGCGAGGAACTGATCAGCACGCTTTCGCGCATTCCGGGGCTGCGGGTGATCGCACGCGATTCGACCCGCCTGGCCACGGCCGACGGCGCCGACCTGTCGCGGCTGGTGCGGCAGCTGGGGGTCAGCCATGCGCTCGAAGGCAGTGCCCGCCAGGCCGGGGAGCGCCTGCGGGTGCATCTGCGGCTGGTGGACGCGGCGAGTGGGCGCACCTTGTGGACCCAGGACTATGATCGCGACGTGGCCGACGTGCTGGCGCTGGAACGCGACATCGCCCAGGCCGTCGCCGGCGCGCTAGCGCTCAACCTGGGGCTGGCACGTCCGGCCGCGACGACACGCGGCGGCGACGCGGATTTCTACCGTCGCTACCTGGCGGCGCAGGCCCTGCTGCATGCGCCGCCGCCGGTGCCGCCCGAGCGGGTCGAACTGGCCGAAACGCGCCTGCGCCAACTGGTCGCCGAACAACCGCAGCACGCGCCTTCGCACGCCGTCCTCGCCGCCGCGCTGGACGGGCGCGCCTACCTGCGGCCGGAACTGGCCGTCGAGCTTCGCCAGGATGCCGCGCACCACGCCGCATTGGCGCAGCGTCTGGATCCGGCCTTGCCCGAGCCCTACCTGGTGCAGGCCAGCGCCGCCTGTCGCGGCAACCAATGGGAACGCTGCCTCGCGCTGTACCGCCACGTCACCGATCTGGCACCCAGCGAGATGCGCGCGCAATTCCAGTACGCCATGGCGCTGGCGTCACTGGGCTACCTGGATCAGGCCGAACAGGTGATGCGGCGCGGCGCCCGCCGGGATCCCCTCAACCAGGGCTGGCATTTCGGCCATGGCCGCATCCTCGACACCCAGGGCCGGCACGGCGAGGCCCTGGTCGAGTTGCAGCGCGCCGGCCGCTTCGGACGCTATGGCCGCTGGTTCAACGCGGTATGGCGCGGCGACCATGCGGCCCTGCCGGTGATCGCCGCCGGCATCGGCGGACCCGAGGATACCGGCAGCCGGCAGTATGGCCCGCTGCTTCGCCAGTCCTACCTGCTGGCCAGCCGGGCCGTGGTGGATCCTTCCGCCTGGCCGCAGACGCGCGTGGCGATGAAGGCGTTCGAACAGCGCACCGGGTTGATGAACTTCCTCAGCGTGCTGGACCCGCAACGCGACACGGCCGCCGTGATCGACGGATTGGATCAGGTGCGAAGGCGCTCCTACTCGTCCTGGGATCTGCTGCTGTGGACCCGCGATCTGGGATATCTACGCGAGGATCCGACTTTCCAGGGCTACCTGCATCGCAGCGGCATCGCCGCCTACTGGGACAAGCATGGCCTGCCGGCGCAATGCCGGCGCGAAGCGCGCCGTTACCGGTGCCGGTGAACGCGGAGGCGATTCTTCTCTAGCGATCCCGCGCCTTCCATTCGCAAACGTCCCGCACCCGCGCCAGATCGCAGTCCATGTCGATGCGCCGGGGCGGCCATCCGATGTCGCTTTCCTTGAATCCTTCGACCCAGCGTCCGTCGTGCTCGATGCAGACGCCCCACGTGTTGATGCGGTCGCCCATCGGCAACATCACCCCAATCTCGCTGGCGCCGCGGATCGTGAACCGGCCCGTCGCGTCGGTGACCGCCGTATGCCGGGAAGGTCCACAGCCGGCCTTGAACATGCTCGGCAACACGTGGATCCGCGCACCCGCAACGGGAACCTGCCCTCGCACCAGCATCCCGTCGATTGCCGGGACGATCTGCTGCCTATGCGGGAAACAGCCAGTCAACAGCAGCAGGCTCGCGGACAGCGGCAAAAGGCGTCGCAGATGGCGAGGATGCATCGGTTGAAGGACTCCGGAAGGATTCATGGCGGTGTCCCCACCGTACGAACGGCGATCGCCGGCGGCCATCGGAGCATTCCGAATGGCGCCGATTCTCCGCTCCGCGCGATCAGCGCGCCGGCAGCGACGCCTCGTAGGCCTGCAGATGACACCAGGCAGTGGACAGCAGGGGTGCCGGCAGTCCGAAGCCCTGCGCGCGATGCACCATGTCGCCGACGATCTGCAGGCCCTCCACGCGCTGGCCACCTTCCAGGTCGCGCAGCATCGAGGCCTTGATGTCCGACCCCGATTGCCGCAGCGTCACCAGCGCGGTGTCCTGCGCAGCCTGCGGGATCGGTTGTCCGGATGCCGCCGCCACCGCGGTGCATTCGGCGTACAGCGCGGTCATGAACGCTTCGCCACCCTCGCCCGCCACGATCCGTCCGATCGGCGCGCGCATCAGGCAGGTGCCGGCGGCCAGTGCGGTGAGGAAGCTGTACTTGATCCACTGCTCGCGGGCGATGTCCGGCGACAGCAGGCGATCGACGCCGGCGTTCGCGCAGGCCTCGGCGAAGGCCGACAGGCGCGCGCGCGGCGCGATGCCATCGCGCTCACCGAACGTGATCGACGCGGGTCTGCCCAGATGCAGGATTTCGCCCTGCGGTCCCTTGGTCGCGCTGATGAAGCACAGGCCGCCGATCACGTGATCGCGGCCGAACCGCTTATCCAGTCGCGCGTAGTGCAGCAGACCGTTGAGCACCGGCAGCACGTCGGCACCGGCCTCGACCGCGGGCGCGATCGCCTCGATCGCGCTGTCCAGGTCGTAGGCCTTGCAGCTGAGCAGGACCAGATCGAAGGGACGCGACGCGATCAGTGCCGGCAGGGCTTCGGCGGTCACCGTCGCCACCGGCAGCTCGGCGTCGCCGAGCGGACTGCGGATGCGCAGGCCCTCGCGCGCCAGATCCGCCGCGCGCGGCGCGCGGACCAGGAAGGTGACGTCGGCGCCGGACTGCGCCAGGCGTCCGCCGAAGTAACCGCCGGTGCCACCGGCGCCCAGGATCAGGATTCGCATCCGCTCCACTCCCTGCATCGCGCCGGCCGGGGCCGGCGCACATTCAACTGCGCAGGCCGACGCCGCGCTTGAGCAACCACAGCGCCAGCGAACTGAGCGCCAGCACGAACCCCAGCATCAGCGCGTAGGCCACCCACAGCGGCACGTCGCTGCTACCCAGCAGGCCGTAGCGGAACGCGTTGACCATGTAGAAGATCGGGTTGGCATGGGTCAGCGCCTCGGCCCAGGACGGCAGCAACTTCACCGAATAGAACACGCCGCCCAGGTAGGTCAGCGGGGTCAGGATGAAGGTCGGCACGATCGCCACGTCGTCGAATTTCTTGGCATAGACCGCATTGATGAAGCCGGCCAGCGAGAAAATCGTCGCGCCCAGCAGGACCGTGCTCAGGGTGACCAGCGGATGCGGCATGCGCACGGGGGTGAAGAACGTGGCGATGATCAGCACGATGATGCCGACCATCAGGCCGCGCAGCACCGCGCCGGCCACGTAGCCCCACAGGATCACCCAGTTCGGCATCGGGCTGACCAGCAACTCCTCGATGTGGCGTCCGAACTTGGCGCCGAAGAAGCTGGAGGAGATGTTGCCGTAGCTGTTCTGGATGACGCTCATCATCACCAGGCCCGGCACGATGAACTCCATGTAGCTGTAGCCGCCCATGTCCCGGATCTGCGAGCCGATCAGGCCGCCGAAGATCAGGAAGTACAGGGTCATAGTGATGGCCGGCGGCACCAGGGTCTGGCCCCAGATGCGCAGGATCCGCGCGACCTCGCGGCGGACGATGGTGCCGAAGGCGATCAGGTTGGGATTGCTCATGCCGCCTGCTCCTTGCCATTGCCGGTCATGCGCACGAACAGTTCCTCCAGCCGGTTGCTCTTGGTGCGCATCGAGCGCACCCGGATGCCGGCTTCGTTGAGCGCGGCGAAGATGCGGTTGAGATCCATCGCCCGCGGCATGTCCAGGTCCAGCGTGTGCGGATCGGTCGCCACCAGCGTCGCACCTTCGATGACTGGCAGCTGCGCCGGCAGCTCGCCGTCGATGTCCAGCAGGAAGCCCTCCACGTCCAGCTTGGCCAGCAGCTCGCGCATCGGGCCCTGCTCGACGATGGTGCCGTGGTCGATGATGGCCAGGTTGCGGCAGAGGCTTTCGGCCTCTTCCAGGTAATGGGTGGTCAGGATGATGGTGGTGCCGGCGGCGTTGATGTCCTTCAGGGTCTTCCACATGCCGCGGCGGATCTCGATGTCCACGCCGGCGGTGGGCTCGTCGAGGATCAGCAGCTTGGGCCGGGTCATCATCGCGCGGGCGATCATCAGCCGCCGCTTCATGCCGCCGGACAGCGTGCGGCTCATCATCTGCGCCTTGTCCCACAGCTGGGCGCGCTTGAGCTCCTCTTCGGCCAGCACCAGCGCCTCGGCGCGCGGCACCCCGTAGAAACCGGCGTAGTTGACCAGGATGTCGATCGGCTTCTCGAACATGTTGAAGTTCAATTCCTGCGGCACCAGGCCGATCAGGCGCAGGGCGTCGTCACGGTGGCGCGACAGGTTGACGCCGAACACCTCGACTTCGCCGCCGCTCTTGTTCACCAGCGAGCTGACGATGCCGATCAGGGTCGACTTGCCGGCGCCATTGGGGCCGAGCAGGGCGAAGAAATCGCCGGGCGCGACCTGCAGCGAGATGCCCTTGAGCGCCTGCACGCCGTTGTCGTAGACCTTGCGGAGATCGGAAATGGCGAGCGCGGGCGCGTTCGCGGGAACCACGGGTTGGGACACGTAGGGGACCTTGCGGCGCCAGCACGGGCGCCCGGGGGGACACGAACGCTTATTATAGGCACCCCGCCGGGCCGGTCCCGGCACCACACCGTTCCATCACCCAGCACCTTGGCCATCGTCCATTTTCCGTTGAAGCTCGTCGGGCGCCGCATGCTGGCCCCCAGCGTCGGCCACTATGTCTTCGTCCGTGACGACGGCCAGCCCCTGGACTTCATCCCGGGCCAGTTCATCCAGGTGCATTTCAGCTACGCCGACGGGACGCCGGCCAAGCGCAGCTATTCGCTGGCGACCATCCACGATCACCGGCTGGGACCGGGCGAGGCGGTGGAGATCGCGGTCAGCTACGTGCCCGGCGGCGCGGCCACGGCCCTGTTCGAAGGTCTGCCCGAGGGTGGCCACGTCGACGCCAGCGGTCCCTACGGCCGGTTCTGCCTGATGCCCAACGACCGCAACCGCCGCTACCTGCTGATTGCCACCGGCACCGGCGTCACGCCCTACCGGGCGATGCTGCCGCAGCTGGCCGAGCAGATCGCCGGCCGCGACATCGAGGTGGTGCTGCTGTTCGGCGCGCGCACGCCGGCCGAACTGCTGTACGGCGAGGATTTCCGCGCCTTCGCCGACCAGCATCCGCAGTTCCGTTTCGTGCCCTGCTTCTCGCGCGCGCTGCCGGAACATCCGCACCCGGATGTCCGCCAGGGCTACGTGCAGCAGCACCTGGCCGAGTTCGTCCCGAACGCGGACACCGACATCGCCTACCTGTGCGGCAATCCGGACATGGTCGATGCCTGTTTCGAGGCGCTGAAGGCCGCCGGCCTGCCGATTCCGCAGATCCGGCGGGAAAAATACGTCAGCAGCAAGTAGCCTGCATCCAGCTCCGCCCGCGGATACCGATGGATGCGACGTCCCGGCGGGATTGGCGGGACGCCGTTCCCGGCCCCAGTAGCGCGGTCGGAAAAAAAGCCACCGCACTTTGGTCACATCCGTCGGTTGGCGTCGTCATGGCATCCTGAAACGCATCGCAACCAGGACGAACGCCCATGCGACACCACCGCAACACCCTGCTGGCCTGCGCCGGCCTGCTCGCGCTCACCGCCTGCAGCAACGCCCCCGCGCCGGACAAGACGGCCACCGGCCGCCACTACGGCCGCGTCACCTTCCAACCCTGCACCCTGGCCGAGGCCGGGACCGGCGGGAACGTGGAAGCGCAATGCGCGACCTTCGAGGTACCGGAGAACCGCCAAGCGCCGCAGGGCCGCAAGATCGCCCTCAACCTCGCCTGGCTGCCGGCCACCGACGAGGGCGCGGCCCTCGAGGATCCGGTGTTCTTCCTGGCCGGCGGCCCCGGCCAGGCCGCGACCGAACACGCCGTCCTAGTCGACGCGGCGTTGCGCGAGGTCCGAAAACAGCGCCACGTGGTGCTGGTGGACCAGCGCGGCACCGGCCGCTCCAATCCGCTGGCATGCGATGGCCCCGAGGACGGGCCGTCGGTCGCCGACATGGATTCGCTGGATGAGGCCGCCTTGCAGGCCGTCTCGCGCAAGTGCGTGGACGCGCTGTCCAAGCACGCCGATTTGCGCTTCTACACCACCACCGAGGCCATCCGCGACCTGGACGCCGTGCGCGCCGCGATCGGCGCCGCGCAGATCAACCTGATCGGCGTGTCCTACGGCACCCGCGTCGCCCAGCAGTACGCCGGCACCTATCCGCAGCACACCCGCGCGATCGTATTGGACGGCGTGGCGCCGAACACACTGGTGGTCGGCGGCGAGTTCGCCCGCCGGTTCGACGAGGCGCTGGCGCTGCAATCCAAGGCCTGCGCCGCCGATGCCGCCTGCCGCGCGCGTTATCCGACCGACCTGCGCACCCGCCTGCTGGCGCTCAAGCAGCGCCTGTCCACGGCGCCGGTGGAGGTGACCTATCGGGATCCCTCCAGCGGGCAGGAGAAACAGGACAAGCTGTCCGCCTCGACGGTCACCGGCCTGACCCATGCGTTCTCCTACATGCCGGCCACCACGTCGCTGCTGCCGCTGGTGCTGGACGAAGCCGACCAGGGTCGCTATGGACCGCTGATGTCGCTGGCCAAGTTCATGGACGGACAGGTGTCCGGCCAGATGGCGCGCGGCATGCAGCTGTCGGTGATCTGCGCCGAGGATGCGGACCGCTACCAGCCGGATCCGGCCGACGCCAATACGGTGATGGGCGACGATCTGGCGCGGCTTTTCTTCAGTCCCTGCGCGGTGTGGCCGAAGGGCGAACGCCCGGCCGGCTTCAACCAGCCGCTGGTGTCGAAGGTGCCGGCGCTGCTGATGTCCGGTGAGCAGGATCCGGTCACCCCGCCCAGCTACGGCGAAGCCGTGCTCAAGGGGCTGTCCAACGGCCGCCACCTGGTCCTGCGCGGCCAGGGCCACAACGTGATCGGCCAGGGCTGCATGCCCAAGCTGGTCAGCCAGTTCATCGAATCGACGGATGCCAAGGCGCTGGACGCCAAGTGCCTGGACGCGATCGACGGCACGCCCGCCTTCACCAGCTTCAACGGATGGGAGCCGTGATGGACCTTCGCATCCCCTTCCCATCCGCAGCAGCGATTCCAGGAGACATTCGATGATCGTGGCACAGGATCTGCACAAGAGCTTCAAGACCAAGACCGGCCTTGTCAACGCGGTGGACGCGGTCAGCTTCCAGGCGCGCGACGGCGAGATCACCGGCCTGCTCGGCCCCAACGGCGCCGGCAAGACCACCACCATGCGCATGCTGTACACGCTGATGTCGCCGGATCGCGGCAGCGTGCTGGTCGATGGCATCGACGCCGCCCGCGACCCGGTCGCGGTGCGCCGCGCGCTGGGCGTGCTGCCGGATGCGCGCGGCGTCTACAAGCGCCTGACCGCGCGCGAGAACATCGCCTATTTCGGCGAACTGCACGGCCTGTCGCGCGAGGTCATCGCCGAACGCACCCGCAAGCTGTCGCAGGCGCTGGACATGGATGACATCCTGGATCGACAGACCGAAGGATTCTCGCAGGGCCAGCGCACCAAGACCGCGATTGCGCGGGCGCTGGTGCACGACCCGAAGAACGTCATCCTCGATGAACCGACCAACGGCCTGGACGTGATGACCACGCGCGCCATGCGCGGCTTCCTGCGCCAGCTGCGCGAAGAGGGTCGCTGCGTGATCTTCTCCAGCCACATCATGCAGGAGGTCGCCGCGCTGTGTGATCGCATCGTGGTCATCGCCAAGGGGCGCGTGGTCGCCGCCGGCACCGCCGACGAGCTGCGCCAGCAGGTCGGCGAGGACAACCTGGAAGACGCCTTCGTCAAAGTGATCGGGTCCGAGGAGGGACTGCACGCATGAGCCTGTTCGGTACCGTCATCACCGTGATGCGCAAGGAACTCAAGGACCTGTCGCGCGATCGCCGCACGCTGGCCCTGGCCCTGTTCCTCGGCCCGCTGCTGTACCCGGCGCTGATGCTGGGCATGGGTTCGCTGGCCGAGAAGCGCGCCCGCACCCAGATTGACAAGGAACTCGACATTCCCGTGGTCGGCAGGGAGAACGCACCCAACCTGGTCGCCTTCCTGGCCAGCTACGGCCTGAAGGCAGTGGAACCGCCAAAGGATCTGGCCGCGGCGATCCGCAACCAGGACATCGATGTCGCCCTTCGCATCAGTCCCGACTACGCGAAGGATTGGCGCGCCGGCAAGCCGGCGCTGGTGGAAATCATCAAGGACAGCA
>NZ_VFID01000010.1 GCF_006542425.1 Pseudoxanthomonas sp. z9 | reverse complement strand
ATCAGTCCCGACTACGCGAAGGATTGGCGCGCCGGCAAGCCGGCTCTGGTGGAAATCATCAAGGACAGCACCCGCCGCGACGCCGAGATTCCCAGCCGGCGGCTGGAGACCACGCTGGCGATCTACAGCCAGCAGGCGGGTGCGTTGCGGCTGATGGCGCGCGGGCTGGATGCCTCGGTCGCCAAGCCGGTGAACATCGGCGCGCAGGATCTGGCCACGCCGGAAGCCAAGCGCGGCGTGCTGCTGTCGGTGCTGCTCCCGTATCTGCTGATCCTGACCTCGTTCATCGGCGGCGCCTACCTGATCCTGGACGCCACCGCCGGCGAACGCGAACGCCAGTCACTGGAGCCGTTGCTGGCCACGCCGGCCTCGCGCGGTGCGGTGGTCAGCGGCAAGATCGCAGCGGCCTGCGCGATCGGCATGGGCACGCTGGTGCTGACCTTGCTGGCGTTCCGTTTCAGCGCGCAGATTTCCTCCGGCGTCGGCCGCCAGTTGAACGTGTCGTTCCCGGCAATGGCGCAGATGCTGCTGGTGCTGCTGCCGATGCTGTTCATCGGCACGTCGCTGCTGACCTGGCTGGCCGCCAGCGCCAAGAGCATGAAGGAGGCGCAGAGCCACATGACCTGGTTGCTCCTGTTGCCGATGGTGCCGACCTTCGCGCTGATGGCCAGCCCGGTGAAGAGCCAGCTGTGGCAGTTCGCGGTGCCGTTCCTGGCGCAGAACCAGCTGATCCTCAAGGTCATCCGCAACGAGGCCATCACCCCGCAGATCTGGGGCATCTACCTGGCCAGCGCGTTCGGTCTGGCAGCCCTGCTGTGGTTCGCCGCGGTGCGCCGCTACCACCAGGAGCGGCTGGCGATCTCGGGCTGACAGGCCCGCGATGCCGGAATGAAAAAGGGGGCGGAAATTCCGCCCCCCTTTTTTTGCCTGGTACTCCGGCTCAGCTGCCCGGATTGAAGCCGATGGTGCGGCGGGTGGTGACCGGCTCGCTGACCGGCTGGAACTTCCAGCGCTTGGCCGCGTTGACCGCTTCGCGATCGAACACCCGCGCCGGGGTGGCGCGCACCACGCGCGCGGAGGTGACCGAGCCATCGGTGCCGACGGTGAACTCCACCAGCACTTCGCCGGCGGTTCCGGCCCGCAGGGCTTCGGGAGGATAGCGTGGCGCCGGCGTGCTGATCGGACGCAGCGTGTTGCTGCCGCTGGAAGCCGCTGCGGTACTGGCCGGCGCCGCCGCGGGTGTGGACGGTGTCTGCGCCGCTGCGCGGGCGGCCGCTTCACGCTGCTCGGCCTCGCGCCGCGCCGTGGCCTGGCGTTCGGCTTCCTGGCGGGCGGCTTCCTGCTGCTGGGCCAACTGCTGCGCGGCGGCCGCTTCGGTCGCGCGCTGCTGTTCGGCCTGCTGCGCCAGTCGCTGCTGCTCCTTCAGGCGCGCCTCTTCCGCGGCCTTGGTCTTGGCCTCGCTGTCCTGCGCGCGCTGGGCGACGGCTTCCTGTGCCGCGGCGATGCTCTGCTTCAATCGCGGCAGCGCAGGCGCCTTGGGATCGGCCTTCTCGATGATCGCCGACAGGCGCTGCGCCTCGGTGAACTCCTCGCGCGCGATGCTCTGCTCGGCGGCGATCAGGGTGTAGGGCATCAGATCGGTCAACGCGCTGGTCACGCCCGGATCGTTGGGCTGCTTGTCGCGCAGGGCCAGGTAGTACTCCATCGCGTTGTTGCCGCCCGGCGCGTAGATGCGGTTCTCGCGCAACGCGTTGGTGGCGGCGTCGCGGAGCTGGTCCACGTTCATGGCCTGGACTTCCGCCGAGACCGCCGGCGGCGGTGGCGCGGCCTGTCCCGCGGCGGCGGCCTGGCCGGCGGCAGGGGCCGTGGCCGGTTCGTCCTTGGAGCATGCGGCGATGGTCAGTACCAGCAATAGCGGTATCGCCAAGCGCGACTTGGCGTAGTGCGTCTTCGACAGCATCGGTTGTTTCCCCCGGAAACACGAAAGTGAATCAATGGATCCCGCGTGCCCAGCACACGGGATCACGCCCCGTCTGTCAATCTTGTCACCTTATTTGCCGATGCAGAAGGTCGAGAAGATGTACCCCAGCATCTCGTCGGCGGAAATCTTGCCGGTGATCTCCCCCAGCGCGTCGTGCGCCAACCGCAGTTCCTCGGCGGCCAGCTCCAGCATTTCGTGATTCAGTTCACTATTTGCCTGTTCAGCGTGCCCGGATGCGCGACGCAGGGCATCGACGTGGCGGGCCCGGGCGGAGAACTCTCCTTCGCTGCCCTCGCCCGCTCCCTGGCCAGCCAGTTCCCGCAGGCGCGCATGCAGGGCCGGCAGACCCTGGCCGGTGGCGGCCGACACCGCCACGGCCTCCGCGCCCGGATCCATCAGTACCGTCGGCAGCAAATCGACCTTGTTGTGGATCCACAGCCTGCGCGGCACGTCGGCGATCACGTCGGCCACCGCCGCCGCGCCGGCCTGCACGTCGCGGGCATCGACCACGATCAGGGCCAGGTCGGCGCGCTGCAGTTCCGCACGGGCGCGTCGCATGCCTTCACGTTCGATCGCGTCGCCGCCCTCGCGCAGGCCTGCGGTGTCGACCAGATGCAATTCCAGTCCGTCCAGGCGGATCGTCTCGTGCAGGGTGTCGCGGGTGGTGCCGGCGACATCGGTGACGATGGCGCGATCGCTGCCGGCCAGCGCGTTCAGCAGCGAGCTCTTGCCGGCGTTGGGCGGCCCGACGATCACCGTGTGCAGGCCGTCGCGCAGCTTGCGTCCGCGTTCGGCGTCGACGAGCAGTTGCCGCAGTTCGACCTGCGCCTGTTGCAATCCCGCCCGGACCTCGCCGCCACCAAGCGTTTCGATCGACTCGTCGGCGAAATCGATCGCCGCCTCGACATGCACGCGCAGCCGCAGCAGGCTCGCGGCGATGGCATCCACCCGGCGAGAGAACACGCCGTCCAGCGAACGCCGCGCGGCGCGCGCGGCGCGGGTGTCGGACGCCGCGATCAGATCGGCCACCGCCTCGGCCTGGGCCAGATCCAGTTTGCCGTTGTGGAAGGCGCGTTCGCTGAACTCGCCGGGACGGGCACGTCGCGCGCCGAGCGCGCAGGCGCGATCGACCAGCGCCTGCAGCACCACCAGACTGCCGTGCGCCTGCAGTTCGGCCACGTCCTCGCCGGTGAAACTGGCCGGGCCGGGAAATGCCAGTGCGATGCCATCGTCCAGAATGCCGCCTTCGCCATCGTCGAAATGCACGTGGTGGGCGCGTCGCGCATGCAGCGCGCGTCCGCACATCGCCGCCGCGATGGCCAGCGCGCGCGGGCCGGACAGGCGGACGATACCCACGCCGCCCGCGCCGGGCGCGGTGGCGACGGCGGCGATGGTGTCCTGCGGCGCCATCGTGTTCATTGCCGTTGCCTGAGCAGATCGCGCACGGCATCGGCCGACGCGCCGGTGGGCTGGAGCTCGAGATAGGTGCGGTAGGCCTTGTCCGCTTTGGCGACGTCATCCAGATGACGGTAAGCGTCACCGAGATTGAGATAGGCGACCGCGCGCGAGGGATCGATGCGGACCGTGTTCTCCAGCCAGCGCGCCGCCTGCGCGTACTTGCCCTGGCGGTAGTAGACGAAACCCAGGTTGTTGGCCGCGAGTGCGAAATCGGGACGCAGCTTCAGCGCTTCGGCAAAGGCTTCCTCGGCCTCGGCGTAGCGCTTTTCCTTGTACAGCTGCAGGCCACGATCATTGGCACGCTGCGCCTGCTGGCGATCGGACACGCGGCCGGTGGCGACCGGCAGCGCGACCTGGCGCGCATCGCCCTGCAGATCCCGGATCGTCACCTGGCCCGTTCCCGCCCCGGGCGTGGACGCCTCGACCTTGCCGTTGAGCGCGATGGCCTCGCTCGACAGCTGCTGCGTGCCGGCGGTGAGGAATTCGTCGCCGGCCGGTACTTCGAACACGAACTCGCCGCCCTGCGATCCCGGCAGCGAGCCGAATGCCGGCGTCTGCGGCGAAATGCCCGATACCGCCGGCGCCACATAGGCCGCCAGCTCGGTGCCGGTGATCAGGCCGTCGCCATTGAGATCACCCTTGCCCGACAGTGCCTGCAACAGCACCCAGGTGAACACCGAATGGCCATTGGGCCCGCTGTCGGCAACCTGCTGGTCGGCGCCGCCGGCCGTCAGCATCTGCCGCGCGATCCGGCGCGCGTTCTCGCGCAGATAGGCCTGGGTCCCGTTGCCGCCACGGGTCAGGCCCAAGCCGCTGTAGCAAGCGTCCATCACGAACATCACGTGCTTGGCTTCCAGGCTTTCGGCGATGTTCTGGATGTCGGTCATGGCGATGGCATCGTTGGCGAACTGCGCCGGATCCGAATCGACCGGAATGATGTAGCCCAGCTCGCGTCCCGAGGCCAGCCGGCGGGTGGCGCCGTGGCCGGCGAAGAACACGAACACCCGATCGTTCTTGCCGAGCCCGCCGTGGCCGAGCCGGTCGTGGAAGGCGGCGAGGATGTTGTTGCGGGTGGCTTCCTTGTCCTTGAGCACGATGACCTGCGAGGACGGAAACCCGAATTGTCCGGTCAGCGTGTCGGCGATGGCCTGGGCATCGTTGCCGGCATAGCGGAGCTTCGGCCAGCGCGCATAGTCGTCGATGCCGATGACGATCGCCCAGGAACGCGCGTAGCCGGTGGTGACCGTGGCCTCCTGGCGGCGGGCGGTGCGGGCGACGCTGAAGTCGCGCCCGTTCCAGGCGGCGAACTGGTAGCCCTCGGCGGACAGGCGATCCAGGATCTGCGGCAACGCCTTGACCGTGCGCTCATGGATGTCATGGAACAACACGATGCCGCGCTGTTCCTTCTGCACCTGGTCCAGCACGCGCTGGACGATCGATTCGGGCACCGGATCGGCCCAGTCCAGTGAATCGATGTTCCACATCACCGACCGCAGTTTCGCCTCGCCTAGGATACGCATGCCCTCGGCATTGCGTGCCCCGTAGGGGAAGCGGAACAGCGGCGCGCGCCGCGCATCGATGTCGCGCAGCAGCGTATCGGTATCGAGGATCTGGCTGCGCAGCGCGTCACCGGTCTGCCTGGACAGCTGCGCGTGGGTCAGGCTGTGGTTGCCGACCGTGTAGCCCTGTGCGATCAAATCGCGGGTGACCCCGGCCAAAGGCCCGAGCGCCGCCTGCCCCTTGTCGTCGAGTTTGCCCAGGTTGCGGCCGACCTGGAAGAACGTGGCCGGCACGTCGTAGCGCTTGAGGATCGCGACGATGTCCTCGGTGTAGGCGCGATGCGGGCCGTCGTCGAAACTCAGCACTACCGTCTTCGCCGGCAGGTCGCGGCCGAACACCTCGCGATCACCATCGGCCATCGACATTGGATAGGGCGCGATCACCCCGTATTCGCGCAGCAGCGCATCGCGGTCGTAGCGCTTGCGCAGGCTGGCGACATAGTCGTCCCACTTCTCGCGCTTGAGTTCGATCGCCCGGGTGGCGTCGAAGCGGCTGAAGATGCGGGTGATCTCGCGATTGTAGTTGCGCTCGACCTCCTCCAGCGCCTCCAGGTCCTCGCCGATGCGCTGGTGCAGCTTGATCGCCGGCAGCGAGGAATCCTTGCCGACCAGTGCCTGCAGATCGCGCAGGATTTCGCGGAACGCCAGCCGGTCGGCGTCATGCAGATCCGGCGCCGATTCGATGTAGTCCAGTCGCCCGCCAATGGCGGCGAAGCGTTCGGGTTCGGACCGGGCCAGCAACGCGGCGAACAGCACCTGCAGGCGTTCGGCACGTTCCAGGTTGTCGTGAAACAGGCTCTGGCCGATCGCGCCGGCGCTGGTCCGCGCGGCCGCCGGCAGGGAATCCTCGTTGTCGAGCAGGACGATGATCCGCCGATGGTTCTCCAGCTGCGCCTTCAGTTCGGCGTCGATCGCGCGGGTATCGATCGCGCCGGCCACGCCTGCCGAAGCCGCCGGCGACGCGTCCTTTTTTCCGACTCCCGCATCGACGCCACCCTTGCCGCAAGCCGCCAGCGCGAAACCGGCGACCAACACGAACGACAGGGAAAGAGAACGACGGAATGGCATCGCGGCAGGTCCGGGAAAACAGCGGAAGGGATGGCCGCGCATGTTACCCCGGCAAAGAAAAACCCGCCTTGCGGCGGGTTTTTCTCGGAATGGCGCGGCTTACTTCTTGGCGGTGGCCGTCGCGGTGGCCGGTTCGCCGTGCCGCTTGGTCATCCACCACTGCTGCAACAGGCCCAGCGCGCCGTTGGTGACCCAGTACAGGACCAAGCCGGACGGGAAGAAGGCCATCATGACGCCGAACACCAACGGCATGAACTGCATCATCTTCTGCTGCATCGGATCCATGCCCGGCGCCGGCGTCAGCTTCTGGGTCAGCCACATCACCAGCATGTTGAGGATCGGCAGGATGAAGTACGGATCTTGCGCGGTCAGGTCCTGGATCCAGGCGAACCACGGCGCCTGGCGCAGTTCCACCGATTCCACCAGCACCCAGTACAGCGACAGGAAGATTGGCATCTGCACGAGGATCGGCAGGCAACCACCCATCGGGTTGATCTTCTCCTTCTTGTACAGCTCCATCATGGCGACCTGGAACTTCTGCTTGTCGTCGCCGTAGCGTTCCTTCAGCTGCTGGATGCGCGGCTGGAACTTGCGCATCTTGGCGAAGCTCTTGTACTGCGCCGCCGACAGCGGATACAGCGCCAGCTTCACCAGCACCACCAGGCCGATGATCGACCAGCCCCAGTTGCCCAGCAGCGCATGCAAGTGCGCCAGGATCCAGAACAGGCCCTGGCCAATCAGATCGAAGATCTGGAACTGGCTGTAGTCGACCGCGCGGTGCAGGCCCGGCACGTTCTCGGCCTTGATCTTGTTGACCAGCTTCGGACCGACCCACAGGCGCGCGCTGGTGGCCACGGTCTGACCTGGCGCGACGTTCAACGGATCGGCCATGTCGCGGATCAGCGGACGCGGGCCGGTGGCGTACTTGGGCTCGTCCAGCGAGATGGTGGTGTGATCGGCTGCCTGCGGAATCCAGGCGGTGAAGAAGTGGTGCTGGAGCATCGCGATCCAGCCGCCGGTGCCGCGCCAGTCGACGCGGCCATCGGCCACGTAGTCCTCGTCGAACTTGCGCCGCTGGTAGCTGCCGTCATACCAGGTGGCGCCGTTGAAACTGAAGGACTCCGGATTGGTCATGCCGCGCTTGACCAGCGGCGGGGTCCGGGTCAGCTGGCGATAGATCGCACCCTGCCACGGCGTGCTGCCGCCGTTGACCACTTCATCGCGCACGGCCAGCGCGTATTCGCCGCGCTTGAGCGTGTAGACGCGGCGGATGGTCACGCCGTCCGGACCGCGCCAGATGAAGGGCGCGGAAATTTCATTGCCACCCGCCGCCAGCGCGAAGGCGGTGCCGGCTTCCGGCACGAAACCCTTTTCGTGATTCGGTGCGGCGCGCGTTCCACCGGCGGGCACCCAGCCGCTCTCGGCGACGTAGTAGTGCGCCGGATCCTGGTTGAACAGCTTCACCGCCGGGCTGCCGGGGCGCTTGTCCTGCGGGTAGTGCAGCAGTTCGGCTTCCAGCACGCTGCCGCCGTCCAGGGTCAGCTTCAGCACGTCGCTGCTGATGGTCACGCGCTGGCCGCCCGACGGCGCGGAAGCAACGGGGGCCGGGGCCTCGACCGCGGCGGGCGCCTGCGGGACCGTACTGCCGGGCTGCGCGGTAGGCGCCGAGGCGGGCACGGTGCTGCCGGACTGCGTGGCGGCGGTGGCCGCCACGGTGGGCGCGGCGACGGCGGGCGCATTGAACTTGCCCCACTCCATCCACAACAGGATCGCCACCATCAGCCAGGCGAAAATCAGGAAAACACGGGTCTGGTTCATCGGACAGGCAATCTCAACCGGCGTCGGGTTCCGGTGTCGTGGAGGGAGAAGAGGGGGAATTCAAGGCCGCCGGCATTGTGCCTACCGTGGAAGGCGGCGGCAATGCGCCGGCGCGGGCCAGCACGCGGAGGAAGGTCGCGCGCAACTGCGCATTGCTGGCGGCAGCGGCCGGCGGCCGCGCCACCACGACATAGTCGCCGCCGGGCAGCTGCGAACGCAGGCTGCGGAACTGTTCGCGCAACTGGCGCTTGATCCGGTTGCGGCCGACCGCGCGGCGATCGACCTTGCGGGAAACAGCCATGCCCAGCCGGGCCGGCTGCTCGCCGGCCAGCCAATGCAGGCTCAGCAACGGATCCGAAGTACGGCGCGACCGCTCGAACACGCGCGCATACTCCGCGCCCGTGCGAACGCGGGCGTGGCGTGGAAATGCTGCGCTCATGACAGCAAGAAGCCCGCACCGTTCAGTGCGGGCTCCTGGCAAGGGCATCGCATGATTGATGTCTCGGCCGCGAATTGCGGCAAAGCCATCAGGCGGTCAGGCGCTTGCGGCCCTTGGCGCGGCGACGCGACAGGATCTTGCGGCCGTCGGCGGTCTTCATGCGGGCACGGAAACCGTGGTCGCGCTTGCGCTTGAGATTGCTGGGTTGGTAAGTGCGCTTGGTGGCCATGGGGCCCTCGTGCGGGTTTGCGGATGGAAAGAACCGGAAATTCTATAGGTATCCGCCGGTTACGGTCAACACCGGCGAAGAAGATCGAAATGGGCCGCGCAAGGCCCCGCGCCGGAAGGGATCGCCGCCGGTCCATTCATCCACATCTTATGCACAGGAACCATTGGCGCGGCCGGATGGCGGTGGTAGTCTGGCCGACCCCTTCTTTACAGGCTCCCGTCCGCGCAATCGCGTGGCGCGGACGCCGTGTTTTCCACACCTTATCAAGAACGAGTTGTTTCACGCGATGGATGCCTGGCCCCGCTGCCTTGAACGCCTGGAAGCCGAATTTCCGGCAGAGGATGTACACACCTGGTTGAAGCCGCTGCAGGCCGAACAGCGCAGCGATGCGGTGGTCCTGTACGCGCCGAACGCCTTCATCGTGGAACAGGTGCGCGAGCGTTACCTGGACCGGATCCGGGAGCTGCTGGACTATTTCGCCGGCCACGCCGAGGTTTCGCTGGAGATCGGCTCGCGCGCCCGCGCGCCGGAACCGGCCAGGCCGGCCGCCCACGGGCAGGGGATGCCGTCGGCGGCCTCGGCCGAGCCCTATGCCGGCAACCTGGATACCCACTACACCTTCGACAACTTCGTCGAGGGCCGCAGCAACCAGTTGGGCCGCGCCGCGGCTTGGCAGGCGGCGCAGAAGCCGGGTGACCGCGCCCACAACCCGTTGCTGCTGTACGGCGGCACCGGTCTGGGCAAGACCCACCTGATGTTCGCCGCCGGCAACGAGATGCGTCGGCAGAACCCGAACGCGCGGGTGCTCTACCTGCGTTCGGAACAGTTCTTCAGCGCGATGACCAAGGCGCTGATCGAGAAATCGATGGATCAGTTCAAGCGCCGCTTCCAGCAGGTCGACGCGCTGCTGATTGACGACATCCAGTTCTTCGCCGGCAAGGACCGCACCCAGGAAGAGTTCTTCCACACCTTCAACGCGCTGTTCGACAGCCGCCAGCAGATCATCCTGACCTGCGATCGTTATCCGCGCGAGGTCGAAGGGCTCGAGCCGCGGCTGAAATCGCGCCTGGCCTGGGGCCTGTCGGTGGCAATCGAACCGCCGGATTTCGAGACCCGCGCGGCGATCGTGCTGGCCAAGGCACGCGATCGCGGCGCCGAGATTCCCGACGAGGTCGCGTTCCTGTTGGCCAAGAAGATGCGCAGCAACGTGCGCGATCTGGAAGGCGCGCTCAACACCCTGGCCGCGCGCGCCAACTTCACCGGGCGCGCGATCACGCCCGAGTTCGCCCAGGAAACCCTGCGCGATCTGCTGCGCGCACAGCAGCAGGCGATCAGCATTCCCAACATCCAGAAAACGGTCGCCGACTATTACGGCCTGCAGATCAAGGATCTGCTGTCCAAGCGCCGCACCCGCTCGCTGGCACGGCCGCGACAGGTCGCGATGGCGCTGGCCAAGGAACTCACCGAGCACAGCCTGCCGGAAATCGGCGACGCGTTCGCCGGCCGCGACCACACCACCGTGCTGCATGCCTGTCGCCAGATCCGGAGCCTGATGGAGACCGATGGCAAACTCCGCGAGGATTGGGATAAGTTGATCCGTAAACTCAGTGAGTAAGCGGCCTGCTCCCTTGTGGACAAACTGTGGCTGGAATTTCCGCCAGAATTTATCCACAGGTTTCAGTGCCCTTCCCGAGGGGCTTGTCCACGGGGTTGGATCTGTCGGAAAATCGTTGTGATTCAAATGTTTGTGATGGTTCCCCACTGAAATCGGCGAAACCATCACCACCAGTTTTTAAGATCTTTCCTTCTTTTTAGAAGCACAAGGCACAAGGGGCACCCACCGACATGCGTTTCAGCCTTCAGCGCGAAGCATTCCTCAAGCCGTTGGCCCAGGTGGTCAATGTGGTCGAACGGCGGCAGACCCTGCCGGTCCTGGCGAACTTCCTGGTGCAGGTGCAGAACGGACAGCTGTCGCTGACCGGCACCGATCTGGAAGTGGAAATGATTGCGCGCAGCGCGGTCGAGGACGCGCAGGACGGCGAAACCACGATCCCCGCGCGCAAGCTGTTCGAAATCGTCCGCGCCCTGCCCGACGGCAGCAAGGTCACGGTCAGCCAGTCGGCCGACAAGGTGACGGTGCAGGCCGGACGCAGCCGCTTCACCCTCGCCACCCTGCCCGCCAACGACTTCCCGTCGGTGGACGAAGTCGAGGCGACCGAGCGAGTGGACGTACCCGAGGCCACCCTGAAGGAACTGATTGAGCGCACCGCGTTCGCGATGGCCCAGCAGGATGTGCGCTATTACCTCAACGGTCTGTTGTTCGACCTGGCCGACCGCACCCTGCGCTGCGTGGCCACCGACGGCCATCGCCTGGCCCTGTGCGAAGCGCAGCTGGAAGGCTCGCCGCTGTCCAAGCGGCAGATCATCGTGCCGCGCAAGGGCGTGACCGAACTGCAGCGCCTGCTGGAAGGCGGTGATCGGGCGCTGGAACTGGAAGTCGGCCGCAGCCACATCCGGGTCAAGCGCGACGATGTCACCTTCACCTCCAAGCTGATCGACGGCCGTTTCCCGGACTATGCGGCGGTGATTCCGATTGGCGCGGATCGCGAGGTTCTGCTGGATCGCGAAGTCCTGCGCGCGGCGCTGCAACGCGCGGCGATCCTGTCCAACGAAAAGTACCGCGGCGTGCGGGTGGAAGTTTCGCCCGGCCAACTGAAGATCAGCGCGCACAACCCGGAACAGGAAGAAGCCCAGGAAGAAATCGAGGCCGACACCAAGGTGGATGGACTGGCCATCGGCTTCAACGTGAACTACCTGCTGGATGCGCTCAGCGCCCTGCGCGACGAGCAGGTCGTCATCCAGCTGCGTGATGCCAATTCCTCCGCCCTGGTGCGTGAGGCCAGCAGCGAGAAGTCCCGCCACGTGGTCATGCCGCTGCGCCTCTGACATCTGGTTTCACGTGGAACACGAACAGCGCCCGGCTTGATGCCGGGCGTTTTCGTTGGGGAGTCCCGTCGACATTCCCTGGGGGGCCAAGGCGCTACGGTGTCGATTCCCGAGTCCAGCGGAGGCCACCATGCACCGGAGCAGGCTTGGCAATCTCGTCATCGATTGCCGGACAGACGATCTCCCAGCTGCGGCGGAGTTCTGGAGTGCCACGCTCGGCCTGGCTCTGCCGGGGGATTGGGAAGGCCGTTTCATCCGGCTGCGGACGCCGGCAGACGACGTGCGAGTCATTCTCCAGCAGGTCCGCCATGCCCCCCGCGTCCATCTGGACCTGGAGACGGATTCGATCCCGCTGGAAATCCGTCGGCTGGAACAGTTGGGGGCGGTCCTGGTCAGCCGGCAGGCCGAATGGGTGGTCATGCAGGCGCCCAGTGGGCACCGTTTCTGCGTGGGCAAGCCCTGCCGAGGTGGATTCAACCGGAACGCGCATGTATGGCCCTGATGTGGTCACCGTCCGTCGCGCATTTGCGGCCCGGAATCGGGCGCTCCGGAACCCGGTAAGATCCCTGCATGCCCTTCCCCGCCTACCCGTCGACACCGGCGGCTTTCCCGCTTTTGGCCCCTCTTTCCAGCCCTCCGCCGTCCGGAGCGGTGCTCTTGTGCATGTGACCCGATTGATGGTGGCAGGGCTGCGTCGATTCGAGCAGGCCAGCCTGCAGCCGGGTCCGGGGCTGAACCTGGTGACCGGGGACAACGGTGCGGGCAAGACCAGCCTGCTGGAGGCGCTGCACGTGATGGCCTATGGCCGGAGCTTTCGCGGCCGGGTCCGGGACGGGCTGGTGCGGACGGGAAGCGAAGCGGTCGAGATTTTCGTGGAGTGGGAGGAAGCCACGGCCGTCCGGCCACGCCGCGCCGGCCTGCGTCACAGCGGACAGGCCTGGACTGGCCGGCTGGACGGCGAGACGGTGGGTCAGCTGGGTGAACTTTGCGCGGCATTGGCCGTGGTGAGCTTTGAACCTGGCAGCCATGCACTGGTCACCGGAGGCGGGGAACCCCGCCGGCGCTTCGTCGATTGGGGCTTGTTCCACGTGGAACAGGACTTCCTGGGACTATGGCGCCGCTATGCCCGGGCCCTGAAGCAGCGCAATGCGTTGCTGAAGTCTGGAATCGGTGGCGCCCAGCTGGATGCCTGGGACCATGAGCTGGCCGAAGCGGGAGAGCCGCTGACCCAGCGGCGGCTCGGATACCTGGAGCAGTTGCAGCCACGGCTGAGCCGGATGGCAGCTGAATTGGTTCCCGGGTTGGGTCGGGCGACCCTGGAGTTCCAGCCCGGCTGGCGCCGTCATGAACTGTCCCTGGCCGATGCCCTGCTGCTGGCCCGGGATCGGGACCGGGCAGCGGGCCATACCTCGGTGGGGCCCCATCGCGCGGATTGGCGGGTGGACTACGCCGCCTGCCCTGCCAGGGAAGCGCTTTCGCGCGGCCAAGCCAAGCTCACGGCGCTGGCCTGCCTGCTCACCCAGGCCGAGGACTATGCCGCCCGGCGCGGCGAGTGGCCGGTGATTGCCCTCGACGACCTGGCTTCCGAGCTGGATCGCGGGCATCAACGACGCGTGCTGGAGCGTCTGCTCGGGAGTGGTGCCCAGGTCTTCATCACCGGCACCGAATTCCCGTCGGCATTGCATGAAATGGGCGTCGTCCCTGCCCGGTTCCACGTGGAACACGGACAGCTGTCCGCTGTCTGACGCCGCCGCACGACGGGGCCGGGTGTGCCCGGGATGCTATAATTTCGCTTCGTATCCCTATAGCTGCGTGCCTGCCCGGCGTTCCCCGGTCCGGCACCAGCGGCTATGCAGCCGACCACGAAGCGAATGACCGACGAAACGATTCCTGCACCGAACGGCAATTACGACTCCAGCAAAATCACTGTCCTCCGGGGCCTGGAAGCGGTCCGCAAGCGACCCGGCATGTACATCGGCGACGTGCACGACGGTACCGGTCTGCACCACATGGTGTTCGAGGTCGTCGACAACTCGATCGACGAAGCCCTGGCCGGCCATGCCGACGACGTGATCGTGAAGATCCACGAGGACGGCTCGGTGTCGGTGTCCGACAACGGCCGCGGCATTCCGGTCGACATCCACAAGGAAGAAGGCGTCTCGGCGGCCGAAGTCATCATGACCGTGCTGCACGCCGGCGGTAAGTTCGACGACAACAGCTACAAGGTTTCCGGCGGCCTGCATGGCGTCGGCGTGTCGGTGGTCAACGCGCTGTCGAACAAGCTCACCCTCGATATCTGGCGCGATGGCTTCCACCACGAGCAGGAATACCACCTCGGCGAGCCGGTGTATCCGCTGAGGCAGCTGGAAGCCTCGAACAAGCGCGGCACCCTGACCCGGTTCTGGCCGTCGGCGGAAATCTTCACCGACGTCGAGTTCCATTACGACATCCTGGCCCGTCGCCTGCGCGAACTGTCGTTCCTCAATTCGGGCGTGAAGATCACCCTGATCGACGAGCGCGGCGAAGGCCGCCAGGACGTGTTCCAGTACGAAGGCGGCATCCGCAGCTTCGTCGAGCACCTGGCCCAGCTGAAGACCCCGCTGCATCCGAACGTCATTTCGGTGACCGGCGAAACCAACGGCATCACCGTGGACGTCGCCCTGCAATGGACCGACGCCTACCAGGAAACGATGTTCTGCTTCACCAACAATATCCCGCAGAAGGATGGCGGTACCCACCTCGCGGGTTTCCGCGCGGCCCTGACCCGCACCCTCAGCAACTACATCGAACAGAACGGCATCGCCAAGCAGGCCAAGGTCAACCTGTCCGGCGACGACATGCGCGAAGGCATGATCGCGGTGCTGTCGGTGAAGGTGCCGGATCCCAGCTTCTCTTCGCAGACCAAGGAGAAGCTGGTCAGTTCCGACGTGAAGCCGGCCGTTGAGGCCGCGTTCGGTGCACGTTTGGAGGAGTTCCTGCAGGAACACCCCAACGAGGCCCGTGCCATCGCGGAAAAGGTGGTGGACGCGGCCCGTGCCCGCGAGGCCGCGCGCAAGGCCCGCGAACTCACCCGCCGCAAGGGCGCGCTGGACATCGCCGGCCTGCCCGGCAAGCTGGCCGACTGCCAGGAGAAGGATCCGGCGCTGTCGGAACTGTTCATCGTCGAGGGTGACTCGGCAGGCGGCTCCGCCAAGCAGGGCCGCAACCGCAAGAACCAGGCGGTGCTGCCGCTGCGCGGCAAGATCCTCAACGTGGAACGCGCGCGCTTCGACCGCATGCTGTCCTCGGCTGAAGTGGGCACGCTGATCACCGCGCTGGGCACCGGCATCGGCAAGGACGAGTACAACCCGGACAAGCTGCGCTACCACCGCATCATCATCATGACCGACGCCGACGTCGACGGATCCCACATCCGCACGCTGCTGCTGACGTTCTTCTACCGGCAGATGCCGGAGCTGATCGAGCGCGGCCACGTCTACATCGGCCTGCCGCCGCTGTACAAACTCAAGCAGGGCAAGCAGGAGCTGTACCTGAAGGACGACGCGGCACTGAACGTCTACCTCGCCAACAGCGCGGTCGAGGGCGCCTCGCTGGTCCCGGCCGACGGCGAACCGCCGATCGCCGGCGAAGCACTGGAGAAGCTGCTGCTCGCCTACGCCAACGCGCGCGAAGCGATCGCGCGCAATGCGCACCGCTTCGATTCGCAGCTGCTCGAAGCGCTGATCGATGCGCCGGCGCTGGATGCCGCTTTCGCCGAACGCAACCAGGACCAGCGTGCCGATCTCGATGCGCTGGAAGCCAAGCTCAACCGCAGCAGCCTGGGCAGTCCGCGCTATTCGCTGCACCTGCAGGCGGCCAACGAACAGCGTCCGGCCGCGCTGCTGTCCACCCGCCGCCACATGGGCGAGGAACTGACCCAGGTGCTGCCGCTGTCGGTGTTCGAAACCGGTGAGCTGCGCGCGCTGCGGGAATCGGCGGATCTGCTGCATGGCCTGGTGCGCGAAGGCGCGACCATCGTGCGCGGCAACAAGACCCAAGCGATCGAAGGTTTCGCCCAGGCGCAGGCCTGGCTGCTGGAGGAAGCGAAGAAGGGCCGCAGCATCCAGCGCTTCAAGGGCCTTGGTGAAATGAACCCCGAGCAGTTGTGGGACACCACGGTCAATCCGGATACCCGTCGCCTGCTGCAGGTGCGCATCGAGGACGCGGTGGCTGCCGACCAGATCTTCAGCACGTTGATGGGTGACGTGGTGGAACCGCGTCGCGACTTCATCGAGGCCAACGCCCTGAAGGTCGCCAACCTCGACGTCTGACCCGATGCAGGACACGCCGGAAACAGGGCTGTCGTCGCCACCGCCACTGCGGCCGTTGCGTACGGCCCTGGCCGGCTTCTGCGCCGACACCGCGCTGGCGCTGGTCATCATCGTCGTGCTGATGCTGGGCGCCGGTGTTCTGTGGGGCGTCGCGCGCACCATCCAGCTGGCCGCCGCGGGTGCCGGGCAGGCCGAAATCACGGCCGCGCTCGAAAGGCCCGACGCGGTCGCGCAGATCCTGATCGCGCTGTTCTCGATGGGCAGCGCCGCCTTGCTGCTGTACTTCTGGCGGCGTCCCGCCAGTGCGCAGGAACGCCGCTATTCGCGTTGGGCGGTACGCCGGACAGGCACGTGGATCGCGGTGGTCGGCGTGGCGGTGCTGACATTCCTGTCCAGCAGCCTGGCGAGCTGGCTGGGCGAACGCATGGGAGTGCCGCCGAACCCCAGCAATCTGGCGCCGATCCAGGACCTCTCCCACCACCATCCCTATTTCATGATGGCGTTCGCGGTGCTGCTGGCGCCGTTGTACGAGGAGTTGCTGTTCCGGCGCGTGCTGTTCGGCGGCATGTGGCAGGCGGGGTATCCGGTGCTGGGCATGATCCTCAGCGGCTGCGCGTTCGCGCTCGCGCACGAGGCGCCGGGACTCAACGGCAACGGTGCCGCGGCCACGACCTTGCTGCTGTTCGTTTATGCCGGCATGGGCGTGGCCTTCGCCTGGCTGTATCGGCGCACCGGCACGCTTTGGGCACCGATCGCCGCCCATGCGCTGAACAACGCCCTGGCCCTGGGGGCGATGCAGTTGGCTGGTAGCTGACCGCCGCGCCCGGTTGACGGAATGTTAAGACGGCCTTGCCGACACTAAACGTGGTTCCGCACTGGAGTGCACCGTCATGAAACCCTGGTTGCTCGCCGCCGCCATCGCGGCCCTGCTGGTGGCCTGTGCCACCACCACCTCGCCCACCGGCCGCACCCAGGTGGTGGGTGGCATATCGCAGCAGCAGCTGGATCAGCTGGGCGCCCAGGCCTTCGCCGAGACCAAGGCCAAGGAGCCCGCCAACCGCGACGCGAAGCAGAACGCCTATGTCACCTGCGTGGTCAACGCGCTGGTGCGCCAGTTGCCGCCCGCGCAACGTTCGGTCGCGTGGGAAACCGCGGTATTCGTCGACAAGGAACCCAATGCCTTCGCCCTGCCGGGTGGCAAGGTCGGGGTGAACACCGGCATCTTCACGGTCGCCAGGAACCAGGATCAGCTCGCCGCGGTGCTGGGTCATGAAATCGGCCATGTCATCAGTCGCCACCACGAGGAACGCATCACCCGCCAGATGGGCACCCAGACGGGCCTGAGCATCCTCGGTGCGCTGGCTGGCGCCAAGTACGGCCAGACCGGCATGGATGCGGTCAGCCAGTTCGGCAGCCTGGGGGCGCAGGGCCTGATCCTGCTGCCCAATTCACGCACCCAGGAAAGCGAGGCGGACGTGGTCGGCCAGCGCTTGATGGCCCAGGCCGGGTTCGACCCGCGCCAGGCGGTCAATCTGTGGGAAAACATGATGGCCGCGGGTGGCGGCCGGCCGCCGCAATGGCTCTCCACCCACCCGGATCCGACCAACCGCATCCGCGAACTCCAGCGTGATGCCCCGGCGCTGGTCCCCACCTACGAAGCCGCCCGCAAGGCCGGAAACATCCCCCGCTGCGGCTGAGAACGCCAGGGTATTGCTGCCCTGCAGCAACAAAAACCTTACCTGTTTCACCGAAGTTTCTGATAGCTTTTCCCGCCCCGGAAGGATCCGACTGCCCCCGATAGACTTCTGCCGTCCGCTTTGAGGTGACCCCCATGCTGCATCGCAAGTCCAGACACGCCCTGCTTTCCTTCGCCATCATCGGCCTGCTGGGCGCAGGGGTTGCCGCCGATGCCACTGCCCAGATGAACCGTGACGATGCCGGTACGCTGCGCCGGCAGAAGAAGGAAAAGGTCGAGATCAGATATCCCGAAGCGACCCGCCAGGAGCCGAAGGAAAAGGCGTCGGCCAAGATGCAGAACCAGCTCAACAAGCTGTTCAAGGCCTACGACAAGGAAAACAACGAAGACGAGGTCATGGCGCTCGTCAACGAGATCATCGCCAGCGACAAGGCCAATGCCTACGACAAGTCGGTCGCCGCGCAGATCGGCGCGCAGGCCGCCTACGGCAAGGATGATTCCAAGCTGGCCAAGGACTACGCGAACAAGGTCCTGGAGTTCAACGGCCTGGACAACAACAACCACTACCAGACGATGTTCTTCCTGGCCCAGCTGCAGATGCAGGACGACCAGTTCAACGAAGCGCTGGCGACGATGGACAAGTTCTTCGCCGAGACCAAGTCGCAGAAGCCCGAGGAACTGATCGTCAAGGGCAACATCCTGTATCGGGCCGAGCGCTACGCCGATGCGATCCCGTTCCTGAAGCAGGCCGTGGAAGGCTCGCCGGAACCGAAGAACGATTGGATGCAGCTGCTGATGGCCAGCTACGCCGAAGCCGGCCAGAACGATGCCGCCGTCAAGCTCGCCGAACAGCTCGCGGCCAAGAGCCCGACCGACAAGAAGGCGCAGATGAACCTGGCCTCGGTCTACCTGCAGGCCGACAAGACCGATCAGGCCGCCGGCGTGCTGGAGAAGCTGCGCACCTCCGGCCAGCTCACCGATGATCGCGAGTACCGTCAGCTGTACAGCATGTACGCGAACATGGACGGCCGCGAAAAAGACGTCATCTCGGTCATCAACGAAGGCCTGCAGAAGGGCATCCTGAAGGACGACTACCAGGCCCAGCTGGCGCTGGCCCAGTCCTACTACTACTCCGAGCAGATCCCGCAGGCCATCGAGGCCTGGAAGAAGGCCGCGCCGCAGTCGCCCAATGGCGAAACCTACCTGAACCTGGCGCGCGTGCTGTGGCAGGAAAACCGGATCCCGGAGGCCAAGCAGGCCGCCAAGTCCGCATTGGACAAGGGCCTCAAGAAGCCCGAGGACGCCAAGAAAATCCTGGCCCTGCCCTAACGGGAAACCAATAAACCGACGGCCAGAAACATCGAAAAAACGATGGTTTTGGCACCACGGAATGGTATAAGCTGAGAGTTCCCCCTGCCAAAAGTCAGGTGGGGGGAAACCAATACGACGCGGACGTTGCGGCGTCCCGCACCAACCTTGAGTTCATTGGCGCATGGCTGAACAACTGGTCATCAATAGGTATCGGGAAGAGGAAGAGGACAAGAGCCTCAACTGGCCCCGGATCATCGGCATTGCCTTCGTGATCGCGTTGCACGCGGCCGCGCTGCTGCTGCTCCTCATTCCGGCGGTGGCTCCGCCGGCGGAAAAGGAAGAAACGCAACGTACCTCCGTGGTGATCGTTGACGCACCGCCTCCCCCGCCGCCGCCGCCGCCGCCGCCGCCGAAGCAGGACACGCCTCCGCCGCCGGTCAAGAACCTGGCGCCGCCGAAGCAGACTCCGCTGCCTCCGCCGCCGGAAGCGCCGCCGGTCGAAGTGGCCGAGCCCCGTCCGACCGACGTCTACCAGCCGCCGGCTCCCCCGGCGCCGCCGGCCCCGGTCGCCGACATCGGCGCCAGCGTGGACATCTCGTCCAAGAACATGAACCCGCCGCGCTACCCGCCGTCGGCCGCCCGCGCCGGCATCGAAGGCACGGTCATCCTGATCATCGACGTGGACGCCAGTGGCAACGTCACCAACGTTTCCGTCGAGAAGTCCAGCCGCAACCGCGACCTGGACCGCGCCGCGATGGAAGCCGCCCGCAAGTGGCGCTTCAATCCGTCCGTCGTCAACGGCCAGAAGGCCGCCGGCCGCGTCCGCGTCCCGGTCGACTTCAAGATGGGCGGCTGATCGGCCGCCCCTCGCGAGTTACTCCATCCGTTTCGTCACCCGCAACACCCTCAATCAACACTCTTAAATAAAGGTAAGCGTCATGCTGCAGGAAACCATCATCGCCGCCGCAGCCGGGGGCAACAACGCCGCGAGTGCCCTCACCAACATGGGCTTCGAGCACCTGATCACCGAAATGGTGCAAAAGCCCGGCGAGTACGCCGTCTCCTGGGCAGTGCTGCTCATCCTGGTCGCGATGTCGGCCATGTCCTGGTACTGGACCGTCATCAACTCGCTCAAGAGCGTGCGCCTGAAGGGCCAGGCCGACCGCGTCGTCAGCACCTTCTGGGAAACCCCGAACGCGCAGGACGCCATCCGCCTGATGGAAGAGCAGCCGAAGAACGAGCCGTTCTCCAAGATCGCCCTGGACGCCGCCCAGGCCGCCGCCCACCACCAGCGCGCCGAAGGTTCCAGCGCCGGTCTGGGTGAAGCCCTGAGCCGTTCCGAGTTCGTCGACCGCGCCCTGCGCCAGGCCGTCACCCGCGAGAGCGCCAAGCTCCAGAGCGGCATGACCCTGCTGGCCACCGTCGGCGCGACCGCCCCGTTCGTGGGTCTGCTGGGTACGGTGTGGGGCATCTACGGCGCCCTGATCCGCATCGGCGCCACCGGCCAGGCTTCGATCGACGCCGTTGCCGGCCCGGTGGGTGAAGCGCTGATCATGACCGCCATCGGTCTGTTCGTCGCCATCCCGGCCGTGTTCGCCTACAACTTCTTCAGCAAGACGAACAGCTCGACCATCTCCAAGTTCGATACGTTCGCCCACGATCTGCACGACTTCTTCGCCACCGGCTCGCGCGTCCGCTAAGCCCCAGGCAACAGCAGTCCCACGCACATCGACTAGCATTGACGGAGCCCGAAAATGGCTTTCAGTAGTGGTAATAGCAGTGGCCCGATGGCCGAGATCAACGTCACGCCCCTCGTGGACGTGATGTTGGTGCTGCTGATCATCTTCATCATCACCGCGCCGCTGATGTCGCATAAGGTGAAGATCGAACTGCCCGAGGCCACCCTCGTGCAGAAGGACGAACCCGAGGCTCCGAAGGTTCCGCCCATCACCATCTCGGTGAAGGAAGATGGTTCGCTGTATTGGAACGACGAGAAGATCGGCAAGGAAATCCTGGAGTCGCGTCTGTCCACGGCAGCGCAGCTGCAGCCGCAGCCCAAGCTCAATCTGCGTGGTGATCGCACCACCAAGATGCGCACGATCACCGAGGTGACGAAGATCGCGCAGGGCCAGGGCATGCTGGATATCGGCTACGTCGCTACCAAAGAGAAGGGTCAGTAAGCCATGGCATTCAGTAGTGGTGGAAGCAAGGGCCCCATGGCCGACATCAACGTCACGCCCCTCGTGGACGTGATGCTGGTGCTCCTGATCATCTTCATCGTGACCGCGCCGATCATGACTTACCCGATCGACGTGGCCCTGCCGCAGCGCGTGATCAACCCGCCGCCGCAGTTGAAGGAACCGCCGCCGCCGATCGATCTGCGTATCGATGCGGGTGGCTCGGTTTACTGGAACAACTCGCCTGTCAACGTGCGCGATCTGCAGCAGCGCATGGAGCAGGAGATCCAGCGTGATCCGACCAACCAGCCGGAACTGCGCATCGACGCGGATCCCGAAGCCCAGTACGACGTGATGGCGAAAGTACTGGCCGCGGCCAAGAACGCTCAGATGCAAAAAATCGGTTTCGTGCAGTAATACGCATAGACGCAAACCTGTTGAACGCCGCCTTCGGGCGGCGTTTTTTTGGCCGTTCTCCGCCGAAGCTAGTCGTTGTAGGAGCGACGTCAGTCGCGACCGGAATCCGGCATCTGCTCACGGCGTTCTTTCGCCCGCATGGGGTTGGCTCCACAACCAACCAAGCTTCCCGGTCGCGACTGACGTCGCTCCTACGGCGCTTTTCCACCCTCTTGCCAGGAGGCACCAGGCAGGCGTAGCGTGGAGTCGACCCGACGCGAAAGGAGTACGCCATGGCTTTCTCCGCAACCGCACGTCCCTCCGCCCTGGCGGAGATGAATGTCACCCCGTTGGTCGATGTCATGCTGGTCCTGCTGATCATCTTCATGGTGACGGCTCCGCTGCTCTCGCGGCCACTGGACCTGTCCCTGCCACAGGGCAGGGATACGCCCTCGCCCGACAAACCCAGCATCCTCAGTCTGGATGTCGCCGCCGACGGCACCTTGCGGCTGGACGATCGTCCGCTCCCGGCGCGGGATCTGCGCGGGCGCCTGGATGATGCGCTGCGCAGCGACCCGAAGACGGTGCTGACCCTGAGCGCCTCCCCCGACGCGGACTACCAGCAGGTGGTCACCGCCCTGGCCGAGGTCCGCGCCAGCGGAATCGAGCAGGTGTCCTGGCGCGGGGAGCGCTGATTCGCGGTCGAATCGCGTGAAACGGCCAGGCGAACTTCAGTGGTTCGCCTGCGCCGCGCGCACCGATTCGAGGATGGCCAGGTAGTTCTGCACCGTGCGGTGCAGGCCCGCGTACAGCGCCTCGCCGATCAGGGCGTGGCCGATGGAGACTTCGAGGACGCCGGGTACGGCTTCCAGGAATTCCTGCAGGTTGGCCTGGCTCAGATCGTGGCCGGCATTGACGCCCATGCCAAGCGAACGGGCCTGGCGGGCAGTCTGCATGCAACGCGCCAGTTCCGCGTCCGCGTCGCCGGCCGCCATCGCCTCGGCGAACGGTCCGGTATAGATCTCGATGCGGTCGGCGCCGATGGCGGCCGCCTTTTCCAGGGAAGGACAGCCGGCGTCGACGAACACGCTCACGCGGCAGCCGTAGGATTTCAGCGCGGCGACGAGCGGCCGCAGGCGTTCGCCGTCACGATCGAAATCGAAACCGTGGTCGGACGTGATCTGGCCGTCGCTGTCGGGAACCAGGGTCGCCTGGGCCGGACGCGCCTGTTCGCACAGGGCCAGGAATCCCGGATAACCCTCGCGCGGCGGCGCGAACGGGTTGCCTTCCAGGTTGAGTTCCACCTGGCTTTCGCGGGTCAGCTCAGCCAGTCCGTGGACATCATCGGCGCGGATGTGGCGCTGGTCAGGCCGCGGATGCACGGTGATGCCATGCGCGCCGGCATACAGGCAGGCACGCGCGGCGCGCACGACATCCGGCTCGCTGCCGCCGCGCGAATTGCGCAGCACCGCGATCTTGTTGACGTTGACGCTCAGTACGGTCATGCCGGCTTCCCTGCGGAACAAAGTTCGGCACTCACAGCGGTGGCGGTCCCGGTGGCGGCACCGTGCCCTGCTTGCGCGCTTCGGCCAGTTCGCGCAGGCGGCGCAGTTCGGCGGGATCGATCATCTGCGATTCGTCGCGCTGGCTGTCGCCCATCCGTGCGGCGTACCAGCCGACGATCCAGGCGATGAACAGGCCCAGCGACGCGATCAGGCCGACCACCATCAATGCGGTGGACGTGGTGCGCATGGACAGCACCAGCGCGCCGGCGGCGAACAATAGATAGAGCCAGTGCATGACCGTCCCTCCCCTGGATGGCGGGAGTTTACAACGCCCGGCGGTGGCGTGAAGCGTTGCGGATCACAACAGTGGCGAGGTCAGTCTCGCCAGCGCCTCCGGCAGGCGGTGCCGCCACAACGACTGCCGCCGCTGCGGGCTGACCGGCGCCGAGGATGCGAATTCACCCTCCAGCAACTGCGCGAGCTGGCCGGCCAGGCCGCGGTCGCGGAACAGCATCGAGATCTCGAAATTCAGCCGGAAACTGCGGTGATCGAAGTTGGCGCTGCCGATCAGGGCCAGGTTGTCGTCGCACAGCAGCGCCTTGCTGTGCATCATGCGTGGCCCGTATTCGTACACCTTCACCCCGGCCGCCAGCAGTTCATCGAAATAGGAACGCGCGGCGTAGGTGACCAGCCGTGAGTCGCTCATCCGGGGCACCAGCAGGCGCACGTCCAGCCCGCCCAGCGCCGCCGAGGTCAGCGCCATCCGCGCCGCCTCGCCGGGCACGAAATACGGCGTCACCAGCCAGACCCGCGACTTCGCCTCATGGATGGCGGCCACGTGGGTGCGATGGATCGGCTCCCACGACGAATCCGGACCGGACACCAGGGTCTGTGCCGCGATGCCGCCCTCGATGCCGTTGTCGGTCGCATGCCACAGGCGCGTGCCCTGGAAATCCTTGCGCTTCTGGCCGGTGGCGTATACCCAATCCTCGACGAACACCTGCTGCACGCTGCGCACCACGTCGCCTTCCATCCGCAGGTGCAGATCCCGGTAGGCATCGGGCCGCAGCGATTCGTCTTCCTCGTCGGTGATGTTGATGCCGCCGGTGAAAGCGATGCGGCCGTCCACCACCACGATCTTGCGGTGGGTGCGCAGGTTGACCCAGGGACGGGTGAATGGCCGGAACCGGGTCGGGTGGAACCAGGCGCTCTCGCCGCCGGCCTCGTGCAGCGGCTGGAGGAAGCGCCGGCCCACCCGCGAGGAGCCGACCGCATCCAGCAGCAGCCGTACCTTCACTCCTTCCCGTGCCTTGGCGATCAAGGCTTCCAGCAGGCGCTGGCCGCAACGATCCGGGTTGTAGATGTAGTACTCCAGATGGATGTGGTTGGTGGCCTGCCGGACCGCATCGAGGATGGCTTCGTAGGTCGCCGAGCCGTCCACCAGCAGCTGCACCGAGGTGGCCGTTGACGGCGGCAGGCCGGTGGTGGTCTGGGCCAGCATCGCCAGCTCGGTGCAGCCCTCGTCGACCGGGCAGAACGTTTCGTAGGTATCCAGTCCGGTGCGTGACTGGTGCCGGCGCAGTTGCTGGCGCTTGATCTTCTGCGGACCCAGCAGGAAGTAGATCAGATAGCCGATGTAGGGCAGCAGCGACAGCGACAGCACCCAGCTGAGGGTGGCGACCGGCTCGCGCTTCTGCAGCACGATCCAGCCGCACAGCGGGATCAGGTAGAGCAGCCAGGCCGCGGTGATCCAGCGATTCAGGTGCGGGATGGACAGGAAGGCATCCCACCAGGTGTGCAGGGTTTCCAGCATGGCGGGATTCTATGCGGTGTTGCCTCTGAGGTGTCGCCGCCGCTGAGACGCCGGCGGCGTAATCTGCAAGGATGGGCGAGATGATCAAAGGCCGCGGCTCCACCGGGTACCTGCCCGGGCGGTTCGCCGTGACCACGGCGCGGGCCGAGGACGACGGCTGGCACGAGCGTGACCGCGAGGACGAGATCGTGTCCTCGCCGGCAACCCGGGTGACCGAGGAACGCGCGCGCAGCATCATCAGCCGCAACCAGTCGCCGGACATCCCGTTCCAGCAATCGCTGAATCCCTATCGCGGTTGCGAGCACGGCTGCTCGTACTGCTTCGCCCGGCCGAGCCACGCCTACCTGGACCTTTCGCCGGGACTGGATTTCGAAACCCGGATATTCGCCAAGACCAACGCGCCCGAAGTACTGCGCAAGGAGTTGGCGAAGCCGGGCTACCGGTGCAGCCCGATCGCCCTGGGCATCAATACCGATGCCTACCAGCCGACCGAGCGGAAGCTGGGCCTGACCCGGCGCATCATCGAGGTGCTGGCCGAAACCCGGCATCCATTCTCGCTGATCACCAAGAACGCGCTGGTCGAGCGCGATCTGGATCTGCTGGCGCCGATGGCGCGGGATCACCTGGTGCAGGTGTACTTTTCGATCACCACCCTGGACAACCATCTGTCGGCACGGCTGGAACCACGGGCGTCCGCGCCGCACTCGCGCCTGCGCGCGATGCGCCGGTTGAGCGAGGCCGGCGTTCCGGTCGGGGCGATGTTCGCGCCGGTGATTCCCTGGGTGAACGACAGCGAGCTGGAGGTGGTGCTCGAAGCGGCACGCGATGCCGGCGCCGATTCGGCCGGCTACGTGCTGCTGCGCCTGCCGCACGAGGTGTCGCCGTTGTTCCGCGACTGGTTGCAGACCCACCTGCCGCAGCGTGCCGAACACGTGATGAGCACCATCCAGCAACTGCGCGGCGGCAAGGACTACGACGCCCGTTTCGGCAAGCGATTCAGCGGCGACGGGGTCTATGCGGAGCTGCTCGCGCGCCGCTTCGACCTGGCCTATCGGCGGCTGGGCTTCGACCGGCGCAAGCACCAGGGCCTGGAGGTACGCAAATTCGTGCCGCCGCGACCGCCCTCGCCGCAAGGGGAATTGTTCTGATTTGCCAAGGCATTTGTGGGGGCGACGTGAGTCGCGACCGTATCAATCCCGTCTCCGGACAGTATCGCGAGTGACGTCGCTCCCACAGGTCAGGTGCGGGGATCAGCGCGCTTCGAGGTGATACCGCACCGCCGCTTCCACTTCGTTGCGCGAGCCCAGGAACACCGGCACGCGCTGGTGCAGGTGGTCGGGTTGCAGATCCAGGATGGATTCGCGCCCGGTGCTGGCCGCGCCGCCGGCCTGCTCGACCAGCATGCCCATCGGATTGGCCTCGTACATCAGCCGCAGCTTGCCCGGCTTGCCGGGATCCTTGTGGTCCCAGGGATAGATGAAGATGCCGCCGCGGGTCAGGATGCGATGCACGTCGGCGACCATGCTGGCGATCCAGCGCATGTTGAAGTCCTTGCCGCGCGGGCCTTCCTTGCCGGCCAGCAGATCGCCCACGTAAGCCTGCATCGCCGGCTCCCAATGGCGTTGATTGGAAACGTTGATGGCGAACTCGCGGGTGTCCTCCGGGATGCGCATGTCGCGCTGGGTCAGCACGAACGCGCCCTGCTCGCGGTCCAGGGTGAAGGCGTGGGTACCGTGGCCGGTGGTCAGCACCAGCATCGTGCTGGGCCCGTAGATGCAGTAGCCGGCGGCGACCTGCCGGCGGCCCGGCTGGAGGAAATGCTCGTCGCCCGGCCGGCTGACGCCCTCGGGACTGCGCAGGACCGAGAAGATGGTGCCGACCGAGACGTTGACGTCGATGTTGGAGCTGCCATCCAGCGGATCGAACAGCAGCAGGAAGCCGCCACGCGGATAGGCGTCCGGAATCGGCTGGCTGTGCTCCATTTCCTCGGAGGCGCAGGCCGCCAGATGGCCGCCCCAGGCGTTGGCCTCCAGCAGGATGTCGTTGCTCAGCACGTCCAGCTTCTTCTGCGCCTCGCCCTGGACGTTGCCGGTGCCGGCGTCGCCCAGCACCCCGCCCAGCGCACCCTTGCTGACCGCGATGGAGATGCTGGTGCAGGCCCGCGCGACCACCGCGATCAGCTGGCGCAGTTCGGCATCGATGCGGCCGGCGCGCTGCTCCTCGATCAGGTAGCGGCTGAGGGAGACGGTATGGGCGGTGGGCGTGGGCATGGCAGGATGGTGGACGGAAGAACCGCGCATTGTCCGGACATTGCGGACCAATGCAAGACCAATTTCATGGATCCCGAGAGCACGCCTTGATTCCGACATCCCCGGCGGTATGGCTTTCCCTGTCTTCGGCGCTGGGGCTGGGCCTGTTGATCGGCCTGGTCCGCGAGCGCGCCGGGGGCGAGGCACGCGCCATCGCCGGCCTGCGTACCCATGCCCTGACCGCGCTGGGCGCGGCGGTCGCCGCCCAGCTCGGCCTGCCGGTACTGCTGGTGATGCTGGCCGGCGTGGTCGTCCTGGCCGCCCTGGCTTATCTGGGCACGCGTGATCACGATGCCGGCCTGACCAGCGAGGTCGCCCTGCTCCTGACCGCCCTGCTGGGCGCGCTGGCGATGCGGTCGCCGCCGCTGGCGACAGGCCTGGCCGTGGTCGCGGCGCTGCTGCTGTACGCCAAGGAGCCGCTGCATCGATTGACCCGCCAGGTGCTGAGCGAACGCGAGGTGTTCGACGGCCTGCTGCTGCTGGCCTCGGCGCTGGTGATCCTGCCCATCCTGCCGGACCAGGCGATCGGCCCGTTCCAGGCCATCAACCCGGCGACCCTGTGGAAGCTGGTGGTGCTGGTGATGGCGGTGAGCGCGCTCGGCCACGTCGCGCTGCGCCTGATCGGCAACCGCTGGGGTCTGGCCGCGGCAGGGTTCTTCGCTGGCTATGTGTCTTCCACCGCGGCGGTGATCGGGTTCGGCCAGCGGGCGCGGGAAACCCCCGCGCTGCTGTCCTCGACGGTGGCCGCGGCGCTGCTGTCCAATCTGGCGTCGTTGAGTCTGTGCGTGCCGATCCTGTGGGCGGTGTCGCCGCCGCTGGTCATCGACCTGTGGCCGGAACTGGCCGCGATCGGCGCGGTGTTGCTGGCCGGTGGCCTGCTGGGTTTGCGCGCGGGACGCGATGATCCCGCCGCGCCGCCGACCGCGGAAAGCCGCATGTTCCGGTTCGGGCAAGCGTTGGGATTCGCGCTGGTGGTGGCGGTGCTGACCTTCGTGTCGGCCGCGTTGGCGGCGTGGATCGGACCGCGTGGCGCGATGGCCGCGGCGGTGATCTCGGCCACCGCCGAACTGCATGCGGCGGTGGCGACGCTGGCCAACCAGTTCGCACGTGGTGGCCTGAGTGATGACGAGGCGCGCTGGCTGATGCTGGCGTTGCTGGGCGCGAGCCTGGCGACCAAATCGGTGATCGCCTGGATCAGTGGCGGCGCCGCCTACGGCATGCGCGTCGCGGCCGGATTGCTGGCCGCGCTGGCGGCGGGGTTGGCGGTGCTGGTGTTGACCTGAGCGGGAGAAATCCCGCTCTTGTAGGAGCGACGTGAGTCGCGACCTTTCGTGTGTGGGTGGATGACGGTCGCGACTCACGTCGCTCCTACAGGGGGAGTCCGATCAGATGATCCGCAGCGTGATTGCCTTGAGCACGGCGCGGGTGCGGTCGCGGGTGCCGAGCTTGTCGAGGATGTTGGAGACGTAGTTCTTCACCGTGCCTTCGGCGAGGAACAGCGTGCGCGCGATTTCCTTGTTGGAGTAGCCACCGGCGAGCAGGCGCAGGATCGCCACCTCGCGCTCGCTGAAACGATCGCTGGACGGACTTTCGTCGTGGAACCGGTAGCGCGCGCGCACCGGATCGGTGGCGACCGGCTGCAGCAGCGTATCGCCGGCGGCGACCCGGCGGATGGCGGCGCGCAGGTCTTCCGGCGCCGCATCCTTGAGCAGGAATCCCTGCGCGCCAGCTTCGGCCGCGCGCAGCAGCAGGTCGCCGTCGTCGAAGGTGGTCAGCAGCAGCATCGGTGTCCGGTCGCCACGCGCACGCAGTCGCAGCAGCGCGTCGATGCCGTCCACGCCGGGCATGCGGATGTCGCTGAGGATCACGTCCACCGGGCTGTCGGCGAGCCGCTCCAGCAATTCCGCGCCGCCTTCGGCTTCGAACGCCACCCGGATCCCGTCCGGGCCGTCCAGCAACGCGCGCAGGCCGGCGCGGACCAGGGCCTGATCGTCGGCCAGCGCGACCCGCACGATCGCGGATCCGGACATATCGCTCATGAGGGAAACTCCACGGTCAGTTCCAGGTTGCCGGCCACGCCGCGGCCGATGCGCAGATCGCCGCCGACCGCGACGACCCGTTCGCGGATGCCGGCCAGGCCATTGCCTTCGCGCAGCAGGGCCGGTGCCTGGCCATCATCGGCGATCCGCAGCCACAGCCGCGAACCCTCGCGCCGCAGTTCGACCCACAGCGTCGCCGCGCCGGCATGGCGGGCCGCGTTGGTCATGGCTTCCTGCACGATGCGCAGGACGGTCTCGGCCAGCTGCGGATCCCGGACCACCGCGTCCTCGCCGATGTTCAGCTGCATCCGCAGCTGCGGCAGCGGCGCGGCCAATGCGCGCAGCGCGGTTTCCAGATCCAGCCCGCGTGAATCGCGCAGCGCCTGGACCACGTTGCGGATGTCTTCCAGCAATTCGCTGGCCAGTTGTTCGCTCAGGCGCACCTGTGGACGTCCGGCCAGCGCGGGATCGGAAGCCAGCGCGCGCAGGTTGAGCTTCATCGCGGTCAATTTGTGCCCGGCGACATCGTGCAGTTCGCGCGCCACCCGCAGTCGCTCGGCGTCGCGCGCGCTGTCGGCCAGCAGGGCGCGGGTGGCGAGCAGATCGGCGTTGACCAGCGCCAGGCGATCGCGGGCGTTCTCGGCGCTGCGCGCGTAGTGGCCGATCAGCGCGGCGAAGGCCTGGAAGCCGCCATAAATGGCGACCATGAACCAGGCCGCATCGTGCCCGGCGCGGACCATCAGCAGGCCGAACACCAGGTTCGCCGCCAGCATCACCGCCAGCGCATGCAGCGGGCGCCAGGTCATCGCCAGTTGCGCGGCCACCACAACCAGCAGGACCGGCGCGGTGCCGGTGCGTGGCGCCAGTTCGATCATGAGCAAGGCGAGCAGCAACTGCAGCCACAACAGCGCGTCGCGCAGGCGCCGGCCGACGCCGGGCTGATCCAGCAGCAGGAACGCGGCCAGGAACGCCAGCAGCGCGCCCAGGCGCGGGCCGTCGAGACCGCCGGTCTCGCCGCGCATCGCCAGCATCACCGCCGCCCAGGTCAGGACGCCGGACAGGTTGAGGGGTTGCAGCAGCAGCTTCAGGCGTTCGCGCATGCGGACATGCTGCCTGCCGCCGCTGGCGGACGCCACGGGGATCGCGCAAGTCGTGACTTCCGGCAGGTCGATGGCTGCTGACACCACGCTGTCAGCAGCCCCGCATCAGGATGGACCCCTGCCATTTTCAGGAGGAAATACGCATGAGCCCCCGGAGTCTGACCGCGCGCGCCCAGGACCTGCTGCCGCGCGCCTTTCAGGCCTACGTTGCCGGCCTGGGACGTAGCCTGGTGAGCAGCGACCAGCTGGTCTATCCGGCGTCGCCGGGCCACTCGTTGCCAGCGGAAGGCCGGCACGACTTCGATTTCCTGCACGGCCGCTGGCGAGTGCGCAACGTGCGGCTGAAGGAGCGGCTGGCCGGATACGAGGAATGGGAACACTTCGAGGCGCGCCAACAGTGCGGTCCGGTGCTGGGTGGCATCGGCAACATGGACGAGTTCGTCACCGACTGGTCGGGCGGCTATCGCGGCATGACCCTGCGCCTGTATGACCCGCTCCAGCGGCAGTGGAGCCTGTACTGGGCCAACAACCGCGAGGGCCAGCTCGAACCGCCGGTGATCGGCCGCTTCGACGATGGCGTCGGCACCTTCCACGGCCGGGACCGCCACAAGGGCCGCGAGGTGTGGGTGCGGTTCCGTTGGCACGAGATCCAGCCGGACAGTGCGCACTGGGAACAGGCGTTCTCGCCGGATCGCGGTGGCCACTGGGAAACCAACTGGCACATGTACCTGAGCCGGGAGGCCGCATGAGCCCGTCGGCTTCCACCCGGGCCGTCGAGTTCCGCAGCTATCGCCTGCGCCCGGGCACGCGCGAGGACTTCCACCGGCTGATCAGCACCACGGTCACGCCGATGCTGCGTGGCTGGCCCATGGACGTGGTCCGGCATGGGCCATCGCCGCATGACCGCACGTCGTACCTGCTGATCCGCGCTTACGCGGATCTGGATGCGCGCCAGCGCGAGCAGGATGCCTTCTATGGCAGCGAGCAATGGCGTGAGGGACCACGCCAGGCCGTGCTCGATCTGATCGAGGAATACCTGTCGGTGGTGATCGAGATGGACACCGCCGTTGTCGATGCCCTGCGCCAGGAGTGAAGCGATGCTGGATACCCTCTCCCCCACGACGGTCCGCGCCTCCCGTCCTCCGGTTTCCCCGCCGATCGTGGCCGCGGTTCCCGGCGTGATCGAACTGCGCCAGTACACCCTGCACCCGGGCCGGCGCGACGAACTGATCACCCTGTTCGAGCGCGAGTTCATCGAAACCCAGGAAGCCGTCGGCATGCACCTGCTGGGCCAGTTCCGCGATCTGGATGATCCGGATCGCTTCGTCTGGTTGCGCGGCTTCGCCGACATGGCGACGCGACGGGAGGCACTCACGCGGTTCTACCAGGGACCGGTATGGCACGCGAATCGCGACGCCGCCAACGCGACGATGATCGATTCGGACAACGTGCTGCTGCTGCAGCCCGCGCATCCGGGCCCCGGGTTGCGTGTGTCGACGCCGCCGCCGCCGATGGGCGCGGCCGTGCCGGAGCAGGCCCGCATCGTCATCTGCCTGCACCACTTCGATGCGCCGGTGAGCCAGGAGTGGCGGGATCATTTCGAACAGATACAACGGCCGTGGCTGGAGGACATGCAGGCGCGCGTGCTTGGCACGCTGGTGAGCAGCACCGCGCCGAACGACTACGCCGCCCTGCCGGTGCGCGAGGGCGAGCACGTGTTCGCCTGCCTCCTGCAGTTTGCCGACGAGGCCACCCACGAACGTTGCGACCGCCAGCTCCAGGCGGCCTGGCGGATCGGCGCGCAGCCGCATCGGACCGAGTTGCTGCGGCTGGCGCCCACCGCGCGTTCGCGGATGGGACGCGCGTCGCATCCCGATGGGGAGGCGTGAGATGCGCGCGTCCCTTTGCGTCCCCCGGCGTCGGCAAGGGATGATGCCGGCATGCGCCGCGCCGACCGCTTGTTCCTGATCATCCATGCCCTGCGTGGACGCCGCACCGCCCTGCCCGCCCGTACCCTCGCCGAGACCCTGGCGGTCTCGCTGCGAACGGTTTATCGCGATGTCGCCGACCTGCAATTGTCCGGCGTGCCGATCGAAGGCGAGGCCGGCATCGGTTATCTGCTGCGCAAGGGCGCGGACATTCCTCCGCTGATGTTCAACGCCGACGAGCTCGAAGCCCTGGTGGTCGGCACGCGCTTCGTCCGTGCCTTCGGCGGCAAGCGCCTGTCCGTCGGCGCACGTTCGGCACTGCTGAAAATCCAGGCGGTGCTGCCGCCGGATCTGCAGGCGCGTGCGCAGCGCACCCGCATCTACGCGCCGGAACTGAAGGATCGCTTCGAATCCACCGGCCTGCTGGATCGCCTGCACGAGGCCATCGAACAACGCCGCGTGCTGCGGTTTCGCTACGCCGATCATTCCGGCGAGGAAACCGGGCGCGACGTCGAGCCGCTGTGCCTGGCGTTCTGGGGCGGCAGCTGGACACTCGGCGCGTGGTGCCGTTTCCGTGGCGACTTCCGCAATTTCCGGCCCGACCGCATCCTCCAGCTGGATGAGACCGGGGAAATATTCACCGACGATCCCGAGCGCGGACTGGAAGCCTATTTCCGTCGGGTCGGACCGCCGCCTTCGGATGCCTGAGAGGCCACTGCCGCGTCGGGATGACGAACGCTACGGTGCCCGCCGCCACTCCAGCCCCAACAGGAATCCACGGTCCGGCCCGGGCTCGTAGTAACGGCCGTTGCCTTCGTTGACGATCACCGAGCCGGCGTAACGCTGATCGAGCGCATTGTCCACGCGCAGGAACGCGCGCAGCGTATCGTCGCCGAACCGCCAGCGGCGCGCGGCTTCCAGGTGCAGCAATGCGTAGCCCGGGGCCTGTTCGCTGCCGATATCGTTCACGCTCACCCGATCCTGGGCGACGGCTTCGGCGGCCGCGCTCCAGGTCTCCGAACGCCATTCAAGCCGGCCGAAGAACTGCTGGCGCGCGGTACCGGGAATCGTCGCACCCGCCTTCACCGGCGTGTCCGGAACGGCGCAACCGCTGCGCGCGCAGGTCAGGAAGCCGTCGCGGAACTCGGCATCCAGCCAGGTCCAGGCGGCCTGCCACTGCCAGTGTTCGCCGAAGGACGCGCGCACGCTCGCCTCCGCGCCTTGCCGTCGCGCACGCCCCACGTTGCGGTAGGTGCTGCGCCCGCCCAGGTTGCTGGCCACCGACAACTCGTCGTCGGTGTCGGCGCGGAACAGCGCGAACGCCAGATCGCCCGCGGACCAGCGCCATTTGCTGCCCAGTTCCCAGTGACGGCTGATCGCCGGGCGCAGATCCAGCGCCAGGCCGGCACCGCCGTCGGCGCGATAGCCGAGTTCGTTGAAGGTCGGGGTCTCGAAACCACGCCCGCTCGACAGGTAGAGGCGCCAGTCGGCGCCGGCATCGAACATCACGCCCGCGACCGGCGTGGTCTCGGCATAGCGCACGCGACCGCTGTCATCGGGGTTGGTGGCGGTGACGTAATGGTCGCGCGAGGCGAACCGCACCGCGCTGTGGCGCGCACCGGCGAGCAGCGACCAGCGATCGGCGAAACGCCACCACGCCTGCGCATACTGGTCCACGTTCTCCACCCGGTTGCGTTCGTCGCGACGCGGCCGGCCCCGCACGCCCCACTGCGCACCGATGAAATTCTCGTATCCGCGCCGATGCTGGCGCTGGCGGTCCGCGTTCACGCCGACGGTGGCCTCGAACGGCCGCGCGGCCAGTTCGCCCTGCCACGACCAGCGCGCGTCGATGCCGGCCTGGTCATTGCCCAGATCGATGACGCCGCCGCTGTTGAGCGGATTGCCCTGCGCGCCGACGGGAAGCGGCAGGAACTGCTCGACATCGCGGCTGCCGGCATAAGCCGTCGCGCGCAGGCGATGGCCGGCGGCCAGCGGCTGATCCAGCACCAGTCCGAGCTGGTCCTGGCGCACCGACTTGCGGGTATTGAACTGGTGCGCGGCGGCGACCGCCTGCGCCGGATCCGTGCGCCACTGCGCCCGGGTCAGGCCGAGCGGGTCCTGCGCGCGTGGTGAATCGAAATGATTGAACACCAGATCCAGCGTGCCCTCGCCCGCCAGATCGAAACCCAACTTGCCGTTGAACGACTCGCGCCGCGCCGCGCTGTGATCCCGGTAGCCGTCGGTATCGAACACGCTGGCCGCCAGGTTGTAGTGCACCCCGCCCTGCGCGCCGGACCATTGCGCGCCCAGCGTGCGGGTCGCATCGCTGCCCACCGAGCCCCGCACCCGCCGTTCGCCCGGCGCCTCGCCGCGTGCGCTGGACAACTGCACCACGCCGCCGGAGGAATTGCCGTACAGCGCCGAGAACGGACCGCGCAGCACTTCCACGCGTTCCGCGCCCATCAGGTTGAAATGCGACAGCTGGCCCTGCCCGTCCGGCAGCGTGGCCGGAATGCCGTCGGCATACAGCCGCACCCCGCGTACCCCGAAAGTCGCGCGCGCGCCGAAGCCGCGGATCGACAACTGGGTGTCCTGCGCGTAGTTCTGCCGATCACGCGCGAGCAGGCCGGGCACGCCACCCAGTCGCTCGGACAGGTTCACTCCGGCGGTGGCGGCATCCTCGCGCAGATCGACGAGATCCAGCGAAGCCGGCGTGTCGAAGGCGGAGACACCGTCCAGGCGCGCGGCCTGCACGGTGATGCGGTCCAGGGTGCGCGCGTCGTCCTGCGCGGCCGCCGGCAAGGCGATGAGAAGGGCCAGCGCCAGCGTGGCGCGCGATAGATGCGTCATGCGTGCATTCTAGAGTCCCGCCGTACCCTGTAGGAGCGGCGTCAGTCGCGACCGGAATGTCCGGGCAACCGGTGCCCCCTCGATGGCCATGAAGCCAACCGGGCGTTGGAGACAGATGGTGGACCTGGCGATGCGGTCGCGACTGGCGTCGCTCCCACAAGGGATCGAAAGCCCAGCGAACCGGAAGTCCGGGTCAGACGTCGCCGTCGGCCAGCCAGCCTTCGCCGCTGCCACGGGTGAATACCCGGTCGCCTTCGCGCACGTCGCCGGCCGGGATGGCGTCCTGATCGGCCAGGCGCGCGTAGATCGGGGTGAAGTCCGGCGCGGTGGCGTTCATCAGCTGCTCGAAGCTGTCGATGACGAAGTAGGTCTTCTGGTAGGTATCGATGCGGTAGCGGGTGCGCATCAGCCGCTCCAGGTCGAAGCCGATCCGGTTGGGCGCCGGCGATTCCAGCGAGTACAGCGATTCGCCTTTCGAGGAGACGATGCCGGCGCCGTAGATGCGCAGGCCATCGGGCGTGTTGATCAGGCCGAATTCCACGGTGTACCAGTACAGCCGGGTCAGGTGGACCAGGGCTTCCGGACCAATGCCGTGCGCCTTCACCCCACCCCTGCCGTACGCCTCCATGTAGTCGGCGAACACCGGATTCATCAGCAGCGGCACATGGCCGAACAGATCGTGGAACAGATCCGGTTCGGCGATGTAGTCGATCTGGTCGGGGCGGCGGATCCACCAGGTGACCGGGAAACGCCGGTTGGCCAGGTGATCGAAGAAATCCAGCTCCGGCAGCAGGCCCTCGACGCCGATCAGGGTCCAGCCGGTGGCTGCCTTCAGCACGCGGTTGAGCTCGTCAAAGCGCGGGATGCGGTCCGGGGTCATGCCCATCGCATCCTGTGCCTGCAGGAACTCGTCGCAGGCCCGGCCGACCAGCAACTGGCGCTGGCGTTCGTACAGCTTGCCCCAGGTGTCGTGGTCGGCGGCCGGATAGTCGGCCGGCTGCTCCACCACGGCGGTCGTGTAGACCGGCACATAGCCCTTGTCGGTCTGCTGGTGCTCGACGCGGCGGGGTTCGTTCATGGCGGGGCTCCTGGCAGGGCAAATCCTGCGATCGAAATGCTAGCGCCGGGACCGCGCAATGGGCTTGCAAAGTTGCGCGTACAGGGGTCTTGGGCGCAATCTTGTTGCGTAAAACAATGTTGCGAGGCAACAAATGGCCGATTCCCTGGTTCTGGACCGGACCGACCTGCGCCTGCTGGCCCTGCTGCAACAACAGGGCCGGGCCCCCAATTCCGATATCGCCACCCAGGTGAACCTGTCGGCTTCGGCCTGCCTGCGCCGGATCCAGCGGCTGGAAGCGGCCGGGGTCATCACCGGCTACGCCGCGCGGGTGGAACCGCAGAGCGTCGGCCTGGGCCTGCAGGCCTTCGTGCGCGTGCAGCTGGAGAAGCATGGCCAGAGCGGCATCGCCCTGTTCGCCGACAACGTGCAGCATTGGGATGAAGTGGTCACCTGCCATGCCCTGACCGGCGACATGGACTACCTGCTGCACGTCGTGGTGCAGGATCTGGAACACTTCTCGCGCTTCCTGCTGGACAAGCTGCTCGACGCCAGCGGCGTGGCAGACGTGAATTCCAGTTTCGTGCTGCGCACCGTGAAAGCCTTCGGCGGCTGGCCGCTGCCGAAGGGATGACAACGACTATCGGAGATCGAATGGAGACACTGCGCATCCGCCCCGCCACGGTCGATGACCTCGAATCCATGTGGACGATTTTCCGCGCGGTGATCGCGCCGGGCGATGCGTTGCCGTTCGACGAGGATTTCGAGCGCGACACCTTCCGCGAGCACTGGTTCGGCACCCATGCCGCCTCGGTGGCGGAGCAGGGCGACGAGGTGATCGGCATGTACAAGCTGGGCGCCAACCACGCCGGGCGCGGCGCGCACATCGCCAGCGCCACCTATGCGGTCGCGCCCGCCATGCAGGGCAGGGGCGTGGGCAGGCGACTGGTCGAGCACAGCCTGGCCCGCGCACGCGCCGCCGGGTTCCGCGGCATCCAGTTCAACTACGTGGTCAGCACCAACGCGGCGGCGGTGGAACTCTATCGCCGGCTCGGTTTCGACATCGTCGGGACGCTGCCCGGCGCATTCCGCCACCAGCGGTTGGGGTGGGTGGATGCGTACGTGATGTTCCGGGCGCTGGAACGGCCGGAATCCGATGTGGAGGGATGACAGGGGAGCGGGACCACGCCGGCACGTCGATCGCATTCCGTGAGACCGCTTGCGCGATGATGGCGGCATGAGTCGACCCTGCCGGTGTGATCATGACGCGCGCCGTGGGCGATCCCCTTTCCCGTTCCGGTGCAGCCGTGCGCCCGGAAGAATGATGCGGACACCATGAGCGAAATCCAGTTCTCCCCGGAAGAAAAAGCGCTGATCGTCAACCGGATCCAGCTGTATTTCAGCGAGGAGCTGAAACAGGCCATCGGCCGGTTCGACGCCGAATTCCTGCTCGATTTCTTCTCCCAGGAGGTTGGCGCCTATTACTACAATCGCGGCCTGTACGACGCACAGGCCGCGCTGGCGGCGAAGCTGGACGACGTCCAGGACGCCATCTACCAGCTGGAGCGTCCGACCGACTTCAAGCGCTGACGCCGCACGCGCGGCAAGGGATACCGGCATGGGCATGCCGCTTCGCAACCTGGTCGCCATGGCGCACGTCGCCGACGTGACCCGCTCCATCGCGTTCTATGCACGCCTGGGCTTCGAGCTACGCAATACCCACGTGCCCGAACATGGCGACACGCCGGTCTGGGCCTGGCTGGAGGGCGGGGCAGGGCATTTGATGCTGGCGCGGGCCAGCGATCCGGTCGATCCCGGCCAACAGGCGGTGCTGTTCTATCTGTACTTCGACGACATCGCGGCGGTGCATGCCCGATTGCGGGCGGAGGGGCTGCCGGTCGGTCCGATGACCCATCCGTTCTACTGCCCGCTCGGCGAGTTCAGGTTGACCGACCCCGACGGCTATTGCCTGATGTTGACCCACACATGAGTGCCGGCGGCGCCCCTCACATGCCGCGTACTACACTGGCGCCCCGTCGGCGGGGCACGCCGGAAACAGGACGCGGCATGATTCGTGAAGTCGGTGGTGTTTCCATCCTGCCCAGCCACCGCGCGCGCTGCCATTGCGGCGCGGTGGTGCTGGAGCTGGACCTGCCCGATGGCATCGTCAGGCCGCGCCGCTGCGACTGCTCGCTGTGCCGGCGCAAGGGCGCCATCGTCGCTTCGGTGCCGCTGTCCGGCCTGCGGGTGGTGCAGGGCGGGGACGTGTTGACCCTGTACCAGTTCAACACGAAGGTCGCGCGGCACTACTTCTGTTCGCGCTGTGGCATCTACACGCACCACCAGCGCCGCTCCGACCCCAACGAATACGGCTACAACGTCGGCTGCCTGGATGGGGTCAATCCGTTCGCGCTGGGCGAAGTCCCGGTCGAGGACGGCGTGAACCACCCGTCCGATCGGAAGCCGGCGGAGACCTGAAATGAAACGCCGCGACCTGCTGGCCGGGACCGGCGCGGCACTGCTGCTGGCGTCCGCGCGATTGCCGGCCGATATCCCTGGAGAACCCTCGATGTACGGACTGATTGGCAGGATGAAAGCCGTGAGCGGCCAGCGCGATGCGCTGATCGCCCTGATGCTGGAAGAGATCGGCGCCATGCCCGGCTGCCTGAGCTACATCGTCGCCCGCGACCCGGCCGACGCCGACGGCATCTGGATCACGGAGGTCTGGGACAGCGCCGCCAGCCACAAGGCATCGCTGTCGCTGCCGGCGGTGCAGCAGGTGATCGCGCGGGCGAAGCCCTTGATCGCAGGGTTCGGCGAGCACTTCGAGACCGCGCCCGTTGGCGGCCATGGCCTGGCGCGGGCATCGGCATGAAACCGCAGCCACTGATCGCGGTGCGCGACGTCGCGGCCAGCCGGCGCTGGTACCAGGCCACGCTCGGACTGGACAGCGGTCACGGCGGCGACGAGTACGAACAGCTCATGGCCGGCGGCGAAATGGTCCTGCAACTGCACCGCTGGGAAGCGCATGCGCACCCGCATCTGGGCCAGCCTGACATCGCGCCCGGCAATGGGGTGCTGCTGTGGTTCCTGGCCGGCGATTTCGACGCCGCGCTCCGGCGCGTGCAGGAGGCGAGGGCGACGGTGCTGGAAGGGCCCAAGATCAATCCGAACGCGCAGCATCGCGAGATCTGGCTGCGTGATCCGGATGGCTACGTCGTGGTCGTGGCCGGCCCCTACGGCGACCTCGGCGCATGAGCCGGATTCTCTACAGTGGTACCCGCAACGCCTCCAGCTGGGCGTTCCGTGCCTGGCTGGCGCTGCGCGAACAGGACATCGCGTTCGAGGAACGCATCGTCGACATCCGCAAGCCACAGCGGTTCGAGAATCTCGCCCGTATCGCGGTGTTCTCGCCGCCCGCCGCCGTGCCGGTGCTGGTGGACGGCGACACGGTCATCCACGACTCGCTCGCGATCATGGAGTACGCGAGCGAACTGGGCGCCTCGCCGCTGCTGCCCGGCGACATCCGCGAGCGTGCACGGGCACGCGCGCTGCTCGCGTGGGTGCATTCGGGACTGTCCGGATTATGTGGCCGGCTCTCGTTCGAGAGCGCCTTCTATCCGCAACGGCGGCGCATGACCGCGCAGGAACAGGCCGAGGCCGGGCGCATCCTGGCGGCCTGCCAGCAGGCGCTGTCGCACAGTGGCGGGCCCTATCTGTGCGGTGCGCTGTCGCTGGCGGACTTGGCGTTCGTGCCGGTGCTGTGGCGCCTGTTCGCCCACGATGTCGACGCCAGCGCCTGGCCGCACGTTGTCGACTGGACTGAACGCCTGTTGTCCCGGCCCACCGTGCGCGAATGGCTGCGTGAGGCCGAAGCGCTGCCGCCGGTGTACCTGGACGACTACGAAGCGTAGGCGCGCGTCCTACGCTTCCAGCCAGCGCAGGCCGACGATGCCGAGCAGGATCAACGCCATGCAGCCCAGCCGCGCTGGCGACGGGCTGTCGCCATAGGCGAAGATGCCGAGCGCGGCGACGCCGATCGCGCCAATCCCGGTCCACACCGCGTAGGCGGTACCGGTGGGCAGATCGCGGATCGCGTGGGTCAGCAGGAAAATGCTGACCAGCGCCGCGACGATGCCGATGACGCCGGGCAGGGGACGCGTCCATCCCTGCGCGGATTTGAGCGCGCCGGCCATGACGATTTCCATCAGGCCGGCAAGGATCAGCAGCCACCACGCCATCGCGGACTCCGGTTCACTTGAAGGGCGCCCAGCCTGACCACACACTGGTCACCGTACAAGTACGCACTTCGAGGTGCCTGTGGACAGCGCTCAGCCAGCCCTCCCGGATTCACCGGAAACCGCAAGCGGCGCCTGCCCTTCGCAGGCGGTGATGGCCTTGCTCGCGGGCAAGTGGGCGCTGCCGATCCTTACCGAACTGGCGCGTGGTCCGGTGCGCAACAACGCCCTGCTTCGGCGCATCGAGGGCGTGTCGCAGAAGGTGCTGACCCAGAACCTGCGCGACCTGGAGCGCAGTGGCCTGATTGCGCGCATCGATCACGGCACGGTGCCGCCGAACGTGGAATATCGCCTCACCGCGCTGGGCCATTCGCTGGATCGCACGCTGGTCGGACTGGACCGCTGGGCGGAACGGCACCAGGCCGCACTGGCCGAAGCGCGGGCGCAGCATGACCTGCGGCGGGTGGAAACGGAATAATCCACGGCCCGATCCCGGGTGACAGGAGCGTCGCCGCCATGCACCGCAAGACCACCGACACCAAGGACGCCGTCGATGCCTATATGGCCGCGCTCGATCATCCCTGCAAGGCGGAAGTGGAGGCGCTGCGCCGGATCATCACCGGCGTGGATCCGCGCATCGCCGAAGGCGTCAAATGGAATGCGCCGAGCTGGCGCCTGGACGAATACTTCGCCACCACCCACCTGCGTGCGAAGCAGGGCATCGGCGTGATCCTGCATCGGGGCGCGAAGACGCGGGCGCCGTCATCGAATCCGGCGATCGACGATCCCGATGGCTTGCTGGAATGGCTGGGACCGGATCGCGCGCGGGTGGCCTTCGCCGACATGGCGGAACTGCGTCACCACCAGGCCGCGTTCGAAGCCGTGCTGCGGCAGTGGATCCGCCTGCTCTAGACGGGCCGTGTCCCCCGCGGGAATCAGGCGCCGTCGTTCCGGCGATCGGCCTCGTTCCGATGCGCCAGTGCCAGCTCGCCGACATGACGCCGTCCGGGATTGTCGCCGGCGATCCATTCGACTGGCGGGAACAGGTCGAACAGGCCGACCTTGAACAGGGTCGGGATGGCGGCGGCCAGTTCGGTTTCCACCCGGCCGCGTTCGCCCGCGTTGTACAGGGTGATGTTGTGCAGCAGCGTGGCCACCGTGCCGGTCTGCACGCGGCTGCCGTCCTTCAGGGTGACCGCGGGCAGGACTTCGCCTTCGGCGACGATCTTGTGGTTGATGGCGGCCAGATCGGCAGGGGAGGATGTGGGCATGCGGCGGGAACTCCGGCGGGGGATTCGATGGCAGAGATGCGGGCGGATCACGCGTGGGCAAGAGGCGTAGACTCCGCACGATGAAACAACATCTGCAATCGTCCTGGCAGCGCGCATGGCGCGGCGTCGGCGCGGTCGGCGATGGCCTGGCGTGGTGCGAGCGGCTGCTGGCCTGCTACCAGGAACCGCATCGCCATTACCACACGCTGCAGCATCTCGGTGAATGCCTGGCGGCCTTCGACCAGGCGCGCGCGCTGGCGCAAAAACCCGACGAGGTCGAGCTGGCCTTGTGGTTCCACGACGCCATCTACGATGTGAAGCGATCCGACAACGAGGCACGCAGCGCGGAGTGGGCACGCGAAGCGCTGCTGGACGCGGAGGTGGAACGCGCGGTCGCCGACCGCGTGCACGCGCTGATCATGGCCACCCGGCACGATGCGGTTCCCGCCGATGCCGACGCGCGGCTGCTGGTGGATATCGATCTGGGCATCCTCGGCGCGGACACCGCGCGTTTCGCCGAATATGAAGCACAGATCCGGCGTGAATACGCCTTCGTGCCCGGCTGGCTGTTCCGGCGCAAGCGACGCGCCATCCTGCGGGGATTCCTGGAGCGGCCGCGGCTGTATTCGACGCCATATTTCCACGACCGGCTGGAAACCCGCGCAAGGGAAAACCTGGCACGCGCGGTGGCTTAGCGGCGGGTACGCGGCGTCATGTAGATGCCGGGCTGCTCGGCATCGGCGCCGGTCTGGAAACGCTTAGCGGAGCACGCTCCGCGCTATTCGCATTTCTTCTTGCCGCCCCACAGCTTGCCCAGGCGAAAGCCTTCGTCATCGCATTCGGCGGGCTTGGCCGGTGCAACCGGTGCGACAGTGGCGGCATGCGTGGCGAGGCGCTGCCTGCGCAGCTGCTCCAGCTTCTCGCGGATTTGCGGCATTACCGCCATCGCCGCGCGCTCGCCTTCCAGGATCGCGTTGTTCTTCTGCTCGAAATCGGCGGGCCCAATCTCGTTGACCCGCGGGCGGATGACGATGTCCGCGCGCGCCAGTTCCTGCTCGCCGAGTTTCTGGCCCATGATCGTGATCGACTGGTTGACGATGCCAAGCATGCTGCCCGGACGCGTGCCGGACGCCTTGGTGGAAATGTCCACCGCGATCACGAAGTCCGCACCCAGCTGGCGCGCGGCGTCCACCGGCACCGGACTGACCACGCCGCCGTCGATGTAGGTCGCCTTGCCGATCACCACGGGTTCGAACACGCCGGGGATGCTGCTGGAGGCGCGTACCGCCTGGCCGACATTGCCGCGCACGAACACGGTGCGCTGCCCGGTTTCCAGCTGCGTCGCGACGGCGGCGAACGGCTTCTTCAATTTCTCGATCGGGCGCTTGCCCAGCAGATCGTTGACGTAGTCCTGCAACGCCTGCCCCTGCACCAGTCCGCCGGAGAACAGCCGCACGTCGCGGATATTCGTTTCATCCAGCGCGAATGCCTGCTTCTGCATCTGGAACGGATCCATGCCGCTGGCGTACAGCGCGCCGACCACGCTGCCGGCGCTGGTGCCGGAAACCACCACCGGCTGGATGCCGTTGGCCTCGAGCATCTTGATCACGCCGATGTGGGCGAAGCCCTTGGCCGCGCCGCCGCCGAGGGCGATGCCGACCTTCACCGGCGGCGGCGGCGGTACCGGCGCGACCGGCGTCACCGCGACGGGAGGCGGCGATGGCTTGGTGTTGCCGCCGCATGCGGCCAGCAGCACCAGCGGCAGCAGCCAGGAAAGGCGGGGGGGGAGCGGATTCATGAATGTGCAGGCGGAGTGGAAATCGACGGCGCAGGATACCGCGCGGCGGTTCAATGGCTTCCAACCGGCGGTTCGAGCCGCCCGAGGCTGTCCCGGCCAGTCGGCTCCGAGGGCGGCGGGAGTGGTTGCGCTCCCGCCGCCGGTGCCTGCTCAGAAGTTGTTGTCGCCGTCCAGGATCCGCCCCAGCCCGCCCAGCACCGAGCCTTCGCCACGCGCCTGTCCGCCGGCCTGCGGCGCGGCCTGCAGCATGCGGCCGGCCAGGCGCGAGAACGGCAGCGACTGCATCCACACCTTGCCCGGGCCGGTCAGGGTGGCCAGGAACACACCTTCGCCGCCGAAGAACATGCTCTTGATGCCGCTGACCGGACGCACGTCCATGTTCACGCTGGCGTGGTAGGCGACCACGCAGCCGGTATCCACGTCGATGCGCTCGCCGGCCTGCAGCTCGCGTTCGACCACGGTGCCGCCGGCATGCACGAACACCCAGCCGTCGCCCTCCAGCTTCTGCATGATGAAGCCCTCGCCGCCGAACAGGCCGGTGAGGATCTTGCGCTGGAAGTGGATGCCCACGCTGACGCCGCGCGCGCCGGCCAGGAAGCTGTCCTTCTGGCAGATCAGGCGACCGCCATGCTCGTCCAGCTTCATCGCCAGCACGGTGCCGGGGTAGGGCGCGGCGAACGCGACCTTGGCCTTGCCGCTGCCGGTGTGGGTGAACACCGTGGTGAACAGGCTCTCGCCGGTCAGCACGCGCTTGCCGGCCGACAGCAGCTTGTCCATGAAACCGCCGCCCTGGCCGCTGTGCGAGCCGTTGCCGAACACGGTGTCCATCTGCACCGTGCCGTCCTTGAACATCAGCGCGCCGGCTTCGGCGATCGCGCTCTCGCCCGGATCCAGTTCGACTTCGACGAACTGCATGTCGTGGCCGACGATGCGGAAATCGATTTCGTCCGCGCCACGGCGCCCGCCGGACCCCGGCAGTGGCGGCGCATGCGGCGGAGCGCTGGCGGCACCGCCCAGTTCCGGCACCTCGCGCACCGCCTTCCATTCGCGCATGCCCTCGCGCCAGGCCAGTGCACCGGGGTTGAGCTGGGCGTGGCGACGGGCGGCTTCGTCGTCCAGCGGACCGACCCGCTGCTGATCATTGGGACTATGGAAATACCACTGGCTCATGAGGGTGTCCGGGGGTGGAAAGAGCCGCGAGTCTAGCCGCGCGGCCCCTGCCGCGACATACCCGGAAGTCCTGCCCGGTACGGTCGGAACGCGACCGCCATCGCGGGTCGGCGGGATTGCCGTTACCTTCGGCATGAACAGGACTTCCGGCCATTGCCCCGCCTGTTGCTGTAATGCAACATTCGCATGCTAGGCGGCGCCCGCCGCTCCCGACCACCCACCGGAAAGCCATCGCCATGTCCCGACTCCGCTCCACCGCCGTGCGGCCGCACCGCCTTGCCTTCGCCATCGCCGCGCTGCTGCCGTTCGGCAGTGCGCTTGCCCAGGAAGCGGCCACCGCTCCCAAGACCGAAGCGTCCACGCTGGACACCGTGCAGGTGACCGCGCAGCGCAAGGTCGAGAACATCCAGGACGTCCCGGTCTCCATCTCCAGCGTCAGCAGCGAGAAGCTGGACGTGCTCGGCTCCGGTGGCAACGACATCCGCTTCCTGTCCGCGCGCGTGCCCAGCCTCAACATCGAATCCTCCTACGGCCGCGCGTTCCCGCGTTTCTACATCCGCGGCCTGGGCAACACCGACTTCGATCTCAACGCCTCGCAGCCGGTCTCGCTGGTGTATGACGAAGTGGTCCAGGAAAGCCCGCTGCTGAAGGGCTTCCCGATCTTCGACCTGGAGCGCATCGAAGTATTGCGCGGTCCGCAGGGCACGCTGTTCGGCCGCAACACCCCGGCCGGCGTGGTCAAGTTCGAATCGGCCAAGCCGACCCGCGAACTGGACGGCTATGCCCAGCTGTCCTACGGCAGCGACAACATGTGGAATTTCGAGGGCGCCATCGGTGGCCCGCTGAGCGAGCGCTGGTCGGCCCGCGTCTCCGCGCTGTATCAGCGCAAGGAAGACTGGGTGAAGAACCAGAACCCGGCCGGCCCGGATCGCGGCGCCGAGGGCTACGACGAATCGGCCGCGCGCGTGCAGTTCCTGTACGAGGGCGACGCGTTCGAAGGCCTGTTCAACCTGCACAAGCGCCACCTCAACGGCACCGCACGCCTGTTCCGCGCGAACATCATCAAGCCGGGCACGAATGACTTCGTGCCGGGTTTCGACAAGGACAAGATGTACACGGATGGCGTGAACTTTTCCGAGCTCGACACCTGGGGCGGCAGCGCGCGCCTGCGCTGGGATCTGGGCGACTACAACCTGTACTCGATCACCGGTTACGAGACCGCCGAATCGCTCAACCGCGGCGACATCGACGGTGGCTACGTCTACACCTTCGACTTCAATCCGGCCGACGGCATCGACGCCGGCCAGCCGCTGATCGGCGCGCGCTTCCCGTCCGAATCGGCCGACGGCCTGCCGCACCACAAGCAGCTCACCCAGGAGTTCCGCCTGGAATCGGACTACGCCGGCAAGTTCAACTGGCAGGCCGGCCTGTTCTGGTTCAAGGAAGACATCCGCATCGACAGCTTCAACTACGATTCGCTGGCCTCGGGCAATCCGCAGAGCGGCCACGCGATCCAGGAGCAGGAAAACAAGGCGTGGGCGGTGTTCGCCTCCGGTGAGTACCAGGTCACCGACAAGCTGAAGCTGCGCGGCGGCGTGCGCTACACCCAGGACAAGAAGGACTTCAGCGCCAGCGTGCTGCAGGCGGTGCCCGGCGGCTCGCCGGTCGGTGGTCCGTTCCGCGAGCACACCGACGTGGATGATGTCAGCTGGGATGGCAGCGCGGTGTACGCGTTCAACGACAACGTGAATTTCTACGCCCGCGTCGCCAAGGGCTTCCGCGCACCGTCGATCCAGGGCCGCGTGGCCTTCGGTACCGTGACCAAGGCCGACTCGGAGGAAGTGATTTCCTACGAGGCCGGCGTCAAGGCGGACCTGTGGGACAAGCGCGCGCGCGTGGGCTTCAACGTGTTCCGTTACAACGTCGACGGCCAGCAGCTGATCGCGGTTGGCGGCGGCACCAACCAGGCCAACCTGCTCAATGCCGACAAGACCATCGGCCAGGGCTTCGAGCTGGATCTGGAAGCCTACGTGCTGGACAACCTGCTGGTGACCTTCGGCAGCAGCTACAACGACACCGAGATCAAGGACGCCGACCTGGGCGTCGCGCCCTGCGGCGGCGGCTGCACGGTCACCGATCCGATCGTCAATGGCTTTGCCCGCATCAACGGCAATCCGCTGCCGCAGGCGCCGAAGTGGGTACACAACCTGACCGCGCGCTACAGCGTGCCGATGGGCGACGGCGCCGAGCTGTACTTCTACACCGACTGGGCCTATCGCAGCGAAGTGAATTTCTTCCTGTACGAGTCGGTGGAGTTCACCGGCAAGTCCTCGCTGGAAGGCGGCCTGCGTATCGGCTACGGCTGGAACTACGGTGACTACGAAGTGGCGCTGTTCGGCCGCAACATCACCGACCAGACCCGCATCGTCGGCGCGATCGACTTCAACAACCTGACCGGCTTCATCAACGAACCGCGCACCGTCGGCGCCGAGTTCACGATGAAGTTCTGAGGCATCGCCCGCTCCGCCGTCCCACCGGCGGAGCGGGATGCCATCGCTTTTTGTAGGAGCGACGTGAGTCGCGACGCCTCCCGGCGTATCGGCTTCGGAAACCGCCATCGCGACTCACGTCGCTCCTACAAGGATGATTCCAGTGTTGCGCTGCGTCCGATACCACAGCCCCTTACCTGTGGGAGCGACGTCAGTCGCGATGCTTTTCCGCGCAATGGCTCTGGAACGGCCATCGCGACTGACGTCGCTCCCACAAGCAGGCATTGCTGCGGTCTAGCGTTTCGCGGGCGTGTCGGTGAACAGGGCTTCGCGGGTCACATCCAGCAGCTGCTCGTCCGGGTCGTTGCTCTGCTCCCAGTACATCACGCCGCCCAGGCCCTTCTCGCGCACGTAGGCCACCTTGGCCTTCAGCGCCTGCGGATCCTCGTAGCTGATCATCTTGCGCAGCGTCGGATTCCACAGCCATGCCGCCTGCGCCTGCTCGTCCCAATGGCGGACGTAGCCTTCCTTGTTAAGCCGTGAACGGGCGATCTCCCGCCAGGAAATGAAACCGCCGCCGCTGGCGAACGGCTGGTCCAGGCCGTTGTTGCCGTCGGTCACCTCGTCGAAGGTGCGGCCGTAGAACGCCAGGCCGACGTGCAGCTTGCGCGGCGGCGTGCCGCCGGCAAGGAATTCCTCCACGGCCTGCACCGTGTTGCGGCTGCCGGGCTCGGCCGTGCGCGACGGACGCAGGCCGGCGTGGTGGCCGGTGGTGCGCTTGAGACTGCCGTAGAAGTCATAGGTCATCAGGTTGATCCAGTCCAGGATCGCCGAGATGCGCGGGATGTCCAGGCCACGCGCCGCGTCACCGTCGGCCGCGGCGATGGTCAGCAGGTAATACCGATCCCCCTGGGTCTTGCCGAGCGCGTCGAGTTTCGTGCGCACAGCCTCCAGCATCAGCGGGAAGTTGGCCTTGTCGTCGGCGCTGTAGCTGATGCCCGGGCCGGGATGGCCGGGGTATTCCCAGTCGATATCCACGCCGTCGAGATCATGCCGGCGCACCAGCTCCACCGCGGTGTCGGCGAAGCGCGCGCGTGCGGCTTCGGTGGCGGCCGCTTCGGAGAAATTCCCCGCGCCCCAGCCGCCGACCGACAGCACGATCTTCAGATCAGGATTGTCCTTGCGCAGCGCGGTCAGGCCCGCCAGCGAGCGCGCCGCGGTCTCGCGGGGCAGGAACACCTCGTGCTGCGGATTGACGTGGGCGAAGGCGAAGTTGATGACGTCCAGCTTGCGCGCGCTGATCGGCGGCAGCCTGTCGCCATCGGAGACGTAGCCAATCACGCGGTAACCGGAATCGCCGTCCGCCTGCGCGGCCCGTGCTTCGATGGCGCCCGCCGAGAAAGCGAACGCCAGTACCAACCATCCTGACCGAATCAATCTGCTCATGTAGTCGCGACTCCAAGCGGGGCCGTCAATATACGATTACTTTCACATTGATAAAGCAATGCGAATCGCGATGGCGAGGAATGTCCGGGATGGCGTCGTTACTTCGCGATGGGCGGTCATGCGATGACTGTCACGCGCCTTCGGATGTCCGCTCGAATGGCGGCAGGACATGGGGACTGGACAGTGGGTGGGATGTGGGTGGTGTTCCGTCATTCCGCAAGAAGCGGTCGCGACTGACGTCGCTCCTACAGAAAGCGGTGCCATCAGTCCGTCCCTGTAGGAGCGACGTCAGTCGCGACGCTCCCATCTCGTTCGACGAATAAAAAACTCGCGACTCACGTCGCTCCCACAAGGAACAATGCCGAGAATCCACATCCTGTGGGAGCGACGTCAGTCGCGATTCCCGACCCGCTCGAACAAAGCCGGATCGCAGAGGAATCACTCCAACAGGCAAACGGCCTACTGCCCCGGCGGCTCTCGCGGCGGAAAGCGCAGCACCACACCGCGCGTGCCGTCGTCCTGCGGGCGCACCCACAGCACCGGCACCTCGCGCGGCGCCGGTGGTTCCAGTTCGTCGTCGATCGGCGCGATCGACTCTTCCTCGTCTTCCCAGCTGTAGCGCTTGCGCGGCAGCGGCGGATCCAGCCGGCGGAACAGGAGCGCGGCGATGAAACCGCCGACGGCGCCGCCCATGTGGGCCTGCCAGGACACGCCGGGTTCCTGCGGCAGGATGCTCAGCACCATGCCACCGTAGAACAGGAAAGCGATCATGCCGGCCGCGATCGCGGCGCGATCCCGGCGCAGCAGGCCAAGCATGAAGATCATGAACATCAGGCCATGGGTCAGGCCGCTGGCGCCGAGGTGATGCGAACCCGGATCGCCCAGCAGCCACGGCCCCAGTCCCGCGCCCAGCCACACCAGCGGCACGGCGCAGGCGGTCGCGCGCGGGTACACCGCGCCGGCGAGGGTGCCGAGCATCAGCAGGGCGGTGGCGTTGGCGGCGATGTGCTCGACCGAACCGTGCAGCAGCGGCGCGGTCAGGATGCCGAGCAGACCCTGCGCCTGCAGCGGCGCGATGGCGAACGGTGCCCAGTTGAAACTCGACTGCGCCGAGAACACCACCGCCAGCAGCAGCACGAAGGCCAGACTGAGATTCAGCGCCCACAGCAGGCGCCGGCGGTCATGCCGGCGCTGGGTGTCCGGATCGAAGGCCGGATGATCGGGATGATGCAGGTCCATGGAAATCTGGATGGCGCCCGGCCCCCGCGTTTGCAAGGGCCGGCGGCCGGGGACAGACCATCCCGTGGGCGGGATGGCCGTCCCCGCGGCCGGTCAGGCATGCGTGCCCGGCTTGGCCGGACGCGCCAGGCTGAGGGCGATGGTCACGCCCAGGATCGCGGCGACGCCGGCCAGCGACCACAGCACCGGGATCTTGAACACGTCGATCAGCAGCATCTTGGTGCCGATGAAGGCCAGCACCACCGCCAGGCCGTAGGGCAGCAGGTGGAAGCGATCGGCCATGCCGGCCAGCAGGAAGAACATCGCGCGCAGGCCCAGCACCGCGAACACGTTGGAGGTCAACACGATGAACGGGTCTGCGGTGATCGCGAAGATCGCCGGGATGCTGTCCACCGCGAAGATCACGTCGGTGACGCCGATCAACACCAGCACCACGAACAACGGCGTGTACCAGCGCTTGCCGTCGCGGACGACGCTCAGCGCCTCGCCGTGGTAATCGGGCGAGAGCGGCAGGTGCCCGCGCATCCAGCGCAGCACCGGGTTGCGCTCCAGATCCGGCTCCTTGCCGGCGGCGAACCACATCTTCACGCCGGTCAGCAGCAGGAACGCGCCGAACACGTACAGCAGCCAGTGGAAATGGGCCAACAGCGCGGCGCCGGCGAAGATCAGGATGCTGCGCAGGACGATCGCGCCGAGGATGCCGATCACCAGCACGCGCTGGCGCTGCTCCTCCGGCACCGCGAAGTAGCTCATCAACATCAGGAACACGAAGATGTTGTCGACCGCCAGCGACTTCTCCACCAGGTAACCGGTGAGGAACTCCAGGCCGACCTTGTTGGCCATCGCCACGCCGGCGGTTTCATTGAGGTACCACCACAGGCCGGCGTTGAACAGCAGTGCCAGGCCGATCCAGCCCAGGCTCCAGTACAGCGCCTCCTTGAACGTCACCCGGTGCGCGCCGCCGTGGCGCATCAGCACCAGATCGACCAGCAGCGCGATCACCACCACGCCGGCGAAGCCGGCCCACAACCATGGATTGCCTATCGTTTGCATCGAAAGTCCCGTCGGAAAGAGTCAAGTCCAGGCCGCAGGGCGACAGGCATGCACGGGATCGGGGGGACTCCGGGGCAGATCTTCGCCGTTGCGGCGAAGGTCTCGCTCACAGCCAGGTCTCTGGCTGCCGTGGGACCGGAGCGTGAACGCTCGAAATGACGGCCGGCACGTTGGGAGCTACTCCCCTTCTGGCGGCGATTTTCAGGGCAAGGGGCCGGGCCGGTCAACGGGAAAGGTAAAATGGCGTTCATGAACAGCCCGCTCCCCGTCGTACGCCTCAAGAACGCCTGGCGCTCCAGCCACCCGTGGATTTTCCAGAAGCTGGTGGAAAAACCCGCCCAGAAGCCCAAGCCGGGCAGCATCGTCGACGTGGTCGGGGTGGACGGCGAGTGGATTGGCCGGGGCTTCTACAACGGCCATTCGCGCATCGCCGTGCGCATCCTGGAGACCCATCCGGAGGTTCCGGTCGACGCCGGCTGGTTCTCGCGCAAGATCGCCGAGGCGGTGTCGCTGCGGCGTGACGTGCTCAAGCTGGACGCGACCACCGACGCCTGGCGGGTGGTCCACGCCGAGGGCGACGGCCTGTCGGGCCTGGTGGTGGATCGCTACGGCGACCTGCTGGTGGTCGAGTTCTTCAGCGCCGGCATGTTCCGCCACCGCGAGTGGATCTACGAGGCCCTGCAGGAACAGTTCCCCGGCGCGCGCTTCTACAGCTTCGCCGAGGAGCACATCCAGAAACAGGAGAGCTTCGACTTCCGCGGCAGCGATCCGGTGCCGCCGGCGGTCATCAGCGAGTACGGGGTGAAGTTCCGCGCCGATCCGGCCGGCGCGCACAAGACCGGCTTCTTCGCCGACCAGCGCGAGAACCGCGAATGGCTGTCGCACCAGTGCGGCGGCAAGCGGGTGCTGGACCTGTGCTGCAACACCGGCGGTTTCGCCGTCTACGCGGCCGCGCGCGGCGCCAGCGAAGTGGTTGGCGTGGACATCGACCAGGACGTGATCGAGATCGCCAAGGGCAACGCGCGCTTGAACGACGTGCGGCCGAAGTTCGTGCAGGCCGACATCTTCCCGTACCTGCGCGACGCGGCGAACCGGGGCGACCAGTACGACGTGGTGATCCTGGACCCGGCCAAGATGACCCGCGACCGCGAACAGGTCATCGCGGCGCTGAAGAAGTACCTGGACATGAACAAGCTGGCGCTGGGCGTGGTCAAGCCGGGCGGCCTGTTCGCGACCTTCTCCTGCACCGGCCTGGTCAGCGAGGAGCAGTTCCTCGACATGCTGCGCCGCGCGGCCTACTTCTCCGGCCGCACCATCCAGATCCTCAAGGTGTCCGGCGCCGGCGCCGACCATCCCTTCATGGCGCACGTGCAGGAATCGCGCTACCTGAAGGCGGTGTTCTGCCGGGTGGTGGACTGAGCGGTCGGCGGGGCACCTTGCAAAAGCAAATCCCCCTCAATCCCCCTTTTGCAAAGGGGGAAGAAGAAGCGGGTTCCGGATGATAGGACTTTCTCATAGCCCCCTTTGAAAAAGGGGGCGGGCGCCGAAGGCGACGGGGGATTTGCTCTTCGCGCCAAAAAGCAAATCCCCCTCGGTCCCCCTTCTCCGAAGGGGGAGGCAGAAGCAAGAAAGCTCCCTGATCCCTCAGCCTTCCGGCGACAGCTCGATGCAGTCGAACTTCACATCCGGATCCACGTCGGCGTCATAGTCCACGTCATCGCGCTCGAAACCGAACAGCTTCAGGAATTCGTGCTTGTAGTTGGCGTAGTCGGTCAGCGCGAACAGGTTCTCGCTGGTGATCTGCGGCCACAGCGCCTTGGCCTTGGCCTGCACTTCCGGGCGCAGCTCCCAGTCGTCCAGGCGCAGGCGGTTCTCGTCGTCGGTCTGCGCGGGCTGGCCATCCGCGCGATACATGCGATCGCGGAACAGGCGATCGAGCTGCTCGATGGTGCCTTCGTGCAGGCCCAGCTCCTTCATCACCTTGAACACAATGCTGATGTACAGCGGCATCACCGGAATCGCGGAGCTGGCCTGGGTCACCACCGACTTCAGCACGGCGACATTGGCGCTGCCGCCAGTCGCTTCCAGGCGCTTGTCCAGGCGGTGCGCGGTCTGGTCCAGATCGACCTTGGCCCGGCCCAGCGCGCCATGCCAGTAGATCGGCCAAGTGATGTCGGTGCCGATGTAGCTGAAGGCGACCGTGCGCGCGCCGTCGGCCAGCACGCCGGCCTTGGCCAGCGCATCGATCCACAGTTCCCAGTCCTGGCCACCCATCACGGTGATGGTGTCCTCGATTTCCTGCTCGGTGGCCGGCTCGATGGTCGCCTGGATGATGGCGTCCTTGTTGGTGTCGATGGCGGTGGAGGTATAGGCCGCACCGATTGGCTTGAGCGCCGAGCGCTTCAGTTCGCCGGTCGAGGGCAGCTTGCGCACCGGCGAGGCCAGCGAGTAGATCACCAGATCGACCTGGCCGCCCATTTCGTTCTTGATCAGTTCGATGACCTGAGCGCGGGCTTCATCCGAGAACGCGTCGCCATTGATGGAACGGCTGTAGAGCCCGGCTTCCTTGGCGAACTTGTCGAACGCGGCGGCGTTGTACCAACCGGCGGTGCCGGCCTTCTTCTCGCTGCCCGGTTTTTCGAAGAACACGCCCAGGGTATCGGCGCCGAAGCCGAACGCGGCCGAGATGCGCGCCGCCAACCCGTAACCGCTGGACGCACCAATCACCAGCACCTTCTTCGGACCGTCCGCGCGCACGCCCTGTGCGCGCGTGGCGGCGATCTGGTCGCGCACGTTGAGCTCGCAGCCGAGCGGATGGGTGGTGGTGCAGATGAAGCCGCGGACTTTGGGATGGATGATCAACGTCGGATACCAGGCGGTGTTTGTCTGCGCGGCATCTTACCCGCCCGCGCCCCGGGGAATGAAGCGCGCCGGCACCGGGAATATTCCGTTCGCTTGCGTACTGTCGCCATCCGGCATGAAAAAAGCGGGCAGAAGCCCGCTTCTTCCCGGCGCGTTGCCAGCCACAAGGCTTACGCGTCGCTGCCTTTGGCCAGCAGGCTGCTGCGCCGGCTGTACAGCAGGTAGACCACCACACCGATGGCATTCCAGGCCAGGAACCACAACTGGGTGGTGCGCGGCAGGCTCCAGAACAGATAGAGGCAGCCGCCGATCGCCAGCGGGCCGACCAGCCAGGCGGCCGGCGTGCGGAACACGCGCGGGCGATCGGGATCGCGCTTGCGCAGCACCAGCAGGCACACCGCCACCGCGATGAACGCCGCCAGCGTGCCGGCATTGGCCAGCGCGGCGATCTCGTCCAGGCGTGCCACGCCGGCCAGCGCCGCTACCAGGATCGCGGTGAACACCGTGATCGCCACCGGCGTGCCGGTGCGCGCGTTGACCTTGGACAGCCCGCGCGGCAGCAGGCCGTCGCGCGACATCACGAAGAAGATGCGGCTCTGGCCGTAAAGGAAGGCGAGCAGCACGGTCGGCAGCGCCACCACCGCCGCGCCGGCGATCACCTTGGCGGCGGTGCCCTGGCCGAGTTCGCGCAGGATCAGCGCCAGCGGCTCCGGGCTCTGGCCGAACACGGTATAGCTCATCGCGCCGACGGCGGCGGCCGCGACCACGATGTAGATCAGGGTGCAGCCGATCATCGAACCGACGATGCCGATCGAAAGATCGCGGCCGGGATTCTTGGTTTCTTCCGCGGCGGTGGAGATCGCATCGAAGCCGTAGAAAGCGAAGAAGATGATCGCCGCCGCGGCCATCACCCCGCGTTCGACGCCATCCGCACCCATCGACTTGACGAAGCCGTAGGGCATGAAGGGTTCCAGGTGGGACGCATCGAACTGGGGCAGCGCGATGGCGACGAACACCGCCAGCGCGATCACTTTCACCACCACCAGGATGGCGTTGAGGGTGGCGCTCTCGCGGGTGCCGGCAATCAGCAGGCCAGCCACCACGAAGGTGATCAGCACCGCCGGCAGGTTGACCAGGCCGCCGGCGTGCGGACCGACGGTCAGCAGGGTCGGCAAATCAACGCCCATGCCTTTCAGGAAGCCGACCGCGTAGCCCGACCAGCCCACCGCAACCGTGCTGACCACCAGCGAGTACTCGAGAATCAGGCTCCAGCCGACCACCCAGGCGATGGATTCGCCCAGTACGGTATAGCTGTAGGTGTAGGCGCTGCCGGCGGCCGGCATGAGCGTCGCCATCTCGGCATAGGCCAGCGCCGCGCAGGCGCAGACCACGCCGGCGACCACGAACGACAGCAGCACGGCGGGTCCGGCCAGGTTCGCGCCCACCCCGATCAGGGTGTAGATGCCGGTACCGACGATCGCGCCGATGCCCAGCGCCACCAGATGGGGCCAGCTCAGCGTGGGCACCAGCCGGCGGCCCTCCTCGTGCACGGTGACGCGATCGATGGACTTGCGCCGGAGCCAGCTCTGCATGGGATGTCCTTGAATACGGAGGGGACCCGGCAGGCCGGGCGGACCTCGGCGCCAATGCGCATCGAGGCGCGAGCAGGCTAAAGGCCGGCCGCCTCGGTGGCAATCGGCAGCGCACCACCGGTGTCCGGGTTTACGGTTGCCGAGGAGCGCTGGATGTCTTGCGCGAGAAGCAAGCGCTTCTCTCCCCCTTCGGAGAAGGGGGACCAAGGGGGATTTGCTTTTCGCTTCTGCCCCGGACGCCGAACCCCTATCGCCCGCGATGCTTCTTCAGGTACTCCGCCAGCGCCACGGCCTGGTTGTGCTCGGGGTCGCGCGCGCCGTAGACCAGGGTCACCCGGCCGTGCTTCAAGGCCTCGCGCAGCGGGACCAGCGCTTCGGGCTGGGCGTCCAGTTCGGCGAAGTAACGCTCCCGGAACCCATCCCAGCGCGAAGGCTCATGCCCGTACCAGATACGCAGTTCCGCGCTGGGCGCCACCGCCTTCATCCACTCCGCATCGAGCTTTTCCTTCGACACCCCGCGCGGCCAAAGACGGTCGACCAGGATCCGCCTGCCGTCCGTCCGCGCGGCGGGTTCATAGGCACGCTTGATCCGCAGGTCCATGGAATGTCCTCAACCGGTGCCCAGCCGCACGCCGAAGCCGACCAGAAAAACACCCGCCAGCGATTGCAGCCAGCGCCGCAGGCGTGGCTGCTGGCGCACCCGCTGGCTCATCGCATGTCCGGTCAGGATCAGCAGCGAGCAGTACAGCAGCGTGATCACCGCGATCAACGCCGCCATCGTGGCGAAGGTCGCCAGGCCCTGGTGGTGGGCCGGATCGATGAACAGCGGGAAGAACGCCATGTAGAAGATGATGGCCTTCGGATTCAGCAGGGTGACCAGGATGCCCTGGCGGAAATAGCGCCCGGCTTCCATCCGCACCGGACCGCCTGCGCCTTCGCCGCGCTGCCACAGCAACTGGATGCCGATCCAGATCAAATAGGCCGCACCCGCGTACTTCACCAGCCCGAACAGCACCGGATTGGCCTTCAGCAGCGCCGCCACGCCGATCACGGCCAGCCACATCAGGATCTGATCGCCCAGCGCCAGCCCGGCCAGCGTCGCGTAACCGGCGCGCAGGCCGCCTTTGCCGGTGGCCGTCAGCAGCGAAAACGTGCCCGGACCGGGTATGGCGAGGAAGACGATCACGGCCGCCACGAAGGTGCCGAGATCCTGGATGCCCATCCACTGCATGGCGGACTCGTTTCGATGAGGGGAAATCGCGATTCTGCGCCCGAAAATCCGGCCTGTCATGCACGTGCGCCGACGGGTTGCGGAGACTTTGGTATCAAGGCCTGAGACGCGCCCGGCTACACTGTCCGCCATGGATACCCAGACCCTGCTCTTGTTGCTCCTCATCCTCGCCGCGGTGGCCATCGCGCTGCTGGTCGTGCTGCTCCTGCGCCGGCCCGAGGACCGTCTGGGCGGCGTGCTGGAGCGCGCGCTGCGCGACGAGCAGCGTGACGGCCGCGGCGAGCTGCGCGAGCAGCTGGAAGGATTGTCGCGCCAGCAGGAAATCCGCATCGAGGGATTCGGTCGCAGCCTGGCCGACCTGAGCACCCGCACCGACCAGCGACTGGACATCCTGCGCGAGGCACTGAACGAGGATGCCCGCAAAGGCCGGCTGGAAGCGGCCGAATCGCAGCAGCGTTTCGCCGACACCCTGGGCCAGCGGCTGGCCGAACTGACCCAGCGCAACGAACTGCGCATCGGCGAGATGCGCACCACTCTGGAAGCGCGACTGAAGGAACTGCAGGCCGACAACACCGCCAAGCTGGAGCAGATGCGGCAGACGGTGGATGAAAAACTGCAGACCACCCTGGAAGCGCGGCTGGGCGCCTCGTTCAAGCTGGTATCCGAGCGACTGGAACAGGTGCAGCGCGGGCTGGGCGAAATGCAGCAGTTGGCCACCGGCGTGGGCGATCTCAAGCGCGTGCTGAACAACGTCAAGGATCGCGGCGGCTGGGGTGAAGTGCAGCTGGAGAACCTGCTCGAACAGGTGCTCACCGGCGAGCAGTTCGCGCGCGGCGTACGGGTTCGCCCCGACAGCAGCGAAGCGGTCGACTTCGCCATCCGTCTGCCCGGGCGCGGCGAGGATCAGGCCCCGGTGTGGCTGCCGATCGACGCCAAGTTCCCGCGCGAGGATTTCGAGCGCCTGCTGGACGCGCAGGAGCGCGGCGACACCGAGGCGATGCGCGGCGCGGGCGCGCAGCTCGAACGCGCGATCAAGGTGCAGGCCAAGTCAATCAACGAAAAATACGTGGTGCCGCCGCACACCACCGATTTCGCGGTGATGTTCCTGGCCACCGAGGGTCTCTATGCGGAAGCGATCCGCCGGCCCGGCCTGGTCGATACGTTGCAGCGCGAACACCGCATCGTGATCGCCGGCCCGACCACGCTCGCGGCGCTGCTCAACAGCCTGCAGATGGGTTTCCGCACCCTGGCCATCGAACAGCGCTCCAGCGAGGTCCGCCACCTGCTGGGTGCGGTGAAGACCGAGTTCGGCAAGTTCGCGACGGTACTGGAGAAGGCCCACAGCCAGCTCGACACCGTGCAGAACAGCATCAAGGCCGCCGGCGTGCGCACCCGCGCCATCGAGCGCCAGTTGCGCAACGTGGAAGCCCTGCCCGGCGAGGACAGCCAGAAGCTGCTCGGCGCCGACGAGGCGGAATAGCGTCAACCTTGAACCCACCCCTGTGGGAGCGACGTGAGTCGCGATTCTTCCACCGTTCGGAAGCTGAAAGCTCGCGACTCACGTCGCTCCCACAGGAAGCCATCCGGAACCGGGCAAAAAACAAAACCGGCGCAGAGCGCCGGTTTTGATGAGGGATTGGACCGCGACTCACGTGCTCACACGGGGGAGAGGCCTCAGCCGCCCGGAGTGATCTCCGGCATCGGCATCGCGTTGGCCGGAACGGTCGGATCCGGATCCTCGTCGTTGAGGTAGTCCGGCAGCGACTGGTCCTGATCCTGCGAGCGGGTGCCCTCGATCTGATAGGCGCGGCGCTGCATCCACGAATCGCGGACCAGGGTGTAGTCGTCGACCGCACCTTCGCGCAGGCTGTCCAGCGACAGCAGCTGGGCGCGGGTATCCACCAGGTTCAGGCCCTGCAGGAAGATGCGGGTCTTGTCGTCCTCGATGTAGCGCACCGGACTGAGCGGAATGTCGCCAGCCAGGCCGAACACGTCGCGCACGGTGCGCGGGCCGAAGAAAGGCAGTTCCACGTAGCGCGATTTCTTCCAGCCCCAGACGCCCAGGGTCTGGCCGAAATCCTCGCTGCGGCGGGGCAGTTTCGCGTCGGAGGCGGGATCAAAAATGCCGCCGATGCCCAGCGTGGAGTTCAGCAGGAATCGGCCCAGCGCCTGGCCCGCGTGCTTGGGGCGGCCCTGCAGCAGGTGGTTGATGGCGGCCAGCGGCTGGGTCAGGTTGTCGAAGAAGTTGCTCACGCCCAGGCGCATCGGACGCGGCACCACGTTGGAATAGGCGCGGGCCAGCGGACGCGCGACCGCGCGATCCACCGCGTTGTTGAAGCGGTGCACCTTGCGGTTGAACTTCTCCCACGGGTCGTACACCGCCGGCGAGGACACCGCGGCGGGCAGGGTGGGATCGGCCACCGCACCGCCGTAGATGGCGGCGAAGTCGTCTTCGGCACTGGTGGCCGGCGCATCGGCATCGGTGGTCGCGGTGGTGGCCGGCACTTCCACCGGCGGAACCGTGGCGCCGGGATCCGGTGCGATTTCAGTCGAGGACGAAGGCGCGGCTTCGGCGGCGGCCGCCGGTGCGCCGCCGTCGATCACGGTGGCGTCGGCGGCGGGATCCGGAGCGGAAGCCGTCTTCGGCGCCGACGCGCAGGCCGTGGCCAGCGCGGCGAACAGGAGCACGGTGCAGAGTCGGAAGGTGTTCATCCCGTTTCCTTGGAATCTCGGGGGGAGAGGGTCAGGCCGGGAACTCCAGTCCCGGCGTCAGGCGGTACGCGGCGCACAGATCGGTGAAGCCGGCCGGCTGGCCTTCGATGGCCACCGTGCCGCCGGACGCGCGTACCTGCGCGGCCAGTTCGGCCAACAATGCCAAGCCCGCGCTGTCCACGGTAGTGACATTGGTCAGGACGATGCGTTGCGCGCCGGTGGCCTTGGCCAGCTGGGGCCACAGCGCGACCGCCGCGGCGCGATCCAGCGCACCGCGGAACACCAGCGCGTCGCCCTCGCGGGCGACGCCGGCGTCACTTCTTGCCGCTGGCGCTGGCATTGGTCTGCAACTTGCCGGCACGCAGGTCGGCGGCGACCTGGCTGATCGATTTCTGCCGCAGCGGGGTATCGAACTGGGTCTTGAACGTCTGCACGAACGAGACGCCCTCCACCATCACGTCGAACACCTTCCACTTGCCGCCCGCCTGGCGCAGCAGGTAGTCCACCGGAATCGGCTCGCCGTCCGGGCGCAGCATTTCGCTGGCGACCTTCACGCCGCGGCCGCCGGGCAGGGCGGACTCGGACTTCACCCGCACCTTCAGCTGGGTGTTGAAGTCGAGCAGCGCCGAACCGTAACGGGTCATCAGGCTGTCGCCGAGCGCGTCGGCGAAAACCTTGATATCGGCGTCGCTGGCGCCGCGTCCATGGATGCCCAGCACCAGCCGGGCCGCGTAGTCGCGATCGAACAGGTTGTTGAACTCGCCGGACACGTACTGGCGCAGGGTGGCCGGGTTGGCCTTGAACTCGGCACGGCGCTTTTCCAGCGTGCCGATGATGCGCGAGCTGTTGGTCAGCACCACCTGGCTGGCCGAACTCGGCGCGGTCTGGGCGGCGGCGGTCTGCGCGCTGGCGAGCACCGGCGTGCCTGCAAGCAGCGCGGTGGCGAGGGCGAACGGCAGGAGGGAACGTTTCATGATCGTTTTCATGGCTGGGGTTGTTCTTCCGTCGGTTGTGCGGGCGGAGCGGCTTCTTCGCCGGGGGGGCTGCTGCCGGCGCTGCCGCCGCCGCTGAACATGTATTTGCCGGCCAGCTGCAACAGATCCACGGCCGGTTGGGTGAAGGCGATTTCCTCGCCGGGCTTCAGTACTTCCGGATCGCCGCCGGGCGACAGGCCGACGTAGTTCTCGCCCAGCAGGCCGCTGGTGAAGATGCCGGCGGAGGTATCGGCGGGCAGATCCTTGAACTTGGTATCCAGGGACAGGGTGACGATGGACTCGAACTTGACCGGATCCAGCTGAATGTCGGCCACCTGGCCGACCACCACGCCGCCGATCTTGACCGGCGCCTGTTTGCGCAGCTGGCCCAGGTTGGTGAAGCGCGCCTTCAGCTCGTAGCTGCCGCCACCGATGCCGAAGCGCTTGTTGGTGGAGGCGATCGCCAGCACCAGCAGCGAGGCCAGGGCCAGCAGCAGGAAGGCGCCGACGGCGAATTCGAGACGGGGTCCACGGACGGCCATGGCATCAACTCCGGAAAAGCAGGGCGGAAAGGACGAAATTGAACATCAGCACCAGCAGCGAGGCGTTCACCACCGCGCGGGTGGTCGCCACCGAGGTGCCTTCGATGGTCGGTTCGGCGTGGTAGCCCACGTAGGCCGCGACCAGCGCGCTGGTGCCGCCGAACACCGCCGACTTCAGCAGCGCCACGCCGAAGTCGTCCCAGAAATCCACGCTGTTCTGCAGCGCGGACCAGAACGTGCCGTTGTCCAGGCCCAGCACGTGCACGGCTTCGAAATAGCTGGCGCTGATCGCCAGGCTGCAGAAGAAGCCGGTCAGCAGCGGCACCGTCAGCACCGCCGCCCAGAAGCGCGGCGCGACCGCCTTGGCGACCGGATCGATGGCCATCAGCTCCAGCGCCTTGATCTGATCGGTGGCGCGCATCAGGCCCAGCTCGGCGGCGATCGAACTGCCGGCGCGGCCGATGAACAGCAGCGCGGTCAGCACCGGACCCAGTTCGCGGTACAGCGAAAGGCCCAGCAGCGTCGACAGCGCGTCGGAGGCGCCGAACGTGGTCAGGGTGCGATAGCCCTGCAGGGTCAGCACCAGCCCCACGAACGCGCCGCCGACCGCGATGATCGGCAACGAGCGCCCGCCGATCTTGTAGATCTCGCGGGTCAGCTCGGCGAGGAAATCACGGGTCGGCGCCGAGGCGCGGAACACCGACAGCGAGAACAGCCCCGCGCGGCCAAGCGAACGGGTGGCGGCGACGAACGGCATCAGTGCGTTCCTCCCTTAGCCAGCACTTCCTTCCCCCGCGTGCGGGGGAAGGTGCCCGAAGGGCGGATGGGGGCAAATGCAGGAACCTGGACGAATACGTCTTCATCCCTGCCCCCACCCCAACCCTCCCCCGCGTCGCGGAGGAGGGGGCTGTTCATGAGCGCGGCAAACGGACCGTGCACGAAGCCGGCTTCGGTTCCCGATTCCCGATTCCCGGTTCCCGGCTTCAAGCGGCTTCCCCCACGCGCTTGACCGCATCGAACGCGATCGGACCATCCGGTTCGCCGCGCAGGAACTGGCGCACCAACGGGTCGCCGGTGTTCTCCAGCTCGGCCGGCGTACCGGTGAACACCAGGCCACCGTTGGCGATCACCAGCGCCTGATCGGCGATCGGCAGGGTTTCGTGGACGTGGTGGGTGACGATGATGCTGGTCAGCCCCAGGGTGTCGTTGAGGCGCTGGATCAGGCTCATGATCACGCCGCTGGCGATGGGATCCAGTCCGGTCAGCGGTTCGTCGTAGATCATCAGCGGCGGATCCAGCGCCAAGGCGCGGGCCAGCGCGACGCGGCGGGCCATGCCGCCGGACAGCTCGCGCGGATACAGATCCGCGGCGGCGCGCAGGCCGACCGCGTTCAACTTGAACTCGACCAGTCGCCGGATCAGCGGCGCGGCCAGCCGGGTGTGGGTGCGCAGCGGCAGCGCCACGTTCTCGGCCACGGTCAGATCGGTGAGCAGGCCATTGCCCTGCAACAGAACGCCGATACCCTTGCGCATCTCCAGCAGCGCGTGGCTGCGGCGCGGCACGGCCTGCCCGAACACTTCGACCTGGCCCGCGGCCGGCGGCAGTTCGCCGGTCAGCGCAGCCAGCAGGGTGGACTTGCCGCTGCCGCTGGGACCGAGCACGGCGGTGATGCTGCCGCGCGGCACCGTCAGCGCGATGTCGCGCAGGATGGCGCGTCCGCCGCGATCGAGGCGGACATCGGACAGGCGCACGGCGGGTGTGTCGGCGGATGTCATGTCGGGGGCGGGCGCTTAACGGAAAAGCAACGAGGAAGCTTCGCGGCTGGCGGCTGAACAAAACCGAACTGACCGGTACAGGTATTGTGCCGGAAACGCGCACCGACGGAGCCGGTTTCCGGCGGGAAAGACAATCCCATCGCGCATGCCCACGCGGCGGCCGGAGCGGACCCGGCTCGGCGCCACGGGTCCGCTGCGGCAAGATAGCCGGATGCCCGACGCCGCGATGCCCGACTTCCGCCTCTACCACTCCAATTCCCTGGACGTGCTGGCGGGCCTGTTGGCGGCCGAGCTGCGCCGGCCCGTGCCCGGACAGCCGTTGCTGGCGCCGGAGCTGGTGCTGATCCCGCAGGTGGCGATGCGGCGCTGGCTGCAGGCCACGCTGGCGGCCGAACACGGGGTGGCGGCAAACCTGGAATTCCTGACTCCCGGTGAGTTCGTCGCCCGCGCGCTGGTCGCCAACGTGCCCGGCGAAGGCGAGGATCTGGATGCGGCCGGCCTGCGCTGGCGCCTGTACGCGGCGCTGACCGATCCGGCGCTGCTGGCGCGGCCCGCGCTGGCGGCGCTGCGTGCCTATCTGGCCGGCGGCGACCCGGTGAAGCCGTGGGCGCTGGCCGGCGAGCTGGCCGGGGTGTTCGAGAAATACCAGGCCTGGCGTCGCGACTGGCTGCTGCGCTGGGAGGCCGGCGCCGATCCGGAAGATCCGCAGGCGCTGCTGTGGCGGCACATCGCCGCCGGGCGCGAACATCGCGCGCGCCGCATCCAGCAATACCTGGATCGCTTCGCCGGTCCCGCTTCGGCGCTGCCGGCCGGCCTGCCGGGGCGCCTGTTCGCCTTCGCCACCCTCAACATCTCGCCCGACGTGCTGCGCGTGGTCGCCACCCAGGCGCGCGCCGGCACCCTGCATTTCTATCTCCCCACGCCCACCCAGGCGTATTGGGGCGATCTGCAGACGCTGGGCGAACGCCTGCGCGCGGGCGTGGCCGACCCGTTCGGCGGGGAGGCCGGCGAAAACCCGCTGTTGCAGGCCTGGGGCGCTGCCGGCCGCGATTTCATGGCCGTGCTCGGCAGCTATGAAGTCGTGCATCCGGCCGGCGAAATCGCCGCCTATGCCGATCCCGAACAGGATCCCGCGCCGACCCTGGCCGAGGGCGGCCTGTCCGACAGCCTGCTGCACCGCATGCAGCGGGATCTGTTCCATCGCCGTCCCGTGCCATCCGGTCCGCCGCGCGGGCAGGTCGATCGCCAGGATCCCGGCCTGCAGATCCACGCCTGCCACACCCGCCTGCGGGAAGTGCAGGTACTGCACGACCAACTGCGCGCGCTGCTGGATGACAAGCGCTTCGATCCGCCGTTGCAGCCGCGCGAGATCGCGGTGCTGGCGCCGGACATCGATCCCTACGTGCCGTATCTGGACGCGGTGTTCGGCGGCGAAGGCCACGCCGACGCGCTGCCGTGGGCGCTGGCCGACACCAGTCCGCTGGCCAGCGAACCGCTGGCCGAGGTCTTCCTGCGCCTGCTGGCGCTGCCGATCTCGCGCTTCGGCCTGGACGAGATCCTCGATCTGCTGGCCAGCGCGCCTGTGGCCGAGGCCGCCGGGCTGGACACCGACGCCATCGAGCGCCTGCATGGCTGGCTGCGCGAGGCCGGCGCGCGCTGGGGCCTGGACGCCGCGCACCGCGCCGCGTCCGACGCGCCCGCCGACGACGCCTACACCTGGCAGTTCGCGCTGGACCGGCTGCTGCTGGGCCACGCCAGCGGCGCCGCGGACGAGATCGCCGGGGTCGCGCCGTGGACGGAACTGGAAGGCGGCGCGCTCGATGCGCTCGACACCCTGATTCGCCTGCTGCGCGAGCTGGCCCGCCAGCGCCGCGACCTGGGCCAGGCGCTGGCGCCGGCGCAGTGGCGCGAACGCCTGTTGCGCCTGCTCGACGCGCTGCTGCCGGAGCGACCGGCCGCCCCGCGCGCGCAACGCGCGCTGGATCGCCTGCGCACGCTGATCGATCGCTTCGCCCGTGACGCCGAGGCCGCCGGCCACGCCGCCGAGGTGCCGGCGGAAGTCGTGCGCGCGCACTTCACCGAACTGCTTTCGGAAGCCGACACCCGCGCGCCGCTGCTCACCGGCGGCATCAGCGTGGGCAGGATGGTGCCGATGCGGCTGTTGCCGTTCCGGGTGACCTGCCTGCTCGGCATGAACGACGGCGAGTTCCCGCACCGGGATCCGGCGGCCGGCCTCAACCGCCTCACCGCCGAATTGGGCACCGAGCGCCGCCGGCATGGCGATCGCTCCACCCGCGAGGACGATCGCTATCTGTTCCTGCAACTGTTCGCCGCTGCGCAGGATGTGTTCTACCTCAGTTACCAGGGCGCGGATCCGCGCGACGGCAGCGCCCGCGAGCCTTCGGTGCTGGTCAGTGAACTGCTGGACGCGGCGGCGGCGTACCACGCCGATCCGGCCGCGCGGAAAGCGCTGGTGGTGCAGCATCCGTTGCAGCCGTTCGCGCCGGCGGCGTTCGGCGGCGACGAGCCGCGCCGCTTCAGCTATCGCGCGCAATGGCGTCCGGCCGCGGATCGCCTGGGCGGTGCGCGCGCCGCGTTGTCGCCGTGGCTGGCTGGGCCGCTGCCGGCGTCGGCTGCGCCCGCCACCGAGTTGTCGCTGGATACGCTGCGCCGTTTCTTCGCCGATCCGCAGGGCCAGTTCCTCGCCCAGCGGCTGGGCCTGCGGCTGCCGGAGCCGATCGAGCAGGCCGAGGACGTCGAACCACTCGTGCTGCCCGGCCGCGGGCTGGAGCGCGCCGCCCTGCAACAGGCGGTGATCGAGGCGCTCGATGCAGGCGAGGAATTCGGCCTGCGCGCCCGCTTGCGCGCCCGCGCGTTGCTGCCCTCCGGCGCGCTGGGCGAACGCCAGTTCGAAACCCTGCTCGCGGAAATCCGCCCGTTCGCGCAGGCGCGCCGCGACTGGCTGGCGAACGACGCCATCGCCTCCGAGCGCTATGAAGTCCGCATTGACGATGTGCAACTGCACGGCCGCGTCGCCGACGTGCATCCGCGCGGACTGGTGCGGATGCGCGCGGACCCGATCAACGGCAACGCCGCGCTGCGCTGGGGCCTGGATTGGCTGCTCGCCAACGCGGCCGGCGCGCGACTGCCGCTGGTGCAGTTCCATGACGGCGGCGACGGTCCGGGTCCGTACGTGATCGATGCGCTGGACGAGGCACAGGCGCACGACGCGTTGCGGCATCTGCTTTCCCTGCATGCCCGGGGGCTGCGCGAACCGCTGTGGTTCGCGCCCTATACCGGCTGGGATATCTGGAACGCCGATCCGGAAAAGCGTCGCGGTGCCGCCTGGAAGCGCTGGCACGGCGACGGCAATGGCGGCTGGGCCGAAGGCGAGGGCGAGGCGATCCGGCTCGCGCTGCGCGGCCGGGACCCGTTCGCCGACGAAGCCGACTATCGCCAGCTGGAAGACACCAGCCTGGCGATCTACGACCTCGTGCGGCGCGGCCACGCGCGCGACCATGACGCCAGCGAAGGAGACGCCGCATGAGCGCGACCATGCCCGCGGCCGATGCCTACCTGACCCGCGCGCTCGATGGCGTGCAGCTGATCGAAGCCAGCGCCGGCACCGGCAAGACCTACACGCTCGCCACCCTGTTCACCCGGCTGATCGTCGAACAGCGCCTGCGCATGGGCCAGGTGCTGGCGGTGACCTACACCGAGGCCGCCACCCAGGAACTGCGTAGGCGCATCCGCGAACGCCTGTCGCTGGCCGCCGGCCTCGTCGGCACGCTCGCCGGCGACGACGACAGCCACGAAGTCGCGCTGACCCGCGGCATCCTCCAGCGCCAGCTCGAACGCGGCGAGGAAACCCCGGACCAGCTGTCCCGCCGCCTGCGCATCGCGGCGGAGGAAACCGATCTGGCCGCGATTTTCACCATCCACGGTTTCTGCGCGCGCGTGCTGCGCGAGCACGCGCTGGAAACCGGGCAGGGCTTCGATGCGTTCGAACTGCTCGGCAACGCACGCGATCTGTACGCCGAGGTCGCCGCCGATCTGTGGCGCGCGCACGCGGCCGATCCGGCCGACGCCGACGCGCTGGTGGGCCTGTGGAACGGACCGGATGCGCTCGCCGGGGATCTGCCGGCGCTGTGCGGACCGCTCCCGTTGTATCCGCAAGTGCCGGCCGATGCCGATCCGCAGGCGCAGGCCGAAACGCAGGCCCTGCGCGCGGCCCGCGCCGCGAGCCTGATCCAGGCCATCGCCAGCCATCAAGCCGACGCGCGCGCGGCGATTGCGGCTGCGTTCGACAACAAGGTGTTCGATGGCCGGCGCGCGAAGCGGCCGAGCTTCGACAAGGCGTTCGAGGAACTCCAGGCCGGCGCGCGGCTGGGCGACTGGCCGCGTACCGACAAGACCCACGTGCAGAAGCTGCTGCCGGAGGCGCTGGCCGGCTTCTGCAAGGAAGGGCAGGGCGCCGGCGCGCCGGCATCGCCGCTGTTCGACGCCCTGCGCGACTGGTGCGAGGCCGATACGGCCTGGCAGCGGGTGCAGCTGCTGCAACGCGCGGCCCTGCTGCACCGCCTGCGCGCCGAGGCGCGCCAGCGCCTGGATGCGCTCAAGCGGCTGCGCCGCGTGCGCACCTACGATGATCTGATCGAAGGCGTCGCCGAAGCGCTGGAAGGTCCGCACCGGCAGGCGCTGGTGGCGCGGTTGCGCGCGCAGTACCGGGTCGCGCTGGTGGATGAATTCCAGGACACCGACGAGCGCCAATGGCGCATCTTCGCGCGGGTATTCGGCGACTCGGACGAGGTGCGCGCGATCGGCGACGTGCCGGCGCTGTTCCTGATTGGCGATCCCAAGCAGGCCATCTACGGCTTCCGCGGCGGCGACGTGGCCACCTACCTGCTCGCGCGCGGCGAAGCCGACGAGGCGCCGCGGCTGGACCACAACTTCCGCTCGCGCCCCGGCGTGCTGCGCGCCGTCCAGGCGCTTTACGACAGCGCGCGGGAGGCGGGGCAGGATGCCTTTCTGCATCCCGGCATCCAGTTCGAACCCGTGCATGCCGGCGGCAAGCGCGGCGATGCGGACTATCTGCGCGATGGCGAACCGGCGCCCGCGTTGACCCTGCGCCTGCTGCGCCAGGCGGATGGCCGGCCGCTCGGCGCCGACGGCTCGCGCAACGCCGCCACCGCCGCCTGCGTGGCCGAGATCCATCGCGTATTGAACGACGCGCGCGCAGGCCGCGCGCTGCTCGACGGCCGTCCGGTGCGTCCCGGCGACATCGCCGTGCTGGTACGCAATCATCGCGACGCCACCCGCATGCAGCAGGCGCTCGCGCGCGCTGGCGTGCCCGCCGTCGCCGCCGGCAAGCAAAGCCTGTTCGGAACCACCGAAGCCGGTGAACTGCGCACGCTGCTGCTGGCGCTGCTGCAACCGGCCGACAGCGGCCGCCTGCGCGCCGCCCTGTCCACCGTGCTGCTCGGCGAGGACGCCCACGCGATTGCCGCGCTGGAAACCGAAGGCGACGCGCAGCGTCACCACCAGGCCCGCCTGCTGCACTGGCGCGAGCGCTGGCAGCGCAGCGGTCCGTTCGCGCTGGTGTCCGACCTGTGCGCCGAACAGGCCGAACGCCTGCTCGGCCTGACCGACGGCGAGCGCCGCATGACCAACTACCTGCAACTGGGCGAACAGTTGCAGGAAGCCGCCGCGCACACGCTCGGCCTGCACGGCCTGCTCGACTGGCTGCAGGCGCGCATCGCCAACGCCGATCCCGACGACGAGACCCAGCTGCTGCGCCTGGAGTCGGACGCGCTCCGCGTGCAGATCGTCACCCTGCACAAGAGCAAGGGCCTGGAGTACCCGCTGGTGTACCTGCCCTTCACCGGCATCGGCACCCGTCGCCCGGACAGCGGCCGCTACCGCGTGCTGCACGAAGGCGGCCGCCGCGTGCTGCGCTGGCGCATCGACAAGGAGGATCCGGCGTGGAAGGCCGCCGGCGACGCGGCTTCCGGCGATGGCCAGGCCGAGGACGCGCGCCTGCTCTATGTCGGTCTCACCCGCGCCGAGCATGCGCTGTGGATCGCCGCGGGCGACATCACCGATTTCGCGAGAAGTCGTCTGGCGCCATTGCTCGTCGGCGCCGACGCGCTGCGCACGCACGCCGATGTCCACATCGTCGAAGGCCCGGCCGAACCGCCGCCGCCACGCCTGCCCGCCGAACACGACGCCGGCGTGGCGCCCGCGCGCGTCGCCCGCCGCCGTATCGCCGCCGACTGGTGGGTCTACAGCTTCACCCAGCTCGCCCACGCCGAATCCGGCGCCGACCCGCTGGCCGCCGCCACCCAGGCCGACCCCGGCGGCGAGGACGAAACCCGCGTGGCCGACGTCGACGAAGCCAGCATTGAAACCACCGCCTCCGTCTTCACCGCCGATCCGCGTTTCGCCGGCAGCCACTTCGGCGTGGTCATGCACGCCGCGCTGGAGGACGCCGACTTCGCCGCCTGGCGCGACTGGCGGCCCGGCGACGATGCGCCCGCCGGACAGGATCGGATCATCGCCGACGCCCTGCGCGCGGGGGGTTACGCCGAAGCCGATGTCGCCGACGGCCTCGCCGTGCTGGTGCCGCTGATCGGCCATACCCTGGGCACGGTGATGCCCGAAGGCGGTCGCCTGGCCGACCTGCCGCCGGACATGCGCCGCGCGGAAATCGAATTCCACTTCGCCATGACTTCCACGCCGGTCGCCGCGCTGCTCGCGTTGCTGCACGAGCATGGCGTGCTGCGCCAGCGGCACGCGTTCGGCCTGCGCCAGCGGCTGGAAGGCCTGATGACCGGCCTGATCGATCTGACCTACTGCCAGGACGGGCGCTGGTACGTGCTGGACTACAAGTCCAACCAGTTGCCCGGCTATGACACCGCCTCGATGCAGCAGGCGATGGCGCACAGCGAGTACGACCTGCAGGCGCTGATTTACACGCTGGCCCTGCATCGCTGGCTGCGTTTCCGGCTGGGCGATGCCTATGACTATGCACGCGACTTCGGTGGTGTGCGCTACCTGTTCTGCCGCGGCATGGACCTCACCCGGGATCCCTCGCCTGGCGTCCACGCTCAACGCTTCGCCCCCGAGCTTGTCCATGCGCTGGACGCCCTGTTCGCCGGTGTTTCTTCCCGCGACCGCGATTCGCTCCCTCCCTCGCACGCGGGGGAGGGCTGGCGTGGGGGCAACCGCCCAGGTGATCGCGCATGAACACCTACAACCTCCTCGCCAACCTCTGGCAAGCCGGCCATCTGCGCACCCTCGATCATGCGCTTGCCCAGAGCCTGCGCCGTCTCGATCGCGACACTCCCGACGACGTCCTCGCCGCCACCGTGCTCGCCTCGCTCGCCGTGTCCAAGGGCCATGCCGGGCTGCTACTCGCACAGCCGCAGGCGCTGCTGGAAACGAATGCCGATATCGCCTGGCCGGAGGTGGAGGCGTGGGCTTCGCAACTGGCGGCGTCGCGCTGGGTTGCCACCCCGGATGATCCGGTTGCCGTTTCCGATCCGCATGCGCCATTGGTGCTGGAGCGGGGACTGCTCTACCTGCGTCGTTATCGCGAATACGAACGCCAACTGGCGGAAGGTCTGCGGCGTATCGCGGCGCATCGAGTTGATGCGGGAGAAGTGTCCGCGCTTGATGCGTTGTTTGTTCGGCTGTTTCCGGGTGCCCCCATCCCAACCCCGCCCGGCCCGGCGCAGCACGCCAGGCGTTCGGATCATCCGCGCGGCAGTGCCGCGCAAACGGATGCTCCTCACCCCCCGCACGCGGGGGAAGGGCTCAAGGTAGGGAAGAATCAGACACTTCCTCTATTCGCGGAGGAGCAATTTGGTGCTGAACCCAACAAATCCCTTCCCCCGCCTGCGGGAGAAGGTGCCCGAAGGGCGGATGGGGGCAACACGACCATCGATCACCAGGCACTGGCCGCCACCCTCGCCCTCCATCACGGCCTCCTGCTCGTCACCGGCGGCCCCGGCACCGGCAAGACCACCACCACCGCGCGCCTGCTGGTGCTGCTCGCGGCACAGGCGCGCGATGTCGGCCACCCGCCGCCGCGCATCGCCCTGGCCGCGCCGACCGGACGCGCCGCCGAGCGCATGGCCGAAAGCGTGCGCCATGCCATCCAGGCACTGGCCGCCGCTGGCATCGACGGCGACCTGCTTTCCGCATTGCCCACCACCGGCACCACCCTGCATCGCCTGCTCGGCACGATTCCCGACTCGCCGCGCTTCCGCCACGACGCCGACCATCCCTTGCCGTTCGACGCCGTGGTCGTGGACGAAGCCTCCATGGTCGATCTGCCGCTGATGGCCAAGCTGGTCGATGCCATCCCCGACGGCTCACGGCTGGTGTTGCTGGGCGATCCGGATCAGCTGCCCTCGGTGGAGGCGGGCGACGTCCTGTCCGCCATCCTCGCCGCCGCCATCGACGGGATCGCCCATCGTCCCGGCGAAGGCAGCGACCCGCACGCGGACACGCAGGAAACCTTTTCCGGCATCCGCGTCCATCTCCAGCGTGGCTGGCGCCAGAGCGAGTCGCTGCAACTCGCTCCCCTCGCCGACGCCGTGCGCGCAGGCGATGCCGACACCGCGCTCACCCTGCTGCGCGCCGGCGAACTGTCCAACGTCCACTTCCACGAAAACCTCGCCGACCCGCTGCAAACCCAGCAGGACGCCTTGCTCGCCCACTGGCAAGCGTTGGCGACCGCGACCACGCCCGCACAGGCGCTGGCGCTCTCCAGCCGCCTGCGCATCCTCACCGCCGTGCGCGAAGGTCCACAGGGCGCGCGTACCCTCAATGCGCGCATCGAACGCCTGCTGCTGGAAAGCCAGGGCGCCGGCCTGCCCCGCGCCGCCGGGCAGGGCCACTTCCACGGCCAACTGCTCATCGTCACCGAGAACAGCTACCGCCACCGCCTGTTCAATGGCGATATCGGCATCTGCCTGCGGGACGAACAGGGCGCGCTCGCGGCGTGGTTCCCCGGCGACGACCCGGACCAGCCACGCGCCTTCCATCCCGCCGCCCTGCCTGCGCACGAGTCCGCCTTCGCCATGACCGTGCACAAGGCCCAGGGCTCGGAATTCGACACCGTCTGGCTGCTGCTGCCCGCGCGCACCAACCGCGTGCTCTCGCGCGAACTGATCTACACCGGACTCACCCGCGCCCGCCGCGAACTCCATCTGGCCGGTGGCGAAGAGGTAATCCGCGAAGCACTGGCAAGGCACGCGAGCCGGTGGTCGGGATTGGGATGGCGGTTGGCTTCGACTTGACCAAGGCTGTCACCGGCTTGCCCGGATGGCATCCTTGCCATGCGGTCCGCATGCACCCACACCCCATCATCCGAGGAAATACCAATGCGCCTTGAAAAGCTCTTCGCGATGAAGTTCTCCAGCGTGTATCCGCTGTACATCAAGAAAGTGGAATCCAAGGGGCGATCGCAAGAGGAGCTCGACCAGGTCATCCGCTGGCTCACCGGCTACAGCGAGGCCGGCCTGCGCAAGCAGATCGCATCCGACGCCAGCCTCGAATCCTTCTTCGCGCAGGCGCCGCAGCTGAATCCCAACATCTCGCTGATCACCGGCGTGGTGTGCGGCATCCGGGTGGAGGAGGTCGAGGATCCGCTGATGCGGAAAATCCGCTACCTGGACAAGCTGGTCGACGAGCTGGCGAAGGGCAAGGCGATGGAGAAGATCCTGCGCAAATAGGGAACGTCCCGCACGATCACTCGTCCGCGACGCGCTCCAGATCCGTCCAGAACGGGAACATGTTCATATTCTCGGAGGTCTTGCGCCAGGCAACGATTTCGCCGTCGATCCGGTTGCCGCGCAGCTTCAATGCCAATGCCAGATCCTTCAGCCCTTCGCGGCGGGTATCCGGGCTGCCGACATCGCCCTTGACCTCGCCCGACACCAGCCCGTCGATCAGGCCGAAATCGGCAATCGGATTGGCCGGGCCGTCGCCGACCGCCAGCGTCGCCTTGCCGGCATCCGCAATGACCATCACGAGCGGCACGCGCCGGCCCTGCGCCAGCAGCGTTCCGCGCCAGGTGCCGCGATAGTCCTTCACCGGCTGCAAGGGCAGCAGCGGCGCGTTCGCCGGCCGGGGCAGGTGGGTCCAGCCGGGCACCACCGTTTTCAGCAGGCGGTCGCGCACATCGTCGATGAAGTTCTTCTCGCCGCGCCGGTTGCTGAGCACGATCACGGCGGCGTTGGCCGAAGGCACCAGCACGAACTCCGCCTTGACGCCCGCCTGGCCGCCACCGTGATGCAGCACGCCGATCCGTCCGGGCTCGTTGTAGATCTCCCAACCCATCCCGTAGTGGAAGTGCGGCGCGACCTGCGTGGCCGGACGATGCAGCTCGTCCAGTTGCGCCTGGCCCAGAATCCTCGCGGAGGCGTCCAGCCCCTCGCCGCCCAGGTGCAGCATCGCGAACCGCGCCAGATCGTGCGCGCTGGCGTACAGTTCGCCGGAACCCGGCGTGCCGGTCAGGTAGAACGGCAGCGGTTTGCCGTCGTCGGTGTAGCGCACGGCCATCTCCGCGCGGCGCGACAGATCGGTGTCGAAGAAGCTGTCCTTCATGCCCAGCGGCTGCAGGATGCGATCGCGCAGGAAGGCGCCGAGCTCCTGTTCCGATTGGCGCGCGACGATCTCGCCCAGGATGCCCATCGCCACGTTGGAATACTCGTAGCGCTCGCCGACCGGCGCGATCAGGTGGCCATAGTCGCGGATCAGTTCCGGCATGGTCGGTTGCCTGGCGACGCCGCCTTCGGGATACATCGAGAAGAACGTCGGCAAGCCCGACGAATGTGTCGCCAGCCGGCGCACGGTGGCCTCGCGCGAAGGCCCGTTCGCGTCGACGATCTTTTCCGCGCCCAGGTAATCATTGGCCGGGCGATCCAGCGCCAGCTTGCCTTCGGTCGCCAGCATCATCACCGCCTGGGTGGTGAACGGCTTGGTGGTCGAGGCCACCGAGAACGCCGTGTGCGCCGTCGCCGGTCGGCGCGCTTCGCGATCGGCCCAGCCGAAGCCCTGCTCCCAGATAATCCGGCCGTCCTTGACCACCGCCATCGAAATACCGGTGAGCCGGCCGGCCGCGACTTCCTTCTCGACGTCCGCCTGGATCGCCGCATACGGTTCCGGCGGCTCCGCGGCGCTGGCCGCGAACAGGGCGGACAGCCACAGGGCGGAACCGAGCAATATGCAAAGCAGGCGGAGCTTGCGCGCTGGACTCATGTGCCTTTTCCTCGCCGGGATTGCCCAATGGGATGCGTGAACCACACGCGCGGTTTAACCCGCCTTGCGCCTTCCCGCACACCGAAGCGGACTCAACCACGCAATCGCGCCCTGTAGGAGCGACGCAAGTCGCGACCGCGTCTTCGCCCAAGGCTTCCAATCACACGGATATCCACCAGCGGACCGGCAACGGCAGGTCTTGAGCATAATATACGAAACATATATGATTCATATAAACCAGGCACTGGAAAGACCCATGGGCATAGTCAACATCGATGACGATCTGCACGACCAGATTCGTCGCGCCTGCACCGTGACCAGCCGCTCCATCAACGCGCAGGCCAACTTCTGGATCAAGGTCGGCATGCTCTGCGAAATGAACCCGGAACTGAGCTTCCAGGACATCGTCGCCAACGAATTGCGCGCGGCCGGGGTGCGACCGCAAACCCTGCGCCCGGGCCGCACGTGATCAAGAGCACCGCCGAAATCGCGTTGATGGCGGAAGCCGGATCGCTGCTGGCCAAGGTGTTCGACGCGCTGGGTCGTATGGATCTGGAAGGGCGGAGTACGCTGGACATCAATGATTTCGTCGAGCGCATGATCGTCGGGGACCTGAAAGCGCGGCCCGCCAGCAAGGGACAGTACGGATTTCCGTATGTGCTCAACGCCTCCATCGACGATGTCGTCTGCCATGGCATGCCGTCGAAGGACGACGTGCTGCGCGGCGGCCAGATCGTCAACCTGGATATCACCCTGGAAAAGAACGGCTACATCGCCGACTCCAGTACCACCTACCTGGTGGGCGAGGTCGCCTATCCGGCGCGCAGGCTGGTGGCCACCGCCTACCGCGCCATGTGGCAGGGCATCGCGGCGGTGCGTCCGGGCGCGCGCCTGGGCGACATCGGCCACGCCATCGCCCACTACGCGCGCGCGCATGGCTACAGCGTCGTGAAGGAATATTGCGGCCATGGCATCGGCCGTGAAATGCACGAAGATCCACAGGTGCTCCACTACGGCACGCCGGGCACCGGGCTGGAACTGGAAGAGGGCATGGTGTTCACCATCGAGCCCATGCTCAACGCCGGCCGCGCGGCGATCCGCTCCCATCCGGATGAATGGCCGGTCTACACCCGCGACGGCAAGTTGTCAGCGCAGTTCGAGCACACCGTGGCGGTGACCCGGACCGGCGTGCGGGTGCTGACGCTGCGGGACGGAGAGAAGCCGCTCTGCGAACTCGGTTGAGCCAAATCATCGCCAAAAGGCCCTGTGGGAGCGACGTAAGTCGCGATGCCGGGAACTAGCCGGCCATTCGCGACTTACGTCGCTCCCACAAAACGGAACAACCTCCAGGGATACAAAACCGGTCAAGTTGCACTGACGAGCAGGACGGGCGGCAAATTCCCTCCCTGTGCTGCGCCGGATGCTGTCAGTCGTACGGGAAACTCTCATTGTTGGCCGCATGGCCGCCCAATATCATTGGACCCAAGGCACGGCAGGCGCCTTTGCAGCATATGGTGCCAGCGAAGACAATGGCGGCGATTCATCCATGATGCGATCAGGACTCGACGAGGGGTGTCGTGACAGTACATATCACGTGCAAGACGGATCGCTTCAATCTCTCGGTGGTTGGCGCCGAATTCATCAACGAATGCTGCTTCGGCGAGGACTTTTCGAAGTGGCTGGTTGACGAGCTGTCGCGGATGGGAGCCAAGGCCGATGTGATCTGCATGGAAGACTACGGCTGGGTCAATAGCGCCGAACTCGGTGGCATCACTTATCTTGTGAGCGTGGGATCTTCTCCCGCGGAAGACCCGGACAGGCCGGATTTCGGCGAGTGGCATGTCCTGCTGGAGCGAAAGCGGTCCCTGTTCGAAAAGCTTCTTGGCCGAAACAAGGAAGCGCCGTCGGATCCGCTGGTCGGCAGGATCCTTGCGCTCATGGGAAGCGCGGGCTTCCTTGATGTGCAAGTACAAGCCTGATGCTGCATGGGAGTGCTCCCTCACCCCGCCTGCGAAGCCTCGAACACCGCCAACTGCGCCGCGAACGCCCGCTGATACGCTGGTCTCGCTTCCCCTCGCGCCACATAGGCGGCGAGGTTCGGATACTCGTCCACCAAATTCGAACTGCGCAGCCTTTGCAGCACCGAGATCATCAGCAGGTCGCCGGCGCTGAATGCACCATCCAGCCAGTCGGCGTCGCCCAGGCGCGCGGAGAGCTGGGCCAGCCGGGTCCGGACCCGCTGTTCGATCATGGCGATGCGCGGTTCGAACCAGGGCTCGTGGCTCTCGAACAGCCTCATCATGCCGTGCTCGACGATGGGCGGCTCCATCGTGCTGACCGCGGTGAACATCCAGGTGATCGCGCGCGCGCGGCCATTGGCGTCCTCGGGAAACAAGCCGGCGTGGCGCTCCGCGATGTGGAGCACGATGGCGCCCGAGTCGAACAGCGTCAGGTCGCCTTCCTCATAGGTCGGAATCTGGCCGAAGGGCTGCAGCGCCAGGTGCCCGGGTTGCTTCAGCGCGGCGAAGGACAACAGCCGCACGTCGTAGGGTTGCCCGGCTTCCTCCAATGCCCAGCGCACCCGCACGTCGCGCGACAGGCCCTTGCCGCGATCCGGCGAGCTTTCGAAGGCGGTGATGGTGGGGCTCATGGCGGGTCTCCTGATGATGGGAATGGCGCTGTCGCGCGGCCTTCTCTGGATAGACGAACGACCTGGCCGGAAATCGACAGGCCGTCACAACCGGTGGTTTGTCCAACCCGTGACCGCATAAGTAGTATGGGGGACCCAGGAACCTCCATTGGATGGTGGTCGCACATGGTCCACCCGCATTCGATTCTGTCCACCCAGAATCTGGAGACGGTCAGATTGCACCTGGAATCTTCAGGATTCGCGGTCGTCCTCCATTGGCACCTTTTCGGCGCGAGCCATCCGACCCCGCTGGCTTTCAGCGACTTTGAGACTTTTCGTGACTATCTGGCGTCAGCAACCAAGCCAGGTGATGCCATCGACGTTTGGCCATTTCCCACTGAGGAAGATCAGCGAATCGCTTTCGGGAAGATCCCCGAAACCGACGGGAGAATCGAACAGGGCGGTGCCTACTGATGCATCTTGATATCAGGACCGTGAGGGAAGCACTCGCCCTATCCGTTGCCACATTCAGCTGCTCGGCCATGGCAGCGTGCCTGCTGGCCGCGCTAGCGTGGGGTGCCGGGCCGCACGCGCCTCTTATCCGGGGCGATTTCGGCGTCATGGTCTTTCTCGCTTTCGCCGTTTGCCTCCCCTACGTCGTGATCGTCGGTCTTCCGGTGGGCCTGTTCCTTGTCCACAAACGCATGTTCAGAGCCGTCCCCGCGTTCGTGGCGGGTGCCATTGCGGCCAGCCCGCTGCCGCTGATCTTGCTGGCGTCCGCATTTTGGGGCTCAATCTCGGCCGGCGAGGTGGGCATTGCATTTGCTTTTCTTCTTGTTGCGTCGCTGGTGGGCGGGTTCTCCGGGCTGGCGTTCTACTGGACGCACCGGTTCATGAGCCCTGAGCATCAACTCAATCCGGCACCCGTTCGCTTGTCGGGTCAATCCAGGAGTTGAGCGGCATGAGGAAGTTTCATGTTTCAGTGTTGGTCATGTCATTCGCATTTGTGCCCCTTGCGCCCGCGCAGGCGGATGATCAGGTCGCGCCGCTGCAATGCGACATAGGCCCGCTCCAAAGGACCTATGGTGGGACCGAATGGGTCGTGTACGCCTGCTCCGACAAGAAGACGGTGGTGATCTACACGGATTCTTCCAATCCTGGAAAAGATTTCTTTTTCATGTTCACGCCGAAAGATGGTCAGTTGCAGCTCTACGGCGAAGGCAATGGAGACAAGAAGTACACCGCTGCTGCTTTTGATGAGCTCAAGTCCATGACACAGGATGACGTCGATGCCCTGATCAAGGAGACAGGGGCCACCATGCCCCCGCCTGCATCGGGCAACTAGGCAGTGCTCGATACCTTATTGGAGGGGGATTTCTTCATCGAATGGCGTGCTCCCATCACCCCAACGCATCCCGCCAGTTGAGCCACCACGCCTTGGGCGGGCGCGGAATCTGTTCCCACCACAGGTTCATGGCGTGCACGCTGCCGTGCTGCCAGGCTTCGCGGTGATTGGGATCGGACGCGGGCCCGTCGAACATCGTGGCCAGCCGGGGATAGATCGGGCCGGACGCGAGTGCCGGATAGCGGGTGAGCAGGGTGAGCAAGGTGAAGCGGTCCGATGCGGTGGCCTTCTGGGCGACGACCGCCTCGATGCCGGATGCGCGGTTTCCCTCCGACATCGCCAGGTCCAGGCGCTCGACCGCGCTCGCGAACTTGCCCGTCGCGGTGGTCGCAAGCGGAATGCCACTGCGCTGTTCGTTGAAGCCGAGCGTCGAGCCCGCCGGCACCAGCGTCTCCTGCCCGTTCACCCGATGCATGATCCAGCCGCTGGTGACGTGGATGGTTCCTTCGCCACGCGCGTTGCGATTCATGTCGAACTCGCAGCCCAGATCGACGGTTTCGCTGGCGCCCGTCGCGATGCCGAAATAGCCGGGCGGCGCCCAGATGCGTGCACGCACGCGGCCTTCCAGCAGGTCGAGGCGATGGTGTCCGCTGCGCGTGTCCGAGAGCGTGATCCGCGTGCCCGGCAGGATCTCCATCCGGCCGATGCGCGCAACCCGGATCGTGGCCGACTGATCGGTTGGAGTCGCCAGCGTCTGGCCGACGGCCCAAGTTTTCGGCAAAGCCTGGGCGTCCGTTTCGATCGTCCACTGCCGCTGATCGCTCCATTGCAGGCGCCACGGCAGCCATGTCGCGATGCCGATCGCGCATGCGGCCAGCGTCGCGGCAACGGCGAAGACGATACGGCGTCTGCGCCCGCCCACCCGCGAGGGACGCGGCTTCGACCAGACCACATCGGTCCTGGGCACATGGCGATACGCGCCCAGCGCCGATGCCAGGCGTTCGAGATCCGGATCGCCGGGCAGATCCGGATCCCACAGCGGATCGGGTTTCTCAGTCATCGGTCATCTCCTCTTGCCGGGACGTAATGCCCAGCGCGTCGCGCAGCCGGCCCATGCCGCGATGAAGATTCACCCGCACCGACTGCGGCGTCAGTCCGGTGAGCTGTGCGATCTCAGGGCCGCTCAAGCCTTCGACCAACCGCAGGATCAGCGTCTCGCGATAGGCTTCGGGCAGCTGCCGGATCGCGCGCAAGGCCTCGCTCGCCTGTGCCATCGATTCGGGTCCGGATCCCGGCCAGGCCGGTTCGTCCGCATCCGCCAGTTCCCGTTCCTCGACGGTCGCCGCCGGTCGGGTGCGCCGCGCGATCATCGCGATCCACGGGCCGAAGCGTTCCGGCTCGCGCAGCTGGTCCAGCTTGCCGAAGGCGATGGCGAAGGTTTCCTGGGTCAGCTCCTCCGCCCGCGCACGCGAGGTCATGCCCAGATGGATGGCGTGCACCAGCGGCGCGAAACCGCGATACAGCCAGGCGAATGCCGCCTGCGACCCGCGCTGGGCCGCGTGTACTTGCCGGGCGATGTCCTGGGGCGGTGTCGCGGCCTTCATGTCCTGGCAAATCCGGAGAACCTGGAAGTAGAGGAGGGCCGCGGCCAAAGTGTTAACACGACGGACGGGGTTAACACCGCCACGGGAAACCCGCTCTTCATCGGCGAATCCACCCGGAGCGCACCCATGCCGCACCCGTTGCCCCCCATCTTGAGCCTTGCCGCGGACGCCGCGCGAGTCTCGGCCCTGTTTCTCCTGCTGGCCGCCTGTGACCGGGCCGATGCCGGCACCACGCCGGTGGTCGGGCTGCCCTGCGAAGACTGCGACGTGCCCCTGATCGGCCTGCCCGCCGCGCCGCCGTCGCAAGCACGACTGGCGCCCGAAACCGAACCCGGCGAACGCCTGCGCCTGAGCGGGCGAGTGACCGACGCGCAGGGGCGGCCGCGCCCGGGCGTGATCGTGTACGCGCACCAGACCAACCGGCAGGGCGTTTATCCGGGCGAGAAATCGGAAACGGATCCCGGCATCCGCGCCCACGGCCGGTTGCGCGCCTGGGCCACCACCGATGCCGACGGCCGCTACGCCTTCCTCACCATCCGCCCCGGCAGCTATCCGGGCACGCGGATGCCGCAGCACATCCACCTGTACGTCATCGAGACCGGCTGCGCCCTGTACTACATCGACGACGTGCTGTTCCGCGACGACCCGCACCTCACCCCCGCCGTGGCACGCAAGATGGATCGGGGACGCGGCGGTTCCGGCATCGTCACGCCGGAACGCGTCGTGGATGGATGGCAGGCAACCCGCGACATCGTGCTTGGCCGCAACATTCCCGGTTATCCGGGCTGTACCCCGTGAAAGCCCAGACACCCGGGCGATATCCGCTCGCGCTGCGGCTGCTGCACTGGCTGCTCGCGCTGCTGCTGCTGGTGCAGGTGATGCTCGGATTCGCGGCCGAGCACTGGACGCCGCGCGCGGTCTCCGACGCGCTGTTCCCGCTCCACTTCAAACTGGGTGTCCTCATCCTGTGCCTGATGATCCTGCGTCTCGGCCTGCGCCTGCGCTTGCCGGTGCCCGCCGACGACAGCGATGCCCCACGCTGGCATCGCCGAATCCGATCCTGCGTCCACGCACTGATCTACCTGCTGGTACTCGCGCTGCCGATCAGCGGCCACGTCATCTGGGTATGGATGGGCGCGGATCGCACCCTGATCGGCGGACTCCAGCTGCCCCCGTTCTTCGTTCCGCCGCACGACGACGAAACCGGGCGCGCCCTCGCCTGGTACGTGCACGTCTACGGCGCCTGGACCCTGTCGGCGCTGGTCGGCCTGCATGTGGCCGCGGCGGTGTTCCGCCAATGGCAGGGAAAAGACAGTTTCATCGCCCTGCGCATGGGGTTTGGAGCCATGCCGCAGGCGAAGATCCGCGAAGCATGGATTCACCAAGGCCGTGACTTATGACGCTTGAGGCCAGAACGAGAATAACGCCCAATCGTGTCTGCTGAAGCGGAGGCGTTGGACCATGAAGCGGATCAGGTTCCTGTTGGCTGCATCGCTCCTCGCGGCTGTTGCGGCATTGCATGCGGCCGAGAACGACGAAGCACAGGTCCGCGCCGCCGACACGCAATTCTGGAAGGCCTACAACGCCTGCGACATGAAGGAGATGGGCCGCCTGCTCACGGCCGATGTCGAGTTCTACCACGACAAGACCGGCCTGACGGTTTCACGCGAGGCCTTGATTGAGTCGCTGCGAAAAGGCGTGTGTGGCGACCTGCGGTTACGGGTGCGACGCGAACTGGTGGACGAAAGCCTGGTGTTCCATCCCCTCAAGGACGGCTATGCCATCCTCTCCGGCAAGCACCGCTTTTACGCGCAGGAAGCGGGAAAGCCCGAGTACCTGGACGGGCAGGCCGAATTCACCACCGTCTGGAAGTTGGCCGACGGCCAATGGCGCATGCATCGTGTACTGAGCTACGGCCACGGGCCGGTCCCCTACACGCCGCCATCCGTCACCTTCGCACTCGACCCCTCGACGCTCGCCACGTACGCGGGCCGCTACCGCTCGGCACGGATTGGCGACATCCTCGTTTCCGTCGCTGGCGATCACCTCAAGCTCACTGCCGGCGACTTCGTGGCCACGCTCTATCCGGAGACGAAAACCCGCTTCTTCGCCCGGGAGCGCGATCTGCGCTTTGAATTCGAAAGCGACGCGGCGGGCAGGGTGCGTACGCTGGCGGTGTTCGAGAACGGGGCGGTCAGTGAACGGGCCGAACGCGTCGAATCTGATTAGAGACGGTCATACCGGCTTGGCGGGAGCAGTTGTCCGAGCGATTCAGCCCGCTGCCGAATACCCGGCGCCAGGTACCCGGCCGCCCCATGTTAAGGTCTGCCCACAACGCGCGGAGCATTGGGGACGTTGCTCTGCGTGGCCCTAGGGAACAGGCCAAAAGGGGACGCCATGCACCACTGGATTCGCACCAAAGCGCTGCTGATCGCAGCCCTGCTCTGTATCGTGCCCATGTCCGCCCGGGCGATCACCTGGGCCAAGAGTGAGGTACGCGATCCGGTCACGAACGAGCGCGTAAAGGTTCACCAACCCATGTCATCCGGCAGCTACGTCTACAGCTGGCCGGAGAAGTCAGACCAGGTCTTCTGGCCATTCACCGACAGCAACTGGCTCTGGTTCAACCCGGCGTCCGGCTACATCGCATTCGGAAACGACTTCGCGGAGCTGGATTCGGCCAAGCGGGCAGTCCTGAAGGACTGGCTCAAGACCAACTTCGATCGGAATGCGCCGCCACAGTCCCGGCAGGATCTCCTGAAGTGGGCGGAGAAAGTCTATGCGGCGCGAGGAATGGACGATGACTTCTGGTGCCATTTCTTCCGTTTGATGGCGTTTGAAACCCGGGACGACAACGAGACTAGCCTTGCGTATGTGAGGAAGGCGCTTCCCCTGCTCGAGAAGCGCCTGACGGCGTCGGCAGACCCGGGCGAGACCCTGAAGAACCTGTACCTGCTCGGCGAGTACAACCGAAGGATCGGCCGAAACGACGACGCAAAGCTACCTGGAGCGGCTCGATGCGCTCGAAGTTGACGGCGAGCTTTCCGGGTTCAAGCAATACCTGCAAGAAATCGCCAAGGAGCAACAGGCGCTCCCGCCCGGAAAGTCGGCCGGGAGCAACGCCTCCGGCGACGCGGCAGAGGGACGTGACTGAAATCCGAAGTGCAGGAAAATCGCCCACGGGTGATATCAGCCTGTACCGACACTTCCATTAGAACAACTCATGCGTCGCACAAGTTTTGGTCATTTGTGCGCCGAAGCCCGCCGGAGCAATGTCCCAGTCCTTCCCGACAGAGGACTGGCAGTGAGCATGAACGCAGGTTATGGGTTTCGTTCAGTGGTATGGATTTTCGCGATGGTTGTGGCCGGCGCCATGGCGCAACCGGTCCTGGCGCACGATCCGCCGGAATGGTCGGAACCGGCCAAACCCTTCCACATCGCCGGCAATGTCTACTACGTCGGCACCCAGGGCCTGGCCGCCTATCTCATCAAGTCAGATGAGGGCGCCATCCTGATCGACGCCACCCTGGCCGAGAACGCCAGCCAGATCGAACGCAACATCGAAAGCCTGGGCGTGCCCCTGCGCGAGGTCAAACTGCTGCTCAGCGACCACGCCCATGCCGACCACGTCGGTGCCATGGCGCAACTCAAGCGCGACACCGGCGCGCGCTTCCTCGCCAGCGAAGGCGACCGCTGGGCGCTGGAGAACGGCCGGAACGAAGGCGACAACAACTACGGCGTCATGCCCTTTGACCCCATCCCGGTGGACGAGGTCATCAGCGACGGCCAGCAGGTCCGCCTCGGCGACGTCACCCTGACCGCCCACCTCACCCCTGGCCACACCCGCGGCTGCACCAGCTGGAGCATGACCGTGGACGACCGCGGCACCCCGCGCCAGGTGCTGTTTTTGTGCAGCATTACCGTGGCCGGCAACACCCTGGTCGGCAACAAGGCGTATCCCGGCATCGCCGACGACTACCGCGCCACCTTCGCCAAACTTGCCGCTCTACGCGCGGACATCGTGCTGACCAGCCACCCAGAGATGGCGGATGTGCTGGAGCGGGCGGCCAGGCGTGAGGCGGGGGAGGCGGATGCGTTTGTTGATCCTGCCGTACTTCCTGCGATGGTGAAGGACTTCAGGGCGGCGTTCGAGGAAGCGCTGAAGGAACAGGAAGCCGCAAAACAGCACTGAGAAGGAATCCCCTGCAGGTATCAGAGATAGTGGGCACCAGCAAGCACCATAGGGACCATTCAGATGCACAACGCGGAAGAGCGCGAGCCATGTAGTTGGTCTGATAATCCCCGGCTATAAAGCTTAAGGAGACGCCGTTGAGCTTGACGAAAGATTCCGCGTAAGCATGGGCGTTCTAGCCTATCTTCACGACAAGAGGAACATAAATCGCCCTTGTTGCTCCCGATCTCTCGAACATCAAAATGGAGCCGGTGAGCGTCAGCTCGGAACCGTACGAAAGGATGAGAGTCATGGTCGTCGCCATGCCGCTTGATGTAAGCGGTCGGATCTAGCAAAGGCTATCCCTTCGACGAGCAGAACAAGTCAATTCGCGTGTAGCTGAAGGATTAGTTTGCAAACAAACGCCGCACTCAAATGTGCCGCGTAGCCGTGATAGTCATCATTCTTCTCGCCATCCCCAAAATCGCACACAGACTTGATCGCAACAGCCTTTGCTTGAGGGGCTCCACAATACTCGACTGCAGTCAGGACTCCATAATTCTCCATATCAATACCAATTAGGTTTTTATGTTGAGCGCGAATATCTGCCATCAATGACTCGGCCTGTAGAACAGAGCCTCCACTTGCCATTGCGTCAACTCTGACCGCAGGGACGTTCTGAGGTCGCTTCCCATCGTATGAACGTGCCAATTGATTGAGAATCTCCGCATCCCCTCCTAGCACAGCAATCTCCCTACGAAGCGATTCATCTAACCGCCAAGGATAAGCTGCAGGCTTGAAGATAGTGTCATTACCTTCGGATTTGACCCACTTGCCGCTGCCCCAATCAAAGCATGGATCTGAAACAAGTAGATCGCCGATGGCCGTCTTATCCTTGACGCCGGCACAGATTCCCGCAGTCACAATAAAGCGCGGGCGAAATGCGAGGATAAGCTTCGTAGTAGTTACCGCAGCTGCCGGCAAGCCCATCCGGGGCGACGCGACAGCGATCATGCTGATGGTGCGATCCTCAGTTTTTATCTGCCCATGAAAATATCGGGCAGGATCATGGGCTACTTCAATTTCATTCCAATGGTCAAAATGCTGTCTAAATGGCGCAAGCTCTTCATCGAGTGCAACAACCAACCCTACATCTATGTGGAAAGTAGTTCCGTCATTCGAAAATGGCGGTCGGTCTTTAGAAACCAAAAAATCTACCGCGGCGGTTAAAGCATCCTTCCATCCATGATCCTCTGGCGAGAACTTAACTAGTTTCCAAAGCGCAGATGAGAACTCGACAGCCGCGTTGGAAAATTCATCATCGTAAGCCGTCATCCCGAAGATATAAGTGGGTGGGATCGCGAGATGATTGCCCTTGATGAAAGTTATCAAGTCAAGTCCAGCACCACGAGATGGACTTTCGTCCGAACGTCTCGGAACATTAATATCTAGGATTAGAAGATCAAATTTAGATTTCTTAATCAGTCGTTTTGCATCTATTACATTATCAACATGAGTTACATTTTCTAAACCAATTCCTTTTAAGGACGTGAGGTGCGCCAGAATCTGGCGACGTTTTTCAGCTTGGTCTTCAACCACGATAATTCTAATCATTTGGAATCCGTTCGAAATTTGTCGAAGATGGTCTTGAGCTCCGTCTGCCAGCTTGATGTGCCGATTTGAAAGTAAACGCTGCCAAGAAATAATTCATCGAACTCAAGACCGCACATTCTAGTCATGTCTTCGTAACTGGTTTCCTCTTCTCCCTCACCGAAGGATTCAAGCATCGTAACCACGATAGCTGGAGTTGAAATACCGTGAAGCTGCATCTTTCGCAGAAGTTCATAGCCGCCCAAGGGACGAAGCTTCCCCGCGCGGTGTGCTGGGCTCCGGTCGTAGGTAGGAAGCGCCATATCGACGATCAACAAATCTGGCTTAGCTGCTTGGACCGCGGAGAGGCCGCTGATATAACTCCTATATACCTCTATTTTTGCGTTGATATCCAATGTGTGGAGAAACGATGAAACGCTCTCCGCTTTTAGAGGATCATCCTCAACTACGTATATCCGCATTTCCGATTGTCTCGCTCTTTATGCGAAGTATCGCTTCGAATTTAGGCCCCGGCTCTATGACGCGAAAACTAATTTGGTAGTCGCGTCTAATGTCGAATCTCAGGATTCGTTTCAGCTTTGATAGACCAGATCGGCCTTCGCTAGGAGCCATTGCCAAGTCTGAGTCGGTCGAGTGGCGTGTGATAGCTTCCTCTGAGTTGTTCTTTAGCTTATCCAAATCGACGTCTGAATATATATCATTGATGCACTCTAGAATGATATCGCCTTCTTCCTCATAGCTGCGGATCTGGACAGGCGTTCTTCTTCCGGCCGTATAGAAGCCGCCATGCTTGATCGCATTCTGAAGCAACAAGAATAGTATCTCGACAAAACCATTAAGTTGAAATCCGGGGAGCTTTGAACTCGCCTCTACGCTGTGATTTTCCGAGAGCGATTGCCCCGTGTAGCAGTTTTCAATTTGCTTCACAGAAACAAGCAATGCTAGTTCCATTTCGAAAGGAGTTTCACTGACATCAACAGGGCGCTTGAACCAATTCGCAATTTCTTCAATTTTAACTTGCATGGCGGTCTTCGCTCGCGCGATAGAGTTAAGTATCCCTGCATTTCGCGCGGAAGGAATCACTCCAAGTGAAGTGGCAAAAGTTTCAGATGCCGTGTTCAATCCAGCAAGCAAGTCCCCTCGTATCCTGGCTTTTATTTCATTCATGGCGCGATCGACAAGCGTCCATGCGTGATCAAAAATCAGCGCCAAAAATTCCTCGTAAGAGGTTGACGTGGTTATCGAGTCAGCCAATGTCTTGATCTCATCGGAAGTGCTCCTAAAGAAGAACAATCCTTGACGCTTATTGTCTGGACGGCGGATCTGGAGGAGTTCGTCCCTGTACAGCTTTACAAAATCACCTATCCGCGTGGAGAAGCGACCGAATATTCTTTCAATTTCCAGCCGCTCTGAGCCGGGGGCGCCAGCTAACTTATCTCGCCAGTGATCCGGTAGTATCCAAGTCTGTGTTGCTTTATCCCAGTTGCTAAGAAGTTGCTCCTCAGCGAAAGGCGCGCGAATATGGCCTTCGATGACGCCATGCCGAATGCTGGTGCTGAGATTCGTGTCTAAACCAAACGCAGGATGTAGAGCAAATGTATCGATAAAGTAATTCCTCATCTGCTCGAACAAGCCGATTCTTTCTGAGCTTGGAGGTGCTGCTAAGTCCTTGGTGTCGGCGTCCCTGAGTTTACTCATGACCCCTTTTATCATCTTGTCGATTTGCTCAACTTGGTACTCCAAGCTCGGAGAAGAGATGAGCGCCAGATATCGCTCAAAGGATTCCTTGAGACTATCCCTGACCGTAGATGAGACTCCACTGGAATCTACATAGATCATGTTGGATTCGACATGGTGAAGTAGGCTAGAAACGTTCTGATCTCGTGTAATCGTCTTTATTTCTTCTGCATACACCTGCAGGTTGTCTGGATCAGCGTCGAACAGTTTTTGACAAACTGCGATCCTTTCATTCTCAACCTGCTCAACACTGATGAACGCTGTGGAATCCTCCATGATTGTCGGGGTGCATATATTTCTCAGGAAGTAAACTTCAATTTCAGAGTCGCCAAAATTAGTAAGTTCACTAGGTCTTTCGCAATTGCGACTAGTAAGGACGTTCTCATAGGCGTCGGACAATTCAGCAGTCCACTTACTGCTAGCCTTGGACGCAAAGTGAAGAAGGGCTGCTTTCGAGAGCGGATCAATCACAGGTGATTGATCAGAAATTTTCCTTGCCAAGGTTGCAAATGGATAAAGTCGGAAGACGTCAGGTGCTTGAAGTGAATGTGCCACAGCTTGCTCTGCCGCAGATACGATGTCTCCCTTTGCAAGAGAGCATCGAAACAACCCCACCCTGGCAAGACAAACCATATATGGAACCAAGGACGAGGACAGGTACAGAAAGGCTCTCTCTGCCTCTTCGATCTCTCCCTTGTTTAAGAGAATATGTGCTCGATACAGGCTCTTTCGCCACGGGGACATAAGTTCTGGGAGCCCGTCCACCTCACCATTGAGGATTGCCATCGCAACTGTCTGCGATGGGGTTGCTGGTAAGGGAGGCAAAATCCGACCATCCAGCTCTACCGCTGCATTGTCCGTAAATGATGAAAGACAGAGTTCGCCCACATCTTCACCCAGAGAAGAGTAGAGCTGGGCTCGTCGGGCCGTAGGCTCCCACGCTGACTCAGCATCTCTTCGAGCTATAAATGACGCTATTTGGCGCGTTACAGGAAGGTGCCCGCATATCAGTGCAAGCTTCTGCAGTTGCTGCCTGCTGCGAATATAAGAATCGCTCGGCAAAAGCATGTCGGCCATGCATTTTGCGACCTGTACAGTCACAGATTCTTTACCGGGCGGAGTTATGTCAGTTGTGTGAAGGGCTGCGGCTGCAAGCAGTTCTGGTTGAGATGATGCGCTTGCGATGATAGAAGTATATTCCCCGAGAATATACTGATCAAAACCCGTCTCTTTGGAGATGGCTGACGGTTTTCCAAGGAGGCAATCAATTTCAGGATCATTGATGTCTCTTATCAATTCCAGGGAGTCAACTATCGCTTTTCGATCATCATCTTCGATCTTTCCACTTAGATATATTCGGGATGCGACGAGATGAGCGTGTAGTCTATCAATTATTGGATTGACCTCTTCCCACGAAAGAAGATTCTTCGCTTCACCGATCTGCGTGATCGAGTATGGGTTAAGGCGGTAAATCGCATAGTCGCGCAGGCTCTGGTTGTGCCAGATTCCATCAATCACTTCTTGAATGCTGGTAAGCGAGTAATTCTCTTCGGATCTAAGGCTGCAATAGTAGGAAACCCAGCCCAAAACGGGATTAACATTTTGCGCGAGGAAGTCTTCTAAAAATTTCTTTTGAGACTGCAGGCCCTCGGATATAGCTAGCAGTTGAATCCTCGATGCAATAAGCCAGATAGACCATCCAAACTTGGACTCAATGCCATCAAGTATCTCTTTCGCGTCTGCATATTTTGCATTTAGAAAAGCGTGCTCATAAGAGACACGGCATTGGACGAAATCGCGAAGCTGGTCTCGCAGAAGATGAATAACTTCAGCAGACCAAACGAACTCTCTACGAATGTCAGTGTCTTCCAGCTGGATTTTTTTCTGAATCCTTGAAGGGCTTGAGGGAAAAGGATCTCCGACGACCGCCCATCGATATGTAGGATTCGAAATGAGACGTGGAAGGACATCTCTATAAATCGAGGAGTCTACAGCACGCCTTGCTCTGCTAAGTGCCTGTCGTCTGTCTTTATATCGCTCCATCAGACGAAGAAAGTATGCAACTGCCTGACCGCGCGATAGGTCGGTCCTGAGCTTTGGTGGGTTACGCTTCGCCATATCCTTTGGGCTTGTGGCTAGGTTTGTCAGCCCTATCATAATGGGCTTTAGCCGATTCGGTCTTCTTGGGTATCACGTCCAGGATATGCAGTCCAGCGTATGGCAGGTATAGAAGATCCCACTTTACGGTGCAAATTACGGTCGTAGTGCCGACAGGAAGGAATGACCCTGTTTCAAGGTCTGAGCGGCGAACGAGCCCCAGTTCGTAGAGGGAATAGCCTTGATAGTAGTCCGAGACTGCCGCTCGTCACTGAAGACAATGGGTAACTAGCTTAGAGAGCAATGATTTTCAAGGTCTTAAGAAGTGTTGGCTAGCACCCTGAAGCAGTATTGACGGCTATAAAGAATGGTCTTTCTTGGTCACTGCTGCCGCCTCGATATTTTACAAAGTCATTTGACGCCACACCCTCTCCATAGCACCATGCCCCCGCTGCCCTAAATCCGGCAGCCGGGTTTGACAGCCCGAATCACCGAGGCGCACCAGCGCCCATCGACCGATGACCGGCGCTTTTTTCATGCCGGTCTCCGGCGCATGGATGCATGCCTGTCTTATGGCGGGCGGTGCGCGGAGACCGCAAGGTCTGCCGGTCCTCGGTCCGGTCTGTCAACCGCGTACCGTCCGTCACCCTGATTGACAGCAGGGCGGCGGATTCCAGACAACCGAGGAATCCCACATGACCCGTCGCAAGTCACCGGCGCGCAGTGTCGCGCCCAAATCCCCCCGCAAACCCCGTCGCACCCCATGCGTCTGGACCATCGCGGAAGATCCGCCCGGCACGGAAACCGCACCACCCGAACCGCTGCCGCCCGCAAAGCCTCCACGCCCGCAGCGCCGTGGCTTCCGCATCCCGCACCGCTGCACGATGGGCTTCCAGTACTACGATGAACGCCACGACGAGCACGTCGTCAGCCGCCCCGTGCCCAAGCTGCGCCTGTCCGGCCGCTGGCTGGAGCAATGCGGTTTCGCGGTTGGCGACGATTTGCAGGTGACGGTCGGGCGTGGCGTGTTGCTGGTGAGTCGGCGCACGCGCGGTTGACGGTTGACGTCATGCCGGCGCGATCTCGTTGCTCGAATCCGGTATCACCACCCACAAAAACAACAGGCCCGGACATCACTGTCCGGGCCCGTTGTGGTGAGGCTGACTTACTTGCTCAGGAAGTCCAGCAGGTCCTGGTTGAGGCGATCCTTGTGGGTGTCCGCCAGGCCGTGCGGGGCGCCCTTGTAGACGATCAGCTGTGCGCCCTTGACCAGCGCGGCCGAGGCCTTGCCCGAGCTGTCGATGGGGACGATCTGGTCGTCGTCGCCGTGGATTACCAGAGTCGGCACGTCGAACTTCTTCAGGTCGGCGCGGAAGTCGGTGGCGGAGAACGCGGCGATGGAGTCGTACGTGTTCTTGTGGCCGGCCTGCAGGCCCTGGGCGACGAATGACTGGATCAGCGCGGCGTTCGGCTTCTGGCCCGGACGGTTGAAGTTGAAGAAGGGGCCGGAGGCGATGTCGGTATAGAGCTGCGCGCGGTTGTCCAGCGAACCCTTGCGCAGGCCGTCGAACACTTCGATCGGCAGGCCGCCCTGGTTGTCGGCGGTCTTGAGCATCAGCGGGGGCACGGCGCTGACCAGCACGGCCTTCTTGACCCGCGCGGTGCCGTGGCGGCCGATGTAGCGGGCCACTTCGCCGCCGCCGGTGGAGAAGCCGACCAGGGTGACGTCTTTCAGGTCCAGCGCTTCGATGACCGCGGCCAGGTCGTCGGCGTAGTGGTCCATGTCGTTGCCGTCCCACGGCTGGCTGGAGCGGCCGTGGCCGCGGCGGTCGTGGGCGACCACGCGGTAGCCCTTGGCGGCCAGGAACAGCATCTGCGATTCCCAGCTGTCCGAGTTGAGCGGCCAGCCATGGCTGAAGGTGACGACCGGGCCGTCCTTCGGGCCCCAGTCCTTGTAGTACAGCTGCACGCCGTCGCGGGTGGTGACGTAGCTGCCGCTGACGGTGGCGCCCAGGGCGGTGGGCGTCTGCGGGGATTGGGCGGCCTGGGCGGTGGCGCCGGTCTGGGCGGCAAAGGCGATCAGGGCGACGGCGACGGAGCGGGTGAGTGCGTTCATGGGTGGAATCCTTGGCTGAAGGGTGGGTGGTCGGCGGTGAGGCCGTGCCGGTTGGCGAGGTGTACTTTGCGCGCCAAGGCGATACGATTGGCTACGTATCGTCCTTTAAACTTGACCGAACGTCCTGATGTCCGACCGACTCGCCGCCCTGCTGGAGCGCTTTTCCGTCACCGCCCAGGTGTTCCAGGCCGGGGCCCTGTGCGGCGTCAACCTGCTGGAGGCCGAGGCCGGCCTGGGCCAGCTGCACCTGATCCGGCACGGCGCGGTGGAGGTTTTCCACGGCAATGCCTCGCACTGCGTGGAGGTGCCCAGCCTGCTGCTGTACCCGCGGCCGCTGTCGCACCGCTTCGTCACCGATCCGGTGCGCGGCGCGGACATGACCTGCGCCAACGTGCGTTTCGACGGTGGCGCGAGCAATCCGATTGCGGCGTCGCTGCCGGAATTCATCTGCCTGCCGCTCGACGCGATTGATGGCGCCTCGCCGGTGCTGGATCTGCTGTTCGACGAGGCGTTCGCGCAGCGGTGCGGACGCCATGCGTTGATCAACCGCCTATTCGAGGCGCTGATGGTCCTCATCCTGCGCCAGCTGATGGAACGCGGCGAAGTGCGCGGCGGCATGCTGGCCGGCATGTCGCACCCGCGCCTGCGCCACGCCCTGGTGGCCATGCACGAATCACCGGCCCGGGAATGGACGCTGGACGATCTGGCCGCGACCGCCGGCATGTCGCGCAGCGTCTTCGCCGGCGCCTTCCGCGAAACGCTGGGCATCACGCCCGGCCAGTACCTGCAAGGCTGGCGCGTCAGCCTGGCCCAACAGGCCCTGCGCCAGGACCGTCCCCTGAAAGTGGTGGCCGCCGATGTCGGCTACGGCAGCGAAGCCGCACTGTCGCGCGCGTTCAAGGCGCATGTGGGGCTGGCGCCGCGGGATTGGAAGCGTGTGCAGGCTTTGGGGTGAGACGAGTTTCCTGTTCGCCGTGTGAGTGGCGCCCATGACCTGCTTGGGAGGGGATAGCGAGATGCGAGATACGGCACGCGCCAGCAAGACTCACTGGAACAACGTGTCACCGCACGTCATCGGTGCGCTGGTGTTGGTGGGTCTGGTGCTGGCCTATGCGGGTCTGTGTCTGGTGGTCCTTCACCGGCCGGAATGGCTGCCGAGCGGCTCGATCTTCCATGCATCGCTGATCGGCCCGCCGCATCTGCTGGTATGGGGAGGAACCCATACGTTGTTCTGGGCTTCCACTCTTGCCCTGGCCGGGGCGATGGCTCTGGGTGCCTGTTTCCGGGTTCTCGTGTTGCCCAGCGCCGTCCTTTGCCTTTTCATATGGCTGGGGACCGGTTTCTTCTCCGTGGCGTTGTCGGTGTAGGCGAGGGCAGGATTTCTGTGCCCTGCGCTTTGCGGCGACGGGAACAAAGGGGAAATCGCAGGAATGGCATTCAGAAGGAGAACCATGAAATCGTTGTTCGCGCGAATCCTGACGCTTCTGGTGCCGGTGACCCCATTGGTTGCCGCGGCCGACTGGCGAGCGGATCCCGTCGAGTCGAGGGCGGGTATCCATGTAGTGTCGAATTTCGGAGAAGAAGAAGTGTTCTTCTCCACGGAGATTTCCGCACAGGCCATCCGCAGCGCGCTCCGGCTTGTGGACTGGGAAGAAGGCTTCCACGCGGTGACGGTGGTGTTGGTACCGGGCGTGTCCATGGACGTCAGCGGAAGCCTCGATCCCCAGCACGGACTGTCGGCGGCATACCAGAACCGGCATGAGCATAGGGCAGCGGTCATCCGGGAGGCGCCCGAATCGGTCGAACAGATGGAGGCCATCCTCCTCGCCTTCATCGAGCCGGGTGACGGATGGAAAGACAAGTGGACATTCGATTTCGCGGACGTGCCGATCCGGGATTGATCGCCACGGCATGGCTACGGATTGCACCCGGAGCCAATCGATCGGCCAGACCGATTTTCAAGGACATGAACATGCCGGAAGGGAATACCCTGCGCGTAGCGATGATCGCGGCGAGCCTCGCATTGGCTGGTTGCGAAAACGGCGTGCCAGCGGTATCAGCGGATGCGCCAATCCATGAAGCCAACTCCTCGGGTGATCCTGCTGCCGATCTGGTGCGCAACTTCAGGATGGGCGCCAACCTGGAAGAGATGGCGAACGAAGTAGCGGCCTCCACTCATACCTATGCCACCGTTTCACCGACGGACGTCAAGGCGCAGATAAGCCGGCTGACGCCCAAGTACCAGACCGAATGGGATGCGAACCTCGCCAAGGCCCACGCAGCACATCTCTCCCTGGAAGAGCTGCGCTCGCTGGCAGCCGAAGGCCGCAGGTCGCCCTTCTATCCGAAACTGGAGCAGCAGCGTCCGGCGATCGCAGCGGACATGAAGGCCGCTTCCGGCGCGCTGCTGCAGCGGCTTGTGACCGAGGCACTGGCGAGCGCGTCCAAGCGTTCGTGATCTTTCACGCCGGTCCAACGCGCCGGCAGTACGCTCCCCATCCCGAACCCGACCCACGAGGCCCGCCATGATCCCGCGCATCCAGCCCTGCCTGTGTTTCGACGGCAACGCCGAAGAAGCCGCCCAGTTCTACGCGGACACCTTCGCCGATAGTCGCATCGACAAGGTCAACCGCGCGCCCGGCGACTATCCCGACGGCAAGCAGGGCGGCGTGCTGACCATCGAGATGACGATTCTCGGCAAGCCCTTCCTGCTGTTGAACGGCGGGGCCTCGTTCACGTTCAGCGATGCGATGAGCTTCCAGGTTTCGACGGAGGATCAGGCGGAAACCGATCGCTACTGGAAGACCATCACCGAGGGCGGCGGCCAGGAGATCATGTGCGGCTGGTGCAAGGACCGTTTCGGCCTGTGCTGGCAGATCACCCCCCGGCGCCTGATCGAGCTGGTCAGCGGTGGCGGCGAACAGGCCGAGCGCGCGTTCAAGGCGATGATGGAGATGAAGAAGATCGACATCGCGGCGCTGGAGAAGGCGGTCGCGGGTTCGTAGTCCGACCCGTTGGCCGGACTGGCGTCGCTACCTCAATGCGCCGGCATCGCCAGTGCTATCTTTCGCCCCATGAGCACAGCCACCGACACCATCAAATTCAAGGCGAAGCTATCCCGCCCGGCGGAGCCGAAAGGTGCGGCCTGGAGCTTCCTGGTCCTGCCGGCCGAGGCCAGCGCGAAGCTGCCCACGCGCAGCCAGGTGACCGTGGACGGCATGCTCGACGGGCATGCCTTCCAGGCCACGCTGGAGCCGGATGGGCAGGGCAGCCACTGGCTCAAGGTGGAAAAGAAATTGCGCGAGGCCGCCGACGTGTCGGTGGGCGATACCGTGGCGCTGGAAATGGCGCCGGTGGCGGTGGAACCCGAACCCAAGGTGCCGCCCGACATCCGCAAGGCGCTGGCCGAGCATCCGGCCGCCAAGGCGCAATGGGCCACCCTCACCCCGGTCGCGCGCCGCGACTGGATCCAGTGGATGACCTCCGGCAAGAAAGCCGAAACCCGGGTGAAGCGCATTGCCACCGCGTGTGATCAGCTGGAGTCCGGCAAGCGCCGTGCCTGCTGTTTTGATCGGTCGGGGATTTACAGCAATGCGTTCTGTGCGCCGGAAGCGGCGGAGTAAGGTGGATTTGAAAGCAGGTGAGGCCGGGACAATCCGGATTCAGCATTCATTTCTCTCCGAGCAGGGCGTCGCCGGACATGAAGTCATACCGTGAATACAGAGGCCACATAGCTGACTTCCGGGTTTCCTATCGTTTCTTGGAGCCATCCGAAGGCGGTCTTACCAGAGCACCCAGACAACACATCCGTTGGGATTTCCTGTATGCGGAGGATGCTGACCTTGAGGAACTAAGCATGATCTGGCCGGAATTCATCGATTCCGCGGGGGCCATGTTGCCCGAGGGGGAGATCCCCATGTCGGGATTTGCCGATATGTTCGTCATCAACGCAGATCGTCGTGAATACCATCTGTCCCGTATGTCGATCGGGACAAAGGGGTACTTTATGGAGGGTCCTCATATTGTCGCGGAATGCGAAACCGTCGCCATCATCGGGTTGTCCATCAATCCAAGGCGGGGAGCGTCCTGAAGTATCGGATCTCAGGTGTGGAATTCATGTCTGACTGGTCAACGATTGCTTACAGGGACTTCTGGGACGTACCGCGCATGATAGTTGCGAGGCGTGGCGAGGAAACCTTTCTCTTCTACTCGCGATTCGATGAAGAGCTGGATGACTTCATCAGTTACTACGAGGTCTGGCGGATGCCGTGGTTGGAAGAAGGAGACCTGCGAGGTTCATGGGAAGGGCTGGAATTGTGGGCTCTGGAACGGATGCCGGATATCGGTCTGCGAGAGTTGCCGTTCCCGTTTGTTCAACGGGGTTCCGGTAGAGGGGATGGCTGATGGTTCGCAGAGATACCAAGGAGAGCGCATGAGCTGGATATGGGCCGTCCTCATCGCGGTTTGGTTGATACTCAACTTCGTTGCCTCCGCCAGGGTTCTTGGCGACGCCGACATGCCGCGTTCGCGTCGTGTAGCCCAGCTTGCGCTGGTGTGGCTGGCACCCGTATTGGGGGCGGTTCTCTGTCTTGCCTTCAGGGCTACGGTTACGCTCGGCGACAAGCCATTCATGGATCGGACCGCGTTCGCGAACAATGCGGATGCGACTGGCGGGGAGGCGCCTGGAGCTTCCGGGAGCGGCTTTGATGGATGTGCCGGGGGCGGTGGTGATGGGGGATGTTCGGGCTAGTTCGGTGTGCGCGTCGGTGTAGTTTGTGGATGTGGCTTCCTGATGTGCCTGCGTTCGGATTTTTGGCTTTTTTGATGGCGATCCGGGGCGCAGTGATTTCCGGTCGCGACTTACGTCGCTCCTACAAGGGATGGAAGGGGGGCGGTACCCGGGTGGCCGGGTACCGGTGAGGCGGGTTATTTGCGGGTGGCCAGGAGGTTGCGGATTTTGGCTTCGGTGGTGTCGTAGTCGCCTTCGCCGAAGTGCTGGTAGACGATGCGGCCGTTGGCGTCGATGAGGTACAGCGCGGGCCAGTACTGGTTGCCGTAGGCGTTCCAGGTTTCATAGTCGTTGTCCTGCGCCACCGGGTAGGTGATGCCGAAGCGTTTCACCGCCGCCTGCAGGTTGGACAGTTTCTTTTCGTAGCCGTATTCGGGCGTGTGCACGCCGACCACCACCAGGCCCTGGTCGCGGTACTTGGCATGCCAGTCCTTGATGTGCGGCATCACCCGCACGCAGTTGATGCACGAGTAGGTCCAGAACTCGACCAGCACGACCTTGCCGCGCAGGGCGGCCAAGGTCTGCGGCGGGCCGTTGAGCCAATGATCGATGCCGCGGAATTCCGGCGCGACCGGCGCGGGCGAACTGGCGGTGGGGGACACCGGATCGGCCTGCACGCTGGGAGAGCAGGAAGCGGCGAACAGGCAGGCGGCGAGCAGGGTGGAGAGGGAAGCGATCTTGTTCATGGTCAGAGTCCTTGCGAGACGGGGGGAAGCCACTGGGTGGCCCAGGCCGAGACGAACACGTCGTACTGGGTCAGTTGCAGCACGGCGACACCGACGGCCAGCGCGCCGAAACCCTGGCGCAACCGACCGGCGTGGCGTTTGAGGAACGGCAACCGGTCGTTGATCCAGTGGCCGCCGTAAGCGACGAGCAGCATCGGCACGCCGGCGCCGGCCGCGTACAGGCCGAGCAGCGCGCTGGCCTTGCCCGGCGCCTGCGAGGTCGCCGCGAGCGACAGCACCGAGGCGAGTACCGGTCCGGCGCAGGGCGTCCACGCCAGGCCGAGTGAAGCGCCTACCAGCAGCGCGCCGGGACGACCGCTGATGCGCGGACCTTGCCAGCCTGCCGGCACGAGTTGCTGGCACCATTGCTGGAACAGCATCACCAGCCGATCGAACGGCGCGGCCCAGAAGCAGGCCAGGCCGGCCAACAGCAACACGCTGATGGAGACGCTGCGGATGACGCCTTGCAGTTCGCCGGAAGAGGCGGACAGCGCGCCGAGCAGGATGCCGCCGGCGGCGAAGGTGCCGACGAAGCCGGCGATCACCCACAGCGGGCCGGCGCGATCGCCGCCGGTGCTGGTGGCCAGCACGATCGGCAGCACCGGCAGGATGCAGGGAGACAGGATGGTGGCCATGCCGGCGGCGATGGCCAGTGCGTATTCGATCATGGGAAGGGACTCGCGTGCGGGATGGAGGCCATTGCAACGCGCGCATGTCGCGGGGGTGTGTGCGGCGCCCGGCGGTTTTGTATCCGGACGTGTTCGGGACCGGACGCCGCGTGTTTCGTTACCGAACGGGATCAGACGATCCGGATCTGCACGTCGATATTGCCGCGCGTGGCCTTGGAGTACGGGCAGGTGCGGTGCGCTTCATCGACCACCGCCTGCGCCTGCGCGGGATCCACGCCAGGCAGCGAGATATTGAGACGTGCCTGCAACTGGTAGCCGTTGCCGACCTTGCCCAGATCCACCTCGGCGTCGATGGCCAGATCCGCCGGCAGGGCGATGCGCTGGGCGCGCGCGGCGATCTTCATCGCGCCTTCGAAGCAGGCCGACCAGCCGGCGGCGAACAGCTGTTCGGGATTGGTGCCGGGACGGCCGCTGCCGGGCGGCGACAGCGCGGTGTCGAGCTGGCCGTCGTCGCTGCGAGCGTGGCCTTCGCGGCCGCCGGTGACGCGGGTCTTGCCGGTGTAGAGCACGGTGTCGAGTGTGTTCATGGGAATCTCCTGTGATGGGTGGGTGTTGTGGGTGGGAGCGGGGGAGGAGCGCCGTGGACTCACGGCGCGTAGCGGGTGAACACGTAATCGCGATCGCTCACGCGGGCGGCGTGGCAGGCATGGCAGGTGCGATGCTGGGCTTCATCGACCGGACGCCCGTCGATGAAGCGCCCGTAGCCCCAGCCGCCGGTGGACGCGTAGCGCTTGGAATCCTTGACCATCACCTGCACGGTGGTGGCGGCGCCGGGAATGGAGGCCGGTTCGAAATCCGGCGATTGCTCATGCTTCCAGGCCCGCTTGACCAGCACGCTGCCGTCGGGGAAGGGGCGGATGTTGTCGCGGTAGGCGCGCATGGCGATCGGATTGCCGACAATCACGCGCAGTTCGTCCAGCGGCGCGGCTTCCTGCGCGGGCGCCACCAGCGGCCAGTCGCGGTAGCCGTCCGGCAATTGCACGCCATAGATCGGCGCGGCGGGCGAGCGGCTGCCGTCACGTGCTTCCACGATGCCGATCAGGCCGAGCGTCAGCGCGGCGGCGCCGAACACGCCGGCGGCAATCAACAAGCGTCTCATCGCGCACCTCCCTTCGCGTGGGCCAGGTGGGTGGCGTCGATGACCACCTGCACGAAGGCCTCCGGCGCTTCCTGCGGCGGGTTGTGGCCGATGCCGCCTTCGAAGGTGCGGTGCTCGTACTTGCCGGTGAATTTGCCGGCGTAGGCCTGCGGCTGCGGGTGCGGCGCGCCGTTGGCGTCGCCTTCGATGGTGATGGTCGGCACGGTGATCGCCGGGGCCTGCGCCAGCTGCTGCTCCAGTGCCGCGTACTTCGGTTCGCCCTCGGCCAGGCCCAGCCGCCAGCGGTAGTTGTGCACGACGATGGCGACGTGATCCGGATTGTCCAGCGCGGCGGCGCTGCGCACGAAGGTGGCGTCGTCGAACTTCCAGCGCGGCGAGGCCAGCTGCCAGATCTGGCGGGCGAAGTCGTGCGTGTACTGTGTGTAGCCGGCGCGGCCGCGATCGGTGGCGAAGTAGTACTGGTACCACCATTGCAATTCGGCCTGCGGCGGCAGCGGCTTGCGGCCCGCCTCCTGGCTGCTGATCAGATAGCCGCTGACCGACACCAGCGCATCGACCCGCTCCGGCCACAGCGCGGCGACGATGTCGGCCGTGCGCGCGCCCCAGTCGTAGCCGGCCAGCGTCGCATGCGGGATCTTCAGTGCGTCCATCAACGCGATGACATCGGCGGCCAGCGCCGCCGGCTCGCCGTTGCGCGGCGTGTCGGCGGAACGGAAGCGGGTGCTGCCGTAGCCGCGCAGGTGCGGAACGATCACCCGGTAGCCGCGCGCGGCGAGTTGGGGCGCGACCTCGGCATAGCTGTTGATGTCGTAGGGCCAGCCGTGCAGCAGGATCACCACCTCGCCCTTGGCCGGCCCCAGATCGGCGTAGCCGATGCTGAGATCACCGGCGTCGATCTGCTTGTCGGCGATCAGCGCGGGCGTGGCGGTGCTGGCCGGTGCTTCGACCGGCGCGGCGGCGGCGGTGCCGGAAGCGAGCAACGCGGCCAGCAGCCAGGACAACAGGGGCAGGCGGCGGAGGGAGGAAGTCGGAGCGATGGAAACGGTGTTCATGGCGATGCCTCGATGCGAAGGGAGGGGTCAGAGGGTCTTGCGCAGCGGCCGGAACGCGGCGCGCAGTTCGGCGCTGAACAGCTGCGGTTGTTCCCAGGCGGCGAAGTGCCCGCCCTTGTCGAGCGAGTTGAAGTAGTACAGCGAGGGATAGGCGCGCTCGGTCCAGCTGCGCGGCGCGCGGTAGATCTCGCCGGGGAACACCGAGACCGCCACCGGCACGGTGATGCGATCGGTCTTCTGCGCGGTGGCGCTGAAGTTGTTGTTGTTGTTTTCCCAGTAGAAGCGACCGGCCGAGGTCGCGGTGCCGGTGAGCCAGTACAGGCTGATGTCGTCGAGGATGGCGTCGCGGCCGAGCACGCGTTCGGGCTGGCCGTCGCTGTCGGTCCACTGCGCGATCTTGTCGTACATCCACGCGGCCAGGCCGACCGGCGAATCGTTCAGCGCATAGCCGATCGTCTGCGGCCGGGTGACCATCATCGCGCCGTAGGCGGCGTTGCGGCCGAAGAACGCACTCAATGCCTGGAATGCCTCGCGCTCGTCGGCGGCCAGTCCGGCCGGCGGCGCGGCGCCGGCGTTGATCGCCGCCATCAGATCGCCGGGCACGGTGGCCGGCATGGTCAGGTGGATGCCGCGCAGGCCCGGCGGCGGCTGCCGGCCCATCGCGTCGGAGATCACCGAACCGTGATCGCCGCCCTGCGAAACATAGTGGTGGTAGCCGAGGCGGCGCATCAGCTCGTCCCACGCGCGGCCGACCCGCTCCGGCCCCCAGCCGGTGGTGTCCGGACGCGAGGAGAAGCCGTAGCCGGGGATCGACGGGATGACCACGTCGAAGGCGTCTTCGGCGCGTCCGCCGTGCGCGGTGGGGTGGGTGAGCGGATCGATGGCGCCGAGGAATTCGAGGAAGGAGCCCGGCCAGCCGTGGGTCAGGATCACCGGCAGCGCATCGGCATGGCGCGAGCGCACATGGATGAAGTGGATATCCACGCCGTCGATGCGGGTGATGAACTGCGGCAGGCGGTTGATGCGCGCTTCCAGCCGCCGCCAGTCGTAGTCACCGCCCCAGTAATCGACCAGCGTGCGCAGCGTCGCCAGCGGCAGGCCCTGCGAGGTGTCAGCGACGGTTTCGCGATCCGGCCAGCGGGTGGCGCGCACGCGCCGGCGCAGATCGGCCAGGTCCTGTTCGGATACCTGCGCCCGGAACGGGCGGATGCGGTCATCGCCCAGCGACGTGGCGGCGCGCACGGCGGCCGAGGGCAGCAGGCCAAGCAGTCCCGCGCCGGCCGCGGCGGCGACGGCCGAGCCGAGCAGGCGGCGGCGTTCGAGATCGACGGGGAAGCGGGCATCGGACAGCGACATGGGAATCTCCTGAGGGGAAGGGCGTGCGGATATGGGGAAATCGGCGGGACTAGATCGAGAAGCCGCCGTCGAGGGTCAGGCTGGCGCCGGTCATGTAGCCGGCCTCGTCGCCAGCCAGATAGGCGGCGAGCGCGGCGACTTCGTCGGGGTGGCCGATCCGCTTGAGCGGATTGCGATCGGCCAGCATGTCGACGATCCCGGTGGTGATGTCGGTGTCGATCGGACCGGGCTGGATGTTGTTGATGGTGATCCGGCGCGGTGCCAGATCCAGCGCCAGTTCGCGCACCAATGTGGCCACCGCGGCCTTGCTCATCGCGTACACGCTGCTGCCGACCACGCCGCCGCGAACGGCGGTGTTGCTGCCGATGGTGATGACGTGACCGCCATCCACCATCTGCGTGGTGGCGGCCTGGATGGCCAGGAACACGCCACGGATGTTGATCGCCAGCATCTGGTCCAGCATCTCCAGCGGAAATTGATCCAGCGGACTACCGCGATAGATGCCGGCATTGATCACCGCGACCTGCAGCGGGCCGAGGCGGGCGGCGGCATCGGCCACCGCCGCGGTGACCGCATGCGGGTCCGCGCTGTCGGCCTGTATCGCGATGGCCTGGCCACCGGCGGCCCGGATGTCGGCGACCACCTCGGCCGCTTTGTCGGCGCGCGAGGCATAGGTCAGCGCCACCGCATGGCCCTCGCGTGCCAGCCGGCGGGCGATCGCGGCGCCGATGCCGCGGGAACCGCCGAATACCAGCGCGGTCCTGTTCGAAGTCGAAAGGTCTTGGCTCATGTGCGTGTCCTCGTGGGGAGCCGGCGGAGGCCCCGTCGGCGATGGGGCCATTGCACGCCTCGGGCGTATCGGCGACGTGTCCCCGCAAGCCCGCATTTGTCAGCCAAGCCGGCGAAAACCGGCGGTCGATACATTCGGATACAAAGCGGCCGGCGGCCGACACCCGGCGGATACAGCGCGGCGGTGCAATGGCGCTCCCCAACCCGAGGAGTGTTCCCATGCTGCGTTCGCTGTCGCTTTCCCTGAGCCTGTCGCTCGCGGCCCTGTCCGCCGCCCTGCCCGCCACCGCCGCGCCGCGCGCGGATGCGCAGGCGCCCACCGTCATCCTCGTCCACGGCGCCTTCGCCGATGCCTCCAGCTGGGACAAGGTGACCGAACGCCTGCGCCAGCGTGGCGTGCCGGTGGTCGCGGTGGACAATCCATTGAGTTCGCTGGGCGACGACGTGGCCGCCACCCGCAAGGCGATCGCCGCCGCGCCGGGCAAGGTGGTGCTGGTCGGCCATTCCTGGGGCGGCACGGTGATCACCGAAGCCGGCGACGATCTCAAGGTCTCCGGCCTGGTCTACGTGGCGGCGTTCGCACCGGATGCGGGCGAGACTTCCGCCCAGCAGGGCGAAGGTTTCCCGGTCGCGCCTGGCCTGCAACAGTTGCAGGAACGCGACGGCTGGCTGTCGCTCTCCCTGGCCACCCTGGCCCGCGATTTCGCCCAGGACGTGGCGCCGGAAGAATTGCGCCAGGTCGAAGCGCACCAGTTGCCGCTCAAGGCCAGCGCGCTGGGCGAGGCGGTGACGGCCGCCGCGTGGAAATCGCACCCGAGCTGGTACGTGCTCTCGCGCAACGACCGCATGCTGTCGCCGGAGTTGCAGGCCGCCACCGCGCAGCGCATCGGCGCCCATCTGCGTGCGACCGATGCCGGCCACGTGTCGCCGTTGTCGGCGCCGGACGCGGTGAGCGAGGCCATCCTCGAAGCCAGCGGCCTGCCGTCCGCGCAAGCCACCGGCGGCCACTGAACCGCATCGCATTGCCCACCGTGTGCCCGCTTTGAAGGAACGGGCACACGGTCAGGCGCTAACATTCGACATCCCCATAGAACCACCGGCCCGTGGCCGGATTTCCGGAGCAGAAGACGCATGTCATCCCACACCGATCATGTCCTGGTGGTCGACGACGACCGCGAGATCCGCCAGATGGTGGGGGACTACCTGCGCCGCAACGGCTTGCGGGTCAGCCTGGCCGCCGATGGGCGCGAGATGCGCGCCACCCTGGACACCAGCGACATCGACCTGATCGTGCTGGACGTGATGATGCCCGGCGAGGACGGCCTGTCGCTGTGCCGCAACCTGCGGGCCGGCAAGCACCGCACGGTGCCGGTGGTGCTGCTGACCGCGCGCGACGACGAGACCGACCGCATCATCGGGCTGGAGATGGGCGCTGACGACTACGTCACCAAGCCGTTCTCCTCGCGCGAGCTGCTGGCGCGCATCAACGCGGTGATCCGCCGCGCGCGGATGCTGCCGCCCAATCTTCAGGTCAGCGAGGCCAGCCGCCTGATCGGTTTCGGCCAGTGGCGACTGGACACCACCGCGCGCCACCTGCTCGACGCCGACGACACCGCCTACCCGCTCAGCGGTGCCGAGTTCCGGCTGCTGCGGGTCTTCATCGATCATCCGCAGCGCGTGCTCAGCCGCGACCAGCTGCTCAACCTCACCCAGGGCCGCGACGCGGAACTGTTCGATCGCTCCATCGATCTGCTGGTCAGTCGCCTGCGCCAACGCCTGGGCGACGGCGCGCGCGAGCAGACCTACATCAAGACCGTGCGCAACGAAGGCTATGTCTTCAGCCAGCCGGTCGTGCTGGTTGGCGAGGAATCATGAATACGCCCTCGCCATCACCCTTGCCATCGCGCGCCGGGCGCTGGCTGCCGCGCACGCTGGGCGCGCGGGTGCTGCTGATACTCGCCACCGGCCTGCTGCTGGCGCATGCGCTGTCCTTCGCCCTGCTGTTCTACGAGCGCGCCGCCGCGACGCGCTCGATGATGCTGACCAGCCTGGAGCAGGACATTCCGTTGAGCGTGGCGCTGCTGGAACGCCTGTCGCCGGCCGAACGCGCGCGCTGGGTGCCCCGGCTGGAGCGTCGCACCTACCGCTACCTGCTGCGCCCGGCGCAGCCCGGCACGCCGCTGGCCAACGATCGCGCGCGACAGGTCACCGCCGCCATCGACGATGTGCTGATGCACCGCTATGCCCTGCGCCCGCGCGCGGTGTCGAGTTCGCCCGAGCGCTACGAGGTGGAACTGACCCTGGCGGACGGGCAGCCGCTGACCATCGAAGTCACCCCGTCGCTGATGCCGATCGCACGCTGGTTGCCGTGGGTGCTGGCGGCGCAGGTGTTTCTGCTTCTGGGCTGCGCCTGGATCGCGGTGCGCCTGGCGACGCGTCCGCTGGCCCGCCTGGCCGCCGCCGCCGAGGGCATGGATCCCGCCGGACCGCCCGAACCGGTATCGCAGGAAGGTCCGGCGGAAGTGGCCAAGGCGGCGCGCGCGCTCAACGTCCTGCAATCGCGGGTGGCCGCGCACGTGTCCGAGCGCACCCAGCTCCTGGCCGCCATCTCCCACGATCTGCAGACCCCGATCACGCGCATGCGGCTGCGCCTGGAAGCGATGGACGAAAGTCCATCGCAGATCCGCCTGCTCGAGGACGTGGATCAGATCAGCCAGCTGGTGCGCGAAGGCGTCAACTACGCACGCGGCGCCAATGTCGCCACCGGGCCCGCGGTGCGGCTTGACGTGGGCGCGTTCCTGGACAGCCTGGTGGGCGACTACCAGGACATGGGCAAGCCCGTGCAACGCCTGGAAGGCGACCGCGCGTCGTTGAAAACCCACCCGCAGGTGCTGCGCCGCGTGGTGCAGAACCTGATCGACAATGCGCTGGCCTACGCCGGCGACGCGGAGACGCGGCTGCGGTTGGATGACGCGGGGCGCGTATGCATCGATGTGCTCGATCGCGGCCCCGGCATTCCGGAGGACAAGCTCGACCTCGTGCTGGAACCCTTCCAGCGACTCGAACCCTCGCGCGGCCGCGCCACCGGCGGCACCGGCCTGGGCCTGGCCATCGCCCAGCAACTCGCGCGCGCGCTGGGCGGCCAGGTGCAACTCGGAAACCGGGAAGGGGGTGGGTTACGGGCGACGGTGGTGCTGGGTGTGTCTTCGTGAGAAACACAGGCCAGCCGATGAATCAAGCCGCGACTCATCGACGGTCGAATGAACTGACTCACTGACAACATGTTCATCCCGATTGGCATCACGCCATGACGAAAATCCATCAAGAGGAAAGACGATGAAGGCACTGGTCATCCCACCCGCGGCCCAGCGTGACGAGAACTCCATACAGATGCTGAGCGCATGGATCGCGGAGAAAGGCCAGCACTGCACGATCAAGATCGGCATGTGGCAGGACAATGGCCGCGACGAAGCCTCTGCCTGGGGTGTCTTCCTTGCGGACACCATCCGGCATATCGCCAATGCCCTTCAGGAGCGGTATGGCCATGCGGCCCCAGACACCATTGCGGCGATTCTCGAATCACTGCATGACGAACTTTCGGAGCCCACTTCCCCAGCGACGGGTACCTTCAGTCCAGGCCATGGCTGAGGACATCTGTTCATAGCGTGCGGTCAGGCTGCGAGAAACGGAATCCGCCCCAATGCGGTAGGATCTCCACCCCCGCAAGCAGGTTTTCGATGCCATGAGCCATTCCGACGACAAGCCCGGCAAGGTCAGCCAGGAGCAGGCCGAGGACGCGGTCCGCGTGCTGCTGGAGTGGGCCGGCGAGGATCCGGCGCGCGAGGGCCTGCTGGACACGCCCAAGCGGGTGGCCAAGGCGTATCGCGACTGGTTCAGCGGCTACCGGATGGATCCGCGCGAGTATCTGGCGCGCACCTTCGAGGAAGTGGCCGGCTACGACGAAATGATCGTGCTGCGCGACATCGAGTTCGAGAGCCATTGCGAGCACCACATGGCGCCGATCATCGGCAAGGCCCACGTGGGCTACCTGCCCAATGGCAAGGTGGTCGGCATCAGCAAGCTGGCGCGGGTGGTGGACGTGTACGCGCGCCGCTTCCAGGTGCAGGAGAAGCTGACCGCGCAGATCGCGCAGTGCATCCAGGACGTGCTGCAACCGCGCGGCGTCGGCGTGGTGATCGACGGCGCGCACGAGTGCATGACCACGCGCGGCGTGCACAAGCGCGGCGTCAGCATGGTCACCTCCAAGATGCTGGGCGAGTTCCGCGAGGACGCGCGCACCCGCGCCGAGTTCCTGCGTTTCATCGAGACCGGCGGCCGCCGCTGAGTGCCGCGGCCAGTTGCACTCGGCTGTGTCGCGGGCTGGCCCGGACAGGTTCGCGAGGCCGGCCTGCCGCGAGACGCGCGGACATGATCCCCACGCAATGCCATCGGAGGGCTGTCGCATGATCCACCCCGTATCCATTCGTTTTCGCCTGCTGGCATGCCTGCTGCCGGTGCTGCTGGCAGCCTGCGCGTCTCCCACGTCATCCGGACCGGTGACTCCGGCGGGACCGCTGGACGTGACGACGCTGTTCGCCGACGCGCTGCATTGCCGCACCGATTTCCCGGATGGGCGTGATCCGGCATTGGCCGAACGCTTGCGCGCGTCTGGCGTCGAAATCACCGACCGCGCGCCTGGCGAGATCATCGACCTGCTGTACCGGTTCCGCGAACCGTTGAAGATCGACGGCACCGAGATTCCCGCCATCGTCGTGCGCGGCGACAGCGGCGTGGCGGTGATCGCGCAGGCACGCGGTGACATGGAGGATTTCGTCCGTCGTGTGCAGGCCACGCCGCACGCACCAGAGCGGGCGGCGATCGACGGTTTTGGCGAACTGGACGTGCAATACAGCCGTGTCATGCCGCTGCGTGCCGGCGTGGATGCGACCGCGCCGCGCCTGGTGATCGGGCGCGGCATCGAAGCTGCCGCCTACGCGTTCCGCTGGGGTTGCCGTTCCTACGACGGTTGAGCGTATTCGCCCCGGCGTGCGTGATGTTGAAATGCAGCGCATGACATGGAAGGCCGACTCGGCCGACGAGGTCAATCCCACGCGACTGCGCCACCGCGCGGAACCCGGTGCGGGCGGGGTAAGGCGCGTCACCGGTGGCGCGTGCAGGGATGCCGCGCCGCTGCGATGATGGCGCGGATGAAACCCGTTCCCGATGCCTGTCCCTGCGGCTCCGGCGCCGCCTACGCCGCCTGCTGCGGCCGTTACCATGCCGGTGAGGCCGCGCCCGATGCCGAAGCGCTGATGCGCTCGCGTTACAGCGCGTTCGTGCGCGGCGATGAAGCCTACCTGCGCGCGAGCTGGGATCCGGCGACGTGCCCGCCGGACCTCGGACTGGACGCGCCCGGCGGCGTGCGCACCCAATGGCTGGGCCTGACGGTGAAACAGCATCGCCTGACCGGCGGGAACGCCGCCGGCGAACGCACCGCCGAAGTCGAATTCGTCGCGCGCTATCGCGTGGGTGGCGGCGCGGCGGTGCGTCTGCATGAGATCAGTCGTTTCGTGCAAAGGGATGGCCGCTGGTTCTACGTGGACGGCGATCACCGCTGAGCTGGGGCGTCGGTTGCGGCACAGCGCACCGTTCAGGCATGTGGTCGCCAATCGACAACGGGCAGGGCAGAGTAGGGTTCCCCACTGGCCAGGGAGGCCCGCCAATGAAACCGCTGCTGCTGTGGGCGCTGCTGGCGCCGCAGGATCCGCCGCCGCTTCCACCCCGCGCGCCACCGGTGGGTCCGCCGCCGCAATTGATGCCCGCGCCTTCAACACCGCCCGCCCCGCCCGTGCCGGTGCGGCGGGATCCGGTATTCGATGCCTGCCTGGCGAAGATCCGGCCGTCGGCCGCCGCGCGCGGAATCACGACCGACAGCTTTGATCGGTTGACCGCCGATCTGGCGCCGGATCTGTCCGTGCTGGATCTGCTGGACGCGCAACCGGAATTCACCACGCCGTTGTGGGATTACCTGGCCGGGCTGGTCGATGACGAACGCGTGGCCGATGGGCGAACCCGGCTCGACCTGCACCGCGATCTGCTCGCCACGGTGAGCACGCAGTCGGGCGTGGATCCGGCGACGGTGGTGGCGGTGTGGGGCGTGGAAAGCGACTACGGCCGGGTGTCGGGCAAGCGCCCGTTGCGCGTTTCGCTGTCCACCTTGTCGTGCTTTGGCCGCCGACAATCATTCTTCCGTGGCGAATTCCTGTCGCTGCTCGGCCTGCTGCAATCCGGCGATCTGCGGGATCCGAACCTGACCGGTTCCTGGGCGGGGGCGTTCGGGCATACCCAGTTCATGCCCTCGACCTATGCGCGCATCGCGGTGGATCAGGATGGCGACGGCCGGCGCGATCTGGTCGACAGCATTCCCGATGCGCTGGGTTCCACCGCCGCCTATCTGCAACGCGCAGGCTGGCGCAGCGGCGAGCCATGGGGTCATGAGGTGAAGCTGCCGCCGGGTTTCGATACCTCGCTGGCGGGCCGCACGAAGCGGCGGCCGCTGTCGGACTGGCTGGCGCGAGGCGTCGCCCGCGCCGATGGCGGAGCGTTGATCACGGCGGATACGCCCGCGGCCTTGTTGCTGCCGACTGGCGTGCAGGGGCCGGCTTTCCTGGTGTTCCGCAACTACGACGCGATCTACGCCTACAACGCCGCCGAAAGCTATGCGCTGGCGATCGCGCTGCTGTCCGACCGCCTGCGCGGTGGCGCCGGCCTGCTCACCCCGTGGCCTACCGACGACCCGGGCCTGTCGCGCGCGCAACTCCGGCAGTTGCAGACGCTGCTGCTGGTGCGGGGCCACGCGATCGGCGCGGCCGATGGCATGATCGGCGCCAGCACCCGCCGCGCCATCCAGGCCGAACAGCAGGCCCTCGGTCTGCTGCCCGCCGATGGCCGCGCCGGGCAGAAAATCCTGACCGCCCTCGAACGCGCCGGCCCGCCGGTCGCACCGCCTCAGAGTCCACCATGAGCTCGACGCCCGCTTCCATCCATTCCGGCGACTTCAACGGCATTCCCGCCTGGCGGATCGACACGCCCGCTGCGCGCGCGGCGGTCAGCGTCCATGGCGGGCAGTTGCTGGCCTGGCAGCCGGCGGGTTTCGACGAGGTGCTGTGGTGTTCGCCGACCACGCGCCGGCCTCCGCAGGCGATTCGCGGCGGCGTGCCGGTGTGCTGGCCTTACTTCGGCCGCGACGGGCAACCCGTCGACGCGCCGCAGCATGGCCATGCGCGCATCTCGGCCTGGCAGTTCGTCGACGCGGTGGAAGAGGACGACGCGGTGGTGCTGGATCTGGCGCTTCCGCCGGATCCGCGCACGCCCCTGCGCCTGCGCCAGCGGCTGCGCATCGGCGCGGTGCTGGAGCAGACGCTCATCACCCGCCATGCCGGCGATGCGGATATCGTCTTCACCCAGGCGCTGCACAGCTACTTCGCGGTGGGCGACCTGCGGCAGGTGTCCGTTTCCGGCGTGGACGGCCTGCGCTATGCCGACAAGTTCGACGGCAATGAGTACGAGCAGGCCGGTGACTGGCGCCTGGACGAGCCACGCGACCCCGGCCGCAGCGACCGCATCTACGCCGATGCCGGCGCGCGCTTCACCCTGACCGACCCGGTTCGCCGACGCCGCATCGCGCTGGAAACCCGGGGCAGCCGGTCGCTGGTGATCTGGAATCCGGGCGAGGCCGGGGCCGCCGCCATCTCCGACCTGCCGGCGCGGGGCTGGCGGGAATTCCTGTGCGTGGAAACCGCCAACGCCGGCACCGACATCGTCCGGCTGTCGCCGGGCGCGGAACATCGACTGGGGCAGCGCCTGTCCGTCTCAACCTTGTAGACGGGAGATCCACTACACTGCGGCACCTTTTTTCCGCCGTGCGTATCCCGTGACCGAAGCCCCGCCTGTCAGCGGCCGCCGCGCCGCGCTGATCTTCATCTTCGTCACCGTCCTGATCGACATCCTGTCGTTCGGCGTGATCATTCCCGTGCTGCCCGGCCTGGTGCGCGAGTTCGTCGGTGGCGATTTCGCCAAGGCGGCCTGGTGGGTCGGCATCTTCGGCACCCTGTTCGCGATCATCCAGTTCGTGTCCTCGCCGATCCAGGGCGCGCTGTCGGATCGTTTCGGCCGCCGCCCGGTGATCCTGCTGTCCTGCCTCGGGCTGGGCGCGGACTTCCTGCTGATGGCGCTGGCGCAGTCGCTGCCGTGGCTGCTGATCGCGCGCATCTTCTCGGGCGTGTTCTCGGCCAGCTTCACCACCGCCAACGCCTACATCGCCGACATCACTCCGCCGGAGAAGCGCGCCCAGGCGTTCGGCATGATCGGGGCGGCGTTCGGCGTGGGCTTCATCATTGGTCCCATCATCGGTGGCCAGCTGGGGGCGATCGACCTGCGCCTGCCGTTCTGGTTCTCGGCCGGGCTGGCGCTGCTGAATTTCCTGTACGGCTGGTTCGTGCTGCCGGAGTCGTTGCCGAAGGAAAGGCGCACGCCCCGGTTCGACTGGTCGCACGCCAATCCGATCGGTTCGCTGGTGCTGCTGAAGCGCTACCCGCAGGTGTTCGGCCTGGCCGCGGTGGTGCTGATCGCCAACCTCGCCCACTACGTGTACCCGAGCATCTTCGTGCTGTTCGCCGAGTACCAGTACAAGTGGAATGAAAGGCAGGTGGCCTGGGTGCTGGCGATCGTCGGCGTGTTCAGCGTGATCGTGCAGGCGGGGCTGGTCGGGCGGATCGTGCCGAAGCTGGGCGAGCGCCGCACGCTGCTGTTCGGCCTGGCCTGCGGCGTGGCCGGTTTCTTCATCTATGGGCTGGCCGAAGCGGGCTGGATGTTCCTGGTCGGCCTGCCGATCAGCGCGCTGTGGGGATTGGCGGGACCGGCAACCCAGGCGCTGATCACGCGCCAGGTCGGGCCGGAAGTGCAGGGCCGCATCCAGGGCGCGCTGATGAGCCTGGTCAGCCTGGCCGGCATCGCGGGCCCGATGATGTACGCCAGCACCTTCGCCCTGTTCATCGGCAAGAACGCGCCGGCACACCTGCCGGGCGCGCCATGGATGCTGGCGTCGCTGCTGCTGTTCATCGGCCTGCTGGTGGGATGGCGCTTCGCCCGGCCGGCGCCGGTGGCGCACGCCTGATCATCCGGGCCGGCCGGGGACTCAACCTCCGGCACTGTTCGCCGTGCGCGGGATGGAGGATGCTCGCGCCGGAGACATACGACGAGGTGATCCCATGCGCGGAACGATGTTGCTTGCCCTTGCAGTGGTGCTGGCCGGTTGCGCCAGCCAGCCCGAGTACTACGACACCAATGCGGCAGTGGACATGAATCCGCTGTGTGCCGGCCGTCCGGACAATCCGAATGATCCGGTGTCGAAGGATTGCGAGCGCACCAGCGGCGTGCGCTGGTCGCAGGACGAGAAGAGCAGCCAGCCGCTGGATCTGAGCGGGGCGAAGAAGAAGGACGACTGAGGCGGCACTAGCCCGGCGAGCACGTTCCGCGCCGGGAGGCGACCTGCCGGCGCACGGGCCGGAGGCCGCCTCCCTTCACCGCCGATCACGCCCCGGACGGGAGAGAGCGTTCATTCGTCCGCGGCGGATGCCGGCGGTGCCGCGTCAATCGTTTTCGACGTGGACGATCGCACCGCTGGTGGCGTCCAGATGGATCTCCACGTCGTTGCCGTCGGCGCGCTCGGCCTCGGCCTTCCACATGCCGTCGTCGAAGTCGACGTCATGCACCTTGGAGTAGCCGGCGGCGGCCAGTTTCGCCTTGATGTCGTTCTCGCTGAAGTTGGACACCAGCGCCTCGGCCTTGATGTCGCCATTGGCCGGATTCACGCGCACGTCGACGCGGTTGCCGTCCGCACTGGTGGCGTCGGTCTCCCACATGCCGTCCTCGAAATCGAGATCGTCCATGCGGGTATAGCCTTTCTCGGTCAGCAGCGCCCGTACCTGCGGTTCGGTCATCGCGGCCTTGGCGGGATCCTGCGCCGGCTGGGTTTGCGCCAGCGCCAGCAGCGGCGTGGCGGCCAGCGCCAGCGACAACAACCAGAGCTTGCGGGAAGGGCGGATGAAGGAAAGCGTCTGCATGGTTCGCTCCTGTCGGGAGGGAACCCCATCCTGCCGCCGCCGACTTCACCGGCGGATGAACCCGCTGGAAAGGCGGCGTGAACCGTTCGGCGAAATGAAAACCGCGTGAGCGCGATGTTCTATCCGCGTCGCCAGATCAGCAGCGTCACCACGCCTGCGATCAATCCCCAGAACGCCGATCCGATGCCGGCGATGGTCAGACCGGAGGCAGTGACCAGGAAGGTGATCAGGGCCGGCTCGCGATGCGATTCCTCGCGCAGCGCCGCCGACAGGCTGTTGCCGATCGTGCCCAGCAGGGCGATGCCGGCGATCGCCATGATCAGTTCCTTCGGGAACGCGGCGAACAGCGCGGCCACGGTGGCGCCGAAGATGCCGACCAGCACGTAGAACACGCCGGCCGCGATCGCCGCGACGTAGCGCCGATCCGGATCCTCGTGGGCTTCACGGCCCATGCAGATCGCGGCGGTGATCGCGGCCAGGTTCAGCGCGAACGCGCCGAATGGCGCCAGCAGCAGGTTCGCCACGCCGGTCCAGCCCACCGCCGGCGAAATCGGAATCGCATAGCCGGAGGCGCGGATCACCGCCACGCCGGGCACGTTCTGCGAGGCCATCGTCACCACGAACAGCGGCAGCGCGATGCCGAACAGTGCAGGCAGCGAAAAACTAGGGAAGATGAAGATCGGCTTCGCCAGTTCCCAGCTCAGCCCGTCGGTTTTCAACTGGCCGAGTCCGGCGGCGAAGGCGATGCCGACCAGCAGGGTGAGGATCACCGCGTAGCGCGGCAGCAGCCGGCGCGCGAGCAGGTAAACCACGAACATGGTCAGCGCCATGCCCAGCTGGGTCTTCATGGCGACGAAGGCGTCCAGGCCGAAACGCAGCAGCACGCCGGCCAGCATGCCCGAGGCCAGCGACACCGGGATGCGGCTGATGGTTTTCTCGAACAGGCCGGAGAAGCCGGCGGCGGCGATCAGCCCCGCCGAGATCAGGAACGCGCCGATGGCATCGGACAGCGGCAATCCCGCCGCGCTGCTGATCAACATCGCCGCGCCGGGCGTGGACCAGGCGGTCACCACCGGCATGCGATAGCGCAGCGACAGGCCGATGCAGGTCAGGCCCATGCCCAGGCCGAGCGCCCACATCCACGAACTGATTTCCTCCGGCGACGCACCCAGCGACTGTGCGGCCTGGAAGACGATGACCGCCGAACTGGCGAAGCCGACCAGCACGGTGACGAAACCGGCGGCGATGGCGGACAGGGACAGATCGCGCAACAGGTGGCGCGGCGGGGAAGCGTTGGACATGGAGGGACTGCTCAACGGAACCGGGGCATTGTCGCCCACGGATGCGAGGGGCAGAAGGTGTTGTGTGGTTCGATGCGTGGAGATGAGTGGAATGCTGGATTCCCCATTTGTCTCACTGGGCGGGTGGGGAAAGTGGCCGCGCGTTCGCTTTGGGGGCTGTCATGGCACGGGGTTCGTCCGCCTGGCCCCCACCCCAACCCTCCCCCGCGGGCGGGGGAGGGAGCTGTGTCCGGGCGGTGATGGCTCTTGGCAAGCCAGTCTCGCTGTCCGCCCATGCTTCGGAAGCTATCGGTGTCCGCAATAGGCCCCTTCTCCCGCCTGCGGGGGAAGGTTGGGATGGGGGCACTTCCGGCGACAAGACACCCGACATCATCGCTTCAAACAACTGCGAACAAGGTCAACGTCTGGACGCGCGCAACCCCACCGCCACCAGCCAACGCCGCGCCACCACCGGCGAAGTCATGCACACCGCCTCATCGGTGACGGTGGTGACCGCGCGCTCCAGCAACTGGATGTCGGCTTCGTGCTGGCGCGCCACGTGCGGATCCTCGAAGAAAATCACCCGCTGGCAGCGATGCTCCAGCACGCGATCGGCAATTTGCGCGTCGCCGCCCATCGGGCCGCTCTGGTAGCGCTCGGCCCAGGGTTTGTCCTGCGGCCAGCCGCGGCTCCACGCCAGTTCGTTGAGGCGCTGGCCGGTGGTGCCGGTGGCGACGCGATGGGCGAAGCGCGAGAGTTGATCGAAATGCTCGGCGGCGAAGGCCAGCATCTGCGGCTTCATCGCATCGTGCGCGATCAGCGCCAGGGTCTGCTCCTCCAGCGCATGGAAACGATCCGCGCCCGGTTCCGGTGCGAAACCGGCATGGATGCGTTCCATCTCCACCCAGTCGCGCGCCGAGGCGACGGTCGACAGGAACGGCTTGCCGTGGATCACGCATTGCCGCTTGAGCGCGATCGCCTCTGGAAAGATGGACGAGGGATCGACCGGATCGATCAGGTAGATCGCGCCATCCAGATTCCGTTCGGCGCCTTCCAGCCCGACCACTTCCGCGACCAGCTTCATCAGCCCGCCTTCGCGGCCATAGGGATAGCGGCGCAGTTGTGGATAGTTCGCCAGCATGCCGGCGGCGGCGATCGCGTCGTAGGTGCGCCCGACCGCGTGCAGGCCCAGCTTCAGTTCGCGGATGCCGGACTCGCTGGCGCGCAGCCAGCGGAACAATGCGGCGTCTTCGTTGTGGTGGTGCAGGCGGTTGGCGGCAAGACCCAGGCGCATGGACGGGGCGTCGAAGGGAAAGCGCTAGTCTAGCGATCCCGCGTGCGCGGCACAGGTGGGCTCTGGCCCACCATTGCCATACCAATTCAACAACGCCCGCGAGTGAACGCGGTGGGTCGGTGTGAAGACCTATTCCGCCAGCATCTCGGCGATGCTCGCCGCCGCGTCACGCCCTTCGGCCACCGCGGTCACCACCAGATCCGCGCCGCGCACCGCGTCGCCGCCGGCGAACAGTTTCGGGTTCGTGGTCTGGAATGGCAGGCGATCGCCGCCGCCGGCGACGATGCGTCCGTTCGGCGTGCCTTCCACGCCCTGCGTGGCCAGCCATTCGGGCACGCTGGGCGAGAAACCGAACGCGATGATCACCACGTCGGCCTCCAGCAGCGATTCGCTGCCCTCGATCGGTACCGCGCTCTGGCGGCCGCGCGCGTCCGGCTCGCCCAGGCGCGTTTCGACGACCTCCACGCCGACGACCTTGCCGTCGGCGTCGCCGCGGATCGCCAGCGGCTGGCGGTTGAACAGGAAGCGCACGCCTTCCTCGCGCGCGTTGGCGACTTCGCGCGCCGAGCCGGGCATGTTGGCCTCGTCGCGCCGATAGGCGCAGGTGACCTTGGCCGCGCCCAGCCGGATCGCGCTGCGCACGCAGTCCATGCCGGTGTCGCCGCCGCCCAGCACCACCACCCGCTTGCCGGCCAGATCCGGCAGCGCCAGCTTGTCTTCCCAGCCGGCGATCGGTCGACCCCAGGGATCATTGCCGCCGACGATGCGGCCGTTCTGCACCAGGAACGGCAGCGCCGGCAGCACGCCGTCCAGATCCTGCCCTTCCAGCCCGCCATCGGTGTAGCGATAGGCGCCGGTGCCGAGGAACACCGCGTCATAATCGGCCAGCAGTTCCTCCAGGCTCACGTCGCGGCCCACTTCCACGCCCAGGCGGAACTCCACGCCCATGCCTTCCAGCACCTCGCGGCGGCGGGCGATGACGCTCTTCTCCAGCTTGAAGGTGGGAATGCCGAACTGCAGCAGGCCGCCGATCTGTTCATAGCGGTCGTACACCACCGCGTGGATGCCGGCGCGCGCCAGCCGATCCGCGCAGCCGATGCCGGCTGGACCGGCGCCGATCACCGCCACCCGCTTGCCGGTCGGCTTGACGTCGCTCAGGTCCGGACGCCAGCCATTGGCCAGCGCGGTGTCGGTGATGAACTTCTCGACCGCGCCGATGGTGACCGCGCCGAATTCCTCCAGCGTGCAGGCGCCTTCGCACAGGCGATCCTGCGGGCAGACGCGGCCGCAGACTTCCGGCAGCGGGTTGGTCGAATGGCAGAGCGCGGCGGCTTCCTCGATGCGGTTTTCCTGCACCAGTTGCAGCCACTGTGGAATCGCGTTGTGCACCGGGCACTTCCAGCTGCAATAGGGATTGCCGCAATCCAGGCAGCGCCCCGCCTGGTACTGCGCCTCGGGCTTGTCGAATTTCCCGTACAGCTCGCCCCAGTCGCCGGACGTGCGCAGTTCCAGCGGAATGCGCTGCGGCATGGTGCGGGGCAGTTCGAGGAACTGGAAGACGCTTTTCTTGCTCATGGCTGGACTCTCTGCCCCTTCCCCCACGTGCGGGGAAGGGTCGGGATGGGGGCGCTTTTGCTTTCTGCGGTACGGGAGCGGAGCGTGCGCGAGGGCCCCCACCCCAGCCCTCCCCCGCAGGCGGGGGAGGGGGCTGTATCCGTGCGCTGTCGGGTTCTTCCGAAAGTGGAGAAAATTGCCGTACTCATGCACCGCCCCTTTTCCCCGTGTGCGGGGGAGGGAGCTGTATCCATGCGCGGCCGAATTCTTCCGAAAGTGGAGGAAGGTGCCGTGTGCATGCACCGCCCCTTCCCCCGCGTGCGGGGGAAGGTTGGGATGGGGGCAGGCTCGCGATGCATCAGGCCGCCCTGCGCAGCGAATCGGTCAACGACTCCAGGCTGGCCGCTTTCGGCTTCACCAACCAGAACTTGCCGACGTAGTCGCGGAACTCGTCCAGGATCTGCTGCGCCCAGATGCTGCCGGTGAGTTCGCGATGGCGCTGGATCAGCTTGTGCAGGTGCTGGCGGTGGCTCTCGAAGCCTTCCGGCGAGATCCGGTGGATGTCGATCAGCTCGTGGTTGTAGCGATCGACGAAATCGCGATCCAGATCCAGCACGTAGGCCAGGCCGCCGGTGAAGCCGGCGCCGAAGTTCAGGCCCACCCGGCCCAGCACCATCACGATGCCGTCGGTCATGTATTCGCAGCAGTGATCACCGGCGCCCTCGATGACCGCCAGCGCGCCGGAGTTGCGCACCGCGAAGCGCTCGCCGGCGCGGCCCGCGGCGAACAGTTCGCCGCCGGTGGCGCCGTACAGGCAGGTGTTGCCGATGATGGGCGTGTTGCGGGCCTCGAAGCGCGCGCCGCGCGGCGGACGCACCACCAGCCGGCCGCCGGCCATGCCCTTGCCGACGTAGTCGTTGGCCTCGCCTTCCAGTTCCATCTGCAGGCCACCGGCGTTGAACGCGCCGAAGCTCTGCCCGGCGGTGCCGCGGAAGCGCAGGTTGAGCGGCGCGTCGGCCATGCCCTGGTTGCCGTGCATGCGGGCGATCGCGCCGGACAGGCGGGTGCCGATCGAACGGTCGGTGTTGTGGATCAGGAAGCGGTGCTCGCCGCCGGCCTTGCGCCGGATTGGTTCGGCCAGCAAGCCGTCGAGCTGGGTGGCCAGGCTGTCGGGCGATTCGTACAGGCGCTGGGCCGCGCAGCTTTCGCTGCCGGTCTGCGCGCCCTGCAGCAGGCGGGCCAGATCGATGCGCACGCCGGCGCGCGGCGAGGCGTCGATCTGTTCCAGCAGATCCGTGCGGCCGACGATCTCGTCCAGCGAACGCGCGCCCAGGTAGGACAGCCACTGGCGCACTTCCTCGCTGAGCAGCCGGAAGAAGTTCTCCACCCGTTCCGGCAGGCCGGTGAAGTACTGCGAGCGCAGGCGTTCGTCCTGGGTGGCCACGCCGGTGGCGCAGTTGTTGAGGTGGCAGATGCGCAGGTACTTGCAGCCCAGCACGATCATCGGGCCGGTGCCGAAACCGAAGCTGTCAGCGCCCAACAACGCCGCCTTGACCACGTCCAGGCCGGTCTTCAGGCCGCCATCGGTCTGCAGCACGGTGCGCTCGCGCAGCTGGTTGGTGACCAGCGCCTGGTGCGCCTCGGCCACGCCCAGTTCCCACGGCACGCCGGCATAGCGGATCGAACTGATCGGGCTGGCGCCGGTGCCGCCGTCGTGGCCGGAGATGGTGATGAGATCCGCGCCGGCCTTGACCACGCCGGCGGCGATCGTGCCGACGCCCGCGTGCGAGACCAGCTTCACCGACACCAGCGCCTGCGGATTGACCTGCTTGAGGTCGTAGATCAGCTGGGCCAGATCCTCGATGGAGTAGATGTCGTGGTGCGGCGGCGGCGAGATCAGGCCGATGCCCGGGCGCGCGTAGCGCAGGCGGGCGATCAGTTCGTTGACCTTGTGGCCGGGCAACTGGCCGCCTTCGCCGGGCTTGGCGCCCTGGGCGACCTTGATCTGCAGCACCTCGGCATTGACCAGGTACTCGGGGGTGACGCCGAAACGGCCGGAGGCGACCTGCTTGATCTTGCTGCGCTTCTCGGTGCCGTAGCGCGCCGGGTCCTCGCCGCCCTCGCCGGAGTTGCTGCGTCCGCCCAGGCGGTTCATCGCGATCGCCAGCGCTTCGTGCGCTTCCGGCGACAGCGCGCCCAGGCTGATCGCGGCCGTGTCGAAACGACGCAGCAGATCGCCGGCTTCGGCGACTTCCGACAGCGGCGTCGGGATGGCGGCGGGCTTGAGCCGCAGCAGGTCGCGCAGCGCCGACGGCGGACGCGAGTTCACCGCGTCGGCGTACTGCTGCCAGTCGGCGGCCTCGCCGGTGCGGGTGGCGCGTTGCAGCGTCGTCACCACGTCCGGGTTGTACATGTGGTACTCGCCGCCGTGGACGTACTTGAGCAGGCCGCCGATTTCCGGCTGCGCGCGGTCGTTCCAGCCGCGGGCTTCCAGTTCGCGCGCTTCGGTGTCCAGGCGCTCGAAGCCGACGCCGCCGATGCGCGCGGGCGTGTCGGCGAAGCACAGCTCGACCACGTCCGGATCCAGCCCGACGATCTCGAACAGCTGCGCGCCGCGGTAGCTGCTGATGGTGCAGATGCCCATCTTGGAGATGATCTTGGACAGGCCCTTGTAGATGCCCTTGCGGTAGCTGCGGCCGATCTGGGCCTGCTCGCCGCCCTTCTTCAGTTGCAGGATGCCGCGCCGGCCCAGGTCGAACAGGGTCTGGTAGGCCAGGTACGGATACACCGCGGTGGCGCCGTAACCGATCAGGCAGGCGATGTGGTGGGCGTCGCGCGCGGTGCCGGTCTCGATGATCAGGTTGACGTCGCAGCGCAGGCCTTCGCGGCACAGGTGGTGGTGGACCGCACCGGTCGCCATCAGCGCATGCACCATCGGCCGGCCCTGCTGTGGCCGGCGATCGCTCAGCACCACCATGACCATGCCTTCGCGCGCGGCCTGTTCGACTTCGGCGCAGATGCGCTCGATCGCCGCCTTCAGGCCTTCCTCGACGCTGTAGGACAAGTCGATGTAGCGGTGCTTCTGGTCGTACGGATCCATCTTCAGCAACTGGCGCAGCTTGCGCTGGCTGAGCACCGGCGAATTGAGGATGACGTGGCTGACCGTCTCCGGGCCGGCGTGGAAGATGTTGGTCTCCTTGCCGAGCTGGGTCGCCAGCGACATCACGCAGTCTTCGCGCAAGGGATCAATGGGCGGGTTGGTGACCTGGGCGAAGCCCTGGCGGAAATAGTCGTACAGCGGCCGGGTCTGCCGGCTCAGCACCGCCATCGGGGTGTCGTCGCCCATCGAGCCGGTCGCTTCCTGCTCGGTCTCGGCGAGCGGGCGCAGCACCTGCTCCACTTCCTCGCTGGTCAGCTGGAACAGCTTGTGGAAGCCGCGCAGGGTCTTCTCGTCGAACGGCGCGTCGGTGAGCGACGGATCGATCAGTTCGGTCTGCAGGTAGGTGACGCCATGGTGCAGCCATTGCTTGTATGGCGCGCGACCGCGGTTGATGCGATCCACCGCCTCGCTGTCGAGCAGATCGCCGCGCTTCAGATCGATGGCCATCATTTCGCCGGGGCCGAGCTTGCCCTTGCGGGTGACGCGCTCGGCGGGGACTTCCCACACGCCGGCTTCGGAGGCGACCAGGAAATGGCGATCGCTGGTCAGCATCCAGCGCGCCGGGCGCAGGCCGTTGCGATCCAGCATGCAGGCGGCGTAGCGGCCGTCGCAGGCGACGATGCCGGCGGGGCCGTCCCACGGCTCGGTGTTGAGGCCGTAGAACTCGTAGAACGCGGCCAGGTCGGCGTCCTTGAATTCCAGCGACTGGGTCGCCGGCGGCACCAGGATGCGCAGCGCCTGCAGCAGATCCATGCCGCCGGCGATCAGCAGCTCCAGCATGTTGTCCAGGCTCTGCGAATCGGAGCCGTGCATGGAAATGACCGGATCGAATTCGGCGATGTCGAAGCGCGGCGTCTTCCACACCTTGCTGCGCGCCTGCGCCCAGCGACGGTTGCCTTCGATGGTATTGATTTCGCCGTTGTGCGCCAGCAGTCGGAACGGATGCGCCAGCGGCCAGCGTGGCAGGGTGTTGGTGGAGAAGCGCTGGTGGAACACCACCGCGCTGCTGGTCAGATCACTGCGTTGCAGGTCCGGGTAGAACACCGGCAGTTTGTCCGGCAGCACCATGCCCTTGTAGCCGATGGCGTGCGGGGACAGGGTGACCACGTAGAAGTCGGCGATGTCCTTGCGCAGTTGCTGTTCGCCGCGGCGGCGGGCGAGGAACAGGGCCAGGCCGAAGGCATCGTCGTCCTGGTGGTCGCCGGCGTCGACGAAGATCTGTTCGATGCGCGGCAGGGTTTCCTTGGCCAGCACGCCGCAGACGCTGTCGTCGGTCGGAGGCACGCGCCAGCCGCGCGGCGCGGCGCCGGCGCGGCGCAGCTCGGCTTCCAGGGTGGCGCGACATCGATCCGCCTGCGCGTCGTCATGCGGCAGGAACACCAGGCCGGCGGCGAAGCGCGCGCCGATGGTGATGCCGGCCTCTTCGGCCAGGGCGCGCAGGAACGCATCGGGTTTGCGGATCAGCAGGCCGCAGCCGTCGCCGGTAAGCCCGTCGGCGGCGACGCCGCCGCGATGGGTCATCCGCGAAAGCGCGGCAATGGCGGTGTCGACCAGCGCACGCGAAGGCTGGTCATCCAACTGCGCGATCATGCCGAAACCGCATGCGTCGCGTTCGTCGTTCGGGTCGTAGAGCCCGTGGCGACTGCGAGGGGCCATCTCTGCCTCAAACCTTGCTGACGGCGACACCGTGCCCTGCCCACGCAGCGGCACTTCGAAATGTCACCGGAGCCCCGACTAAAGCACAGATGTTGCGGTGCCGCAACAGCGTTCCGACGAGTACGACGATAGTTGCAGAAGCAACTTTTTAAGTGGATTTTCTTTGGTCTGCTGCGTGCGGCACGTGCGCCTGTTCACCCGCAGCCGACGCGCGCGACGCGTCGCTGCGCGTCGAGATACAGGTTGAGCCGGCCAGCGCGGAAGTCCTGCACGCCAACCTGATCCGCACGCACGGCGCGCGCCATGTCGGCGCCGGCGGCCGCGCGCGCCTTCTCGATCACGCCGGCGTCGATCGGCAGGCCGATGACGCCTTGCGCGGCGGAAGGATCACAGCGTGGCGGCAATGGCTTGAGCGCGGCGGCCGCGGGTGGCGCTGATTTCGGCGGAGGCGTGGAACCGCAGCCGGCGAGCGCGGCGGCGAACAGCCATGCGGGGATGCGGAGCTTGCTGGCCATGCGGGATCCCTTCCCGGTGCGTGCCGACGCCGGTCGGTGTCTGTGCGGATGGCGAGATCTTAAGTGTTTCCGCATGCGCGTGATCGCGCGGGGAAGTCATGGGTGCACGTTTTGCCCCCACCCCAGCCCTCCCCCGCAGGCGGGGGAGGGGGCCGTGTCCGTGTTCCGATTCTTTTCCCGCAGATGGTGGGCCGCAAACGATGAGAGAAGAAGCCGTGCCTGGGTAGGGCCTCTCCGGCCTCGAACGGGAAGCGCGCCAATCCGGATCGCCCATCCTCGCGCGGGATCCGCCCCTTCCCCCGCTCGCGGGGGAAGGCTGGGATGGGGGCGCTTTTTTCCGGGTATCGAAGCCCGATCAGCCGCAACGAACCGCCGTCACCACACCCTTGTCGTCCAGGTCGATGTTCAAACGGCTGGGATTGAATTCCATCGTGGCAGCCTCGCCCGGCTTGAGCGTGCGCACGGCGCTGGCCTTCGCGTCCTTGCCGGCCTGTTCGGTGTCGGCGGGTGTGGCGGCCTTGCCGATGATCCACTGCGCCTGGGTGTCGTCGCAGCTGCCGCCGGGGGCGGGTGCGGTGCCGGTGGGGTCGCTGCCGGGTTCGGGCGGTTGCGCGGCGGCGGCGGCGGCGGCCTGCGACTGTTCCGTGGCGGCCGTCTGTTCGTCGGGCGCCGGCGCCGAACAGGCGGCGAGCGTCAGGGAAAGCAACAGGGCGGGAAGCGCGTAACGGGACATGCAGGCTCCAGTGGCAAACGAATGATGGGCCAAGCATCGCCCAGCCTACATTCGCATGTCGTTAACCGGACCCGTTGTCAGGATCGGACATGCCCGAATCTCGCGAAGTCTTGAACGCTCTCGCCGCCGCGGCCGCGCAGGCGCGCGAGGCCGGCCTGATTCATGTCAGCGACGCCGTACCGGGAATCCGCCGCCGCCGCGCCGGCAAGGGCTTCGTCTATCTGGATCCGTCCGGCGCGCGTGTCCGCGATGCCGCGACGCTCGAACGCATCCGCGCGCTGGCGATCCCGCCGGCCTATACCGAAGTGTGGATCTGCCCGCACGCACGCGGCCATCTGCAGGCCACCGGACGCGATGCGCGCCGGCGCAAGCAGTACCGCTACCACCCGCAATGGAGCGAGGTGCGTGGCAACGGCAAGTTCACCCGGATTGTGGCCTTCGGCCGTGCATTGCCGCGCCTGCGTCGCCGGGTTCGCGCGGATCTGGCGCGGCCGGGCCATCCGCGCGAGAAGGTGCTGGCGATCGTGGTGGCGTTGATGGGCGCGACCCTGGTGCGGGTCGGCAACGCCGGCTATGTGCGCGACAACGGTTCGTTCGGCCTGACCACCCTGCGCAACCGCCATTTCGAGTTCGCGAGTGGGGGCAGGGTGCGGCTTCGCTTCGCCGGCAAGGGCGGGCAGATGCACGACATCGCGGTCGACGATCGACGGCTGGTCCGCCTGGTGCGCGGTTGTCGGCAGTTGCCCGGGCAATTGCTGTTCCAGTACCGCGACGACGACGGCGAGTTGCATCCGGTGGATTCGGGCGCGGTCAACGACTACCTGCGCGAGGCGATGGGCGAGGCGTTCACCGCCAAGGATTTCCGCACCTGGGGCGGGACCCTGGCCGCGTTCCAGCAATTGGCGGCGACTCCGTTGCCGGCGCGCGGCGGTGAGCGCGCGCTGGCGCGGGTGCGGCAGACGGTCACCGAGGCGGTGGCCGGCATGCTGGGCAACACGGTGGCGGTGTGCCGCAAGGCGTATATCGACCCGTGCGTGTTCGAGGGCTGGTGCGACGGCCGGTTGGCGCGCTGCGCGGGAGATGCCCGCGGGCCGCGGCAATGGGAAAGCGCCGCGCTGCGTTTTCTCGGCCGGGCCCACCGCGACGCCGCGCGTGCGGCGTCGGGCGGGGGAAAGCGGAAAGCGACGAAGGGGAAATGATCAGCCGCAGGCGATCTTGGTGATCTTGTTGTCCTTGTCCAGATGCACGTTCACCCGATCCTCGCGGTAGTCCATGGTCACCGCCTGGTTCGGACCGATGGGACGCATCAGGCCCGCGCCGCTCTCGCGCCAGACGCGGCCCATGTTGGCCTGGTTGCCTTCCTGGCCGACGGCCCATTGCACGGCGTCGGCGTTGCACTTGCCCGAGCCGGGTGCGGGCGTGGCGGCGCCGCTATCGGTCGAGGGCGATGTCGAACTGCATGCGGCCAGGGCCAGCGCGGCGGTGATGGCGGCGGAACCCAGCAGGGAACGTAGGGACATGGCGGCTTCCTTATCGGCGGGTGGATGGCGCGCATGGTATGCCGAATGCGTCCGATATTTCCGGGTGGGCGGTCGCGGGTTGGGGGGCTTTAAAGCGAAGGGCAAATCCCCCTCGGTCCCCCTTTTGACCAGCCATTCGGCTGTTGTGAAGCGCTGCAAAGGGGGAGGAAAAGCGGGGTCTTTCCGAAGGGGTAGCCCCCTTTGAAAAAGGGGGCTGGCGGCCGCGTAGCGGGCGACGGGGGATTGACCAGCCATTCGGCTGTTGAAAAGCGCCTGCGCTTGGAGCAGAAGCAAATCCCCCTCGGTCCCCCTTCTTCGAAGGGGGAGGCGGGTCAGTCGCGATAGATCCGCGGTGCGCGCTTCAGTCCGCACAGCAGCGAGTAGGCGCTGCCGTTGGCGTGGCGGGCCAGTTCGGTGACCGGCACCTGTGCACCCCACAGTTCGACCCGGCTGCCCAGGCCCGCCTGCGGCACATCGGTCAGATCGACGGTGAGCATGTCCATCGAGACGCGGCCGATCAGCCGGCTGCGTTGGCCGTCGATGGCGACCGGGGTGCCGGTGGGGGCGAAGTGCGGATAACCCTCGGCGTAGCCGAAGGCGACCACACCGACCCGGGTCGGGCGCTCGGTGACGAAGCTGCCGCCATAGCCGATCGGTTCGCCGGCGGCGAGTTCGCGCACGCTGATGATCTTCGATTCTGCGGTCATCACCGGGCGCAGGCGGCCGGCCTGCGGGTGGGAAGACGGGAAGGGATTGGCGCCGTACAGCATCAGGCCGGCACGGCCCCAGTCGCTGCCGGCCGCCGGCCAGCCGAGCAGGCCGGGCGAGTTGGACAGGCTGCGTTCGCCGGGCAGATCGCCCAGGGTGGCGGTGAAGGCGTCCAGCTGCTGCGCGGTGCGCTCGCTGTCCAGTTCGTCGGCGCGGGCGAAATGGGTCATCGCCACCACCGAGGCCACTTGCGGCAGCGCGGTCAGCCGCTGCCAGGCGGCGCGATAGTCCTGCGGCGCCAGGCCGACCCGGTGCATGCCCGAATCCAGTTTCAGCCAGATCCGCAGCGGCCGTTCCAGCGATGCCTGTTCCAGCGCGGCGATCTGCCATTCCGCGTGGATCACGCACCACAGATCATGCGCGGCGATCACCGGCAGTTCGTCGGCCTCGAAGAAACCTTCCAGCAACAGGATCGGCGAGCGGATGCCGGCGCCGCGCAGGGCCAGCGCCTCTTCCAGGCAGGCGACCGCGAAACCGTCAGCGGCTTCGGCCTCCAGCGCCTGCGCGCAACGGACCGCGCCGTGCCCGTAGGCATCGGCCTTGACCACGGCGAGGGAACGGCCGCCGGCGAGTTCGCGGGCGATGCGGTAGTTGTGGCGCAGCGACTGCAGGTCGATCAGCGCGCGGGCTGGGCGCATGGTTCAGGCTGGGGGTCGTGGCCGCCGCGGCGCGCGCCGTAGCGGGAAATGTCGAGGCCTTCGCCGCTGATTTGCGGCATGCGCGAGGCCATCAGGTCGGCCAGGTAACGGCCCGAGCCGCACGCCATGGTCCAGCCCAGTGTGCCATGTCCCGTGTTGAGGAACAGGTTCGAGTATTGGGTCGCGCCGACCACCGGGGTGCCGTCCGGCGTGGCCGGGCGCAGGCCGGTCCAGAAGCTGGCGCGGGACAGATCGCCGCCGCGCGGATACAGATCGCCGACCACCATTTCCAGGGTCGCGCGGCGCTTCGGCGACAGCGACAGATCGAAGCCGGCCACCTCGGCCATGCCGCCGACGCGGATGCGATCGTCGAAGCGGGTGATCGCGATCTTGTAGGTCTCGTCGAGGATGGTCGACGTCGGCGCCATCGCCGCGTCGACGATCGGCAAGGTCAGCGAATAGCCCTTAAGCGGATACACCGGCAGGCGGATGCCCAGCGGCGCCAGCAGTCGCGGCGAATAGCTGCCGAGCGCCAGCACGTAGCGGTCGGCGGTTTCCCGCTTGCCGTCGATGCGCACGCCGCGGATGCGGCCGCCTTCGGTTTCCAGCGCCTCGATGGTCTGGCCGTAGCGGAACTCCACGCCGGCCGCCGCGGCCATCGCCGCCAGCCGCTGGGTGAACAGGTGGCAGTCGCCGGTCTGGTCGTTCGGCAGGCGCAGCGCGCCGACCAGCTTGTCGGACACGCTCGCCAGCGCCGGTTCGACCCGGGCGATGCCGTCGCGACCCAGCAGTTCGTAGGGCACGCCGTATTCGTCCAGCACCGCGATGTCCTTGGCCGCGCCATCGAGCTGGGCCTGGGTGCGGAACAGCTGGGTGGTGCCGAGCTGGCGGCCTTCGTAGTCGATGCCGGTTTCCGCACGCAGCTCGTCCAGGCAGTCGCGGCTGTATTCGGACAGGCGCACCATGCGCGCCTTGTTGATGGCGTAGCGCTCCTGGGTGCAGTTGCGCAGCATCTGCGCGAGCCACAGGTACTGGTTGGGGTCCAGGCCCGGGCGGATCGCCAGCGGCGCATGCCTGGAGAACAGCCATTTGAGCGCCTTGAGCGGCACGCCCGGCGCGGCCCATGGCGACGCGTAGCCCGGCGAGATCTGGCCGGCGTTGGCGAAACTGGTTTCGCCGGCCGGGCCGGCCTGCCGATCGATGACGGTCACCTCGAAACCCGCGCGCGCCAGATACCACGCGCTGCTGATGCCGATGACGCCGCTGCCCAGAACCAGAACCCGCATGCCGATGCTCCCGCCAGTGATTCCGGACATTTCCCTGGCCTGGAGGCCGGGTTTCCGGAGTTCGGCGAGTATAGGGACGGATGTATAGGGTTATTTTCCGTATTTGGTGGCAACATTGGGGAATTCCACCGAAAAGCCCGGTTTCCTTGGAGCTCCCATGACCCAGCGCCGCCGCGAACTGGACAAGATCGACCGCAACATCCTGCGGGTGCTGCAGGAGGAGGGGCGGATCTCCTTCACCGAACTGGGCGAGCGGGTCGGCCTGTCGACCACGCCCTGCACCGAGCGGGTCCGTCGGCTGGAGCGCGACGGGGTGATCACCGGCTACTACGCCCGGCTGGATCCGCAGTACCTCAAGGCCAACCTGCTGGTGTTCGTGGAGATCAGCCTGGCCTACAAGTCCGGTGACATCTTCGAGGAGTTCCGCCGTGCCGCCCTGCGCCTGCCCAACGTGCTGGAATGCCATCTGGTCTCCGGCGATTTCGACTACCTGATCAAGGCGCGCATCTCGGAGATGGCGTCCTACCGCAAGCTGCTCGGCAGCACCCTGCTGACCCTGCCGCACGTGCGCGAGTCCAAGAGCTACATCGTGATGGAAGAGGTCAAGGAAACCCTCAGCCTGCCGGTGCCCGACTGAGTCGGGGCGCGGTGCCGGGCTGAACGGTCCGGGATGACGTTGGGCACATGTCGCCCGCGCGGCGGACGGGAGTATCGTGGCCGCCTTTGTTCCGTTCCGAGGTCCGCCATGCACGCCCACCGCTGGATCCTGCTGACCGCCGCGCTGTGCGGCGCCAGCGCCTGCAACCGCACTCCCGAGCCGGCCGCCGAGGCGCCCAAGGCCGAGGCACCCGCCGCCGCGCCGGTCATCGGCATCGATCTGGCCGGCCTGGACAAGGCGGTCGCGCCGGGCGACGACTTCGACGAATACGCCAACGGCGGCTGGCGCAAGAACGCGCAGATCCCGGACGACCGTTCCAGCACCGGCGTGTTCCTGGAGGTCTTCCAGAAAGCCGAGAAACGCAACGCCGATCTGGTCCAGGGCCTGGCCAAGGCCAACCCGGCCGCCGGCACGCCCGAGCGCAAGATCGCCGACTACTACGCCGCCTTCATGGACGAGGCCGGCATCGAGCAGCGTGGCCTGGCGCCGCTGCAGCCGTGGCTGGACGAGATCGACGCGATCGCCACGCCAGCCGATCTGTCGCGCTACATCGGCGGCACCGTGCGCGCTGATACCGATCCGCTCAACGCGACCAACTTCGCCACCGACAACCTGTTCGGCCTGTTCGTCGCCCAGGGCCTGGAAGATCCGTCGCAGAACGTGGGCTACCTGATGCAGGGCGGCCTGGGCATGCCGGATCGCGAGTACTACCTGGCCGCCGACAAGGACATGGCCGCCAACCGCGACAAGTACCAGGCCTACATCGGCCACCAGTTGAAGCTGGCCGGCGCGAGCGACGCCGACGCGGCCGCCAAGGCCAAGGCCATCTTCGATCTGGAAATGAAGATCGCCCAGGCCCACGCCAACATCGTCGACAGCCAGGACGTGCACAAGGCGAACAATCCGTGGGAGACCGCGGCGTTCGCGAGCAAGGCGCCGGGCATCGACTGGGCGGCCTTCTTCGAGGGTGCCGGCCTGACCGGGCAGAAGGTGCTGATCGCCTGGCAGCCCGACGCGATCAAGAAACTGTCGGCGCTGGTCGCCAGCCAGCCGCTGCAGACCTGGAAGGACTACCTGCGCTTCCACGCCATCGATCACAGCGCCGGCCTGCTGCCCAAGGCCTATGCCGACGCCAGCTTCGAGTTCCACGGCAAGACCCTGCAGGGCACGCCCAAGCAGCGGGATCGCTGGAAGCGCGCGATCGGCGCCACCAACGGTGCGCTCGGCGACGCCATCGGCCAGATCTACGTGAAGCAGTATTTCCCGGCCTCGTCGAAGGCGCAGGTCGAGGAGATGGTCAACAACATCCTGGCCGCGTTCCGCGAAGGCGTGGACAAGCTGGAGTGGATGACCCCGGCGACCAAGGAAAAGGCCAAGGCCAAGGCCGCGACGATGCGGGTGGGCGTGGGCTATCCGGAAACCTGGCGCGACTACGCCTCGCTGGAAGTGAAGGCCGACGATCCGCTGGGCAACGCGCGCCGCGCCGAGGAATTCGAGTATCGCCACCAGACCGCCAAGCTGGGCAAGCCGGCCGATCGCGCCGAGTGGTGGATGACGCCGCAGACGGTCAACGCCGTGCAGCTGCCGCTGCAGAACGCGATGAACTTCCCGGCCGCGATCCTGGAAGCGCCGTTCTTTGATCCCAAGGCTGATCCGGCCGCCAACTACGGTGCCATTGGCGCGGTGATCGGCCACGAGATCAGCCATGGTTTCGACAACACCGGCGCCGAGTTCGACGACCAGGGCCGCCTGCGCAACTGGTGGACGCCGGAGGATGCGGCGCACTTCAAGACCGCCGGTGATCGCCTGATAGCCCAGTACAACGCCTACGAGCCGATGCCGGGCCTGCACATCAACGGCGAGCAGACCCTGGGCGAGAACATCGCCGATGTGTCCGGCCTGGCCATCGCCTACACCGCCTACAGGAAATCGCTGGGCGGCAAGGAAGCACCCGTGATCGACGGCCTGACCGGCGACCAGCGCTTCTTCATCGCCTACGCGCAGGCGTGGCGCACCAAGACCCGCGACGCGGCGCTGCGCGCGCAGGTAATCGGCGACGGCCACGCGCCGGGCCGCTACCGCGCCCAGACCGTGCGCAACGTCGATGCCTGGTATGCCGCGTTCCCGTCCAAGCCGGGCGAGAAGCTGCACCTGGAAGCGAAGGATCGAGTCAAGATCTGGTAAGCCGGCGCCCACACCGCGTCGTCTCGCTGGAAATCCCGCAAGCGCAAACCGCTCCCTCCCCCGCTAGCGGGGGAGGGTTGGGGAGGGGGCCAGCCGGAAAAAAACCGCGCCCTGGCATCAGCCGTCAAGCCCATACACCGCCATCGTCGATCAGACAGCGATTGCTGGAAGTGCCCCCATCCCAGCCTTCCCCCGCCAGCGGGGGGAAGGGGCCACAGCGGAGTTGGTGCAAGTGTTCTGCGATCGAGAGCGTAGAGAGAAGGACAGATGGCGACATCGTCCTGTCCAGGACGGGCGAGTAGCCGCGCCTGGAAGCAAATCAAGTCAGCGCTGATCATCCGGCGCGCACGCAACATCGCCTCACTGAAAATCCAGGCAAGCGTGAACCGCCCCCTCCCCCGCGTGCGGGGGAGGGTTGGGGTGGGGGCCCGCCGGAAAAGAACGCCCTACACAGTCGCCAAGCCTGCACATCGCTACCGCCGATCAGATCGCGATGGCTGGAAGCGCCCCCATCCCGGTCTTGCCCCGCCAGCGGGGGAAGGGGCCACAGCCGAATCGCTGCATTTGTTTTGCACGTCGAAAGAGCGGAGAGAAGGGGCGGATGGCGACATCCGCCCTTTTTTCATGGCGTCCTTTCGCCGCGCGCCGGGTCCGATTGCGATGGCGTGCCGGTGCAGGCATAGTCCACCGGGCATGCGAAGCGCCGCAGGAGCGCCATGAAGAACCGAACGGTCGCCCGCCCCGAACCCGATGATGAACAGCGCCGACTGGCGGTGCTGATCGATGCCGACAACGCCCAGCCCGCCGTCATCGAAGGACTGCTGGGCGAGATCGCCAAATACGGCGTGGCCAGCGTCAAGCGCATTTACGGCGACTTCACCAGTACCCGCATGACCCAGTGGAAGCAGGCGCTGCTGAAGCACTCGATCGCGCCGGTGCAGCAGTTCGCCTACACCAGCGGCAAGAACGCCACCGACAGCTCGTTGATCATCGATGCGATGGATCTGCTCTACACCCAGCGCTTCGATGGCTTCTGCCTGGTCTCCAGCGACAGCGATTTCACCCGCCTGGCCCAGCGCCTGCGCGAGGAAGGCCTGATGGTGTACGGCTTCGGCGAGCGCAAGACGCCGGACGCCTTCGTCCAGGCTTGCGACAAGTTCGTCTACACCGAGGTGCTGCGCAGCGAGACGCCGGCCGCGTCGCCGCCGCCGGCCAAACCGGCGAAGAAGGCAACCAAGAAGGCGGCCACGCCGAAGAGCGGACCGACCCAGGCCGAACCGACCGCCGCGCCGCCGCCGGAACCGGCGCGTGGCGAAGCGCTGCCGCTGCGGCTGCTCCGCCAGGCCATCGAGGAAGCCTCCGACGATCAGGGCTGGGCCTTCCTGGGCACGGTCGGCAGTTACCTGATCAAGATTCGCCCGGATTTCGATCCACGCCTGTACGGGCAGAAGAAACTCAGCGACCTGCTGAAGCACCATCCCCGCCACTTCGAAGTGGAAGAGCGCGGCGGGGATGGTGGCGCCAGCCGGCGTTTCTACGTCCGCTGGCGCGACTGACCCCGGGAGCGGCGCGATGATGGAAGACAAACCCCATGCGCCTTCCTGCGATCGCAACCGCGATCCAATCCTGGCGGTGCTGCGCCATCACTTCGCCGAAGTCCGCCGGGTGCTGGAAATCGGCAGCGGCACCGGCCAGCACGCGGTGTATTTCGCGATGAAGCTGCCGCGCCTGACCTGGCAGTGTTCGGATGTCGCCGACAACCTGCCCGGCATCCGCCAATGGCTGGACGACACGGATCTGCCGAATACGCCGCCGCCGCTGGAACTGGACGTGGACGGCGAATGGCCGGCGCAGCGTTTCGACGCGGCCTTCAGCGCCAACACCCTGCACATCATGGGCTGGACTTCGGTGCAGGCGTTCTTCGCCGGGCTGGGCGGTGTGCTGGGGCCGCGCGCCTCGCTGATCGTCTACGGTCCGTTCAACTACGAAGGCCGCTACACCAGCGAGAGCAACCGCGAGTTCGATGCCTGGCTGAAGGCGCGTGATCCGGCATCGGGCATCCGCGATTTCGAGGCGGTCGATGCGTTGGCGAACGCGCACGGCTTCCTGCTGATCGACGATGTCGCCATGCCGGCCAACAACCGCTGCCTGGTCTGGCGCAAGGCCTGAATCGGGCCAGAGGTCATGGTGACTTCCGCGTGATGGTACGGCGCCGGCCGCGCCGGCCAGAATGCGCCATCGATCCCTGCCGAGGTCATGCCATGCGCCGTTCGCTGTTGCCGTTCGCCTGTGCGGTGTCGCTGCTGTTCGCCGGTGCGGCGGGCGCCGCCGAACCCGCCAGCAAGGCCGAGGTGGAGCGCTATGCGCGCCAGCTGATGGAAAAAGCCTATCCCGTGGACGGCCCGGGCGCGGCGATCCTGGTGGCCCGTGGCGACGAGGTGCTGTATCGCGGCGCGCGCGGTCGCGCCAGCATCGAACTGGACGTGCCGCTGAATGCCGATCAGGTGTTCCGGATGGGCTCGATCACCAAGCAGATGGCCGCGGCCGGCCTGCTGACCCTGGTCGAGCAGGGCAAGCTGTCGCTGGATGATCCGCTGTCGAAATTCCTGCCGGACTATCCCGGCGGTGGAAACGTCAGCGTACGCATGCTGCTCAACCACACCTCCGGCATCAAGAGCTACACCGGCATTCCGGGCGTGATGGAAGGCCCGATCATGCAGGACCGTACCACCGCGCAGATGATCGAGACGTTCAAGGACCTGAAGCCGGACTTCGCGCCCGGCCAGGGTTATGCCTACAACAACTCCGGCTACGTGCTGGTCGGCGCGGTCATCGAGAAGGCGAGCGGCCAGCCGTGGCATGCCTACCTGAAGCAGGCACTGTTCGAACCGCTGGGCATGCGCCATACCGGTTACGGGCTGGAAAGCGCGGGCGTGATCGCCGGTATGGTCCAGGGCTACACCGGCGAGCCGGGACATCCGGCCAAGGCCGGTTACCTGAGCATGACCCAGCCGCATGCGGCCGGCGCGCTGGTGACCACGGTGGACGATCTGCTGCGCTGGAACCGCGCGCTGCACGAAGGCAAGGTGCTCAAGGACGCGACCTACCGGCAGATGGTCACGCCGGTGGGCAAGGCGATCGACGCCGGCTACGGCTTCGGCATCCAGTCGCTGGCGCTGCGCGGGCAGCCGATGCTGGAACACGGCGGCGGCATCCATGGCTTCGCCACCCGCCTGCTGTACCTGCCGGGCAGCGACATCACCGTCGCCGTCCTGCAGAACACCGATAGCCCGGCCGAGGGCGAGGAGCCGGGCGACATTTCGCGGCGGCTGGCCGCGTTCACCCTGGGCGAGCCGTTTCCGGAGCCGATTGCGGTGGCGGTGGATCCGGCCCGCCTGCAATCCGCGCTGGGCACGTATCGCGCTGGCCCGGAACGGGCGTTCAACTTGCATCTGGTCGATGGCAAGCCGGTGTTGCAGGAAGGCGAGCGCCGGCATGCGGTGGTGCCGCTCGGTCCGGATGATTTCGTCTATGCACACCGGCTCACCCGGTTCCGGATCGAGCGCGACGCGTCCGGCCGCGCGACGGCGATGCGCTACTTCCGCATGGGCGATGGCGACGGCGAGCGCATTCCGCGCGGCGGCGACCCGTTGACGCCGTGAGGGCGACGCGCCGCGCGTCCACGTCGCCGCCGTCGCGACGAGCGGCTAGGATGGCGACAATACAAAGCGGGGGATGCGCGCGGAATGTCCAGGTTGCCATTGGGGTTGTGGTGTTCGTTTGGTCTTTTCCTGGCCAGTCCGCTTGCCGCGCAGCCGGCTTCGGCCCCGACGCCGGCAACGGCACCCGCTTCGGCGCCGCTCTCCACGCAGGACTATCCCGGCACGCTGCGACTCGACGTCGACGCCAGTGACATCGACCGGCGCATCCAGCGGGTGCGCGAGCGCATCCCGGTCGCAGCGGGACCGCTGACCCTGTGGTATCCGAAATGGATTCCCGGCAACCACGCGCCGACCGGACCGATCAACCAGATCGCCGGGCTGGTCATCACCGGCAACGGCCAGCGCATCGCTTGGCGCCGCGATCCCGGCGACATGTATGCCTTCCATCTCGACGTACCGGCGGGGGTGACGGAGATCGAGATCGCATTCCAGTACCTGTCGCCGACCTCTTCCGCGCAGGGCCGGGTCGCGATGACCCCGCAGATGCTGTCGCTGCAATGGCATCGCGTACTGTTGTATCCGGCGGGCCATGACGCGCGCCGCATCCGCGTCGCCCCGACCCTGCGCCTGCCGGCGGGCTGGGAGTCGGCGACCGCGCTGGCGGTGGAAGGACGGGATGGTGCCGCACAGCGCTACGCGCCCACCGATCTGCTGACCCTGATCGATTCGCCGGTCTACGCCGGCCAGCACTTCCGCCGCTTCGACCTGGATACCGGCGCCACGCCGGTCCGCCTCAACGCGATGGCCGACACCAGCGCGCAACTGGACGCCTCGCCGGCGATGCTGCAGGCACACCGCGCGCTGGTGACCCAGGCCGACCGGGTGTTCGGTCCGCGTCCGTTCGCGCATTACGACTTCCTGCTGGCGCTGTCGGACAGCTTCAGCGGCATCGGCCTGGAGCATCGCCAGTCCAGCGAGAACGGCACCTACGCCGACTACCTGCGCGGCGATGCGGCCTTCATCGACAACGACCTGCTGCCGCACGAATACGTGCACGCCTGGAGCGGCAAGTTCCGCCGCCCGGAGACCACGTGGGCGCCGCACTACAACAGCGCCATCGACAACTCGTTGCTGTGGGTCTACGAGGGACAGACCCAGTACTGGGCGGTGGTGCTGGCCGCGCGCGCCGGCCTGTGGACACCCGAACAGGCGCGCGCGGTGCTGGCGAACACGCTGGCGACCGCGGCCACCCAGCCGGGCCGCGACTGGCGCGATCTGCAGGACACCGTGCACCAGGGCATCGTCGACTACAACGATGCGCCGCAGGCCTGGTCCAGCTGGCAGCGCGGCTACGACTTCTATTCGGAAGGCTCGCTGCTGTGGCTGGCGGTGGACGCGCGCCTGCGCGAACAGTCGCGCGGCCGTCGCAGCCTGGACGACTTCGCCCGCCGCTTCCACGCCGGCGCCAGCGCCGACGCGCCGATTTCGCTGTACGGCTTCGACGACGTGGTGCGGGTACTCGACGAAGTGCAGCCCGGCGACTGGCGCGGCTTCCTGCGCGAGCGCCTGGATGGGCAGGGCGCGGCCTCGCCGCTCGACGGGCTGGAGCGCGCTGGCTGGCGGCTGGCCTACACCGGCGAAGCAAACCCGGCCATCACCGATGCGGAGGGCGCCGGTGGCAACGACGACTTTCGCTTCTCGATCGGTTTGAAGGTCGGCTCCGACGGTGTAATCCAGGAGGCGATCTGGAACTCGCCCGCCTTTACCGCCGGACTTGCGAAGGACATGACGGTGATCGCGGTGGACGGGCTGGCCTACACCGGCGAGCGCCTCAAGCGCGCCATCGTCGCCGCCAAGGCATCGCCGCGGCCCATCGAACTGCTGGTGCGCCAGGGCGAGCAGTACCGCAGCGTCCGCATCGATTACCGCGACGGCCTGCGTTATCCACACTTGCAGCGCATCCCCGGCGCCGAGGACCGGCTGTCGAAGATCCTGGCGCCGCGTTGATACCCGCTTTCCTGTAGGAGCGACGTCAGTCGCGACCATGCGCTTGCCGGCGAGGCGATTCTACGGTCGCGACTGACGTCGCTCCTACAAGAACCCGCGGCAGGTAGCGGCAGGTGATACCCGGCGTGGCGTGTGGCGTGCATGCCATGGTTCCCGCTGGTGCGCCAGGGCGAGCAGTACCGCAGCGTCCGCATCGACTACCGCGACGGTCTGCGCTACCCGCACCTGCAGCGCATCCCCGGCGCCGAGGACCGGCTGTCGAAGATCCTGGCGCCGCGTTGATACCCGCTTTCCTGTAGGAGCGACGTCAGTCGCGACCATGCGCTTGCCGGCGAGGCGATTCTACGGTCGCGACTGACGTCGCTCCTACAAGAACCCGCGGCAGGTAGCGGCAGGTGATACCCGGCGTGGCGTGTGGCGTGCATGCCATGGTTCCCGCTGGTGCGCCAGGGCGAGCAGTACCGCAGCGTCCGCATCGACTACCGCGACGGTCTGCGCTACCCGCACC
>NZ_VFID01000001.1 GCF_006542425.1 Pseudoxanthomonas sp. z9 | reverse complement strand
GAAGACCAGGCCCGCCTGCTCTCCGAAGCGGTGGATGTGTTCGTCATCGAAGGCGAAGCCACCGGCGGAATGCGCCCGCATTCCGCAGCGCCCGCCGCCCCGGTCATGCCCGCCACGCCGGCACGGGCCTCCGTCCGTCCCGCACCACGCAAACCCGCCGCGCCGATCCGCCGCAAGCCCGAACCGGCCCTGGCCGACGGCGACTGGCAGGAGTTCTGACCACTGCCTTCCCGCTTTTGCCTCCCCCTTCAAAGAAGGGGGATTGAGGGGGATTGGCTCTTCGCGCCAAAAGCCAATCCCCCGTCACCCGCTCACGCGGGCGCCCGCCCCCTTTTCGCCTTCAACCGCCGAATGGCGGGTCAAGGGGGCTATCCACTGCAAGGACGACCCGCTGTTGCCTCCCCCTTCGAAGAAGGAGGATTGAGGGGGATTTGCTCTCGCGCGAAGAGCCAATCCCCCGTCACCCGCTGACGCGGGCGCCCGCCCCCTTTGTCAAAGGGGGCTACCACTTCACGGACGACCTTTTTTGCCTCCCCCTTCGAAGAAGGGGGATTGAGGGGGATTTGCTCTCTCTCCCTCCCTCACGCATCTCCACGCGTGCATCCACCCACAAAAGCACGATTACGCCTAAAGCCCGGCAGCGTACGGCCGATGGAGTGCTTTGCAGACCGCTCCCCCCATCGGCCTGGTGATTCTCCCGTCCTCACTACCGGCCTTTTTCATGACCCGCTCACTCCGGAACTTCGCAAGCAGCAGCGTCGCCACCCGCCTGATGTCCGGCACGGCCCTGATCGCCGCACTCGCCTTTGGCGTTACCGCCCTGATCACCTACGTCCGCAGCAGCAATGCGCTCCTGGATAGCGCGCATGCCAGCATGCAGAACCTCGCGCAGGCGGAGGCGGAACGCATTTCCGGAGACCTGGAACGCGCGTTCTCGACCAACGAGACGCTCCGCAACAGTTTCCTCAGCCAGCGGGCGCATGCCGGCCTGGATCGCGGCACCGCCAGCGCGATCATCCGCGAGCAATTGGTCACCCATCCCGAATGGGTCGGCGTGGGCACCATCTGGGAACCGGATGCGTTCGACGGCAAGGACGCGGAGAACGTCGCCACCGCAGGCCACGACGCCACCGGCCGGTTCATGAGCTACTGGGCCTGGAGCGACGGCCAGCCGATGCTGGAAGCGCTGCGCGACTATGAAGTCCCCGGCAATGGCGACTGGTATCTGCTGCCGCGCAAGCTCAAGCAGCCGGTGGTGCTGGAGCCGTACGAGTACGAGATCGGCGGTCGCAAGGTGCTGATGACCACGCTGGCCACGCCGATCGTGGAGAACGACCGCTTCGTCGGCGCGATGACCGTCGATTTCGCACTGGAGTCCCTGCAGAAATCCATCGCCAAATTGCGGCCGATGGGTGAAGGCCATGTCCGCCTGCTGTCGCCGGCCGGTACCGTGGTCGCCGATCCGGATCCGGCCAAGGTCGGGCGCAAGCTGGAAGACGCCGACACCCGTGCCGTGCTGGCCAGCATATCCAAGGGGCAGTCCGTCTTCCGCGAAAGCCGGGATGCGAACCTGGATGAGGATCTGGTGGAAGCCTATGTGCCGCTGCAGATCGGACAGGCCGCGCAGCGCTTTGCCCTGGGCGTGGTGGTGCCGCGCTCGCTGCTGATGCAGCAGGCCCGCTCGCTGCTGTTCACCATCATGGTGGTCGGTCTGATCGCCGCCGGCGTGCTGTGCGGTGCGTTGTTCGTGCTGATGCGTCGCCAGATCCTCAAGCCGCTGGCCGAAGCCGTGCGCATTTCCGACGCCATCGCCGAAGGCCGGCTGGACAATCGCATCGCCCAGGATCGCAACGACGAATTGGGGCAGTTGCAGGGTGCAATGCTGCGCATGCAATCCCAGATCCATGCACTGATCGGTGCACTGGGCGAAATGACCCGACGCCATGAAGAAGGCGCGATCAGCTATCGCATGGACGAGTCCTTGTTTCCCGGCGAGTATGGCCGGATGGCGCGCGAGACCAACGCGCTTATCGGCGAACACATCAAGGTGAAGATGCGCGCGGTCGAGGTGATGCGGCAGTACGCCGTCGGTGATCTGTCGGTGGACATGGAAGATCTGCCTGGCGAAAAGGCGGTCATCACCGAAGCCATGCGCGCCACCAAGGCCAGCCTGTCGGCCATCAACGCCGAAATCAAGCGGCTGGCCAGCGCCGCGGCCGCCGGCGACTTCAGCCAGCGCGGCGAGGTCGACCGCTACCAGTACGACTTCCGCGACATGGTCGCCGGCCTGAACCAGCTGATGGAAACCACCGACGGCAACCTGGACCAGGTCTCGCAGCTGTTGCAGGCCATCGCCCGCGGCGATTTGACCGCCCGCATGGACGGCGACTTCCACGGCGTGTTCGCCCGCATGCGCGATGACGCCAACGCCACCGTCGCCCAGCTCACCGACATCGTCTCCCGCATCCAGGACGCCTCCACCGCCATCAACACCGCCGCCGGCGAGATTGCCTCCGGCAACGCCGACCTGTCCCGCCGCACCGAACAACAAGCCGCCAACCTGGAGGAAACCGCCGCCTCCATGGAGGAACTGACCTCCACCGTGCGCCAGAACGCCGACTCGGCCCGCCAGGCCAACCAGCTGGCCATCGGCGCGGCTTCCGTCGCCTCCCAGGGCGGCAACGTCGTCGGCCAGGTCGTCACCACCATGCGCGACATCGAAGCGGCCTCGCGCAAGATTGCCGAAATCATCGCCGTCATCGACGGCATCGCCTTCCAGACCAACATCCTGGCCCTCAATGCGGCCGTGGAAGCGGCCCGTGCCGGCGAACAGGGCCGCGGCTTCGCGGTGGTGGCCTCGGAGGTGCGCACCCTGGCCCAGCGTTCGGCCAATGCGGCCAAGGAAATCAAGGGCCTGATTGAGGCCTCGGTGGACCAGGTGGCCACCGGCTCTTCGCTGGTCAACCAGGCCGGCGCGACCATGGGTGAAATCGTCGCCTCGGTCCAGCGGGTCACCGACATCATGGCCGAAATCGCCGCCGCCTCGCAGGAGCAGTCCGCCGGCATCGAGCAGGTCAACCAGACCATCACCCAGATGGACGAGACCACCCAGCAGAACGCCGCCCTGGTCGAGGAAGCCTCCGCCGCCGCCCGCAGCATGGAAGACCAGGCCCGCCTGCTCTCCGAAGCGGTGGATGTGTTCGTCATCGAAGGCGAAGCCACCGGCGGAATGCGCCCGCATTCCGCAGCGCCCGCCGCCCCGGCCATGCCCGCCACGCCGGCACGCATCTCCGCACGCCCCGCGCCACGCAAACCCGCCGCGCCGGTCCGCCGCAAGCCCGAACCGGCCCTGGCCGACGGCGACTGGCAGGAGTTCTGACCACTGCCTTCCCGCTGTTGCCTCCCCCTTCGAAGAAGGGGGACCGAGGGGGATTGGCTCTTGGCGCCAAAAGCCAATCCCCCGTCACCCGCTCACGCGGGCGCCCGCCCCCTTTTTCAAGTCGAGTCGTCGATGTCTCATGTCGAAGGTCGAAGGTCGAGGGTCGTGGGATTCAGGTGGCGTCGGCAAGGTCCGACGCCAAGGGGCTATCCACTGCAAGGACGACCCGCTGTTGCCTCCCCCTTCGAAGAAGGGGGACCGAGGGGGATTTGCTCTTCGCACCAGCAACAAACGCCTCTCAACCGCGCCGGCACAGGTCAACCCCCATCACGCTCACTCTCCCCTTCTCTAAAGAATCCGTGACGAGGTCGATATATCGGCAACTGTCCCGCTCCCCACCGGGCCTGGTCATTTCCGCTTCCCACACCGAACCCATGTCCGAACAGATCGAGGCCGCCACCCAGGAACCCGTGCGGTACGACGAGGAAGAGAAGTACCTGCTCAGGCACCCGCGCGACATCCGCCAGGTGCTGCAGGCGCTGATCGACCGCCGCGCCCTGATCAGCGCGCATCTGGTGCCGCGCGGTCATGTCTTTCCCACGGCACTCCTCGAGCTCGCAGCCGATGAAGGCAGCCTGCTGCTGGACGGCAGCATCAGCGAAACCATCAACCGCTCGGTCGAGGAAGCGGACCAGATCGTCTGCGTGTCACAGCTGGACCGCGTGCACGTGCAGTTTCCCCTGGCTGGTTGCGAACGCCTGCGCGTGGATGGACAGACCGCGTTCCGGGCGCCGTTGCCGGACCGGGTGCTGCGCCTGCAGCGGCGCGAGTTCTATCGCCTGCAGGTGCCGGTCGCGCATCCCGTGCGCTGCCAGGTTCCGTTCGGGTCCGGCGAAGAGGAACCGCAATGGGTCGACATGCGGGTGCTGGACATCAGCGGCGGCGGCCTGGCGGTGGAAGTGCCGCCGGAACGCCCCGAGTTCCGCCCGTTCCGTGAATACACCGACTGCCGGCTCCTGCTGCCGGACGGCGAACCGCTGCAGGTGCGGCTGATGGTCAAGAACCTGTTCCGCCAGTCCCGTCCCAACGGCCGGGAAATCTGGCGGGCCGGCTGCCAGTTCACCGACCTGCCGCGCGGCGGCGACGCCCAGATCCAGCGCTACATCTTCCGCATGGAACGGCAGCGCAGCGCCCGCGAGCGCGGAATCGGCTGACCCCCCGATTCTGCGGCCCCCATCCCGGTTCCGCCCGCCGCCTCCCCGCTCCGCCTAAAGTCCCCGCCCTGCCGGCCGATGAGTAGCGGGAAGGACGCCTCCGCGTCCCAGCCAGAATGCACAGGAGCATTGCGATGAGCGACAACAAGACCACGGCCGCGGAGTTCCTCAGCTTCGCGCTGGGCGAGGAGCACTACGGCGTGGACATCCTGAAGGTCCAGGAGATCCGTGGTTACGACGCCGTCACCCGGCTGCCGGACGCGCCCGAGTACATCAAGGGCGTGATCAACCTGCGCGGCACCATCGTCCCGGTCATCGACCTGCGCCTGAAGCTGCGCCTGAAGGAAGCGCGCTACGACGCCTTCACCGTGATGATCGTGCTCAACGTCGAGGACCGCGTGGTCGGCATCGTGGTCGACAGCGTCTCCGACGTGATCCCGCTGGAACAGGACCAGATCCGCCCGACCCCCGAGTTCGGCGCCAGCGTCGACACCCGCTTCATTTCCGGCATCGGCACGGTCGACGACCGCATGCTGATCCTGCTGGACATCGAGACCCTGATCGACAGTGCCGATCTGACCGAACACACCGCCGAAGCCGAAGCGGCCTGACGCCGCCTCGCGCGACGGTTCCATCGCATGACCGCCCGCGCGGGGGGAGCCAGGCTTCCCCTGCGCCCGCGCACGCCTCGCGCGGTTCCCTGTCAGGCATTCCCCTACGACCAAGGATGATTCAACGCGCGCGCGCTCCGCGCCGATAGCACTACCGGGCCCGGCGCCCCTCTGCCAGAAGTGAACGGAAGTCCCATGAAGTCCGCTGCATCCCGCCCGCGTTTCGGTGCCCTCTCCCCGCGCGGCAAGTTTCTCCTGACGCTGGCCGCGCCGGCCATCGGCGGCGTCATCCCGTGCAGCGCGAGCGCGCGCCGGGATCATCGCAGGCTATGGCAATGGCGGATGCGGTTCGACACCCGGCGGGAGGCGGCTTCCCCCCAGGTTCCCATACCAGCGTCCACTCGCGCCTGCACCCTCCGCTGACGCATCGCCTGATCCCACTTTCCTTCCCCCGAGTTCGCCATGAACCTGTCCCGCCGCTTCGCCAACCTGCCGGTCCGGCACAAACTCAACCTGCTCACCGTCCTGATCGCGATCGGCATCGTGGCCCTGGCCGTGATCGCCGCGCGCATGCAGTACCTGGATCTCTACGAGACCCGCAAGACGGGCCTGAAGACCCGTGTGGAGCTGACCTTCGGCATCCTCGATCACTACGCGGCGCTGGAGAAATCCGGCGAACTGGATCCCGCGGCGGCGCGCGCGAACGCGCTCAAGGCGATCGAGCGCATGCGTGGCAACAAGGGCGTGGACTACTACTACATCCATGACATGCAGCCGGTCATGCTGATGCATCCGATCCGCAAGGAACTGGCCGGCAAACCGATTGGCGACGAACGCAGCCCGGACGGCGTGTTGCTGTATCGGGAGGGCGTGGAAGCCGCGCGCCGTGGCGGCGGTTTCGTCGAGTTCCGCTGGCCCAAGCCGGGCGGCGACGAGCCGATCGCCAAGGTCGTCTACGCCGCGCCCTACAAGACCTGGAACTGGGTGGTGGCCACCGGCGTGTACATGGACGACGTGCAGAGCCAGGCCTGGATGTTCACCGGCATCATGACCCTGGCCGGCGGCACGCTGGTGGTCATCGTGGTGCTGCTGAGCTGGATCATCGGCACCCGTATCGTGGTGCCGCTGCGGCACGCCACCCGCGTGGCCGAGTCCATTGCCGCGGGCCGGCTGGAGAACGCCATCGGCGAGCAACCGCACGACGAACCCGGCCGCCTGCTGGAAAGCATGCACCGGATGCAGGACCAGTTGCGCGCGGTGATCGGCGCGCAGCGCGAAATGGCACGCCGCCATGACGAAGGCTCCATCAGCTATCGCATGGATGAATCCGCGTTCCCCGGCGAGTACGGGGACATGGTGCGCGAGACCAACGGCCTGGTGGGCGAGCACGTGGCCGCGATCCTGGACGCGCTGCGCATCATGCAGCGCTACTCCATCGGCGATCTGTCGGTCGACATCGCACGCCTGCCCGGCGAGAAGGCGCTGATGACCGAAACGGTCGATGCGGTGAAGTCGAGCCTTTCGGCCATCAACGCCGAAATCAAGCGGCTGGCCAGCGCCGCGGCCGCTGGCGACTTCAGCCAGCGCGGCGAGGTCGACCGCTACCAGTACGACTTCCGCGACATGGTCGCCGGCCTGAACCAGCTGATGGAAACCACCGACGGCAACCTGGACCAGGTCTCGCAGCTGTTGCAGGCCATCGCCCGCGGCGATTTGACCGCCCGCATGGACGGCGACTTCCACGGCGTGTTCGCCCGCATGCGCGATGACGCCAACGCCACCGTCGCCCAGCTCACCGACATCGTCTCCCGCATCCAGGACGCCTCCACCGCCATCAACACCGCCGCCGGCGAGATTGCCTCCGGCAACGCCGACCTGTCCCGCCGCACCGAACAACAAGCCGCCAACCTGGAGGAAACCGCCGCCTCCATGGAGGAACTGACCTCCACCGTGCGCCAGAACGCCGACTCGGCCCGCCAGGCCAACCAGCTGGCCATCGGCGCGGCTTCCGTCGCCTCCCAGGGCGGCAACGTCGTCGGCCAGGTCGTCACCACCATGCGCGACATCGAAGCGGCCTCGCGCAAGATTGCCGAAATCATCGCCGTCATCGACGGCATCGCCTTCCAGACCAACATCCTGGCCCTCAATGCAGCGGTGGAAGCCGCCCGTGCCGGCGAACAGGGCCGCGGCTTCGCGGTGGTGGCCTCGGAGGTGCGCACCCTGGCCCAGCGCAGCGCCAACGCCGCCAAGGAAATCAAGGGCCTGATTGAGGCCTCGGTGGACCAGGTGGCCACCGGCTCTTCGCTGGTCAACCAGGCCGGCGCGACCATGGGTGAAATCGTCGCCTCGGTCCAGCGCGTCACCGACATCATGGCCGAGATTGCCGCCGCCTCGCAGGAACAGTCCGCCGGCATCGAGCAGGTCAACCAGACCATCACCCAGATGGACGAGACCACCCAGCAGAACGCCGCCCTGGTCGAGGAAGCCTCCGCCGCCGCCCGCAGCATGGAGCAACAAGCGCAGAGCCTCGCCGAGGCCGTCGACGTGTTCGTCATCGAAGACAACGCGGCAGGCGCGCCGTCCCCGGCGCGGGCTTCCCGTGCGAACGGCCACCCCGCGAAGAGCACGCGGCCTGAGGCCGCTTCCGCCGGTATCGCCGCCACCCGCAAGCCCGCCGCACGGCGTGCCCAGCCCTCCGCACCCGCCTTCGCGGACGCGGAGTGGCAGACCTTCTGACGGACCGCGCCGCCCATGACCTTTCCCGTCATGCCATTGGTCCGACCACCGGGCATGACGGCCTCAAGCGGACGCGTCCGCGGCCGATATCTGATCCCGCCTGGAACCAACGGATGGCGCATGAGCCCCGACTTTCCTCCCCACCGCTGCCATGCCCGCCCGATCCCCGCATCGGGAAGTGGCTCCTTGCGCGGTGACAGGGCATGAAGGCGTCCGTGTTCGCGCCCGCCCCGGTCGACACCGCCTTCGATCTGCTGTTCCAGACCCTGGAACAGTCGAACGACGCGGTGCTCGTGCTCGACGGGCAAAGCCGCGTCCTGCTGTTCAACGCCGCCGCCGAAAAGCTGTGGGGCGTGCCACGGGCACAGGCGCTGGGAGAGCCCCTGCACCGCTTCCTGCCGTGCCCGGTCGAGGGTGGCGCGGAACTTCCCGATCACGCCTGCGCCGCGCACTGGGTCGGCGGCCATCGCGAAGTGATGCTGGAACGCGGTGACGGTCGCCGGGTCACCGCTTCCCTGACCATGTCGCCGGTCGACGCCGGCAGCAGCCACTTCCACACCGCCGTGCTGCGCGATTTCACCGACGTGCGCCTGCAGCGCGAACGCATGCGCCAGTTGTCGCTGGTGGTGGATCGCAGCGACAACGCCATCTTCGTGAGTGCACCCAACCGGCAGGTCCTGTACGTCAACAGCGGTTTCACCCGCATGCTGGGCTACGAACTGGACGACCTGCGCAGCCGCAAGCCCAGCGAGGTGTTGTCCGGTCCCCATACCGAGCCGCAGCTGGGCGATCTCATCGAGCGCTCGCTCGCGCTCTCCGAGGGCATGCAGACCGAAGTGCTGCTCTATACCAAGAGCGGACGTCCGCTGTGGGTATCGGCCGCGATCAATCCGGTCCTCGATGATGACGGCCGTACCATCGGACTGGTCAGCGTGTTGACCGACATCACCCAGACCAAGGCGCACCAGGTCCTGCACCACAAGGTGCTGGACGCGATGGTCCGCGAGCAGCCGGTCACGGACGTGATGACCCTCATGTGCCGGGAAGTCGAGCGCATCGCTCCCGAAGTCGCGGTGTCCGTGCTGGCGGTGGATGGCGATGGCCGACTGCGGCCGCTTGCAGCGCCCAGCCTGCCGACCGCGCTGGTGACCGCCTGCGATGGCCTGGCGATCGGCCCGCGCGTGGGCGCCTGCGGCACCGCCGCCTGGCGGGGTCGCCCGGTGCACGTGCCGGACGTCGCCACCGATCCGCTGATGTCGGGTTTCCGCGACCTGCTGCTCGGCAACGGCCTGCATGCCTGCTTCTCCAGCCCGATCAAGTCCAGCAGCGGACGCGTGCTCGGCACGTTGTGCTTCTACTATCGCGAGCGCGGCGAACCCAACGATCTGCATCGCCGCATCGCCGACACCTGCCTGCACCTGTGCGCGCTGGCGATGGAGCGCGAACAGACCAACGAGCGGGTCCACCAGCTCGCCTTCTACGACACCCTGACCGGCCTGCCCAACCGGATCATGTTCAGCGCCAAGGCCGAACAGGTCCTGGCCAACTCCGCCCAGCTCAACAGCCAGGCGGCGGTCCTGTTCATCGACGTGGATCGCTTCAAGCGCGTCAACGAGGCGCAGGGCCACGCGGCCGGCGACGGCCTGCTGCGCGACATCGCCGCACGCCTGGCCGAGGAACTGCCCGGACCCAACCTGATCGGCCGCCAGGCCGGCGACGAGTTCGTCGCGGTGTTGCCGCAATGTTCCACCGAACAGGCCGCCAGCGTCGCCGAACGCCTGCTGGGCGCCATCGCGCGCCCGGCCACCGCCGGCGTGATGACCCTGCATCCCAGCGCCAGCATCGGCGTGGCGATCTATCCCGACGACGGCCGCGATATCGACCTGCTGCTGCGCCACGCCGACATGGCGATGTACCGCGCCAAGTCCGACGGCGGCGGCAGCGTGCGCTTCTTCAGCGGCGACATGAACCGGGTCGCGCAGGAGCGCGTCTCGCTGGAAACGGCGATGCGCGAAGCCTTGCTGGCCGACCAGTTCAGCCTGCACTACCAGCCGCAGATCAGCGGCGGCGGCGAACCCACCCTGTATGGCGTGGAGGCACTGCTGCGCTGGGAACATCCGGAACTGGGCATCGTGCCACCCTCGCGCTTCGTGCCGGTGGCCGAGGAATGCGGCCTGATCGCCGACCTCAGCCTGTGGGTGCTGGAACACGCCTGCGCCCAGATGGCCGACTGGCGTCGCCGCGGACTGCGGGTGCCGCGGGTGGCGGTGAACGTCTCGGCGATCAATTTCCGCGATCCGGATCTGTCGCTGCAGATCGCCAGTTGCCTGGATGCGCATGGCCTCCACCCCGACGACCTGATCCTGGAAATCACCGAGAGCGTGATGCTGGATCCCAATCCGGACGTGCTGGAGAACATCGAGGCCATCTACGTGATGGGCGTGCGCCTGTCGCTGGATGATTTCGGCACCGGCTACTCCAGTCTCAGCCACCTGCACCGGCTGCCCATCTACGAACTCAAGCTCGACCAGAGCTTCGTCCGCGACATCGACAGCAGCGCCATCGCCCGCACCCTCACCACCTCGGTGCTGCGCATCGGCGAGAGCCTGAGCATGAAGGTGGTGGCCGAGGGCGTGGAAACCGGCGCGCAGCACGCGTTCCTGGCCGAACAGGGTTTCCCGGTGCTGCAGGGCTACCTGTTCTCCGCGCCGCTGCCCGCGCCGGCACTGGAACACTGGTTGGGCAACAACGACTACGTGTCGATGCCGGCGTCCGGGGATGGCGCGGCGCACGCACCATGAGCGCCATCCCGCGTACGCCGCCGGTGCAGCGGTTGCCGGCGGCGTACTCCCTGACACCGCACCTCATCTACCCGCATCGGCTGTACCTGCTGCATGCCATCGCCACCGTCCTGGCGGTGGTCGCGATGGCGCCGGCGATGTGGACCCTGCAGGTGCCGCTGGAGCACTGGCTGACCACGCTGGCATTCGGCCTGGGCTGGCCGCACCTGGCGCGCTGGCGGTATCGCCGCAGCCGCAATCCAAACCGCGCCGAGATGCAGCACGTGCTGATCGACGGCCTGCTCGCCGGCATGGGCCTGCCGTTGATCGCCTTCAACCTGCCGATCGGCACCGCGCTGATCGCGGTGACCTGCTTCGCCGCGATGTTCGGCGGCGGTCCGCGCCTGCTCGCCGGCAACCTGTTGGCGCTGATGGTGGGCGTACTGCTGGGGATTCCCTTCTATGGCCTGCACTGGGAACCTGGCCTGGACTGGCTTTCCTTCCTGGCCAGCCTGCCGCTGGCATGGGTCGCGCCCATGGGCCTGCTGCGCATCGGCTACGACGTCACCCAGGGCCTGCACCACCGCCGCAACGAACTGGAGCTGCGCGGCTGGCATGACGGGCTCTCCGGACTGTTCAACCGCACCCACTGGGAAGACACCGTGCGCGCGGAGTTCGCCCGCTGCCGGCGCACCGGCCAGGCGGCGACGCTGATCCTGGCCGACCTGGATCACTTCAAGCAGATCAACGACCTGTACGGCCATGCCGAAGGGGATTCGGTGATCCGCCGGTTCGCGGATCTGCTGCGCACGAACCTGCGTGACATCGACGTCCCCGGGCGCTACGGCGGCGAGGAGTTCGGCGTCCTGTTGCCGCTCACCCCACTGCCCGAGGCGATGGAAGTGGTCCGCCGGCTGCACCGCCGCCTGCATGAGGCGCCGCTTTCGCGCCATCGCACCATCACCGCCAGCTTCGGCGTGGCCGAACTGACCGCCGACATCGACAGCCCGGAGACCTGGATCCGCCAGGCCGATCTGACCCTGTACCGGGCCAAGTACGACGGTCGCGATCGCATCGCCGAGCGCAGCGCCACGCCTGTCGCGCCATCCGCACCGGAGGGCGGGTCGTCGCATGCGCCCCTGCGCCCGGCGCTGTCGCCGCGCGATCCCGCGGTGCTGGCGCAACTGCTGCAGGGCATCGACATCGCCGACACGCCGGTGGCGATGTACAACCCGGACGATCAGCTGGTGATGGCCAACGACGCCTACATCCGCCTGCACGGCATCCCGCCGGGCGTGGTCCGCTTCGCCGACGTCATCCGCCATGCGCATCGCCTGCGACAGGGCGTGGCGCTGGACAGCGATCCGGAAACCTGGCTGCGCGACGTGCAGTTGCAGCGGCGGCGCGCGCCACGCCGGCTGTTCCCGGTGACGACCCTGGACGGAGTCCGCTTCCAGGGCATCGAGGTCTGTTTCAACGACGGCTGGATCCTGACCACCCTCGTGGCCGCCGCCCCGGCCGGTCTGGCCAGTCCGGCCTGACGCAAAAATGTGACGCCGTCCGCGAACACGCGGACCGGCGCCCGCACCGGCTCAAGTTCGCTCCGGAGGGGCCGATGACTGCCTTCAAGACGCCTTCCGCGTCATCGATTGTCCCTTCCCGGAGAGCACCCATGAAGATCGCCACCCTCATCACCCTGTCGGCCGCCGTCGTGGGCGCCACCCTGCTGTTGCCGGCCGAGCGCGCCAACGGCCAGGCCCAGGTCACCGACGCCATCCCCGCCGACAAGGCCGTGCGTTTCGCCGGTCGCGACGGCATCGTCTGCGGCAAGGTCGGCAAGGCCCGTTTCGCCGAAAACTCCGAAGGCACCCCGACCTTCCTGTACATGGGCGGCGACTTCCCGCGCCATACCTTCACCGCCCGCATCCCGGGCCCGGATCGCGGCAAGTTCAAGCCCGCCCCGGAAACCCTGGAAGGCAAGGACGTGTGCGTGATCGGCAGCATCCAGCGCGACAGCTCGCGCGCCGAAATCGTGGTGACCTCGCCGAGCAACCTCAAGCTGGCATCGATGCGCTGATCGCCCGTTCCCGTCGGCGGCGCCGCGCTGCGGTCCGCCGGTGTCCCCTTCCTTCGCCAGCCACTCCGCCCGCGACGTCGTCCGCCCCGGACCGAGGAAACCTTTCATGCAGTGGATCCAGAACCTCCGCCTGACCCAGAAGATGATGCTGGCCTTCGGCATCGTGCTCGTGCTGATGCTGGTGCAGGGCGTCTCCTCCTTCATCGGCCTGAAATCGCTCAATGGCGTGACCCGCGAAATGGCCGACAACACGCTGCCCAGCGTGAGCACCGCGGGCGCGCTGCGTGGCCTGATCGGCGAGTACCGCGCCACCACCTTCACCACGCTGGTCCGCGCCAGCGACGCGGTGAAGAACGATGCGCGTGGCCGGGCCAAGCGCATCCATGCGGAGATCGACAAGGCCATCGCCGCCTACAAGCCGCTGATCTCCACCGCCGCCGAACGCAAGGCCTACGAGGCCTTCGTGGCCGACTGGAGCAAGGCGTACAAGTCCTACCAGGACGTCAACGAGATGCTGGAGCTGGACCTGCAGGACGACGCCATCGATACCTTCATCGGCGGCACCTGGAATGCCCACGCCAAGGCGGCCGCCTCGCTGGATGCCCTGCTGAAGGAAGTCAACCGCCAGACCGCGGTCACCGCCAAGGACTCCGCCAGCACCTACACCGCTTCCAGTTCGCTGTTGCTGATCATGCTGGTGGCCGGCATTGTCGGTGGCCTGGTCCTGGCCTGGCTCTTCGCACGCGCCATCGCCCGCGCGGTCGGCGAGGCCGTGCGGGTGGCCAACGACGTTTCGCGCGGCAAGCTGGACGGCAGCATCGATACCTCGCGCAAGGACGAAGTCGGTGAACTGCTGGCTTCGATGCAACGCATGCAGCACCAGGTGCAATCGGTCATCGCCGCCCAGTCGGAGATGGCGCAGCGCCATGAGGAAGGCGCGATCAGCTACCGCATGGACGACAGCGCGTTCCCGGGCGAGTACGGCCGGATGGTGCGCGACACCAACGCACTGGTCGCTTCGCACCTGGAAGCGATCGGCAGCGCGCAGCGGATCATGCAGCGCTATGCCATCGGCGATCTGAGCCCGGACATGGATCGCCTGCCCGGCGAGAAGGCGACGCTGACCGAAACCATGGACGCCACCAAGGCCAGCCTTTCGGCCATCAACGCCGAAATCAAGCGGCTGGCCAGCGCCGCGGCCGCCGGCGACTTCAGCCAGCGCGGCGAGGTCGACCGCTACCAGTACGACTTCCGCGACATGGTCGCCGGCCTGAACCAGCTGATGGAAACCACCGACGGCAACCTGGACCAGGTCTCGCAGCTGTTGCAGGCCATCGCCCGCGGCGATTTGACCGCCCGCATGGACGGCGACTTCCACGGCGTGTTCGCCCGCATGCGCGACGACGCCAACGCCACCGTCGCCCAGCTCACCGACATCGTCTCCCGCATCCAGGACGCCTCCACCGCCATCAACACCGCCGCCGGCGAGATTGCCTCCGGCAACGCCGACCTGTCCCGCCGCACCGAACAACAAGCCGCCAACCTGGAGGAAACCGCCGCCTCCATGGAGGAACTGACCTCCACCGTGCGCCAGAACGCCGACTCGGCCCGCCAGGCCAACCAGCTGGCCATCGGCGCGGCTTCCGTCGCCTCCCAGGGCGGCAACGTCGTCGGCCAGGTCGTCACCACCATGCGCGACATCGAAGCGGCCTCGCGCAAGATTGCCGAAATCATCGCCGTCATCGACGGCATCGCCTTCCAGACCAACATCCTGGCCCTCAATGCAGCGGTGGAAGCGGCCCGTGCCGGCGAACAGGGCCGCGGCTTCGCGGTGGTGGCCTCGGAGGTGCGTACCCTGGCCCAGCGCAGCGCCAACGCGGCCAAGGAAATCAAGGGCCTGATTGAGGCCTCGGTGGACCAGGTGGCCACCGGCTCTTCGCTGGTCAACCAGGCCGGCGCGACCATGGGTGAAATCGTCGCCTCGGTCCAGCGGGTCACCGACATCATGGCCGAAATCGCCGCCGCCTCGCAGGAACAGTCCGCCGGCATCGAGCAGGTCAACCAGACCATCACCCAGATGGACGAGACCACCCAGCAGAACGCCGCCCTGGTCGAGGAAGCCTCCGCCGCCGCCCGCAGCATGGAGCAACAAGCGCAGAGCCTCGCCGAGGCCGTGTCGGTGTTCGAACTCGACGATCTGGCGCCGGCACCGGCCGCCGCTGCGGTCGTCGCTCCGAGGGTGGCGCCCAGGCCCGCATCGGTCGCCCGTTCCACCCCATCGCGCCAGACGCCCGCCGCCATCGTCGAGGCCGCGCTGGCCACCGAAGGGGAAGACTGGCAGGAATTCTGATCCCGCCATTCGCTGCAACGGGCGCCCCCAGGGCGCCCGTTCTCGATAACCCGCTCCCCACGAGTTCTCCATGTCCGTCCCGCTCCGCACCTCTCCCGCCGCCGCCCACGATGAAGACGCTTCGCGCACCCATGGACGCGAATTCGAGTTCGGCGATCGCGATTTCCGCCGCGTCTGCGATCTGATCCGCCAGCGCGCGGGCATCGCCCTGGCCGACGGCAAGCGCGACATGGTCTACGGCCGGCTCTCGCGACGCCTGCGCGCGCTCGGCATGCGCAGCTTCCGCGAATACCTGGATCAACTGGAAAGCGACGGCGGCGACGAATGGCAGGCGTTCACCAACGCGCTGACCACCAACCTGACCTCCTTTTTCCGCGAGCCGCATCATTTCGATCGCCTGCGCGAGGAACTGGAACGGCGCGGCGGCGCGGGCACGCTGCGGCTGTGGTCGTGCGCGGCCTCGACCGGCGAGGAACCCTACTCCATCGCCATCACCGCGTGCGAAGCCTTCGGCACGATGGCGCCGCCGGTGCGCATCCTCGCCACCGACGTGGACACGCAGGTGCTGGCGACCGGGGCACGCGGCGTCTATCCGCTGGAGCGCATCGCCGGGCTGGACGACGGCCTGCGCCGCCGCTACTTCCAGCGCGGCACCGGGCCGAACGAAGGCCATTGCCGCATCCATCCGGCGCTGCGCCAGCTGATCGACTTCCGCCCGCTCAACCTGCTGGCGCCGCGCTACGACGTGGAAGGTCCGTACACCGCGATCTTCTGCCGCAACGTGATGATCTACTTCGACAAGCCGACCCAGCGCGGCATCCTGTCGCGGCTGGTGCCACACCTGGCCGACGACGGCATGCTCTATACCGGCCACTCCGAAAACTACCTGCACGCCGCCGACATCATCCAGCCGTGCGGGCGCACCCTGTACCGCCGGGCCGGGGCACGCGGATGAGCGCCGCCGCCCTCGCCTTCGCCGAAGGCAGCGTGCTGCGCTACCACGACGCCCGCTTCCAGACCCCGGCCGCCAAGCTGCTGCCCACCCAGTACCTGGTGGTCGACGACGACACCGCGCTGGTCACCGTGCTCGGTTCCTGCGTGGCGGCCTGCATCCGCGATCCGTTGCTCAAGCTGGGCGGCATGAACCATTTCCTGCTGCCCGACGGCCAGGCCAACGATGGCGCTCCTTCGCGCTACGGCGGCTTCGCAATGGAACTGCTGATCAACGACCTGCTCAAGCGCGGTGCCAGCCGTTCGCGCCTGGAAGCCAAGGTGTTCGGCGGCGCCAACGTGCTGAAGGGGTTCACCAGCAATCCGGTCGGGACCCGCAACGCCGAGTTCGTCCGCCGTTACCTGGACATTGAACGCATCCCCGTGGTCGCCGAGGACCTGTGCGGCATCCATCCGCGCAAGGTCTGGTTCTTCCCCGCCACCGGCCGGGTGGTGGTGCAGCGACTGCCGCACGCCCACGACGCTGAAGTGGCCGCCGCCGAATCCGCCGCCCGTGCCCGCCTGTCGCGCACGCCGGTCAGCGGTGGCGTGGAGCTGTTCTGATGGGAGCGCCCTGCAAGGTCCTGATCGTCGACGACTCCGCGGTCGTGCGGCAGATGCTCACCGAGATCCTGGCCAGCGACGCCGGCATCGAGGTGGTCGGTTCGGCCAGCGATCCGCTGATCGCGCGCGACAAGATCAAGCGCCTGAATCCGGACGTGATCACCCTGGACGTGGAAATGCCGCGCATGGACGGGCTCGCGTTCCTGGAAAACCTGATGCGGCTGCGCCCGCTGCCGGTGGTAATGATCTCCTCGCTGACCGAGCGCGGCGCCGACACCACCCTGCAGGCGCTGGCGCTGGGCGCGGTGGACTTCGTCTCCAAGCCCAAGCTCGATGTGGTCCGCGGGCTGGAGTCCTACGCAGACGAAATCATCGCCAAGGTCAAGGCCGCGGCGCGCGCCAAGGTGCGCCCGCTGGCGCGCCCGGCCAGCGTGCGCCAGAGCGCCGACGCGGTGCTGCCCGCCGCGCAGCCGGCGCGAGCGCTGCGTTTCCAGACCACCGATCGCCTGATCGCCATCGGCGCCTCCGCGGGCGGCACCGAGGCCCTGCGGGTGGTGCTGGAACAGATGCCCGCCGACGCCCCGGCGATCGTCATGACCCAGCATATTCCCGCCGGTTTCAGCCGCGCCTTCGCCGAACGCCTGGATCGGCATTCGGCGATGGCCGTGCGCGAAGCCGGCGACGGCGAGGCGATTCTGCCTGGCCACGCCTACCTGCCGCCCGGCGGACGCCACCTGCGGGTGATTCGCGACGGCGCCCGCTGGCGCTGCCGGATCGACGATGGCCCGCCGGTCAACCGGCACAAGCCGGCGGTCGACGTGCTGTTCCGTTCGGTGGCGCACGCCGCCGGCGACAACGCCATCGGCGTGATCCTCACCGGCATGGGCGACGACGGCGCGCGCGGCCTGCTGGAAATCGCCCAGGCCGGCGCCCCGACCTTCGTCCAGGACGAAGCCACCAGCGTGGTCTGGGGCATGCCCGGCGCGGCCGTGCGGCTGGGCGCGGCCAGCGAGACCGTGCCGCTCGACGACGTCGCCGAACGCCTGGTGCAACTGTCCGCGCAATCGCGCTGACCACCCGTTTCCGCCGTTTTTCCGGCAGATCTCCACCCAGTTCACAGTTTTCCCCGCGCATCGCGCATTGCCGCGACGAACGCTAAAGAGCCATCCCCCATGGCCGATATCCATACCGTGATTCAGCAGAGAGCACCCATGTATTCGCGCATCCTGGTTCGTCTTGCCGCTCCCTTGATCCTGACGCTGGTGTTCCCGCTGTCGGTCGCCTTCGACTGGCCCGGTGCGGTCCAATGGGCCATCCTGACCACGATGACGCTGGCCTGGCTGCTGTTCGCCTTCCTGTCGGTATGGGGCGCGCAGAAACCCAGTGCGGAACACACCAGCATCCTGCGCGAGCAGGACACCCTGCTGAACGAACTGCGCCGCTTCGTCGGCAATGAAATCGATGGCTCGCGCGCCGAAATCGACCGCGCGCGCGGCCTGATCCGAGATGCGGTCGGCGGCCTGGGCGAGAGCTTCGACGCGATGATGCGCAAGTCCCGCGAGCAGAGCCAGGCGGTGTCGCGCATCGTCGACCGCGCCGGCGACGGCGACCGCGCCGGCGTGGACGTGGCCCGCTTCGCCCAGCACGCCAGCCAGCGCATGGAGCAACTGGTGGAAGCGCTGGAACAGGTCAGCGGCCAGAGCACCACCACCGTGCACCACATCGACGAGATGGCCCAGCACCTGGATGGCATCTTCTCGCTGCTGGAGGACGTCAAGTCGATCGCCGACCAGACCAACCTGCTGGCACTCAACGCCGCCATCGAAGCCGCCCGCGCCGGCGAGGCCGGCCGCGGCTTCGCGGTGGTCGCCGACGAGGTGCGCAACCTGTCCGAGCGTTCGACCGCCTTCAACGAACAAATCCGCAAGCTGGCCCACAGCTCCAAGGACGCCATCGCCAAGGTCCGCGAGACCGTCTCGCACATGGCCTCGCGCGATCTGGACCGTTCCCGCGAGGCGCGCGGCGAGGCGGCCAACATGCTGACCCAGGTCGCCGCCATCAACGCCTCGCTGGGCGACGGCATGCGCGAGATCTCCCAGTGCGGCCATGCCATCGACCTGAGCGTGGCCGAGGCGGTGCGCGCCCTGCAGTTCGAGGACATCGCCACCCAGTCGCTGGGCAGCGCGGTCACCCACCTGGAGCGCCTGACCACCATCAACCAGGAAGCGCTGGCGCTGCAGGAACTGCTGCACCGCAGTGGCGGCGTCATGGACCAGGAACTGCTCTCGGCCCTGCGCCATATCGGCAGCCGCCTGCGTGACCGCCGCAGCGAATGGGAGCGTCCACCGCACAAGCCGGTGGCGCAGCAGAACATGGGCGCGGGCACCGTCGAACTGTTCTGATTCTCGACGAATACGTTCCCGACGCATCCGCTTTCCCCGACGCCGGCACCGACTCCACGGTGCCGGCGTCGTCGTATCCGCCGCGCCGGAACCCGCGGGCAACTGGCATACTGGCGCGGTTGTCCATCCGACCGTTGCCAATGACGGCCCGCACACCCGCCGCTCCCGACACCTCGTCCACCGCCGCCGACGCCCTGCGCGAGCTGTACGCGCGCCAGGAAGCCGAGCGCCGCCAGGTCGCGCGGGCATTGCACAATGAAATCGGCCAGGCGCTGTCGGCCATCAAGATGTCCGCGCACCTGGCCGGCGACGAGGACGACGCCGCCCAGCGCCGCCAGGATCTGGCCGACATCGTGCGCATCGCCGACGATACCGTCGCTCGCCTGCGCGAGCTCTACGCGGATCTGCGCCCGCCGCAGATCGACACCCTTGGGCTGGCCGCCTCGCTGCGTGGCGAAGCCGAGCGCTGGCAGGCACGCTGGGGGGTGGCTCCGCGGCTGCAAATGGCCGACCCGGCGCCGCGCGCGGAGCCCGCGATCGAACTGGCCGCGTTCCGCCTGGTGCAGGATCTGCTGTTGCCGCTGCCCACGCTCGCCTCGCTGGAACTGCGGCTGTTAGCCGCGCGCGGCGGCCTCGCCGTGTTGGAAGTCCGGCATGACGGGCCCGCGCCCGATCCGCTGACCGCAACGTTGCTGCAATCGCGCGCCACGGCCGCCGGCCTCGCGCTCCAGTTGCCCGGCGATGCGCATGCCGGAACCCGCCTGCGGGTGGAACTGCCCGCCACGATGGTGGAGGCCTGAGCATGTCCGCCTACCCCGTCGCGCCGCCCTCCATCGCCCGCCTCGGCGCGCTGGATCCGGATCTGCAGGCCATGGTCGAGTCCGCCATGCAGGGCGGCACGCCGCTGATGCTGCTGCACGTCGACATCGATCACTTCCGCTCCATCAACGAGAACATGGGCGCCGACGTCGGCGACCAGGCGCTGCTGCTGCTCGGCCAGCACCTGTCCACCCAGTTGGGCCCGGAGGCGCGGGTCTGGCGCCAGGGCAGCGACGAGTTCATCGTCGCCATGCCGCGGTTGCCCCAGGTGCCGTCGCCGGATGCGTTCGGCGCATTCGTGCGCGATCAGGTCGAACTGCCGATGGCGGTGCTGCCCTATACGTTGTTCCTCACCGCCACCGTCGGCATGGCGCTGTGCCCGGAAGACGCCACCACCGTCACCGGGCTGCTGCAATGCGCGGAGACCGCGGTCGGCCAGGCCAAGCACGAGGGCCTGAACCTGGTCCGCCGCTATGCCCGCGACGCGGCCATCAGCATCCGCAGCGACAGCATCATCGCGCGCCAGATCGTCAACGCGATCGACAACAACGAGTTCCGCCTGCACTATCAGCCGCAGATCAACGCCCATGACGGCCGTGTGGTCGGCATGGAAGCGCTGCTGCGCTGGCATTCACCGGCGCTGGGCGTGCTGATCCCCGAGCGCTTCATGCACGTGGCCGAGAAGCTCGGGGTGATCGTGCAGATTGGCGACTGGGTGCTGCGCGAGGCGTTCCGGCAGGCGCGGGTCTGGCGCGACTGGGGCTTCGACGACTTCGAGATCGCGGTCAACGTCTCCACCCTGCAGTTGCTGCGCCCCAACTTCGTGATGGAGGTGCTGGAGGCGATGCAGGCCGCCGGCATCCCGCCGCAGATGGTGGTGCTGGAAGTGCGCCAGAACGCGCTGGCCAAGGACACCCTGCTGGTCCACCGCACCCTGGCCAGCCTGCACCGCGAAGGCGTGCGCCTGACCCTGGACGACTTCGGCATGGGCGACTCCAACCTGGACTCGCTGGTGCGCTTCGCGGTCGACAAGATCAAGATCGACCGCAGCTTCGTGAAGGGCGTGCCGGCCAGCAACCGCGAGGTCGCCATCACCTGCGCGATCATCGCGATGGGCCACCAGCTGGGCATGAAGGTAATCGCGCATGGCGTGGAAACCGACATCCAGCTGGGCTTCCTGCGCCGCAACCATTGCGACATGTTCCAGGGCCACCTGTTCGGCGAACCGATGTCGGCAGACGATGCCGGCGCGGTACTGCGCCGGCGCTACCTGCGCGCCGACGCCTTCGCCGCCACCAAGCCGGATCGCACCCTGCTGCTGCTCGACGACGAGGAGAACATCCTGCGTTCGCTGGTGCGGCTGTTCCGCCGCGACGGCTACCGCATCCTGGCCGCCTCCAGCGTCAACGACGCCTTCGAGCTGCTGGCCACCAACGACGTGCAGGTCATCCTGTCCGATCAGCGCATGTCCGACATGAGCGGCACCGAGTTCCTTGGCCGCGTGCGCGTGCTGTACCCGGACACCGTGCGCCTGGTGCTGTCCGGCTACACCGACCTGGCCACCGTCACCGAAGCGATCAACCGCGGCGAAATCTACCGCTTCCTGACCAAGCCCTGGAACGACGACGACCTGCGCGAGCACATCCGCCAGGCCTTCACCGCCTACGAGAACCAGCCGCACCACCGCGTGGTGGGTTGATTGCAGTGGTTCAAGTAGCGGCGGAGCAAGCTCCGCTCTACCGATGCGTGGAGCCGAGCTTGCCCGGCTGCCTTTGCCATTCGCGACACCCCACGCGAACCTCAGCCCGCATCCTTCACCGGCTGCCGCACCGGCAGGGTGATGCGGAAGCGCGAACCTTCACCGGGCTTGCTGTCCACCTCGATGCGGCCGTTGTGCTTCTTCACGATGCCGTAGGAAATCGACAGGCCCAGGCCGGTGCCGCTGCCGACCGGCTTGGTGGTGAAGAACGGATCGAAGATGTTCTGCAGGATGCTCTCGGGCATGCCACTGCCGGTATCGGCGATTTCGATCCAGACTTCCTCGCCGGCCAGTCCGGTGGTGATGGTGATGCGGCCCTTTTCCTCGATGGCGTGGCCGGCGTTGAGCAGGATGTTCATGAACACCTGGTTGAGCTCGGACGGCAGGCACTGCACCAGCGGCAGCTTGCCGTAGTGCTTGTCCAGGCTGACCTTGTACTTGAGCTCGTTCCAGATGATGTTGATGGTCGAGTCCAGGCCATGGTGCAGATCCGCCAGCTTCCACGAGTCGTCGCGCCCGGAGTAGGAGAAGTCCTTGAGGCTGCGCACGATCTGGGTCACCCGCTCGATGCCCTCGCGCGACTCCGACATCAGCTGCGGCAGGTCGCTGGTGATGAAATCGATGTCGAATCGCGAGCGCATGTCGTCGATTTCCGGCAGCAACGCCTTCGGATCCGGCGCGCGCAGGGCGCGCTCGTAGATTTCGATCAGGGCGAACAGGCTGTGCAGGTATTCCTGCAGCGATCCCAGGTTGGAATGGACGTAGCCGATCGGATTGTTGATCTCATGCGCCACGCCGGCGGCCAGCTGGCCGATGGAGGCCATCTTTTCCGATTGCACCAGTTGTTCCTGGGTACCGGCCAGGCGGATCAGGGTCTGCCGCAACTGGGCGTGCCGGCGCTGCAGTTCCTGCTGGCGCGCGTGGCCTTCGCTGATGTCGTGGAACAGGATCAGCGCGTAGCCGTCGTCACCCGGCGCGTGGTGATGGTAGATGCGCAGTTGCAGGATGCGGCCATCCTCCAGCGCCAGTTCGCCGTTCCAGTGCCCCGTCGCGCGGGCGGCACGGCGCGCCTCGGCCGGCACCAGCTCCAGTACGGCCTGCAGCGATTCCGGCTCCTCGCCCTCGGGCAGCAGTGCCAGCGCGGAGGCATTGGCATGCAAGGCGCGATCATCGCCGCGGCACAACAGCACGCCATCGTCCATCAGCTCGGTGAGCGCCTGGATGTCGACGAAGGACGGGATGTCCGCGGGAAGACGGGAAGCGGAGGAAACACTCACGACGGATGGCCCCTCGAAAGGGAATGGCGGCAAACGGGGGCCGCCAGTATCGGCAAGCGTCGCGGCGGCGGCAAGCGCGTGCGCCGCGCGCCTCAGGCCACCGCGATGGGGCGGCTGCCGCGCAGGACTTCGGTCTGTCCGTTGGCATCGTAGGCGCCGCTGCTTTCGCTGCGCCCAAGGTGACGCAGTGCCCAGTTCACCTCGCGGCGACGTCGCGCCAGCAGCGCGCCATTGGACTGGTTGGCTTCCGACAGTTCGCGCAGCCGCTGTTCGAACGGCGTGGACGCGGACGCGGGCATGCGGCTTTCCAGTTCGCGCAGCGCGGCCAGCTTCTCCCGGGTCGAACAGACCAGCGCTTCGACATCGTGTTCCAGGATCGCGCGGCGCTCCTCGGCCAGTGCCGAGGCCAGGCGTTCGAACTGGGTCTCCAGTTCGGCGCTCATTGGCCGAGCTGGCGTTCCAGGCTCAGCATGCCGTCGGCGATCGCCTCGGCATTGATCCGGTACGTACCGGCCTGGAGCGCGTCGCGGACCTGCTGGACCCGCGCGGTATCCACCGCGGAGGCCGAGGACAGCTCGCGCTGCAGCGCCTGCAAACCAGTGGCCTCGCCGGTCAGGCGCAGGCTGTCGCCGCCCGCGCTGGCTTCCACCGGCCGGGAACGTTCGGCGCCGGACGCCGCCACCTTGCCACCGATCGGACCGGTGGTGCGGATGGCAGAAGGCGCGTTGCCTTCGATTTTCTGGCTCATGTCGGTCTACCTGTTGCGGGTTCAAACAGCATATCGGCCGTCAAAGGCAAAGCTTTAGTGACGGAATCCACATTTTTTTATCGGGAGCGCAGCCGAAGCGCACTTCCCTGCCAGCTCGGTATCGGCCGCCCGTCCGGGGACTTTAGGACCGATTCCATTTTTTTCTCAGCGGCTTACCCAGACGTCACCGCCCGGGCCGACCACGCCCTGCACCACCCGGCGCGAGGACAGGTTTTCCACCGTCACCCGCTCGTTCTCGCCGGCGTCGGCCAGCGCCTTGCCGGCCACCCGCACCTCGACCCCGCCGCGACGCGACACCAGCGCCACGTTGTCGCCGCGCCGGATCAGGCGGGGCGCGACCAGGTCGTTGGCCCCCAGCACCGAGCCGGCGGTCAACATCCGCCGCGCCACCTGGCCCACGGCCTGCGCCGGATCGGTCAATGCGCCGGCGCCGATGCGGCCACCGTCACGGGTTTCGGCGACGAACGCATCGGCGGTCACCACCTGCCCCGGCGCGATGCCGCGATTGAGCACCAGCACGGTCTGGCTGCGGCGCACCCGCACCGGCACGAACAGGCGCCAGCCATGCGGGCAGCCGACCTCGACCGAACCACTGTTCTGCACCCGGGCTTCAAGCGGCGCGGCGCAACGCGGCAGGCGCAGGTTCGGGTCCAGCGTCGCTTCCGCCTCGCCGGCCGACGCCATCGCGCCAACCGCGGCCTGGCGGATGCTGTCCACCGGCTGGAAGTCCGCGGCGGGCACGGCGAACGCCGCCAGCAGCGCGGGCAGCAGCACGAGTCGTCGCATGGGCGGGCTCCATCGGTTCATCGGTGACAAGGAATGCAAGCGATGTGCCGAAACCAGCGGTCCTCGCGCCTGCCGCGGTGCGCGTTGGTGAAATGGACGGCGTGACCGCCGTCCCGCGAGGATCGAGCCTTCCCCGCCGCCGTACGCCGCGCACCACTCAAGCCGCCCGCAACCCGGCCGATATGCCTGCATGACCCAGGATCTGCTCAACCGCATCGACCAGCGCACCCGCCTGGCCGGCCACAACCGGCTCGCCCTGTTGCTGTTCCGCCTGGGCGGGCGTCAGCTTTTTGGCGTCAACGTCTTCAAGGTGCAGGAGGTCCTGCGCCGCCCGCCACTGTTCCAGCTGCCCGGCCTGCCCGCCGAATTCGCCGGCGCGGCCGATGTACGCGGACGTTCGATACCGGTGCTGGACCTGGGCCTGAGCATCGGCCATCCGGAGCGCGATCCGGATCCGGCGCGCGCGCCCAACTACCTGGTGGTCACCGAATTCAACCGCTCGGTGCAGGGCTTCCTGGTCAGCGACGTCGAACGCATCGTCAACATCGCCGTCGAGGACATCCATCCGCCGCCGGAACTCGGCGCGGAAGCCAGCTACCTGACCGCGGTCACCCGCTTCCAGGGCGAGTTGATCCAGGTCATCGACGTGGAAAGCGTGCTCGCCGACATCTCGCAGGCGCGCATGGACGCCCCGCTGGCGCCGGAAATGGCGCTGCCCGCCGACGCCCCGCCGCTGCAGGTGCTGGTGGTGGACGATTCGCGGGTGGCGCGCTCGCAGATCCGCAGCGTGCTGGACCAGTTGGGAGTCAGCGCCACCCTGCTCTCGGACGGCAAGCAGGCCCTGGATCACCTCCTGCAGATCCAGGCCGCCGGCGAGGATCCGGCCGAGCGCTACGCCATGGTCATCTCCGACATCGAGATGCCGGCCATGGACGGCTACACCCTGACGACGGAAATCCGTCGCCACCCCGGCCTGGCCGGCCTGTACGTCCTGCTTCACACCTCGCTCTCGGGCGTGTTCAACAACGCCATGGTCGAGCGGGTCGGCGCCAACGCCTTCGTCGCCAAGTACAGCCCGCACGAACTGGCGGACTACGTGCTGAACCGGCTGAAGCAGGTGGTGGCGACGAAGCGGGCGGCGTGACGGCGGCCGGTTGGCCGCCGGGATTGGGGATTCGGGATAGCCCCCTTTGGAAAAGGGGGCGGGCGGCCGCGTCAGCGGACGATGGGGGATTTGCGCGGTGCCAGGAGCACCGGCGAAGAGCAAATCCCCCTCGGTCCCCCTTTTTTAAAGGGGGAGGCAAAGCCACAAGGTGCCCATCGTTCCCCATGAGAAGGAATGGCACCGGCACTTAGTGGGGGAAGCATCTCCCCCGGACTGGCACAAGCCTTGCACCCACCCGGGCAACGTTCCCAACGGGGCCCGCCAATGTCCAATCCCATCCGCGACTACCTGGGCGTCCACGCCGCCGCCCTGCCGCTGCGCGAGCAGCGCATGCAGCTGATCGCCAGCAACCTCAGCAATGCGGACACCCCCAATTACAAGGCCAGGGATCTCAACTTCCAGGCCGTGCTGGAGAACGCCGCCGCCCGCCAGGCCGCGCCGCTGCAGACCAGCGACGCGCGTCACCTCAACGGACTGGAATTCGGCCCGCAGATCTACGAGCGCCAGGGCGTGCAGCCCAGCCTGGACGGCAACACCGTCGATGCCGACACCGAGCGCGCCGCCTACGGCCGCGCCGCGCTGGAGTACCGCGCCTCGCTGAGCTTCATCGAATCCAAGGTGCGCACCATGCTCACCGCCATCACGGGGCAATAAGCCATGAGCAACCTGCCGATCTTCGACGTCGCCGGTTCAGCCCTGCAGGCGCAGTCGGTGCGCCTGAACACCATCGCCAGCAACCTCTCCAACGCCGACTCCATCGCCTCATCGCCCGAGGCGGTGTACAAGCCGATCGAGCCCATCTTCCAGGCGCGTCCGCTCAACGCTGACGGCTCGCTGACCTCGGTGCAGGTCAAGGAGATCACCCAGAGCGAAGCCCCGCCGATCAAGCGCTACGAGCCCGGCCACCCGATGGCCGACGCCGAAGGCTACGTCTATGCGCCGGACGTGGATCCGGTCGCGCAGATGGTCAACCTCATTTCCGCTTCGCGTGGCTACCAGGCCGGCGTCGAAGTCCTCAACACCGCCAAGGAACTGGCGCTGGCCACGCTGACCATGGGTCGCTGACGCGACCCGCCCACCGGAGCAACCGCATGACCACCGCCGTCAATGGCGATCCCTTCGCCGCGATCAACAACAGCACCACCGGCACCGGGTCGAACAAGAAGAAGGAAAGCCTGGGCCAGGCCGAATTCATGCGCCTGATGACCGAGCAGCTCAAGCACCAGGATCCGCTCAAGCCGCTGTCCAACAGCGAGTTCATCGGCCAGCTCGCGCAGTTCTCCACCGTGCAGGGCATCAGCGAGCTCAACACCACCGTCAACGGCTTCACCACCGCGCTGACCGGCGATCAGGTGCTCAAGGGCGCTTCGCTGGTCGGCCATGACGTGCTGGTGCCGTCGGAGAAGATCGCACTCGGCGCGCAGGGCAGCGCCACCGGCCTGGTGATGTCACCGGCCACCGGCACGCTCAAGGTCGAAATCACCGACGCCAGCGGCGTGGTGGTCGACACCATCGAGATCGACGCCGCCAAGGGCGAGACCGCGTTCGCCTGGGACGGCGTGAAAGCCAACGGCGAACGCGCGCCGGAAGGCGTGTATGCGATCAAGGCCACCCACACCGACGACACCGGCAAGGCCACCAAGCTCAACACCTACGTCGATTCCACCGTGGAAAGCGTGACCATCGGTTCCGACGGCCTGTATCTCAACCTGCCCGGCCTGGGCACCGCTCCGCTCGACTACGTGCTGCGCATCGGCAAGTCGGCTTCCTGATCCCTGACATCCACGGGCCATTCCGACCCGGCATCCGCTAAGGAGTTTTCCATGGCTTTCAACAGTTCGCTCTCTGGCATGAAGGCGGCCAACGCCGACCTCAACGTCACCTCGCACAACATCGCCAACGTCGGCACCACCGGATTCAAGGAATCGCGCGCCGAGTTCGCCGAAGTATTCTCCACCACCGGTTACGGCCTGCTGCGCAACGGCATCGGCGCCGGCGTGCGGGTGACCAACGTGGCCCAGCAGTTCTCGCAGGGCGACATCAACCAGACCGGCCGCTACCTGGACCTGGCGGTGGATCGCGAAGGCTTCTTCACGGTCAGCAACAACGGCACCAACGTTTACACGCGCGCCGGCAACTTCCAGCGTGATCCCAACGGTTTCGTCACCACCCCGGACGGCTTCCGCCTGCAGGTGTTCCCGCCGCGTGCCGACGGCAGCGGTTTCGATACCGGCCGCCTGGTCGATCTGCAACTGCTGACCAGCGACAGCCCGCCGGCGCCGACCACTCTCGTCAACCTGGGCGTCACCCTGCCCGGCAACGCCGCGCAGCCGACCATCACCCCGTTCAATCCCAATGACGGCAACAGCTACAACGAGACCACCTCGGTCACCGTGTACGACTCGCTCGGCGTGGCCCACCAGCAGTCGGTCTACTACGTGAAGACTGCCAATCCGAACGAATGGCAAGCCCACGTCTACGTCGACGGCACCTCGATGGGTCCGGCCACCACCGTGCAGTTCGACAACAACGGCGCGCTGACCCTGCCGGCCAACGGCCGCATCACCCTGGCGCCGTTCACCCCGACCACAGGCGCCGGCGTGCTCAACATGACCCTGGACATCACCGGCACCAACCAGTACGGCGAAGCCTTCGCCAAGAAGGACCAGCGCCAGGACGGCTACGCCAGCGGCAAGCTCAACGAGTTCACCGTGTCGCCGGAAGGCGTGGTGTTCGCGCGCTATTCCAACGGCGTGGACCGCGCCATCGGCCAGGTCGCGCTGACCAACTTCACCAACCCGCAGGGCCTGGTCTCGCAGGGCAACAACACCTGGACCCACAGCTACGCCTCGGGCGAACCGCGCACCGGCGCACCGGGCACGTCCGACTTCGGCCAGGTCGCCTCCGGCGCGCTGGAAGCCTCGACCGTCGATCTGACCGAACAGCTGGTCAACATGATCGTCGCCCAGCGCAACTTCCAGGCCAACTCGCAGATGCTGTCCACCCAGGATCAGATCACGCAGACCGTCATCAACATCCGTTGATGAGATAGCCCCCTTGACCAGCCATTCGGCTATTGAAAGCGAAAAAGGGGGCGGGCGCCGAAGGCGACGGGGGATTTACTCTTCGCGCAAACAGCAAATCCCCCTCAATCCCCCTTCTCCGAAGGGGGAGGCAAAGCCAAAAGCGCTTCTCCGATTCTCCGCTTCTCCGATTCTCCGCTTCTCCGCTTTTCCGATTCTCAATTCCCGATTCCCCATTCCCGGCAAAGCCCATGGACAAAGCCCTCTACGTCGCCATGACCGGCGCCCGCGCCTCGCTGCAGGCCCAGGGCGCGGTGTCGCACAACCTCGCCAATGTGGACACCAAGGGCTTCAAGGCCGCACTGGCCGCGACCGAGGCGTTCAAGATTCCCGGCCAGGGATTTCCCTCGCGCGTGGACGCGGTGTTGACGGATCCGGGTTTCGATTCGCGTACCGGTACCCAGATGGTCACCGGCCGTTCGCTGGACGTTTCGCTGCAACCGGGCCGCTGGCTGGCGGTGCAGGCGCCGGATGGCGGCACGGCCTATACCCGCAACGGCGAACTCAGCGTCACCCCCAACGGCCAGTTGGTCACCAACGGCGGCCGCGCCGTGCTCGATGAGAACGGCAATCCGATCGCCATTCCGCCCGCGCAGTCCTTCGACCTCGGCGCCGACGGCACCATCTCCATCGTGCCGCAGGGCGAAGGCCCGCAGACCATGGCGATGGTCGCCCGCATGCGCATCGTCGACGTGCCGGCCTCGCAGCTGGCGCGTGGCGCCGACGGCCTGATGCGTCCGGCCGACCCTGCCCAGCCGCCCCCGCCGATGGCCCAGGGCAACAGCCTGACCACCGGCGTGCTCGAAGGCAGCAACGTCGACGCCGCCGGCGCCCTGGTCCAGATGATCCAGCTCCAGCGCCAGTTCGAAATGCAGGTCAAGGTCATCCGCACCGGCGACGACATGGCGCAATCGTCGAATCAGTTGCTGCGGCTGGGGGGTTGAAGGCCGTGAATCGGGAATGGGGAATCGGGAATCGTAGGCACACGTTTGTGGCCTACGTCCCAATTTCCATTCGCGTCGGGATTTCGACCGTGTCATTGGCACGGCACTTGCCTGTTCTTTTCCGTGAGGAGGGAGCCGGCGGCAGTATCGATTCCCGATTCCCCATTTCCAATTCCCAAACAAGGACCACGCCATGAACCAGGCACTCTGGGTCGCCAAGACCGGGCTCGATGCGCAGCAGACGCGCATGTCCGTGGTCTCCAACAACCTGGCCAACACCAACACCACCGGTTTCAAGCGCGATCGCGCCAGCTTCGAGGATCTGCTGTACCAGCAGTTGCGCCAGCCCGGCGGTTCGACCTCGCAGCAGACCCAGTTGCCGTCCGGCGTGCAGCTGGGCACCGGCGTGCGCGTGGTCGCCACCTCCAAGGATTTCCAGCAGGGCAATCCCCAGCAGACCGGCCGCTCGCTGGATGTGATGGTCAACGGCCGCGGTTTCTTCGAGGTGATGCTGCCCGACGGCACGCCGGCCTACACCCGCGACGGCTCGTTCCAGATCAACGCCCAAGGCGAACTGGTCACCAACAGCGGCTATGCCGTGCAGCCTGGCATCCAGGTGCCGGAAGGCGCGCAGTCGATGACCATCGGCAACGACGGCACGGTCAGCGTGACCATGGCCGGCGAGGCGCAGGCGGTGGAAATCGGATCGCTCACCCTCACCGACTTCGTCAATCCGTCCGGCCTGCAGGCCAAGGGCGAGAACCTGTACGTGGAAACCACCGCCTCCGGCCCCGCCCAGAACGGCACGCCCGGCCTCAATGGCCTGGGCAACCTGGTGCAGGGGTCGCTGGAAGGGTCCAACGTCAACGTGGTGGAAGAGCTGGTCAGCATGATCGAAACCCAGCGCGCCTACGAAATGAATGCCAAGGCCATTTCCACCACCGACTCCATGCTCGGCTATCTGAACAACAACGTCTGAGGCCCGCCATGACCCGCCTGTCCCGCAACGCCACCCTCGCCTGCTGCGTCCTCGCGCTGGCCGGCTGTTCGCGCTCGTTCGGCGACGTGCGCCCGTTCGCGCCGATGCAGCCGGTGCAGGTGGTGATGGCGGCGCAGGCCGAGCCCACCTCCGGCGCGATCTACCGCGCCGGCCCGGGCCTGAACCTGTACTCCGACCGCCGCGCCCGCGACGTCGGCGACCTGCTGACCATCAACCTGGTCGAGAACACCAACGCGCAGACCAGCGCGACCACCCAGGTCGACAAGACCAGCGAGGTCACGATGGCGGCGCCGAACCTCGCCGGCGCGCCACTGACCTACAACGGCCGCGATCTGCTGAGCGCCTCGGTCAAGGGCGATCGCGGTTTCAACGGCAACGGCAAGAGCGCGCAGAGCAACCGCCTGCAGGGCAGCGTGACCGTCACCGTCGTCCAGCGCCTGCCCAACGGCAACCTGGTGGTGCAGGGCCAGAAGAACATGCGCCTGAACCAGGGTGACGAACTGGTCCAGATCCAGGGCATCGTGCGCCCGGCCGACATTTCGCCGGACAACAGCATTCCGTCCAGCAAGGTCGGCGAAGCGCGCATCGCTTACGGCGGCCGCGGCGCAATCGCCCAGTCCAACTCGATGGGCTGGCTGGGGCGCTTCTTCAATTCGCCGATTTATCCCAATTAACCCTCTGAACTGACGAGTCACCCGGGAGCGCCGCATGATGGCCATCCGCCTGCCCTTCCATCGCAACCCGCGCGATCCCAACCGTCGCCGCGTCGATCCGTGGACCACGATCGGCGCCCTGCTGTGGTGGCTGATGGTGCTGGCCTGCCTGGCGCCGTCGGCACGCGCCGAACGGATCAAGGACCTGGCCCAGGTCGGCGGCGTGCGCAGCAATCCGCTGGTCGGCTACGGCCTGGTGGTGGGCCTGGACGGCAGCGGCGATCGCACCAGCCAGGCGCCCTTCACCGTGCAGAGCCTGAAGAACCTGCTGGGCGAACTGGGCGTCAATGTGCCGCCCAACGTCAATCCGCAGCTCAAGAACGTCGCCGCGGTCGCCATCCACGCCGACCTGCCCGCCTTCGCCAAGCCCGGCCAGCCCATCGACATCACCGTCTCGTCCATCGGCAACGCCACCTCGCTGCGCGGCGGCAGCCTGCTGATGGCGCCGTTGCGCGGCGCCGACGGCGAGGTCTACGCCATCGCCCAGGGCAACCTGGTGGTCGGCGGCTTCGGCGCGCAGGGCCGCGACGGCTCCAAGGTCTCGGTCAACGTGCCCAGCGTCGGCCGCATTCCCAACGGCGCCATCGTCGAACGCGCGGTGCCCAACGCGATGAACGACGGCAGCGGCAGCGTCACCCTCAACCTGCACCAGGCCGACTTCACCACCGTCTCGCGCATGGTCGCCGCGCTGGACCAGCGCTTCGGCACCGGCGCCGCCTACGCGGTCGACGCGGTCACCGTGGCGGTGCGCGCGCCGACCGACGCCGGCAGCCGGGTGAACTTCCTGGCCCAGGTCGAGAACCTGGAACTGACCCCCGGCAGCGCGCCGGCCAAGGTCATCGTCAACGCCCGCACCGGCACCGTCGTGATCGGCGCGCAGGTGCAGGTGATGCCGGCCGCGGTCACCCACGGCTCGCTGACCGTCACCATCACCGAATCGGCCAACGTCAGCCAGCCCAACAGTTTCAATCGCGGCGGCCAGACCGTGGTCACCCCGCAGTCCGACGTGCAGATCACCGCCGAGGGCAACCGCATGTTCAAGTTCGAGGGCGGCACCTCGCTGGACGAGATCGTCCGCGCGGTCAACGAGGTCGGCGCTGCGCCGGGCGATCTGATCGCCATCCTGGAAGCGCTCAAGCAGGCCGGCGCGCTGCGCGCGGAGCTGGAAATCATCTGATGAACATCCTGCAGCCCACCCTGCCGCTGAACCCGACCGCCAACCCGGCGGCGGACAACGCGCGCATCCACGAGGTGGCGCAGAAGTTCGAGGGCCAGTTCGCGCAGATGCTGATCAAGTGCATGCGCGAGGCCAGCTTCGGGGACTCGCTGTTCCCCGGCGAAAACCAGATGTTCCGCGAGATGTACGATCAGCAGCTGGCCAAGGCGATGACCCAGGGCAAGGGCATGGGCCTGGCACCGATGATCGCGCGCCAGCTCGGCGCCACCGACACGAATACCGCGCCGGTGCCGGTCAACACCGCGCTGTCGCAGTACCGCAAGATGATGCCGTCCGGCGCCGAGCAGATGCTGGACGTGATCGCCGGGCGCGCGCCCGGTCTGTCTGGCGCGTCGTCCGCCGAAGCCGCCGATCCCGGCGCCGCGATGGGCCTGCCACGCATCGACTGGGCCGCGCTGACCGCGCCGGACGCCCAGGCCGCGTGCGACCAGGTGGAACAGGTCGCCAGCGCCAATCCCCAGCAGTACGCCCGCAATACGCCCGAACGCTTCGTCGCCGAGATCTGGGACCACGCCCAGCGCGCCGCCAGGGAACTGGGCGTGGATCCGCGCGCCCTGGTCGCCCAGGCCGCGCTGGAAACCGGCTGGGGCAAGCGCGTCATCCAGCGCAACGACGGCGGCAGCGCGCACAACCTGTTCGGCATCAAGGCCGCCGGCTGGAAGGGCGAACGCGCCCGCACCGGCACACACGAATACCGCAACGGCGTGCGCCAGAACGAGACCGCCGACTTCCGCGCCTACAGCTCCCCGGCGGAAAGCTTCGCCGACTACGTGCGCCTGCTGAAGAACAACCCGCGCTACCAGAAGGCGCTGGCCGCCGGCAAGGACATCCACGGCTTCGCCCGCGGCCTGCAACAGGCCGGCTACGCCACCGATCCGTCCTACGCGAAGAAGATTGCCAGCATCGCCACCGGTCCCACCCTCGGCAAGGTCATCTCGGCGGTCGGCAACACCGTCGGCGGTGCGATTGGCGCCACGGTGGGCAACGCGCTCGCCAGCCGCTTCCTGGGCCGCTGAACGGAGTAGTCCATGTCCAACCTCCTCGCCACCGGTTCCAGCGCCCTGCTCGCCTTCCAGCGGGCGCTGTCCACGGTCAGCCACAACGTCGCCAACCTCAACACGCCGGGTTACTCGCGCCAGCGCACCGAGTTCGCCGCGCGCAACGGCACCTTCCACGGCTACGGCTACCAGGGCGGCGGCGTGCAGATCGTCGACGTCCATCGCATGGCCGATTCGCTGGCCACCGCGCGCCTGCTCGACAGCACCGGCGAACTGAACCGCCTGCAGCAGATGTCGGTGCTGTCCAACCGCCTGGACAGCCTGTTCTCGGAGAAGGCCACCGGCATCGCCGCGCCGTGGTCGGGCTTCTTCGATTCGATCAGCGCGCTGTCCTCCAGCGCCGCCGGCGCGGCCGATCGGCAGAGCGTGCTGTCCCAGGCCAACGCGCTGGTCACCCGCTTCAACCAGATCGATCAGCAACTGGACAAGGTGGATGGCGAGGTCAACAGCGGCCTCACCTCCGCCGTGGGTGAAGTGAACCGGCTGGCCAAGGAAATCGCCCAGCTCAACGGTCGCATCGGCAACGGCGCCAATGCCTCGGGCGATCTGCTGGATCGCCGCGATCAACTGATCAGCCAGCTGATCGGCTACACCGGCGGCACCGCCGTGCAGCAGGACGGCGGCCAGATCAACGTGTTCACCGCCGGCGGCCAACCGATGGTGGTCGGCGCCACCGCCAGTTCGCTGGTGACCGTGGCCGATCCCTACCGGCCCGAGCGCCTGCAGGTGGCGCTGGAAACCAACGGCCAGCGGGTCACCCTGGACAAGCGCGCGCTCGGCGGCCAGATCGGCGGCCTGATGGAATTCCGCACCACCGTGCTGGATCCGGCCATCGCCGAACTCGGCCGCATCGCCATGTCGCTGGCCGAGACCTTCAACGAAGGCCATCGCGCCGGCATGGATCAATACGGCCAGATGGGCGGGGATTTCTTCACCGCGCCGCAGCCGCAGATCTCGTCGCACTCGGGCAACACCGGCAACGCCGTGCTGCAACCGTCGCTGGATGATCTGGGCGCGCTCAACGGCAAGAACGTGATGCTGCGCTTCGACGGCGGCAACTGGGTCGCCACCGATCCCGACACCGGCACCGCCATCCCGGTGACCGGGACCGGCACCGCCGCCGATCCGCTGGAGGTCAACGGCGTGGAACTGGTCCTGTCCAGCGGCACGCCTGCCACCAACGATCGCTTCCTGCTGCAACCCACCGCGGGTGCGGCCGGCACGATCAAGCTCGCCATCAGCGATCCCAGCCGGATCGCCGCCGCCAGCCCGGTCAAGGCCAAGGCCGATCTGGCCAACACCGGCACCGGCAAGCTGGGCGCGGTCACCATCACCAACCCGGCGGATCCGAACCTGCTGGCACCGTCGGTGATCGAATTCATCGACGCCAACCAGTACACCATCGACGGCGCTGGCCCGTTCACCTACACGCCCGGCCAGGCCATCACCCACAATGGCTGGAGCGTCACCCTCGACGGCGCGCCCGCCGCCGGCGACGCCTTCAACCTCGGCCCCACCGGCGCCAACTCCAGCGACAACGGCAACGCCAAGCTGCTGTCCAACCTGGACGACGCGCGCAAGCTCAACGGCGGCACGCTCACCCTCAACGGCGCCATCTCCGGCCTGACCACCACGGTTGGCTCGGCCGCGCGCCAGGCCGACTACTCGGCCGAGGCGCAGCAGGTGCTGCAGGATCAGGCGCAGGCCGCGCGCGATGCCATTTCCGGCGTCAACCTGGATGAGGAAGCGGCGGATCTGATGCGCCTGCAGCAGGCCTACCAGGCCGCGGCGCAGATCATTTCCACCGCCGACACCCTGTTCCAGTCCCTGCTGAGCGCGACCCGCCGATGAACAACCGCATCTCCACCGGCCTGATGTACCAGCAGTCGATCACCACGATGCTGGCCAAACAGGCCAAGCTGGCCCACACCCAGCAACAGCTCGCCTCCGGGCAGAAGCTGATCAGCGCCAAGGACGATCCGGTCGCCGCCGGCAATGCCGTTGGCCTGGATCGCACCCTGGCCGAACTGGAACGCTTCGCCGCCAACGCCAGCACCCTGCAGAACCGCCTGGGCCTGCAGGAAAACGCGCTCAAGCTGGTCGGCGACGCGATGGCGCGCGTGCACGAACTGACCGTGCAGGCCAACAATGCCGCGCTCGGCGACGACAGCCGCAAGGCGATCAGCGCCGAACTCAAATCCATCCATGACGGCCTGCTGGATCTGGCCAACAGCACCGACGGCACCGGCCGCTACCTGTTCGGTGGCACCGCCGACGGCAGCGCCCCGTTCGCGCTGGCGGCCGGCGGCGTCATCTACAGCGGCGACCAGACCCAGCGCCAGGTCGAGGTCGCGCCGGACACCTTCGTCTCCGACACCCTGCCCGGCAGCGAAATCTTCCTGCGCCTGCGCACCGGCACCGGCCGCATCGACGGCGCCACCGCCGGCACCAACACCGGCACCGGCCTGCTGATGGATCTCAGCGTCACCGATTCCAGCGCCTACGACGGCGGCCAGTACAGCATCCGCTTCACCAGCCCGACCACCTACGAGGTCTACGGTGCAGGCCCCACCCCGATTTCCACCGGCGCCTACACCAAGGGCCAGAGCATCGCCTTCGCCGGCGTGCAGGTGAAGATCGACGGCCAGCCCAACACCGGCGACGCATTCGACATCGGTCCTTCGGCCACCCGTGACGTGTTCGCCACCATCCAGAATCTGATCGGCGCACTGGAAACCAACCCCACCACCGACGCCCAGCGCGCCGCCATGCAGAACCAGTTGCAGGCCGCCATGCGCGACGTCGCCAGCGCCCAGGGCCACATGATCGACGCCCGCGCCAGCGGCGGCGCCCAACTGATGGCCATCGACAGCGCCGCCGAACTGCGCGACGCCAACGCCGTCACCCTCAAGGGCACCCTCTCCAGCCTGCGCGACCTCGACTGGGCCGAGGCCATCGGCCGCTACAACCTGGAAAACACCGCCCTCCAGGCTGCGCAGAGCGTGTTCATGCAGATGCAGCAGCTGTCGCTGTTCAAGATGATGGGGTGAGGGGCGGGATTCGGGAATCGGGAATCGGGAATCGGGAATCGGGATTCGGGATTCGGGATTCGGGATTCGGGATTCGGGATTCGGGATTCGGGATTCGGGATTCGGGATTCGGGATTCGGGATTCGGGATTCGGGATTCGGGATTCGGGATTCGGGATTCGGGATTCGGGATTCGGGATTCGGGATTCGGGATTCGGGATTCGGGATTCGGGATTCGGGATTCGGGATTCGGGATTCGGGATTCGGGATTCGGGATTCGGGATTCGGGATTCGGGATTCGGGATTCGGGATTCGGGATTCGGGATTCGGGATTCGGGATTCGGGATTCGGGATTCGGGATTCGGGATTCGGGATTCGGGATTCGGGATTCGGGATTCGGGATTCGGGATTCGGGATTCGGGATTCGGGATTCGGGATTCGGGATTCGGGATTCGGGATTCGGGATTCGGGATTCGGGATTCGGGATTCGGGATTCGGGATTCGGGATTCGGGATTCGGGATTCGGGATTCGGGATTCGGGATTCGGGAGTCGGAAGTCGGAAGTCGGAAGTCGGAAGTCGGAAGTCGGAAGTCGACCAGAGCTTCGCCCAGTGACACCATCGTCGCAGGGAAGGCTACCGTGACGCACGCAGTCCACGCGTTCTTCAAGATAACCAACATCCCAGCAAAAACGACTACCTCTGCCTCCCCCTTTGAAAAAGGGGGACTGAGGGGGATTTGCTCCTGACGCCGACCACCACCACTCGCCACTCCGCCAAACACAACAGACGCCCGCCGTCACGCGCACAAAAAAGTGAGCCCAGAAACACTGAAGCCAAAACGCTCAAAGTTAGTCGACACCGCCCAACCACATCGGCAGACTCCTGCATCAGGAAGTCAGAACTCCTTACGTAGCGGTACCACCTCCATCATCCTGGTGGCTTCATTACCAGCAATGGGTGAAAGACGGCATTCCTAGGTTCAATGCCGGGAGTTGGGCGAATACGAGACCCGCAAGGGGAATAACCCAACCGACTACGTACGGTTTCTGACCTCCCGGCACCCGGCCGCACTCGCGCGCGCCGGGATTCTTCAACGAAGAAATGGAGGTCCCCATGACCAATGTTCGAATGGTCTATCTGTTGGAAGAACAAACCCAGCTGAATCTCATCCAGCTGCGTGATCACCTCAAACTGCTGTCCCTGCTCATCAGTCCTCGCTTCCGCCAGGACGAGCACCACAGCCTGCCCATCCCGCTGCAACCCCTGAGCGACTGCTTCGCCGGCCTCGCCCACGACGCCAGCCACATCCTCGACCAGCTCCGCTGGTACTCCGGCAAGCCCAACGTCGAACCGGCCAACGACGCGTAACAAAAACGCGGGCTGCTAGCGCCCGCGTTTTCTGGATAGTTCACTACCTACTTATTCAGCATAAAATAATCCGCCGCCATCGCCCAACATTACGAAATTTCAAAGCCAAGGAAACTTCGCATTTCTCGCCATTATTTTCCAGAATTGGCAGCCTGCCAATTCCGCATTTTCACCCAAGAAAAACAATGTGTGCCGCGACAAAGAAAAGCAGAAAAATTCCAATAACCTGAAAGAGTACGCACAAGAGAACTGGCGTTCTCGCATCATTCGTAAGCGCGCCCCATCGGCGAACGAATCGAATAGCAAGGAAATCAGAGCCCGCCATAGAGGCATCTGCTAGGAGATCCCGAATGGAATGATCATCTCTTAGCCTTGTAAATATATAAACTCGAATACCAAAAGATCCGATTATTAAAGCAACCGAAACAAAAAGGAGTATCGTTTCAATTCCATAAGTTTCAGTTCCTTGCATAAAGACCATTATCTCTTCATGGCTCCGCCGTCTTTTCTTCAGTTCGAAAGAAGCTCAACACAGCGGATGGCTTAGCGATCGACATGCCAATTATCCAACTTTCCCCCTCTTGTTCTCGCTCCAAGAGATGGAGACCCCAGGAAAGGTGATAGTTGTTTTCTTCTCAATATTATCGATAGCCGCCGCGTTAGTTAGTGATGAAATCCCAACTTCGTACCCTAAGGGACCAGCCTGCGCACCAACCACCGTTGCATTTAAGGTTTTCCCCTCGACGCCCTTCATAGTTGCCTGTAGCTTGACTCACCAGCAGGTGTCGTAATTAGGGCCTGTGGGCCATTTAGAATTCCACTAACACCCTTGACGCCGGCAGCGGCAGTTCCAGAGAGTCCTTGAGCGCCCCCCCAACTAGACCACCGCCAGCAGCCTCGCCACCAGTAACGGTTGCATAGACAGTCTTCGGGGCTGCGGCCCTTTCGGCGATCTTCCACGCGTTAGAGACTTCATTCGGAACGCGTTTCGACGTATCCACGTTAAAATTGGCTGGTGTTGGCCATGCCCATCTGCCGTCAGCATCCGTAAACCTATAGGGGTTATTGTTGGCATACCAATACCGGTTGAAGTTAGCACCGGGCATTGAATACGCCGTCACCGGGCCCACCGACAGGAACTGCCCGATACTTTGCGTCACGATATTGCCGTACGGAGCGGGATCTGTGCTTACCTAGGCCATGTTAGCTATCCGGGATCCGGCAAGAGTTTAATCTCAGACGCGCAAATGGATGCTGGCCATAGACCAAGGTGGCCTTTCTGCTTCGCATCAGCGATTCCGGAAATTCGAACTCGCTGCTCGGCAATCTCGGCGAAAGGCGAAATCCCGGTCACCCATACAGCATCATCTACAACCAACTCTTTGGAACCCTGACGACGAGCGGAAATAGCGCTTAGCTCAAATCCAGAGTAATAGAACCCCTCTAAGGTAATGTATCTCCCATCGTACTTTCCAGGATCGGAAATTAGTGCTGAGATGGTGATGAACTCTCCAGAATTCGCAGGCTTCTGACACGCATCAGAGCTCAACATGCTTTCAAGCGGAACATCAGCCAATTCTTGTTCAGTCCTGCTCGAGCAACTTACTGAAAAAATGCTGCCGATGGCTATCGCTATTGGCAACGCTCCTGTTAGCAACCAAAATAAGCACCTGGATCGCATCGGACCGATTCCCTCCTTTCGGCATCCTGATAATGTAGGCGTGCGGGCTCGTTGAGATCTTTTCCCACCTCACGATCAACTTTCGAAGCGCGCTGTTCTTCACGACTCACGCTCTTACTACCATCCTTATTTATGATTGGCATTAGTGCCTTTTCAAACTGCTTCGTACCAATTCGATCATGCTCGGCCGCATGGGTAATTTCGTGCGGGCCATTGACTTTTGGCGACTGAACTTTTCCGCTTGAAATAATGCGCAAGCCTACTGTCGGATTGAGGTAAACAGTGCGATTCTCATAGTCGTACCATACTCTATTATCGTTTCCGATATTGATTTCGTAGGTGAACTTGGAGTCTTCAAGCTGCTTTAGCTCGGCACGAGCCGTAGGGGACATCGCGAGCGAAATCATGTGCTGTTGCATAGTTTTCTCGTTGTGTCCGAGCCCAGCAGCGTACACAACCTTTTCCCCATCAGGATCCTTGTACGAGTAAGGATTGTTGTCCGCATAGGCGTACCGATTGAAGTTCTCTACAGGCCGCTCATACGCAGTGACTGGATCGACACTCAAGAACTTACCCACCAGCGGGTCGTAATACCGCTGCTGCATGTAGGTCAGTCCGGTGGCCGCATCCTGCACATGCCCGGTGAAGCCCGGCCCGTCGGTCAACGGTCGGTTGACCAGTTGCCCGTAGGGTTCGTATTCGCTTCGTTCGATGACCACGCCGGTGGCATTGGTCACCGCGACCGGCGTACCCAGCGCATCGGTGTGGATGTATTCCACTGTAGCCTGTGCGTGGCCTTCACCTGAAACCAGCAACGCGCAAAGGAAAAACAACGCCAACGTCAGGGCGCGAAAGATTCCGTTTTTCATTTCATTCACCATATCGGAAAGGCCTTGACCGCTACCGACCATGCGGAGCAACCACCTGCGTTGCACGCCCTGACCGAGTATTGGTATTGCGATGGGTTGGTCATGGTGGTCTGGTAGCTGGTGGCCGCACCCGAGTAACTGATTCCACCACCACTCAACTGATAGCTTGTGGCACCGCCGGACGCATTCCAGGTGAAATTCATCTGACTTGGCGTGGTGTCGGGGTTGTACGTCACAGCAAGGCCGGTGGGTACAGCGGGTATCGGAGGCGTCACCGTTACGCTTCCCACGGACGAGAACGGTCCGCATCCCCCACCATTGCACGCGCGTGCGCGGTAGCCATAGGTCCCACTAGCCTTGCCGCTGATGGCCTTGCTGGTGCCGGCCGCGTTGTGGATGAGCGTCCAGCCGCCGCCGTTGACCTGTTCCTCCACCTGGTAACTGGTCGCATTGGCCACCGCCGTCCAGCTCACCGTGTAGCTGCCCGTGGTATTGCTCGCCGGCACCGTCACCGTCGGCGCGCCCGTGGGCGGCAAGGTCACCTGCGTGGTCGCCGTCGCGGAGTAGCCGCCGCAACCGGCGGCATTGCATGCCCGTGCCCGATAGGCATAGCTGCTCGTTCCCTTACCACTGATGGCCTTGCTGGTGCCGGCCGCATTGTGGATGAGCGTCCAGCCACCACCATTGGCGCTCTCCTCCACCTGGTAGCTGGTGACATTAGCCACCGTGCTCCAGCTCACCGTGTAGCTGCCGGTATTGTTGCTGGCCGGCGTGCTGACCGTGGGCGCGCCCGCCGGCAGGTACACCGCCTGCACCGTGCCGGTGGCCGAGTACGCCCCGCACCCGGCCGGGTTGCATGCCTTGACCCGGTAGCCGTAACTGCCCGCGGGTTTGCCGGTGTAACCCTGGCCCAGGTTGGTGCCGGTGTAGGCCTGCGTCCACGCCCCGCCGTTGGCGCTCTCCTCCAGCGTGTAGCTGGTGGCCGAACTCACCGCGCTCCAGCCCACCGTGTAGGTGCCCCCGGCCGCCGTGGCCGGCACGCTCAAACTCGGCGCGCTGCCCGGCGCGAACTGCACCGCCACCTCGCTGGTCCCGCTCCAGTTGCTGCACCCGGCGTTGAGGCAGGCCCGTACCCGGTAACCGTAGTTGCCCGCAGTCTTGCCGCTGAAGGCCTTCGACGTGCCCGTGCCGCTGTACACCGTCGTCCACGCCCCACCCGACACCGCCTCCTGCAAGGCATAGCCGTTGGCCCCGGCCACCGTGTTCCAGCTCACCGTGTAGCTGCCGGTGGTGTTGAACCCCGGCACCGTCAACGTCGGCGTGGCCGGGGCGGTGGAGTTCACCACCCGCGCCACCAGGCTACCGCCCAGTTGCACGTAGGCGGTGGTTTTGGCCTGGCGTTCGTCGGACTGGTACAGCAACTGACCGCTCTGGCTGTACTGGGAGAGGATGTTGCCGCTGGCAAGACTCGCTCCCAGGACGCGCCGGCCATGGCCGTCGTACCGGTAGAACTCCTTGTTCGGTACATTGCGCAGCCGGTTGCCGAAGTCGAACTGGTACACCTGCGCGTTCTTCTGGGCCAGGTTGCCCTGCGGGTCGTACTGCAACCCCACCACCGTGGCCCCGCCCACGCCGTTGGTGAGGTTGGTCAGCCGCTGGTGGGCGTCATACACATAGGCGTAGGTCCGCGGCTGGCTGCCGCCGGTCATCCCCACCGTCTTCAGGTTGTCCAGCGTGTCGTAGGTGTACGTGGCCGTGCCGAAGCTGGGTCCCGTAGCCTGGGTCAACCGGTCCAGCCCGTCGTACGTCAGGCTGCGGCTCTGCCGTCCCCCGGCCGTATGGTCGGTGATGCTGGCCACGTTGGCATTGCCGTCATAGGCATAAGCCAGGTCCAACGGGTTGCCGCCGCCGCTGTCGGTGCTGCGCGCCGGCAACTGCCGCGCGTTCTGGGTCATCGTGTGGACGATGCCGTTGCCGTAGGTGAACTGTTTGATGCCGCCATTGGGGTAGTACTGCACCCCCACCGCATACGGCCCGGCCTGGGTGGCCTGGCCCAGCGCATTGGGGGCATAGGCCACCGACAAGCCGCTCGGGTAGGTCTGCGAAGCCAGGTGGCCATTGACGCTGTAGCCGTAGCCAATGCCCCATACACTCCCAACGCCCTGCTGGAGCGACTCGCCCGTCAACAGCCCGCGCTTGTTGTAGCTGTAGTGGTTGGTGACCGTGCCCTGCCCCGGGCCGTCATTGTCGGTGACGATGGTCTGCACCGCCCCGGTCGGCCAGTAATACCAGGTCTGGTTGCCCTTGCTGTCCGGGAAGGCCAGGGTCTTGAGCCGGTTGCGTGCGTCGTAGGTGCGGCTCACCACCCGTCCCGACGCCCACGCCTCGGTGCGGTTGCAGGCCTGGGTGTCCCCCAGGTTCGCCACCCCGGCCGCGCTCCAGGACAGGTTGCCGGCCGGGTCATAGTCGTACACCGTGGCGCCCGTCTCCGGCTCCAGGGTTTTGCACAACTGCTGGGAGATGTCGTAGGTGTAGTACCGCCACACCTGCTCGCTGGCCGTGGCATTGCGCCGACGCAGCGCTGTCACGTTGCCGAACACGTTGCGGTGAATCTCCGTCGAGGCTCCTTCCGGATGGTCGATGCCCGTCGGATAGTCATACGTGGGCTGGTCGTAAGCCTGATAGGACGTCGTGGTCACCTGACTCTTCGGGTTGGTCACTCGCGTCTTGAACCCTGCCTCGTACGAGGTCAGCGTAGTCAGCGGACCCGACTCGCTGTCCTGGCTGACCGAAGTCGTCCGGCCCAACGCGTCGTACTCGGTCCAGATGCCGGTGGCCAGTGTGTCGGTCGTGCCCGGATACGAGGTGAAGGTGGTCCGGCCGTCGTGGTCGTAGGCAAACCGCTGGAACCGCTTGGTCAGCGTCTCGGTCGTGCCGTTGGTGGCATCCAGTTCCTTGGTCAGCACCGGACGCCACAACGCGTCGAAGTAGCTCACCTTGCGCGCGTTGCCGGTGCTCACCGTCTGCCGCCAGTGGCCGGCAGGAATGCCGTACTCGGGCACCGCCACCGGCTCGAACACCAAGGTCGTGTTGAGCCAGTTCACCGTGTCGTTGATGGGGTACTGGATGAGGGTCAACCGCCCCATCGCGTCATACTCGTAGCTTGTGGCGGCACCGCCCTCATCGGTGACCGAGGCAACCCAGCCTCGGTCGTCCACCACCGCCGACTGGCCCGTGCTGTCGGCGTAGCCGATGCTCTGCGGAATGCCCCGCTTCCAACTGCCGAACGTCGTGAGGTTGTTGTTGGCATCCTTGACCGTGGCCAGGGTGCCGTCGGTGTTGTAGGTCAGCGTCTGCTTCAGCTTGCCGAATGCCTTCACCGTCACCGGCACTGCCGTGACCGGGTCGTAGCTGGCCTCGGACATCACGATGCCCGATGGCCCGCAGGCCGTCGGTGTCGTGCAGGTCACCGACGCGAGTTGCCCCAATACCCATTTACCGGAATGGTCGTAGTACACCGTGCGCTCGGTCCGGCTGTCGCCGAGCGTGCTGGCCCGCGTCACCTGGGTTGGCCGCGCAAATACATCGAAACAGAGCGGCTGGCCGGTGCAACCGGCGTCGACCTGCCAACTGAAGGTCATGCCTTGTTGGACGATCGTCTTGCTCCTCTGCGGCGTGTGCCTCGTCGCCAGGTAGCCATCACCACGCTTCTGACCGCTTGTGCCTACCGGATCCGGATATGGACCTGCATTGGGAGCGGCATAGGCATACGTCGTGGTGCTGATCGCGTTGCTTCCGTTCCAGCCCGTATCCGTACGCTGGAGTTGGCCTTCCGTCGTCTCGAAGCGATTCCCGAAAACATACCGGGTGACCACGCCTTCCGGATCAGTCACAGTGACGGTACGCGTCACCGGCGCATCGGCTGCGCAACGGGCTCCAATCCCCGGCCAGGTACCGCCTGGCACGTAGCACGCGTTCGCGGTGCCATAGGCGTAGCTCCAGACCAGGCCGGTAACCGGCAATCCAGGCCCTGACAATTTCTTCTCGGACAGCGCAGGCGCGATGTGTTCAGACGGGATGCGGCTATAACCCTGCGAGCCGCCTTCTCCACCGCCGCCGCTGGCCATGTCGCGGCAATCCAGCGGAACCCACGAACGCCCGAAAGTTATCGGGACCACGGTGAAACTACCCACCGCTCCGCTGGGATGCGTGATGGTTCCGATTCGCGGACCAAAATTGGCCATTCCCGGGTGACCGCAACTGCCTCCCTCGACATAGGGCGTCATCATCCGGATGGAGTTCAGCTGAAACGTCCACTTGCTTGCATCCGGCAACGTCACCGACTCCAGCGTCGATGTGCCATTCAAGGCGATGTAGTTGTAGGTCCAACTACGGGTACCGTCGCTTATCGCAGCAATCTGGTGGGTTCCCTCAAGATACGAGAAGATCAGCTGGCGTCCATCTGACGCCGTGATGCTGTCCAGACGCCATGGATCCGTGGCGTTCCACTGATAGGTCACGGTATTGCCGAAACGATCCGTCACCAAGGTCGGCAGGAGCCATACCTCCTGTCGCCTGAGCAGGTAGCCCATGGGGGCCCGCGCGGTCACGGGTCCGGGGTTGGATTTGGTCAACGCGGGGTGGTAGCGCTTGACAAGATGATCAAAGCGATAGCGGATGCCATCCGGTGAAAGCGCTTCGAAACCCTCCCCCTGGTCCATGCTGTTCGGTGCCAGGTTCGCCAGGCAGCCCACGGCGAATCCCGATTTCGTCACCAACGGATAGGATTTTCCGTCCGTGGGCGCGGGTGCGACAGAGCGACGCAGTACTTCCTGCTGGCCGGAGCCTGGTACATAGAGGAAGTTGCCCTGCCAGTATTCCTGGGCGTCGAACGTTCCCCCGCCCGAGGTACCCGTGGCCGCGGGAGGGGCGCCGAAGTTCGTGCAGCGCAGATAAGCGTCAGAGGCTGGGTGCCCTACGTCAACCGGAACGGTCCAGGCACGCTGGGAATCGAACACCGCTTGCATGCGCGGCACTTCCAGTTGCCAATCACCGAAGTGCCCACCGGGATACATGTCCTGATTGGGCGAAAACTGCCTGCCGACAGCCATCGGCAACGCATTGTTGCCCGGCAGGCTGATGTCGGTCTGCTGGAACTCCAGTGAACCGGAGTACATGCTCACCTGCTCGCCAAACAGGTCATTTCCGAGCGCTCCAACGACCTCTCGGCTCTGAATGAGCTTGCTGTACTCATCGAAAATCGTGACGCTGGACTGTGCATGCACTGCCGGTGCGATCAGTCCCCCCAATGCCAGCGCACACATCGTCCGTTCTAGAACGCCCATCCTTCGTCGCCCCTTCCTTGTCATGTCCTGCCACCCTAAAGAAGGATGGTCCCCGTGACCGGATGTTGGAGGCGAGTCCCATACTCCGTCAAGTAACTCGCATTACCGCACAGCGATGCACTCACGCCAGGTCGCTAAAGCGTGAGATAGCGAGAGTGAGCTAGCGGAAAGCCAATAGGCTTGTCACACTCAGGTCACGTCGTGGTCTACGGACTTATGATCATCAGGGCTTCACGGAGATATCGAATACAAGAGGCACAGAGCATCGGGATACCCCCAGCAAGAAATCGAATCCATTGCGGCGCCAAGTGCCCATGTCCGATTTTCTCACCATCGCGGCAACTGGAGCACGCCCGATGTATCAAGCAGCGCTAGCCACCCGCTCAAACAGGCTGTCCGCCATCTCCCGCCAGCCGGCGAGTTGATGCAGCACACCGAGCGATTTGAGGTAGTCCTCGTCGACCTGCTCATTGCTGGCGAGCGCGCCGGCGACGTGCACGGCGCCGGGGACCCAGAAGCTGCGCAGGCTGGAGCGCTGCGGTTGGCGGTGGAAGGCGACGGCTTCGACGATGGGCATGGGCAGGCCCCAGAGGCCGAGCAGGTAGGCGCCGGCTTCGGTGTGGCCGGGACGTTCGTCGCCTTCGGCGGCGACGGGTTCGCGTTCGTCGCGCACGCCGGGCAGCAGCAGGCCGACGTCGGCGAGCAGCGCGGCGGTGGCGCCGAGTTCGGCGCTGGTTTTCGGCAGGATGCGCGCGGCCAGGCGCGAGGCGATCAGGGCGCGCTGTTGCAGGGCCAGGCGATCGACGTTGCTGCCGGTCTTGATTGAGAACACTTCGCTGGCCAGCACCAGATCACGCAGGGTCGCCAGGCCCAGGCGGGTGACGGCGGCGCGCAGATCGGTGATGGCGCGGCCGTTGGAGAAATAGGCCGAATTGCACAGTTGCAACACCTTGGCGGCGATGGCCGGATCGCCGGAGACGATGCGGGCGATGTCGTTGCTGTCGCCGTCGTCTTCTTCCAGTGCGCGGGTCAGCGCGAAATACAGGTGCGGCGGCGACGGCAGGTGCTCGACCCGACCGATGACGCGGCGCAGGCGCGGGCTGTCCAGCAGATCGCGCAGTTCTTCCAGGCTGTGGATGGATTCCAGCACGGTCTCGGAAGAGAGGGGCAGCGGCAGGAAGCGATGGGCGACGCCGATCAGCTTGATCGGCGGGGACACGCCGGCTTCGGTGTTTTCCAGCAGCGCGATGCGGATGGTTTCCGGACGCAGGGTGCGAATCTGGCCGAGCAGCGTGGCCGGCGGCAGGTCGGGCAGGCCCGGGCCGACGATCAACACGTCAATCGGGGAATTGGCGACCGCGAACATGGCGGCGTTGCCGTCGGCAACGAACTCGACCTTCCATTCGTCGCCCATGTCGCCGATGTAGTCGCTCAGATCATCGGGCAAACAGGCGGTGTCGCCCACATACAGGATCCGCAAGGCACTTCCCCTTCAAACCATTGTCCAGTGGCGCATCCGAACCCTGGATACACGCCCGCGCGAAAATCTACCGATTTTTCGGCCGCGCGATGACATTCCTGAAGGGTTGTCACGCGATATTGCGCAGCCCTTCACACAACCGCCCCGGCAGAGCCGCGTCGCAGTCGGAATTCGTCAAATTTTTGGCGCGATTCCGGGCAGCGAACGCCCTTCCACCGGCCCGGCGGAAGACAAGTGCGCGAGCAGGCGGGCCAGCGTGACGACGTCCTGAAAGTTGTGTGCGGCCACCCGATGCAGCAGTTCGGACGAGCCGCCGCGCAGATAACCCAACCAGGCCGCGGGCGCTTCCGAGCCGGGCAGATCGTCCTCGCGCACGATCTCCAGCGCGCGCCGCTCGATGGTGGCGAGGCGGCAGTTTTCCCAGACGCCTCGATAACGCCGGCGGGTGGGATACAGCAGATCCAGGTGGGCCAGCCCTTCCAGCGGATTGCGACGACGCGCCAGCCGGTAGCGGGTGACCAGCAGGGGCGCGTCGTAGCAGCGCCCGTTGTAGCTGACCAGCCGTATGTCGGGCCGCAGCCAACCGGCGAAGGTATCCAGCATGGCGCGCTCGGCGGTCAGGTGCGCGATCAGCAACTGGCGCACCCGCAGCCCTTCGGGAACGAAATCCGAGGCGCCGATCATGAAGGCGCGGGTGCCGGTGCCGCCCGCCAGTCCGGTGGTCTCGGTATCGAAGAAAAGAAGCTGCGAGGCGGAAAGAAGATCCTCGCGCGCGAACGCGCCGTCGAACGACTCGGGTATCACCGGCCACGGCAATATCCGCTCGATCAGATGCAGGCCATCGGCGATCTCCTCACCCGGCAGGATGCGCTGGTGTGCGGCGGCACGCGAAGGCGGCGCGGAACGCGTGCGCACGCCCAGCATCCGCCGCAGCGAAGCGGTCATGTCGATTGCCGCGCCGCGCATCGCCGGCGGCGATGCCGCCGGCGTGGCGTGTCCGGCCTGCTGCCGCAGCCGGCGCAGGTGTTCCAGCGCGGTGCTCATGCAACCGCCAGCAGTTCCAGCACGCGTCGCGCCAGCACCTTGGGGGTGACTTCCGCCGTCTCGTCCGCGGCCAGGATGGGGCCGACGCAGGCCGGGCAACCGGCGCGGCAGCCGCAACCGTCGACCAATTCGCCCGCACGCCGCACCAGTTCGACCTGCCGGCGCCACAGCGGTTCGCTCAGGCCGATGCCGCCGGGGTAGTTGTCGTACAGATACAGCGTGGGCACGAAACGATCGCCTTCCAGCGGCGACAGCAATTGCCCTTCGCCGCCGCGCAGTTGTCCCCTGCCCTGTGCGTCAGGCAGCGCGAACCAGGCGCCGTCGCCATCGCCCACCGCCTTCTGCAGATCCCGGCCTTCGGCCATCACCGCCACGGTGGCGGCGATGTGCAGCGCATTGGCCGCGCCGAGGAAACCATCCAGCGCCTCCTGCCGCGAGGCGAAGCCCGCGTGCAGGGTCTCCGGCGGCAACTGCCACCACAGGCTGGTGGTGTGCATTTCCTGATCCGGCAGGTTGACCGGGCCGTAGCCGATGTTCTCGTGGGTGTAGTAGCGGATCTTCTTGTAGCCGGCCACGCGCCGGACCACATGCACCTCGCCGTGATGGCAGGTGCCCTGCCCCGCGCGGCAACCATCGAAACGCTCCAGCACCTTCAGCTTGGTGTAGTCGATGGCGTCGGTGTAGTAATCCACGTGGGTGCGGGTGACGTAGGCCTTGCGGCCTTCCCAGTCCAGCCGCTCGACCTGGTAGGGCGTGGACTGGATCATGTGGATCGCGCCTTCATAGAGGGTCAGCGGCGCGGCGCTGAAATCCACTTCCGCGATGATGGCCTGGCGGCCGTCGGTGCGGTCCACGACCACGAAGTTGCCGTCCGCCACCGCGCGCAGGCTGACCGCGTTGGCCGGATAGCTGTCGGCGATCCATTCGTAGCGATCGCCCTCGCGATGGATCACGCTGTCCTCGCTCAGCAGTTCCAGGAATGGCGCCGGGTCCACCGGACCGAAATGCTCGCCTGCCAGGAACGGCAGCTCGAATGCCGCGCAACGGATGTGGTCGAGCAGGATCATCGGCTGGTCGGCCGCGATACGCGCGTGTTCCGGCGGGCTGTCGGCGAAGAAATCCGGATGCCGCACCACGTACTGATCCAGCGGCTGCGAACTCGCCACCAGCACACCCAGCGAGGGTTGCTGGCGACGCCCGGCGCGGCCGAAGCGCTGCCAGGTGGCGGAAATCGAACCGGGGTAACCGTTCAGCACCACCGCATCGAGGCTGCCGATGTCCACGCCCAGTTCCAGCGCCGAGGTGGAGACGATGCCGTCGATGCGGCCATCGCGCATGTCGCGCTCGGCCTGGCGGCGCTCGGTCGGCAGGTAGCCACCGCGATAGGCGCGGATGCGCGCCGGTTTGCGCGGGTCGTGATCGAACACGTCCTTGAGGTACTTGGTCAGCACTTCCACCATGGTCCGCGACTGGGCGAACACCAGCGTCTTCAATCCGGCCTTGATCGCGAGCCGGGCGATGCGGTTGCTTTGCGAGCGCGCCGAAGCGCGCAGGCCCAGATCCGGATTGACCACCGGCGGATTCCACAGCAGCACATGCTTGTCGCCGCTGGGCGCACCGGATTCGGTGATGGCGTGCACGTCAGCCTCCAGCAGCGCCTCGGCATGCGCCTTGGGATTGCCAATGGTCGCCGAGCACAGGATGAACTGCGGCGAGGCGCCATAGAACGCGCACACCCGGCGCAGGCGGCGCAGCACGTTGGCCACGTGCGAGCCGAACACGCCCCGGTAGGTATGGACTTCATCGATGACCACATAGCGCAGGTTCTCGAAGAACTGCGCCCACTTGGTGTGATGCGGCAGGATCGCTTGGTGCAGCATGTCGGGATTGCTGACCACGATGTCGCCGTGCAGGCGGATGGCCTGGCGCGCATCGCCCGGAGTGTCGCCGTCGAAGGTGAAGGCCTTGATGCCCAGATCGCCGGCGGCGTTGAGTTCCAGCAGCTCGCTGACCTGGTCCTGCGCCAGCGCCTTGGTCGGAAACAGGTACAGCGCCTTGGCGCCGCCGCCCATCACCGCCGACGCCACCGGCAGCGTGTAGCACAGCGACTTGCCCGACGCGGTGGGCGTGGCGATGACCAGGTGCTCACCCGCCGCCGCATGCGCCCAGGCTTCGCCTTGGTGCGCGTACAGGCGCTCGATGCCACGGCTGCGCAAGGCACGCGCCAGCCCTTCCGGCAGGTCCGCCGGCAATGGCGCATAACGCCCCTCGCGCCCGGGCACGGTCAGCTGCCCGGTCACCCGGTCCGGATACTTGGCCGCCAGCCGCTCGGACAGGCGACTGCCGTCGGTGGTACCGGCCGGCAGCAGGTCACGGTGGGAACGGGCGATTTGCCGGGCGGGTACGGACATGGGCGGACTCCAGAAAGGCCGTCATCACAAACCACCGCCGTCGCAGGATTTGAGATTGGCGCCGAGCCGTCCTGCACGCGCCCAACCGGACGCGAAAAAGCAAAGGCCCGGCTTGCGCCGGGCCTTTGCGTACAACTGGTGGGCGGTACAAGGTTCGAACTTGTGACCCCTGCCGTGTGAAAGCAGTGCTCTACCGCTGAGCTAACCGCCCGAATCTCGGGCCGCGTATGTTAATCGGGCCTGCCGGATAGGTCAAACATTTTTGCCCGCCGACCCGCAAAGGCCCGCCACGCGGGCCGTTCCAACGGCTCAGACCGCGGCGGTCACCAACACCTCGATGCGCCACTCGGCATTGGCCAGGCGGGCCTGGACCGTGGCGCGCGGCGGGGTGTGGCCGGGCACCACCCACTCGTCCCAGGCCTGGTTCATGCCCTCGAAATCGAGCATGTCCTTCAGGAAGATTTCCACCCGCAGCAACTTGCTCTTGTCGGTCCCGGCCTGCGCGAGCAGCGCGTCGACGGCAGCGAGTACCTGCCGGGTCTGGCCACGGATGTCCTGGCTGGCATCGTCGGCAATCTGGCCGGCCAGGTAGACCACGCCGTTGTGGATGGCCATTTCCGACATGCGGGGGCCGACATCGAATCGCTGGATCATGGGGAAAGCTCCTTCATTCATCGGCACAGGCCGTGCCGCCGATGAAGCTTAACGCAGGCGCAGGTCGAGGGGAGCCATGCGCGCCGTGTCGTCTTTTCAGCTTTCCTGTTCCTGTGTTTCCCGGCGTGCCGTCTCGCCGCTCGCCGGTACCGTCCGCCGTTCGGGCAACGAATAGCCACCTTCGTAGGCGCTGACCTGATTGCGACCGTCATGCTTTGACCGATACAGCATGCGGTCGGCGAGCGAAAACAAGCGGGCGAGTTGATAGCCGGCCAGCGCGGTGGTGGTGACGCCGAAGCTGGCGGTGACCAGAAAACGATGACCCGTATCGGAAGTATCGATGCGGGTAACGCGCTGGCGGCAATCCTCCGCCGCCTCGACCGCCTGCGCCAGACTCATGCCAGGCAGCAGCAGGGCGAACTCTTCCCCGCCCAGCCGGCCAACCACCGCATTGCGGTAGTCCAGTCCACGGCAGAGTTCGGCCACCCGCACCAGTACCTGATCGCCGGCGGCGTGGCCGTAGCGATCATTGATGGCCTTGAAGTGATCCAGATCGAACATGACCAGCGCGACTTCCTGGTCGTTCCTTGCACACTGGGCCAACAGGCGTTCGGACTGGATGCTGAAATGGCTGCGATTGCCGATGCCGGTCAGCGCGTCGGTCTGCGCCAGCCGCTTGAACATCATCTGGGTGCGCTTGGTGCGATATGCCCAGTAGCCGATGCTGGCCAGGAGCATGGTCAACAGCACCACCACCAGGCGGGTGTTCTGGACCGACTTGCTCTCCAGCTTGCGCTGCAGTTGCAGCAACTGGTTCTGGCTGCCCAGGCGCTGGATCTGCTCGGATTTCTCGAAGGTTTCCTGGCGGACGATCTGGTAGGCCAGCTCGCGCGCCTTGATTTCGTTGAGATAAGCCTTGTCCGCTTCCGCATAGCGACGGTAATAGACCAGTGCCGTTTCCGTATCGCGCCTGCGTTCGGCGATTCGGTACATCGTGCGATAGGCGCCGACCAGCGATTGGGTGCTCGTGCCAACCGCTCCGCTGAGCGTGATGGCTTCGGAAGCATAGGTTTCCGACGCCTGCAGGTCACCGCGCTCGAACAGCAGATCAGCGAGCGTCGCCTTGACCAGCACGGCCAGATACGGGTACCGGAACGACTCGACCTCCGCCATGTGCGAACGCAACAGCGCGATGGCCTCGGGACGCTTGCGTTCCGCGGCCATCGTTCTCGCCAGGATCACGCGCATGTGGTTGGCGAGCAGTCGCTCTCCACCTTGCGTGCACTGCTCGATCGCCTCTTGCAGCGAGCCCATCCTGTCGGGAGACAGCGTCGCCAGGTTGAGCATCGCGTCGTACTTGAGGTACTCGGCGAAGCAATGGGCCCGCGCGTCCGGCTGGCTGGCAAGGATGCGCTCGGCATACTGCATGCCAAGGGCGTACTGCCCAATCTCGTTGTGCAGATAGGACGCCTCCACCAGGGCATGGATGCGCAACTGCGGATCACGCACTTGATCCAGTTGGGGCAACAGGCGGCCCAGCTGCCGCAGGCTCTCCGCGAATCGCCGGCTCTTGGTGTAAAGATTCACCAGCAGTGCGCCGGCCCGGAAGCGGGTATCGCTGTCGGTCGAAGACGCCATCAGCTTCTGCAACCGCGGAATCGCCGCTTCGTACTTGCCGGAAAAGGCAATCCCGTACGCCTCGAGATACGCCAATTGATCCTGTTGGAGACCTCGCAACTCCTGCCGCCTGCCCTGCAGCTCGCCGATGAGTTCGGCGAATCGCACGGGATCCCCGCTGCGGACCGACTCGGCCTGCGCCAACAGTTCGGTCACCTCGGGCTTCGGCGTACCGGCGGCCAGACTCATCGATGCCAGCAGGGCAAGGCACAGGCAGAGGGCCCGAAGACAGCCCACGGCCCGACGGCCCGTCCCCGTGTCCAGGATAGCCATCACCTGCCCATACCGCGTGAGTGCAGACAAACCCAACCGCATTGAACGTGTACTTCCCCCGTTTTGGAGGCCCGCGCCGACCAGCCCGCCTGCGAGCGATCTTATCGCATCGGCTTCCCCAGGTATCGGGCAGCCCGTTCAGGGGCCACCGTCGCTCAGCCTGGCCGCGCGCCCTGCGTTTCGGCCATCTCGGTCCAGGACGTCCCGGATTGGGACACCTCTCCATCATCCTGGGAAGCCGCCCTGAACGCGGTAACCCGATTGCGTCCCTGGGCCTTGGATTGGTAGAGCATCCGGTCCGCATCGGAGAGCAGGCGCTGGAGCACGTAGCCGGACATGGCGGTCGAGGTGACTCCGAAGCTCGCGGTCACCTGGATCCGCTGGCCGATCTCCGATGTGTCGATGGAAGCGATACGCGTCCGGCAGTCCTCGGCCAGGCGGATCGCCGAACGGAGATCGCAGCCGTACATCAGCATCGCGAACTCTTCCCCGCCCAGGCGCCCCAACACATCGATGCGCCGGCACAGCGACTGGCATACCTGCGCCACCTGCTTGAGGACCCAATCGCCGGCCGGGTGGCCGAACCGATCATTGATTGATTTGAAATGGTCGAGATCGAACATGATCACCGCCACTTCCTTTCCGTTGCGTTCGCACTGGCTCAACATCCGCCCTGCCGACTGGGTGAAGTGGTGACGGTTGCAGATGCCGGTCAATGCATCCGTCTCGGCAAGATGCTTCAGTGAAACCTGGACGCGCTTGGTCTTGTACGCCCAGTAGGCGATGGTCGCCAGCAACACGACCAGCAGGATGATAATCAACCGGGTGTTCTGTCCCGCCTGTTTCTCCACCTTGCGCTGGAGCTTGAGCAACTGGTTCTGGCTATCCAGTCGCTGGATCTGCTGGGATTTTTCGAGAATCTCCTGGCGGACCATCTGATACGCGAGCTCGCGCGCCTTGACTTCGTTCAGATAGGCCCGATCGGCTTCGGCATAACGTCGGTAATAGACCAGCGCCGTCTCCGAATCCTTGCGAGCCTCGGCAATCTGGTACATGGTCTTGTAGGCGCTGGCCAGCGACGACGTGCTGCCCGGCGTATTCTGGGCCAGGCTCTCGTTCGCATAGGTTTCCGCCGCGGCGTATTCCCCCGCGTCCAGCAGCAGTTCGGCCAGGAATGCCTTGACCTGCGCTATCAGGTGGGTATAGCCGGTTTCCTCGATTTCCTTCAGGTGCCCGTCCATCAGGGCAATGGCCTGCTTGCGGCGGTTGGATTCCGCCCATTTCTTGGCGAGGATCAGCCGGATTCCATTGGCGGTGACCGTCTCGTGGGACGCGTCGCACTGGTTGATCGCTTCGACGACGACGTCGTCATCGGAAGGCAGTTCACCCAGGTTGTAGAGTGAATCGAACCGGGCCTGGTTGGCGAAACACAAAGTGCGCGCGTCCGGCTCCTCTTCCAGGATCCGATCCGCGTAGCGCAGGCCCAGGCGGTACTGGCCGACCTGGTTGTAGAGATAAGACGCCACGCCCAGGCCGTGATGACGCAACTTGGCCGATTGGATCTTGTCCACCAAGGTCAGGGTCTGCTCCAACTGGCGCAACCCGTCCGTGAACTGGCGGCGCAGGGCGTGGGTGTTGACTATCAGCGCGCCCGCACGGAACTGGATCTCGGGATTGGTCGAGGATGCCATCAGCGCGCGTGCGTGCCGTATGGCCTCGTCATAGTGTCCGCGAAAGCTGAAGCCGTAGGCGCGCAGATACTCGATTTGTTCCCGCTGGGCCTTGTCGGCGCGATCGATGTGCTGTTCAAGCTCACCCAGCAGCCGCTGGAAGCGATGCGGATCCGAACTCCGCGCCTCCTCGGCCTGCTGCAGCAGCGTCTCCAGCCCGGGAGACGCCGCCGCCATGGCCAGAACGGGCAGGCACAAGGCGAACGACAGCACCCCGCATTGCAGGATGCTTCGGATCGTCGCGCGCCCGCCCACCGTGCCGACCTTATTCCTCTTCCGGCGCGTCGCCATCCGGAGTCGGATCGCGCAGCGGTTCCGTGTCGTCCGGGGTATCCAGCGGACTCGGCTCCTGGCCAGGCTCCCAGAGGATGCAGTACAACGGGGCGCGCTTTTCCAGCGCGTCGGCTAGCGCGGCCGCGTCCTGGCGGCGCAGGGCGTCGCTTTCGTTGCCGCTCAACTCGAGCGAATCGATCATTTCCTGCAGCTGTTCGGCCGACAAGCGCGACAGTGCCGGGTTCTGCCCCAGTGATTCAAGAAAACGTATTGCGTTTGACATGATGCGTCCTCTGCGGTTGGTGGTGGAAGGAAGCCGCGGCGCGGTTGGCCACGGTTCCCAGCAATTCGAGCTTTTGGCGCAAATCCTGGTTGGGCTGCATCGGGCATGCCGGAGGCACGACCAGAGTGGTTTGCAGGTTCAATTCCATCGTCGGCAAGGCCGACAGCGGGAACCGCTCCTGGCGCGGTTGCGTGATCGGCAAGGTAGCCGCTTCATAGGCGATCACCGGATGATCCAACGGATAATCCTGCGCCAGCAGGTCGACCAGCAACTGCCGTTCGGCGGACGAGGTACTGAATCGCCGCAGGCTTCGGTCGCCAGCCAGGCCGACCTGCCAGAGGATCAGATATGCGGAGGGATCGATGCGCCGCTGGTAGAGCATGAACTGGCTGGCTTCGTAATGCTGGCAGCCATAGGTGCCCGGATCGATGCCCAGGTCGGCATAGAGACAGTCTTCCGCCGAAACGCCGGGCTCCATGCTCGCTTCGAATCCTTCCTCGCGGGCCCGCTCTATCGCCAGATGCGGCGCCAGCGCGAATACGCCGGGATGGCCGTAGAACGCACCGCAGACGTGCTTTCCGGCGCGGACTTCCACCAGCATCGATTCCACCATTTCCCCATAGGTATCGCGACGTGACTTGCCCTCCGCATACAGCGGTTGCAGGCTGCGGACATCGGCATTCATCCCCTGCACCCACAACTCGACGAGGGGATCGGAAACGGCAAGAAAGACCACGTCCGCCTGTTCAATGTGGCCGCGTGCGCGGGGGCAGATATGGGCCCCCAGCATCATCCCCGTTCCCACGCAGACCAGGCTTCCCCGCACGTCCATCGCGCCGCCGAAGGTTTCAAAGAGCGAAATCTAACGGTCCAGCCGCCGCAATGCAAAAAAATGCCGTGACAGCATCGAGACGGCCGCCGGCTTCCGCTCCCCTCAGCGTGCCTTTTCCTTGGCCGCCTCCTCCGCCGCCTTGCGCCGGGCCGCGGCGTCCTGCTGGTACTCCACGATATGCGGCAACGCCCGCAGCAGGCGCGAAGCCGGGTCCAGGGTATAGGTCTCCCCTTCGGCCAGCGCCAACCGGCCCCGGCCGTTGGCCATGGCCACGGTCTGGACCTTGCCGTCGACCCCGCCGACGCGGACCTCCACCGGCACCGGGAATGGCAGGTCGTCCGGGGTTTTCCAGCGCAGGTCCAGGCCGCTGGCGTCGCGTTCGACGACCAGTTCCGGCAGCGCGGCGCGGTAGAGGTAGACGTCGAAGAACCAGCCATAGTCGCGGCCGGTCACCTTGCGGACGATATCGATGTAGTCGCGGGTGGAGACGTAGCGCGGCTTGAAATTGCCCGGCTGCGGCGTGTCGGTGCCATACACCGCCTGGCGGATGCTGGCGAAGAAGGCCTTGTCGCCGATCAGCCCGCGCAGCATGTGCAGCATCAGCGAGCCCTTGTAGTAGATGTCCAGGCCGGGGCCGTGTTCGCGGTCGTAGACGGTCTTCTCGGTCTGGCTCTTGCCGGACACGATGGGATACTTGTTGACCAGCCCGGCGCGCTGATCCAGCAGCGCGGCGTGGTACTCCATCTCGCCGCGCAGGTACTGCAGGTAGAGCGGCTGCATGTAGCTGCCGAAGCCCTCGTGCAGCCACATGTCGTCCCAGTCCACGTTGGTCAGCTGGTTGCCGAACCACTCGTGGGCGAACTCGTGCTGCAACAGCCAGTCGTAGCCGTACTTGTCTTTCTTGTAGTCGTTGCCGTAGGCATTGATGGTCTGGTGTTCCATGCCCAGGTGCGGGGTTTCGACCACGCCCATCTTCTCGTCGCCGAACGGATACGGGCCGATGTTGCGCTCGAAGAAGTCCAGCACCTGCGGGAACTCGGCGAACAGGCCGCGCGCCTTTTCCTCGCGCCCCTTCAGGTACCAGAAGTGCAGCGGAATGGTGTTGCCGAAGCGGCTGCGGTATTCGCCCTTCATCTCCTCGTAGGGACCGATGTTCAGGGCGATGGCATAGGTGTTGGGGTCGCGTGCGCGCCAGTGGTAGGTGCGCCAGCCGTCCTTTTCCTGCATGCCCAGGGCGATGCCGTTGCCGGCCGCGACCAGCGGCGCCGGCACGGTAATGTGCTGGTCCACGACCAGCGGCTCGCCTTGCGGGTGATCGATGCAGGGCCAGAACAGGTCGCAGCCCTCGCCCTGCACCGCCGAGGCGACCCAGGGTTCACCGGTCGGGGCGGTCGCCCAGACAAAGCCGCCGTCCCAGGGCGCGCGCTTGGCCACGTGCGGCTTGCCGCCGTAGACGATGCGGACCTTCACCTGCCGCTCCGCCGCCACCGGCGCGGGCAGATCGATGGTCATCCGCCCTTCCGGGTTGCGCCAGGCGCTGGCCGGCAGGACGGCGCCGTCGGCCTCGACCCGGCTGATGGCCAGGTTGCGGTCCAGGTCCAGGACGACCCGCTGGATCGGCGACCTGGCCCGGAAGGTCAGCCGGGCGTCGCCCTGGATGGCCTTTTCCGCCGGCACGACCTTGAAGCTCAGGTCCGCATGCTCGAACACGACCGCCTCCTGTTCAGGCGCGCGCGGCACCCCGGAGTCACGGGTCAGGTCGGTGATGTCGGGCTGCTGGGCCAGGGCGGACGCGGACAGGCTCAGGGACAGGGCAAGCATCAGGCGGGAGGACTTCATCAGCGTCTCGGCTCCGTTCGGGGCGTGGCGAGCGCCACGACAACCGCCGATAGTGGCACGCCCGTCCGGACCAGCGGTATCCGACTGAAGTCATGGCGGACGCGGATCAGGCCCCGGCCAGTACGCGGCGGGCCCACGCCACGATCTGATCGCGCGAAAGCGCCCCGGACTGACGGCCCAGTTCTCGCCCCGCGCGAATCAGGACCAGGGTCGGAATGCCGCGGATGCCGTAGCGGGCGGCCAGCGCGGTCTCCGCTTCGGTGTCCACCTTGGCCAGGCGCATCTCCGGCTCGAGCACTTGCGCCGCGGCCTCGAACTGCGGCGCCATCGCCAGGCATGGGCCGCACCACGGCGCCCAGAAGTCCACCAGCAGCGGGAGCTCGCTGCGCAGCGCGTGGCGGTCGAAATCGCCGGTGGTCAGCGCCAGCGGCCGTCCGCGGAACAGCGGCTGGTGGCAGCGCCCGCAACCGGGCGACTGGCCGAGCCGTTCCGGCGGCAGCCGGTTCATCGCCCCGCAGTCCGGACAGGGAACAACCAGCCACTGGGTTTCGTTCATGGCGCCTGCCGCCGCGCCATCGGGGCGCCTTCGGACAGCCTCAGGTGCAACAGCGGGAACGGTTTGCCCAGTCCGTCCCGCTCGGACCGCGATTCCAGCTCGAAGCCCATGTGCAGGTAAAAACCCACCGCCCCCGGGTTCTGTTCGTTCACGTCCACCCGGCTCGCGCCCCAGCTTTCAATCGCATGCCGGAGCAACGCCTTGCCGGCCCCGGTCCCGTGATGGACCGGATCGACGAACAGCATCTCCACCTTGCCAGCCTCCACGCCGACGAATCCGCACGGCAGGCCGTCGGCGGCCCGCGCCACCGCCAGACGCTCGGCGGAAGGGAGATAGCCGTCACGCACCAGCGGCCGGAACATCTGAATGTCGGCCTCCTCCAGGAAGTGGTGGGTGGCGCGGACGGCGGATTCCCAGACTTCGAGCAGGCGAGGCAGATCGGCGTTGGTGGCGGCTTCGATTTTCATCCGCGCAGCTTGCCACGATCCACGTCCGGGAGGTCTTGTAATCCCCGCTTCCGTCTTGTCTTTCCCGCCCATCGTTTTCACTCCACCCGGCCCGGAAAGGAATAGACTGGCGGCGACCGGAGTTTGGCCGAAGACGTGGAGGTACGCGTATGGCCACGTGGTTGCTCGCCGCCGCCCTGGCGCTTTCGCCGCAGCCGCCGCTGCCGGATGCGCAGGTTCCTTCCGACCTGCCCACGGTCGAAGAAATCATGGCCGTGCCCCCGGAACTGCAGGACCGGTTCCGGCAATGGATGGCACAGGCGGGCGACGCCCAATCCTCCGCGCGACTCAACCGGCTGGTCGATTTCCTGTTCTCGAAGGAAGGCGGCCTGGGTTTGCAGTACCAGAACGGTGCCAACTACACCGTCCGCCAGACGTACCAGACCGGGCGCGCGAACTGCCTGAGCTTCACCCTGATGGTGGTGGCACTGGCGCGCGCGGACGGACTGCAGGCCTACGCGCAGGAAATCGAGGACGTGCTGACCTGGTACCAGGAGGGCAACACCGTCTATCGCAACAACCATGTCAATGCCGGCATCCGCATCGGGCGCCAACGCTTCAGCGTGGACGTGGCCTGGGATCAGGTCATCGCGCGACAGCAGCCCGAGGCGATTCCCGACACACACCTGTTCGCGATGTTCTACAACAACCGCGCGGTGGATCTCCTGAGCGCCGGCCATGCCGCCAGCGCGCAGGCATACCTTGCCCGCGCCCGTGCGCTCAGCCCCGGATACCCGGCGTTCTGGAACAACACCGGCGTGGCGGCGCTCCGGCGGGGTGACTCGGCGGGCGCCGAACGCGCCTACCTGCACGCCCTGACATTGAACGAGAACTATTCGTCCGCGCTATTCAACCTGGTGACGTTCTACAACCGCAGCGGCCGCATTGCCGAGGCCAAGCCGCTGCAGCGGCGGTTGGAGCGGGTCCGTGCGCACGATCCATTCGATCAGTTCCTGCTCGCCCTCCAACACGAGCGTTCGGGCGACTACGAGGGCGCGATCAGTTATTACCAGCGCGCGATCCGGCTGTTCGGCAGCGAACACAGGTTCTATCTAGGGTTGGCGCGGGCGTACCTGCATCTGGGCAAGGCGCGGCGCGCGGGCCATGCCCTCGCCCGTGCCCAAGAGTTGAGCGAGGGGGCGACACGCGCCCAGTACCAAGCCAAGCTGGAGCGACTGCGGCGGCCGCGTGAACCGAGTATCTTCGGTCCGCAGCCGCGCTGAAGCGTTAGGGATTCAGCCTGTGCCGAGACGCCAGTGGCCAAGAAAGCTGTAATCCGCCCGCCCCTCGATACTCTGGACCAGCACGAATCCGGTGGGAGCCAGGTCAATCGGCGCGACCGCCGGCGTTTCGGGCTGCGGCTCGCTGTAGCCCAGGGTCAGGTGCGGCATGAAGCTCCTGCCGACGTGATCCTTGAAGCCGGCCCGGATCAGGCGCTCCTGCAGGCCACGCCAGAAACCGATCAACTCCGCCGGGGAAGACGAGGCCGCCAGCGTGAGCGCCGGCCGCCGCGGATTGCCCAGCGGGAGGAGATGATCCAGTTGCAGATGGAATGCCTCGCCATTGAACCCTTCCGCGGCTTCCCGCGCCCGTGCCATCCAATCTTCCCGGGGACCGCTGCTCTCGCCCAGGTAGTGAAGGGTCAGATGGTAGCGTTCCGGATTTACCCACCGCGTATGCGGGTGGCTGGCGCGCAATGCGTCGGCCATGCCCGCGACTTGCGCGCGCTCCGACGCTGATGGCAGGAGTGCGAAGAACAGGCGATGCAATGGCGGTAATGGATCGCCGAAAAGATCACCCTGATTACTTGCCACGGTCTCCCAATCCTCTCGATTCCTGAATCTCGTCCGGATGCGCCATGATCATCCAGTCAGGAGATGATCGTCGTGACGTCCCCAGGATGCAATCCGTCCGGGTTGTCGACATGCATAATGCAATGGACATTCCACATCGCGGCGGAAATGACCGAAACTTCCCAGGAAACACTCGCCACCCTGCATGCGCGGGCATACGACGCCATGCACCGTGGGGATCTGCGTGAAGCCTCGTCCGCATTCGAGCGCTTGCTCATGCACTGCCCTGATCGCTCCCACTACCACTACATGCGCGGCCTCGCACACAAGTACCTGATGGACTGGCCGGTATCGCTGCACCACAACCTGCGCGCGATCGAGTTATCCGACGAGATGGACGAGGCGGAGCATTGGAACGCCGCCATCGCCGCCACCGCGCTGGGCGAATGGACACAGGCCCGCCGCCTGTGGGCGGCCTGCGGTGTCCGCGTTCAGGAGGGCGACGGCCCCATTGAAGGCAATCATGGGGTGGCAGTGGTCCGCCTGAACCCCTGGGATGCAGGTGAAACGGTATTCGTGCAACGTATCGACCCGGTCCGCGCCCGGCTGCTCAACGTCCCACTGCCCGAAAGCGGACATCGCTTCGGCGATATCGTGCTCCATGATGGCGCGGCAACCGGTCGTCGTTTCGACGGAGAGCGGGACGTACCGGTGTTCAACGAACTCGAACGGCTGGTTGTTTCCGAGTTCCAGACTTTCGTGGTGTTCGTTTCCAGTCCGGGACCGGACGATGTGATGGCACTGCTTGAAGCGGCCGCCCCCGGTATCGGTTACACGGAAGACTGGACCAGCAGCATCCGCAACTACTGCATGCGTTGCAGCTATGGGACTCCCCATCTCCATTCCGAACAGGACGACACCAGCGACGATTGGCAGCTCGAGCGCAGTCTCGGTATCGCCGCCCAGAGCCGTCATTCGGTCGAAACGCTGCTGCGGGGCTGGATGGCGCAGGGATCCGGCCGCTCGGTCGCTGCCATCGAAGCACGTGAATGCCCGGTTCCCGAGCATCAGGAAGGCTGGAACTGGTGGGTCGGTCCGGAAGACGAGGATGATGGGGACGAGGCGCCGGACACCTCTGCGCGTTGATGCGCTCCGTCCTGACGTCTGGCTGCGTACTTCAACGCAACTGGCTGTCCTTGCTCCCGCGCCGGTTGTACATCTGCGTCTGATCCTGCTCCCGATCGGCCGCCTCCTGGCAGGCCACGCACAGGCGCACGCCGGGCACGGCCTTCTGCCGCGCGGGCGGAATCGGCGCGTCGCATTCTTCGCAATGGGTGAGGCTGGGACCGGTCGGCAGATTGCGACGCGCGCGCGCAATCGCGTCCTTCACGGTCGCGTCGATCTGATCCTGTACGGCGCCGTCGCCGGCCCAACCGGTTGCCATGGTCCTGTCCTCACGCCTATCACCGGACGGAGGTTACACCTGCCGTCCCCGAATGCCTTTCACGGAGCGAAATGGGGCCTGACGCCGAAACCTTCAAGCATGCGCCAGCGCATAGTCGATGGCCGCGCACACCGCCGCCACCTGGGCGTCGTTGCATTGCGCGGGAGTCGCCTTGGGGCTGTCCGGGTAGACCTCGGTGGTGGTGGTGTAGCGCGCGTTGGTCACGCCGGCACACAGGCCCAGCGGCTTGAACGCGTACTCGATGACGCCGGGGGCTACCACCGGTGAGCCAATGATCTCGCCGCTGGCGTCGGCGGGCGCGATGTGGGTGACCTGCTCCACCGCCGCGATCACCGCGCGCTGGAAATCGGGCTGCGGGTTCTCGCTGTCGTCGACCAGGTAGAACCCGTCGGGAATCTCGCCCGGCTCGAACGGCTTGCCGTCGCGCGCCGCCAGGGCCGGGCGGAACTCGCTCTCGTCGGTATCGGTGGTCTCGTGCAGATCGATATGCATCCGCGCCAGATCGCGGATCGGCGCGACCAGCCGGATCAACGCGGCCGATTCCTGCGCCGGGCTGTTTTCCCGGAAGGAGCGGTTCGGATCCAGCGCGTCGGCGTTCCAGCGATGGACGCGCTCGTAGCCCCACGGACTGATGCACGGCGTCACCAGCAGGTTGGCCCGGCCGGCATAGTCCGCCGCACGCTGTTCGAGGAACTGCAGTGCGCCGTGCACGCCGCTGGTCTCGTAACCATGCACACCGCCGGTCACCAGCATGATCGGCAGCGCCGGATTCCAGTCGCGGCTGCGCACGGCGAACAGCGGGTAGCGGCCGTCCGCGCCGTAGTCCAGCTCACCGTACTGTTCCACGTCGAACCGCGCGCGCAAGCGCTCGATGACCGTCAGCACGTCGGCGGCGTAGCTGCGCTGGACGGTCTGGCGGGCACGCCACTCGGCTTTCTCGGCGGCGCCCCAAGGCAGGCCGGGGGTGCCAATGGGATGGAAGCGGTCGGTCGTGTTCATGCGGATGCGACGGGCGGAAGCGGAAAAGAACAGCACTTTAACAGGGGTGCCGAGGCGGGTCCGGTTTCGTCGACGGGGCCAGTGGCCGGGTCCTGCCCGACCGGCGGCGGGATTCCTTCACGCGGGCTGAGCGCGGACTGGTGCAAATACGGCGCACCCCCATGCCCACCGCAACCTGGCCATGTCCCCGGAGGTCCTGCCATGAAGTGCAGTTCCGTTCTCCCCCTTGCCCTCGCCTGCCTGCTACCGGTCGCCTCGGCCGAGGCGCAGGACAACAAGGCACCGTCCATGACGCCCGAAATGAAGGCGATGATGGAAGCCTTCCAGAAGGCCGGCACGCCCGGCGCCGAGCACCGCAAGCTGGCGTCGCTGGCCGGCAACTACGATTTGACCATCAAGAGCTGGCACGCCCCCGACACCCCGCCCACCACCGATACGGGTACCGCGACCCGCAAGATGATCCTCGGCGACCGCGTGCTGGTCGAGGAAGTGAACTCGCAGATGATGGGCCAGCCGTTCACCGGCCAGGGGCTGCATGGGTTCGACAACGTCACCGGCAAGCACTGGTCGACCTGGAACGACAGCATGAGCACCGGGCTGATGGTCAGCGAAGGCACCTGCGATGCCAGCATGGCCTGCACCTACACCGGTACCTATCACGACCCGGTCAGCAAGAAGCCGGTGACCTCGCGCATGACCACACGCTGGTCAGACAAGAGCACAGAGGTGTTCGAGATGTATGCGCCGGGCCCGGACGGCAAGGAGGCCAAGATGATGGAGATTACCTACAGGAAACGTCCCTAGGCGCGCTGCGCAACAGGCTCGGGGCGGTCCTGGACCGCCCCGTTTTACTTGCCGCGGGCTATTTCTCCCGCGCCGCGGCTTCAATCTTCGCGACATCGAGCTTGTGCATGTCCAGGAAGGCGTGCGTGATCCGTCCCACCAGCGCCTCGTCGCCCGAGGTCATCAACTCATCCAGCACTTGCGGCGAAATCTGCCAGGACAGCCCGAAGCGGTCCTTGCACCAGCCGCACTGCTCGGACTCCGGCACCGACGACAGCTGCGTCCAATAGCGATCGATTTCGGCCTGATCGCGGCAGGTCACCAGGAAGGAGATGGCCTCGTTGAAGGCGAAGCCGTGTGGATGGCCACTGTCCATCGCCGCCATCCAGGTATTGCCCAGGCGGAAGTCCGAGAACATGACCGTGCCGGCGCGATCGCTGGCGGTGTCTTCCGCGTAGCGGGCCATGTGCCCGGCTTCGGAATCGTCGAATACCGAACGGTAGAATTCCGCCGCCTCCTCGGCCTTGCCGTACACCTCACCGGTGAACATCAGCACCGGCACGATGCGCGGCCGCGGCGGTGTGCCCGGCGAGTTGAGCATCAGTTGCCAGGACAGGCCGTAGCGGTCCTGCACCCAGCCGTAGCGCTCGCTGAAGGGATACGCATCCAGCGGCATCAGCGCCTGTCCGCCATCGATTAGCTTCGCCCACATCGCATCCAGTTGCTCGCGTGCATCCTCGTCGCGCGCGGGGTCGAAATGGACCAGGAAAGAGATCGAGGGATTGAAGGTGAACACGGGCCCGGCGCTGATCGCCATGAACGGCTGGCCGGCCAGCGTGAACGACACCACGTCGCAGTCGCCGGAGGGCGTGTCGCGCAACCGGACGATGGAATCGACCTGCGAATCGGGAAACAGCGAACAGTAGAATTCGGAGGCCTCCCGGGCCTGGGTATCGAACCAGAGATGCGGGGTGATGGGTTTCACGAGGGACATGCGTTGGCTCCTGCGGAATGGGCGTGTATCCAAGCGACGAACCGGGCCGCCGGAAATCGACACCCTTCCACACATTGCGTAAAGCCCCGGTTGCCAGTGCCAGCGGGCTCGACCTGGCGGAAACGGCTATCGTGTGTGGCCCGCCCCCCCCATTTCCCCGCCCATTCCGGCCCATTCCCCGCCCGTGACTAGATTCCCTGATTCCCACCTGCATCTTCCGCCTGCTTTCACGTCCCGTGCCGTCCGTGACATGCCGCACGTGACACCTCCCTGATGGACGATTCCCCCGCTCCCGCCCCGCAGATCTGGGTGGATGCCGACGCCTGCCCCGGGCCGGTCAAGGAAATCCTGTTCCGCGCGGCCGAACGCGCACAGGTCCAGGTCACCCTGGTCGCCAACCAGTGGCTGCGCACGCCCCCCTCCCGCCACATCCGCGCGCTGCAGGTGCAGGGAGGCTTCGACGTGGCCGATGATGCCATCGCCGAACGCGCGCGGGCCGGCGATCTGGTGGTGACCCAGGACATCCCGCTGGCGGCGCGGGTGCTGGCCAACGGCGCACAGGCCATCAACCCGCGCGGTGATCGCTACACCGCCGATAACATCGCCGAACGGCTGTCCATGCGGAACTTCATGGATGAACTGCGCGGCGCCGGCGTCCAGACCGGCGGACCGGCGGCCTTCAATGCCCGCGATCGGCAGGCGTTCGCCAACCAGTTGGATCGCTGGCTGGCGACGCGGCGCTGAGGGTGCCGGAGACGCCCTTGTCCGACATCGAACTGCGTCCGGCCATCCACCTGCTGCTGCACGTGCTGGTGCCCGTCGCCACCGCGCGCCTGTTCTGGCCAAAGGAATGGAAACGCGCCGCCGCCTGGATGCTGGCCGGCTGGATCATCGATCTGGACCACCTGCTGGCCGATCCGATCTACGCACCCGGACGTTGCAGCCTGGGTTTCCACCCGCTGCATACCTGGCCGGCGATGCCGTTCTACGGTGCGCTGACGATACCGCGCCGGACCCGCTGGTTCGGTGTCGGCCTGCTCATCCACATCACGCTGGACGGGCTCGACTGCCTGATGATGTAGCAGCCCCGCATCGCCCGGACAGCAATCGGCGACGCATCGGCGGGACTGAGGGCGCGTATGCGCCCTCTCCCGCCCGACTGTCAACGCTGATCGGACTTGCGCGGTTCCCGCTGCGGCGCCGCCGGGGTCTGCCCGGTCGCACCGGCGCCATGATTGACCAGGTGCTGCGGCTTGCCCTTCAGCCGGCGCGGCTCGTCATTGCGCTGCGGCGCCGCCGACAGATCGCGCTTGGCGCATTTGCAGTACTTCTGGCCGCCGATGGTTTCGCACTTGTAGACCTCATCCACCGCGCAGGAAGCGGGCGGCGGATTGATCGGACCGCCGGCCAGGGCGGCGCCGGCCAGCAGCAACAGGCCGGCAACGGAGGTGGAGTGGATGATGAACTTGCGCATGGGGTGTCTCCTCGATAGGGGTGGTGCAGGCCACCACTGGCCTGCATTTCCTCTACCGGCAAACACGCCCGCCGGGCGTCATCGGATTTCATCGCCCATCGCAGGAGCGTCTGGAAGGCCGCTCGGCGGCGGCCTTCCGCCCTCACATGTTGCGACGGTACTCCCCGCCCACGTCATACAAGGCATGGCTGATCTGGCCCAGGCTGTGGGTCTTGACCGCGTCCACCAACGCCACGAACACGTTGCGGCGGTCCCGTGCCGCCTTCTGCAGGTAGGCCAGGCCGTGGCCGTCGTGTGGCTCGGCTTCGGCATGTTCCTCCAGCGCGGTGGAATGGGCGTGGTCAGTCTCGCCTTCCGGCGCCAGGCCGTTGCGCGAGGACTGCCAGGCGCGCACGTTGGTGATCTGCTGGCCCTTCTCTTCCTCGGTCGAACGGATCAGCTCGATCTCGGTGGCGATCTCGCCGCCGTGTTCCTTCGGCAGGAAGGTATTGACGCCCACCAGCGGCAGGCTGCCGTCGTGCTTCTTGTGCTCGTAGTACAACGACTCTTCCTGGATCTTGCCGCGCTGGTACATGGTGTCCATCGCGCCGAGCACGCCGCCGCGCTCGCTGATCGCCTCGAACTCCTTGTAGACCGCTTCCTCGACGATGTCGGTCAGGTATTCGACCGCAAAGCTGCCCTGCCACGGGTTCTCGTTGAAGTTGAGGCCCAGTTCCTTGTTGATGATCATCTGGATCGCGACCGCGCGGCGCACGCTTTCCTCGGTCGGCGTGGTGATCGCCTCGTCGTACGCATTGGTGTGCAGGCTGTTGCAGTTGTCGAACAGCGCGTACAGCGCCTGCAGCGTGGTACGGATGTCGTTGAACTGGATTTCCTGGGCATGCAGCGAACGGCCCGAGGTCTGGATGTGGTACTTCATCATCTGGCTGCGTTCGTTGGCGCCATAGCGCTCGCGCATCGCGCGTGCCCAGATGCGCCGCGCGACGCGGCCAATCACGGTGTACTCCGGATCCATGCCGTTGCTGAAGAAGAACGACAGGTTGGGCGCGAAGTCGTCGATCTTCATCCCGCGCGCCAGGTAGTACTCGACGATGGTGAAGCCGTTGGACAGGGTGAAGGCCAGCTGCGAGATCGGGTTCGCTCCCGCCTCGGCGATGTGGTAGCCGGAAATCGACACCGAGTAGAAGTTGCGCACGCCGTTGTCGACGAAGTACTGCTGGATGTCGCCCATCATGCGCAGGGCGAACTCGGTGCTGAAGATGCAGGTATTCTGCGCCTGGTCCTCCTTGAGGATGTCGGCCTGCACGGTGCCGCGCACGGTCTTCAGGGTCTCGGCCTTGATCCGCGCGTAGGTGTCCGCGTCCACCAGTTGATCGCCGGTCACGCCCAGCAGGCCCAGGCCGAGTCCGTCGTTGCCGGCAGGCAGTTCGCCGGAATAGCGCGGACGCTCGCGGCCCGCGAACAGTTCGTCCAGCTTCTTCTGCGCGGCCGCCCAGCGGCCGGCGTCGGCCTTCAGGTACTTCTCCACCTGCTGGTCGATGGCGGTGTTCATGAACATCGCCAGGATGATCGGCGCCGGGCCGTTGATGGTCATCGACACCGAGGTGGTCGGCGCGCACAGGTCGAAGCCGGAGTACAGCTTCTTCATGTCGTCCAGCGTGGGGATGTTGACGCCGGAGTTGCCGATCTTGCCGTAGATGTCTGGACGCGGCGCCGGATCCTCGCCGTACAGCGTGACGCTGTCGAAAGCGGTGGACAGGCGCGCGGCCGGCTGGCCCAGGCTCAGGTAGTGGAAGCGGCGGTTGGTCCGCTCCGGCGTGCCTTCGCCGGCGAACATGCGGATCGGATCCTCGCCGGTGCGGCGGTACGGATACACGCCGCCGGTGTACGGATAGCTGCCCGGCAGGTTTTCCTTCTGCAGGAAGGTCAGCAGTTCGCCCCAGCCGCGGTACTTCGGCGCGGCGATCTTGGGGATCTTCTGGTGGCTGAGCGACTCGCGGTAGTTCTCGATGCGGATGGTCTTGCCGCGCACCTCGTACTCGTTGACCTCGTCGGTCGCCGCCTTCAGGCGCGCCGGCCACTCGCGCAGCAGCTTCAGCGCGTCGCTGGACAGTGACTGCACGGCGTCCTGGTAGCGCTGACGCAGGGTCAGCAGGGAGCGGTCGACTTGACCTGCCCCCTCCCCCGCCCGCGGGGGAGGGTTGGAGTGGGGGTCGGTGTCACCCGTCCTGCCCCCATCCGCCCTTCGGGCACCTTCCCCCGCAAGCGGGGGAAGGAGATCTTCGGCGGCATACAGATCCAGCGCCTTGGGGAGTGCCGGGTCGTCAAGATCGCGCAGCGACTGCCAGTACGACTGTGCGCGGCTGGCGGTTTCGGCCTCGCTCTCGATGCGACGGTTGATGCCGCGGCCCTGCTCTGCGATCTCGGCCAGATAGCGCACGCGCGCACCGGGAATCAGCACGGTCGCGCGCGGCTCCTTCAATTCGGTGTCGATATCCGGCGTCCATTTCTCCGCCGGCAGGTGCAACTTCCCGCGCAGAAGGCGGCACAGGTTGGCGAACATCCAGCTGATGCCGGGATCGTTGAACTGGCTGGCGATGGTCGGATACACCGGCACTTCCGCATCGGGCGTCTGGAACGCCACCCGGTTGCGCTTCCACTGCTTGCGCACGTCGCGCAGCGCGTCCTCGGCGCCGCGTTTGTCGTACTTGTTCAGCACCACCAGTTCGGCGAAGTCGAGCATGTCGATCTTCTCCAGCTGGCTGGCCGCGCCGTAGTCGCTGGTCATCACGTACATCGGGAAATCGACCAGATCGACGATTTCCGAATCGCTCTGGCCGATGCCGGCCGTCTCGACGATGATCAGATCGAAACCCAGCGACTTCAGGTAGGCGATGCAATCCTTCAGCACCGCGTTGGTCGCCACGTTCTGCCGGCGGGTCGCCATCGAACGCATGTAGATGCGTTCGCTGCGCAGCGAGTTCATGCGGATGCGATCGCCCAGCAGCGCGCCACCGGTGCGGCGGCGGGTCGGATCGACCGAAATCACCGCCATCCGCATCTGCGGGAAGCTGGACAGGAACCGGTTCATCAGTTCGTCGGTCACCGATGACTTGCCGGCGCCGCCGGTGCCAGTGATGCCTATTACCGGCGCTGCGCGCCGGAGGGAATGGGGATTGGAGAATGGGGAATCGGAAGCGCGGCCCGCCGCCCACTGCTTGCGCAGCTTGTCCAGTTCGGCCTCCGAAAATTCTCCGTCTTCGATGGCACTGAGCATCCGGCCGACCGCGGCCTCGTTCTCGGCGCCTTCGGCCTGCGCTTTCTGCGATTCCCGATTCCCGATTTCCGATTCCCGCGCGCCTTCGGCGCGCGCGACCACATCCTCGATCATCTCCACCAGCCCCATCTTCATGCCGTCGTTGGGGTGGTAGATGCGTTCGACGCCGTAGGCCTGCAGTTCGGCGATTTCCTCGGGGGTGATGGTGCCACCGCCGCCGCCGAACACGCGGATGTGGCTGGCGCCGCGCTCCTTGAGCATGTCGACCATGTACTTGAAGTACTCGACGTGGCCGCCCTGGTAGCTGGACAGGGCGATGCCGTCGGCATCCTCCTGCAACGCGGCGCGCACCACGTCCTCGACGCTGCGGTTGTGGCCCAGGTGGATTACTTCGGCGCCCTGTCCCTGGATCAGGCGGCGCATGATGTTGATCGCTGCATCGTGGCCGTCGAACAGGCTGGCCGCGGTAACGAAACGCAGCGGTGATGCATCCGCGCGTGCTGCAGGAAGTTGGGAAGCCGGTGTGCTCATTCGCGCCCTCACTCGCGTATTGCATGCATTAGAGGCGGAATTGTAGCGCGCGGCGGAGTTCGGCCCCATGGCGCCTTGGGTCGAAGCACCCTACGCCGCCGTCTGGCGCGGCGACGCAGAGCGGGTCGAACGCCTGTTCAGGCGAATCCGTAAGGCAGGTCCGGCGTGGACACGACGCGCTGCCCCACCGCGCGTCCGTCCAGGTAGGACATCGCCGCGGCAATGACGCCGGGGTCGGTGAGGATGCGGTTGTGTCCGAGCCCGGTGGTGCTCAGCAGCCGCGCTTCCGGCCAGTAGCGCGCATAGCGCTCGCCTTCCGACCAAGGCACTTCGCGGTCTTCCAGGTCATGGACGATCAGTGCGGGACTGGCGATTCGGGGCGCATTGAGGTGCGCCTGGAATCCCTCCACCGCCATGCCGGTCAGCGACTCGAATTCGTCGAACAGGCGAGCCGAAAGATGCGCGGCGAGACCGACGAAGCCACCGAAGCGCTGCGCCGCGGCGATGGGATCGGCGGCCGGCGCGATCAGGACCGCGCGTTCCGCCTTCAGCCCGCGCGAGAGCGCGATCATCGCGGCGGCCCCGCCGAGGGAATGCGCGACCAGCGCCTGCACGCCGCCGAAGCGTTCGGCGAAACGGTGCAGGACGTCGGCGAACATCGGCAGGGTCGCCCGGTACCCGCTGCTGCGACCATGTGCGATCTGGTCCAGTGCCACCACCGCGTAGCCGGCCTGGCGCAGCGGTTCCACCCACGGCAACAGTTGCAGCCCATAGCCCGACCAGCCATGCGCCAGCAGTGCGATTGGCTGGCGCTGGAGGTCCCCCCAGGCATACCAGGCGAGCCGTTCGCGGCCGTGCGCGAAGGTGTGGACGCTGGCGCCCCAGGTATCGCTGCGGCGGGCGCGCTCGCGTCCACCGGGCATCGGCGTGCCGAACAGGCGGAAGGCGCGCTGGAGCGTGGCTTCCGGCATCAGCCAACTGCCCACGGCGAAGGCGGAACGCAGCGGCAGCAGGCGGACATTTTTGCGAACGATCGTGCTTTTTCTTGGCGAAACGACGGCGGCCATGGGGGACTCTCCGGATCAGGCGGCGTAGGAGGCGAACAGGTGATCGAGCGCCCGCCGGGCCAGGGCTTCGGCCTGGGCGGGGTCGTACAGGCGGGCGTTGTGCAGCCCTTCGGTGATGGCGAACAACTGGAACGACACCAGCACCGGATCGGTGTCGGCGGCGAACTCGCCGCTGTCGATGCACATCTGCGCGGCCTTGGCGACCACGCCGCGCCATTCGGTCAGCCAGGCGATCACGCGCTCGCGCATGATCCCGGGACGGGCGTCGTATTCGTTGGCGGCGCCGAGAATCACGCATCCATCGGGATTGGCCCGCACCCAGGCGAACCAGCCGTCCATGATCGCGCGCAGCCGCGCCTGTCCGCGCGGCTGCCGCAGGGCCGGCGCCATCACCGCCTCGCCGAAGCGGCGCGCGGTCCAGTCCAGCAAGGTGAGCTGCAGATCCTCGCGGGAGCCGAAGTGCGCGAACACGCCGCTCTTGGACATGCCCGCGGCCTGCGCCAGTTCGCCGATGGACAGGCCTTCCAAGCCCTGCCGGCAGGCGATGGCATAGGCCCGCTCGACAATCATCTCGCGGGTGGCGGTGCCCTTGCTGGTGGCGGCGCACAGATTCATGGCCGGCAAAATAGCACGGTCGTTCGCATCTGTCAGCTGGCCGGGGAGCGGCACGAAAACGGGATCCCTTCCACAAACTGCCCCCGGCCGGCCGTATGGATTAGAATGCCCGCCTGCGACGACCACGGCGAGCCGGAAACGTCGCTTTTTTGTTTTTCGAACAAGCGGTTAGCCAAAGCCACCCGGCGTAGCCCGCGGCCCCACGCCGCACCGGAGCCCCAGATGATCTTCGAAACCCTCGACACGTCCGGCCATGAGCAGGTCGTCTTCTGCCACAACCCCGACGCTGGCCTGAAGGCCATCATCGCGGTTCACAGCACGGTCCTGGGTCCGGCCCTGGGTGGGGTGCGCATGCGCCCGTACGGCGACAGCCAGGCGGCGCTGACCGACGCGCTCCGGCTCAGCCGCACCATGACCTACAAGAACGCCTTGGCCGGGCTCAACGTCGGTGGCGGCAAGGCCGTGATCATCGGCGACAGCACCGCCGACAAGACCGAGGTGCTGTTCCGCTCGTTCGGCCGTTATGTCGACTCGCTGGGCGGTCGTTACATCACCGCCGAGGACGTGGGCACCGACGTCAACGACATGGAGAACGTCTACCGCGAGACCGAATACGTGGTCGGCGTGCACCAGGTCCACGGTGGTTCGGGCGACCCCGCCCCGTTCACCGCCTACGGCGCGCTGCAGGGCCTGATGGCCACCCTCAACCGCAAGTTCGGCAACGAGGAAATCGGCAAGTACAGCTTCGCCGTGCAGGGCCTGGGCCATATCGGCATGGAGTTCGTCAAACTGCTGAAGGAACGCGGCGCCAAGCTGTTCGTCACCGATCTCAATCCAAAGCTGGTGGAGTACGCGGTGGAGGAATACGGCGCCGAGGCGGTCAAGCCGGACGAAATCTACGACCTGCCGGTGGACGTGTTCTCGCCGTGCGCGCTGGAATACGCGATCAACGCCGAGACCCTGCCGCGCCTGAAGGCCAAGGTCATCTGCGGCACCGCCAACAACCAGATGTCGCACGTCACCGGCGTGGAGGCCGCCAAGCGCGGCATCCTGTACGCGCCGGATTACGCGGTGAACGCCGGCGGCGTCATCAACGTGTCACTGGAAATCGACGGCTACAACCGCGAGCGCGCGATGCGGATGATGCGCACCATTTACCACACCGTCAGCAAGATCTTCGATCTGGCCGAACGCGAGAACCTCGCGCCGCAGTACGCCGCCGACCGCATCGCCGAGGCGCGCATCGCCGCCATCGGCAAGCTCAAGCTGCCGCTGGGCCGGACCGCACCACGCTTCATGGGGCATCTGCGCGGAGAGCGTTGATCGCCAATACCCACAGGCCGCAATAGGAGGGAGGACCGAATGCGACCCGTTTCAATCGCTGCTTTTCCACTTGGCGAGGACATCGACGCGCTGCGCGACGCCGTGCGCCGGTTCGCGGATGCCGAGATAGCCCCGCGCGCCGCGCAGATCGATCACGACAACGTGTTTCCGCAGGACCTGTGGCCCAAGCTGGGCGACATGGGCCTGCTGGGCATGACCGTGGACGAGGCCTTCGGCGGCAGCGGCATGAGCTACCTCGCCCACCTGGTGGCGATGGAGGAAATCTCGCGCGCCTCCGGTTCGGTCGGCTTGAGCTATGGCGCGCACTCGAACCTGTGCGTGTCCAACCTGTTCCTCAACGGCAACGACGCCCAGCGCCGCAAGTACCTGCCGAAGCTGTGCACCGGCGAGTGGAAGGGCGCGCTGGCGATGAGCGAACCGGGCGCCGGTTCGGACGTGGTCGGTTCGATGGGCTGCCGCGCGGAACTGCGCGACGGCGTTTGGGTCGCCAACGGCAACAAGATGTGGATCACCAATGGACCGGAAGCTGACGTGCTGCTGGTCTACATGCGCACCGCCGGCAAGGAGGCGGGCAGCAAGTGCATGACCGCCTTCATCGTCGAGCGCGGCATGAAGGGTTTTTCCACCGCGCAGAAGCTGGACAAGCTGGGCATGCGCGGCAGCAACACCTGCGAACTGGTGTTCGAGAATTGCGAGATCCCCGTGGAAAACGTGCTGGGCGAAGTCCACCAGGGCGTGCGCGTGCTGATGAGCGGCCTCAACACCGAGCGGCTGGTGCTGACCGGCGGCCCGATCGGGCTGATGCAGGCGGCCATGGACATCACCCTGCCCTACGTGCGCGAACGCCGCCAGTTCGATTCGCCAATCGGCACCTTCGGCCTGATGCAGGGCAAGCTCGCCGACATGTACACCGCCCTGCAATCCAGCCGCGCCTTCGCCTACCAGGTCGCGCGCGATTACGACGCCGGCACGGGTTCGCGCGCCGCCGCGGCCGGTTGCCTGCTGCATGCCTCCGAGGCCGCGGTGCAGGTCACCCTGGAAGCCATCCAGGCGCTGGGCGGCAACGGCTACATCAACGAGTTCGACACCGGCCGCCTGCTCCGCGACGCCAAGCTCTACGCCATCGGCGCCGGCACCAACGAAATCCGGCGCATGCTGATCGGCCGCGAACTGTTCGACGGCCGCGCCTGAACAGGCACTCCACCGCCGCCCGGTCCGCCGGGCGGTTCTCCCCTGTCCGAATGGCCGATTGCTGCACCGCACCGCGAGCGGGATAATCCGGCCACCCCTACACGAGGTTCCGTTTCATGTCCGATATCGTCATCGCCGCCGCCAAGCGCACCGCCATCGGTTCCTTCATGGGCCAGTTCACCGGCGTGCCGACCCCGACCCTGGGCGCGGCGACCATCCGCGCGGCGCTGGAGCAGGCCGGCGTCCCCGCCGCCGATGTCTCCGAGGTCATCATGGGCTGCGTGTTGCCCGCCAACCTGGGCCAGGCCCCCGCCCGCCAGGCCTCGCTGGCCGCTGGCCTGCCGACCGATGTCGGCTGCACCACCATCAACAAGGTCTGCGGTTCGGGCATGAAGGCGATCATGCTGGGGCACGATCTGATCAAGGCCGGTTCGGCCAGCATCGTCGTCGCCGGCGGCATGGAGTCGATGACCAACGCCCCGCACCTGATCCCGAACTCGCGCACCGGCAACCGCTTCGGCAACTTCCAGGCAGTCGACCACATGGCCTGGGACGGCCTGACCAATCCGTACGACGGCCAGGCCATGGGCGTGTTCGCCGAGGCCACCGCCGCCAAGTACGGCTTCACCCGCGAGGAGCAGGACGCCTATTCGACCGAATCGGTCAAGCGCGCCCAGGCCGCCCAGCAGTCCGGTGCCTTCGACGCCGAAATCGTTCCGGTCAAGGTCGCCACCCGCAAGGGCGAGATTGAAGTCGGCACCGACGAGCAGCCCGGCAAGTCCGACCTGGCCAAGATTCCGACCCTCAAGCCGGCCTTCAAGAAGGACGGCACGGTCACCGCCGCCAGCTCGTCCAGCATTTCCGATGGCGCCGCCGCGACCGTCCTGCTGACCGCCGAGGAAGCCGCCAGGCGCGGCCTGCAGCCGCTGGCGAAGATCGTCGGCCACACCACCTTTTCGCAGCAGCCCGAATGGTTCACCACCTCCCCGGTCAGCGCCATCGACAAGCTGCTCAAGCAGGTCGGCTGGACGGTGGACCAGGTGGATCTGTTCGAGGTCAACGAAGCGTTCGCGGTGGTCGCGATGGCCCCCATCAAGGATCTCGGCATCCCGCACGCCAAGCTCAACGTCAACGGTGGTGCCTGTGCGTTGGGCCATCCGATCGGCGCTTCCGGTGCCCGACTCGTGGTCACCCTGATCAACGCGTTGCGCCAGCGTGGCGGCAAGCGCGGCGTGGCGTCGCTGTGCATCGGCGGTGGCGAAGCCACCGCGATCGCGGTCGAAATCGTCTGAGCCATCGACCCTGCCCGCGGTCGCGGTATCCCTGCGGATACCCGGCCGCTTGCCTTTTTGGCGGTCCGATGGGTGCTTTAACGAAGGTTTGACAAAAATAACCAGCGGACCGCTTGACAGGCGTAACTGGCTTGTCATCATGTTGCAGGCGCGCAATAGCGCGTTGCCTAACTAACGACGAGGAAATGCAACATGACCATGAACAAGGCTCTGATCGCGCTGGCCCTGGGTTTCGCCCTGGCTGCGTGCTCGAACCAGGAACAGGCTGCTGACGCCGCTGCCGACGCCAACGCCGCTGCGACCGAAGCCCAGGCTGCTGCCGACGCCGCCGCCCAGGCCGGCACCGCGACCGCCGACGCCGCCCAGCAGTCGGCTGACGCCGCTGCCACCGCCGCCGACGCTGCTGCCACCGCCGCGACCGACGCCGCTGCCGCTGGCACCGCCGCCGCTGGCGACGCCGCTGCCGACGCCGCTGGCCAGGCTGCCGACGCTGCCGGCCAGGCTGCCGACGCTGCCAAGGACGCTGCTGCTCCGGCCGAAGAAAAGAAGTAATCACTTCTTAGCTTCATAGCGTTAAAATTGAAAAAGCCGCCGGTTGATTGGCGGCTTTTTCTGTACCCGGGCCCGGGCACTGGCGCCGCTGTCCCAGCGGGCAAGGACGCTCACCCGTTTTGCTCTCAACCAAAACCTCACTGGGGATCCAAATGAAGACCAAGTTCTACATCCTGCTGGCCGCCGCCGTTCTGGCCCTGAGCGCCTGCAACAAGAGCGAAACCACCGACGCCGCTGCCACCGACGCTGCCGCCGCCGCCGACCAGGCTGCCACCGCCGCTGGCGACGCCGCTGCCGCCGCCGGTGACGCCGCCGCCGCCGCTGGTGACGCTGCTGCCGCTGCCGCCACCGACGCTGCCGCCGCCACCGCCGACGCTGCTGCCCAGGCTGGCGACGCCGCTGCCGCTGCCACCACCGATGCCGCCGCCACCGCGGCTGGCGCCGTGGCCGACGCTGCCCAGGCGACCGCTGACAAGGCTGCCGAAGTGGCCGACAAGGCTGACGCCAAGGCTGAAGAAGCCAAGAAGTAATCGTCCGGCCAACGCCGAACACGACAAGGCCCGCGCAAGCGGGCCTTGTTTTTTGCGGCGCGGAAAGTTTGGCGGACCTGCGGCTTTGTGTTTACATGCCGCCTTTCCCGTTCCGGTCGCCGCATGTCCGCCATCACTTCGCAACTCGATCCGCGTTCGCAGGAATTCCTCGACAACGCCGACTACCACCGGGCGCTGGTCGCCGAACTCGATCGCCGGCTGGCGCGGGCCGCGGACGGCGGTGGCGACAAGGCACGCCAGCGCCATACCGAGCGCGGCAAGTTGCTGGCGCGCGACCGCATCACCGCATTGCTTGATCCGGGCTCACCGTTCCTGGAAATCGCTCCGCTCGCCGCGGAGGACATGTACGACGGCGCCGCGCCGGCGGCCGGCATGGTCTGCGGCATCGGCCGGGTGATGGACCAGGAAGTGGTGGTGGTCGCCAACGATGCCACGGTCAAGGGCGGCACCTACTTTCCGATGACGGTGAAGAAGCACCTTCGCGCACAGGAAGTCGCGCGCGAGAACCGCCTGCCCTGCATCTACCTGGTCGATTCCGGCGGCGCGTTCCTGCCGCTGCAGGACGAGGTGTTTCCGGATCGCGAGCACTTCGGCCGGATCTTCTACAACCAGGCGCGCCTGAGCGCCGACAACATCCCGCAGATCGCGGTGGTGATGGGCAGTTGCACCGCCGGCGGCGCCTACGTGCCGGCGATGAGCGACGAATCGATCATCGTCAAGGAGCAGGGCACGATCTTCCTCGGCGGCCCGCCGCTGGTGAAGGCCGCCACCGGCGAAGTGGTCGATGCCGAGGCGCTGGGCGGCGCCGACGTGCACACCAGCGTTTCCGGCGTGGCCGATCATTTCGCCGAGGACGATCGCGACGCCCTGCAGATCGCCCGCCGCCTGGTCGGCAATCTCAACCGGCGCAAGGCCGTGCCGGTCGCGGTGCGCGAAGCGCGCGAGCCGCTGCATCCGGCCGACGAGTTGTACGGCATCGTGCCGAAGGATACCCGCCGGCCGTTCGACATCCGCGAGGTCATCGCCCGCGTCACCGACGGCAGCGAACTGGACGAATTCAAGGCGCGCTACGGCAAGACCCTGGTGACCGGCTTCGCCCACCTGCACGGCTACCCGGTCGGCATCATCGCCAACAACGGCATCCTGTTTTCCGAAAGCGCGCTCAAGGGCGCGCACTTCATCGAACTGTGCAACCAGCGCGGCATCCCGCTGGTGTTCCTGCAGAACATCACCGGCTTCATGGTCGGCCGCAAGTACGAGAACGCCGGCATCGCCAAGGACGGCGCCAAGATGGTCACCGCCGTGGCCTGTTCGTCGGTGCCCAAGTTCACCGTGGTGATCGGCGGCAGCTTCGGCGCCGGCAACTACGCGATGTGCGGACGTGCCTATGGCGCGCGCTTCCTGTGGATGTGGCCCAACGCGCGCATCAGCGTGATGGGCGGCGAGCAGGCCGCGAGCGTGCTGGCCACGGTCCGCCGCGACGGCATCGAGGCCGGCGGCGGCCACTGGGCGGCGGAAGAGGAAGAAGCCTTCAAGGCTCCCATCCGCGAGCAGTATGAAACCCAGGGCAGTCCCTGGTACGCCACCGCGCGGCTGTGGGACGACGGCATCATCGATCCGGCCGACACCCGCCGCGTGCTCGGCCTGGGCCTGTCGGCGTCGCTCAACGCACCGATCGAACCGGCACGCTTCGGCGTGTTCCGGATGTAGTCCATGGCGGCGCCTGTCCTGCTGGTGACCGGCGGCGGTCGCGGCATCGGCGCGGCCACCGTCCGCCTGGCCGCCGCGCGCGGCTACTCGGTGGCGATCAACTACCGGCGCGATGCCGTCGCCGCGCTGGCGCTGGTCGAGCGCATCCGCGCCGACGGCGGGCAGGCGGCCGCGTTCGCCGCCGATATCGCGGTGGAATCCGAAGTGGAACGCCTGTTCGCGCAAGTGGACGACGCCTTCGGTCCGCTCGATGCGCTGGTCAACAACGCCGGCGTGCTGGAAACCCAGATGCGGGTGGAGGCGATGGACGCGGCCCGCGTGCAGCGCATCCTGGCCACGAACGTGATCGGCCCCCTGGTCTGCTGCCGCGAGGCGATCCGGCGCATGTCGACCCGCCGGGGTGGCCGCGGCGGCACCATCGTCAACGTGTCCTCGGTGGCCGCGCGCACCGGTTCCCCGGGCGAGTACGTCGACTACGCCGCCTCCAAGGGTGCGCTGGATACGCTCACGATTGGCCTGGCCCAGGAAGTCGCAGCCGACGGTATCCGGGTCAACGCGGTGCGCCCCGGGTTCATCCATACCGACATGCATGCCAGCGGCGGCGAACCGGACCGGGTGGAACGGGTCAAGGCGTTCGTGCCGATGAAACGCGGCGGCCAGCCCGAAGAGGTCGCGCGGGCGATCCTCTGGCTCCTCTCCGGGGAAGCCAGCTACACCAGCGGCACCTTCCTCGACGTCGCCGGCGGCCGCTGAGCCGCCCCTCTTCAGCTGCGTGAGCGTGGCCTGCACATCGCCGACCCGTGCATGAATCACGGCGACGAACCGACCAATGGGCAAAGGCGGTCACAACCTTGACCCGGACGACGGGCGATAGTCGGGCGTTCACATCGCCCGGAGTTGCCGCTTTATGTCCATCTGGAAAGACCAAGGCCCCGCCAAGAAGGATGCCGTTCCGCTGCCGCCGGAGCCCTCGCCCGCGCCCGCGCGCGAAGCCTCGGCGGCCGCGGATTTTTCCCCGACCGTCAGCAACCCGCCAGGCATGCGCGCCGCCCCCGCTCCCGAGCGCGAGGTCAAGGAATCGCTGATCGCCGCCGACCTGACCATCGAGGGCAAGATCGAAGGCACCGGCCACATCCGCATCGCCGGCAAGTTCAAGGGCGACGTCAACGTGCAGGGCGACCTCACCATCGAGAACGGCGCCAAATTGAACGGCGGCGTGCGCGCCAAGAAGGTGATCATCGCCGGCGAGCTGGAGGGCAACATCGAATCCGCCTCGCGGGTGGAGCTGCTCGCCTCCGGCGTGCTCGTGGGCGACGTCAAGGCCGGCTCGCTCACCGTCGCCGCCGGTTCGCGGATGCGCGGCCAGGCCGACTTCGGCTGGGAAGAGGACAAGGCCGCGCCGCGCGCCGCCAAGGCGGCCAACGGTCCAGACGCCGGCTAAGGCATGAGCAGCCCGCGCCCGGGGATGGCCGGGGCGACCCGTACCTGCCCGCACTGCAAGACCACCATCCTGGAAAGCGCCGCGATCTGCCCGGCGTGCCGCCACCACCTGCGCTTCGACGAGGCGTCGCTGGCGGCCGCGCGCACGGCGCAGACGGTGGTGCCGCTGAAGGTGGAGGGCAGCGTCCGCCATCCCGCCGATGGCGGTCCCTGGGAGTACTCGGTGGTGATGAGCATCCGCAACGACCGCGGCGAGGAAGTCACCCGCCAGGTGGTTGGCGTGGGCGCCATGCAGCCCGGCGAGCAGCGCACCTTCACCCTGAGCGTGGAGATGTTCCCGCGGCCGGGCGGCCGCGGGCCGCGGCGCTGAAGACCATCCGGCTGCGACCGCGTCGCGTCCCCCGGTACCCGCCATTCCTTCCCTGCCCTTACACTGATCGCCGATGCAGGGAAGGATCCAGGGGACTGAATGATTGTCGGCATTGATCTGGGGACCACCCATTCGCTGGTGGGTTTGTATGGCGAACAGGGACCGCAGCTGATTCCGAATGCGCTGAACAGCTACCTGACGCCGTCGGTGGTCAGCGTGGATGGCCAGGACGCGGTGCTGGTCGGGCAAGCCGCGCGCGAGCGCCTGATCACCCATCCGCAATCCAGCGTGGCGCATTTCAAGCGCTGGATGGGCACCGATCGGGTCACCCGGCTCGGCAAGCATTCCTTCCGGCCGGAGGAACTGTCGGCGCTGGTGCTGCGGGCGCTGATCGCCGACGCCGAGGCGCACCTTGGCCACAAGGTCAGCGAAGCCGTCATCAGCGTGCCCGCCTACTTCGGTGATGCCCAGCGCAAGGCGACCCGCATCGCCGGCGAGCTGGCCGGCATCAAGGTCGAGCGGCTGATCAACGAACCCACCGCGGCGGCGCTGGCCTATGGCCTGCAGCAGCGCGAGGGCGGCGGACGCTTCCTGGTGTTCGACCTGGGCGGCGGCACCTTCGACGTGTCGATCCTGGAGATGTTCGAGGGCGTGATGGAAGTGCACGCCAGCGCCGGCGACAACTTCCTCGGCGGCGAGGATTTCCTGCATGCGCTGCGCGATGCCTGCCTGCAGGATCTCGGTATCGCCGCGGGCACCCTGCAACCGGCCGAATCGGCGCAACTGCTGCGGCGGCTGGAGCTGCTCAAGCGCGAGCTCTCGCACGCGTCGGCCACCGAACATGCCGTCGAACTGACGCTGGCCGGGCAGGCACGCAGCTGGCAGCTGGACGAAGCCCGTTTCGCGCGCATCTGCGAACCCTTGGTGCAGCGGCTTCGCGCGCCGCTGGAGCGCGCGATGCGCGATGCCCGGCTCACGCCCGCGCAACTGGACGATATCGTGCTGGTCGGTGGCGCCTCGCGCATGCCGCTGACGGCGCGGCTGGTCTCGCGCATGTTCGGCCGGCTGCCGCTGCGCCACATCAATCCCGACGAAGCCATCGCGGTGGGCGCGGCGATCGCGGCGGGCATGAAGGCGCGCGACGAGAAGCTGGAGGAAGTGATCCTCACCGATGTCTGTCCGCACACCCTCGGCGTCGGCACCAGCCAGCAGGGGGCCAACGGCCAGGTCACCAGCGGCATCTTCTCACCAATCATCCATCGCAACAGCACGGTGCCGGTCAGCCGGATCGAGCGTTACCAGCCGCTGCAGGACTGGCAACGGCAGGTGGAATTCGAGATCTTCCAGGGCGAAAGCCCGCGGGTGGAGCACAACGTGCGGCTGGGCAAGATCAGCGTGGCGGTCCCGGCCAAGGCCGCGCACGAGAACCCGGTCGACATCCGTTTCACCTATGACGTCAACGGCCTGCTCCAGGTCGAGGCCACCGTGGTCGCCACCGGCGAGACCCACGAGGTCATCCTGGAACAGAACCCGGGCATCCTCTCGCAGGCGGAGATCCGCGAACGCCTGGCGGCGCTGGCGGCACTCAAGATCCATCCGCGCGACCAGCAGGAGAACCTCAGCCTGATTGCCCGCGCCGAACGCCTGTACGAGGAACTGCTGTGGGCACGCGGCGATCTGCAGGACGCGCTGGTGCGCTTCCGGGGCGCGCTCGACAGCCAGGATCCGGACGTGATCCGCGAACACCGTACCCATTTCGCCGCCATGCTCCAGCACATCGAGTCGCAGGCCTGAGATGGCTCCGTTCGATCTGCTGGGCGTTCCCCGCGACGCGGATGAAACCACCATCAAGCGCGCCTACGCGCGACGCCTGAAGGTCACCCGGCCGGATGACGATCCGGAGGGCTTCCAGCGCCTGCACGAGGCCTACCAGCAGGCCCTCCAGCATTGCCGGCAGCGGGCGATGGCGGCCACCTGGGAGGAAGAGGAAGACGACATCGAAGCCGCCGACGAAGCCACGGTCGGTGATGACGGCCAGCCGCGGGCCGGACGGGAACATGGACACGGGGAAGCGGAACTGCTGGCGGATCCCGCGACGGCGCACACTGTCCTGCTCGACGCGGAACAACTGGACGCGCTGATCTCCGGGCGCACGCCGCACCTGCCATCGCCGGTCGCCAGCGCCGCTGCAGCGGCGGCCTCCGCGGTTGCGGATGCGACCACGCGACGCTTCGACTTCGATGGTTTTTTTGCGGAAACCGTGCAACGGGCCCGCGATACGCCTCCCGCCGTACTGTCGGCCTGGCTGGCGGCACACGACGACCTTTACCAACTGGAACTGAAACAGTCGGTCGGCGACGCGCTGTTCCAGCGCCTGGGCTACGACGGCATCACGATTCCGCCCGCGAACCTGTCCGCGCTGGAAACCTTCTTCGGCCAGCAGGATTACTGGCTGGGACAACGCATGGCGGTGCGCTGGGCGATCGAGCGGGAGCAGACCTCCCGCTACGACGAACCTCGCCCGCTGGCGATCCGCCAGCTCAAGCGCCCTTTCCGATGGCCGCAGGCGCTGGCCGTCGCCTGCGTGCCGGGAATGTCCGCGCGCATCGCCCGGCTGTCGCAACGCCTGCGCGAGGACTACGGCGATCTGCCGGAGGGCATTGATCCCGGGCAGGACCGGTTTTTCCGGCAGCTTGCCCGCAAGGACTATCTCGGCGTCTGGCGCTGGTTGCCGATGCTGGCGCGCGCCGCCCTGCTGGCGCTGCTGGGCTATCTGCTCGCACCGGTCGTGTTCGCGCAATCGCGCCCTGCCCTGCAGACCGCGCTGGTAGTCGGTGGAGGTGCGCTGGCCATCCAGGGCGGATGGCGCCTGATGGTGTGGCTGCATGCGATCAGCCTCGGCGCCCACGGTTCCACCAATGAAAACCAACGTGCGCTGATACCGGTGTTGCTGGCGGCGACGGGCCTGATCGTGGCTGGGGCGTCGGGGGTGGATTGGCTGGCTTACCCGCTGGTGATTCCCGCCGCCCTGATCCATTGGCGGCGCAGTTTCGATGCCTTGCGATTCCTGTTGGGCGGCATCGCGATGCAGCCGCTGTTGCCGACCTGGCTTTCGGACTCGCTGTCGGCCGGCGCCGTCGGTTTCGCCATGGTCCCGCTGGGCCTTGCGTTGTTTGACGGACTCTACGCGCGCAGCCAGCGGATTCCATTGTCCGCCGCCGCGGGCAATGGCTGGACCACGCTGGCCTCGTACGGCTTCTTCGTCGGCTGGGTACTGGCGCGGGTGGTGTGAGGTCGTCAGACCTTCGACGAAGGTCCGCAGCTGTTGCAGCCACCGCAACCGTCCCCACCACCGGCACCACGCGGCTCCGGCGCAATCCAGCGCCCCAGTGCATGCAAACAGCCTGGACGACCCTCGCGCAGCAACGGCAGCGCCAACGCCACCCGCGCCTTGCGCAGCGTGCCCGGAAACTGCTTCTTCAGCACCACCCACACGCTGGCCAGCGCCAGCAGGCCGATGATCGCGTATTGCAGGATCAGCGAGCCGTCCACGTCAGCCCGCTCCCAGCGCCTTGGCGATCTGGTAGGTCAGCAGCGAGGCCACGTAGGCCATCGCGAACAGGTAGAACGCCGCGTAGGACATCTGCTTCCACGAGTTGGTCTCCCGCTTGATGGTCGCCAACGTGGACAGGCACATGGGCGCATAGATGTACCAGACCAGCAGCGACAGTGCGGTGGCCAGCGACCAGCCATCGCTGATCAACGGCGACAGCGCCTGCGCGGCCGCATCGTCGTCGGCCGCGGACAGCGCGTAGACCGTGGCCAGCGACGCCACCGCCACCTCGCGTGCGGCCAGGCCCGGAATCAGCGCGATGCAGATCTGCCAGTTGAAGCCAAGCGGGGCGAAGAACACCGCCATCGCGTGGCCGATGCGGCCGGCGAAGCTGTAGTCGATGGCCGGTCCCACCGCGCCGGCCGGCGGCGCGGGGAAATTCAGCAACACCCACAGCAGCACCGTCATCGCCAGGATGATGCCGCCGACCCGGCGCATGAAGATCCAGGCGCGTTCCCACAGGCCAATCGCGAGATCGCGCGGATGGGGAATGCGGTAGGACGGCAGCTCCAGCATCAGCGGATGCTCGCTCTTGTCGCGGCGCCACTTCTTCATCACCCACGCCACCAGCAGCGCGCTCAGGATGCCCGCCACGTACAGGCCGAACAGGACCAGGCCCTGCTGGTTGAACATGCCGATTTTCTTCTCCGGCACGAATGCGCCGATGAGCAGCGCATACACCGGCAGGCGCGCCGAACAGGTCATCAGCGGCGCGACCAGGATCGTCGCCAGGCGATCGCGCGGATCCTGGATCGAACGGGTCGCCATGATGCCGGGAATGGCGCAGGCGAAGCTCGACAGCAGCGGGATGAAGGAACGCCCCGACAGACCAGCGGAAGCCATCATCCGATCCAGCAGAAAGGCTGCGCGCGGCAGGTAGCCGGATTCCTCCAGCGCCAGGATGAAGGCGAACAGGATCAGGATCTGCGGCAGGAAAACGATGACGCCGCCGACGCCGGCGATGATGCCGTCCACGAGCAGGCTGTTGAGCGGGCCTTCCGGCAGCGTGCCGCCCACCCATTCGCCCAGCGCGCCGGTGCCCGCCTCGATCAGATCCATCAACGGGGTCGCCCAGGCGTAGACCGCCTGGAAAATCAGGAACATCACCACGATCAGGGCGACAAAACCGATCACCGGATGCAGCAGCCAGCGATCCAGCGCGTCGTCCACCCGGGCGGTGCGTTGCGGCATATCCACCGCCAGCGACAGCAGACGGCGCGTCTCCGCGTGCAGGTCGGCGTCGCCGCCCAGCCGGTGTTTCGGCGGATGCGGCGCATCGGCCATGCGCTCGATCTGTTCGACCAGCGCGCGCGCGCCGTTGTGCTTGACCGCCACCGTCTCCACCACCGGCACGCCCAGCTCGCGCGACAGCGCTTCCAGGTCCACGCGGATGCCGCGGCGGCGGGCGGCGTCCATCATGTTGACCGCCAGGATCATCGGCTTGTCGAGCTCGCGCACTTCCAGCGCGAAACGCAGGTGCAGGCGCAGGTTGGTAGCATCGACCACGCACACCAGCACGTCCGGCGGCGCTTCGCCGGGCAGGAAGCCGCGGCAGAAATCGCGGGTGACCGCCTCGTCCAGGCTGGCGGCATGCAGGCTGTAGGCGCCGGGCAGATCCAGCAGCGCGTAGCTGCGTCCAGAGGCGGTGTGCAGGCGGCCTTCCTTGCGCTCGACGGTCACGCCGGCGTAGTTGGCGACCTTCTGGCGACTGCCGGTCAGCTGGTTGAACAGCGCGGTCTTGCCGCAGTTCGGGTTGCCGACCAGGGCCAGCCGCAATGGCTGCGCGCTCATGCCGCCGCTCCCGCCGCACGGACCCGGATCCGCGCCGCCTCGCTGCGGCGCAGGGCGAAACGGGTGAAGCCCACCTGCACCAGCAGCGGTTCGGCGCCCAGCGGTCCCTTGGCGACGATCTGCACCTCCTCGCCGTCGACAAATCCCAGCTCACGCAGGCGGCGGGCGATGTTGTCGTTGGGGTGGCTGTCGTCGACCGATTCAACGATGGCCAGGGTCCGGGGAGGCAATTCGGTCAGCATCACGCGGCAACTCTCAAATGCGAACTATTCTCATTGTAGCATCGCCGCAGCGCACGAAGGCCAAAATCGGCGCAGGGGCTATCATTTGCCGCTTTCGGGAGGAGCAGACATGACGGAGCCGCACGCACCAGCGCTGGCCAGCCATCTGGATGATGGCGTGTTGCGGCTGCGGCTGAACCGCCCGGAACTGCACAACGCGTTCGACGCCGGCCTGATCACGCAACTGACCCGTGAACTGGAGGGGGCTGGAGCCAACCCCAATGTCCGGGTGGTGGTGCTGGAAGGTGCGGGCGCCTCGTTCTCGGCCGGAGCCGATCTGAACTGGATGCGCGGCATGGCCGCCGCCGGTGAAGCCGAGAACCGCGAAGACGCGCTGGCGCTGGCCCGGCTGATGCGCACGCTGGACGAACTGCCGCGTCCGACCCTCGCACGCGTGCATGGCGCGGCGTTCGGCGGCGGCGTCGGCCTGGTGGCCTGCTGCGATATCGCCATCGGCGTGCCGGAGGCGAAGTTCGGACTGACCGAAAGCAAGCTCGGTCTGTTGCCGGCGGTGATTTCTCCCTATGTCATCGCCGCGATCGGGCCGCGCGAGGCCCGGCGCTGGTTCGCGACCGCCGAGATATTCGACGCCGCCGCCGCGCGGGACATCGGGCTGCTGCACCAGGTGGTCGAAGCCGACGCGCTGGATGCGGCGGTGCAACGCCAGATCGACCTGCTGCTCAAGGCCGGACCCCTGGCCGCCGCCACCGCCAAGCAACTGGTCAGCCGGGTCGCCGCACACGCGGACCGTGATCGCCTGGATGCCGACAACGCCGCGCTGATCGCGCGCCTGCGGGTGTCCGCCGAAGGCCAGGAAGGCCTGTCCGCCTTCCTGGAAAAACGCGCGCCGGCCTGGGTGCCCGCGCGCTGACGCCACCGGCGCGGGGAACGCGCCGCCCTCTTTCCTCCAAGGTGTGTCGACATGATTGACCATGCGGGTTTTGCCGTCGCCGACTATCCACGCAGCCGCGCCTTCTACGAGCGCGTGCTCGCGCCGCTGGGCTACGCGGTGGTCATGGAAGTGACCGAACGTGAAACCGGCCCGGGTGGCTACCAGGGCTGCGGGTTCGGACCGCCACGCAAGCCGGCGTTCTGGGTCGGCACTGGTGCCCGTCCGGGCACCGGTACCCATGTCGCCTTCATCGCCCCCGACCGCACCGCCGTCGATGCTTTCCATGCCACGGCCCTGGCTGCGGGCGCGACCGACAACGGCGCCCCGGGCCTGCGCCCGCACTACCATCCCGACTATTACGCCGCGTTCGTGATCGATCCCGACGGCAACAACGTCGAAGCGGTCTGCCACGTGCCGGCCTGATCCTCGCCTCGCTTTCCTACCGAACCGACACGGAATTCCCGACCCGCATGTTCGACAAGATCCTCATTGCCAACCGCGGCGAAATCGCCTGCCGCGTGATCCGCACCTGCCGTCGCCTCGGCATCCGCACCGTCGCGGTGTATTCGGACGCCGACGCCGACGCGCAGCATGTGCGCCAGGCCGACGAGGCCTGGCCGATCGGCGGGCCGCGGCCGGCCGACAGCTACCTGCGCGGCGACGCCATCCTCGAGGTCGCGCGCCGCAGCGGCGCACAGGCCATCCATCCCGGCTACGGCTTCCTGTCGGAGAACGCCGACTTCGCCGAGGCGGTGGAAGCAGCCGGGCTGGTGTTCATCGGCCCCGGCGCGGCGTCGATGCGCAAGATGGGCAGCAAGGCCGGCGCCAAGGAACTGATGGCCGCCGCCGGCGTGCCGGTGGTGCCGGGCTACACCGGCGAGGATCAATCGCCCAACACGCTGTCGCGCGAGGCCGCGCGGATCGGCTTTCCGCTGATGATCAAGGCCGCCCATGGCGGCGGTGGCAAGGGCATGCGGATCGTGCACCGGCTGGACGATTTCATCGCCCAGTTGGAAAGCTGCCAGCGCGAGGCCGCCAACGCTTTCGGCCGCGACCGCGTGCTGCTGGAACGCTACGTGTCCACGCCGCGCCACATCGAGATCCAGGTGTTCGCCGATCGCCACGGCCACACCCTGCATCTCAACGAGCGCGAGTGTTCGGCGCAGCGGCGCTACCAGAAAGTCCTGGAGGAGGCGCCCTCCCCGTTCCTGACCCCGGCGCAACGCGCGGCGATGGGCCAGGCCGCCATCCTCGCCGCGCAGGCGATCGACTACGTCAATGCCGGCACGGTCGAATTCATCGTCGCACCCGACGGCGAATTCTTCTTCATGGAGATCAACACCCGCCTGCAGGTCGAGCACCCGGTCACCGAAATGACCACCGGCCTGGATCTGGTCGAATGGCAGTTGCGGGTAGCGGCCGGCGAACCGTTGCCGCTGGCGCAGGATGCGATTCCGCAGCAGGGCCACGCCATCGAGGTGCGCCTGTACGCCGAGGATCCGGAAGCCGGGTTCCTGCCCGGTTCGGGCCGGCTGGAACGCCTGCGGCTGCCGCCGGCGGATTCGCACGTGCGCATCGATTCGGGCGTGACCGAAGGCGATACGGTCACCATTTTCTACGATCCGATGATTGCCAAGCTGATCGTCCACGACCGCGACCGCCCCGCCGCGCTGGCGCGCCTGCGCGACGCGCTCGAACAATGCGACGTGATCGGACCGAAGTCGAACATCGCGTTCCTGGAACGGCTGGCGCGCCACCCGGCGGTGCTGGAGGGACGCATCGATACCGGCTACCTGGATCGGCACCTGGACGAGTTCCTCGCCGCCGGCGAACCCGACCCGGCCACCCTGCTGGCTGCCGCCACCGCCACCCTGCTGACGCAGGAGGCCACCGCCGCCGATGCCGCGCGCGCGTCCGCCGATCCGGGCTCGCCCTGGGCCATCGCCGACGGCTGGCGGCTGGGCCATGCCGGCCAGCGGCCGCTGAGTTTCGTCCACCGGGGACAGGCCTTCGCCCTGAAGGCACGGGGCAGCCAGGGCCACTACGCCATCGAACACGACGGCCGGACCCACGCCATCGAGGGCGCGCGGTTGACCGGCGACCTGCTCGGTTTGCGTATGGATCATGAAGCACGGCGTTTCCGCGTCCTGCGGGAAGGCGAGCGCATCACCGTCCACGACGGCCGGCAACGGGTCGTGCTGGAACAGGTGCCCGCCTATCGCAGGACCGCGACCGCCGATGCCGGGGGAGACCACCGCGTGCGCGCGCCGATGCCCGGCCGCGTGGTGGTGGTCCGCGCCAAGGCCGGCGACACGGTGACCACGGGCCAGGAACTGCTGGTGATGGAAGCGATGAAGATGGAGCTGGCATTGAAGGCCCCACGCGATGGCGTGGTGGGCGAGTTGCGCGCCAGCGCCGGCGACTTCGTCGAAGCCGATGCCGTCCTGGTGACCCTGGAATGACGGGCCGCCGCCTGCCGCTGTGGTTCCTGCTGGTCCTCGCGTTGCCGGCCCTGCCCGGCTGCCTGATGTTCGAACGCGCGCCCGCCGAACTGGGCTGCGACCCGGCCCTGGCCGGCCGCTGGCTGCCCTTGCCCGGCGCGGATCCGGAAAAGATGCCGCTGGGCGCCGGCGACTACGCCGAGATCGACGCCCAGTGCCAGGTCTCGCTGGTCGAAAGCGGAAAGCCGCCGCGCACCCGGTTCCGCGCGCTGGGTTTCGAACTCGACGGCACGCGCTACCTGGCGCTGGGCCAGGACGACATGCGCGATCTGTTCAACGATCAGAAGGCGCCGGCGGGAAACAGCAAGCTGCCCGCCACCAGCGTGCTGCTGCTCAAGTACCGCATCGCCGACGACGTGCTGGAAGTGGCGATGCCGCGGGCCAGCCGCGCGCTCGAACGCATCCAGCAGGGCGACCCCGGCGTTCGCGAGGTCGACACCATGGTGTACCTGCTGGGAGGCGAGGCCGACGCATTGCGCGCGGCGCTGGCGGCGGATCCGGCGCTGTTCGACAGCTTCGATCCCGCGTCCCGCAATCCGCGCCTGCGCCGCGCCGGCACGGAGGCCGCGCCATGACCGACTTCGTCCGCATCGTCGAGGTCGGCCCGCGCGACGGCCTGCAGAACGAGAAGGCGGTGATCGCCACCGCCGACAAGATCGAACTCATCGATCGCCTTTCCCGTACCGGCCTGCGCACCATCGAGGCCACCAGCTTCGTCAGTCCGCGCTGGGTGCCGCAACTGGCCGACGCGGCGGAAGTGTTCACCGGCATCCACCGCGAACCCGGCGTCGCCTATCCCGTGCTGGTGCCCAACGAGACCGGCTACGACCGCGCGCGCGCGGTGGGCGTGGAGGAAATCGCGGTGTTCACCGCCGCTTCCGAAGCGTTCAACCGCAAGAACATCAACGCCGGCATCGACGAATCCATCGAGCGCTTCCGGCCGGTGCTGGCCCGCGCCACGGCCGATGGCGTGCGGGTGCGCGGCTACGTCTCCACGGTGCTGGGCTGCCCCTACCAGGGCGACGTGCCGGTGGCCGACGTGGTCAAGGTCGCCAGCCGGCTGCACGAACTGGGCTGCTACGAGATTTCGCTGGGCGACACCATCGGCGTGGGCACCCCGCTCAAGGCGCGCGCGATGCTGCAGGCGGTCGCCAGCCTAGTGCCGCTGTCATCGCTGGCGGTGCATTTCCACGACACCTACGGGCAGGCGCTGGCCAACATCCTGGCCTGCCTGGAGGAAGGCGTGCGGGTGGTGGACGCCGCGGTGTCCGGCACCGGCGGCTGCCCCTACGCCAAGGGCGCCAGCGGCAATGTCGCCAGCGAGGACGTGGTCTACATGCTGCACGGCATGGGTATCGCCACCGGTGTCGATCTGGACCGGCTGGGCGAAACCGGCCGCTGGCTCGCCGCCCTGCTCGGCCGCGAGACCGGCAGCAAGGCCGGCAAGGCGATGGCGGCCACATGAACATCGCCGGCGCGCCGGCCCCGGACAGTGCCGCCAGCCCGGCGGCCGTCCCCGTCGCGCCGGATCCCGAGGCCACCCTGCAGGCCATCGCCCGGGCGATGGCCGATCCCGCGATCGACGAAGGGACCCGTGCCCTGCTCGCCAGCGCCCACGGGGCCTTGCTCTCCGCCCTTGCCAGCGCGGAAGCCGAACGCCAGCGCTACCGCAATCTTTTCGACGCCGTGCCCGATCCGGTCAGCATCATCGCCGAGGACGGCACGGTGATGGATCTCAACCGCGCTGGCATGCGCGCCTACCGCCGGCCGCGCGAGGAGATCGTCGGCAAGAACATCAACGTGCTCAACCCGGACCTGCCGCGCGATCACCTGATGCCGGTCTGGGAGACGCTCAACCGCGGTGACACCTATGTCATCGAGGTCACCAACATGCGCGGCGACGGCAGCCGCTTCCCGGTCGAAGTGCATTCGGCCAACATCAATTTCGACGGGCGCAAGAGCATCGTCGCGGTGGCACGCGACATCAGCACGCGGCGGGAAGCGGAAATGCGCTACCGCGAGCTGATGGAAACCATCGACAAGGGCATCGTGGTGCAGGACCACGATCTGGGCCTGCAATACTGCAACGGCGCGGCGATGCGGATCTTCGGCATCCGCGAAGACCAGCGCACGGCCGACGAACTGGGCATCGAACACTGGCGGATCGTCGGGGCGGACGGTCGCGAGTTGCGCCGCGACGAGCTGCCGGCACAGCGCGCGCTGGATTCCGGGCATGTGATCGAAAGCGCGCTGCTGGGCATGTACCACCGCCAGCGCCGGCAGATGATCTGGCTGACGGTGACCTCGGTGCCGCAGTTCCTGCCCGGCGGCAACCGCCCGGCACAGGTGACCTCGCTGTTCAGCGACGTGACCGAACTCAAGCGCGACAGCGCGCTGTTCGACCGCGCGCAGTCGCTGGCGCACATCGGCGGTTGGGAATGGGACATTGCCCGCGACCGCCTGTACCTGACCGAGGAAGCCATCCGCATCCTCGGTGCCGCCCTGCCCCCCGATAACCTCGATGCGCTGCTGGCCTGCCTGCGCGAGCCGGATCGGCGGCGCCTGCGCTGCATGGTGGAACGGGTCTCCACCGGCGGCGCCGGTTTCGATCTCGAACTGCAGGGACGTCGCCACGACGGCCAGCCGTTCTGGATCCGGGTGATCGGCGACGCCGAGCCCGGCGACCCCGGCAACTCGCGGATCACCGGCACCCTGCAGGACATCTCCACCGACAAGCAGGCGGAAGAGACCCTGCGCATCCAGGCCCGCACCGATCCGCTCACCGGCCTGATGAACCGCGACGCGGTGCTGACCGAAATCGCCGAACGCCTGGCCGATCCCGTCCATCCGCAGGCTTCGGTGCTGTACATCGATCTCGATCGCTTCAAGATGATCAACGACGTGCTGGGCCACAACGCCGGCGACGAACTGCTGGTGCAGGCGGCCAACCGCATCCGCGACGCGGTGGGCGAGCACGGCATGATCGCGCGCTTCGGCGGCGACGAATTCCTGGTGGTCTGCGATGCCGGCGGTGACCGCGCCCTGCCCGAGCGCCTCGCCGATGCCATCCTGCAGGCGTTCGCCGAGGCCTTCCGCTTCGACCAGGACGAGTTCTCGATCACCGCCAGCATCGGCATCGCGCGTGCGCCCGACGATGGCCTGCGCCCGCAGCAGTTGATCCAGAACGCCGACATCGCGATGTACGACAGCAAGCACCGCGCCCGCAATGGCTGGCAGGTGTTCTCGCCGGAACTGGCGCAGCGCCAGCAGGATCGCCTGCAGATCGAGACCCAACTGCGGCGCGCGGTCGACAACCAGGAATTCCGGCTCGTCTACCAGCCGCAGGTGGACCTGCGCCAGGGCCGGATCGTCGCCGCCGAGGCACTGATCCGCTGGCAGAACCACCAGCTCGGCGAACTGCGGCCGGACCTGTTCATCAGTCACGCCGAAACCACCGGCGACATCGTCAACATCGGCAGCTGGGTACTGCGCGAGGCCTGCCGCCAGGTCGCGGAGTGGCGCGATCAGGGCCTGGGCATCGTGCGGGTGGCGGTCAACGTCTCCTATCGCCAGTTCGTCGGCGAGGATCTGGCCGACAAGGTGCGTCGCCTGCTCGACGAGTTCCAGTTGCCGGGTTCGGCGCTGGAGCTGGAGTTCACCGAACGCGTGCTGATCGAGGACGCGCCCTCCACCCTGCGTACCTTTGCCGGGCTCAAGGCGCTGGGCGTGGTGCTGACCATCGACGATTTCGGCGAAGGCTACAGCGCGCTCAATTACCTGCGCCGGCTGCCCATCCACGGGCTCAAGCTCAGCCAGTTGTTCACCGAGGGCGTGCCCAACAACCGTTCCGACGTGGCGGTCTGCCAGGCGGTTTCCGCGATCGCCCGCAGCCTGGGCCTGGGACTGGTCGCGGAGGGCGTGGAATCGGAGGCCCAGCGCCAGTTCCTGCTGCAATTGGGCGTGCCGGTCGGCCAGGGCTTCCTGTTCGCCCCGGGCCTGTCGCCGGACGAGTTCGCCCGCCGCCTGGACCTGCCGCTGGACCGCGCCTCCAACGGCTGAGCGCACGCCGCTGCCGGGGCGACCGGTCGTTCGCGTAAAATGCGGGTCTTTCCGTCCCAGGTTTCCCGCATGCAAGTGTCCGCTACCCGCGCCGTCATCACCGGCGGCGTCTCCGGCCTCGGCTTCGCCGTGGCCCAGCATCTGGTCGCCCAGGGCGGCAAGGTCGCGTTGTTCGACGTCAATGACGACAAGGGCGCGGCCGCGGTCGCCGCGCTGGGCGAGGCCAATGCCCGCTACTTCCGCACCGACGTCACCGACGAGGCCGGCGTGGCCGCGAACATCGCCGCCGCCCGCGAATTCCTGGGCGGACTGAACGCCGCCATCAACTGCGCCGGCATCCTCGGCGCCGGCCGCGTGCTCGGCAAGGAAGCGCCGATGCCGCTGTCGACCTTCCAGACCACGGTGATGGTCAACCTGGTGGGCAGCTTCAACGTGGCCAAGGCCGCCGCCAACCTGATGCAGCACAACGAGGCAGGCACCGACGGCGAGCGTGGCGTGATCATCAGCACCGCCAGCGTGGCCGCCTACGAAGGCCAGATCGGCCAGGCCGCCTACTCGGCCTCCAAGGGCGGCGTGGTCGGCATGACCCTGCCGATGGCGCGCGAGCTGTCGCGCTTCGGCATCCGGGTGATGACCATCGCCCCGGGCATCTTCTGGACCCCGATGGTCGACGGCATGCCCGAGGCCGTGCAGCAATCGCTCAGCGCGTCGATTCCGTTCCCCTCGCGCCTGGGCAAGCCCGACGAATTCGCCGACCTGGTCGCCTACATCCTCGGCAACACCTATCTCAACGGCGAGACGATCCGCCTCGACGGCGCCGTCCGGCTGGCACCGAAGTGATACCGCCGGGAATGGAGAATCGGGAATCGGGAATCGCCCCGGCACCGTCTCCTTCGCCCGGCTTCCCATTCCCGATTCTCCATTCCCGATTCCCGTCATCACCATGAAAGCATTCGACATCAAGAAAGGAAACGTCGTTGAGCACAACGGCGGCGTGTACCAGATCCGCGACATCGATCGCAGTTCGCCGCAGGGCCGTGGCGGCAACGTGCGCTTCCGTTTCACCATGTACAGCGTGCCCGGCGGCAACAAGCTGGATGCCAGCTTCGATGCCGACGACAACCTGACCGAAGTGGAACTGCTGCGCCGCCAGGCCACGTTCTCGTACAAGGACGGCGACGCCTTCGTGTTCCTGGATGACGAGGACTACACGCCGTACACCCTGGACGCGGATGTGCTGGGCGATGACGCCGGCTACATCACCGACGGCCTGGCCGGCTGCTACGTGCAGGTGATCGACGAACTGCCGGTCGCCTTGCAACTGCCGCAGCACGTGACCCTGGAAGTGGTGGAAACCCCGCCGGAACTGAAGGGCGGCACCGCCACCAAGCGCCCGAAGCCGGCCAAGCTGAGCACCGGCATCGAAATCATGGTGCCCGAGTACATCACCAACGGCGAACGCATCCTGGTCAACACCACCACCGGCGAGTTCGGCGGCCGCGCCGACTGACGCCGCCCGCGGTTCCGGGGCGGGTCCGCGAGGGCCCGCCCTTTTTGTTTTTCATTCTCCATCCTGGAGCGCGTCATGTCCGAGCCCCGCTTCCGTCCCGCCACCGCCGATGACATTGACACGCTGGTTCCGGTCGTCCGCGAGTTCTACGCCGACGAGGACATTCCGTGGGACGAGGCGATGCTGCGCGAGGCGCTCGACGCCCTGCTGCGCGATCCCGCCAACGGTCGCCTGCTGCTGATCGAACGCGGCGGCACGCTGGCCGGCTACATCGTGATCGGCTTCTGCTTCAGCCTGGAGTTCGGCGGGCGCTACGGCTTGCTGGACGAGTTGTACGTCCTGCCCACCCAGCGCGGCGGCGGTCTGGGCAAGCTGGCTCTGGCCGAGGTGGAAGCGCTGTGCCGACGCGAGGGCCTGCGCGCGGTCCGTCTGGAAGTCAGCGATGACAACGAGCATGCGCACGGCATCTACCAGCGCAGCGGCTACGATGCGCATCCACGCCGGCTGATGACCCGCTGGCTGGACGAAAACGCCTGAGCTCAGTTCAGCTGCAGTCCGCCGGCCTGGCGATGCAGTTCTCGCAGGTGCGCGCCCAGCCATTCGATGTTGGCATCGACGGCCTCGCGATCGCGGGCCTGGGCCGGACTGAGCAGCGATCGGGCCTGCTGGTCCAGCTGCCGCTCCAGATCGCGCAGGCGTTCGCGCCGGGCAGCGCTGCCAGCCTGGAGCGCTGTCCGTTCCTCCGCCTGCGGCAAGCCGTAGCCGGCGCCTTCGAGCAGATCCGCGGGGCGGCTCATCCAGGCGGTTTCCCGCAGCAATGTCCGCAAGATCCCGGCCGCCGCGCCCAGCTCATCGCCACCTGATTGCAGGTAGCGGCGCTTGAACGCCTCGCGGAACCGCGATTCCTGCTGCCGTCGCGCCGCCTGTTCGAGCACCAGCAACGCGGCGGCCGCCTTCAGATCCGCGCGCTCCAACCATGGGCGGCGCTGCTGCGGGGACGCGGCCAGCCAGTCCTCGACTTCGCGCTGTGGCAGTCCCGTCCGCACGCGCGCGACCTCGAACAGGGTCTGGAAACGCTCACGCAGCGAATCGAAGCGGTAGCCCTCGCGCAGCGCCCGCGCTGGATCCGCCAGCACGGATCCGTCGGCAATGCCGGTGCGTTGCAATCGCCGCGCCAGCCCGGTCGGGGTGATGCCGCCCAGATCCGCCGTGCCGAGCCGGGGCACGCCGTCGCGCAGCAGCTTGTAGGTCTCCACCGCGCAGTTGTTGCCGAGGAAGAAGTAGTGGCCGTCGTAGCTCCAGTGCAGCTGCGCGGCGCGCTCGACCAGTGTTGCGATCTCCGCGCGCTCCAGCCGCAATGGCACCGACTGCAACCCGCGCAGTTCGATCTTGGTGTATTCGTCGATCACCTGATCCAGTGGCAGCACGAACAGGCGCGAAGGATAGCGACCGGTCAGGCCGCGCCAGCTGGAAATCTGCAGATCGCCGACGAAGGCGCGGAACGACAGTACCCGGTGATGCTCCAGATCCAGCCGGCAATCCGGGCCACGCGGCCGTCCCGGCGCGCAAATCACCAGCCGCAGCATGCTGTGGCCCCAGCGGCTCATCATCGCGTCGTTGCCTTCGGCCAGCAGGTAGTCCACCTGGTAGATCCGCTCCGGGTCCAGCGTTCCCAGGCGCCCGCCTGTCGCCATCGCCGCGTCCGCCCCGGCACTCACGTCGCCCGCATCCACGTAGGCGAATCCATCCGCGCACACCGCGGCCGCGACCGCGGGCGCGCCCCAGCGCTGCGCGAAGTAGCGATACAGCGCCGGCCGCCGGCAGGCGTAGTCGGCATCCAGCAGGAAATGCTCCAGGTTCACCGCGACGTATTCGCGGGGACTGTGCAGCTCGTAGGGATCCGGGCTGCGTTCGCGGAAATCGTTGCCACGCCGGCGGCCCATCAAGCCGGTCAGGCCCGGCGTGGCGCGGATCTGCCAGCCGGCCAGATCCCGCAGGCGCGGATCCCGCGACATCGCGCCGCCGTTCGCGCCGCGATCGAGGAAATGCCCCAGTTCGTGCAGCAGGGCGGCCAGCGCCGCGCGTCCGTCGCCGTCACCTTCGCCAGCCCCGTGCGAGGCCACAAGTCCAGACAGCAGGTTCCGGTTGAGCAGCAGGCGATCATCAATGGCGCGGCCATGCACCCGCGCGTCCAGCCGCGGACTCCATTGCACGCGGATCTCGCGATCCAGCGCCGTGCGCATCGCCGGTGTCAGTCGCGCGACGGCTTCGGCCAGCAGCCGTTCGCTCGCGGCGACCTCATCGGGCTGGAGGCCGGTGGAATCCAGCCGCAGACGGGGTGCTGCCTGCGCGTGCCCGGCGGCGCAGGCGAGCGCCGCCAGCAGGGCCAGGGCGCGGAAGCCCGCGCCGGCGCGGCGCGGGTTCCGGCCGGCCGGGTTCACAGCGCCAGGATGGCCTGTGCCAGGGCCATGTCGGTGGCCTCGCGCGCATTCGCGTCGCGCTCGCGCAGGTGGCGCAGCGCGGATTCCAGGCGCGCACCACGGATACGACCTTCGCTGGCCACGAAGCTGGCGGCGTCGTCGCGGGCCTGCAGCACCACCTTGTCGTCGCCGGAGGAACTGCCCGACGAGGCGGAGGAACCGGCCGAGGAGGCGCCGGCGGAGGAACCGGCAAAGCTGCCGGCGAAAGCGGAAATCGAAAGGACCAGCAGCGCGCTGGCGACAAGCAGGCGTTTCATGCGCGGAAAGACACTCGAATCAAGGGTTGGCAAAGACTACCGCAAATCCCCCGAATCGCCTGAATCCCTCCTTGTAGGAGCGACGTCAGTCGCGACCGTGTCGTCCGGGCCAGCACCCCAAGCCGGGATCGGTCCTCATGGACCTTGACCGGAACTCTCCCGCTTGAGCGCGGACTGCGCTCGCCCCGACCTTGCACGGTCGCGACTGACGTCGCTCCTACAATAAGGGGGCTCCGGCGTCAGTCCGGGTCGAACAGCTTGCCCGGATTCATCAGCCCGTTCGGGTCCAGCACCCGCTTGATGCCGCGCATCACCGCGATTTCCGCGGCGTCGCGCGTGCTGTCCAGGTAGGGCTTCTTGACCAGGCCGATGCCGTGCTCGGCGGAAATGCTGCCGGCGTGCCGCTGCAGCGACGCGGCCAGCAATTTGGTGACCTGCTCGCACTGGCGGACAAATTCGGCGTCGTCCAGGCCGTCGGGCTTGAGCACGTTGATGTGCAGGTTGCCGTCGCCGATGTGGCCGAACCAGACCACCTCGAAGTCGGGGTAGGCCTCGCCCAGCAGCGCCTGGGTCTCGGCCAGGAACGCCGGCATCGCCGAGATCCGCACCGATACGTCGTTCTTGTACGGCTTGTAGCGCGCCAGTGCCTCGGTGATGCCCTCGCGCAGGCGCCACAGCTGGGCGGCCTGGGCGTCGCTCTGGCTGATCACGCCGTCGCTGACCCAACCCTGTTCCAGGCAGGCTTCGAACGCGGCCATGGCGGCGGCCTCCCTTGCCTCGTCGCCAATCGCGAACTCGGTGACCACGTAATAGGGATGGACCTCCGCGAACGGCGGCTGCGCGCCGTGCGCCAGCACATGCTTGAGCGCAAGATCGGTGAAGAACTCGAAGGCTTCCAGTTGCAGGCGCGCGCGGAATTCAGCGAACACCCGCATCAGCACTTCGAACGAGGGCAGCGCCAGCAGCATCACGTTGGTCGGCGGCGGCGGGTCGGTCAGCCGCAGGGTGGCCTCGACCACGACGCCCAGGGTGCCCTCCGAACCGATGACGAGCTGGCGCAGGTCGTAGCCGCTGGAGTTCTTGATCAGTCCGCGATTCAGCTCCAGCAACTCGCCGGCGCCGGTCACCAGCTTGAGGCCGGCGATCCATTCGCGGGTATTGCCGTAGCGGATCACCCGGATGCCGCCGGCGTTGGTGGCGATGTTGCCGCCGATCGAACAGGAGCCGCGCGCGGCGAAATCGACCGGATAGACCAGTCCGTGTTCGCGGGCGGCGTTATGCACCGCCTCCAGGGCGATGCCCGGCTGCACCGTCAGGGTCCGATCGACCGCGTCGAAGCCCAGCACCTTGTTCATCCGCTCCAGGCTGAGCACCAGTTCGCCGTTGGCCGCCACCGCGCCGCCGGACAGGCCGGTGCGGCCGCCGGACGGCACCACCGCCACGCCGTTTTCGTTGGCCCAGCGCACGATGGCCTGCACTTCCTCCACCGTGGCCGGCAGCGCGATCGCCAGCGGCGCCGGCGTCCAGCGGCGGGTCCAGTCGCGGCCGTAATGTTCCAGCTCGGCGGCTTCGGTGGTCAGGCGCAACTCGGGCACGGCCTGCTGCAGCGCCTGCAAACGCGGATCGGTCATTGATTCTTACGGACGGACGGCATCGGGGGAACGCCAGCGTGCCAGCGATGCTGCGGCGCGTCCAGACGGCGCGCCGGTTGCAGTCGAAACCATTTGGGAACCAGCTTTCCGGGGCATGTGGCGATGCAGCAAAGGCGCGCCGCTTCTGGCATAGTGGAAAGCCCTTCCCCGCCACCTCGCGCCCGCCGCAATGTCGACCAAGAAGACCTCCTATCCGAAGCAGGACATCCGCGTGCTGTTGCTGGAGGGAGTGAGCCAGACCGCCGTGGAAACCTTCCGCGCGGCCGGATACACGCAGATCGATTTCCACGACAAGTCGCTGCCGGAGGACGAGCTCAAGCGGCGCATCGCCGAGGCCCACATCATCGGCATCCGTTCGCGCACCCAACTGACCGGGGACGTGCTGTCGCATGCGCGCCGGCTGATCGCGGTGGGCTGTTTCTGCATCGGCACCAACCAGGTGGATCTGGAAGCGGCCGAGCTGGCCGGCATCCCGGTGTTCAACGCGCCCTATTCCAATACCCGCAGCGTGGCAGAACTGGTGATCGCGCAGGCGATCATGCTGATGCGCGGCATCCCGCAGAAGAACGCCGAATGCCACCGCGGCGGCTGGTCCAAGTCGGCCGCCGGCAGCCACGAGGCGCGCGGCAAGACCCTGGGCATCATCGGCTACGGCCATATCGGTACCCAGGTCGGCGTGCTGGCCGAGGCGATCGGCATGAACGTGATCTTCCACGACATCGAAACCAAGCTGTCGCTGGGCAACGCGCGTTCGGCCACCAGCCTGGATGACCTGCTGGCGCGCAGCGACGTGGTGACATTGCACGTGCCGGAAACCGCTGCGACCCAGGGCATGTTCGGCCTCTCGCAGATCGCGAAGATGAAACCCGGCGCACACCTGATCAATGCCTCGCGCGGTACCGTGGTCGACATCGACGCGTTGACCGCGGCCCTGAAGTCCGGCGCGGTCGGCGGCGCGGCGGTGGACGTGTTCCCGGTCGAGCCCAAGGGCAATGCGGAAGCCTTTGAATCGCCGCTGCGCGGTCTCGACAACGTGATCCTCACCCCGCATGTCGGCGGCAGCACCCTGGAAGCGCAGGACAACATCGGCGTGGAAGTGGCGGCCAAGCTGGTGCGCTACAGCGACAACGGTTCCACCCTGTCGGCGGTCAACTTCCCCGAGGTCACCCTGCCCGGCCACGACGGCAGCCGCCGGATCCTGCACATCCACCGCAACGTGCCGGGCGTGCTGTCGCAGATCAACGAGATTTTCAGCAAGCACAACGTCAACATCGACGGCCAGTTCCTGCGCACCGACCCCAAAGTCGGCTACGTGGTGATCGACGTCACCGCGACCGAGGAGCAGAGCGCCGAACTGAAGGATGCGCTATCGGCGATTCCCGGTACCTTGCGGACGCGCATCCTGTACTGAGTTCATTCCTGCGGGCGGCCACTGGCCGCCCGCGACGTTTTGAAGCGGCCACTGGCCGCCCACATCGTTTTTGAAGGAGAAAAACCATGGCCCGCGCGGACACCGCATTCCTGTTCGATCTCGACGGCACGCTGGTGGACAGCGTCTACCAGCACGTGCTGGCCTGGAAGGAAGCCCTGGATCGCGAAGGCGTGGATCTCTCGGTGTGGCGGATTCATCGCAAGATTGGCATGAGCGGCGGGCTGTTCACCCATATCCTGCTGCGCGAGACCGGCCTGGACATCACCGAGGATCGGCTGGATCGCCTGCGCCGCTGGCATGCCGAGGCGTATTCGCGGCAATCGGAACAGCGCGCGGTGCAGCCGCTGCCGGGCGCGCGCGAATTGCTGGCATTCCTGACCGAACAGGGCATCCCCTGGGGCATCGCCACCAGCGGCCGGATGGAGACCGCCGCCCACAACCTGCACGCACTGGGGGTGGATCCGGCGCAGGTGCCGGTGATCACCCGCGATCTGGTGCGCCACGCCAAACCGGATCCGGATCTGTTCATCGCCGCCGCCGACCGGCTGGGCGTGGATATCACCCGCTCGCTGGTGCTCGGCGACAGCATCTGGGACATGCTGGCGGCGCAGCGTGCGCGGGCGCTCGGCGTGGGCCTGTTGTCCGGCGGCTATGGCCAGGAGGAACTGGAGCGCTCGGGCGCGTTCCGGGTCTACGAGGATCCAGCCGACCTGCTGCGGCATATCGACGAGGTCGTCGCGCGCAGCTGAGCCGCGAGGCCTCCCGCCAGCGGCGTTCTCCCGGCAAAGCCACCGGCTTCCGCGCGTCCAGGCCACGACGCGCGGCCCAACCGCCAGTGGTGGGACAAAGCCGGGTCTACGCCTGGGCGGCCAACCACTTGCGGGCCATGCGGCTGAGCGATTCGTCGGACTCCTCGGCGATCGGCGCGATCTCGCGCCAGGCCAGATCCAGCGATTCCTCGCTGACCACGTAGCGTTCGTCCGCACCGGCGCGGATCACGTAGCGGACGTCGTAGTGCCAGTGCCCCGGCACGTCCTTGCGCTCCGGAATCCAGTGCCGGTCCAGATCGAAAATGGCGGTGTCGTCCAGCCGCAGGTCCGGCAGTCCGGATTCCTCCTCGGCTTCCTTCAGCGCGACCTGCCCCATGTCGGTGTCGCCGTCGGCGTGGCCGCCCAGTTGCAACCAGCGCGCCAGCTTGCGGTGGTGGGTCAGCAGGGTGCGCCGGCCGTCGGCGCTGACCAGCCAGGCGCCGCCGGTGAAATGCCCTTCCAGGCGTTCGCGCAGGAACGGATTGCGCGCATCCGCCAGCAGTTCCAGGAAGTCCTCCACGACCGCAGCCTCCTCGGGCCAGCGCGCCCGATAGGCCTGCAATTGTTCCATCAACGGTGATCCAGACACGCGCCTGCCCTGTTCAGTTATGCGGGGAATGATGCTCGCCGCCATTATCCCTCCGCGTGCTGCACCCGCGCTTGTGATCCCCCGCCCGGTTTGGCAAGGTACGGCGCTTCCGTACGGGTGACCCACACACCCGTGACCGCCAAATGACAGGCACCGGCCAAGACCGGTCGCCAACTCCGGGGAAGTCGCGAATGCTCAAATCTTTGTTCAGGGTCAAGCCGGTCGAACCGGCCGGCCATGTGGATGCCGGTGAACCCTTCGAAGGCAGCCTCGATGGCGAGGCCACCCTCAAACGGACCCTGACAGCGAAGCACCTGACCATGCTGGGCGTCGGTGCGGTCATCGGCGCGGGCATCTTCGTGCTCACCGGCCAGGCCGCGGCCAACCATGCCGGTCCGGCCATCATGCTGAGCTTCGTGCTGGCCGGTTTCGCCTGCGCCCTGGCCGGCCTGTGCTACGCCGAATTCGCCGCGCTGATGCCGGTGTCGGGCAGCGCCTACTCCTACTCCTACGCCACCCTGGGCGAATTCGTCGCCTGGTTCATCGGCTGGTGCCTGGTGCTGGAGTACCTGTTCGCCTCCTCCACCGTCGCGGTGGGCTGGTCGGGCTACCTGGTCAGCTTCATCACCACCACGCTGCACCTGCCCTTCCCGATGCAGCTCACCCAGGCGCCGATCGACTGGAACGGCACCGACTTCGTTGCCACCGGCAGCCTGTTCAACCTGCCGGCCATCCTGATCGTCGCCGCCATCAGCGGCCTGTGCTACGTCGGCATCACCCAGTCCGCGTTCGTCAACGCGATCGTGGTGGCGATCAAGGTCACCGTCATCTGCCTGTTCGTCGGTTTCGGCCTGCAGCACATCGATCCGGCCAACTGGACCCCGTTCATTCCGCCGAACGAAGGCCCGGGCAAGTTCGGTTTCGAGGGCGTGACGCGCGCCGCGGCGATCGTGTTCTTCGCCTACATCGGTTTCGACGCGGTCTCCACCGCCGCCGGCGAGGCCAAGAATCCGCAGCGCGACATGCCGATCGGCATCCTCGGCTCGCTGGCGATCTGCACGGTCATCTACATCGTGGTGTGCGCCGTGCTGACCGGCATGACCCATTACAGCCTGCTGGGCACGCCCAAACCGGTGGCCACCGCGCTGGAAGCGTTCCCGGATCTGTCGTGGCTGAAGACCGCGGTGGAAATCGGCGCCATCGCCGGCCTGTCCTCGGTGATCCTGGTCATGCTGATGGCGCAGCCGCGCATCTTCTACAGCATGTCCAAGGACGGCCTGATGCCGAAGTTGTTCGGCAAGGTCCATCCGAAATTCCGCACGCCCTACGTCGGCACGATCATCGTCGGCGTGCTCGCCGCCATCCTGGCCGGCCTGATGCCGCTCAACGTGCTGGGCGAGCTGGTGTCGATGGGCACCCTGCTGGCCTTCGCCACCGTCTGCATCGGCGTGCTGGTGCTGCGCTACACCCGCCCGGAACTGCCGCGGCCGTTCCGCGTGCCGGCGGCGATCATCATCTGCCCGGTGGGCGCGCTCGCCTGCCTCTACCTGTTCTGGCAGCCCTTCGTGGAGCACTGGCCGATCTTCGTCGGCTGGACCGTATTCGGCCTGCTGATCTATTTCAGCTACGGCTACCACCACAGCAAACTGCGGCAGAAGGCCTGAGGGCCCGAACGGGCCGGCGCACGGCGCCGGCCTTTTTTATTGCACGCATCATGACAGTGGCCGGGATATCGCCCGTCCATACGTCTTGATGAAGAACGACGATTGGAAGTGGATTGATGTTCGGACAACTCTGGGCCACCAAGCACCCCCATGCCAGCCATAGCGACGCCGAAGGCCTGAGCCTGCGCCGCACCCTTGGACCGTGGGGCCTGACCGCGCTCGGCATCGGCGCGGTGATCGGTGGCGGCATCTTCGTCATCACCGGCCAGGCCGCCGCCAACCACGCAGGCCCGGCCATCATGCTGAGCTTCGTGCTGGCGGCGATCTGCTGCACGTTCTGCGCGCTGGCCTACGCCGAATTCGCGGCGATGGTGCCGGTGTCCGGCAGCGCCTACACCTACACCTACGCCACCCTGGGCGAACTGGCGGCCTGGTTCATCGGCTGGATGCTGGTACTGGAATACGGCGTCTCGGCCTCGGCGGTCGCGGTCAGCTGGACCGGCTATTTCCTCAGCCTGCTGGAACACTTCAACATCCACCTGCCCGCGGCGCTGGTCAGCGCACCTCTGGACGCCAAGCTGCAACCGACCGGCGCCATCGCCAACCTGCCCGCCGCCGCCATCGTGCTGCTGCTGACCTGGCTGTGCTACGTCGGCATCCGCAAGTCCTCGGCGATGAACATGGCGATGGTGCTGCTCAAGACCGGCCTGATCGTGCTGGTGATCGCGGTCGGCTGGAAGTACGTGGATCCGGCCAACTGGGAACCCTTCATCCCGGCCAACGAAGGCCCTGGCAAGTTCGGCTGGGAAGGCGTGCTGCGCGGCGCTTCGATGGTGTTCTTCGCCTACATCGGTTTCGAGGCTGTTTCGGTGGCGGCGCAGGAGTCGCATCGTCCGCAACGCGACATGCCGGTCGGCATGCTGCTGTCGCTGGCCATCTGCACCGTCCTGTACATCGCGATGGCCGCGGTCATGACCGGACTGGTGCCCTACACCCTGCTGGGCACCGACGAGCCGGTGGTCACCGCGGTGGCGGCGCATCCGCAACTGGGCTGGCTGCGCGTGGTGGTGGAAATCGGCGCGCTGGTCGGCCTGTCCTCGGTGGTGCTGGTGATGATCATCGGCCAGCCGCGCATCTTCATGATCATGGCCCGCGACGGCCTGCTGCCGCCGGTGTTCACCAAGATCCATCCCGAGTACCGCACCCCGCACATCAACACGGTCATCACCGGCATCGGCATCGCGCTGCTGGCGGCGCTGTTCCCGCTGGACGTGCTGGGCGAGCTGACCTCGATGGGTACGCTGATCGCCTTCGCCGCAGTCTGCGCCGGCGTGCTGATCCTGCGCCGGACCCAGCCTGACCTGCCACGCCCGTTCCGGATCCCGGCTGCCTGGCTGATCTGCACCCTGGGCATTCTGTGCTGCCTGGCGCTGTTGTCCGCGATGACCGCGCACAACTGGTTCCTGATGGCGGTCTGGACGGCGGTCGGTTTCGCGATCTACTTCCTGTACGGCCACCGCCACAGCAAACTGCGGCGCTGAACCCTGCCAGCGGGCCGCATCCGCGGCCCGCTTCCGCGCCGTCCCGCCCAGCCGGGGCGGCAGGCGCTAAAATGGCGCCATGAACGCCCCCCTGCCCTATGACGCCGGACGCCTGAGCGAACTGGCGAAACTGTTGATCAGCAACATCCGCGAGCTGTCGCAGGCCGGCTGGACGCCCGCCACCAGCAGCAACTTCTCGCACCGGCTGGACGATCGCCATGCGGCGATCACCGTGTCCGGACGCGACAAGGGCCGGCTGGAAGAAGCCGACATCATGGTGGTGGACTTCGACGGCAAGGCGGTCGGCAGCGACCACCGCCCCTCCGCCGAGACCCTGCTGCACACCCAGCTGTATCGCCGCTTCCCCGAGATCGGCTGCGTGCTGCACACCCATTCGCCGGTGCAGACCATCGCTTCGCGCCTGTACGCGGGCGCCGGCCACATCCGGCTGGAAGGCTACGAGCTGCTCAAGGCCTTCCACGGCAACACCACCCACGAGACCGAAATCCAGGTGCCGGTGTTCAGCAACACCCAGGACATGCCGACCCTCGCCGCCCAGGTGGACGCGTTGCTGGATCGGCAGCCGCTGTGGGGCTACCTGATCGACGGCCACGGCCTGTATGCCTGGGGCCGCGACATGGCTGAGGCGCGCCGCCATCTGGAAGCCTTCGAATTCCTGTTCCACTGCGAACTGGAACTGCGCAAGCTGGGTTGCCGGCGCTGAGCTGCTGATAACCCGGCGCAGCCTTGCCCGCCCCTCCGGTAACTGGACCGGAACGGGACGCCTGCTACCCTTGCCTTCCCCACGCGTCGAGCCATACCGCCATGAGCCGCCTCCGCATCTTCCATGAAAGCGACCCGGTCACCCCCGAGTTCGCCAGCTACGATCCCGATTTCATCGCCACCGAGTTGCAGAAGGTCGGCGTGACCTTCGAGCGCTGGAAGGCCAACAAGGCGATCCAGCCCGGCGCCGCGCCGGAGGACGTGATGGACGCCTACCGCGCCGACATCGACCGGCTGGTCAGCGAGCGCGGGTTCAAGACGGTGGACGTGGTCAGCATCGCGCCGGACAACCCCAAGCGCGAGGAGATGCGCGCCAAGTTCCTCGACGAGCATTACCACAAGGAAGACGAAGTGCGCTTCTTCGTCGCCGGCTCCGGCCTGTTCACCCTGCATGTGGACGACAAGGTCTACGAGGTGGAGTGTGTGCAGGACGATCTGATCGCGGTGCCGGACAGCACCCTGCACTGGTTCGACATGGGCCCGGAGCCGCACTTCATCGCCATCCGCTTCTTCACCGAGCCGGATGGCTGGGTCGGCCATTTCACCGGCACCACCATCGCCCAGCAGTTCCCGCGCTACAACGGCCCGACCCGGCCCGAGTAGGCCCGTTCCGCCTCCCGCGACGCGGTGGCGTGCCCAGCATGCTGCCGTTGCGAATTCTTTTCCCGCTCCCTCAATCCTCCCGCCCCATGCTCCGCGCCATCCTAACCGATATCGAAGGCACCACCAGCAGCATATCCTTCGTCAAGGACGTGCTGTTCCCCTACGCCCGCCGCGCCCTGCCCGGCTTCGTCCGCGAACACGGCCAGGAACCGGAGGTGCGCCGCTGGCTGGATGCGGTCGCCACCGAACACGGCGCGATCTGCAACGATGACGTCATCGTCGAGACCCTGCAGGGCTGGATCGACCAGGATCGCAAACACACCGCGCTGAAGGCGCTGCAGGGCATGATCTGGGACGCCGGCTACCGTGACGCGGATTTCACCGCGCACATCTACCCGGATGCGGCGCCGGCGCTCGCCCGATGGTACGAACAGGGCTATCCGCTGTACGTGTATTCCTCCGGCTCGGTGCCGGCGCAGAAGCTGTTCTTCGGCCACAGCGACGCGGGCGATTTGACCCCGATGATTTCGGGCTGGTTCGACACCGAAATCGGCGGCAAGCGCGAGGCGGACAGCTATCGCCGCATCGCCGAGCGGATTGGCGCGCCGGCCGGCGAGATCCTGTTCCTGTCCGACGTGGTCGAGGAACTGGACGCGGCCCGCGAAGCCGGCATGCGCACCCAGTTGATCGATCGTCCGCAGGACTATCCGCAACCCCGCCTGGATGGCGCCGCCAACGGCCATCCACGCGTCACCGCGTTCGACACCATCGAACTGCCACACTGACGCTTGTTGCGAGCGATTCGCATTTCATCATCCGGCAGCGACAACGGCTAGACTGCGCGCCGTTGCCAGCCAGCCCGCGCTCGCCAGCACGTCCCGCTCGCCAGCATTCGCCAGCCAGCCGGGAACGAAAAAAAACGCCCCCACCGGGGCGTTTTTCATTTGCGCCGCTATTTCGGGTGGATCTTCTCGCCGCGCGCCAGCATCGCGACCAGTTTTTCGATGCGGGCCGCCCGGGTTTCCGCCTTCTTCGCCGTGTGCACGCGCCAGCAGACCGCGTAGCGATTGGTGCGATCCAGCGCTTCGAAGAAGCCTGCGGCCTTCGGCGCCTTCGCCAGCGCCGCCGCCAGGTCGGCCGGAATCTCCATCACCGCCGCGCTTGCATAGGCGGCCGCCCAGCGCCCGTCGGCGCGCGCCAGTTCGATTTCGCGCAGGCCGCCCTCGCGCATCCGGCCCGAGGCGATCAATGCCTCGGCCTTGCCGACGTTGATCTTCGACCACAGACTACGCGGACGCCGCGGGGTGAAGCGTTGCAGGAAGCTCTGTTCGTCGAACGCGCGCCGCTGGCCGTCGATCCAGCCGTGGCACAGTGCCACTTCCAGGGCTTCGGCATAGCTCACTGAAACCACGCCCGCGTCCTTCTTCGCGATCCGCAGCCACAGGCCCGGCGTACCCGCATTCGTGGCCAGCCATTTTTCCCACGCCAGGGGATTGCGGAACAGCTTGATCGGAAGGTCGAGCGCATCGTTGGCCATCGGCATGTTCCTGTCGGTCTTGTCGCCTGTCCCCGTGTTTCACCTCTATTCCAGCGCCTGCTGAAGCCGATACGTGGTGGACGTGGCCTGCTCGCCCCGCCACTCATCGAACGCCCGCACGTCGATGCGGTGCTCGCCCGCCGCCAGATCCGTGGGCAGCACGCCGCGCCAGAGATGAGTGGAGACATCGGCTTCCGGCGAGCGATCATAGCCACGCAACGCGGGCGCTGTATCGTCCGCGATGTTCTCCACCAGCAGAGCCGGGTCGGTCTGCAGCACACGCCGCATCGGTTTCCATTCGCCGCCATCGATGCGGTACTCGACCCGGGTATCGGCTTCACCCATGTAGACGTTGGCGTATACGCCGTAGGCCGGATAGGCGCCCTGTCGCAATACCTTCGGCGCGTGCAGGCCGATCGCCGGATCGCCCGCCGCGCGCGCCACCTGGTAGCGCAGCGCATAACGGCCGTCCGACTGGATGGTCAGCCACGCATAGCCATTCGGCGTGCCGTCGCTCATCGTCGTATCGGGGATGCCCTGCGCATCCTTCACTCCCGACCAGAACGCACCGCAGGTCGCGCCGACGTTGTACTCATGCAGGGGCCGCACGCCATGCCAGCCGGTGTCCGCGCCGTGCCGGTAGTGGCGCTGGTTGTGGGTGTGCGCGCTGATCAGCAGTACCTGCGCATGTTCCCGCAACAGGGTGAACAGGCGCTCGCGGTCCGCGCGGCGGAAGGTCTCCACGCCTGGCACCGGATCGAACAACGGGATGTGCACGGCGATCACCACCCGGCGATTCTTCGGCAAGGTCGCCAGATACAGCCGGAGGAAATCGAACTGCTCCTCGCGCAGGCCACCGATGTAGGCCGGTTTCTGGCCGGGGCGATAGACCACGTCGTCCAGCACGATGAAGCTGGCCTGCGGCTCCTCCCACGCATAGGTGTCGGGGCCGTAGACGTTGCGGAAGCTCAGCAGCGAGTCCTCGTCAGCCTGCGCGTCGAAATCCAGATCATGGTTTCCGGCCACATGCAGCCAGGGCACGCCCAGTTTCGCCGTCACCTGGTTCATGGCCGGATAAAGACTCAAATCGTCGTTGGCGATATCGCCCACGCTCAGGCCCAGGCGCGCACCGTGCCGACCGACCAGCGGTGCCACGATATCGCGGGCGTAGTAATCCACGTCGGTCAGCGTCTTGGGTTGCGGGTCGCCGAACACCAGCATCTCCAGGCTGGCGCCGGCCTTGAGGCGCGCGGCGGGCAACAGGCCGAAATCCACCTGCGCGGGGACGGCCGCCGCTGGAATGCCGCCGTACTTCAGCGCGGGCGATCCCTGCGGGAACAGGTGCTGCCAGAACCGGGGCAGGCCGTCGGCACCGGTCGGCACGGCGTATTCGGGCGGCTTCACCACGAAGACCGTGGCGCGCTCGCGTCCGGGCAACCGGTAGCCTCCCCGCGCGTCGCTGATGGCGAGATCGTGGCCGTTGGATACCTTCACCCCGGCCAGGCCCCGTTCGCGCGGATCCCGGCGGCCATTGCCGTTGGCATCCAGGTAGACCACTCCAGTCACCTCGGCCGAGGCCCGTCCGGCGGGTGCAGCGACGTCCCGCGCGGCCGCGGTGGTGTCCAGGGCCCGCGCCGACGCGGATGCATTCGCAACGGCCAGCAACGACAAGGCGACGAGCGGCAGCCATACCACGCGCTGGGTCATGTCAACGGATTCCGGCAACGCCCTTGGGCAACCTGCCGATTATCCTGCGACGGCGGCGTACCCCGCCACCGCGACGCAGGTTCAGGCGGAATGGCGGGCCGCGAGCAACGCCTCGACGTCGGCCAGTCCCAGGCCACGACTGCGCAGCAGCACCAGCAGGTGATACAGCAGGTCCGCGCTTTCGCCGAGTAGCGCCGCCTCGTCCTGCGCCACCGCGGCCAGCGCCGTCTCCACGCCTTCCTCGCCGACCTTCTGCGCGATCCGGCGCACGCCCTCCTCGAACAGGCGGGTGGTATAGCTGCCCTCGGGGCGCTCGCGTTCACGACGCGTCACCAGCGCGTCCAGTTCGGCCAGGAACGAACCCGGTGCTTCGGCAAAGCAACTGGTCCGCTGGAGGTGGCAGGTTGGTCCGTGCGGCACCGCCTGGACCAGCAGGGTGTCGTTGTCGCAATCAGCCTCGATGGCCCGCACTTCCAGCACGTGGCCGGAACTCTCCCCCTTGGTCCACAGGCGCTGCTTGCTGCGGCTGTAGAAGGTCACCCGGCCGCTGGCCAGGGTCGCCTCCAGCGCCTCCCGGTTCATGTAGCCGAGCATCAGTACGCGGCGGGTCGACGCATCCTGCACGATCGCCGGCAGCAGGCCGTCGCCCTTGCTCCAGTCCAGTTGATCCGGTTCAAGCGACATCACGCACCTCGATGCCCTGCCCTCGCAGGTAGGTCTTCAGATCCGGAATGGCGATCCGGCCGCTGTGGAACACGCTGGCGGCAAGCGCGCCATCGACGTCGGCGCGCTGGAATACCTCGGCGAAATGCTCGGGTTCCCCCGCTCCGCCGGAAGCCACCAGTGGCACCGCGCACAGCGCGCGCACAGCAGCCAGTTGTTCGATGTCGTAGCCGCGCCGCACGCCATCGCTGTCCATGCAGTTGAGCACGATTTCGCCCGCGCCCAACCGCTGCGCCTCGGCCACCCAGTCCAGCGTGCGCACCGGCAGCGCGCGGGTGCGCGCCGGATCGCCGGTGTACTGGCGCACCCGCCATTCGCCATCGGCCTCGCGCACGGAATCGATACCGACCACCACGCACTGCACGCCGAACGCTTTCGCCAGCTCGCCAATCAGCGCCGGCCGTTCCAGCGCCGGCGTGTTGATCGAAATCTTGTCCGCGCCGGCGTGCAGCACACGCCGCGCGGTGTCCACGTCGCGGATGCCGCCGGCCACGCAGAACGGAATGTCGAGCAGGCGCGAGACCCGTTCCACCCACGCGTAATCCACCGAGCGTCCTTCCGGGCTGGCGCCGATGTCGTAGAACACCAGTTCGTCGGCGCCGGCATCGCGGTAGCGCAGCGCGAGCTCGGTGATGTCGCCCATGTCGACGTGATCGCGGAAGCGCACGCCCTTGACCACGCGGCCGTCGCGCACGTCCAGGCACGGGATGATGCGCCGGCTCAGCATGACAGCGCCTCAGCCACGCTGAAGCAGCCTTCCAGCAATGCGCGCCCCAGCACGATGCCGGCGCATCCCTGCGCGCGCGCGGCGGCGATATCGCCCAGCGCGCGCACGCCGCCGGATGCCTGCACGCGCAGGCGCGGTGCCACCACGCCCAGGTGCCGATAAAGATCCAGATTGGGTCCGGACAGCATGCCGTCGCGGGCGATGTCGGTGCTGAGTGCGTGGACCAGTCCGTCGGCCTCGAACCGGACCGCCAGTTCGTCCAGGGTGACACCGGCGTCCTCGGTCCAGCCATGCACCGGCAACCGCCAGACCCCGGCGTCGTCCTGCCGCGTGTCCAGCGCCACGGTGATGCGTTCGGCGCCGAACTCGGCCAGCCAGGTCAGCACCGCGTCCGGCTCGCGTATCGCCAGCGATCCGACCACCACCCGCGCCGCGCCGGCGTCGAGCAGGCGCGCGACGTCCTCGCGCGAGCGCACGCCGCCTCCGGTCTGGACCTGCAACCCGGTGGTGATGGCGATGTCGCGCAACAGCGGCGCCAGGGTATAGCCACCGGCGCGGGCGGCATCCAGATCCACCAGATGCAGCCAGCGCGCGCCCTGTTCCGCATAGCCGCGGATGATTGCCAGTGGGTCATCGCCGTAGCGGGTCTCGCGCGCGTAGTCACCCTGCGCCAGCCGCACCACCCGGCCATCGCGGATGTCGATGGCCGGATAGGCCTGGAAGTCCTGTGGCGCGAATGCGCCTGCCGATACCGCGGCCATCATTGCAATCCCGTTTCGATGAAGTTCCGGATCAGCCGCGCACCGACCTCGGCCGAGCGCTCCGGATGGAACTGCGCGCCGGCCACCCGGCCACGCTGCACCACCGCCGCGAACGGCTGGCCATGCTCGCTGCTCATCAGGCAATCCGCATCGACAGGTGCGGCGTAGCTGTGCACGAAATAGGCGTGGCCGCCGTCCAGGCCGGCGGTCAGGCCGGACTCGCGTTGCGCCCGCAGCGTATTCCAGCCCATGTGCGGGACCCGGATGCCGGGACCCGGCGTCAGTCGCGCCACCCGACCCGGTAGCAGCCCGAGGCACGGCGTGTCGTCTTCGTCCGAATGTTCGAACAACAACTGCATCCCGACGCAGACGCCCAGCAGCGGTCGTTCCAGTTCTCGCAGCACCTCGACCAGTCCCTGCTCGCGCAGCCGCGCCATCACCGTGGCCGCAGTGCTCACGCCGGGCAGGATGACCCGGTCCGCGGCACGGATGGTCGCCGCATCCGCGGTGAGCGTGGCGGCCACGCCCAGGCGATCCAGCGCGTAGCGGACCGAACCGATGTTGGCGCCACCGGCATCGACCAATGCCACCTGCATCACAACGCTCCCTTGGTCGAGGGCAGTTCCGCCCCTTCGCGCCGGATCGCCTGGCGCAACGCGCGCGCCAGCGCCTTGAAGCAGGCTTCGATTTTGTGATGATCGTTGTCGCCGCGCACGCTCAGGTTGAGATTGAGGCCGGAGGCGTCGCACAGCGAACGGAAGAAATGCGGCACCAGTTCGGTGGGAAGGTCGCCCACCTTCTCGCGCCGGAAGTCGCCGTCAAAGACGAAATACGGCCGGCCGCTGAAATCCAGCGCCGCGCTGGCGAGGGTCTCGTCCATCGGCAGAGTGAACCCGTAGCGGCCGATGCCGCGCTTGTCGCCAAGCGCCTGTTTCAGCGCCTGCCCCAGTGCCAGCCCGGTGTCCTCCACCGTATGGTGCTCGTCGATGTGCAGATCGCCCTCGGTGTCGATGCGCAGGGCGAAACCGCCGTGCTTGCCGATCTGTTCCAGCATGTGGTCGAAGAACGGCAGTCCCGTGCGGATGACCGGCTCCGCCACCCGGTCCAGATCCACTTCCACGCGGATGCGGGTTTCCTTGGTGTTGCGCTGGACGTTCGCCCGACGCGGCGCATCGGCCAGTTCATGCGCGATCGACGGCCAGTCCCAGTCGCCGCCGAATTGTGGCGTCTGCAACTGGAAACCGCGGATGCGCAGGTTGTCGGCGAACTGGATATCGGTAGGCCGGTCGCCGACCATCGCCGAGCGCGCCCAGTCGATGTCGCGATCCTGGAGATAGTGCAGGACCAGCCCGATGCCGGGCTTGCGGGTCGGACGGTTCTCTTCCGGCCAGCTCGGGTCGACCAGCACTTCGCGGAAACGGATGCCCTGGCTTTCGAAGATCTGCAGCATCAGATCGTTCGGACCATCGAACGATGCCTGCGGGTAGCCCTCGCTGCCCAGTCCATCCTGGTTGCTGACGATGACGAACTGGTAACCGGCGTCGCGCAGCTTCAGCAACGCCGGAATGCAATCGCGCACGAACCGGATTTTCTCGTAGGCGTCGATCTGGAAGTCGGCCGGTTCCTCGATGAGGGTGCCGTCGCGGTCGATGAACAGGATGGGAGTCATGCCGCCGCCTCCCGTACCGCAAGTGCCGCCAGCACCCGATCGTTCTGATCCGGGCTGCCGATGCTGATCCGCAGCGCGTCGCCCAGCTGCGGCGCGGCACGCTGGTCGCGCACCACCACGCCAGTGGACAGCAGCGCGGCGAATGCATGGTCGGCGTCGTCGAACCGTACCAGCACATAGTTTCCCTGCGAGGGATAAACGCGGCGTACGCCGGGAAGCGACACCAGCGCACCCCGCATCCGTTCGCGCTCGCGCCGCACCCATTCCACCCGCTGCCGGGTCTGCGCCAGTGCTGCGGGCGCCAGCCCGGCGAGCGCCAGTTCCGCGCAGGGCGCAGGCACCGGATACGGCGCCTGGCAGGCGCGCAGCACGGCGACCAATTCCTCGGCGGCGATTGCCACGCCGATCCGCGCGGCCGCCAACGCGTGCGCCTTGGACAGCGTGCGCAGCACGACCAGATTGGGAAAATCTGCAGTCAACGCGGTCGCCGAGGGGACATCGGAAAACTCCACGTAGGCCTCGTCGACCACCAGCAGCGCGCGACCGGCCAGGCGCCCGGCCAGGTCCGCGATTTCCGCCAGCGTGCAGGCGCGACCGGTCGGATTGGTCGGCGAGCACAGGAACACCAGCTTGGCGCTGTTCGCCAGCGCGGCGGCGGCCAGTCCATCCAGATCCGGCTCGAAGCCCTGCTCGGTATCGCGCAGCGGCACGTCGATGAGCGGCGCGTTCTGCAATCGCGCGGACACCGCGTACATGCCGAAGACCGGCGAGCTGATCACCACCCCGTCGCGTTCCGGCACGCACAGCGCGCGCACCAGCAGATCGATGGCCTCGTCGCTGCCGCGGCCGATAAGCAACTGCTCCGGGGCACAGCCATACAGGTCAGCCAGCGCCGCGCGCAAAGCCGCTGGCTGCGGTTCCGGATAGCGCTGGCAGGTCGCGCCCGGGTCAGCCGGGCTGGACCAGGCCGACTCGTTGGCGTTGAGCCAGACATCCCCGCGCAAAGCTTCGGTGCGGGCCGATTTGTAGCCACCGAAACCGCGCAGGTCGGGCCTGACCAGATTCAGCACGCCGGCATTTGCCGCCTTGTTGTCGGGCGTATTCATGCCGCCTCCAGCCGCAGCGCGACCGCGTTGGCATGCGCGTCAAGTCCCTCGGCGCGCGCCAGGGTCAATGCGCACGCGCCGATGCGGCCGATGCCCGCGCGGCTGGCCGCCTGCACGCTGACGAAATTCTGGAAGCTGGCCACGCTCACGCCACTGTAGGCGCGCGCGGCGCCGCTGGTCGGCAGCACGTGGTTGGTGCCGCTGCAATAGTCGCCCAGCGCCTCGGGCGTGTAATCGCCCAGGAACACCGATCCGGCCGCTTCCACCCGCTCCAGCCAGGCGCGCGGGTCGCGCAGGGCCAGGATCAGGTGCTCGGGCGCGTATTCGTTGCTGACCGAGAACGCATCGTCCAGCCGTTCCACTTCGATCAGGCGCGAAGCGGACAGCGCCTGGCGCGCGATCGCCGCGCGCGGCAACGCCGCGAGCTGGCGTTCCAGTTCCACCGCGACGCGGTCGATGAGCGAAGGCGCATCCGACAGCAGCAGCACCTGCGAATCCGGGCCATGCTCGGCCTGCGACAGCAGATCCGCCGCGACGAACGCGGGATCCGCGCCGGCGTCGGCGATCACCAGCACTTCCGACGGCCCGGCCGGCATGTCGATGGCGGCCACGCCGGCCTGCGCGACCTGCTGCTTGGCCTCGGTCACGTAGCTGTTGCCCGGCCCGAACAACTTGTCGCAGCGGGGCACGCTGGCGGTGCCGAACGCCATCGCCGCAATCGCCTGCGCGCCGCCGAGCTTGAACACGCGGGTCACGCCGGTCATCCGCGCGGCCACCAGCACGGCGGGATCGGCGCTGCCGTCGGCACGCGGCGGTGTGCACAGCACCACTTCACGACAACCGGCCAGCCGCGCCGGCACGCCCAGCATCAACGCGGTGGAAGGCAATGGAGCACTGCCGGCGGGCACGTACAGGCCCACCCGCGCAATCGGCCGGATCATCCGTTCGCAAAGCACGCCGGGAGCGGTTTCGACCGCGTACGGCTGGGCCATGCCCGCGCGGTGGAAGGCTTCGATGCGGGCGACCGCCTCCTCCATCGCCTGCCTCAGCGCCGGCGCCACCGCCGCTTCGGCGGCGGTGAATTCCGCTGCGCCCACTTCGAAATCGTCCAGCGCCACACCGTCGAAACGGCTGGTGAATTCGCGCAGCGCCGGATCGCCGAGCTGGCGCACTTCCGCCAGCACCGCGGCGACCGCGTCGCGGGTGCGCTGGGCCACCACCTGCACCGGCCGGCGCAGCGCGGCGCGGCGTTGTTCGTCATCAAGCCGGGACCAGATCAAGCGGTTCATGCCAGCGACCTCTCGACCGAGAGCACCATCAATCCCTGCGCACCGGCACGTTCCAGTTCCTCCAGCCGCTGCCAGGTGATGGCGCCGTGGCACATGGTCTGCAGCGACAGCGGACCTTCGCCGGAACCGGGCAACTGGACCAGCGGTTCCGCATCCGGCAGCAGGCGCGAGAGTTCGGCCACGGTGTCACGGTTGGCGCGGAACATCAGCAGCTTGCTGTCCTTGAGCTTGAGCACGCCGTCGACTCGGCGCAGCAGCATCGCGGCCAGGCCGGCACGCTCGTCGTCGAACTCGCGGACAGGTCCGGCCAGCACGGCCTCGCTGTCGAGCAGGGTTTCCACCGGCTTGAGCTGGTTGGCCGCCAGGGTGGCGCCGCTGGAAACCAGATCGCAGATCAGGTCAGCGGTGCCCAGGCGCGGAGCGATTTCCACCGAACCCGACAACTCCACCACCCCCGCTTCCACGCCCTGGCGCCGCAGCCAGTCCGACAGGATCGCCGGATAGCTGGTGGCGATGCGCAGGCCCTGCAGTTGCGCCGCGCCCTGCCATTCCCAGTTGTCCGGCACCGCCAGCATCAGCCGGCATTGGCCGAAGCCGAGCGGACGCAGTTCCCGGTAGGCCGCGGGCAGGCCGATGCGCGCACGCTCGCCGGCCTGCTCGTCCAGTTCATTGCGGCCGACCACGCCGAAGTCGCACACGCCGTCGGCAATCAGGCCGGGAATGTCATCGTCGCGCACCAGCAGCAGGTCGATCGGCAGTGATTCGCCGTAACAGAACAGCTTGTCACGGCTCTCGCGCCAGCTCAGCCCGCAGGCGGCGAGCAGCGCGCGCGCGGGTTCGGCCAGGCGGCCACTTTTCTGGATGGCGATGCGCAGGCGATCGCGCGTCGCGGGAACAACCCTGGGACTCATGGGAGGAAACTCAGTGGGAGGCGCCGTTGGCGCGCGGTTGTTGCTGCTGGAACGCGGTGGCGTAGCCGCCGGTGCCGCGTTCGAGGGTGCGGGCGACCCGCCCGATGGTGGTCACGCTGACCTGGGTCAAATCGTGGATTTCCCGGTACGGCACGCCCTTGAGCAGCAGCGGCACGACCCGCCAGCGGTCGGCCATGGCCTCCAGCTCGGCCGGCGTGCACAGGTCTTCCAGGAATGCCCGCACCTGACCGGCTTCGCCCAGGCTGGCCAGCGCCTGGGCGAGCGCCTGCAGGGAGGCGCTTTCTGCGCGGTCGTCGTCGGGAGTAGCGGGGCGGCGCTTCATGGGGAAATCGGCGGGATCCGGAGAGTCGGGGACCGGGTGTAGCCGGTCTTTTAATGTACTAATGCGTTAATACATTAATTGAGCCTCCGGCCCCCGTCAAGCCCGCCCCTCTCCCGGCCTACCCCGGTCCCACGGTTAAACTGGCAGCCACGCCGCCGGCCCGGCGGGTGCACTGGAACGGGGACGGGAATGAGGGAAACCATCCGCGGACTTCGCTGGCTGCTGGCCGCGCTGCTGCTGTTCTGCGCGCTCGCGCAGGCGCAGGCGCCGCTGGTGATGTCGGGCGACGCGGCCACCCATGCCCTGGCTTCCCATACGACCTATTTCCACGACAGCGATGGCCAAGCCGATATCCGGACGGTCGAGGCCAGTCTGCGGGCGGGACGCTTCCGGCCTTTGCCGGGCGATGATGCGTCCTTCGGTTTCCAGCCGGGCGCCTACTGGTTCCACGTCAGCCTGCTCAACCGCAACCTGCAGGAACCCCGCTGGCTGCTGGTCCAGCAATACGCGCTGAGCGATCGGCTGGACGTGTACGTGCGCTATCCCGACGGCCAGTTGTTCCACCAGGCCGGCGGCGATCACCTGCATTTCGAGCAGCGCAGCGTGCGCTACCGGCATCCGAACTTCCAGCTTGACCTGCCGCCCGGGCAGCCGGCGGATCTGTTCGTCCGGGTGGAAAGCCAGAGCTCCATGCAGGTGCCGCTGTTCCTGTATACGCCCACCGCCTTCGCCGAACTCTCGCGCGACGCGCAGTTCGCGATGGGCATGTACTACGGCATCCTGCTGGCGCTGTTCACCTACAACCTGGTGCTGTGGCTGACCCTGCGCGATGCCAGCTACTTCTGGTACATGTTCCATATCAGCGCGTTCGGGCTGGTCTTGTTCACCCTGTACGGATTGGGTTTCGAGTACCTGTGGCCGCATTCACCGTGGCTGGCGGACAAGGCCGTACCGCTTTCGATCTGCCTGGCGCAGATCGGCATGCAGCAGTTCGCACGCAATTTCCTCGGCCTGGCCCGGCGCTGGCCGCTGGGCGATCGCATCGGCCTGGGAATGATCGCGCTGTTCGTGGTGCTGGGTGTCGCCACCACCTGGATTCCCATCCGGCTATCCACCCAGTTGGCGGTGGTCGCGGTGATCCTGAGCGTGGCCTGGATCGCGGTCGAAGCGGTAGTCGCCATGCGCAGCGGCTACAAGCCGGCGAAGCTGTTCCTGCTGGCCTGGTCGATGTTCCTGGCGGGCATCGCGATGGTCGCGATGGTCGCCTTCGGCGCGCTGCCCAAGAACTTCGTCACCGAGTACAGCGTGCAGATCGGTTCGGCCCTGGAAATGCTGCTGCTGTCGGTTGCGCTGGGCTACCGCTACGCCTCGCTGCGTAACGAGAACGAGCGGATCGTGCGCGAATCGCGCGACCAGCTGGAAATCAAGGTCGAACAACGCACCGGCGAATTGCGCAGCGCACTGGAGCAATTGGAAGCCGCGCACCTGCGCCTGCGCGAGTTCAGCCAATTGGACGGGCTCACGGAGCTCTACAATCGCACCCACTTCCGCGAAGCCTTCGAACACCTGCTCTCGCAGGCGCGCAACAGCCAGCAGCCCATCTCGCTGTTGATGATCGATCTGGACCACTTCAAGCGCATCAACGATACCTACGGTCATCTCGTCGGCGATGATTGCCTGCGCTGGACTTCCAACACGATGGCCGAAACGCTGCGGCCATATGGGGCGCTGGTCGCACGCTTCGGCGGCGAGGAATTCATCGCCGCCCTGCCCGACATGGATCTGGACGAGGCCAGCCATGTGGCCGAGGAACTGCGCCAGCGCCTGCGCGATCGGCCCTGCCGCAGTGGGGATCTGGATATCCCGATTTCGGCCAGCATCGGCGTCCATTGCGTCGACGCCCACAAGAACAGCATCGATTCCGCCCTTCAGGTCGCCGACCAGGCGCTCTATACCGCCAAGGCCGAAGGCCGCGATTGCGTGCGCACGCTGTAGAGCCGGGCTTGCCCGGCTCCGCGGACTCAAACCACGCGCGAAAGGCAGCGGAGCAAGCTCCGCTCTACGTCGCGCCTTTCAGCGCCCCGCGAGCGCGCGGGCCTGTTCCAGCTCGACCTTCAGGCTGCTGGCCAGTTCCTCGCGCTTGACTTCGAACTGTTGTTCGCGGACCAGATCCTTCACCGTGACCATGCCGCGGGCGCGTTCGTCCTCGCCGGCCAGCACCACGAAGCGGATGCCCGCGCGCGAGGCGTACTGGAACTGCTTGGCCAGCTTGCGCGCTTCCATCTGCACTTCGGTATTGATGCCGGCGGCACGCAGGCGGCGGGCGATGTCCAGCGAATCGGCCAGCGCGCCATCGTCCATCAGCGCCACCATCGCCTGCACGCTGCTCTCGTCGCTGCCGGCGATCAGCCCGGCCTCGCGCAACTGCCAGAACAGGCGGGTCAGGCCGATGGAGATGCCCACGCCGGGCAACTTCGACTTGGTGTAGTGGCTGGCCAGATCCTCGTAGCGGCCACCCGAGCAGATCGATCCGATCTGGGCGTAGTCGTCCAATTGGGTTTCGTAGACGGTGCCGGTGTAGTAATCCAGGCCGCGCGCAATCGAGAAGTTGAGGCAGTAGTCGCTCTCGGGAACACCCAGCGCATGCACCAGTTCCAGCACTTCGCGCAGCTCGGCCACGCCCTGGGCCAGCGTCTCGTTGCCCTGCCCCAGCGCTTCCAGGCGGGCCAGCGCGTCGGCATGGCTGGTCGAGCGCACGGCGACGAAGTCGAGAATCCGCGCGACCGCTTCGGCCGGCACATTGAAGTCCGGTCCTTGCAGGGTCTCGCGCACGTAGTCGGCGCCACGCTTGTCGAGCTTGTCGACCTCGCGCAGCACCAGCGCCTGCCGCTCGCCGTCGGCGATGCCCTGGGCCTCGAAGAAGCCGCGCATCAGCTTGCGGTTGTTGAGCTGGATGGTGAACTTGCCAATGCCCAGGTCACTGAAGACCGCGTGGATGACCGCCAGGATCTCGGCGTCGAAGCGGATGCTGAGCGCATCCTTGCCGATGACGTCGATATCGCACTGGTAAAACTCGCGGAACCGGCCACGCTGGGCGCGCTCGCCCCGGTACACCCGCTGGATCTGGTAGCGCCGGAACGGGAAGGTCAGCTCGTGCTCGTGCTCGGCCACGTAGCGGGCCAGCGGCACGGTCAGGTCGAAGCGCAACGCCAGTTCGGGCAACCCCTCGGCGGAGCCCGCCTCGGTCTTGGCCAGCGCGCCGGTGGACTGCACGAAATAGACCTGGCGCTCGGTCTCGCCGCCGGACTTGGTCAGCAGGGTTTCCGAGAGCTCGAACACCGGGGTTTCCACCGGCAGGAACCCGAAGCGCTCGTAGTTGCGGCGGATGGTGTCCAGCATGCGCTGGAACGCGATCTGCTCGCGCGGCAGCAGTTCCATCACTCCGGGCGGCGTGCGTGGCTTGATCAAGCGAAAACTCCGGGGGAACGAGCGTTATCGAGGGCCGTCATTCTAAGACTGAACGGCGCGCCGGGGCAGGCATGCAAAAAACTGTTGCCGTCCGTCGGCGTCCTGAATAGAATAACCGGCTCACACGGGGTGTAGCTCAGTCTGGTAGAGCGCTACGTTCGGGACGTAGAGGTCGCAGGTTCGAATCCTGTCTCCCCGACCAATCGATAGGTCGCAATCAAGCCTGGAAAACGAATGTTTTTCGGGTTTTTTTGTGCCCGAAGACCGGAAGTCCCCGTTTCACGGGGCCGAAGGCCGGCAGGCACCTCGCCGGCCGGCATCCTCCCTGATCTCAGAACACCACGAACGCCTGCAGGCGCACGTAGCGATAGGCGTAGCTGCCGGTGCCAGTGTCGGTCAGTACCGGGGTGTCGGTGTAGCCGGCGTCCAGGCGCAGCCAGGCGTCCTTCCAGCGTGGGGTCTCCACGCCGAACTCGGCCAGGCGCGCGCGCTTCCAGCCCTCCTCGGAACTGCGCTGGCGGCCCCAGCCGGCCCGCGCGCTCCACTGGTAGCCGCCGATGTGGCGGCGCCAGGCCAGCACGCCGAGCGCTTCGCCGTACCAGGGTGGCGAATAGTAGTCAGCCTCGAAGGCTTCGCTGTTGCGGTAGTAACGGGTGCGCAGCTGCGCGCTCAGGCCGTACTCCGGCGCGAACGCATAGACCAGGTTGCCGCGCAGATGGGTGCGCAGGTTGTCGCCGGTGCCGAAATCCTGCACGCCGGCGACCAGGCTGGCGGACCAGCGGTCGCTGAAGGGCATGTCGATGGCCGCGCCGGCGAAGGTCTGCACCCAGCCCTCGCGCACGCCACGACGGGTTTCCAGGACTTCCCGTTCGACGAAGACTTCCTTCCGCCAGGGATCGGTGCTGTGGATCGAGGCGCGTCCGAGCAGGTCGTCGCCGTTGCTGCCGATGTCGCCGTCCCAGCGCCAGTTCTTGCCCAGGCTGCCGGCGCCACTCAGGTAGGCGCGGTTCTCGGATTCGGACCAGTCGCGCCCGGAGAAGCGCGCGCGTTCGACTTTCACGCCCCACCAATGCTCGATGTCGCGATGCTGGATGTCCCAGCCCAGTGCGATCTTGCGGGTTTCGTTGTCATCCGCATCCGAACCGATCCACATATCCGTGCGCAGCGCCGGGTGCGCGGCGGGCGTGTCCTCGGCGGCATGGGCGGACAACGCGGGAATCGCCAGCACCCATCCCAGGGCGGCGGCGACGGCACACTTTCTCATTTGGTCCCCCAGGTCTTGCGCAGGCGCAGGATTTCGGCGGCATACCCCAGGACGCAGACCGGCTGCAGGATCATGGTGTAGGCTAGGGTGTAGAACAGGAATCCGCTGACGTTGCGGCGCACGCGCAGATCCTGGCTTTTGAACATCTTCGACTGCACGCGGAAGATGATCAGGTTCCACAGCGCCGCCAGCGGCAGGACCAGCAACGTCATGATACCGGCGATCCAGTAATAGCCGAACAGCGCCAGGATCAGGCCGGGAATGAACGCCAGCGTGTAGACCAGGTCCAGCGGCAGGAACAGCAGGTTCCACCAGATGAACAAGGTGGTCATGCGCGGCTTGAACAGCAGGCTGCCGTGACGCGCGAAAGCTTCCATCAGGCCGCGCGACCAACGCTGGCGCTGCCTGGAGAACTGGCCGAGCTTTTCCGGCACGCGGGTGAACAGGCAGGCTTCCTCGCAATAACCGATGCGCGCGCCGGTCTTCAGCAGCGCCCACGACAGCACGATGTCCTCGCCCACGCACTCCGGCCAGCCGCCAGCCTGTTCGAGCGCCTCGCGGGTGTACAGCGAGAACGCCCCCTGCGCGACCAGCGTGCCGTGATACATGCTCTGCATGCGCTTGACTGCGGCGATGCCGTGGAAGTAATCCCATTCCTGGCTGCGGGTGAGCCAGTTCTCGCGCGAGTTGCGCACCAGCACCGCGCCGGCCACCGCCACGGTGCCGGTCGGATCCGACAGGAATCGTTCCACCAGCTTGCGCAGCGCATCCGGGCGCAGATAGGAATCGCCATCGACGGTGACCACCAGCGCCTGCCGGGTTTCCGCCAGGCCGCGGTTGAGCGCCTTGGACTTGCCGCCATTCTTTGGCTGGTTCAGCACGCGGATGCGCAGGCCGGGGCGGGCCTGGTCGGCCGCGGTCGCGCGGGCGATCGCGGCGCTGTCGTCGATGGATCCATCATCGATCACCACCACTTCGATCTCGCCCGGGTAATCCTGGCGCGACAGGCTGGTGAGGGTGTCGGCGATGTTCTCCGCCTCGTTGTAGCAGGCGACCAGCACGCAGACATCGGGCAGGCGTTCGAACCTGCGCAGGCGCGGACGGCGGTCGGCCAGGATGGAGCCGATCAGGAACGCGTTTTAGCGACAGGGGCGGAACGTTTTGAAAAGAACCACATTGTCTTGGGCGCTCGCATGCGCCATGGGTGCGACCGGCCTGCCGGCATTGGCAGCGGCCCCCGCCACCACTCCCACTCTTCCACCGGCTGGCGCCGGCAACGACCCTGGCCATGAGGCCTCGCTCGCCCAGGCCGGCCGCCTGCGCGACGAGTCGCGTTGGCTGGATGCCCTGGCGATATTCGAACGCCTGCAGGCGCAGCGCCCGGACGATCCCCAGTTGTATCGCCTGCGCACCCTGACCCTGGGTGACGTCGGCAACAGTTACCAGGCCTGGACGATGTACCGCGCCCGCCCGGAGCTGTTCGACGCCACGCAACGCGAGCAGTTCGAAGCCAACTACCTGGCCCGGCTGATCCTGTGGTCGCAGGCGTACCCGGAGAACGAGCGCAACCGCCTGGCCGAGGCACGCGTGGCCGATGGCGCCATCGAGGACTACCTGCGGCGGAGCCCGGCGAACGATCCGGCGCTGCCGGCGCGTATCCGTTACGACCGGTTGATCCTGCTGTCGAAACTGGGACGCCACCAGCAGGTGGTCGATGAATATCAGGCCTTGAACGACACCGCCGGACTCGCGGTGCCCGCCTACGCGCTGCCCGCGGTCGGCGATTCGTTCATGGCGCTCAAGCGCCCGTTCGAGGCCGCCCCGGTGTTGGAAGCCGCGCTCAAGGCCGACCCGGAAAACAGCGACGTGCGCATGCAACTGGCCTACGCCTATCTGGAAAGCGAGCGGCCGACCACCGCCATCCGCGGCCTGGAAGCCTATCGCGAGACCCAGCCTGCCTGGCTGTACGCGCCCGGCGCCCGCCAGGGCAGCCAGAACTGGCGTCGCGCCGACGCCGACAGCACGCTGGCGATGCTGCGCGCCTTCTCCGAGGACCTGCCCAGCGCCGAACGCGATGTCACCGCCATGCTGGGCATCGCGCCCAACAACGCCGGCATGCAGACCTCGCTTGGCCAGATATACATGATGCGCGGCTGGCCGGAGCGCGCGCTGGAGCGCTTCCGCATGGCCTCCACCCTGGACGAACGCGACGTCAACGCGCGCGTCGGCCAGGTCGAGGCGCTGGTCACCCTGCGTCGCGACGACCAGGCCCGCGATCTGCATGACCTGCTGGTAAAGGAGTACGGCGATCAGCCGAACGTGCAGCGCATGGACCAGCTCTGGCGCAATCACCGCGGCTGGCAATGGCGCGCCTACGTGGCCGGCGCGCGCAGCAACGGCGGTACCGGCAACACGCCGTTCGGCAACCGCGACGGCGAGTACGGCGTGGAAGTGCAGTCGCCGCTGATCGATGACCGCTGGCGCCTGACCGCCGTCGCGGACGACCGCTGGGCGGACTTCGATCGGGATCGCATCCATCATCGCCGCCAGGGCGTCGGCGTGCGCTACGCCTACGACCGCCTGGACACCCACCTGGGCGTCTACCACGCCAGTGACCGCGTCGGCGGCACCGGCGTGTCGCTGGACGTGGGCTGGCGCTTCAGCGATACCCTCGACGGCCAGTTGTCGCTGCGCCGGAATGACGCCGATGCATCGCTGCAGGCGCGCGACGCCGGCATCACCGCCGACAGCGCCGCGATCAACCTGGTGTACGAGCGCAACGAGCGCACCGAATTCCGTGGCGGACTCACCCATTGGCGCTACGAAGACGGCAACCGCCGTACCGCGCTCAACCTCAATGCCGAACAGCGCCTGTGGACCCGTCCCTACTTCCTGCTCGATGGCCTGGCCGGGCTCTACGGCAGCCGCGGCAGCCGCCGGGACACGCCGTACTTCAATCCCTCGCGCGACGGCTCGCTGGAACTGGGCCTGCGCGCGGATCACCTGGTGTGGCGCGAATACGAGCGCCATTTCCGCCATCGCCTCACCGCCACCGCCGGCCGTTACTGGCAGGAAGGCTTCGGCACCAGTTGGGTGCCGGCGCTGCGCTACGAGCACGAATGGAAATTCGCGCTCGGCCGGGTGCTGACCTACGGGGTCAGCTGGTCGCGCCCGGTCTACGACGGGGTCCGTGAAGAACGCTTCGGCTTCGATGCCGAACTGCGGTGGGGAGAATGATGATGAAGTCCGTACGTCCAACCTGGTTGCTGCTGGCCCTGTGCGCACTGGCGCTGTTCGCGCCGATGCTCGCCGCGCGCGCCGCCGAGCCGCTGCTGGTGCTCAGCTATCACGACATCCGCGACGATGTTGCCAAGAAAGGCGACGCCGACGCCTACGCGGTCAGTACCCAGAACTTCGCCGCGCACCTGGACTGGCTGGCCGGGCACGGCTACCACCCGGTGTCGATGTCGCAGGTGGTGGAAGCCTCCCGTGGCGGCAAGCCGCTGCCGGCCAAGCCGGTCCTGCTGACCTTCGATGACGGCCTGCGCAGCCTGTACACGCATGCCTTCCCGCTGCTGCGGGCCTACAACTATCCGGCGCTGGCGGCGGTGATCACCGGCTGGGTCGACATGCCCGCCGGCCAGGAGATCGACTACGGCCCGCGCATGTTCACCCGCGACGATTTCGTCACCTGGGATCAACTGCGGGAGATGCAGGCCAGCGGGCTGGTCGAAGTCGCCAGCCACACCAACGCCCTGCACAAGGGTGTGCAATCCAATCCACAGGGCAACCAGACCCCGGCCGCGATCACCCGCATCTACGATCCGGCAGCCGGACGCTATGAAACCGAAGCCGCGTACCGCGAGCGGGTACGCTCGGATCTGGCGACCAGCAGCGATCTGATTCGGCGGCAGCTGGGCCAGGCGCCGCGCGCCATCGTGTGGCCCTACGCCGCCTACAGCAGCGTGAGCAACGACATCGCCGAATCGCTGGGCATGCCGGTGTCGTTCGATCTGGAAGGTCCCAGCACGCCGGTGACCGCGGACCTGCATGGCCTCGCTCGCTTGCTGGTGATGGACAATCCGACCGTGACCGAACTGGCCTACGAGCTGCGCCACGATCCGGAAGCCGAAGGCATCCGCGCCCTGCAGATCGACCTGGACGCGGTCTATGACCCGGACCCGCAGCAGCAGGCGCGCAACCTGGACCTGCTGATCGAACGCGTCAACCGCATCGGCCCCTCGCATGTGTTCCTGCAGGCCTTCGCCGACCCGGACGGCGACGGTGCCGCCGACGCGCTGTACTTCCCCAACCGCTTCATGCCGGTACGCGCGGATCTGTACAACCGGGTCGCCTGGCAGCTGTACACCCGCGCCCACGTCAAGGTGTTCGCCTGGCTGCCGGTGATGGCCTACAAGCTGCCGCAGCAGGCGCCCGGCATGGCCATCGCCAGCCGCGAGGCCGACGGCATCCCGCGCCTGGACTTCACCCGGCCGGACGTGCGCCGGATCATCGCCGGCATCTACGAGGATCTGGCGGTGGCCTCCTACATGGAAGGGCTGCTGTTCCATGACGATGCCTACCTGCGCGACACCGAACTGGCCTCGCTCGCTCCCGGCAACACCGAGGCGCGCACGCAGGCGCTGATCGACTTCACCCTGGAACTGAAGAACGCCGCCGAACGCTGGCGTCCCAAGCTCAAGACCGTGCGCAACCTGTATGCGCGCCCGGTGCTGGAGCCGCAGAGCCAGGCGTGGTTCGCGCAGCGGCTGGATCTGTTCAACCGGGCCTACGATCACACCGCGCTGATGGCGATGCCGTGGATGGAAGGCAGCCGGCATCCGGAAAAGTGGCTGGACCAACTGGTGACCGCCGTGCGCAAGCAGGACCCGCAGCTGTCGCAGACCCTGTTCGAACTGCAGACCGTCGACTGGAATACCCGCAAGCCGATTCCCGGCCCGCGCATCAATGCCCTCATCCGTCGCCTGCAGGCCCAGGGTGTTCGCCATCTGGGCTGGTACCCGGATGACTTCATCGCCGACCTGCCGCGCATGCCCGATGCCCGTGCCGGCATCTCCGCCCGTGGCTTCCCGTACGAGGAGCGCTGATCATGGACAAGATCCTCGCCGTCCTTTTCGAATTCGCCTTCCTGTATCCGATCATCATGTCGTTCTTCTGGATGTCGGGCGGGTTGTATTACTACTTCCGCCGCGAACGCCATGCGCGCCAGCGTACCGATCCGCCGCCGCTGGACGCGTTCCCGAAGGTCTCGATCCTCGTCCCCTGCCACAACGAGGGCGCCAACGCCGAGGAAACCATCGGCAGCGCGCTGCTGCAGAAGTATCCCGACTTCGAAGTCATCGCCATCAACGATGGCAGCCGCGACAACACCGCCGAGGTGCTCAACGCGATGGCCCAGCGCCATGAACGGCTGCGGGTGATCCACCTGGATCGCAACCTGGGCAAGGCCAACGCGCTGCGTATGGGCGCGCTCGCCGCGCAGTCCGAATACCTGGTCTGCATCGACGGCGACGCGCTGCTGGACGAGTACGCCGCGCACTGGATGGTCTGGCATCTGACCTCCGGGCCGCGCGTGGGCGCGGTCACCGGCAACCCGCGCATCCGCAACCGCTCCACCCTGCTGGGTCGCCTGCAGGTCGGCGAGTTCTCCTCGATCATCGGCATGATCAAGCGTGCCCAGCGCGTGTACGGGCGCATCTTCACCGTGTCGGGCGTGATCAGCGCGTTCCGGCGCACCGCCTTGCACCGCATCGGCTATTGGGCCGATGACATGGTCACCGAGGACATCGACATCAGCTGGCGCCTGCAACTGGATCACTGGGACATCCGCTACGAGCCCAACGCGCTGTGCTTCATCCTGATGCCGGAGACCCTGAAGGGCCTGTGGCGGCAGCGCCTGCGCTGGGCGCAGGGTGGCGTGGAGGTGCTGCTGCGCCACGGCCGCGACTTCCTCAGCTGGCGCAAGCGACGGATGTGGGGCGTGCTGCTGGAGTACCTGCTCAGCGTGCTGTGGGCCTACACCATGCTGCTGATCATCGTGCTGTGGGCACTGGGCAAGTTCATCGCCCTGCCGCCGGCGCTGTACGTCCACACCATCCTGCCCTCGTGGCACGGCGTGATCCTTGCGATGGTCTGCATGGCGCAGTTCGCCAGCAGCATCATCATCGACCGCCGTTACGAAACCCAGGTCGGCCGGAATTACTTCTGGATGATCTGGTACCCGATGGCGTACTGGCTGCTGAGCCTGTTCACCACCGTGGTCGCACTTCCCAAGACCTTGTTGAAACGGCGTGGCAAGCGTGCCACGTGGGTCAGTCCTGATCGAGGTATCCGATGAAATACGATTCCCGCCTCATCCGCAAACCGTATGCCCAGCCGCGCCTGAAGCGCGCGGCGTGGGGCTTCGTCACCGCCGCCTTCTGGGGGTTGTACATCTACCTGTGGCTGCCACTGGTCACCCTGATCCTGTGGCTGCTGGGCGTGCGCACGGCGTTCTTCGAGCTGTACACGCGCCAGCACCAGGTGGAGCCGTTCCTGATCGTCGCCATTCCCGTGATGGCCGCGATCTGCGCGCTCGCGCTGATCGGCTGGGCCGAGTACAACCGCTGGCGCTTCACTTCCCAGGACCGGCGCAGCCCGCAGGAGGACGTGGCGGTGGACGAGGTGGCCGAACGCCTGGGCGCTAGCTTGGCGCTGGCGAACCAGCTTGGCCAGTCCAAGATCACCCTGCTGCACATGAACGATCATGCGGTTCCCGAATCGATGAGCCGTCCAGCGCTGAGCGCCAACACCGGCGGCTGATCGCGGACTCGCACGGGATTTGCCGGGACGGTGTGTCGCCTTGGCGGCACACCGTCGCCGGCGCCATCGGCGATAATGCGGACGATGAAATCCCCGCAATACGCCTCCACCTCCCCTCCAGGTTCCTCCATCCCACTGTGGTCCGGACGTGGCCTGATCCTGGCCGGCATCGTGCTGTCCGCGTTCAACCTGCGTACGGCGGTGACCTCGCTGACGCCGCTGCTGGACCAGTTGGGCCACCTGTTCGGCTTCGGCGCCACCATGACCGGCGTGTTCGGCATGCTGCCGACCGCCGCGTTCGCGCTGTTCGGCGTGCTCACACCCGGCATCGCCCACCGCATCGGCCTGGAACGCACCGCGCTGCTGGCGATGGCGCTGGCCGCCGTCGGCCTGCTGCTGCGCAGCCTGGCCGGTGGCAGCGGCGCGCTGCTTGCCGCCTCGGCGGTGGCGCTGGCCGGCATGGGCATCGGCAACATCGTGCTGCCGCCGCTGGTGAAGCGCTACTTTGCCGACCGCGTGGGTACGGTCAGCACCCTCTACATCACCGTCCTGCAGGCCGGCACCATCCTGCCGGCCCTGCTGGCCGTGCCGGTGATGGCGGCCAGCAACTGGCAGATTTCGCTGGGCCTGTGGTCACTGTTCGCGGTGGCCGCGGCGCTGCCGTGGATCGGCGTGCTGTGGATCGAACGACGCCACGACACGCCGATGGCGCAAGTGCATGACCAGGCCGTCACCGGTGGCGACGAAGCGCCGGAACTGTCCGCGCCCGCCGCACGCGGGCGGGTCTGGCGATCGCCGGTCGCCTGGGGCATGGCACTGATGTTCGGCATGACCTCGCTGGTGACGTATTCGATGTTCACCTGGTTGCCGAAGCTGCTGATTGAGGCCGGTGGCAGCGAAGCCTTGGGCGGCACGATGGTCGGCCTGTTCTCCGCGCTCGGCCTGGTCGCATCGCTGACGATGCCGGCGCTGGCGGTGCGGATGCGCAATCCCTACACGGTCGTGCTGGCGTGCGCGGTGTTCTACGCGGTCGCCTTTTCCGGCCTGCTGTGGGCGCCGATGGCCGCGCCTGCGCTGTGGGTGGCGCTGCTGGGCATGGGTCCCAGCACGTTCCCGCTGGCGCTGACGATGATCAACCTGCGCACCCGCACACCGGCCGGCTCCGCGTCGCTGTCGGGTTTCATGCAGGGCGTGGGCTACTCGCTGTCCTGCCTGGGTCCGTTGATGTTCGGCCTGCTGCATGAGCACACCCACGGCTGGCTGTGGCCGTTCGGCTTCCTGATGCTGTGCGTCGGCGTGCTGCTGGGCGGCGGCTATCTGGCCTGCAAGCCGCGTTTCCTGGAGGATACGTGGTGAGGTGAGCGGCCGGGATCGGGGATTCGTGATTCGGGATTGGCAAGAGCATGGAGCCAAGCTTGCTCGGCTGCTTTTTCCATCCGAAGTCCGCAGCTCCGCCTTACAGCAAGTCGGGGTGGCGGACCTGGCCTTCGCCGTGGACGACGAAGCGTTCGACGGTCAATGACTCGGCGCCCATCGGGCCATAGGCATGCAGGCGGGTGGTCGAGATGCCGATTTCCGCGCCCAGGCCCAGCTCGCCGCCGTCGCTGAAGCGCGAGGAGGCGTTGACCATCACCACCGCTGAACGCAATGCCTGCACGAACCGATCCGCGTTGCCCTTGTCGTTCGTGGCAATCACCTCGGTATGGTCGGAACCGAAATGGCGGATGTGCGCGATCGCCTGTTCCAGATCGTCGACCACCTTCACCGCGAGAATCAGATCCAGGAATTCGGCCGCGTAGTCGTCCTCGGTGGCCGGATCGGCATCCGGTACCGACACACGCCCCGCTTCATCGATCCGCAGTTGCACGCCGCGTGCACGCAATGCCTGCGCCGCCAGCGGCAGGAAGACCGGCGCGATGTCACGATGCACCAGCAGGGTTTCCAGCGCGTTGCACACGCCGGGCCGGGAAGCCTTGCCGTCGAGCAGCAGGCGCAGCGCCAGCGGCGGGTCCGCGCTGGCATCCACGAACAGGTGGCAGACGCCCTTGTAGTGCTTGATCACCGGCACCCGTGCGTGTTCGGTGACGAACCGGATCAGCCCTTCGCCGCCGCGAGGGATCGCCAGATCGATGATGTCGTTGAGCTGCAGCAGTTCGACCATCGTCTCCCGGCGCAGGTCTTCCACCAGCGTCAACGCCGCTTCCGGCAGTCCGCTCGCGCGCAATGCACCGCGCAACGCCGCCGCGATGGCGGTGTTGGAATGGATCGCCTCCGAGCCGCCTCGCAGGATTACGCCATTGCCGGCTTTCAGGCACAGCGCGGCGGCATCGGCAGTGACGTTGGGCCGCGCCTCGTAGATCATCGCCACCACCCCGAGCGGCACCCGCACCCGCCGGATGTGGATGCCGTTGGGGCGCGTTTCCTCGCGGGTGATCTGGCCGACCGGATCCGGCAGCTCCGCCACTTCGCGCACGGCGGATGCGATCCCGGCCAGGCGCTTGTCGTCGAGCTTCAGCCGATCCAGCATCGCGCCGGTGACGCCCTTGGCGGCGGCGGCTTCCATGTCGCGCGCGTTGGCGGCCAGGATCGCTTCGCGGTCGGCCTCCAGCGCGTCGGCCATCGCCCGCAGCAGCGTGTTCTTGGCGTCGCTGGACAGCTGCGCGATGGAATGCGCGGCGTCGCGGCATTGCAGGGCCTGTTGCTGGAGGGTGCTCATCGTGTTCGGTCCCTTTACTGGTGTTCGGATGGCCGGTTCAGAGCACGACCAGATCGTCGCGGTGCACGACGTTCTCACCGTAGCTGTAGCCGAGTATCGCCTCGATCTCGCGCGAATGCCGGCGGGCGATGCGGCGGATGTCGATGGCCGAGTACTGGCTCACGCCGCGTGCGATGCACTGGTCACCGCCGTCGCGCAGGCGCACCTCGACCATGTCGCCGCGACGGAAATCGCCTTCCGCGCCGACCACGCCCCCCGGCAGCAGCGAAGCACCGCGCTCGCGCACCGCGCCGGCCGCGCCGGCGTCGACCAGGATCGCACCGGTTTCCACCGGCACGTTGCGCAGCCAGTACTTGCGCGCGGCCAGGCGGTTCTGGGCCGGCCGGAAGCGGGTGCCATGCAGGCGCCCGGCCGCGAGCGCGGACAAGGTCTCGACGCGGGTGCCATTGAACAGGAAGGTTTCGATGCCGGCCGCCGCCGCCTTGGCCGCGGCTTCGAGCTTGGTATGCATGCCGCCGGTGCCGACCCCGCTGCCGGTGCCACCGGCCATGGCGAAGAATTCGGGCGTCAGCGCTTCCACGTCGAGTATGGGCCGGGCTTCCGCATGCGTGCGCGGATTGGCCGAATAGAAACCGTCGATGTCGGTGGCGATGAACAGCGCGTCCGCATCGACGAGCGCGGCCACCACCGCGGCCAGGTTGTCGTTGTCACCCAGCTTCAGTTCGTCCACCGACACGGTGTCGTTTTCGTTGATGATGGGCAACGCGCCCAGCGCCAGCAGTTCCTGCAGGGTGGCGCGGGCGTTGAGATAACGCCGGCGATTGCGCAGATCGTCATGGGTCAGCAACACCTGCGCGACCGGGCGCTCGAAGAAGCGCTGCCACAGGCCAATCAGCTGCGCCTGCCCGAGCGCGGCCAGTGCCTGCCGTTCCGCCATCGCGACGCCCGCGGCCGGCTTGCGATGCAGCAGCCCGCGTCCGGCGGCGACCGCGCCGGAGGACACGATCACCATTTCGCGTCCGCCCAGCAGGCTGGAAGACACGAACTGCGCCAGGTTGAGCGCGTGCCGCGGGCTCAGTCCCTCGCCCTCGTTGGCCAGCAGGCTGCTGCCGACCTTCAGCACCGCGCGCTTCCAGGTCGGCAGGGTCTGTTCGACGAAGGGAGATGGGGCCTGGCTCATGACGGACTCAGCGAGTGTTCCATTCGTGCACGGTGAGACGGGAGCTGCCGGTGACGGCCAGCGGGTCGCGCGCGGCGATCGCATGCGCCTCCTCCAGCGAAGCCACGCCCGACAGCAGATAGGCACCTCCACTGCGATCGCTGAAACCGCCGGTCATTTCCAGCAGGCCCGCCTCGCGCAGGCCATCCAGGAACGCATGGTGCGGCGCGATGACGTCATCGCGGAAGTCCGGCGTGCGCATCGCCATCACCAGGTAGCGGGTCTTCATGCATGATTCTCCTGCGCAGGTTGGCGATCACCGTGCGCGCGCGGGGACGAAATCACCAGGAAGCGCGCATCGCTGTCGCCGCGGTTGCGCATCCGGTGCGCCTGTCCCGGCGCGACATGCAGCCCCTGCCCGGCATCGAGCAAGGAAACGGCGCCCTCCACTTCCAGTTCGGCCTGCCCATCCAGCACATAGAAGAACTGGCGCGCCTGGACGTGGAAGTGCCTGACTTCCGCCGTACCCGGCGGCATCCGCTCCTCGATCACGCTCAGGCCCGCATCCTTGAGCAGATGCCAGCCATCGCAACCCTGGCCCCACGCGTAGTGTTCGGCATTGGCGCGACTGACCGGCGACATGAGTCAGCCCTCCAGCGCGACCAGGCGCTGGCGCAGGGTATCCAGCCGCAGGTCGGCGGCGGCGCCCGGCGACACCCGCGCATCCAGGCTGCCTTCCGGGGTACGTCCCTGCCCGGCCGTGTCCGCCGCGGCGGCGGCGGCCTTGTAGGCCTCGCGGAAGGGTATGCCCGCCACAGCGGCTTCCACCGCCACGTCGGTCGCGTACATGCCCGAATCGATCGCCGCGCGCAGCCGGTCCTCGCGCCATTCCAGGTTGGCCAGCAGCGCGGGCAATAGTTCCAGCGCCGGCAGGCCACGGCTGAAGCCATGGAAGATCGCGCCCTTGCTGGCCTGCAGATCACGGTGGTAACCAGACGGCAGCGACAGCAACTGTTCGATCTCGGTGCGCGCCGCCGCCACGCTGGCGTGGGTGGCGCGCATCAGTTCGATCACGTCGGGGTTGCGCTTGTTCGGCATGATCGAACTGCCGGTGGTGTACTGGGCCGGCAGTGCGACAAAACCGAATTCGGCGCTGGTGAACAGCGACAGATCCCAGGCGATCCGGCGCAGGTCCAACGTCGCGGCGCCAAGCGCTTCCAGCGCGGCCATCTCGAACTTGCCGCGCGAGAGCTGCGCGTAGATCGGACTGACCTGCATGCGTGCGAAGCCCAGCGCCGCGGTGGTGTGTTCGCGATCCAATTTCAGGTTGACCCCGTAGCCGGCCGCGGTCCCCAGTGGATTGGCATCGACCAGCTTGAGGGTATCGCCGGCGCGGATGGCGTTGTCGATGAAGGCTTCGGTCCAGCCGGCCCACCACATGCCCGCCGACGAGACCACCGCACGCTGGATGTGGGTATAGCCGGGCAGTGGCAGCGATTGCTCGGCGACCGCGCGGTCCAGGGCGACCTTCGCGACTTCGCGGCACAGCGTCGCCGTGCGCGCCAGCTTTTCCTTCAGCCACAGGCGGGTGGCGACCAGGATCTGGTCATTGCGGCTGCGGCCGGTATGAATCTTGCGGCCGGCGTCGCCCAGGCGTTCGGTCAGGCGTGCCTCGATCGCGGAATGGCCATCCTCGTAGCGCTCGTCCAGTACGAAGCGGCCGGCGCGGAAGTCTTCGGCCAGCGCGGCCAGTTCGCGCTTCAGCCCGGCCAGCTCATCCACCGACAGGATGCCGATGTGCTGCAGCCCCTCCGCATGCGCGGTGCTGGCCTGGATGTCGTGCAGGAAGAATTCGCGATCCAGCAACACATCGTCGCCGGCCAGGAATCGCTGGATTTCCGCGTCGACGGCGACGCCGGGCTTCTGCCACAACAGGTCGCTCATGCCCTGCCCTCCTCGTGATGGAATGCGTCCACCGGAATGCTCTCCAGTTCATCGAAGCCGAACGCCGTGTTGAGATTCTGCATCGCCTGGGTAGCCGCGCCCTTGAGCAGGTTGTCCAGGGTCGCCACCACCACCATGCGCTTGCCGCCCGGCGCCACGGTGAAGCCGCCGATTTCCACACCGTGCCGCCCCGCGATGCGGCTGACCCACGGCGCGTCATCGCGCACCCGGATCAGCGGTTCGCCTGCGTAGCGTTGCCGGTACAGGGCGCGCATGTCGTCTGGCTTGATCGCCTGTTGCAGGTACAGGTTGACGGTCATGGTGATGCCGCGGAAATGCGGGGCCACGTGCGGCATGAACTCCACCGGCACGCCAAGGTGCCGGCTGACCTCACGCTCGTGCATGTGATCAGCCAGCGCGTACGGCATCAGGTTGTCGCGCAGCAGCTCGACGTTGTTCTTGTCCGAGGGCGTGGTACCCGCGCCGGAGTAGCCCGAGACGCCGAAGCACTGCGGCGGCCCGGCCAGCTGGTCCAGCACGGGCGCGATCACCAGTTGCATCGCGGTGGCATAGCAACCGGGATTGCTGATGCGCGTCTGCCCGGCATAGGTGTCGCGGGTCAGCTCCGGCAGGCCGTAATACCAGTCGGAGTTGAAGCGGTAATCGGCGGACAGATCCACCACCACCGTCGCCGGTGCCTGCGCGTCGATCGCCGCGACCAGTTCGGCTGCCTTGCCGTTTGGCAAGGCCAGGATGACCGCATCGGCCCCCTTCCCGCCCACCTGCTCGTGGCTCAGGGTCTCGTAGCGCAGGGCGCCGGAAAAGCCGGCGATGTGGTCACTGACCTTCTGCCCGTCCAGTTCGCGCGAGGACACGAACGCCAGTTCCAGATGGGGATGGCGATCAATCAGTTTGATCAGTTCGGCGCCGGTGTGTCCGCGCGCGCCGACGATGCCGACGGTTTTCATGGGGAGGACTCATGCTGGACCAGGCGCGAAAGCAGGTTGCGCTTCACTGCCGGCCATTCGTTGTCGAGGATGGAGAAGATGACGGTGTCACGCGGGCTGCCGTCGGCATGGCGCCGGTGGTTGCGCAGCACGCCGTCCTGTTTCGCGCCCAGGCGGGCGATGGCCGCGCGCGAGCGCTGGTTGAACCAGCTGGTCTCGAATATGACACTGATGCAGCCCAGCGTTTCAAAGGCATGGGTCAGCAACAGCAATTTTGCCTCGGTGTTGAGGCCGGTACGCTGCACGCGCGGCGCGTACCATGTGTAGCCGATGCTGACGCGTGGCACGCCCGGTTCCAGATCATAGAAACGCGTGCTGCCGATGACATCGCCGGCGGCGTCGCGGACCACGAACGGCAGGATCCGGCCCTGCGCCTGGGTGGCGAACACGCCATCCAGGTAACCATCCACGTCGGCGGCGCGAGGCACGTTGGTGTACCAGAGCGCGGCCAGCGCATCACCTTCCAAGGCCGCACGCAGGCCGTCCGCGTGCTCGCGCAGCAACGGTTCCAGACGGACGTGTCGTCCTTCCAGCCGGGGGACCTGCTGCCAGAGGCCGGGGGTATTCGTCGCCATCTCAGTCCACCAGGGTTGGCTGGCGCGTGCGGCAATGCGCCACGCAGCGCTCGATGTCGTCGAAACGCTCGATGCCGTACCAGAACACCTTCCACTTCTCCTGCTTGTAGCAGCCGTCGGATTCGGCGTAGTAGAAGATGTTGACCGGGTTGTTGTGGCGCGAACGCCAGAACAGTTGCGGGTTCTCCTCGCGCATCACGTGCCAGACCGCGCGCCCGAGGCCTTCGCCCTGCGCATCGTCGAGCACCGCGAACTTGTCCAGGTAGGCGAAGCCGTCCTCGTGGGTCAGGATCAGCGCGGTGCGGTAGTTCTCGCTGATGTAGACGCGATGCGGCGTGGTGCGCTCGAAATAGTCCGGCAGCAGGCGCCGTCCGAAACTCGATTCGATCAGCTCGCGCAGGCGCTGCCGATCCACGCCTTCCCAGGAATCGAAGCGCAGCACGCGCTCGCCGCGCCGCACCAGGGTGCCGGAGCCGCGATGGGTGAACAGTTCCTTGGCCAGTTCCGCCGGCTTGGTGATCGATACCGACGAGGTCAGCGGCAGCTTGTCCAGCAGATCCTTGATCTGCTCGATCTTCACCCGCATGCCGCCGTTGATCCACGGCTGCGCCATCAGTTCTTCGTACTCGGTGGACAGGTTGATCGAGTCGATGACCTTGCCGTCTGCGCCCAGCAGGCCACCGGTGCCGGTCAGGAAGATGATCTTGTACGGCTGCAGCACCTGTACCAGTTCGTTGGCGGCGAAGTCGGCGTTGATATTGAGGATCTGCCCGCCGACCGTCTCGCCCATGCTGGCGATGACCGGAATGGAGCCGGCATGCAGGCTGGCCTCGATCGGCGCCAGGTTGATGCGGGTGACCTCGCCGACCAGGCCGTAGGTCGCCTGGTCCTTGTATTCGGCCTCGAACACGCCGGACACGATCGAGGTCGCGCGCGCCCCGCCCTGCTGCAGCGCCTCCACCAGCGCCAGGTTCTGCTGCAGGAACACCTTGCGCACGATCGCCAGCACTTCCGGCGTGGTCACGCGCAGGCCGTTGACGGTCCGCTTGGCGATGCCGGCGGCGTTCATCTCCTCGTCCAGCTGCGGGCCGGCGCCATGCACGACGATCGGGGTCAGGCCGACTTCCTGCAGGAAGGTCAGCGAGGAGGTCAGCGCCTCCAGGTCGTCGCGCAACACCGCGCCGCCGACCTTGACCACGGCGAAGCGCTTGGCGTCCAGCTGCGAGAAGCGCTTGACGTACTGCGAAATCTCCTTCGCACTGGCCATGCTGGAGAGCAGCCGGATGATGGTCTGCCGGGTTTGCTTGTTCGATTCCATCGGTTCTGCGGGTCTCGGTTATGCGGTGAAAATCCGCTGCACGGTGGCGGCGTAATGTTGAAGCTGATCGAGTGCGACCCACTCGTCGGCGGTATGTGCCTGGGCGATGTCGCCCGGACCGTACACCAGCGCGGTCAGGCCGGCCTGGGAGAACAGCGAAGCCTCGGTCCAGAAGTCCACCGCGTTGCCGACCGGCAGGCCGAGTTCATCGGCCAGGTCGCGCGCGGCCAGGCGACGCTCTTCGGCACGGGCGACGTCACCGGATGGCAGCGACGGGCCGCGGAAGGTCTCCTCGTACTCGGCCAGCGCGTCGGGATTGGCGAACGCACAGAACTGCGCGTGCAGCGCGTCCATGTCCTGGGAGGGCAGCGGCCGGAAGCCGAACCGGACCTCGGCGCTGGGCGCGATCATGTTGGCCTTGATGCCACCCTCGACCCGGCCGATGTTGAAGCGCAGCCCGGTCAACCCGCCGAAGCGCAGGTGGTGCTGGGCCTGCACGTGGTCCAGTGCGGTCGTACCCCAGCGCATCGCGTTGTGCAACGCGCTCAGCGACAACGCGTTCTCGGCCGAAGCGTGCCCGGCCTGGCCCTTGAACGTCATCCGCACCGCGCTGATGCCCCGGTGCGCCAGCACCGCCTGGCCCTGGGTGGGCTCGGCGATGATGGCTTCGCTGAACCCATGATCACGGGCGAGGAACGCGGCGATGCAGCGCGGGTCGTTGGCTTCCTCGTCACTGGAAAACAGGAACGCGGCATCGCCCGAGGTGACCTGCGCGGCGGCGATCAGGCCGGCGGCGGCGCCCTTGATGTCGCAGGCGCCCAGGCCGATGGCGCGGTCGCCCTCGACCCGCAGCTTCAGCGGATCGGCGGTCCACGCCGGCGACGACGGCACCGTGTCCAGGTGCACGTTGAACACCCGCTGCGGCTGCCCGCGCACGGCGAACAGCGACACCGCGCCGGCGCCATGGTCGATCACCTCGACATTGAAGTCCGGCAACTGCGCGCGGATGTAGTCGAAGATGCCGCCGGTGGTGATGGCACGCGGCGGATTGCGGGTGTCGTATGACACCAGTTGTTCGAGATGCTGGAGAACCTGGTCAAGCATGGAGGGTCGCTCTGCAACGGGTCATGGCTCTGGATTCGGATGGGACATTCCCTCCCCTGCTGAAGCGCCGATAGTCTCGGATCGTCATCCCGGCGAAAAGCCGGGATCCATCTTGCGCTTGCTTCTTCACCTGCTGGCGAGAAGCCCATGGATTCCAGCTTGCGCTGGAATGACGGAACGGATTTTCGGTGGCGTCGGACGGGTTCGGGAACTCCGGCGGGTCAGTGGTTCAGCGGTTGATCTCGGCCCACAGCGTGCTGCTCATGCCGAACAGCTTGATGAAGCCTTCCGCCTCCTCCACGCCCCAGTCGGCCGACTGGGCATAGGTCGCGCCCTTGGCATTGAGCAGGTGCGGCGACTTCACCGCCACCGCGTCGACGCGGGCGCCACGGGTTTCCAGCACCACCTCGCCATTGACGGTTGATTGCGAGGACGCCAGGAAAGCCTCCAGGTCGGTCTTGATCGGATCGTGGAAGAAGCCTTCGTACACCACCTCCACCCACTTGCGCGCCACCTCCGGCTTGAAGCGGTTCTGCTGCTTGGTCAGCACCGCCTCCTCCAGCGCACGGTGCGCGGCCAATAGGGCGATCAGGCCCGGGGCCTCGTACACGATGCGACCCTTCAGGCCGATGGTGGTATCGCCGGTGTACATGCCACGACCCACGCCGTAGGGGGCGAACAGCGCGTTCAACTTCGCCAGCAACCGGGCGCCCTCCAGCGCCTGGCCGTCCAGGCTCACCGCTTCGCCGTGCTTGAAGCCGACGGTCACGCGCAGGGCCTGCTCCGGCCACTCGCTGCGCGGCGCGCACCAGCCGCGCGCACCTTCGCCCGGGGCTTCCCACTTGTCGATCTCGCCGCCGGACAGGGTCACGCCCAGCAGGTTCTCGTTGATGGTGTAGCTCTTCTGCTTGGCACGCACGCCGAACCCGCGCTCTTCCAGGTACTGCTGCTCGTAGGCGCGGGTCTGGGTGTGCTCTTTCTGGATTTCGCGGATCGGCGCGACGATGCGGTAGTCGCCCGACGCCTTGACCGCCAGGTCGAAGCGGACCTGGTCGTTGCCCATGCCGGTGCAGCCGTGGGCAATCGCGTTGGTGCCAAGTTCGGCGGCGCGCTTGAGCGCGGCATCGACGATCAGGTAACGGTCGGAGACCAGCAGCGGATACTGGCCCTGGTAGCCCTCGCCCGCCCACACAAACGGCTTGACGAAGCCGTTCCAGATCGCCGGGCCGCCATCCACGGTGACGTGGCTGGCCGCACCCAGTTCGGCGGCGCGCTGCTCGATGTAGGCGCGCTCCTCGGCATCCACGCCGCCGGTGTCGGCGAACACGGTATGCACCGCCCAGCCGCGCTCCTGCAGGTAGGGAATGCAGAAGCTGGTGTCGAGGCCGCCGGAGAAGGCGAGGACGATGTCTTTGCTGGTCGAAGCGGTCATTTCAGGTCTCTCGTGGTTTTTTGCCCCCTCCCCCGCTTGCGGGGGAGGGATGGGGTGGGGGCACGGGACGGGTGGTTCGCCCCATCCCGGCCTTCCCCCGCAAGCGGGGGAAGGAGCGAATGTTCCGTCTTTACTTGATCAGCGCGGCCATGATCGCCTTCTGCACATGCAGGCGGTTCTCGGCCTCGTCGATGGCGATGCACTGCGGCGAATCCATCACCGCGTCGGTGGCCTTGACGTTGCGGCGCAGCGGCAGGCAGTGCGAGAACACGCCGTTGTTGGTCAGCGCCATCTTGGCCTCGTCGACGATGAAGTGCTTGTACTGGTCGCGGATCGGCTTTTCCGGCTCCCAGTTGCCGAAGAACGGCAGCGCGCCCCAGCTCTTGGCGTAGACCACGTCGGCGCCGCGGTAGGCGCTTTCGATATCGTGGCTGACCGCCAGCGAGCCACCGCTCTCGGCCACGTTCTGCGCGGCCCACCCCATGTAGCGTTCGTCCAGGATGTAGTCCGGGGTCGGACACAGCAGGGTCACGTCCATGCCCAGGCGGGTGGCGATGGTCAATGCCGAATTGGCCACCGCGGTATTGAGCGGCTTGGGATGATAGGTCCAGGTCAGCACGTACTTCTTGCCGCGCAGGTCGGTGGTGCCGAAGTGCTCCTGCAGCGCCAACGCGTGGGCCAGTTCCTGGCAGGGATGGGTGATCGTCTCCATGTTGATCACCGGCACCGGCGAATACTTGGCGAACGACTTCAGCACGATGTCCTCGCGGTCCTGGGCCCAGTCGACGAACTTCGGGAACGCGCGCACGCCAATCAGGTCGACATAGCGACCCAGCACCTTCGCCACCTCGGCGATGTGCTCCTCGGTGTCGCCGTCCATCACGGTGCCCAGGTTGAACTCGATCGGCCACGCGTCCTTGCCCGGCTGCAGGACCACCGCGTGCCCGCCCAACTGGAAGGCGCCCAGTTCGAAGCTGGTGCGGGTGCGCATGGACGGATTGAAGAACACCAGCGCGATCGACTTGCCTTTCAGCGCATCGCCGAGTTTGTCCTGCTTGTATCGCGCCGCCTGCGCCAACAGCGCATCCAGTTCGGCGCGGCTCCAGTCCTGCGTGTTCAAGAAGTGCTTCATCAAGGCATCCTGGTTCGGGAATGTTGCGGAAATTCGGGGGCGGAAAACGAAAAAACCCAGCCTCTGGCTGGGTTCCGTCAAGACAGGCGAAAACGTCCGGGCGACCCAGCTAGGAGCAGGATTCCGGTCGACGCGCACGCGAAGTCATGCCCGAGGCCTGGCGGGCCGCGCTGTCAGCATGGGCGTGTGCGTTCATCTTCATAGGGGGCGAATCCTCGCACGTGCTGCGGCGCAGCGCAAGGCTCAGGGCGCGGGGGCCTCGACCGGGGGCACGGTCGGCACATAGGGCATCACCGAAATCCGGATCCGGAGCCGGTTGCCCGGATCCTCGGCCAGGCGGGAGCGGTACTTGGTGCCCTTGTAGACGTAGTCCACGTCGTAGGCGATGGGGCGGCGGAACTCGCGCTCGACCGGCACGCTGCGGCAGTTGACCCGGGCCGGCTCGGTGGACTGGCCGGACTGGGACTCGGCCTCCTGGGCCTCGGCATCGCCGTCACCGGAGAACACGCCCTTGATGGAGTCCAGGAACCGGGCCCAGCGGCTCTGTTCCTTGGTCGGATGGACCGTGGTGGTCGGCAGTGTGGGCAGTTCGTCGCAGACTTCCTCGGTCCGGCTGGCCCGCAGGGTCTGGTAGACCGGTTCCACGTTGAGCACCTGGGCATAGTCCAGCCGCACGTTCTCCGCCTGGACCACGCGCTCCTGCGCCATCGCACCCATGGCGAACGGCAACATCAGCAGTGGCAGCAAGCAATGACGGAAACGACCCATGCGACCCGTTGGTGGAAATCCCTGCGCACTAGTGTAGGCGACCAGGCTGGAGAGGGGCTGAACCATCCCCTCCTGCACCCGGCCGGCGGCCGGCCCGGCCCCGCCAGGCTGTAGAATCACCGGGCTTCCCCACGCCCCAGCCTGATGAGCCTTCGCCTCCACAACAACCTCACCCGCCGGGTCGAGGACTTCGTTCCCCTCGACCCCGCCTGCCCCACCCTGTATGTGTGCGGGCCGACCGTCTACAACTACGTCCATATCGGCAACGCCCGCGGGCCGGTCGTGTTCGGCGTACTGGCGGCCCTGCTGCGGCGGCGCCATGGCGCGCTGCGCTATGCCCGCAACATCACCGACGTGGATGACAAGATCAATGCCGCGGCCCTGGAACAGGGCGTGCCGATCAGCGCGATTACCGACCGCTTCGCCGCCGCCTACCGTCAGGACATGGCGCGGCTGGGCGTCGCCCCACCGGACATCGAACCGGAGGCGACCGCCCACATTCCCCAGATCATCGCGATGATCCAGGACCTGATCGCCGGCGGCCACGCCTACGCGGCCGAGGGCCATGTGCTGTTCGCGGTGGCCTCGTTCCCGGACTACGGCAAGCTCTCGCGCCGGGATCCGGAGGAAATGCTGGCCGGCGCGCGCGTCGACGTGGCGCCGTACAAGCGGGATCCCGGTGATTTCGTGCTATGGAAGCCTTCCAGCGACGAGCTGCCGGGCTGGGAATCCCCCTGGGGCCGCGGTCGTCCGGGCTGGCACATCGAATGCTCGGCGATGGCTGCCGCCCACCTGGGCCAGACCATCGACATCCACGCCGGCGGCGTGGACCTGCAGTTCCCGCACCACGAGAACGAAATCGCGCAGAGCGAATGCGCCCACGGCGGCAAGACCTTTGCCCGGTTCTGGCTGCACAACGGCATGCTCAACTTCGGCGGCGCCAAGATGAGCAAGTCGCTGGGCAACATCGAACGCGTGCACGACCTGCTGGAACAGCACCCGCCCGAGGCGCTGCGCTACGCCCTGCTGTCGGCGCATTACCGCCAGCCGCTGGACTGGTCGGACGCGCTGATCGAGCAGTCGGTGCGGACCCTGGATCGCCTGTACGGCACGCTGCGGGATCTGCACGATGCCGATGCGCCGGCTTCCGCGGCAGGAGCGATTCCCTCCGCCATCGAGCAAGCGCTGGACGACGATCTCAACACGCCGCTCGCGCTGGCCGAACTGGCCCGCATCGCCGCCGAGGCCCGCAAGGCCGTCATCGCCACCGACCGCGTGCGATTGAAGGCGGAACTGCTCGGTGCCGGCTTCGCGCTGGGTCTGCTGCAGCAGGATCCGGCCGAATGGTTCGCGCGTGGTGCTTCCAACGATGACGACGCGCGCATCCAGGGCCTGATCGAGGAGCGCGCCGCCGCCAAGCAGGCGCGCGACTTCGCCCGTTCCGACGCGATCCGCGATCAGCTCGCCAGCGAAGGCATCCTGCTGGAAGATACCCCGCAGGGCGTCCGCTGGAAGCGCGCCTGAGCACCTCCCCTCCGCCCCGGCGCCTGATCGCGCCGGGACAGGCGGCCGATGAGCGCCGCCGCCTCCCTTCCCCGGAAGGGCGCATTGCGAATCGCCATGACCGACACCGCCTTCCCGCTCGAACCCACCGCCGCCGACGCCCAGCAGGCCATCAAGGACGAATTCGCGTTCTTCGGCGATTGGGCCGAACGCTATCAGTACCTGATCGACCTGGGCCGCAAACTGCCGCCGTTCCCGGAGGAGTGGAAGACCGAGGAACACCGCCTGCTCGGTTGCCAGTCGCTGGTCTGGATCGTGCCGCAAGGTGACGCCGGCCGGCTGGATTTCCGGGCCGTCAGCGATTCGGCGATCGTCTCCGGGCTGATCTTCCTGGCGCTGCGGGTCTACTCCGGCCGGCCGGCCAGCGAAATCCTCGCCACCGAAGCGGACTACATCGCCGACATCGGCCTGGCCAAGCATCTCTCGCCCACCCGCAGCAACGGACTGGCTTCGCTGCTGGCCTTCATCCGCGAGACCGCCGCGGCGGCCCGGTGAGCGCGTCGGACGCCTCCCCGGTCAGGACATTGCTGCGCAATCGCGGGTTCACCACGGTACTGGCTTACCGGATCCTGGCGCTGCTGTCCTACCAGATCGTCGCGGTGACGGTCGGCTGGCACATCTACGAACTCACCCGCAATCCATTCTCGCTCGGCCTGATCGGCCTTGCCGAAGTGCTGCCGTTCTTCTGCGTCGCGCCGTTTGCGGGCTACCTGGTCGACCATCTACCCCGCCGCAAGCTGGGCATCGCCGCCTGCGCGGCGCTGGCCCTGACCGCGGTCATCCTGGTGCTGGCGGCGGCGGGATGGTTGCCGACCACGCGGCTGTGGCCGATATACGCCGCCATCGCACTGACCGGAATGGCGCGTTCGTTCCTCAGTCCGATCTACAACGCGCTGTTCGCCAAGGTGCTGGCGCGCGAGGAGTTCGTCCGCGGCGCCGGCCTGGGCACGGTGATCTTCCAGGCGGCGATGGTGACCGGTCCGGCCATCGGCGGCCTGCTGGTGGGATTCGGCGGCAATGCGTTGTCCTATGGCGTGGCGGCGGTGCTGGCGGTGCTCGCCGGCGGCGTGCTGGCGCGGCTGCGGGTGGCGGAACCCGGCCCACCGGAAACCAGCCTGCCGATCTTCGCCAGCATCGCCCAGGGCGCGCGCTTCGTCTGGAGCAACCAGATCATGCTGGGTGCGATGGCGCTGGACATGTTCTCGGTGTTGCTGGGCGGCGTGGTGGCGATGCTGCCGGCCTTCATCCACGACATCCTCCACCATGGCCCGGAAGGCCTGGGCATCCTGCGCGCGGCGCCGGCGCTGGGCTCGGTCTGCGTGGGCGTGTGGCTGGCGCGGCATCCCCTGCAGCAGCACGCGGGTCGTGTGTTGCTGTTTGCGGTGGCCGGATTCGGCCTGTGCGTGATCGCGTTCGGACTGTCACGCAGTTTCTGGTTGTCGGCGCTGATCCTGCTGGCCTACGGCATGTGCGACGGCGTGTCGGTGGTGGTGCGTTCGACCATCCTGCAGTTGTCCACGCCGGACGAGATGCGCGGGCGGGTGTCCTCGATCAACGGCATCTTCATCAGTTCCTCCAACGAACTGGGCGCGTTCTACGCAGGCACGATGGCACGGCTGCTGGGATTGATTCCGGCGGTACTGCTGGGCGGCGGCGCGATCCTGGCGGTGGTCGCCACGACCGCGTGGCGGGCACCGCGGTTGCGCCGGCTCGATTTGAACGATCTGCACTGAGCGCGGGGTTTCCCGTACGCGTTCAGAAGCTGCACGCCTCCCAGCCCGGCGGCGTCGAGGTCGTCGAGCTGCCGCTGAACTTGTCCTCGAAGGTCCCCTGCGCCCAGCGATCGGCGTCGTAGCGCTGTTCCGGCGACAGGCCGGCGGCAATCGCGGCGATCTGCCGATCGAGTTGGGCCACGCGATGAGGTTCCGCCCCCAGCCGGTACAGCTTGAGATAGCGATAGTGCTGCGCCGGATCGGGGCCCAGCATGCCGGCCAGCAGTCCTTCGGCGCCCGGCTCATAGGCGCGTTGCAGGAGATCCACCACGCGCCAGTCGCCCGCCGCCAGACCGGCGTCGATCATCGCCGTGGCATCGCGGCGATAGCCCTGCAGCACGCCAGGGTGCTCGATCAGGCCACGCACGTCGTAGAGCGGTCCTCGACCGAGATAGCACGCGCGCGCGTCCGCATCGCCCAGCCGCGCCGCCTGGGCGATGTTGGCCACCAGGGTCGCGAGCATCTTGTCGTCCGCGCCGGCGCACAATTCCCGGTTCCGGCCCGCCGTCTGCTGCCGCACATCCATCGCGTCCAGCAACACCTGGTAGGTCCGCAGTTGCGCCGCGCTCATGCCATCGGTCTTGCGATCCAGCAGCGCCTGGGTGGTTTCCGCGTTGCGCCACTCATTGGCGCGCAGGCGGCTGCAACGGTCGAGATCGCGGACCAGCCGGCGCGCGGCGTCGAGGTCGCCGGCGTTCGCGCGTGCCTGCAGATCGCTGAAGGTCGTGCCGAGCGATGCGGAAACCGGCGGCAGGACGCCGCCCTTCGCAGGCGTTGCCGGTGCCGAGCCCACGCCACGGGTACCGTCGTCCCCGGCTGAACGGGTTTGCGCGGCGTGCGGAGCCGTTTCCGGCGCCGGCAAGGCGCTCCAGCGGCCGAGCGCGTAGACGCCTGCGACCGCCACCAGCGCGGTGCAGGCCATGATCGCGTGTTTCCACTTCATTGTCCGGATCGTCCCACGGTCAAATCCTCGTCGATGTGCATCCGTTTCCCTCATTCATACGGGAACACGCAGGGATCCCGATCCAGCCCCGGCGCACCGGCCGAAGGGCGACCACCGAACTCGCGCCGGAACGTGGTATCCGCCCAGGTCTCGGCCTCGGCGCGCTGTTGCGGCGACAACCGCGCGGCGGCCACCGCCAGTTGCTGGTCCAGCACCGAGATGTCACCGGCTCCCGCGCCCAGCCGGTAGAGCTTGAGATAACGGAAGTGTTGCGTGGGATCGGCGTCCAGCGCGCCCCCCAGCAATCCTTCCCCGCCAGGCTGCAAGGCGTTGCGCAGGACATTCACCATCGCCCAGTCGCCAGCGGCCAGGCCGGCCTCGATCATCCCCGGAACGCTGGCGCGATAGGTATCGATCCATTCCGGATGCCTGGCGAGCGCGCGCATGTCCAGCCCGGGCCCCATCGCCAGGTAGCAGGCGCGCGCATACGGTTCGCCCTGTTGCGCGGCCTGGCGCATATTCGGCACCAGCGAGTCCAGGGTTGCCGCATCGGCCCCGTCGCAAAGTTCGCTCATCCGCCGCGCGTTCTGCCGACGCGATTCGATCCCGTCCAGTTGCGCCCGGTAGTTTTCCAACTGCGTGGCGCTCATGCCGCGGGTCTGCGTGTCCAGCAGTTCGCTGGCCAGCATGGCGTTGCCCCAGTCCGCCGAGCGCAGGCGACGGCACAGGTCCAGGCTGCGGTACAGGCGTGTCGACGCCGCCAGGTCGCCGCCGTCGGCGGCGATCTTCAGTTCGGCGAAATAACCCCGTGCGCGGGGTTCGCTCCGCAGGCCCGGCTGCGCGGACCCGGCTCGCCGATCGGTCGGCATGGCCAGCGCGGAAGATTCCGCATCGCCCTGCGATGTATGTGGCTGCGACCGTCCCAGCCAGTACGCACCCGCGAGCGCGGCCATGGCGAGCACGATCAGCGGGATGACGAGACGGTTGCCGCGCATGGTTCAGCAGGATACGCGCAAGGCGGCCTTCCCTGGCCACCCTGCGCCGCCCGTCCCTGGCCCTGGCATCCTGCCCCGCCGTTTCACCTCGGCGTGCATCCTTCTATTGCTCGCTCCCCAACACGAACGCCGACGCGGCGATCGCGGCGTCGCTGTTGAGCACTGCGGTGTTCTTGCCCGCGGCCGAGGGCAGCCCGACCTTCAGGTTGACCGCGCCCGTGACCAGCGATTGCAGAATGGGCGTGAGGATTGGCAGCCCCAGCGCGATGTTGCCGCAGCCGGTGGCCGCGGGCACCGCGAAGCTGTTGTCGACGAAGGTGGCATCGGTCACCTGCAGGTAGCCGATGAAATTCTCCTCGTCGGTGATGATGGTCTCGACCGTGCCGGGATTGCCCGCGATCGGCTGGTTCGGCGGCGGCGGCTGGGTGGTGCCGGTCTGCAGCTTGATCAGGATCGGGTTCTGCGCCGAGCCGATATAGCAGTTGTTGCCCAGGAATGGATTCTGCAGGTGCACCCGCACCGCAAGCTGCGCCGCGGTGGGATCGCTGCCATCGGTCGGCGGGAACAGCGCGTTGCCGAAGTTGGTCTGCGCCAACGCGACCGGCTCCATGGTGGCGGTGACGTCGTTAACGGTGGCAACGATCGCCCAGAATGCCGTCCACAGCGGGCCGGGCCAATTGGGCGCCGGGTTCATGATGCCCAGCAGGCCACCCGGCACCTTGGCTGGCGGCGCCGAAAGCGTCGGTGCGCCCACCGCCTGGTACAGCGGCGACGGCCCCAGGTTCTCCACGCCGCCCTGCAGCACGATCGGCTTGTCGATTGGCAAGGTGGTGTTGCCGATGACGAACACGCCCGAGTCGGTGGTGTTGATCACGCAGGAACCCACGCTCGGGTTCGTGTACGGACAATACTTGAACATCGCGTAGGGACCGGATGGCGTACCCGCGATGGCCGTGGGCATGGCGGCCATCGCCGCCAATCCCGCGAGGACAACGGACAACGACGTCTTCAACATGACGGACTCCTGCATGTGCCGGACGCGCGTCCGGGCTGGCAATGGGTGGATGAAGTGCCCAGGGGGCTGCCTCGATGCGTGTGACCGTGGCGGGAGGGGCTCGCCATGGACGGCATCGCCCCTGGGCAGCCCCCTGGCATGGAACAAACTCAGATCATGGAATCACCCGCGCGGCCGGATAGCCGGTGGTGCGCAGGTGGGTCGGAGCGGTCGAAGCGACGGCGCAGCCGCCCAGCGTTCCGCTGAACTGGATGCTCGCAGCCGTGGTGGACGAGCCATTGGTCAGCGCCACGTTGGGCAGGGGTGCACGTCCGGCTGCGCTCGGGCAGTTCGCGTTCAGCGGCGCCGGAATGAACACGTTCACGCCCCCCGCCGTCGTCGTCGTGCTGGCGGTATCACCGATGGTAAGGGTGGCGCCGGAACCGCTGGTCGCGGTAACGCTGACCTTCCACGGCAGCCCGCGCGGCACGATCGCCGCGCAAGCGGCGCTGCCACCGAAACTGACGGCGGTGATGCTGGCGACGCCGCCGCTCACCACGACGGTGAAATCCGCCGAGGAGCACGGCAGGTTGTTGCCGAAGTAGGACGCCGTCGTGGTGCCGACGAAGTGGGTGGTGCCATCACCCCAGGTGCTGCCGGTCAGGACCTGGAAAGTGGCGGCGGATGCCGATGTGGCGCCGAACATCGCAACGGCGGACATGGCTGCAAGCAAGCTTACCTTGAACTTTGACATGGTGCCTTTCTCCGATGGAGGGTTGCTGGTGTATTTGAATGCGGACGCACCCAAATGGATGTTTCATGTTCGAAGTGCATCGTGTCGCCGGATGCACGCACGATGGCGTCATCGGCGCACGCTGCTTCGCGTTGTCTGGTTCCACATCGATCTGTGCAGGCATCTCCCCGGTTCAGAAGAATCCCTTGCGGATGGACAATCCGATGATCCGGGGATCCTGGATGAACACATTGGAAGTCAGTCCGGTGTCGTCGCTGTTGAGGAAGGTGCCGGTGATGGCCTCCTCATCCAGCGCGTTTTTTACGTACAGCTGCACGGTCAGATCGGTGGCCGGCTTGTACCAGGTCAGCGACAGGTTGACGTTGCCCCATTCCCTGAGCCGATCGATCCGGTCCTGGTAGATGCGTGCCCAGCTCTTGCCCTGGTAGTAGAGATCCGCGCGCAGGGTCAGCTCGCTGTCCGCCAGCAGGAAGGTGTACTGCGGGCTCAGGCTGACCGTGATGTGCGGTGCGTTCGGCAGTTCGTTGCCGCCGACGTTCTTGGCAAAGCCCGCACCGCCGTTGGGCGCGTCGGTTTCCGGGTTGTAATAGGCGCCATTCAACAGATAGGCGTACGGCCCGGGGCCGCCATTGAAACCGCGATCCGCCGTGAACCCGCCCATCGCTGTGTAGTAGTTGACGGTGCAGAAGCTGTTGAGGAAGCCTGCATTGCTGTACATCTGGTTGAACGGGTCGGCGAAGTAGTTCTCCAGCGCCATCGATACCAGAGCGGTCGGCGCGATGCAGTTCGATGCCAGTTGCATCCACGGGCGCACGGTAGTCCATTCGGGATTTCCCGCGGTCCGGTCCATCACGTCGATCGAGTACTGGTTGGCGCCGATACGGCTGCGCAGCAGGCCCACGTTGCCGCTGATCTGGAAGGCGTCGGTCGGCTTCCATACCAGTTCGAACTCCGCGCCCCAGGTGCGCGCATCGAAATTCTCGTTGAGGGTGGCGCGGTCCTGGATCTGCGAGATCTGGTAGTCCTTGTAGTCGTTGTAGAACGCGGTGGCGTTGAACATCAGCTGGCCGCCGGCCATCACGTTCTTGGTGCCAACCTCGAATGCGTTGACGTATTCGGGCCGGAACTCGGGGTTGCGCTGTTCGAAGCTGAGCGCCTCCGGATTGGCCCCCACGCCTGGCGAATTGGTGCCACCGGCCTTGTAGCCGCGCGATACCGACGCATAGACCAGCGTGCTGTCGGTGAAGGACAGATCCGGCGACCAATCCAGCACCAGGCGTCCGGTCGGCTCGGTCCAGGTTTGCCGGATGTCCGGGCCGGCGGGATAGCCATATCCGGTGTATCCGCCGAACAGCGACGAATTGCCGCCCACGGTGGAATCGCCCAGCAGCGTCTGGCTCGCGTAGGGCGTGGTGATCTTGCGATCCCGGGTGAGGCGCACACCAGCGGTCAGCCGCAGCGTATCGGACAACTGCCAGTAGCCTTCACCGAAGATAGCCGCCGACCGCGTCTTGGCGACGTTGCGGCTACGGAAGTAATTGTGTCCCTGCCCATTGATGGAGCGCAGCGGATTGGGGTCGATGTACACGCAGGGCACGTCGATGCCCTGATTCGGATCGAACCGCGTCGCGGTTCCCGCGGGACAACTCCCCGGTGCCGTGCCGCTACCGTTGCCGTTGAAGAACAACTGCGCCAGCGCACTGAACATGTTGCTGAATACGTAGTAGCTTTCGTCAACCTCGTATTCCAGGTAGTTGGCGCCCACGCTGAAATTGAACTTGCCGTCGAACGCCGATTGCAGGCGGAACTCCTGCGACCACTGCGTGCTGTAGGAATCGACCAGGTCGACATTCAGCAACCGGTTCGAGCATCCCAGCTGCGGGTCGCAGAAGACCCCGCCCGGCGTTGCCGCATAGGCCGGCCCCAGGGTGAAGTCCGGCAGGAACTGCAGGGCGGTGTCGCTGTCGTTGAAAATCGGATTGGACTGGAATCTTCCATAGTCCTGGGTGGAGTAGTACCGGTCACGCGTGTACAACGTCTGCGATACCAGGCTCAGCTGATCGGTCAGGCCGAAATCCAGGTTGATCTGCACGACATCGTTCTTCGCCTCGAACCGGGGGTCGTAGGTCGTGGCGATTTCGCGCAGGTCGGTCGATTGCCGCAACCCGGCGTAGGGATCCACGCCGAGCGGAAGCAGCGGCAGTCCGCCGATCGGGAATCCGTTCTCGTCCACCAGCAGGCCCAGGCTCACCGGCGATGCGCCCAGGATGTAGGGCAGGCTCGCGGCATTGGGCACGCCGAATGCGTCATTGCCGTAAAGCGAGCCGTCTTTGCAGGACTGGCTCAGGTAGTTGCGCGCATTGCCGAAGGTCGGCTCGTAGCCGCCAATCGTGGCCGGTCCCGGATCGTTGTGGCAGATCTGCTTGCCGGTCCGCGCCCGCATGTCGTCTTCCTGGAAATGCTCCCAGGCCAGGCTGGCGCTGAACCGATCACTGGGCCGGATGGTCGCCGACAGGCGCGTGGTCATCAGATCGCGGTCGTTGACGTCCTTGCCGGTTACGGTGTTGTGGTCGTAGCCGTCACGCTTGGTGTATTGCGCGGCCACGCGGAAGGCGAAGGTCTCGCTCAGCGGGACGTTGACCATCGCGTTGACCCGGCGCGAGTCATAGTTGCCGAGCTCGACCTTGGTGCTGGCGTCGAAGGCTTCCGGATCGGCCAGGTTCGGGATCATGTTGACCACGCCGGCCGTGGCGTTGCGTCCGTACAGCGTGCCCTGCGGCCCGCGCAGCACTTCCACCCGCTCCACGTCCAGGTATTCCTGCTCGAACAGGCGGTTGCGGATCATCGGCGTGCTGTTGAAGCTCACCGCGACCGCGGGATCCGTGGTCACCGACAGCGCCTGCGTGCCGATGCCGCGGATCTGGAAGTTGTAGCTGGCGAAGTTGGTCTTGGAGAAGGTGACGTTGGGCGTGGCGGTGACCAGGTCGCCACCGGTCTCGATCTTGCGGTCGTTGAGGTCGTCGCCACTGAATGCGCTGATGGCGATGGGAACCTTCTGGATGTTTTCCACCTTCTTCTGCGCGGTGACCACCAGGGTATCCAGCGTGGTCTCGTTGCGCGGTTCAGCAGTTCTTGTCGCGGCTTCGCTTGCAGTCTGCTGGGCCACGGTCCCGGAGGTCGTCGCCGACTGCAGGGCGGCGACCTCCTGTCCGTTTCCCTGCGGCCCGCCGGGCTTGTCCTTCTTCGCCGCCGCTTCGCGGGCGGCCTGCGCGGGATCCCTGATCAGGATGGCCCCCGACGGGCTGACGGTATAGGTCAGTCCGGTGCCCTCGAGCAGTTCTTCCAGCGCCTGCGTCGGCGCCTTGCTGCCGACCACCGCGCGCCCGCTTCTACCGATCGCGAGTTCGGGTGAATACAGCAGTTGTTTGCCACTCTGTCGCGCATAGTCCGACAGGGCCGCGCTGAGGGTCTGCTGGGGTATCTCGAACCGCGCCGGTGGATCCGTGCCATCCCGCGCCTGCGCCGCGAGTATCGGCGACAGCGCCAGTACCAGGGCACAAGGCCTGAGCACCTGCTTTGCGAATCGAGACGAACGAACTCCCATGCTTCCTCCCCGGTTTTTTTTTCGCGCGGCCACGTCGTGATGGCGGCGCACTTCCATACAGACGCGCCCCCGCGCAAAACCCGAACCGTGATCCTGAAAAAAAGATCACGATCGGAATACTGGACCCACGGGATCTGTTTTGCGACGCAACAAGAATCGTCAGGCAGTCGCCTGCGTCAGTGCGGGATCATCCCCGTGCAGCGCATCAAGGCACGGGATGTGCGTGCGCTCAACGGGAGCGCGATTCGAGCACCACGCGCTCGTCTTCGCGCGGATCGCGCTGGATGGGAAAGTAACTCGTCAACGCCTCGACGAACGTGTGCGTGTCACCGGCGTTGAATGCGCCGCTGATCTTCAGCGAAGCGAGCTGTGGATCGCCCAGCACCACCTTTCTCCGCGAATAGCGGTTCACTTCGGCAATCGCGGCGTCCAGTCGCTCGTTGTCGAATACGATCTGGCCGGTGCGCCAGCTGACCACGCGCCCCACGTCGGCCACCCGCACTACCGGCCGGGATCCGCCGGTGGCGACGAACTGCTGCCCCGGATGCAATTCCGCCAGCGTCGCGGCATTGGACGGCGATGATGCCCCGCCCTGCGCCGGCGCGACACCCACGCGGCCTTCCAGCAAGGTGACTTCGAACAGGCGCTCCCCGACCCGCACGTCGAACTCGGTGCCCAACGCGGTAACCCGTTTTCCATCCGCGGTGACCACGAACGGGCGCGAACGATCCTTGGCGACCTTGAACAGGGCCTGCCCGCGTTCCAGGGTCACCGCGCGGACGTCACCGCGGTAGTGCACCGACAGCCGGCTGTCGGTGTTGAGGGTCACCACCGAACCGTCGTCCATCGTCACCACGCTGCGCTGGCCCACGCCGGTCTGGTAGACATTGCCGGCCAGGGTGTCGCCCGCGCCGGAGAACAACCCGCGGGTGGCTTCCGGCCTCAGCGTGATGACGCCCACGCCGATCAGCAACAGCAACGAGGCGGCAATCGAAAGCCGCCGCCATCGCCGCGAGGAGCGCAGCCTGCCTTCGGCGACGCGCGCCAGCGTCTCGCGACGCAGCGACTGCATTTCCGGCGAATCCGACAGCGTGCGTACCCAGTGGTTCGCGGCCTGGATACGCCGCCAGGCCGCCGCGTTCTCCGGCGACCGCGCATGCCAGGCGTCGAAGCCCTCGCGCAGGCGCGGCTGGTCGGGCGCGTCGCGCAGGATCTCGCTCCAGCGCGCGGCCGCTTCGTCGGCGTTGTCCGCCGCGAAATCCATCGCCCAGGTCGTTGGAGGAGTCCGCGAGTTCATGAATGCGTTTCGTCAGCCTCTGTTGTGTTCCTGTCCGGCGGGGTCATGCGCCTTCCGGCATCCCGCCCAGTGCGCCGCCCAACCGGGCCAGCGCCTTGGCCATGTGTTTCTCGGCGGCCCGGACGGAGATGCCCAGCATGACCGAGATTTCAGTGTATTTGCGCTTTTCCATGGTCCGCAGCACGAAAACGTCGCGGGTCCGTTCGGGCAGGCTCCGCAGGACGGCGGTCATCACCCGGACCGCCTCCTCCCCCAGTAAGACGCGCTCCGGCGAAATATCCGTAGCGGGCTGGTGAAGATCCTCGTCGAACGACTCCTGGACATCCATTGCCCGGACCTTGCGCCGGCGGGCCCAGTCGCGCAGGACATTGGCCGCCACCTGGAACACGTACTGCTCGACGTGCTCGATGGCGCCGCCGCGGGCGCGCCGCAGCAGGTGCAGGAACACTTCCTGGGTCAGGTCATCGACCTCGCTGGCGTCCCGGACCCGCTTGGCGAAGAAGCCGCGCAGCGGCGCGCGATAGCGCAGCGAAATGGTGTTCAGCAGGTCGTCGCGTCCGTCGCTGCCCTCGTCGACGCGAGGGGAACCCTGGGCGAAAGGCGATGGTTCGGACACCGGCATCCCCTGTCTGGCGATCGTCCTGAGAAAGGAAACTCGACCCCTCCGGTCAGCGCCCCGGGGCGGGCCGGCACTGCGCATACGGTCGGGTACGTGCGCCAGCCTAGGCACACGCCGGGGGCCGCGCACGTTGCATCGCAATATCCGGTCCGTCGGCGGGTCATGCCGCGGCACCGCGATTTCCCCACCCGTGTGTCAAAAGCTGGCGTCGGAACCAGGCGCGGCGCTAGGTTTGCCATTCCCGGTACAGGCCGTCCTCGCCGGCCGGCCGCAGCCGTGCCAGCCGCAAGGTGGCGTGCGCATCCGGCGGCAGCGCCATCTCGGCGTACACGGCGGCGGTGGACAGGCCGTAGGGCGCGCCGTCCTCGTTCGAATAGGCGAACCACGCCTCGCCGATGCCGCACAGGTGCATGGCGGCCAGGCACATTGGACACGGGTGGCCGCTGGCGTAGATCACGCAGCCGTCCAGGCGCGGCGTGCCCAAGCGTGCGCCGGCCTGGCGGATGGCCAGCAGTTCGGCGTGCGCGGTGGGATCGTGATCGCGGTGGATGCCGTTGGCGGCGCGGGCTACGATCTCGCCGTCCCGCACCAGTACCGCGCCGAACGGACGACCTCCGTCGGCGATGTTGGCCCTGGCCAGCGCGATCGCCTCGCGCATGAAGTGTTCGTGGTCCATGCCGCCTCCTGTCGCGGGTCGCGGAAAAAGCGAACCCCGCCTGGGCGGGGTTCGCGGGGATGGCAACGACGGGCGCGGAATCAGTCGCCCTGCTGCTTCTGCATGTGCTCCCAGCGCTCCTGCGCGTCGATGGTGCGCTCGGCGGTCAGGCGCGCCTCCAGGCGCTCCAGGCCGATTTCCTCGCCAGTGTCGACGCAGTAACCGTAGTCGCCGGCGTCCACGCGCTTGAGCGTGCTGTCGATCTTGCCGATCAGCTTGCGGTAGCGATCGCGGGTACGCAGTTCCAGCGAGTTCTCGGTTTCGCGGGTGGCGCGCTCGGCTTCGTCGCCGATGTCGCGGACCTCGTCCTTCAGGTTCTCGATGGTCTGCTTGGATTCCTCGACCAGGTCCGCACGCCACTGCAGCAGGCGCTGGCGGAAATATTCGAGCTGGAGCGGACTCATGTACTCCTCGTCCACGGCCGGCTTGTAGCCTTGGGGAACGATCGGGCGACCGGTGGCGTCATCGGTCTTGTAGGGCACCACTTTGAATTTTTCCCGGACGACGGGAGCCTGCGGCTTGGCGGCCACGGCCACGGCCACCTTGCCGGTGGAACGGGGAGCGATGGCAGGCTTGCTGGTCACGGGGGCGGAATTGGCGGTTTTGCTGGTCGATTTCGGTGCGGGCACTGGCTTTGCGGGGGATGGAGCCTTGGCCACCGGAGCCGGCGCGGGCTTGGCCTCCTGCCGGGGTGCGGCGGGAGCGGTCGAGCGCGGTGCGGGGGCCTTCGGGGGAGCAGTCTTGGCCGGAGCCGGCTTGGGGGCTGGCTTCGGTGCGGGTTTGGTCTTCGGTGCTGCGACGGGAGCGGTCTTCTTGGCCACGGCCTTCTTCGCCACCGGCTTGGCGGCCGGTTTTGCCTTGGCGGGCGCGGGCTTGGACGCCGCCTTCTTGGCCGCCGGCTTCTTGGCCACGGCTTTCTTGGCGACGGGCTTGGGCGCCGCTTTCTTGGCCACCGGCTTGGCGGCCGGTTTCTTGGCGACAGCCTTCTTCACGACAGGCTTCTTGGCGACGGGCTTGGCGGTTTTCTTGGCGGCCTTGGCGGCCTTCTTTGCAGGTTTCTTAGCAGCCACGAACAGCGCTTCCTTGTTCTTCCCGAGCATCGGGAAAGCGCGACTTTATAGCCTACCCGGCGGGCAGCGGCAACCCAACGCGGTTATCATCCGGACATGATCGGCCGGGTACTCATTGCTGTCCTGCGGGTATACAAGCGCTTCATCAGCCCGCTGCTGGGTCCGCGCTGCCGTTTCGTGCCATCGTGTTCGGAATACGCGATGGAAGCGATCGCCCGGTTCGGTCCGATGAAAGGCAGCTGGCTCGCCGCCCGCCGCATCGGCCGCTGCCATCCCCTGCATCCCGGCGGCCACGACCCGGTGCCGCCCGCCGGTGAAACCTCCGCCCCCTGCACAGGAAAGCACTGAATGCCCTCCACCCTCATCGTCAATGCCCGGATGGCCAGCGAAGGCCGCGAATTCGAGGGCGACCTGCGCATCGAGAACGGTCGCATCGCCCGCATCGGCAGCGGCCTGTCCGCCGGGGCGGATGAAAAGGTCGTCGACGCCGCCGGCCGCTGGCTGCTGCCGGGAATGATCGACGACCAGGTCCACTTCCGCGAACCCGGCATGCCGCACAAGGGCGACATCGCCACCGAGTCGGCCGCCGCCGTGGCCGGCGGGCTGACCAGTTTCATGGACATGCCCAACACGGTGCCGCCGACCCTCGATTCGGCCGCGCTGGAAGCCAAGTACCAGCGCGCGGCGGGCCGGGCCTGGGGCAACTACGGCTTCTACCTGGGCGCCAGCAACGACAACCTGGAAGCCATCCGCGCGCTCGATCCGAAGACCGCGCCGGGCATCAAGGTGTTCATGGGCGCCTCGACCGGCAACATGCTGGTGGACAACCCGGAGACCCTGGACGCCATCTTCCGCGAGGCGCCAACCCCGATCATCACCCACTGCGAGGACACGCCGACCATCGATGCCAACATGGCGGCGTTCCAGGCCCGTTACGGCGACGCGCTCGGTCCCGAGCACCACCCGGACATCCGCAGCCGCGAAGCCTGCATCAAGTCGACCCGGCTGGCGCTGGAACTGGCGCGCCGCCACGATACCCGCCTGCACGTGCTGCACATCTCCACCGCCGACGAACTGGCCCTGTTCACCCCCGGCCCCCTGATCGACGCGTCCGGCAAGCGCAAGCGCATCACCGCCGAGACCTGCATCCATTTCCTGCGCTTCGACCGCGCCGACTACGCGCGGCTGGGCAACTTCATCAAGTGCAACCCGTCGATCAAGGATGCCAGTGATCGCGAGGCGCTGATCAAGGCGCTGGCTGACGATGTCATCGACGTGCTGGCGACCGACCACGCCCCGCACACGCTGGAGGAGAAGTCCAAACCCTACGCGCAGGCACCGTCTGGCCTGCCGCTGGTGCAGTACGCGCTGGTGGCGGCGCTGGAACTGGTCCACGAGGGCCGCGCTACGATGACCGAGATCGTGCAGAAGGTGTCGCACGCCCCGGCGCAACTGTTCGACGTGCACGAGCGCGGCTTCCTGCGCGAAGGCTACTGGGCGGATCTGGTGCTGGTGGACGACGCCGAGTTCACCGTGCGTCGCGAGGACGTGCTGTCCAAGTGCGGCTGGTCGCCCTTCGAGGGCACCACCTTCCACTCCCGCATCGGCGCGACCTGGGTCAACGGCCGCCTGGTCTGGAACGGCGAACACCTGGTCGGCACGCCGAACGGCCAGCGGCTGGAGTTCGATCGGTGATGCGCCTGGCCGGCGCGACCTGCGCGCTGGGCCTGGCCTCACTGCTCTCCCCTGCCCGGCCGGCGCTGGCGCAGGAGGTGTTGTCAGAGGGCACCTATGGCCCCGCGCCCGCCGGTGTGCAGGACGAGCGCGTGGTGTTTCCGCCGCAGGTCTCGCAGGGCGCGCTGGTGTTCGGCAAAGTGCCGCCCGGCAGCCAGGTGCGTTATGCCAACCGCGCGTTGCGCACCAGCGGCTATGGCACGGTGGTGTTCGGGGTCGGCCGCGATGAAGCGGGCCCGCTGAGTGTCGAGGTGACGACGCCGTCCGGGCGCCGGGAAACCGCGCGCATCATGGTGACGCCGCGCGACTGGCCGGTGGAGCGGATCAACGGCGTGCCGCCGAAGACGGTCAATCCGCCACCGGCGATCGCCGAGCGGATCCGGCGCGAGCAGGCACAGGTCACCGCCGCGCGCGCGCGCGACGACGACCGCACCGATTTCACCCAAGCCTTCATCTGGCCGGTGCAGGGGCGCATCAGCGGCCGCTTTGGCAATGCACGCGTCTACAACGGGCAACCCGGTTCCGGCCATTCGGGCATGGACATCGCCGCGCCCAACGGCACGCCGGTCAAGGCGCCGGCGGCCGGCGTGGTGACCTTCGCCGGCCCGGATCTGTACCTGACCGGCGGCACCCTGCTGTTGGATCACGGCTACGGGGTCAGCTCCAATTTCCTGCACCTGTCGCGCATCGACGTGAAGGTCGGCGATCGCGTTGAACAGGGCCAGGTCATCGGCGCGGTCGGCGCCACCGGGCGCGCCACCGGCCCGCACCTGCACTGGGGCATGAACTGGTTCGACGTGCGCATCGATCCGCTGCTGGTGCTGGAGCGCGCGCAGCCTGCCGCGGCGAAGTGATTGTGGGTTCACCGGCTTTCGCGACTTACGTCGCTCCCACGAGAATTCCCCTTGTAGGAGCGACGTAAGACGCGAGCTTTTCGGTCCGATTGCGATGGAGTATTGGCAAGCAAGGCAGGCAGGCGTCGCCGATGACAGGTACGGGCAACGCGCAGGTTGCGGTCGCGACTGACGTCGCTCCTACAGGGGAAGCTTTTTGTGGGAGCGACGTGAGTCGCGAGCTTTTCCCGGTTTGCGCGGGAGACGGCTCAGCCGTTGCTGCCGCTGACGCGGGCCACCGCGTCGTGCGGGTGAAGGCTTTCGAAATGGGCGACGGTGGCGTCGTAACGGGCCACGTGCGGGTCCTGCGAGAGCGCGGCCGCCACGCGGCGCGCGGCATCCTCGCAGAACATCAGGTTCTCCGCGTTCAGGCGCGCGAAGGCCTGTTCGTCGACCCGCTTGACCGCGGTCTGCACCGGCGTGCCCAGCGCGGCCTCGATCGCATCGATCAGCGCCACCAGCGGTAGTTCCTCGAACTGCGGGCGCAATTCGACCCGCACGCTGGCGCGGCTGCGCTGCGCGTGCGGCGTCGCCGCCAGCCCACGCTCGGACGCCAGCCAGTCGCGGACCACGCCGACCGACAGCGGGTGGGCGGCGGCGAAATCCTCCGCGAACCGCTCGGCATTGGCCTGGCGCGACAGCGCCGCCGAGGCCGGGCAGGTGCTTGAGTATTCGACCGAGAACGACAGCGCCAGGTGCAGGTGACCGTCCGCCAGGGTGGCGTCGATCTCGACCGGATAGCGCTTCCAGCCGGAGTACTCGCTTTCCAGCGCGCGCCGGCGCAGCAGCGCGTCATAGCGCAGGCGGATGCGGGCCTGGTTCGCGAGCCCCTGCTGCGAAGCCACGCCTTCCTGCAACAGGTGGCGCAACCCGGCCGGGGTGATGGCCTCGCGCGACAGCCCGTCCTGCAGGTGCAGGTACAGGCGCGACATGTGGATGCCGCGGGCGTCCGGATTGGTCAGGTTGACGAACACGTCGATGTTCGCCGGCACCTGCAACTGCCCGCCCTCGCCATCGCCGATGCGCACCGGCAGGGCGATGCCTTCCATGCCCACCCAGTCCAGCGCGCGTGCCAGCGGCACGCTCTGGTGGGCGACGTCGGGAAGATCGGCGCGTGGCGCCACGGGAGGAACGGAGGCCATGTCGGTACGGGGGGAGAAAACAGGCCCGCATTGTACTCCCAGCCCTGAATCGCCAGATGAAACAGTCCGTTACGGCGAATCCGCGCGCCTATCGCAGCGATGGGCTGCGTCCATCGCGGGTTTTCCGTTCAGCCGCGCGCGGCGTTCCAGGCGCCCAGCAGCAGGCGCAGGCGGGACGGCAATGCGGTGGCCTCCCCCGCCTTGGCGAACCGGCGCAGGCGGGCATGGGCGAAGGCGTCGACGATGCGCCGTTCCCGGCTTGCGCCGGATGCCGCCGGCCAGCGCCGGTCCAGCGTGCGCGCCCAGTCACGCAACCGCGCGCGCTCGTCATTGCCTGCCACCGACTGCGGCAGCGCCGCGGTCGCGGTGTCGGCCAAGCGGGTTGCCAGGGTCCGGGCAATCACCGCCGCGGCGTCCGGCGCCCCGCCCAGGACCGCGGCTTCCACCGCGGCCACCGCCTCGCCATAAGCCCTCAGTTGGGCGAAGGCGGCATCGTTGTCGGTGGCGGCCTCACGCACCGCGATCAGCGTGGGCAGCGCATCGGCCAATCCCGCCCACGGCGCAGGCACCGGTTCCAGCCGCCGTCCCAGCGGATGACGCGAGCGGCGATCCGCCCAACTGCGCAATTCCTCGCCCCACCAGGCCAGCTTGGCGTCGGCCGGCATGGGATCGCCGGCAACGTTGAGGATGTCGTCGAACTCCTGCAGCAGCGAGAACCACGCTTCCGCCAGCGCGCGCCGTTCCGGGGTGACGAAGATCTCGGCGACCTGCCATTCCGGCCAGCGCTGGCGCCATTTGTCGAGGAAGCTTTCGAGAGCGGAGGAATCGGACACGGCGGACGGCTGCAAGAATCGGGATGGCGGGTCAGGCCGCGTCGGTGACCAACGGCCAGGCGTCGGCCACGGCGAGTTCGCCCGGCTCGGCGCACATGCGGTCGGCCTGCCAGCTTTCCGGATCATCGCCGTCCAGGCGATAGCCCCACAGCGCGGCGATCGACGGCATGCCGGCCGCGCGCGCGGCGACGATGTCGCGTTCGTCATCGCCGACGTAGACACAGTCGCTGCAAGCCACGCCCAGTCGCTCGGCGGCCACCTGCAACGGCAGCGGGTGCGGCTTGCGCTCGGCCAGGGTGTCGCCGCCGATCAGGACCGCACAGCGTTCCTGCCAGCCTTCGGCCGGCAGCACGTCGCGCGCGAGGTATTCGGGCTTGTTGGTGACGATGCCCCAGCGCGTGCCGGCGGCTTCCAGCGCGGCCAGCATCGCTTCCACGCCGTCGAACGGATGGCTGTGGCGCCCCAGTTCCTCCTGGTAGATCACCAGGAACTCCGGGACCAGCGCGTCGCGCGCGGCGACGTCCAGATCCGGGAACGCCGCGCCCACCATCGCCCGCGATCCCTTGGACACGTGCGGGCGCAGATCCGCCAGGGTCACCGGTGCGCGCCCGCGCGCGGCGAGCATGCGGTTGGCGGTGGCGACGAAGTCCGGCGCGCTGTCCAGCAGCGTGCCGTCGAGGTCGAACAGGGCCACCGCCGGGAAGCCGGAACGGACCGGCGGTTCGTCGCGATCGATCCGGCTCATGCCGCCTTCACCGCGCAGGCCAGGTAGTTGACGTCGGTGCGGCGCGCCAGTCGCGCGCGTTGCCGCCACGGCTCGTAGGCCAGGCCGCTGACATCCTCCAGTTGCAGGCTGGACCGGCGCAGCCAGGCGGCCAGTTCGGACGGCTTGATGAAGTCCTGGTAGTGATGGGTGCCGGTGGGCAGCAGGCGGGCCACGTACTCGGCCCCCACGATGGCCAGCGCGAACGCGGCCGGGGTGCGGTTGAGGGTGGACAGGAACAGCCGGCCGCCGGGTTTCAACAGGCGCGCGCAGGCCTCGATGATCGCCGCCGGATCCGGCACGTGCTCCAGCATTTCCATGCAGGTCACGACGTCGAAGCTGCCGGGACGCTCCTCGGCCAGCGACTCGACCGAACGCAATTGATAGTCGACCTGCACGCCGGATTCGAGCTTGTGCAGGCGCGCCACCTTGATCAGTTCCGGCGCCAGATCGATCGCGGTGACCTGCGCGCCGGCCTTGGCCAGCGCCTCGCTGAGCAGGCCGCCGCCGCAGCCGACGTCCAGCGCCTGCGCGCCGGCCAGCGACACGCGCTGGCGCACATAATCCAGGCGCACCGGATTGAGCGCGTGCAGCGCCTTCTGCGGGCCCTGCTCGTCCCACCAGCGGTTGGCGAGCGCGCCGAACTTGTCCAGTTCGGCCTGATCGAAGTTGTCGCTGGAGGGCGCGGATGAAGCGGTGGAGGTCATGGGGTCACCCCGGCTGTGGCCGTTGCCCGCCCCGGAAGGGCGGACGCCGGCGGAAAATCGGATATCAGCCGCCGTGCAGCAGGCGGATGCGCTCGCGCCATTGGCGCGCGTTGGCGATCAGGCCGGCCGTGTCCATGTCGACCAGTTCGCGCTGCACCAGCCGCGGCTGGCCGGCGATCCAGACATCGCTGACCTGGTGTCGGCCGGTGGCGTAGATGAGCTGGGAAACGACGTGGTGCAACGGCTGGGTTTCCAGCGCGCCCAGATCCACGCAGATCAGGTCGGCCTGCTTGCCCGGTTCGATCGAACCGATGCGGTCGCCGTAGCCCAGCGCGCGCGCGCCGCCGAGCGTGGCCGCATGCAGCGCGGTCGCGGCGTCAAGCGCGGTGGCGTCGTTCGCGACCGCCTTGGCCAGCTGCGCCGCGGTGCGGGTCTCGCTGAACATGTCCAGATCGTTGTTGCTGGCGCAGCCGTCGGTGCCAATGGCCAGGTTGACGCCCGCGCGTTGCAACGCGCAGGCCGGGCAGAAACCGGAGGCCAGCTTGAGGTTGGATTCCGGGCAATGCACCACCGACACGCCGCGCTCGGCGCACAGGTGGATCTCAGCCTCGGTCAGCTGGGTCATGTGCACCGCGATCAGGCGGTCGTTGACCAGGCCCAGGCGATCCAGGCGCGCCAGCGGGCGCTGGCCGTACTGCTTCAGCGAGTCGGTGATCTCCTGCGCGGTTTCGTGGGTGTGCAGGTGCACCGGCACGTCGAGCTGGTCCGACAGCATCCGCACCCGCTCGAAATTGGCGTCGTTGACCGTGTAGGGCGCGTGCGGCGCGAACGCGGTGTCCACCAGCGGATCGCCGCGCCACTGATCATGGACCTCGCCGGCGCGGTCGAAATACTCGTCGCTGGTCCTGGCCCAGGCGGTCGGGAAATCGATCACCGGCAGGCCCACCCGCGCACGGAAGCCATGGCGCTTGTAGACCGCGGCCTGCACGTCGGGGAAGAAATAGTTCTCATTGGCGCAGGTGGTGCCGCCGCGCAGCATCTCGGCGATCGCCAGGGTGGTGCCGTCGGCGACGAATTCCGGGCCGATCACCGCCGCTTCCACCGGCCAGATGTGGTTCTGCAACCATTCCATCAGCGGCAGGTCGTCGGCGATGCCGCGCAGCAGCGTCATCGGATTGTGGGTATGCGCGTTGACCAGACCGGGCAGCAGCGCCGCCTCCGGCCGCGACACCACCCGCGTCGGCGCGAAACGCTGGCGGGCGTCGGCGATCGGCAGGATGGCGAGGATGTCGCCGCCCTTCACCGCCACCGCATGGTCTTCCAGCACCACGCCGTGCGGCATCACCGGGATGACGAAACCGGCTTCAATGAGGAGATCGCAGGCTTCGGGGCGGGTGTCGTGGGTCATGCGTCCTCGTATCCGTGGTGCCGCGGGTAACCGGAATCAGGCCAGCGATTCACGGCGTCGGTGCTTCCGGTCGGAGGCGGCTCGGCTCGCATCGGTGCACTCACCTCGCCGCCGCCGGGTATTTCTCTCGTCGTCCCGGCGGAAGCCGGACCATCTTGCTGTTGCTCGTGCTTCGGGCTTGCAAACGCAAAAGCAACCACAAAAGCAAAATGGATCCTGGCTTTCGCCGGGATGACGCAACGGCAAGGGCGCCCGCTTGCGGGCGCGCCGTTGCGTCACTTCACGCGGCTGACGTAGTCGCCGGTGCGGGTGTCGACCTTGATGATTTCTTCCTGGCCTACGAACAAAGGCACACGCACGACCGCGCCGGTCTCCAGGGTGGCCGGCTTGCCGCCGCCGCCGGAGGTGTCGCCACGAACGCCCGGATCGGTCTCGACGATCTTCAGTTCGACGAAGTTCGGCGGGGTGACCTGGATCGGGGTGCCGTTGAACAGGGTCACCACGCACTCTTCCTCGCCCTTCAGCCACTTCTCGGCGCCGGCCATGCCGGCCTTGTCGGCCTGGACCTGCTCGAAGGTTTCCTGCTGCATGAAGTGCCAGTACTCGCCATCCGAATACAGGTACTGCATGTCGGTATCCACCACGTCGGCGGCCTCGACCGAGTCAGTGCTCTTCATGGTGACTTCCTGCACGCGGCCGGTGCGGATCTGGCGGTACTTCACGCGGGTGAAGGCCTGGCCCTTGCCCGGCTTGACGTATTCGGTGTCGGTGATGATGGACGGTTCGTTGTTGACCAGGATCTTCATCCCGTTCTTGACGTCGTTCATGCCGTAACTGGCCATGGGGTACTCCTTGGGGTAAGACAAACCCGCCGCGGGAGGCGGCTGGCCGGATAGAATGGGGAACCCGCCAGGACCGGCGGGCGTTTTGTTTTCAGACCCGCACATGATAACCGCAGCCCCCCTCCCCATGCAGCCCGCCCCCCTGCCCCGCGCCCGCTGGCAGGACGCCTGGCGCGACGCCGTGCGCGACCCGCATGAGCTGCTGGCGACGCTGGAACTGGAAGGCCTGGCCGGCCGCCTGTCGGAAGGCGCCGCCGCCCAGTTCCCGTTGCGGGTACCGCGCGGCTTCGTCGCCCGCATGGTGCCGGGCGACGCGAACGACCCGCTGCTGCGCCAGGTGCTACCCCTGGACGAGGAGATGCGGCCGGTGCCGGGCTTCGGCCTGGACGCCGTCGGCGACGCCGCCGCCCGCACCGCCACCGGGGTCCTGCAGAAGTACCGGGGCCGTGCCCTGCTGGTCGCCACCGGCAGCTGCGCGGTGCACTGCCGCTACTGCTTCCGCCGGCATTTCCCCTACGCCGAGGAAACCGCCGCCCGCGACGGCTGGCGCGAGGCGGTGGAGGCCATTCGCGCCGACGAAGGCATCGAGGAAGTCCTGCTGTCCGGCGGCGACCCGCTGTCGCTGGCCACGCCCAAGCTGGCCGAACTGACCGACGCGCTGGCTGGCATCCGGCATATCCGCCGCCTGCGCATCCACAGCCGCCTGCCGGTAGTGCTGCCGGAACGGGTCGACGAGGGGCTGGTCCGCTGGCTGGCCGGGCTGCCGTGGCCGGTCGCCTTCGTCATCCATGCCAACCACGCCAACGAGTTCGATGCCGGCGTCGATGCCGCCCTGGGCCGCCTGCGCGGGGCCGACGTGCAACTGCTCAACCAGGCCGTGCTGCTGCGTGGAGTCAACGACAGCGTGGATGCGCTGGCCGCCCTGGGCGAGCGCAGTTTCGCCGCCGGGGTCCTGCCCTACTACCTGCACCAGTTGGACCGGGTCGCGGGCGTGGCCCATTTCGAGGTCCCGGACGAGCGGGCGCTGGCCCTGCATGCGGAACTACGCGCCCGCCTGTCCGGCTACCTGGTGCCCCGGCTGGTCCGCGAGATCCCGGGTGACACCGGCAAACGGCCGCTCTGAGCCCGCGGCGATGGAGCGTCCGTCGCGCCTTTTTGCGACGCCCGCATTGGACGCTTCCGGCCCCTTCGTGTATTAAACGCGCTCCCAAGGCGGAACCGCTGCATGCAGATCGGCAAAGACTCCACCCTCCGTTTGATGATCGTCGATGACAGCGGCGAGGACGCCGAGGCGATCGTCAGTACGCTGCGGAATGGGGGCATCGCCGTGCGGCCGCTGCGCCCGCTGGACGCCGACGAGCTGGCGCAGATGGTGGCCGCGCAACCCATGGATCTGGTCCTGGCCGCCCGTTCGGCCCGCGGGATTCCGCTGGCCGGGGTCCTGTCCACGGTCGATGCCAGCGGCAAGGACATTCCGGTCATCGTGCTGGCCGACGCCATCAACGAAGCCGACTGGCTGAGCGATCAGGCCGGCGGTGCCCGCGGCCTGGTCCTGCGCGGCCGCTCCGACCACCTGCTGCACGTGCTGCGCAGCGAATGGTCGGATCTGGAAACGCGCCGCGCGGTCCGCCGGCTGGACGTGCAATTGCGCGAGATCGAGCGCCGCTGCGACGCGCTCATCTCCTCCTCGCGCGACCCGATCGCCTATATCCACGAAGGCATGCACATCCGCGCCAACGAGGCGTACCTGGACATGCTCGGCTTCGAGTCCTTCGACGAGGTCGAGGGCCTGTCACTGCTGGATCTGGTGGCCCCGCAATACGTCAACGATTTCAAGCAGCTGCTCAAGAACCTCAGCAAGGGCGAGCCGCCGCCGCCGCGCTTCGAACTTGAAGCGCGCAGCCTGGACGGCGACCAGTTCCCCGCCACGCTCGAGTTCGCCACCGCCACCTACGAGGGCGAGCCCTGTGTGCAGGTCGTGTTCCGCCGCCGCGAGGAGTTCGATCCGGAACTGGCACGCGAGGTCGAGGATCTGCGCCAGCGCGACGTGGTCACCGGCCTGTTCAACCGCCCGACCTTCCTGCAGGCGCTGGAGGAAGCGGTCAGCCAGGTCGCGCGTGGCGAGCATTATTCGCTGCTGCTGCTGGAGCCGGACCACTACCAGCGCCTGCTGCAGGACATCGGCATCGACTCGGCCGACGCCCTGATCGCGGCGATGGCGCAACGCCTGGCCGAGAAGCTGGACAGCCGCACCACCGCCGCCCGCTTCGGCGAGCGCACCTTCGCGGTACTGCTCAAGGGCAACCACGCCCAGACCGCCTCCCTGGCCGAGACCCTGCGCGCGGCCTTCGCCTCGCACGTGTTCAACGCCGGCGATCGCTCCACCGCGGTCACCGCCAGCATCGGCGGCGTCCAGATCGGCGAGAAGATCGCCAGCGTCGGCCTGGTGCTCACCCGCGCCACCGACAGCCTGCAGACCGCGACCAGCCTGGGCGGGAACCGCATCGAGATCTTCGATCCCGGCGCGGTCGATCGGGCCGAGGAAGAGCGAGTGCAGAACTGGATCGCGCGCCTGCAGGACGCGCTGGCCAATGATCATTTCCTGCTCTACTACCAGCCGGTGGTCAGCCTGCAGGGCGAGGCCGGCGAACTCTACGAAGCGCTGCTGCGCCTGGATTCGAACGGCGAAACGGTGATGCCGCCGGCGTTCATGGGCATCGCCGAGGAACACGGCCTGCTCGACGCCATCAATCGCTGGGTGGTCAACCGCGCCATCGAGGTGCTGGGCGAACGCCGCCGCAAGGGCTATCTGACCCGCCTGCTGGTCAAGGTCAGCCCCACCTCGTTCGGTGACGAACGCCTGCTGCAACTCATCGCCAGACAGCTGGCGGCGCACGACGTGCCCGGCGACTGCCTTTGGCTGGAAGCCTCCGAGGCCAAGGTGTTCACCCACCTGCGCCAGGCGCAGGCATTCCAGGCCGGCGCATCGAAGCTGGGCTGCAAGGTCGGCCTGGAGCATTTCGGCGCCGGCCTGGACTCGTTCCAGTTGTTGGCCCATTTCCAGCCGGCGTTCCTGAAGATCGATCGCGTGTTCAGCGCCGACCTGGCAAAGACCCCGGAACACCAGTTGAAGATCCGCGAGATTGCCGAGCGCGCGCAGTCGCAAGGCATCCTGACCATCGCCGACCATGTCGCCGACGCGGCCACGATGAGTTTCCTGTTCACTTCGATGGTGGACTACGTCGAAGGCGAGTTCCTGGCGCCGCCGGGTCCGCAGATGAGTTACGACTTCTCTTGATTCATGCATGGGGCAGGCCTTCCGGCCTCCCCGTCGCGCCCGACGTTTTGCCGTAGAGCGGAGCTTGCTCCGCTGCTCTTGCCCTGGTTTTTTCCGCTTCCCGTGAAAGCGAGACGCAAAGGCAAAAGGGCCAGAGCAAAGGCAGCGGATCAAGCTCCGCTCTACGGAAGGACAAAAAGAAACCCGCCTTGCGGCGGGTTTCGCGATGCTCTTGCGTGGCTACCTCAGGCAAACGTGCCCTGCGCGGCACGCAGCGCGGCGATGCGCTGCTCCAGCGGCGGATGGCTCAGGAACAGGCGCTTCATGCCCTGGCCGATGCCGCCGGCGATGCCGAATGCTTCCACCTGCGCCGGCAGCGTGCTCTGCGCGTGCTGCGCATTCAGGCGCTCCAGCGCGGCGATCATCTTCTGCCGGCCTGCCAGGTTCGCGCCACCCGCGTCCGCGCGGAACTCGCGACGGCGCGAGAACCACATGGCAATCATCGTGGCGAACAGGCCGAACACCACTTCCAGCACCATCACGATGATGTAGTAGCCGAAACCACGGCCCTCGCCCTCGCGATTGCCCGACAGGAAGCTGTCGACGATGCCGCCGACCACCCGCGCCAGCACGATCACGAAGGTGTTCAGCACGCCCTGCAGCAACGCCATCGTCACCATGTCGCCGTTGGCGACGTGGCTGACCTCGTGGCCGAGCACGGCTTCGGCTTCGTCGCGGTTCATCGCCCGCAGCAGGCCGGTGGATACCGCCACCAGCGCATTGTTGCGGTTGGCGCCGGTGGCGAAGGCATTGATTTCCGGCGCGTCGTAGACCGCCACCTGCGGCATGCCGATGCCGGCGCCCTGGGCCTGGCGCTGCACGGTGGCTAGCAGCCACTGCTCGGCCTCGTTGCGCGGCTGCTCGATCACCTGCGCGCCGGTCGCGCGCAGGGCCATGGTCTTGGACAACAGCAGCGAGATCAGCGATCCGCCGAAGCCGAAGATGGCGGCCATCACCAGCAGCCCGGACATCTGGTTCGGATTGACCCCGAGTATCGACATGACGACGCTCGCCAGGACGAGCACGGCCAGGTTGGTGGCGAGGAACAGGGCGATACGGCTGAACACGGGAGACTCCGCAGGCTTTCAGTGTGAAATGTTGAGCGAATCTGCGGCCGTGCGCGGTTGAATTCAAGCATGTTCCTGACCGACGATTCAGCTTTGGAAACGCACCGCACGCATGTCCGCACGCCCTGAATCCGCGCGCCCCTACCGGGGCCGCTTCGCGCCCTCGCCCACCGGCCCGCTGCACTTTGGCTCCCTGCTGGCCGCGCTGGGCAGTTGGCTGCTGGCACGCCATGCCGGCGGCGAATGGTGGGTGCGGGTGGAGGATCTGGATCCGCCTCGCGAAGTCGCCGGTGCCGCCGATCTCCAATTGGCCACGCTGGCCGCATTCGGCCTGGTCTCCGACGGTCCGGTGGTGCGGCAGAGCGAACGCGGCGTCCTGTACCAGGCCGCGCTGGACGAACTGCTGGAGCGGGGCCAGGCATTCTTCTGCCATTGCAGCCGCAGCGAACTGGCCGCCGCCGGCGGCGTCCACCACCGCTGCGTGGCGACCGAAACACGTGCGCATCCGGCGGTCCGGCTACGGGTCGGACCCGGCACGGTGATTGGCTTCGAGGATGGCCTGCAAGGCCATTTCGAACAGGACGTCCATGCCGAAGCCGGCGACGTGGTGCTGCGCCGGGCAGACGGCTACTGGGCCTATCAGTTGGCCGTGGTGGTCGACGATGCAGCCCAGGGTTTCACCGATATCGTCCGCGGCGCCGACCTGCTGGACTCCACGCCCCGGCAGATCCACCTGCAGCACGCCCTTGGCCTGCCGACGCCACGCTATCTGCACCTGCCGCTGGTCGTGGACGGGGAAGGCCAGAAGCTGTCCAAATCGATGGCCGCGCTGCCCATCGATGCCGCCGATCCCCTGCCCGCGCTGCGCGCCGCCTGGGCCGCGCTCGGCCAGCCGGCGGATCACCTGCCGGCCAGCGGCGGGGTGACCGGACTGCTGCGGGCGGCGGCCGATGAGTTCGTTCCGGAGCACCTTCCCCGCCAGGCGCGCCTCCCATTCGCTGCGCCGCACAACGCGCCTGACCCGCACGCTGTCTAGAATCCGGAGCAACCGCCTTTTGCGGGCGGCCCCCACAGGAGAAGCCCTACATGAGTTCTCGCGTCGCGTTGGTCACCGGCGGCACCGGCGGCATCGGAACCGCCATCTGCAAGAAGTTGGCCGACATGGGCCATCGCGTAGCCACCAATTACCGCAACGAGGAAAAGGCCCGGGCCTGGCAGCAGCAGATGAAGGCCGCGGGCTATGACATCGCCATCTTCCCCGGCGACGTCACCTCCGCCGAGGAAGCCGAAGCCCTCGTGCGCAAGGTCGAGGCCGAGCTCGGCCCGATCGAGGTCCTGATCAACAACGCCGGCATCACCCGCGACACCACCTTCCACCGCATGAGCGCGCTGCAGTGGAACGAGGTCATCAACACCAACCTCAACTCGGTGTTCAACATGACCCGCCCGGTGATCGAAGGCATGCGCGATCGCAAGTGGGGCCGGATCATCCAGATCAGTTCGATCAACGGCCTCAAGGGACAGTACGGGCAGGCCAACTACGCCGCCGCCAAGGCCGGCATGCATGGCTTCACCATTTCGCTGGCCCGCGAGAACGCCAAGCTCGGCATCACCGTCAACACGGTGTCGCCGGGTTACGTGGCCACCGACATGGTGATGGCGGTGCCGGAGGAAGTGCGCGCCAAGATCGCCGCGGACATCCCGACCGGCCGCCTGGGCAACCCGGACGAAATCGCCTATGCGGTGGCGTTCCTGGTCGCCGACGAGGCCGGCTGGATCACCGGTTCCAACCTGGACATCAACGGCGGCCACCACATGGGCTGGTGACCGATCCCGGCACCCCGCCACGATCCAAAAATGCTGCGGGTCCGGCCCGCAGCATTTTTTTTGCCGCGCGCCGTTCCTGAACAGGGCACCCCTGACCAGCGGCCTGTTGCAAGGGCTGCTGCGCTGCGTCATGCTGCCCGGCACTGCGTTTTAGAGTGATTGCTTCATGGCTGCGATCCGCATCATCAAGAAGTACCCGAACCGCCGTCTCTACGACACCGAGATTTCCAGTTACATCACCATCGAGGACGTCCGCCAGCTGATTGTCGACGGCGAGGACTTCGAGGTCCGCGACGCCAAGAGCGGCGAGGACCTGACCCGCACCGTCCTGCTGCAGATCATCAGCGAGCAGGAACAGGACGGCGAACCGGTGCTGTCCACCCAGTTGCTGAGCCAGATCATCCGTTTCTACGGCGACTCGCTGCAGGGCTTCATGGGCAACTACCTGGAGCGCAGCATGCAGATCTTCATGGAGCAGCAGCAGCAGTTCCGCAGCCAGATGGGCAACCTGCTGGGGCAGACGCCCTGGACCATGATGAACCAGCTGACCGAGCGCAACCTGGAGCTGTGGCAGGAATTCCAGCGCAACCTCAGCGGCGGCGGCCTGGGTCGTCCGGCCACCGCCAAGCCGAAGGAAGCCCCGCGCGAGACGCCGAAGACCCGCGCCCGCTGAATCCCGTTTCCGTGAGCAAGCCCGCGTCCCGTGGCGCGGGCTTTTTCATGCCATCCGATTTTCGAGGATCCCCTTCATGAACAAACGCGTCGCGGTCGTCACCGGCGGCATTGGCGGCCTGGGCACCGCCATCTGCAAGCAACTGGCCGGCGCCGGCCATACCGTCATCGCCGCCGACCTGCCCGCCGATGATGCGCGCCGGGCGTCGTTCGCCGACGCCACCGCCGGGCTGGACATCCACTTCATGCCGCTGGACGTCAGCGACTTTTCCGCATGCGGCGCGTTCGTGCGCGATGTGCAGGACGCACACGGCGGGCTGGACATCCTGGTCAACAACGCCGGCATCACTCGCGACTCCACCCTGCGCAAGATGGACGAGTCGCAGTGGGAAGCGGTCATCGAGGTCAATCTGGGCAGCGTGTTCAACCTCTCGCGCCACGCCATCGACGGCATGCAGGCGCGCGGCTTCGGCCGGGTCATCAACATCAGCTCGGTCAGCGGCCAGACCGGCAACTTCGGCCAGACCAACTACGCCGCCGCCAAGGCCGGCCTGCACGGGTTCACCATGTCGCTGGCGCGCGAAGTCGCAGCCAAGGGCATCACCGTCAACAGCGTCTCGCCCGGCTACATCGAAACACCGATGACCCGCGCGATGCCACCCGAAGTCCGCGATCGTACCGTCGCCTCGGTCCCGGTCGGCCGGATCGGCGCGCCGGAGGACATCGCACGCGCGGTGGCGTTCCTGGCCGACGATGCATCCGGCTACATCACGGGCGCCAACCTGCCGGTCAACGGCGGCCTCTTCATGAGCTTCTGAGCCGCGGCTATGCTGCGCATTCCACTGCACGATCGCACAACCAAGGAAACCGGATGAAACTCACCCCTCCCACCTTCGGCGTCTGGCTCATCGCGCTGCTGCTCGGCGGCGGCGGCATCGCCGCACGCTTCGGCTATATCCCGGTGCTGGCGCCGCATGCGTTCTGGCTGGTGGTGGCGGGATTCGGGTTGCTGGTGGCGGCGACGGTTTTCAGCAAGCTCTGAGGTAGAGCGGAGCTTGCTCCGCTGCCTTGGTTTTGGTTTCTCATGCGTCATCGGAAACGAAGGCAGACAACGTTGCAACACCCCAAAAAAGCAGCGGAGCAAGCTCCGCTCTACGCGGTTCCGATTCCAGTCGCCGGCGGCGAGCGTTTACCCGCCCTTGCGCAGATACTCCGCCAATCCACCCAGTTGCTGCGCCTGCACCCGGTCCACCACCGGGGCCAGGGTGCGCAGGTCGTCCGGCGTGTAACCGCCGGCGCGATACCACAGCGTGATACGGGTGCCGCCCTTCTCCTCGGCCAGGCGCCATTCCATCGCCCCCGACAATCCCATTCCCTGCAGCGGTCCAAGACCGCCGGTCAGGCGCAGGAGCTTGCCTGGCTCGGCGAACACCACCGTCATGTGCCGGGCTTGGCGCAGGCCGTCGATTTCGCAGAAGCAGCCGCCGGCGCGCGGCTCCAGGCTCAGGCGTGAGGCGTCACCCCACCAGGTGTGATCCTTCGGCCACCATTGCCCGATCTCGGCCAGTCCCTTCCACGCCGCTTCCGGCGTCACCGGCACCCATTGGCTGTTCTCGACGGTGAAGCCGTTGGCGGCCTGGTCCTTGACCGCCGCCTGCGCCGATACCGCCAGTCCGCCGGCCAGCAGCATCGCCGCCCACCGGCGCGCGATCATTGCGCCGCCGCCTCTTTGCAGTACCGATTGCGGTATTCCATCGCCTTGGGCATCAGCGCGGTCAGGTTCTGAATGCGGGTGCCGGGGTTGGGATGGGTGGAGGAGAACTCGGGCGGCGCCTGCCCACCGCTGGCCTCGCTCATGCGCTCCCACAGCGGCACCGCTTCCTGCGGATTGAAGCAGGCCGCGGCGGCGAGCATCAGCCCGACTTCATCGGCCTGGGTTTCATGCGTGCGCGCGTAAGGCAGCAGGTAGCCGTAGCCCATCGCTGCCATCACCATCTGCTGCTGCTGCGGATCCATGCCGCTCATCGCGCCGGCCATCTGCCCGATCTGGGTCAGTTTCTGCTGGGACATGCGCTGGGCGCCATGACGCAACAGGGCATGCGCGATCTCGTGGCCCATCACCACCGCCACCGCATCGGCGTTCTTGGCGACCGGGATCAACCCGGTGTAGACGGCCATCTTGCCGCCAGGCAGGCAGAACGCATTGGCCTGGTCTGACTGGATGACGTTGACATCCCAGTCGAAAGTGCGCCAGTTGCCGCTGGCCTGGGTGCCACGCTCCTGGGCGATCGCCGCTTCGACCTCCGGGATCTTGTCGATCAGGCGCTGCGCGATCGCGCGCACCTGCTGGGCGATCTGGGAGTCTGGATCGACCGGGCGTTCCTGCGAGAGGATTTCCTGGTAGGCCTGCAGGCCCAGCGCCTTTTCCTCCTCCACGCTGATCGAACTGTCGATCAACACCTTCTCGCCGGTGTAGGGATCCACCACCCGGTTGGAGAACCAGTAGAACGCCGCGTAGCCCGCGAACCCCAGCAGGATCAGCCAGCGCACATTGCCGAATAGGCCGCGCCGCCGGGGCGCGCCGCCCTGTTCGTACTGTCCCTGCCCGAACGGATCGTTCCTCATCGCCTTCTCCCAGTCGCCGGCTAGATGCCACGCACCACGCGGAAGCCCACCCGCGCATTAGTCATATCCGAATCCGAGGAGGAACGCCATGCCGCCCGCGCCTGCACTGGCGCGCTGGCCCAGGAGCCACCCCGCACCACCCGCGAGCGGCAACCGGGATTGAACCAGGCGGCGCCGTCGGCCGGCGCCCGCCGGTAGCTGGCGTGCCAGCAATCGGCCACCCACTCGCTGGTGTTGCCGCCCATGTCGTGCAGCCCCCAGGCATTGGGCCGGAAGCTGCCCACTGGCGCCGGTCCCCAGTAACCGTCGCCGTAGCCAACGAAGGCGTTGTTCCAATGGCGGCCGCTGGGCGAGGCGTCATTGCCGCCGGTCAGGTTCTCCACCTTGGCCGGTGGCACCCCGTTGCCCCAGGGATAGCGGCCCTGTACGCCCGCGCGCAGGGCATATTCGAACTCCGCCTCGCTGGGCAAGCGATAGCCATGCCCGGTCTGGCGGGTCAACCAGTCGGCGTAGGCCTCGGCGTCGTAGACGCTGACGTGCAGCACCGGCATGTCCTCGCGCGCCGGCGCCCCGCTATGGTCGGATTGCCAGTCCACGCCGCTGCGGCGGACGAAGTTGCCGCTGCGCTCGTCGTAGACGATGGAATGTCCGCGCCGGGTCGCGCGCGGGCGATAGCTGGTCGCCTGCACGAAGCGGCGGAATTCACCGACGGTCACCGCGTTGCGCGCCATCGCGAAACCGCGATCGAAGCGGACATAGTGGGCCGGTTTTTCCGCATCGGCGGAGCCCAGTTCGTTGTCGTCCGCGCCCATCCGGAACGCACCATGCGGCACGATCACCATTTCCGGCCCGCGGCCGCCATTGCCGAGCGCATCGGTGAATGCCTGCCCGGGACGGAAAAGCCCGTAATGGGTGGCCAGTTCAATCCGCTGGCGGAAATCGGCCGCGACCGGATCGCCGGGCGGCGCGATACGCAACACTTCCGCGAGCTTTTCGCGCGCGGCCTTCAGGCCCAGCGGCGACTGCAGGTCCTGCACGCCGGACTCGCGCAGCCCGGCGATGCGCACCGTGCGAATCGCCTCGATCCGCTGGCGCGCGTCAACCACCGTGATGGCCTCGTCGCCACCGCGCACCTTGCCCGCATGCGCCAGCCAGTTGCGCGCGCCGTCGAAATCGCCGGCCAGCGCCGCATCCTCGGCGCGCCGGATCAGCGCGCTCTCCACCGCCGCCACGCCCTGCAGCGCACGTGCCTGGCCCGGTTTCCACTTCAGCACTTCGCGAAATCCCGCCAGCGCGCCGCCCCCCTGCTCGCCCAACCGCCCGCCGTTGAGCGCGCGCTCACTGGCCAGGTTGAGACGGGTCAACTGTTCGACTTCATCCACCCGCGACAGGTAGGCCAGCACGGCCTCGTCGTCCGGATCGATGGCACGCGCCACCGCGGCGATCTGGGCCGCCTCGCGCGCGTCCTCGTCGCGGTCCTCGGCGGTTTTCAGCACCCGTTCGCCGCGTTCGAGCAGGCGATCCAGGGCCTGGTCCAGACCCTTGCGGGCCACGGCGTCTTCCGGGTCGAGCCGGCGGATGGCCAGGTAGAGCGGAATCGCATCGTCGGGACCGGCATACAGGCGTCCTTCCTCCAGCGCCCGCGCCGCGCGTCTGCGCGCGTCGGCGACGCCCTCCTGCGCCAGCAGGACCACCGGGGGCTGCCAGTTGAGCGCGGCGTTGACGCTGTCGTCACCGGTGACGGTGATCCGGGGCATGCGCACGTCGGCCGCATCGCCGCGCGCATTGCGCGACGCCGCGGGCTCGCGCGAGCAACCGCACAGCACCAGACCGGTCAGCACCAGCAGGCCAAACGCGCGCAAACCGCCCTCCACACTCACCGAAATCCGTCCCGCGACGGTAGGCTATTGTCTCCCGACTCGGCAACCAATGCATTCAGCGGAGATTTCGTGCCCCATTGGATTCAAACCCCGGACGCGCTCGCCGCGTTCTTCGCCACGCCTCCGGCCCGCATCGGCCTGGACACGGAGTTCGTCCGCGAGCGTACGTTCTGGCCCCAACTGGCGCTGGTCCAGATGGCGGTGGGCGAGGAAATCCTGCTGATCGATCCGCTGCAGCCCGGCATGCCGCAGGCGCTGGCCACGATCCTCGGCGATACCCGCATCCTCAAGGTCATGCATAGCGCCAGTGAGGATCTGGTGGCCCTGGGCTACACCTGCGGCGTCGCGCCGCAACCGCTGTTCGACACCCAGATCGCCGCTGCCCTGGCCGGCATCGCGGCCGGCATCGGCTACCAGAAACTGGTCGAACAGATCACCGGCGTCGCCCTGGCCAAGGGCGAAACGCGTTCGGACTGGCTGCGCCGTCCGCTCAGCGAATCGCAACTCAAGTACGCTGCGGACGACGTGCACTACCTGTTCGCGCTGCACGACGTCCTCGCCGCCCGCCTGCACGAAAGTGGCCGCAGCGACTGGCTGGTCGAGGACAGCCGGCGCCTGCTGGAGAACGCGACCCAGGAAGAAGGCGATCGCTGGCCACACCTGGCCATGCGCAGTGCGCAGTTCCTGGATGCGCCCGCCCAGCACCGCCTGCTGCGGCTGCTGCGCTGGCGCGATGCCGCCGCCCGCCGCAGCGACAAGCCACGCAGCTGGATTCTGGACAATGAAATGGCGGTCGCGCTGGCACGCACACCGCCGGCCGATCGCGCCGCGCTGGGTCGCTGGCTGGACGCCCAGCCCAAGGCGCCGCGCAAGCTGGCCGACGCCCTGTGGGAGGCCCTGTCCACCCCGCTGGTGGACGAGGCCGAAGCGCCGCTGGCCCGCGCCGCCACCGATCGCGACAAGGCCGCGCTGCGCAAGCTGCAGGACGCGGTGGCCCGCCGCAGCGCCGAACTCGGCCTGCCTGACGGCGTGCTGGCCTCGCGTCGTTACCTGGAAGTCCTGCTGGAATCCGGGCAGTGGCCCGGCGCCCTGTCCGGCTGGCGCCGGGCCGAGCTGGAACCGCTGCTTGATCGCGAAGCCGCCGCCACGACCGGATGACGCATCCGATGCGACGCGGTTTCAGGTCTTGACACGGCTGCAGGCGGCAATCGACCAACAATCCGGGCTGAACCCCTCCCGGTTGGCAACCGGAGCGCGAGGCGCTAGACTATTCGCTCCCTCGTGGGGGGGTAGCTCAGCTGGGAGAGCGCGTCGTTCGCAATGACGAGGTCGTGGGTTCGATCCCCATCCTCTCCACCAAAATACCGGAAGGGCCAGGCGCGAGCCTGGCCCTTTCTTTTTGCGTTCGTACTTTGCATCCCCGTTTGCGTCCACGGGTTTCCATCACGCCGACCACGCTGCGCCGGTTGCGCTTGTCCACAACCGGTGTGGATGAAACCTGCACAAAGATGTGGATAACCCGCGCGCGCCCAGTCCCCGCAAGGCTGTCAAGGTGGTTGGCGAAAATTTGACCACACCTGTCCCAATGAAACCGTGTCGTTTCGGCACCGCACAAAAAGAAACTGCCGGCTTGCGCCGGCAGTCTCCGTTTCCCTCGATGCGTGCCGGCATCAGAACCGGTAGTTCACACCGAACAGGTAGGTGCGGCCCCACTCGATGTATTCCAGCGGCCGGTCCTTGCTGCCGGCGTAGGTCTGGTACGGCGAGTTGGTCAGGTTGCTGACCTGGAACAGGATGCTCAGGCCGGCCAGCGCGCTGCCGTCGCCGAAGTTGTAGGCGACCTGGGCGTCGGTGATGTCCTCGCCGACCACGTAGCGCAGCGAGCGATCGCCGTCGAAGTTGCCGATTTCGCCGATGAAGTCGGACCGACGGCGCTGGCTGACCCGCGCCTCGAACCCGTTGCGCTCGTAGTACGCGGTCAGGTTGTACACCCGCTTGGACAGGCCCGGCAGCATGATGTTCTGGCTGCCCACGCTGCTCTGCGCATTCGGCGGCGGCGGGATGGTGATGTCGCTGTCGTTGAAGCCGGCGCTGGCGATGATGCCGAAGCCCTGCAGCGCGTCGCTGAACAGATCCAGCGGCAGCGAGGCGGTCAGCTCCAGGCCCTTCAGGGTGCCGCCCGTGCCGTTGTACGGCGCGGTGAACGGGCCGGTGGTCAGGGTCGGCGGTTCGTTCGGGCCGGGCACGTAGTCCACCAGGAAATCGGTGAAGTCGTAGCCATAGCGCTTCTCGGTGAAGATGTAGGTGCGCAGATCCTTGTAGAAGAACGCGGCCGAGACATACGCCTTGGTGCCGAAGTACTTCTCGTAGGACAGATCGAACGCGTAGGCGCGCCACGGATCCAGGTTCGGATTGCCGCCGCTCGCACCCGGCTCGCCGGTGGCGGTGTTGACGCCGAACTCCAGCGAGGAGCGCAGCTCGTCCACACGCGGACGCGCCACCTGCTTGGCCAGGCCCACGCGCAGGGTCTGCTCGTTCGGGAAGGAGAACGCCAGGTTCAGGCTGGGCAGCACGTCGGTGTAGGTCTTGCCGCCGTCCAATGGCTGGATGTTGCTGCCGGCCGGCTGGGTGCTGTCCCAGTAGCGCGCCTGCGAGGCCTGGTCGACGTGCTGGACCTGCACGCCGATATTGCCGCGCACCGGCACCCCGCCCCACTCGGTATCGATGTTGGCGCGGACGAAGGCGGTGGAGATTTCCTCGTCCACATCCCAGGCTTTCGGAATCAGGTAGGACAGGTTGTCGACGGGGTTGAACACCATGTAGCGCGCGACCGCGGCCGGCACGTTCCAGGACGGGATGTAGCCGACGCCGGCGAAGTTCAGGTCCACCAGGCCGTACTGGAGATCCGAACCGATCGCGGTGATGCCCTGCGCGCCGAGGTTGATGTTGCCTTCCGGCTGGCGCTTGAACTTGTGGCGATCCGCATAGTTCAGTCCCACGTCGAGATCGGAGAACCAGCCCCAGGACTCGGGCAGCGGCAGCGATGCCGCCAGCTTGATGGCCTTCAGCTCATCCTCGACCTTCGGGGTCTTGCCGTAGCCGGAGCCATAGATGGTGTTGGTCAGGAACAGCGTCTCGGGATTGGAATAGTCCAGGCCCGGGTTGAGCTGGGAGAAGTTGTTCTGGCGATAGGCCAGTGCGATCGAATCCAGTTGCGGCGCCGGCAGCAACTGGGTGTTGTTCTCCAGGTTGATTTCGTCGCGCTTGGTCTTGGAATAGCTGATGTCCGCGACCAGGCGGACCTGCCCCACGTTGAACTCGTTGTTCCAGCCGAACGCGTTGATCTCGTCCTCGCGGTAGTTGTACATGCCACGGACCAGCGGGTACACGTTGTTGGCGGTGCCACCGGTGAAGGTATTGTTGCCGTTGATGACCGGGTTGGTGACGTTCAACCGCCCGTAGCCACCGTTGTAATCGCCGATATGCACTTCGAACTGGTTCGCTGTGTTGACCTGTTCGGCCTCGGAGTGGAACAGGTCCAGCGTGCTGGTCCAGGCATTGGACGGGCGGAACTGCAGGGTCGCCATCACGCCATCGCGCTTGGTCTCGCCGGTACGGCGCAGCGCCTTGATGCCGTCCGAATAGAACGTGCCGGCCGGCACGCCCGGACGCCAGTTGTCTCCAATCGCCTGCCACGGCTCGTACAGGCCGACCTGGTTTTCCTGGATCGGGGTCTTGGAGTGCGAGTAGCCAATCGCGAAACCGAAGCGACGGTCCTTGGACTGGGTGATGTAGCTGGCGTTGACGCGTTCGCCGTAGGCCGACGCGTCCGCCGCCTTGCCCAGCGAGTTGCGCTGGCCACGGAAACCGATCGCACCGACCGGCTCGTCGAAACTCAGCGGGCGCACGGTCTGCATGTCCAGCGTGCCGGACAGGCCTTGCCCGACCAGGCCCGCATCGGGTGTCTTGTAGACGGTGACGCCGCTCATCAACTCGGACGGATACTGGTCGAACTCGACGCTGCGGTTGTCGCCGGTACTGACCATCTCGCGACCGTTGAGCAGCGTGGTGGAGAAGTCGGGCGACAGGCCGCGCACGCTGATCACCTGGGCGCGACCGGCAACGCGCTGCGCGGCCAGGCCGGGCAGGCGCGCCAGCGATTCGGCGATGCTGATGTCGGGCAGCTTGCCGATGTCTTCGGCGGAGATGGCCTCGACGATCGAGGTGGAGTCGCGCTTGACCGAGATCGCTTCCTCGATGCCACGGCGGATGCCGGTGACGGTGACCGTGTCGAGCTCGGTGGCCTCGGCCTGCGGATCCTGTCCGGTGGTGTTGGCGGTCTGGGCTTGTACGCCGGTCGCGGCCAGCGCGATGGCGGAAGCCAGCGCCGCGCTCAGCAGATTGCGCTTGTGTTGCAACATGTTCCCCTCTCCAAGGACGTTGTATGCGATGAACCGGATGCGTCGCGGGCGATCGTCCGGGTCTGGCGCGCCGGCGCGATGGATTGCATCGGAACGTGCGGCAATGGTAGTGGCCGGAAAGCCCGCACAAATCGGCCTGCATACGTATTCATCGCGTTTTCAACCGCGTGTAACCAGGGTTCCATCGGGACGGCGCGGGAATGGCTTGCGCGCGCGAACGCAGCGCACCTGAATGAGGGGCGCCGTGGATATCGCCAGGAAATCGAGGTTCTCTTTTCAGTCGGTGCGCGCGTAGAACACGCCGCGCGCGGGCAGCGCGATCCGGCGTTGCTCCAGTTGGCCCGGCACCACGCCCGGCGCGTCGATGGGCCGCACCGACAGATCGTCCGGCAAGGACCAATGCACGGACTGCGCGGACAGGTTGAACACCGCCAGCAGCGACTGTCCTTCGCCTTCGCGGCGGAAGGCGAGCACCGGTTCCGGCGCATCCAGGAAGGTAATGGAACCGGCGGTCAATGCCGGCTGTTCGCGACGCCACCCCAGGAAGGCGCGCACGCGGTTGAGCACGGATGCCGGATCGGCTTCCTGCGCGGCGACGCTGATCGCGCGATGCCCGGCGGGAATCGGCAGCCACGGCCGTCCGTCGCTGAAACCCGCGCGTTCCTGCGCGTTCCAGGGCATCGGCGTGCGGCAACCGTCGCGCCCCTTGAAGTTGGGCCAGAAGGTCTTGCCGTACGGATCCTGCAGATCCGCATAGGGCACGTCGGCTTCCGGCAGTCCAAGTTCCTCGCCCTGGTACAGGCATACCGAACCGCGCAGCGAACACACCAGCGCCACCAGTTGGGCCGCGAGTCCGGGCGAGGCATCGCCCTGCCCCCACCGCGTCACCGCCCGTTGCACATCGTGGTTAGAGACCGCCCAGCAGGGCCAGCCCTCGGTCATCGCCGCTTCCAGCCGCTCGACCGTGCCGCGGATGTAGCCGGCACTGTGATCGTCGGTCAACAGTTCGAAGCTGTAACCCATGTGGAGCCGGCGTTCGGTGACGTACTCGGCGGTGGTCGCCAGTGAATCCTCCGACGAGATCTCGCCCAGCGCGGCCACGTCCGGATAACGATCCATCAGCGCGCGCAGTTCCTCCAGGAAAGCGACGTTCTCCGGCTGGGTATTGTTGTGGTAGTGGTATTGGTAGGCGTAGGGATTGTCGGCGCTGAAACCACGCCCCACCCGCTTCTCCTTGGGCTTGGGCGGGTTGTCGCGCAGTTGGCGATCGTGGAAGCAGAAATTGATCGCGTCCAGGCGCAGGCCGTCCACGCCCTTGTCCAGCCAGAACTTCACATTGTCCAGGGTCGCGGCGCGCACGTCGGGATGGTGGAAATTCAGATCCGGCTGCGCGGCCAGGAAGTTGTGCAGGTAGTACTGCTCGCGGCGCGGTTCCCAGCGCCAGGCCACGCCGCCGAACAGCGACATCCAGTTGTTGGGGGCGGTACCGTCTTCCTTCGGGTCGGCCCAGACATACCAGTCGGCCTTGGGATTGTCGCGACTCTCGCGGCTTTCCTTGAACCAGGCGTGCTCGGCCGAGCAGTGGCTCAGCACCTGGTCGATCATCACCTTGATGCCGAGCGAGTGCGCCTTGTCCAGCAGGCGATCGAAGTCGGCCAGCGTGCCGAACAGCGGGTCCACGTCGCGGTAGTCGGCGATGTCGTAACCGAAATCGGCCATCGGCGACTTGAAGAACGGCGAAATCCAGATCGCGTCCACGCCCAGCCGGGCGATGTAGTCCAGCCGATCGACGATGCCGGGCAGATCGCCCACGCCGTCGCCATCGGTGTCCAGGAAGCTGCGTGGATAGATCTGGTAGATCACCGCGCCACGCCACCAATGCTTGTTGTCCATCGCTTCCCCGGAACTCGTGGTTTCGGCGTGCCGGCCGGTCACGCAACGGGCGCCACTATTCCACGTCCGCGCATCGGCGTTGCGCCGGCACGCGCCGGGACCGGCATGAATACGTATGCATGGATGCGCCGCGGCGGACCTCTCCCGGGCGCGTCCGCTCGCGGAAAGACTGCTCTTTCATACGCACCAGGCCGCTGAAAACAAGATGTTTCCGACAACTTCCTCCCGCACGCGTCGCGCCATCCGGAAGCATCCGCCAGCGCCATTTCCTGTTTGCAGTGCAGCATGGAACCGGCGGGCGATGCTGCAAGAATCGCCGCACCAGAAACGCACGCCGCCGGCGATGCGACCACCGTTCCCGCACAGGAATCCCGCATGACCCCGAAGCCGCGCCTGTCCTTCTGGCAGATCTGGAACATGTCGTTCGGCTTCCTCGGCATCCAGTTCGGCTTTGCCCTGCAGGGCGGTTTCATGTCGCGCATCTTCCAGACCCTGGGCGCGGAGAAGGATTCACTGCCGCTGCTCTGGATCGCCGCGCCGCTGACCGGCCTGCTGGTGCAGCCGGTGATCGGCTACTTCAGCGATCGCACCTGGCATCCGCGGCTGGGCCGGCGCCGGCCCTACTTCCTCGCGGGCGCGATCCTCAGTTCGATCGCGCTGGTGTTCATGCCGCACTCGCCGGCCCTATGGGTGGCGGCGGGCCTGCTGTGGGTGCTGGATGCCTCCATCAACATCAGCATGGAGCCGTTCCGTGCGCTGGTGGCCGACAAGCTGCCGGACAGCCAGCGCTCCTACGGCTTCGTCCTGCAGACCCTGATCATCGGCATCGGCACCTGGCTGGCCAGCAACCTGCCATGGCTGGTCACCCGCCTGGGTGTTCCCAACGAGGCCGGTCCCGGCGTGGTGCCGCCATCGGTGAAGATCGCCTTCGCGATTGGCGCGTTCGTGTTCCTCGCCAGCATCCTGGTCACGGTCCTGACCACGCGGGAGTATCCGCCGGAGGACGAAGCAGGGTTCCGGGCCAATCGAAACGCCCAGGGAGGCCTGGTCGCCGAAGTCCTGCACCACGTGATCCACATGCCGGCGCAGATGCGTCGCCTGGGCGCGGTCCAGTTCTTCAGCTGGCTGGCCTTCTTCGCCATGTGGAGCATGGCCACGCCCGGCCTGACCGAGCATGTGTTCAAGGCACCGGCACCGGACCCGGCCGCGTTCGACATGGCCGTCCCCGCGCAGGCGGCCGCCTTCCAGAGCGCCAACGCCGCGTTCCAGGACGCGGCCGACCTGGTCGGCTCCTACATGGGCTACTACGGCCTGTCGTCGATGCTGGTGGCGCTGCTGCTGTCGCTGTACGCCGCGCGCCTGCCGTTGAACCGCAAGGCGGTACACACCGGCTCGCTGGTCCTGGGCGGACTGGGCTTCCTGTCGATGTGGTTCGTGCCGCAGCCGGGCTGGCTGATCCTGTCGTTCGCGCTGGTCGGGGTGGCCTGGGCCAGCATCCTGTCGATGCCCTATGCGCTGCTGTCCAGCCATGTGCCGGCGGATCGGATGGGCATCTACATGGGCATCTTCAACATGTTCATCGTGATCCCGCAGATCGTCGCGGCCACCCTGCTGGGTCCGGCGCTGCGTGCGTTCTTCGGCAACCAGCCGATCTTCGCGCTGGTGATCAGCGGCGCCAGCCTGCTGCTGGCGGCACTGTCGCTGGTGCGCGTGCAGGAACACGTCGCTCCGACGGACTCTGCCTCCTTTTCTCCCCAGGTGCATTGATGCGACCTTCCGCATGCGCGCTGCTGGCGGCGCTGCTGCCCGTCCTGTCGTTTTCCGTCAAGGTCCGCGCGGACGATGTCTACGGCACCACCGAACCCTTCGCCCGCGAGGCGGTGTACTTCGTGCTGACCGACCGGTTCGTCAACGGCGATCCCGGCAACGATCACCGCGATCAGGGCGGGGCCCATCGCAGCTTCGACCTGCCGACACCCGGCGCGCCGGCCGGCGAGTCCGACAACGTCGGTTACCTGGGTGGCGACTTCAAGGGCCTGCTGGACAACGCCGGCTACATCCGCGACCTCGGCTTCACGTCGGTGTGGGTCACGCCAATCGTCGACAATCCCGACGAGGCGTTCACCGGCGGCGACCCGGTGATCTGGAACGGCGCCTTCACCGATCGCGGCAAGACCGGCTACCACGGCTACTGGGGCATCAACTTCTATCGCCTGGACGAACACCTGCCGAGTCCCGGGTTGGATTTCGCCGGCTTCACCCGCGCGATGAAGGGCCAGCAACTGGACGTGGTGCTGGACATTGTCGCCAACCACGGTTCGCCTTCCTACACCATGCCCGCGCCGCAGGCGCAGTACGGCAAGCTGTGGGACCGCGATGGCCAGCTGGTCGCCGATCACCAGAACCTGCGGCCGGAGCAGCTGGACCCCAAGGGCAATCCACTGCACGCCTTCTACAACACCGGCGGCGGCCTGGCCCAGTTGTCCGACTTCGACCAGGACAATCCCGCCGTGCTCGACTATCTGGTGGGCGCCTACGAACAGTGGATCGATCAGGGCGCGGCCGCGTTCCGGGTCGACACCATCGCCTGGATGCCGCACGGCTTCTGGAAGCGCTTCGCCGACCGCATCCGCGCCAAGCGACCCGGGTTCTTCATGTTCGGCGAGAACTTCAACTACGACGCCGCCAGCATCGCCGGGCATACCTGGCGCCGCAACGGCGGCTACAGCGTGCTCGACTTCCCGCTGAAGGCGAAGCTGGTGGAAGTGTTCGAGAAACCCGGCAGCGATTTCGCCGAATTGGGCAAGGCGCTGTACCTGGAGGACGGCCCGTACGCGAACCCGTACGAGTTGATGACCTTCTACGACAACCACGACATGGCGCGCATGAATGCCGCCGACAGCGGTTTCATCGATGCGCACAACTGGCTGTTCACCGCGCGCGGCATTCCGGTGATCTACTACGGCTCGGAAACCGGCTTCATGCGCGGCCGCGCCGAACACGCCGGCAACCGCAACTACTTCGGCCAGGAACGCATCGACGCCGCGCCGACGCATCCCATCCACGCGGCGCTGAAACGCATCGCCAGCCTGCGCCGCGATTCGATCGCCCTGCAACGCGGCCTGCAGTTGAACGTGTCGCTCAAGGGCGACGAGGCCGTGTTCTACCGCGTCTACGATCACGGCGGCCAGCGCCAGACCGCGCTGGTGCTGCTGAACAAGGCGGACCGGCCAGCGACGATGAAGGTGGACGACTACCTGCAACCCGGCGAATGGCGCGATGCGTTCACCGGTGATCGCCAACGGGTCGGCGACGAATTACGCGCCGAAGTGCCCGCCCACGGCGTTCGCGTGTTCTTCCACGATGGCGCCATCATCCGCGCCGACACCCGCGAGCGCCTGCGCGAACTGATGCGGCGCAAGGCGCCGAAGGCGGATTGACGGGTGGCCTGACGGGTCTTCCGGCAAGTGATCAGGCGCCGGTGGATCCGCGCAGGATCACCCGTGCGGGAATCGACTGGCTTTCCACCGCTTCGCCATTGATCAACCGGAGCAGGCTGTCGACCAGGATCTGGCCTGCCCGCTTGGTGTCCTGCTGCACGGTCGACAGTCCGGGGGTGACGAACGCGGCCAGCGGGATGTCGTCGAAGCCGGCCACTGCCACGTCCTGCGGAATCCGTCGACCGTGTTCGTGAAGCGCCTTCATCGCGCCGATCGCGATCAGGTCGCTGGCGGCGAAAATGGCATCGAAACGGACCTTGCGCCTGAGCAGTTCCTGCACCGCTTCATAACCGGACTGCTCGCTGGTCACCGCGTCCACCTGCAATGACGGCTGCGCGGGGCTGCCGACGGCCTGCAACGCCTGCGCGTAGCCGCGATAGCGCTCGAAGAACTCCGGGTAGTGGTTGGAGGCATGGCCGAGGAAGGCGATGTCGTGCCGCCCCTGCCCGATCAAATGCACGGTGATGTCGTGGCCGCCCTGGAAGTTGTCGCAGCCGATCGAGATGCCGGGCTGGCCCGGCAGTACCGCGCCCCAGCGCACGAAATGGGTGCCCTGCTGGACCAGTTGCTCCAGCCGCGACTGCGCTTCCAGGTAATCGCCGTAGCCCAGCAGGATCAGGCCGTCGGCCTTGTTGCTGTCCTCGTAGTCGGCCTGCCAGTTGGTCGACAGTTGCTGGAACGAGATCAGCAGGTCGTAGGATTGCAGCGCGCAGGCACGGGTGATCGAGCCCAGCATCGACAGGAAGAACGGATTGATCTGCGAGTCGTCGGGCGTAGGATCCTCGAAGAACAGCAGCGCGATGGTGCCGGAGTGCTGGCGGCGCAGGTTGGAGGCGTTCTTGTCGACCTTGTAGTTCAGCTCCGCCGCGATCGCCTGGATGCGCTTGCGGGTTTCCTCGTTGACCATCGGGCTGCCGCGCAGCGCGCGCGACACGGTCGGCTGCGATACGCCCGCCAGATGGGCGATGTCCAGCGACGTGGCCTTGCCTTTGATGGGAGCGATCACGAGGGTCGGGGCATGGTCGGCATACCCCCGCATCATGCCACGTGGCCGCGCCGGCGCCAGCGCGGGCCGACGGATAAGCGTTCGCGGCAGGTTCCGGCGATGCGCCGGCGGTGTTCAGGCGCCGACCGGAACCTCGATGCCGTGCAATTGCACGCCGTCGGCATCGCGGACGCTGACCGAAACCTCCACGCCGTGGCGGACGCTCTCGGTCACCGTGCAGAAGTTCTCGAACTGGGCCAGCAACCGTTCCAGCGACTGATACGCCTCGGCCGCCTCCGCCAACTGGATGTCCACCTGCACGTGGCCGACCCGCAACCGGCCCTGTTCGTTGCGCACCAGTTCGGTGGTCGCGGTGGTCACCAGCGGTCCGGGCTGGTTCTTGAACTTGCGCATCGCGAACAGCAGGCTGGCCGAGAGGCAGTTGGCGATCGCGGTGGTCAGCATCAGCGTCGGGCTGGGACCGGCGCCCTGCCCCAGCGGCTCGGATTCATCGGTCAGCAGTTCCGGAATGGCGGTGCCGTCGAAACGGACCCGGAACTGGAAATCCTGCTCCTGGTGCAGGGTGACGGTCAGGCGCGGGTTGTCGCTCATCGAAAGGGCTCCGGAAGGACATCAGGGTTGGGCGCGCGCGGCGGTGGTGCCGGCGGTGCCGCCTTCACAGGCCGCGCCGAGCAGCCGAGAATGCCGCAGCCAGTCCTGGTCGGGATAGTAGGCAAACACGAACGAACCGTTGCGAATCGTGTCGATCAGCGGCCGCGCCACCGCGGTGCGCACCGCCGGGCAGCCCAGGCTGCGGCCGAGCCGGCCCTGCTGGCGGATCAGGGTTTCGCTGACATACGGCGCGCCGTGGATGACGATGGCACGTTCGCGCGCCCGGTCGTTGATGCCTGGCTCCAGCCCTTCCAGCCGTAGCGAATAGCCATTGCCGCCCACGTAGGCTTCCTGGGTGCGGAATGCGCCCAGGCTGGACATGTAGCTGCCGTTTTCATTGGAAAAACGACTGGCCAGGTTTTCGCCAGTGTTGCGGCCGTGCGCCACCCATTCCTCGAACAGCAGGCGTTGCCGCGCCAGATCGAACACCCACAGGCGCGGCTGGGTGGACGGGCGCGAATAGTCGATGACGCTGAGGGTCGGCGGCAGCGCGGTGCCGCGCAGCGTGCAGGACATCGCCTGGGTGGCGAGCGAAAGCACCTTGCGATCCAGTTTCGGCGCGGTGCGCGCGAGCTGATCGACCAGGCTCGTGGCGGGCACGTTCTGCGCCTGTCCCGGCAAGGCGACGCTGGCGAGCAGGCTGGCGAGGGAAAGCAGGCGGAAACGGGGCGGCATACGGAACCACGGGGCAACGGAGGAAAGAAGCGAGCGCCGTTCCGCTGGCCATCGCGTCAGGGCTGGATGGGGCCGCCGGGATCCGATTCCAAGACGGGCTCGGCCGGCTGTTCGGCCGGCGTTGCGCGCACCCCGGGCAGATCCGAGACCAGCACGGTGGTACCGGGCTGAAGGATGCCATACAGGCGGCGCGAGAACGCCTCCGGCACCCAGAAGGATTGGCCCAACGCCTGCAACGTGGGCATCGCCGCGCCATCCTCGCCCAGCACCCGGTGGGCGACCCAGCGGTGCTGGTGACGCTGCGGATCCAGCAGGCTGGGAATGTCTTCCATCTCCGTGGTCATCACGAACAGCACGGTGCCGTTCAGTTCCAGATCGCCGACCCGCTGCAGCGGCGCCGATCCGATCAGGACGCCGTCGCGCAGCACCGATACCCGCCGGTCGTACAGGCTGACCAGGATGCTGACCGGTCCCTGCGGCGCCGCCGCCTCGTCCCAATAGACCTCGAACTCGCCCAACGGCGCCGCCACCGCCTGGCCGCTGCGGGTCACCGGCGCCAGCACCGCCGGGTGCACCACGCTGGCCGGAGCCGCCTTGGCATTGGCCACCACCACGGTGTCGCCGCGCTGGGTGATGCCGAACAGCTGTTCGGCGAAGGCCTGCGGCAGGCGCACGCAGCCATGCGAGGCCGGATAGCCGGGCAGATGGCCGCCGTGCAGGGCGATGCCGTCCCAGGTCAGCCGTTGCATGTACGGCATCGGCGCGTTGTTGTAGAGGTTGGAGCGGTGATCCTTGTTCTTCTGCAGGATGGTGAACACGCCGGTCGGCGTGTCCTTGCCCGGCTTGCCGGAACTGATGGTGGACACGCCAATCGCGATGCCGTTGCGATACACGTAGGCGCGCTGCTCGTCCAGGCTGACCACCAGCACCACCGGACCTTCGGGCGCAATCCGCGGTGCCCAGATGTATTCGCCCGGCTTCAGCCGGCTGGCATCCTGCGCGGTCTGGGCGCTGGCGGAGGTGGCCAGGCCCAGGGCGATGCCCAGGGCCAGGGAGAGCATGAAGGGTTTTCTCATGCCGCTCAGGATAGGGCCGCCAGCCGGTCGCGCAAGGCGTCATAGTCCGCCGGCATTGGATCCGCGTGGGCCGGGCGCGCCAGCAGATCCGCCAGCGCGGGCGGGACGTCGACCGGCCGGTCGATCAACGGCTCGACGATGCTTTCGAACTTGGCAGGATGCGCGGTCGCGGCGACCGCCCAATGTCCGCCCTCGCCCGCCGCGCGCAATTGCTCCAGCACCTTCACCGCGGTGGCGGTATGCGGGCAGAACACTTCGCCGAAATCGGCATGCCGGCGCGCGATGGTTTCGCGAATCGCGGCATCGCCCACGCTGCGCGCGGTGAATGCGGCGCGCAATGCGGCGTCATCGCCACGATACAGCCAGCGCAACCGCTCGAAATTGCTCGGCGCGCCAACATCCATCGCGTTGGCGATCGTCGCCACGCTCGCCTGCGGCGCGTAGTCGCCGCCGCCAAAGTAATCCGGCAGTACCCGGTTGGCGTTGGTCGCCAGCACGATCCGGTCCAGCGGCACGCCCAGTGCGCGCGCCAGGATCGCGGCCAGCGCGTTGCCGAGGTTGCCGGTCGGAATCACCAGGTTGAGCGCCTGCCCGGTGGCGGCGTGATGGCGCAGGGCGGCGTCGGCGTAGTAGCTCATCTGCGGCAGCAGCCGGCCCAGGCTGATGCTGTTGGCGGAACTGAGCGGTAGCTGCGATTGCAGATCGCCGTCGTTGAGCGCGCGCTTCACCAGTGCCTGGCAATCATCGAACGATCCGGCGACGCGCAAGGTGGCGATGTTGTCGCCGAAACAACCCAACTGGTGCGCCTGCCGTGGCGAGACCCGTCCGTCCGGATACAGCACCACCACGCGCAGGCCCGGCTGGCGATGGAAGGCTGCCGCGACCGCCGCACCGGTATCGCCGGAGGTCGCCACCAGGATGGTCAGCGGTTGCACGTCGTCGCGCCGCAGCCGGGTCAGGCAGGCGGCCAGGAAGCGCGCGCCGAAATCCTTGAACGCGGCGGTCGGTCCGTGGAACAACTCCAGCACGTGATCGCCCGGGGTGGCCAGCGGCTCCAGCGGCGCCGGAAAATCGAATGCCTCGCGGCAGATCGCCGGCAGCTCCGGTGCCAGCGCATCGCCTTCGAAGAACGGCGCCAGCAACCCGGTCGCGGTATCGGCCAGGTTCGCACCGGCGCGCAGCGTGCGCGACGCCGGCAGCTGCACGGGCACATACAGGCCGCCATCGGGTGCCAGGCCGGCGGCAATCGCCGCGCTCAGGCGGGCGGGTTCGGAAGCATCGCGGGTGGAGATGAAGTTCATCGTTTTTCCGTAGGGGAAGAGATTGCCGGTGGCCCAAGTGGCCGACCGCATGTTGGCGGTGATCGCGGGCGGAGGCGGACTAACACCGGCCACGCCGCCAGCGAAAGATCCACGCGCTACAGCAGCCGCGCCGCCGGCGCCGCGATCGGCGACACCCAGGCCTGGCTGCCGAAACCCGCGGCCGCGAACGCCGCCTGGATGCCTGGCGCCGCCGCTTCGGCCCGGGTGCGGGACTCGAACCAGGCGAACACGCTGGGTCCGGCGCCGGAAATGCTCGCGCCCATCGCACCGGCCGCCAGCGCCGCCGCCTTGGCCGCGTCGAACCCCCCGATCAGCGGCGCGCGGCGCGGTTCGATCAGCACGTCGTTGAGCCCTTCGCGTACCAGCGTCGCATCGCCGCGCTGGCAGCCGGCCAGCAGCAGCGCCAGATGCGCGCTCTGGGCGACGAACTCCTTCAGTTCGTAGGCGCCGGCCAGCGCCGCGCGCGCGCGCCGGGTTTCCAGCACCGCGTCCGGATGCACCAGCACGCAATGCCACGCCTCGGGCACCGGAATCGGCACCAGCCGATCCGCGGTCGACAGCACCAGGCCACCCAGCAGCATCGGCCCGAGGTTGTCGCCATGACGCCCGCCGCTGGCGACGGCTTCGCCGACCAGCGCATGCGGATACAGCGCTTCGCGCGACAGCGGCCGTGGCAGCAGCGCGTTGGCGGCCACCAGCGCGGCCACGCACGATGCGGCCGAACCGCCCATGCCGGATCCGAGCGGGATGCCCTTCTCGATCTCGATTTCGAATCCGAAGCCGGGGCGTTCCGCCTCCAGCAGCGAAATCAGCGCCGCGCCGGCGGTATTGCCGGGCGCGTCGCGCGGCAGATCCACGGTGGTGCCGCGGATGTCGGCGATGCGCACTTCCGGCGCGGCGATGCGCCGTACGTGCACGGTATCGCCCGCGCCTTCGATCACGTGGCCTAGGATGTCGAATCCCACTCCCACGTTGCCCACCGACGCCGGCGAGAACGCGCTCGCCGTGTCGGTCATTGCCGTTGCTCCCACCTGTTCCTCCTTCACAGCCTGGCTCCCTGTCCGGCGGCCACCCGCAGCAGATCGGCGAACACGCCGGCCGCGGTCACTTCCGGACCGGCGCCCGGCCCCTGCACGATGAGTGGATTGTCGCAGTAACGCCGGGTGGTGAACTGCACGATGTTGTCGGTCAGGCGCAGGTTGGCGAACGCATGCGCCGCCGGCAGCGCGACCAGCCCGACCCGCGCCCGGCCCTCGCCATCCAGCCGGGCGACATAGCGCAGCACCTGGCCGGCGGCCTTCGCCTGCGCCAGGCGCTCGGCGAACACGGCATCCACCTCCGGCAGCCGCGCCATGAAATCCTCCACGCTGGCGTTGCGCAGCGCTTCCGGCACCAGGCTCTCGATCGCCACGTCCTCCAGCGCCAGCGAGCGCCCGGCCTCGCGCGCCAGGATCACCAGCTTGCGGCCGACGTCGGTGCCGGACAGGTCGTCGCGCGGGTCCGGTTCGGTATAGCCCAGCCCGCGCGCCTCGGTAACCAGTTGCGAGAACGGCACGCTGCCGTCGTACTTGTTGAACAGCCACGCCAGGGTGCCGGAGAAGATGCCTTCGACCGACACCACCGCATCGCCGGTATCGAGCAGATCGCGCAGGGTCGAGATCACCGGCAGGCCGGCGCCGACCGTGGCCTCGTAGCGGAAGCGCGCGCCGCTGGCGGCCGTGGCTTCGCGGATGGCCTCGTAGCGGGCCAGCGGACCGGCGCCGGCCTGCTTGTTCGGAGTGACCACGTGGATGCCGGCGGCCAGCCAGTCGGCGTAGCGTTCGGCCACTTCCGGGCTGGCGCTGCAATCCACGATCACCGCGTGCGGGAGGTGTGCCGACAGCAGATGGGCGGTGAAGCGATCCAGATCCGCCGCCTGCGTGCCGGCCTCGAAGCGTTCGCGCCAGTCGGCACCGATGCCGCGCTCGTCCAGCAGCATCTTGCGGCTGGAGGCAATCGCGCGCAGGCGCAGATCCAGGTTGGCCTTGCCCAGCAATTGCGGCTGCGCCGCGCGCAGCTGTTCAATCAGGGTGGCGCCGACGTTGCCCGGTCCGATCACGCCGACCGAGAAGGTCTGCGGCGACAGCCAGAAGCCCGCGTGCGCGGCCCGCAGCGCCTTGGTCGCATCGGCGCTGTCGATGGCCACGGAGATGTTGCGCTCCGACGAACCCTGTGCGATCGCCAGAATGTTGACCCGCGCCCGTCCCAACGCCTCGAACAGGCGCGCGGCCACGCCGGGCTGGCCGGCCATGCCGTCGCCGACCGCGGCCAGCACGCTGACTCCATCGGTCCGCTGCACGCGCTGGACCTGGCCGATGGTCAGTTCATGCGCGAACGCATTGAGCAGCGCGTTCTGCGCCCGTTGCGCCTCGGCGCTCTTGACCACGCAGCAGATCGAATGCTCCGAGGACCCCTGCGAAATCATCACCACCGACACCCGCGCGTCGCGCAATGCGGCGAACACGCGCTCGGCGGTGCCAGGTACACCAATCAGGCCGGTGCCTTCCAGGTTCAGCACCGCCAGATCCGGGCTCAGGGTCAGGCCCTTCACCGGGCCATGCGCATCGCTGGCGGCGGTGATTCTCGTGCCCGGATGCTCGGGATGGAAGGTATTGCGGATGACAATCGGCAGGCCGCGCTCGATGGCCGGCGACATGGTCTGCGGATGCACGACCTTGGCGCCGAAGTAGGCCAGTTCGCAGGCTTCGTCGTAGCTGAGCGCGCTGAGCTGCACCGCTTCCGGCACCACCCGCGGGTCCGCCGACAGCACGCCGTCCACGTCGGTCCAGATGTGCAGTTCGTCGGCATTGAACAGGGCCGCGAAAATCGCGCCGCTGTAGTCGCTGCCGTTGCGGCCCAGGGTGGTGATGCGGCCGGAACGGTCGCGGGCGACGAAGCCGGTGACCACCAGCCGGCGCTGCGGATGCCCGGCGCGCCAGTCCGACAGCCGCTGCGCGCTCTGCAGCCAGTCCACGTCCACGCCCAGGTCGCCGCGATCCACCACCAGCACGTCGCGCGCATCCAGCACCGCGCAGTCCTCGCCGCGGATCCTCAGGTACTCACCCAGCAGGTGCGCGGAGAACACTTCGCCCAGGCCCTGCACCCGATCCAGCACTTCGCGCGGCAACTCGCCGATCACCGCCAGCGCGCCAAGGATTTCGGCCAGTTCGTCGAAGCGCGCGTCCATCCATTCCAGCGTGGGGCCGGCATTCTCGGCCAGCAGCGCGACCGCCGCGCCACGATGGCGTGCGCGCAGTTCGTGCCAGTGATCACGCCACTCGGCCAGGTTGCCGGACGCCCGTTCGGCCAGCGCAATCAGCGCGTCGGTGACGCCCTTCATCGCCGAGACCACGGTGATCTGCTGGACCTCCTCGCGCGCCAGCAACAACTGGGCGACGTGGCGATAGCGTTCCGCGTCGGCCACGGACGTGCCGCCGAACTTGTGCACGATCGTGGCGGACTGCGGCGTTCTGGAGGGGAGCTTGGGTGGAGCGGCGACGCTGGACGACATGGACGGAACCTCGATAGGAGGCCCGGTACACGGATCAGGCTTTGGGCTCCCCCGCATCCTGATTCGGGTGCGGGGCCGTGGTTTGCGAATTACGCGAACACAACCAGCCGCACCCTGCTAATCGGGGTGGTAATGGTGGTGGTAGTGGTGGCGGCCGACGCGACACCGGCCCAGGCGGAAGCCACCGCCGGCGACGGGGCCGGGCGTATGGAATCGACGGTGGACGGGGCGTTCGGGCGCATTCCCGTAGGGGACACGAAGAGCGGGCAGGCTGTCAAGTGCTGCGTTGCATCAATGGCCCCTGACCGCCCTGTCCCCTCCCGGCCACGCCGGGAGGGGCGGCTTTCCTCAATAGTTGTAGCGGAACTCGACACCGAAGGTGCGTGGCCGCAGGCGGGTCGCCGCGCCGGTCATGCTGCGGGCATCGGTGGCGCCATCCTCGTCGGTGAGGTTCTCGCCGAACAGGTAGGCGGCCCAGCCACTGGGCGACTCCAGGCCGATCCGCGCAGCCAGCCGGGTGATCGCATCGCCGCCTTCGGTACCGGCCGTGGCCGAGGTCTCGCGCCGCGAGTGGTACATCAGGTCGCTGCGGGCGATGCCCTTGAGCGAATCGCCGACCGGCCAGTTGTACGCCACACCCCCGCTGAGCGTGGTCCTGGGCACGTTGAACACCGGCGTGCCCTTGTGGAACTGGGTGCCTTCCAGATCCTCCTTGTAGACCGCGTCGATCACGCTGCCGCCGAAGTTGAACGCCCACGAGCGGTTCGGCATCCAGGTGATTCCCAGTTCCACGCCCTTCTGGGTGGAGCCGGCGGAATTGAGGATGCCGCTGTACAGGCCATCGGCCAGCGACATGTAGACCGGCACGTCCTTCCAGTCGCTGTAGAACACTGCGGTCTCCAGCAACAGGCGTCCTTCGTCGAACACCGCCTTGTAGCCCAGCTCGTAGCTCCAGATCGCATCCGGCTTGGTACCGACTGGCAGATCGATCCCGGCCTGCTCGGCCAGCTCGATGGAGGTGATCGGCTGCAACTGGCCGGAGCGGTAACCACTGGCCGCGCTCGCGTAAAGGGTTGAATTTTCGTTCAGCGCGTAGGACAGGCTGAAGCGTGGACTGGTGTTGGTGAAGGTCTTCTGCAGCGTATTGCGCGTGGTCGCGCTGACATCCATCGAATCGACCTTGTCCTCGAAGTAGCGGACGCCGGCGGTCGCGGCCCATTTTTCATTGATGTGCCAGGTCGCTTCGCCGAACAGCGAGAACGAGTCATTGGTCTGCGAGGAGCGGGTCGGCGACAGGCCGGTCATCGCGGACGAATCGCGGCGTATCGCCTTGCGCAGGTAGTAGCCCATCGTCCAGTCCACCGCGCGTTCGCCGGTCGATGACCAGCGCAGTTCGTGGGTGCGCACGCCGATGTCGACCGTGCCCGCATAGGCCGTCGTCGCGTTGATCATGCCGCTCAGCCCGCGCCACAGGCTGCCGTCCGAGAACACGTACAGCAGTTGCGAATCATCGAAAGCGTAGCTGGCCGTCAGGCTGCCGGAATCCCATTCATTGCGCACGTCGTAGTAGGCATCCACGCTCATGTCATCGTAGGCCGCTTCGAACCCGCCGGGCGAATGCGCCTTGAACTTCCAGTACGAAAGATCGAGGTTGAAGCGCTCGTTCGGCGCGAAGCGCAGCTTGGCGCGGCCGGTCCTGATGCGCTGTTCGTTGATGTTCTCCTCGCCGGTCTGGCGGTTTCTCAGCCAGCCCGACAGGGACTCGTCGGTGACGCCGAATCGCATCGCCAGGGTATCGTCCACCAGAGGCACGTTGACCATCGCCTTGACGCCCCAGCCATCGGTGCCGCCCTCGGTATTGCTGTACGAGGTTTCCACGCCCGCGCGGAAGCTGTTGAATTCGGGCTTGCGGGTGATGACCCGCACCGTGCCGCCCATCGATCCCTCGCCGAACAGGGTGCCCTGCGGGCCCTTGAGGATTTCGATGCGTTCGATGTCGAACGAGCGGGTTTCCGGATACCACGGCACGGTCACGCCGTTGAACGGCACTTCGTCCAGGTAGTAGCCGTTTTCGTTGCTGCCCTGGCGCGCGGACGCTCCGCGGATCTGGATGTAGGTGAACGCACCACCGGCATCGTAGGCCGCCGCGCCGGGCGAGAAGGAAATCGCATCGCCGACGTTGTCGATGCCCATCGCATCGATCTGCTCGCCGGTCATCGCGGTGACCGCGATCGGCACGTCCAGGTTGCGTTCGTCGCGCTTGCGCGCGGTGACCGTCACCGATCCCAGATCAACGGCCTGTTCGTCGCCCGCCTGGGCGGTGGCTTGCGCGTCGATGGATGCGGACGGGACGTCGGCCGCCTGGGCCAACGCCGGCAGCGGCGCGATGGCGATCGCCAGCGCGGCGGCGATACGGGTCAGCGCCGGTCCATGGCGAAGCGGTCCTGATGACGGATGGCAAAGGGATACCACGGCGACTCTCTCCTGGAATATCGAACGGAAGAACGGGAAGGCGTCAGGAGCCAATCACCCACCTGGGGCTCCTTCGCATGGCGGGTGCATTTGCTGCGCGTTTCGCGCTGCCCCGCTTTCAATATTCTTTTCGTCACGCATTCGACATCTAGTCGCCGATAACGGGATTGCACACGGAATTCGGCACAATTCGACGTGATCACTTTTTGTCCAGACACGGCTTCGCCTCGCAGCGAATCTTCGTTCGCTGCGAGGCGGAAAACCGGGTCCCGCACTTGGCATCCCTGCGCGAGAACACCGCGACGCTCGGCGGAGGAGAACGGACATCCGGATATCCACGGCACCGTGGTCGTGCCATGTGTGTGTCCCGCTTCCTCCCGTCAGGGAGTCGCTCGGCATTGAGACGAAGCAGGGCGCCATTTCTGAAATGCCCGTCGCGCCAGCCCGCGACGCACACACTGGCGAATCGCCGCGCTGGCCCCGAGTGCGTGGCCGCATCTCCAGGACCGTCGGCAGGCCGAGGCCCCGCCATGGCGGGGCCGGTCGCCCCATCCGCCCCTTCATGCGAGAATGCCGGCCATGGCCCCGTAGCTCAGCTGGATAGAGCGTCCCCCTCCTAAGGGGAAGGTCGTGCGTTCGAATCGCGCCGGGGCCGCCATCTTTCAAACACTTAGCGGCGCCATTCCGGCCCTGCCGGGGCGGGTGCGGCGATACTGGCAGATCGCGCGGTCACCGCACCCACAGGCAGGAAACCACTCCCGCCACTCCACTCGATGGCACCGCCACGGGGACATCGATCCCGGCAGGCCATATCGGGCCTGGATCGAAGCATCCGCTCCGCCTTGCGCCACCGGTCCGCATCGCAACGCCGTCGATGCTCCGTCATGATCGGCGAATCGCCGAAATCCGGGCTGCCGGAAGCCCGTGGATTCGGCGAATCGAACAGGCTGCTCAGCACATCCACGGAAGGCCCGGATCCAGGCGGACCGGCGGGATCGCTCTGCTAAAATCGGCGGCCCGCTGGCGCAGTCGCGCCGTGCCTTTTTCCGAATCTTTTCTGGAGCGCTCCATGCCCGCAGACATCCTCAAGGCACTCGGCCTTGGCAAGACCAACTCCGGCACCTACCTGGGCCGCGGCGAGTGGTCCACGACCACCGACGCCGGCCTGTTGCAGTCGATCAATCCGACCACCAACGAGGTGATTGCCGAGGTCCATGCCAGCAGCCAGGCCGACTACGAAACCGTGGTCGCGCGCGCGCAGGAAGCCTTCAAGGTCTGGCGCACCACCCCGGCCCCGCGCCGCGGCGAAGCCGTGCGCCTGTGCGGCGAAGCGCTGCGCAGGCACAAGGACGCGCTGGGTTCGCTGGTCGCGCTGGAAATGGGCAAGAGCAAGCCCGAGGGCGATGGCGAAGTGCAGGAGATGATCGACATCGCCGACTTCGCGGTCGGCCAGAGCCGCATGCTGTACGGTTACACCATGCACTCCGAGCGTCCCGGCCACCGGATGTACGAGCAGTACCAGCCGCTGGGCCTGGTCGGCATCATCAGCGCGTTCAACTTCCCGGTCGCGGTGTGGTCGTGGAACTCGTTCCTGGCCGCGATCTGCGGCGACGTGTGCATCTGGAAGCCGTCCAACAAGACCCCGCTGACTGCCATCGCGTCGATGAAGATCTGCAATGACGCGCTGAAGGCCGCCGGCTTCCCGGACATCTTCTTCCTGATCAACGACGCCGGCATCGAGCTGGCCCAGCAGTTCGTCGACGACAAGCGCATCCCGCTGATCAGCTTCACCGGCTCCACCCAGGTCGGCCGCACCGTCGGCGAGCGCGTGGCCCGCCGCATGGGCCGCAGCCTGCTGGAGCTCGGCGGCAACAACGCGATCATCCTGGACGAAACCGCCGACCTGAAGCTGGCGATCCCGGGCATCGTGTTCGGCGCGGTCGGCACCGCCGGCCAGCGCTGCACCACCACCCGCCGCCTGATCGTGCACGAATCCATCTACGACACCGTGCTGTCCACCCTCATCAAGGCCTACAAGCAGGTCGAGGGCAAGATCGGCGATCCGACCGACCCGGCCAACCTGATGGGACCGCTCAACAGCCAAGGCGCGGTGCAGCAGTTCCTCGCTTCGGTCGAGAAGGCCAAGGCCAGCGGCGGCAAGGTCGAGACCGGCGGCACCGCGATCGATCGCCCCGGCAACTTCGTCCTGCCGACCATCGTCACCGGCCTGAAGAACTCCGACGAGGTGGTCCAGCACGAGACCTTCGCGCCTATCCTGTACGTGATGAAGTACAAGACCCTGGACGAGGCCATCGACATGCAGAACGGCGTGCCGCAGGGCCTGTCCTCGTCGATCTTCACCCAGAACCTGAAGGCGGCCGAGCAGTTCCTGTCGGCGGCCGGCTCGGACTGCGGCATCGCCAACGTCAACATCGGCACCAGCGGCGCCGAGATCGGCGGCGCGTTCGGCGGCGAGAAGGAAACCGGTGGCGGTCGCGAATCCGGTTCGGATGCGTGGAAGGTCTACATGCGCCGCCAGACCAACACCATCAACTATTCCGACTCGCTGCCGCTGGCGCAGGGTATAAAGTTCGACCTCTGAGCCCCGAGAAAGGAAAAGGACGCCGATGAACGCACCCGCCCGCCAGACCAGCACCCTGGCCATCATCAGCCTGATCGCCGGCATCCTCGGCTGGAGCCTGCTGCCCTTCCTGGGCAGCATCGGCGCGATCATCACCGGCCACATGGCGCGGGCCGAAATCCGTCGCGAGCCGCAGCGCCTGGACGGCGACGGGTTCGCGGTGGCCGGGCTGATCCTGGGCTGGCTGTCGGTCGTCCTGTGGATCATCGGCATCCTGGTGTTCGTGCTGTTCTTCGGCGGCCTGGTGTGGCTGGGCACGCTGAGCCAGTGAGCCGGGCCCGGTGACCGGCGCCGGCGACAGCGCACGACGCTTCAGCAACCGGGTCGCGGACTATGTCCGCTACCGCCCCGGCTACCCGGACGCCCTGTTCGACTGGCTGCACGGCGAACAGGACGTCCCGCCCGGCGCACTGGTCGCCGACATCGGCGCCGGCACCGGTATCGCCACTCGTGCCTGGCTGCTGCGCGGCCACCCGGTGATCGCGGTGGAACCCAATGCCGCCATGCGCGAGGCGCTGGTGGCGGATCTGGCCGGCGAACCTGGCCTGCGCACGACCGACGGCAGCGCCGAAGCCACCGGACTGGAAGTGGCCAGCATCGATCTGGTATCCAGCGCCCAGGCCTTCCACTGGTTCGAACCCGAGACGACCCGCCGCGAATGGGCGCGCATCCTGCGCCCCGGCGGCCTGGCCTGCGTGTTCTGGAACAGCCGCCTGCCCGACGCCTCGCCGTTCCTGCGCGACTACGAAGCCCTGCTGCACGCCTACGGCCAGGACTATGCCCGGGTCGCCGAACGCCACCCGGACGACGATGCCATGCAGGCCTGGTTCGGGCCGGGTTTCCGCGCGATGGCGCGCTTCCCGCACGCCCAGCCGCTGGATTTCGACGCCCTGTACGGCCGCCTGCGCTCCTCCTCCTCCACACCCCCGCCCGGGGATCCCCGGCACGAGCCGATGCGGGCGGAATTGCGCCGGGTATTCGATAAACACGCCGAACAGGGCATGATCCGTTTCGACTATCTGACCCGCGTGTTCGTCGGCACCCTGCACTGATGTACAAACTCGCTCGCCCCTTCCTGTTCGGTTTCGACGCCGAGCGCGCCCATGGCCTGGGACTCATGGCCATCGAGACCGCCTACCGGACCGGCACGATGCCGCTGCTGGCGCGTTCCCCGCAGCCGCTGCCGACCAAGCTGCTGGGCCTGACCTTCCCCAATCCGGTCGGGCTGGCCGCGGGCCTGGACAAGAACGGCGCCCATGTCGAGGCCTTGTTCGGGCTGGGCTTTGGCTTCGTCGAGGTGGGCACGGTCACGCCGCGCCCGCAGCCGGGCAACCCGAAGCCGCGCATGTTCCGGCTGCCGGCCCACCAGGCGGTGATCAACCGGCTGGGCTTCAACAACGAGGGCGTCGACGCGCTGGTACGCAACATCGAGCGGATCCGCCGCCGCACCGGCGTGCTCGGCATCAATATCGGCAAGAACAAGGACACCTCCAACGAACGGGCCGCCTCGGACTACCTGTATTGCCTGGAACGGGTCTATCCGCTGGCCGACTACATCACCGTCAACATCTCCTCGCCCAACACCGCCGGCCTGCGCGAGCTGCAGGAGGAACAGGCACTGCGCCAATTGATCGGCAGCCTGCGCGAGGCGCAGGAGGATCTGGCCGCACAACACGGCCGGCGTGTGCCGATGCTGGTGAAGGTCGCGCCGGACCTGTCCGACGACGACATCGACGCGGTGGCGCGTGTGCTTGGCGATCTGGGCGTGGACGGGGTCATCGCCACCAACACCACCGTCTCGCGCATCAGCGTGCAGGACGATCCGCTGGCCCACGAGACCGGCGGCCTTTCCGGCGCGCCGCTGATGGGACAGTCGACGCTGGTGCTGCGCCGGCTGCGCACCCGCCTGCCAGACCGGATTCCGCTGATTGGCGTGGGCGGCATCCTCTCGGGCGCCGACGCGGTGGCCAAGATGGCCGCGGGCGCTTCGCTGGTGCAGGTCTATTCCGGCATGGTCTATCGCGGGCCGGAACTCATCGGCGAGTGCGTCGATGCCATCCGCCGCCGCCGCGAGGCGCCCAGCCGCGGCGCGGTGGCGCCGGAATGAGTGCGCCCTATCGCCTGACCCGCGATGCCTCGCTGCGCAATCGCAACACCTTCGGGGTGGAAGCGCGCGCGCCTTGGCTGATCGAACTGGACGACACCGCCGCGCTGCCGGAACTGCTGGCGCGGCCGGAAATCGCCGAGACATCCCTGCTGGTGCTGGGCGGCGGCAGCAACCTGTTGTTCGCCGGCGACGCCGAGGGACCGGTGCTGGCGCTGACCGCCGCCGCGACCCGCGTGCTGTCCCAGGACGCCACCCACGCGCGCGTGCGCGCCGAAGCCGGCGTGCCCTGGCACGCGCTGGTGATGTGGTCGTTGCAACAGGGGCTGTGCGGGCTGGAGAACCTCGCGCTGATTCCGGGCACCGCCGGTGCCGCGCCCATCCAGAACATCGGCGCCTATGGCGTGGAAGTCGGCGAATTCATCCACGCGGTGGAAGCCTGGGATCGCCGCGAAGGCGTCCTGCGCCGGCTGGACCGCAGTGCCTGCGCGTTCGGTTATCGCGACAGCGTGTTCAAGCACGAACCGGACCGCTACATCGTCACCGCGGTGGAGCTGGACCTGCTGCGCACGCCCGCGCCGCGGCTGGACTACGCCGGCCTCGGCGAGGAACTGGCGGCGATGGGCATCGCCCGGCCGGATGCGCGCGACGTCGCCGAAGCGGTGATCGCGATCCGCAGCCGCAAGCTGCCGGACCCGGCGGCAATCGGCAACGCCGGCAGCTTCTTCAAGAATCCAATCGTGCCGGCGGCGCTGGCCGAATCCCTGCAGGCCGCGCATCCGGGCCTGCCGGTGTTCCGCGGCGACGCGGCGGACACCCGCAAGATCTCCGCCGCCTGGATGATCGATGCCTGCGGCTGGAAGGGGCATCGCGATGGCGATGCCGGCGTGGCCGCCTCACACGCGCTGGTCCTGGTCAACCACGGCAACGCCAGCGGCATGCAGTTGCTGGCGCTGGCCCGGCGCATCGCCGAATCGGTGGAGCGCCGTTTCGGCGTCGCCATCGAACCCGAGCCACGCATCATCGGCGCGCGCTGGTAGCCATGCGCGTCGCCGCTCCCGCCCTGTCCCGCTTCCGCCCGCCCGTCCACGGCGCGCGGAATGGACGGCGGGGCGGAAGCCGCGTTCCCTGCCGCTTCGCGCGCGCGATGCGAACGCATTCCCTTCATTGCCTTCCGTGCACGCTGGCCATCGCGCCACCGTGCCCGTCCGCCGTGGAAACCTGATGCCCGCCATTCCCGTCCACTTCCGCGCCGCCGCGCTGATGCTGGCCAGCACGATGTTCTTCGCGATGATGGTGGTCGCGATCCGGCTGGCCTCGGCCAGCCTGCACACCTTCGAGATTGCGTTCTTCCGCAACTTCTTCGGCCTGCTGGCGGCGCTGCCGCTGCTGGTCAAGCACGGGCCGGGGCTGCTGAAGACCCAGCATTTCCCGCGCTACCTGTTCCGCTGCGTGATCGGCATCTGCTCGATGCTGGCCGGCTTCTGGGCCATCGGCCACCTGCCGTTGGCGCAGGCGGTGTCGCTGTCCTACTCCACCCCGCTGTTCGTCACCCTGGCCGCGGCCGCGATGCTCAATGAAAAGGTCCGCGCCCGCCGCTGGACCGCGGTGGTGCTGGGTTTCCTGGGCGTGCTGATCATCGTGCGTCCCGGCACCGCGGAGTTCAGCATGGACGCCATGATCGCGGTGCTGGCGGCGGTGATGAGCGCGCTGGTGGCGATCCAGATCAAGCAGCTGTCGCAGACCGAGCCGGCCGACCGCATCGTGCTCTACACCACCCTGCTGTGGGTGCCGATGTCGCTGGTACCCGCGCTGAGCGTGTGGGAGTGGCCGCAGGGCATCACCTGGCTGTGGGTGATCGCCGCCGGCGTGATGGGCACCGGCGGACACATGCTGTGGACGCGTGCACTGAAGCTGGGCGAGGTTTCAGCGCTGACACCGATCAGCTTCATGCAGTTGCCGGTGGTGGCGGTGTTCGGCTGGGTGCTGTTCGACGAAAGCCTGGATCGCTGGACCCTGCTGGGCGCGGCGATCATCTTCGGCGCCAACGCCTATATCGCCCATCGCGAGGCGGTGCTGTCGCGCAAGGCGGCCTCCGAGGCGGCGACCTCGGCCGCCAAGCCGGGCGAGTGAGGTCGCGTCCGCAACGACCCGACGCGCCCCGTCCCGCCCTTACTTGAACCCCGTCGGCGGTCGCCCCTCGCGGATGGCATCGGCCAGCGCGGCCAGCGGTTCACTCAGGGTGTCGGGTCTGGCCGACAGCAACGGCTCCAGGTATTGCCGACGCAGGGCCTGTGCCTGTGCTTCATGGCCAAAGCCCGCTTCGGCGGTGGCCAGCGTCCAGATCGCATGCAGCGTTTCCGGATGTTGTTCCCCGAGCAGGCGCCGGCGGACCTCGACCACTTCGCGATAGGACGCCAGCGCCAGCGAGTTATCGCCCAGCGTGCGCGCGGCGTCGCCGCGGATCAGCAGGGCGCGCTGGGTCTGCGGATGCTTCATCCCCAGCACGTCACGCGCCAGCGGCAGGCCATCGCGCAACAGGGCCAGGCTCTGCTGCGGATGCCCATCGCGCAGCAGCGTGCCGGCGTGGTTGATCAGGATCGACAGCGTGTCCGGATGATTGGCGCCGAGCAGCCGTGTCCGCTGTTCCAGCACCTGCCGCTCCAGCGGCAGCGCGGCGGCATAGTCGTCCAGCCTTGCGTAGGTCGTGGCCAGGTTGAGGCGCGCGCGGATGGTCTGCGGGTGCAGCGGCCCGAGCACGCGTTCGCGGCCGGCCAGCACCGCCTTCATCATCGGCAGCGCTTCCCCGGCGGCGTTGGAGTCCGCCAGCATGCTGGCCAGGGTGCCGCGCGCATGCAGCGTCAGTGGATGATCGTTGCCGAGCCGGCGGGTCTGTATCGCCAGCAGTTCGCGCTGCAACTTGACCGCGCCTTCCTTCTCGCCGGTGATCATCCGCATCACCGCCAGATTGCCGGTGGCCGCCAGGGTGTCCTTGTGTTCGGCACCCTGCACCGCCACCCGCAACGGCAGCAGCTTTTCCATGTTCGCCCGCGCCTCGGCCATCTCGCCGACCGCGCGTTGCATGTCGGCCAGCGCGTTGAGGGCGTCCATCGCCGCGGGATCGCGATCGCCCGCCTGCTTCGCCAACCGCTCGTGCAGCGACTGCAGCAGGGTCTTGGCCCGTTCACGCTCGCCGCGCGCGGACAGCAGGCTGGCCTGGGCGATCTCCAGTCCGGCGCGGGTGGGATCGTTCAACGGCAGCGGCCGCGCCAGCGGTTGCGCGCGTTCGATGATGGCCGCGGCGGCGTCCACCTCGGCCGCGCCGAGCAGCGCCTCGGCCTGTTCCAGGCGCGCGGCCAGCGTCGCCCGGTCGGCTTCGCCGGACTGCCCGGCGCGGTAGTCGGCGACCTTGCCGAATTCCCGCGCGGCCTGCGGGCTCATGCCCAGGGCGGCATAGACGCGTGCGACCGATTCACGCAGGTTGGCGGCCAGCGCCGGTTGCCGGGCGAAGTCGCGATCAATGGCGGCCTCGGCGCTGGCCAGCAGATCACGATCGATCATGCCGCGTGCCAGATCGGCGGTGTTGATTCCGGCCAGCAGTTGTTCCAGCGAGGCGCGGACGGACGGATCGGCTGCGGCGATCTGCGCGCGCATGCCACCGGCCAGACCGCCGCCCATGGCCTCGATATCGATGCCTTCCAGCATCGATTGCTGAAACGCGGCGACCTTCTCCAGCTCCGCGCTGCGCTGCTCGGCGATCGCCCGTTGCGCCCGCGCCTGCATCAGGCCGTACACCGACACCGCAAGACCACCCAGCAGCGCCAGCCCGACCACCGCCGCGGCGATCAGGGCCGTGCGATGGCGGGCGAAGAAGCGCGACCAGCGGTAGCGACGGGTCGGCGGCACCGCCGCCAGCGGTGCGCCCTCCAGGAACCGCTGCAGATCCGCGGCCAGTTCGGCGACCGATGCGTAGCGCGCATTGCGATCATGGGCCATCGCCTTGGCGACCACCCAGTCCAGTTCCTCGCGCAACGCGCGCCTCAGATGGCGATCGTCGCCGGCCCGCGCGGCCGCGGTCGGCTGCGCGGCGAGCTGCTCGGACGGCAGGCGCAGGACGCTGCCATCGGCGGTGCCGCCGTCGCGCACGCCGGGTCGGCTGCCGGTCAGCAGTTCGTGCAGCAGCACGCCCAGCGAGTAGACGTCGCTGCGCGTATCGAGGGTGGCGAGGTCGCCCCCGGCCTGTTCCGGGCTCATGTAGTCCGGGGTGCCGGCGCGCTCCTGCATGCCGGCCAGCGCGCGCGAAGTGGCGGTGGCGATGCCGAAGTCGATGATCTTGGGCGCGGCGCGGCCGTCGATGCGATCGACCAGAATGTTGCCGGGTTTCAGATCCCGGTGGATCACGCCCTTGTGGTGGGCGTGCTGGACGCCTTCGCAGATGCGGATGAACAATGCCAGCCGTTCGCGCAGATCCAGTCCCTCCTCCGCGCAGAACACGGTGACCGGCCGCCCCTCGCTGAACTCCATGGCGAAGAACGGCACGCCGTCGTCGGTGGCGCCGGCGTCGTAGATCTGGGCGATGGCCGGATGCTGCATCTGTGCCAGCAACTGCCGTTCGATCTCGAAATAGGCCAGGTGGCGCGCTTCCACGCGATGGCCGCGCAACAGTTTCAGCGCCACGGTCCGGCGCACCGGCTCCAGTTGTTCCGCCCGGTACACCTCGCCCATGCCGCCACGTCCGAGCAGGCCCTCAAGCCGGTAGCGTCCCAGCCGCGCGCCCGGCGCGAAGGTCTGTCCGTCCGCGGGCATGTGCCCGGACAGGCGCGTCGCCAGAAGCTCGGTGGCTTCCGGGTCCGCCGATGGCGGTACTGGATTCATGGCGCATCCCCCTGGAGTGCCGCCATGGTAGCGGAAGCGCCGGCAGCCGCCACGCGGACCCGCTACACTCGACGCCTTCCTTCCCCGCGGCCGCAGCATGGCGCCCGATCACGAGACCACCCAGCGCACGATCCTGAGCGACGGACCCCGTCCGTCCGGCTCTCGCTCGGCGTGCGTGGTGGTGATCCAGGGCGAGGGCCTGGGCAGGCGCGCCGACATCGACGCGCAGCCGGTGGTGGTCGGGCGTTCGCGCGAGGCCGACCTGCACATCCCGCACCGGAGCGTATCGCGCCTGCATTGCCGGGTCTGGCGCGAAGGCGACGAATACCGCGTATGCGATCTGGATGCGACCAATCCCACCCGCCTCAACGACCGGCCGATCCAGGAGGCGACGCTGGCCGACGGCGATCACCTCACCTTGGGCGAGTGCATCCTCAAGTTCATCAGCCACGCCAGCGTCGAGGCGCACTACCACGAGGAGATCTACCAGCTCGCCACCCACGACGCGCTGACCGATCTCTACAACCGCCGCCACTTCATCGAGGCGGTCGAGCGCGAAATCGCCCGCGCCATGCGCCACCAGCGCCCGCTGACGATGTGCATCATCGACGTCGATCTGTTCAAGCCCATCAACGATCGCTACGGGCACATCTCCGGCGACAACGTGCTGCGACAGATCGCCGGCATCCTGCGCCGGCACGTGCGCAACGACGATTCCGCCGCGCGCATCGGCGGCGAGGAGTTCGCGGTGCTGCTGCCCGAATGCGATGGCGACGCCGCGTTCGGTTTCGCCGAGCGCCTGCGCCAGGCGGTGGCCGAGGCGGTGTTCAAGCCCGGCGGCGACGAACAGTCGATCACCGTCAGCATCGGCATCGCCGCGCTCACCCCCAGCCGCGACACCTGCAGCCGGATGATGGCCGCGGCCGACGCCGCGCTGTACCGGGCCAAGAGCGAAGGCCGCAATCGCGTCTGCATCCAGTATTGAATTTACGGGTGCGTTGATTTTTCGCGGGCGTCGGGGTCAAGAGCCCGCGCCGGGGACGGTGCTCCCGCCTGTTCCGTCATCCCGGATCCCCAATCCCCCATCCCGGACCCCGCTTCACCGCCGATCGCCACGACCGGCAATCCCGCCCCGCGCCAGGCGTCGATGCCACCGCGCAGCGGAACCGCGTCGAGATAGCCGCGTCGGCGCAGCTGGCCGGCCAGCCACGCCGCGGACACCTCATCCGGGCAGGCGCAGTAGATGACAACCCTGCGATCACGCGGCACGGTCGCCATGATGGCGTCCAGCCTGCGCTCATCGGCGAAGACCGCGCCGGGAATGATGAAGGGATCGACATCGCGGAAACCCGGCGCGCGGATGTCCAGGATCGCCGGTGCCTGCCCCGCACGCACCAGCGCATCCAGCGCGGCCGGTTCGATGCGCGCGGCTTCCAGCATCCGGAACAGCGCGCGCCGGCGCCACCAGCGATAGCCGACGTACAGGATCAGCCCCGCCACCACCAATGCCAGCGCGCCGACGCCCAGTTGCGACAGGGCCAGCAGCACGCCCTCCACCTGGCGGGAGAAGATCACGCCCAGCGCCAGTCCCACCGTCGCCCACAGCGCCGCGCCCAGCCCGTCATAACGCAGGAACCGCGGCAAGCCCGCCTGCATCGCCCCGGCCAGCGGCACCGCGACCATCGACAGGCCAGGCACGAACTTGGCCACCGCCAGCACGCGGATGCCGAAGCGGCCGTAGACACGTTCGGTTTGTTTCATGCAACTGTCGCGCGACAGCGACAGCCGGCACAGTGACTGCAGGGTGCGATTGCCGTAGCGGCGACCGGCGTAGAACCAGGCCGCGTCGCCCAGCAGGCTGGCCGAGACGGAGACCGCGAGCACGCCGAGCAACGCCGGCCACGCCGGATCCGCATGCAGGGCGATGCCCGCTCCCACCACGATCAGGGTCGGCATCGCCGGCACCGGCAAGCCCAGCGACAGCGCCAGCACGTTGACGAACACCAGTCCGATACCGAAACGCTCGACCAGCTCCTGCATATCCGTTCCATCCGCGCCCACGCGGCCTCCGCACCAGCGGCCATCGTCCCGCCGCGCGCGGACAACCACAAGCCGGGCGGATCGCAACAATCCGTTACGTTCTGCGGCCGCCCGCTTGCGACGCCGCCAGCGGTTCTCCTAGTCTGGGCCGGTCAGCAGGGAGGGAGCGCCGATGACCACCCGATTCGCGAGCGTCACCCCCATGGTGCCGGCCGGGCCATCGCTGGCCGAAGCGCTGGATTTCTACGTCGGCCGGATGGGCTTCCACGCGCTCTGGCAGGAAGGCGACATGGCCGGCATCGAGCGCGACGGCATCGGCTTCCATCTGGTCCGCAACAACGAGCCGCTGTGGGCGCACAACGCCAGTTTCAGCATCGGGGTGGCCGGACTGGACGCGCTTTACGCGGAATACCGGGACCTGCCCGCGCAGATCGGGCCGCTGGAAATGAAGTCTTGGGGCCGGCGCGAATTCCACCTGATCGTGCCGCCGGGGGTGTGTTTCCAGTTCTACGAGTTCGCCTGAGGGGCGCGCTTCCACGGCCCGCCGTTGCGATACAGAACGATATACAGGCCCGCCACCCAGGCCATGCCCGCGGCCCAGCCGCCGAGGATGTCCGAGGGATAATGCACGCCCAGGTAGACCCGCGACAGGCCGACCAGCAGGACGAAGGCGAGCGCGGCCAGCGCCGCCGGCCAGCGCCAGCGGGTGCGCCAGGCCAGCAGGAACACCACCATCGCCAGGGTCATCGACCCCATCGCGTGGCCGCTCGGGAAACTGAAGGTGTGCTCGGGCGCGACCGAATCCCACAGCGACGGCCGGTCGCGCTGGAAGAACTGCTTGGTCGCCAGGTTCAGCAGCGCCGAACCGATGAACGAGGCCGCCGCGAACAACGCCTCGCGCCAGCGCCGCCAGGCCAGCAGGCCGAGCACGACAACGATGTCGACCGGGATTACCCCGTATTGGTAGCCGGCCGCCGACACCCCGACGAAGAAGCGGTCCAGCGCCGGCGAGGCCAGCGCATGCATCCGCCACAGCAGCGGATCATCGAAGAAGAAATCCTCGAGTTCGTGGACCTCGTCGGCCAGTTCCACGAACAGCCAAAGTGGCGCCAGTACGCCGGCGAACAGCAGCAGGATCCGCAGGCCGCGTTCGCGCAACAATCCAAGCAGGGCGTTCAGCCCCTGGGCCAGGACCTCAGACGGCGCCACGCGTGTACTTGCGCTCGACGTAGCCGTCGATCAGGGCGATGAACTCCTGGGCGATGTTCTCGCCGCGCAGGGTCACCGCCTTTTCGCCATCAATGAATACCGGCGCGGCCGGCGCCTCGCCGGTGCCCGGCAGGGAAATGCCGATGTTGGCGTGGCGTGATTCGCCGGGACCGTTCACCACGCACCCCATCACCGCCAGGGTCATGTTCTCGGCGCCGGGGTGGCTGATCTTCCATTCCGGCATCTTGCCGCGGACGTGGTTCTGCACCACCTTGGCCAGTTCCTGGAAGAACTCGGAGGTGGTGCGGCCGCAGCCCGGACAGGCGGTGACCATCGGAGTGAAGGCGCGCTGGCCGGTGGTCTGCAGCAGTTCCTGCGCCACGATCACTTCCTGCGTGCGCGGCTGCCCCGGCTCGGGGGTGAGCGAGATGCGGATGGTGTCGCCGATGCCTTCCTGCAGCAGCACCGCCAGCGCCGCCGACGAGGCGACGATGCCCTTGCTGCCGATGCCGGCCTCGGTCAGGCCCAGGTGCAGCGCGAACTCCGAGCGCTGCGACATGTCGCGGTAGACCGCGATCAGTTCCTGCACGCCGCTGACCTTGGCCGACAGCACGATGCGATCGCGCGGCAGACCCAGTTCCACCGCGCGCTCGGCCGAGTCGACCGCCGAGCGGATCAGCGCTTCGCGCAGCACCCGGCCGGCGTCCCACGGCTGCTCGCGCTGGTGGTTCTCGTCCATCAGCTGCGCCGCCAGCGCCTGGTCCAGCGAGCCCCAGTTGGCGCCGATTCGCACCGGCTTGCCGTAGCGGATGGCGAATTCGATCAACTGGGCGAACTGGGTGTCCTTCTTCTTGCCGAAGCCGACGTTGCCCGGATTGATGCGGTACTTGGCCAGCGCCTCGGCGCAGGCGGGTTCGCCGGCCAGCAACTGGTGCCCGTTGTAGTGGAAATCGCCGATCAGCGGCACCGCGATGCCCATCATCTCCAGCTTCTCGCGGATGCGCGGGATCGCGGCGGCGGATTCGGGATTGTTGACGGTCAGCCGGACCATTTCCGAGCCGGCGCGCCAGAGCTCGGCCACCTGGCGGACGCTGGCGGCGATATCGGCGGTGTCGGTGTTGGTCATCGACTGCACCACCACCGGTTGCCCGCCGCCGACCTTCACCCCGCCGATGTCGACGATGTGGGTGATGCGGCGGGGCCAGGCGGCGGCGTTGGCGGGGGGCGTGGGGCGGCTGACGGCATCGTGCATGGCGCCCATTTTAGACTGGGAACCGGGCCGGGCAGCGCCGGTCGGCACGCTGCCGTTCACCCGAAGCGCTCCGGGCCGTCGTCCACCGGATGGCCGCGCTTGCCGCATCGTCTAGCATGTACGCATGCCCATCTCTTCTCCCAGCTTCCTGCGGACCCTGTGCAACCTGCGCTGGGTGGCCATCATCGGCCAGGCGGTGGCGGTCCTGGTCGCCACCGAGCTGATGCACATACCGCTGCCGGTCGCCCCGCTGTGGGGCGGCATCGGCCTGCTGGCCGCGTTCAACGTCTATGCCACCTGGCGCAGCCATCGGCTGGCGCCGGATTCGGCCGGGGTGGCGTTTCTGCACATGCTGGTCGACGTGGCCGTGCTGGCTTGGCTGGTCGGCTGGAGCGGCGGCATCACCAACCCCTTCAGCCCGATGTTCCTGCTGCTGATCGCGGTGGCCGCGCTGGCCCTGCCGCTGCGCTGGGTGCTGGCCACCGCCGCCGCCTCGCTGGTCGGCTATGCGCTGATGGCGGTGTTTGGCCGGCCCCTGCCTGCTTTCCACGGCAATGCGTTCAACCTGCACCTGTGGGGCATGGCGGTGAATTTCCTGCTGTCGGTCGGTGTGGTGCTTTACTTCTCCACCCGTCTGGTGGCCGCGCTGCGCCAGCGCGAACGCGAACTGGCGGTGCTACGCGAACGCTTCGCCCGCAACGAGGGCATCGTCGCCCTGGCCACCCACGCCGCGGCGGTCGCCCACGAACTCAACACGCCGCTGGCGACGATGACCCTGCTGAGCGAGGACATTGCCGAGCAGTGCGACGACGAGGCCATCCGCGAGGACGCCACCACCCTGCGCGAACTGGTCGACATCTGCCGCGACCGCGTGCGCGAGCTGGCCGCCTCCGCCGAGATGGGCCGCAACACCGGCGTGGACCTGGAGCGCGTCATCCACCGTTGGCAACTGGTGCGCCCGACCATCGAACTGCAGCGCGAGGGCGAACTGCCGCCACGGCTGCGGGTGGACCCCTCGATCGGCCACCTGTTGCAGGCGCTGCTCAACAACGCCGCGGACGCCAGCCAGCAGGCCGGTTCCACCCGGGTGGAACTGCGCCTGCGCTGCGATGGCGGCGAACTGATTGGTGAAGTGCGCGACGAGGGCGACGGCTTCCAGGACACCCTGCGCTTCCAATCCGATACCCTGTTCCGCAGCAGCAAGCCCGACGGCATGGGCGTGGGACTGGCGCTCTCGCACGCGACGGTCGAACGCCTGGGAGGTTCGCTGACCCTGCAGACCGCGTCGCCACGCGGCGTGCGGGTCAGGTTCCGCCTGCCGTTGCGCGGCACCCGGGATTTTCCATGAACGGCCTGTTGATCGACGACGACGAACTGTATGCCCGCACCCTCCAGCGCAGCTTGGCCCGGCGCGGCATCGAGACCCGCATCGCCCTGGATCCCCGCGAGGCGCTGCGCCTGGCGCGCGAGCAGGCGCCCGACTTCGCCCTGGTCGATCTGAAGCTGGGCGAATCCTCGGGCCTGACCCTGATCGAACCCCTGCGCGCACTGCGGCCGGACATGCGGATCCTGCTGGTGACCGGCTACGCGAGCGTGGCCACGGCGGTGGAGTCGATCAAGCGCGGCGCCGACGACTATCTGCCCAAGCCGGCCTCGCTGTCGTCCATCCTGCGCGCGCTCGGCATCGAGCAGAAGAGCGAGCCGCTGGAGCCGGAGGAAACCATGACGCCCCTGCACCGGCTGGAATGGGAGCACATCCAACAGGCGCTGGCGGAGACCGATGGCAATATTTCCGCCGCGGCGCGACTGCTGGGCATGCATCGACGATCGTTGCAGCGCAAGCTGCTGAAACGCCCCGGCCCCGAGCGTCGACAGGTCGACGAGTAGAGCGGAGCTTGCTCCGCGA